>CP070657.1:0-10543 GCA_020355085.1 Deltaproteobacteria bacterium
AGTGTCAAGCCTCAACTATTCTCAACTATTCTGGAGTTTCCTTATTTTGCAGTAAACACCTTTGTCCCTGAGCGACATTCGCGGAAGCAGTGGGGCACCCCTGTCAACTATTCGCTCAACCAGAGACGAGTTTCGGGGGGTTCTTTCATAATCTTTTCCCTGGCTCCGAGGTAGGTTTTATAGCCGCCGCTCAGGCTTCTGGAGGTAAAGCCGTTTTGCACGAGGATACGATGCCCTAGATAAGATCTCATCCCGACCGCGCAGAAGGGTATGTAGTTCTTTTCCTTGTCGAGCCTTGAGAGTTCTGCCCGTAACTCGTTCAGCGGTATGTGAAGCGCCCCTTCGATTGCTCCGGAGACCTCAAGCTCATCCTTGTTACGCAAATCCAGCAGAACGTCTTTTTCCCGGTCGAGCGTGCCGATATCGATCCAGTTGATGGTGTCAAGATCGCCTTTGAGCACGTTTGCCGCCACGAATCCCGCTACATTGATGGGGTCTTTCGCGGAAGAGTACGGAGGGGCATAGGCTAATTCCAGCTCTTCCAGATCGTATACCGTCATGTCGCCCCGGATAGCAGTGGCGAGTATGTCAATCCGTTTGTCAACGCCATCCATGCCGACGATTTGTCCGCCCAGTATCTTGCCGCTGCCAGGTGAGAAAAGGAGCTTAATAGCCATAATCGTGGCGCCGGGGTAGTACGATGCATGAGACCCCGAGTGGGTGTAGCTTACCAGATGGGGGATCTTTTGCTGCTTCAGGGCCTTTTCGGTAGCGCCCGTTGCAGCAACGGTCAGGTCGAATACTTTTACCACTGTGGTTCCGAGGGTGCCCTTGAACACGGATCTTCGTCCGAGGGCATTGTCCGCTGCGATGCGGCCCTGCTTGTTCGCCGGTCCGGCAAGGGCGGTCACGGTAGGTTGTCCGGTAACAAAGTCCCTGACCTCGACGGCGTCACCGACTGCATAGATGTCCGGATCCGACGTCCTCATGGTAGGATCGACTTTGATGCCGCCCCGATCCCCTATTTCGAGGCCGGCTTCTCTGGCGAGCCTGTTCTCCGGTCTAATCCCTGCCGATACAACAACCAGGTCACATTCGATGTCCTTCCCCCTGTCCGTCGAAACGATGATGACGTCTTCCTTCTTCGAGAGCGATTGCACCTGGTGCTCTAATTCGCAGATCACCCCCTTCTCTTTCAGATGGGCATGGATTATTGCGGCCATCTCGTGGTCGAGGGGAGCCATGACCTGATCGAGCATCTCAACGATGATGGTCGTTACGCCCCGGTTCACCAGGTTTTCCGCCATCTCAAGCCCGATATACCCCCCGCCAACGACTACCGCTGATCGGGCACCTTTAGTGTCAACATAAGCCTTGATCCGATCGGAGTCGGGTACGGTACGGAGATTAAAAACTCCGTCTATGCCGGGGTCGTAAAAAGGGGGCCTGACCGGCTCTGCGCCCGGTGAAAGGATGATTTTGTCGTAGGATTCATGGTAGTGGTTTCCCGTCTTGAGGTCTTGTACCTCAACCTGTTTCATCTTTCGGTCGATCTTGGTTACATCAGCAAAGATCCTGATGTCGATATTGTACCGGGCACTAAAGGCCTTTGGGGTGGTGACGAAAAGATCGTTCCTGTCCTCGATAACCTGGCCGATGTAGTACGGCAGCCCGCAATTGGCAAAGGAAATATATTCCCCTCGCTCAAAGAGGATGATCTCGGCATGTTCATCAAGCCTGCGCGCTCGAGCCGCAGCAGTGGCGCCGCCGGCGACACCCCCGATAATCAACAGTTTCGTTGTCATGATATGCTCCTTGCTCCGCAAAAAAACCGCAAAAATACCCTCAACCGTGCAGGCTGCAGAAAGCAGGAACCGTGCCGGGGGCTCTTGAAAAAGCCCTGTGAGGGTTTGTCGTCGTATTCAGTTGTTCTTTTCAAATCTCTCTTTGAAATGCGCAAACCGCTTGTCTATTGCCTGCTGAAAACCCTTGATATCGTCCTCGGTCAGGTGCCGGAACCTGCCCTGCATCTTGAGGTATGTGTCAACGGGGATAACTTGGTCCGGCACAACGGTTTGGCTGAAGGTCTCTGCGTTTTCGGCCTCGTAGAGCGGGAAGATGTTGGACAGCACGGCCAGTCGCATGGCCTCTATGGATAGATTCTCGGGCATGCGCCAGCCCGTTGGGCAAGTGGCCAGAAGATGGATAAACCTCGTTCCCTTGATGGTTCGAACCTTTTTAAACTTGGCGATCATATCGTGAGGAAAAGCAACACAGGCGGTGGCAAGATAGGGGATCTTGTGGGCCAGCATGATTTCGTCGATATCTTTCTTTTGCTCTGATTTGGGGGCCTGGACCGGGGTCGTCGTTGTCCATGATCCGATAGGGGTGGCACCTGAGCGCTGGATCCCGGTATTCATGTAGGCCTCGTTGTCATAGCATACGTACACGATATCATCATTTCGTTCCGCAGCGCCGGACAGGGCCTGAATACCGATATCCAGGGTGCCCCCATCACCTGCCCAGCCCACCACACAGATATCGTCCATGCCTCTTCTACGAAATGCGGCCTTAATGCCGGATGCGGTTGCCGCCGTTGTCTCAAAGGCGCAATGAAAGAAGGGAACGTCCATTATAGACAGGGGCCAGGCACCCGGTATGATGGTCCAGCAGCAGGCAGGCACGGCAAGCACCGTTGGTTTTCCGAGGCCCTTTAAAGCCAGCCTCATGGAAAGGGATGCCGCGCAGCCCGCACACGCAACGTTTCCGGAGCTTAAGAACTCATCTTCGGGAATCTCCCTGTTGTCGAATCTCTGGTTGAGGCTATACATAGTTTACTCCTATCCACATATCCACATCATCCGGTCGATCATCCTGCATGGTTTTTCGGTAGATGCTCTCAATGGTCTTGACACTGATATCCCGGCCACCGAGACCGACGATATACCCATAGACGAGCGGCCTGTCATTTTCGGGCAGGTCGTACAGGGCGCTTCTGATCTCCTGGGCCCATATGCCGGTAGCACCGGGTGAGAAGTTGCGATCAATCACTGCCACCTTCTTTTTCCCGCTGAAGGCTGCAATTACCTCTTCCCGCGGAAAGGGTCGCAGCGTCTTGAGCTTGACCATGCCCACGTGCTCGCCTCTGTCGATGAGCAGATCTATGGCATCCCTCCCGGTGGATGCCACCGTACCTGTGACGGCTATGATTACATCCGCATTTTCGGTGCGGTAGGCTTCAACCTGGTGATAGCTTCTTCCAAAGGCCCGGGCAAACTCCTCGTGAACCTCGGTAATGATCTTCTTGCCCCTTTCCATATCCCTCTGGATCTGCCACCTGAACTCCATATAAGCATTGGTCATGGTGAGGCTGCCAAACGTTCTGGGATTATCGGGATCTAGCCACAGATCGCCGGGATCAAAGGGAGGAAGAAAAGCCCTGACCGCTTGCTTTTCTGGAATGTCTATCGGCTCAGAGGTGTGTGACAGAAAGAATGCGTCCAGCACAACCATGACGGGCAATCTGAGGTCCTCAGCGATCTTGAATGCCATGATCGTTGTATCCAGGACCTCCTGATTCCCCTCGCAGTAAAGCTGGATCCACCCGGTTTCCCTCTGGGACGCCGAGTCGGTCTGATCGCTCCAAATTGTCCAGGGAGCGGCTGGAGCCCTGTTGACGTTAGCCAGAACCACCGGTGTACGGGCACCGGCGGCGTAATGGAGCATTTCGTGCATGAGGAAGAGCCCCTGGCCGCAGGTTGCGGTAAACGCCCGGGCGCCCCCCATGGCCGCCCCGATGCAGGCTGCCATTGCCGAATGTTCCGACTCCACCCTGATGTAATCGAAGTCCGCCAGCCCCTCGGCCTGCATGGTGGCCAGCTCTTCAATGATGGTTGTCTGCGGTGTAATCGGATACGCCGCAACCACCTGCACGTCGGACAGCATGGCCCCGTAAGCCACTGCCACGTTTCCCGTGAGTACCTTTTTCATCAGCCTACTCCATGTACTGCATCTTCATTGCCCCGCGGGGACATTCATACACGCAGATACCACATCCCTTACAGTAGTCCATATCTGCGTAATACCCGTAGCCTCCCGGATCCCTTTTGATGGCACACTCCGGACAAAAGATATAGCAATTTCCGCATTCGGTGCAGGAACCGCAGTTGAAACAGCGTGTGGCCTCGGAAACAGCCTCCTCTTCCGACGGTGGTTCGACCACTTCCTGAAAGCCGGTTACCCTTTTCTTGAGAGGTATGGTATGGATCTTCATTCGGGGTCGGAGATCGAAATAGAATGCATTGAGGCCCTCATATGCAGCCACATCCGAGCTGGGGTTTCTCCTCTTGAAGAGCGCTGTTCCCATCAAACGGCCGATGCTGACCGTTCCTTTTTCTCCCCACCGAAGCCGATCGAAATCACCGTAGTCATCGGTACTCCCTCGAAGGAACCGGTCAATTGCCAGGGCAGCCCGCTTCCCCGAGCCGATCCCATGGGTGACGGTATGGGGGATATCGATGATATCACCGCCGGCAAACGCGGAGGGGTCAGAGGTTCTGCCCATATGGTCGGTTGTAACAACCCCTCGTGTATGGGAGACAAAGGAGGGAAGATCATCGATACGGGTATATTCTCCTATGGCCATGATCATGCCGTCACACTCCATAGCAACGGTCTCACCGGTCGGCACCGGCCGCCTCCTGCCGGAATCATCCGGTTCTCCGAGGGTCATTTTCTCCAGTTTCATGCCGGTGACGGCCTTGTCTCCGTATGCCTCTTGCGGCGTGGCAAGAAAGAGAAACTGAACTCCCTCTTCCTTTGCCATTGCAACCTCCTCCGGATGAGCGGGCATCTCCGCTTCGCTCCGTCGGTATACAATAGTTACCGTTGCCCCGAGCCTTCGTGAGGCCCTGGCACAGTCTATGGCGCTGTTTCCTCCGCCAATCACGGCCATGTGCTTTCCGATGGACGGCTTTTTGCCCAGATTGATCTCCTTTAAGAACGCAAGGGCATGAAAAACGCCTGCCTTGTCTAACCCTTTAATGTTGAGGGCCTGCTCCTCGTAAGCCCCGAGCGCAAAGAACAGGGCATCGTAGGTACTCTTGAGCTCCTCCCAGGTCATATCCTTGCCTATGGTCACGCCCATCTTGAATTCGATGCCCATCTCAAAGAGCCTTTGTAGCTCGCCGTCCAGTATGTCCTTGGGCAGACGGCAGGGCGGGATCCCATAGCGCATCAGGCCGCCGGGCCTTTCATTTGAATCGTATACGGTTACGGGATAGCCCATTCTTCTCGCATGATAGGCCGCGCTCAGGCCTGCAGGGCCAGCCCCCACAACGGCGATCTTCCTCTTCTTATCCGGCTCGGAGACCGGGACGTTCAGCTTGTTGGAAAGGCCATAGTCACCGATGAAGCGCTCAACCATGTGAATGGCCACCGCCTCATCGTGCTCTTTTCTGTTGCACTCACCCTCGCACGGGTGGAAACAGATCCTCCCCATGATGGCTGGAAAGGGATTCTCTTCGGTGATGAGTGTCCACGCCTCTTTGAACCGTGCCTGGCTGGCCAGGTACATATATCCGGCAATGTCTTCGCCAGCGGGGCACTGCTGGTTACACGGAGAAATGCGGTCGACAAAGACCGGCTCGGCAAACTTCCAGCTCCCCGTTCTGTTTAACAGGCCTGAGGTCGTAGAAACAGCACATAATGGAACGCTCACTTGTCTTTCGGTGTATTTCATCGTTACTCTCCACGATACCCCATCCACAAGCGATGGGAGGTATGGATTGGTTACACTTGAACCGCTTCGCTTACGGTTTGATACGCCTCTTGCGCGGCGGCAGCGTTGTTTTCCGTATGTGCTGGCACATCGGTCTTGATGCCCTCGATCAGGCTCTCCATGGTAACGATCCCCAGCGCCTTGGCAACGGCGCCGAGTATGGCGGTATTGACTATGGGAGACTGGGCAGTCCCGAGGTGATGCTTTAGGGCAATCTTGCCGGCAGGTACCGTGGCAACGCGAAAGCCTTTGAAGGTATCGGAGAACTCCCCGGGTTCTTTACCGCTATTGATGACGACGATGCCGTCCTTCTTGAGACCCTTGGCAAGGGGCACTTGTTCTACCAAGAGCGGATCGAGAACGACAAGATGGTCCGGCTCGTATATCTCCGTGCGCAGCCGTATGGGCTTGTCGTCTACCCGCAAGAAAGCGGTCACCGGGGCTCCCCTCCTTTCAACGCCGAAGGCCGGAAAGGACTGAGAGTGCTTGCCCTCCAGAAACAGGGAAGTGGCAAGGATTTTGGAAGCAACAACTGCCCCCTGACCGCCTCGACCGTGAAAACGTATCTCGATCATGCCAACGCTCCTGTTAGGGTTTGCCCAATGTTGTGTTACGGCCGCTTATTATAGATAACTGCTAGAACCTTGCAGGGACGGTTGCCGACAGCTCGATAGCCATGAGGTCTGCTGGAGTCGAAATAGAGGCTATCATTCTCTTCGAGTACCGCGCTCTTGTCTTCGATGTAAAATTCAACCGCCCCGTGCAAGATGTAAATGAATTCCTCGCCTTCGTGGCTCAGAAAAACCATATTCTTCTTCCGTCTTGGCGCAAAGGTAGCAATAACGGGCTCCATGTGCTTCCGGGCATGTTTGTATGCCAGCGATTCATAGGTGTATCCCTGATCGCCTCTGGCCCCAATCAGGTAAGGGTATGAAACCGAACGCTCACTCCCCCTGACCACCGTGAATATTTCTTCTTTTTCCTCAGCCTGAAAGAAATGGGTAATATCTACCCCGAAGAAGGAGGCGATCTTCATGAGCGTGGAAATGGCCGGGGTGACCTGTTCGTTTTCTATCTGTGATATGAGTCCTGTTGAGACTCCCACCCCGAGGGCAGTATCCTTGATGGTTAAGGCCTTGCCTTTTCTCAGGTCCCGAACCCTTTTTCCGATCGTCAGGGTTTGGTTTCGTTCTTGCGTCGTATTGTTCGTCTGTACGATCATGGGCGCCGGCGATTATTTTGCTCGCAGGGAGGGATCAATATTCAGCCAAGCTGAACTTATATTAAGTATAATTAAAATGTCAAGCAAAAAAGGGCCATCCCGGTGTGCATGTCGCCAGCTGTGCTTACCTGGGTGGTACCGGCCCACTAAAGCAAATTCGAACCACGCACCTCTTTCAACACACGTTCGCCTTGCATAAGACCATAATGATGGCTATAACGTTACCAGGAATAGCGATCTTCCTCGACGCAGAATACGACGTTACGGAATGGTGGAACCTTGCGGCTAAGTATGCCTATGAAGCCATCGACAATGTTGATAATGTAGAGGGCGCAACCCAAGAGAATCACCTGATAGGGGTGGAGGTGGGTTTTAGGTTCTAGATGTCTCAATAGTTCGAGATCTTATCATATATGCCAAATTTTTATGGTGAAACGAAACCGTAATTCTATTTGGACTTTGAAATCCGAAATCAGAAATCCGAAATTCGAAACAATATCGAAATTCTAATGTTCAAAGCTCAAAACAATCCTAAGCTGCGTAGCTCTTGGCAAAGCTCTTTTCGTTTAAAACATTGGGATTTTGATCATTGGAAAATTGTTTCGGATTTCGAGATTCGAATTTCGTGTTTTGTTACTCACATCGTGCCTCGTCGGTTTGAGGGGGGAGGTTCGCTGGAATAAGGGAAAAGGTCTATGATACAGAGTCTAAGGCGGTCTGGGTTTGTACGGTATTGGGTGCCAACTATTGGTTATTGCCTCTTGATATTTGTCCTGTCATCTAAATCCAAGGGCGTGTATATGCCATCTCCTTTTGGTGTTGATAAGGTTGCACATTTTGTTGAGTACGGGGTCCTGGGATTTCTTTTGGCCCGATTGATTGCCAATGTGCAGTCAACCTTTTCCAAAGGATTCTTACTGGGTTTGGTAGTGATTCTGGCCACGCTTTACGGGATATCCGATGAGGTTCATCAGGCCTTTGTGCCCGGGAGAAACGCAAGTCCCTGGGATGTAGCGGCTGATGGTTTGGGAGGGTTGATGGGAGCTGTCGTATATAAGAGAACTATTCACAAGAGAGATGCCAGGCCAGGAGGTAAAAGAAGGGCAAGGGTGAGTGCTGATAGCATTGAGTAATTTATTGGCTTATCAGAAGAGTACTTAAAGGGATTTGGGGTTGCTATTGGATGCCAAAATGGCTATATTAAAAAGTTCTAAAAATCTATTCTCATGTAAAGGAGTGATTCTATGCACGACGACGAACAGTTGACGCGATTTACCGGTGGTACTCAGTACGTTCTCGACGATGAGCTCGCAAAGATCGTGAATATTACTATGGCACTTGAGATGCCCTTGTTGCTAAAGGGAGAACCAGGCACGGGAAAGACGATGCTGGCTTACGCGATTGCCGAAAGCCTTCGAATGCCCCTCATTGTGCTGAACGTGAAATCCAGCATGAAACTCATCGACGCTCTCTATCAGTACGATACCCTGACCCGCTTGAACGATAGCAGGTTTGGCGACTCAAGCAGGGACGTGAGCAACATCGAGGACTATATCAAGATGGGGAAGATCGGGCAGGCATTCGTCTCAGACGAGAGAGCGGTTCTCTTGATTGACGAGATAGACAAAGCAGACACCGATTTTCAGGATGATATGCTGGATGTCCTGGATCAAATGCAGTTCGATATCCTCGAGATCGATAAGACCATCACGGCAAAAAGCCGGCCCGTAATAGTCATTACCTCAAACGCGAAAAAGGACCTCTCCGATCCATTTTTGGGGAGATGTAATTTCCATCATATAGCCTTTCCCGAGCCGGAAATGATGCGGGAGATCGTGCAGGTCCATTTCCCCGACATCAGCCAAGACCTGCTCGATGCTACCGTTACTACCTTTTACCGGCTCAGGGAGTTCAAGGAAGTGGAAAAGAAGCCTGCCACCAGAGAGCTTATTAACTGGATCAGGGCTCTGAACGCCGATCCTGATTTCAAGGTGAAAGAACTCATAAAGGGCGACATTCCCTATTTGGGCGTTTTGTTCAAGAAGAGCCCGGATTACGCACTGGCCCAGAGGTATATCTCTCGGTTTAGGATATAACCCGTGTTTACCGAATTCTTTTATACACTGCGAAAGGTCGGGGTTCCGGTATCCCCCACCTCATTTCTGAGGCTTCAGAGGGCCCTGAGCATGGGCCTCATCAACTCCATTGATGATTTCTATACTGCCTCACGGTCAATACTGGTTAAGACCGAGCGCCATTTTGACCTATTCGACCAGGTATTTGCCCATCATTTTAAGGGGGTTGAGCTGACCGATCCCACGGGCGTTGAACTGGCCGAGGCAGCCAAGGCCCTGTTGGATGCATGGCTCAAAAACCCTCTTGATTTGGCAGAGGCCCTGGGGGTTGATGAGGAGTCTCTTTCTAAGCTGAGTCCGGAAGAGCTCATAGAGTATTTCCTTGAGAGGCTCAAGGAGCAGACCGAAGCCCACCACGGCGGGAGCAAATGGATTGGCACCGGAGGCACCTCTCCTGTGGGGCATTCCGGGTATCATCCGGGGGGCATGCGGGTCGGCGGCAGGTCCATGAACAAATCGGCTGTTAAGGTGGCCCTGGACAGGAGGTACAGGGATTATTCACAAGACGCACCGCTCACCCGGCAGCATATGGGTGAGGCCCTCAAACGGTTGCGAAATATGATACCGACCGGACCAAAGGATCAGGTGAACATCGATAAAACCATTTATGAAACCATGAAGAACGCGGGAGAGATCGAGATAATCTTTGACCGTGGCTTAAAGGACAGGCTCAAGGTTATCCTGGCTATAGATAATGGGGGTTGGTCGATGGATCCCTATATCGATGTTGTGCAAAGCCTCTTTGACTATTCGAGGAGCCAGTTCAAGGACCTCAAGACCTATTTCTTTCACAATACCATTTATGACTATGTCTGGGAGGACCCACCCAGGCGCTCCAAACCCTTCCGGGTAGATGAATTCGTGCGGCTTGATCCTGAAACGCGCTTCATCATTGTGGGCGATGCCAGCATGGCCCCGTATGAGATCATGGCCACCGACGGATCGATACACATCGAAGAGCGCAGCGGAAGGCCGAGCGTGGAACGGCTGAGGTTCATTGCCGACACCTTCCGGCATGCCGCGTGGCTCAACCCGAAGCCATCGGAGGAGTGGCCATTTACGAGGACGGTCAACATCGTGCGAGAGATCTTTCCCATGTTTGAGATCTCCCTGGACGGCTTAGAGAAGATGGTGAATCACCTGATGAGCAGGAACTAGGAAAGAACTCTGATTCCCCTGCTGTATTCTAATACTTTTGGCAAGACGAAATGAGCCCTCGTTTCGTTGTCCACGAACACGATTCCTCGCACCTCCACTACGATTTCCGTTTAGAGCTGGAGGGAGTTCTTCGGTCGTGGGTCATACCCAAGGGCCCTTCCATGAACCCCTCTGAAAGAAGGCTTGCCCTACTGGTTGAGGATCATCCCCTGGAGTATATTGATTTCGAGGGCATCATCCCGCAGGGCA
>CP070657.1:10643-16249 GCA_020355085.1 Deltaproteobacteria bacterium
CTCGATTATCTCCATTATTCTCCGAATGCCTGGTAGCGGGGTGCCTCAAGTGCTCAGGGCCTGGTTCCGAGGGGGACATAGTACTTCGTCCCCTTTTCCATCTTTTCTATTTCAAGGATCAAATTATCCAGATCAGATGGTACATTCACAAAATCTATTTCAGAGGCGTTAATCACCAAAAGAGGGGTTTCGTTGTAATGAAAAAAGAACTCGTTAAATGCCTGGTTTATCTGATCGAGGTAACTAAGAGCCACCGGTTTTTCATAGTCTCGATTTCTTTTTTTGATCCTTTCTTTCAAAACGTCGGTTCTTGCCTGTAGGAAGATGACGAGATCCGGTTTTGCGCTTTTCACCTTGAGCAGGTTGAATACCTGTTGATATAGGCCAAATTCCCTGTCATCAAGATTGAGTCTCGCGAAGATCCTATCCTTGTCGAAGAGAAAATCCGAGACAACAACCCTTTTGAACAGATCAATTTGATTTATTTCCTCCTGTCTTTGAAAACGCCTCAGAATAAAGAAAAGCTGGGTCTGAAATGCAAACCTTCTTGGATCCTGATAGAAGCTGGCAAGAAAGGGATTGTCTTCAGCATCTTCCAAGATAGTCCTGCCGTGTATCCTTTCGGCTAGCAAGATGGCCAAACTCGTTTTTCCCACCCCCAGGGGGCCTTCGACAGCTATGTAGTTCTTTCTGACCACAGTTCTTGCTCGAATTGCACAACCATGAGCTACATAACACCGAGCGCATGAGGTGTCAAGGTATTGTCTTCTTGGCCCTCACAGCAGAAGTCAAGCAGATGTAATCATCAACAGTGAGGGTTTCGGCCCTTCGTTTAGGGTCGATCGAGCATTTCCTGAGTGCCTTATCCAGCGTTTCTCTGGGAAGAGAGACCACAGCCCTGTCAAGGGAGTTAAGGATGGTCTTTCTCCGATGGCTGAATGCTGCCTTGGCAATACTTTGAAACAGGCCTTCATCTTCTGCCTGAGACGGATGTGGGTTCTCAAAGTCAATTTCAACAACCATGGAATTCACTTTTGGCTTCGGGTAAAAAGCATCTCTGTTGACGTTGATAAGGGGAGAGAGGCGGGCATGGTATTGCATAATGACACTGAGAGCACCGTACTGCTTTGTGCGTGGTCTGGCGGTCAAACGCTGTGCGAACTCATACTGAAACATTAAGATCGCGGTCCTGACATACTCCCTGTTGATTATGAGCTTCTCCAGGAACGGAGAAGAGATATTATAGGGAAGATTGCCCAAGACCTTGATCTTGCGGTGAAATCTGTTAAACAGCTCTTCAATCGGTACTTTTAGTATATCCCCTACAATGAATGTTATCTTATGCTCTTCCCCCGCTGGCACTCGCTCTTTTAATATTTCAGCCAGGCCAGGATCCTTTTCTACGGCTACTATATGAGAAATCAATGAAAGAGCGGGAATCGTCAGGGCCCCGAGGCCTGACCCTACTTCGAGCACTACATCCTCTTTGTCAAGCCGGGCTTGGGCAATAATCTTGCTGGTGATGCCCCGATCTTGGAGAAAATGCTGCCCCAGGTATTTGCGGGGGCTGATACCCGATTGAGCCAGCATTGTCTTAACGTTGTTCATGCCTTGACCGGCTTTCTTGAAGAGCGCCATGTGATGACAGCCCCAAGAAAGTAGAAAAAGATAATATTCGATTGACAAAAGACAAACAGCGTGTGGTATCGCTGGAAAAAACGGGAGAACCCAAGGTTGTTGTCGACAACTAACCCAACGGAAATCGTGACCGAGCGTCTAAGGTTAGCCTATCACTCTCTCCTCTTTGTCTTTTGTGGTAACCGGCGACGGCTATCATGGCCCCGTTATCTGTGCAAAATTCCGGACTTGAGGCAAAGAGATCAATGCCCTTTTCTGCCATTATGCCCTTCATTTTATTTCGCAAATATGAGTTTCTGGCCACTCCTCCTGCGAGTACAACCGACTTTACCCCCATCCGATCGGCAGCGGCCACTGTCTTATCAACGAGCACGTCAACTACGGCGGACTGAAAGGAGGCAGCGATATCGGCAACACTGATAGTAGTTTCATTTGCTTTGTGATCGCGCCACGATCTGAAATACAGGGCGACGGCAGTTTTCAGGCCGCTGAAGCTGAAATCAAGGGAGTCTCTTGACAAATATGCCCTTGGAAAATCGATGGCATCGGAGCGCCCTTCCCGTGCCAGTTTTTCTATTACCGGTCCGCCCGGATACCCTAGGTTGAGGAGTTTCGCAATTTTATCGAATGCCTCTCCAGCAGCATCGTCAAGAGTTTGACCCAGAACCGTATAATCCCCGAAACTCCTGACATGATAAATGTTGGTGTGTCCACCCGACACGGTGAGCGCAACAAAGGGGAATGGAGGAGGTGTCTTTTCCAGAAAGATGGAGAGGATATGCCCTTCAAGGTGGTTGATTCCTAGCAGCGGAATACCGTTGGCATAGCTGAGCGTCTTTGCGAAATAGATACCGACGAGCAGGGCACCCACAAGGCCGGGCCCTACCGTGACTGCTATTGCATCTATGTCCTTTATCGTGAGGCCGGCCTCTCTGAGAGACTCCCTGAAAACGGGTACGATATTTCTGACATGTTCTCGTGAGGCAAGCTCGGGGACTACTCCACCGTGCTCATGGTGAATAAGAACCTGAGAGTTAACGATATTTGATAATAAATATTCTCCATCTTTTACGAGCGCGGCACAGGTGTCATCGCAAGACGTGTCGATGCCGAGTATATTCATAATTCCTTAGAGCTTCTCCCGAAGAGGCGAGGCAGGTCGTCATTCTTGTGATTTCCTCTTCTCCCTCAATTGATCTATCCGTTCCACTACCCTTGTGAGATGTTCAGCCATCTGTCCGGCCTTCTGATAGCGCTGATCCACGTCTTTGGCCAGGGCCTTATCGATTATTTTCTCTACAACCAGCGGTATCTTGGGATTGAGCTCCCGTGCTGACGGGTGCTTTGCATGGGAGATTTGATACAGGAGTGAGGTCACGTCATCAGAAACAAAGGGCTTTTGACCGGTCAACATCTCGTACATGACAATTCCCAGTGCAAAAACATCCGAGCGTCCATCCACCTTTCTTCCGTTAACCTGCTCAGGAGACATGTATGAGGGCGTGCCCATGACAATACCGGTCTTTGTCTTAGAAGAAGACGTGATCCGGGCGATGCCGAAATCGGTGACCTTGATGGTTTTGGTCTCTTTCAGTAATATGATGTTAGCGGGTTTTATGTCGCGGTGGACGACTTGCTTTCCATGAGCATAGTCAAGGGCACTGGCCACCTGTGCTATGATAGAGAGCACGCGCCTTATAGGAAGTAGGCTTCCCTCGCGGGTAAACTGCACTAGGTTCTCGCCATTCAGAAACTCCATGGCAATGTAGGCCAGGTCATGTTCTTCGCCTGCGTCGTATATGGCGACAATATTGGGGTGGTTCAGCAGGCCGGCTGACTCTGCCTCCCTAAAGAATCGCTGCTTTATCTCAGAGAGGTCTTCACCTTCAAATTCCGTTAACCGCAATGTCTTTATGGCAACTGTTCTGTGGATCGTGGGGTCAATACCCTTATACACGATGCCCATGGCGCCCCTTCCCAACTCATCGGTGACTTCGTAACGGCCGAGCGTTGGTTTTGTATCGAGTTCTTTGAGCGTCGGTCCAATGTCCCCGGGATGTGCACCGCTGGCGCTGAAGATGATGGTGCTCTCTACCCCTTTGAGTTTCGGTATCCTTTCGTTGAGGTCCCTGAAGTTTGTTTCGTCTTCCACGATCATAGCATATGCTGCCAGCGCCTTGTTAAACTGTCTCTTTCGCTCATAGTCGAGCCCGAGATTATATAAGAGGTCTTTCACCCCCGGCTCGCGGATTGAGCATTTGCGGAATTTCTCGAAGGCCAGATCGAGCAGACCTTGTTGCTGGAAAGAAAGGCCAAGGGCCTTGTTGGTTTCGACGGAGTCAGCTTCGACCATCTCTTTGGTTTTTTCGGTAATAAAGAAATTCCTACTCACGATCAGGATATAGCCCAGAACCAACAGGATGAGCTGAGGCGTAATCTTGAGCCACAGATTTGACCTAAAAAAGACGAGCGTTCCCGCTGCTCCGTAAGAAAGAAACAACAGCAAGGTTACGGCTGCTCCGGTGCCGGCTTTCAGCCTGGGAAGGTAGCATGTAATATACAAGCCGAACAGCACGAGAATGGCAAGCTCGACAAAGAACACCCATTCCGGTCGTATGAAGAAGTTCTCCCTCAGGATGTTTGACACTGAATTGGCGATTATCTCAATTCCTGGCAGATTGCTCGAAATGGGAGTCACAAATCTCTCACCTACTCCGGGGGCGGTGGGGCCGACGATAACAATCTTGTCTCTAAAAACGCTCGTCTGAAAATCCTTTTTGAGGACTTTACTGAAAGGTGTGGTGTGGAAGGCTACCCCAGGGCCAGCGTTCCATTTAATGAGTGTCGGCATGCCGGGATCTGAGGCCGGTATGGATATGGTCTTGGATGGAGTAAGCTGCAAGTCGATACCCTTGCCAAGGTTCAGCCTCACCTGGTTGTCGTTCAGGCCTGTAAAGGTCTTTACGATTGCAAGGGAAAACGAGCAAACAAAGGTATTGTCCAGATAGCCAATGGCATGGGTCTGGCTCCTGATAGATCCGTCACTATCGGGAAAGAGGTTTATGTGGCCGATGCCGGCAGCGGCATGCGCAAAGGAAGGAAGCAGGGGAATCATTTTGGGATGCCACATAATGGATCTCATGGACCAGTCGTCCTTGAGACCGTGGATAACCTTAAAGGCGTTCTTGGCTATGTAGTCGGGAGTGTCCCGGTCCCTTCCTGTGCCCCTTGTGTCGAAATATACGGGGAGAACAACGTTGCCGGCCTTTTCGACGGCCTCAACGAGCCTTGCATCATGATCGAGATTGGCCTCCGCCGTTTTCAACAATTCGGAAAAGGTTGCGGCAGTCGTGTCTTTGTCGGGTAAGCTCAGTTCGCTCCATATCTTATTCAGCTCTTTGATTGTATTGAGCCCGGCGCTCTGCTCTGGCTCATTAAACATGATATCCAGTGCAATAACCTTGGCGCCTGCCAGGGCCAGGTTATTGACCCCTTGGGCAATAATACTTCTGGGCCATGGGAACCGACCGATCTCAGCTAAGTCCTCATCATTGATGACTACGAGTTCGATGTCCGGGCATCTTTCCGCGGATGCACTGATCTTCGAGCGTATGTCGAAGGTCTTCTTCTCAATGACATCCGTAAAATCGGCAAAACCGGTTACGAACATTGCGATAAAGAGAAGAGTGAGGATCAGCCCGATTAACCATCCAGGGATACCCTTTCTAGACAGCATCACTTCCTTTACTATTCTATATGGTGATATAAGGTTTTATTTGTACGTATCGGACGTTTCCCACACCGGGTAAACAGTTTATTTGCCCTACAGCAGTAAACGGCCCGTTGCGCGATCTATGGTCAATGATTTTCCGCGCAAGAGAGGGCCCGATGTGAGGTATGGCTTCCAGCTCCTTCTTGCTGGCTGTGTTCAAGGACAGAGGGATTCCCAGGGTCACTTTATAGAAGGC
>CP070657.1:16349-19334 GCA_020355085.1 Deltaproteobacteria bacterium
CGATTGCCTCACCCTCCCCCAGCAGAAAACAGTCGATGAATTCGGCCAGGGGCTCGGGATTCATAAAGGTTGCCACCCCGCCGGCAAGGACAAGGGGGGTATCCTCTGCCCTGTCCCTGCTCATGAGGGGAATCTTGGCCAACTCCAAGATGGTGAGGATGTTGGGGTAATCGTTTTCGAATGAAACAGAGAATGCCAGGAGGTCAAATGCTCGCAGAGGCCTCTGCGATTCGAGAGAAAGGAGGGCCTGACCTGCTCGCTTGTAGAGCGCTAGTTCATCTTCGTCGGGCAGAAAAGCCCGTTCCGATACGATATCAGGGTTATCATTTAAGATCCCATACACTGCCTGGAAGCCGAGATTCGACATGGCTACCTGATAATGGTTGGGATATATCAGGGCCACCGAGATCTTGCCGCCCCAGTCCTTTGTTATAGTACCCCTCTCTTGAGCAAGCCTGTCCCGCAAGAGAGCGGTAATGCCTGCCATTAATCAGCCTGTTTCCTTAAGAAGGTAGGGTAGTCCAGATTATCCTTTTGGAACACCCTTTGAAAGATACCCCGCTTGCCCGGGTTCAAGCCAGCCTCTTTGAGACGCTCTTCGCTGTCTTCTTCGGCGTGCCGCCTTTGGTACGTGGGTTTTTCCAGGTCCGCTTTCAGCCGCACCGTCCAGCTCTCGTCCGTTTCATCAGGGCTAATGTCCCGTATGTTGATGATCTTTCTGTCCTTTTCGCCCCCAATGCCGGTGGCTATAACCGTTATCCTCATCTCATCATTCATGGTATCGTCGAAAACCATACCCCAGATGATCTCCGCGCTCTTATGGACCTCGTCCTTCACGAAGGTAGATGCGTCGGTAACCTCGTCCATAGTCATCTTCGTCGAGCCGGTGATGTTGATAAGAACGCCCTTTGCCTCATCGATGGAGATATCCTCCAGAAGAGGGCTGTTAATGGCGGCCTGTGCTGCCTCAACGGCCCTGTTCTCACCCTTTGCCATGCCCGTGCCCATGATGGCCGTGCCCATTTGCTCCATCACCCGCTTGACATCTGCAAAATCGAGGTTGATGAACCCGGGGATGGTACTGAGGTCTGCTATCCCTTTTACCGCATACAGGAGCACATCATCTGCCATCCTCATGAGTTCCAGAAATGGGGTTTCCTTGCTCCCCAGCGCCCGGAGCCTCTGATTGGGGATGATCAGCAGGGTGTCGACCTCTTTCTTCAGTTTCTCAATACCGGCCAGGGCCGTTTTCATCCTCTTTTCACCCTCAAATTCAAAGGGTTTCGTAACAACCGCCACGGTTAACGCGCCATTGTGTCTGCTTTCGCGGGCGATAATAGGCGAGGCACCGGTTCCGGTTCCGCCGCCCATGCCGGCCGTGATAAAGATCATATCCGCGCCTTCGGTGGCAGCCCTGATCGTCTCTACGTTTTCCTCCGCCGCAAGGGCACCCTTTTCAGGATCGGCTCCGGCTCCCAGCCCATGGGTCAGGTTCGCCCCCATCTGCAGCTTAGCCGTGGCGGCGTTCAGGTCGAGGGATTGTTTGTCGGTGTTTGCCGCTATAAAATCAACCCCCCTCAATCCAGCCGCAATCATATTGCTGATTGCATTGCCCCCTGCGCCGCCGACACCGAAAACCTTTATCTTGGCGCTCGGGGTTTCCTCAATAAATTGATACCTCATAACTACCCTCCCTTCTCTCTCTTGTTTATTCCTCTTCTACAAACCATCGTTTCATTCGAGACACGATCCGGTTAAAGATGTTGGTATCTCGTATCCGGAATTCTTTTTTCCTTTTCCGTTCCTTAGCCCCATACAGCACCAGGCCGACTGCTGTTGCATACATGGGGCTGTTCACAATCTCCTTGAGCCCTCCTATATTAACGGGATACCCGATGCGTGCCGGCATATTAAACACCTGCTCCACGATCTCGGGCACGCCCGGCACAAGCGACGATCCGCCGGTTACCACGATGCCCGAGGTTACCAGCTCATCGTAGCCTGACCGGAGCATTTCGTGGTGAATAAGGCTGAAGATCTCCTCCACCCGCGGTTCCAGTATCTCGCCCAGTATCTTTCTGCTCATCGTTCGAGGTTCCCTGCCGCCAACGCTGGGAACCTTAATGGTTTCATCTTGGCCGATCAACGAGGTAAGGCCGCACCCGTACTTTATCTTTATCTTCTCCGCTTCTTTGAAGGGTGTCCGAATACCCACGGCAATATCATTGCTCAGGTTGTCGCCCCCCAAGGTTAATACCGAGGTGTGTTTTATGGAATTCTCGGAGAATATGGCCAAATCCGTTGTGCCGCCTCCAAAATCCACGAGCGCTACGCCCAGGTTCCGCTCCTCGTCATTGAGGATTGCCTCACTGGATGCAAGGGATTCGAGTATGATATCGTAAACATCCAGACCTGCCCTGTTGGCGCACTTGATGATATTCTGGGCCGAGGTAACTGCCCCGGTTACGATATGAATCTTGACCTCTAACCGTACGCCTGCCATTCCGGTAGGATCGGTGATGCCGCTCTGGTCATCAACGATGAATTCTTGGGGCAAGGTGTGGATAACCTCCCGGTCCATGGGAATGGCCACGGCCCTGGCAGCATCGATTACCCGCTCGATATCCCTTTTGCCAACCTCTCTGTTCTTTAGGGCTATGACGCCGTGGCTGTTGAAACCCTTGATATGGCCCCCAGCTATGCCGGCGAACACGGAGCTGATCTCACAGCCGGCCATTGTCTCGGCCTCCTCTACGGCCTCTTTAATGCTGTTGACGGTGTTCTCGATATTGATCACCACTCCCTTTCTGAGCCCGACAGATGGGTGTGATCCCATTCCGATAATATCGATTTGACCATCAGGTCTGATTTCCCCGACCACCGCACAGATCTTGCTCGTGCCGATGTCAAGGCCTACAATCAAATCGTCCATGGTAGAAAACTCCCTTCACCTAGTGTTGTGTCTCAGAAATTCCTTACATAATC
>CP070657.1:19434-23323 GCA_020355085.1 Deltaproteobacteria bacterium
AGCCTCTTCCCCCTTTTTGCCTTATGCGACAGGAATGACATTGGAGGCATATCATATACCTTTCATCCTCAGGTGGAAAAGGCAGCTATTTTCATCTATGACGGCTATCCCGGAGGCGTTGGCCTCGCACAGAGGGGTTTTGAAATAATTCTTGATCTGTTGTGCAAAACCCTCGATCTTGTTAAGGGCTGCACCTGCGATCAGGGGTGTCCCGCATGTATCTACTCTCCACGATGTGGTTCAGGCAATAAACCCTTGGACAAGAAGGCCGCCCTTTTGATACTCGAGGCACTCACCGGTGTAAGGTCTTTTGCTCATATCGCTCCCTCACAATTGAAGCCTCTGGAACCGTATCCGCATAGAGGGGAGGAATCGGAGAAACAGGACCGAAATCGATTACTCTATTTCGACTTGGAGACGCAGAGATCAGCGGAGGAGGTCGGCGGCTGGCATAAC
Organism: Deltaproteobacteria bacterium; assembly: GCA_020355085.1. Classification (GTDB taxonomy): domain Bacteria; phylum Desulfobacterota; class DSM-4660; order Desulfatiglandales; family B25-G16; genus JADFWK01. Next base: position 19,891 of record CP070657.1, read on the forward strand.
GCCCACCTCATGATGGTATCGGTAGCCGTAGTATATGATAGTCTGGAGGAGCGTTTTTATGTTTACCAGGAAGATCAAATCGATCGACTTTTCGAGCATTTTAGTAAGGCGGATCTCGTCATTGGTTTCAACCTCAAAAGGTTCGACTATGCTGTGCTGACGCCATACACCTCACAGAACCTTGATCAGATACCGACCTTTGATATCCTCGAGGATATTTTTAACAGGCTGGGCTACCGGTTAAGCCTGGACCATCTGGTAAAAGAAACCCTACACGAAGAGAAATCGGGAGACGGCCTGCAGGCCCTTGAATGGTTTAAGTCCGGAGACATGGAGAAACTCACCGAGTATTGTAAACAAGATGTTGTCCTCACAAGAGATCTGTTTTTGGATGGTTTGGAAAAAGGGTATATTGTCTATCGCGATAAAAAAGTTGACGAGCGAGTGAGGCTCGTGGTTGACTGGGATATTCCCAGAATCATAAATAGCTTGAGAAAAAATAGTCGATGAATAAAGGAGGTTTATCCTATGTTCGGTTTGGGGCCAACGGAGCTGATCATCGTCGGTATCATTATAGTATTCATTTTTGGAGCGAAGAGGCTCCCGGAGATCGGCAAAGGGCTGGGAGGGGCTCTTAAGGAATTTAGAAACGTGAAGAAGGATATTGGGCTAAATAACGAAAAAGAATCTGGAGACGAAACGAAAGCCGAAGCGAAATCAATCGAAAGCGAACTGGCGAAGAAGGTGATTGAAGATGTTCCCGTCATAAAGAAGGGTTTCAAGGTCAAGAAAACAGCGGATAAGATAAAGAAGATAGTCAATAGTTAGAACTGATAAAGAACCCTCATCATAGTTGACCAACGGGAAGCGGTTATGAAATCATCTACATCATAGGTAATTCCCACGGAGGGTCCGGAATAAAACCGCTGATGCTGTTTTCCGCTGGTGTCTATGTCTACATATTCTGCCCCGACACCGAGCACCCACTGAGGGTAAAAGCGCCAGTCCAGATTCAGTGTCAGTAAATAGGCGGCTCCCTTACATTCCGCCTCGCTCAGTTTGAACCGCAGCAGATGATCATCCCGATCTCTGGCCTCAACCCAATCAGAATAGCCAAAGCCCATGCTTAGGAACAATTGATCTTTGCTCCCGAGCAATGTCTCCGAACTGAGACCGATAAAGGGAATCTTATATATAACTTGGTAGTCGAGAACCTTTCCTTGGCCGGATACCGGTTCTGTCCAGTAATAGCCCCAGTAGCCGTAGATTTCATATTGGAGTTTTTCGTACCTGAAACCAAGCATCGGCCCCAGGCCCCAATTATGCCCAAGCGAGAAATGATACGCCCAGATCGCATCAAACAGCATGCCTTCAAGCTCTGCATCGGACTCGGTAAACAGGTCTTTTCCCTCATGAGGTGCTTTTCCAAAGGCGGCATCATTTTCAATCCAATCCGAATCTTTCATTATTCCCGCATCCTTATCGATGGTCTTTAATAAACGAATGCACAGACGTCCTTTACTTTTTCTGCTGTTTTTCCCATAGGTAGTACCTACAATCACTTTTGCGCCTGCCATCACATTGGCGATAGGAAATTGCAGTTCGCTTTCTCCGTGACCTCCAAGGGCCCACGGTTCTTCAAAGCTGATATGGTAGGTAGAATCACCCGCAGTGTATCGAAGTTCAGGCCCCGTCTCTATGAAGAGCTCAGATGAAAGACAGGCTTGCGCTATAGCGACAGCGCACAAGACCGCCAACACAATGAATACGTATTTCGCATTATCACTCAAAAGTATTTATCCCGGGTCTCGTGGGTGATGCCGAAAAACAGAGGGGAAGGTGGAGTTGGGATGGATGATTGACGAGGCATCACATGGATCAACCACCATGTTTTTCAAGTGCAGTCTGTGCTTTGCTTTGACTCGCCCCGTCTACTTCATCATGCGCGCTTTTCGCCACTCACTGGGGCTAACATAGTCGTCTCCCAAGGACCACATCCCTTGGCCGGACTTCTTAGCTTCTTTTTCAGCCTCGAGATATGGAGCGATGTCCAATCCCCTTGGCGGCTCCCCAACAGATACCTCTGCAAGGCCTTTCTTGAGCATAGAGATATTGATATTTTCAGTCCCTACATACACCTCACCGATAAGTTGGTTATAGGGATAGGGAGCAATACCGTAGCCTTTAATCTCAACCGCTTTATTGAGGATAAGGCGTTCCAGATAACGCTTCGCTGCTTGGGCGTATGGTTGACCGGGTTCTTGGCTTGGGGGACTGATTTCAGGAGCATCGATGCCTGCTAGGAGAACGTACGTCACAATATCATGGCCCTCAGCCATTATTGTATCTCCGTCATAGACCTTGGTAACCTTAAACTTGCCTGCCTCGGCACTACCGCAAAATGCCAAAGAAAAAACGCTTATCATGCAAATAGATATGAAAAACTTTTTCATAACAAACAACCTCTTTATCAATGGAGCCCATTTCGTATACCTAGGCCTATACGTTTGTTCAGAGAGAAAAGCAAGCATTTTATTGACAGTGCCGTGCTATTCAGAGATGCTTGATAAAATGAGTCTAATAAAGAACTTCTGACCGTAGCTATTCCTGCTGTTAGCTCGCGGCAACATTTTGCGTGAAGATGCACAAGCCCCGGCAAGGCCAATGATCGAAGGATCTGATGTTTCTGAATATTAGGAAAGGGATTGATTTTCAAGTCCGGATTCGGCCCCGCGTTGGGAAAGGACCAAAGACAACGCCCATTCGTTCCCCAGCACTCACATCAACTCGATGGTTGGCCTTAATAGTTAGCTTACTATAAAGCCTTATTAAATTGAAATAACTTATTAATATTATTGACAACATTACGAAAAGGAGGAAAAGGTGCAAGACAATGAAAAAAACAAAAAGGAGCTGGGTAAGACCGCGGAAGATGAATTGATGGTGCTCTTGGAACACTGGATTAATAAGTGGGATCGGAATTTTGAGGTAACGTTCGTATTAGGCTTTATGGTGATGGAGCGAAACACTTTTGACCTCCTCGGAGGTCAAATGGTGATCTATCCGGAGAACTATGAAAATGGCAAGATTCATCTCAACGCACTCCAGAATTACTGCGAAACATTAAGGGAACCCACATAACTCCTTAAGCAGCCTGACACCTTATGAATTTACCAAAGAATAAATTAATCCTTCATAGGATGAAAGGCTCAATTCCAAACTTGCCTACAGAATGGGGTAAGGTAAAAATGGCTCACAAAACGCACCAAATTCTCCATAAATCGAATTTAGCTGGCCTTTTCAGGCTGCCGTGAATACCAAAAAAAAGGTTAAGCTTTTCGCTTAACCCTTTGATTTCATTTGGTAGCGGGGGATGGATTTGAACCACCGACCTTCGGGTTATGAGCCCGACGAGCTACCAGACTGCTCCACC
>CP070657.1:23423-39002 GCA_020355085.1 Deltaproteobacteria bacterium
ACGCGCAGGAAGCGGTTCTGCTCCGAAAATAAAGAGAAAGCCAGACAACCAGAAAGCCGGAGGGGGAGCGGGGGAGCAAGGGGGCAGGGGAGTGAGGGAGCCAGATGAACAAAGAGAAGGAAAGCCGGAGAGCCGGACAACCGGAAAGCCGGAGGGGGAGCGGGGGAGCAAGGGAGCGAGGGGGCAGGGGAGCGAGGGAGCTAGATGAACAAAGAGAAGGAAAGCCGGAGAGCCAGAAAGCCGGAAATCTGCTTAAGAATGGATCGCATGACGCTGCAAAACACCTGGATTTGGGTTCCTCACCAGGCGGCGCGGTGCGCCGTCTATCATTAATACTAAACCGCCGAAAAGGCGTATTTGTTTACGCCTTAAGAAATGGGACGGAGTAGATAAGCACGTTAATCCAATCTACTACATTGAATCTTTCTATTATGGTCGTGAACAAATGCGCCTCATAGTCTCATTATCAGCGCTGGTTGAGAGTGGGCGATCAGCTGAGCGGGGGAGCGTAAGTGGTGCTTTGAGCTGTGCGTGAGCAAGAGAAGTAGAATCGCGGTTTCACTTGAACGGTAACGCCAGTAAATCAGATGAGCTGAGAATGATGTTCCTTTTACCATATTTTATCACTATCGGCAAGAGGGTGTGAGCCTGCATGAATAACCAACTCAAGTTTGCTGTGGAATTTGCCGATAGAGGAAATTGGAATAACGGGGATATCCGATTCCAAAGGCAACTAACTGCGATAGTCGTGAGCAGGTATAAAATAAAGAGAACAGAAGCTCGGGGAGCTTGAATTGGGAGTATCTCTGGAAACGATGGGAACTGATAGAGAAGTACTGAATGCCGACGAGGTTTCCAGTTGGCTTCGTATACCCAAATCAACCCTGTATAAGCTTTGTAGCGAGGGCCAAATCCCCTGTGCCAAGATCGGGAAACACTGGAGGTTTGACAGGGCAATGGTCAAATCGTGGTTTGAAAAAAGGGTTCGAGAAACAATAGTACAGAATTACTGAATCACAATGACGGGAACGTTTCTATGAACTCATGACGTGTGAGGATTTACGAGTAATTATTTAGAAACTCAACTGTAGGAGAACAACGATACATGGAAAGATCTCTGAAAGTATTGGTTGAACCGACATGGGATGAAATAGAAAAGGCCAGGAACACAAGCAGCGATTTCCTGAATGCCCATGGGTTATCAAATGATGCTGTGCACGCGCTTACGATGGTGGTGAGTGAATTGATCGAGAACAGCGTTAAATACGGCAAGTTCACAGAACCGGAAAGTAAGGTAGTGGTAACGATCGATATTGAAGAAGGCATGATCTCTGTTGAGGTAGTCAACCCCGTGGATGAAACAGCATACAGGCATCTGAAGAACCTGGACAGAACAATTCAATGGATCAGGGGCCATCAAGACCCCTTTGAGGCCTATATAGAGAGACTGAGGGAGGTCTCTAAAAGGCCACTGGATGATAAGGAAAGCGGCCTGGGCCTCGTCAGAATATCATATGAGGGAAGATCTATCCTCGATTTTTTTCTTGGCGAGAATGACCTGTTGAGCGTGTCGGCTATTTCGCACTATTAGAGAGGCTGAAGAGATGACTGCGCGAGAGAAAGAGACATTTGTTGGCAATCTGTTGAAGATAGAACTCGAGGAAAAGAAAGACGCTATCAATATCAACTGGTCCGGAAAGAGCGTAGATCGTGAGCCAGGGAAATTCATTACCCCAATTCTCGTCAACGCTATCAGGAGAAGCAGCAGCCTTAATAAAAAGATCATATTGGATTTCCGGGAGCTGGCTTACATGAATTCATCATCTATCACACCGGTCATAAAGATCCTTGAAAGGGCCAAAAGAGGGAGAACTCAAATCAGGGTTGTGTATAAAAAATCTCTGAAATGGCAAGATCTCTCATTTTCCGCCTTAGAGATATTTAAAACCAGAGACGGCAGAGTGGAAATCAAGGGATTGTGATACAGCATGCACCAAGATGCCATAAACCTAACGGCTGATCTGATCGCAGGAAAAGAGAAGATACCCGTCGATGTCACCTACGCATCCAGATATTCTCTGCTGGTCCGTTACTCGGATTCACGGGCTTACGGGGATGGAGCGCGTTTCTCCAAGCTCGTGATCCATGTCGACGGAGAAGATTGTGAGCTGGGTCCGTGCAGGATCATGTCAGAACCCAACATCGATGGCTATGCGGGCAGGCTGATTTTCCTCGAAGATGTTTATGACCTCGAAGACTTGTTTCTCAACAACAGGATAGTCAAGCTGCAAAACGCTTTTATTAACCTGCCGTTGATCCTGGCTCACAAAGAGAGGATTTGCGAGGCATTTAAGGAGTATACCGCCAATCTCACGTATGATTTGAGCGTCTATAAAGGCATCTTTGATGACCTGGATCTAGAATTGCGTGCCGAGCCTGAGAGTATAAGAGAATCGATCAGGGGAGCCATCATCGATACCGAGGGCAAGAAGTTCATGCGGTACCTCGATGAGAGGCTGGAAGAGCTGCACGGTATAGTCGGTTCGTTCAATGGGGAAGAGCATGCCCGGCACGGATTTTATTTCAGAAAACAACTGTGGAACTATATCCTCTGTTCTCCACTGCTGAAACGAACCAATCTGAAGCCAAGAGGATACGTTGGAGATTCGGTGATGATGCGAATGATTTATGCAAACGAGCTTCAGGGTGATTCCACCTTTTCGAAGCTCATGCATAAGCATCCGTTGGAGCACGCTGCCTCTCAGGCTGTACGATGCAGAAGACATATTATAGCAAACATGGTCCGCCGCATCAGGGAACATGATACCGGTACAACGCACGGAAGATTGAAGGTCTTGTCAGTTGCCAGTGGATCGGCAATTGAAATCGAAGACATATTGGTTAATGCTGGGGATTGTGAAAAATATCATTTCGCCTTGCTCGATCAAGACCGACAGGCCCTGATGGAAGCGGCGGAGTTTATTGGCCAGATTGAGAAGAGGTTAGAAGCCAAAATCAAAGTAGATTACCTGAACGAATCTGTGCGAACCATGCTTGCTTCGCCCCAATTGAAGGGCAGATGGGGGGAGTTCGATTTCATTTATTCGATGGGGCTTTTTGATTATCTCACTCCTCGGGTGGCATCGGCTGTGCTCCTTAAGCTTTTCCAATTGCTGAAGCCCGGTGGAGAGATGATTGCCGGAAATTTCCACACATCAAATCCGAGCAAATACTACATGGAGTATTGGGCAGACTGGGTTCTCTACCATCGAACGGAACAAGAGTTCGGAGATCTGTTAGGCAATGCCGCCTCAGCGGAAATAGATATCTTTTTCGATGATACAGGGAGTCAGATGTTTCTTCACGTAAGAAAGACAGGATAACGGTTGCATGGGCTGTACATGCTGAATCTGAGTTATAGAAGGATGGCTAACGTATAAAACCGGGATTGAGATGAGCCTTATTGCTAACACGACAGAGCAGTTCGATTATGATGCCGATCAATTCGAAAGCTACCTCAGCAGCATCATCCATGAGTGGCTGAAAACGCTCACAATTCTGGCATTCCTCATGGTTCCAGCGTTCCTGATACTGGATTATTTTATAATGCCTAAAGAGCTTCTCCAGCGGTTTGTTATTTACAGATCCGTGTCGACACTCATCGTGATCATCCAGTATGCCATTGTTCGTCAAACCAAAGCAAGTAAGCTCTCTTACATCCACGGGTATGCTGTTTCGGTGAATATTGGAGGGATGATAGCGCTGATGACAGTTGATCTGGGAGGGTTTAATTCCAGTTATTACGCTGGCCTGAATCTGGTGATAATTGGGGTAAACCTCTGGATACCATGGAAGACCATCCACTCAGCCCTCAATAGCATCATAGTTATCTCCCTGTATATTCTGTTGAATGTGATTGCAGGTCATCCATATGATCATTCGGCCCTCATCAATAACCTCTTTTTTCTGCTCTCAACAGCAATCATTGCCGTGAGCATAAACCATGTGAAACATAAACTCGTCAAACAGGAGTTTTATCTGCTTGTTGAGTTGAAAAAGGCCCGGGATGCGCTCTGGAGTGAGATGGAACTGGCAAAACGGATACAAACAGCGCTCTTGCCGGACAGGGAAAAGGTTAAGGGCTTTGAGATTGCCGCCACCATGGTCCCGGCCAAAGAGGTAGGTGGCGATTACTACGATATCATTGAAACACCAACGGGAGATAAATGGGTTACCATTGGTGACGTGTCGGGCCATGGGGTCGATTCAGGGCTCATTATGATGATGGCACAAACAAGTATTCTATCAACGGTACACAGTTCAACGGACTATAAGCCATCAGCGGTTCTTGAATCGGTAAACTCGATTCTGAGAGAGAATATTTCCAGGTTGGGATCCGATCACTATATGACGATGATGGCCATCCGGTTCAATGAATCACAAATGACCCTGGCCGGAAAACACCAAGACATCATAATTTACAGATCCGCATTGAATAAGACTGAAACCATCCCTACAAAAGGGACGTGGCTGGGAATTGACGAAGATATCGGGAAATACTTGAACGATGTTTCGGTCACCATAGAGGAAGGCGATCTCATACTGCTATTCACCGATGGCATCACCGAGGCCACCAACAGGAATGGAGAGATGTATGGCCAAGTTCGCCTCGAACAGGCCCTGAATGAATACGCAGATTTACCGGTCCGTAAGATCCTCGACAAGGTAATCGAAGACGTAACGGTTTTTCAGGAAGAACAACTGGATGATATGACCTTGGTGGTCATCAAGAAAGGCGATCCGAATGCAGCCTACTGGCATTAGGCATTTCTAACTATTTAAGGCAGTGAGACATGACGGCCGTTTCCTTTCCACAAAATGAAATAAAGGCAAACCTCCTTACCCTGTCCTTTCCCGAAGAACTTGAGCAAGACTTTCTTGATGACTATTTTGAGAAATCGTTACGACATGTGCGCATAGCCTTGCTCTTGGGATTCTTCTTCTACGGAATTTTCGGCATTCTCGACGCATGGCTCGTTCCAAACGTGAAGCAGGCACTGTGGCTCATTCGCTATGCCATTGTTTTTCCTTTTCTGCTTGGGGCATTACTGCTCTCTTACTCCAACCATTTCAAGAAATTCATGCAACTATCCATTGCAGTTGTAATCTTGGTGGCTGGACTGGGCATCATCGCGATGACTCTTATTGCTCCGGATCCGGGGAGTTATCTGTATTACGCGGGCTTGATTCTGGTCTTTCTTTTTGGGTATACCTTTTTCAAACTCAGGTTCGTCTGGGCAACCGTCACGGGCTGGACGCTTGTGATTGCCTACGAAATCTCGGCTTTGTGGTTGACTCAGACCCCCATTCCCATTCTGATAAACAACAACTTCTTCTTTCTTGCTGGCAATGTAATTGGGATGTTTGCCTGTTACTCCATTGAGTTCTATTCGCGTAAGGACTTCATCCAGGCCCGTCAACTGCAAGCGGAGAAGCAAAAGGTCACTGACGTCAATCGAGAACTCGAACAGAGAGTTCAGGAACGAACGGCACAACTCACGAGGACGAATGAGGAACTCAGGCAAGAGATTAAAGAACGCAGGCGGACAGAAGAGGCACTGCACGAAAGCCAAGAACGTTACCGCGATTTGTTCGAACAGTCGAGGGATCCGATTTTTATTACTATGAGGGAAGGCAGACTTATTGACGGTAACCAGGCCTATCTGGATTTGCTTGGCTATACCAAATCGGAGTTAGGAAATCTCAGATCTCAAGAGACATATGTTAACCTGGATGACCGGTCTCGATTTCAGCAAGAGATAGAGCAAAAGGGATCTGTTACGGACTTTGAGGTGAAATTAAAGAAGAAGGATGGCATGGAGATAGATTGCCTTCTTACTGCGACTGTGCGCAAGGCTGAAGATGGGGCAATTCTGGGATACCAGGGAATCATGCGTGACATTACTGAACGAAAGCGCGCGGAGGAAGAAAAAAGGAGGCTTGAAGCCCAACTTGTGCGAGCCCAAAGGATGGAGGCTATGGGTACGCTCGCCGGGGGTGTGGCACACGATTTCAACAATATCCTCGCAGCTATCGTCGGCTATGTAGAGCTTTCAATGCTAGATGTCGCCGAAGTCACGAAAGTGAAGCACAATCTTGAAGAGGTGCTCAGAGCCAGCAAGCGGGCGAAAGATCTGGTGAACCAGATTCTCGCATTCAGCCTACAAAGCCAAAATGAGCTGAAACCCGTGGAGATTACCCCGATTGTGAAAGAGACCTTAAAGCTTTTGAGGGCCTCTTTACCTACCACAATTGAGATCCGCCACCACATTGAGCCCCTTACTGGGGCCATAGAGGCGGATCCTACACAGATCCATCAGGTCCTTATGAACCTTTGTACCAATGCGGCCCATGCCATCGGTGAGGAAAGCGGGCTGTTGGAGGTGAGTGTCACAGAGGTTGATGTAGATGCCTCTACTGCACCGCTGAATTTAGATATAGACCCGGGACCGTATCTGAGAATATCCGTAAGTGATACCGGTCATGGAATGACCTCTGAGGTATTGGAAAGGATCTTCGATCCGTATTTTACCACCAAAGACAAAGGCAAGGGAACCGGACTGGGATTAGCCGTGGTACACGGCATTGTAATGAGCCACAAGGGCGGCATTTGTGCGGAGAGTAAGCCCGGGACCGGAACCTGCTTTCATGTATACTTTCCGAGGATAGAGCAAAAGAAAGAGCTGACCGATACCGCAACTGTCCAAACCTTTCCAACAGGGCACGAGCGTGTGCTTTTCGTTGACGATGAGCAGGATCTGGTGCAGATAGCCGAGCAGATGTTATCTCATCTCGGTTACGAGGTCACAACGAGAATGAGCAGCAACGAGGCTTTGGAGCTGTTCCGCGTAAATCCAGGGCGGTTTGATCTGGTTATTACCGACATGACCATGCCGAATATGACGGGAGATAAGCTGTCGAAAGAACTCATGAAGATTCGCCCCGATATCCCGATTATACTGTGCACCGGATTTAGTGAACGTATCAGCGAGGAAAAGGCAAAGGCCATGGGGATCAAGGATTTCGTTATGAAACCCCTTGCGATGGGCGACCTCGCCAAGAGAATACGAAAGGCGCTCGAGGACGAGCACCCTTAAGGCACGGTTTATTGTGTAGGTCGCTTCCGCGGTTTAAACACCACCTTTACCCCTGCCCCTGCCGCCACCTGGGCCTTTACCCCTGCCACTCGCTGTGCCCTTTCCTCCACCCCTTCCGGCGTGCGGGCCCCGGCCCCGTCCAGTACCGGCACCTTTCCCTTGTCCCCTTCCCGTGGGCCGAGCCTGGCGCCGAGTTGGGCCCTGTTGATCCGGTTGTGCTCCCTCCTTGAATGCTCGAACTTGCTCGGCAATGACACGACGCAGTCTTGTTGAGAGATAGGACCAGAGGTTCAAAACTGCAACGGTACCCGCTTCAACAACTGCCTCTGTGGTGGTTTTGGGTTCAACCTCATAATCCGATGTGTCTGGCTGTGCTTCGGCTTGTTCTGAAGCGCGAGGCTGTGTATACGGTGGCTTCTGTGCATCTGCTCGTGCCCCTGGTTCAGAGGACAAAAGAGAATTCACCATCGCGTAGGCTCTGTTAATCTCCTTTAATTTCGCCTCGGCCTTTCGCTTGAGCCTGGGATTAGTGGCAAAGCGATCAGGGTGCCAGATATTCACCAGGTCTTTGTATGCCTGTTGCACCTCATCCGCGGAGGCATCGGGGCTAAGCTCAAGTATTTCAAAACATTGTTTCAGATCCACGGTAATGCTCTATGAGCTCCTGCTCGTTGGTTCTCTTTATCTTATTGTAAGGTTCTTCTGGCAGTCAAAGAGGGCTTGGCACAAGGCTTCTAAGCCTATCTTATCATGGTCAGACGCCTGGTGCCCTTTATCTGCCGGAAGTTGGCACCCTGTGAGACACACCGGAGGGCTTGTTCGATGTTTACAACCTTGGTGCCTGAGATGGCATGCACGCCGTAGTCGAAAAGAACAGGTGAGAGGGGTGTTGTATCTCCCAGCATTACCACATAGGCCTGTGGGCTGAAGAGTTCGAGCAGGCCTTCAAAGGTATGATTGGTAATAGCGGTGCCGGTAACGCCCACCACATCGGCTTGAGGGATCACGTTTTGACCCTCATCTTCGGTCAAATCGCCTTGCTGGGGGTTTTTTTCGATGACCCACACCTCTTTTGCGCGCTCTTTCAGGAGAGGGATGAAGGGGAAGTGCCCGATTATGGCAATCCTCTTTCCGGTGCCTTTCTCCACGATAAGCTCCCGCGCGTTGAGTTCGATGCACTGGTCATCATCGATCGCAAGGAGCGAGTTTATGGTTGCCATGCCCATGGATGCCTCGAGTATGCTTTCCGAGTACGCCATGCGGGCAAGCTCGGATACGCTTTTCTCCAACAAGGTGCCGGGCTCTTTTACCAGCGGAGGGTTTTGCCTGAGGGCGTCTCGAGGCAGCGTGGCTGCCAGGCCGCAGTTACGCGTCAGCACAGCAGTGTGAAAAACCCCTTGCCGAATGTCTCTGACCTTCGTATCCAGATTCAATGCGGAGATTAAGTCATCCAACAGCTTCATGACTACTCCATAACAGTGTGCAAGAATTTATCTTTCAAAGCCTGCTCGTCCACCTGAGCCAGATTGCAGTTGCTATACCCCATATGGCGTTAAAGATAAACACAAGCAAGGGGGTGAGGGTGCCGAGATCGAGCCCCATGTAACCTTTGCCTGCCTTGAGGGGAAAGACCACGAGCAACTGCACGAGGGTCGGGCCCAAACTGAAGATGATGCCCCGAGACAGGATGCGGCTTCGCATGAGGGGGAGAAGGAAGAGGAGCCCCCAGATGCCGCCCCATATGATACGGGGATAAAGCCACTGAGGGGTGAGCGCAGGGGCTATCCTCACCCCGAGCACTGCGTTGATGCCGAGATCTCCGAAGATCCAGACGGCGAGGCTGTTCACAAGGCCACCGAGGCAGCCTGCGGCAAAGACCATGCTGATATTTTTCGAGAGGTTACGCATAGCAGTCTCCTCCAAATAAAGGCGCGGCTTAGCGAAGCCGTGCCAAAACCTTCTCCCAGAGCCCCTGTGCTTTCAAGATCGCCTCACACACCTCTCGAACAGCACCAGCACCCCCTTGGGTTGCGGTGACCATGTCCGCATGCTCGAGTACTGTCTCATGTGCATCTGCAACTGCTACGGAGAGCCCGACCCTTTTCATTAATGGAATGTCGACCAGATCGTCGCCGACGAATGCAATGTGCTCGGCCTTCACACCCTTTTCTCTAGAGACAACCTCAAGCACACCCGTCTTGTCATGAACCTGTTCAAACACAAGGGAGATACCGAGATTATCGCACCGGTGACGAAGGGCCCCGGAGGTCCTGCCGGTAACAATACCTACTTCGATCCCTGCATCTATGAGCATTCTGATGCCCAAGCCATCCTTGATATGGAATACCTTTGTCTCCTCTCCCGTGTCATGGTAAATGACACTTCCGTCGGTCAGGACACCATCCACGTCGAGCAGCAGGAGTTTAATCCCTTTCAGCTTGTCGAGGGTCATGGGGAGTTCTCCACCGCATTCACCAATCGGTTCGAATTAGACTGGGTGTCAACTCTATCCGCATTGGTAATGCTAGCCTAACTCGGAATCATCAGCAGGCAGTAACCACCATGAAGGCAGGGGAACGAATACCTTGTGCTCTGAGCAATAAGTCTTATCGAAAGGCCCCGAGCTGGCAAGCGCCGATCTTAAGGTCCAGGGCCTCACAGGCTGCGGATACGTCTATTCTGGCAATGCCAAATCGCGCTGCGATTTCCCAACACGACAGGCACGATATTCGATTATCTTCCAGTGAGTTTCGAATAGCCTTTTCTAGTTCAGGGGACACGGTTTCCGATGATTTGACGGCCTTTTTCTCAGGGCTGTGCCCAAAGAGCCCCAACTGGCAATTGGTGATCCGCATCTCCAAAAGGTCCAGCGCAATGCCGACCTCAGCCGGTGTTGCACCGGTCTCATCTGCAATTTCATGGGCCAAAGCACACGATATCCTATTATTCGTTGCCTTTTGTTTTACGGCCTCGGCGATCCTGGGATTGAGCTCGGTTTCTGAAGGGTGTTTCAACCGGTAATGTCCCGCATCCTCATGCGTCATTGTCAACTTCCTCTGTGTATTACTGTTGCTTTCAGTCGCCGCAGCACGTGTTTCCGCACCGGGCAAATCAGCCATCGGTTTCATTGCTTCCGGTTGTTAAGTCGGCGGACTGTTACAAACTGTATATACTAGTCGAGGATTGTTTGCAACAGGCAAGAGCCTTCTGCCCGGCATGAAAAGACATTCCCAGAAGTTTCCTGAGTTTTCCGCGAGGGATCTCTGCAACGTATCGGCTCTGTAAAGGCTTATGTTTTTCACTAGTGAACACCATTGTCCCTTTGCTCCGATGCTCTCGCGGTGACCCTCCCGGGGTTCGCAGGTGAGGAATGCCTGCCCCTTCCCCGCTCTAAAGGCGGGGCTTTCCCCTTCCTGCTCACCCTCGGGGGGTGCCCCACCGCTTCCGCTAATGTCGCGCAGGGACAACGGTGTTCACTGGACAGTCAGGAAACTCTAGAAGACATTCCCCCTTGACCCAGCGGCATTCTTTCACGTATAGTGCTGCCCTTACAAAAGGCAGGCCGAGATACAGGAGCGCAATTCGATAATTAAGCAGAGGATATGGAAACCGTAGACGAAAAATACCTGGCCCCAACGGATATCATCGACAGCCATCATGAGACTATCGTGGATTATGCTGCCAAGGTTGTGGGGGACAGGGCAGATCCCGTAGACCGGGCGGTTAGGCTTTACTATGCCGTTCGTGACGGCATATGGTACGACCCCTATTACCCCTTCTATCTTCCCGAACACTACCGCGCGAGCAACGTGTTGAAGAGCGGCCGAGGTTACTGTGTGTGTAAGGCCTCTCTGTTGTGTGCCCTCGGGAGGGCCAAGGGCATCCCATCACGAATCGGATTTGCCGATGTCAGAAATCATCTGGCCACAAAACAGCTGATCGACTATATTGGATCGGATCTGTTTGTATACCACGGTTTTGTAGAGTTTTATCTGGAAGGGAAGTGGGTGAAGGCCACACCGGCATTCAATAAAGAGCTGTGCCACAAACACCATGTGTTGCCCCTTGAATTCAACGGCCGCGAAGATTCGATCTTTCAGCAATACAGCCTCGATGGCAAGAGGTTCATGGAATACGTGGCGTTTCATGGGATCTACCATGATATCCCCGTGGATGCTATCGTTGCCGCGTGGGAGGCTGGCTATGGGAAAGACCGGGTAAGAGTATGGATAGAGGGCTTTGAAAAAGCCAAGGGGAAGCCCATTGCCGACTTTTACAGCGAAGAGGTATGGAAGGGCGAATAGGTTACTAGGCAAGAAAACGAAAGTAGATGCCTGAGCCAATGGCCCATAGCAGTATCAAGAGGGTTGCCACCACACAAAACCCAGCCAGAATTCGGTGAAAGAGCCGCTCCCTTCTTCTTTCCTCATACCCCAGCATAAATCCTAGCATTGCCCCTGCCACCATTCCGCCTCCATGGCCCCAGTTGTTAATAGACGGCACCAGCAGGCCGAAGATAAAGATGCCCAGTGCCCAGGCCCCAATCTGACGATAAATAGTCTGTCCGTAAATGCCTCCCCGGCTCTTGCCGTAATAGAGAGAGGCGCCGATCAAACCGCAAACGGCAGCAGAGGCGCCAATGGTTAGCTCGACGCCGGCAAGGTAGGAAACCAAGAAACCGATTATCCCACTCAAGAGATAGAGGATTACCATTCGATGAGGCCCAAATTCACGGATGACCAGGGGGGCTATCTGCCGCAACGCGATCATATTGAACAGGATATGGAGAAGGCCGGCATGGAGGTAATTGGCGGATATGAGGGTCCACCAGCGATGTAAGCGGTCAATTGGCACGGTTCCGGTGGCCCCCAAAAGCAGAAGACTTCTGTTTGAAGGAGAGAGAAGGGAAAGGGGATTCATAGAGAATCCCGATGACCACGGCCCGAGCAGAAGCGAGATTATGTACATGCCCACATTAACAAGTACAATGGCCTTGACTATCTGATCAGTGCTGACGAAAAGGCGAGTGAAGGGGTTGTTTTTCAACCGTGATCCGGGGCGTGCTATACCGCAATGGGGGCAGCGAGGCTCATCAGCGCTGATGAGTTTCTTGCAGTTCGGGCAAAGGATCGAGCTTCTCTGATTGCGTGTCATGGGAAATGTACCAGAAGACTCCGGTTTAGCTTACTTAATACCATCGCACTTTCTCGTTGTAAAGGCATAGGCTGAATTCGAGCCGTCGGGCAGAGGGGGTTGAATCGGATCATTTCATGAGCCCCATCGTGCATTCTCAAGAATGCTGATCTATCTTTGTCCGGTACAGGAGCAAGCTATTGGAGACAACGGTAATACTGCTCATGGCCATGGCCAGCGCCGCAAGTATGGGGTGTAGTTGTCTGAGGAAATGGGGGAGGAACTCGAATGGATAGAGCACGCCCGCCGCAACGGGGATGAGAATGATATTGTAGAAGAATGCCCAAAAGAGGTTTTGTTTCACGGTTCTCATGGTGGCCCTGCTGAGGCGTATCGCCTTTGATACCCCGGTCAAGTTCCCGCTGGCCAGAATCACATCACCTGTCTCGATGGCAACGTCTGTCCCTGTCCCGATGGCTAGCCCCACATCCGCCTGGGCGAGGGCAGGGGCATCGTTGATGCCGTCGCCCACCATTCCCACCATGTCTCCATGATCCTGGAGCTCTTTAATCTTCGACGATTTCTCCTCCGGCCGGACCTCGGAAAAGACTTCATCAATGCCTACTGTCGAGGCAATCGATTGAGCTGTTTGGGCGTTGTCTCCGGTAAGCATGACCACCTTCAGATCTGCCCGGTGAAGGTCGGAGATCGCGTCACCGGACTCGGGCTTTACGGTATCTGCTACCGCTATGACGCCGGCGAGTTTTTGATCCACCACCACCATCATCACCGTCTTTCCCTCAGCCTGGAGCGAGCGGACGTCATCGAGGGCGTCATTAAAGCGCAAACCCATTTCTGCAAACCATTGGGGCTTTCCCACCGACACCTCCTTGCCATCTACCCGTGCCTTTACTCCCAGGCCACGGGAGGCTCTAAAATCGTGTGGCTCGAAGAGTTCAAGCCCTCTTTTCTCGGCCTCGTTCACTATGGCCCGACCAAGGGGGTGCTCTGAACCCCGTTCCGCTGAGGCGGAGACCCGTAAGAGCTCTTGCTCGTCTTTAACCAGGGTGTCGGAAACGATTAGGTTTACAACAGCGGGTTTACCCATGGTGATGGTACCGGTTTTGTCCAGAACAATAGTGTCCAGTTTGGTGGCCATCTCCAGGGCCTCGCTGTTCTTGAAAAGCATTCCTTGTTCCGCACCCTTGCCGGTTCCCGCCATGATGGCCGTGGGTGTGGCCAGGCCAAGAGCGCATGGGCAGGCGATAACCAGCACCGCCACCATTCGTATCATGGACGGAACGAATTGGCCTCCAATGGCCCACCAGAGAATAAAGGTAAGAAATGCGATCCCGATGACGCTCGGCACAAAGACCGCGGCAACTCGATCGGCAAGGGCTTGGATGGGGGCCTTGCTCCCCTGGGCCTCCTGAACCAAACGGATAATACGGGCAAGGGCGGTGTCCTTGCCGACCCGTGTTGCTTCAACCTTCAGACGGCCCTCGCCATTGATGGTACCCCCTGCTATCTGGCTGCCCGGCCCTTTATCCACGGGGATGGGTTCGCCGGTCAACATCGATTCATCAACGCTTGATTCTCCTTCGATAACGGTTCCGTCAACGGGAACGCTCTCTCCGGGTCGGACGATAACGGTATTACCAACGGTGACCAGAGAGACGGGAATATCTCTTTCCTTTCCGTTCTCGAGAATCGTTGCCGTCTTGGGCCGGAGTCCCATGAGCTTACGAATTGCTCCCCCTGTTTTGCCCTTGGTTCTTGATTCGAGCATCTTGCCCAGCTTGATGAGCGTGATGATGACTGCAGATGTTTCGAAGTACACGTGATGCCCGAGGGGAGGGTACAAGAGCAGGGCGAGAGAATAGAAGTACGCAACCGAAGAACCCATGGCCACCAAAAGGTCCATATTGGCGCTTTTGTTTCTAAGGCTTTTCCAGCCCCCCGTATAATAATCCCATCCCGTGTAGAATTGGACAGGTGTTGCGAGCATCAAGAACAGCCAGTTCACCCACGCCCCGTGGCTCCACAATCCCAAGAGACCGAAGTCCCTCCCCATGCTCAGGACGAAGAGAGGTGCCGTAAAGAGGACACCTACTAGGAACTTGCGGGTCTGGTTTTGAATCTCCGCGTTTCGGGCAGCCAGTTCTGCATCTTCTTCATCAAGGATCTCATCGGGCCTGATCGCGCCATAGCCGGCGTCTTCTATAGCATCGATCATGCGATCGATAGTCGTGAGGCTCGGTATGTATTCAACCCGGGCCCGTTCGGAGGCGAAATTGACCGATGCGTTTAAAACGCCGGGGACCTTTTTCTTTAAGGTTCGCTCTATGGTCATGGCGCAGTTGGCGCAGGTCATGCCCGTTACCGGAAATTCCACGGTTGCTGTGGCCACGCCATAGCCGGCGTCATGAATCTTCTCAACTACGTCGTTGATCTGGATTTCGTCCGTATCAAACGCCACAGATGCCTGTTCGGTTGCAAAATTGACGTTCATCTCCTTTACGCCAGGCAGCTTCTTGACGTTTCGTTCGATGTTCAGCGCGCAGTTGGCGCAGGTCATGCCCGTTACTGGAAGGGTTACGTTTTTGTCAGGCATAGCTATCTCCCCTAATCAGCAGCCGGGTAATTGATCTCTTCAAGGGTGGATTTGATCTCCTCCAAAGTGGCCGGGTTCTCCCATTCTACGGTGATTTCCTTAGCCGTTGGGTCTCCCTCCACCTTTTTGACGCCCTCTAACTCATTGAGCTCTCTTTGGATTGTCATGACACAGTGACCGCAAGATATATTTGGCACTGAGAGTTTTTTCGTTTCCATGATGATACCTCCTGGTATGTATATCTTTAAGATAACTCCTATAGGGGTGGAGTCAAGAAGATTAGCGCATATGCGCGCAAGCTGCCTTGAAGGGTATAGATCTTAGGGGTGATTGTTAATCCATTGCTGTTTCATGCGCCTGGCTCGGAATAGGGTGAAATCTTCTCCAGGAAATCCCCCGGAATGGGGATCGTCCTATTCGTGCGGTAGTCAAAGTACACCATAACCGATTCACCCTTTCCGTAGGTGACAGAGGCATCATTGCGATCAGTTAGTTGGTATTTAAATGCAAAACTCTTTTCACCTATTTCCCCGATCCATACGAAGAGGGTCAGGCTGTCGCCTAACCTGACAGGTTTCAGAAAGTCACAATCTATATGCGCTAGGATGAAGGGATAATCCGCTGGATTCACGATATCGAGCACCTGGGATAAGAATACTTTTCTGCCTTCCTCAA
>CP070657.1:39102-42474 GCA_020355085.1 Deltaproteobacteria bacterium
GATGAAAGCGCGAATGGTTCGAAGCTTATCCATGGTGATATTCATTTGAAAGCCGGAATAGTACTTGGAGAGCTGCTTGTACACGGCCTGCTTCAGTTCGGAAAAGGTTAACCCCCACACCTTTATGACGCCCACCTTGGGCAAGGTTATCTCGCCATTCCGGTCAACAGCCACCTCAAAGCGTGCCTCTAGCCTTCCCCACAGGGAGATTATGAAGCTATCACCGGGCCCCACAACATAGTCAGGGCCAACCGGGACATCGGTCACCGCCGCAAAGGTCGAGACCTTTGCGGAGAAGAGATCGTAGCCGAATTGCACGAGGTCTTTCGATACTGCCTGGGAAATCTCCTCCGAAAAAATCCGTTCAATGGTGGACTTGAGCTCTTCCTTTGGCTTGGGGACAACCCGAACCTCGTTTGAGAACGCACTGAGCTCCCTGGATCTGGTGTAGGCCCTGACTGCCAGGTAATAGGGCGTGTGGTTTTTCAGGTTCCTGACCCTGAAACCCGATACGTCACCCACGTCAATTTCCTCGGTATACCTGCCCGATTCTGTCCCGTAAGAGATGATATAACCACTGACCGGTTCATCCAGTTGAAATTTTTCAACCTTCACCCTGGCAAGAGGAGACCAGCTCACATCCACATAGGTGTCGCCCGGCACCGCCGAAATGATCAACGAAAACGTGGGTTTCTCCTCGACCCCCGGTTTCTCCAGGGCTTCGCGCAAGGCTTTACGCTCCAAGCCTGCAGGAACCCTTGGAACAGCTTCCCCGCCGCCTGTCTCGGATTCAGGGGGGGTAGCTGATATGCCTGAAGAGAATGGATAAGGTGAGGCGAGGCCGGGTGAGGTTATAGGCCCTGTCGATTCCTGCCCGGACAAGAGGCTGACACTAGAAAACATTAGGACGGCACAAAAGAGGAGGGCTTTGTATTTCGGTAAATCTCTAAGACCCAAGAAGCTTCTCCCTTTCCGTTCAATAACAAAGGCCATAGGTCTCATTGCTCCCTGGTTTCCCTGCACCCATGACAGGCTTCTCCTTTATTCGTGGGATGGTATCACGAAGTTTTGCGATCGTTCAAGTTTTCTTTGCCCCTTATTCAATGCGCTTATTCCTAGATTCCTCAACCTCTTAATCTTCGTCCGTCTTTTCACAGATTCCTAACCGCCTCGTCCCTACCCCTGCCTCTTGTTTCTTACTCACTTGTGCCTGCTGCCTTCCCAGGCTAGAACCGAAAACCCACCTCCACCCCTATCAGGTGATTCTTCTGCGTTGCGCCCTCTACATTCTCAACATTGTCGATGACTTCATGCGCATACCTAACCCCAAGGCTCCACCATT
This sequence comes from Deltaproteobacteria bacterium, assembly GCA_020355085.1. Lineage (GTDB taxonomy): Bacteria > Desulfobacterota > DSM-4660 > Desulfatiglandales > B25-G16 > JADFWK01. Next base: position 40,445 of record CP070657.1, read on the forward strand.
GCTTAAGGTCATATCCTGCCTCAAAGAAGTACTGATTCTTTTCTTCCACACATTTCTTGCTGAGACCGCTCCTTTCCCTATCAAAACCCAACCTGCAGCTAAAATCGGGACTAATTTCGTGCGATAGTTCAAAGAACACATCGTCTGAGTCCGTTCCTGCGTGGTGCCCAAATACCCTGCCCTTGTATTTCATTGACCAAATACCGTGGTCGTACCAGGCGGTGGGTGCGCCTTTCGGAGAGAGCCGTGCGTATTCTGCCCTCAATGTCAGCCTGGGCACTGCGAGGAAATCGTAAAAGGCCGCTCCCAGGACGTAGGCCCTTTTGTCGGGGGGAAAATCCGAGTCTTCCGCCCCCCATTGGACATAGAGCTTCATTGAATCCGCAACACGCAAAACCCTGGAAACATTTGGTATGGTTAGGGCTGCGTCTACTGCAACCTCCTTGTTGCTGTCTCGCTTGGCTCCTGGGCTGCTCACAGTACTAGTGAGTATAGCGAAATAGTCTGAGAAACCCAGCCGCCCGATGCCCGGTCTGTCACCGTTGAAGTGGATAAAATATGAGGCACCCAACTCTAAAGCCGGATGAGGCTTGAAATCGAATCTCGTGCCAAAAAGCTGGGACCGAGGCGGATGGCCGGAGGCCATTTCCTTGTCCAGAACCGAAAAGAAGATGTTGTATTTAAACGCCCCGAGCACGTGGAAGAACCACGGAAGCAGCGTGGCCCGGGGATTGGATATCTTTATCAAATTAAAGGGCCGGGCATTGCTGGAGATAATGAGGGCACCATGATAGCCGGGGCCCCACCACAGAGAATCCCTTCCCGCCTCAAGCTCGAAATTTCCCAGGGTGAGCTTAACATAGTATTTGTGCAAAGTAGTCTCCGTCTTGTCGTAGCCCTCAATGCCCGAGAACTTCCCATTATAGATGACAATGGGCTGAAGAAAAACGGAGAAAACCCCAGACAACCGGGCGCTTGACTGAAATTCAAACACGGCGTTGTTCCCATCAAAATACTCGATTCCCTCATTGTTGAATACGGAAAACGGACCATCCAAAAAGGTGTATGTTAGAGACAGCTCCTCCAGCGGTTTCAGATAGGTGCGCGGCCCGTACCCCGGTAATCTCGCCTCAGCGATCTCCTCCGCGTACACATGGGCCGCTCGATCCAGGGTCTGGGAGATGAAAGGCGAGAGATCCTCCGTTGCCGCATAATCGGCGGCCTCTGCCAGCAACCTCCCAGCCTCCGAGCGGGTAACCGGTTTGGTTGACAAGAGCCCGCTCTTGATAAGGCCTTGGGCATCGAGCATAGCAAGGTGCTGGTAAAAGGGAGAACCCAAAGGGATGTTTACGGAGGCGTATGATTCGTGAGAGCAAAAGAGGACCGAAGCAACAACCATGCATATGGGCAGTGATCTAGTGAATAAGTACTTCATGATCCGAACCAGACGAGCGCGAAAAGATGATATCATCTCTAAATCTAGGCTGTAACCGCCCACGCTCCTTCCATGGAATCATCAGACTCCCATGAGGCGTGCAAATAAAAACACACCTGATTTACTAAAATATCGAGCGCAAAATAGCAAAGAAAAGTTGAGACCAGCCAGGATTGTTTTTGAAAACAGCAGTCATGAAAGAGCATGCCTAGGGCATTGTATACGATCCTTACAGTACCCTTCATGACGGGAAGAGCGCTGAGGAGATCAGGTGACGGATTACCGGCCGGAAAGGAGGGACCGAAGACCAAGGAGCACAAGACGGGGATTCTTGGAAAATACTCGCAGGAGGAGCTTGGCGGTCTCATCTCGGTGGAAGCACCCGAGCGAGCGCTTCACCTCTGGTGTCAACAGGCCCAGGAGTTTCACGTAGTCCTCTTCCCTGAAATGGTTCAGGGCTTTTCGGATGAGCAGATGAAGGTCCAGCTCCAGCCGCAATGCGCTGAAACGGCGGCTCGATCTGCCGTTTGTGATTGCGTCGGCAACCTCCAGTGCTCCGCGCAAACCGGTGACAAGACCGCCCACGGTGGTTACC
>CP070657.1:42574-54614 GCA_020355085.1 Deltaproteobacteria bacterium
ATCTGCCAAAATCTCAACAACCCTGCCGCTCACCTGAAAGGACAATTCCGCACTCCTTGCCTCAATGGTTCCGGAATAGTAAGTCTCCTTGACCTGCACCTTCCGCTGCCCGAGATACACATAAGCCCCTACGCCAAGCAACAAGACAAGGAACACGATGATAATCAACCGCTTTTTCACCTTCATTCCTCCAGGACTGGCTTTTATACCATTTCGCTCCCTTGCTATGCAATGCTAAATGCCTTCAGTGTATCAAGCAGCTGATCCACCAGGATACCGTGGTCTCGGCTCGTCACACCAACCACCGTTACATCTTCACGCAGCTTTATCGCTTCAATAAAAGCATCTCCTCTCAGGGCAATCGAGCCGAGTACTCGATTTGGCGATTCAAGCACGTCTATCAGGGTTTCTCTAAACAGAGGAGAGAGACATTCCATCTTTCCGATCTCATCGATCACAACTATCTCCTCATGCATCGAAGGTATCATGGCGGGAACGGCAGTATCTTCTATATCCTTAAGACTAACCCCGTATTTGCCTACCCTGTATCGACTTCTCATTCCCTAATGGGCCAAGATCCCATCACTACCCCACAGCGAATTTATGGAAAAGCCGACTCGTTCACCCCCCTCTCTCATCTCCCGCGTAAAAAACCCCGTTACCGGCTCTTTAATTCGCTCAATAACCGCTTCTATGAGAGTCGATTTGCCGGACCGGGGTGGACCCGTAAGAAGGATGTTTTTCTTCGCCACGTACTAGCTTCCGATCTTCTTGAAGATATAGCGCTGGTCCCTAAAGGACAACAGATCTCCCGTCTCAACAGGCAGCCTTTCATGAGACCCTATGACTAGGAATCCACCCTTTGAAAGACTACCCAGTATCTTTCGAAAAGCAGTTCGCTTCAGCTCATCGGTATAGTAGGTAAGGATGCCATTTCTCAAAAAGATTACCTGAAAATTCCCTTGCAAAGGCTCATTCACCGCATTCTGAACCTTCCATGAAATTCCCGCCCTCATGGATGGCACTATCTTATAGAAATCGTCCTTTCCTGAGTAAAGAAAATAGACATCCCTTAATTTGTCCGGTACCTCCTTTAAACTACTCTTGGAATATTTTCCCTCCCGAGCTCTTCTGATGTAATCCGGGTTAATATCCATTGCCAAGATCTCAAGCTCGGGCATGTCTTCGAGGCGAGCACGCTGAATCTCCCACACTATCTTAAGACTGTACACCTCCTCACCACAGGCGCAGCCCACAGACAGGAATCGCACCTTCCCTCTGTTTTCCTTTACGATTTCCGGCACTATACGGTCTTCCATCATCTTCCAGAGCAGTCGGTCTCTGAAAAACCGACTCACCGACACGCTCATCACGCTGTCAAACTGGCTCCGTAAACCCGAATCGGCGTCCAACCTATTAAGGTACTCTTGAGCGTTCCTGCATCGCACCTGCTGCATATGGCGCCTAATCCGTCTCTTAACACCCTTTCTCACCCTCCTATAGCCGCTCCAGGAATAATCGAAATGATCAAGGAGTTGACGAAACTGTTCATCATCCATAGACTAACCGTACAATGATGTTAAAAGATCCTGCTAACAAAATATAAAGTAAGTTATTAGATAATGTCTTTATCATCCTCGAATTGTTTGCTTTACGAAGTACTCGAAGACAGGAGCATTCGGTGTCAGATCTGCAGGAGACGATGCAAGATAGCCCCCGGAAAAAAGGGGTTCTGTCAAACCCGCCAGAATGTACATGGAGAACTCCACTCTTTGATCTATGGAAGGGTGTCTTCAATACGGGTCTCCCCTATCGAGATAAAGCCCCTCTTTCACTTCTATCCCGGGAGCAGGTGGCTGTCGCTCGGCTCCCTGGGCTGCAATTTCCTCTGTCCCGGATGTCAGAACTGGGAGATTTCACACGCAGACATTGCTACGGAAATCCCCAGTACCCAATACATTCCTCCTGAAAGGTTAGTTGAACTTGCAGAAAAAGAAAACTGCAAAGGCATTTCCTGGACGTACAATGAACCAACCCTGTGGTTGGAGTATACCCTGGATACCGCAAGGATAGCCAAGGAGCGAGGTCTCCTCACGAATTACGTAACTAATGGCTACATAACCGAAGAAGCGCTGGGCCTGATCGGGCCGTACTTGGATGCCTATAGGGTAGATCTAAAGGCATTCTCCCCCCGTTCCTACAAAAAGATCGCAAATATCTCCCATTTTGAAGGAGTACTGGATAGCATCACAAAAGCGAAATTCAAATGGGGACTCCATATCGAACTGATCACCAATTTGACACCCGGCTATAATGACAGCGAGGAGGAGCTCCATGAGATGACACATTGGATAGTAGATCACGTAGGATCTGAAACGCCCTGGCATGTTACCAGGTTCATGCCTCACCTCAAATTATCTCATCTCGAGTATACACCCATATCTAAGTTGGAACAAGCACGGCAGATAGGAATTGAGGAGGGGCTCAAGTATGTATACCTGGGAAATGTCCCAGGTCACCCAGCAGAGAACACCTGCTGCCACCGGTGCGGTCAAATGCTCATTGAGCGAGAGAATTACCGGATACTAAAATACGAGTTGAGAGGAAATAGATGTGCCTTTTGCGATCAAACCATAGCGGGATGTTTTGAATAACGAACCTCCGAATCCATCAGCGCAGACACCGTTTTCACGGTAAAGTTATTTCTTCCTCCACCTTCCTCACGTGATACATCGGCACAGAATTTTTAAGAACTCGGCCATTTTTAGCTTGACTTTTAGCAAAACTTACAGCAATTATATCCTTAAACTGTAAGTTTTACTGTATATGGGGAGGAAGACATGAAACTGACGGAAAAGCAGAAGGCATTCCTGGGGTATATCTCTCATTATGCAGAGGACTGGGGTCGATCACCCAGTTTTGAAGAGATATGTTCCCATTTCGGCTTTACCTCTTACAACACCGTAACCACCTATCTCAAGGCCTTAGAGCGGAAGGGCTACATCCGTCTTCCTCCCAAAAAAAACCAGAAGCGGGGTATTAAGGTGATTAGCCCTGTAGAGACCAAACGGTTCGAGTTTCCCCTCCTTGGACGGGTGGCTGCGGGAAGACCCATTGAAGCAGTGGAAGACGTAGACGTGATTGAAGTCCCACCATCCATGATAGGACAAGGAGATCATTTTGTCCTCCAGGTCAAGGGAGATTCCATGAAAGAGGATGGAATTTTTGATGGGGATTTCATCGTGATCAGGAAACAGCCGGTTGCTGAGAACGGGGAAATGGTAGTGGCCCTGATCAACAATGAGGCAACCGTTAAGAGATTCTACAAGCGGGAACAGTATGCGGAACTCCGCCCCGCCCATACGGGCATGGAACCCATCATCGTTAAACAGGAAGACCTCCGTATTGAAGGAAAGATCGTGGGAGTTATAAGGCATTATAAGTGAACTGAAGGGCCCAAAGTGAGCTAAAGTTAAGAATGAAAAAATATTTAACGACACTACTGTCCAAAATAGATCAAAATTAGGCTTCTTGGACAGGTAACTATTTGATTTTAAATGATGTTATCTGCTAGCAGAAATTCAGGTTGTCTTGGGCTAAAAATGCTGTCCAAGAAAAACCGATTTTGAACAAGAGTAATTTAACGACTTATCTTATTTCATAAACTTTAGACACTTTAGTTCATTTTAGCTCACTTTAGGCACTTAAGTTAAGAAGTTTGAGTGGTACTTACTGCCTACTGCTTGCTTCTATTGCGGAATTTCGAGCCATGTATCGTCACATCATCCACCTTCATATCCCCGCTTTTCCCATTGCTGTGGAACGGGTCTGTCGACCGGATCTCAGAGATCGTCCTGTAGCTATGGCCCAGCCTCACTCAGAGCGGGCGCTTGTACTCTCTGTTTCACCTGAAGCCCGAAGAGAGGGCATCTTTAAGGGCATGCCCCTTGGAAAGGCCATGAAGTTCTGCCCTGATCTGACTGTCTTGCCCCCTAATCGAGACCTCACGGGAAAGGCCTGCCACGTTCTGGACAAGACAGTGGCACACTATACACCTCTCTGGGAACCATTCCGGCCGGGCCATATATATCTGGATGTAACAGGGACAGATCGTCTTTGGGGAAAGGCGAAGGACACGGCAAGCCGTCTGAGACAGGAAATCAAGAAGTATTTGCGTCTTTCGGGGATGGTAGGTGTGGCGGGCAACAAGATGGTTTCCAGCATCGCCTCCAGAATCGTATCATCGGAAGGGGTGCTGGATGTGGATCACGGCCAGGAATTCTCGTTTATGGCCCCCCTGAAGGCAAGTTTCCTACCTGGTATCGGCTATGTTCGTAAAAAAATCCTCCTAGAAGAACTAAACATCTTCTTGGTCCGGGAGATAGCCGCTCTCGATATGGGGACGTTGAGACTTGTCTTTGGTCGACAGGCCTATCTGATCCACCAGCGGGCCCTCGGCATAGACCCCACCCCGGTCTACCCGCCCCGCATGGAGCCCACGGTGGCCGAGGAAATCACCCTCTCCCGGGACGAAAACGATGACCAAAAGTTGCTGGGGATACTCTGGGGGTTAGTAGAAAAGTGTGCCCATCAGCTTCTGAACAGGGATTTAGTTCCTCACAAAACAGGGCTGATCGTAAGGTATGCTGACCAGGAAGAGATCATCCGCCGTATCAAGCTGCCCCATGTGAGTTTCTGGGATTCCGATCTCTATACACCCCTGGAGAAAATCTTCTTGAGGGCCTGCCGGCGCCGGGTGAGGGTCAGGTTCATGAAGGTGTGGTTTCAGGATTTTTGGCCTCCTACCTCACAGCTTTCCCTCTTTCCCGCACAATCCCCTCTTGCGGAGAAAAAGGCCTCGGTAACCCAGGCCCTACATCGCATCAGGGAGAGGTATGGAGATGTAGCGATCCACTATGGCAGAACAGCTCAATCCTGTTTGCAGGATCAAGGGGCCCAGGGCTCAAGCCAAAAGACTCAAGGCCCAAGGCGCACGGCACAAGGTAAGTGGTGCCAAGTTTGTTTGCCTTAAGCCTTATGCCCTGCGCCTTAACCATACGAGCTATGAGCTGTAGACTATGAGCGAGTTTGTCCATCTCAACGTCCATTCACACTATTCTCGCGGCTGGGGCATGAGCACCATCGAGGAGCTCTGCCGGTCCGCCAAAGACCAGGGCATGGAAAAAATGGCCCTTACCGATACCAATGGGTTGTACGGGCTGGTCTATTTTATCCAGACAGCAAAAGAAACTGGTATCCAGCCCATTGTGGGCAGTGAGCTGACAGCTGATGAGCACCGGGCCGTGCTGCTGGTCCGAAACCACGAGGGGTATGCCAACCTCTGTCGGATTATCTCAGATCGTCACTGCCACCAGGATTTCGATCTGATCACGTCCCTGAAGGAGCACCGTGGAGGACTCATCATCTTCTCCGACGATTTCACCCTGCTTAAGGCCCTTAAAAGAGATTCAAAAGAAGATCTCTTCGTGGAGATGTCCCCGGGCTACAACATGGCGGCCTGCTATGCCTTTTCCCGTAAGAGCGGCATCCCCCCTCTGGCCACCAATCGGGTATACCTCATCAGGGAAGATCAGTTTCCGCTTCACCGCATTCTCCGAGGTGTGGCCCTGAACACCAAGCTGTCCCGTTTGGGGCATACGGACACCTGCCGGGAACACAATGTTCTGAATGCCCCTCAGTCCATGATCGATCAGTTTCCCCATGCCCCTCGGGCGATCCGTACTACCCTTGAAGTTGCCGAGCAGTGTCTCGCGGACTGGGATTTCGACCGCATCATCTTCCCCCGGTTCGAACACATGACGGACAAGGAGGCCTATGAGACGCTCTACCGTGCTACCATAAAGGGGTGCAGGTGGCGGTATGGAGAACTTACGCCGGAGATTAAGGCCCGAATAGAACACGAAATGAAAATCATCAAAGAAAAGAACTTCGCCCATTACTTTCTGGTGGTAGCCGATATTACCAAGCGGGCTCCTCGATCATGCGGTCGTGGGAGCGCCGCAGCCTCCATCGTCTCCTATGCCCTCGGGATCACCCATGTAGATCCCATAAAGCATCGGCTTTTTTTCGAACGTTTTTTAAACCCGGGGCGGATGGACCCCCCGGATATCGATGTGGACTTCGCCTGGGACGAACGAGACCGGATCATCGACGCTGTTTTTGCCAAGTACGGAACCCGAGGGACCGCCATGGTCGCCAACCACAACACCTATGGTGCCAGGTCTGCCATCAGGGAAGTGGCAAAGGTATTCGGCCTGACCGAGGCAGAGATCAGTGTTGTGACCGGTAAAATCGGTTTTGGCTGGCGGCTCAAGCATATCTGGAGGGAACTAGCCACTCACCCCAAGATGAGGGGGATAGAACTCGCAAAACCCTGGGATGAAATCCTGCATGCAGCAGTCCAACTGGAGGATCACCTCAACCACCTCTCCATCCATTGCGGCGGCCTGGTAATCGTGCCCGATGAGGTCCGCCGCTACTGCCCGGTGGAGATCTCGGCAAGCGGGGTTCAGGTGCTCCAGTGGGAAAAGGATTCGGTTGAAGAGTCAGGCCTTGTCAAGATAGATCTCCTGGGCAACCGTAGCCTCGCCGTAATCCGGGATGCCCTTGATCTGGTGGAGAAAAATTATGGACGTCAGATCGATTACGCAACCTGGAACCCCATTGATGACCCCAAAACCGCGGAGATCTTTTACCGAGGTGACACCTTCGGGGTCTTCTATTTCGAGAGCCCTGCTACACGGCAGGTACTGAAAAAGGTGGGCTCGGGCTTTACCCTTGAGGAGTACCTGCGTCTCGATCACTTTCACCTTAATGTGGTGGTCACCTCTATCATCAGGCCGGCCTCAAATCAGAGCATCAGGGTGTGGGTGTCAAGGCTCCATGGCCAGTCATGGGACGCACCCCACCGCCTTTTAAGGCCCGTCCTGGAGGAAACCCTGGGGGTCATGGTCTTTCAGGAGCAGTTGAGCCAAGCAGCCATGTACCTGGCCGGATTTGATGCTGCAGAGGCTGATACCCTGAGAAAGGTGATCAGCAAAAAGCATAGGGAGAAGAGACTTCGTGACTTTTATGCCCTGTTTGTTCGGGGGGCAAGCCGGCGAGGTGTCAGCCTGGAAGTGATAGAAGACGTCTGGCAGATGATAATGGGTTTTGACGGCTACAGTTTCTGTAAACCGCACTCGGCCAGCTATACCCTGGTGGCCTATAAGTCCGCCTACCTGAGGGCCCACTATCCGGCCGAGTTCATGGCATCCGTCATATCCAACGGCGGGGGCTACTACTCTACATTTGGCTACCTATCTGAGGCAAAACGCATGGGCCTTACGATCCTGCCCCCTGACATCAACCAGAGTCAAATTAAATACACGGGCAAGGATAAGGCGATCCGCGTCGGCCTTATGCAGCTCAAGGCCCTACCTCAGGAGGGACGGGAATTCATCGTTCACGAGCGTTCCAGGCACGGTCCCTTTGCCGATTTTAACGATTTTCTGTGCAGAACAGCTCATCATCTCCACCTTCAGGGTGTGAAAATCCTCATCAAGGCGGGCTGCTTCGACAGCATCGCCCATGGATTAAACAGGCCCTCCCTGATGTGGCAGGCCCTCCGATTCTACGGGGGGGAACATCAAGAAGACAAGACCCCGAGCCTGTTCTCCCCACCTCCCCTATTCTCTCACCGTAAACAACACCCCTATCCCAAGGACCTCATGCTTAAACACGAACTGGAAACCCTTGACTTTCTCATCTCCCTCCACCCCCTTGATCGATATGATGGCACCTTGAGAGGCCTGGATCATGTGAAAGCCGAGGACCTCCCCAAGCATGTGAGAGAACGGGTGACCACCATCGGGTGGCTCGTGACCGGGAAGACGGTGCACACCAGAGAGGGTGATCCCATGAAATTCGTCTCCTTTGAGGATACTACCGGCCTCTATGAAGCCGTGTTCTTCCCAAAGGCATATAATCAATACTGTCACATGCTGAATGAGACGCGCCCCTACATCCTCAAAGGTAAGGTGGAGGAGGATTTCAGCTCCATAACCCTCACGGTTAACTGGATAGGCTTTCTGGATAGATACAGGCAGGACCTCTATCAACTTTCCAAAAGAAACGGGAAGGTAAGACAATATAGTTAACAAAGCTCCCCGCTGCCCCGCAAGGCCGGACCTACCCTGCCCTCCGACAGGCCCTAGGGTATCCTGGCCGAGGTGAATAAAGGATCCTTACCCAGTACAGGATTGGTAAGTTATAAACCTCACGCACAAGCCACGCTTTGAATACCTGCGCAACCACAAAGCAAGTGCTTGCTATACTTCATCGGAAATCTTGACAACATCAAGGCCCTCACGTACATTAAAATCCCGAAAATTATCCCAGGCTATTACATGCTCCAAAAAGCTCTGAGGAGGAAATAATGGCTACCAAGGAAGGCCAGTTCGTTTATTCGCCATTCGCCCCACCGGTGGACTATGAGCCTCCAGTATTGTATGAGAAGATGGCCCAGGAAAGAGATGTAATGGTTGCCATGCGTGATGGCGTTAAGGTGTGTGTTGATGTTTACCGCCCTGATACTGAGACGAAGGTGCCAGCCATTTTGTCTTTCGCCCCGCATTTCAAAGACTGGCAGTCACCAGAGGAGGCCAAGGCAATAATGTCTCAGCCAGCCTGGTCCACCCTGTGGATGGGGCATATAGAAGCCGGCGATACAGACTATCTGGTGTCCAGAGGGTATGCCCACGTTATTGGCAACATGAGGGGAATAGGCAAATCAGAAGATGGCCCACCTTCCGACTATGATGCCTATGACGTGATCGAGTGGATCGCCAAACAACCCTGGTGCGACGGCCAGGTCGGAATGATGGGGCTGTCTGCCTTCGGCGGGGCACAAATTGCGGCCGCCAAGCAACACCCTCTACACCTGAAAGCGATATTTGCTGCTGACCCAATGTGGCAGTATTTTCAGGATAAGGTCCCTGGTGGCATGATATCTTCGTTTCCGTGGGTGCCTATGATTGTGAATGCAAGCCACGAAAAAGTGGGGCTCCCTGGGCCTCTTCCTCCTGAAAAGGAGAAGCTGTGGAAAGAGGCAATGAACAACCCAGACTACCTGATGTATGCCCAGATATTTAACATTATAGACATGAAGGGGCAAATCAATCCCTTGGGAACCTTTGATTTCCTGATAGACCCCTTCGCTGCCGAGGGCCAGGAAAAGGAGGTTGACGAGAGTATCAAGGACATAAGAATCCCGGTTTATACGGGCTCAGGTTGGTACGCTTTTACTTATAAATTCCATCTGCTTGGGGCACAAAGCCTGTGGTTAGCACTGAATAGACTGAATAAGGACGTACCGAAAAAACTCATGTTCTGCGGGCCGGCTCATATGGAGCGGCCTTTCCATCAGTACGCTAACGAGGTCGTTAGGTGGTATGACTACTGGATAAAGGGCATAAAGAACGGCATAATGGATGAACCCAAGGTCAAGTTCTGGGTAGAAGGAGCCGAAAAATGGTTTGCCTCGGATGATTGGCCAGTGCCAGGGACCAAATGGAAGTCTCTCTATCTGCACACTTGGGAGCGACTGAGGCCTGAGCCTTTTTCACCGTTCAGTCGTGAGAGTTATGACGTGCCTGATTCTTTCGTCCAGATGCCGCCAACTCACACCAATAGAATACAGAAGCTCAGGTATCTCACCGATCCACTGCCTGACGATACGCTAGTTGCCGGGCCCATATCCTTGACGCTTTATGCCTCTATTGATCAAGAAGACACCAACTGGATAGTAGTGCTTAAAGACGTCGGTCCGGATGCAGGAAGGCGGACAGCCCGGGCTGGAGAGCGAGAAATACCAGCCAATCTGCCAGAGAAGGAGTTGACAAGAGGTTGGCTTAAGGCTTCAAATAGAGCTATTGATGCCGTAAGGTCAACGCCCTGGAGACCGTGGCATCCGCTGACCAGACAGGCGGCTAAACCGGTGGTGCCGGGAGAAATCACTGAATACCGGATTGACATTCTGCCCAACGCGAATATGTTCAGGAGGGGTCACCGCATCTGTCTGGAGATTACGAGCATGGACTTACCAACCGGTACCGCGGGTTACACCGACGTTGAATATATCCCGTACCATATATGCAGTAGCAGGACAACACTCCATAATGTTTACCATAGTTACAAATACCCATCACAACTGCTGCTGCCCATCATTCCGGCAAGCGCCCAGCGATGGATAGAATAACAAAGCCTGTCATGTGACAGAGCGAAAGGAGGGAGGAACGAGCTTGGCGCTCATCGAAAAAACGGAACAGACCCGAAGTTTCATGAAGAGTCTGGGTTTCCCCGATCTTAGCATTCACCAGTCTATCAATCACTTCGATTTCACCAAGACGAACCGGAGAACCCTCATCATTGGTCCTATGGGCTCAGGCAAGACCGAGTTTTCTGCCCGCATATACCGTGACTCACAGGTGGCAATGAAGAAATCCGAAAAGGTTCGGGATGTTACAACCAGCGGAATCGTTGACCGCCGCAATGTCTTCTATATCCGTTCCACGATCGATGACAAAAGATTCGATGAGTGCCCGAGTAATGCCATCGCCTACCGGGGCGGTTATGTGGCCCTCGGTAACAATATGGCAAGCATCGGGGATTCCTTTGACCTGGAAGGGGTGCTCGAAAGCAACCCGACGGTGGGCACATGGATCATCGACGAGGCTGAGTTTTTTGACGAGCGCATTGCCTATGTGATTGCCCAACATGCAAAGCAGCGAAGCCTCAACTTCATATTCCCCATGCTCATACTCAACTTCCGCAAAGACCTCTTCAACCGGACGGCCAGGCTCATCATGGAAGAATCGACAGATGTGTTTCCCCTCACCGCCTATTGCGAGCACCCCGACTGCATCGCTGATTCCTATTATACCTATCGGTTCTATTCAGTGGAGGGAATGGAATGCCCGGCGCTTTACTTCGACCCCCTCATTATTGTGGGTGGCGACAGGCGTACGAATGACCCGAAAATCCCAAACTATGCTACACGCTGTGACCATCACCACTACCTCCCAGGAAAGGAGTACACCTTTATGATACTGAAACCACTCGGAGAATTGGCCTACGCGGGAAATCTCAAACCCTTAATCAAAGAGCTGAACCTGCTGAAGCAAGATATGCAACGCTCAGAGCTGTACAAACATTTCGTTCATAAGTACGTCAAGGTCGAAGCCCCGAAGCCCATCATGATGAACGCCCTCAGAGTCAGCTGTATAGCTGAAAAAGCCCTTATGTACCTCTTCTCCGAGGAGAATATCATAAGTGCCGGGCAAATGGAGTATCTGGCACGGGAGATCGGCGGGGATGCGGATTATATAAACGAGCGGCTCGCTGAAAACCGCAAGATGCCACTCACGCACCCCCAAGAGGGATCACGGTAAAATCGCCCTCGTACACGGCAGGGAGTGAGCCGAGAGCCAGCGATTGGTCGCCGACGAAGATAAATCCGGGTGATCCGGATTCGCACCTTTCACCGCTATAAACTGTTTGTCAGGGTACCTGTAAGACATCTCTGAATCATCGGGGAGCGACTTCCGCTTCAATCCGTAATAGCTATTTAGAGGAGGAAAACTCATGGACCATGTGCCGGTTCAATTGAAGGAAGTAAATCGTGTGGAAATCCTGACCCTTATGGACAATTATGTGGACGTCCTGCTTGGAAGCACGGATGTGGTCACTCGACCGCCACTGGCAAAAGGCCTTGAAATCCCAACCGATAACCTGCTGGCCGAGCATGGCCTCTCCATGTTAGTGATGGCTTATCAGGGAAAAGAAAAACACACCCTGCTCTTTGACACTGGCCACACTTTCGTCGGCGTCCCACACAATCTCGAATTTCTTGAAGTAGACTTAAATGAGGTAGAGGCCCTGGTCCTGAGCCACGCCCATATGGATCACACAGGGTCGCTTTTCACCGTGCTCGACAGAATAGACAAATCCATTCCACTGGTGGTCCACCCCGAGGCCTTTG
>CP070657.1:54714-58766 GCA_020355085.1 Deltaproteobacteria bacterium
CCAGTGCAAGCTCTTCCCCCCGTTTCATATCGAGCCCTTGAACCGCATTTGTTCCGGTTAAGGGGCTGATAGAGCCGATGACTACCTGTTCAGCGGCATCACTTGTAAAAGACGTTCCACCGATTAACAGCCCCGCCAAAAAAAATACCCCAACAATAGTCAACGCGTACTTTTTCATTTTTTCCTCCTTCTGCATTAAATTGTTATGAGTACATGGGTTTGCTCAAGCCATTTGAATTTTCCTTTTCCTCACCTCCTTTCAGCCTGAGCTTTCGAGATTTCTGTAATCTATTGTGAATATATGTGTTTTGCCAGCAACCAATTTGTCTAATCCTCTTAGTAGGCAGCAAACAGTACGCACTGGCCAGCAAAAAGGAAGGAAGTCTGCATGTTGCTTACCGCCTGCCGCTTACTGCTGTTTCAAAGCGAAGCGGAGCTCGGTTCTTATCCTCCCAAATACGCCTCCCGGATCTTCTGATTGGAGAGTATCTTTTCTGCGCTATCCTCAAATTCGTTTCTTCCCATGACGAGCACGTAGCCTCTATCGGAAATACTCAGAGATTGATAGGCATCCTGCTCTATGATAAGTATAGCGCTACCCAGTTTTTTGTGTATATCCAGGATAGTCAAAAATACCTCCTCTGCCATCTTGGGGGAGAGCCCTGCTGAGGGCTCGTCCAGCATAAGGATTTCGGGTTCTGACATCATGGCTCGGGCCATGCCGAGCAATTGTCTCTCGCCGCCGCTCAGGGTACCGGCTTTCTGTTTCAGCCTCTTAGCTAGAATAGGAAATAGTTGAAAGGATTTCTCCATTCTCTCCTTAACCATCCGCTTGGTTTGAATAAAGCCGCCCATCTCCAGGTTCTCCCTCACGGTCAGGGAGGGGAAGACATTGCCGAGTTGTGGAACATAGCCAAATCCTCGAATAATCTTTTCGTGGGGTTTGAGACGGGTGATATCCTCCCCTTTCCAGGAGATATCTCCTGCGAAGATGGTAATGTAGCCCATGATCGCCTTGAGCAATGTGGATTTGCCGGCCCCGTTGGGACCTATGATGGTGATCGACTCCCCTTCACCCAGAGAGATAGAGACACCGTGGAGAATCTCCGATTTTCCATATCCAGCGATGATGTCGTTGGCCTCAAGTATCTTCACGGAATAATCCTCGCTTGGAACTTCCTGAAAGGTAAGCTTCCAGGACCGCTTCGTTGCTTTGTATCTCCTCGGGTGTCCCCTCAGCGATTTTTTGACCGAAATCCAACACAATGACTCTCTCACAGATCTCGCTTATCACCCTCATGTTATGCTCAACGAGGAGGATGGTTATCCCCTTCTGGTCTCTGAGATTCCTGATGGCAACCATCAGATCTTTTACCAGCGTTGGGTTCACGCCGGCGGTCGGTTCATCCAGCAAGAGAAGCTGTGGCTCAGACATTAATATTCGGCCCAGGGAAAGGAGTTTCTTCTGTCCCCCGGAGAGATTCTCCGCGTATTCGTTTTTCAGATCTGTGAGCTGGATAAGCTCCAGGATACCAAGGGCATTGTTGAGATGTTGCTCATGCTCCCTTCTTATCCTCAGGGGATTCAGGAAAACATTAAATACACCCTCCCCACACTGTCTCTTGGGGGCCAAAAGCAGGTTCTCCAGTACCGTTGTTTTTTCAGGCGCTTCGCTTATCTGGAACGTTCTCCCAATACCCAGCATCGCTATGTTGCATGGCTCAAGTCCCTCGATCTTTTCTCCTCTGAAGTAAATCTCCCCGCTATCCTTGCGGTAAAAGCCGGATATTACATTGAAGAGCGTACTCTTACCCGATCCATTTGGTCCGATAAGTCCGGTGATGGAGTTGGCTTCAACGGAAAAACTTACCCCGTTAAGGGCCAGGATGCCACCGAAGTTCTTATATATATGCTCTATCTTCAATATGACGCTATTTTCCAAGGTTCTATCCCTTATTGTTCCGGTGTGCGGGCCTATGTTATGATTAAGAGGTGCTGATTAATAGACTGTCTTCTTTTCCTTGATCAATCCTTCCTTCATGAAGATCATAGCTATCACAATAAGCACCCCTATTACCACCATCCTGAGGCTCGCCAAGGTGACCTCTTCAATGGGAATGTAATCCTTAAGGAACCGGGTTGAATTATAGAATACCATAATAACAACCGCCCCCACTATTGCCCCTTTGTTGTTGGCCTTTCCACCCACAATCACCATTGCCCAGACTATAAATGTCTCCAAAGGCAAGAACTGATTGGGGCTGATAAAACCATGGTAGTGAGCCCAGAGGCAGCCTGCGAGACCGCCGAAGGTACCCCCTATAGCCATTACCTTCATGCGGAATGCCCGCACATCCTTACCCAGGGCTTGGGGGAGGTTGTCGCCAGATCTGATACTTTTTATTACCCTCCCAAAGGGTGATTGGGTAAGGGCATTGATAATTACGTAGGTTGCCAGCAGGCATACCAGGACAACTGCAAGATAGAAGAAGGGGTACGTGTAAGCCGAGAAGAGCGATCGAAGGGGCTGCGGAATGCCCCCAATGCCAAAGGAGCCTCCCTGGTAGGGACCCCCGCCTACAACCCAATCCTCGTTGAGAAAGAATATGCGAACCACCTCTGCTGCGGCAAGGGTGGCAATTGCCCAGTAGTCTTCCTTGAGGTTTGCCGTGGGTATGGATATTACATATCCGAAAAGACCGGCAATGACCATTGCACCCAAAAGGCCGATGATGAACGGCATCTTGAATACCAGCACGAGTCTGGTTGAGGTATACGCCCCCAGACAGAAGAATGCTACATGCCCGAAGTTGGCTAATCCGGTAAAGCCATACTGGAGGTTAAGGCTTAGGCTCAAGATGCCGTATATACCCATCATTATGGCCAGATACACTAAGAAGTTAACAAGACCCATCAGCCCTCCTTTTTCCTTCCCAGAATGCCACGAGGTCGTATGAGCAATACTAGTATTAGGATGATAAAACTGATGGCCGGCTTGTATCCCGTGGGAATGAAGAGCTCCTTTGAGAACCCCAGAATTCCTCCAAGGTTCAGTATTGCGCCGAAGTTTACATAAAGCCCGAAGTTCTCAGCGAAACCGAGTACTAGGGCTCCCAACATGGCCCCGTAAGGATTCCCTATACCGCCCAATATGGTGGCGCAGAATACCGGGACGATAATGGCGAATCCCATATACGGCAATATGTAGGTTTCCAATCCTATCAAGATACCACCGACAGAGGCAAAGGCGATAGCGATAAACCAGACCCGGGTTATGATCTTTTCGGTGGCAATCCCACTCGCCTGGGCGAGCTCCGGGTTATCGGAGGAGGCCCGCATAGCCTTGCCCAACATGGTGTGATGAAGCATCAGGTGAAAGGAGAACATAGCGGCTACCCCCACGAGGATGATCCAGATCTGCAAAGGGGTAATTCGGAAATATTCGGTAATGATCGGGGCTTGTAGCGGAACTGAATAGTTCTTGGCATCAGCGCCCCATATCGCCCTTATCGAGTTCCTGAGGGCGATGCCTAATCCCAAAGACGTCACCATCACGATAATGCCGCTGGACCTTCTCATCCGTTTAAACACCGCCCGATCGAGCGCGATGGAGGCAAATCCCGTTACAATTGATGCTACTATCGCTGCAGGTATGATAGGTAATCCTAGAGTCACATTCAAGAAGAGGGCCAGGTAGACCCCTACCACCGCGAACTCCGTATGGGCGAAGTTAGCGAATTTCAGTATGTCGTACACAATAGTCAGGCCCAAGCTCAGGAGCGTCAGCTCAGAGGCCCTCACGATGCTGTTAATGATAACCTGCGTAAACGTCATAGAAGTTTTTCTTATCGTTTCCTTGTAGGCTAGAACTTGGTCGGCCCATTTTCAGACTGGCTACGGCTCTGGTGTTTGATGATAACACTGGCTGATAAAGCTGTTAAAGCCACACATGGCAAGGAGAGTGGTACATACCCATATCAGTACCTTTTCGTCTTTCTTGTCAAGAAAAATATGTCAACAAAGGTGATCTGTTTTGAGGAGCAACGCGGGGC
>CP070657.1:58866-63384 GCA_020355085.1 Deltaproteobacteria bacterium
AAGGCTCTGCGGGGACACCTGTTCCTTATTTAATTCCACTCTGACGGGTTCTTTCAAATAGGTCTTGATCAATCGATCGATCTCTTCGGGCATGGTGGCTGCAAAGAACAATGTCTGGTGCTCGTGGATCAGACAGGACATGATGAAGTCTATGTCTTCAATAAAACCCATATTCAACATCTCGTCCGCTTCATCCACAACCAGGGTGCGCACACCAGAGAGGTCAATCGACCTGATACGATACAGGAAATCGATCAATCGTCCCGGTGTTGCAACCAGGATATGGACCCCGTCCCTTAGTTTTGCCTTTTGAATGTCCACTGAGAATCCGCCAAACATGGCAAAGGGGGCGATGTCTGTGAATCTCGAAATCTTATCGATCTCTCCCACATATTGGAGTGCCAGCTCACGGGTAGGGACCAGGATGAGGGCCTGGATGGCATTGATCGAGGGATCGATCATCTGGACCAGCGGAATACCACAGGCCGCTGTTTTGCCCGAGCCGGTCTCTGCCCGGGCCAAAAGGTCCCTGCCGTTCAGGACATGAGAGATGGTCTTTTCCTGGATGGGGGTCAAATCCTGATACCCCATGTTAGTCACGGCCTTGAGAATCTCCGGCCTTAAATCTAATTCTGAAAACTTCATTATTACTCCTTATACAACTCCATCCACATGAGACAGAGTTATCCATTTCAAGTTTTACGCCAAACCAATGATTTCCACGATTTCAATCGACTAGCGGGCAAGTAAGGTACTGCCGGCCAAAATGGAATGGATCAACCAGGGGAAGTAGCTGATAGACCCTACCATTTCCCCTTGGGCGGGAATAATCCCTTAAAGGGGTGGAAGGTGTGGCTTGGAATATACCAGGTGTCAGAGGCCTGCCACCGGTACGGAGAGACAACCTTTTCATTCTTGCCTTGACAGGGGCATATAGGATGTCTCCTTTTCCTTAAATTCAAATCTTAAGGATGAAACCATTCTGTCAGATGTTCCTTCTTTTCGTCTTCATCTAAAGCGTGCTCTTCAAGAGAAAATATACCGATTCGCAGGGAGATAGTGCTACCATTATCCCAGGGCCACCAAGCAGCGAAAAGTATGAGGCCAGCTCCCTGCTCAGAAGTAAAGATTATTTGTCCGGGTGATATACCAAAAGAGGAATTAACCAATTCACCAATAAGTCCTGAATCATTACTGATGGCAGTAGCATCCCATTGCTGATCAAATTCATTTGAGACAGTAGAAAAAATTGCCCGCGTATCCTCTTTTTCAAAGGCAATAAGAGCCACATGAAATCTTTCATCCCACTGCCACTGGTAAGAGGAAGGCATACTGAAACTGATCTGGTTGCAGATCTTTTTAAACTTCTCTAAATTATGTGTGACCATAACAAGTTGATAACATTCCCTTTTTTTGTCACAGTACGTAGAGGATAAAAGCGTTTGTGTGTCGGGAGACAAAACCGCGTTTGCGCTTTCGCGCTTCCGCCTTCATTAAAACTACGGCTGACAAGTCGGCGCGGTTAGCCTCACCATTCCTGTCGGGCCGCAGCCTTTGGCGAAGGCCAATCATCCCTGGTGCAGGGTATTCTGGTGATGGCGTATAAACAAAGGCACCCCATCGGGATTCCGTGGGATGCCTTTTTTGGGCTCAATACCGTTGTTAAACTACAGTGACATTAACCGCGTTGGGGCCTTTTTTACCTTGCTCTATGTCAAAGGTAACGCGGTCGCCTTCATTGAGAGACTTGAAACCGGTTGCTCTGATTCCTGAATGATGAACAAATACATCAGAACCATCTTCTTGCTCAATGAAGCCATAGCCTTTGCCGTCATTAAACCACTTAACCGTTCCATTAGCCATAGTGACATCCTCCTTTCAAATAAATTCACACAGTTTCTAACTTCAGGTTGCCACTTTTGACAAATGGATCTTCCCCTCAGAACGAAACCGGCCCGCCAACAAGGGCGGGCCCTATTGATTGAAGCAATTATAATCTCTTTCCAACCGAAATCAAGTTAATTCTTGAATTTTCCACCTTCTTCCTTGATCAGCATGATTTCCACCCTCCGATTAGTCTGCCTGGTTTCGGGAGTAGTATTCTCACGAAGTGGGCGATACTCCGAGTAACCCTGAATTGACACCCGCTCGGGCCTCACGCCATTTTCGATCAAGAATTTCGCCACATCCACGGCTCGTGCTGCGGACAGTTCCCAATTGGAAGGAAATCGAGAATTATGAATAGGTGTGTTGTCGGTGTGTCCTAAGACCACGACCTCATATCCCTGTTTATGGGCAATGAAGTCAGCAATGCGACTCAGGGCCGGTTGAAAGTTCACCAGCAGTTCCGCCTCGCCAACCCTGAACGTAATTCGCTCTCCCAGCACAAGCACAAGACGACTCTGATCCCAGCGAATGGAGAAATCTCCTTGTTCAACCTCCTCCAAGCTACTCAACACGTCGCGCTTCAGATCCTCAACGGTTTTTTCTTTCTCCCTCTCTCTCGTCCTCAGCTCCTCATGCTCAATGGCAGACACCGGTTGTGGCGCTTTAGCTATTGGAGGTGAAGAGCTCTCTTTTACCTTGGTCAGATCTCTCCAAAAAAAGGGTTTCTCGATCTCCAGCAGTAATTGATCCTGGGGAGCATGGTCCTGGGTCTTAGCCGATCTGCTCATCGTTTGTGAGTAAAGCAGGATGAAGAAAATGAGAAGTAGCGTCATTAGGTCGGCCATGCTCCAGAGAAAGGTGTCCTCCTCCATAGTCCGCTTTTTCAGCGTTTTCTGAAGAAACGTTCTCTTGCGCTCCGAGAACTCGAGACGCTGCCTAAGTTCTTGCCTGTCGAGCCTGCTCATCTTATTTTCCCGCCGGGACCCCCTTTAGAGGGAATTGGAGGACATGGTCCTCACTTTGTGAAGTCGTTTCAAGATCATCCTCGGTCTCCGGTTCTCCAAGGCCAAGATATGATTCCAGCCTGTATGAAATGGCATGGGAGTTCTTTTGCTCACAAATATCCATGATCCCTTCCAGGATAATATTAAGCAGCGAAGCCTCTGCCCTGTTGTGCTCCGAGTATCTCCTGGACAACGGGAGAAAGAGAAAGTTGGAGAATAATAAACCGTAAAGCGTGGTGAGCAGGGCAAGGGCCATTCCTTTGCCGATTTCCCCCACCTCGCCCATGTTGCTGAGCACATCGATAAGCCCAATGATTGTGCCTACAAAGCCAAGGACCGGAGCGATCTTCGCCAATGTATTCAGCATACTGACCTGCGATTCCTTGCGGGAGAAATAAAGCTCATATTCTTTTTCCATGATGTTGTGAATCTCAAATCGATCGTAGCCATCAACAACCAGGTCAATTCCCTCGCGTACAAACCGATTTTTTGCTTTCTTACCCTCCGCCTCCAAAGCCTTGACCCCATGCATACGTGCAACACGGGCCAGACTCACGATCTGCCTCACAATGTCTTCATCATCGGTCGCATTGTTCTGTATGAGCGCTTTGAGGCCTCTGACAAGCTCTTTGATGGTTTTCATGGGAAATGCCAGAAATGCGCACATCAGGGTCCCGCCTAATACCAGCACTACGCTTTTGAGGTTAATGATCGCCGATATTTCGCCGATGATATTGCGCGATACCAAAAGAAGGAACATCGCGCCCCCGCATAGAATCACTTTGTAAACCATAAGCCGTCCTCCTGAAGTGTTTTGAATCCAGAGCCCCACTAAATGCACATTGCATGCCACAGTAATTTTACAATAATTCCAATAAAGTAGAGAATACTGATGGGCTGAATGGCGCCGAGTGAGAAATATTTGCCTAGCCGTTCGGGAAAACTTGAGCAACAAGTTCTTCCGTTGATCGCTATTTAGTTTCGTAATCGGCTGTTTCTTGCTTCCCCGCACAGGACACGTCTGAATGAGAGAGTTCAGCAAGAAAACACTTGCCAGGTATGACGGAAAAACGGGAACTCCAGCCTACATAGCTTACGCCGGGAAGGTATACGGTGTATCTAACAGGGTTCGCTGGCGTGAGCGGAGTCATCAATTTCGCCACCGTGCCGGTCAGGATTTGGCCGGTAGCCTCAGTTTGTCTTCCCATTGCAAGGATATGCTCGAACGGGTTTCTGTTATTGGAAGAATGGAGGAGGGATAGTCTGATGGATGTATGCTTACTGGGTGGTGGCCTCGAGGATCTCTGAATCGTTCAGATAAGTCATGGTTCTCAAGGAGTGCGGGGCGTGTTTAAGCTTTTCAAGAAAGACTTTCAGGTCCTCCAACGTATCGATGTCCTGCAACGGGGGCAAGAGGTAGGCGGTGCGTTGGTGGTCTCTTAAAATACCAAGCGTCCGAGTCAGCACCGTGTTTGTTCCCCACTCAATTCCTCTAAATGCCTCGGGCAGAAAGCTCTCTTGCTTGAAGCCGATGAGGTAATATCCTCCGTCGAGGGCAGGCCCAATCACGGTATCATATGTTTGGAGTGCGGCAAATGACTCCTGGATGAAGGCTACCGGCAGATCC
>CP070657.1:63484-68450 GCA_020355085.1 Deltaproteobacteria bacterium
AGCATCTGCTGCTCACCTCCGCTCAGGTCCGTTCCCTTCTGCCGGCTCCTGTGCTTCAGCACCGGAAAGAGGTGAAATACATCTTCAAGGGTCTTATTCCGTGTTCTGCGGGCCCTGGGAGTGTAGGATCCGATCAGGAGGTTTTCTCGAACCGTAAGAGCGGAGAAAATCTTTCGGCCCTCCGGGACCAAACCAATCCCTAAGTTCACAATATCATGGGGCTGGAGATTGTCGATCCTCTTATCGTTAAAGTGGATGCTGCCGGAAGCGGGTTTCAGGATTCCGGAAATGGTCTTAAGAAGCGTTGACTTGCCCGCTCCATTGGCGCCCAAGAGGGATACGATTTGGCCTCTTTGCACATCAAGCTTAACGCCCGACAAGGCTTGGAATTTCTCATAATAAACGTCCAGATCCCTGACCTCAAGCATGGCCATCAATCTTCCTCGGTGCCCAGATAAACTTCTTGGACCTCTTTCGAACCTAATGCCTCTTCAGGTGTTCCGTAGAAGAGTTTCTTGCCAAAATCCATAACGAGCAATCGGTCGGGCCCCTTTTGCATAGCCATCATGATGTGTTCCACCCATAATACCGTTATCCCATCTCTGCGTGCGGATCTTATTATTTCTAAGACCTCCTCCACTTCCGATTCAGTGAGGCCACCGGCAACCTCATCTACGAGAAGAAGTGTGGGGCACGTAGAGAGGGCTTTTGCCATTTCTAACCTCTTGCGATCTAAGAGCGTGAGGGACTCTGCAAGTACATCCCTCTTGGAGAGCAAACCTGTTTTTTCAAGAATTTCTTCGCATTTCTTTCTGGATTGCCCATAGCCCATGCCTGCGCCGTAGACACCGCCGACCAAAATATTTTCGAGCACGCTCATGTTCAGAAAAGGCCTTGGGACCTGATATGTACGAGCTAATCCCATGCGACATTTCTTGTAAGTCTGGGCAAAGGTTACATCTGTTCCGTTGAACAGCACTTTCCCTCGGTCAGGTTTGATCTCACCGGTGATAAGGTTGAATAAGGTCGTTTTTCCAGCACCATTGGGACCGATGATGCCCAGTATCTCGCCCTGATTTACTTTGAGGCTAAGGTTATCAAGCGCTGTCAATCTCCCAAAAGATTTGGTGAGTTTCTCAACAGTTAGTATGTAGGACATCAGCGCTTTCTCGTCATATTGATAAGGAAACTATCACAGAATCACTCCCCAACTGCCCGAAAGAAGCGTGATTTGCACTAAAAGGAATCGACAAGACAGAGGCCCCGACTAATGATATTTTTATATTTCCAGGCCTATAGCTGGAATTCCTATGATTTCTTCGAGTAAATCGACGCCCATATTCAGAAACGCCCCCCCTTACTAATCATCAAGAGGGGGCGTTTCTACATACTATCGAGGAAGTGGGAAGACCATTTTTGCCGTGGTTGGGATGCTTGGGGCCTCCCTATTGTAGACGAGTTCGAGTTCCCAAGGCCACTTCTTGCCCTTGACCCACTGCCCTCCTACTAGGGGTGTAAGTGAAAAATTCTTTTCGTTGAATTTGATGTGACCTACCAATGTGTCCAGATCTGTTTGAACTAGGGCCTCCCTGATCTTCTCTTTGTCTGGAGAACCTGCCCGCTTCAAGGCGTCGGCTGCAATCTCAAAGAGTGCGTAATCAAACCCTTGCGGCTGAGTCCACTGCCTTCCCGTTTCTTCAGTCCAAGAATTGGCCAAATCCATGCAAGAACTCCCAGCCAAGGATGATTTAAAGGGATGCAAGGGGGTCCACCAGACCTCACTGGTGAGACCGCTCGGAAGATCACCGCCTATGGCCTCAACTGCTGCAGGGAACAGGATCGCCTTGCCAATACTAGCGAACTTGGGAATGAATCCCTGCTGGTGGCATTGCCGCCAGCAGGTTGCCCAATCAGGCGGGATGGGCACACCTGTGAGGATATCCACCTTCTCTTTTTTCCAGGTGCTTATAAAACCGCTGAAATCCTGCATACCGTAAGGGAATCTTCCCACGTCCACCACCTTATAACCCTTTTTTGCCAGCGCCTTTCCAAACTCTTCGGCCCAGACCGTTCCATCAGGATCATTGGGCCAGAAACCCCCCACAACCTTGTTGGTCTTGTCGGCATATTCATCCCACATGCCTGTGTACACATCGATGATTTGCCCCAAATTCCAAAAGAAGTGGAAGGTCCATTTGTATGGGCCTCCGGTCAGCCACGGCTCAATAGGCGCCACAGAGGAGATGCATGGCACCTTATACCTTTCGCAGATGGCTCCCACCGGATTGACCGTGTCAGGTGTGTGTGCAACCACCATCAGATCGACCTTGTCGTGCAAGATCAGTTTAGAAGCCACTTCGGCGGCCTTCGTCGGATTGCTTTCGGTATCTGCCGCTTTGACTTTTATGGGTAGCTTCTTGCCGAGTTCCTTCAAGTATATGCCGCCGTCCTTGTTGATTTCAGCCATAGCACGCTTATCTGCCCATCCAGAGGCTTCCCCGAAAGGGGCAATAGGGCCAGTGGCTGGGGTCGGATGGCCAATTAGGATATGGTCCTTGGCTGCGCCTCGAGCGTTTAGGGGCAGAAAGGAGACCCCGGCTGCGGCAACCCCGGCAACTCCCACTGTTTTGATGAATTCTCTCCGAGTTAGGCCTTTTTTCCCCATTTTCCTTGTTTTCATAGCGTTCCCCCTGTTTTATTAGTTGTGGTTAGAAGCCAGAGGTCCGTCAGTGAGTATTCGGAACCTCTTCAAAGCCAAAGTGTGCTTGTAGCGGCTAGGGCCCATTGATTTACCACAGTATTCATGTGAGCCTCAATCATGCCTATTCTAGCACCCGCACAGAGGAGAAAAGTCTGGTCGGTCTATGGGGGTGCATCAGGAAGTGGGTGCCTCTATTATCGCAGTATTCGGTTGGGAATAATTCATAGCTTCATCCACTCTGAGGACTGCCTAGCTCTTGGGACATTCTTCTTGTTGTCTCACAAATAGCTTTTCTTATCTTACGTACCCCTTCGGAATCCTCAGACGAAGAAATGAAGCCGACTCCGAGCGCGGCAACAACCTTGCCGTTATGATCTTGAATGGGAGCAGCTATCCCCGTAATACCGTCTATTGCTTCCTCTTTATCTACACAGAATCCTAACCTGCGAATCTCGCGAAGTCTTTTCTTGAACTGTTTCTTTGATGTGATAGATTTTTTCGTTAATGGTTTTAAAGGATCTTTTTTCAATATCCTGTCAACCTCCTCGTCGGGCAAAAACGCCATAAGGAGCTTGCCAAACATGCCAAAATATGGTGGGCGACGTCTTCCGATCTCGGAGGCGAAACGTATAGGATTTCTCAAATCCTCTCTCTTATCTATGCAAACTACCTCGTCTTCTTGAAAAATCCCCAGAAAGACTGTCTTACCGAGTTGCGAGTGTAATTCATCTAAGTATGGCGTCGCAGTTTTTCTGAGTGAGAATGAGGCGGCAACAATGCCTCCCAACTCAAAGAGTTTTGGACCCAATGAGTATTTCTTATCTGTTTCGTTGTACTGAAGGAAGCCATACCTCCAAAGGGTAGAGGCAAGCCTATACACGGTAGATTTGGAAAGGCTGAGTGCACTTGACAGCTCAAGTAAAGTCAGTTCTCTGGTTTCGAACGAAAAAGCACCTAGAATCTGTAACGCTCTTTCTAACGATCTATTGTAGAAGTTTGCTGCAGGAGCAGTCACTGGTATCTATTTTATAGAATGAAATAGCGTTTTATAGAATAAATCCCAGAAAACCAGTTTGTCAAGAGAAAAGTAGGTTGTCCTCCCGCATTATCTTGCAGGTCTAGCTGCTTTTAAGGCTAAAGCGCAGTTGGGGTGGTGAGTGTACATTTCCGTGATTCACTAACCGCCTTCCTTTGAGTTTTTGCCCGCTCCGATGAGGGGGAGTGTCTTTTCAACGGCGAAAAACACCAGATACCGAGATGTTTCTTCCTCGCCCTTCTCAGCAGCGTATTTCTTTCGGCGTATTGCGTGCAGCAGCTCAGTATCCTGTTCTTCACGAAGTTTCTTTAAAAAAAGGCGAACCCCTTTGTAGCCGGGGCCATCTTCCTTGAAGAGATAGGCAGCATGTGCATTGGACTGGAGGTTGTGGTGCGTTAACCGATCCGGCATGATAAAGGCTATGGTGCTAGCATCCATGATGTGGGGAATCGCGTACACGGCCACATCAACGCGGCCCTGATCGTCTGCGGTAGCCAGCACACCCAAACCCTTTGCGCCTTCGAAGTATTCACGAAGATCCATGAGTATCCTCCTCTCGCTTGTTGCAAACTGAATTGTTTGTATAAGCCGTGTTAAAGGCTCAAGCCCTTGGAAAGGCCTCACGGGAAGGAGAGGTCTTCCTCTCGGGGCAGTTCAAGGTTCTTCTCGCTTTTAAACCCGAATGCCGTGCCATCTTCACGGCAAACGACCACAGTTCTCCCGTCGCCCTTCAAGCGCACGTCCTCCTGAGGATGGCGCTTTCGTATGATATTCAAGATACAGATTGCCTTTTCCAGACCATCTCCCCGTTCGTAATTCCACACCTCGTCGGGCTGGCCCATGCGGGCGCCATCGTATATGGAGGAGTTATCAAGGGCGGTGAGTTTTTCGTAAAGTTGAGATATGTCCAGGGCGCGGGTCCCTTTAACGCACACGGGGTTTCGCTCCAAGGCAGCCTTGAGAAATGGCTTCCACGGTGCCTTATGCATATCCCGATAGGCCATAAAGGCCAGATCTGCTGTTTCATTGCTCTGCCTGAGAGAATCCAGATAGGCGATAATCTCCTCTCTGGAAGATAAGTCGTCCAGCTCAATGGGTTTTGACGGTATCCAATGCTTCTTTTCCTGTGGCAGTCTCGGGTCGGTCTTGCAGAACTGGAGCAGTTCCCCAATGACCTCCTCCACGTTCCAGCAGCTGTGCTGAAGGTGTTGTTTCAGTTTGTTAAGATC
>CP070657.1:68550-74785 GCA_020355085.1 Deltaproteobacteria bacterium
ATCAGATTGCATGATTTCCAAAATCTGCTCCTTTGTGTAAAGCCGTCCTTGACCGATCCCCGGGCAGTTATCTGAAACCTTTCGCCACTGTGTTTCAGAGCGAAGGTTGTCAAACCAAAACGGGAATAATTTGCACTGGTTGGGGCGCACTGGATAAATGGCGCACCCGTTTGCATAGCAGAAACACCTGCCGTCTGCATGCTCTCGGATGCTGTAGCTGTCCCTAAAGGGATAGAGATAGTGCCGTATAAAGCTCTCTGGGCTGGTCTGAAGGAACTCCGCTATGCGAAGTATTTCGTCGGGGCCGACGTATATGGTTCCGGGCTCTCCGGTGCAGCATGCCCCGCAGCGCTGGCATTCAAACCGAAGACCGTCATCGAAGAAGCAGGAGCGGTTGAAGCATGAGTCCATAGGTTTCATTTCATTGTAGGAAACCATCACGGGTGACGCTTTGTCGGAATCCTAAGAGGTTCATCTTAAACTGCCCGCCGAATGGTGCAAGAGGGGCGTAGCGAAATGATCTCCGGCCCATTGAATTGGTGCAATATTACTTGGTCGTTTCGCTCCTCGCAATGAAAAAAGTAATCATAAGACAGCCTGTTTGATGCTTGGAACCTTAGTGCAGGTGGTAGGTTTCGGGCATGGTCGTGGTAAAGGGCAGGTCATAGCCGCATAGGATGAAACCGGGGTTTTTAGAGTGACCCGAGGTAGTGACAAGTCCTTGAATCAGGGATGAGTTTAGTTGTATAAATCAACATAGAATCAAAGGAACAGTACCAGAGCCTGGGAACAGAAAAAATACATGACCATTCCACAGAGTTGTGTCCAGTGCAAACCATACAAGGCTCTTATTAGTGATGTGAGTAGACCTCAAGAGCCTGAGTCCTAGAAGATCTGAAGCCGCAGATGAAGAATTGTCTGACATTTGAACAATATTGCGCCTTCGATTGCAACAGGAACTTGGTTGTTACTGCGGGACCTGGTGCAGGCAAGACAAGGGTCCTGACCGAACGGTACTGCCATATAATCCTTACCTGTGCCGACGTGGACATCGGAGATATTCTGGCTTTGACCTTTACCGAAAAGGCAGCGGAAGAGATGAAGGCCCGTATCTACGTAAATTTGTCCGGTGTTCTCCGCGAGCTCGAGAGAAAAAAAGGACCTGATAGCAGCTTAGCAAGGCGCTTGAAAAAGAACCTGGATGACTTCTCAAAGAACAGGATCAGCACGATCCATTCCTTTTGCGCGCGTCTGTTGCGTGAATACCCGGTTGAAGCAAAGACGGATCCGGGATTTGTTATCGTTCAGGGGCTAACCCAGAGGGAGATACTGCTGAAGGCCATCAAAGCGGCAATCTCTTCCATAAATGAGGAGGATAAGAGCGACCTCATAAGACTCATGCGGGTTTTTGGGAGCAGGGCTGTCCTTCTGGATGCAGTAAAAAGCACGATTGAGCACCCCGTGAACTTCAAAAGGATTATTGCAACGAGGGAGCATTTGCTCAGCAAAGGTAACTGGAAAGACCAGGTATTTGCCGAGTACTGCCGGTACATAAAGGACAACCTCCTCATCCCTTACTACCACGGGCTCAGAGATATGCCGGACGGAAAGGGTCAACACAACCAGGTGCTCGCGCTTTTGGGGGAATGGTACGGGGTAAGGGACTCCTTGCAGGGTGACTTTGGGGTTCCCTTTTTGTTTACACAATTGAGAGAGCTTGCAAGGGAGCGGCCTCCCGGAAGTTCCCGGGTGGCGGTAAAGCAGGGAACAAAGGAGATCTCTTATCTGGACTTTCTGGAGGCCTATTACCCGGATCTCTTTGCCATTTCTAACCCTGACACTGTGTTTGAGCAGGAACTCTCTGTTTTCTTAAAGCTTGCACGGATATCCTTGAACTATTATCAGGATGAAAGGAGAAGACTAAATGCCCTTGACTTCGCCGATTTAGAGGCAAGAACCCTTGAGTTCCTCACAGTATTGTTTTTCTCTGAAAACCGATCTCTCATAAGGCGAATCCAAAACAGATTCAGGTATGTGATGGTCGATGAATTTCAAGATACCAACCGAAACCAATGGGAGATCCTCAGGCTCCTCGTTTCAGAAAGAGACAGGCACGGCAACCCTGTCTTAAGGGGAGATAAGCTCTTTGTTGTGGGCGACAAGAGGCAGGCTATTTATAGGTTTAGGGGGGCAGATGTGACTGTTTTTGACAGGGTCACAGAGGAAATAAGGGGGTCCAATCTATCAAATACCAAACCCATCTTCTGGCACGACAAGCAAAGACTTCGGCAAATGTCGTCCATCGACCAAAGCACGGAAGAGGGACGCTTTGATCAGGCAGTTCTCTGCCAGGAAATGTCGGAGAAGGAAAAGGAGAGGATGCAGAAAGGAGACATACACCTTTTCGGCAATTTTCGGTCTGACGAGGAGCTCATTCGGTTTTTCAACGCTACCTTCAGTCAGATTTTTAGCAACAGGGGAGCCGGTGCGCTTGCGGAATACGAAAGCGAATATATGGCCATAGAAAAGGCCCGCCATCCCGAAAGCGTTGATGAAAGAGGATCG
The DNA here is from genome assembly GCA_020355085.1 of Deltaproteobacteria bacterium. Taxonomy (GTDB): domain Bacteria; phylum Desulfobacterota; class DSM-4660; order Desulfatiglandales; family B25-G16; genus JADFWK01. Next base: position 71,116 of record CP070657.1, read on the forward strand.
GTTGCCTTTTACCTCATTGCTGACCGGAAAGATAATTCATCGAGGACAAAGGGGGGCAGCGGGGCAGAGCAAGAGGCATCTCTCGTAGCAGATATTCTTTCCAGGATACTGGGAAGAGCGGGTAAAGAGGCACCGGAATATTTACAGTACCGTTCCATAGGAGAGAGAATAAAAAGGGGTGAGCCCGCCATCGGTATCCTCTTTTTTGCATACACCCACATAAAGACATTTGAAACCATACTGCGGGAGGCAGGCATTCCGTTTATTATCAATAAGGGCAAGGGTTTCTTTCGGTGTGAGGAGATCATGGAGATGGTTCAATTACTCGCCTATCTCGCAGATCAAAGGGAGAGGATATCCCTGCTCGCAGCACTCAGGGGATCGCTCTTTGGCTTAACCGATCCGGAGATATTCGACCTTTTTTGGGATCAGGCCGCGCCGGAAGAACGCCTTGTGAGCGCACCCCAGGATTACGAGAGAATGGTGGGCAAACAGATCTTGACCTGGCGAAATTTGGTAGGCCATGTGTCGCTACCCGAATTAGTGCGGACCATAATACGGGAAAGGGGATTGCTGGCTGTCCTTTCAAGCCATCCCAATAGGGCACAGAGGATGGCTAACATGGAGAAGTTCATAGGCATAGCGCGGCAGTTCGAGGCAGAAGGGAACGGATCTTTGCTGGATTTCGTGGCTTATTGCCTGAGAATGGCCGATGAAGAAGAAGACGAGGGGGAGGCCCTGGTGGAGCCCGCTACAGGTGTTTCCATTCATCTTATGACCATACATGCTGCAAAAGGACTTGAGTTTCCGATGGTGATTATCCCTGAGCTGGATCGATCTCTTCCAAGGGGATGGAGGCCGGGAAAACCCTTGAGACTTTATCCTGCACATAATTCGGGACCAAACGCATGGAATGATCAGGAGGGCATCCTGCCCGTATTTGATGTTGAATTTCCTCATGCTGATTTCAAAAAGGTGACAAGTCCGTTGTCATCTATCTTGAGGAGGAGAAATACCCTCGAGGATGTTGCCGAGAATCGGAGGGTGTTTTATGTTGGGTGCACCAGGGCGATGCATCATCTTACCCTGACCGGCCACCTAACAGTTGCAGTGGGAAGCAATGCCAGAGAACCCCTCAGCCCTCATGATTATAGGGAAGGTGCACCCATACTGGATGTTCTGGATGACATCTGGGACCTTCGCGGCAGGTTCCGGGAGGATAGTGTTGGCAAATACCCCGAAGGAGATGAATCTCCCCTGGTGATATGGTCTGATCCGAAACCCAGGGAGTTTGCGGGTATCTCTTCGAGAGAGATAGATTTGTCCTTGGAGAGCTTTGGGAAGCCCGATGAGGAGATCAAGCCACTTGATCTAACCCGCAGATTGCCTATGCCTTCCTATCATCAGCTAAGCCCAACGAGCCTGGCCGTATTTAAGAGATGCCCTCTGAGGTTTTATTACAGATACCGGTTGAACGTGCCTGAGGACCCTTTTTTTTCGGTGGGAGATGACTATATTGAGAATCTATTGGAGGATAAGGGCGAGGGCGGCACGGTGGAGGGAAAGATTATAGGCGCGGTGGCGCACGCGTACCTCGAGAAGCATGTGTTCGGTTCCGACCTCGATCACACGCTCTTAGAGTCGGTGTTTTCAGGCTTTTTGGGCCAGCAAAAGGAGACAATGCTTCTGGCCAGCCCGGTCCTTAAGAGAATGAAGACAAGGGTCAACGAGTTGCTGTTACAAGCCATTACGGACAGATCGCTTCTGGAGCTTCTTGAGGGAGTGGTTCAGTACTCTGAAGTCCCCTTTGTATTGAATAGAAAACAGGGATATACGTTTCGGGGAAGGATAGATAAGCTCTTTCAGGTTAGGGACACCGACGAATGGGCGCTCATAGACTGGAAAACAGGTTCAATCGAGCAAAGAGATCCCATCGCGTTTGCCAAGGAGCATTACTTTGATCTACAGTTGGCTTGCTACAGATTTGTTGTGCAAGAACTCAAATACGGCAGGGTCGGTAATATGTATGTTTATTTTGTCTCCCCGGGGAAGCTTATAGAGATAGACTATGAGGGAAATCCGGGCATGGAGATTGATGAAATCATAGAGTTCCTGGAGCGATATAAGGCAGATGAAGTTCAAATCGGAGAGAGTGTAAAGCAGGCAAAGAGAAAAGTAGGAGAATGCGTTCAGTGCCCATATTTCCAGATGGGGGTCTGCTCGTAGGTCGGGATCGACACCAGCACCGAATAACTTGGAGTTTGGCCCTTAACTGATTGATGGCAACAACCGGATGGTACGTTTCAGTATGCGCTTGGCATGGGCCGTTGACAAGTGGGTGTGCATAGGATAATGCTAAAAAAAGATGGAATTTCTTAGAGAAGATACAAAACAGTGCAGTTAGGGTAAGCCATGGCTAAAGATTACTACACGGTAATGGGTGTGTCAAAAGATGCATCTCAAGAGGAGATCAAAAAGACATACCGGAAACTCGCTCGCAAATGGCACCCCGACATTAACCCCGGAAACAAGGAGGCTGAACAAAGATTCAAGGAAATATCCGAGGCCTACGATGTGATCGGCGATGAGAAGAAACGAAAGCTCTATGATGAATTCGGCCATGAGGGCCTCCAGCAAGGATTCGACGCCGAAAAGGCACGGCAGTATCAACAGTGGGGCTCTTTTCAACAGCAGGCTCAAGGTGCAGGCGGGCAGGGATTTGGCCGATACCAGACCTATGAGGATATCTTCGGCGACCTCTTCGGCTTCGGCGAAGGGGCTAGTGGATTCAGGGCGGCAAGGTCTTCGAGGGGAAGAGATCTGGAGCACGGCATGACGATCGACTTACTATCTGCATTGAGAGGTTTTCGGACGGAGCTATCGATGCAGATAGCTAAGGAGTGCCCGGGGTGCGGCGGATCTGGCATGGATTCGTCTTCCGGAATGAGTACCTGTTCTATGTGCGGCGGTTCGGGACGCCTCAATGTTGCTGAAGGGCCGATGCACTTAACCAAACCCTGCCCGCAGTGCCACGGGCATGGGAAGACAGGGAAGGCCTGTACCCAGTGCGGAGGCAGCGGCCATGTTGTGGGTACGGAGAAGATCAACGTATCAATCCCCGCCGGTGTAAAAGAGGGATCCAAGGTTCGCATTGCAGGCAAAGGTGAGCCTGGGCTCAACGGCGGCAAGCCCGGAGATCTATATCTTATCATTCATGTGAAACCCCACCCGCTTCTGAAGAGGGATGGCAACGACCTGCACATGGAGGTTCCGGTGACCGTTCGTGAGGCTATAGCCGGGGGAACTATCACCGTTCCTACTATAGATGGCCTCATTAAGCTCAAGGTGCCACCCAAGAGCCAGAACGGGCAGATCTTGAAAGTGAAAGGGAAGGGGGCCGTTAAAGCCAAATCCAAGGAGCGGGGTGACCTTATGGTGAAGCTCGTGGTCAAGGTACCCCAGACAGACGCCAAGGAAATCCTGGAGAGTGCGGAAAAGATGGATCGCTATTATAAGGAGGACGTCAGAAGAAATATCGCCTTGTGATATGGGAGAAATATAAGGGACAATGCGTGTGACGACTATTTCACGTGAGAATCATCTATTGCTCACGCTCAGGAAAACGCTATCTCGATGACTCACGGAGGTGGCGCGCCAGATCTTCCAGGAC
>CP070657.1:74885-80107 GCA_020355085.1 Deltaproteobacteria bacterium
CCAACAGGCACATTCATAGGCCGGCATGTCTTGGAATTAATTGATCCCAAATACCACCAATTTACCCAAAGCAGTATTCAAAAAGCTATGAACGGGGAGAAAGTGCCCCCAGTTGAGATGCAGAGAGAGACAGCAGACGGAGAGAAGATAACTGTAGAAGTTAATTTGACAACGATCTATGAGCACGGTGCCGCTGTTGCTTTTCTGGGGGTCGCTCGCGATGTAACGGAACGCAAACGGGCCGAGGAAGCGCTCAAAAGAGCTCGTGAGGAACTTGAAATGCGAGTGCGGGAGCGCACGGCGGAATTGCTGAAAGCAAAGGAGCTGCTAGAGAAGGAAGTAAAAGAACGGAAAGTGGCTGAACGGGGCTTGAAAAAAAGTGAGAAGGCATTGAAGGTGAAAGCCAAGAACCTCGGGGAGGCAAATACCGCATTGAAAGTCCTTCTGAAAAGGAGGCAAGAAGACAAAACAGAGCTCGAAGAGAAAGTAGTCTCTAACGTGAAGGAGCTTGTCGAACCATATCTAAGAAAAGTCCAGAGATCCCGATTGACTGAGCGGCAAAAGGCTTACTTGAGCATTCTGGAGTCAAATCTCAACGAAGTTGTGGCGCCATATTCACGGAGTTTGTCTGGCAAGTTCATGAATCTTACCCCCTCTGAAATTCAAATAGCCAATCTCATTAAGCACGGTATAAGCACTAAGGATGTCAGTGAAATGCTGCATTTGTCCACAAAGACAGTTGAGTTTCACAGACATAACATCCGAAAGAAAATCGGCATAAAGAACACAAAGGCTAACCTCAGATCCTACCTTTTATCACTCCACTAGTCCTCGCTTTAAGCCCATATTCTCCTAGTAATAATCTAGGGTTGCTTTCTCGCCGGTTTATACTAGTCTAGACCCAATGCGTTGAATCTGGACGAAATCAACCAGTAACCCTTGAATTGGCAGACCTTTGCCATGGAGACGCCCCGCAAATTGTGCCCACCTCACTTCTGGCTGGAGGTTTTCTGTTCTGTTGGGAGTTCTGAATCGTTTCATCCGGGCAGGATCAGGTTACAAACCTCTCACCGAGGGGAGCAGAATATGATAGAAAGAGGGCGCACTGGTATTGATAGGCGCTCTGGGGCAGATAGACGTATAGTGTGTAATATTCGGTACTGGTTGAATGGGGGTGTCGAGCGAAGGAAGTGGAAAGAGCGAAGGTCTGGATTCGAGCGCAGAACCGATTGGGTGAAATTGGGTCTGCGGCACAGTGCATTCGTTGGTGACTGAATCCAGTACTCTGAGAAGGTTGTGTGCCTTTGAGAAAGCCAACTTCCATACAATACTGCAATTAGCCGTGCGGGGCACGCACTGGTCCTCCCTCTGTCTTCAGATATCCATAAATGAGTTTCATTCCCTCTTGCCTCTCTTGCTTTGCGAAAAACCAAACTATTCCCTGAGCAAAAGCTCTTCGGGGCATTGTCAATATTATCGATACTCCAAAAGGATCCCTTTAAAATTCAGCGTGTTCCGTAATAGCTGTGCGAAATTGCTCTATGATCTCGGGGGAATCAGATGAAACATGACAAGAAGAGAGAACAGCCATTAGAAGGTGAATTAGGACGACTGCGCCGGCGGGTTGCTGAGCTGGAAAGGTCAGATGGTGACTATAAGCGTATGAAGGAGGCATACCGAGCAATGGCGGAGCAATCACTCCAGGGGCTGGTAATCATTCAGGACTCTCGCGCCGTCTTCGCCAACACCGCTTTTGCCAAGATCTCGGGCTACACGCTCGAGGAACTGCTTTCCCTTTCACCCGTGGAGGTGAGGGCATTGATTCATCCTGAGGATCAGGAGCTCGTTTGGGGTCGCTTCCGAGATCGTCTGGAAGGAAAACACGTCCCACATCGCTTTGAGTATCGCGGAATCCAGAAGGACGGTACAATGCGCTGGCTCGAGATAATGGCTAGTCGCGTCAAATACCGCGGGAAACCCGCCATACAGGGAGCAATCATAGACATTACTGAACGCAAGGAGGCTGAGGAGAAATTAAGAAATGAAAAAAAGCATTTGGAATCATTGATTCAATACAGCGCGTTAGCCATCGTTACACTTGACGAAGGGCATGCTATTGTTTCGTGTAACCGATATTTTGAGAGGCTCTTTCTATACAAAGAATCGGAGATCATCGGGAAAAACCTTGATGAAGTCGTCGCAGGGCAAGAACACCTCCAGGATGCTGTATCATACACAAAACAAATCCTTGATGGGAAGGCAGTTCATGGGTCCGGCGCACGAGAACGGAAATATGGGTCTCCCGTAGAGGTTGAATTTTTTGGAGTACCGGTTGTCATTGAGGGGAAGGTGGTAGGAGCTTATGCGATTTATCGGGATATCAGCGAGCGCAAGCGGGCAGAGGAAGAAAAACAAAACCTTGTAGCCCAGCTCGTAAGAGCCCAGAAGATGGAGGCCATCGGAACCCTTGCAGGGGGTGTGGCTCACGACCTCAACAACATCCTGTCTGGTCTTGTAAGCTATCCAGAACTATTGTTGTTTGATCTTCCAAAAGACAGCCCCTTAAGACAGCCTATTTTAACCATACAAAACTCAGGGCAGAAAGCCACCGCTATCGTGCAGGATTTATTGACCCTTGCACGAAGAGGGGTCCCCACTACGGAAGTGGTGAACCTCAATGGTATTATATCTAAGCACCTCATCTCTCCAGAGTTCGGAAAACTAAAGGATTTTCATCCTAACGTTAAACTCGAAACAGATCTTGAAACAGACCTGTTACCCATTTTAGGCTCTCCTGTTCACCTGTCCAAAACTGTTATGAATTTAATCTCTAACGCAGCTGAGGCCATGCCCCATGGGGGAAAGATCTACATATCAACAGAAAACCGCTACATTGACCACCCAATGCGAGGCTACGACCCTGTAAAGGAGGGTGACTATGCGACCCTGATCGTTTCTGATACAGGTGTGGGTATCCCGGAAAAAGATATAGAAAAAATATTTGAGCCGTTTTACACGAAAAAGGTGATGGGAAGAAGCGGAACGGGATTGGGCATGGCAGTGGTGTGGGGCACCGTAAAAGACCATAAAGGATATATTGATGTTAAAAGCACTGAAGGCAAGGGAACTACATGCACACTCTATTTTCCAGTAACCAGAAAGGAATCAGCCAAAGATGAATCCCGCCTTTCCATTGAAGATTATAAGGGCAGGGGGGAGTCAATCTTAGTGGTGGATGATGTGAAGGAGCAGACAGAAATTGCCGCTCAGCTGCTAGAAAGACTGGGTTATTCTGTCACGTCAGTTTCAAGCGGTGAAGAAGCGGTTGATTATATGAAAGATAATTCAGCAGACCTATTGGTGTTAGATATGATCATGGAACCTGGAATAGATGGTCTTGAGACATATAAGAGAATCCTTGAGTTGCGTCCTGGGCAGAAGGCAATAATCGTAAGTGGATTTTCTGAAACGGAACGTGTCAGGGAGGCTCAAAGATTGGGTGCAGGAGCCTATATAAAAAAGCCATATTTGTTAGAAAGAATTGGGCTTGCTGTTAGGGATGAATTAGAGAGATAACAATTTCATGACTATCGTTTTGATGCATTCCAACCTAGTAGGTTTTCACCATACTTTGTTTTTAGCCATCGAGACAACATTGGATGATACTGCTATGAACCCCTTTCGGCAGAATTTCCACCCCAGCGTGCGCTTACAAATGCAAATCTAAACCCTTCCAAGCCTAGTAGCATATAGGTTACGCCATCAATTGTTGCGCAGCTGAGCCATCTATGAATTGCCTGGGGCTGCAGACAGGAGTGGTGATATCCAACATATATGTCATGGCACTGAATTGCATGTAACTGCTACGTAAAAGGGGTTGTTTCCGAATGAACTTGAAAATGTAGAGTAACTTCGATAAGAACCATGTATGTCAAGACAACCACGACTGGATGCCCCCGGCACTTTACACCACGTAATGGGCCGAGGCATTGAAAAGATAAAGATATTCAGGAATAAGATTGATACCCCGTTGTTTGCAGCAGGGGTAGCTCATTTCTTTTAGCCTACGGCCTAATCATTTAGAATTATTAAAGAAAAGTCCATATTTATAAAAGCATTTCTGGACACTTTGCCCGTGGGATGATAAAACAATCCCTACAAAACAAGATAAACGCATTTATTACAGAGTCCGCGTCAAGGAGCCCAACTGCCTTGTTAGTGTTCAAGCGTTCCATCTATCCATTAATTCTGCCGACCACGATACTTATCTTGGCAGCGGTACTCATCTGGCAATGGGATAAAATCCTGTTAATGATCAACAACCGCAGACAGATTCAAACCCTTCTCCTTGTTTTGCCAATTATTCCCTATTTGATATTGTTGGCCGGATTCTTTATGGGGTGGCGCTACCATAATGCGGGGCTGATGCTGGCATCTTTAACACTGGGATTTTCTTACGTGGCGCTAACCCTTTTTTCGGTCGGCAATCCCGCGCAAGAAAATATGAACACAAACGTTTCCGAGGTTGTGGCGTTCTTACTGCCCATGAATCTGGCTTCTTTTGTGATGATGACGAAGCGGCGGATATTTACCACAGTTGGTGTGGTTTCGATTGTTCTGATCTTAATTCAGTGTTTCATTGTGCTTTTAGTTTGCTGCCCCCAAAGCCAAATCTCCTCTCAATTGATTACCCAAATGAATCATCGCCTGCCGTGGCTTGCGAAAAACCTTTCGGACTCTTCCCTATGGGTCAGCTCAGCGCTTTCCTACGATTCTTTGATCCGATTCCAGAATCTGGCGACCCTATCCATCATTACATTTCTGCTGGCACTTGGTTTTGTACTGTGGCATTTCATATACACACTAGATATTCGCATCGGCGGGTTTTTTCTTGCTCTAATCGCTTTTTTGTTAGGATTTGCCGCTGAAGATCCCGATCCTGCGATTCCTTTTTATTTTATCGCCGGCGGGCTTGCCTTGATTATAACCACAGTCGAAACCTCCTTTTCCATGGCATACCTGGATGAACTCACCGGATTAGCAGGACGCAGAAGCCTAAACGACACATTGTCAGATTTAGGGAAAAACTATGCCATCGCCATGATCGATGTGGATCATTTCAAAAAATTCAATGATACCTATGGCCATAAAACCGGCGACCAGGTTTTGAAAATGATTGCGTCAAAACTGGAGCAAATATCGGGTGGGGCGCGCACGTTTCG
>CP070657.1:80207-83538 GCA_020355085.1 Deltaproteobacteria bacterium
AGGGGTTCCAGGGTTATCAGAGGCAATCTTCTGGCAATTCCGGTGAGCGACTCGTTTATCTACGTTGAGCCGGTTTACCTGGAAGCAAAGCAGGAAGCAGAGGAGACGCCCACGGCTGCTCCTGCCCAGCCAAGGCCTTTTAGCAGATCCCAAAGAGGGAGAACCCCGGGTCCTCCGGGAGTTGACAAATCAAAGGCGGCCTCCTTGCCGGAGTTGAAGAGGGTTATCGTTGCCTTTAGTAATCGCCTCAGAATGGAAGAAGATCTGGATAAGGCGCTTGAAAGCTTATTGGGGATAGAGGTGGTCGTCAAAGAACCTCTTGCACCCGCTATTTCAGAAACAGTGGATATTCATGATTTGGGCGCCTTGGCCTTGCAGCATTATAATGAAGCCAAGGATCAGCTCCGGCAAGGGAATTGGGCTGAATACGGGAGGGCTTTGGAGCGTTTGGAGAAGGTCCTTATAGAGCTATCCGAGAAGGTCAAGGAAAAGGAGGAGTGACGATTCAATGCTTCCTCTTGAATTATCGGATTAGTATATCTTTCCCGCGATATGGAGAGTTGGATTTGCCCATCCGATGATAAGGCCTCTACCGGATGACGCCAGCGCCGGATTCCCACTATTGAGGGGCGAGGCTGGAAGCGGGCTTGCCGGGAGCTTGTGCCAGTCGATTCCGGTCCTGCTGCGCAGTATTTTTATCAGCCCATCGCCTCTTTTTTCTTTCCAGGCCAGATATAAATATTTTTCGTCTGTTCCCAGTGCAGGCCTGACGTCTGTGGTTTCATCCAGTATCACTTCATTGTCAAACAAGATCCCGTCCTGGCTGCTCCTCACGCACAGCCTGTGACTATCCTTGTCGCTCCAAGCAACAAAGAGGGTAGAGCCCATGGTCGCAAGCGCAGGGCCGGACACTGCTCTTGCCGGTAGTTTGGTTGCGTTTACCCATTTCATTCCGTCGGCGCTTGACATAATATTCAGGTATGAACCCTGTCTCGGCTTGCTTCTCCAGGCGAGGCAGAGGCGGTTCTTAAAAGCGGCCAAGGCTGGGGATGAGGTGGAGGAAATGTCAAGCGTCAGCTTGTTGGCCCACGTATCACCCCCATCATAAGACTGAACTATGTTTATTCTATGGGCTTTTTCTTTTCCTATCCATGCCAGGAAAAACCGATCTCTGAAGAAGGCCAAAGCAGGGCCGTGATGGGATACTTCGCCATCCACCGATTTGGTCTTGTAATGTGGTATGGTGTTGTGGAAAGGGGAAGGGTAATATTGTAGCTGTTCATACCGCAGCCTCAAACCAACAGAGCCAACCCCGGTGTCCGCAGTTTCTGTCCAGCACATAATGATCGGGGTGCTTCTCTCCTCGCCATCGTGGATCCTGTGTCTGCCGTAAGCAACAGCAGGGCCAAAGGGACTTGATGGGCCTCTGGTGGCGGGCATATCAAGGCCTAGTATTTTCCCAAACCACGTTGTTATGGCAAGCGGCACTGCATAAGCGATGCATAAAAGAAACCGAGGCAGCTTGAACGTAAATCGTAGCATGTAAAGGAGCCAGTGAACCATCTTGCGGATTACCTTGATAATCCATATGGGGATACAGCAAAAGAGCCTTGCAGGGTGCCATTTTGGACATCTGAAGTATTTATCGTTGGCCCACTCTTCAGCTTCCCAATAGCCGTTATCGCGGATTTCAGAACATCTTTCTAGTTTTGACTTCGTATGTGAAGCACACAGTAGAATTGCCATCTATCACCGCCTTCTTGTTAAGATACGGGGCCTCATTATAATTCAACAGGTGAGGCAGTCAAGCCATGGTGTTCAGTCATACCTATCGGCGCCTTTCGCCTTTCTCTTAACAGAAAATAGTGCTCGTCTCTGCCGTGTACGGGCACTTATGAAAAAAGGAAAGTGTCCAGATGATCGCAAAGGTAGCAGCCCTTATTTCCGCAGGAAAGCTCCCCTGGGCGGGTTACCCAAAAGGCCTCAAATGAGTGAAGGAGGGCAATAGGGAGCATTAGTCGTTGCGGGAGGGTACTTGTAGGAGAGTCGAACTGAAGGGCGGCAGACTTCGGATGGCCTGTTTACTGGAGTTGATCGTCACGTTATGATGGCCGTTCGCTTAGTGCTTTGATCCACAAACACACTCATGTATTTTGGCGAACGGAACTGGAGGAAAAGCTCACTCAGCACTAAGCCCTGAGTGAATTAATTGGTTATCGAATTAATGAATCGAAGGGCTTAGCGGCCAGTCACTCCGTGGCGTCTGGTGCGGCTTAGGCCGTCATAACTGCGCTCAATTGACCATCAATGCCGGCCTTATGGAACTTGGAAGCGATCTGGGCAAATCGCGTCTGTGTGTCCTCTGAAACTGCCAGGCCCTCGGCCTCAAAACAGGCTATGGCGAGTTGAAGTGTGTGGTAATCCAATTCAAAATCATCCCAACCTAAAAGATGCAGATGCCTGTTTACTGCCAGGTGGCTCATATCGGGGTTTATGAGAACAGTAGTCGCTAAGTCTCTGATAAAACAAGGAATTATGCCCGGCTCCATCTCCTTTTTTTCCAAACGATCCACTAAAATATGGGTAAGCTCGCTCAAGATGGACACCTCCTTTTGTTTGCCTACTGCTAAATGGCCTTGATTCTATCCGGCCTCGACCCTTTTCCTTTCGATCTGCAAGAATCATGCAAGAATTTCCATTTTAAAGATCTCATTAGATTTCTGATAGTTAGGCATATCCAATAAGAATCCAAAAAAAGTTACGGAAGAAAATACTAAATTTCGAGGGAAAAAGTTCCATTTTGTTGGCAAGTTTTTACATACTGAACCGAGAGCAATGAAGCGGTAGAAGGAGGGGGTCGAGTTAGAATAGAGGTAGTGCCTTTCTATTCCGTGTCTTGTAAGGTATTAAGGCTCCAATCATAGTCGAGATACTTCACCTTGTATTCACCCGAACGCAGGTATTCACGGTCCCCCGCGCTTTCCACAAAACGGACAATGAGGGGGATAGCATCCCGTGCACCGTTGGGAAAGGTGTTCTTGTCAAATTTGAAGATCTGCGAAAAGTAGACTTCCCCCCTTTTTCTGTCTATGCGCAGGCCTTTCTTGGTGTCTTTCAAGAACAGGCGTGCCTGCTTTTCCAACTGCGCAACCAAATCGTTCCCCTCGTAAACCTGCTTGCTCAGCTCAGGGCAACTCAGGGAGGCGCACACAATTCCGAAGTGGATCAACGGCTCCCCGTACTTCCCTGCCAGTATTTCGTGCTCGATCTGGCCTAGGCTGTATTTCGCTTTTCCGATTGTGAGTAATCTCTTATTCCAGGGGTTCTTCAG
>CP070657.1:83638-87001 GCA_020355085.1 Deltaproteobacteria bacterium
GAATGGGCCAAGGTATTTCGTTTAGATCATGAACTAGATCAACGCCTGGCAAATCTCGGATATCCAATCCTATGAATCCATCAGCCTTTGCAGGACCACATCCAATATCTAGATTATAATCCCCGCCCCATCTCAAAAGATAATCTCTGTTAGAAGAAATGTTTTTGCCTCTTAGCGTTTTGATTGCGAGCTCTCCCATCAAATTCCCCTCCCAAAATCGTGTCCATCGTCCCAATATGGTATTATGATAATGTTATTCTTAAGGGGATCCCTTCTTACAATATATAGAATTTTCCAGCTGATAATGACAGTATTCTCGCAGAAGAAGCGCAGTGGAACTAACTTTGTGTGTCAAGGCTAGCTCATTTCCAGCCGCTTCTTCTGCATTCTGGGAAACGAGATAAGCAAGAGCGGTTACGCTCGTGCATGCACTTTTTTTCGGTTCTGACGTTGGGTAAATCCAAACCTCTCCTTCCAGCATAACAGCGATTTCGTTGTGCCTATGGGGTCATTCTAACCTTTATGATATAATTCATTACAATTGCCGCCATGGATGTCACGGCAAAGAGATCAAGGAGGTTAACCATCTGGAGTGGGCCCCCAGATGAGGCAAACCTAAATACTACTGCAGCGCTTATTACCAGCCAGTAGATGAGCAGGAAGCTTGCTGTCAACGGCCATACAACGTTGTGCTGGCACTTTGGACACCTGAATTTTCTAAAACCAAAGAAGCTCAGCTTTGGCACTGCTTCGAAATTATTGATGCAGTTCCTGCAGTATACCTGCTGGGGGGTTTTTTGTTTCAACATGGTGCCCCTTTTTGATGACACGTGGTAACGCTGGGCTTAAGAGATTGACGTCTTTTTCTTATAGATGTTTTTGCATCGTGCGACAACCTTTTTCCACTGCTCTGTTCTGGCTTTTAATTCATTGGCTGAGGTGATAAAACAATTGATAAAAGATAGCCTGGTTATGAACGAGCCAGTTATGAGGTGTGCATGAGTCGATTCATGTTCGAAAGGCGTGTGCAATCGCTCAGAAATAGGTTTGAGAGCCTCGGCGTTGACACGGTTTGGATTATTCAGCCCGAGAACAGACGCTATCTTTCGGGTTTCACGGCCGTTGACGGACAGTTAACCGAATCATCTGGTTCACTTCTGATCTCTTTAGATCATGCCCTCCTGCTAACGGATTCACGGTACAGCGTTCAGGCCAAACAAGAGGCGGCCGGATTTGAAGTAATGACCTACACGGAAGGGGTCATTAATGCCTTGCCTGCTGTGTTTGACCGATTGCATACGAGGCGACTAGGATTCGAGGCAGGATATCTTATTTGGGAGTTTCATCACAATGCCCAAGAAGCGGCATCTCATCATTCCCCAGCCGTAGAGCTAATTCCCCTTTTTGGGGTGGTTGAGGAAATGAGGGAGATTAAAGACCAACAAGAATTAGAGACTGTCAGTAAATCCGCACAACTCATGGGAGAAGTTCTCTCTCAGGTTATCGGTGAGCTAAAACCTCACCAACGTGAAAGGGATGTGGCTTGGAGGATAGAAACCCTGATACGAGAGCATGGAGGTAATGGTGCTGCCTTTCCCCCTATTGTGGCATCTGGACCAAACGGTGCCCTCCCTCATGCAGTTCCTACGGAAAGGAAATTAGAGCAAGGCGAACCGATAATACTCGATGTCGGCGCAATTGTAGATGGCTACTGCTCGGATATGACCAGAACCATATTTTTGGGAGAGCCTCCAGCGCACTTCAGGGAGATTTACCGAATCGTGAGGGAGGCGCAACTGTGTGCGATTGAATCCCTGAGACCCGGGATGGAAACCACTGCTGTAGATTCTATCGCCCGGGAGATAGTAAGGGGGGCTGGCTTTGGTGAATTCTTTGGCCACTCTCTGGGCCATGGTGTCGGATTAGCTACTCATGAGGGGCCTGCCGTGGCTCCTATCAAGCCAAAGGTGTTGCAGGAGGGCATGGTTTTTACTATTGAGCCTGGAGTATACATCCCTGGGAAAGGCGGGGTTAGGCTCGAACAGATGGTGACCTTTGAAAACGGGAGATCCAAGGTTCTGACGAACAACGATAACTTTTATTCTTTCTAGAGCAGGCCGTGAATGCAGCAAAAGCAAACTCCGCGGATCAACTATTAGATCAATTCATGGCTCACATTAAGGTTGAAAAAGGCCTGTCCGCAAACACCATCGTGGCTTATAACCGCGACCTCCTGGGCTTCTTTGAATTTTTAAAGACTCGGGGGGTTACCCCGCTTCGGGTCGGGCAACATGACTTGCTGTCCTTTGTGGCTGAAAGAAGAGTGCAACTAGCGGCACGATCTTTAGCCCGATGCCTCGTTTCTATTCGAATGTTTTACCGGTTCTGCGTTACTGAAGGAAAGATTACCTCTAATCCGGCCAGACTACTGGGTATACCAAAACTCTATCAGCATTTGCCCCATATCTTGAGCAGGGATGAGGTTGAAGCCCTTCTCACGCAACCAGACGACCAGACATTGCTGGGAAAACGAGACAAGGCCATGCTGGAGATTCTGTATGCTACCGGCCTCAGGGTTACAGAACTGATAGATCTGAAAGTGCATAATGTTAACTTGGAGGCAGGCTTTATCCGGACAATAGGAAAGGGATCCAAGGAACGGATTATTCCCATGGGAGGCAAAGCAATAGATGCCTTGAAAGAATACTTGCAGAATGCCAGGCCGGCTTTTCTGAGAAAAAGGAAATCGTCCTCTCTTTTTCTCAACAGAAGAGGAAATCCCATGACACGACAGGGCTTTTGGAAGATCTTAAAATACTATGCAATGAAGGCCGGAATTGCCCGGAGCGTTACTCCGCACACTTTGAGGCACTCATTTGCAACCCATCTCTTGGAGGGAGGGGCTGATCTGAGGTCAGTGCATATGATGCTGGGGCATTCGGATATATCGACAACTCAGATCTACACTCATGTAGCACGCGAGAGATTGAAAGAGACTCACGAAAGATATCATCCCAGGCCGTGAGATATTGCTTGGGCTTGTTGGAGAGACAGTCTGGGATTCTCATGATTTTTTGTTTGACTAGGGAGGGATACATAGTATACTAACAGTTACTTAATGACGCGGGGTGGAGCAGTCTGGTAGCTCGTCGGGCTCATAACCCGAAGGTCGGTGGTTCAAATCCATCCCCCGCTACCATAGCAATACCAAAGGATTGTATCATTTATACAATCTTTTTATTTTTGTAAGATATATTCATATCCAACACTATACCCAACACCGGACTCCATTTTTGAATTCTTACCGACTTTTGAACTAATCAGTAGGGCTCCCTTCTAGAGAGACAAAAAGACCCCCCAAAC
>CP070657.1:87101-94006 GCA_020355085.1 Deltaproteobacteria bacterium
AGCCTGGGGAGGGCCTAATACCCTAATATCACTTATTTGGCCTTTTTTTCCTGTTTGACCTTGACCTCGATCTTCTTTTTCTTGGCCTCCTCTACCTTCGGAAGGGTCACCTTGAGGACGCCCTTGTCAAAGGAGGCATCGATCTTATCGCTCTTGACGTTAGCGGGAAGCCTGAAGGAACGCTGAAACGACCCATAGTAGCGTTCTACGTAGTGGTGGTGTTCGTCCTTTTCTTCCTCTTCCTTTTTCTTCTCGCCTTTGATGGTGAGGACATCGCCTGATATGCTCACGTCCACATCGTTTGCCTCCAAACCCGGTAGCTCGGCCTTTACAACGTAATTATCTTTAGTCTCCGACATATCAACTGACGGCCACCACTCCTCCCCAATCCTTCTGGTGAGCGGTGTTTCGCCAAAGAACCGATCCCACATTCTGTCCATTTCCCGGCGCAAGGAGCTGAGCTCTCCACCAAAGGGTCTCCATGGTACTAAATCCATAGCAATCACCTCCCTTTATTTGTGGGCCCTCCCCAGATACTAAACCGGTACAATTCTTTCTTTACCTATTATATTGACATCTCAAGGACGTTTGGCCCTCTCCTGCCTCTACTTACATTATTGGCAAAAAAATAACCCTTTTCAACTCTTTCGTAGATCGTGCCTTTTTATCGCCTCGAAACGAGCTCGCCGAGCACTTATCTCTTATCGTTTAGAGAAAGGCACTCGATTCTCCAAAGGCAGGCATCCTCATGGCACGTTTCGACCCGCTCCGTGCCGTAACAATCGATGTTGTTTTCCGCCCGCTGGATCGCCCTGACTAAATCGATCTTCTTCATGCCAGCGGTTTTCAGGCCCATATCTTTTGCCATTTTCTTGATATCGTTAAAATTCATATGGCTCCTCCCAAATCTTTGGTTAAGGGTGATGTTGTTGTAAGCTGGGTAAGCGGCAATATGCTTTTCCCGCACTTTCCTATGCCAGTCTCCTCGATAACCTTCCTCCGCCCGAGGACTCTGATGATCTCTTCTTCTTGTGGATCGGAACGCAAAAAATCCTTGAAGATATTTTCACAAGAAGGGAGTTTCGGCTCATCGCCTAACGCGTTACGGAGGCCGGGGTGCGGAACCCTGTAAACGAAAAAATCACTGTCCGTTTGCACAATATGGCGGTATTCCTGAGAATTAAAGACGCTGCTTAGCGATTGAGGCTCCAGAAGCAATGGTATGAGCCTTCTGGCGGGCTGGTCAAGGCTAATAATTATGTCGCCCCTCTTAAGCTCATATCTACTGACCCGTTCTGGAACCACGTAATGAGTGTAGCCCTCCTGTGGCCCTGTCCTCGGGCCCTGCTGAGGCAGGTTGTATTGGATTTGAACAACCACCTTCACAGGTTGCTCTGCCGTTTCATATGCAATATGGTGTCGGTCAAGAAAATCCTTGATGAGGTCCTGGTGCTGGGTGACAATATAGTAGGCCGGTACTCTCAGAGGAGAATGATACTCCACAGCACCACGGTATTCGAAGGTATGTTTTACCAGCTCCCTGGTCTCGCGTTTTCGCAGCGGTAGCGTAATCTGCGGCCGGTTCCGATCAGCAGCGTAGGCATAAAATAGATAGAGCGGCTCTTCGTCCTCGCCACGTGTCCACCTCATCCGCGCATTCCGTGAAAGCTTCATAATCTCGGATTGATGGGCCCGAGAGCACGTTAAAAATGCCCATATGCAAAGATACTGCTTTGCAACACGAGCGCAGATATTTCGGTCTGTCGGATAATTACCCGATGATGGATCGAGCCTGTTTTCAAGGAGAAACGAGAATGATCCCATAATTCCAGCCATATTCCGTAAATTCCTAAGGGAAAGCCCTCCATGCGTAATGGGCTGATGGATACTGGTGATCTCCCCGATGTAGCGCTGAGCGGGGAGTCCCCCAGAGTTAACCAACTCTATTACCTCTGGAAGCAGATGGTTAAAGCTGAAAGCGCGGATCTGGCCATCAACATTAGGGTTGTTTGCCGCCTCGAACTGGGCCTCAAAATCAGTCAAGTAACCCTGTCTGCCCAATGATCTTTTCTTAAGAACTGCCGACTCATGAACATCCAGCACGACCTCTGGTTTCCACTTATGCAACGCATCCAGTATACCTCTGGTTTCCGTTTCGGAGAGAATTGTAAAGTTCGTGCTCAGGTTCGCGCCATTACCGTTGACCCTGCGCTTCGAATTCCTTCCGTCGGGATTGCCGTTGGGAATGATAACAAAGTTCATATCCTCAAGCCACGCCGCAAGTTGCCCTTCCACGATATCCCGTGAAATAAGGAGCAAGGCTTCAGCGCCGGAAGGCTCCATTCCGTGCTGGGAGCCGATAAGCATGGCCGTTACCTTATCGCTAGAGCAGTGGCCGCTCTTAAACCGATCTATCTCCGAGGATATCAGCAAGGCCTCAACAGGGCTGCCGAGCGCAGATCTGGCGATTGTGACCCTTTCAGCGGTAGGATTCCTGTTGGAAAGCTCCGTGAAAAATACTGTAATCTCTGCCGAACTGGTGAGATGAGCATAGCCACTCTCTTCGAGTCTCGTCAAAAGTGGTTCTTGCTTACTTACGCTGCAGGATGCCACTAATAAGAAGACAACAATCAGTGCTGCTATTTTTCTTGCCGGTTTCATCATAGTATGGCTTGCCGAGATGCCGTTATTTCCTCCGGCGCGATTATCTTATATATGTATGGTGTGTGCTGGTTTGAAGATGCCCGGCAGAAAAGATGCACATGCACCCGAGAAGCCTTCTTAGCCTATGACCTCTTCTTCTTCACTTTGCCTTTTGTTGGTTCAGCAACGAGTGTTCTATATCGTTAACTTATTGAAATATTGGAAAGTTACTGATTTACTTCGAGTCATAATGCGAACTACCAGTTCTCAGCTTCAGGGCAAGATGCGCTCAAGCCAGTGAAACCTTTCCCACCATTACACGAGCCTTGAGCCATTCTTGTGCTCAGAGGTTAGCCAGATCATACTCAGCCCTTGGAAGGTGCTTTAGGAGAATCTGAAGCAAAGAATTTTCTTACCTTGGCTGCTATCTGTCTTTCCGTCATCTTATCTGTGGTTTCACTTCCTACTACCTTTGAAGCGAGCGCCTTTGTTTTCTCCAGTTCCTTTTGGAGTTCAATCTTTGCTTTGCCTGGTCCAAAAACCAGTATTGCCAGGGAATCGGCAAATTCTGTGATAACCTTACGGTAGTAACGGCGTAACTGGTGTCTGCGCCTTTCTTCAATCTTTTTGTCGGAAGCTATCTCTTGAGGACCGTATAGCGTCCGAGAACGAGAACCTCCCGACAAACGATAACGGCCCTCCACATTCGATTCTATACGGGTAACGGTCTGTTGACCGTCGCTAATTGACACGACGAAGGCCTTATCATGGTCAATCCAAACGCCGACATATTTCCCCATGTACTATCTCCCTCTTCCTGACCGGACCCCAATCACCACTCAAAGGTGCACCCGCCCGAAAAACGGATTGGCTTGAGGATCCATTACTTGCTCCTGCCAAAAGGTAATCCAGTCTGTCTCATGTGATTGAATAAAGGCCTTTACTAGCGAGCCCATGAAGACGTTGAGGAGCAATTCCCGTCAGACCGGTAGCCCAGGTCATCAAGAAGCTCGGGTTCAAATGTCGCTAGTATTAGCATAAACGTGTAATTATCCAGCTCAACATTCTTCCAGCCCAGGTTGTGAAGATAGCCGTCCAGCTCCTCAATGCCTAGATTCGGATGCGCCACTATCGTATTGGCCACATTTCTGATATACGCCGGGATATCGCTGACCTCCATTCCCTTGCCGGCCAATCGCATCATCAAAGCCCTCATAAGCTGCTTCATTTTCTCCTCGACTCAAACGGAGTGTCAGGGATGTAACGGATGGCCCTGACCATATCAATGTGCGCAAGGCATTTCGGATTCAAAAAGTCCAAATAGAACCACGATTTCATGTCACCACAAAAACTCAACAATAATCCGCCCGGAGTCTGGCGGATAAATGTTAAGATCTTTGGGCATAAAGACATTTCATGTAAGAGCTAGGCAACTTGCGTGCCATGTCATTAACCTATTGATATTGCAGGCTTTTTATTGTGCCAACCACAAGGCAGGTGGAACTGGCGGTTCTCAGCTCAGTGAAAAGAGCTTCGATACGAGCTATAGACGAGTATTGAGGACAATCCAACTTGTTGAAATAACGATATAATGTGGCACCAGGAACTGATTGTTCCGCTTTTCGAATTATCGGAACCACGACTTCGCTTTTCGGTCCAGGCCATACTCCCTTTGCCCTCAACCGAACGTACGGATCAAGTGCAGCAGTTTTTCTTCCAGAACCTCGTAGGAAAAATAGCGTTCTGCGACCTGGTAGTTACACTCAACCATCTCTTCCAAACTCTCTTCATCCTTTAGTATCACTTGAATTCGTGCGATGGCTTTAGAAGAAACGAAACTATCCATGACAATCACATCAAATCCCTTTGGCTCTATGTCCGCAATGTAGATGGAGTACCTATTGACGACTATTGGCTTTTTGTAATATACGGCCTCCAGAAATGCATTGCCAAATCCTTCATAGCCGCTCGGGTAAGTGACCAGGTCTGCGCTCTGGTAAATATCACCAATTGTATAGAGCTTATCCACTGTTTCGCTTGTGCCCCGCTCCGATGATATCAAATGATCGATATGCACGAGTCTTACTCCCATGCTCCGGCTATAGTCTTCAATCCGAGCAAAATAGTCGGCCCCTTCATCATCCACGGCGTGGGAGATGATCAGCATTGGATTCGGCAGGTTCAAATCCCTTACGATTTCAATTGAACGTTCAATCCATGTGCGGGGAACTACGCGGGTCGGCTGAAGAACAAAGAGATCTCCTTGGCCGAGCCCTATCTTCTGGCGCAGATCATTACAATAATCATCGATTTCAGGAGGCTCAACGGCAAAGTTTAAAACGTTGGGAATCACCACATTTGAAATCCCTCTCCTGAAGCTCAGCTGTTCCGAGCCCAGGGAGTTTATCGACACATGTTGAATCGATGGAAGGTCAGGAGGAAATGCCATGTTAAGATAATCCCTGCAAGCATTTATCAGGAATCGCTCTCTCTCCCAGGAGAAGTCGTGGTGATGGGCAATGGTAGGGATGCCTGTCTCGGCAATGAACTCAGTTATGGCAAGCCCGAGGGGGATGTTCATCGGTATGGAGAGGGCATTCTCCGGAACGATTAGATCTATGGCATGCTTGTCTACAAAACGATACAGCTCGCCTTTCAATTTGCTCTTCATCCTTTGAATTGCCTCGGAGGTTTCCCTCTTCCTGGTTCTTGTGCCAAATATATCCCTTGTGATTTCCCGAATCGAGGGGTGGTCAAAATAGGCTTCTTTCACGAGAAGGGAATTCTTCTTCGGTCTGTCTAAGAGCCCGGCGAAATAGAAGCAGTTATACCTATTCCTTTCCAGTACCTCTGCCCACTTCTGGATCTCGAGGGAAACGCCATCGGTTCCGGCGATCCTTGTGGAAACAAAGCCTACGTTTTTAATGCTATGAAATGATCTCGTGATCGCTCTCATTGTTGCTGCATACCTCCTTCCAAAAATTATCAATCGATTAGCCTTTGGGGCTTAAGAAAACTGAAATTAATTCTATCACTTTCTTTCGCCTAAGTCTTATGAGTTTCAAACGGTTTCGTATCATCCTACGGGAGATCTCAAGTGCAGATGGGCTGCCTTCTGGATCAGCCTGAAAGACTCTACGGATTAACCGCAAGAATCGATTTTCTTTTTTCCTTGACTAGAATCTTTATTTATATTTAATGCACTCTATGCGAAGAACATGCGCAATGGTGAGAGCAGATAGATGAGATCTATCCTGGTTATTTCAAACGAACAAAAGGTCTGCGGATCTATAAGCAGTTGTTTCGATACGCGATACAAGGTTAGCGTTGCGTTGAATGCAGATGCCGCCCTCGATACGCTTAAGAAAAGGCGATATGACCTCATATTCGTTGATCTAGAAATCCTCAGGAGATCAGGCTCCGGCAATGGGTACAAGGCTGCCATGGAGCCATTCTGGCACCTCTATCCTACCATCGAAATCATCGTTATGTGCTCGCAAGAAATGATCAGAGAGGCTGTGATGGCGGTGAAGGCGGGCGCAAGCGACTACCTCACCTATCCCATAAATCCGGACGAGGTTAAACACGTAACGGAAAGCCTTCACGAGTACTTAATCTCCCAATCCGAGCTGGATTATCTCCGCGATCAGTTCTGGCAGAGCGACTCATTGGAACTCGTTCATACTAGCAGCACTGTGGTGAAAAAGGCCTACGAGAAGATACGCTCTGTTGCGCCAACTAAAAGTACAGTGCTGCTTATCGGGGAAACGGGAACGGGAAAAGGCGAATTGGCGAAACTGATACATCGGCACAGCAGTCGGCGGGATGCCCAATTGATCAGCGTTCATTGCGGAGCAATCCCAGACACACTTTTAGAGAGCGAGCTGTTCGGCCACGAAAAAGGAGCCTTCACCGGCGCTGTCCGGAGAAGACTTGGAAAATTTGAGATAGCAACGGGGGGAACAATCTTTCTCGACGAGATTGGAACCATAACTCCCTCCGCTCAGATCAAGCTCCTGCAGATCCTCCAGGATCAAACCTTTCAACGCGTTGGAGGTGAAGAAACCCTCGAAGCCAACGTGAGGGTCATTGCTGCCACAAATACGGACCTCAAAAAGATGTGTGAAGACGGCCAATTCAGAAAAGATCTCTATTATCGATTAAATGTCTTCCCAATAGAGGTTCCACCCCTGCGGGATCGACCGGAGGATTTCCCTCACCTTGTTGAGGTCTTGTTGAAAAGGATGAACAAATTCAGCTCC
>CP070657.1:94106-96705 GCA_020355085.1 Deltaproteobacteria bacterium
AGCTAAACAGGTTGTCAAGGTGCTGCGAATTCCGCCGCCCCTGTTCATGCCGATCGTCGGGGTCCTGTGCATTATCGGGTCCTATTCTCTCGGGATAAACGTGTTCAACCTTTATCTCATGCTGCCGGTTGGGATCATCAGCTATTTTCTCACGGAAATGGGATATCCCATTGCCCCGTTGGTGATTGGGGTCATTCTGGGTCCTATGGCCGATGAAAACCTTCGAAGAGCCCTTATGGTCTCACAGGGAAGCTTCCTGCCCGTTTTCACACGGCCCGTTTCCCTGATCCTCTTTCTGATCATAGTGTGGACCGTTGCCAGCCAGTTTGAGTTCTCCCGAAGGCTTAAGGAAAAGGTGGTAGGGAAGCTATTCAAGCGAAGAGCAAAAAAAACAGGAGCCTAAACCCATGGAATACAGGCGTCTCGGAAGGTCGGGAATCAGGATAGCACCGTTGGTCCTCGGCACCATGAATTTCGGGAATCCGACCCAAAAAAGCGAGGCCTTGAGGATCATTGACTCGGCCCTTGGCAGGGGCATTAACCTCGTTGACTGTGCGGATGTTTATGCCGATGGCGAGAGCGAGAGAATCCTTGGCGAAGCTCTCTCCCGTAACCGGAAAAGAAAAGAGATCTTTGTAACATCAAAGGTCTATTGGCCAACAGGTACTGGACCCAATGAACGGGGCAATTCCAAACACCACATTATCGAAAGCTGTGAGGCCAGTCTAAAGCGACTTAAAACAGATTACCTCGACATCTATTTCTTGCATCGGACCGATTTTGATGTTCCTCAAGAAGAATCCTTGGAAGCCCTTGATATATTGGTGAAACAGGGGAAGGTGAGGTACATCGCATGCTCCACACACCCGGCCTGGAGAACGGTTGAGGCATTGTGGATCTCAGATCGGTATCGTTACCCGAAATTCATATGCGAACAGCCTCCCTACAATCTGCTGGACCGACGCATTGAAAACGAGATCATCCCCATGTGCTGCGCCTATGACCTGGGAATCATCACCTGGTCGCCCCTTGCCCAAGGTGTGCTAGCGTGCAAGTATGAGAACGCGGCAAAGCTTCCGAAAGGCAGCAGGGGCACACTTAAGGAAATTTATGCAGAGCGCATCACCCAAGCGGGGATCGAGGTGGGCCTTGAATTGGCTCAAAGAGCAGCAGTGAAGGGATGCACCCCTGCACAATTTGCAGTTGCATGGGTGATGAGCCAGCCTGGGATTACGGGCGCAATCATCGGACCAAGAGATCTAGAGCAATTTGAAGGCCTTTTACCTGCACTGGATATTACGCTTGACCGAGCCGATTTAGAATTCTGCGATGCATTGGTCAGTCCTGGAACGTATGTATCCGATCACTTCAATAGCTCCAATTGGATGAAATAATATGGGCAATCAATCTAAGCGCGATGATTAGCGGGTTGGAAAAATTTTAAGAATAACCGCAAAGGAGAAATACTCAAAATGGAACATCCCATAATGACGATTGAAGAACTCGAGGCGATGGCCGTTACCATCCGCTGTGACATCATTGAGATGATCGCCACTGCCAATGCCGGTCACCCCGGCGGCTCCCTCTCAGCAGCAGATATCGTAACCGCCCTCTACTTTCGGGTCATGCGCATAGATCCTTCAAAACTCGACTGGCCTGATCGAGACCGTTTCATCCTCTCCAAAGGCCATGCCTGTCCGGTTTGGTACGCCGCCCTGGCAGAACGTGGCTACTTTGACAGGTCACATCTAAACACGCTTCGCCAGATGAACAGCATCCTTCAGGGCCACCCGGATATGAAAAGAACACCCGGCATAGACATGACAGCCGGTTCCCTAGGGCATGGGCTATCGGCAGGGGTTGGTATAGCTCTGAGCGGCAAGCTCCGGAAAAAAGATTACCATGTCTGGGTCGTTGTCGGCGACGGGGAGTCCCAAGAGGGCTCCGTTTGGGAGGCTGCCATGGCTTCCGCCAAGTGGAAACTGGATAATCTTACCGCCATCCTCGATCACAACAACTTGCAGAACGATGACTGCGTAGCAGACGAGATGCCTATAGAACCAGTGGCTGACAAATGGCGGGCCTTTGGCTGGCACGTCGTTGAAATTGATGGCCACAACATGACGGAGATCGTAGAGGCCTTAGAGGGCGCAAAAACCTTTAAGGGAATGCCAACCATCATCATTGCGCGAACAATCAAAGGGAAGGGAGTCTCATTTATGGAGAATGTAGTTGACTGGCACGGCAAGGCGCCTTGCAGGGAGGAAGCAGAGCAGGCTTTAGAGGAGATCAGGAGGTGTGGCTGTGAGTAATACCGAGGTATCACCATATCATCACGTTCGTTCAGAGATCATCGATCTTTTGGCCTCAGAGGACTTGTTTGCCAAAGCGGAGCAACAGCCCACACGTTACTCATACGCGGAGGCTATCCTCGAACTTGGAGAGAGAAATACCGACATCGTGGTGCTCGACGCCGATGTCTCCAAATCAGTGGGCACGAATAAATTCGCCGAGAGATTTCCGGAGCGTTCTTTCAATTTCGGCATAGCCGAACAAAACATGATGGCTGCTGCAGCCGGCATGGCAACCACCGGGCTCA
>CP070657.1:96805-100026 GCA_020355085.1 Deltaproteobacteria bacterium
GGTAATTTCTGCTTGACTCGCGGCATGGCCCACGCCTATACTTCCCCCGGCTCCGGGGAAGATCAGTGGGCACGATAAAGCATCATTACAGTTAGCGGGCTTACTAGAGAAGCGGCTGCGGGCGAGCACTGTAGGATCGTGAAATCGTTAAATCTTCTGTGAGGCGCATACATGAAATGGAAAAGCCTGATTTTGGTTTTACTTGTGGTTTTTGCTCTCTCCTTTCCGGTATATGCATCGGGCGATGGGCATCAGGGAGCTCCCGAACACGAGCACATCAACCTCGGTGAAATCCTCTCGTTAAATAGCACTATTCCCTTTATCGGGATACTGCTCTCAATTGCCCTGTTGCCGCTCTTTGCTCCCGTATTCTGGCATCACCATTTCGGAAAGGTTTCGGCCTTTTGGGCTATCGTAATAGCGGTTCCGCTCTTGATTACCTATAAAGGTGTTGCGCTTCACAATTTCCTCCATATCATGCTGGTGGACTATGTTCCCTTCATTATCCTCTTCTGGGGTCTCTTTACCGTGTCTGGGGGCATATTGCTTAGGGGGACGTTGCGGGGAACCCCTTTGGTGAATACCACTATGATTATTATCGGGACAGTTCTTGCATCATGGATGGGGACGACCGGGGCTGCCATGTTGCTGATCAGGCCCTTTTTGAGGGCCAATAACTACCGAAAGAATCGGGCCTTTATGGTTGTGTTTTTCATCTTTCTGGTAGCGAACATCGGCGGCTCACTAACGCCCGTTGGCGATCCCCCGCTTTTTCTGGGTTTTTTGCACGGCGTCTCCTTCTTTTGGACCTTTCACATCCTACCGCACATGCTCGTAACCGCCGTGATTTTGCTCGGTCTCTATTTTGCCCTTGATACCTATTACTACAGGAAAGAAGGACATAAAGGCCCGATCGATGAGGAAGAAAAAGAGCCACTGAAACTTGTTGGGGGGTATAATTTCATATTTCTGGCCGGGATTGTTGGCTCCGTAATATTCAGCGGATTGGTGGATTTGGGCGAGGTGAGCACTCTGGGTGTGACCAGGAACACCCAAGAGTGGGCTAGGGATGGTTTCATTATCGTGATGGGGATTCTTTCCCTGGTTTTCACTTCTGGCCAGATACGGGAAGATAACGAATTTACGTGGTTTCCCATAAAGGAGGTTGCCTATCTCTTTGCAGGCATATTCATGACCATGACTCCCTGCCTACTCATACTTCTGGCAGGCAGTAAAGGGGCGCTGGCCTTTGTCATCGATTCGGTGAAAGAACCCTTTCATTATTTCTGGGTTACGGGTATGCTTTCGAGTTTTCTGGATAATGCGCCTACCTATCTCACCTTTTTTACGAGTGCGCTGGGTAAGTTTTGCCCCGGAACGCCCGAACCGATAGCCGTGTGCACGTTAATTGGTGAAAAATCCATATACCTGATGGCTATTTCCGCCGGGGCCGTGTTTTTTGGCGCTAATACCTATATTGGGAACGCGCCTAATTTTATGGTGAGGTCCATTGCGGAAGAGGCGGGTACCCCCATGCCGAGCTTTTTCGGGTATATGCTAAAATACTCAATCGTCTTTCTCGTGCCGGTCTTTATTGTCGTGACCCTTATATTCTTCTAGTCGGGATCGTGTGATGAGAGGGGTTCTTTTGTTTTCTTGATTACCCTGATGTCTGAAATCCGAGTAGACGGGTATTGACCGCTTTCGTCTTTTTCGAGGTACTTCACCATATCCCAGATAACGGCAAGGGCCATTGAGACACCTACCAATGCCTCCATCTCAACCCCTGTTGTAGCCTTCGCTCTTACAAGACAGGTTGCCTCTATGGAGTCCTTTTCCAGGGAGAACGTCACGTCAACAGTACTCAACGGAATCTGATGGCAGTGGGGAATCAAGCGAGCGGTCTCCTTAGCTGCATTGATGGCAGCTATTTCGGCAACCGCTCGAGGATCTCCTTTCTTGATCTTGTGCTCCTTGATCCTTGTGAGTGTCTCTGGAGCAAGGCTTATGCGACCAGAAGCCACGGCCTCTCTGAAAACAGTCTCCTTGCCGGTAATATCAATCATGCCCATAATAATGAAAGTGCCTAAAGCTTGAAGTTGTCGGCTCGAAACTAATTATGAGGTCCGGGGATATTGTGCAAAGATTTCATGTACGTCGATGGTTTTGATGGGGTGGCGACCATTAACTATCCTCATCTTTAGGCTTGAAGAAAGGGAACTTGAAGAATTTGACCCCCTCGTCTTTGAGGGTTTTTTCTTCTTCGTCAGTCGCTGATCCCCGTATGTCCCTTTTTTCTGCCACGCCGTAATGGATCTTGAGGGCCTCTTTGGCAAAATCAGCTCCCACGTCTTCGAAATTATTCCGGATGTACTCCATTACGCCCATGGCGAGTTTCCTGTAATCGGGCTTGTTCTGCTGGGGCTCTTCCTCTCCCCGAACGCTCTTGATAGCCACTGGAGATAATTCTCTGGTTATCTTATTGCTCTTACAAACGGGGCATATGATCATATCCCTGGAGTCTTGTTCGTTGAACGATTCCAGGTCATTGAACCACCCTTCGAAGCTATGTCCGTTTGAACATCGTAAATCGAATGCAATCATCGTTTCACCAGTACCTGTTTGCTTCCATCAATCCGTGTAAAGCACGGCTAAGATCTTTGTCGTATCCTTACCATGGCACTTTACGAGGTGAGGGACGGTGGAATCATAATAGATGGCATCACCCGGTTCAAGCAGGTGAACCTCTCCCTCCAAGCGAACTTCCATGGTACCCTCGAGAACATAGATAAATTCCTGGCCATCGTGGGTTGATCGTTCCTCCTCTATATTCGATGGCTCCAGCTTTACGATGAGGGGTTCCATGTGCCTGTTCTTCTTATACGGGGCCAGTGACGAAAACTCATAACCATATCTATCGGTTTTTCCAGTATCAAATCTGGAAACGAGTTTTCGGTCATCCTTACGCACGATCGTGTAAGGGAGATCCTCTCCCCCAGAGATAAAATAGCCCATTTTCGTGTCAAGGGCCTTGGCCACTTTGATAATCGTGCCAAGGGGCGGAGATACTTCCCCCTTCTCTATTTCGGTGAGGAGTCCGGCATCCAATCCGGTTCTTTGGGAAAGATCCTTTAGGCTCAAGCCCTTTTTCTTGCGAATTGCCTTGACGCTCTCACCCACCTTGAGGATGATTTCCTTGCCCGAAGGAGCATAACCAGCAC
>CP070657.1:100126-105035 GCA_020355085.1 Deltaproteobacteria bacterium
GCACCTAGCTCGGAATAGGGTGAAATCTTCTCCAGGAAATCCCCCGGAATGGGGATCGTCCTATTCGTGCGGTAGTCAAAGTACACCATAACCGATTCACCCTTTCCGTAGGTGACAGAGGTATTATTGGGATCAGTTAGTTGGTATTTAAATGCAAAACTCTTTTCACCTATTTCCCCGATCCATACGAAGAGGGTCAGGTTGTCGCCTAACCTGACAGGTTTCAGAAAGTCACAATCTATGTGCGCTAGGATGAAGGGATAATCCGCTGGATTCACGATATCGAGCACCTGGGATAAGAATACTTTTCTGCCTTCCTCAAAATAAGTGAGAAAAACAGCATTATTCACGTGTCCCATTGAGTCTATGTCTCTAAAGCGAACCACGATATCAGTTGAAATCTTCTTCTGCTTGTTCATTACTAGAGCTTTCTTTTCTAAAATGGCACAGAAATTGCTTCTTCATTAGAGCAACCGGAATGAAGTTTTGCCTCCTTTTCTTCATTCCCACCTCCTGCAGCCCTGTTAGGATGACCCACCTAACAGGGCTTCTCCTTTCCTGACCCAGCCAAGACTGCCGCGTACCTACGGGAGTGGCTTCATTGAAGGCATTCCTGCTGGTTTGTACGTTCTCCCTATCGAGCTACTTCCCTTTGCGTACCAAAAGGTCCTCCATTGGTCGGAGATCCAACTATGTGTCACATTTTCCCAATACGTCAAAACTATGACACAAATCCACGTTTATGCATTTTCACCAGAATGTCCTGCAGCGCCCCGTGGACATAGCGGCTTTGGTGCCACGGCCACTTATCGATTTGCAGCGGAAAGCTTCATGTAGAAAGCCGTCAGAAAAATCGGAAACCCTTCGGATGATGTAGGCACCAAATCCTGTATATCATCTTTTGTAATGCATTTCATCGACATCTCATGGTGTTTCAACGAAAACGGAGTATCATTATAGAGTGGTAAACACGCAAGTGCATGCGTGGGAGCTAAAAGGTTAGGGGTTTAATCATGGGAAAAGGATGGCGTTGAAGAGAGAGCCGGTTTTGAAGGCAGATTTGGGATGTAATGAATGCGTTCATTGATTCTTCTTGACTGTCTATTGTTGTAGCGTGTAATCAAGGCATTTCGATTTCTAATCAGAATCTATTCTTTCAATTCAAACGTGAAACATGGATAGCACCATTAAGGGTACCGTAGCAACCTTTACCGCCTTTTTTCTTTGGGGGATCTTCCCTCTTTATTGGAAGGCATTGCGTGATGTTGCTCCAGCCCAGATCGTGGCGCACCGGGTTGTGTGGTCACTGGTGTTTTTGGTTCTTTTGCTTTCCATACAGAGGCGGTGGGGTGAAGCAAAGCCGCTTTTATCATTTGGCAATGCACGCATATTTCTTGCCACAGCATTTTTGCTTGGCACGAACTGGCTCATCTATCTCTGGGCAATTAATACCGAGCAGATCGTGGAAGCAAGCCTCGGGTACTTTATTAATCCACTGGTAAATGTTGTGCTTGGTGTTGCATTCCTAAGGGAACGGTTGTTCCGATGGCAAAAGGTCTCGGTGGTACTTGCGCTTGCAGGGGTGTTCTATCTGACCCTTCGATATGGCAAGGTTCCGTGGATAGCCTTCTCCCTAGCACTAACGTTCGGTTTTTATGGGCTCTTACGCAAAACCGGCAGGGCAGAATCGATGATCGGTCTGTTTTCCGACACCGCAATCCTAACGCCCTTGGGCCTCATCTATTTGATATTTTTAGGCATGCAAGGGCATGGTGCTTTCGGCTCCTTTGGGCTTAAGACTGATGTGTTGCTGGCAGGAGCAGGTGCCGTTACTGCCGTGCCTTTGTTGCTGTTCGGCTATGGTGCGCGGAGGATTCAGTATGCAACGGTTGGTCTTTTGCAGTATATCACCCCCACCTTTATTCTGCTTGTTGGTGTCCTCATTTACAAGGAGCCGTTTACCTCTGCACACGCAATTTCATTCGGCTTTGTCTGGTCGGCAATTGTTATCTATTCGATCTCAAGTTTGAAGCTCTACCGCAAACAGCTCGCTTCCTGACCCAGGTTTTCATCCTCTGTGCTCTTAGCGAGGATATGCTGGATCAATCGCAATATTTGATATTGATTCAAAAGGCGTCAATCCGAAACCAAGTCGTTCAAGCGGATAAGTGCTTGACAAGGTGCCGTTCAATCTTATGTTTTTGATGGTAGTCAAAGAACTCATATCAGTGATACTGAATATTACTGTACCAAAAGAAACGAAATGCGATTTTGAGATGGGGCTGACCTGAATTTGGGCATCTATTGGTATTGGGCAGGGAGGTGGAGATAGGCATTATGTTAAAGAGACTGGTTGTTGGACCATATCAGGCAAATTGTTATATTTTGGCCTTCAAAGAGACGAAAGAGTGTTTGGTTATCGACCCAGGGGGAGATGTATATCGAATTGTAGGAGAAGTGAACAGAAATGGATTGAAGGTGAGGTATATCCTAATCACTCACGGTCACATAGATCACATAGGAGGTGCCGAAGAGCTGAGAAGGATAACAAGGGCACCGGTATTCATTCATGCTCTGGATGCCCCTGGCCTTAACTTCAGCCCGGATGCGAATCTCTATGACGGTCAAAAGATAGACCTCGGCACTTACCGTATTTCGGTGCTTCATACTCCCGGGCACTCTCCTGGTGGCGTGTGTTTTCATGCCCCTGGTGCCGTATTTACCGGTGATACCCTTTTTGCAGGTTCAGTTGGCCGGACTGACTTTCCAGGAGGTGATCACAATCGATTGATTGAAGGGGTTATGAAAAAGGTTTTTCCGCTCGGCGATGAGTTGCGTGTATATCCAGGGCACGGCCCGGCATCTACTATCGGCAGGGAGCGTTCGACCAATCCTTTCTTCCGTAACACACAGAGTGCTTGGGCCTAGCAAGATGGTCCTGCCGGCACGATCATTATTTTAGGGCCATAAAGCAGAGATATGGTGGCAGGGTTATACATGTCAGGTCCGGTCGCTTAAGGATCATCAATTTCCTTCTTGAGTTTTTCCACCAAACCGTCTCGCCTCAGATAGCTGCGATACTCTTTTGCGTGATTATCAAGTATGAAGTTGAGATAGGTCATCTGCCTCTCCAGTGACTCCATGTATAAATCCCTGTACAGATTCCAGCGCGCTTTAAAGTGGTGACGCATGTATTTGTTGACGCCACTCAGTTCCCGGGAGAGCCGTTTTCTGGTCATCTCGTAGAAGTCTCGCGTCTTTTCGAGGAGATGAAGTTCACTATTATACTCCATGACACCTCCCTCTCTGAATTCGTAAAAGAGAAAGAGGAGCTTTTCGAGGTAGGTTCGGTCGGCCATTTGGCCCACGAGATCAGCAGTTCCCAGGAGTTTGCCCAGCAATTCAGTCTCCGGGGAGCAAAAGGGAATGTCAGCTACCTCTGCACCTAGGTCGGTACACGTAAGAATATTGCGGAAATCCGTGAGCATTTCTTTTGAAAGCCCTTTCTCAGTCGCATAGTTCTCCATAAAGACGATGCTTCGCTTTGTGTCAACATGGATATATTTTGCCCCTGTTCCCGTATCGTCTTCAAGGGTTTGAATAAAACCGGTATCATGCATCAGTGCACATATTACACCCACCATTGCTTGATCTTTGGTAAGGTTCTGGCCTGCTACTAGTGCACCGTGTACCAGGCGTGTCATGGCCATGAATGTATCAGTGGTATGCTTGAGGTCGTGGTATTCTGTTGTGCATTCTCGGTATCCGGGATACTCTCCGCGAAAAAGGCGCACCACATCTTCGAAAACACGATTCAGGGTTTCAAAGTCGAACTCGGAAAACGACATGGATAGGATTGTTTTTACCTCATCCAAAACACGGTGAGGGTCTGACATGTCTACCAAACGTGAAAGCTGGGGAGTTTCCATTAACGTTCCAGTATCACTTATTTACATTACGCAAGGGGAACCCTCTCCCTGATAAAATACCGCAGTGACTGCGGTAGATCTGTTGCGTTTCAGATTTAACCGATGTCTACGCACATGTGGGATAGTTAAGAAGCAAGATGCGTGCCTAGTTCTCGCAGCCACCGGCAAGTGGATCCTTCGGAAGACAGCTTTTGACGGATATAATAGCCCTCAAGGTGTTAGCGGATCTCGCGAATCTGCTCGACCCAAGTAGCCGCTTCCGCTACCAAGGTCGATTCCTGGCAAAGGCGAGCGAACGCTAGGGATCGAGCGAGGTCTCAAAAGGGGGAATGAGCGTGTCTCAATTCCGGCTACCGGGGCACATGTCGCCGAAGAACATCGAAACATCAAGGAGACAGGAGTACCTGATCGCCGAACTGTTCGGAAAGGGCTTTGGAGAGGTTTATAGCTGCGTTCTCCTGGGTGAATTCAACCATGAGCTCCCCTTTTTCTCCGACCACCAGTCGTCCGTATTTTTCAATCACTGCTGCCACGTCCGAGGGTTCCACCGTCCACCAGCCGCGTGTGCGCATCAGAAGTTCCCTGCCTTTCAGGTTCTTGGGGGTAACTAGGTCTATGGTTCGAAACCATGCTTCCCACCCGATCTGTGCCGGCGCTCGGAGAACCGGCGTAACCGGATCGTGGTATATCCGGCACCGGCCAAACAAACGCAATCTGATCACCGCAAAGCCTCTTTCAAAAGCATCTCGATATCCTCATCCTTTGCTCTTTTCTTTTTGCCGTGAAATCGAAAAGGTCTCGGATTGAGGCCTGCATAAACGAGAGCCTTACCACTGTATTGTTCGGCAAACTTAACAAATTCACCAGGACCATCCACGTATTCAGTCACGAATCTTCCGTCAGGAAAAAGAGCGTCAACCTCGTTTAGCCCCAAATTCCAGTTATCAACAAGTCTGAAATGCTTTTCGATATCAATGTGA
>CP070657.1:105135-108512 GCA_020355085.1 Deltaproteobacteria bacterium
TACCTATGGGGTGTATCGCCTTCATCCTTTGAACATACTCCTCTTCCGTTATTCCGTAGCCGCGCGCCTCCCCCTTAGTCATGGAAGTGTGGACGTAGGCCGGATGTACGGAATTTACGCGGATGGTGTATTCTCTTACACCACACGATAGCGCTGCTGACTTGGTCAAGATAGTGACAGCCCCTTTGGAGGCACAGTCGGCGAACAGATCCGGGTCAGCTACCTGGCCGTCGATTGACGATCGGTTGACAATTGAGCAGAGCTCTCCGTTATTTTTCATGGTAACAATGGCATGCTTGGTACCCAAGAAGACCCCTGTGGCGTTAACAGCCATCGTGGCGTGCCAATCCTCAACGGTGGTGTTTTCGATGTTTCCTATTTTAGAAATACCTGCGTTATTGACCAAGATGTTCAATTTGCCGTATTTCTCAACCGTTGCTTTCATCAAAGATTGCCAGTCTTCCTCTCTGGTCACATCCAGCGAGATGAAGATGGCTTCGCCACCGTTTTGCCGAATCTCTTCGGCCACTCGCTTACCCTTGGTTTCGTTCATATCGGCCACAACTACCTTTGCTCCCTCCTTTGCGAACAGTCTGGCGGTAGCTTGTCCGATGCCCTCAGCGCTGCCGGTCACGATGGCAACCTTCCCTTCAAGCCTGCCAATGCGACTACTTGACTCCTGCTTCAGAATTTTCCCTCCAATATTAACCTCCTGTTTCAGCAACATGCCCCCAGCAAACACTCCTGGTTTCAGAGACCCGAGGATTCAAACCCAACCTGGAATGCCCAGCCCTCCTAATAAGGAAAAGAATAGGACTAACTCCCATTTGCAACACTAACATTTAGGCATGTGTTGATGCACATTCCCCCGTTTTTTCCTTCCAAGCAATATGCGCCCACATGAATGGAGAGCGCTCCAGCGACCTCGTTCATGGGTGCCAAAAGCGGTAAGGTGCCATCCGCCAATTGTACTGTCTCACAGGCAATGCCAACGACCTTCTTAGCTAGAAGCTTCTCGGTCAGTTCTTGATCGGCTGCCAGATGGAGGTAAGTAAAAAGAATCTGGCCTGGCCTCATCCAGCTGAACTCCAACCTGATGGGCTCCTTGACCTTGAGAATCATCTCCGCCTCAGTCCAAACCTCTTGTGCCCGCTCACACATCTCGGCCCCGGCCTGTAGATACTCATCGTTCACAAATCCTGAGCCAATACTGGCTCCCGCCTCCACAAGGACCTTGTGTCCATAATCGGTTAACGCCTTGACACCGGCCGGTGTGGCAGCAACGCGCCGTTCCGCCAGCTTTATCTCCTTGGGAACCCCTACCTTCATGATGCATCCCCCTATCGAGCTTTGTGAGTAGAATGCTGCGCCTGTTGCCAATACTGTCAAGGCACAGCGTGTGCCGGACTGGGTCGCTAATCATAAAGGGATTAATATGCTCGTTTTGAAGCTGGGTGAACGAAAAAGTGATTAAAGGAGCTTTTGCGAGTAATAAGACTACTCTTTATCAAGAAATGGCTCCATAAAAGTCAAAGATGTGTTGATAGAACTAACAGTGAATTAAATCTAATGAATTGATTCTCTTTTGTCAAATTGTACGAATTTTTCATGAATTTCAGTAAGTTTCTGCTCACTCTTACCTTCCTTTTTGCCCATTTTCCTGGGTGGTGGTGGAATAAAGAGAGGACAAGATGCCCGGTTCAACGAATTGCCGGGCGCGGATGTGGCACTATTTTATTCAGGTGCCCGGGCTCTTGCCTGATATCACTGGGGTACTGATCACACGCAGGCATCCATGAGAAAAAGCCGAAGCGATTAGAGAAAAATATTGATGCGTTATGTCTAGTGACTCATTGACATTATGGGGATGATCATTGGATTCTTGTGCCTCTTGGTGAGATAGAAGTCATGGTAATTTCCATACGTTTTAACGCGAAGTTGACAGAGCGGGTAGATCAGGGCTACCTTTGGGGACGCCACTTCCTTTTCATGAAGAGATCAGTCGAATATTCACGGTCTCTTTTGTTTTGCTGATCCAGAATACCCGCTATTTTGAACAATAAAACACCGGTGAACTTGCCCCGATTGAATTCGAGGGGAATCGGATTGGAAACGCCAGTGTGTCTGAAGGGATTACCTGAAATACCGATGATCTCCTTTTTTTCCGGGTTATCAAAGAAATAAGAACTACTGGGTCCTGACTGTCCCAATATTCCGTTGTCGCCAGTCTTTCTCAGGCTAGCATAGGGTTTTGGTTTTGCGCCATGCACACGGATATCCACGCTCTCCATGAGATGACGGAAAAAGAAGGGGCATGTCTTTTAGTGTTTGACTTTTTGATTCCATCTGGTATGAGAGCCTTGGAATCACTACCATGCAAATCCAAGACTACAAAGGAAGAGATACCCACAAAACCCTGGGGCTCAAGAAAGGAAAGGCCGTAACCAAAAAGAGGACCTTTTCAAGAAAACGAATCAAGGTATTGGTATGGATAGGACTCGTTGCCCTGGTGGTCTTCTTGAATTATCTCGTTTTTGTACACCTCAGTCCGTTTGGCAAAAAGGAGATAACCGCAGGACCGGTAGTCAAGGAGAATACCGGAGCACATACCTTTGAGCAGTGGTTCGATGAGGGGCACAAGAACTATCAAAAGGGAGATCTCTCAGGTGCTGAAGACGCGTACACGCAGGCCATCATGCAGCAGCCCGACGACGTGAAATCCCATTTCAACAGGGGAATTGTGTATATAAGTATGGGCGAGTATGACAAGGCTATCGAGGACTATACTAAGGTAATTGCGATGCAGGCGGATTATCCCGAAGCTTATTATAATAGGGGATGGGCATACTTTCATAAGGATATGTTCGATAATGCCATCGAGGATTGCAATCAGGCCCTCCTGCTTAATCCCGATATGGCGTCGGCGCACCTCACCAGAGGCATGGCATATAAGGCCAAGGGATTGCTTGATAAGGCGAAGAGCGACTTTCAAAAGAGCTGCGAACTTGGCGATAATAATGGCTGTCAGGCATACGGAGAGCTTTTAAAAAAGTAATGAAAGATGTGCCATGTGATCTGAAATACTTCTTCGAACCAAAGGGAATAGCGGTAGTAGGCGCTACTCCCCATGCGGAAAAAGCGATGCTGGCGCCAGGGCCTCGCTCAGCCACACCGCGTCGTTGGCCGGAAACTACCCTATACTCAGGGCAGCCCTCAAGCAGGTTGGTGTCAAGGAGGCCGATGATTTTTTTAAAATGGTAGATATTGCCCGGTGCCTCGAAAAGGGGTTTGCTCGCGGGCCTGAGGGCCCCGGCAGGGTTGCAGTTTTGACTTATAGCGGAGCTTCTGGTATTGTAACTGCCGATCATTTACAGAAA
>CP070657.1:108612-116726 GCA_020355085.1 Deltaproteobacteria bacterium
AATCCTCCTTAATACGACGCTACAAGATACTATATATGTATTGCAGTGTAATACGCAGTTTTTATCGCATTCTCCACAGTGGCCACCTTGACACAGTCACCTATTGTATAGAAGCTTCCAGCTGATCCCCGAAAACCTTCAGCTTCCTGCTTATTGGATTTCATTCAAACGGAGATAATAACCGACCCCGCCTTGATTGTCTGTTCTTTTCCACTACCACTGCTGTAAACAATACCATTTTTGGTTATAGAGATGCATCGGGCAGAAGTTAGACAATACACATTTTCGCATTTCTCAAGCTCATACAGCAACTCACCTCTGTGTGTGGCAGACGCATCCGGAGCAAGTTCGGTTTGCATTTCAACAACGGTAGCTTTCTTACCCATTTTCCCCAGATGCAATGCCGTTTCACAGCCCACTTCTCCACCGCCTATAATTGCAACTTCATCTGCCAGCTGATCCTCCATTCCATAGGAATTCAGGGCCATAACAACATTGTCTCCTCCCACACCTGGAATAGGCGGAACAATAGGTTCTGCTCCTACAGCAACAATAACGACATCCGCATTCTCTCTTGCAATTGTTTCAGGTGTAGCTTCAGTGTTTAATCTTACCCGAACTCCGGCTTTCGGCACTTGATTTACAAGATAGTTCTTAAACCGCATTAAATCATATTTAAAGGATACATGTTCCGAAAGCTTCAGTATTCCGCCGAGAGAATCGCTCTTTTCTATAAGGATGACTTCATGGCCGCGGCCTGCGGTGATCAGAGCAGCCTCCATGCCAGCAGGCCCCCCGCCTATAATTATAATCTTCTTTTTGGTTTCCGGCGCTTTCACCAGGAGAGGAAGCTTGTGTTCAAGACCGATTTCCGGATTAACGGAGCAGGAAAAATGATAGCCATGCACTGCACTGTCATGGCAGCGCATACATTTTGTGCAGGGTCTTACATCATCTCCACGGTTGGCATAAGCTTTTTCGATTAAATGCGGGTCGGCAATGAGGCCCCGTGCAATGGAAACAATATCCGCTTTACCCTCCGCCAGAACCTTCTCAGCCCCGCTCAGCTCCTGAATGCCCCCTATAGTAATAACCGGTATCTTTACTCCGGATTTTTTCATTGCCTCGGCAAGGGGTACATTTGGCATTGGAGGACGAAATCCGCAGGGATGCACAACAGTCATATATTTTGGATCGTGGATACCTGCAGATACATGGATAAAGTCAATTCTATCCTCTATCAGTTTTGTAAACTCGATAGCCTCTTCAATAACTATTCCGCCAGGTACAAATTCTGCGCCGCTGATACGAACTTCGATAAGCAGGTCTCTTCCAACTTGTTTACGGATACGGTCAATAATCATATTTGGGAACCGTGCACGGTTTTCCATGCTGCCGCCGTATTTATCCGTACGCTTATTGGTAAGCGGGGAAAGGAATTGCCCAACTAAGAGACCATGACCGAAGTGGAGCAACACCATATCAAAACCCGCTCTTTTCAATGCGCCAGCTGCATATGCATACCCATTTGCAATCCGTTCCATCTCTGATTCGCGCATCTCCTTGGCACGGTTTCCAGCCATTAGGATGATACCCTCACTAGCACCATATTCTCCGCCCACTACGCCGCTCACTCCCAGTTCCATGGATGCTTTGGCTCCATAAAAATGGATGCGATCAGCCAACTCTGCAAGATAATGAACATTGGATTTCTGATACACATCCCAAACTGCGTGCTCTTTGTCCAATACATAGGGGAACAGGCTGACACCTACACACGTTACACAAGCTGCTCCGCCTTTTGCCTTATTTGCAAAATGCGTTATTGCAGCTTCCGTTGGAAACGGTTCTCCAGCCTGCATTGAATGTATTGATATCGGTGCTGTAAAAAAACGATTTCTGAAAGTTGTATTTCCAACTGTTATTGGTGCCAAAAGATGGGGATACATAGCATCCATAACAATGCTTCCTTATTGTTTATAAAAATACTCTCAAAATCGCTTCTTCTTCATAGTTCCGCTGCCACGGTAAAGGCATCATGGATTGCACCCATCAAGTTGCGCGGTTTCGAACAATCACCGATCACAAAAACGTCACATGCCATAGCTTGAAACGCCTTGACCGCCTCTGACCGCGGCTCGAACCCAAGTGATAACACCACCGAGTCTGCAGGTATTTCAATCCGATTACCCTTGTTATCTGTCACTAGGGCGCCATTATCTGTAATTTCCTCGAGCTTCACTCCTGTCTTGAACGCAACACCTTGTTGTTCCAGAAGCTCCAATAACGCGATCCTAACAACGAATGTAGTGTCATTTGCGATTTCGGATTCATTGATCATATCGATGACCGTAACTTTTTTGCCCTGTTGGGCTAAATGCAGGGCTGTTTCACACCCTATCAATCCGGCCCCGGCCACGACCACGGTCTTTCCCGTGGGTGCTCTTCCCATATTCACATCACCGGCCCAAACAACATGGGGTTTTTGGATGCCGGGAATATCCGGAATGTACGGGTCAGCCCCGATCGCCACGATGAGGGCATCCGGTTTTGCATCTTGAATGGAACCGACGCTCGCCTCGGTCGCTAGTTTTACATCCACCGGGGCCTGAAGGGTCTGCCGGATCATCCACTCCAAGTATCTCTTCATATCGGTTTTGAACGAGAGCGCTCCAACCTTTCGAAGGGCGCCACCCAACTCATCTTCCCTTTCATAGAGCGTGACCCGATGGCCTCTGGAAGAGGCAATAAGAGCCGTTTCCATGCCCGCAGGCCCACCCCCAACAATGATGACGTTCTTTCTCTTCTTGGCCTGTGGGCTATATCGATATTCCACCTCTCTGCCGATGACCGGATTTACCGCACACCGAACCGGCAAGAAATCCTTTGGCCGTTCACCGCAGATATTACAGCGAAGGCAGGGCCTGACATTAGCGGCCTCCCCGCGGCAGGTTTTATTGACAATGTCCGGGTCCGCGATATGGGGGCGCCCCATTGCGACGATATCCGCTTTTCCTTCAGCAATAATCTTATCGGCCATTGCCAGATCGATGATGGAACCCACACACGTAACCGGGACTCTAACATTCTTCTTTATCCTCTCAGCCCGATGCACATTGTAAGCATGTGGGAAATAATACGGCTGGGCCATATGGGCAATATATTTGGGCTCGGCTATCATGCCCCCCACTGATACATTGATGAGATCGATTTTGTCCTCTATTATCTTGAGAAACTCGATGGTCTCCTCTTCATGCATTCCGCCCGGCACAAGTTCATCGGCGCTTACGCGATACTCCAAGGCAAGTCTTTCTCCCACCTTGCTTCTGATGGCCGAGAGGACCTCTAAGACAAATCGCGCCCTATTTCTTAGGCTGCCCCCGTATTTGTCCCTCCTCTTATTGGCCAATGGCGATACGAATTGGCTCAAAAGCTGTCCGTGGCCGCCGTGAATGGTGACCATCTCGAATCCGGCCGTCAGGCACCGATAGCTGGCGTTGGCAAAATTGTTGATCACCTGTTCGATCATATCCTGATCCATCTCCACAACCTGGACGACTTTTCGACCCTCGGCCCTGGCCATCATCTCCTCCCCTTTGGTGGGTATAGGCGAAGGGCCTACGGGATTCTTGCCCCCGATTACCCGTGGGGGCGACAGCCTGCCAGAGTGATCTAGCTCGATAGAGATCTTGGCCCCATATTTTTGAACCGCTTCCACCAGAGTGCTCAGTGGCCCAATAATCTGATCATCACCGAGATTTAACTGCCCAAAGTGCCCGCGGGCATAGTCGAAATCCACCGCGGAATCGCCGATGCTCACAATCCCGGCCCCTCCTCTGGCAAAGGATTGGTAAAACTCAATCATGTCTCTTGTTACTGAACCATCGGGGGTGGCCATGCATGCCAACATTGGGGGTGTGGCAATGCGGTTCTTTACGGTTATGTTTCCGAATTTGAAGGGCGAAAACACATGTGAATAGGATGTCATGGAACCTCGCAATCGCAATGCGCGTTTTCGTTACATGAAGTGTTGATTCCTAGTAGGCTCTGGAAATAATTCACGGTCTCCTCTCTCAGTTGAGTGCCTAGTATAGTGTTTTATTAAAGAAGTTGTCATTGCGAGCTTTAGCGAAGCAATCTCATGACGTAATTTGTGAGCTTTTTTGAGATTGCTTCGTCGCTTCGCTCCTCGCACTGACCGCGTGAAGCTTTTCATGAAACAGATACTAGCAGGCTTAACGGGATAGATCGCATATTTTTCTCGCTTCTCTAATAACATGATTGCAATTTGGTATGGGCGGTTACGCTTTAAAAGCCTTTGCATACTCCGCTGCATTTTCCCCGGCAATCCGTCCGCTATTCAATGCGAATCCCATGGTATTGCCCGGCAGAATAAAGACGTAGGTGTCTCCGTATATGGAACAGGCGTCCGTACCGGCGGCGTAAAGTCCCGGAATCTTGTTCCAATTCCTGTCTATTACCTCTGTCCTGTAATTAATCTTAATTCCACCAAGGCTCCCGTATGCACCCGGTATCTGCTTACCTGCATAAAACCTCGGCTCTTTTACGGGCCTGAGGTATTTGCGGCTCTTATTGAAGATCGGATCAAACCCATTTTTGCAGAACCGGTTATATTCCTCCACGGTGGCCTTCAACCCGGCTGGATCAATCTCTGTTTTTTCCGCCAATTCCTCCAAGGAATCTGCCTCATATACATGTTCATAACCGGAATCAAAGGCATCCTTTATAAGCGCTTCGAAATTCCTAGCATTCGTGTAAGGAAATACCAGATGGAGGAAATCGAATCCCTTGGTGGTTTTCATATGGTTCTTGATATTTTCATCAAAGATAAGAAAAGAGGCCTTGTCTTTTTGCCTGGAGATGGCATTTCCCGTAAAGGCGGTGTTAGGCATAATCTCTTCATTCAGAAAGCGCTCACCCAACAGGTTTACCAAAAGGTGAGGCTGGCGAAAGGCCTCTGCCAGCTCCGGATTTATATCCCCGGGCATAAGGTAGATCAATTCCATCCGCATTTCGGTTTTTTCTGCTCCAGCCTCCCAGGCCATTCTGATGCCATCACCTGCCAGACCCGGAATTCTGAAGGACTGCAGGTCTTTTCCCCATTCGTATCCCGTATATTTCTTTATCAATTTGGGATCGTCGCCAAAGCCTCCTGTCGCGATAATCACCGCTTTCGCACGTGCCTCAATTTGCTCTCCGTTCCTATCTTCAGCAACGACACCCACGACCCGATCTCCCTCTTTGATAAGCCTCTCGACCAGTGTCTGTAGTAGAATTTGAACCCCTCTCTCTTTAGCCCTTTCGGTCAAAACCCTGTACATATTGGCCGCGCATGCCTCCGTTCCGGGTTTTACAGGATGCCACGTTGCATGCCCGCCGGGAAAGTAGGCACATGGATCCTCAAATTCAACCCCCAGATCTTCGAGCCAATCAATGGTAGTAGCGGCCTTATCCATATAGGCCCTTACCAGCCGGGCATCCACCTGCCAGTGGGTATAATCCATGAATATCCTGAAGGCTTCGTCTTTTGTGGGCCCCAGAAACTTCAGTCGTTGACGCCGGCTTTCCACACCGAGCGGGCCCATGCCCATACTGCCGGTACCGCCCGTGGTGGATGCCTTCTCAAAGGCAATCACCTTGACCTCCTTTTCCGCGGCGGCGACCGACGCGGCCAACCCCGCAGCTCCGGCCGCAACAACGATGACATCTGCTTGCAATCGATTCATGGATTTTCCTCCTTTTAATAATCTCCCCAAAACCGTACCGGCGTTATCTTGAGCCGCAGGTCACACCTCAGACACCGAGAGGCCTCGATCACCGCATCTTTTTCATTCATCTCCTGAACAATGCTACAACAGTCTTTGATTCGATCTTCAACTCGAACCAACCTTTCCTTACAGCGGCTCAGGGCAGCAAAACCATCGCCTGGACCAAGCCAGGTCTCGGGGTCTTCCTTCGGCACCGAGGTCTCATCAATCTCTCCGCTCCCACCAAGATATCGATCCACGGCACTAGCCCCTTTCCTGCCCGAGGCAACCGCTTCAATGACCGATACCGTTCCAGTCACCGCATCCCCTGCGGCATAAACCCCTTCCCTACTGGTATCAAACGTATAAGGGTCTACCTCGATATGGCCTGTCTCGTCTAAATCCAACTCAAAAGAATCCGGGATCTCCGGACGTTGACCAATGGCGAAGATCACCGTATCGGCGGGTAAGACATGTTCCGATCCTTCGATCACATCCATGTGCAATCTACCATACTCATCAAACTCAAAGGATGTCACATCTAAGCATTCCACGCCCGTAGTCCTGCCATTCTCGCTTATGATTCTCGTGAATGTCTTTGAAGGATGGATCACTATTCCCTCATCCTCGCCCTGTTCGATCTCATCACAGGCTCCAGGCATCGTTTCTTTGGCCTCCACACAAGCCAAGTGGACGTCTTGTGCTCCCATGCGAATGGCCATACGGGCGCAATCAAACGCCACATTTCCGCCCCCCAGCACGAGGACGCGTTTCCCAACCTTTACCTCTTTACCCAGATTCAAATCCCTGAGGAAACTGAGCCCCATCAACACTTTGTCCAGATCAGCACCTGGAATAGGTAGCTTTTGGCTCTCGTGAGTGCCGATGGCAACCAAGACGGCATCGTAGCCTTCATCAAGCATCAGCGTGTCCAATGATCCGACTTTCGTGTTCGTTTTGATATCCACTCCCGCTTTTTCGATATCCTGAATCTCGCTATCCAGTGCCTCCCTTGGCAGTCGATAGGCCGGGATGCCGTATCGCATCATTCCTCCAGCCAAAGGCAACGACTCAAACACGGTCACCCTGTGGCCCAACTTGGCCAGATAATAGGCCGCGGTTAACCCAGCCGGACCTGAACCCACAACGGCCACACGCTTATTCGTTGGGGATGCCTTTCGTGAGTTTTTCTCCCATAATCTCTCCTGATCGTTTTCAGCAGCGAACCGTTTCAGCTCCCTTATTGAAATGGCTTCATTGATTTCCCTGCGGCGACAAACTTCTTCACAGGGATGGTTACAGACATAACCCAGAACCTTGGGGAAGGGCACTTTTTCCCGGATCACTGCTGTGGCCTCCGCGTATCTCTTTTCGCGGACCAGGTGAACATACCGGGGCACATCGATTCCCGCAGGGCATGTGTAGTGGCAAGGAATGAGGGCATGCCTTCGTTTTTTCCCTTCCATCAACTCTTCCCTGTCCCGCATGGCACCGGTGGGGCACACCTCAACACAGGCGCCACAGAACCGGCATCCGGCTTCAGCCAATGTCTTGTCATCAAGTATGCGGATATGTTTTTTACCATCCTCCTCGATTAGCTGTAGAACGCCGACACCACGCAGCTCATTACAGGCCCTTACGCAACGTTCGCACTTAATACAGCGGATAAGATCATGCACAAAAAGGGGATTGTCCCTGTTTACAGGGATTGGCTTGACTCGGGTCTTCGTGGTGAGATCTTCTGCTATCCCCAGGTATTGCTTGACGGACTGCAGCTCACAATTGAGGTATTGACTGCACTCCGTGCATTTCGGCGGATGATCCACCAACAGGAGTTCCATCGCCTGCCGACGCATTTGTTCGATCCGGGAGGTTTTGGTCTTCACAACCATACCGGACTCCGCCGGGGTAGTGCATGAAGTCGGTGGTTCATCGATTCCTTCCACATCCACCACGCATATGCCACAGGTACCTATGGGTTTCAGGTCTGGGTGATGACACAAGTGAGGGATATAGATTCCAGCGTCCAGGGCTGCTTCCAAT
Organism: Deltaproteobacteria bacterium; assembly: GCA_020355085.1. Lineage (GTDB taxonomy): Bacteria > Desulfobacterota > DSM-4660 > Desulfatiglandales > B25-G16 > JADFWK01. The sequence continues at coordinate 116,424 of CP070657.1, forward strand.
ATGGTTTTACCGGTTTTCGTCTCTATCTCTTTGCCGTCTATATTGAGTTTGATTGTTTCCAAAAGAATAACCTTTTCTTCGATTATTGCTTTAGCTCCGTAACCACTGCCGTACAGGGGCTATGGATGTCTTGTTTGACCCGAATTCTCCTGACCGGCAAGACCATGAAATCGTTTCTTGAGAGACTGGCGGGAGGGCGCCGTTCTTTTCGCGACTTGGGTATGGGGGAAACCGCAGCCCTGAGCCTGTCGAAGGGAATGCGGAGGGGGCAAGTATCCCCCGTAAACAAGTCGCTGAAAAAAC
>CP070657.1:116826-121793 GCA_020355085.1 Deltaproteobacteria bacterium
GTCCGGAAAGTCATAATTGATAGTTGGCGGGATAATTCCATGCTTTATCGTTAAGATAGAGAATATCGCCTCTGTTACTCCAGCTCCGCCTAGGAGATGGCCCGTCATCGACTTAGTCGAACTCACGGGAATCTTATACGCATGGTCACCGAAAACCGATTTGATGCCTTTCGTCTCTGAGATATCATTGAGGGGTGTACTGGTTCCGTGAGCATTTATGCAGTCAACCTGAGACGGAGTCAAACCTGCATCATGAAGCGCCGCCTTCATACACAGGGATGCCCCGATACCATCGGGGTCGGGGGCGGTAAAATGATAGGCATCCGAAGACATGCCATAGCCTATGATTTCGACGTATATATCTGCCCCCCTTTCAAGGGCATGGGTCAGTTCTTCCAGAATAATAATGCCACCACCCTCTCCAATGACAAAACCATCCCTTTCACGATCGAAGGGTCGTGATGCCTTTTCGGGCTCATGGTTTCTGGTTGAAAGGGATTTCATCATAGTAAATCCTCCGAGAGCCAAAGGCGTTATGCATGCCTCTGTGCCGCCGCTTATCATCGCGTCAGCCGCGCCTCGCTGGATTGCCTTAAATGACTCACCGATGGCGTGAGAACTCGCTGCACATGCGGTTGTTATTGAGGTGTTTGGGCCTTTGGCGCCAAATTCGATAGCCAGCCGACCCGGGGCCATATTGGCAATAATGCCAGGTATGAAAAAAGGGCTTATCCTTCTCGGCCCTTTCTCCAGGTAAACCTTATGATAATACTCAATGGTGTTCAGCCCTCCGATACCAGAACCCGTGATGCAGCCCACGCGGTGACTGTTCTTTGGCGGTATTTCGAGCTTTGAATCCTCCATTTCCATCCGCGCAGAGGCCATAGCATAGTGTATGAAGATATCCAAATGCTTCGCATCCTTTGCGCTAAGAAAATCCTCCGATACGAAACCCTTTACCTCTCCAGCAACCTGAGAGGCAAAGTCAGATACATCGAATTTAGAAATCGGACCGATACCCGATCTCCCATTCTTGACGGCCTGCCAGTTTTCTTCCACCCCGATACCAAGAGGTGTAACCATACCTAAACCGGTAACCACAACCCTTCTGGTCATTACAGTATTCTCCTGGCTCAACGAGAAAGGAGCTTACCCCTGATTCTTTTCAACGTATTCTATGGCATCGCGAACAGTAACGATCTTTTCTGCCTCTTCATCGGAGATGGATATATCAAACTCCTCTTCCATGGCCATAATCAATTCGACCTGATCAAGAGAGTCTGCACCCAGATCATCTACAAAGGACGCCTCTGGAACAACATCTTTCTCATTAACCTCAAGCTGCTCACAGATTATTTTCTTTATCCTCTCTGCAATCGACATGAATAGTCACCTCCATACTAGGTTTTGAATACCGTTACATATAAAGACCACCATTTATATGAATTACTTGCCCTGTGATGTACGTTGCGCTGTCAGAAGCCAGCCAGTAAACCGTTTCCGCCACCTCCTCAGGTTCTCCCATCCTTCCCATGGGGATCTGAGCCAAAAAACTCTCCTTCACTTTTTCCGGCAGCTTTTCCGTCATTTCAGTATTTATGAAACCGGGAGCCACGGCGTTCACTGCAATACCCCTCGATGCCAACTCCTTTGCAACGGTCTTGGTTAAGCCGAGTATGCCGGCCTTAGCGGCTGCGTAGTTGGACTGACCAATGTTGCCAATCTGGCCAACCACCGATGAGATATTAATGATCTTTCCCTTGCGCTCTTTCACCATTGATTTGACTGCGGCCTTCGTGCAATTGAACACGCCCGTAAGATTAACGGCGAGTACTCGATCCCACTGAGAAGCAGACATTCTCATGAGAAATCCATCCTCCGTTATCCCGGCATTGTTAACCAAAACATCCACCCTTTCAAACTGCTTCACGGCTCTCGCAAAAAAAGCTTCAACGGCTTCAAGAGATGAAACATCAAGCTTCTCTCCGTGCGCCTCAACACCCATCCCACTGAGAAGACCCAATGTCTCATTTACATTAACCTCGTCAGGGTCGTAATGGACAAACAAGATCCGTGCTCCCTCTCGGGCGAACCTCAGGCAGACTGCCCGGCCAATCCCTTTTGAGCCTCCGGTAACAACTACCACCCTTCTTGATTCAGACACGCACCCCTCGATCTTCTTAGAGTACCGCAATTGATGCTAGAAGATTTTTGACTAAAGCGCAGCTAGTCCCTTTTCCAACCGTTCCTGAACCCCGTTGTTTACGAAGTTTCGAGCCGTCCTAACGGCGTTTTTTATTGCCTTGGGAGACGAACTGCCGTGGCAGATCACACCGACACCCCTAATACCCAAAAGGAGTGCTCCACCATACTCAGCATAGTCGAGATTCCTGCCAACTCTTTTTAGGGCTCTCCTGCTGAGCCAGAAACCGATCCTCGACGCAAGACTCCGGGATGTTTCTCGCTGAAGCATTAGGCGTATAGCCTCTGCCATCCCTTCGCTTAGCTTAAGAGCCACATTACCGACGAACCCGTCAGTTACTATTACGTTTACATCCCCAGAAAAGATGTGCCTTCCCTCAACGTTGCCGACAAAATTGAGTGAGGCATTTGTGAGCATATCGTGAGCTATCTTAACCCTTTCACTGCCCTTGCTTCCCTCTTCACCGATATTTAATAGCCCAATCTTCGCATTGTCGATACCCAGAAGAGATTCGGCGAAGATATTCCCCATAATCGCAAACTCAAGGAACTGCTTGGGTTTCGTATCAACGTTTGCTCCAACATCAATTAAGACAACCGCTCCCCTTGCTCCTGGAAACATGGCAGCCAAAGCAGGTCTCTCAACTCCACCTATCCTTCCGAGAGCAAGAACTGCAGCCCCAACCGTGGCTCCACTATTACCTGCACTGACAACAGCCTGAACCTTTTCGCTTTTCATAAGCTGAAAGGCCACTGAGATAGACGCATCCTTCTTCTGCCTCAGGATCTTGAGCGGTGATTCATCCATACCCACTACTTCAGAACAGTGGTGGATTTGGATGCCATTGTCAGTGCTCGAGGCCTTGTCAATCTGTTTCGCGATAAGGCCGCGGTCTCCAACCAAGGTGATCTCCACCCCCAGTTCAGAGTGTGCCCATAGGGCACCCTGAATGGCGGCTTCAGGGGCATAGTCTCCTCCCATTGCATCTACTGCAATGTTCAATAGCTAAGCCTCTTCTTTTTTGATCACTGTTTTGCCCTTGTAGGTACCGCAATTCATGCAAACATGATGGGGAAGAACAGGCTCATGACATTGAGGGCAAAGGGAGAAATTCGGCACCTTCACGTGATGATGCGACCTCCTCATATCTCTTCTTGATTTGGACTTCTTTTTCTTAGGTACAGGCATAACGGCTTTTTGTCACATGTTTTGGTACGATTTTGTGTCATATTTCTTGGAACAAGAACAGGTCGTCACATTCAAGTTGCTTCCACAGATTGCACAGAGCCCTTTGCAATCAACAGAACAAAGCGTTTTCATTGGCAAACTGAGGATTATTTGCTCTTGTATTACCTTTTCGGGTTCCAAAAAGTTGTCGTGAATGAAATCGAGGTTAAGATCGTCTTCAGACAACTCAAAATCTATCCCGCCCGTAAGCGGAGATAAGGATAAGAATATCCTGAAATCGTTCGATAGATCCCACGAATACGGCTCAAGGCACCTGTCACACTGCAGGAGTAGGCTGGTTGATATTGAACCCTCAATACAGATCCTCTTTCCTACAGGTTGAATCTTGATCCGCGCAGAAAGAGGGGCACCAAGCCCCAGAATTCGTTCATCCTCAAGATCCGTTTTCCACCAATCTTGAGCAAATTTAAAATTAAATTGTTTACCCTCTGAAGGGATGTTTGTCAAATCGATTTTCACAGAAGCGGGCTCTTATCGAAATTGCTCACTTTTGCGCTTGCCGCTGAATAATAGAATCTGCTTTTATATCCAGGCCCTTCTTTTGTCAAGGGAATTTGTTTTCCCCATCTCCTTGAATTGGTGGGATCAAAGTAGTAGAATCACTGCAGACATGAAAGCCAAACAGGTGTTTGAGACCTATCAAAGGGAACATATGCGGGTTGATCGGCGAAGATATTGCCCTCATTGCGGTTCACCCTGTCACCAAGTTCTCTCCGGAGCATTCTCCAGGTTCAGGTGTTCCAGTTGCGGCTCCCCTATTTACAGGAATCCCTCTCCCGGAGTTGTGGCCTTAATTATCAAAGATGAGATGCTCTTGTTGGGCAAAAGGGCGCCTGATATCTTTAGAGGCGGGAAATGGAGCCTTCCAGGTGGGTTCATTGAGTTCGAAGAAGACTTTCTCTCCGCAGCTCACAGAGAAATAGAGGAAGAAACCGGTCTTACCGTAAATGTCATTTCAATTCTAAGCGTTGTTTCTAATTTCTTCTCACCTGAACTTCATACCCTCGTCATTGTACTTTTGGCAGAAAAGTTTGGCGGAACACTGCGACCTGGGGACGATCTGGTAGCGTTAGAATGGTTCCCTCTTGCTGGACCATTTCCCGATTTTGCCTTTGAAGCAGATGAGTACATTATTCATCGATACCACACTACACAGATTCCCGGTGCTCTCGTAGACCCTGATCTCGCTTCCCGGTGAAGGAAGATGTGTCGCCGCGGAGTATCTCAAGGCTTTGGCCAGCTTGACAGCCCAACCACTTCGATCGAGAACTTTCAATCGATACCCTCAACTGAACCAGCAATCTCAGCTGATCACAGCCACTGTTCCTCCAGCACCATAATTATGGCCCCTTTTGGACACACCGCCGCACAAATACCGCATCCCTTACAATAGTCGAGGTCAACGTTAATTTGTCCGGTACTATCATCGCGGGTGACGGCAAGATCAGGACACAGGAAGCGGCATACATCGCACGCTTCGCAGCTCATCGCTCCAAGGCAGCGGGATGCCTCAAAA
>CP070657.1:121893-137435 GCA_020355085.1 Deltaproteobacteria bacterium
ACAAGTACGTCAGATTGACAAATAGCAATGGAAGGGCGTATTTTGTTAATAATGACTTAACGTGGTATCGCCAGTGAGGGCAGGTCAAAAATTCCTATAAATAATTTAATAAACGAAAGGAGATAATGAATGATTAGAGCAAATTATGAATCCGATGCTGGAAAGCGCAAGGAAATGCCGCATGAAGAAATAGGGACAATTCCTCATATGCCTTTTGAAGAGTACTCAGAAAAGCTCAAACATTGCCTCCTGATGAAGCGGAAAGACGGCATCCTCGAAGCGCGACTTCATTCCAATGGCGACAGCATGCAGTGGGGAGCTTCCCACCACCAGGCCCTGCACTACTTTTTCGACTGGGCAGGCCGGGACCCAGACAACGAGATTATCATTTTGGGCGGCACGGGCAAGGATTTCACTAAAGGCATCGGCAAGTTCAATGAAAAGACTCAGCAATGGGAACCGGCTACCGAATTTGCCTCGGACCCGGCAGTGGCCTGGAGGATGTATGAATATCAGTACTATGACGGTACCAATGACATCGAAGGCCAAATTTTTGACGTCGAGGTTCCCACCATCGGGGTTTGGAACGGCGCCGCCTTCCACTCGGAGCTGACAATATTATGCGATATTACCCTCTGCACAGAGGACGCCTGGACAACAGATATGCATTTCCGCGTCAACATGGTTCCCGGTGACGGCATTCAGATCCCATGGCGCGAGCTCATGGGCCGCAAAAGATTCGCTTATGCCGAGCTGACCGGCGAGATCATAACTGCACGAAAGGCCCTAGCCCTCGGTATGGTCAACGAGATCTGCCCTGACCTCGAATCCTGCTATAAGCGCGCCTGGGAGATCGCCGAGCTCATTATGCGCACCGGCACGCGAGTGACTCGACGCATCACTACCCAGATCCTCCGCAAGGCTTGGAAGGAAGATATCGCAAATGAGCTGCGTAACTCCTTCTCAACTGAGATGTACGTCACCGCCACCGAACATTCTCCTCACACGGTTAACTTCTGGCATTGGGCTCATGAAGAAGCCGAACTCGTGCGCAAAGCCGAGAAGAAGGGCAAGGTCGTACGTCCCCGCGTTAACGGCGGCCAAGAAGAAGACGAAATCAAATAAGTTAAACCGGGTTGTGATAAATAGAAGCGCGATGGAAGTTTCCAGCACGCTTAAGATTCTCAAAATAAGTCCAGCACAGGCTGGACTTTTTTACGTTAAGTATGACGAGGGGTATGATTAAATCATTGAACGGAACTATGAAGTATGTTCCAATTTGTTTCAGGTCGCGTTGCGGAAAGGAATGCCGCCACTTTGGAGCCTTAGAGTGCGTGGATTGAAAATATAACTACGGAGGAACAAAAACAAAGACGTTGTTAAAAAAGGAGGCTATAGTATGATTGTTAAATCAGCATTCTTCATTATGGCGCCTGATGGTGATCCTAATCGGCACCGAGCTTCAGTTAAGACCTCTAAGACAGAGGTCATTACGGTAGTCCTTGAGCAGATGAACTTTGACCAGGCAGTCAAGGTGTGCCAAGATTTAGTCCAAAAAGAAGGAGTTCAAGTTCTCTTCCTTTGTCCTGGCTTCACATATCAAGCGGTGGCGCAGATCGCCAAGGCTGTCGGTGAAAAGGTGGCAATAAATGTAGCTAGGGGAGATGTTCCAAACACAATGCTAACTGGTGAGATTCTGACCAAAGCGGGATTCTTTTCAGAAGAGTAACAAGATTTTGGCAATCTATCCCCTCTTATATCTTTCTCCGCGCGATTTAAAATAGGTGCAAAGGCTATTGAAAAACGACGTAGTCTAATTCAGAAAATGTGAAATGACTCCTATCTCTATTGGGGCATAAGCTTGGGGTAAAAGCATCAGTTGGCTTTGGTTAATAGGGCAAAAGGGTTTTGGTTAAGCTGAGTCTAACATAAAAGGCGAAATAATAATTATGGGAAAACTGTTTATACCATATGTTTCAAATCAAGTAATAGAGGAGGAATCGTTATGAGCAGAACCAAGTTCGTGAAATGGCCAAAATACGAGGAATACAAGGAGATGTTTAAAGAGCATTTTATCATGGATAAACGCGACGACGGCGTCCTTCTGGTGAGAATGCATACCAAGGGCGGGCCTCAGTTATGGAGCATGGAGCTGCACAGGGCTATCGGTCAGATGTGGCGTACCGTAGGCAGCGACTCTGATATCGAACTGGTGATCTTCACGGGGACAGGAAAAGACTGGATTATCGAATTCGAGCCTGAAAGTTGGAAGCCGGAGATAACGGAACCGGAGTACACCAGATACGAGCATATGTTCATCGACGGCCGCAGGATGCTTATTGCGATGATCCAGGATGTCGAGGTTCCCACGATTGGTGTGCTGAACGGCTCAGGAGGACACGCCGAATTGGCTCTGATGTGTGATATTTGCATTATGGCCGAAGATGCCGTAATTGCCGACCCCCATTTCCTTTATGACATCGTCCCCGGGGACGGTATCCATAGCTGCCTCATCGAGCTCATGGGCGTGAGGAGAGCCGCCTATGCCATGTATATGAGTCAGAAGTTCACTGCACAGCAGGCGTTGGAATATGGTCTGGTAAACGAAGTGGTTCCATACGACAGGTTAATCCCCAGGGCCTATGAAATCGCTGATTTCATCATGGCACGGCACCGCACCGTCAGACGCCTGACCGCTCAGGTTGTAAAGAGACCTTGGAAGCAGCGCATCGTAGATGATCTTGACATGACATTTGGAACAGAAATGTTCGGAGACTTCTGCAAGAATGTAGAGCATTCCAATATCAGCTCCAGAGAATGGTTTGCCGGCGGAGAAAGCCTTTTCCACGATAATGAACGCGCCAAAAAGCTTGCTGAAGAGGCAAAGAAAACGGAGAAAAGGAAATCCGAAAAAAATAAATAATGCCATTATGACTTAGAAGAGAAAGAGAATATACATTTGGTTTTGTATCTAGATATTCAGGGAAAAGAGATACAATGAGCGTCAGCTGGTTGGTTTTCAGAAAGAGCTTTCTACTTGACGAAGCCCGCGCTTAACATCTCTATCATGGTAAACAAAATAATAAAGGCTCTATTATTCCCATAGCTTCCCTATCTCGCGATAGCCAGCTTTTATACCGGTAACCCCCTAGAAAAGGTTCAAGGGGATAAAGGGTATTATGGGCACTCCAATCGAGCCTTTCTCCATACAAATGGGATACAAGATGGAAAGCAAGGAGATAAGTTCATGGCCCGAGTAATAAGCAAGGTGAGCATGGTCGGTACCGGGATACTCGGCACGCAGATCGCTATCCAGGCAGCCCATTTTGGGTATGAGGTGGCTGCTTATGATCTCGATATGGAAGCCTTCTTTCGCGCGCATCAGAACCTTAAGGCACGGTTAGAGACAGGGGAGGAAGAAGGTGTATTCACCGTGGATGAATGGGTATCTGGAGCTAAAAAGGTTAGGCTATGTCGCGACCTGGAAGAGGCGGTCAAAGATGCCGATCTTGTCGTTGAAGCGGTCTTCGAAGACCTTGAGTTGAAGCGTAAGGTTTTTGAAAGCGTAGATGCTTTTGCTCCTGCAAGGGCTATCCTAGCTACGAACAGTTCTTCTATTCCCATATCAAGAATAGAAAGTGCCACTAAAAGGCCCGAACAGTGCCTGAATCTCCACTTCTATTTGCCGCTCATGGGAATCAATATGGTGGATATCATGAGAGGAACAAAGACTACGGCAGAGGTATTGGAGGCTGGCAAGAGGTGGATCCGTTCCATTGGTTGTGTGCCCCTCGTGGTTAAGAAGGAGATCTTCGGATTCTGTTTTAACCGCATTTGGAGAGCCATAAAACGCGAAGCCCTGTATATGTGGGCAGAAGGATTTGTGGATTTCAGGGATATTGACCGGGCCTGGATGATATCCCACAGAACCCCATATGGACCCTTTGTCCTCATGGATAGAATAGGACTCGATGTAGTTTATGATATCGAGATGGTCTACTTCAATGAATCTAAAGACCCAAAAGACCGGCCGCCTGATGCGCTCAAGGCAAAGATCGAGAAAAAGGAGTTGGGCGTCAAGACCGGCAAGGGATTCTACACTTACCCGAATCCCGAATATGGCAGACCCTATTTTCTAAAGGGTTAGGAGCGTTTTTTCAGGCAACCCTATTGCCTTTATGAATGTGTATTGTGGCTGATATTCTCGCACAACAGAATTCACTAATGATCTATGAAGAGGACATGGGGTTCTTTCTAGCAAGACAGGCTGCAATATGAAAAGGAGTTACGCAGTGATGAATGCTGAGACGATAAAGAGAGTGCTTGTCGTCGGCGCCGGGGTGATGGGCACCTCCATTGCCCAGGTCTTTGCCACGGGAAATATTGATGTCACTCTGGTGGATGTGGACGAGAAGGCCTTGAATCGCGCCATGGACCTCATAAAATCCAGCCTGAAAACGCTGGCCGATTCGGGGACATTTCCCCGCGACAGGATTTCCCCTATCCTCTCCCGCATTCGCCCCTCGCAAGAATGGACGGATGTGAGGGATGCGGATTTTGCCTTTGAAGTGGTATCTGAAAACCCAGACATAAAAAAGAAGGTCCTTTCACAGTTGGGGGACCTCTGTGCCCCCGGCACGGTTATAGCCAGCAATACATCAGCCTTGGACATCTACAGCATAGCAAAGTTAAAAGGACCGGAGCGCCTCATTATCGCCCATTTCTTTAACCCAGCCCACATCATTCCCCTGGTCGAGATCGTTCCGGGGCCCCGGACTTCACGCGAAACCGTATCGTTCATCGCAGCCCTCATGGAAAGGCTTGGCAAGCGTCCGGTTATGATGAAAAAGTTCTCGCCAGGCTTTATTGTTAACCGGATCCAGAAGGCTATTGGTGAGACGGTGCTCCAGATGATAGAAGAGGGAGTTGCAACACCGGATGAAATAGACCAGGCCATGAAACTGACGCTCGGGATAAGACTGCCCATCGTGGGAGTCGCGCAGACCTTTGATTTTCAGGGGCTTGATATGTTGCTGGATGCTATGAAGAATTATGGAAAGATTTTTGGTTTTATTGAAGAAAAGGTAAAGAATGGCCATCTGGGGGTAAAGACGTCCAAGGGCATCTATGATTATCAGGGCAGAAGCGAGATGGAGATACTAAGAAAGAGGGACGAGCTCTATTTGAAGGTGCTGAAACATTTGGCTGAGATCCACGCCTTTGATCAGGTCTGATTGAACGAACGGGTTTGGTTAAGAACAATTCTTCTGCAGGAGGACATGACAATGTCAGAGAAGGAACATCCATGGCTCACCGATAAACATTGGGTAACGCAACACAACTATCTGGATGAGGTAAGAAGCCAGTTTGACTTACCAGAGGAGGTGCGCATTCACGAGGTGACCCTGAGGGAGGCGGAACAGGCGCCCCACGTGGTGCTTCGGCCAGAGGAAAAATTGAGGATATACGAGGCCCTCGACGAGATGGGGGTATACAGTGTCGAGATCTTCCCCCTTGTATCGGACGATGACAGGGAAGTGGCTAAACAGATGGTGAAGATGCGTCGCAAAACAAAGGTCTTTTTCCTGTGCCGCTGGCACAAGGAAGAGGTTGATTTTGCCCTTGAAACAGGGGCCGATGGTGTCATTGTCGAAGGCACGTCGGATCCGTGGTTTGCCAACGTGGCGCTGAATGGAATAACAGAAGAAGAAATGTACAAGCGGTACGTTGAGACAACCGCCCATGCCAAAAGGAACGGTATCTTCACCACGGTAATGCCCTGGGATACGGCCAGAGCGCCGCTACCGTGGATAGAACGGCTCTTTAAGGGTATCGTCAATGAAGGGGGTGCAGACCACGTTGTCATTGCTGACACTATGGGTTCGAGCCTGCCCTGGGCCATCGCAAACTTCGTCCGCAAAATGAGGGAATGGGTACCGGGCACCCCTGTCGAGATGCACTGTCACAACGATCATGGGTTGGCTACCTCGATTATGCTTTCGGCAGTAACGGCAGGAGCATCGGTGGTGCATACCTCCATCAATTGCCTCGGGGAGAGGTCTGGTAACGCTGCAACGGAAGAGGTGGCCCTCAATCTAGAGCTTCTGCTTGGCGTCCGTACCGGAGTGAAGCTTGATAAGCTGTACCCAGTGGCTCATATGATAGCGGATATGACCAGGATCCCAATTGCCCGGAACAAACCAGTTATTGGTGACAACGAGTTCACCTTTGAATCGGGGATGGTGGTCTATGTCGTGGAACGTTTGGCTGCGTCTGATCGGCCTTTCCAAACGTATCTGCCAGAGGTGATCGGCCGTAAGGGCTGGGATGTTGTCCTAGGCAAAGGGACAGGCGCCGGCGTGGTTGCCAAGAAGCTCACACAACTCGGACTTACCGCCACAAAGGAACAGGTATCTGAGATCACACAACGGGTTAAGCGTGAAGCAAGCCTGCGCAAATGGTCAATCTCCGATGATGTGCTGGAGATTATCGCGAGAGATGTCATCGGAGGTAAGTAACATCAAAGGCAAAGCCGCGTTTTTCTGCACAATGCCATGGAGACTGGCCCTTTGAAAACGCGTATCGAGACCTTTATCGAAACCATAAGGAAATAAGCCATGGCCCAGTATTACGATGATCTCCTCACGCTGTGCGGGTTTGAAGCTGAAGAGATCGAACAGGAAAGGCCGAGGATAGAGAAGACCTTTGAGAGACTGGGCATAGGTCCTGATGACATGCATACGGCCGATCAGTGGGTGAGGCAAAACCATGATGTAACGTTGACCGGTGTCAGGAAGCTCTTGGGCGCATGGCTTAAAGAGCTGATCGATGTGGTGTTGGCCAAAGATGAGGGCAAAAAGATTGTCTACTTCGGGTTTCCTGCCATAACTGGCCCCGGCTTGATGCTGAGCGCTTCTTCTGAGGATGTATTTGTCTGTGCCCCCGACATGGTCCTGGATCACACCATGGGGCAAATCTTCAATAAGCTTACCCCCATACTTGAGGCAGGAGAGGCCAATGGGCTCCCTCCTGGACATGCATTGTGTTCATTATGGCAGGCAAAGATAGGTGGTATCGTTAAGGGGATGATCCCTGTTCCGGATTTGGCTCTCGCCTCCAGTTATTCTTGTGACATGGGCTCCAAGGCCGATGATCTGGTAACTGCCCAATTTGGGACCCCATCACTTACATTGACGAGGTTATGGATTCCCACTGGGGAGAATATCCTGACTATTTGCCGGAACGGGTTCAGTATCTGGGTGTACAGATAAATCAGGCCCTGAACAAGGCCGAAGAGGTCTTGAATATTAAGATATCCCCTGATGCCTGGGAGAAATCCCAGAAATATAGTTGGCCGTTTGTCAATAACTTGTTAAGGCTGCTCGAGCTTATGAGGGCTGATCCGGTTCCGGTGAGCATAGCCGAGCTTGAGCTCTTGGAAGCACTTCCCGGCTCCTCAACGGGTCGGGGCATACGGGAAGGGATCAAGGGCATGGTAATATTGATTCATGAGCTTGAGAAAAGGGTGAAAGCGGGCATAGGTGCAACGCAAAAAGGGGCCCCGAGAGTAATGATTGAGGCTGGGCATACCTCGGATCCCCGGGTGACGCATTTGCCAGAAGATGTTGGGTTGGCTGTCCCATTGACATTTATATTAAGCTGGGTCGGAGGGCCTCCAATCAAGATTGAAAAGACTTACGCCACGCCGGGTGAGACAATGGCTGCCTATGAATTGGCAGCTGGACCCTTTCATGGCACTGACGCAATGATCAAGCGCCTGGAAATGGCGACAGAAGTGATGAAACTGGATGGGTTCATTAAAAATTCCTTCTATAACTGCCGTGTATCGGCATTATCCTCCCACATTGCAAAGAAGTATCTGGAAGAGAAAACCGGGCTTCCCGTCCTATCCCTCGAAATAGATGATTTCGATAGCAGAACTCATAGTGCTGTTTCATTGAGAACAAAAGTGGAAACATTTGCTGACAGGCTGAAAGCAAAAAAGGCATCAGCGATGGCATGAAAAAGCTACACAATGAACAAGACCTTGCCAAGCAGGTTGGGATATGACTATTGTGACGGGAGCGGTTAGTCTGCTTAGCGGGTTTGGACTCGCATAGAGGATTCCGGCGTTTCATTGAGGCTGGAAACCGCAATCAGAATAAGAGATAAGAGAGAAGGAATGTTAGTCGCTGGAATTGATGTCGGGGCTGCAACTGCTAAGACCGTCATTTTGGGAGATGGTGAGATTTTAGCTTATGCCATTAGTCCAACTGGTCATGACGTTAAGTTTGCCACAAATAAGGTAATCACAGAAGCGTTGGAAAAGGCCGGACTTTCGACCTCCACAAATAGCCTCGATTATGTTGTTTCAACAGGTTATGCCAGAGAGTCTATTGACTTTGCCGATAAAACAGTTACCGAGATCATCTGCCATGCCAAAGGCTCCCATTACGTGTTACCTTCTACTAGGTTTATCATAGATATGGGCGGCCAGGACTCAAAGGCCATTGAGGTAGATCCCCAAGGAAATGTCATTAATTTTGTTATGAATGACAAGTGTGCTGCCGGAACAGGAAGGTTCCTAGAGGTGATGGCTCAGGTTCTTGAAGTGGGATCTATTTCTGAGATGGGACCAATTGCCCTAAAGAGCGTGGAGCCCTGCCATATAAGTAGCACGTGCACCGTATTTGCTGAGACAGAGGTGGTTGTGCTTCGGGCTGAAGGAAAACACAGAAACGATTTAATAGCAGGGGTGCACAAGGCAGCGGCATCGAGAGTAGCGGTAATGTCATCAAGTTTGACCTTCAGGGCGGATGCAGTATTTACCGGCGGTGTCGCCAAGAACGTGGGAATAAAGAAGTTTCTAGAAGAGGAAATTGGAATGGAACTGCTTGTTCCGGATGAGCCTCAGATTATCGGGGCTCTCGGAGCGGCCCTCTTCGCGCAAACAGAGCTTGTAAAGCAGCGGTGAAGTTGATGTGATTGATAAGGATTTGCCTCTTATTAGGCGAGAGTCTATGGAGACAATTTAGTTCATAACAGTAAAACTCAGACCCCCAGCCCTTCCAGCAATGCCTGTAATAGCCAAGATTCAGGTTCCACAACTGCTTGCAGATGCCGGACTGGAACTGACAACAAAGCTAGACTTCAACCCTTATCGGAAGAAAATACCCCGATTTCGCGAGCTTGGCGCAGAACAATAGGCTTATTAAGAGAGATCCCAAGTATGGTCATATAGTTTGTCGCTGCAAAGCGGTTACTGAGGGTGAGATAGTTAAGGCGGTCAGATGGGAGGGAAGAACACTTCAGGATATAAAATTCATGACCAGGGCGGGATTTGCTCGCTGTCGGGGGGCTCCTGCGGTCCCCATGTAATCCAAATTCTGGCAAGAAAACTTGACATTCCGATCACACAAGTCGTCAAACGAGGCACTGATTCCCCAATAATGCTGTACTAGAGCAAGGGATTACATCGAAATAGACTTCTTCCCTCAATCACATGATAAATGAGCAAGGAGGATACAATGAGACTGCCCAATAAAGTGGCGATTATTACGGGTGCAGGCGCTGGTATCGGAAAGGCTTCTGGCTACTTATTTGCAAGAGAAGGCGCTAAGGTCGTGGTGGCTGACATCAATGATGAGGATGGCATAAATACGACAGACACGATTAAGGCAAGTGGCGGGAAGGCTATTTTCGTTCACACAGATGTCTCGAAGGCAGCCGATGTAGAGAACCTGACGACCGCTACAATAGATGCTTTCGGCAAAATCGATATACTTTTCAATAATGCGGGCATAGGGCAGAAGCTAATGAGTATTGAGGATACTGATGAATTATATTGGAACATGTTTCATAATGTGAATCTCAAGAGCGTGTTCTTGGGGATGAAATACGTATTGCCCTATATGAAAAGGGCCAAAAGCGGCGTGATTATCAACACAGGATCTATGAGTGGCGTCAGACCGCGGATGTATGCAGCTACCTATGCCAGTACGAAAGCCGCAGTTATTATGGTAACCAAAGCAGTCGCTCTTGAAGTGGCGGCAGACAATATCCGCATCAACTGCATTAACCCAGTGGTGACGGCTACCACGATACTCGATACCCTAACCGAAGAGGAAAGGCAGGCATGGGCCAAGAGTATTCCTCTTGGTCGCATAGCTCAGCCGGAAGAAATAGCTTATGCTGCGCTCTATTTGGCCTCGGATGAAGCATCTATGGTCACAGGCATTAGTATGAATGTTGATGGTGGTCGGGGTATATAGGACATCAGCCTTTTAGTTATGCAAATCGGAACATTGCTGTTTCAAAGGTAAATCAAAAGGCCGAAGCTAAGTCAGGAGATCTTTAGCGATGATCATTTTCTCTATCTCCGTAGTCCCTTCATAGATCTCGATGATCTTGGCATCTCTATAGAGCCTTTGTACCTTGTATTCTGCCAGATAGCCGTATCCGCCATGCATCTGAAGGGCCATGTCGGCACATCGCACAACCATCTCCCCGCAAAATGCCTTTGCAGCAGCAACCAGCTTAGGGTCAATATTGCCTTGATCAATGTTCCAGGCAGCTCTATAAACCATGTTTCTTCCGGCATGCATCCAGGTATACATATCGGCGAGCTTGAACTGAATGACCTGGTTAGAGGCTAACGGGGCCCCAAACGTGATCCTGTTTTTTGCGTGGTTTAAGCTTTCTCCCAGGGCGGAACGGGCCATTCCAACTGCTTGTGCTGCCATGCCTATCCTGTTAAGATTAAACAGATACATCGCTTCAGCAAAACCATTGCCTGGCTCTCCTACCAGGTTGGAGCAGGGTACCCTGACGTTATCGAAAGATATTTCCGCGGTATCAGAGGCCCGAATACCAAGTTTGCCCAGCAGCTTTCTTGCCTTAAATCCCTCTCTATCCGTCTCTACCATGATCATGCTGTGACGGCGGTGCTTGTCTGGATTTCCTGGATCGGTCTGGATAAAGCAAATGAGATAGTCTGCCCGGGTTCCATTGGTTATAAAGATCTTGGAGCCCTTGATTACAAATTCATCACCGTCTCTCAAAGCTGTTGTGCGGGCAGCGGCCAGGTCTGAGCCCGCATCGGGTTCCGTAAAGGCGCTGCCCATGATGGCCTCACCCCTTGGCAGAGGAGGTAGATATTTTATCTTTTGTTCTTCCGTGCCAAAGGCTTCTATGACCTCGGAACCAAAGCATGCAGAGGTCACGGCAACCGACATTCCAAGATCAACAGCCGAGAACTCCTCGTGAAGGATGCACTGTTCCATAATGCCGAGTCCCGCACCTCCATACTTCTCGCTAATGAATATACCGACAAAGCCCAGCTCTGAAGCCTTCTTAAAGATAGCCTCGTCAAACGCCTCATCCCTGTCAAATGCCTCGGCCCTATCCGAAAACTCGCCTTCTGCGAACTTCCTCGCTGCCTTTGCTATATCCCTCTGTTCCTTGGTCAGTTCAAAGTCCATCTTTTCCTCTTCATTAAGCGCCTTTTGATCTGAGATTATAGCTGTTTTTTTGGTACAAGATACGCGAATTCAAGGAAATCCCTTGACAAAAAAAAGCCAGCAATATAAATGGGTTAAATCGAGTGCTCGCTTTATTCTCTCAAGAATAAATATACATATCTCCAGGCTATGTCAAATCAAAATCCCTCCAATGTGATAAATCTGAAAAATGTGGCCGTCTTGGGAGCCGGCATTGAATGGTGCTTTGAATGGGCTGAAGTATTGTTCAAGAATGTCACGTTGGATCTGGCAATCTCAGGAGAGGAACGAATTAAGGTCAGTAGCACCAACGTCTAACCGGGGTTGGGTCAGAGTGGGTGGCATTTGAACGGAATTCTCCCGAGGTAAGCACTGTGTGTTGCAAAAAGATACCCTAAGGAGGGGGTATCCCTTGGCACTGAACAGAAAAGTAGCCATAGTCACCGGTGCGAGTAGGGGTTTGAAAAGAGCCATTGCTTTCGAATTTACAGAGTAAGGAGCTTATATCGTCCTTCATACAAGAACGGAAGAGGAGAATGATCGACTGCCATGTTACATACTTAAATTAACCAAAGTGAGGAGAAGGAAAGGCGGACGAAGAGCTGCTAAGATTATTGCGGGAGTCTCCCAAGGAGACGCGGACTTCCTAAACGTGGAGTGAATTGGGAAGACGAAAATTCGGACTGGTACCCCGCTGAGGTGGCAAATAAGCTAGAAACAGGCTCTCCATGTCAGCCAAAATATAGTTGAAAAAGAACTTCGAAGTTTGCGGCTCAGTATCAAGAGAAGGGGATCTACCATCACCTATAGATACCATGAAGGATCGAGTAAGGTACATAGGCGGGAAGTTAGATTTTGACGTTATCAATCCTGTTTCTGGAAATGCTAAGGACTGTGAGGCTAGAAAGAAAAGTAAGAGTGTTTGGTTTTACCCACAGTATCTAGCGAGGATGCTTTTCGTTTAACTTCTAACCTCAATCTCTCCATTTGGATTTATTATTGGACGTCAGTCTCCCCGCTAAGAAAGCTTGCTGATTTGTCTGCCAAGGCACTAAAATCATATTTTCAGGAGGGTCTTATGACACTTACTTCAGGTAAAGAAGAAATCAAAAAGACTGCTTGTACCTTTTGTTATGCGAATTGTGGTGTATTGGTGCATGTTAAAAATGGCAAGGTGACGAAGGTGGAGGGGAACCGGGAGCATCAATTAACCCGTGGTCATGTCTGTGAAAGAGTTGGATATGCGAGAAGGTGGCTATATCACCCAGACCAACTTATGTATCCGCTGAAAAGGAACGGCAATCGGGGTGAAGGGAAATGGCAGAGGATAACGTGGGATCAGGCGCTTAATGAAATAGCGGGAAAGCTGAAAGGAGCAAAAGCAAGGTACGGGCCTGAGAGCCTGGTTGTCGCGGAGGGAACCTATAGAAGCGGCCCGTTTTGGATACGCTCCCGCTTCTGCAGTCTCTTTGGCAACCCACAGAATGTTACTCATCCCGGAATCGTCTGTATGTTAAATTGCAACTCAGTAGATATGGCTATGATAGGAGGTATCTTCTTTGCCCCTTATATAGCACGAACTAATTGCCTGGTAATCTGGGGGCAGAATCCGGCTGAATCCTCTTCGAGGATCATGAAGTCAATGATAAGGAGAAGGGAGAAGGGGGAGTATAAAGTCATAGTAATCGACCCAAGGCGGACAAAGGTGGCTGAAACAGCAGACATGTGGCTACAGCTTAGACCTGGAACTGATACCGCCTTGGCCCTGGGATGGCTGAATGTCATTATCAATGAAGGGTTATATGATAAACAGTTTGTTGAGAATTGGACCTTTGGCTTCGACAAGTTAGCTACGCGTGTTCAAGAGTACCCACCCCAGAGGGTTGCTGAGATTACCGGGCTGGCGGCAGAGCAGATTATAGAATCCGCCAGAATGTATGCTATGACCAAGCCGGCTTGCATAAGCCGCGGTGTAGCCACTGACCAAATAGGCCGGAATGGGGCCCGAATGGAACAGGCGAGGGTTTGCCTGCGTGCCATAACGGGAAACATCGATATTGCCGGAGGAGACCTAACTATAGGCGTTGGGCCAGAAATACAAGGGAAAAGGTTTATTCGGGAATCCCAACTCGAACTTGTTGATAATCTTTCCTCGGCCGAGCGCCAGAAACAGCTTAGTGCTGACAGATATAAACTTATGGCTTGGCCTGGCTACGAGCTGACAGCAGAGCAGTTTCAAAAGGCTTACGGCATACCGGAGTCTTCAATGCACCGGATGGGTGTGGCTCCATCTCTGGTGTGGCAGGCTATTCTTAACGGTGAACCCTACCCCATCAAAGCTATGATTACCTGGGCTAGCAACCCATTGATGTGGGCCAGCAACACTAAGATGGTTTATCAGGCGTTGAAGAGTCCCAACCTGGAGATGCATGTGGTATGCGATTTCTGGTTAACACCTACTGCTGAACTTGCCGATTATGTGTTGCCCACAGCCAGCTGGCTGGAGAAACCGCTCTGTTCCACTTTCGAGGATTTCTCGGAGGTTGTATATGGCGGAGAGAGAGCCATACAACCCTTGGGGGAAAGGAAGGACGATTTCGCGATCTGGCGTGAACTTGGAATAAGACTTGGGCAGAAAGACTACTGGCCCTGGGAAAATCACGAAGAAGCGATTGAATAATAGCTAAAGCCACTGGGCATCACCTATGAGCAATTCATAAAAGCGGGCTTTGTAAGAGGAGATACTATCAAGTTCAAGAAATACGAGCAAAATGGATTCCCCACCGCTACCGGCAAAGCGGAGTTATACTGTACTACCTTCGAGAAGCTGGGATACGATCCGCTGCCATTTTATGAGGAACCTCCTGAAAGCCCGGTCAGTAAACCCGAGTTGACCGAACAGTATCCATGGATTTTAAACACTGGGGGCAGGTTTATGCCTATGTTTCACTCGGAACACCGTCAATGGGGGATTGGGATGCGTGAGAGGCACCCTGACCCTCTAACTGATATCCATCCGGAAACTGCTCAAAAATTGGGGATAAGTAATGGTGATTGGGTATGGATTGAGACGAAGCGGGGAAAAATTAAACAAAAAGCTTACCTTACTAATAGAATCCTACCCAATGTGGTTAATGTCGAGGCTAGCTGGTGGTACCCTGAGATGCCTGGGGGGGAGCCTTCTCTTCACGGGTTCTTGGAATCTAATGCAAATGTACTTACTCTAGATGAGCCTGATTCCTGTGACCCACTTACTGGTGGCTGGTGCAATCGGGCACTATTATGTAGAGTTTACAGGGCATGAAATAGTAAGTAGTAAATGCACAACGCGCAGACCGAGCTTGTGTGGTATGAGCAGCCATACCTGGTATTCTATTGTGGATGTGCTTGATTTTCTTACATTTATAATGTTGTTACTATAATCCTTTGAGTTTATGATAGGCTTTATTTTTCGGTCAATGTAGGGGGCCTTTTTTTAAAAAATGGGCAAACTTTTCCTGAAAGACCGATGACTCTGGGCTGGGCAGCAACTTTTTATTTGCCTACCCCTGCATCGATCTTTTTGAGGACATATAGGTACCCCAATGCCCAAGCCCAAAAGAAACTCAAAGAGCAAGAACCAAAGCAGGGAACTCCCAGAGGATCTGGTGATTGCGTCCACTCAAAACCTTCCCTTGGCTGAAAAAAGGCACCAACAGATTGTAGATGGGGCCTGCAAGGTATTTTTCAAGAAGGGATACCATCCCACCACTACCCGCGATATAGCAAAGGCCTGCGGTATGTCCATGGTACAGCTCTATCATTACAGCTCTTCCAAAGATGACGTGCTGTACCTGGTACATAAACACATGCAGAGGGTCTGGTATGAGTACTTAAAGCAATCTAACGTGGAGGAGATCGACGATCCACTGCAAAAACTCACCGAGGCCCTCCGTCATTCCCTGCTCTTTTTTATGGAAAACAAGAAGCTGTTTCAATTCATCTATTCGGACAGCAAATACCTCGATAAGAAGCACTTATGCATCGTTCTGGATATGGACTATC
>CP070657.1:137535-140878 GCA_020355085.1 Deltaproteobacteria bacterium
CAGGTAATTGTTTCGGATCCGTACCTTGCATATGCGAAGTTTGCCACCCTCTTTGAACCTCCAATTCCTCGTTTCCTCGGCATAAGTGAACGGGCAGTGATTGAAGAGGGCGCACGTTTGGCAGATGACGCGTCAGTTTATCCGTTGGCTTATGTGGGGAGGGAATGTGTGCTGGGCAATAACGTTATCATCTTTCCCGGGGTATATCTCGGTGATAGGGTAACGGTGGGAGACGAAACAATTCTTTACCCCAATGTGACCGTACTGTCCGATTGTACGATAGGTAAGCATTGTATTATTCATGCGGGAACCGTCATAGGAAGTGATGGCTTTGGCTTTGTCAAGGACGGCGATATAAACGTGAAGATCCCGCAGACGGGTATTGTTGAGATAGAGGATAACGTGGAAATCGGGGCAAATAACACTATTGACAGGGCCGCACTCGGCAGGACACTGATACGGCAGGGTGTCAAGACCGACAACCTTGTTCAGATCGGGCACAATGTACTCGTTGATGAGAATACCATTATCGTTGCCCAAGTGGGCATCTCGGGAAGCACTAAGATCGGAAAAGGGGTTGTCATCGGAGGGCAGGTCGGTTTAGTGGACCACATTGAGGTGGGAGATCGGGTAATGATCGGCTCGAAGTCCGGGGTGGCTCAGTCAATCCCGGCAGGTGAGGTTGTCTCTGGTATACCAACAATGCCCCATCGCCACTGGCTGAGAACCACAGGGCATATCAAAAGACTCCCCGAGTATGTTGAGAGAATAAAGGAATTAGAAGACAAGGTCAGGGAACTGGAAGAGCAATTAAAGAGGGAGTAAGCAGGATGGTTGAATTGCCGCTTACCTACAAGGAAATTATCAAGATACTTCCTCACCGGCATCCGTTTTTATTCGTAGATGTCATCACCGAGCTTGAGCTTGGGAAGAGGATCGTGGGGATTAAGAATGTAACCATAAACGAACCTTTTTTTGAGGGCCATTTCCCGGGGAGCCCCATTATGCCCGGCGTTTTGGTTATTGAGGCCATGGCTCAAGTCGGTGGAATTCTTGCTAGATTGTCCGTACCACAGAGCATGAAGATCGAAGGTGGAAAAGCCATATATTTCGGGGCCATTGACAAGGTGAAATTTCGCAGGCCCATAACACCCGGCGACCAGATCGTTTTCGAGTTGACTGCGTTGAGAAAGGGGACCAGGATATGGAAAATGAAGGGCACGGCAATGGTTGAGAATGAACTGGCGGCAGAGGCCGAATTGATAGCTGCAATAGGATGAGAACAATGGGAGCAGGAATACATCAATCAGCCGTTGTTTCTGCCGCGGCAAGAATAGCCGAGGACGTTCAGATTGGAGCATTCAGCGTAATCGGCGGGAATGTGGCAATCGGTAGAGGCACAATAATCGGCTCCCACGTAGTGGTAGACGGACATACGGAACTGGGGGAGGGAAACAGAATCTCTCCGTTTGTCTCCTTAGGCCTGCCCCCTCAGGACGTCAACTATGCGGGTGAAGATACGAGACTCGTTATAGGGGATAACAACACAATCAGGGAGTTCGTAACCATTAATCGGGCCACGACAAAACAGGATTGGATAACCAGGATCGGAAGCAATAACTATCTCATGGCCTATGCCCATGTAGCCCATGATTGTACCTTAGGTGATTCCATTATCATGTCAAATGCAGCGACCCTTGGGGGGCATATAGAGATCGGTGACCATGCAATCGTTGGCGGCTTGGTAGCCATCCATCAGTTCGTCAGGGTCGGGACATATGCGTTTATCGGCGGAAAATCGGCAATCGTCAAGGATATACCGCCCTTCATGATGGCTGCTGGCGACCGGGCACGGTTGTTTGGCCTGAACCAGCTTGGGCTGAAAAGGCAGGGGTTTTCTCAAGAGAAGATTCAAAATCTGAAAAGGGCGTATCAGATAATATGGCGTGATCACCATCTGCTCAAAGACGCAATGGAACTCGTCAGAAAAGAGATACCGCATTTCAGCGAGTTAGATATGTTGCTTGATTTCTTGGATACCTCCAAGAGGGGTGTTGTACGATAGAGAGAGGCGCCGAATAAGCAGCAAGGAGCATGGAGAAAGAATAAACTCAGCGCTACTGAAAATACTCTATGAGGAGGCAAGGGGCAACGGAAGAAGAGCACCAGAGCATTGATAGGATTGGCATCATAGCTGGAAGCGGAAAATTTCCCCTCATGGTAGCAGATTCGGCTCGGAAGAGGGGAATAAGAGTGATTGCCGTGGCCCATCGGGGCGAGAGTGTGCAGGAGCTTGCCGAAAGGGTTGACGAGATCACCTGGATCGAACTCGGTCGATTAGGTCAGTTGGTCAATGCATTCAAGGCTAGAGATGTGCGGCATGTCTTGATGGCAGGGGCTATCGATAAATCCAACATGTTTGGCAAGGTGAGACCCGATCTCAAGGGGCTGGCAGTGATGGGAAAGCTGCTCGTTCTCCATGACGATGATATTCTCCGGGCAGTTGCTGGGGAGCTTGAAAAGGAAGGTATAACGGTGGTAAGCTCCGCCGCCTACCTTCCGGAACTTCTAGCGCCATCTGGTTGTATTACCAAGAGGAGGCCGAGAAAAGAAGAGGAAGATGACATTGATTTTGGCTGGACGGTAGCCAAAGAACTGGGACGTTTGGATATCGGGCACTGCGTTGTGGTCAGGAGAAGAACAGTCCTCGCGGTGGAGGCCATTGAAGGAACGAATGAAACCATTCTGCGGGGAGGCAAACTGGCGAAGGAGAGGGCAGTGGTTGTAAAGGTTTGTAAGCCCAACCAGGATCTGAGGTTTGATTTGCCTGCCGTTGGTCTAGACACCGTTAAGGCGATGATAACGGTTAATGCGGCTGTCCTCGCTATAGAGGCAGGAAAGACCTTGATCTTTGATAAAGACGAAATGGTAAGCCTTGCAGATGCCCATGGCATTGTTATCTTCTCAAGGGAAAGCATATAGTCCTGTGCCCCAGCGCTATTCCTAGATACTTTTCCCGTTTTCCCTTTTTGATTGCCCACCACCATGTTGGCCGGGTCAACTCCTTCCAGGCGATTCTCTCAATGGTGGGGGCCGAAGGGTGCAAAATCACGAGCGGCGAACCTCAATTTTATATAATACTTTTGCTCTTTGAAAGGGTGGGGCTCCTGCACACTTGCTAATGCCCGGTGTCTATTAGTTACAGAACCCAGAGAACCGAGCATGGAGATTTCTTTTTTTTACTCTGTCCTCCCATGGTTAAGAAGAGTGGGCGTTTCAAAAAGACGCAAACAGGCTGCAACCATAGTTCTAAGGCGGATGGGGGGGTGCGCCGGTTTGAAAC
>CP070657.1:140978-147900 GCA_020355085.1 Deltaproteobacteria bacterium
AGCATCCGGTAACCAGGTGTGCAGAGGAATAAAACACGCGTTGAGTCCAAACCCGAAAAGAATGAGCCAGTAGGAGATGCCCGGCTCCAGGCGGCCCACCCCGATTGTGCTGCTACTGCCGATGTAGATGATGATACCGATTAAAAGGCAGCACCCACCAAAGAGGTGCATAAGGATATACCGAAAACCGGCATTGAGAGAGTCCCTGTCCTTTTGATACCATATAAGGAATACGGATGATACAGCCATTATCTCCCAAAAGGCAAAGAGGCTGAAGAAATCCCCGGCAAAAACCACCCCTAAAGAGCTGCCGACATAGAGAAAAGCCGCCACGTGTTGCCCGTCCTCTTTGATATGCAGAGAATAGAGTATGGCCAGAAACCCTATGATGACAAATATATACGCTACTACCAGGCTTAGCCCATCAACCTTGCAGAAAACGAGTTCGTATCCCAGAAAATGGTATATCCAGCTTGTGCCTTGATTGAGATGAAGCAGATTCAAAAAGGCCAGGGCGGGGACCAGGAGAAGGTAGAACTGCTTGAGCTTCCCTCTCAAGAGGGGGATCAGCATCGCCCCCAGGATAAATATGAAGGCAGGCGGAATGGCCTTAATCATAAAAGCCCTCCCTTTTTCGGGTAAAGGAAGCCAGTATCCGCGTTGCACCTATCAGCAGACAGGCCCCAAGGGCTCCAAAAGCCGCTTCAATCGAGGGTATCTTGTGCCACAGAAAGACGGCGTGCTCTTGTTTGATGAACAATCCGGCAGGAACGCTTAAGAGAACCAAGACTACGAATAGCCTTTTAAGCATCTCTTGCATATGTTCTACCTTTATGAAATAAGAGCAGCAACACTACGGTTGAAGCCCGTTGGCTTCGTTCACAACCGGAATCCCCCCGGGCGAGGCTGGAAATTCGGAATGATGGGCTGCCCCTACTCCATCTGTAGGAGGGCAGATAGCAGTTCTAACAAGATGCTGCTATTTCACAATACTACAGTAGTTCGGCGACATTCAATAATGCGCCATAACCTCGCCGGGCAATTCTCACGTAACAAAGCTACTTGCTCAAGGTAACCCTCTTTGCGACTTAACGCAACCTGAGAAGATAGATCAAGCCATAGAGAAACAAAAGGGCTATCGCGAGAAACACACCGAGACCTATTGGTCTTCGATACACGTCATTATCATAAGCCATTTTTCTTGCTGCAGCAAGCCTGGATTCCAATTCCTTCAGCTCAGCCAGCCTATCCTCGGACAGTCCGGAGATGTGGTAGAGCCCATTGATAACCTTCAGGTGGAGATACCGTAGCGCTATCTCAGGCAGCAAAATGGGGTTTTTACTCAGGCTTACAGTGTCAGCTACCACTCGGGAAAGCAGACCCTGTAGCCCCAATCTGATGTTTTGCATGGGATGAGCCACGAACCAGAGGAAAAGCATGCCTGGTTTCCTGTAAAACCAATCTGTGTCTAAGCTGATGGTGGCATGACCGCCGAGTTCATCTATATAGAGCCAAAATGCCGTGGCGGTGAATAATAGTAGTTGCATGGTAGCTATTACGTGGTAGGGCGCATAAGGATGATAGTGGACTGGATAAGGTAAAATATCATAAAGAACTCTTGGGTAACAACCGATAAAGATGCACAAAAAGGCCGCCATGCCCATGGCTATTAGCATATTCAGAGGGGGCTCTTTGGCCTCTAATTCCTCTACCTTTTCTCCCTCGGGTACCTTGCCGAACCAGGTACCATAGGGTAGCTTTAAGGTAGTGCTGAAGAATGTTCCTATGGAGGCTAAATGCAACAATAGATGTATAGGAGCCCTGTGAATCTCGCCTGCCGCAGCAACAACCATGGTTTTACTGATAAATCCATTGAATAACGGTACACCTGAGATGGAGAAACCGGCAATCAGGTAAAGGGAAAGGCAGATGGGCATCATTTTGTAGAGCTTTCTCCCTTGGAGTTCACTAACCTTTCTTCTACCTGTCACATGGATGACTGCACCTGTGCCCATAAAAAGCAGGGCCTTATAAAGTATGTGGCAGAAGGCATGGGCAACGGAACCATTTAGACCCATCTCGGTACCTATCCCCACTCCGCACACCATATATCCTACCTGGCTGATGATATGATAGGATAGAAGTCTTCTAATATCGTTCTCCATTATGGCATATACCACACCATAGACGGCCATAATAGCTCCTAGCCACATTAGGAGTTCAACGCCGGGGAAGCTTCTGGCCAAAACATAGACAGCGCTCTTGGTAGTAAAGGCGCTTAAGAATACAGCCCCGGTAACGGTCGCTTCTGGATAGGCATCAGCCAGCCAGGCATGAAGGGGGGGGACAGCGGCATTGACAATGAAACCAATGAGCATGAGTTGGGAGGCAAGTCCCCCATATTCTACCAAACCAAAATGAGTGGACCCAGTATTTGACACATATATTATGATGCCAGCTAAAAGAGCACAACCACCAAATATGTGAATCATTATGTACCTGAATCCGGCATCAAGAGCAGCTGTATCTCTTTGGAACCAAATGAGGAATACGGAGGCGGTGGCCATGATTTCCCAAAAAACGAACAGGGTAAGAAGATCGCCGGCGAAAGTAACCCCCAAAGCGCTCCCCACATAAAGAAAGGCGGCCACCTGCTGACCAACCTCCCTTATATGGAGAGCATAGAACATTCCCAGAAAGGCTATTATGACAAATACATATCCAAAACAGAGGCTGAGCTTGTCCACCCTTCCGAAGATAATTTCGTAGCCTAAGAAAGGGTAGTTCCAGTAGTTACCATGGCCCATGTAAAGAAGATCAATAAACGCTACCGTCGGAATCAGAAGTTGGAATAACTGTCTAAGCCGTCTCTCCCTAAGTATGGGAAGCAAAATGGCCCCTGCGATGAAAATGAATGCCGGTGGTACGGTATCAATCACTATAATAGTCCTCATCCTTCTGAAGCCATTTATGACCAAGTGCCTTAGATCCGATCAAGAGGAGGATACACCCCAAGAATCCAAATGCCGCGTCAAATGCCGGGACCTTTTCCCACCAGAAGTGCGGACGCTCAGGCCGAAAAAACAATCCCATTACCATGCTCAGGCCTGTGCTTATAAAAAATATGTATCGTAGTGTCTTTCTCATCTAGATTCCCCCGAGTATTTTCTCAGCCGCCATAGAGGCTATGTTGAAGAAATTGAAAAAGGCGTTGGGAAATACCCCCAGTATCAATGAAATAATCGCCGATAAGATAAGAGGTACTAGCATCCTTAACGGGGCCTCATCGAAATGCGGATTGGCAGGCTCCTTAGGGCTCTTGAAAAATGAATTATATATTATGGGGAAAAAGTAGGCCACATCCATCAAGGCACTTATGAGCAGGACCAGCAGAAAGAAAACCTTATGGGCCTCAAGGGAGCCCATGGCCAGATACCACTTACTGATAAATCCGCAAATAGGTGGCGTTCCGGCCACGCCCATGGCCCCAATAGCGAAGGCTCCCATAGTCAGGGGCATCTGCCTGCCAATGCCGTCGAGTTCACTGATATTCTCCCTTTGGGTCTTTACGTAGATGGCACCGGCAACAAAGAAGAGGGTAATCTTCATGAAACCGTGGCTGCCCATATGGAATATACTCCCCGTTATAGCACTTGGAGTCAGTAAGGCCGCACCCATGACGATTATGGCCAAGTTATTTATGGTGGAGAAGGCCAGTCTTCTTTTGAGATTATCCTGGGCAAGCGCGTACATGCCGGAAACGATGACGGTGAAGGAGGCGAAATAGGCCGCAATGAGCCACAGGTTAAGGTCATGAAGCACCTCAGGGCCGAAGACATAGAGAATAATCCTCAGACAGCCAAAGACACCCGCCTTAACAACGGCAACAGCGTGAAGGAGGGCACTCACAGGGGTTGGGGCTACCATCGCCGTGGGCAACCATTCATGCATTGGCATGAGCGCAGCCTTGACGCCAAAACCCAGGATGAGAGCAGAAAACAGAAATATGAGCGCACTAGGAGAACCATGACCCGAAAGAAAGCCGCCGGGTTTGAAGTCAAGGGTTCCTGTGAGTGTATAGATTGAGATTATGGCAAATAGTATGACCACACCTGCTGTAAGGGTGTAGGCAAGATACTTTCTGCCGCCCATGATCGCATCTTCGGTCTCCTTGTGGGCAACCAAAGGGTAGGTAGCTACTGTCAAAACCTCGTAGAATATGAAGAGGGTCAGGAGATTGCCTGCAAAGGCGATACCCATGGTTGCGGAGAGGCACAGGGCAAAATTGAAGAAATACCGTGTCTGGGCATGCTCATTCAGCCCCCTCACATAGCCTATGGAATAGACGGAAGTTGCGATCCATAGGGCAGATGCGAGAACACCAAAGAACAGGCCAAACTGGTCCACCCTGAACTGAAAAGAGACTCCTTGCGTAAGGGTGATAATCGTACATTCCAATACATGCCCCTTTAAGACGAGGGGGACCATGGAAATAACAATGGAGAACTTGAGCACCGAAACCAGAATAGTCCAGAAATCCCTCAGGTTTCTGCGTCTCCCACCCGTGAAGATTATGAGCAACGCCCCTACGAGGGTCACCAGAACGGCCAAAAGCGGTCTTATGGATTCAACTATCTCCATCGATCATCCGTTTTGGAACTTTAGAAATACCCGGGCACGGCAAACTGAACTACAGTAGAAATGATCTTGCCGCTGAACACACCAAACACCATGATTCCCGCTGCCGCAATGAGGATTGGCATAAGCATGCTGAAGGGGGCCTCCTCAGTTACGATAGCCAATTCCGAGCCTTCACCGGCATGTACTTCCTCAGGCTCGAGGTATGCATGTTCTATAACCCTAAAGAAGAGGATGACATTCAAAAGGCTGCTTACGAGCAATACGGCCACAAAAACCCATTGGTTCGCGTCAATTGCGCCGAGAATCAGGTACCATTTGCTGAAAAAACCGCAGGTCGGCGGAATCCCGATCACTGAGAGGGCCGCAATGACGAATGCCGCCATGGTGAACGGCATCTTTCTATGCAGATACCTCAACTGCGGTATCTCTCTGTTGCCTTGCCTGTACATGATAGCTCCTACAACCAGGAAAAGAGCGAGCATCATAAAGGAGTCGTTGAGTATGTGAAGTATGGCGCCAGTAAGCCCGCTCCGGTTGGCAAGCCCGACTCCCAGGGCTATGTAGCCCACTTCGCTAACCAGGATATAGGCGAGCATTCTCTTTAAATCAATCTGGGCCAAGGCCATTACAGCACCGAATAGTATGGCTCCTGCAGCCATCCAGCCAAGGATAGCAGTTGCGGGGATTAACTCTATGGAGAAATCGGGCCTAAATACCGTAAACAGTACCCGTATCATCACATATGCCCCTACCTTAGTCATAAGGGGGGCAAGGAGGGCACTTACCGTTGATGGGGCATAGGTGTAAGCATCCGGAAGCCACACGTGCAAAGGGAAAAGGGCCATCTTGAGGCTCACGCCCACCATGAAAAAGGCAAAGGCAACCAATACTACCTTGGACTGATACAGATCAGGTAACACCTGGATGAGGTCCGCCATATTAAGCGAACCGGTGCTTATGTATAGGTAGCCAACGCCAAGCAAGTAGAAGCAGGCACCGATCGTCCCGAAGATAACATAATTCAAACTGGCAAAGGGCGCACCGTCTTCACCTATTGCTATAAGGGCATATCCTGCAAGAGATGCAATCTCCAAAAATACATAGAGATTAAACATATCACCGGTCACCACGATTCCTAAGAGCCCGGTCACCTGTAGAAGAAAAATGCAATAAAAGTAGACAATCTTCCCGGGTAGTTCCTGCTCAACACTTCTCTTGGAAAAGACAGCCACGATCAGGCTGACAAATGATACGATCACCAGGACGAAGGCATTAAGATGATCAACTGCATACTCGATTCCCCAGGGGGGAGGCCAGCCTCCGAGACGGTAGCTGATGGCTCCATTGGTGATAACGGTATGCAAGGTTTGAAATGATGACAGGAATGATAAGGCGAGGGCCAATAATGCTATTGGATAGCATAGGCCTTTTTTCCACCACCCCAAAAGAAGAGTAAGAAAGGCGGCTATCAGCGGAATAACAACCACTAAAACGGGAGATTGAGTAATCATCTTCGGAGCTTCAGGATTTCGTCTTCTTCCAGCGTACCGTATCTTCGGTAGATATCTATCACAATGGCCAAGGCTACTCCCAGGGTGCTAACCATAACCACTATGGCCGTAAGCATGAGTACATGGGGAAGCGGATTGATATAGGTTGCGGCGTGAACACTCTGTGCTCCGTGTCCATGGGCATGTTCAATGATCGGTAAAGTGCCTCCTCTTTTTGCAGCAGTTGAAATAAAAAAAAGGATGATAGCCGTCTGGAATATGTTTATCCCGATAATCTTCTTGATAAGGTTCTTTTTGCCAATCATGGCATAGAAACCGATCATCATCAGGACAATATAGATCCAGTAATTGTATTTGCTTAATATTTGATCAATCATCTTGCGCTTTCTTTTTTCTTTTTCTCAATATGAGAATGCAGGAGACACCGGCAGTAAAGATCACCGTTGTCTCTCCGAGCGTATCATAGCCCCTGTAGTCTGCCAGCACAGAGGTAACCGCATTGGGCGTAGCCGTCTCCTCCACGGTTTTCTCCAGATACCGTGGCGAAACACGCATGCTGGCAGGAGAGTTAGGGTCTCCCCAATCAGGCATATCCTGAGTACCAAAGCACAGCAATATGCCGGTTAGAATCACCGTCAAAAGTGCTAGCACTCTCAATCCTTGCTCCTCCTCTTGGTCCTGCTCACCGCAGCAATGAAGAGCACGGTTCCGATGCCCGCACTCACCGAGGCCTCGGTAAAGGCGACATCAACCGCCCCCATCTCAGCCCA
>CP070657.1:148000-151330 GCA_020355085.1 Deltaproteobacteria bacterium
GGCCTTTCCCGATGATCCAGGCGGGCGCCTGCTCCCACCTCAGCGCTATAGATTTAAAGAAGTGGGAGTCACCTTTAAAGCAGCACGCCCGCCTCCATTTGCAGCATATGCGAGCATAACAGCATGGGCTTCTTCGGTGTCAAAAAAAGACATCCATATCCCTGGTAATAATATAGTTGCGGAGCTAAAGTAATAGTCGATAAATAATATTCTGACAGGAGATGCAAACATGATGTTGCAGCCAGAGAGTATTGACGATTTAGCGCCCGAACGATACCAGAAAATCCTGAAGAGATCCCGGACTGATATCGCCTCAGTTTGGGAGGAGGTGGGGCAGATCGTCAGGGATGTGAGAGAGAACGGCCAAAAGGTATTCCTCGATTATTTCAGAAAGGAATTCAAGCCCGATCTGGAGCCCGATGACCTGGAGGTGGGGGATGAAGAGGTGGCAGATGCCTATGGGAGAGTCGACTCAAAGCTCATCGATGCCCTTAAAACCGCCGCTCAAAACATAACCGCCTTCCATCAGGCACAGAAGGAACGAGAGATGTGGCTCACCGATATAGCCGAGGGGATCATGGCCGGAAGGATGGTCACCCCGTTGGAGAAAGTTGGTGCATACATACCAGGCGGGAGGGCCGTCTATCCGAGTTCGATCTTAATGACCATCCTGCCCGCCAAGGTGGCCGGCGTTAAGGAAATAATTGCCTGCACGCCTCCCGGCCAGGGCATGGCCATCGACCCTGTCACGCTTGTGGCTGCAGACATAGCAGGTCCGGTGAGGATCTTCAAGGTGGGAGGGCCCTGGGCCATTGCCGCAATGGCCTATGGCACCGAGATGATTCCAAAGGTCCACAAGATAGTCGGGCCTGGAAACAGGTATGTCACTGCCGCCAAAATGATCGTATTCGGAGAGGTAAACATAGACTCACCTGCCGGACCGAGCGAGGGAATGGTGTTGGCCGATCGAACCGCCAATGCTGATCTGATTGCCATCGACCTTTTGTCCCAGGCGGAGCACGATCCGGATTCAGCAGCAGTCCTCATTACACCTTCAAACGAACTCGCAGCCCGTGTCTGTGAGATTATCAACGAGAGGCTCCCCTTGCTCTCTCGAAGGGAAATACTGGAGGCATCCCTTGGCAGGTACTCGTGTATCTTGACTGCACAGCACTTGGATCAGGCCATCGATTTTGTCAATGAGTACGCACCTGAGCACCTGGAAATAATGGCCGAAGAACCGTTTACCGTTTTAAAGAAGATAAGAAACGCAGGTTCCATATTCTTGGGCCCTTTTTCACCGATAGCAGCAGGTGATTATGCCTCGGGGACCAACCATGTCTTGCCTACCGGTCAGACGGCACGGATGTTTTCGGGCCTATCAGTGGACGATTTTGTCAAGAAACCAACCTTTCAGTACCTGAGCAAGAAAGGGCTTTCCCTTCTGAGGGATGCGGTGATCGCATTGGCCGAGGCAGAAGGCCTTCCGCTTCACGCACAAGCCGTTCACGAGAGATTCAAATAGCCATCACTTTTTTATTGAATTCGAGGCATTTCTTTACTACATGAGTATGGCGTAATTGACAAATACAAACAATTCTAAGGAGGTACGGTATGGCAAACATTAAGGGTTACGATATGCCTGATGAGCTCTACTATCATGAAGAGCACAGTTGGGCTCGCGTGGAAGATGGGAAAGTTACGGTAGGCATGGACGATATGTTTCAGAAAGAGGCGGGCGACATCGTATTTGTGGACCTTCCTGACGAGGAAGATGAGGTCGAGCAGGGTGAGGTCTGCGGCAAGATCCAGTCGAGAAAATGGATTGGCAAGCTCTGCGCACCTGTGTCCGGGGAGATCGTTGAGATAAATGAAGACCTGGAAGACGATACCACCCTTATTAATGAAGATCCCTATGGTAAGGGATGGATCTTAGTAATTGAGCCCAATGATCTGGATAACGAGCTCGGAAACCTCATGCACGGAGATTCTTTGATACCATTTATCGAGCAGGAGATAAAACGAACCGAGGAGGAAAGGGCAAAGGCTTAATGTCTTCCTGGAGGCTTTTTAAAGATACCGTACATCCGGTTTCAACGGCGCTGGGATTATCCATTGATGACACCCTTCCGCTGTCGATCTCCCAGCACGGCTCACCGCCGATCCTGCATCTTTACCTGTTTCGGCCATCTGCCATTGTCGGTAAGTACCAGGATATTGCTGCCGCTCTCAGGCTCGATAGATGTAAAGAGAGGGGGATCGAGTATAACCGCAGGAGTACCGGTGGCGGGACTGTAATCATGGGCCCCAGGGTGATCGCCCTAGGGCTTGGTATTCCCATCGATTATCCCGTCTTGAAGGGAGGAATCAATGGCATATTTGAAACCCTAAGCGCTGTGCTATTAAGGGCACTGCGGGAGCTCGGCGTACAAGCCGGGTTTCGGCCCAAGAACGACCTTGAGGTTGACGGTAAAAAAATAGCTGGTCTTTCGGCCTCCCTTGAGACAGACAAGGCAATCTTATTTCATGCAAGCCTGCTGGTGGACTTTGACATCCCCTTGATGATGGAGATCATGAATCAACCACCGCTGAAGCTGTATGATAAGGGCTATAGCTGCTTTAGCCAGAGGATCACAACCATTCGGGAGCAACTTGGTCGCGACGTTTCTATGGAAACAGCGGTAGAAACCATAGAAAAGGCCTTCAGCCAGGGATTCGGCATTTCCTTTGAACGGGATGAGCCCGACGATTGGGAGCAAGAGAGAATAGAAGACTTCATCACGCGCAGGTATACGAGGCCAGAGTGGATCTTCTCTCATAAGCATCCCCGATCGAGGATGGGCATCGGGGAGCTCAAAACGCCCGGCGGACTTTTGGCGGTATCCCTTGCACTGGCGGGCAACACCATTGAGCATATTATTATTTCAGGAGATTTCTTCTCCACCACCAAGGATATCAATCTCCTCGAGTCAGCCCTCAAGTGGACCTCGGCCAAGAAGGAAAAGATCGAGGAACACCTCTCAGAGGTGTGGAGGGAAGATATGATCTATGGAGTGGGATTTGATACACTGACACAGGCGATCTTAAAGGCAAAGCAAAACCTTCTCACCGCGTGAAAGCACCAGCCGTGATCTCCAACAACGGAAAACAGAGCCCTGATTATGCACGGATAAGCAGTGCTACTGCTATATCCTTGGGCCTTTCTCATGGGCGCTTCTACCGGGGCGCAAAGAACCGATGCGCCAATCTTCTGATACACCATAATGAAGGTTGTGCAGCGAATTGCGCATACTGTGGGCTTGCAAAAAAACGAACGGGTTCATACGGCGA
>CP070657.1:151430-156815 GCA_020355085.1 Deltaproteobacteria bacterium
AAAATGTAGTTTGCTGCTATGATTGAGCAGAATTTGAAGACGAAAAAAGCTTTGATTAGCAAACCAAATCCGTAATAGACTCAACTTGCCGGCGAAGAACTAATATGGCAAGGATTCAGAAAAATACTATTACAGGGAGTAATTGGGAGGCTAAAAAAATTTCAGCCTTCGTGATGAAATCTTCAAACCGGTCGTCTCATCCTCGAACATAACTTCTGGCAAGTATGTTAAAGAACTCGGATGCTATGCAGGACACACTATATGAGGGCTCAGCAACATATAGCCCTCCCTTTTCAAAGACGCCATCATTTTTGTTCTATTTTTCCCCCATGGGCTTTTTGAAAACATTGGACTCTGGATTCCAGTAGCAGCTTATAATATCGATCCATACAACCTTATCCTCTTTTAACTCGATATTTTTCCAGTATATTTCAAGTCAAAATGAGCTTAGCCGACGCGTACCTCATTGAAAACCCGCTTATCCAAGAAGGGGTTTTCTGTCACTATTTATGTGCTTCCAATAAAGGCTCCATATCTTTCTGCAGGCCACTACGTTTTTCCGAACCGAATGATCGCGTTCATGGCGCTACCGCGTCCAAGCAGCTAAACAGATCCGGGGCTTAGAAATTCTTGCCCACGTTTAGAAAAAAGGTAATATCAGCGCCGGCATTCGAAGAGTCGTAGAAATCCTCTACTAACCCTCCTTGCAAATATAATCCGGTTTTTGTCAAATAGCTGACACCCAGTAATAAATTAAAGATCCTTTTATCCAGCATTTCAAGGCCCGTATCCTCAAATGGCCTCGTTATATAGTACAACTGCATCAAGCCTGAGAAACGTTCACTCAGCTTATACTCCGCACCCAGCATAATCTCGCAGAACGTCCTTAGTGAAACGTCTACTTGTTCGAAGGCTTGGCCCGGGAAAATAACGTCGGCGTTCAAATAGGCAGTAGCCCTGTTAACAGTCTTTTGAAGCAACAGGCCGATCCCATAATCCACTTCTCCGCTTCCAAATGCTTTGTCCTCATCTCCCGTCGGAATCTTAACTGAGAACCGGGCGCTCAGACATGGCGCCCTGTCTCCCTCATCCCATATCTTGCCTTTTACTGTTAACGCAAGGTCCCCTAACCCCGAAGATGGTTCTTTGCATTCAATAAAGGTCTTGCCATTCTTCTTGACAAAATACGTATAGGTATTGGCTGTTCCGTATTGTTCTTGCTTCTCCCTTAAATCTCTCGTCGCATTGAACCATTCTTCAAACTCCAGGATACTATGGTCCATAACGCCTGCATAACAGTGAACAAAGGGTATGGACATCCCGATATCAGCCCCTGAGAAAATCCCGTACTTTACTTCCAGAGAGGTCCTTATCATTTCCATATCCACGCAGGCGTAATAGTTATCCGATTTTCCCCACTGAAGTGTATTCGTTATGGCAGTGGTAAGGCTGAGCGAATATCTGTTTTCAGGGTGGGGTTCGGCCCTGTCAGGTACTGGCTGGAGAAACAGGAGTTGACTCGGAGTCTGGTTTACAATGGGAATTGGGCCCGATATTCTATCCCAATCGTCCCGAGAATCTTTGCAGAATCCGTTTCCTACATTGATAAAAAGGAAAAACCCAATGGAATAGACCACGAATCGCAAGGGCTTCACATCACGCTGTGCGCTTGCCCGGAATGCTGCTGGAAGGTTCCTCAGTCGTTGAATCAAAACCATCAGTGATAAGTGACTCAACAGTGATTGTGATTGAGCAAAAACTGATTTTTTTTGTGACGTCCATATAGGGAATTTGCCGTGTAGGTCAAGCAAAATTTGGCCTACCTTAATTTTTAACAGGCGGGGATTGGTCGTGCGCTTGAGGTATCTCGCAAAAAACCGATCAGGAACTCTCGTCTTGGCTTTCGTTCTCCCTTTGTTTCAGGTTCTCCATGTATTCCAGGAAGAACACCAGGAAGATGCCTACAAAAAGGGATACGATCCCGGCGAGCAGAACGTTAAGTTTTCGCTTCGGCTTTACCCTTTTCTCAGGCGCTATGGCACGATCGATGATCTGGAAGGCGATGTCCTCCTTGGCCTCGTCGATCTTTGCAATCTCATACTGCTGGGTCATGAGCTCAAAGACTTTCTCCTGGGTGAGGGCTCTCCGCTTCAGCCGTACGTATTCCAGCCCTATGCTCGGCACTTCAGAAAGTGAAGGCAGGGCATTCGTTTCGGGATTGGCGCCTTTTGACTCCAGAATGCTCAACTGCTTTTTCAGTTCCCTGAGTTCATCCTCAAGCCGGAGCACGTCGGGATTTGAGGCGGTAGAAAACTGCTTCATAACCCCTAATTGGACCTCCCGTGCCGTGATCTGTGCCCGCAAATCGGCCAGGGCTCTGATAGCCGCCTCGGTCTGGGCATCCATGGCCACGATCTTCTTGCTGGTCTGAAAACGCTTCATGGCCTCCTCGGCCTCCCGCAACTCCTCTTTCACTTTGTTAAGCTGCTTTTCAATAAATATCCTATTCCTCTTGGCCATGGACAGGGCGTTCTCTTTGAGGAAGTCCTGGAGTGCCACGGTGTAGTGGTTTGCTATATCGGCGGCCAGTTCGGGGTCTTTATGTTCAACGGACACACTGATCAGCCCTTTTTTGTCACTGGTAACCTCGGTCAACTCGTCAGTCAGCAACCGGACCGCATCCTGAAGCGTAGGAGGCTCATCGCGGTCTTCCTGGAAAAACAGCTTTATGAGGTCAAGGGATCGGATCACGTCTTCTGCTACTGTCCTGCTTTCAAGCACGGCCACCAGTTTGTCGGCAGAAGCCCCCCCGATACTCGGCACCATCCCGCCCACAAAGGGCAGGGAGGTGAGGTTTCTGAGGGCTGCGGATACCTGGCTCCCGGAAGACTCAACAGGCATCAGGGTAGTTGTGGCCCGGTATATGGGGGTCATAAGAAGGCTCACGATGCCTGCAGTGACCACGGCGACGCCAAAGATCCAGGCAATAATCTTCCACCGCTTCCTTATGACGCGCCAGTAATCCAAAAGGTTGATCTCGTCTTCTCGCTCCATTTCAAGGAGGCTGAGCTGATCTTCTTTTTTCACTTCGCGCATTTTTGCCTTTCCGGTTTAGTCCAGCTAAAATGCAGCAATAATTACACCGGCTGATACGGCGATCTGGAAGAGGATGGTCGTCCAGTCCATGAGCTCCTTCTTCCACACAAACCTGGTAAGCTTGGTGGGCACCAATACGGTGTCACCGGGCTCAATCCTGGAGACCATAAAAGTTCCGGATACCCACCTTCTGCCTTCAGAATCCCACGATAGGCCCGATTTCGACTTCTGGGTTGTACTGATAACCGTGCCGTCTGCCTTAATGATGTAAATCTCGTCCTCCTCTGCATCCGGCGTTGGACCCCCCACCAGATTCAGATAGAAATGAACGTTCTTGCCTTTTGTATAGATAATAGAGGTAGGATTATATACGCTGCCCAGCACATTCACGATCCCCGGCTCTTTGGGTATGGTGAGCGTATCACCAGTTTCAACCTCCAGATCATACTTGGAGCCTTCGAATTCTTCGAGCGAGTCCAGCGCAATGACCACCCTCCCGGTAACCTTTGCCTCCCTGAGCTTCCGAAGCATTTGCTGCCTTACGACCAGGGATTGCTCAAGACCCTTCACTTCCTCTTGTGAAAGAACCGCCTCAGCAGCTTGAGCCTGGCTTTTCAGGATGTCTTGCTCCAACTGATCGATGAAACTCTTGATCCTCTCCTCCTGAATCTTCTTTGCCGATTCCCGGGTAAAAAACGCACCTCTCAGATAGGCATACTCAGTGAATCCCCCTGACCGCTCAATAACCGAGCTTAACCGTTCGCCCTTGGAGAATGAATATTCACCCGGGAATCTTACCTCTCCACTGAGGGTAATCGTTCTATCGGTGTACCACTCCGGAATCTGCCGGATAAAGAGGTAGTCATCTTCTTCTAAAAGGCTGTTGTGCTGAGGGCTTTCCTTCAATGCCTCCCTCAGATTGATCTTGATTACCCTTGAGGTAACGCCCTGCTCTGTCTTCTCTAATCTCGTTATCTCCGCTTCGGGGAGATAAGCGCTTCGCTTCAGGTTACCGGCGACATAAATGAGGTCCTTTACCCTCATATTATCCAGCAACCGATATTTACCTGGATTCTGCACGTCCCCGCCGATGGTAACCTGAGGCATCTCTCGGAGGGTCTCCTTGGCATAGATGGTCACCCTGTCGTGCTCCATCAGTGCCATGTTTTGGGACAGATCTCCCTCCAACAACCTTCCCAGGTTAAATGAAACCGTCTCGGGATGAAAGTCCGGGGGTATCAAACGGATGATATCAGCATGATCCAAGTATGGTTCGGGCAACAACTGATCAAATGAGGAGACAAGATCCAGCAGTCTCATCCCCGGCTTAAATTCATACCCACCCGGGCGTTTCACGTGCCCCTCCAGGTAGACAATATCCTCTGGAGTTGGCAACACGGGAAAGATTTTCACGAGGTCGCCGTCTCGCAGCGGTATATCTAAACGGGTGCTCTTCGTTTTGAGTGCTTCTGAAACATCAAAGTCAGCCACAACGCGTTTCTGATGAGCCTCTACGCGCTCAACCTGCACCCGCTGGAGATACCCCAGAAAGGTCACCCCGCCGGCCATCTTTATTAATTCGCCGAGGTACATGGAGCCTTTGACCTCATAAATGGCAGGCCTCTTCACGCTGCCCGCCACGCCGACAACCGGCCCGATCACCGGGATAAAAATCGTATCCCCCGACTGAAGTCGCTCATCCTGGCTCTTATCCCCTTCCAGAAGAAATGCATAGAGGTCGATCGCCCTTACGACCCTGCCGTTTCTCATGAGCTGTACGTTCCTCATGGTTCCCCTCTTGGATGGGCCGCCCGCCGCAAAGAGGGCGCTGTACACGGTAGAAAGGGAACTCAGGGTATAACTGCCCGGGGTTTGTGCTTCGCCCACGATGAAAACGCGAATGGTTCGAAGCTTATCCATGGTGATATTCATTTGAAAGCCGGAATAGTACTTGGAGAGCTGCTTGTACACGGCCTGCTTCAGTTCGGAAAAGGTTAATCCCCACACCTTTATGACGCCCACCTTGGGCAGGGCTATCTCGCCATTCCGGTCAACAGCCACCTCAAAGCGTGCCTCTAACCTTCCCCACAGGGAAATTATGAAGCTATCACCGGGCCCCACAACATAGTCAGGGCCAACCGGGACATCGGTCACCGGCGCAAAGGTCGAGGCCTTTGCGGAGAAGAGATCGTAGCCGAATTGCACGAGGTCTTTCGATACTGCCTGGGAAATCTCCTCCGAAAAAATCCGTTCAATGGTGGACTTGAGCTCTTCCTTTGGCTTGGGGAC
>CP070657.1:156915-162153 GCA_020355085.1 Deltaproteobacteria bacterium
GCCAGCTCGGTAAATGAAGCAGGAAATCCAAGGGGGGCGATCGAGGCCTATAAGCGGTTTATCAAAACGCATCCCAAAAATCCCTTAACTCCAAAAGCATATTTTCTTGCCGCCAATATTGTCAATGAAAAACTGAAGAATCCCCAAAAGGCAGCAGGAATCCTCAAGGGGATTCTAAAGAACTATCCGAAGCACGAGATCACCCCTTACGTTGAGCAATATCTCAGGCAGATCAGCGTGTCCTAGCCACTAGCTCGACCCCTGCAGTAACCTCTGGGCAATCTGAGATTCGGCCGATCCCGGGTACTTCTGACAGATGATCTTGAGGCACATTTTTCCCTTGTCGGGAATCCCCTGTTTCAGGTACGCCCGTGCCAGATTCAGTATTCTTGTTGGAATATCCTGCAGACCGGGGCGGTTGCGTAAAAGCAAGGCCAGAATGCTCTCGGCCTCGGAGAGATGGCCGTGCACGGTGAAAACTGAAGCGACATGAGACAAAAGATCTAAACCAAGCCGGGGAGGCTTCGAAACGCGGCAATATTCCTTGTATGTTCTATACAGGGCTTCATGGGCGTCAGGGTCATGGCTGAGGTTGCGCAGCAATCTCGAGGCGGTTTTATGAAAGGCGTCGTCTTGAGGGCTCAGCTTCTCGATATTAAAAAGGTGGGTTATAGCCTCACGATTGGAAGGGTCAATTTCCAGAACCTGTTCTAACAGGGGTCGGGCGGCGTTCATTTCGAGCCTTCCTATCCGCTGGAGGGCCTCTTCGAGGAGACCGCTAATCTGTTGTCGGGGGTCTTGTTCGAATACCTTCCTATCGACCTGTCCCAAGAACCTCATGTTAAGATATCCCAGCACCGCACCGCTGGTCAGGCCGCCGATATGTGCCAAATAGGCGACATGCCGGTAACTGCCAAAGAGTAGCTGGACAACCTCGTTTCCGATCCACACGGGAAGAAGGGCAATTGCCGAGACCTGGGCGTAATTGAAATAAAACCCCAGTGAGTAGAAGACCTTGATCTTTTGCTTCCCGTAGGTCACGGCATGGGCGCCTATTAAACCCGAGATGGCGCCGGATGCGCCAACCAGAGGAACCGTACTATCCAAATAGCCCAGGGCATAGATGCACACCGAAAGTACCCCGGTGAGGAGATACAGCAATACATAAAGGACCCTGCCGAGCCGTAATTCGAGCACACATCCCACCAGCCACAGGAAGACCATATTTCCCAAAAGATGCATAAAGCCCCCATGGATAAACATGTAGGTCAAAGCACTGAGGTAGTTTCTGGATGCAGGTCTAAAGCCATACCGCATGCTGATCAGTTTGGACAAAAGGTCCTCAAACTGTGTCCGGAGGTTTTTCCATGTATCGTAGGTTTCATCTTCGGGGGTGATGATGGCGCCGGAGCGGAGCTTCTTGAGAAAAACCTCATCCTCCTGCATTTCTGCGTAGAGGCGTTGGACCGTGACCTTATCGAGGTTTTTCTTGTTCAGGAGCGCGGGATCTATTTTGTCTTTCCCAGTGGTTTCAAGATAAACCCTATACTCCGATACCTCGATCTCAACGAGGCCCGAGTTGAAGTAGAACTCCATTGCCTGACGGTATCGCTTACTGTCACCGGACTGTAACACGAAGAAGACGAAACAGTTTATCAGAATGATCCCCATGGTAATCAAGGGAGGGTTGTGTTTGCTCAGTTTTCCGGTCAGGGGTATGATAAGCATGGTAGTCCTCTTTGCCAGGGCTCAGTTACAACGCGCCTTCTCCTTATTACTCGGTACCTTCATTGATATTCTAAAGCCTGAGCGCAAGAAATATGGAAGGTTAGAATGGCTCGAATCGCTCAGGTGATTTGAGTTCGCCTTTGAGGAAGGCATCTGATACAGTAGATTCTCAGCAACTCCGACGCGTATCGGTTGGGTGCCGATAAGGTATCCGGGGCATGATCAGGGAATACCGGAATATTGGGAGTACCTCGGTTAAGGAAAGGAGGTTGAGATATGGAGAGGGCACGGGATGTCTACGTCATAGGGGCATACAGTACGAGCTTCGGAAAGTGGCTTGAAAAATCCATGAAGGATTTGACCCGAGATGCCTATCTGGGAGTCCTCGAAGACGCCATGATGAAGGACGGCAGAGATATTGAGTTTGCATGGTTTGGCAATTGTGCCATGGGAGTCCTGTGGGGTCAGGATATCATACGAGGCCACGTGTGCATGTCACCCCT
The DNA here is from genome assembly GCA_020355085.1 of Deltaproteobacteria bacterium. GTDB lineage: Bacteria > Desulfobacterota > DSM-4660 > Desulfatiglandales > B25-G16 > JADFWK01. The sequence continues at coordinate 159,147 of CP070657.1, forward strand.
GGTTGAGGAAGGAGTGTTTCCGGAGCGGGTGCCCCTTATTAACGTGGAGGGTGCGTGCGCTACTGCCTCCATGGCGTTCCATGGTGCATGGAAGGATATCTTGAGCGGGCAGTGTGATGTGTCGCTGGCCATGGGCGTCGACAAATTCTACCATTCCGATATGGCAAAGGTATTGGCCGGTTACCAACAAGGAATTGATCTTGAAGATAAGGACCGGCTGGTCGCCGAGTATGAGGAGGTCGGGGAAGAGTGCGGACAGGAGTTCAAAATGGGCGCCGGACATACAATCTTTATGGATACTTACGCCATGCAGGCCTGCTGGCACATGTGGAAGTATGGAACAACCCAAGAGCAGATTGCCATTGGGGCATCAAAAAACCATTATCATGGATCCCTTAATCCAAAAGCACAATATCAGTTTGAGGTTCCGGTCGAGAAAGTCCTGGAAGACTATATGGTCAGCTACCCCCTGACCCGCTCAATGTGCTGCCCTATAGGCGACGGCGGGGCTGCAGCTATCCTGTGCTCTGAGGACTACCTCAAAAGCCGACCACCAGAGGTGCGAAGGCGGGCGGTCAGGGTTTTGGCCAGCGCCCTGTCCTCGGGCAAACATCGAAAAATCGCAGAGCCAAGCCTCAGTAAATACGCGGCCGATCGGGCATACCAGATAGCCGGGATGGGGCCTGGAGACATCGACGTTGCCGAGGTCCACGATGCCACCTCATTCTGCGAAATATACCAGGTGGAGATGTTGGGCTTCTGTCCCATCGGGGAGGGAGGGAGATTTATTGAATCGGGAGCAACCAAACTGGATGGTTTGATCCCTATCAATACCTCCGGAGGGCTCGTTTCCAAGGGTCATCCGGTTGGCGCTACAGGGCTGTCCATGATTTACGAGATCGTTACACAGCTGAGGGGAGAGGCGGGTCCACGCCAAGTGCCCGACGCAACCACTGGCTTAACGGAAAATGGGGGAGGTGTTATCTCGACCGAGGAATTCGCGTGCAGCGTAACGATACTGCAAAAGGCTTAGGCGATTTACGGAGCAACGCTCAACGGCAAACCTGAGAGTGATCCTTGAGAGCATTGACATGATTTCTGGAGAGCATGGATGAGCAATCTACATTTGGTATATGCCAACACTTCTGCACAACAACAAAGTCATGGGTTCAGCCGGTGATGCTACCGACAGAGGTTCTCAAAGATACCGGCGGCACCCTGACCGCCGCCGATACACATGGAAACGAGGCCATACCGTGATTTCCGCCGTTTCATCTCGTGGATGAGCTGTACGGTAAGCTTGGCTCCGGTGCAGCCCAAGGGATGGCCCATGGCTACGGCCCCGCCGTTCACGTTCGTTATGCTCTCATCGAGCTCGAGGTGACGGATACATGCCACCGCCTGAGAGGCGAAGGCCTCATTGAGTTCGATGAGGTCCATATCGCCTATCTTAAGACCAGTGACTTTCATAACCCTGGGTATGGCATATATGGGGCCGACTCCCATGATTTCCGGCGGTACACCGGCAGTTGCAAAACCCACAAATCGCGCGAAGGGGGTAAGGCCTTTTTCTTGAGCCTTGTCCGCGGTCATCAAAAGCACGGCTGCGGCCCCATCACTCATCTGTGACGAGTTTCCCGCCGTAACCGTACCGCCGTTCTTAAAGACCGGTTTGAGTTGCGCCATCTTCTCAGGGCTGGTTCTTCGAGGGCCTTCGTCTACATCGAAGATCTTTTCGTTTTCAACCCGTTCACCCTGTTCGTTTACTTGTATTGTCTTCACCTCCAAAGGAACAACCTCTTCCTTAAATCGACCTTCCTCAATGGCTGCGAGAGCCCTTTCGTTGCTCCGCAGACCGAAGGCATCTTGGTCTTCACGGCTTACGTCATATTGCTCGGCAACGTTTTCCGCGGTCAAGCCCATTCCAATATAGGCCTCGGGGTATTCCTTGACCATGCGCAAGTTCAGAGACACCTGATATCCCATCATGGGCACCTGGCTCATCGATTCCGTGCCACCTGCGATGACGATGTCACACATTCCCGTGATGATTTGTTGGGCGCCGATAGCGATGGCCTGGAGCCCGGAGGCGCAGAGGCGGTTAACGGTCTGGCCGGGGATGGTATTCGGTAGGCCTGCCAAAAGGGCTGCCACTCTTCCAATGTTAAAGCTTTGGCTATGTTCCGGAAACGCGCAGCCCATAATCACATCATCCACCTCGGCCGCGTCTACGGCAGGGGCTCTTTTCAGGACTTCTGTGGTCACAACCGCCGCCATATCGTCGGGGCGCATGTTCACCAAGGTACCTCTATTTGCCCTTCCCACTGCGGTGCGGGCACCGGAAACAATAACAATCTCTTTCATGATCTTGCTCTCCTCAATTCCGCAACGGCTTCCCCGTTGCAAGCATATGCTTGATGCGCTCGATCGTCTTGGTCTCGCCGCACAGCGAGACAAAGGCCTCTCGTTCGAGATCCAGGATATACTGCTCATGGACCCATTGGGGGGCTGACAAGGGGCCCCCAGAGAGGACGTAGGCCAACTTTTGGGCAATATGCTTATCGTGCTCTGATATGTAGTTCGACCAGACCATCGACTGGGCAACCTGCATCAGAAAGGCCATTCCCCGTGCTCCGAGTGCATAGACCGATTTGGATCGAGGGGGCGGCACGTATCCGGCATCGTCCATCTCCACAACCAGGCGCTTGGCCTCGTAGAGGAGGTGATCGCTGTTCATGATAATGCGATCGTTTTCTGTCATAAAGCCCATCTCACGGGCCTCCACGGCGCAACTGCTGACCTTGGCCATGGCGATGTTTTCAAATGCCTTCATGAGAAACGGCAAGGCGTCGGTGTTGGCCACGCTCATAGCAGGACTCACCAGCCGCTTGATCATTTCACGACAACCGCCGCCTGCAGGTATCAGACCCACGCCCACTTCGACAAGGCCCATATAGGTTTCAGCCGACGCGCAGATTCGGTCTGCTGCCAAGCAGATCTCAGCACC
>CP070657.1:162253-166720 GCA_020355085.1 Deltaproteobacteria bacterium
TATGCTCGCGCGATTACCCATTATACCGGGATATAACGATTTGTTGGAGAACTTGGAATCAACAGCTCGATTCATTGCCCATGAACTGGGTAACGAAGTTATAGTTCATCTTCTGCCTTACCACAGACTCGGAGAAACCAAATATGAGAGGATGGAAATAAATGAGGGATGCATACATATTGAACCTCCCAGCGATGAACGAATGGAAGAGCTCAAGAAAATGTTTGAATCGTTTGGTCTGACTGTTACCATTGGAGGATGAGGCAGGAAGAGTTCTCCGGGAATTGGATTCCTTCAGCAAACCCATTGGCATTATGCATTCATTATTTTAAAGAATTGGCGTTATTAACAGGCAAAAGTTGTTTCCGAAAGGAAAGCTAACCCCAAAAGCAACGTCTGCTGAGAAGGGAGGTGAACAATATTCAGCAACGTGCCTTGGCGAATGATCTGATAACCCTCATTGGTAATCAAACTGCACCTCCGTCTATGGTGTAATGTATCTCTAGATTGAGATATTTTCTCAGAGATAGTTCAAAAACCAAACGAATGAATCAGCGAAGGGAGAAGGAAAATGAGAAGACTATGCAATTATCTAGTCCCGTTTATTCTGGGGACCTTGGTAGTCCTGGGGTTGACGCTTGGCGCCAGCGTAAATGTGGCCCAGGCGGCAGACACTATCAATCTATCCTTTGGTGGTATTTGGCCACCGACTCATCCAATGTCTGAAGCCACGAAACTATGGATTCAAAAGATAGAAAAGGAAACACAGGGGCGAGTGAAAATCAAGCCTTTCTGGGCCGGCGCGCTGTATAAGCCGAGGCAATCTGCCTTGGAGCTGGCCAAGGGTGTGGCTGATATCGGCGATGTATCCGGCTCCTATGCCCCCACGGGATTCGACTTTGAAAAATCCATGCGAATGATTTTCTGGGGCGTTAACGACAGACACCTTGCCCGCAAGGTGTATTATGAGGTAATGGCCAAGTACCCTCAACTTGTAAAGGAGTTTACCGACGCCGGCATAAAGGTCATGGCCTATGCAGGTATCCCTCCCTACCAGTTGCTTCTTGCCAATAGGCGTATCAGCAAGGCAGATGATTTCAAGGGCCTGTCTGCGAAAGCCACCGGGGACCTTGCCAGGCTGATCACAAGACTCGGTGGAGAGGGTATCAATATGCCCATGAGCGAAACCTACACGGCCCTGCAGAAAAACACTATTGATGCTGCTGTTGCTCCATTTGAGACTATGAAGACATTCAGGTTCGCAGAGGTGGTCAAGTACGCCCTTGAGGTAAATCTCGCCTCCGCGCCGGCTGGGCATTGGGGCTTTAGCCTCAAGTCCTGGAACAAACTGCCTAAGGATATCCAAAAGGTATTCGAAGACAATATCGAATGGTTTGGGCTGAAAGTGGAGGAGTTGGTCTTTCCCGGTGAAGAATTAGCCATCAAACTGGCCAAAGAGCACGGCGTAGAGTTTATCAAACTCCCACCAGCAGAATTGGAAAAAGTCTATGCCGAGGCTGACAAAGTAATACTTGAGCGGATGGCGGATCTGGACAAAAAAGGACTGGATGGCACTGCTGTCTACAAAGACATTAGGCGCCTCATCAAGGAGTACAGCAAATAACTAAGCCGGTGTTTCAAAGCATAAAGAAGAAATAGGGGGTTGTTCAATCCCCTATTTCTTGTGCTTAACCTTTTTTCAAAGCCAATACTATGGGGAAAATATGAATGTCTTAAGCGACATGCTCCAACGCATAACGAAAGTAGGCACAATAATAGGTGGAATTTTCTTGATAGTAGGAATGCTGCTCCTCATAAGCAACATTTTTGGTAGATTTGCACATTTTGTCATTCCAGGGAGCTATGAGTTATTCGAGCTCATCATGGTGGTTCCGGTGGCCACTGCGCTGGTTTACACCGCCATGAAAAAAGGTCATGTCATAGTCCATCTCGTCGTCTCCCGTTTTCCCTCGAGGCTTAACGCTGCAGCCGAGATACTAGCATGTTTGGTCAGCCTCTCCATTTGGGCTCTGATTGCCTGGGCCGGTCTGCAGTTGATCTTTGAAACCGGCCTGCAGGAGGTCTCTGAAACCCTTGATATTCCTTACTTGCCTTTCCGTGTTGTATGGATTTTATGCTTATTTCTTTTCTGTCTGACCTATCTTGTAGATCTATTCCGGGCATTCAGGAGGTTTTTAGATAGATGAGCCCCGTACTTATCGGCATTATCGGTTTTATCCTGCTTTTTGCACTGTTGGCCTTTGGCGTCCCAATCGGTGCTGGAATGGCATTGATGGGTTTTCTGGGATTTTGGTACCTGGTCTCTGATGTGGCTTCCTTCACTAAACTAGCTATTGTTCCATTCGATACTGCCTCATCTTACTCCCTGGCTGTGTTGCCCCTGTTCATTTTCATGGCCCAGGTGGTTTTTGTCAGCGGAATGGGCCGTGATTTGTTCAATCTGGCCTCCAAGTGGTTGGGGCACAAAAGAGGAGGTGTTGCCATGGCGGCCGTTGCAGGTTCCGCAATCTTCGCAGCAGTCTCGGCCTCCAGCATTGCTACGGCAACTACCATGGGCCTGGTTGCCATACCCGAGATGAAGCGGCTCAAATACAATTCCTCCTTGGCCACTGGTGCCGTGGCTGCGGGTGGGACCATGGGTGTTTTGATCCCGCCGAGCGGCGCGCTCATCATTTACGGTATACTTACCGAAACTTCTATCGGCAAGCTATTCGCGGCTGGCATCATTCCAGGGATACTCGAAGCCCTCTTCTATATCGTTGTGATTGTCATCATGTGTGCGTTGAAACCAGAATTCGGTCCGCGTGCAGAAAGAACCCTCTTTCGGGAAAAGATAAAGGCCCTGGGCAGTTGCGGGGAGATTGTGGCGCTCATCATCTTCGTGCTCGCCGGCCTTATCATCGGGTGGTTTACTCCCACCGAGGCCGGCGCGGTAGGGGCTTTCGGGGCGATCATCTTGTGCACGCTAAGGCGTAGGCTCTCATGGGAGGGTTTCAAAACCGCCGTAGTAGAGACGCTAAAGACAACGGGCATGATTTACGGAATACTGATCGGCGCCATGATCTTCAACTTCTTTGTTGCCGCTACAACGATCCCTTACGTACTCTAGGACTTAATCGGAGGAATGCCCCTGCCGCCGATGGCGATTCTCGTCATGGTATTGGTGCTTTACTTCTTTCTCGGTTGTTTTCTGGATGTAGCGGCAATGACGGTGCTCACGATACCTATCTTTTTTCCGCTGGTGGTCAGCCTTGGATTCAATCCCATATGGTTCGGCATTGTGTTTATCAGGATGGCTGAGATAGCCATGATCACGCCGCCCATAGGCATGAACACATTTGTAATTGCCGGGGTTGTCAAGGACATGGGTATTGAAATGGAGACGGTATGGAAAGGCATTTTCCCATTTCTTGTGGCTGATTTTTTTCATGTGACCTTGCTCATCCTTGTTCCATCCCTTTCTTTATTGCTGGTGAAAGTGATGATGTAAGAGACTCTCCAGACCAAATTCCATGACCATATGGATTCAGGTCTACGGCAAGATTGACATTTCACGTCTAGATCGCTTATGAATTCTTACTTAGGGGTTACCCGGCGATTGGCAAGCTATATCAATCAACTGTGCAAGGCCATGACGGTCACCGAGGTGACCCGCCATTTCCGTTAGAAAAAAGGTCGTTCATATATCAGGGCCGGCATGGATGGAATAATGCTAAATGTTAAGAATGACGCCTTTAACGTCATCAATTTGCATCAAACCAATACCTCGGATCATTCTGTCTGGCTATTTCAGTCACCTTCAGGCAGCGTTTTCGTGTTCCGTTCGCCCTATCACTTCATCCTGTATTACCTTACCTAGCTGAACAAAATAAGCACTGTAACCCGCTACCCTCACAACGAGATCTTTGTGCCGGTCAGGGTGTATTTGAGCATCCAACATCGTTTGCCTGTTGACGACATTGAACTGGACATGTTTTCCGCCATTAGCGAAGTAGGTCTTGATCAGGGCCGAAAGCTTCCTCAGATCATCTTCGGTTTTCAATGCCGACGGATGAAATTTCATGTTAAGAAGGGTGGCTTGATAATCATCTTGATCTATCTTCATGGCGCTCTTTATTACGGCCGTAGGGCCGTGGGCATCCATGCCTCTCATAGGAGACATACTCCCGTCTGCGAGGACCCCCCCTGCGTACCTCCCGTCCGGGGTAGCGCCCGTGACAGTCCCTCCAGGCCACTGAGCAGAAATGGAGATGGCCGCAGGCTTGTGTGTTCCTCCCAAAGCGCTTGTAAATGTGGCGGTCGTATGGGCCCAAAACTTGTAAAGATCTTTTGCTATCTCATCCACATAGTCATCGTTGTTGCCGAACTTGGGAGCCCCCAAACAAAGCTTCCTTATCTCCTCATAACCCTCCCAATTTGAGTCTAGGGCCTTTTTCAGCTGCTTCA
>CP070657.1:166820-172140 GCA_020355085.1 Deltaproteobacteria bacterium
ATAAGAAATTAGCACAGGAAGTTGAGACCTTCGTAAGAGAGGTAATGCCGCGGGATGCAGAGACGAGGTGGAAGCGGGAGTTTCCGTGGGATATATTCGAAAGGATTACGGAAGAAGGCTTTACAGGTGCGGGGATCCCCAAAGAATATGGGGGGTTGGGACTAGGAGCTACGGGTGCCTGTATTGCTACAGAGGCACTCAACAGGATGCCGGGGCCCGGCCGAGTCTTTCTGGGCAATATGTTGGGGGGACTCCGGCAGGTCGTAGAGTTTGGGACCGAGGAGCAGAAGAAACGCTTTCTACCCAGAATTGCCAAAGGAGAGCTTGGGGCGGTTGTAATAACCGAGCCATTTGCCGGAACTGATGCTGCCGCAATTGAAACCAGGGCGAGACGTGAGGGCGATACCTATATTTTAAATGGAAAGAAGCGGTACGTTGTCTCTGCAGGTTTGGCTCACAGATACATGGTCTACGCGCGCACCAGCGATGATCCTGAGGACATACGAAGGCATCGACACTTGACCGCATTTATTGTTGAAAAGGGCACACAGGGCTTTACAGTTGAAAAGGTCAATGAGGTGATCGGCTTCGAGAATATACAGAATGGATGCCTCGATTTTGATGAAGCTGTTGTGCCTGTGGCGAATGTGATCGGAGAGGAGGGTGAGGGATGGAGGGTAATGACTGCTGGTCTTAATTTCGAGAGGACCCTCATCTCTGCCCAGGATTTAGGCTGGATGCGTGAACTTCTGGGCAATGTGGTTCCCTATGCCCAGAGGAGGGTCCAGTTCGGCAGGCCCACAATAGACCTAGTTAATAACCAATTCAAGATAGCTGATTTGATCATAAAGCTGAAGATGGCAAGGCTGATAACCTACTATACAGCACACTTGTGGGATTTGGGGTCTGATATCACCTTGGAATCGAATGTTGCCAAGGTGTTCAACTGCGAAGGGGCTATGGGAGCCAGCTTGGATGCTATTCAGGTCATGGGAGGGGATGGTGTTACGCCATTCTATCCCCTTGCAGCGATCATGAAGGTTGCCAAGGTTGAAAATATTGCCGGTGGCACTATGGAAGCTTGCAGACTGGTTATTTATAGAACTGCGATGAGACAGATGGCTGAAGAATTCAAGATGCCCCGGCGCACTATCCATGATGAATTGGGAGTACCTGTACCTCTGAGCAACCCGCCTGAAAGGAAAAAGGTAGTAGATGAGCAAGGCCTTCTCAAGGTGCTGGCCGAGGACTATCGAGTGAACCCTGGGCTTCATATGTCCCGCGAGGACATAAAGGAATTTATTGATGTGGATGATGCGAAGCTCGATGAGGTGCTTCTCGCTTTGGAGGACAAAGGCCTTGTGAAGCTCTATCGAGGAAAAAAAGGCATTGCTCTCGCCAAGGCCACCTATGAAGGACTAAGTAAGGCGTATCCTCTTGAGTATTACAAATGGTTCCCTTCTTGGATCAACCAAGAAAACATTTTTTGAGGTTGAATTGGGCTGTTTTGGCTTCAAGACGGAGAATGTCCTCAATAAACAGCTGACGAGCTGGTAAGTTTTGAGACCGCTTTTCTTATGAATACAAGGGAAAGAATATATGAGAAAGCATTGGCGCTGTTCACAGACAGAGGTTACGATGTGACCCCTATGTCACTGGTGGCGAAAGAGGTTGGCCTAACCAAGGCAGGCCTCTATTACTATGTTTACAGCAAGGAACACCTCCTCTTTCTTATCCATGAATATTACTTGAAGAAGGATTTCATTCCGATTGTGGAAAAAGCAGAGAGGATTTCTGATCCTGAAGACCGACTTGCGTATTTCATTGAGAGCTATACTCGCCTTCTAGCCCGAGACCCTGCGCCCCGAGTCCTTATCCATGAGGCTAAAAGGCTCGCGCCTGAACATTATCGGATAATTAGACAAATTTGGAAGAGAGGATTTGACGCTATACGAGATGGGATATCGGATTTGGCGATTTCCGGTAAGGGCAAGAAACTGAACAAGACGTTTGCAGCCTTTGCGGCTATAGGGATGTGTAGCTGGGTATTTTACTGGTTTGATTATTTCCGGAGAGAGTCTGCCGAAGAGTTGTCGAAGAACTTTGCCGAAATTTTCTTAAAGGGAATCCTGAAGCAATGAGGTTTTCAACGCTTTCAGGAAGGTCTGCAATGAAATTCCCAAACCGCAGGTGATGGCTTGCGGCAAAAAGCTGGGTCAGCGGAGGCAGGACCCGGACCCACATTACAACCCTGGACAGGGAAGGGAGGATTAACGAGATCGCCCGGCTCCTGGGCGGCAAGACCAGATCGGAAAAGACCCTGGCCCACGCCCGCGAGGTGCTCTCATCCTAATCCTTCACCCTTACGATCTGCCCTACCTTAAAACCGTCACCGCCAACCGGTTCTGTAAGGGCGCGTCGGGTTCTCAGGCTCACTATTCGTATCTCGCCCACTTTTTGACCAGGCAAAGCATAGGTTTGCCCGGTACAGGCCGTGACACATTCGTCAGCACAAAACACCTCAAAAACCACCCCTGGTCTGAGTCCTGCATCCCGACCGGCGTTGACCATGATCTTTCCCTCATCCAGTGAAACGATTCTCCCCGTCCATACCTGTCGATTAAGGGAGCGAATGGCGGTTTTCGTTGCTTTTTCAACGATCTCGGGCAAGCATTTTTCGAGGGCCTTCGCCCTTCTTTCCGCAAAGGGATCTTGTTTTCCGGTTGCCATGATCGTTTCACCTGAGAATTTGATGTCTTCGACAAAGTCCTTACTTATGATTACCGTTCCAAAGTTGATATCTACGATATCCATATTCACCGATACGGTGAACTTCTCAGCGTGCTTCCTGAAAGGCCACACACCCTTTCTCGCAGTTGTAATCTCAACGGGGGGTACGGTGGTAAAGACAACGGCATTAATGCCGGACTCGGTGGCTCTGTTCATGAGTTCTTGTTCAAGGGGCTTGCCGAGCTTAAAGCTGTACGAATGCGTTGTGTCGTCTTGTCGCTGAATGATGAAAAAGCCTGTTCTACGCAGATTCTTGCTGAGCTCTTCGCTGACTGTGTTCACAAGCCCACCTGAAGACACTCCGCTCAGATTCGCGGTCGGCATCACCATAACCCGCTTCTTTGGCCAATCAGTATTGTTAATCGCCTGCGACACCAACGAGCGCCCGGTTCCACATCCAACGATGAACGGAATGCATAACAGGGCAATTGCCCAGATAAGAAGATGTAATTCTTTTTTCATTAAGAGTATCTCCGGATGTACTGTTGTTGTTCCCCGTACGGTTTCCTTGTTCAAACTAAAAGACGATACGGAAGGAGTCGAACTCACCGGTGAAGTCCTCTTCGAACTCACGGACTCCTGTTACCCTGGCCGCAGGAGGGCCGTGATGGCACCAGGTTACGAGGGCTTTCACCCTTTCTCTGGGGCCCTCAGCAACAACCTCAACGGCTCCGTCAAACCGGTTTTTTACCCAGCCGCTGAGCCCCAGTCTGACGGCTTCCTGCCTGGTTGAATCCCGAAACCAGACGCCCTGAACCCTTCCTTCAATGATGAGGTGAGCCCTGGTGTTGTCCATTTTGTTTATCCATGACTACAGTTGAGAATAATAACGCGTGATTTGGCTTTCATCCTATCCAATAATACCAAAATGACAGTGAAAACCTACACTACAGCCGGCAGCAAATGACCCCAGGAAGATGATGTTATCCCCAAGATGAACTCACCTGCCTGCCATACACACATCCAGCAACAGTCTTCCCGCCTCCTTGCACCTCTTGGTTAAGGCTTCCGATCCAACTCCGTGACGCCATCTGAGAGAGGCCAGTTCATCCGATACAATTAACAACCCAGCTCATTTCACCGACCGGTAGGCTGCTACGGTAATGAGGGCGGACATCTCCATCTCAACACCCAGAAAACCTCTTTTTCCATAGGCTATTATCTTTTCCTCCGTTTCACGGTAAATGGCATCCGTCGTCCAAACAGGCCCCTTGGTAAAGGGCATGCGGGCTCTCACAAGGGCATTCTCGATCCGTTCAGTAAGCAGTGGGCTTGTCTGTCTGTTTTCCTCAGTCACCTGATAATGGGCAGAGGTTCCTTCCTCGCACAAGGCAGTTGTGGGAATGACGAGGCTACCGATTTTGATAGACGGCTGTAGGGAACCGCACCAACCCAAGACCCAGATCCTCTCTGTGCCCAATGCAATGAGTTTCTCTAACACCATCACCGACTGGGGCGCTCCCAGCAGGGGCCCTGCCAGCGCAACAAGTGCGTTTCCCTCCCTTTTGCCGGTATAGAGCCTAAAGGGGCTCAACGATTTCAGGTTGACTCTTTCGGCCTGTGCCAAGCCAACCATATAGTCAAGATCCGAAGGGATCGCAGCCATAATTGCGTCCGGGCCAATGATCGGTTCTCCTTTTTCCCTCCGAGGTCTAATTATTGCCGCGTCGCTGGTCAATAAATTTCCTTTCGGCTTATGAAACCCCGCAATTTTAAAACCAATCCCGGGGAAAATGCAACCGGAAACCTTTCTTTCTGAACCCAGTTCAGTCAGGGATTGCAGTTCTAGCTCTGCGGTCGTGAATCATTGAGCGCCAAAGGATTTTATTGACATAAATCCGGAAAAGGAATAAAAAAATCAGTTAAACTTAAGATTCCGACCTATGTACGAGTTATTAACGGAAAAATTGAGTCGCATATTCAAGGAATTGCGGGGCCGCGGTAGGTTGAGCGAGAAGGATATCGAAGCCGCTCTCAAAGGCATCCGACTTGCGCTTCTCGAGGCAGATGTAAACTATAAGGTTGTTAAGAATTTTCTTGAAGAAATCAGGCAGCGTGCCCTCGGTCAGGATGTAATGGAAAGCCTTACCCCTGGTCAACAGGTAATTAAGATCGTCAATGAAGAGCTCATCAAGCTCATGGGTGAGGGCAGGAGCGGTCTTGAGCTTGAAGGCAAAAAACCGCTGAGCATAATGCTCGTTGGCCTGCAAGGCTCCGGTAAGACGACAACCGCTGGTAAGGTGGCAATTCAACTCAGAAAGCAAGGATACCATCCTTACCTGGTGCCGGTTGACATTAACAGGCCGGCTGCCGTAGATCAGCTCTCGAAAATTGGCGATGAGATCGGCATACCGGTTCATCCCTCAGATACTGAACGAGGGGCTGAAGCTATCTGTCTGAGCGCGCTAAAAAGGGCATCGGAGGTTGGAGCAGACCTGTTGATTATTGATACGGCCGGAAGGCTCCATATCGATGAAGAGTTAATGGAAGAGCTTTCACGGATGAAGGATGTGATCAAACCATCGGAGAT
>CP070657.1:172240-176140 GCA_020355085.1 Deltaproteobacteria bacterium
CTTTGTGAAGATTTCCATTGATTTTTATTCCAACTTGGAATATTTAGAAATGAAATAGCTGGGGGAATTATGAGCTTCAAGGTCCCGCCGGAAAATGCCCTCCTCGGTATACTCATGACCGGGCCGAAACACGGCTATGAGTTGCACGGTTACATGTCCGCTCGCATGAACGAATTCTGGCAGCTGAGCATTAGCCAGATTTATGCCCTATTGAAAAGGCTGGAACGCGAGGGATGCATTATATCGAGACAAGAGCAGCAGGAGAGCCGGCCAGCGAAAAAGATCTTTTCCCTCACTCAAACCGGAAAGAAGAGATTCCTGTCGTGGGTTCAATCGCCTGTCCAGCATGTGCGGGATTTTCGCATCGAGTTCATGGCCAAGCTCTTCTTTATTCGTGAGCTCCGGCTGAGCCTAGGGGATTCTCTTATTGATCGGCAGATCGAGGTACTGCAAGAGAAACGCGGAGGAATCGAAGGTTCAAAGGAAGAGATTACCGATCCTTTTGAAAGACTTCTCTTCTCCTTCAAGACTACTCAGAGCTCCGCTGTTCTCACATGGTTACATGAATGCAAACGCTTTATTGCTAACACAGGAGGCAATTAAAGGGGCACGTATGGTGGAACAGGATGTAATAGTGCTGGTCAAGGGCGCGGGCGAAATGGCCAGCGGGATAGCACATCGATTGACCAGATGCCGCTTCAAGGTCTGTATGACCGAAATACCCGAGCCTCACGCGGTAAGAAGAGAGGTCTCCTTTTGTGAGGCCATCCATGATGGGGAAAAAACGGTAGAGGGACTTACCGCTGTGGTCGCGAACTCATATGAGCAGATTGTCGAGGCTTGGAGAAAGAATTACATTCCGATCATTATAGATCCTGAAGCCACAATCAAAGACGTTTTGAGCCCTGCTGTCCTTGTCGATGCCATCCTTGCCAAGAAAAACCTGGGGACAAGGATAACCGACGCGCCGCTTGTCATTGGTGTCGGGCCCGGCTTTTGCGCGGGCATAGACGTGCATCTGGTTGTGGAGAGCAACAGGGGCCACAACCTGGGAAGGATCATATTCCAGGGAGAAGCGGAGGAGAATACGGGTGTCCCCGGTGCCATTGCCGGCTTTTCGATCGAAAGGGTTCTCAGGGCACCGCGAGATGGTGCACTGCAAACCGTCAAGCATATCGGGGATATGGTCGAGGCAGGAGATGTGATAGTCTACGTGGAGGGCACGCCGGTTCAAGCGGGAATCAAGGGTGTTATCAGAGGTCTTTTGCGCGATGGAACAACGGTGTGGAAGGGGATGAAGACAGGAGATATCGACCCCAGGGGGATCAAGGAGCACTGCTATACCATATCCGATAAGGCAAGGGCGGTTGGAGGCGGCGTGCTTGAAGCCATACTAGCTCACCTGAATCGGTGAGGTGAGCCGTGAACATCGATGATCTCGAGCATTTAGACCGTTTGTGGAAAAAGATCTATCCCTATGTGGCCTCTCAGATAATGGAATGCTATCAAAGGGATTATGGATCGGTCCTGGAACTCGGGCCGTTTTCTGGGGGCATCTCCTTGGAACTAGCTCGATCCCATCCTCGGCTTAGTATTACCATTGGAGCAGAGTCTCCTGCGGCGATCGATTATCTGAGGAGAAAGATTGTCCTCTCCGGACTCTCGGAATGCATCCCGGTGGAAGAAACCGATCTCGAGCATCTCCAATTCGTTGACGCTCAGTTCGATCTCGTAATCCTGAGGGGAGCCTTCTTTTTCTTAAAGGACAAGGTGCGTCTGCTCGGTGAAATAGTGCGCGTTCTGAGAGAGGGCGGCATGGCCTTTGTCGGTGGCGGCTACGGCAAGGGCGCACCCAAAGAGCTTATTGACGAAATCGCAGACCAATCTCGGGAATTAAACAAGAGACTGGGCAGGAAACGGATCAGCAGAGAAGAGCTCGAGCAGATCGTGGAAAAATCGGAAGTGGCTGATCTCTGCCATATTGAGGAACAGCGTGGGTTGTGGATAACCATCAGGAAACAGAAAGCGTGAGAGGCGAACACGCGATGCCCATCAAGGCAGTCACAACCTTGAGAGAGGCCTTGGGAATCCACCCGAAGGAGGTAATTAGCCTGGTTGGAGCCGGTGGCAAGACGACCTTGATGTTTGCCCTAACCCGCGAATTGGCTCAGAAGGGTAAAACTGTCATTACCTCGACCACGACCAAGATCTTTCCCCCGTCTCCGTCTGAGACTGCATGTTTTTTCGTTTCGAACGATGAAGACGAGATAATCGACTTCTTACTGAAAAACGCAGGCGAAAAAGGGTGTATTACCATCGGCTCCGAACTCTTGGCCGACTCACAAAAACTCAGGGGAGTTAGGCCCTTCCTGGTTTCGAGGGTGATCGGGCTCAACCCGGTAGAGTATGTCATTATAGAGGCAGATGGGGCCGCACAGAGACCGCTGAAGGCCCCCAACCCAGAATACGAACCGGTAATACCTTCCTCCACGACTCTCGTCATTCCGGTAGTGGGAATTGATGCGTTGGGCAGCCAGCTCTCCGAGGAGCGGGTGTTTCGTTCAGAAATCGCATCTCGACTCACCGGGGTGCCGTTGGGCGAGGTTGTCACTGCTGAGACCATCGCTCGTCTGATCCTTCACCCATCCGGATTAGCCACAGGCAGTCCAGCAGAAGCCAGGATCATCCCTTTTATCAATAAGATGGATCTGAGCCCTGACCGCTCGGCGGCAAGAAACCTCGCCCATGAGATTCTTAACTCCAAACGTCCGCGAATTGATCGGGTTGTATTAGGTCAGGCACAGGTACATCCGCCGGTTGTGGAGGTCATATACCGAGAATAACGTCAACTTTGGAAGGTATTGCTATGGAAGACATATTTCAGGAGATCGTGCGGATTCGATCTGAAGGACAGCGTGCTGCAGTTGCCACGGTGATTAATGCCACAGGCTCCACCCCACGGGAAATCGGCTCAAAGATGCTCATCAGAAGCGATGGCACTATTCTCGGCTCCGTGGGAGGCGGAAGCCTGGAGGCCCAGGTGTGCAAAGAGGCCATCAAAGTAATGCGTGAAAACAGGTCCACGGTCTTACGCTTTGATCTTACCGGCAAGGAAGTGGCAGAGGAAGGGATGATCTGTGGGGGGAACATGGAGGTCTTTGTGGAACCCATCGTTCCCGAACCGTGCCTCTTTATCTTCGGAGCAGGGCATATTTCCCTTTTTTTGGCCAAACTGGGCAAGATGGTCGGGTTTAAGGTAGTGGTTATTGATGATCGACCAGAGTTTGCCAATGCAGACCGTTTTCCCGAAGCAGATGAGGTCATCGCCCAGGATTTTCACCTGGCCTTTCCGCAGCTTACCACCAATAGGGCCTCGTACATCGCAATCGTCACGAGGGGTCATCTCCAGGACGAGACAGTGCTGGAATGGGCAGTGAAAACTGATGCGGCCTATATCGGCATGATCGGCAGCAGAAAAAAGAATCAGACCGTTCTTTCACATCTCCACTCCAAAGGTGTCTCCAAGAAACGATTGGGGGAGGTCCACGCCCCGATTGGTTTACATATCAATGCAGAAACCCCCGAGGAGATAGCAGTGAGTATTATTGCCGAAATAATTAAGACCAGGAGAGAAGGCAATCATACAGTCAAGACATGGGAGGTATAGCGAGAGATCATGAAAAAACTAATGACACTTTCACTGCTCACAGCCCTTCTGTTGGTTTGGAGTCTTATTGCCTTCGTTCGCGATTCCGCGTGCAGGGAAAAGGTGATGCAGAGGAAAAGCCGAGACATAGGCATGGCAGTTGAGTTCATGGATCACGCTGCTTGCGCCTATGTTGCAAGAGAAAAAGGATGGTTTGCAGCAGAGGGGATCAACCTCTCGGCCTATGAAAGCTA
>CP070657.1:176240-179253 GCA_020355085.1 Deltaproteobacteria bacterium
CTGAAGATCACCCCGAAGAAAAAGGTGACCACCATTTTCAGCAAGGAGGGGCTTTTGCCCGATGGCATTGCTATCCATAAGGACGGAAGGTTATTCATCGTATGCCTAACGGGTAAAATCATAACAATCAATCCTGACGGGAGCAATCTGACTTACATAGAGGCCAGATACCAGGACAGGCCGCGATCGGGGAACGATCTGGTATTTGACTCTAAGGGAAACTTCTATGTGACCGATTTCACTGGTACTATCGCTGATCCGACAGGTGGAGTATATCGCTTTTCCGCGGATCTTAAGACCGTCAAACCTGTGATTGAGCGTCTCGCAATGGCCAACGGAATCTCTCTTTCACCAGAGGGAAACGTACTCTGGGTAAGTGTGACTGCTTCAAGTCACTTAGTTCGTCTACAGTTACAAGAAGACGGAATAAGTCTCGATCCATTTGAAGGGACTCACATCCCGTATCGTTTCATGGGAGCCGCACCAGAAGGAGGAGGGTGTGACTCAAGTGCAGTCGACGAGAAGGGTAATCTGTATCAATGTATTATCTTCCAGGGTAGGGTTCTTATCTTCAATCGAGGAGGGATTCCCATAGCCAATGTGCTGATTCCGGGCAGAGATGAGGGCAAACTTCTGCGCTCCACAAACGTAGCATTTAAGCCGGGTACCGACCAGGTATTTCTCACTACCTCTGGTGAGGGGGGAGCCTGGATTTATCAGTTTAAGGGATTGGCAAAAGGCTTAGTGCTGTTCTCGCACCAATAACCGATAATAGGATGGTTCAACGAAATCAGCAAGGGGTATTCAAGGAAAGAAGTCATTAAGGAGGCAAGCCGTTGTTTTCACTGTGGGCACTGTGCCATCTGCAGGAACTGCGTTGAACTCTGCCCCTTGGATGTGCTTGTCATGGAGGAGGAAGGGCTGATAGTAGCTTATCCGACCGAGTGCTGACACTGCGGAGGCTGCCGTCTAAACTGCCCGTGCGGGGCAGTCTATTGTGAATTCCCTCTTTCCATCCTAATTTAGCCACTGCACTTCGCAGACAGGTATAAAATAGTCCCAACTCCCGGCACCTTCCGCAGAAAGAGCAGCATTGCTCGCGGCTATCGTAGAGTTTGTTACCGCCGCAGTCCTGACATTGCTGGTATGTGCAGGTTTCATATTCTTTATATCCTCCATTTGGGAAAAGAAAAGCGCGCAAGGTCTTGCGCCGGGCCTAAACCTGCCTCGAAATGGGCTCAATTTGAGGCCCCAAATGCATTCGAGGAGGGGATCCGCTCTAACGGTAAGACCTCTCTCGCAGTTCCTCATCTGTTCGTATCTGGCGGGTGCCCTCCAGGCTCCGGCCGCCTCCATTGAGCATCAAAATGAGGAGCAAGATATACTCAAAGGGGTAGTATCCCGCACCACAACCAGGGGTAGGTTAATATCTATCTGCTGATTTCAAAAAGCCCAATCCCATGGCGAACTCGTTCAATAGTGCCAAGCCTGCATGGGGAGTGATCATGCCCGCCTGCCACTGCGAGGCACGAGCGGGCAGGTCTCTGGTCATTTCTGGCTTGAACCGAAGGATGGTTTGTCGTATCATCATTTCTCACCTTGTTGGTTAAGGTTTACTTTCTATTTGAATAGATCTATCTTACCGAATCAGCGAGGTTTTTTGCAGCTTTAGCCCACAGAAATTTAGGATCAATCGCGGTATGCGGATCCTTTGGAGTTTCTTTACCAGCGCCTGCTCTCGTGTTATACTGCATCTCTCGTTAACCACATAGGAGGCCGATATGAAACTCGACATCTTCAACCACATATTCCCCAAGGTATATTTCGACAAGATGATGGAGGTTGCACCGGACTATAAGGACATGGGCAAGCGAGTCCGGGGAATCCCCGTACTGTATGACTTGGAAGCACGGTTTCGCGTTATGGATCAGTTTGACGACTATGCCCAGGTGATCTGCCTTGGCACTCCGCCGCTTGAGGCGCTGGCCGGTCCTGAACTCACGCCGGAACTTGCTAGCATAGCAAATGACGGCATGGCCGAGTACG
Organism: Deltaproteobacteria bacterium; assembly: GCA_020355085.1. GTDB lineage: Bacteria > Desulfobacterota > DSM-4660 > Desulfatiglandales > B25-G16 > JADFWK01. Next base: position 178,287 of record CP070657.1, read on the forward strand.
TGAGAAAGTACCCTGACCGGTTCCCCGGTTTTGTAGCCTCCATGCCCATGAATAACCCCGGTGCGGCCCTTGATGAGATAGACCGGGCCATAAAAGAGCTTAAGGCAGTGGGTATTCAGTTTTTCTCTAACGTAAAAGGTGCTCCTCTTGATCTCCCCGAATTGAAACCCTTGTTTGAAAAGATGGCCGGTTATGATCTGCCCATCTGGATCCACCCGTACCGGGGGGCCACATCTCCGGACTATCTCACTGAAAAGAAATCCAAGTCTGAGATCTGGTTTGTGTTCGGCTGGCCCTATGAGACCAGTGTTGCCATGGCTCGACTCGTGTTTGGAGGCTACTTCGATCAGTTTCCCAATCTCAAGATCATTACCCACCACATGGGCGGCATGGTTCCCTACTTCGAGGGTCGGGTGGGCACGAGCTGGGAACAGCTGGGAACCCGTACTTCGGATGAGGATTACACCGGTATCCTCAAGCAACTCAAGAAATCACACCTGGAGTACTTCAAGGGCTTTTATGCAGACACCGCCCTGTTCGGGGCATCCTCAGCGACCAAATGCGGCCTCGAGTTCTTCGGCGTAGACCACGTCTTGTTTGCCTCTGACTGCCCCTTTGACCCTGAGAAAGGGCCGGGATATATCAGAGAAACAATCAAAATCATAGACGCACTTTCTATCTCCGATGACGACCGACAGAAGATCTATGAGGGCAACGCAAGAAGGCTTCTCAAGCTATAAAATCGTTTCACGATTTTATATTTACGACCAAGCATCGAGGGAATTAGGAAGGTTAGAAAAAGAAAGGGGGTGATTATCTTATAACGTAATCTGAAATCAAGGTCTTTGGTTAACGCTCATCAAGGCAAACCATAGAACAGAAGGAGGCGAAAATGAATAACAGAGGATTAAAAGTAATACTTATTAGTTTGACCCTTTTCGTCATTTGCCTACCGCTTCAGGGAACC
>CP070657.1:179353-182750 GCA_020355085.1 Deltaproteobacteria bacterium
GCTGAAGGTTATCTTAATCCCTTCTCCCACTCGCTCAACACGCGCGCCAGCAATATCCCTTTCGATCTCAGCGGCCTGCTTATCCATATAGTTGCCAATATAGGCTCCGGCAGCCCCTCCTATTGCTGCACCAAGCAATGCCCCGATAACAGTACTGCCAGCTTTATGACCAATAATGGCCCCCAATGCACCTCCTGCACCAGCGCCAATTGCCCCTCCTTTCTGCGTACGGCTCATTTCGGCGCAGCCAATGCATACCAACGCAAAACAGAATACCAGGAAAACGATAAAGGTCTTTCTCATAATGGCTACCTCCTTGTATCTACGATTTCGTTCTTTAAGCCTGAAAACTGGTAATTTAAAGACTACCTAAATTAGCCTTTGGTTTCAAGCGGCTTAGTGAATTTTCAGATAATTTCCAGAGCTAGTATTCGAAGCTAATAAAAATCGGTAACCCTGTCGACTCTTTATCGAAGGTTTTCGTCTAATAAATAGGAGAAAGGATTTTGCCCTGTTGATGCGGTTATCATTAGAGGGCATCACTGGCAAAAACAGACTGACGTGATTCCATCGCTGTTACCAATAGAATAAAGGAGAGGCCCATGCTGAAACGACAAGGTATCCTCTGTTTTTGTATAGTTGTGGCATTAGCGACATTCGGGCCGGCATTAGGCCCACGAGCGATTGTGGCTGCCGAAAAAACAGCCCCGATCCCGGAGGAAGATGTTCAAGTGCTTGCCTCGGGCCCCATACATGAGGCATTTGCTCAGGCCGTGGCATTGGACCCTGAGCCGGGAATCACAGCGCCCAAGGCGCCACCTCCCCTCATCGAGGAGATTCCGCCCGATCAGAAGCCTGAAGGAGACGTTCAGTGGATTCCCGGTTACTGGGCCTGGGATGATGAAAGGAACGAATATATCTGGGTGAGTGGGATCTGGCGAGTACCGCCGCCGGGTCGGCAGTGGGTACCCGGTTATTGGACCCCCGTAACAGAAGGGTATCAGTGGATTCCCGGTTACTGGGCCAGTGTAACGGCGAAACAGACTGAATACCTGCCCGAGCCGCCTGAATCGGTAGAGGTCGGACCCAGCAGTAATGCCCCTTCACCGGATTACATCTGGATTCCCGGTTGCTGGCTATGGCACTATGGACGCTATGCGTGGCGGCCCGGGTATTGGGCAGCCGTTCACCCCGACTGGATCTGGGTGCCTGCTTACTATAGTTGGACGCCCCGTGGATATATCTTTGTGAGCGGGTACTGGGACTACACCGTCATCCATAGGGGAGTTTTGTTCGCGCCGGTTTTTTTTCCGAGGGTGCACCTTGGGTTGAGCTTTTGGTTCTCACCAGGCTTTGTGATCGACCTGAACATCTTTAATGACGCCCTTTTCGTACGACATAGGTATCACCATTATTATTATGGCAATTATTACGCGCCCAGGTATTACAGAAGGGGGATCTATCCGTGGTTTTCCCTGCATGCGAGACGGGTTGTCTATGATCCCATCTATGCCCATCAACGCTGGCATCATCGCAACGATAAGGACTGGGAGAACAGCTTGGAGGCAAGATTTCGCGACCGTCGCGAACACGAAGGGACACGGCCGCCCCGGAGCTTTGATCGCCACAAAGGGCCTGACAAAGTGGGCAAATCATCAGGCCCCGCACGGCCTGACTTTGTCATGCCGCTTGACCCTGACCGAAAAACCAAGGCCATTGCATCCCGCTTACGACCCCTGAGCGAAAGAGAGCGGAGGGAGTTCACGCAACGGGAAAAGGAGGTTCGCACCTATCAAAAGGAGCGCCAGGGCCGAGAGACCAAACGGCGGAATATGCCGGCACAAAAGGCCCTAAAGAAACCAGAACCGAACAAAGAAAGGTTTTCCAGATCCCCGATTGTGGACAGGCCAAACAAAAAAGCCATTCGAAAAAAAGCCCCTCCCGCGCAGCAAAAGTTGCCAAAACCGAACCCCAATGTTGAGCCCCTGATGAGACAAAAAAATTCGTCGCGCTCGCGGGACAAGCCTCAAAAGTCGGGAGTTAGGGAGCAGAAGCCTGAGGTCAGGGGGGTGCGGCCATTGGACAAGGTCAAGAAATCAGGGCACAGAGATGAGCAGTTGGAGGCCCGCATGCAGAAGCCCAATAACAGGCAGCAGAGAGGGGATAGCAGGCGGCAGAGGTGGAATGAAAGATAAAGACTGAGGAAACCAGAGGCTCACTGAGGGGCTCAAACACTATATCAGGCAAGATAGTATTCAACCCCATCAGTGCATTTTCCCGATATGTTATGTGTCTGCAACCCAGCGGTGGGTGTCACGGATCTGCTTAAAGAGGTATCCAGCGGGAAGTAAAGTGGGCAACAAACATTTCTGCCTTATTCTTTGAGTAGAAAAACTGACACATCCTGAAAAGCCCTGACTCACCAACCCCGGCATCATTCCCAAGCCCACACGTAATAGAAGAACCCAAAACAACTATATGTTGTGACGCCCTTTTCCTTGACATACAAGCCTACAGCCTGCAATACTTGCCTCACAGAAAAGAGAGTTCCTTTTGAATTTTGCAGATGCCTGGAAAATCCTGGAAGGCAGGGAAGATGAGGCCATCCGCTATTTCAGGGACAAGAGATTCACCCGACTTCACGAGATCTTCAGGCTTATCGTGCACGATTCCATGGCAGAAGTGGGTGTCACCCGATACTGCCAGGAGCTGGATCAGAAGGCCAGCAGCATGCCCTTTGTGGAAAATTATCGGTTTGATTTGGATGAGTATGTGATCAACGGTGCCCTGGACGGACTCTTCTCTATGGTGGCGCAAGAGGAGAAAATCCGGCAGCACAGTATGGGAGGTAATGGATGAAAGCAGTGAAATGGATCGCCATTGTCGTCGGAGGCTTGATCGTACTGGTGATTGTAGCACTCCTTCTCATCCCCATGTTCGTGGACGTTGAGAAATACAAGCCTCAAATCGAGCAGACGGTGACGGAATCCACCGGACGTCCGTTCCGCCTCGGGGGGGACCTGAGTTTGTCTCTATTTCCCTGGGCGGGAGTGGCCCTATCAGACGTTCACCTGGGAAATCCTTCCGGTTTTGAGGAAAAGGACTTTGTGAGCGTGAAATCCTTTGAGGTCAGGGTCAAGCTGCTGCCGCTGCTATCCAAGCAGGTGGAGATCAAGAAATTTGTATTGGACAGCCCGCGAGTTGTGCTGATCAAGGGCAAAGACGGTGAGGGGAACTGGGAGGGCCTCGGAAAACCCCCCGCATCACCGGCGGAGAAGCCCAAAGCACCGGACGAAGAAGAACCCTCTCAGCTGCCGATCGGATCACTGGTTGTAGGTGAGTTCTTGGTCAGCGATGGTTCCGTCCTTTGGATCGATCGGACCACCGGAACGAAGAA
>CP070657.1:182850-194973 GCA_020355085.1 Deltaproteobacteria bacterium
GCTGATGAGATCTGCCACATTGGCCGAATCCTTGGTGTCATGCTTATCCCAGCGGCTATCCAGAAGCTCTCTATTTCTCTTTACCGCCACCCCGGAGACCAACACCACCATATGACCACCCGTGATCAGAAACTCCCCCAGTGGTTTATGGTAGTTGGCGGTTGGCTCAAGGCCGAATACTGTCTTGGTAAGGCCGTGTTGGAGCGTAAGTGCCTCTGCCTGGATGAGGAGCCTTTTAAAACCCTCACTGGTGTTTTCAAAGACCAGTCGCTTGAAGAGTGTCTTTCCGGTGGCAGTGCCAAAGAAGGCGTGGTGCTTGTCTTTGGCCACATCAATGCCTACGATCAAATACTCTTTGGATCCTCGAATCTCCTTCTTGAGTTGACGAAATTGCGCAAGCCTGATACTCTCTGTCTCGTTCATGGGAAACCTCCTGTTTTTAGGTTATAGGTTTTTTAGTTCTGTTCACCTATTACTTAACAGGAGGTTTCTTTTTTTGGTAGCTAGTACATAATTTTTTTCTCTGCTACCCTTAGGGGTGTAACCCTTTGATGTTGTGATATATAACGCCCATGTTGCTCCTTAAAAAAGGCAATTATGGACACCGAAACCCTTAAACACCTGTTGGCATTGCGAGAGGTGAATAAAGCACTTGTTGATGGCTTGAAGGCGCGGGGGATCGCTAGTCATCTCGCCTGAGCGTGAATAAAGCTCCAACTTTTTGGTGCCGGAACTGGAATCCAGTGCGGGTCATTTGATCAGATAATTATGAAATGAGCAGCTCCAGGCATAGCTACTTGAGTATCTCCCCTGTCTCCTTGTACCACAGCACGAAATCCAGGTGGCTCATGGGGATGTGAACGGCTTCGGAGAATTCCTGCATCTTTACTTCTATAGTCAGGTATTGTCGTCTGCTTAGGGAATCGGGAAAGGAGTCTATTACAGCGAGCTTTTTGAGGTTTTTCAGGATGTGCCGGTCGAGAATGGCCAGGTCCTGATTGAAGCCGATGTTTCTCAGGAAGTGGCCGGCCTCCTTGTACCCGATGCCCTTTACATGCCGTACAAGCCACTCCCGTGCCTGATAGCCATCATTGATTTTGCCGAGTATTGATCTAAGTGAGACCGGGTTTCCATGCAGGATTTTGTCCCGGGCCTCTACGATGTAGGCTGCCTTCTTGTTGATGAATCGCGCCCCGGTCAGCTCCTTTGCGATCTCTGCACAATTCCCCTTAAAGAGTATCCCCGACCGTGTCATATTCTCCACGGCTTTAGAGCACATTGCGCCCCGGGCCATGGGCGTGAGGATGCAAAACACCAGCTCGCAGAAGATCTGCTCTTCCGTACCTGCCTGCCACATCTCCTTAAACTCGTCCAGCCTGCTGCAGATCTCCGCCCTCTTGTGCTCGTATAAGTCCTTGATTCCCTGAATGACGCGATCTTGCTTTATTGCAAAACGGCTCATCGTAGTTATGTTATCATTTTAACATTGTGAAAAGAGCACCTGTTGGGCTATAAACAACGGTAATGAAACCCCAACGAGCGCTTGAAATGCAGTTGCAGGCAGCTTTTACCGCCCGCTTAAAGAACGGAATTGTGATAATGAAAACACGTGAATCAGTTGCAGTGCTCAACAATCCCTAGCTATCATACCACCGTTCCGCTCTACCTATTCCCTGGTGAAACGAAAGCTATAGTGCCAAAGTTCCAGACCAAATACAAAAGAAAAGTGGGTGCAGGGAGGCGAAAAGCAGTTCCGGCCCGTGCCGTCCCTTCCATACGGCCCAGCGCGGACAGGAGGCTCAAGAGTGTCTTCGCCAAGATCGGTGTGCCGGGAAAGGCCGAATTCAAGCCGGACCCCTTTCAACTTGACGCCGTATCTGCCATCAGGCATTCCGACTGCCTCGTCTCGGCACCTACCGGAAGCGGCAAGACCTGGATAGCCATTGAGGCAATTGACGAAGTCCTCAAGGGAGATGGCAAATCATGGTATGCATCCCCCCTCAAGGCGCTCAGCAATTCCAAGTTTATCGAATTCGGCCAGCGTTTCGGAAAACAGAACGTGGGCATCCTCACGGGCGACCGGACCGAGAATCCGGATGCCCCCATTATCGTGGGTACCACCGAAATCCTGAGAAACCAGCTCTACGATGCAATGCACCGGGGCGAGGATCTGGGTGCAGATCTGGTTATTCTGGATGAAGCCCATTTCCTTGGGGACGAAGATCGGGGCGTTGTATGGGAGGAAATCATCATCTACATGCCGGAGCGCATCCCCCTGCTCATGCTCTCGGCCACCATAGGCAATGCCCAACAGATCGCATCGTGGCTGGAATCTTTGAGGGCTAAGGAGTGTGTGGTGATAGAAGAGAAGGGCAGGCCCGTACCCCTGACCCACCTGTTCTTTCATCCAACGGGAAGGCTTTTTCCCTTAATGAACAAAAGGGGCCTCGACAAGAAGGTGTGGGGTTATCTGAACAGCTCCAAAAAACCTGTGCTTACTACGGGAAGGAAGCTCCCCCCTTTTGGCGAGATCGTAGCGGTTCTCAGAAAGCATAATCTCCTTCCGGCAATCTTCTTTCTCAAATCCCGGGCCGACTGCGACCATGCACTGGAGCTGTGCAGGGATCATGATGGCAGCAATGCATCGCAGCGAAGCACGCGCAATAAACGAATCGAGAAATTCATTACAGTGCACCCGCATCTCGCACGACATAACCAGTTATGGCACATGAGGCACAGTGCGGTAGCGGCCCATCACAGCGGCCAGTTGCCCTTGTGGAAACTGATGGTAGAGGATTTGATGGCAGACGGCCTGCTCGACGCCGTGTTCGCCACATCAACCGTGGCCGCGGGAATCAACGTGCCTGCCCGAAGTATCTGTTTCCTCAACTCCGATCGCTACAACGGAACCAAGTTCGTTCCCCTGACCGCTACCGAGCTCCACCAGATGACCGGGAGGGCAGGCAGAAGGGGCATGGACAATATCGGCTTTGCCGTGCTCTTCCCCGGGCCGTATATGGACCTTCCCCTGATTGCGGAGCTCATCAAATCTCCCCCTGAAGATATCCTGAGCCAGATAAAGATAGATTTTTCCATGACCCTCAACCTGCTTTTGTCACATAATCCGGAGGAGATCAGGGAGCTCCTGCTCCGCTCATTCGCCAACTACCTGAGCCAAAAAGACCGGGACGAGCGGTTTGAGGCAAGGCTTGCCAAGGCCGGCAAGACCGTGATGAGGTTTCTCCCTCATGCGCTTTGTGGTTCAGCGGAGGCGGCGTTGAGGCTCCAGAGAAAGATGGGTGCGCTCAGAAGGGAGATACGGCAGGTCAAGGAGAACAAACAGGGCCTTGAAACGATCCTCTCAAAAGCCGCAAACCTCGTACCAGGCAGGCTCTTTCTGGATAGCAGATCCCGCCCCTATTGCGTGATGAAAAGCTACACCCGAAGGGAAAAGAGCGGGGTACTTGCCTGCCGCATCAGATACTCGGCAAAGCGGAAGAAACCGCCCAAGTCGCGCTTTTTCACTCCCGAAAAGGTGGCCGTCATCCTCGACAAGGTGCTGGACGCCGCCTCGGCGGATGACCCGAACCTGTTATATCGCGCCCTGATCAAAGAGCCCATGGGAGAAATGCCCCCTCCCCTTGAGGATCTGCCCCTGGGTCAGGAGGAGATCTCGAAACTTAAGCCGTTGGAAGATCGGATCTCGTTTTTACAGCAGGAGCGTGATTCCCTCATATGCAACGGGTGTGAGCACTTCAACCTCTGTCACGGCAGACACACTAAGGCCTTTCGGGCGGTGATTAAGGGTTTTTCGCATCTGTGGGATGCAGCCAATGCCGTGCGGGAACACCTGTGGGCCGATTTCATGCGGCACCTGGAATTCCTGAAACAAGAGGGCTATGTAAAGGGCGATGACACGTTAACCGAAGACGGCAAGTGGGCATCCCAGCTCAGGGTGGATCAACCGCTCCTGATAGCAGAGGGGCTGCGACAGGACCTGTTTCCGCAATCGGACCCGGCTCTTTTGGCTGCACTCATCGCAACCTTTGTGTACGATAGGGAAATGGAGATTGAGTTTGACCAGTCCAAGGCGCCCAGGGTACTGTTGGATGCATATGGCACCATGAGAAGGGGGCTTCGGCCTCTGGTAGAACGGGAGGTTGCCGGCGGATTTCCGGTACGGCCCAGCCCTCTGTGGGCAGCGGCAACCATGTACGCATGGGCAAAGGGGGTTGACTGGGAAACGGTTTTGGATATAGCGGGCATGACCGAAGGAGACCTGGCCATGCTGGCCTCACGAACCGCCGACAATCTGCGGCAGGTTACGGCCCTCACCGAGGTGTACCCTGCAATTGCAGAAACGGCGGCAGACGCTATCTCCTTAGTCCTCCGGGAGCCGGTTGTGTTTGATTGAGAATTGGGAATTAGGCGATTTGGGAATATGGAATTTGCTATTATGTATTAAGGAATCCACAGTTCAAAAAAAGAGGATTATGCATTGTCCGTTATATCTATTTTTAACTTTCAATTTTAGCTCACTCTAGCGCACTTTAGCGCACTTTCGAGACTTACATGATCCCCCTCAGAGACACCATACGATCCAAGAACTACCCGGTCATCAATACAACGATCATTGTTGTGAATATCCTGGTGTTCTTTATCGAACTCGCCCAGGGCCAGGAACTGAACCGGTTTATCTTCACCTACGGTCTGGTGCCGGCCCGTTACACCGTTCCCACGATCTCGGCCTATTTCACCTCGGGCCAGCAGGTTTTCTCCTTCCTTTCATTTATGTTCCTCCACGGGGGTTTCCTGCACCTGTTGGGCAATATGTGGTCGCTCTATATCTTCGGCGACAATGTGGAGGACACCCTGGGCCACTTCAGATATCTCCTGTTTTACCTTCTTTGCGGGTTTGCCTCAGGTGCCTCTCATCTGGTTCTCAACTGGAGCTCTGAGATGCCCACCATCGGGGCCAGCGGGGCCATTGCGGGGGTCATGGGAGCCTACATGATCCTGTACCCCAAATCGAGGATACTGACCCTGATCCCCATTTTCCTGTTCTTTCCCATTGTAGAGGTGCCCGCCCTATTCTTCTTGGGCATTTGGTTCATCTTTCAGTTCCTCAGCGCAGCAGGCAGCGCAGGCCAAGGGGGGATTGCCTGGTGGGCCCATATCGGGGGGTTCATCTTCGGTATTATCTTCCTCAAGATGCTCCAGTCGGTGAAGAGGACCTCCGTAGGCCAGAAGGCCAGGCAGATCACGAGAAAGAGGACCTCCGACAGGATACAGGTGATACGCCCCGTGAGCCTGGGCCACGACCCCCACCGGTACGGCACCATAACTGTGACCAGCAGAGAGGCCTGGAACGGCTCTCGAAAGCTCGTCAACCTCCCGGAGGGCTTGAAGAAGAGGAGCTATGTGCTCATCATCCCTCCCCGAACAGCGGAGGGAACTAAACTGCGGCTTTCCGGGCTGGGAAGGGTAATGGATAACGGGGAGAGAGGCGATCTGTTCCTCAAGGTGCACATAGAAGATTAGCTTGCCAGCCGGTCAAAAAAGGCAGCCGCACTACCTGCTGCTATAGCACCCCTTATCTTGATCCCGGAAGCCACCGCATCAAAGCCCCGATTCCGACCACCTGAATGGGACTGAAGCGGGCGCTTACTGAGTTGCGGTGTGGACTACCGGCTCTACCTTTTCCAACTCTTCCAGGGGTATGTGACAGAATATGCGGTGTCCCAATTCCGTACTGCGCCACGGTGGGGTTTCCTTTTCACAGATTCTGCCATGATGCGGAAGCATATCCCGGCGTCTGGGACATCGGGTGTGAAACCGACAGCCGGTCGGAGGGTTAAGGGCGCTGGGCACATTACCGCCCAGACGAATCTCCTTTTGTTCCGCATCCGGGTCGGGGATGGGTACGGCGGAGAGCAACGCCTCTGTGTAGGGATGGTACGGTGGGGAATAGATTGCCTCAGCTGGCCCCACTTCCACGATCTGGCCGAGGTACATCACCGCTATATCATCGGAGAAGAAGCGCACCACGCTCAAATCGTGAGCAATGAAGATCATGGATGAGCCATAGATTTCCTGAATCTCCAGGAGCAGATTGATCACCGCAGCCTGGACCGAAACGTCAAGTGCTGAAACAGGCTCATCACAGATGATCAGATCGGGCCGGCTTGCTAGCGCCCGGGCGATTCCAACACGCTGCTTTTCCCCTCCGCTGAGCTGTCTGGGGAGACGGTCGTAATAGATTTCGTCGAGGCGAACGGCCTTAAGCAGGCGGATAACCTCGTCTTTCACCTGATCCCTGGGTACGGTCTTGAACCTCCTGATCGGCCTGGCGATCTGTTTGCCAACCGAGTACGATGGGTTGAGCGTAGAGTCAGGGTTCTGGAAGACCATTTGCATCTCCCTGATCAGGTTCGTTTCACGCTCCGACACGGGCCGGTCGATATCTATGCCCAAGAACTCCATTTCCCCGGCGGTAACCGGCTCTAGGCCAATAATCCCTTTGACCAGCGTGGACTTCCCGCATCCGGACTCTCCCACCACGCCCAGCGTCCTGCCCTTTGACAGCCTCACGCTCACATCGTCGACAGCCTTTACGAACTTCTTCTCTCCGAGGCCAAAGAGGCTCACCACCGACTGTGATTCCTGCGGGTAGTAGATCTTGAGATCCTCAAAGCTCAGGAGCTCATCCTCGCGAGGTTGCGGCCTGCCCGGCGTACCCTCTTTCACACTGGATCTGCGCCTTTTTGCGGTGCGCGACCTTGTTTCAATCTCACTGGCATATATGCAGCGAGCTACGTGCCCTGGTCTGACTTCCACAAAGCCCGGCAATGCCTCACGGCACTCTTCTGTGGCATAATCGCACCTGGGGGCAAAAATACACGCATCCCTGGGCCGCTCGGCCGGTGGGGGAACACGGCCACGGATGGGATATAGTACGGATTTGGCCTTGCTCTCCCCGAGCCGAGGCACGGAGGCCAAAAGCCACATGGTGTAAGGATGATGCGGGCTCCTGAAGATATCGGTGACGGTCCCTTTCTCCACCATCTGACCCGCATACATCACACAGAGCTGATCGCTCACCCGCGCAACTACACCAAGGTTATGGGTAATGAAGATATTTGCGGCCCGGAAGTCTCGTTTCAGCTCCTCAATCAGATCCAGTACCGCAGCCTCTACGGTAACGTCCAGCGCCGTGGTGGGCTCATCCATGATCAGCAACGCCGGGTTGTTGAGCATAGCCATGGCGATGACTATCCGCTGTTGTTGGCCCCCGGAAATCTGATGGGGGTATCGATTCATCACATCTTCGGGATCTGGCATGTTCACACGTCTGAGCATACCGATGGAGCGCTCCCATGCCTCATCCTCTGAGACCTGCTGATGGAAGGTCAAGACCTCCGCTAACTGATCTCCAAGCCGCACCGAGGGGTTAAGAGCCTGCATGGGATCCTGGTACACCATGGCGATCCTATCCCCACGAAGTCGCTTGAGATCTCCCTCTGAGCGGCCCACCAGTTCATCGCCCTGAAAACGGATACTCCCATCCACAATCTTGCCATTGGGCCCGAGGAAATTCACGATCCCGAAGGCAATAGTGCTCTTTCCACACCCAGACTCACCCACTAGGCCTATCGTCTCAGCTTCCCTGACCTCAAAAGAGGCGCTTCTGACCGCCTCCACATCGCCCTTTCTCGTTTCATAGGCAATGGTCAGGTTTTCTACATCGAGCACCGTCGCCTGTCTTGTCTCCTGAGCTATATCCACTTATGTCGTTTCCTTGGTCTTCCAAAGACATCCGCTGACCTTGGTCTTTGAACACAAAGCAATGAGTATTATTGATACATCATGGACTCCTCTCGAAGGCCATCGGCCAACAGGTTTAAACCCACCACCAGCGAGGCAATGGCCACAGAAGGCCACAACGCGGCCCAAGGGCTCCCGGCCAGGATAAACTCACGCCCCTTGGCCACCATACTTCCCCAGTCAGGAGATGGCGGCGGCAATCCGAGGCCCAGAAACCCCAAGGTCCCCATGGCAAAGATGGCGTAACCAACCCTGAGCATGGCGTCCACGATGATGGGCCCCCGCGCATTGGGCAGGATCTCAACGAACATGATGTACCAGGGGTTCTCCCCTCGTGTTTCCGCGGCCCTGATGTATTCCCTGGTGCGGATGTCAAGGGTGAGGCTTCGTACCAACCGGGCGATCCCGGGCGTCCCCACAATGGTGATGGCGATCACCACGTTTATCGCCGATGCTCCCAGGGCCGCCATGATGATGAGGTAGAGCAGGATTATGGGAACAGCCATCATCGCGTCCAAGAGCCGCATGACGACCTCATCGAGCCATCCCCCGTAATAGCCGCTCACCAGTCCAAGCGTCATCCCCACGATAAGCGCCGCGAACACTCCCCACAGCGCCGTTCCACCGGGAATCCAGAGATCTCCTGAGAGCGGCAGGATTACCAGTACCACCCGCGCGCCATGGATCAGCCGCGACCAGAGATCACGCCCTAACTCGTCCGTACCAAGGATATGTCTAGTGGACGGGCCCTGGTTCGGCGCCTTCCAGTCCTGCTCTAGGGGCGTGTACGGTGTCAGAACTGGAGCGAACACCGCCACAAACACCCAAAACATGACGATTGCCAGCCCGATCACCGCTGTCTTGGATGCGAAGATGATGGAGAGCCCCTCCCCCATTCGCCTGAGAGATCTAGCTCTGCCACGAAATCCTGGGGGAGCAACAGCCTCTTGTTTACTTGTAGCCACGTCTACTCCGTTAAGCCTGAAATGCAACGCATGAATCCCTCATTTACTCGATACAGGTTTTTCAGCGTCAGGTGTATCGAATACGCGGGTTTAAGAACGTATAGATGATATCGGCGACGAGCTGCGTTCCCACAGCAACGGTCACCAAAACCATGGCCCCTGCCTCCAGGGCATTTATGTCCTTATACAGGGCGGATTCAAGCAGGTATTTTCCCAGGCCAGGGTAGCCGAAAACAACCTCGACGATCACAATCCCGCCCATCAGCCAATTGACGTGCAGCATGATAACCGTGATCGGCGCCATCAAGGCATTCCGCACGGCGTGTTTCAGGACGATTCGCCGGTACGGCAATCCCTTGAGAAAGGCGGTGCGGATATAGGGAGATCGAATGACTTCCACCATACTGGCGCGGGTTATCCGCAGCACGTATCCCAGCTCTATCAGGGTAAGGGTCAAAACAGGCAGGATTAACATATCTGGCCTTTCCCAAGGGGCTTTTTCCCCGAAGATCGTTGCCCCCGGCACCAACCCCAGCCAAACGGCCACAATAAGGATAAGAAAGATTCCAGTGGCGAATTCCGGGGTCACGGAAAACATCATGCCTCCCACGGAGAGTGCCCGGTCCCGCAGGGTCCCTTCCTTGAGCCCGGCGATCATACCGAGAAGCAGGGCCACGGGCATGACAATAACAAAGGCAATCCCGGCCAGAACGAGGGAGTTGCGTAACCGAATGAACAGGCTTTTTGAAACGGGCCGACCCGTGCGCAGCGAGATGCCCGGATCTCCGCGAATGAATCCTTTTTTGAGCGGTATATACTCGACTGGACCGCCGGTCGTCTCCATCCATCCGGTTCCCATGACAAAGGTCCACACCTTGATATCGCTGCCCTTTTCCCACCTGACCACGTGGTTCTGCGTGTCTACGCCCCAGAAGGTGCTCACACCCCGCTCGCCCGTGCGCCACCTCTCATTGTTAAAATACTCGCTGATGGTACCCTTAAAAAGTCTCGCCTCTGCAATCAGATCTTCCCCTTTCAGCTTCCATCGGACCAGGGCCCCGTCGCCCCTCACGGCCCACCACTCCTCAAAGCCCTCTTCCGTGGTGATCCTCTTAAGGGGAAGCCCTACCTTTCTGGAGGCGTACCAATCACTGCCCAAAAGCCAGTACAGGTAACGCGTGTACACGGGCTTGTCCAGGCCCATCTGCGCCAGAAAGGATTTTTCCTGCTCCGGGGTGACGAAACTGCCAAGAACATTCCGGGCCACGTTACCAGGTGATGACTCGGTGATCAGGAACACGGCAATGGAAACGAGGACCATGGTGAGAAGCAACAGGAAAAACCGCCGTACGATGAATTTCGCCATCGGCTAATCCGCCTTTACTCTACGGGGCTCAGACCAAACGGCTCGAGCCCCGCTGAACAGAGAATCAATGAATCACAAGGATACCAGACATCAATGCTGTAACCTTGGAACGCGCACACTCCTACTCCTTGAGCCATACCTCGTTGAAGAGCATGTACAGGGTGGGGTGTGGCTCGGCGTCCTGGACTCTGTTTCTGGTAACCATCCAAACATTTCGCCACCAGGCAATACCGATGGATCCGCGAGTCAGCTGGATTTCCTCAAGGTCGCAAAAGATCTTCCGTCGTTCATCCACATCCAGGGTCCCGTTCGCCTTCTCGAGGAGCCGCGAGAACTCATCGTCCACCCACCTCGTCTCATTCCATGGTACGGGCTTGCCCTCGTCGTCAGCGATATAGGCCAGGTTCAGCACCATAGTCCCAAGGGGTCGATGCGTCCAAGGCGTAATACCCAGATCCACCTCGGTCCACTTCTCCCAGTACTGACTGGTGGGCATGGTCTTGATGTTGATTCTAAAACCCGCTGGAGCGGCATCCTGCTTGAGCACCTCGGCATACCGCACGATATCCGTCCAATCGCTCCCAACCGCCAGGTTCACTTCAACTCCTCCGGCATACCCTGCTTCTTTCAAAAGTTCCTTGGCACGCCCGGGATCGTATTTCGGGATAGGCTTTGCGCAGTATTCGGGATGCTTCGGATAGACGTGGAAGTCTTGCCCCTGAAGGCCCTGACCAAAGTAAGCCAGCGAGAGGATCTTTTCCCGGTGCTGACAGAGCTTGAGGGCCATTCGTACCCGGTTGTCGGTCCAGGGTTTCATATCAACCCGCATACGGAGCAACCGGGTCTGTCCGGTAGTAGAGGGCATGACATTGATATTCGGGTCATCCTTCAAGGCTTGGTACACATCCGTTCCTCCCGCGTCAGCGAGATCGATCATGTCGATCTCACCTGCCTTGATGGCAGCGATTTGTGGAGCCATTTCCCTGCCCATGTCGATAAACTCCATAGCATCCATGTAAGGCAGTGGCTTACCGTCAGCTCCCTTCTGCCAGTAATCGTTACGGCGCTTGACCACGCAGCGCTCGCCTTCTCGGTAGACCTCCAGGGTGTAAGGTCCGGTGCCGTGAGGTCGCTTTATAAAATCGCCTTCAAAGGTTCTGTGATTCAAGACAAGCGCCGGGTAGTGGAACAGGTGCTCGGGAACCGCGATCTCCGGTTTCTTGAGGTGGAGCTTCACCTGGTATCTATCGGCCTGCTCTATGCCGGTGGGGTCCAGATAGGTTCCCATCATGCCTAGTATGGAGGAGCCCACGTCCTTGTTCAGCCATTGGTTCAGGGTAAAAACCACGTCGTCTGCGGTGAACTCATCTCCGTTATTGAACTTGATGCCCTGGCGCAGATTGAGGGTCCAGGTCTTGAGATCAGCACTTGCCTTCCAGTTATTCAACAGAAGAGGGCGGGTGATGTTATCGTTGCCGGTGACCGTAAGATACTCCGCCACCTGACGGAGCTGGTTTGAAGGATTGACCCAAGAGAACTGGGCCGGGTGGGTGACCTTCTGGACAGCCCCAGACACCCGAAGTGTTCCCCCTCGCCTTACCCTTGCCGCGAAGAGTGATCGAGGCCGCGGAAGCCCGATGAGAGAAGACGCTACACCCACGGACACACCCAAGAGCGCGGCATAGCGCAGGAACTCACGCCGTGTGAGCTTTCCCTTTTCGAACTGATCGACCAACTCTGGAATATACGGATGTAATCTCTGTTCTTTCATTTTCTCCCCCTCTTAAGTTAGTGTTACAAAAACATTAGTTGAAACTATAAGTATTCAAATTATCTGAAATGTGATTTCATGTCAAGGCATGCTGGGAGCTTCCAGGGATTTCCCGAGTTCTCCCCGAAAAATCTCCGCCACGTATTGGCTCTGGAGTGACTTACCTTACGTTTTTGACAAGTGCACATCATTGTCCC
>CP070657.1:195073-197815 GCA_020355085.1 Deltaproteobacteria bacterium
AATCTTCACTCAAGCTCTTCGATTACAATCACAAATCTAAACCCTTCCAAGCGCAATAAACTTAGATTACCACATCAATTCAGCGGAGAAATCGAAGACAGTGGGTGATTCATTTACATATTGAGAGCCAGCCGAAAGCACTGCGCTGGATAAGCCCTCATGGGTTAGGGGATTCCCTGGCCAAGGCCTCTCGCGCAATTGTCTTTTTCCTCATCCGGGAAAGGAGGAAAGTTAATGGTAGGCCGAAAAAACAGCTCGCGGCGAGCGCAAAGAAACCGGTTTCAAAAGAGCCTGACGTATCTTTGAGTATGCCAAGCACATAAACAAAGCTCAGTGAACCAAGATTAGCAAAGAAGTTGCTAAATCCTGAAGACATCCCCGCAGTGCGCATCCCGAGGACCTCTAAAGGTATGCTGAAGAGCGGTCCGAAATAGAACTGTACAAATACCGCGTTTACAACGATCACGCTGAGAAGTAGTAGAGTACTGTCGGCAAGAACAAGCCATGCCGTTGTAACTGATAGCACAATGAGTGAAAAACCTATGACAAGAGTGGGGTTCTTAATCTTATCGGAAGTATATGCTCCTAAGACACTTGACGGTGCAATAGCCATAGCGCGAAACGCTATGACAAATCCGGTCAAATACAGAGACAGGCCTTTCTCCTCAATCAAGAAACTGGGCAACCAAAACGCGATGCCCTGCATTACCCCAAGCCTAATAAACTGCATAAGGGCACAAAGCCACACGATTTTGTGCCGAAAGAACTGAGACATCTCGCGCACACCTATTCTCTGGTGCCCGCTGTGTTCTAACGGATCTTTACTATAGCGGAGAAAGGTAAACGAGACCAGTATTCCTGCTGATGAGAAAGCAATAAAAGGAAAACGCCAGTTGAACTGTGCGACGAGCAATGGGCCCACAATATCCATGAGCATTTCACCTGCATATGCTGCTGCTAAGGATAGCGCCATAGCCGTTGCTAAGCGATTTGAAGGAAACCAGGCTGCAAGCAGTGTAAGGCCGGACACGAAGAATATCGCGCGGAAGAATCCGGACAGAATCTGGTTACTAAGGGCTTGCCAATATTCAGAAACCAGGCCAAAAGTCAGGGAAAGGATAGTCGTGCCAAGAACACCCACGAAGAACAGTCGCCTGGGACCAAACCGATCACTCAGAAAACCTGCTGGGATCTGCATTAAGGCATATGTCAAGATGGTAGCTGCCGATAGAGCCCCTGCTTGGGTGAACGATAAACCAAAGGCCTCGCGGATCAGGGGTAAAAACAGGGCTATACCACCCTGAGCAATCATCTGAAAGCTGCGGCATAGAATAACCAGTGATATATTCTGTACTCTATCCTTTTTCACTGAGCTGCACATCGCTAGAGTCGGGTGGTGCTCGGCATAATCTGAGCCATTATGAACTAGAGCTTATTGCAGATGTTGACTGGAATTTCAACCTGTTTCCTCTTCTTCCAAGTATTCACTGAATTGCCTGCGACACGTTACCGCTCGCAACACGCATAATGAGGCTTCAACAAAATAATTGAGAGAAAAACAAAGGGCGGGCTCCTGTTTTGTCAGGAAATCAAGGCAAGAGAATCGTGTGGCTTGACAAACATACTCAATAAGGTGAATTATGGATTTCACGCGGGTGCTTCCATTGCACGCCAGACTCTGCGGCGAATAACCAACAAAGGCGATCGTCATGGCTGCCAAGAGTAAAAAGACCAGCACCTTTCTGAGCAAATCCCTTTTCCTGAGGGGGCTTCAGTGCCATAAGTCTCTCTATCTGCACAAATACCATCCTGAGCTAAGGGATGAAATGACCGAGGCGCAGGAGGCGCTGTTCCAAAGCGGTATCGAGGTGGGGGTCTACGCCCAAAAGCTCTTTCCGAACGGGGTGGAGATCCCTTTTGAAGGCGTTTCCCTTTCCGACCAGGCTAAGCTCACCGCGGCGGAAATCAAGAAGGGGGCTGATCGATTGTATGAGGCTACCTTCAGCCATAACGGCGTGCTGGTCAAGGTTGATATCCTCTATAAGGGCGAGGGAGGATGGGAAATCTATGAGGTGAAGGCCTCTTCTGCCCTAAAAGAGGTGCACCTCGATGACGTGGCCATTCAATATTACGTGCTCGCCGGTTCAGGGATCCCTGTTTCAAAAACCTGTCTCGTGCACATCAACACCGACTACGTGAAGCATGGTGAGATTGAGGCGGCTGAACTGTTCGCTATCCAGGACCTGACCGATGCAGTTCAGGAAAGACAGGGCGCTTTCAAAGCCGAGATTACCAGGTTGAAAGCCATGCTTCGCGGAGACATGCCACTCATTGATATCGGAAGGCATTGTGAAAATCCGTATAGGTGCGACTTTTACGGGCACTGCTGGCAGCACATTCCAGAAGATTCCGTATTCAAGCTCAGGGGCCGTGGACCTGACCGATACGAGCTGTACCGGCAGGGGATTCTGTATCTCAAAGATATACCTCGACATCTTTTATCCGAACAGCAGCAAGTGCAATTGGAAGCCTTTGTAAATAAAAGCAATATCATCAATAAGAAGGCGATAAAGGAGTTTCTCGACTCCCTGTGGTATCCGCTGTGTTTTCTGGATTTCGAGACCACTTATGGTGTGGCAATACCTCTTTTCGACGGAACACGGCCGTATCAGCAGGTCCCCTTTCAATACTCGCTCCACTGCCTTGAAAGGGAAAACGCAGAGGTGAAGCACTATGAATACC
>CP070657.1:197915-201582 GCA_020355085.1 Deltaproteobacteria bacterium
TAGCGGTTCCTCTACATAGAGGGGCCGAACGGTATGCGGGGTAACCTCCTTTAGGGATACCCCTTCCTCTCTGAACAACTGCAAGATCAAATCACCGCATGTCTTAGATCCACAGGCACCCATGCCCGCTCTCGTGACGGCCTTGATTTGATTCACATCTCGCATACCCCTCCTGATCCACTGGCGGATCTCAGCGGCAGTAACCCTCTCACACCGACAGATGATCGCGTCATCGGGAATCCGGTCCATGGTGGCCTTGCTTGTGGGCAGGGTGATCTCATCACTCTGAATCTTGAACCCGGCGACCCGTTTAGCTATTTCCTTGGGCACCTTTACCTTTATGATCTGGGTCTTCCGTGAGGCCTTGCCCATCGTGGTTTCGGCGATCACCGCCTGTTGGAGCGGTTTGCCTTCAAGATCGGTTAGCACTACTGTATCTCCGGTTTTGTATTCGTAATTGCGAACCTCATAGGCGAGGGAGACCACCGGCTGATTGGGGTCGTCACGGTAATCTACTAGGGATATGGCAAGGCCCGGACAGATCACTACACACTTGTTGCAGCCAATACAGTCATTGCCCGTAACCTCCGGTGTTCCCAGCAGGGAGTCGCCGGGAATGGTAATCACCCCTTTGGGGCATACTGAAACGCAGGGGTTACAGGGTATCTCCTGTGCACAGTGAAAGACCGGAGTGATGCCCTCATCAGGGAAGGAATCATAGCGCGGCTGCTCCACAGGCCCCGGCGGTCTTTTCAGAACGGTTTCCGTATGATGCCACTCCTCCGGAATGGGCTTATCTTCAGCGCCCAGTTCCCTGGCGATTTCAAAGCCCGCTATCTTGCCGTTGAACATTGCCGAAGATGCCTCGGCGATTTCCTTGGCATCGCCTGCTGCAAAAACCCGTATTCCCGCTTGGTCGGCCTGTTGGTAGAACTCATCGATGGGACTGAGCCCCACAGCCACTAACACAGTATCACATTCATAGGTCTTTTCCGTTCCGGGTATGGGCCGAAAGGCATGATCTACTTCACCAATTGTTACCGACGCAACGTGCTCCTCGCCGTTGGCACTGAGAACGGTATGCCCAGTATAGATGGGCACCCCTAACCGCTTGATTTTGTCCGCATGTACCTTGTAGCCACTGCATTGGGGCAGGGCCTCGGCGAGCCCGACAACGTCAATTCCCGCCTGTAAGGCATGGTAGGCAGCGATAATCCCCACGTTGCCTCCTCCGATCACAAATAACCGTTTCGCGGGCCGTACCAGGTCTCTATTGACCAGGGTTTGAAAGGCGCCGGCCCCATAGACGCCGGGCAGGGTATTGCCCGGAAATATAAGGGACTTCTCCCGTGCACCGGCCGCGTTCAGGACGATCTTCGGGTCAACGACTCTATACCGGGTACCATCCGTGACAATGCCGACCTTCTTGTCGCTGAAAACATACAGCGCCGTGCTGTTGAGCCACACGCTCGTATGTGGATACTTCTTTACCCTCTCTTCAAGGATTCTCGCGATATCGGTACCTCTCGTCCCGGCATAGCAGTCCTCAATTGATCCAAAGAACTTGTGCGTCTGAAGCACCAATTTGCCGCCGAGCCGGTCCTTATCATCCACGATAAGTGTAGGAATGCCCCGTTCGCCTAATTCTATGGCACCCGACAGGCCCGCAGGTCCTCCCCCGACAATGAGGACATCCGTTGTCACCTCCTCAATCTGTGAGAAGCGAACACTCTCGATGGTCCTGGGCAGCTCCGGGAGATCTTCGAGGCTCTCCACAACCATATGTTCCGCCACTTTGGTCATACACGATTTGACCGGGATGCCGTTCGCAACCACGGCACACTGGGCGCATTGCCCGTTGGCACAGAACATTCCCTGGGCAGAGCCGTCCTTCACGTGATGGCCGAACACATGAATGCCATTGGCAAAGAGGGCTGAGGCAATCATCTCCCCTTGGTACGCCTGGAGTTTTCGATTATTCCAGTAGAACCTGATTCGCTTTCTGCGAGGAATGCTCAAGATCGGGTGTTTTCTAATCCTCCGTTCGGCCATTGAACTGATCTCCTGATGGCTAAAGGGCTATTGAGGAATTTGGAATTTAAGAAACTCAGGAACTGAAATCCTCACTCGCCAGGAGACAGCGAAGGATCTTCACACCAATTCTTAAATTCCCGAATCCCTAAATTCCTTAATCGGTTTTTTCTTTTTGGTTTTTCTCCATCAGCCGATTGAATCGACCCACGTGGTCTTGCACAAGCGAATGGGCCTCGGCTGTTTTTCCCTCCTCCACCGCAATCACGATCTTGCGCAGATCTCGATAGTTTTGCTTTAGAATTCTCTCCTCCCGAGGAAGGAACCGATCAAAATAGAGATGAATGTTGTTGTAAATCGTCTGAAGGATCGATTCATAGACTGGGTTTCCCGCTATGCGAGCTAAAGCCAAGTGGATCTCATTGTCTATCCGTATGAACGCATCCCATCGGGAAGCACCCTCATCAAGGCAGGCCTTCGCCTCAGAGAGAAGTGCTCTCAACTGCTCAATGTCTTTCTTATTCGCCCTCTTTGCCGCAAGACCCGCGACAATACCTTCAACACCCTCCCGGAATTCCGCGAGATCCCTCAGAGAGACCCTTTGATACTGTATTAACAAGGCGAGGCTCTCGCTCACCTGACGGTGCGTCACGGCATTTACGATGGAACCCCCGCTCACGCCCGTCTTAATCGTAATCAGGCCTTTCTGCTCCAACACCCGTAGGGCCTCCCGGAGGGTGCCCCTGCTCGTCTTGAACATGTCCCTGAGTTGGCGCTCAGGGGGCAACTTGTGCCCTGCCTTGAGGGTTCCCTTAAGAATGGCTTCCTGGATCTGCTCAACCACATCCTGAAATATTCTATTTTGTCGTGCTTCTCGAAACATGGATTTAACAATTGCTTTAGAATGGTTTAACCATTACTATATTTCGAGCCCATTTGTCAAGCCTTTTGTTCCGTCTGCAAGAAAATGATTACGGCATCGTGTAGGATGCGGAATAGAGGGAGGGTACATAAAGGTCAAGACCCGGTGAGGACCTCATTTACTAATGAGAGAACAGAGAAGTCTGCTCTATCGGGACGGTCATGAGATCTTTTCTGCTGTGACTGGCGGGAGGGCGCCGTTCTTTTCGCGACTTGGGTATGGGGGAAACCGCAGCTCAGCCGAAGGCGGAGAATGCGGAGGGGGCAAGGCTCCCCCGTAAACAAGGCGCTGAAAAAACTAGCCCGTGAGCCTTGAAACAGAGGAAAAGATCTCATGACCATCACGCACGGTTAGGTTCAACGCAAACAATAAGATGGTCTCTTTAGTAACGACCTTACAGTCATGCTCTGTGCTGCGGGGCACCGTCAATGCGATTAAAGGTCCAGCCAAGTTCCAATATTCTTCTCTAGTGCCTTTTTGTGGATCTTTATTGCCGTTGCCATGTCATCCATGGCAAGCCCGAGGTTCGCGCAGATGATCTTCTCACGTGCATGCTCCCTGCCCGGCTTTAGCCCAGCAGCAATCTCGCCGAGATCTGCGTAGATATTCGATACATGTTGAAAATAGCCCAGGGATTTGTAGTACAGGCACTGATCCCTATCATCGGTAACGAACTTGTCGCAGTTATCAAAGGCCGATTTCTTAAAGTAGGAA
>CP070657.1:201682-225639 GCA_020355085.1 Deltaproteobacteria bacterium
CTCCATCTTAGTGCAAAGCGTGTGGGGTATTTCGTCCGAATTCTCCATTCAGGGGCTCGTAGGGATTAACCTGGACAACGAGGGTCAACTGAGCATAGATACGGATACCCTCCGGGGGTATCTGGAGACCAATTTCAATGACGTAAAATGCCTCTTTTCGGCGAACGGGACCACCAGTGCCGGCACAATAGACTATATCTCCCATTCACAAGATACTCAGGCAGGAGAATATACGGTTAATATTACGCAGGCAGCAACGCAGAGCACAACCACAAGCGATACTGCGGTGAGCGGCACCCTTGGTGGCGATGAAACCCTCACGATTACCGAGGGAGATAAGACTGCCACGGTTGCGCTAACCAGCGATATGACGATTTCAGACATCATCAATGCCGTGAATGCGGAGCTTGACACCGTTTACACCGAGACGCTGGTGGGGAGCACTGCTGTTACTGCAAGTGGGTCCCCCATTACCACCTCCACCACATGGGAAAACGTGGATGATGCTCTGCTGGTAAACGGAGACACCATCGTGTTTGCGGGAACCTCTCGAACCGGGTCATCCATATCAGGCTCATATGAGATCGATGATGTGTCCAGCGATACGGTACAAGGCCTCCTCTCTGCCATAGAACTGGCTTATAGAAATCAGGTTACCGCTTCAATTGACAGTGAAGGGCATATCGTCCTCACGGACAAGTCCTCCGGGAACAGTGAACTTACCGTAACCTTTGATTATACCCAGACTCAGAACCACGTAGATATATTCGGCACGGTACTAACCACCAACACAGGAGGTCAAGAGGGTCGATATGCGCTTTCAATCACCGCTTCCAACGACGGCAGCGATCACCTGGTGCTGACCCATGACTCCTATGGGAGCGATCATACCTTTATCGTATCTGAAACGGATGATATCTTGTGGACCGGGGGAGATCAGACCGTTGATAACGGTCTGGATGTGGTCGGTACCATAAACGGTGAGGCGGCAACAGGTTTGGGACAAATTCTCACCGGCGATGATGAAGAAGCCAATGTCGACGGTCTGGTTATCAAATACACGGGAACGGCCACCGGTGATGTTGGGAACATCAAGCTCACCCTGGGCACAGCAGAGCTCTTTGACAGGGTCCTCTTTAATATTACCGACGCGTACGAAGGCTATGTTGGTTTTAAACAGGACTCTCTCCAGAACACTATTAATAATCTTGAAACCCAGATCGAACAGATGGAAGCTCGCCTTTCCGCCAAAATGGAGAATATGATCAACCGTTTTGTGGCCATGGAGGTGGCCCTGAGTAAGATACAGAGCCAGAGTCAGTGGCTTTCGGGACAGATAAGTGGTTTATATGGCAGCTGGGGATGGATATAGAATGGACGTTCATCACGAAACAACTAAAGGGGCTTATCAAATGTACAGGAGAGGAACGCAGTCTTACCGGAAGACCAATGTCATGACAGCAGACCCGAAGAAATTGGTAATACTCTGCTATGAGGGCGCAATCGATAATCTGAAAATGGGAAAAAACAAGATAATCGAAAAGGACTATGAGGGAAAGTGCAGGGCCCTCACCAGGGCACAGGATATTATCGCTGAACTCCTCAGCTCCCTCAACTTCGAAAAGGGTGGTTCAATAGCCAATAGCCTGGATTCCCTGTACAACTATATGCTCAGAACGATCATTCATGCTGATTTTGAAAATGATATCCCGGCAATTGATGAGGTTGTGCGGTTGCTGAGCGAACTCAAAGGGGCCTGGGAAGAGATCTTCAGCAGAAAGGAACACGAAATAGAATCCGAAGAGGCAAAGGCAAGCCAAGGGCAGGTGCAAGCCCTGGGCTCAGTTAGTGTCTGAGGGGTGAGGTATGAAAGAGAGAGGTTTGGGAAAAGAGATCTGCTCCTTTTTGGAAAAGAAACTGGTGTTCTTTAACCAGTATTTGCTCATGACAAACCAGATCAAGGAGGCATGTGCCCTTAACAAGGAGGAATATCCAGGAGCTTTACTCTCCCAGCGTCAAGCATGCATTTACAAGATTGAAAGGATTGACGAATCTATACGAAGAATCGTAGGCGAAAATCCCGGCAGGCTTGACCGTCTATCCCAGAAGTGCAAGACAATGATCGATGGATATCTCAAAAGGTTGAAAACCATTATGGAAACAGTGGATCTGGTTGACCGAGAGTTGCTGGATGCACTCGAGGCGGACCGTAATTACATGAAAGGGGAACTACTTAAGTTACAAGATATGAGACACGCTGCTCAGGGATATAAGGGCAGAAGGGAATTTGCTCCACGGTTTTTGGATACCGTGCGGTAGGGTCCCTTCTTGGAGAAGGATTCACTAAAGTTTCTTCGGAAAGAACCGATTAATTAGGATAAGGAGGTGTGTTAGAAATGTTGGTCGAATCTGTTACCACAGCGGCAAGAAACCTGGCTCCGCTGGCTCAGGCAAGGTCTCCGTCTCAGAATGCCGCACCTCAAGAGGGCGTGAGCGATGCCAAGGCTCAAGACAGAACGGACCTGTCTCAGATATCGGAAGTTGTAGCCGATGTCCAAGAAAACCTCGGCATGATACACGATGTGGACCTGCAGTTTAGCGTTCACGAGGCCTCGGGCGAGATCATGGTGACGGTGCGAGACGAGACCAGCGGAGAGGTGATACGGGAGATCCCTCCTTCAGAGATGCTGGATCTCGCTGCCAAGCTGGGCGAAATGGTAGGTCTTCTCTTTGATCAAACCGGCTGAGCCCTTGGATTCATAAACGTAATGACGAATCCATCTAGACTTCGGCTGAGCGACTCGACGTGAGTTTTCGGCCTGAAATCGAGCCGAAAGGCTCGCTCATATGTCTCAGTTGGAGCTTTAGGACGTAATGCTTGGTGAGCATTTCCTCTGGTTTTGTTTTCCAAAATAGGTGGGTGTTATTTGCGAATCGGGGCATTAGGGTGCGGGGAGCTATGTCTGCTTAGATGCATACGAGAAAAGGCCTGAATATAAAGATCCTTATCGTGGATGACGATAAGGTCGTAGCTGACGTTCTCAGGGATCTTATCTCGGAAAACGGGGAGAGTACGGTTGACGTCTGCTATGATGGCCTGTCAGCCATTGAAACCATCCAGAAAAACCTCTATGACCTCCTTATTGTCGACCTCATTATGCCTCGGCTCGGCGGGCTGGATTTGTTGAAATATGCCAAAATGGTCAACCCGGATATAATCGTTGTTATCATTACCGGGTATGCGTCGCTGGAGACCGCTATTATGGCCATAAAGGAGGGGGCCTATGACTATATCAGGAAGCCGTGTAACCTTGAAGAGATAAAAATTGTAGTCAACAACGCCATAGAAAGGATAACGTTACACAGAGAAAACAAAGACCTCGTGAAGAAATTACAGGATGCCTACCACGAGTTAATGGTGCTTAAGGAGAAGAAGCTTGAAGATGCGGAGGCGGGGAACATCAACCTCTTTTCTCCGAACGTGCCGAGCCTGCATTATCTGTATAATCCTGATTATCCTCCCGATAACTATGTTGAAAAACTGCAGGCCCTTTCTTCCCTGAAAGAAAACGGCTTATTAACCGATAGCGAATTCAAGGCCTTCAAAAGACATCTTGTAGGCATGATCAGCCTGAGAGGCTGAACAAGAAAGCTTTTTTTGGTAACTCACGAATTAGATTCGTGGATCGAAATACCCGTTTATCCGGGCTGGGTGGTACTGAGTTGTCAATGAAGGAACATCTCAAGGTACTGGTGGTTGATGATGAAGAGGTAATTCTGGATATCTTCAAGGAGTACCTTGAATACACCAGCAATTATTCCGTGCTCACAGCTTCAGATGGTCTTGAGGCACTTGAGATAATCAAGGCAGAGCAGATAGACTGCTGTTTCACAGATCTATCCATGCCCAGGCTTGACGGCCTGGAGTTGGCCAGAAGAATACACCTCTACGATAATACGATCCCTGTCGTTGTCATGACCGGTTATCCCACTATAGACAGCACCATAAAGACCTTAAAGAATGGGGTGGTGGATTTCTTGACCAAACCCATCAAGGTAAGCCAAATCCCCCTGACAATTGAAAGGGTCATGAGGGAACGGTCGCTCTTTGTTGACAATATCCTGCTCAAGGAGGAGGCCAAGAGGAATAAGACGCTTCTGAAGGTTAACCGGGAACTACAGCAGAAGATAAGAGAAGTTGAAACCGTGAATCTCATCCTTCAGCAGTTGGATCAGGCAAGTACGAGCAAGGACCTTTTCACCACCCTGGTTCGTCTGTGTGGGCAGGTAACAAATTGCGACGAAGCCCATTTCTGTATCTTCGTGCATGGAGTAAAAGATCCTGCCATAATCACCTCGTTTGTTAGGGATGAAGGCAGGCAAATAGCAACTCCGGAATGGATAGAGCCCACTATCAGAAAGATAGAGGAAGACGGAATTCCGCACCTGATAAGGGAAAATGACGAAGATGGTGGTAACAGTATCATGGCTATCCCGCTTAAGATCCGTTCGAGGGTCTTTGGCGCCTTGATCTCCCTTATCAGAGATGGCAAGGATCGATTTACCGAAAGGGATCTTTTCTTCTTGAATCTTTTAACAGAGAAGGCGTCGTTCTCAATAGAGAATCTCGCCCTCTATGAAAACATCTATGAGAACCTCTTTTCCACCCTGTTTGCTTGCGTGGAAACCATTGAAGCGAGAGATCCCTATACAAAACAACATTCAACGAGGGTGACAACATACGCCCTTTCAATTGCTAAGGCTGTTGGGTGTTCGCAAGATGAGATAGAGATGCTGCACGTCTCCGGAAATCTGCACGATATCGGAAAGATAGGTATTCCCGATAACATACTCCTGAAACCGGGGCGACTGACCGATAGGGAGTACGAGGTCATAAAAAAACACCCCATTATTGGGAGCAACATCATTGGTCATTTCGGAGTTTGGGCGGACGAGCAAAAGATAATAAGGCATCATCATGAAAGGTGGGACGGGAATGGGTACCCTGACAGACTCAAGGGCGACGAGATTCCCCTTGCCTCCCGTGTACTGGCAGTGGCCGATGTCTACGATGCCCTGACATCCGATCGTTCTTACAGAAAGAAGATGCAGGAGGCTGGTGCGGTGAAGATTATCCAGGAAAACCTCGGCACCCAGTTTGATCCAGATGTTGCACAGGCTTTCCTGAGGCTCTTTGACCAGGGGAAGATTGGTTCCTAGCGCCGGTGTAAATGGGTGAGGGGTATATTCGTCTTATGGGCGAATCATTAAACGAAGTAGGGCTAGTCAAATGAAGCATCGAATATCATGGGGGGAATCAGGTCTACGAGGAGGGGGAATTCAGCGGGTGTGATCCCGATCTTGTGCAGCCGTGATGGCAGCATCTCCGCGTTTAAACATTCCAACTCTTGACCCACCTGAAATCTGCTCATGAGCAGATCAGCCAGATAAATCAAATGGGCCAGTTCGGGTTCTACCGAGGCCTGTTCCGGATAGTGATGGTGCCTGATCGCGTCGGTCAGGTTATCGGGTAGAGACCATGTTTCAGCCAAGAGGCCCCCGGCAGCAGGGTGGGTGATGCCGAGTTTTTGCTTTTCAGCCTCACACAGTTCCATCTCGTCAATCTGCGTGTGCCTGTAGAAAAATGGATACATCGGCGCTATATATTGGTCCAGAACGATTTTGCCGATGTCATGCAACAGACCGGCAGTGTATGCAATATCCGATGGTATCTTCCCGGTGAACCGTGCCAGTTGTTCAGCAACCAGTGCGGTGCTCAAGGCATGCTGATAAAGGCCTCCTTTGCACAAGGAATACCCTTCTCCTGAATCGGAAAAGAGTTGCTCCAGCGATGCCGAGATAACCAATTGCAGCAGCAGCTTTTCTCCAAGAATAACTGCCGCACGGTCAATGGAATCGATCTTGTTCCTCAAGCCGATAAAGGCTGAATTGCACAATCTGATCACCCTGGCGCTGATGATCTGATCCTGTTTGATCTAATTGGCGACCTCGCTCATATTGTAACAGTCGTCGTGGATCATGCGGGTTATCTTAAGGGCTATTTGGGGAATCGGTCGCACATTGTTGATGACATCCCTGATCTCACGAGAGGTAGGCCTTCTGAAGTTTTTTCTGTGGCCGGAAAACTGCTTTTCTATTGGCTGAATAGCACTCTCGAATGTCTGTAAATCCAGGCTGAGCCGGCAGCTGAAGTATCCACCAATTTCCATCGCTGAAACGGGTATTTCCTCGTTTTTCAATATACCCAAAACGACTTCAGTTGTCCTTCCGCCGATGTCGAGGTCCAGATCTTCCCTGGAAATAGGGCCAACCAGAGCGCCCCCGGCAACGGTGGCCTCGAGGCAGTCTTTGCGTGCCCCAGCCTCATATAAGGCCTCGAGGAAAAGGGGCATACCGGCTGAGGCATAAAGCACGGGTTTCCATGGTTTGTCAAGACCGGTGGGCTCTGCAAGTAGAATATGGCACAGTCCGCCAATACCCGCGTCACGATCGCAGACCGTCACCCCGACGCAGGTGCCGAGGTACGCCTCCAAAATGCCATTATTCCTCGTGCCAATAACGTAGTTACCGGACGCAACACACTGTCTTGGGCGTCTTAGTGCAGCTTCCATGATGGGGTGGCCAAAAGGGGAAAATGCATCTCGCCGGGGTTGGTGTAAAGCGTGTTATGTTGCTTTGGGCTTGCGCACGTGGATGCAGTTGTGTTGGAAAAACAAGCGTCGAACAGAGAGAGTGAGGGCAGATGATTATGGCTTTTCTCGGGTATTTTGCAGATGAATCGAATAACGAATAACGGCTTCATGCCCTGCCTAATGCTGAATACTGGGGGTCTCGAGCTCGCTTGGCATCGTAGAGCCTCGAGTCGGCTCTCTGTATGAGTTCTTTTTCCGTGTCCCCTTTCTCAAGCTCATCAGTAGTGGATATTCCGTAGCCAATTGTCACATCTATCCTTTCAGACCCCCAATCAAAGGCGTAATCCCGAACATTGGCCAGAATCCTTTTTACAAGAATTTCAGCGTCCCCCGTTTCGGTTTCCGGAAGAAGAAGGGCAAATTCGTCCCCACCGTACCGGGATACGATATCGCTTTTCCGAATGGAGTTCTTGAGACACCCGGCCAATTCGCGAAGCACATAATCCCCTGCCAGATGACCAAGAGAATCATTAATCGGTTTCAGGCCATTAACATCAATCATAACGAGAGAAAGGGCCTTACCATACCTTCGCGCCCTCTGGAATTCCCTCTGTATGAAGTCCCTGAACCCTTTACGGTTGTAAATTCCGGTCAAACCGTCAGTAACCGCCATCTCCTTAAGTCTATGATATTCCTGGGCATTCTCAAGCGACATTGCCAGGATATTGGAGACAGTGGACATCAGCTCTTCCTTGCCTTTTTGAAAGGATTTCGTGTCTTTTGGAACAATGCCGAGCACACCTAATGGTTTGCCGGCCAGAGTCAGCGGAAGGATCCATGGTCTGGAGAAGGTTAAGGGGCATGAGGCCGAAACCTTCGCGGTTTTCGGGTGCAGTTGAAGGGCTAATTCTCTCAGCGGTATCTTTTCTTCAGAAAGAGAACGATACCTTTCAACCAGCTCCCTTCGTAGCTGTTTGAGCGTTTCCCTATTGATCTCATCTCTTGATACATGCAGAGAGAGGGTCCAGTCCGAACCGATGCGGTAAAGAATGCTGAGAAGCTCGGGTTCCAGAACGGTTAGAAGGCCTGAGTTCAAGACCCTGGGAATAATACCGTCCCAGTTTAGGTCATAAGCCACCTCGGTACTGAGCCGATTGATGAAGGTCAACTCCTGGTTCCTTGCCCTGAGGGATTCCTTCTCAATTTCGAGGGTTTCATTTGCATGCCTCTGCTCGTCAATTATCCTGAGGATTTCGATAAAGGCCTTTCGGTTATCCAACCCCCCGATGATGGTATCATAGATCCGCTCAGGAATTATGGCTCGGGGCACAAATCCGTATGCGCCTTTCTGGAGTATTTCGGAAACGCTGTGTGGCTTGATTTTTTCTCCATAAAGGATAAAGCAAGCCTTGGATCTCGTCTCCTGAAGAAACGACATCCACGTAAAGGCTGTGTCTTGGATAAGATCATAGTCAGCGATGATAGCACCATAGATGTCTTCAATGATCCTATCTTTTACATCATCGAAACCCCTGGACCACTCGATGCCAAATCCCCTTGGTTCGAGTAGTTCCCTGAAGAGTTCATGATCCTCTTGTTTGTCGCTGATGATGAGAAGTCTTTCGCCCATGATGCTATACCTGATGCCAAAAATATGGCACTGTGTAAAACTGCAAAGTTCGTTCCACGTCTGGTCTTTATGACTTGGATATAGGGGAACTCATACCCCGTTTACCGGCGGGCACACAGCTTCGCCTGGCCTCGGATCAAAGCCTGTATACCATGATGACCAGCGGCTTCCAAGTGTTTTTTAGGCCCTGGTCTGGGTGGTGGGTTTCTATGGCTGCCTCCGCGTAATCGGAAAAAACCCATAAATGCTCTATCAAAGGGCTCAAGAAAAAGGGCTTTTGTGCCG
The DNA here is from genome assembly GCA_020355085.1 of Deltaproteobacteria bacterium. GTDB lineage: Bacteria > Desulfobacterota > DSM-4660 > Desulfatiglandales > B25-G16 > JADFWK01. The sequence goes on from CP070657.1 coordinate 210,251, forward strand.
ATACAAAGACGAGGAGGCATCCACATGATCCCGTTTATCTCAAGTAACCTCTCGGCACTGCGTGCATTAGGGAAAAAGGTATCTGTTATCGCTAACAATGTTGCGAACATTGAGAGCGAAGGATTTAAAAAAAGCAGGGCCGTACTGATAGAGGGCACCAAAAACCACGTATCCGTTGATATCAGTCGAATAGACACTCCCGGGCCCCTGATTGATGTCGAGGAGGACGGTAAGACTGTTCAAAAAGAGATGTCAAATGTGGACCTGGCTCAGGAGATTCCCCAGTCCTCTCTTGCAAAAGCCTTCTATCGCGCCAACCTCAAGGTCGTGAAGGAAGCAGACGAAATGCTTGGCACGCTTCTGGATATCCTTGAATAAGCCCCAGTACTTGCCATCACTTTCGTATTGTACATCCCCTTGCCTCCCAACAGATCTCACAAAACCGGTTCTCTCACTTTGGGCGAAAAGGGGAAACTTTTTCCTAGCTGTTGGGAGCAAACTAGAACTTCTGTCAAAATACTGACGTTCCAGAGGTTGAAACGGTACCCTGTTTTCTCCTGCCAATGCCCGGAGCCAAATGGCAACAGCAGTGAGCTTGCCCCACGGAACACACGATGAAACCTGTTGCCGAAGGGCTTAGATGAAATGAGGGTCTTCGAGCATAAGGTAATGGTATGATAGTTGCATCTGCTAGTGATGAGCCTTTTTTCGCCTGAGCCGGGCGATCAAATCATTCCTATTGGTGGGTCCGGGTGAATAATATGATTTCCCATGAGAGAAGATCTTACGTAAGAGGAGAATTTCCCTTCAAGGTACGGTATACCTTGCTTACTCCAGACGAATATCAAAAGCTTACGGAAGCTATAAATCACATCCCTTATACGGAGGAGAGAATAGGCAGCGAAATCGCCGATAAGAATACCCAGGATGCGGAGATGAGCTTTAATCCGTATCTGATAGATTTCCTGCTTAAGATAGATGAGAAACTAGATCTGATACTGTCTAGGCTATCACCAGAAGACACGGAAACGATCTACCTTGCGAAGCAGGGTATGGGGACGAACATAAGCGGTTCGGGGATGAATATGGTAATCTCAGAGCCGGCCCAACCGGGCCAGATCATTCATACCAGCTTCGTTCTCTCTAAGGCACCCCTTGTTTACCTTGATCTATTTGGCGAGATTCTCTGGGTCACCCCCAGCGCGGACGACGACGGAAAGGCTTTTAACCTTGGCATTGAGTTCCTTGATCTCAAACCAGCCGATCAAGAGAGGATCATTGCCTGCGTATTTCAAAGGCAGAGGAAGTCCCTGAGACAAAGGAAAAAAAAGGAATCTATATCTCACCCCCTGTGATGGACTTTCGGGATCAGATTTTCCCTCTTGCCAAGCGCTGCATTTTTTATTAGGGTATATTATTTTTAAAGAAAGCGCCGAGCTGTACCGATTAAATAGGGGGAGATACAGATTGATTAGGAGAGGAGGTTGAAAATGAAAATAGACCAGATTGATCAGGTGTATCATGGTAAACTATCGTCCCCCGAGAAGACAGCTAAGGGCGACGAGTTTAAAAAGATCTTCGAACAAAGGCTGACTGACATAGGTCAAACAGCCTCTCAACTGCCTCAGGGCAGCACCACAGAGATTCTCAAAAGGAGTGAAAGGGTTCTTGGTCTTTTAGAAGAGTATGCAAACGGATTGAACGATACCAATAAGACATTGAAGGATATCGAGCCGTTAGTAGTAAGCATCAAAGAGGAGGCGGACAGCATCGAACGGGAAAGTCAAGACAAGCTCCAGCATGACAAAGAACTCGAAAGGTTCATTAAGGAGTTGTCGGTGACCGCGAATGTAGCGATGTTCAAGTTCCACCGGGGTGATTATATCTAGGATTCCCGTTCCTTCAAATCGGTGCCTTACCTTACCTTTGTTAACCACAATTCAACGGGAGAATCTTGCGCCATATGGCACGGGTACTGATAGTCGATGATGATCCAGTCATATTGGAGGTCATCGGCGATATACTGAAGAAGAATGGTTATGAAGTAGTTGCTGCTCCCAATGGGGCGGCAGGGATCAGGGAGCTGGAGCGGAAGTATTTTGATCTAGTCTTGACTGATCTAGTAATGCCTGACGTGGACGGCATGGAGGTACTGAATCATGTCGTCTCCACATCGCCCAAGGCAATTTGTATCATTCTCACGGGACATGGGACCATCAAGAGTTCCGTAGAGGCAATAAAAAAGGGCGCGTTTGATTATATTACCAAGCCCATTACGGCTGACGAACTCTTGGTTGTCATTGAAAAGGCCCTCAAGTTTCGGAACCTGGAAGAGGAAAACATCCGGCTCAAGAAAGAGCTCCAACAGACATACGGATACGACAACCTTGTTGGTACCAGTAATGCCATCAAGAACATATACGATCTCATTGAAAAGGTAGCCGATACCGATGGCACCGTGCTTATTAGCGGAGCCAGCGGTACGGGAAAGGAACTCATAGCCAGGGCCATTCACTATAACAGCAGCCGCTGTGACAGACCCCTGGTTGTTATTAATTGCGGGGCAATCCCGGAAGAACTACTTGAGAGCGAACTCTTCGGGCACGAAAAGGGCGCCTTCACCGGAGCGTACAAGAGCAGGATTGGCCGGTTTGAGATGGCGAACGGTGGCACCATTTTTCTGGACGAAATAGGAGAAATGAGCCCTGCACTCCAGGTAAAACTGCTTCGGGTGCTTCAGGAAAAGAAATTCGAACGGGTAGGCGGGACGAAAACCATTCACGTAGATGTGAGAATCATAGCAGCGACCAATAAGAACCTAACTACCGCCATTAATAAAGGTAAATTTAGGGAAGATCTGTACTATCGCCTGAACGTCATCCCGATGAAGGTTCCTCCTCTGAAACAGCGTAAGTCCGATATACCTCTACTCATTGATCATTTCTTGAAGAAATTTCAGAAGGAAGCGGAGAAGAAGATAACGGCTTTCTCCCCCGAAGCAATGGATGCTATGCTCAAGTACGACTGGCCCGGAAATGTGAGAGAAGTCGAAAACGTAATCAAGAGACTCACCATACTCTGCGACGACGAGGTGGTTACCGTTGAAGACCTCCCCGAGCATATTCCACACAAGGGAAGAGCTGTTCGAGTTGTCGAAGAGGACTTCCTCGAGAAGGGAGTAACTCTGCATGACGCCGTAGAAGACTATGAGAAGAGGCTTATTCTTGGCGCCCTGGAGAGGAGCGACTGGGTCAAGACAAAGGCTGCGAAACTGCTCAACATAAACAGAACGACTCTCGTCGAGAAGATCAAGAAGCAAAACCTCACCGAATCAGCGTCAGCATAACTTCATCAGCGCGTTGTTGTCAAAATGCTGACGCCTCCATCGCCTATCTTGAAAGCTCTGAAACATCAGGTACAAACTCCCAGCATTAGTTTTCTATATAAGCTGCTTTACCAAGATCTTTATCAGACTCGATAGTGCCCAGATGTCCTGAAGACAGCGCAGTGGCGGGTGACAGGCCGTAACCCTTGGCATGGTACTTGCTGCTGAGCTCTGTATGTTAGTCTATCTTCGCAGGATAGTGAGCCCCGTCTGGCCTGTTTTTCTCCTCTTTCTGGTGGTACCGACTCTTCTGCACGCCACCACCAGCCCCCGTGGTGCAGATCCTCACAACGGCTTTATGAGCAGAGTCGTCTCCGTTGTGAGCGAAGAAGCGAAATCGGGAACGATTATACGTGTCGAGGGGAACGGCAAGATTCCGGATTACATAACCACGACGCTCGATTCGCCGCTCAGAATTGTATTCGATTTCTGCAATCCTGCCGAGCGCTTTAGGCCGCAAACCATACCCGCTGAGAGCGTCCATCTTACGAGCATCCGGCTCGGATACCATGACAAGAGAATCAGACTGGTATTAGATATTAAGGGAGACCAGATACCTGAGTATACAGCCAGGCATGCAAGCCGCAATTTTACCATCTTGCTTAAATCAAGGAAGGATATTGTAGCTGAAGAGAGCCTTGATAACGGGCAGACTGTCATCGAAGAGCAACCAAGGGAAGCACAGGTAAAAGAGGTAAGGCGCCCGAAGCCAGTAAGGGCGATCAGGCCTGCAGCACAACTTTTGAGGATCGAGGCAGATGACGGGCAGCCTGATACCGCGCTTTTCCGAAAGGCCGTGGAGGCATACAGGGAACAAGATTGGCGCGGTGTCAATGATGCTCTCGATCAACTCATGCAGGCATACCCTGAAGGGCGATATGCGGAAAAGGCCTCTTTTCTCTTGGCAAAGTCCTACGAGCAACTTCATGCACCTTCTCTCTCCAGTCATTTCATAGATATGAAGAATCGCTATCAGGATGCAATCAATCGATACCCAAATTCCGTTTACGCACCAGAGGCCTACCTGGCTATGGGTGATCTATTTTTTAAGCTCAAGGACTATTATGAGGCACTCGCCTGTTACAATATCATTTGCAAAGAATATCCCGATTCTCCTGCAGCGCTCCGGGCCTTATTGCAGAAGGCCAGGATATTGAGCATGAAGAAAGAGACACGGAAGGCCCTTTCCATTCTGGAATCTGTGGTTGAGGGTTACCCGCATACTCATGAGGGAACAGAAGCCAAGATCGAGATAGCCAAGATCCTCTATGAAAGCCACAACTTTCGCAGATCCTTAGAAATACTCTCTAAACTGAGCGTCACAAGCCCTGAGGAGCGGTACCGATATCCAGAGATCGCCCTCTATCTGGGGTATAATTACTATCAGATGGGCGATAATGTCAGGGCCAGAGAGCATCTCTATCGATTTTATAACAGCGCCCCTGATGATGATAGAAATCATCTCGTGTTGACCAAGATTGCGGACACCTATAGGGATCAAGGACTACTCGAGGAGGCCCTGAAGCTGTACCAGTTGGTGCTCAAACACTGGCCTACAGAAGAAGGAGCCCTCATCAGTCTCATAAGGCTTGCCGAACAACAGGAAGCAGGCGGCTTGCATATGCCAAGGGGCATAGAGCCGCGATGGACACCGCTGGAAAAGGAAATAGAGACCCCGGTAGAGATTTACGAAACGGTTCTAGAAACTACCCTGGCGAAAGATAAACGGAGTCCATTGGCACAACTCGCACTTCTCAAGCTCGGTATCCTTTACCACAAGCATGGGGACTATGCTAAGAGCCTCGAAACCTTGAAACGGTTGCTAAGAGAGTACCCGTTCACAAAACTGCAAGAGCAAAGCAAAAGGGCCTTGACGCAGACCCTCGGAGATATGCTCGAAAAAGAGGTGAAGCGGGGCAGGTACAATAATGCAATCAACATTTATCAAAGGGAAAAAGACTTATTCACGCTGATCGATTAACCCGATCCCTTCTTGAACCTTGCAAGGGCGTTCTTGGGGCTCAATCTCAAGGATTTCGCCACGGAGATGTTTGCAAAGGCCGATCCGTACTTGCCTATTAATGAAAAGCCATCCGATCTGCTTTTCTATACAGGCGCCGATCTTGCGCAAAAAGGTAAGCTCAACGAGGGCCTCTCGAGGTTGGATCGCTTTATTGAGAATTTTGCGGATGATAAGAATGCCCCTTATGCGTACCGCACAAAAGGCAGCATTCTGTTCCAGCAGAATAGATGTGAGCCTGCGATTCAAATGTTTTCCTCTGCCCTGAAATATCATTTGAAAGACTGTGAGAGGGCAAGAATACTTACTGAACAAGCAAGGGCACTAATCGAATGCAAAAAGAACAGTGATGCGCTGAAGGTCACACGTCAGGCAGATGGTTTAAAAAAGAGCTGTTATATAGATTACCTGCCTGTTTACAAAGACATCGGAGATCTTTATCTCGATCTGGGATATGTCAAAGAGGGCCTCAAGGCATTCGAAGATGCCCTTGAAGTAGAGAGCAGGGATGAAAACAGAATTATGCTCAAGCTAAGAGTGGCTGAATGCTGTCGACTCTTACACCAAGAAGAGCGCTGCCTTTCCCTGTACGCTGAAGTGGTAAGCCTCAATGATCCGTTCTGGAGCGCTCTTGCCCGTGAGCGCATACAAGAGATGAATTTCAAAAGCGAAGTCAAAACAACAAGAGAGACTCCTTCGCCTCCCCCCCCAGCTCCCCCGCTGCCCACAGAGCAAGACCAGGCCGTAATCAAACAGGTAATCGCAACCTGGCGGCAGGCCTGGGAGCAGGAAGACCTTGATCGATACATGGCTTGCTACACGGATGACTTCACCGTAGGCGGGCTTACCAAGAAGGCCTGGCAGGAGCGCAAAAGAAGGCTCAATGAACGCTACACATCCATCTCGGTAGGGGTTACCAACCTCACCGTTGAGCTCCTGTCCCCTAGTGAGGCACTGGCGAGCTTTGATCAGGACTATCGTGCCGATAACTACCACGACTGGGGTAGAAAGACTATGCACCTGGTGAAGCAAGGGGAGAGCTGGAAGATCCGAGGAGAAACGTGGCTCCAGGCAGCACAGGCAAGCCGAAATTAAGAGGCCATACCTCCAAACGAGAACCGCTTACTATCGTGGTCTGCGATGATCAAGGCAGGGTGATCTTTGTCAGGACGTTTGAGGTGTGAGGAGGGTTTGGCAGAATTGGAAATTGGAATGGAGAAGCCAAGTATTGCGGTGAAAAGGTCATGAGCACGAGGAAGGTATTGCTGGTTGACAAAGACTCGAATGATCGCTCTGCTATTGCTGCGCGCCTTGCTGAAGCAGGTCATCAGGTAAGCGCAGTGGGTGACAGTCTGGCGGCTTTTGAAAAGGTAATCAGAGACCACTACGATCTTGTCATAACCGAGTTGAATCTGCCTCATATGAGCGGTATTGAGCTGTTGAAACGGATAAGGGATGCAAACCAATCCCTGCCCGTCATAGTGATATCGGCTGATGCCGGGGTTTCCGAAGCAGTGGAAGCCATGAGATCAGGGGCATCTGATTTCTTTGTAAAACCCCTCACAACGGAAATGATTGCTATCATAGCCACCCATACGCCGAGCAGGCCATTCAATGGCATCAGAGGCAAACAGGACAAAAAGCCCACCATCATAACCAAGAATAAGGAGATGCATAGGCTTCTGGAACAATCGCGTGAAATCGCAGACAGCCAGGCCTCCATCTTCATTCAAGGCGAATCAGGTACCGGCAAAGAACTCTTTGCTCGACATATCCATAACCACAGCAACCGTAGGCATAAACCATTTGTAGCGATAAACTGCAGCGCCTTACCCGAGACCTTGCTGGAGAGCGAGCTCTTCGGACACGAAAAGGGTTCTTTCACCGGTGCCGTTACCAGCAAAAAAGGAAAATTCGAGTTGGCCAATCATGGAACCATGCTCTTGGATGAAATAAGCGAGATGGACATTCAGCTTCAATCCAAATTACTCAGGGTCCTCCAGGAAAGAGAGATCGACAGGATTGGCGGAATGGAACCCATTCCAGTGGATGTTCGCATCATCGCCACCACCAACAGGGATATCGAAAAACAGATTCGGGACGGAAGATTTAGGGAGGATCTCTTTTATCGTTTGAACGTCGTGCCATTCTACTTACCAGCTTTGAGGGATAGGAGAGATGATATACCATTGCTGGCACAACACTTTGTTGAAAAGTACAATCGGCTGGACGGGAGAAATGTCAAGGGTTTGACAGAGGAGGTGGTAGAACTCCTCATGCAGAAGCCCTGGAAGGGTAATGTTCGGGAACTCGAGAATGTCATAGAGAGGGCGCTGCTGATGTGTAAACGGGATCTTATACAAAAAGACGACCTCCTGACCCACGATAAGTCGGATGCAGCCAAAGATGTGAAGCTTCCCTTTGTTCCTACGGTTTCATTAAAAGAGATGGAGAAAAAGGTGATCTTCTCCGCCCTTGACCAGACTGACGGTAACCGCACCCGTGCAGCCGACATCCTCGGCATCAGCGTAAGGACCTTGCGGAACAAGCTCAACGAGTACCGCGAAAAAATGGAGGCACAATGAAAAAGGCATGCAAATTGCTATCATGTGTAATTGAGAACAATTGAGCAATGGAAAGGGAAAATTATGCCTGACAAGGTAACCTTTGCGAAAGCATTTTTGAGCCTTGAGCGAGCAATCGACATAGCGCACCAGCGAAATTCGCATATTACCAGCAATATCAGTAACGTTGACACACCCAACTATAAGCCGAAGGAGATTGATTTTCAGCAAGCCTTGTCTCAGGCCCTGCAGCCTCAGAGCCGATTTGCCTTGGTCAGGACGAATTCGAGGCACATCGACCGGGGCATCAACGAAGCTGGCAGAGTGGAACCCTTTGAACAGGAAGGCGAATGGAATGGCTTTAATTGGGTTGAGATTGACAAGGAGATGACAAAGCTCATGGAGAATAATCTGGTATATAGAACCGCAATCGAAACCCTTTTGAGAAAACTGAACCTCTTGAAAGAGGTCATCAGAGAAGGAGGAAGATAATATGAACTTCTTACGGCTTTTTGAGATAAGCTCCTCTGGCCTCTACGCCCAGAGAAAGAGGCTGGATGTTATTGCCAGTAACCTTGCCAACTTAGAGACTACCCGTACGGAAAACGGAGGGCCATACAGGAGAAAGATGGTCGTGATGAGTACAAAGCCGGTGGAAGGCTTCGATGAGGTGCTCAGCTCCAGGCTTGAGGGCGTAGAGATTGATGACATTGTAGAGGATGACGCTCCCTTTATGAAGGTTTATAACCCTGGCCATCCTGATGCAGATGAACAGGGGTATGTGCTCAAGCCCAATGTAGACCTGATCGTTGAGATTACCAATATGCTGGTGGCAAAGAGGAACTTCGAGGCCAATGTTACGGCGGTCAGATCAACAAAACAGATGGCCCTCAAGGCACTGGAAATAGGGAGGTAACTTATGGAAGTAACAGGGATTGAAAACCTCTCGCAGACTGCTGTTAACAAGGGTGGAACGGCTAAGCAAAAGAACTCAGGAGCCTTTGGCGATGTCATAGAGAAGGCGATTAACAAGGTCAACACCCTGGAACACGAGGCGAACAGGTCCGTTGTAGACCTTCTCCACGGGAAGGCAGATATTCATGAGACCATGATTGCGCTTCAAAAATCGGATATTTCTATGCGGCTGCTCCTTACCGTCAGGGGTAAGGTCATTGAGGCATACCGAGAGATAATGCGTATGCAATTCTAGCCCCGGATTGAATCATCAGCTTTCTCACGACAGGCTTATTCTGTTGTACTGGCTCCCTGAGCGATCAATTTTTGCGCGGTAGATAAATAGTTATTGTTCTCTTGGCCAGCTAGAATCTGACACCGCATGTGTGAGCTGGAACAGGTAGGAAGCATTCCTCAGCAAAGAAACGAGTCAAAGCGCAAGCTGATTTTACAATCACTTGTGTTGCCTGTTTGAGTAGGGCGGTTTATCACAAGGCGGGAACCAGACAACGGACCATAGCTTAAGGATTTTACACCATGAACAACGCATTAGTTCAGTTGCTCAATCTGGTACGATCCATGCCCCTTTCTAGGAAGATCAGCATGGCCTTTGTTCTGGCCTTGGTGATCGGAGGGTTTGCGCTGATGTTTGTGTGGGCCAACAAGGCCGATTACCAGGTTCTGTTCAACAACCTTTCACCCGAGGATGGAGGCGCCATTGTTACCAAGTTGAGGGAAAAGAATATCCCTTACAAGATTGAGGCAAACGGCAACGTACTCATGGTTCCAGCCGAAAAGGTCCATGAGCTACGGCTTGAACTCGCCGGCGATGGCCTGCCTAATGGAGGGAATATCGGCTTTGAGATATTCGATCATACCGATTTTAGAACAACCTCTTTCGTGCAGGAGCTGAATTACCGGAGGGCCTTGCAGGGAGAGTTAGCCAGGACGATAAACCAATTCAAAGAGGTCAATGGTTCAAAGGTTTTTATTGTAATACCGAGAGAGTCCCTTTTCATAGAGGAGAGGAAGCCGGCATCTGCAGCAATACAACTGGATCTGAAATCCAACTTGCCAGCGGGAAAACTAGCTGCCATTGTCCATCTCGTTTCCAGTGCGGTCGAGGGCCTCGAGTCCGGCCAGGTGACCGTTGTAGACACAAAGGGCAGGGTGATCTTCAAAGGGGGAGATACGGATAGCACCTCTGCCATTTTGAGTAGTTCCCAACTCGACTATAAGAGCAAAGTGGAAAACGAGATCAGGAAAAACGTTCAGAGCATGCTGGAAGGAATCGTGGGCATCGGCAAGGCAATCGTCCGGGTCAATGCCGAGATTGATTTCAGCAAGGTTACCCTCAGTGAGGAGGAGTATGATCCATATGCAACCGTGGTGAGAAGCGAGAGAAACATTGAAGAGTCGGGGCAAAGCAGCGAGGGAGCCGTTGACACTGCCCGTACCCTTATTAATGAGAGACGAGGTGTCGTTCCCGGTGAAAGCGGTGCCGAAAGGAGAAATAGCAAAAAGGATACTGCCACGAATTATGAGATTAACAAGATCACCAGGACAATTCTCAAACCGGCCGGAACCATTAAGCGTCTCTCCGTTGCAGCAGTTATTGACGGTACCTATACGACCAAGACCCTGGCTGACGGAACTACCGAAAAGAACTATGTCCCCAGAACCGGTGAGGAATTGAAGAAATTCGAGGATATTGTAAGGCGAGCCATGGGCTACAATGAGGATAGGGAGGACCAGGTTTCGGTAAACTCGATCCCATTTTCGGAGAGCATTTCCGCAGACGTACCGCCCGAGCCCACGGGGGGCGGTTCTGATATCTTGAAACTGGTGGGGAGGTACCGAAAGACGGCTGTAAACCTCGCGCTCGTGGTTCTGGTATTTCTTCTGATCGTGCGCCCCCTGCTCAAAAATCTGAAGAGAATGAGCAAGGAATCCATCTCGGAGAACTTGGAGCTTCCTGAAGGCAGTACGGGGTATGCGCAAATACCTGAACCCAGTGGGATGGGCCATAAAGAAAGGGCACTTGAGCTCACCAAAACCAATCCCGAAAAGACCGAACAACTCATTAAGGGGTGGGTAACCGAAAAAGAGTAATGGCTGGCAGCAGAAAACTAGATCCTAATAGCTTAACAGGGCCCCAAAAGGCGGCCATTTTTCTTCTGGTCATGGGTGAGGAGTTCACCAAGTCAGTCTTTAAAAGATTGGATGAAGAGAGCATACAAAAGATCGGAAAATGTATGGCGAACATTACCTATATTTCCGCGGAGGTAATGGATGCGGTCATCAATGAATTCCTTATCAGTTTTGGAGCTGAGTCGAGTATTCCGGTATCCGGTAAGTCATTCCTGAAGAATGTTGTTACAAAGACCCTCGATGATGACACTACACGAAAGGTCTTTATGGCCATCGGGGGCGACGATGCCAATGCCCCCTTCGGCGATCTTGCGTATGTGCCAGCTGAAAACATCGCGAATATCATTGGAGGAGAACACCCTCAAACCATTGCCCTTATCCTTTCTTACCTTCCTCCTGAAAAGGCAGGGGAGATCATGAACTTGCTTCCTGAGGAGAAAAGAGCCGATATCGGCCTGAGGGTTGTGAGGATCGGGCGGGTACCGGATGAGATCATAAAGGAGCTGGATGAGGCCATAAAAAAAGACTTATCCAAGGTTAGGGTGGCCTCAAGGAGGTTTGACGGGGTCGAGGCACTGGCCAACATTTTGAATCAGGCTGCCGGTGAGACAGAGGATTTGGTGCTCTCGAAAATAGAGCGAGAGGATCCTGATCTTGCAGACATGATACGGAAAAAGATGTTCGTCTTCGAAGATCTCTTGGAGGTCGATAACAGGAGTTTTAGGGAGATCCTCAAGAACATAGACAATCAATTATTGATCAAGGCCCTGAAGACTGCCTCTGAAGACATGAAAATGAAGGTCTTCGACAACCTGTCGGAGCGCGCTTCAATTATACTGAAAGAGGACATGGAAGTCATGGGACCTGTAAGGTTACGAGAGGTGGAGGACTCGCAGCAGGCTATCATTCGGGCAGCCAAGACCCTTGAGGGAGAGGGGAAGATTGTGCTCGCCGGCAGAAGAAGAGAGGACGTTCTTGTCTAACCAGTTAAAGAACCTTGCTCAAAAAGATAAGCCATGGGCCAAATATGAGATGGATTCCCTCGAACCCGAAATCTCTTCTTCACACATGGGAGGAAAAGAGGTCACGGATTTCGTGCCTCTTGAGAATACCACGGATCAGCACAAGAAGAGGAGAGAGATAGAGGATATCCGCAGAGAGGCCCAAGAAAATGCATCGGCCCTCGAGCGCGAAGCATACGAGAAGGGGTTTGCTCAGGGAGAGAAGGATGGAGTCGAATTAGGCCGTCGAAAGGCACTCAAACTGGTTGAAAACATTGAGAATCTCCTCAGGTCAATGGATGACCTCAGGGAGGAGATCTTGGCCCTTTATGAACGGGAGATCGTGGAGCTCGTTCTTGCCGTTGCCCAGAAGGTTATCCATCGCACTAGCAGATCTGATGACGCCGCCATAAAAGGTACCGTATTATCGGCGCTGAAGTTAGCAGCGGAAAAGAGCAAGGCAACTCTCAGGGTTAACCCGGAGGATTTCGATTATGTCGAGGAATTGCGGCCAGAATTCTTTGCCGCTATCAAGGAATTAAAGGCGCTCACCGTTACCAGCGACCCCTCCATTACCAGGGGCGGCTGCCTGTTAGAATCGCCGTATGGCGATGTAGATGCCAGAATCGAGACACAGCTAGAGAAGATTCATCAGTGCCTTGAACAGGTGTTTTCCGAAAGGAAAGATGACTGACCTTAACGCTACCATCAATTGGGATATCTACCGGGAGGCTATCGACGCGTGCCAGCCCATGAAGCTGCAGGGCAAGATCGTCAGAATTGCCGGACTTGTGGCCGAGGGGAGCGGACCGGGTTTGAGCGTTGGCAGTCAGTGCATCATCGAGAACCAGGAGGGCAACCATGTTCAGGCCGAGGTGGTGGGATTTAAGGACAAGCGGGTGATCCTCATGCCCTTTGGCGAGATGAGGGGGATCAAGCCCGGAAGCCGGATTGTTGACGTCGACAGGAGGCCTTTTGTTACGGCGGGGGAGGGATATCTGGGCAGGGTCATTGACGGCCTTGGCCGCCCCATAGATGGTAAAGGCCCCATAAAAGGCGAGAAGGAATACCCCATTTACGGAGACCTGCTGAACCCACTCAAGAGAGAGGTGATCCGCGAGGTGACCGATGTGGGAGTAGGCGCTGTAAACGCCCTCGTAACGGTTGGGAAGGGCCAGAGAATAGGCATCATGGCAGGCTCCGGAGTGGGCAAAAGCATTCTTATGGGCATGATTGCCAGGAATACAGCTGCAGATGTGGTGGTGATAGCCCTGATCGGGGAGCGGGGAAGAGAGGTGAGGGAATTCGTCGAAGGAAGCCTCGGTGAGGAAGGATTAAGAAAATCAGTTGTTATCGCATCAACATCTGATTCCCCGGCACTGGTCAGGATTCGCGGAAGTCATCTGGCAACCACCCTGGCGGAGTACTTCAGGGATAAGAATCGGGATGTTATCCTGATGATGGACTCGATTACCAAATTCGCCATGGCATTGCGTGAGGTGGGGTTGGCTGCAGGAGAACCACCTTCGGCAAAAGGCTACACCCCGAGCGTATTTGCCGAGATCCCGAAGCTGGTGGAAAGGGCCGGAACAGTGGAGAAGGGCGGCAGCATAACGGGCATATACAATGTTCTGGTTGAAGGCGATGATATGAATGAGCCCATAGCCGATGCCGTTCGCTCCACCGTGGATGGGCATATCGTGCTTTCGCGACGTCTCGCCGAGAAGGGACACTACCCGGCCGTGGATGTGCTGGCAAGCATAAGTCGGGTTATGAAGGATATCGTGGATCCCGAGCATCTGGATAACGCCAGAAGGCTGATCAAGGTTCTCTCTACCTACCGGGAGGCAGAGGATTTGATTAACATAGGCGCATACGTGGATGGGAGTGACCCGGAGATAGATTTTGCCAAGAGCATGATCGTGAGGATTAACGAATTTCTCCAACAGGAAATCCATCAAAAGGTGAGCTTTCAGGAGAGCGTGGCTAAACTGCAAGGGCTGTTTTCGGATAATTGAGTGTATAGATCAGGTTTAAGGCGAATCGGAGATACGGTTGATGAAGCGGTTCTCCTTCAGGCTCGACGGCATACTGAGCTACAGAAGATACCAGGAAAGGCGGGCCCACAGAGATCTGGTTAACGCCAGGCATGAGCAGGCACAGAGACAACGGGCGGCCAAGCAATTATCCGACAAGAGGATGGAGGCGGCCGAGGCTTGCACCGAGGAGGGCTTTGAGGGGATGGATGTTCCTCGCTATCATCTGTATAAGTCATTTCTTCGGAGCTTAAGCAAGGATATCCACAAAGCGCATCTGAAGCTCAGACAGGGCGAAGAAGAAATACATGCCAAGGAGTCGGTGCTCACAAGGAGATCAGTTGAGAAGAAAAGCCTAGAGGTGCTGAGGGATCTTAAGGTAAAGGCCTATAACCTGAGCATCGAGCAGGAAGAACAAAAGGCAATGGATGAATTGGTAATCCTGAGAAAGGATCGAAAGCCATGAAGTTGTTAGCCCAGCTTTTTCTCGTTTTCCTGATTCTGGTGAAGATCGTACTGGGGGGCGTTTTTATCTACCGAGCCGAGTTTAATCCCCTGGCCTTTGAGAAAGATGCTATGGCATCGGAAGAGGTTCAAGAGGAACCTGTGACCACGGAAGACACGGGCGAGGACCTTGCCTCTGATGAGGAAATCGACCTGGAGTTCTTTCTGGCCCGGCAATCCGAGTTACAGAGACAAGCGGAAGAGCTCGAAAGGAAGAGGGCGGAGCTCCTGGCAATCCAGGAGGAGTTAACCAAGAAGCTTGCCACACTCACGGAGTTGAGGAACGAAATCAGGGCCATGATGGCAGAAAGAGATTCCGCTGAAGAGGCCAAGATGAGACACTTGATAAAGGCATATTCGGCCATGAAACCGCAAAGGGCAGCGAGTTTGGTAGAGCAGCTTGATACGGCCTTTGCCATACAGCTTCTCTCGCACATGAAGGGAGAGCTCGTGGGGGATATCCTCTCGTTCGTCAAGGTAGAAAAGGCCGCCCGCATAAGTCAAGGGCTTGCCTTGCGCAAATAGGCACACGCAAGAATTCATTCAGAACGGGAAGAGGTTCACCAGCAGTTTCATGCTCGCGGTGAAGGGACAACGGTGCACGCAAAACCGTCAACAGTCATGATCTCAGCCAAAACAATCAAACATTTAGTCTTCTGCGCTCTTCTCGTTTATTTCATCTCCATCGCTTCTCTTGCTTTTGCAGTGGACCCCAAGGACATCGTCAGGCTCAAGAAAGCAGGGGTAAGTGATACCGTGCTGAGGGAAATCGTG
>CP070657.1:225739-231584 GCA_020355085.1 Deltaproteobacteria bacterium
GCCGTTCTTTTCGCGACTTGGGTATGGGGGAAACCGCAGCCCTGAGCCTGTCGAAGGGAATGCGGAGGGGGCAAGGATCCCCCGTAAACAAGTCGCTGAAAAAACCAGCCCGTGAGCCTTGGAACGAAAGAAAGGGTTTCATGGCATGTGCCTATTTCAATGGGAAAAAAGATATCCATGTCCCTCGGGCAAGCGTATTTACGGGGTTAAGGCAATGATCGAATATGATATTGGTTCAGTGGCAGGTAGAAAACCCTTATGGAGACGGGCTCAGATCTTTCATCTGAGATAGACGGGGTTAGAAAAGATCCAGGGCCTCCAGCCAAACGCCAACGTTCTCTTATATACCTCTACTCTGTATACCCCCGGGGCTTCAATCTTCAAACTCAGTTCCCTCCCATAGTGCCTCTTCAGAAGTGATCCGTTTCTCACAATCCTGATTAACCCGCTTCCGGGGGTTTTGATCGTTGCCACGCCTGGGCTGTACGGGGCCTCTTCACCCATCTCGAGTCTGCCTCCCCCCTTGTCGGTTGTAAAGAAGAACCGGAAGCCATGTGCAGGGAACAGGCCGTCATGGGCAACGAAACACTTGCCCGTTTTGAGAGCATCGTACACGATCTCCCTGTCCGTGACGAAATCCCCTGTCAGGGGTGAAAATGTCAGTATGTGCGTGTTGATGGTTCCCAGCAGAAACCGGTATGAGAGGGGCCTGAACTTGAAAGGCCCCAGCTTTACGGCAGATCCGTGAGCATCCGATCCCCCTACAGCCACTACTCGGCCCTGTTGACAGAGGTTGTCCCACGTGGCCAGTGTCTTTTGGCTCGGAGCCTTTACCGTGTAAGTCCTAAAGATAAGGTGGAATATCCCATGCCACAGGGTTTTGACGTTTTCCTTCCACCGAGAGCTGAAATTCCAGATCGAGATACCGGTAAACCCGTGTACCGACCAGTCATTCCAGGTATAGGCTGTGCCACCCTCCAAAAAGGGCATTCCCTTCTCAAACGGATGGGCCACGAACCCGAATCCCCCCTGGCCATTCACGGCATCGATAACCTCCTGAGGTGCGAGATCTTCGCCGCCAATCTGTTCCTCGATATCGAAGGCCAGATAATGATGAAATCGCGTGCCGATCTCGGAACCAACCAAAACCAGCACGCCCCTATAGTAGCCTTCTTCTTCACGATGCAGATCGGTGAGGTATGAATGGTCGTTGAGGGCTACGAAATCAAGGCCTACCAATCGTGCTACCACTGCAATCTGTTGGGCGCTTGCATCACCGTCGGAATGGTCCGTATGGATGTGCATGTTGCCAACGAACTCATAAGGGGATGCTCGATTCATTTAATCCTCGTAGGTGCTTAAGAACTTCAGCCCAGCGGCCATGGGTTTCTTCACGACCACGACATGAAGCAGAATGACCGCAACAAACGATCCAATAATCCACACCCACTGAAACGGGCCTAGTGTCTCTTGCCTGAAGTGCGATGAGAGGATAGTATATACGGGTCCGGCCTCCAACGCAACGACCAGAGCTATGAACGCCGAACTAGTTATCATATAGATCATGCCGCCGAACCCGGTTGCGACCTGGGCAATGCTTTCATGTTTGAAATTGGGGTAGACACCCCCCAAGCCTACCCCTAATGCAACGATGCCAAAGACCATAAGGAATATCGATACCGAGGATAAGACCATCATAAAGGCCGTTACTCGTAAGAGGTGGTTCGTGTAAATGATCAAAACCTCGGCCAAGATGAGCATGGGGATAAGGTAGGCAACATATTTCGACCACAAGAAACGCCTGGCCGAGAGCGGCGAAGAGCGGATGATCCAGAAGGCCCTCCCTTCGGAACTCACCGCGGGAAAGATGAACCGCGCGGACAGGGCGGAGATAACGAACCCTGCCAATCCAATATTCAGGAAAGAGAGGGCATTCTGCAGGTAGACCGATTTGATTGGGCTTCTTTCCAGGGGGAGAACGCTGAAATTATACAAATAGACCACCACCAAGGCACCCAAGAGCAGCAGTTGGGACCACTGGCTGTTGTCCCGAAAAAAGGCGCGCGCATCCTTTGCAATCAGAGAGGTGGTCTCCGGCGCCAGCGGTCTGGTGATCAATGATATGATCTTCTCGAGTAGCCTGCTCCCGGCGCGAGTTCTCCTTTTTGCCTCCTGCGCCTTTGAAAAACCGCTGAAATACACAATACCGGCTACCCAGGTACTTATCACCACCAGTGCCGCGGCGGTACTCCAGAGCAGCAGATGGCTCAGAATCGCGCCTTTTTGATGCCCCACCAGCTGCCCCCAAACAAGGTCTGTTACCCAGTGGCTCGGTAGGTAGGGCGAATCAGGTGCCTTAAGGGCACCGAGGTACTGGGCCATGCTCATGAATGCATCTGGATTGACCAATCGCTCCGGCCTGAGAAATCGAAAAAGAAGATAGAGCCCGATAATGAGGATGATGGAAAGAAAGAAAACAACATCCCGTGCCCGCTGGGCCGGAAAGAATCTGACCAGAAGCATAGTCACCAGGATTCCTAGTCCTGCTGCGATTATGATCAAGGGAAAAGACACATAGAAGAGGCCCACATAGTAGTCAAACCCCGCGTGGTAGACAACGCCATAGGCCAGCATTACCGGCAAGCCAAACACGACCAGCATCCACGAGCTATCAACTACCGTGTGGGCGGATCGACTCAAGAACACCTCGGTCAGGGTTGCCGGGGAGGCATGGCAGAGTTCAAGGTCCTGCGCCAGATAGAGATTTGAAAGTGCAGTGACGATGTGGCTGAAAATCAGAAGGGAGAAGAAAATGAGTATGACCATGGAGAGCAGATGGCGTGCGAGCGTATCACCGATCATCTCCTGAGATGAAAAGTAGAGCAGCACCTTACAAAAAAGGGCAAAGAGGATGAGCCAGAACACAAACACTGCACCGGCCAGGGTCATGATCTTGATCTTGCTGCTGCCCTGTGACCTTTTGAGGCTATTCCTGAAACCCACAAACCTCGGGGCAATGAGAAGCCTAAAGGTGTTCACTCGCCCGTGCCCCCTCCTGTTATGCTGAGAAAAACCCGTTCCAGATCTCCCTTAACGCCTGCTTGTTTTTC
The DNA here is from genome assembly GCA_020355085.1 of Deltaproteobacteria bacterium. GTDB lineage: Bacteria > Desulfobacterota > DSM-4660 > Desulfatiglandales > B25-G16 > JADFWK01. Next base: position 228,850 of record CP070657.1, read on the forward strand.
GAGCTCCTCCACGGTGCCCGAAGCAACAATACGACCCTTGTTTACGATAGCAATCCGGTTGCACACCTCCTGGGCAAGACTCAGGGTGTGGGTTGACATAAACACGGTTACGCCTTTGCTGGCCCTCTCCCTAAAGATCTCCTTAACCAGTTTCGCCCCCCGTGGGTCGAGGGCAACCATAGGCTCGTCAACAATTATGACCTGTGGCCCGTGAATAAGGGCTGAGGCTATGATGAGCCTCTGTTTCATGCCATGTGAATACGATTCTATGAGCTCATCGCCCCATTCGCTTAACTCGAACAGTTGCAGGAGATGGCGAATCTCTTGTGTTAACCTTTCCCCTTCTAAACCATACAGTCCGGCCTTAAACCTCAAGAACTCGACACCGCTCAGCTTTTCATACAGAAAGGGACGATCGGGTATAAGGCCGATTATCCGCTTGACCTCAGACGGCTGTCGAGCGATATCAAATCCATTTATGTGGATACTCCCACTGGTCGGCCGCAACACACCTGTCATCATCCTGATGGTCGTGGTCTTTCCTGCTCCGTTGGGTCCAATGAAGCCGAAAACTGTTCCCTTGGGGATATGAAGATTCACATCATCAACAGCTCTTATCCCACGGTAGGTTTTCGTAAGGTTCTTGAGAATGATCATCGATACTCGAGGACGGTAAGGTTAAGGGTGCCGATCATTGCAGCGATCTGAATCTGCTTTTCAATGCCACCGTTGACCAGCTTAATGTGGGTAGCATCGGCCGGCATTTGCTTTAGTGTGGCATCCAACGATATCCAGGTGTGCACATGGGCCTCATTCCAGGCATGGTAATAGAATTTTCCGTCGCGGTACACCAAACCGACTACGATTCTGGCAGGGATACCCGCTGATCGCAGCAACGCAGTGACCAGCGTTGCATGTTCGTTGCAGTCGCCCTTTTTTAGGGCAAGGATCTGCTTTGCGTCTGGAATGGATACGAGCGGGACCTTATCGATATTCTCAAAAGCCCATTCCATGATCTTCTTGGACGCCACAAAAGGATCCATTGTCTCCTTGATTATTTCCCTGGCTAGCTCCTTTATCTCCCTATCTTCACACTGCACCAACAGCTCCGGCCTTAGGTTCTGCAATAACTCGGCATCGCTGCCTCTGTAAGGGATGGTATATGAGGCTGCAAACGGTGGACGCTCTCTCTCTACTGAAAGGATCTTGCCATAGAGAGTTTGTCTCGGGCCCTCGGCAGGTAGAGACGGTGGAACATGGTCAAATTCAACCTTCAGGTAGGATAATTCTCGGGGGTTGTTTACTTTTTCATCAACCGTTATGGCTGAAAGGTCGTAAAAATCCAGCCTGCCTGACGTATCCAGCCCTAAGGGGGCCTTCATGGGGTTCGATCGAACCAAGGTAAACCCCATGAAACCCTCTTCCCGTAATGGCACCCCGTTTTCATCGAGCCATATAAGCAGCGGCCTGCCCAAGAACTCCATCTCGAGCCGGAATGCCTTATGGGCCTTACCGTTGAGCTTAATTCGCTCTTTTGCCATCACCGTGACAGTCACAGGATTTGTGCTCATGCTCACCGGGTCAAAGAGGGGGAAGGTGAAAGACTCCCCCACCTGTAGCGTGCGGGGTCTGAAATATTGTGTCAGGCCGGCGCTGATCATGGGCTTTGCCGGTATCTTGATGGATCGGGTATCCTTTTTTCCCCGTTCCCCTACCTCGAGCAAAAGCTCCTCTCCCTGTACGTGCCCGGAGATCGTAAACCTTATGACGTCAGAGGAGAGGGAGAAGTGAAAGCGGTTTAATCGAAATGCTTCGTCAAGCATTGCCCTCGTAAAGCTGAGGATCTGGTGTACCGAACCCATGAGATTCACCGTAAGAAATATCTCCTCCGTGATCTCAAATTCCTCCTTGATTTCAGTGACTCTCCTCACGGTATAACCGACCTTACGTCCTTTGAGGAGGATCTCCATCCATTCCTCCGAGGCCTTCAACCCGCCCGGTTTGTGTGCAATCTGGGGAGGGGAAGTTGTCCTTGGGGTAAAATGCGTCTTCCTTACCAAGGCTGCCAGGAGGGACAGCCAGACAATAACGACGACGATTCCAGTAATCTTAAAGATCGATGATCTCCGCATTATCGTTTTCTTGAGGTTTCTTGGTAGGTTGGGTTCTGGAAGCAGCAGGTCTTGAGCAGCAACGATTCATCCGATTCTGTCAACCAGATTTCGGGAATTGGCAAGCAGCTCATCGAGCGCATCGTCACCCAGACCACTTCCGCGGGCAACCCGGTAAGCAAATTGGCGGGTCATAAGGTCGGAAATGGAATGGGCGTCTGAGTTCAGCACGAGCCGTGCACCGAAATCCTTTGCCAACCGAGCGAGATAGCCATTGGTAAGGCTGTGGCCCTGGCGAGATGATATCTCCAGGTACACGCCCTTTTCAACGGCAAGCTCGACGTCCTCACGGGATATCAGGCCAGGATGGGCCAGGATATCAACTCCCGAAAGGATCGCTGCCTTGTTAGTCCCCTCGGGCACCGGTTCTACAATAGTCTCACCGTGAACCAGAACGATCTCCGACCCCAGTTCCCGTGCCTTGATTACCAAAGATTCGATCAAGATTGGCGGTGCATAGGTGATTTCAACGCCCGGGATAACCCGAACGGACTGTCGTGGATTAAGATCCTTTGCCACCTGCACCATGCGGGGGACCACAAAATCAAGGTTGGAAGAATCGAC
>CP070657.1:231684-261400 GCA_020355085.1 Deltaproteobacteria bacterium
CCTGTCTATTGGTCCTTTCTCCATTGGGGTAAGGATGATAGTGTTCTTTTCAACCTTTACATGGAAGAAGGTGCCTGGCTTAATATTAAGCTTGGCTCTTACCTCCTTTGGCACGACCACCTGACCTTTAGAAGAAATCTTGGTTGCCAACATTTCTTACCTCATTTTTTGTTTTACAAAATATAAAGTAAAACACAGGATAAGTCAATTCTTTTGTGAAGTCTGCATGATACCTATACAGTAAAACAGTATGCGTAACTCCGTTGAGGTGTTGAGCTTGGGCAAGGATGATACTATGAGGAGAGCATCTCGCGGGCGTGGGCCAGGGTCTTCTCCGATATGGTCTTGCCGCCCAGAAGCCGGGCGATCTCGTTAATCCTCTCCTCACTGCCCAAGGGTGTAATGTGGGTGCGGGTCCTGCCTTCACTGACCTTTTTTGCAACCAGGAAATGGAGTTCACCTGAGGAGGCAATCTGGGGCAGGTGAGTGATGCATACGATCTGATGATACTTAGCGAGGGAGCGCAGTTTTTCGCCGATGATAGCAGCGGTAGCCCCTGCTATTCCTGAATCGATCTCATCGAAGACGAGGGTTTCAACTGAGCTGGATCGGGCCAATATGGTCTTCAGCGCCAGCATGATCCTGGAGAGTTCCCCGCCCGAGGCTATCCTGGCCATGGGCCTCAAATCCTCACCCACGTTCGGTGCTATAAGAAACTCCACAGAATCGATTCCGCCGGGACCGACAGCGGACTCCGTTAGGTCCAATGAAACCGCGCCATCAGGGGGTGCTTCGGAACTGAATTCGATCTTAAATTTCGTGCCGGACATGCCCAGCTGATTGAGTTCCTCCTCCACTTTGTTTTCAAGGTCCTTTGCCACCTCATGTCGCTTCTCGGAGAGACGAACGGCAAGGGTAACGAGTTTCGCCCATTTCTCTTCAAGCTCTACCTCCCCCTTATTCAGTTCTTCCTGTTTCTGGGCCAGTTGATAGCTCCTTTGAGAGAGGTCTTCCTTATATGACAGTATCTCCTCTATAGTGGAACCGTACTTCTTTTTCAGTCGCCTGATGAGCTCTAATCGCTCCTCGACTTGCTCAAGCCTCCTTGGATCGACCTTGAGCCTGGAGTAAAGATTCCGCAACTCCAGACCCAGATCCTCTACCTGAGCCTGCACCGACTCCAGGCCCTGCCTGAATTGCTCCAGGTTAGGGTCCATGCTGGTGCCTCTGTCCATTTCCTTTGTAAGCATGCTCAAGGTCGACAGGATAGAATCATCTTTCTCATAAAGCGTGTGGAATCCCTTAAATACAATCTCCCTTAAGCTTTCGGCATGCACAAGCCGACGTCTTTCTTCCTCCAGCTCCCTATCTTCGCCGGTTACGAGTTTCGCGTCTTCGATCTCCCGGATCTGAAATTGGGTTAGCTCCCGCTGCTCTTCTTCTCTTTTCAGAAGATCACGCAGTTTTTCTATCCTTTCCTTGAGAGTGTAATAGTCGCGATAAACCGTGCCAAACATGAGCCGATCCCGGGTTAATTCACCGAAATTATCGAGTACGTAAAGGTGATTGTCCGGACTGAGGAGAAGCTGGTGTTCGTTTTGCCCTGAGACACTAATCAGGTTTGGCCCGAGCTTGGAGAGCATATGAAGCGTTGCCAAGGAGCCATTGATCCTTACCTGACTCTTGCCCTCTTTGGAGATGGTCCTCTTTATCAAAACCTCACCGTTGAACGGTATATCCATTTCAGCCAGCAGTCCGGCCAAGGGAGACCCCTCGGGGACGTGAAACAGGGCCTCAACCACTGCCTTGTCGGAGCCGGTCCTGATCAGATCGGGGGATGCCCGTCCTCCAACAATAAGGTTCACGGCGTTTATGATAATGGACTTCCCCGCGCCGGTCTCTCCGGAGAGGATATTCGAGCCCTCGGAAAAGGTAACGGAAAGTGATTCTATGATCGCAAAATCGGTGATGGTAAGCTGAGCGAGCATGTGCTACATCTGACCCATGTCATCCTGACAAGTTGAAGTTGATAGGGGACAACGGATAGCTCTTTTGAGGAATGTGCCCATGCCAATCCTCGAGGAGCGGTGAGAAAACGCCTCATTCCTTTCTATAGATAGCACTTCCCTTTTCCCCAATCAAAACCTTTTTGCCTGACTCTTCCTTTTGACAAAGATGCCCTGAGCCACCACGAGATCCTCAAGGGTATCTATACCCATTACCTCCTGCTCATGCTCCGCTATGGTAAAGCCAACCCTGAGCCCGTCATCATGTATCAGTTGAATCAAATCGGTAATGAAATATTCCTCAACAGCTCCCATTTTGCCCGCCCTGGCCTTCTCAACTTGGTGAGGTTTTTCCTTGAGACGATCGAGGTATTCAAGCACGATAGATCTGTTGGCAGCATAAATACCCGAGTTGCAGATCTCAAAACCCCGCTGAATCTCCAGCGGGAACTCATTCCAGTATGCCCACTCAATGATCCGCTTGACCGCTCCATTCTCTATTTCCAACACGCCGTATCTGGCTTTAGCCTTAGGCCGAAAGCCGAGAACAACGAGATCGTAATTTGAAAGCTGCCTGACAAGATTCGCGTATGTGACCGCTTGGACGAAGGGGACATCACCCATGGTTATAATGAGATTCGTTTCATCTATACCCTCCATGAAACCCTGCGTGGCAATAAGAGCCCCTCCCGTTCCATTTGGGACGGGTTGATCACAGTAAACAATACCAAATTCCCGAGTCGCCTCAATAACCTGGTCTTTTCTGTGATGCACCACTAACGCCTTCGGTCCTTCCGGCAGGTTCTTTATGATCTCGGATACTATGGGACAATCTCCTGTATAGGGATCACGCCCGGGGACTAACGGTAGGAGTGTCTTATTACCGGTAAATCCCTCCATTCTGGTTCCGAAGCCGGCAGCAAATATTATCGAAGCGGTATCCATGCTCTGCATTATATGCCCTTTAATCCCTTAGGAATAGGATTCTTGCTTTTTCCAACAGAGAGTATTTTCATATCCAGAATGTCCGAGGGCGATCGGTATCTTAAATTCGAATTCCGAAAATCTAAATCCGAAACAAACCTTCATGCCCCCTAAGGGGCACCACGCTGCATGAAAATAGCAAGTCTATTTTCGGATCAAATCTTCAATTTTCAAAATCCAAATGACCAAAACTGAATGTACATGAGAGAAACCGAAAGTGAGCTGCACCTAGTGTTTTAAACATTCGAGCATTATTATTTTGGATTTATTTCGTGTTTCGAATTTCGTGCTTCGAAATTCCGGTTTCTCCGCGTTAGGTTCCTCTGGTCTCTAGACTCCAATCAGATAACAGACCAGGCCTGATAACAGCCCAACAATAAGATTGACAGCCTTTACAGAGAAGAATCCTCTTTTTGATTCGGCCAGCAGGGGAAGCATACCGTGGCCGTCTTGGACAATTGAACTAGCAAGAAGCACCCCGAATGGGATTGCTCCCTGTGCATAAAAAGTCACAAATACCAAATGGGGGCCGGATTCCGGAATGAGGCCTATAAGACAGGCAATTAGCAAAACAGCCAAATAGTTATTCTTAATCCACGGTTCAATATTGAGATAGTCCAAGAGGAGATGCATGAGCAGCAGGGCGCCGAGTGTCCATAGAAAAACCCTGGGAATATGGACCTTGACTATGTGGTCCCAGAGGTGCCTTTCGAGAAAATGCTCGGGTACGGTGGAAACGATGAAAAGGGCAAACAAAGCGGTTACAAGAAATGTTACCTTTACCCAGTTCCAGGCCGTAAGACCCATTTGATTAAACAAGAGCCCAGCAATAAACAGTGTCAAAATGGTTATCAGCGCCCCTCGCTCAAGGGTCAGATGCTTAAGTTGGCTTACCAACTCATTTCTCGGAAAACAGATGCACTCATCCTCTTCATGAAATTCCAACCGGCGACTCAGCTTCTTTATCAAGACGGAGTCAGGCTTGAGGATTCTGTCTGTTAGAAATCCGGCCAGAATACCCACGAACAATAGGATAAGCATTATGAGCAGGGCCTTACCCGGAAATAGTGCCAACATGACATAGGCCTCATCCCCGCTCGTTGCAATCATAACAGTTACTAAAGCACCAAAACTGACCACATTGTGTGAGTACAGCGCCACAACAGTAAATGCGCCCAGACAACCGGGCGTTGCACCGAGGACGCCCGCCAAAAGATACTGTACCCATTGCGACCTTTTTACCGCATTTTGCCAGTCCCCTTTTGTTTGGACATTCACATACTCGATAATGAGCATCATCACAAAGACAAAACTGGTAATCATAAGGGCATGCCGAACGGTTTCTACGATCATCTTACTCACCGCTCTCGGATTGATCTCTTATTCTTAGTCTCGCTCATCCCTGCTTCTTTACCCTATTGCTGCCCTTTGATGCTCAACGCGCAATTAGCTAACCTTTCTCGGTTTTCTCTTCACATACTGCTCTCCACCTAAAACCGAGAAAGCCCTCATCTAGAAGAGTCATCGTCATCGCCGGAGGCTTTAGGCCTTACCCAGATCCTGTATAACTTTTCACCGCTCTCCTCAAAGCATGTATATCCGCTCGAGTCAACCTCTTCGACCATAACCTCACCTAATTCTCTGCACTGGGCCAACCAGTTCTGAAAATGCTCGCCTCCACCAAAATAGACCTTTTTCCAGCGGTTTCCTTGGGCGTCTACCTTTTCCCTGATCTCCTCTTCTTCGGCCATCCTCTCTCGCACCGTTTTGCCTTGACCGTTTTTGTCACAGCCCATTTGCGATCTCCTCATGAATGAAGTTTCTTGGAACTGCTCACCCACCGACATCCCGGGTCAGAAGAGCAGAAAAAAGGTGCATAGTTTGGAAAGCATCGAACTGCCGCTCGCTCCAGTCTAAGCTCTTGATCTTTGTTTTCGGTCAAACCTCAAGCCCAACCGCTGTAAAAAACTATAACCTCTAACCTCTATTGTCAATAGTCGGCTCGATATCGCCTCCCACGCCGATTCACCATATACGCGTTTCTTCTTCGTGATTATTATTAGCCTGTTCCATAATAACAACCTGTGCAACAGCAAGAGAAAGGCAAGGGATCATTAAGACGGCAAATGATCACGGTAGGAGTCTTGCGTTTGCCTGTCTGAACAATACTAATTGTTACTTGAACCTTTTCATGCTCAAGGCTGTTGCGCAAACATGGCAGGCACAGATCGAGCAAATTTTCAATAACACGCAGACTGGCTGCACTTTTTGTTTGCCTGCTCTGAGAATCTCTTGTAGTATAGCAGAAAATCTTTTTCAAGCATCCGGTGTTCAAATGAGAGCGACATTTCTTCCACCTCATGACGAACTGGTGTTTGAGAAAACACACCGTGCCCTTTGCCCTTCTTGTGCTATTTCCTGAGAACCCGATGAAAAAGATCTGACCGTTTTCCCAGATAGAAAAACCAATTCATTAGCATCTGCACTGAGCAGGAGGTTATGGGAATAGCTCCAATTCATTGAGATTCCACACCCACCGCTTTCATACTAGAGAAAGGAGGCGAGCCATGGACTTGTCCTTTAAAGAGCAGACGGCCCAACAAGCTGCTCGGACCATTATCCGCATGTTGCCAAAGATCTCGGATGAAAACCTTGTCCGCCTTACCCATCTGGGGCGGTGGCTGAGCGATGAACCCGATATCCTCAACGGAATCGAAAAAGTCAGGCGTTTACTCGAAACCCCCGCGCATCCAGCAAAGGATCTGTTTCGCCGAGTTCTCACGTACCTTCCGGCAAAAAGGAGAATTCGGCTGTTTGAGACGCTCTTCCATGCAGCCTGGTTTGAAGGGAGCATGCTCAGGACTAAGTGGGAAGCCAAGTTAGGCGCTCGTCCCCCTTTTATTATGATCCTGAGCCCCACGCTCCGATGTAATCTTCGTTGCAAGGGTTGTTACACACTGGGTTATGGCATGAAACCCGAACTATCACTTGAGGTTGTGGATCGTCTGCTCGCGGAATGCGAGGAATTGGGCATTTACTTTGTCACCATACTTGGGGGAGAACCCCTGGTCTATCCGCATCTGTTCACGATCCTGGAAAGGCATCCTTCAATCTTCTTTCAGGTTTACACAAATGGAACCCTGATGACCCGGGAAAAGGCCGACCGCTTCGCCGAACTTGGGAATACCGCTGTGGTTCTCAGCATCGAAGGGGGTGAACGGGAGACCGATGAATGGCGAGGACAAGGGGTGTACAAAAAGATCATGAAGGCCTTCGAATACCTTTACGACGCTCGCGTCATCATAGGAACTTCCGCCACGGTCACCCGCCAGAATGTGCAGGTCGTCTCCTCATATCATTTTATTGACAAAATGATTTCCCTCGGTTCTATGGCGCAGATGTATTTCCTATACATTCCCGTTAATGGGCAGGCTGACTTCTCGCTTATGGTCACACCGGAGCAAAGAGATCATTTAAGAAGACAAGTCTTATCCATAAGGAACAAGCGCCCCATATTTATACTCGATTTTTGGAATGATGGACCCTATGTTGAAGGCTGCATCGCAGGAGGCCGGAGATACTTTCATGTGAATGCAAAAGGGGACGTGGAGCCGTGCGTGTATACCCACATCGCCGTCGATAATATCAAGGAGACCCCACTTGTTGAGGCCTTAACCAGTCCTTTGTTTCGGTATATCCGTTCCTGCCAGCCTCACAACCCCAACCATCTACGACCCTGTATGATTATCGACAACCCCCATGTCATGCGGGAGGTCGTGAAGAAAACGAACGCACGGTACACCCATCCGGGGGCTGAGGAAATCTATACGGTCAACAAAGACCGGATGGACGCCTATGCTGCAAGATGGGGGAAATACGCCGATCGCATCTGGAGAGAAGAATACAACGAGGGGCGGTTAGAAGGCGAGCAGGAGAGCTCTTCAGTGGCCCAGCTTGAATAAGGTTGCATAGTCTTGGAAAACCCGTCAAATGAGGGTGGAGTGTTCGACTTCTTCCTACTCCCCTTGCTCCAGCAATAGGGGAAGCTCCTCAGGTGTGAAATCCAAAGTGGAAAATATCCTGGTCTCAAGCTCATAGGTCTTGGCCTCAAGTCTGGCGATCCGTTCCATTGCAATCATATCCAAGCCATTACCCCCATAGCGTTCTTTTAGATCGGCAAATCGGTCTGCCAGAGACACAACCGTGGTGTGCATCACCCGTTTATCCGAATAATTGAGAATCTCCTCTTCCGATAGCACGTGTAACCCCGTCTTTTCTTTGAGCTTGATGTGCTCAGCCACGATTTCACCTATTCTATCGAAGCCGAGTTTCGCAAGGACCTCATTGCCGCTCTTGGCGTGGTCTCGTCCCTCTACTAAACCCTCCATCTTGGTCAAATCGTGCAGCAGTGCAGCCGCCCTGATCTCAGGTATGTTAAGGTCTTCGCCCTGTTCGTTCAGGTGCTCAGCCAGGAAAACCGCAACCCTGCAAACCATCTCACTGTGCTGAATGATGTGTTCCGGAACACTATATCTTTCCAGAAGACTATAGCACTCATCTGATGAAGGAGCTTTGTGGGTAATTTTTGCATTCATGACTTCTACATTTCAATCAAATCTTCGAAACAGGTTCATAACCTACGTAAACCATGCTGAGCTGTTACTACACAATACCCTTGCCCCTGGTAACTCTTTACCTTTTTGAAATTAATCCTACGCCGAGCATGGAGATGTCTTTTTTTGACTCTGTCCTCCCATGGTTCAGAGGAGTGGGCGTTTCAAAACGACGCACAAAGGCTGGGACCCTAGTGCTAAGGCTTATGGGGAGGTGCGCCGGTTTGAAACGGCCCTGTGCGGGGCCTTGTTTAGAGGGCAGAGCAAAAAAAGATATCCCCATGCTCGGTTCCCCCTGGGTTCCATTATGAATAGCCCCCGGGCATTGGTAAATGGACAGGAGCGCCACCTTTTCAAAGAGGCAAAGTGTTACTGCCCATCGAATATCACAGATAGGCATTCCTGAAAAGCCAGAAGAATGGACGAGCGACACAAATCTCGTCTCATAGGACTTGACATCAACCTCACGCTCGGACTAAAGAAAGTGAACAAAAGATTGCCCAGCATGAAACACCTTACCCATTAATGCCGCACTCTTGCATCTAGAACAAGAGTCAGTCTGGAAATGAACTGATGCTATTGAGCATTTTGAAGAAGAAAGCGGTAGCCCCATGAGCATTGACTTTAAGAAAACCGTATCAAAGGCCTATTTCCTCAACCCATTCAAAGACTTCTCCTTGGATGAAATCCCCTTTGAGATACGTTACGACCCGTTGACAGGTGAAACGGGTCGCCTCTACGATCTCCCGTACAAGGCACCTGAGCGCTTTGATCTTGAAGAGATAATTCGGCGATCGAAAGAGGTGTTTTGTCCTTTCTGTCCGGAGGCACTCGAAGAATCTACACCGCTCTTTCCAAAGGATTTTATCCCAGAGGGAAGGATAAAGGAAGGCGACGCCACTCTCATACCAAATCTGATCCCCTTTGATACCTATGCCGGTGTTTCCATCATGTCCTCGGAACACTACCTCCCGATAAAAGAGCTAACACCGGAAAGACTGAGGGATTCTTTTTCCGCCGCCCACTCCTTTATCAGGAGGGTGGCGGATTATGATCCGCAGGTGCGATATTTTTCCATTAACTGGAATTACATGCCCGATTCAGGATCAAGCATTGTCCATCCGCATCTGCAGGTGAATTGCGGCTACATACCAACGAATCAGGAACGGATGCAGATCGAGGGCTGCAAGCGATACCTCACCGAAAACGAAACAAGCTTCTGGCAGGACTTCGTGACCTCAGAGAAGCAAATCGGTGAACGCTACATCGGCGAAATTGGATCTACCTTTTGGGTTTTGAGCTTTGTCCCCCAGACATTTTTGCCCGATGTCTGGTGCATCTTTCCAGATCATTACTCTCTGATTCAGACGGATACTGCCGAGCTATTTCCGTTTCTGCAAGGGTTATCGAGCGTGCTTCGTTATTTCGAGCAAGAAAATATTCCCTCTTTCAACCTATCGGTTTTCTCGGTCAAGGACGATGATTATTTCAGGGTTAACGCCAGAATCTGTCCCAGGCTGCTCCCCCGGCCTATCGGTAATAGCGATCGGGCCTATCTCCAAACCCTGCACAAGGAATCGTATGCCATCAGGCCGCCAGAATCTGTGTGCCCCACATTGAGAGAAGTGTTCGCCGCATCTTGTCCAACATCGATGAATTCCTCGGAATGATCAGCTTAGTCTCTGTTTCAAGTAAGTATAGCGCTTCTGGGTCTTGTCGTTTCTGACACCGATAGTCAGGGCTTTCCTCGTGCCTACCATCACCACCAATTTTCTGCCCCTGGTTACAGCTGTATAGATCAAATTGCGCTGCAAGAGCAAATAGTGCGGGGAGAGAACGGGGATAATTACAGCTGGATATTCTGAGCCCTGAGACTTGTGTATGGATACAGCGTAGGCCAGAACGATTTCGTCCAAATCGCCGTAACCATAAGGCACTTCCCTGCCGTCGAAGGAGATCATTACCTCCTGATCCTCAAGGTCTATCCTCATTATCCTTCCGATATCACCGTTAAAGACTTCCTTGTCGTAGTTGTTTTTGACTTGCATCACCTTGTCATGCATCCGGAAGCTCGTGTTGCCCCGTATCAGTGCACCCGTTCCTGGATTGAGCGCCTTTTGGAGCTCCAGGTTCAGGTTTCCAACTCCCACGACGCCCTTGTGCATCGGCGTTAGCACCTGAATGTGGTCAATGGGATCAAACCCGAAGCGGACTGGTATACGTTCCTTGGTAAGCTCAAGTATGATCTTAAGCACCTCCTCCGGGTCTTCCTGTTCGATGAAGTAGTAATCACCCCCGGGCCCGAAAGATTTCAATGATGGAAGAATGCCATTATTGATCTTATGGGCATTGACGATGATCAGGCTTTCTTTGGCCTGACGAAAGATCTCATTCAGTTTCACCACGGGCATTGCGCCAGATGAGATAAAATCCTTGAGAACATTACCCGCGCCAACCGATGGAAGCTGATTCACATCTCCCACCAGGATAACAGTGGCCCCAAGGGGAATTGCCTTGAGGAGATGATACATCAGGATAGTATCGATCATCGATGCTTCATCGAGAATTACGATGTCACAGTCGAGCGGGTTTTCCTCATTTCTTTGGAACTGCCCTCTCTGAATGCTATACTCCAGCAAGCGGTGGATAGTCTTTGCCTCATGTCCGGTAGCCTCGCTCATACGCTTAGCAGCTCTTCCCGTGGGGGCAGCAAGCATAGTTTTTGCTCCAAGCTTCAGAAAAATTTTTATGATAGCACTGATGATCGTTGTTTTGCCCGTGCCAGGGCCTCCGGTGATGATCATTACCTTATTATCGATCGCAAATCGTATGGCCTCTATCTGCTTTTTTGCCAAAACAATGGCGAGCTTCCCTTGCACCCACTCAAGCGCTTTGTCCGAATCGATCTTCCGGATTGATTTCGGCGTGCCCATTAATGCCCTCATCCTGGCGGCGATGTTCGCTTCGGAAAGGTGAAACTTGGCAAGATAAACCGCCTTTTCGGCTTCAGCGGTATCCTTTCCTTCCCCGAGTCGCAGATCCTCCACAACAACCATTTCGTGGGCACTGATAACCTCAAGTGCCCGGATAATGACCTCTCGATTAACCCCAAGAACGTCCTCACATCGATTAATGAGCAAATCATACGGGTAGTAGACATGACCTTCATCGGAGAGCTGGTGGAGGGTATAGAGAATGCCCGCTTCCGCTCTGACCGGTGCATCTTTGGCAAAACCGAGTTTCTCAGCAATGCGATCTGCAGTGAGAAAACCAATTCCGAAAATATCGGTTGCCAGGCGATATGGGTTTTCTCTTACAACCCCTATTGATCGACTTCCGTATTGCCGAAATATCTTCGTGGCGTAGCCTGAGCCAACACCGTGTGTTTGCAGGAAGATCATGACCTCCCGGATCTCCTTCTGTTCCTGCCAAGCGCTCCTGATCATCTCAATGCGCTTCTCGCCGATACCATCGACTTCGGCTAGTTTTCCAATCTCCTTTTCGATGATTTCAAGGGTCATCTCGCCAAATCGTTTAACGATCCGCTTTGCCATTACGGGACCGATACCCTTTATAAGGCCTGAGCCTAGGTATTTTTCGATTCCGTATACCGAAGCGGGAACGAGAGATTCATAGCGAAATACCTTGAATTGTTCGCCGTACCGGGGATGGTTAATCCATTCACCGCTCATCTTAATGATTTCCCCGGGTGCAGGTGCCATCAGGTTGCCAACCACGGTAACCAGTTCCCGTTGTTGTTTAACCCTTACCTTGGCAACGGTGTAACCGTTTTCGTCATTGACGTAGGTTATTCTTTCAATCTGACCCTGGAGAAATTCCTGCATTGCTGCGTCTACCACCTTATTATTATTTATAGCATACGCTGCCAGAAATGGCGATCAGGCGGTATCTTAATCGATTTCTCACATGCCCGCCCTATGCGCAAAGGAATCACCGCAAAACAACCCATCCCATCCATCTCCTCAAAAACAGGGTGTTGCCTGTCTTGAAACGCGACAGCCCATATAGTCCTTGAAATTAGATCCTTTATCGACTAACGTAATCGTTTATCGTGAGATAGTCTCCCCCGAGAAAAGGTGCAGCCTAAGAAAGCAAAGCCAAGAATGAGTGTGGATGAAAAAGAAATTAGATAAATTGCTCAGAGATACTTTACACCTCTGTTTTACCGAGGGCTATCTCAAACGCACGAGCATTCCGGAGTTCGTCGTCGAGGTTCCCAATAACCCCAACCATGGGCACTTTGCCACAAATCTCGCAATGACAATTGCCAAGGAGCAGGGGAATCGGCCTCGAAAGATAGCCGAAATCATTATCCAGCATTTGACTGATCATGATCATCTCATCGAGAAAGCCGAGATAGGTGGTGCAGGGTTCATCAATTTGTTCGTTGCAACAGAGCAGTGGTGCAATCTCCTTTGCCAGGTCATTGACCAGGGAGACGCTTACGGGCGCAGCTCCATAGGAAATGCTGAGAAAATAATGGTGGAATTTGTGAGCGCCAATCCCACTGGCCCACTCCACCTTGGTCATGGCCGCGGGGCAGCCTTGGGTGACACGCTGTGCCGAATCTTTGAGTTCTGTGGCTATGAAGCGAGAAGGGAATTCTATATTAACGATGCTGGCCTCCAGGTCAAGCTGCTCGGTGAGTCAATTTACGCCAGGTGGAAACAGCTCTCCGACCCGTCGTATCCATTTCCAGAAGATGGTTACCAGGGAGAATATGTTGAGGAACTGGCAGTGGAGATTTCCGAAGCGCACGACCTTGGAGTTCTTTCAGTTCGCGAGGCCGTCGATCTCCTATCCGAACGCGGGAAAGACAGGATGCTCAAAGAACTGAGAGGAGACCTAGCCGATTTCAGAGTAAACTTTGACCTGTGGTTCGAGGAAAGCGATCTCTATTCATCCGGCAAGATTGATCAAGCCCTGAACCTTATTCGAAAACGGGGGCTCCTCTACGAAAAAGATGGTGCTCTGTGGATCAAGACCACCCGGTTTGGCGACGACAAGGACCGGGTTGTCCGCAAGACGGACGGTGAATACACCTATTTTGCCTCGGACATCTCATATCATCTTAATAAATGGGAAAGAGGCTTCAAAAAAGTAATTAACATCTGGGGGGCGGACCATCACGGCTATGTGAAAAGAGTTCAGGCGGCGCTCATAGCGGAAGGCCTCCCCGAAGGTTGGCTTGAGGTCCTCCTCATCCAGTTAGTTAAGCTCTGGGAAGGAGGGGCTGAGGTAAAGATGTCCAAAAGATCGGGCAGGTATGTCACCTTGAAAGAACTCGTCGATGAAGTAGGTGTTGATGCGGTGCGCTTTGTTTTCTTAAGTAAAGACCATACCTCACCGCTCGATTTCGATATAGATCTGGTTAAGAGAAAGGACAGCGAAAACCCCGTCTACTATGTCCAGTATGCGCACGCCAGGATCTGCAGCATCTTCCGTAAGGCAGCGGAAAGGAACATAGGTCTCCCTAAGGATCCCGGTTTATGCCTTAAGAAGCTGGTGCTCGATGAAGAGATCGCCCTGATAAGAAAAATGGCTGATTTTGCTTGTTTGATTGAAGAGATTGCAATCAACAGAGAGCCTCACAGGCTTACCTATTATCTCATTGAGCTGGCCAGCAGCTTTCATAGATACTACAATAAGCACAGGGTGATAACTAAGGATAGAACCTTAACCCATGCGAGACTCTGCCTGTCTTTAGGCGCAAAGATCCTGATCAAGAATGGGCTTAATCTCTTAGGCCTCAACGCACCGGAAAAGATGTAGCCTTAACTATGGCCAACAAGAAAGCCGTCCCGAAGATAAGAAAAAGATACGCATTTCGGCCAACGCTTAGCACACTCCTGTTGCTCTCTTTCGGAGTGCTCTTCCTCCTAGCGTGGGCATTTACCTTGGGGATCATGGTCGGCAGGAACCTCTTGCCGCTTCCCTTCAGCGCCCTTTCAACCACTGAGGAAACGGCCGCTCAAGAGAGAAAAGAGACAAAAGCTGAGCATTTTGAACCGATCAAGGAGGAAGATCTTACCTTCTATGATCAACTCGTTCTCAAGGAAGAGAGGGTCAAGAAAGTGGTCACCGCAAAGCCCCCTGCAAGTGCTCGGGTGGTGGAGAAAAAAAAGGCACCTCTGAGAGGGGCGGGCGAGAAATCCCATGGCTATAGCGTTCAGATAGCGGCGCTCCAAGATAAAGGGAAAACCGAGGAAATGGTTGAAAAATTAGCTGGGTTGGGATATCGGGCCTATTATCTCCAAACCGTCATCAACGGTGAGACATTCTACCGAGTGCGCTGCGGCCCATTTAATAGCATAGAGGAGGCTAGAGACAACGCCATAAGGCTAACGGCGAGACAGGGATTCAAACCATTCATCGTTTATCCCGACGGCAACTAGACTTATATGTAGGCAAACATTTTGAAATTTATCCGCCAGACTTCGGGCGGATTTATCCGCTATGATTCTGGAATTGTGATTACGGAACCTGCACTTCGCTTCCACAAGTTGCCGACGCGCCAATGCCGTTATAGCGACGGTGCGCTGCAGGGAATTATCAAGTTACCACATGACTCCGACGCTTTGATTCAGGATTATATATGAAAGAAACGTTCTGCTGAGCATGGAGATGTCTATTTTTGACTCTGTCCTCCCATCGTTTAGAGGAGTGGGCGTTTCAAAACGACGCACACAGGCTGCTACCTTAGTGCTAAGGCTTATGGGGCGGTGCGTCGGTTTGAAACGACCCTGTACGGGGCCTTGTTGAGAGGACAGAGCCAAAAATAGACATCTCCATGCTCTTTAGTGGAGTGAGTTTCTCAGGAGCAACTACCGGTGGAAAAAAAGGAGATAGTACAAATCATAAGCAACCGCCTTGCTAAGTCGAGAGCGGAATTCGAGATATTCTTCTCTCGAAAGAAGACCCTCTCATGTGACATAAAGGCCGGCGAGTTGGATCATTTCCGTTCATCGATGGAGCTGGGCATTGCGCTTAGAACCCTGGAAGATGGGAAGCTGGGGTTCTCATATCTCTTCGGGCCGAACCCCGACACCTTGCTCCAATTGACAGATCGGGCATGTGAAATAGCGAGCCAGGCTGACCGTGATCCTCTCCACTCTTTTTCGCCACCTGAACAGGCTAATGCACGAGATCTGGACGTTTTTGATAATACTCTGTCTCAGAGAGCAAACAATGAAAAGGTGGAGCATATCAAGGAAATGGAGCAGCGCGCTCTAGATGTTGATAGCCGAATACGGAAAGTAAGAAAGGCGGAGTATGAGGAAACAACCAGCTATACCTCTGTGGTCAACTCGTATGGCCTGGATGCGGAAAAGCAAGAGACCGCTATCACCGTTTCCGTCATGGTACTTGCAGAGGACAACGGCAATGCCGAAATGGGGTGGGAATCTGAGACCGTCAGGTGGTATGATGATATTGATCCAAGCAAGATCGGCATGAACGCTGCATGCAGAGGGATCGCCATGCTCGGGGGCCGCCAGATCTCCACGCGGACATGTCCGGCGGTCTTGGAAAACAGGGTCGTAGGAGAATTGCTTGATGTATGGTCCTCCTCCTTCCTGGGAGATAACATTCACAAGGAGAAGTCCTTTCTCCGGGACAAGGTAGGCCAGGAAATCGCCTCTCCGAAAATTACCTTAATTGACGATGGGCTTTACAACAGGGGTTTAGGGAGTGCCTGGTTTGACGACGAAGGTACACCTCAGAAGAGTACCGTTTTGGTGAAGAACGGCACCCTTTTGACATATCTCTTCGATCGCTACTGGTCAAAGAAGGCAGGATCTCAGTCTACCGGTAACTCAGTGAGGGAACGAATCTCATCTCCACCCTCCCCAGGTCCATCCAACCTTTTCATCCGCTCGGGAACTCTTTCCTTTGATCAGCTTTTGATGAGCATGAATGAGGGTCTTCTGGTAACCGATCTGATGGGTGTTCATATGAGCGATCCGATCTCGGGCGATTTTTCTTTGGGAGCATCCGGAATGTGGGTAGAAAAAGGAAGGCCTGCTTTTCCGGTCAAAGGGGTGACGGTTTCCGGGTCTATTCACAGCCTCTTTGCAGACGTTGCGGATGTAGGAGACGATCTGAGGTTTTTTGGCAAGCTCGGAGCCCCGTCCGCATTGGTGAAAGAAATCAACGTAAGCGGACTTTAAGGGAGATTTGCTATGTTCGGTGTTGGCATGCCTGAGTTGATTATCATCTTTCTGATTGCCTTAATCATAATCGGGCCAAAGCGGTTGCCCGATTTGGCTAGGGCCCTTGGCAAAGGACTCGCCGAATTTCGAAGAGCTACAAACGAGTTAAAGGCAAGCCTTGATATAGACGAAGTTGAAGAAGAACTAAAAGGTGTGGAAGGAGAACTAGCCGACTCCGTGAGCGGTCTGCTGAATGCCTCGGAAATGGAGAACGAGGCACAAACAGGGGAATATGTAGCTCCACTAACTGAGGAACAACAAGGTACCGACAAGCCTACAGAGAAAAAAGAGAATGAGCAGTGAAAAACAGCCGTTCTTGAGCCACCTCGAAGAGCTCAGAAGAAGATTAATCGTCTGTGCAATAGCCATAGGGGCGGGATTTGTGGTCTCTTATGTCTTTTCAAAGCAACTCTTCTCTCTGCTCATTCACCCCCTAACAAAGGTTCTCCCTGCAAAGAGCACCCTTATCTTCACCAGCCTCCCCGAGATGTTTATCGCCTATCTCAAGGTCTCTCTCATAGCCGGGATCATTCTGGCCATACCTGTGGTGTTTTATGAGCTTTGGATGTTTGTCGCCCCTGCCCTGTACCAGAGAGAAAAACGGTACGTCATCCCCTTTGTCGTGTTTTCAAGCATTCTCTTTGTTGCAGGGTCTCTGTTTGGCTATTTCATTGTTTTCCCTTATGGCTTCAAGTTCTTTCTGGGCTTCGCCACAGAGGACATCCAAGCACTCCCTTCAGTGAAGCAGTACTTCTCTTTTGCCATAAGGCTGCTCCTGGCGTTCGGGCTGGTCTTTGAAATGCCTGTTGCAGTTCTCTTCCTAACCAAGATCGGGCTGATTAGTCCGGACTCGATGAAAAAATATCGTAAATTTGCCATCTTGGGCTCATTTGTCCTCTCCGCAATCTTAACGCCCCCCGACGTTGCCACTCAGATAATGATGGCGCTACCTATTATCATACTCTATGAAATCAGCATCCTGATTAGCAAGGGAGTCTATCGGAAGGAGTAAAAAAGCATCCCATCCGGGGCAATCGCGATAGACCTGAGATTGGCGGCACCCTTAGGCCCACAGCACGGTGAGCCGTGAGCAGCATTTCCCTAAAGTGTTAACCACGGTGGACCGATAAAGGTGAAGAGAGCGACACGGGAGGAGTGCTGTCCTGAAGAAAGGCCTGAAGACCGGCAATGATAATGTCGCGGAAAATGAGAAATTGCTTTATTACAGGGCCCTCAATGATATTGCCAACCAGATTCATGCCGCCAAAGATATTGACGAGATCCTCATCAGCCTGAAAGATAGCATGCTGAGCTTGTTCGATGCCGATCGAATCACCATCTATGTAGTAGACGGCAAGACAAAGGAAATCTTCTCGCGGTTTAAGGCCGGCAACATTCCGCAGGAGATCCGAGTCCCTATCAATAATAAGAGCATAGCAGGGTACACTGCCAACACCGCGCGAATAACTAATATTGTTGATGCCTATGACCCGCAAAAACTGGCCATGATCAATAAGGATATCTCCTTTGACAAAACCTGGGATACTAAGCACAACTACAAGACGAAGCAGATACTGAGTGTCCCGGTCTTCTTCAAGAAATATGTTATTGGCGTGCTCCAACTCATCAACAAGAAAAACGGAAATCATTTCACGCGCGAAGACCAGAATTCTGCTGTGGAAATGGCCAAGATCCTGGGGATCGCCTTTTACAATCAGAACAAGCTCTCCAAACAGCGGGCTAAACAGACCAAGTTCAACTACCTCGTGAAAAACCTTATTGTCACGGAAAAGGAACTTGAAAAGGCCGTTGCGGTTGCCCGGGCTCAAGGCAAGACCGTTGAGTCTGTCCTGATCAATGACCTCAAGGTCAAAAAGGAGGAGGTAGGACAAGTGCTCGCCGATTATTACAATTGTCAGTACATTCCCTTTAGCAATAGCGTTCCCATTCCCCAGGATCTCTTGTCCCACTTGAAGCCTGTCTATCTAAGGACTAATCTCTGGGTACCCCTGGGAAGGGAAAATGGAACGGTCCGAGTTGTAGTTGACAACCCCGAACGGTTGGATAAGATTGACAGCATAAGATCGCTCATACCGGCAGAGCACTATGAGCTTGCGGTCGGCCTCAAAGAGGACATTATCCAGTTTTTAGACTACTTTTACGGAACCAACTCCGAAAAAGAAGAAGGATCAATCGATGAACTTCTCGGGAAATTAGAGGCCCCCGAAACAGAGGACTTTGAAGACGGCGCAGATCTCCTCACTGAAAATGACAACGCCATTGTCCAGCTGGTCAACAAAATCATAAAGGATGCCTATTCTAAGAATTGCTCGGACATTCATATTGAACCCTACCCCGGGAAGGCCGGGGCCGAGATCAGATTCAGGGTGGACGGACACTGCCAATTATATCAGGCCATCCCCTACAATTATAAGCAGGCCATTGTTTCCAGGATAAAGATTATGGCTGAGCTGGACATAACCGAACGAAGAAAACCACAGGACGGCAAAATAAACCTAAAGAAGTTCTCGCCTCTGGATGTAGAGCTGCGTGTTGCCACCGTTCCAACGTCGGCCGGGCAAGAAGATGTAGTGCTGCGTATCCTGCCCACGGGCGAACCCATGCCACTGGACTGCTTAGGCATGAGTGAAAGAGACCACAATCTCTTCCTGGAGATGGTCCAAAAGCCTTATGGAATCATTCTTGTCGTCGGTCCGACCGGAAGCGGGAAGACTACTACCCTACATGCAGCTCTGCGCTATCTGAACAAGCCGGAGACCAAGATCTGGACCGCAGAAGACCCTGTGGAGATCACGCAGCGGGGCCTGCGCCAGGTGCAGGTATCGCCTAAAATCGGTTACGGTTTTGCCGCTGCAATGCGCTCCTTCTTGAGAGCCGACCCTGACATAATTATGGTAGGGGAAATCCGCGACCAGGAGACTGCCTCAACCAGTATTGAGGCATCGCTAACCGGTCACCTTGTCCTTACCACGCTCCACACAAACAGCGCCCCCGAGACTATCGTACGCCTCCTGGACATGGGCATGGATTCCTTCAACTTCTCCGATGCACTCATCGGCATTCTAGGGCAGCGACTTGTGAGAACCCTCTGCAAAGATTGCAGGGAACCGTACCACCCGAGCAAGCAAGAATATGATGCCCTTTCCAGAAGTTATGATGCCGATCTTAACGCCATTGGTTTTCCTTATCACGATGATTTGGTCCTGTATCGCGCCTCAGGATGCGATATGTGCAATCATACCGGATACAGAGGGAGAACAGGTCTCATAGAGCTTCTGGAAGCCACAGCTGAATTGAAACAGCTCATTCAAAGTAAGGCCACAGTAGAGGCTTTGAGGGAGCAAAGCATCAGGGACGGAATGACTACTCTAATGCAAGACGGAATCAGGAAGGTGCTCTTGGGGCTGACCGATATGCAGCAGGTCAGAAAGGTGTGCCTCAGGTAGATCCACCTACTCTGTCTGCGCCCCTCCTGTTGGTTCCCGGCAGCTAATCCGGCCGCTGACATTACCGATATTCCCCATTTCTGTTGGCCACAAGCCGCCTTCTCCATTTTTTACTTGAAAGGAACTTCTTCCTTAGACTATATTTCCTGAGTCTATCCAATAAAGCTCAAGGTGCTTTAAGCAAGGGGTAGAGTTGCAGAACAGGACGTTTCAGACAACTTACAAAGACCATTTGAGATTGCAGGGATCAGCATGAAATACCGTTGCCAATCGTGTAACTACGAGCTGCCGGACACATGGAAGTGGAAGATCGTTGACCGATCAAGATACCTCATGGTCGTCACCTGCCCTCACTGCAATAACGAATTCATCCGTATGGAATATGACCCGGATACGCCTTTTGGTTACAAGGTAGTTCCTTCAATGATTATTGTGCCTCAAGGGGTCAGAAACAGGGTAAAGCGAAATCGGTAGTCAAACATGAAGGTCACCACGGTTTATCCAGCGGTAGTCATGAGAATCTCGTGCCCAAATTGCGGCGCAGAGGGCAAAGTAAGAAAGGAGAAACCGCCACAGGCAGACTTCACTGTGGTGTGTCCGCGATGCAAAGAGAAATTCCTGATAAAGCTCAATGTGCGAAACTATTACAGGAAGCCCGTGTCCATACCCGTCTATTACTCTCGGTATGACATAGATCGCCCAGACGATCACAGGGCTCGGATGGGGACAATCGTAGACCTCTCTCAACAGGGGATGCGCGTTGAAAGTTCCAAGCAAGACTTCTCGTCGAGTCACTTTCGGGAAGGCAACCTATTCACCTTCTTGTTCTCCCTCCCTCCTCGAAACGAGATGCTGAAGGTACAGGGCGAAATAGCCAGGTTAAGCCGGCAGAATAATGGAAATACCATACTGCTGGGGGTGAAGTTCTCTAATGTAGACCACTTTACCAATAAGCAGCTCGGGTTCTTTCTCTGGCCATAATGATTGTCGCCCTTTCACAATAAGGGCTAATGCTTATTAGGTGACATACATCTTCGTAGGCAGGAGGGAAGATGCGAACACCCCGATGCTCGCCGATAGTGCATATCATGAGTGCTACGGGAGGGGAAGGAAATGCCTGCCGCTGACGGTCAGGAGCAGGGGGTTTCTTTCAGCCCTTCTTTCGCTGTTAAAGACCATGGGCCCGGTTACTCCTTCAAATCCTTCAATTAACGCTAAGGCCGTGCGCAGATCAGCCCTTGTTTTGATGTTTCCGCCCTCTTCTCGCATAAGGTCCTTGAGCATTCTGATCGTATCGTAACCAATGGCAGCGAGAAGCCCCGGTTTGTCCTGAAAATTTACCTTGTACTGCTCAACAAAGCTGCTTACGCCTCTAAACCTGCTACCGGGAAAGAAGCCGGACGGAAATATCGCCCCGTGAACATATCTACCGGCGACCTCGATCAATTTCGGGGAGTTCCAGAGATTTGTTCCGAGAATTGTAACATTAACTACATCGTAAAATGGCAACTGTGACACTACAAGCCCGCCCCTTTCATAACTATCTGGGACGAATATGGCATCAAAATCAATAACGGGTTCTGGTTCCTCTTCAGGTTCTTCCTCCGTTTTTTCCTCTGTCTCAGGTTTTGGTCTGGGATAATATAGGCCCACCATCTTTTTTATCGGTTCAGCGAAGTCCGTCTCCTTGGGATCGTATGCTTCAACGGCGGTCACCTCGGCCCCGAGGAATTCAACCTTGTCCCAAAATTTATTCATGAAGTATGTACCATATCCGTTGTCCGGATAGAGGATAGCGAATCTCTTCAGACCCATCTCAGCAATTACCTTATTAGTAAGGCTCCGCACCTGGTCTTCTGGGGTAAGGCAGTTCTGAAAAACCATGTCTCCTTTGCTGGTTATTGCCTCACTCTGGCTAAGCGTGATTATCGGTATGTTCAAATCCTGGGCTGTTTCCACTGCCTCTTCGGCAACCCTACTGATGAGGGGCCCGATAATCACCAATGCCTTCTCCTGTTCAGCGAGTTCTCGCACGGCCTCCCGCGCCTTATCCGGGTTTCCCTCGGTATCCCTTATGACTAATTCCAGAGATGAAAGATGCTCATCGGTTTCCCGGAAGATATCCAAACCAAGCTCGATACCATGCAAGACCTCCTGCCCGTAAATGGCAAAAGGACCGCTCAGAGGCAGCAGGCAACCGATAACATTCGGCTTTACCTGGAGTATGCCGTCTATCTTCTCCAGCATTTCCTTTGCTACAGTGAACCACTCCCCCTCCGATGCAAACCGCATTATCTTGATCGCCACCTCTTGTGCTTCCTCCAGCCTGTCCTCAAGCAAGAAGAAATTGGCAAGGCGATAATAAATCGGGAAGATGAGATCGCCCTCTCGAGCGTAGTCCGCCATCTCTTTCAACTCCTCTTCCGTAGACTCGTAAATGAGGTCAAGCAGCTGCGATCTGATCTCTTCCTCCTGCTCTTCGGTGGTCTGCTCAGATTCCAAAACCTTCAACCACCAATAGAGAGCTCGGGGACGGTCTTCCAGTTCCTTTGCATTTTGGCCTAAAAGAAAAAACAACTCCTCTTTTCCGGGGTAATCCTCGAATAGCTCAAGCCACTGGAGAGCGGATAACCGGGACTCAGAATATTTCCCTAAATGGAAATAGGTCTTTGCCAACAAGAGGTTGATCTCAGCCCGTTCTTCGTTAACGGGATACTCGTCAATGACCCCAATGAGAAGGGGTAAGGCCTCATCATATTGGCCCCTATCGTAATAGATCTCTGCCTTTCGGGTTAGGGCATCCCTCACCCGGTCTCCCGACGGAAACTCATAGAGATACCTGTCATATGCAGCCAAGGCATTATCGTAGTCTTTTTGGCGCCAATAGTCTTCAGCAATGGCAAAATGATCGACAACGACCTTCTCTTCCGGCGGTTCCTCTAAGGCCGGTTTCTCCACGATAATTTCCTTTGTCGGTGGTTCTTTCAGAACAAGCCTTTGTTCGCACGAGAATATCAAAAAGGCCATTACCACTAAGCAAGCGGTAATGACCTTCCTGAAGTGAGCAGTGTTATCAGTCGTCATTCCTTACTTTACTTCCTCAAAGTCGGCGTCCACAACCTCTTCATCCTGTTTGGCTGATTCGGCAGATGCCCCAGGGCCAGATTCTGAGCCGGCTTCACCTTGAGCCTGGGCTTGGGCAGTCTGAGCATATAACACCTCGGCCAGCTTGTGTGAGGCCTGCGTCAGTTCCTCGGAAAGCCGCTTGATCTCCGCCGCATCTTCCCCCTCCATGGCCTTTTTTAATGCGGCAATGGAATTCTCAATATCTCCCTTGGTACCGGCATCAAGCTTATCACCGGCCTCCTTAATCGATTTCTCGGTTGCATAGATCAGTGAGTCTGCGGCATTTCGAGCATCCACAAGCTCTCTCTTCTTTTTGTCTTCCTCAGCATGGAGCTCGGCATCCTTGACAAGACGCTCAATCTCTTCCTCGCTGAGCCCGCTTGAAGCAGTTATCTTGATAGACTGTTCCTTGCCCTTTCCCAGATCTTTGGCAGATACATTTACAATACCATTGGCATCGATATCAAAGGTTACCTCTATCTGCGGAATGCCCCTCGGAGCCGGCGGAATGCCTACCAGCTCAAAGCGCCCAAGGGTCTTGTTGTACGCAGCCATTTCCCTCTCTCCCTGGAGCACGTGGATGGATACTGCGGGCTGGTTATCGGCCGCCGTGGAGAATATCTGGCTCTTCTTAGTAGGTATGGTCGTATTCTTCTCGATGAGCTTGGTAAAAACACCGCCCAGTGTTTCAATCCCCAGAGAAAGGGGCGTAACATCAAGGAGGAGAACGTCTTTTACATCACCCTTCAATACGCCACCCTGAATTGCCGCACCGATTGCAACAACCTCGTCGGGATTCACACCCTTGTGCGGATCCTTCCCGAAGATTTGCTTCACTTTTTCCTGCACCTTGGGCATTCTGGTCATACCACCTACCAGAATAACCTCATCAATGTCGCCCGTCTGCAACCCGGAGTCGCGCAAGGCAATCTTACAAGGCTCGACCGTCTTTTCAATCAAATCATCCACGAGGGCCTCGAGCTTAGCCCGAGAAAGCTTGATGTTCAGGTGTTTTGGCCCACTCGCATCAGCAGTAATAAAGGGAAGATTGACATCCGTTTCCATTGAGGTGGAGAGCTCCATCTTCGCCTTCTCTGCAGCCTCCTTTAGCCGCTGGAGCGCCATTTTATCGTTTCTGAGATCAATTCCCTGATCCTTTTTAAATTCATCGGCAAGATAATCCATAATTCTCTGATCGAAGTCTTCACCGCCTAAATGGGTGTCTCCATTTGTGGATTTAACCTCAAAGACGCCATCACCTAGCTCCAATATAGAAATATCGAAAGTTCCCCCGCCAAGATCGAACACGGCAATCTTTTCATCCTTCTTCTTATCCAAGCCGTAGGCAAGTGAGGCGGCTGTCGGCTCGTTAATGATCCGCTGAACATTCAATCCTGCGATTTTTCCTGCATCTTTGGTTGCCTGCCTCTGACTGTCATTGAAATAGGCTGGAACGGTAATGACAGCATCGATCACCTTTTCGCCCAGATATTCCTCTGCAGTCTGCTTCATCTTGGTCAAGATCATCGACGAAATCTCGGCTGTACTGTAATCCTTGCCTTTCACCGTCACCTGGGCATCACCATTTTTTGCCTTGGTAATTTTGTAGGGTGATATCTTTACGTCTCTCTTGACCTCTTCTGAATCAAACTTCCTGCCAATCAGCCGTTTTACAGCATAAACGGTGTTTTCGGGATTGGTAATAGCCTGCCTTTTTGCAGTCTGCCCGACAAGCCGTTCCCCACTGTCAGTGAACGCCACAATAGAGGGAGTGGTGCGGTTACCTTCCACGTTGGCAATCACCTTCGCGTCTCCTCCCTCCATAACAGCTACGCAGGAGTTTGTGGTTCCCAGGTCGATTCCTATAATCTTACTCATCTTCTCCTCCTTGAAAGTATACTTACAAGAATTTATGTCAAATTGCTAAACAAATTCCTCTTCATTTGTATCTTTTCCCGATGAGATCACAACGGTCGAAGGCCTGATCAAGCGTCCATTAAGCGTGTAGCCCTTTTGAAGCTCTATCATTACGTGTCCGGGTGCAACGGTATCATCTCTCTGTTGTGATACTGCCTCATGGAAGTTCGGGTCAAAGGGTTTTCCTATAGCTTCCACCTCCTCGAGACCGGCTTTTTCCAGCGTCTTCATAAGACCGTCTCGTGTTAGCTCCAGTCCCTCAACCAAGGCAGATGAATTCTCATCATCTATTGCATGAGATATTGCTTTCTCAAGGCTATCAATTGTGGGAAGAATCTCTTTGATTAGGGATTCGTTGGCATATTTCGCCAGCTCTTCCCTTTCCTTGATACCCCTCTTCTTAATATTCTCCATTTCGGCATAGGTCCGCATATAGAGATCATAATTGTCTTGGGCCTGTTCTTGGGTTTCACTCAGTTTTTTCAGGAGTTCCTGCTTGGTCATCTCTTCGGGTTTTTTCGTCCTTTTGCCCCGGCCCTTTTCATACTCCTTCTCTACCGATTCTCCTTCCGATATTTCTGCCTTTTCGGAATACATCTGTGTTTTTTCCTCTGGCTTCTTTTGGTCTTCCATTTCTTTGACCTCTACTCTGACCATATCTCACCGACCTACTAGGTTGATTGCTTTTCTGATCGATATACACTCACCACTAATATATCGGAATCTCTTTTCCTTTCTGGCATCAAGAATATAAAGAAGGCCTGCTGCCTTATAGCTTAACTGCATGAACCACAACACCCGTTAACAGCAGTATGTCAGGAAAAGAGCAGTGTTCTTAATTTCTTTTAAATATTTAGGATGTTAAACATCGGGATAAATGTTGTCAAGGGCGGGGATTCAAGAAGATCGGCCTAACCTATTGCAGTTTTTTCCCGGTTAATCTTTCAAGGACCTCGAGATATTTGTCTCTCGTTATCTGAATTACCTCTTGAGGCAATCTAGGTGGGGGGGGTTCTTTAGGCCAGTCGAGGCCGTCCAGATAATCCCTTAGGAATTGTTTGTCAAAGCTGTTTTGGGCCCTGCCGGGGGAATAGTCAGCCAGTGGCCAAAATCTGGACGAATCTGGTGTCATCACCTCATCGATAAGCATGAGGCGATCGTTTACCATTCCAAATTCGAATTTCGTATCGGCAATAATAATTCCCCTGCGGCCTGCGTAATCTCTTCCGTATTGATAGAGCTGCAGGCTTGCTCTTTCAATCTCCTTTGCCCGCTCCTCCCCAAGCATTCCGATAACCTCTTCAAAGGAGATATTTTCATCGTGAGTTCCCGGAGCACCCTTTGTTGAAGGGGTAAAGATGGGCTCTGGCAGTTGAGCTGACTCCTCTAAGCCTCGTGGAAGAGGAACCCCTGAAACGCTGCCCTGCGCTTTATACTCAAGCCACCCTGAGCCGGAAAGATATCCCCGAACAATGCACTCTACCGGCAGCGGCTCGGCCTTATGCACTAACATGCTCCTGCCCTCGAGGTTATCCCTATACGGTCTGCAGGATTCTGGATACTCATCGGGATCGGCCGTAATAAAGTGATTAGCGATTATGGAGGAGAGTTTTTCAAACCAGAACACGGAAATCTGGTTAAGGATCTTCCCCTTATCTGGCACCGGATCATCCATTACCACATCGAAAGCCGAAACTCGGTCAGTAGCAACGATCAGGAGGTGGCCCTCGACTTCATAAATGTCCCGAACCTTTCCGCGGGTAACCACCGTGAGATTGGGAAAATCTGTCTCCTTAATGACTTTCATCTTATTTTTATATCCTAAAATAGATCACAGTGCCACAAAATTGGATATGGTCTTGATTAAAAAATTGGCTGTGGACATCACGAGAGATCTTTTGTATATAGAACATACCATTTAGCCACTCGATAATACTCTTACAATAAGCGAGGCTTTTACCTATCGTGGCGGTTGCATTAGACTTTGAAAAGGGAAATGGTATATTACCTGCTATTGTTCAGGATTACAAATCCGGCAAGGTATTAATGTTAGCCTTTATGAACCGTGAGGCGTGGCAGTTAACGCTTCAAACCGGAGAGGCTCATTATTGGAGCCGCTCTCGCCAGGAGCTTTGGCATAAAGGCATGACCTCGGGCAATATCCAGATAGTCAAAGAAGTACTTGTTGACTGTGACCACGATGCCATCCTTCTTAAGGTTGAGCAGGTTGGTGGAGCTGCCTGCCATCTGGGATACGAGAGCTGCTTCCACAATCGAATTAACGAGCGTGGTGAGGAAACCATCATTGGAAAGAAAGTATTTGACCCAAGGAAGATATACAAGAAATGAATCTGCTAAAACTGGGAATACCAAAGGGAAGCCTGGAAAAGGCAACCCTCAGGCTGTTCGAGAAATCGGGCTGGAAGATATCTATAACTGATCGGAATTATTTCCCTGAAATAAACGATGAGTCTATTAGGTGTTCTATGCTCAGGGCCCAAGAGATGCCTGTCCAGGTGGAAAACGCCACCCTTGATGTAGGCCTTACAGGCAGAGATTGGAAAGAGGAACATGAATCTGATGTTGTTGTCGTTGCCGACCTGGTCTATTCCAAGGTAAGCAAGAGACCGTCCCGCTGGGTTTTGGCTGTGGCCGCCAATTCCGACATCAGGGAATTGTCCGACCTTAAGGGCAAGAAGATTGCAACAGAACTTGTCAGTTTTACGAGAAAATACTTCGCCCAAAAGGGGATTGACGTTAAAGTGGAGTTCTCATGGGGCACAACAGAGGCCAAGGTTGCGGCGGGTCTGGCCGACGCAATTGTCGAGGTTACCGAGACCGGGAGCACCATAGAGGCTCACGGCCTGAAGATTATTCATGAATTGATGAAAACAAACACGGTACTCATCGCAAACAAGCAGGCCTGGGAGGACGAATGGAAGAGAAACAAGATCCAACAAATCGCCCTTCTCCTTAAAGGAGCCTTGATGGCTGAGAGTATGGTCGGGCTGAAGATGAACGTGCCAAAAGAACGCTTGGATGCGGTCATCGAGGTACTTCCGAGCATCACTTCTCCAACGGTATCCAATCTCTTCCAGTCAGACTGGATCTCTGTTGAGGTTATAGTTCATAACGAAAGAGTCAGGGAAATCATTCCACAATTAATTCAGAAAGGGGCTGTAGGCATTATTGAATATCCACTGAATAAGGTTATCTGACCATGATTAAGCAGTTGAGAACCATAAGGTTTCATGCACTCCTTATCTGTTTTGCAGTCTTGTTCACTGCCTGCGCCGAGGATAGGGCCTTGATGGAGAGGCAGGCTCAGGCAAAGCGAAATCTCGGTAAATCGTTTCTCGTGGACGGAAATTATGCCGCCGGACTCAAGGAACTCTTGGACGCAGCGGAGCTTGATCCCGTGAATCCGGAAATACAAAATGACCTTGCAATCACCTACAGGGAAATGGGGATGTACAGCAAGGCCATTAGCCACTTTAATAAGGAGATAGAATTGAAACCCGATTTCTCTGAGGCGCACAATAACCTCGGCACTGTATACCTCATGCTCGAAGACTGGGATCGCGCTATTGGCAGTTTCAAGAAAGCCTTGACCAATAGCCGCTACGCCACACCCCACTTTGCCTATAATAACCTCGGATTAGCATACTTTAACAAGGGGCAGTTCAAAACTGCCGTAGACAGTTTTCTAAAAGCCATTCAAGGCCAGCCGTCTTTCAGCAGGGCTTATCATTACCTTGGTATCACTTATGAGGCCATGAATGAATGGGATAAGGCATTGGAAGCTTACCAGGAATCGATAGGGCACGAGCCCGATGACCCTCGCTCTTACTTTCGTCTTGGCAAGCTCTATCTTCGACTCAATAACAGGCCTCAGGCTATTAAGAACCTCGAACAAGCCATCAGGCTTGATAAAACAGACACCATTAGACCTGAGGCAAGAGACCTTCTAGAAAACATACGGTGAGCCTATGTCGGTTGCTGCACGGGCAAAAGAACTCCGCTCTTTCATTGTCATGGATGTAATGGAAAGGGCGAATGCGCTTGAAAGAGAAGGAAGGCACATCATTCATCTTGAGATTGGTGAGCCGGATTTCGACACGCCTCAGTGCATAAAAGCGGCAGGGATCAGGGCGATACAAGAAGGAAAAACACACTATACCCACAGCTTGGGAACACCCGAGCTCAGGGAGGCAATCTGTCAGCAGCACAAAGAAGAATACGGTGTGCACGTCGATCCCGACCAGATCATAGTAGCCTCGGGTACCTCGCCTGCAATGCTACTGATTTTCTCGGCCCTGCTGGAGCACGGAGATGAGATCATTGTCTCAAATCCCTATTACCCGTGTTACTCCAATATCATCAGTTATGTCGGAGGCGCGTGCGCTTTTGTTAATGTGGATGAGGATGACGGATTTCAATTCCGGCCCGAAGAGGTTGCCAAGCGAGTCACTCCCAGAACAAAGGCAATTCTTATCAACTCTCCCTCGAATCCAACGGGCAATATACTTTCAGCCGAGAGAATACAGCGAATAGCGGATTTGGGCTTATACGTGGTTTCAGACGAGATCTATCATGGTCTCGTGTACGAAGGGGAGGAGCACTCGATTCTCGAATACACCGATAGGGCCTTTGTCCTGAACGGCTTTTCCAAGCGCTACGCTATGACCGGGTGGAGACTGGGTTATGCTATCGCACCGTCCGAGTTTGTCAGACCCATGCAAAAGATTCAACAGAACCTCTTTATCTCTGCAAACAGTGTGTCACAGTGGGCTGGCCTTACAGCTCTCAGAGAAGCCAAGCCCGATGTAGAACAAATGAAGGCCACCTATGATAAGAGAAGACATTACATAATCAAGAGATTAAGAGAGCTCGGTTTTGGGATTACCGTTGATCCTGTCGGAGCATTCTATGTGCTTGCTCGGGCCAAACACCTCTCCAATAACTCATATGAGCTTGCCTTTGAGATCTTGGAGAAGGCAGGAGTCGGTATTACACCGGGGATCGATTTTGGGTCGCATGCCGAAGGATACCTAAGGTTCTCGTACGCAAACTCCCTTGATAATATCGCCGAAGCGCTGGATCGTCTGGCCGATTTTCTGAAAAATCGTTAGGAGAAAAGGGTTAGCGAGTTCGATTGGGTGGACTAATCCCAGTAGTTCCTTCCAATAGTCGAATCGATTGTTGCGTTAACTTTGTAACTACGCTGTCCCGAGGGATATGGATATCTTTTTTTGACACCGAAGAAGCCCATGCTGTTATGCTCGCATATGCTGCAAATGGAGGCGGGCGTGCTGCTTTAAAGGTGCCTCCCACTTCTTTAAATCTAAAGAGCTAAGGTGGGAGCAGGCGCC
>CP070657.1:261500-264536 GCA_020355085.1 Deltaproteobacteria bacterium
CAACAGGCCAATCGGCGGCATGATGACATCTGCCACAAGGGACTTGACGATGGTGCCGAATGCCGCGCCGATGATTATGCCGACGGCCATATCAACCACGTTTCCCCTCATTGCAAATTCTTTGAATTCCTTGAACATTGCACCCTCCTTTTTAAGACTATGCATCCATTCTAACGCTTTCTCATACTAAATGCTCGGAAAATATGCCGCAGAAAATAGGTGCTCTTGGTGCTTGGAGCATTCGTGGGGGCGCATGTGACGCACGAGGCATCCATCTAAATCGTAGATTAAAAGCAGCTTGAGACCGTGATGGGTCGCGGTCTGACAGAGGACGAGGCGACCGCACTCATCATGTAATGGCTTCTCAGAGCTTCGTATCAGATTCCCCTTATGCTGAACTTGATTCCGGTCAAAGGGAAGTCAATCTGTCCCGTTTGGAGCCCTTGAAATCGGATGATCGTAGCCCTCTCGTCGAGTGGGTAGGAAGAAGCAAAACAACGCCAAGATGATTCATGTCTTGAGGCGTCTGAAGTTGAAATTATATCGGAAGAACCACTTGAGAGTTTTCATCATTTTTCCATAGGTGAGTTTCATCTAAGTCTACCGATTCATTGTTATATCCAAAATTTAATCATTTTTACGCAATCTTCAATTGCCCCCATCCGATATTGACTCTCTCTGAACAATGGACCGAAGGCGCTGTGGCGGAACCGGAGCGCCGAGTAAATTCCCGATGCCGCAATAGTATGGCTGCTCATGGCTATCCCTGAAACCACTGAACACCTCAGGATGTGTGGCGGGCTTTGAGCAGACAAGAAGCTAAGTCTTATGAAACAGTCTTTTCGGTTTGACTCAACGAAGTAAATATGTGAGGGTTCAGCAAGACATTGCAGATCTGTTTTCCGAATACGTGCACTGCTCCCCGGAATTACGTGATGGGGGTCCGCCGCGCGATGTGAACCGGATAATCGAATTTTTCTTAATTAGGGAGGTTTTTGCAATGCCTGATCTAACGAAATTGCTGGGAAGTCGCTACCCGATTATACAGGGGCCTATTGGTCATATTAATAGCCCTAAGCTGGTAGCGGCCATCTGCGAGGCCGGGGCCTTCGGAATGTTGGCCCTTGGATTCATCAGGGACCCTCAGGAGGCAAAACGGCTGGCACGCGAGGTTCGGGAATTGACTGATAAGCCATTTGGGGCAAACCTGATGATTATGAATCCTTCCCACGAGAAGATGCTGGAGATCATGGCAGAGGTAGGGGTAAAAACCATCACCACATCAGCGGGTTCTCCGAAAAGTATCTACCCCAAGATCCATGCCTTGGGGATGAAGGGTCTTCATGTTGCCCTTACCTTACCTCAGGCGATGAAGGCAGAAGATGCGGGTGCGGATGCGGTAGTTGCTTCAGGATTGGAGTCAGGTGGTCTTCGTTCTCCCAATCCCGAGTCTTCAACCATGGTGCTGGTGCCCCTGGTGGTAGACCATGTAAAGATCCCCGTAGTTGCCGCCGGTGGTATTGCCGACTCGCGGGGATATCGTGCAGCCCTCGCCTTGGGTGCCCAAGGAGTCCAACTCGGAACGCGGTTCATAGTTTCCGAGGAATCACCCGCATCCGATGAATGGAAACAAGCCATACTCAATTGTGGCGACGGCGGCACCACGCTGCTCCTTCGAGGCACCATCAAGGTTAGAGTGATCATCAATCCGAAGCTGCAGAAGATGCTAGACACTCCGAATGCCGATCTTTCTCAGGAGTACGATTTTAATGATGCCCCAGCAGCTTGGACGAGCGGTGATTTTGATCTCTACCCAGCAGGCGGAGGTCAGGTAAGCGCTCTCATTAAGGAGACTAGGCCGGTGAGGGCAATTATAGAAGAGATGGTATCACAAAGAACTGAAGCAAGGAATTGTGAGCATGCTTGAGACATTCTCAGTGAGGGTGTCAAAGCCTGGTCTCTACGCTATTAAAAAAGGTTCGTCTCGATGTGGCCCCATAACGCTCCTCCAGGAACGAGCCGCAACACACGAGCAGTTTGCCCAGATTGGCTAACAGGGCGTGAAAGCGTAGTTTCGGCTTTCTTCTATTGGTTTGGTATAGCCTCAATTGGCGGAACCGCTCAACGTCCTTCAAGATTTCTTTCTGTCTTATTTCTGACAGTTGTTGTATGACCCACCAGTTCATCATGTTGTACACCTCTCTTGGCGGTTGTCATTCGTGCATGCGTTCTGTTGGTACGGGCACGCTACGAGGCAGGCCTTGCAGCCATGATCGCCCCGGCATGCATGGCGGTTTAAGACCTCTTCGCGGGTATGGGGGTGGTCTTCAAAAGTAACCAGAGTTAGTGCTCTTGCCGGGCACTCGCGGATACAGGCCGAGCAGTCTCCGCATTGGTTGGGGATGGCGGTATCTGCCTTTAAAGGCATGTCTGTTAAAACAGCAATCAGTCTGTGGATGGGGCCGAAGCTTGGCGACACGATCAAGAGCGACCTTCCTTGCCAGCCGAGGCCCGCTGCTTTTGCCAGGACCTTCAGCGACATGAGCCCTGTACGGTTAATGGGGTCGAATTCATCCTCGGTGTGGATGACCAGCCCCCAGCGACTTTTTGCTTCCAAATAGCCAACTACCTCAAGGGCCGCCTTCTCCAGGTAGATGCTTGCTTCAATTCCCGGCGCCTCCTTTTCCAATCTGCCGAGCGGTGCTCCCATTACGATTGCGTAGCGATAGTGTTCTCGGAAGGCATTTAAGGACATCCCCACCGGCATTTTCTCGAGCGTGTCTAGGTCTGCTATGCCGGTGAGCTCAACCCCAATGGTTCTGATAAAGGATTTTAGCTTCTCTGTGTTCCTTAAACCGTGTGGTAACTCGTTCTTTGGTCTATTTTTGGTTTTGGGTTTTTTCGGATGAGCTAGGGCACAATTCATTGCAGCTTCCCCCACTAAAGGTTCTTGACAAAAGGATAACCACCTATTAATCTTATGGAGGTTAAAAGCTACCCTATTTTTTCTAACCTGTCAACAAATTTTTACCGGTT
>CP070657.1:264636-279104 GCA_020355085.1 Deltaproteobacteria bacterium
TCAGGGCTGCGGTTTCCCCCATACCCAAGTCGCGAAAAGAACAGCGCCCTCCCGCCAGTCTCTCAAGAAACGATTTCATGGTCTCGCCACTCAGGAAAATGCCAGGTCAAAAATGGCATCCCTATCCCTCCGGACAGCGCAGCTAGGAGTTAAGGCAATAATCGATAGCATAATTGTTATCGAGCCCTCCATTGTGTTTGGCCCGATCTCAGCTTGACACAAAGCCCTGTTTTTTTCTATCCTCATGGTAGCAGAAAGAGCATCCGTGCTCCTTAGTTCCACACATTGACCAACTAATTCTAAAACGCAGGAGAGAATAGCCATGAAAGGCATAAAGAAACTTGTGTTCCTAGTCGTCTTCGTTGTCTTTCTGTTTCCGAAGGCTTCCGTGGCTGAGAACGTCAATCTGGAGCTTTACGCGAACTCTGATGATATTAAATTCCAAATGGGCTGGGAGTTTTTGGCGTTCAATAGCTACCCGGAACTCGGGTTCGGCCTTGACTACGGCGATGATTACCTCATCGGCAACCTCAGGTTTGCAATAAGAGACGAGGTCTTTACCCCTGGTCTGACACTCGGACTCGGACTCCAAGGGTATTTTGGGGAAGTGGAAATCCGCAACAGAGATTTTGACTTGCAAGCCTTGAGCTTCGTTGTATTGGGGGAGTATGACTTCAGGCAGGCTTTCACCGGGTTTCCGGTCAAGGTCGCCGCATCTATCTCCATGGCCCCCGATGCGCTCTCCTTTTCCGATACCAACAGATACCTGGAACTCTCTGCAGGAATATATGTGTGCCTTCTCAGAACCGGGGCTCTGGGAGTTGGGTATAGACGTTTTGAGGCTCGGTTTGATCAACCTCCCGGTGAAGTGGAAGCGACAGATGACGCGCTCTTTGTCGGCTTTCACCTAGGCTTCTAATCATACCACCGAGAGCATCACACAGTGTGTAATGTTTAGAAGGGAAATGGGGTCTTTTCTGCTGTGACTGGTGGGAGGGCCCTGTTTTTTCGTGGCTTAGATGTGGGGGAAACCGCAGCCCTGAGCCTGTCGAAGGGAATGCAGAGGGGGCAAGACTCCCCCGCAGATAAGCCGCTGAAAAAACGGGTCCGGGAGCCTTGGAACAGCAGAAAAGACCCCATGACCCCCCTAGAGCCTTTGCTTCACGTCGAATGCACGCAGTACTCTGTCTACTTCCTAGCTCCTTCCAACGGGAAAAGGCCAGTCCCTGCGCTAGGAGGCCTTTTCCAGCGCGGCAACAGCGGGCAGAACCTTGCCTTCCATGAGGTCCAGAAAAGCACCACCACCGGTGGAGATATAGGTGATCCTATAGCTCTCACCCGCTCGGTAAATCGCCACATCCGTTGAACCACCTCCCACAATGGTCAGGGCATATGAATTGGCTATATTATTGACCATTGCTGAAGTACCCCTGCTGAAAGCGTCCATCTCAAATACGCCCATTGGCCCATTCCATATGATCGTTTTGGCACTCGCCAAGACCTCGGAGTAAAGCAGAGAGGTAGCCGGGCCGATGTCCATTACCAGCCATTCCGGTGGTATCTCCTGGATGGGCGTGATCTTGCTCTCCGCATTGGCATCAAAACGATCAGCCACCACGACATCCACGGGGATATAGAAACCGATGCCCTTCAGGGTCGCCTTTTTCATGAGGGAACGAGCATCCCACAAGAGGCTGTTTTCGACAAAGGATTTCCCCACATCATAATCAACGCTTTTTAAAAAGGTATTGGCCATTGCGCCACCAATCAGGATTTTGTTCACATGCTGGAGCAGGTTTTCCAGGGCCCCGAGCTTACTCGACACCTTGGCACCCCCGATAATGGCTACCAAGGGTCGGGCCGGGTCTTCCAAGGCCTGGGCGAAATAGTTGAGTTCCCGCTGCAAGAGAAAGCCTGCGGCGCATATTGGGCTGTACTTGGCGATAGCAACCACCGATGCATTTTCCCGATGAGCAACGGCAAAGGCATCGTTCACGTAGATATCACAAAGGGAAGCCAGTTCTTTTGCAAAGCCGTCATCGTTTTTCTGCTCACCAATATGAAAACGCAGATTCTCCAAGAGCAGGACATCGCCTTGCTGCATTTTGTCGACTGCTGCCTTGACCTCTATACCAATGCAATCCGGAACAAACTGAACATCCTTTTGCAAAAGGCGGGAAAGACGCTTTGCAACGGGTGCCAGGCTCAACTCTGAAACCTCCTTCCCTTCAGGCCGGCCCATATGCGAGGCAATAATTACCTTTGCATTCTCGTCAAGTGCATAGTTTATCGTGGGAAGAACTGCCCTGATGCGGGAATCATCGGCTATGTTGCCGTTCTCGTCGAGCGGTACATTCACATCCACTCTGATAAGCACCCTTTTCCCCGCCATCTCCAAATCTCTGAGTGTTCGCATGTCTCCGTTCCTGGTTACGTATTTGCTATCTCGAACCTATGCCGAAAAGGGCTGAGGCAGACACGGCGTATGATATCATCACCCTTGCTGTTTCTCAACAAAGAAATGCTCACGGAACCGACCAACCTGCCCGAGGTTTTAGCCAGAAACTAAAGTGATAATTTTCTTGTTGCGAAGAAGGAGGTTTTTTGATAAGTTGCCTTTTTGTCAAAACAAATAGTCCATTCAGCATGTGAAAAAATAAGTTGAATTGCTGCGTTTACTGAGCAAAGTAGTGATATGTGCGCACTCAGATTGACGTGGCAATCATGCAGCTTCTGAGGTAAGTAATAGTCAAAAAGGGAGTTATTTATTTAAGATGACAAGGTTGAGCAAGCAATGCTGGCGGTGTAAGTACTTCTCCGACAATCTGCCTGACCATTTCAAGGCCAATGCGAGAGCATCAGGTGAAATAAGCAAATCCTGCACACACCGGCAGGATCTTTCCGCACCACCTCCCTGCCCGCAGTTTGTGCCGTTGAACAAGAGCAAAGAAAAGGTTCCCCACTTCTCAAGCGGGGTCTGGGGAGATTGGAGAAAGATGACTGGTTGAGCTGGCCTCAAGAAGCTCCGGTGCCCCATACAACAGTTCGCACCCTCGGGAGGCCGGTGGGGCCTTCTTCTTATTAAAGGCTTGCGGACTGGCCCGCCTCGCACGAGTATGTAATACCTTACCACAAAAGCGAAATGTAATCTCCTCATAATATAGAATTCTTTTACATATTCCCGCCAACTAGTTTGATCAGCTGCCTTAACTATCTGTAATTACTTGTAGTTTTTCAAGAATATATCTTTGCATGATTTTTGCTAAAGCTATGAATAGGGCTATTTTTCGTGCGTCTTAGGAGTAGAGAAATGACGGAAATCGGAGATCATGTAACCGTTTACCGAGACCCGGTTACCAAGATAGTACCGGAGGGTGATGCAACCCTCGTCAAGAAACTACCCAGCAATCCCCATCATGTTTCCCGGCTGGAGGTTTGGCTTGTAAGAATGGATAGTGGGGAAGAAAAGATCCGCTACATTTCCAAATAACCCAACCGGCTGAATCGGAGCTCTAACGGGTTTGCTCTCATGCCCCGGGTTCCCCTCTGGTTTCGATAGGTTCCCGAAACATTTCCCTTGACCCGCCACAGCAGCATAACTTATATTCGAATCCGGGAAATAACCAGTTCCTGCTCGAAATCCTTCGATTGGCTTGAGCTGGACAACAGTCTTACACCCCCTGACAGCATACCATGGATAAGGGCAAGAAAAAGACCAAGACGGTACGGCAACTGATTCATGCTTCAGGATGTATCTATATCATCGCGCTGGATTGGCTCTGGTTCATGGTGGAACTTGCCGGGCCCTTCGCTTCACGAGGATTTTGGGCCTCAGTAGCGATAGTAGCCGCCGTATTTGTTACCGGCTTTGTGCCGGTCATGCTTATCCAACGCCTCATGACTCAAGACGAATGGGGCAAGTCTTTCGTAAAAGGTGCGCTTATGGGAATCGCCCTGTGTATTCCTTACCCCGTAGTGGGCACATTTGTTGGCGTGATCCTATTGGCAACCGTTCGTTTCTCATTAAAGATACAAGATGAGGAACCCGAGGAATAAGCAAAGTAGTCGCAGTACAAACCCTTGCAATTCTCCTGAGGGGCCAGACCATGAAATCGTTTCTGGAGAGACTGGCGGGAGGGCGCCGTTCTTTTCGCGGCTTGGGTATGGGGGAAACCGCAGCCCTGAGCCTGTCGAAGGGAATGCGGAGGGGGCAGAACTCCCCCGTAAACAAGGTGCTGAAAAAACCAGCCCGTGAGCCCTGGAACGGAAGAAAGGGTTTCATGGTATGGGTATGCGCCTATTTCAATTCAGTATGCTTTGCGGGGTTAAAGTAATGATCGATAAAGAGAGTTACTTGCCTAGCATCTCAATTGCTCATCCACCCATCTAAGGTTCTCTTTGATTAAATCCGGTATGGGAAGTTCATAGGGGCAACGCTCCATACATTCCCCACACTCGGAGCAGTGCCTTGCCCTGTCAATAGCCTTTGCGCCCCACCCTTCACGTATGATACGATCCCCAACTCTTCTGACCATAGAACGTATGCCAAGTATCACCTGAATGGGGATGTCCTCCGAGCAGGGCTGGCAGTAGTCGCAGCGCCTGCAAAAGCTCTTCTCATAGGTCTTGCGGATTTCCTCGATCTCCCTTTCCTCTCCATCGGTTAACTCATGGCGGCCTTGAAAGACCTCCCAGTTCTCGTCGAAGAGGCGTTTATCTTCAACGCCGGCAAGGATCACAATACCCGGTTGAGACAATACATACTTGAGCGCCAGGCTGGCGTTATCGATGACCCCTCCTGAAAAAGGCTTCATACCAATAACTCCTACCCCTTTTTCAATCGCCTTTGGGATGATCTTTTCACAGGCCAAAGGCTCGAGAAAGCTGAAACAGACCATGATCGTCGAAAAAAGGCCGTCGTCAAGAATACGATCCAAGAGATCAAGACTGTGGGTTGTTATTCCGATATGCCGGATCAACCCCTCTTCTTTTGCGCGAACCAAGCCTTGAAAGGCCCCTGTCGAGGAAATTACCTTTCCGTACTCATCTTCGTCCCTCACGAAATGACACTGGTAGAGGTCAATACGCTCCCTTTGCAGTTCCTTCAAACTCTGCTCCAAGT
Source organism: Deltaproteobacteria bacterium (assembly GCA_020355085.1). Lineage (GTDB taxonomy): Bacteria > Desulfobacterota > DSM-4660 > Desulfatiglandales > B25-G16 > JADFWK01. Next base: position 269,759 of record CP070657.1, read on the forward strand.
CAACTCGAGCCCCGTCGCTCGTCTTATTTTGAGACTTTGAGGCGACAATAACCCTCTTTGACGTCTGAGCCAACGCCTTGCCGATCCGCCTTTCGCTGGTCGTATAAGCCCTGGAGGTATCGATAAAATCAACCCCGCTTTCAACGGCGTGCAAAACCGTTTCAACGGCCTGTCTTTCCCCTACCCTCTGGATCGGGATTCCCCCTAAGCCGAGTCTATTAACCTCAATGCCTGTTTTGCCCAGTACAACACGCTGCATACCTTTTCCTTTCTTCAAATGATTTCTTCAACGCCAGATCACAATCGCCATTACCCGGCTAAGGTTCAGGCCATCTCTCCCGGCCTGAAGTATCTCTATAAATTACTTCATGCTAAAACGCTGTGTTCAGAGAATACAACAAAAAAGTGAGGTGTTACCTAGTTCTCACATATTCCTTGACAAGACTATCGCATGCATAATACTATAGACCAAACGTTCGTTCGGATAAAATTAGTGCAGCTCATGTCCAGGCCGAAGAACCTGCAAAGGACTCAAGAACTCTACAGGGTTATTGCTCATCTCTTCGCTTCCAGAGGGTATCATTCGACCTCTATGCGGGAAATCGCTCATGAGCTGGGCATGAACAAATCTTCTCTGTATCACTATTTTGCAAGCAAAGAGGACATTCTTTTCAAACTGATGAACGATGCTATGGACGATGCCCTTGCGACCCTTCAGGACATCTGCGTTACCGATGTTTCACCGGAGGAAAAGCTCAAAAAGGTGCTCTGCTTCTACACGGAGTACTACGCGGGAGATCAGGAGCGGCTTATCTTGCTCGTCAATGAAATGAACTCCCTCAATCCAGAATCCCGCTCCGTACTGATAGAGAAACAGAGAAGCTATGTCCGGCTTATCCAGTCGATCCTGAAAGAACTCGCCGATCACGGCAAAATGAAACAGATCGACCCAGCTATCGCCACCTTTGCCTTTTTTGGCATGGTCCATTACACGGTTAAGTGGTACCACAAGGATGGTCCCATCCCCCTGTACCAACTGGCACAGATATTCGCGGAAATCCTCAATAAAGGTATCTTAAAATAATACGGCAGCCATGACACCCGCTCGCACATCTTACTGGCACATTGAACCCGTATGGTTCTTCTACCTCTTAGCAGGCCTCGCCGTAGCAGTCTTTCTGTTTGGCTTGATTGCCCATGTATCGGTGTGGGTAAGGGGTATAAGGCGCCAAACAATTCCTCTCTCGTGGGAGAGCATCTCCAAGGTATTTCTGGATGGTCTGTTGGGCCGACGAATCTTCAAAGGAGACCTCGCCGCGGGGACCATGCACCTGCTTATATTGTGGGGGTTCCTGGGCCTTTTTGTCGGAACCTTGCTCATCTCAGCGGACTATTGGTTGTATCGCTTTCTCAACGGCTTTGTGTATCTCCTTTACTCCTTGGGTCTGGAGATTGCGGGCCTCATGCTGATAACCGGCCTCATCTGGGCGCTGATCCGCCGCTATCTCCAGCGCGTAGCCAGGTTGGAGCGACGCATCGAGGATTTGAGCGTGCTGGTTTTCCTGTTCCTGGTCGCCGTTTCAGGATTCCTCGTTGAGGGCCTGAGGCTGGCCGCTCAAACACCGGAGTGGTCCCGATGGTCATTTGCGGGCCATTGGATTGGCCTGCTATGGGCCCAGCCTCAGACAGCCCTTGCAGCCTATCCATATCTCTGGTGGGTCCACGCCGTGCTGAGCCTGGGTTTCATCGCCTATATCCCTTACTGCAAGCTGTTTCACGTGCTGGCAGCACCGGCCAGCATCTACCTGGAAAGCCAGCCGCTTCAGGCAGTCCCTATTGAATCCCACAAGCCCGGTGAGGAGGTGTTTTCATACCGCGACATGGTCTTCCTTGACGCCTGTACCCGGTGTGGTCGCTGTGTAGAGGTATGCCCATCCACGGGAGCGGGAGAACCCTTTTCTCCCCGGGACTTCATCGTGTGGGCGCGGAAAAATCTCCTGAGGAAGCATCATCCTCTGAACCGCGTGAACTGGGTTCAGAACCTAACAAAGCGCAAGCACGCCTTCGGGCAGGGATTCTCAATTGAGAAGATTTGGCACTGTACCACCTGTCTGGCTTGTCTGGAGGTATGCCCCGTGTATGTTGCAACCCCGGATGCCCTTCGTAATGCCAGAACCACGGTCATAGAGGAGGGTATTGGGGTGTCTTCCCTGCTCACCCAAAGCCTTAAGAACCTTTACAAATACAATAATCCCTGGGAGGCCACGAAAAAAAAGCGGGCCCAGTGGTCGGGAGATTTGGAAATAGAGGATATCAGCACCGGCGAAGGTGCATCTGATTTGTGTTATTTCGTGGGATGCACTACGGCTATGGATTTACGCGCGCAAGACCTGGCCCGATCATTTGCCCGGATCCTGATGCATGCCAACATCCCCTTTGGCACCTTGGGGAATAAGGAACCCTGCTGCGGCGACATTGCCCGTCGCGCCGGTGAGAATGGGCTCTTTGAAAAGCAGATGGGGGACTGTACGGAACTCTTTTACCGCTATGGCATTCGTGAGCTCGTCACCTCATCCCCCCACTGCTTTCATACCTTTCGGAACGAATATCCACCGTTTCAGGCCTTATTACCCCCTGAAGAACGGGTGACGTTTCGGGTTCGGCACTACTCCCAGGTCCTGAGCGACCTGGTCAGATCCGGAACACTGACCTTTAACAAACCCCTCCCCGTAACCGTAACCTTTCACGACCCCTGTTATCTGGGTCGTCATAACCGCATTTTCGACGACCCCCGAGAGGTCATTACCGCCATCCCCGGTGTTCGCTTGGTGGAAATGGAGCACAACAGGAAGGACAGCCTCTGCTGTGGAGGAGGAGGTGGCAGGATGTGGCAGGATGAGCTGGATAGTGATGTCAAGATGTCGGATATCAGAATCAGGGAGGCGGCTGCCACCGGTGCGGAGATTGTTGTCACTGCCTGCCCCCTGTGCCTGATAATGCTTGAAGATGCGCGAAAGACCACCGGTCTGGAGGATGCTATACGTGTTTTGGATTTGAACGAATTTGCTCTCATGGCCTTGGGGCTATCGGACAAGCCCGCCATAGTTACTGACGGGCAAAGACCTGAAACACAGGGCTAAATTTTCTATTCCAAATTATATCTGAAAAGGAGGCAAGGCCGTAATGTTTCAGCTTACCACGGAGCAGGAGGCCATAAGAAAGGCTGCCAGGGAGTTTGCAGAAGCGGAGTTTAGAGAGGTCGCCAGGGAGTTGGACGCAAAGGAGGAGTTTGACGACCGCATATGGAAAAAGGCGGCCGAACTGGGGTTTCTGGGGGTCTTCATTGAAGAAAAGTACGGAGGAGCAGGATACGGTTACCTGGAGCAGGTTCTGATTATGGAGGAATTTGCTCGAGTAGACTGCGGAATCACTCATGCGTTGGACTCCACGTTCTTCGGCACCCAAATCATCCATGTGATCGGCACCGAAGAGCAAAAGCAAACGTATCTTCCGCCTATCTGCAAGGGGGAAATCCGCATGGGAATGGCAATCACCGAACCGGATGCAGGAAGCGATGTAGCCTCCATAAGCACGACTGCGATAAAAGAAGCAGATGAATATGTGATTAACGGAAACAAGATATTCATCACAAACGCGACCTTGGCCGATTTCCTCCTTACTCTGTGTGTCACCAATCCGGACGCGCCAAACATGCACGAGCGGATGAGTACGATTATTATAGAGACAAACAGGCCCGGTTACGAGGCCACCAAGTTTCACGGAAAACTCTCCCTTCGCGCTTCCAACACCGGTGAGGTCAATTTCAACGGCGTAAGAGTCCCCAAAAAAAACCTCCTGGGCAAGGAAGGCAGGGGTTTTTACCACATCATGGAATTCTTTAACCGTTCCCGAGTGCAGGTGGCCGCCTTCGGGGTAGGAACAGCTCAAGGAGCCCTTGACAAAGCCATCATGCATGTGCGAAAGAGGCAGCAGTTCGGAAAGCCCTTGGCTTCATTTGAGATGATTCAGGCCAAGATCGCCGATATGGCCACGCTTACAGAGGCAGCCAGATCTCTGCTTTACCGTGCCACTGCCAGCTTAGACTCGGGCAATCCGGACCGTGCCCTGATCTACATGGCAAAGTGGTACTGCGGTGAAATAGCGGTAAAGGTTGCCGATGAGGCGATTGAGTGCCATGGTGGCTATGGGATCTTGCAAGAATACGACGTGGAGCATTACTGGCGAGATGCCAATGTGATCGAGATCTTCGAAGGGACCAAGGAGATAGAAAAGCTTATCATTGCAAGGAAGATACTAGGGAAATACTAAGACTTGGGGACAACTCGACTAAGGCAACGCTACGCAGTTTCAAGAGTGCATGGTCGAAGCAAACTGGTTCCCACAGGTCCTAAGCATTTATAATTGCAACCGGTTTGCAATCCTGCCGGGAGTTAACCATACCTTTTTTGGAGGCAACAGTCATGGATATCGTGGTGTGTGTAAAACAGGTACCTGAGGTTACCGATGCCGAACTTGAGGTCACCAAGGATGGAACGGGAATTATCACAGAAGACCTGGAGTTCGACATCAACGAATGGGACAATTACGCAGTCGAGGAGGCTGTCCGAATCAAAGAGGCACAGGGCGGAACAGTGACCGTGATCACCCTCGGAGACGAGGAGTGCGAGGATGTGTTGAGAACGGCCCTGGCCATGGGAGCGGACAAGGCCATCCGCATCGAGGAGGAGGGCTTTGAGCTCTCCGACGCAGCGGGCATTGCGCACGGTCTATACCGCGTGATCCGGAATCTTTCCTTCGATCTCCTGCTAACGGGGGTCCAGAGTTCCGATGATGGGTGGAGCCAGGTCGGCCCCATATTGGCTGAATTGTTGGGGCTTCCTTATGCTGCCCTCGTGGTGAACGTTGAGATTGCTGACGGCATGATTACGGTTCATCGAGAGTTGGAGTCCAATACCCGCGAACGGGTAGAACTGCCGTTGCCAGCCGCCCTCACGATCCAAACGGGGATCAATAACCCCCGGTATGTATCCATTATGGGGATTCAAAAGGTCAGGAGGATCGAGATAACGGAAACCGGTTCAGAGGAGCTGGAGCTCTCTGAAGAGGAAATCGGTTCACACGGCTCCAGCGTTGCCTCGCAGGTGTTGTCTATTCCGCCGGTCGGCGAAGGTGCTGAAATCCTGACCGGAAGCCTTGACGAGATCTGTGAGAAGACGGCTCAAATTATCCGCGATAAGGGAGGTGTGGTCTAAATGGACGAAATCTTAGTACTCGCTGAACACCGAAACGGGGAGCTTCGAGAAATCACCTTTGAATTGCTAACCGCAGCCAATGTCCTGGGCAAAGCACACGACCTTGCCGTTACAGGACTCCTTTTGGCTCATGAGGCATCATCCCTTGCAGGGAGACTGCAAGGTGCATGCGATACGCTCCTATTCATGGAAGATCCGGAACTCGCTCAATACAGCGCCGAGCATTATCTTGCTGTTCTGCAAATGCTCCTAGGAGACCGAAAACCCGTTCTGACCATGATCGGCCATACAGCAGAAGGTATGGATCTGGCCCCTGCTCTGGCTACGCGCCTCTCCCTGCCCCTGGTTACCGATTGCGTGGAGATATCCTTAGAGGGCGGCGAGCTTGCGGTCTTGAGGCAAATCTATGGTGGCAAGATCAATGCACGTTTGGCAATGAAGCCGGCCGAAAGTTATCTGCTCACGCTCAGACCGGGCACCTTCGACGCAGAGGCACAGCAAGGCAAGTCAGCATCCGTTGAGACCATTGCTGCCCCTTCATGGACGGACCTTAAGGGACGGCGCTTTTTGGGCTACGCCGAGGCCGAACTTGAGGATGTGGATATTTCCGCCGCCGACATCCTGGTATCCGTTGGCCGCGGCATCGGAAAGGCGGAGAATATCGCGGTGGCGCAGGACTTCGCCGATGCTATCGGTGCAACCGTCTCCTGCTCTCGGCCCGTTGCCGATGAGGAATGGCTTCCCAAGAGCAGGCAGGTTGGAACGTCGGGCAAGACCGTAAGACCCAAGATCTATATTGCATTGGGCATTAGCGGCGCATATCAGCACCAGGCGGGGATGAAAAACGCAGATACCATCATCGCCGTTAATAAAGACCCTATGGCGCCTATCTTTAACGTTGCCCACTACGGCATCGTAGACGACCTGTTCAAGGTGCTGCCGGCGTTGGCAGAGAAATTCGCCAAAAAATAGACGGGCCTTAGCCTATATAAGGATTGGTATCGTTTTGGAATGGCAATGACACCGTTGTAAAACGTCACAATTCCCGTCATCCCAGAAAAAGACGATGGGCTTTTTTGCGGTGACTGGCGGGAGGGCGCCGTTCTTTTCGCGACTTGGGTATGGGGGAAACCGCAGCCCCGAGCTTGTCGAGGGGAATGCGGAGGGGGCAAGACTCCCCCGTAAACAAGTCGCTGAAAAAACCAGCCCGTGAGCCCCGGAACTGAGGAAAAGCCCATCGTCCTTGAAGAAGAGGCGTTATGCAAAGCTCTCGCAGTGGCAGAATCACGGCAGCCTTCCTTTCGTTCCAGGGCTCAAGATTGCACTGAGGACCTGCAATTTGAGGAGTAAGATATGCTTTTTGCGCTGACAAAAGAACAACGTGATATTGTGCGGGCTGCTCGTAAGTTCGCCCAGGGAGAATTCCCGGACAGGGCACTGGAATTTGATCGCGAAGAGACATTTGACTTTGATCTGTGGAAAAGGGCCTGTGAGCACGGATTTGTCGGTGTGTTCATAGACCAAGCCTATGGTGGCGCAGGCATGGGGTTCATGGAGCATTCCCTCATCACCGAGGAGTTCTGGGCCGTCGATCCTGGGATCGGCCAGGCAATTCTTTCGTGCACCTTCGGGGCCGAGCTGCTTCTTCTGTTCGGATCCGAAGACCAGAAACAACTTGTGCTGCCTCCCTTATCTTCAGGGGAGGCGATTATAGCCGGCTCCATAACTGAGGCGGACGCAGGCTCTGATGTAACTGCCGTCACAACTTCAGCGGTCAAGGAGGGCACTGAATGGGTGATCAACGGGGCCAAGATGTTCACCACGAACGGTAATACCGCTACGTATCTCGTGGTCTTCTGCTGTACAGACCCCCACAATTCCTCTCGGCATCAACGTCACAGTTTCTTCCTGGTTCCCACGGACACACCTGGATTCAAATCCAAAAAGATCTATGGCAAAATGGGCATCCGGGCTTCGGATACGGCCGAGATCTCCTTCAACAACCTCCGCTTGCCGGACACCTCTCTGATTAGCAAGCAGGGAGAAGGTTTCAGGCAGCTGATGGCCTTCTTCGATCGGACGAGGCTCCACATTTGCGCTCAGGCTGTGGGCTTGGCTCGGGCGGCATTAGAAGAATCCATCCGTCACACAAAAGAGCGCCGACAGTTCGGTGCGCCCCTGGCCTCCTTTCAGGTAACACAATTCAAGATCGCCGAGATGGCAACTCGAATCAAGGCCGCTAGGAATCTTTACTACGAGGCCGCTTCCTCAGTGGACGAGGGAAAGGTAGATCCGGCCCTGATTGCCATGGCAAAATGGCTCTCCGCTGAGGTAGCTCTGCACTGCGCGGATGAGGCCGTCCAGATGCACGGTGGATACGGGTACATTGATGAATACAAGGTGAATCGCCTTTACCGTGCAGCCAAGATCCTGGATATCTATGAGGGAACCAAGGAGATGGAAAAGACCATCATTGCGCGTTCCCTCTTAGGGTAGCTGCAATAGACTTCAGAGCAGCGTTGAGCCGATAAAATCCAGATTCAGCTTCTTGAGAATCCGAACCATATTGTTCAGCTGAACCTCCACGGTGCCCTCATAGATTTCCACGATGCGATTGTCCCGGTACCTCCGCTCAACCTCTTGATCCATGAAGTACCCATACCCTCCGAATACCGATATTGTTTCGTCAATGATCATCTTGGCGGTTTCGGGAACGTGATGTTTTACAAGGGAGGTAAAAAGAGGCACGGTCTTGGACATCTTCTTGGATTTCTGGTCGCACAGCCACGCAGCATAGTAGGTGACCATCTTAATTGATTGGATCTGGCTCCACATACGCGCCAGCTTGTGGCCTATGGCCTGGAAGTTAATAATGGGCCTATTAAACTGCACCCTTTCCCTTGCATGGTTCAGCGCCTTCAGAAATGCCCCCTCGCAATTTCCCAGGGCTTGAGCACCTATCTCGATGCGGCTTTCATCAAGGAACTCGAGCACATTGAAAAGGCCCCGTCCCCTCTCCCCGAGGATGTTCTCCTTGCGTATCTTGAGGTCCTTAAATACAAGCTCGCCGCTGGAGCTCATCTTCAATCCCATCTTGTTTGGGATCTCGTTTATCTTCAGCTCACCACCGAGCCACGAGGAGGGGTCTCGTTCAACCAGGATCGTGCTCATCCCTCTTCCGGGGGGAGCATCCTTATCCTCCTGGCCCAGAATTATGAAAAAATCCGCATAGGTTCCATTGGTGGTGAATACCTTGGTACCATTGAGAACAAATCCATCGTCCTTTTCCTCAAGTGTGGTCGCCATGCAGGTAAGATCGCTGCCGTGATCTGGCTCGGTGAACGAGACAGCAGAGACCCAATCTCCTTTCACCAAAGGGGCCAGGAATTTCTTGCATTGCTCCGCAGTGCCGAACATTCTGACGATTTTCGCGGGCAAAAAACCCAGATGCAGTGCCATGCCGATGCCCGAATCTGCCTTGCAGAATTCCTCAACAATGAGCACATTCTCCATGACACCCAAATTCCCGCCGCCAACCTCCTGGGGGTAATCGATCCCCAGGAATCCCAGTTCTCCAGCCCTTTTGTAGAGCTCCCTCGGAAACCGATGGTTGCATTCGCACTCCTGGGCCAGCTCCGGCTGGAATTCACCCTGGGCAAACTTGCCTGCAGCCCTTTTGATGTCGCGCTGCTCCTTGGTTAGAGAAAAATCCATAATGCTATCCTCCCGAAGGGTCCCCCCTCCTCGCACCTAGACCCTTATCCATAACGAGCATCCCTAAGCTCAGTCCCTCGATTCATGAATTCGATAACGTACTTATCCAGACCTCGGCTGAGCTCAGTATCTTGATTGGCCGGCACCTCATGCACCTCCAGCCCCTAAGCCAAAGCAGGAGCATAATGATTTGGGAGTGTTGATTTCATATATGAAGAATTTTTTCACATATCCATTATTGCTTCAGCTCAGTAATTACGCTGACCCCAGGGATATGGATATCTTTTTTTGCACCGAACTAGGCAGGTGCTTTGAGCCTGCTCTTTCCCGATGATCCAGGCGGGCGCCTGCTCCCACAT
>CP070657.1:279204-291300 GCA_020355085.1 Deltaproteobacteria bacterium
GACTGGCGGGAGGGCGCCGTTCTTTTAGCGACGTGGGTATGGGGGAAACCGCAGCCCTGAGCCTGTCGAAGGGAATGCGGAGGGGGCAAGACTCCCCTGTAAACAAGTCGCTGAAAAAACCAGCCCGTGAGCCTCGGAACGAAAGAAAGGGTTTCTTGGTCTTGCCTATTTCAACTGAGTAGGTTTTGCGGAGTTAAGGCAATAATCGAATTCAACCATATCCGAGATACCGTTCACAGCACATTGCAGATAAAGCTGTCCCGCATCTCGGGATAGGAAATGCTGCAATCCTTGCCGATTGACCTTTGTGCCTCGGCTATTGCCTCTTCCAAAGTGGCAAATGCCTCAAAGCCGAGCAACCTCGCCGCTTCGGGATCCTTGGCACCGGCCATGAAGACTTTCCCCACATACCGCAAGCCATAAGCCCCCTGCCCCCATAGGATCAAGGGGTGGACACCGTGGAAGCCAAAACCGTATCTGTATTTGTGCACAAACTCGGGACGATAAGCGTATTCCTCAGCGTAGAGCTCCCAGAGCACGAAGGGGTCTTGGGTCTCGGGAATAAGCTTGTCAAACATCTCCACATAGGAGGGGTACTTGACAGCATCGAACTGTCTCATGCACGGGTGGATTAAGATGATGATCCCACCTTCCTTTACTAAAGGGATGTTCTGGAAAAGACCGAAGCTATACGACAGACCTAGGTTTCTCACCAGAATGGGATTGATGGTGGACATCTTGCTATACGGGTCTCTATTATTGCCCATGCCGTAAATCACCACGTCGGATTGGCCCTTTAGATCCACCACATGCTGGCGTTGGAGGACCTCAAGGGTTTTTTCGTGGGCCTGGGGTGGATGTCCGGCCACAACCTGCACCACTTCCTGAGGAAAGGCGTTGTTCATAGCGCCCTCAATTATGAAGAACCGGCGGCCCTTTTTGGCCAGCTCCTTTTCGATGACCTCGCCCATTTCATTGAGGAGCCTGGGAAAGGCGGAACGTTGAGGGTCCATGGTAGACTTTCCAGAGGCCTTGGGAAAAGGGCGGTGGTGGTGCCTGATGCTCCTGAAACTCCCCAGACCTACCACGGCTGATTTCCAGCCCCCGTTAAAAGGAGACCAGGGGTTGCTCACATAGATAACCTGGTCCGAGTCGGTGATCAAACGGTCTACCTCCACCTCTTGGCCCCGCGGGGTTTCCCCGAGAAAGACCAGGTTCTCTCTGTCCTCGGCGTCGTGATTATAGAGTCTGCTCGGCCCCAAGCGGTATGCCAGATCTTCACCGATGATCGTGCCCAGCTCATGGGTAGTCCACTTGCGGTGAAGGCCCACGGCACACACGAGGCGAATGCTGGTTTGGTCGACACCGAGCTTATCGAGCTCTTCAAGGACAACCTTTATGGCTACGCTACGGAAGCCTGGCTGCCTCTGCACCGGGACGAACCCGATGGGGTCATCAAAGGCTATGGTGACTTTGGAATTAGGGCCGACCAATTTGGACAGAGGCTCATGGTCGATCGGTGAATTGATTGCATCGCGCACTGCCTGGGCAGGATCAGGGAGAGGGGTAAGAGGTGCGGTATTCTGGCGTATCACCCTGGTCCTTTCAGGTAATGCGGCCCGTAACGTGGTATCTCCGTATGGTATGTCGAAAATATTCTTGTTTGGCATGTCTGCAACCTCCTCAGCCTTTAGCTATTTCAAATCTCCCGAGCTATTTTTTCGGGATTGACGATCTTATTGGGATCGAATAGCCCCTCGATTGAGCGCACCAGGCCTAACAATACCTGGTCATGTTCGAAAAGCACACAGGGCGCCTTGCAGAGCCCAATGCGTTTTTAGCTTGCCGTGAGCTGAACACCTCACTTACAGCAGCGCCCTGAAAAGCCGATGCCGTAGTCATTTCGGAGCCGAGGCTCTATTTTTCAGATCCCTGATTAAGACTGGCAGGATCTCCAGTGCATTGCCAACGATGCCAAGGTCTGCAACCTTAAATATGGGCGCGTCCGGGTCGTTGTTGATTGCAATAACGGTTCTTGCTGAACTGATTCCAACAAGGTGCTGAATAGCCCCGCTGATCCCAATAGCTATGTAAAGTTGGGGCGCAACGGTTAATCCCGATTGACCAACTTGCTTGGTATGAGGTATCCAGTCCAACTCAACAATGGCCCTTGACCCAGCTACGACACCCCCGAGGGCGACTGCCAGCTCCTGTATAAGGCTCAGGTTTTCCTTGTTCTGACATCCCCTGCCTGCAGATACAATGACATCGGCATCCTCAATGCTGGCTTCCCCATCAGCTTCGAGCCTGTGAGTAGCCACTACCTTTGTCCTGAATAAAGCCTTGGAGAGTGATATCTGGAAATCGTCGATTCTTCTCTTTTTAGGTTTATTTGGTTGAGCCAGGGGAAAAACATTCGGTCTTACCGTCGCCATCTGAGGCCGGGTAAACGGTGAGACAATGGATGCCATGATATTTCCACCAAATGCGGGCCGAGTTTGTACGAGCTGCCCGTCTTCATTAATATCCAACCCAGTGCAATCTGCGGTGAGCCCCAGGCGCAGTCGTGCAGCAATCCGCGGTGCCAGCTCCCTTCCATTAGGTGTGGCTCCAAACAGGAAAACAGCGGGCATATACTTGGTGATGATAGCAGATATGACCAGGGTAAAGCTATCAGGTTCATAACGTCCCAGGAGCTTGTGTTGGCACCTGATTACCCTGTCCGCTTCATGAGCGAACAGTGAGTCAAGGCCTGTGAGCCTATGGTCACCCAAGGTGATTACGGTTAAGTCCTGGTGAAGTTTGTCTGCGAGTAAGCGCCCCTGAGATAGAAGCTCCTTGACCACCTTTTTGGGGATCAGGGTTTCAGCCCTTTGCTCACATTCTCCCCAGATAAACACGCCTGAAAAGGCGTCTAATTCGTCTTGTGGGATCTGTCTTCTTTCAATCGAAAGGGCCCCAACAGGGCAACTCGTTACACATGCACCGCAGAGGGTGCAGTTATCCTGAACCTGGGCTTTTCCATCAATAACAACGATGGCGCCAAAGGGACACACTTTTTCGCAGATATTGCACCCCGTGCATTTATCCCTGTCAACACTGAGCATGGTAGACTTAAATGAACCTCCTTGAGCTGAGAAAGTCAGTCAGTTTATGTGCTGCAGCATGAGCATCGCTGCCGTCGAAAATCTCACCCTGCTTCTTAACACGGGGCGGAAAGATCTTTACAACCTGCGTAAATGAACCTTTCAGACCAAGTTTATGGGCATCCATAGCCAGATCATCGGCGGTAACAAGGCGGAGCTCCTTGTTCCGTGCATCAAGGATCTCTTGAAAAGAGGAAATACTCCGTATCATGGGCCCCTTGCTTACCGAGATGAGACATGGAAGTCTTGTTTCGACAATCTCGTTTCCTGTCTCTATCTCCCGCGTTACCCTGATCTTCTTTTTATTATTCCTGAGCTCAAGACCTACTCCATACATAATCTCTGGGATGCCGAGTATTTCTGAGATCTCAGGGCCTACCTGCGCCGTGTCACCATCGATTGCCTGCTTTCCTGCGAGAATCAAATCAAAGCGACTCTCAATGGTTCTTATGGCCTCAGCCAAGGTTAGGGCAGTGGCCCAGGTGTCTGCACCGGCGAATCTTTTGTCAACAAGCAAAACCGCCCTATCGATTCCCATTTCCAGACATCTCATCAAGGCTGCTTTTGCCTGAAAAGGCCCCATGGACATGGCCACCGTCTCAGTTTCAGGATGCTGTCTTTTGATGCCTAGGGCCATTTCAACGGCATATTCGCAGAATGGATTGAGAATAGAGTCAACCCCTTCCCTTATGAGGGTTCCTGTTTCAGGGTCTATCTGGACATCTGCAATTTCAGGTACTTGTTTTACGCACACAATAATTTTCATAACGCCCTATAGAGCAAAAAGATTTCCCGGGTTTAGCATATGGCCTGGGTCCAGAGCACGCTTTACCGCTTTCATCTCATCACGTTCTCTATCAGAAAACATGATTGAAAAGAACTCCTGTTTGATCTTGCCAACACCATGCTCAGCAGATATGGTCCCTCCAAGAGACACTGCCTTGCTGGCAAACTCCCTGTAAAGAGAGAGGGCATGTTCCATCTCGTTCAGGGATTTGGGTAATAGGTTTATGTGAAAGTGGTTATTGCCGATATGCCCGAATGCAAGCCATTCAATGCCTGTCGCCTCGAGCTTGGATTTGTAGAATTCCCAGATCTCCTTCAATGCCCGATCAGGAACGGCAAAATCGGTTCCCAGTTTATGGAGTTCAGGCATCTCCTTTTTTCTCTCGGCTATGATACTGTTAACGGTCTCCGGAAGGACATGCCTAAAATCCTTGAATCGCTGCAAATCCCTGAGCTCGTATGCGGCCCACGACCGTGAAAACGATGAACCACAGGAGATAACAATCTCCTCCAGCAGGGAATAGTCATGTTCTTTTTTCTCAGGGTCGAACCTCAGGTCAAAGAATATGGCGGAACGGGCATCATCCGGTATGGGTGGCATGCCTATAACCTTAGGGTCTGTTGCCTGTTTTTTGCGGAGAAGATCAAGTGCATGAGAGCTGTAAAATTCAATAAACTCCGGATGGATGCTTTTTTCCTTACGCAAGGAGATGACAAAATCAATGGCCTTTTCATCTGATGAAAAGAATTGAACAATGGAGACAGGGCTCTCCCATTCATGGAGCGCTATTTCAATCTCGGTAATTGCCCCAAAGATGCCCTCGCTGCCGATAAACAGGTCAATGAGATCCATGTGTGGAGCAGAGAAGATGCCCGCAGCATTCTTGGTCTGAGGCATAGCATATTGGGGAATCTTCACCGCCGTTTCAACTCCAGTGCTGTGAACAACGGTGAACTCTCCCTCTGGTGTTGCAAAGTACTTGCCTCGAGGTATTTCCAAGGCCTCACCCGATGCCAGTATTACCCGGATTCTTCTTACCCAGTCACGAGTAGCGCCGTATCGATAGGTCCTGGCACCTGAGGCATTGGTGGCGACCGTTCCGCCCAGGGCCGCCCCCATTTCCGTTGGATCAGGCGGATAAAAAAAGGTTTCCTTGGTCTCCTTATAGTGCTTGAGACTGGCCCTGGTTTCATTGGAAGCCCTCTCGTAGAGGCCGGGAAAGGTTTTTTTCATTGCCCAATTGTTCAGATCCCTCAACAACACGCCGCACTCGGCCCTTACAATCCATTCCCGAGAGCCAACGTCATACCTAATACCCAGGACCTTGTTGAGCCTTTCAAGTGATAGAAGTGCACCTCCGTAGGGAACTGCGCCGCCTACAAGCCCTGTCCTGGCGCCGGATAGTGTTACGGTGATGCCCCTTTTGCCCATCTCTGTGAAGATGGCAGAGATCTCAGCTTCGCTAGCCGGAAAGAAAAGGCATTCCGCACCTTGGTGGGCAAGCCGCGACTCATCACAGAGATAGAGTTCGTAATTTTGACATAGCTCAGCATAGCCCTTAATACAGCGGACCTTTGAGAAATCAACGATGGGCAGCGTTTCTGTGGTAATCTCATGCATAAACTTTACCACTTGACTACAGTCACTTTTGAGAGGGCCTGTCCCAGAAAACGTTCTCCAACCTCTCTAAATCTCTCGGGGGCATCGGTAACATAGAAGCGGTATTCGGGTGGTCTTTCCTGTTTATTCTGGAGATTTTTCTCACCGAATAATTCCCTTGTCTGTTTAGCTATCGTCTCGGCGGAGTCAACGAGCCATATCCGATTTCCCAAAACCTCGCGAAGCAGGGGTTTAAGCAGGGGGTAATGAGTGCACGCCAAAACGAGGGTATCAATGTCTCGGGTCATAAGCGGCGCGAGATATTCCTCAGCCGTGAGCCTTGTTACCTGATGATCCAACCATCCTTCTTCTACCAATGGGACAAATAGGGGGCACGATTGGGAAAAGACCTTGATGCCTGGATCGTATTTGCTGATCGCGTTCGGGTAAGCATCGCTATTAATAGTAGCGGGTGTGCCGATTACCCCCACGCGTTTGTTCTGTGTTTCAGATACCGCCCTCTTTGCCCCGGCATCGACCACGCCCAATACCGGAACAGGGGATACATGCTCAATCGCCTGAAACGCCACTGCAGCCATGGTGTTGCAGGCAACGGTGAGCGCCTTAACCTTCTTAGTAAGCAAGAAGGTGGTTATCTCGGTTGCATACCTTGTAATGGTTTCGACCGATTTCACTCCGTAGGGTACCCTAGCAGTATCCCCGAAGTAGACAATGTTCTCACTGGGGAGCTCTTCCATGAGGGCCCTCACAACCGTAAGCCCCCCAATACCTGAATCAAACACGCCTATTGGGTCTGAACGATTGTTCATGATGTGTTTCTCCGGAACAGTGACAATGCGTATTGATAAGACGAACGCACTGCAAATTCAAGGGAATTCTTTCGTCCGTTGCTCGTTGTGCGTCGTGTGATAAAGAATGCGAGAAGTCACTGCAAGGTTCTGCTGATATGGAGATTGGAGACTCATGGAGGCACAAGGGCTCTTCCTCGATTCATGAGGAAGTTCTTTCTGATAGCCGTTTAAGAAGCCGTTGCTGGATATTATCGAATGCCCCGTTGGACATGATGAGTATCACATCACCTGGCTCAACCAAAGAAACAAGGCCGTCAATGAGGGCGTTGTTGTTGGAAAAATAGTGCGCCTCGATACCCAGCTTATTCAGGTCGGCGGCAAGTCTTACGGAGGAGAATCTCTCGGGCATCGGGATCTTTTCCATCATCGGAGGTTCGGCAAGGATTACCAAATCGGCGTCCTTAAATGAGGAGACATAGGCATTCTGAAAGATATTTCTCCTGCTCGAATTTGATCTCGGTTCAAAAACCGCAATAAGGCGCCGGCCTTTGTAATGATCTTTCACTGCCTTCGTCGTTTCCCTTACTGCTGATGGATGGTGGGCAAAATCATCAATCACAACGGTATCATCGAAATTGCCTATGGACTCCAGTCTTCTCCTCACCCCCTTAAAGGCGTCAAGGGCCTTGGTGATTGCCTCAGGTTGTATTTTGAGATGATCGGCAATTGAGATTGCACCGAGGATATTAGAGATATTGTGGTTTCCATAGAGCTCAGTTGCAAGAGATACATACTTCCTGTTCCCCTTGATTATAGTCAGCCGAGTCCTGGTTCCATCATCACGCATATCTCCTACGGAAAGATCCGCCTGTTTGCTTATTGCGTAAGTTACAGATGGACATCGTGCATGGCTAATCTCATCCGCTACAGTCGGGTCGTCAATGTTTGCGCATAAAAGCCCAGTAGGGGGTATTATGTTGATAAGACGTCTAAAGGAGGCCCTTATCTCATCAATCCCCTTGTAGATATCCCCATGGTCAAACTCAATACTGGTGATCGTCACTACCTGGGGGTCGTAGTGCAAGAATTTGGGGCCCTTATCAAAGAAGGCCGTATCGTACTCATCGCCCTCAATAACAAAGTATGGGCCGTTGCCCAATTTGAAATTGCTGGTGAAATTCCTGGTGATCCCCCCGATCATGAATGACGGCTGCATGCCGGCGACCTCCAGAATCCACGAAACCAGTGCGGTTACCGTGGTTTTTCCATGGGTTCCGGCAATGACAATGGACCTTTTTCCCTCCATGGCAAACGCCTTGAGCGCCTGGGGCATGGAGAGATAGGGTATATCCAGCCTGAGCAATTCCCTCGCCTCCGGATTATCCCTGGTAATCACGTTTCCCACAACTACCAGATCCGGTACGGGATGGAGGTTTGAAGGGGAATACCCTCTCTGCACCGGGATAGATCGCCTCTCCAGAAAGGTGCTTATCGGTGGATAGGTGTGTTGATCCGAGCCGGTAACGGCATAGCCCCGCTCCTTGAGCATCCCCGCCAAAGATGACATGCCTACACCACAAATGCCCATGAGATGTATATGAGCATCACGGTTCAGATTTTGTATATCCACATCCATATCCCAATTCCCGCATAATAAGGTCGTGAAGCTCTGGCCGGAACCCCTTTATCTTTTCGTTGGACCTTGTCGGATGGACCCGGTTGGTCAAGAAGATGACTGTGATATGTTTCTCCAAATCTATCCAGACCGAAGTTCCGGTAAATCCCGTGTGGCCAATGCTTTTTGGGCCGAAGTAATTGCCTGAGCTGGAGTTCTCCTTTGATGGGGTGTCCCATCCAAGGGCCCAGGTAGACCCTGGGACAAGCCCTTGCCGGGCGAGGAATGTGCTCACGGTTTTTTCCTCGAGAAGGGCCGAGCGCTCGCCGTGATAAAGGTTCACGAGCATACTGGTGAGGGTAAAAATATCCTTTGCCGTGCCGAAGAGTCCGGCATGACCGGAGTATCCTCCGAGGGCAAAGGCATTCTCGTCATGAACATGGCCCTGCACGATGCCTTTTCTCCACGGGCAATCCTCAGTTGCCGCGTATGACTCCTTTCTATGCGTCCTCTCGGCAGCAATGCGATCCAGATAGAGTGTTTTCAGCCCCAAAGGTTTATAGAAGCTAGTTTCCAGAAACGAGGATAGATCTTTGCCGACAATGATTTCCACAACCCACTCCAGTAGCATAAATCCCAGGTCACTATAGAGCGATACGGTTTTCGGTTCACAGGATAAGGGCTCTTCCAAAATAAGGCGCCGTACCTGGGGTTTTCTCTCGTCCGGGGGCAGCTGTACCAGTTTTTGGTAGAAGGGCTTCCAGTCTGCGAGGCCTGAAGAGTGGTTTAAGAGAAGTCGGGGGCTAAGATGGGCCTTGTCTTGCCAGGGAAAGGGTTGAATGAGCATTGAAAGCGGGGCATCGAGTTCCAGTAGACCCTCGTCTACGAGTTTCATGACGGCTACCGTGGTAGCCAGGGGTTTGGTAAGAGAAGCCAGATCGAAGATAGTGT
Organism: Deltaproteobacteria bacterium; assembly: GCA_020355085.1. GTDB lineage: Bacteria > Desulfobacterota > DSM-4660 > Desulfatiglandales > B25-G16 > JADFWK01. Next base: position 288,115 of record CP070657.1, read on the forward strand.
CCTTCTCCATGGGAAGCCGCGCCGGTATTACCGCTCTGCTACCCACGGCACGGAAGGAAACAATATCCCCCTCCTGGGCCACCAGGAGCACAGCACCTGGATAGACCTTTTGTTCCAATCCGCTAAAAAGGAGATCGGTTACGGGATCAGACATGGTATCGTTAACGAGGTGGACGAGATTGACTGCCTCATGATAGTGGACCTGGCGTTTAATGCAAATCCTGTTTCTATTATTGCTTTAGCCCCCCAACTAAGGTATTCCCAGGGATATCGCTATCCTTTTTGCATTGAACGAGCCCATGCGTGTATTTTCGCATATGCGCCCACCGAGGATTTTGCTGAAGGGCACGGCCATGAAATCGGTTCTTAAGAGACTGGTGGAAGGGCGCGGTTCTTTTCGCGGCTTGGGTATGGCGGAAACCGCAGCCCTGAGCCTGTCGAAGGGAATGCGGAGGGGGCAAGACTCCCCCGTAAACAAGTCGCTGAAAAAACAAGCCCGTGAGCCTTCGAACGAAAGAAAGGGTTTCATGGTCTTGCCTATTTCAACTCAGTATGTTTTGCAGAGTTAAAGCAATAATCGATTTCGATTATTGCCGTAGCTCCGTCACTAGGCTGTCTCGTTATCTTCTCTTAATCTCTTCCCGAACACTGAAGCCCTTGTTCGCAATATCAAGAAACGAACTATCAGCCTTAAGATCCTCGTTACCCAGATGAATATCAGAATTTCGTAAGACTTACATAAGCAAACTGAAAAACGTTTGCTGAGCCCTTTATCCAAACAGCGACAGTACATATGCAATGGATTCAGGCGATGCTGGATTGCCAAAAACCTACCTACCATGATACTAATCCCCATCTGATGGCGATTCATTCCTCGAGCGCTGCTTCCAAGCAGAACTTAATAAAGGGCATCACACCCTCGATTGTGCAGACCTCCTCAGACACACTTCGGTATTCCTAGATGAATTCAAAAGCAAAAAACATTCCACAGGTGGTTAAAGTTATTTATATATATTTCAGTCAGTTAACCTAAAGGAAGATTCTCGACCCTCATGCTGACCGGCAAAAGTTGCCAGCAAGGTGACAAAATAGGTCGGATTCCACCGATTTACCGATTTCGTGAGGCCAGCACAATTTGAACCGACATGATATTGGTTAATACAGGTGGCAGAAATATACAGGGGAGAGCCGTGAAGAGAACAAAGAAAAGAGGCAGGGCATTAAGCGACCCTGCCTGCTCAATATGATAATCAAAAGCTGGCGGTCTCTGGGACCCTCAGGCGCCTATGTCTCCATCATAAATCCCCGACGTACACGCTGTTCCACTTACCCGCCCTAATCCATCCAGCCCTTCGCTCGCCCTCTGATCTACGCTCTTTCCAGCTTCTTCGCTCAACTCCTCCCTTTAGGAAATAGTCGAGATTATGTGTCTTGCGTCTATCTGCCCCAGAGCGTCGATCAACTGCAGAACGTCTTCTCTCTACCATGCCTGAAGCCCCTCACCAAAGGAAGTTAAAGAGAATGGGAAAATGCTTGCAACTTTTCATAAGGTTTTTTCATACTGGAAGTCCTAGGCAGAAAAGAACAAGGAAGCAAAAAAGCCGCCTGGCGACATGGTGCAACCCCGACAGGCACGCACCATTTCCCTCCGGCTCGGTAGGTAAGGTTAGAAATGATATTCAAGCGCGCCGATAATACTCTCCTGGCTTATGGCTTGGCCCTCGATGTTCAGGAAGAATGTCGAGCTCAAGCGGATGTCCAAACCTCCGTATATTCCAAGGCCTTTTTGCTCCAGCTCATCTTGAAAGGCAAATGAGGTGGAAGTTGGCATGAGTTTTCGCTCAGCATCCTCCTGGTAGTTCAGGTAGACAACTCCCGCATAGCCGACAATTTGAGAGCGGACCAAGCCCATCTCTCCTTTTACAGAAAGTTCCTTCCAATCGACGTCTTTTTTCCATTTGCTACTATCCGGCGAGGTGTATTCATAATCCAGCTTTCCCGCCATGTATTCACCCTGAACTGCCCCGTACAATCCTCTGAGCTCACCCCTGGTAACCTCAAGAACGTTGACGCGCAGGCCCCCGCCGTAAGCAAGGCCGAAATTAGAGAACTCCTTATGCGCCGCAGAAACATGGGCAAAAACCTCCACAGACCGTGCCAGGCCAAAACTAAAGCGAAGGCCGTCCATATGAAAGGATGTGTGAAAGCCTTCCTGGTCAGCACTTGAAAGGGAAACGTCGGTTATCCCACTAGAGGTAATCTGCTTCCGTTTCTCGAGCTCGGTTTCGATATCGCGATACGAATGACGATACTCCACAGAAATACGCCCTTGAGGCAGGTTTCTCCCGGCTCCCTCCCATCTGAATTCTCTCTTTTTCTTTGGCGGTTTTATCGTGATCTCGGGTGGCGGTTTTACCGGTTTGATCACCTTTTCAGGTGGTGTTGGGACTTCAGGCTTTTTCTCTTCGAGCGGTCTTTCAGGGATTGCAGGTACCTCTGCGGGCACTTTGGGCGCTGGCGGCGGAATCTCTTTTACTGGTTCTTCCCGTTCTACCTCCTCTTTCTTTTCCGGAACCTCCGGCTTCTTGGGCAATTCTCTCCTGATCAAGGTCTTCCTTTTCCGAATAGCCGCGTAATCGACGAGCTTTTTTTGACTCAACTCGCTTCTCTTGGTCTTCACCTCTTGCAACGAGCTAAACGGGCCTATATAGACACGGTACCAAAAGCCTTTATCAGCAACCCTTTCATAGCTTACAACCGTATCATAGCCATTTCGCTGAAGTCTCTCGGCGTCTTTATCGGCCTTTGCTATAGAGCGGAAAGAGCTGACGTGGAGGTAATAGTAGTATTTTTCAGCTCCTATCGAGAAATCTGGATAGCCAAACACAAAAACGAGCGAGCAGAGAACCATCCAGAGCTTTATCCGAAGCATGACTTTTCCCCCATAAACGGGTATTTAGTATCCGGCGTGGTGACACATAGTTACTGGAGGATTATGCTAATAAGACGCATGAGCCAACCTTGAGAGCTTTGCATAATCCCTATTCTTTAAAGCCGATGGGCTTTTTTGCAGTGACTGGCGGAAGGGTGCTGTCTTTTCGCAACTTATCAGTGGGGGAAACCGCAGGCCCCGACTTATCGGGGCAATGCGGAGGGGGCAGAACTCCCCCATGGATAAGTTGCTGA
>CP070657.1:291400-302947 GCA_020355085.1 Deltaproteobacteria bacterium
CTGGGAACTCACCTATGAGGAAGACCAGGTTTTCACATACAAGTATCTCGCACAACTTGTCTTCGGTGAATCGGTAACCGATGATCACATATCCGCTCTGGTGAGGGCCCTCTTTGCCGACAAGATCTATTTTAAGATGAAAGACGACTATTTCATTCCCAATAGCCCTGAAAAGGTAGAGCAGATCAAATCCGCCCGAGAGGCAGCCGACATACGGGAAAGAGAAATTTCTGAAGGCGCCGCTTGGCTCAAGGAGGTCAATAACAATAGGCATCCAAAAGATCCCCCGCTCCGAGAGAAGATCATTCAGATCATTACCCAGCTTGCGCTCTATGGAAAAGAGGCTCAGGATCTCAGGCAGGGCAAAGAGATGTTCGCCCGTGCCGGAATCAAGGATGTCGGCCAGGCGCGCAGCATCCTGGTCAGGCTCACGGTGTGGGACCAAGATGAAAATCTCGATCTTCACCGCTTTAAGATCAGAACCGATTTCGGCGAGCCCGCTCTTAAAGAAGCAGCCATGATAGCCGCCAAAGGGATAGACACCTCAGATCGTGAAGACCTGACGGATCTCTCTGTCTTTACTATCGACGGAGAACGCACCAAAGACTTCGATGATGCATTGAGCCTCCAGCCCATTGATGAGGGCTGGAGGCTTGGTGTGCACATTACCGATCTAGCGCCTTTTATTGACATCGACGGACACCTGGACAGGGAGGCCTCAATAAGGGCAAGCTCCATATACCTCCCCGCTCAGCAGGTTCCCATGTTCCCCTCTTCCCTCTCGAACGATACTCTGAGCCTGATCAAGGGTTGTAATCGGCTGGCCATCTCCCTTTTAGCGGATTTCGATCAGGAGTGGAACCTCGGGAACTATCGATTTGTGCCGTCAATCGTGCGCGTTCAGGACCAGCTCACCTATGACCAAGTGGATGCATCCTACGATCACGATGCCGTTTTCTCAGCCCTCCATCACTTGGGCCAGGCGCTCCGACAAAGGAGGATTGAATCAGGCGCTCTCGTCATCCCCTTGCCCGAAATCCATTTCGATTTTGAAAACAATTCCGGTGTTCAGGTGAGACTCATCGAGCAAGACACCCCTGCAAGAACAATTGTTGCGGAATGCATGATTCTCTATAACCGTTTGGTTGCAAAACTGGCATCGGAGACGCAACTTCCCCTCCTTTACAGGGGCCAGGAACCACCTCAAGAAAGGTTATTCATTGACGAGTTCAACTATACCTACTACGTGTTTCAACAGAGGCGCAAGCTCCAACCCCTTGTCATCGACACCACTTCACAACCTCATAGCGGTTTGGGGGTCGACGTTTACACGCAGGCTACATCCCCCTTGAGAAGGTATTCGGACCTTCTCGCACAGCGTCAGATGCATGCCGCCTTGCTTGAGCAAAGCCCACCCTATTCCGAAACACAGCTGAAGGAATTGAACCTGGTGATCCAGCAGACATTGCGAGATATTGAGGCAATGAAAAGGAACCAGATCCGGTATTGGACATTGAAGCACCTCGCTAAACGAATCAATGAGCGCTTTTCGGCCCTAATCTTCCAGAGATTGAGAAGCAAGTATTTGGTAATACTCCCAGATTTTCTTCTCGTGGGCGAGCTTCCGATTACGGGCGGCCTTGAGTTTTCTCCAGGGGAAGAAATAGAGGTTGTCGTGGAAAGATCCGATCCCTGGGATGACCTGCTCGTTCTCGAGCTCTCACGTTAGGCAGCAGCCCTCCTCACACCTCAACCGTCTTGGTAAAGATCACCGTGCCCTGATCATCGTAGACCAGGATCTTTAAGATGAGCGGCTCCTGCAAGGGACCGGCGAGGGCGTACCTGCTTGTGACCGTCTTGAAGCGCTTGATGTTAAAGCGCTGGCCCCGTTTGAAGTCAACAGGAAGGCCCTCGTTGAGGGGACTGGAGGGGTGGATGAGCATCTCATCGTGATCAGAGCCCTTGAGCTGTGCCAACACGAAGATATGGCCGCTGATGGGGGTATCTTTCTGGGTGTTGATGATATTGAAGGTGACGGTGAGAACGCGCTCCTCGTGCGTCACGGTGAGCTGGCTGATATCCACCAGCTCGGGAAAGGAGGGCTCGGGCACCACGGTGTCCTTTTGGGCAACAGCCAGTTGCTCTTCCCGCTTCTCGGTGATGTACGCCTCCAAGAGGGCAATCTGGTAGTTCGCCCGCTCAAGTTGCTTGTGGGCGGCATCCAGGGAGCGGGTAAGCTCTGCCTCGTGCGCCCGATTTATCTCCTGGCCGCGGGTGAACTCGAAGTGCTGATAGATCAGCACGAGGGTTATGAGGATATAGCAGCACAGAAACACCCCGGCCACTATGAGCACCGGGGCCGATACCTTGCCGGTCCACACCGTGCCGGTGCGCTTCAAGACCATGATGGTGAGCGGTTCTCGTTTGGAGGTGTGGCCCTTTAGTTTCCGTTTGCCTGTGCTGTCTGCAGCCATGTTTCTCCTCGGATCTTCCACCTCTCCCCTCGTTTCACCAGGTGCATGCTCTTTCTGCCCCAGTCGCGCTAGTGATCGGAGCGGTAGTCCTGATCAAATCTCACCAGTGCCTCTCAAAAAATTCGTCAACGATCTTCCATTCCGGGCTCCTTTGGTGCAGGTAAAGCCGCCTCTCTCCAAAGCTATGGAGTTCATCTGCCCGGTAAGTCTGATCAAACTTGGCAAGGACGATTCCGCCTTCCCTTAAGATCTGAAGGTTTTCTATGGATATTTCCACCGCACCATAGTGTTGACTCAGTCTCTTCTTATGAGCTCGCCACTGCAACCGGCTTTTTCCTTGTCCGGTAAAATCCTTAGCATAGAAGGACATATAGCGATCGATGTGACCTCCTTTCCAGGCATTGGCCCAATCGTCAATAAAAAACTTCAGCTGCACCCTCTCTCTGAGGAGCTGTTCTTTCTCAACCAAGTTGACTTCTTGCGTTATGATGACCGGCGTATGTCTTTTGCTGACATATCCTGCAAGGTCTCTAATATCCTCATTGGCAAAGACAATACACCCGTTGGTGTCACGAGGTTTGAGGGCCTCATTCGTTCCATGAATCCATATCCCATATCCTTTTCTCCCCAGTTTTCGGTCCCGCGCGTTAGGATAGTCAAGCGGAAATGCACGGTCCCCGTAAATAGGGGTCAGGTCTTTTCTCAGAAATGAATTGGTGATGAAATAGATGCCTTCCGGTGTCTTCTTATCATTGTTCTTTGTCTTAGGTCCCCTATTTTCCCCTGTGGAGCAAGGGTAGACCCTGAGGGGGCTATCAAGATTTTGCACATCGTACAGGTAGGCCTTCTGATGGGCCTTTTCCACCAAGAGGATGTAACCTTTGTTCTGAGGGGAGAAGTAGATGAGTGAATCCGGTACAAATTCATCTGTTTCCGGCCCCAAAGGTACAGGCCCTGCCGTAACGACCCCAGCTGTATATAAGAGGGCGAGGAAAAACAGAAGTAGCTTGATAACTGGGCGAGCTACCCCAAGAGACAAACCCCTGTGTACTGCTACAAATCCCATTTCAGCGAAGTAGAGCCAGATGGGCTCGTGAGGATCAATTCCAATGAATGAGAGGCCTCAGGCAGGCCGTTCCTTTTAAACCTGAAAACGTAGAGCGTCGTCCATGGATTTACATAGGGCAAAAAGGATTCGGACATTGCCCGGTATCTACCAATCTCCCTGGATAATGTCCTTTGTTTCTTGACCTTTCTGATCTCTAGCGGTTCGAGCCTGAATCGCCCGTCCTTGATGAGATACACCCTCCAGAGAGATCCCGTTTCTGCAAAATCATCCCATTCTTTCTCCGGCGTATATATTGCCACCAAGAATCCATCATAATCGTTGGCTGCGCTCATCTGATCGTCAAGCACCTTTTGGTTCTCTTCGGGCGTTTGCATATACAGCCGCCCATATTCCTTTGCAAAAGCCCGCCTGAACTCTTCGGACTGATAGGTGGCCGTAATGAGCAGTTCTGTGCCCAGGCCTTTGTGGATCGAACCCTTCCGGGTCCACTTATCCAGCATCGCCCGGTAATCGAGGGATGTGTATTCCGTGTCGGAAAGCTGACTGTATATCCTCTTGGATGGGGTACAGGTCAGCAAAATAGGCAGAAGCAAGACAAGGCAACAGACGCGATAAACAAAACGGATGCGGTTGTTACTGAAATACCCTGGCAAAGATCTCCTCCACGTGTCTCAAATGGTAGCCCATTGAAAATATCTCCTCTACTTGATTCTTGTCAAGGTACTTCTGGATATCGGGGTCAGCCGTCAGCAGTTCTTTGAAGCCTTCTTGAGCGTGCCATGCCTTGAGAGCAACCCTCTGCACCAGTGAGTACGCATCTTGACGTTCACACCCCTTGGCTATAAGGGCCAGCAATACCTGCTGTGAAAAGATGAGACCTCTGGATTTTTCAAGGTTCTGCACCATCGTTTCCTTGTTGACTCCCAGATTCTTTATCATACGGGTTAGTCGGTTCAGCATGTAATCGATGAGGATGGTGCTGTCTGGCGCAATGACCCGTTCCACGGAGGAATGGCTAATATCCCGCTCGTGCCAGAGCGCCATATTCTCCAAGGCGGCAAGGCAATTGGACCGCACCAGTCGAGCAAGTCCGGAGAGATTTTCCGATCCAACGGGGTTCTTCTTATGGGGCATGGCGCTGGAGCCCTTCTGGCTAGGGGCAAAGGCCTCCTCTACCTCTTGGACTTCCGTCCTCTGGAGATGTCTGATCTCTACGGCAATCTTTTCAATGGATCCAGCAAGGATGGCGAGGGCAGTGAAGTACTGCGCGTGCCGGTCTCTCTGGATAATTTGAGTAGAGATCGGTGCCGGCTTCAGGCCTAACCTCTTGCAGGCATGGGCCTCAACCTCAGGCGGGGTATTTGCGAAGGTCCCCACCGCTCCCGAGATCTTGCCATAGCTTATCACGTCCAAGGCCTGCTCGAGCCTGGCTAGATTCCGCTTCATCTCGCTGTACCATACCGCGAGCTTCAGGCCGAAGGTGATCGGTTCTGCGTGGATACCATGGGAACGGCCGATCATGACCGTATCCTTATGTTCATAAGCCCTCTCCTGAAGAACGGTGAGAAGGCCCTGAAGATCCCCTATGATTATCTCCATGGCCTCCTTGAGTTGCAGTGCAAGTGCTGTATCCAGGATATCTGATGAGGTAAGGCCGAGGTGAATAAACCGGGCATCAGGTCCCACGTATTCCTCGACATTCGTCAAGAAGGCAATAACATCATGTTTCACCGTTTCCTCGATCTCTTGAATCCGCTCGACCGAGAAATTTGCCTTATTCTTGATGGTATCAAGGGACTCCTGCGGCATCATGCCCTGCTCGACCATGCCCTCACATACTGCTATTTCAACCTGGAGCCAGGTGGCGTATCGCTTGTGGGGTTCCCATATCGCACCCATCCTTGGAAGCGTATACCGTTCAATCATGAAAGCACCTCTCTTACAGTAATCACCATCCTCCGTATAAGTCATTTTGCCGATGAAATCAAGGCATTTGACGTGTGAAAGCGCCTGGATCGCCTTTCTTGCCGTAAGATCATTTCGATGGATTCCAAACCCTATCCTTCTCTATGATATGCAGCACGTTCCATCCCCTCTGCTCAAGGGTTGAGGCAATGATGCGCCGGTGACACTTCCAGGCGAATCGCTCCGCGCACATGAATGCCGTGCCACCCTTCTGTGCGATTTCCTCCAGCCTGCATATCCCTTCTTGATACGCTTCGGTTTGCGTATAGGTCTGATAGCCGCCCTTTCGAAATCCACCGAGTTCTTTTCCCAAATAGACGTACCCTATAGCAACTTCACTCAGCAGCATGGCCAGATTCTCTCTGTTAAAATGCTCGAACCTGCTCTGGGGAAAGCTCCTCACGTCTACCACGGTTGTAAGGTGATAGTGACGCAGCAGCTCGATGAAAGCCTCCTTGGTCCGCGTACTCGTTCCCACGGTATAGATGATAGGCGCAGTCAACCTCGAGACACCCCCCCTCCAAACGCCGGTCATCTCGCGGCCTGTATCATACGTTGTTGCACCAAAGAAGATCCAAGGCCTTCAATGATCGGTAGACCGGCATATGGGTACACAGGCATGGACTATTTCCGTAAGGAGCTACAATATCCATTATGAAGAAAAGGGCAAGAACAAGCAAGTTCATGAGCCAGCTTTTCCATTACAGTCCCGTGAGCATAGCCCTTTCTCCAGAGGGCCTTATGCTGATCGTTGAGCTCGTCAAGGCCGAATCACACGAATTTTGACTGATTGTTTTCACTCGTCACCTCTCGTGTTCAGTTTGGCGGCAAGTCAATAAACTCCAGCACGGAAGACTTTTGCTTGCAATCGCTCTTGCTCAGCTCTTACCATGAAAGTAGAGGGTAACAATCTGCCTAGCTTCGCTTAAGGGACCGAGCTTTTGGCTCTATGGAAATAGGCGTCGGACCCCGAATTGCCTAATTGACCCCGGTTTGTTTGAAAGGAGGTGGTTTTGTTGGCGAAGAGAATTCTGGTGCTTCTTATCCTTCTCATGGCACTTCTTATCTCGAATTGCAAGACGCTCAACCCTGACTATGTGCCTATTGATCCTTCAGAAGGAGTCTACGATCGTCGTTGATGATTCCTGTAGATATTGGAAGCTGTACAACATAACTGCTTTAAAGAAATACTGATTTTCTCGTGAGGCTCTGACATTTGCAGGTCTTAAGCGCCGACCCCGGCCCGAACGACGGGATGCAGTATTGCCTCACCACTTCGGGCTGGCGCTTGCCGCGAACACCACGCGCCGTACTCGTTACATGAAATCATACCTCCGCCCAAAAGTTGTTGATCACACCTGAGCCCAGAGGCTATAAAGAGACCGCCTGCGTAAGGTGAGGTCCTGATGATACGTATCAGACCCGGTGTATTTTGTTCAGGTTCGTTCAGTCAAGTTCTAGACGCACAATCTCACTGCGGAGGGAGAAATGATTAATCACTTGCGCGACAAAGGCAGGCTGGGACACGCGGATCCATACCCGATGCACGTTCTCAAACGGGTTCACCGGCCCACTACTCTCATTTACGACGAAAAGGTGCAGCGCGTGGACGAGCGGGAAAGCGGGTTCATGCGTGCCGGCCGTGGGGATTTCGGCCCCCACCTCAAAAAGGAATACTTTCGATTTGTGCAAAAACACCCCTTATCCAACGCCCTCGTAAAGATGGGTTTCCATTTACGAAAGGTGGTAGACGGGGAGGTGGCCCCCAAGATGGCGCCCCTCCCTGATGATCCAGATTGGATGGCGGGGCATATCAAGGAAACCGCCTATTTCCTGAGAGCGGACATGGTGGGTATTTGCGAGTTGCCTCCGTATGCCGTTTACACTTACGGCGCCTGGCACGGGGGAGAGAAGATAGAGCTCAACCACAAATACGCCATTGCCATCCTCGTGGACCAGGATACCCGCACGGAGGCGGCCTTTAATGGCCGCGATTGGATCAGCAATTCCATGAGTTTCATGGCATACACCACCACGGGTTTTATTGCCTGTATTCTGGCTGACTACATCCGCCAGCTCGGATATCGGGCCAGGGCTCACCATGCGCTTAATTATCAGGTCGTGGTTCCGCCCATCCTCTTGTGGGCCGGTTTGGGGGAGATGTGCCGCATCGGGGATATCGTGCTCAACCCCTTCTTGGGGCCTCGGTTCAAGGCGGCAGTGGTAACCACCGACCTTCCCATGGCAGTTGACAAGCCCATCGACTTTGGTCTTCAGGATTTTTGCGCCAAGTGCGGCAAATGCGCCCGGGAATGCCCTGCTGGGGCGATCAGCCCAGGCGACAAGGTTATTCACAACGGTTATGAAAAATGGCCGAATGATGTGGAAAAGTGCACCGGCATGAGGGTCGGTAACAAGCAGGGTTCCGGCTGCGGCACTTGCATTAAGGCCTGCCCCTGGAGCAAGCCTTATACGCCCTTTCATCGGGCAGTCAACTGGACCATGCGGCACGTACCTCCTCTGCGGCGATTGGGCGTATGGGGTGATGACCTAATGGGCTACGGAAGGCCCGACCCGAAACGCAAATGGTGGCTGGATCTCGAGGATGTCAACGGGCAATTACGGGCGGTCAAGCCCGAGCAGGTGCTCACCCAGAACCGGGGAGGGACAGAGAAAAGAAGCTAAAGTGAGTGTTTCGCCCGGTCACGTCCGGCAAGATGCGGTTATGAGATGCTCCTCACCAACTCATACTGCTCTGGCGTTCTGGCAAAGATTCCAACATTCCCCAATCTCACGTTCTTAAGCCCTGTTTCTTTCACCCGCGTGTAGGCCTCGATCATCTGGTTCAGATTTGGAGGGGGAACATGGGTGAGCTGATATTCGGGAAAAAAGGCGAGAATTGTGTATGGGATCTGAGAACCCACCTCAACGAGAATCCGGGCTATTCTTTCCAGCTGGTCTGTTTCAACCCAGCCGGGGATGAAAAGGGAGAGCACCTCGAGAACAAACCCTCGTTTTACCATCTCATGCGGGAGCCTCAGAATGCGCTCATTTGAACAGCCGGTCAATTTCCGGTGGATCGCATCGTCGTGGGCCTTGATGTCCAGCCAGAATGCGTCAATACCTGAAGACTTGAACCGGTCCAGATTCCTCGGAGTAATCCCGTATCCGTTGGTCTCAAAGAGAACCCAGAGATCATTCTTGCGCCCTTTGATCTCCTCCGCAGTCAAGCAGTAGAACTCCGGCTGGCAGGCCAGATCGCCTCCAGTAAAGCCGATGATGTTCCGAGCCGGCCCCCACCCTTGCGGGGAAGCGATTACCTGACCAGCATCTAATACGCCGGGGCAGCGGGGGGATCTGACGTGCTCGGTGACACAGAGTCCACAGCAAAGACAGAGGTCATGACCATGGAAACTGGTTGCTCGCTCGCGAGGTTCCCAATAGGTGATCGTCTTGGCGTAATCCCGCGCCAGTTTTCCGATATCCTTCGGGGACATCCACTTCCCTGAGGCATGCCGGGTAAAGTACCAGGAGTGGCATTTCCTGCAACTCAAGTTACACCCCGACTGGTAGATGGACAGGTAATGCTCGGGCCGCGATAAATGGGCAGACTTTATGAGCCTGAAAGGCACATTCCTTTCCCATTTCAGGGTAACCTTACAGGCCCTTTCAACCTCGCCGGCATCAGAGCCAACCATACAGCTTCCAGGTGCAAACCCCTGTTCCCGTAATCTGCACCTACCCTTATCGTCGACCATGTGTTCCGCCAAATGACTACCCCTGGCAGAGATTAGTTGGAGTTGTTCGGATAACTATTCCGGGTAAGAATTCCGTTGGTCATCCGGTACCAGTATAAATGATAATCTTTGGAAATCACAGAGTATAAGTTCTCAGCAGAGTTAAGCACCTCTGGAGCAATACCAGGTAAGTATGGTCGCTCATATACAAAGGAGGGCATTGCTGTTTTCGAGAGGCCTGCCCGCCACCTCTCCGCTCGTGCCCTGCAATGGTAGGCGCGCGATATCTTGGGAGGATTTATTCACTTTGGCCGAACTGAGCGGGCATAACGCCATGAGCTTCTTCGGTGAAAAAACCTCCCTATCACGGGGTACACGGAGGTTTCGGAGTTAAAGCCATAAGCGTGATGCTATTTTAAGGCATTTTCATATTTTTTGCTGGAATAATGCGAAGCTTTTTCATATCTTGTTCAGATCTAGCTAACAGAGGCGACGCATACTAGTGACCCGCGAGGCTTTGCTTTCTGAAAGATACTGTCAAGCCAAAAAGAAAGGAGACAGCAATGAGAAGAGTCTCTATTTTTATTGGAATCCTCGTTTTCCTGATCTCGGGATCTCCGCCGGTAATGGCTTCTGATATTCTTACCTTGGAGAAGAGCATTGAAATAGCCGTGGAGAAAAGCCTTTCCGTGCTGTCGGCAGATGAAGAGATCAGGGCCAAGGAATTCGAAGAGCGTGCTGCACGGGCCGACTTCTACCCGAAATTGAGCACCAGCTATACCTACACCCGCATCGACAGCAGCACCGTTGATGATGCCAAGGCAACAACCTACGTCTACAACCCGATCACGGGCACTCACGTGCCGCGGCAGATCTCGCCCATAAACCCTGATAACTACTCATGGGATCTCACGGCAGCACAGCCCCTGTTTACGGGCTGGAGACTAACCTTAGCGCGGGATCTGGCTTCCTTAGGGGTGGATATCGCTCAAATCCAGAAGGAAACTACGGTGCAGGACCTGGTCCTAGAGGTTAAGAAGGCATATTTCGGAATCCTCAAGGCCGAGAAGCTCCGGACCGTGGCCGAGCAGTCGGTTGAGCAGTTAAAGGCGCAGCTGGAGGTATCCAAGGCATTCTTCGAGGAGGGCATTATCGCCAAAAACGACCTCTTGCAGACTGAGGTCCAGATGGCCCAGGCTCGGCAGGATCTGATCCGGGCAACCAACGGGGTTGCGCTGGCGAAGTCCCTTTTTAACACGTTACTGAGGAGAGGGGTGAACGAGGAGGTTCTCATCCAGGACATACTCGATTATACCCCGGTTCGGCTTTCCCTTGATGAGGCCCTTGAAAGGGCAAAGTTCGACAGGCCTGAGGTCCAAGAGCTATCTCTGACGGTTGTGTCTGCCGAGAAAGGCGTGAAACTGAGCAAAAGCGGCTACTACCCGTCGGTAACGCTCATCGGAAACTATAACCGTGAAACCGATGATTGGCTGCTTGAAGCTATTTCAGGAGAAGATCCCGATGTTTGGACCATAACGCTCCAGGGCGAATGGACCTTCTGGGAGTGGGGAAAGACAAAGCATGAGGTTGCTGCTGCACGGGCCAGGCTCAATAAGGCGCGGCATCTCCTTAACGAAGTGCAGGACAATATCCGGCTTGAGGTAAAGGATGCTTATTTGTCGCTGCGGGAGGCGGAGAAGAATATTCAAGTGGCCAAAACGGCTGTGGTTCAGGCAGAGGAGAATTACAGGATGAATGAGGAGCGATACAAGCAGCAGGTGGCAACCGCAACCGATGTCTTTGTGGCAGAGACCCTCCTCACCCAGGCACGGACAAATTATTTCAATGCCCTGAGTGATCACAACATCGCGTGGGCACGGCTTGAAAGGGCCATGGGTGTGGGATACGAAACCGGGAAACCGTGAGGGGAAGGCACTGAGGGCTCAATCGGGTTAGCTTGGAGATAGCGCTCACCGTGTCCTGGTCCTCTTGATACCTCTGCCCACAGGCATCGCAGGTTGCGGTTCCGTCCTCGAAATGCAACCTGATACCGCACCTGCAAACCCACCCTTTTACTACTGCCGGATTACCCGCCGCCAGCGCATAATCCGGTATGTCATTGAGTACCACAGCGCCTGCCGCCACAAAGGCGAACCTTCCGATGGTGTGTCCGCAGACGATGGTTGCGTTAGCGCCCAGGGTGGCCCCTTCTTTAACCAGTGTAGGCCGTATCTCCTCTTTACGGGGTATATAGCTACGTGGGTTGTAGACATTGGTAAACACCATAGAGGGCCCGCAAAAA
>CP070657.1:303047-314412 GCA_020355085.1 Deltaproteobacteria bacterium
CGTATCTTATCGGTAACAGAACACCGGCTGAATGGCAAAACAATAATGAGGGATTCACACCCAAAGCGGCTCTATCGCAACTGGAAGAAAGTCATCGCGACCTGCCCGCAGGACGGAAGGCGGGACTCCCCCCCCAATGACAGAAACCGCTCATAACACAGCCTCAGGGGATATGGCATTTTTTATGACGTATTGGAGTGCTGGAGTAATGGTCTGAAAATGAGGGCATCCAGTAGTTAAGCATCGCGCCCAAAGCGATCATGGTATGTTTTTTCGAGACCTCTATTGCTTCAATGGAGAAAGTCATGCTAGAGTTCCTTGAGAAGGGAAGATACCCGAAAAGGAGGGCCATGATGCCACTCATCACCATCACCAGCGGCATTGGCTGCGGCGAGATGCGTATCGCCAAACGGGTTGCCGACGGACTCGAACTGGAATTGTATGACGATCAGAGACTCCAGGAAAAGGCCGTTGAGATGGGGCTTTCATTGGAAGACCTGAAGGGCTTCGATGAAAAGGCCCCTGGATTATTCAATCGCCTTTTGCGGCGCAAACCCGAAGTATACCTTGACGTACTAGACGCTCTTATCTATGAGATAGCCCACCAGGGCGAGGGCATCTTATTCGGACACGGCGCCCAGCTATTGCTCCGCGACTTCGAATGCGCCTTGCAGGTGCGTATCTATTCCTCTGAATCTTCCCGTATTAACTACCTCATGAACAACCAGAACCTGACCCATGAGGCCGCAGAGAAAATGATACACAAGACCGACAACGAGCGGAGCGGGTTCTTCCAATTCGCCTATCACATGGACTGGAATGATCCCTCGCTCTATGACCTGATCGTGAACCGGGACAAGTTGGGCGAGGATTCGGCAGCAAAACTGATTATCGAAGTAGCCCAATCCGAGGTCATAGCGGCATGCAGCCTATCCGCCCTGGACTCCATGGAGAGGATGTCTTTACTCAAGAAAGTTCAGGCGGCGGTCCTCAAAAACAATATCAGCCCCCTGGAATTCCATATCGAGGTCCCGGAAAAGGGGATGGTATACATAACCGGATCGCTGAGTCCCTTCGACTCCGAGAGCACGCTCCTCGAGGTTCTCCGGAGCGTGCCGGGGGTCAAAGAGGTCACATCCGAGCTCGTTACGCCTGAATTGGACGACATCGGATAATATAATATGGTAAGCCTGAAAAACAGATTCATTGCCGGTTCACTGCGTCAATGACAACGGGTAGAACGCTTAGGACAGAGGAGGATCCGATCTATGGCAAAACTCAAAGGAATACTGCCGCCAATCACCACGCCTTTTGAAAACGGGGATGTGGCCCTCGAAAGGCTGAGAGAGAATATCGAAAAGTGGAATAGAACCGATCTTTCCGGATACTTAGTGCTCGGGTCCAATGGTGAGTCGGTCTACCTGAGCGAAGAGGAGAGGCTATCTGTCTTAGAGGTATCGAGAGAAGCCATCCCCGCCTCCATGACCATGCTTGTCGGGACCGGGCTCGAATCTACGCGAGAGACGATCAGGTTCACCAAGCAGGCAGCCCAACTTGGTGGCGATTATGCACTCGTTGTTACTCCTTGTTACTATAAAGGGGCAATGAAGCCACAGATCCTGTACCAACATTTTATTGCTGTGGCGGAAGCGGCAGAGATAGGAATTCTAATTTACAATGTCCCAAAGTTCACCGGAATCAATATGGAGCCGGAACTGGTTGCCAGGCTCTCTGAGCACCCCAACATAGTGGGTTTCAAAGATAGCTCGGGGAATATCGGCCAGCTGAGTGAGATTGTACATCTTTCCAAACAGGGATTTGCCGTGTTCGTAGGTTCGGCTCCTGTGCTCTTTCCTGCTCTGTGCGTCGGCGCAGCAGGCGGAATCTTGGCTGCGGCAAACGTGGCCCCACAGGAGTTCAGCCAGATCCAACACCTCTATGAAAACGGGCAATTAGACAAAGCACGGGAACTGCAGAGTTTCCTTACACCCCTCTCAAAGGCGGTTACCGTTACGTACGGCATCGGCGGGTTGAAGGTGGCCATGGATTGTGCTGGCTATTTCGGTGGGGAACCTCGAGCACCGTTGCAAAGGCCTGGCAAGCAAGGAGAGGACGAGCTGAGGCGTTTGGTATTGCAGCTCAGCAATCGAGCTGGCAGCCGCTAATCCGAACCAAATCTCTGCTCCCTACCCGATGCCGCAGTTTTCTTGAGGGCAAAGCCCCAGGAAACTATTGCGCCGCTCCCCTTTGCCTTTTTCGCTACCCGAGGGTTTCTTCCGCACTATGCGTTCACCAAAGGCCGCATACCGTCATAAGGTAGACTAGTGCTGAAGGAGATGGATTGCAAAGCCCGATACCTGGTTGTCAAGATATACTGCGGTGAGCTTGCCGTCTTTTTCTTTTGCTGTCTCGGGCAGGATCGAAATGCCCTTTCGTTTCAGATAGGCAATGGCCCGGTGAATATGATTGGTGGAGATGGCAATGTGGCCCTTTCTTCCGGGAAAAGGCGATTTAGTGATCTCCAGACCCTGACCGGCAAAAATCGAATTGGTTCCTTCATTGACTGAAAAGAAAAAGAGGTTCGAAAGGAAGGTTGCGGAGGTGGAGGCCTTGTCTCGACTCTCCTCGTTTATCCCGAGATGCGCGAAGGCAAAGCCCAGCATGGTGGAAACTGCCTCCCTGGTGAGCCTGGTGATTTCGTCAAATCTCCCTGAGGCGATCAGATCAGCCTTGACCATCCAGCTCCCTCCGCAGGCATGAACTCTACTATTGGAGAGGTATGCGTTGAGATTGTTCCGGTCAATGCCTCCGGTGGGAATAAATTGTATCCCGCCATAAGGCGCCGCCATTGCGTTGAGGAGCCCTAACCCCCCTGAAGCCTCAGCAGGAAAAAACTTTACAACCTCAAGACTTCTGTCCAGGGCCATTTCAATCTGCGTCGGAGAGTTAATGCCCGGTGTTACCGGAATACCGTTCTTTACACAGTAATCCACCACCTTTGGGTTAAAGCCCGGTGAAACGATGAACTGTGCTCCTGCTGAAACCGCCTTTTTTACCTGGTCAACGGAGAGCACCGTTCCCGCCCCGACCAAAAGCTCTGGTAGTTCGCCCGTTAAAATCCTGATCGCCTCCTCTGCAGCGGCAGTCCTAAAGGTGATCTCTGCAACGGGCAAATCACCCTCAATGAGGGCTTTGCCAAGGGAAAGCGCATCCTCAGCTCTCTCAATCTTCACAACGGGAACGAGCCCGAACTCACCTATTTTTTCCAGCACCTCATGCATGTAACATGCTCCTCTTTAATCAATTATTCTCCGCCGGTGCCAGGAAGCCCGTGCTCCCTCGACACACGTTCTTCAACCGTGAAAATGCATCAAAGACATTCGGAAAAGAGAGAGCAGTGAAGGCAATTCCTTGAAAAGGGGTTTTCACTGCCCATTTCGTTCATCGCGCTAGCCAACCACCGTCAACGGCTATGGTATAACCATTCACATAGTTCGAGGCCTCTGACGCCAAAAAAACGACAACGCCCTTGAGATCATCCGGTGTACCCCATCTGCCGGTGGGTATCCGTTCCAGAATCTCTTTGCTTCTCACAGGATCGGCTCGAAGCGGTGCCGTGTTATTTGTGGCCATCCAGCCGGGGGCAATAGCATTTATGTTTATGTTCTGCTTTGCCCACTCATTCGCCATAAGCCGGGTAACACCCATCACGCCGCTTTTGCTGGCAGTATATGAAGGAACACGAATGCCCCCCTGGAAAGAAAGCATGGATGCAACATTAATGATCTTTCCCCGAGTTCCCTGCTTGATGAATTGCCGTGCCGCGGCCTGACTTAAGAAAAAGAGTGTTTTGATGTTTAGATTCATGACATCATCCCAGTCTTTTTCGGTAAATTCAATGGCGTCTGCGCGGCGAATGATCCCTGCATTATTCACGAGGATATCCAGTTTCCCAAAGGCCTTCAGGGTCTCTTGCATAATCCCTGCAATAGGGTCAAGGCTTGACAGGTCAGCCTTGATCCCCAAGAACCTTCTACCCATGTCCTCAATGGTTGCCTGGGTCTCAGGAAAATCCACGTAGTCAATGCCAACAACATCGGCCCCGGCTTCTGCAAGCCCGTAAGACATCCCCTGCCCCAAACCCGTGCTGCATCCTGTGACAATTGCAACCTTCCCTGAGAGATTAAACTGATCGAGCACCATCTTTCACTCCCTGGCTGAGGTTATTTCAATGCCGACATGGGAACGTCATCCATGTCGGTAAAGATCTGATTCTCTCCAAGCATCGCCCATATGAAGGTATAGTTGCTGGTTCCCACTCCCGAGTGGATCGACCAGCTTGGCGATAGCACGGCTTCTTCGTTCCGCACGACAATGTGACGAGTCTGGTCGGGTTTGCCCATGAAATGAAAGAGCACTGCGTCATCTGCCAAGTCGAAATAGAAATAGGCCTCCATCCTGCGGTCGTGGGTATGACAGGGCATGCTGTTCCATACGTTGTTTGGCGCCAGGAGCGTCATACCCATTACGAGCTGGCAGCTCTTTACTCCATCGGGGTGAATATATTTGTGTATTGTTCGTTCATTTGATTCGCTCGGTGAGCCAAGATGCACGGTTTCGGTGGTGCCGATCTCTATTCTTTGCGTCGGGTAATGGGTGTGTGCCGGTCCGCTGATGAGGTAAAAGCGGGCAGGATTACCTTTGTCCGCACTGGAGAAGGAAACCTCCTTGGCCCCCATGCCAACGTACAGACCGTCTTTTGTTTCCAGCACGTATTCCTCGCCTTCGACAGCTACCATGCCTCTTGGGCCAACATTGATGGTGCCCATCTCCCTCCTGTGGAGAAAGAAATCCGATCCCAGTTCCTTGCTGACCTCGAGATGAAGGGCCTTGTCGGGACATATGCCACCTACGATCATACGGTCATAGTAGCTGTAAACGAGCCTTGGATTTCCCGGAACAAACAGATCCTGAACAAGAAACTCCTCCCGTATCTCTTCGGTGGTATAGACCTCAAAGTCGTTGGGGTGTATAGCATCTCGTTTTTCCATGTTGCATGTCTCCTTTGGTTGTGAGTTCTCCGTTCACGGTTGCCGGAGTAAGGCGATCGCGGCACTCACTTGAGCTTAGTTGAAAGGTGTCTTTGTCGTCAGACAAGGGGCCACTACCACTCAACGGCGACCTTCACCACGACCTTGTGAATGGGGCCTGTGCCGCCGAGGGGCGCGTGGGCGTCCTCCGGAAAGAAGACGCCAAAGGTCCCAGCCGGGGTAGCAACCCACGCGTCGGGTTCATCGCTGAAAAATACCACGTCCTTCTCTTCATTGTACTCCTGCCCGTGCCTGGTACATCGGGCAGCAGGCTTCCAGCCGATCTCATCCCTTCCCGCTACGGTGAACTGGATGTCGATGTACTGTCTGTGGGCTTCAAGCTTGGCGTTTTTCCGGCCGCGATATGTTTTGCAGCATCGATCGCTTCCTCTACCGAGAGCGATCAGAAACTCCGCTCTCGATAGGCACGTGGTAATCCACCCTGTGTAAATGATCGAGGGGGCCCTTTCGCCGCCGAAAGGGATATATCGGCATGTTGAATAGTTGTTGACAAAAAGTGGTGATTGTAGTACGAAAATTTCTATAAAGAAACTTTGTTTCTAGTTTGAAACAAATTTACTCTCCTTCAACGGCTTTGTCAAGAACAAATTCGGATTTGCTGGCGTGCACCGTGGCTTTGGGCCAACGGGAAAACTGCCCGTTTTCCTTCAACAGAGATTGTTGAGTACGCATGGCAAACTGCACCTGAAGACTCCAAAGAGAGTCGGAGACGGAATCGAAACCCCAGGGCCTCACCAGGCCGGCAGATCGGTCCTGTCTGTCGTTTTCTCTTCGTAACCTTTCTAGAAGAGAACAAGTATGGGTATGAGATCAAAAGCCTTTAGCCCATGCGCTCCGGCAGGACAAGGAGTACTCTCGCGCGAAGCGGTTGGAAAATAAGGTGAAGGGAGGTCTTGAGGGAATAATTGATGCGATCGTCGGGATTCTCTCCATGATGTTCCTGATGGTTATGCCCTATTATGGCGTGAAGCTTACGGTGGTTGCACACGAGCGATCTCCTATTCCTATACTACCGAGGTATCTGTGGTGTTTGTGCATTCCGTTGCCGGGCTTCATCATGATCGGTTATTCGATTCGTGATCTGGTGGTTGCGCTGGGTGAAATCAGGAATTCGGTGTTTCGACAAGAACAAGGCGAAACCCAAACGGATGTGAGGCAGAAGAACTCGTGTGACAGAGGAAAGGGCGCTGAAAGATGAATACGCTTGCCAAGGCATTCAGGATCATAGAGGAGATCGTTTCTCATCAGGAAAGCGGCCTGTTGTTT
This sequence comes from Deltaproteobacteria bacterium, assembly GCA_020355085.1. Taxonomy (GTDB): domain Bacteria; phylum Desulfobacterota; class DSM-4660; order Desulfatiglandales; family B25-G16; genus JADFWK01. The sequence goes on from CP070657.1 coordinate 309,425, forward strand.
TCAGAGGTGGTGGCACTGACCGAGGTGCCAAAGACCAGTGCCCATAGGATTCTCAAGACGCTCGTGAATATGGGATATCTTAGATTTGACGCCATTACTGGCAAGTATCGGGGAGATTTGAAACTCTCTTCTCTTGGCTCGGAGGTCATGACACATTTCAACCTCAGGGACTATGTTCGCCCTCATCTCATGGAACTTCATAGCGAAACCCAGCACACTTGTCACCTCGGTGTGAGTAACGGGAACATGGGTGTCTATCTTGACAAGCTCGAGTCTCGCGATTACGGCATCAAGCTCTTTTCAGAGGTGGGGCGCAGCTTTCCGCTCCACTGCACGGCCTTGGGCAAGGTGCTTTTAGCCTTCATGGATAAAGAGAGCCGAAAGGCTGTGCTGAGGCGTAAGCTTGAGTCGTTTACAAACAACACCATAACTGACGCAGCTGTTTTGGAGCGGGAACTCGACATGATTCGGGAGCGTAAGTGCGGAGTTGACCGTGAGGAGATTACACGGGGAATCATCTGTGTCGCTGCACCTGTCTTTAGTGCAGAGGGAGATGTCATAGCAGGCATCAGCCTCAGCTTCCCCTCCTATATTGAGGATGAGAGAGGAATAGACAGGGAAATAGAAGCGGTGAAGCGCTGCAGTTCAGCTATTCTGTCTATGTTCAGAGAACGGAGAGAATCAGGTGAAGGCGGCGGTTCTGACTGATGATAAGAAAATCGTGGCACGAGAGGTTCCAGTACCGGTGCCAGGTGATGACGAGGTATTGATTAAGGTCCAGTGGGCAAGTATCTGCGGAACCGATATTCATATCTACTTAGGAGAGTTCAAGGATCGGGTCACCTATCCCAGGATCCTGGGTCATGAATTCTCCGGAGTTGTTGCGTCTGCAGGAAAAGCGGTGGCAGACCTGAAGGAGGGGGATCGGGTTGTTGTTGATCCGATCATCTGGTGCAGCCGATGCCCTGCATGTCTGAACGGGCAGAACAACGCGTGCAGCAACCTGGGGCTCATTGGGATCGAGACAGACGGGGCATTTGCCGAGTATGCGGTTGCCGACTCGAGTAAGGTCTTTAAGCTCCCCGGCAGCATTTCCACGCGGGATGGATCTCTTGCCGAATTGTATAGCCTCGGTGTTCATTCGGCACGAAAGGCGCTCATTGAGCCGGGAGACCGGGTCGTTGTTTTAGGTGCAGGCCGTTTGGGACTTTCGGTTCTGGAGGTGATCAGGCAAACGGCCGCCTCATGGGTCTGTTCTGTGGATATCCTGGACTATCGTTTGGAGATAGCCGGAAAGATGGGGGCTGATCTCACCATCAACAACAGGCGAAAAGATCCGGTGGAGGAGGTTCTGTCACTGACTGGTGGACTGGGAGTAGACAGGGTGATTGAAACCGTTGGCGCCGCCGTAGAGATTGAGGGCAGGGAGCTACCCGTATCACAGGCAGTCCGTATGACAAGGAGCGGGGGACGGATCGTCGTCATGGGGTTAGGGCCCCAGTTCACGCCTATATTATGGAAGGAGTTTGTGCTCAAAGAAATTCAGTTAGTTGGATCAAGGGTAACCTTGGGAGACTTTCCCCGTGCCCTGAGCATGATGTCACAGTGCGTATTCCATCCCGAACTCCTTGTGACCAAGGAGTTCGACCTGGAGGAGACGCCAGAAGCCTTTCATCTGCTTGAGGAAAAACCGGACAGCTGCCTTAAGGTTCTTATCAGAATCGCCTGAAAAACGTGCTGACAAGGAGAATGAAACGCTCACGGTGATCCGAGATCAGAAGTGGACCAAGCTTCAGCTTGAGATCTTTTCTGCCTGCGATTTCGTGCGGGGTGTTTTTCATGGGTGCATTGATAGTCTTTCCGAATCAGGGCCAGTTCACGTGCAAATTCTTGAGGAAAACGGCCGAGAAAGGAGGTGGTAGTGAGGGATATGTCGTCAGGGATCGGCAACTGAAAACCTTTAATCAAGGAGGATCATTATGAAAAGGAGCAATCATTTCTTAGTCGTGGCGATCTGCATCGTCATCGGAGCGGCATTCGTAGTTGCTGCCGCGGGGCCAGTCCAGGCAGCGAAGTACAACTGGAAGCTCGCTTCAGTGCTTCCCGAATCTCATCCGGTTCACAAGGCCCTCGTCATGTTCGCCGACAAGGTAAAGGAAAAAACAAACGGTGAGGCAGTGATCACGGTTTATCCGGCAGGCCAGCTCGGCCAGGAAAAGGATTACATTGAAGGGGTTCAGCTCGGCTCCATTGAGTTTACTAAGGTCTCCTCAGCACCGCTCGGGCAGTTCTCTAAGACCTTACAGGTGGGAAGCCTCCCCTTTATCTGGAAGAATCTGGAGCATCAGCACGCCGTTCTGGAGGGCCCGATCGGGGCAAAGCTCATGGCCGATCTGGAAAATAACCGGTTCAAGGGCCTTGCCTTCTTCGATGCGGGTTTTCGCAATGTCACCACAAGGGTAGGCCCTGTGAGGAAACCTGACGACCTCAAGGGCCTTAAAATCCGTGTTATGAAAAGCAAGCCGCTCATCGCAACCATCAATGCCTTCGGTGCAACAGCAATACCCATGGGACAGTCAGAGGTGTATGTGGCACTCCAGCAAAAAGTGATCGATGGTTGGGAAAACAATGAGCCCACGGTTATTGCGTTCAACATGCAGGAGGTAGCGAAATACTACTCTTACACGCGCCATGTTTCTATTCCCGATATCCTCATCATGAGCAAGCAGGTCTTTGATTCCGCCTCGACCGAGATCCAAAAGGCTATTCTCGAAGCAGCCAAAGAGGCCATTCCGGTGCAGAGGAAGATCTGGGCCGATTTTGTCGGCACGGCTAAGAGCCAGCTCAAGGCAAAGGGAATGGAGTTCAACGAAGTGGACGATATCACGGAGTTTCAGGCGAAGGCAAAACCGCTGTACGAGGAATACGAGCCAATTGTCGGAGCAGACCTCATCCAGGGAATCATGGCTGCGGCTAAGTGATATTCTGTACGTTTTGGCTTGACGTGACTGGGCTGCGGGCTGATGCAGGCCGCGGCCCAGTAATGTAAGAGGAGGAAGCAAGAGGGATGCTCGGGTTTGTAAGAAGAGTGGCGAAGAATCTCAACCGGCTCGAGAAAAGCATTACCGCTGCTACAGGTGTAATCCTTGGTCTGCTTGCGCTGTTGGTCGGCTGGCAGGTGGTAGCTCGCTATCTGTTTCACTCCGGCCAATTCTGGGCGGAAGAGCTTGCTCTCGTCGCAATGATGTGGGCGGCGTTGCTGGGGGCGGCTGGCTGCGTCTGGACCGATTCACACGTGAGGCTCACTATCATTGTCTCGTGGATCCCGCCAGGTGTGCGGTTGTGGATTTTGACCGCCATGGACGGGATCATCTTGTGGTTCGCCTTGTTAATAATCAAAGAGGGCACCTCACTGGTGCAGCGAACCATGGGCGGCAAGATGTCCGCCCTCGGGATCCCGATTGGAATCACCTACTATATTCTGCCTGGAGCCGCAGTGCTGATGGTACTATTCGCCCTTGTTAAGGGCGTCGGTCGGGTCACACAGTATTACCGGGGCCAGGGAGGAGAACCCTAGTGCCCCCATCGATTATTCTCATAGGGTCCTTTCTGGCCATGGTGGCCTGCGGTCTTCCTGTTGCCTTTTGTCTGGGAGCCGCGGCGTTCCTGACCGGTATGGCAACGGGAATCGGGCCGGCCATGCTGGTGCAACGCATCAGCTCAGGGATCCAGCTCTTTCCCCTCATTGCCATCCCGCTCTTCATTCTTGCCGGCGGCATTATGGCGAGGGGTGGGGTGGCGAAGCGGATCGTGGATTTCGCCTATGTTCTGGTCGGCCCATTTCGAGGCGGACTGGCCATGGTGAACTGCATCCAATCCATGTTTTTCGGCGGTGTGTCAGGCTCCGCCATCGCCGATATCTCCTCTACCGGGCCTATCATGATTCCCATGATGGTTCAGAAGGGCTACGACGGGGAATTCTCCACCGCCATCACCGTTGCCTCTGCCACACAGGGTATCATAATCCCCCCGAGCCATAATATGGTCATCTACGCCATGGTTGCAGGGGGGGTTTCCGTAGGGAAGCTCTTTCTAGCCGGCTATATCCCGGGAATATTGGTGGGATTTGCCCTCATGATTACCTGCTATTACATAGCCGTCAAAAGGGGCTACCCCAGTGAGAAGAGACCTCCTTTGAGGCAGTCGATGGTTATCGTGAGAGACGGACTGCTCGCCATAATGGCAGCTCTTGTGATAGTCGGCGGTATTGCCTTCGGTATCTTTACGGTGAGCGAAGCCTCTGCAATTGCCGTTTTTTATGCTGCCTTTCTCGGGGTGGTCGTCTACCGGGAGATGGGGCTCAAGGACATCTGGCCTGTTCTCATCGATTCGGTCAAGACTACCTCCTCGGTGCTCTTCCTCATCGGGTGTGCCTCGGCCTTCGCCTGGATGATGACCTTTCTTCATATTCCGGCCAATGCAACCACACTGCTGCTTTCGCTTACCGACAATATCTATGTCCTCTATATCCTCATCAATTTCCTTCTTATTGCGCTGGGAATGATCATGGATGTGGCACCGCTTATCGTGATTGTGACCCCGGTGCTTCTGCCGGTAATGACGGCAACGGGCATGGATCCGGTAACCTTTGGGGTGCTGTTGATGCTCAATCTGGGAATCGGGCTCACCACCCCGCCGGTGGGAACGGGGCTCTTTGTGGGATGCACGGTAGGAGGTGTCACAATGGAAGGGACATCGCGATCTATGCTCGCACTCTGGCCTGCCATGGTGATCGTGCTGATACTGGTGACCTATATTCCCAAGCTTACCACCGCTCTTCCCAACTGGATTATGCCCTAGCCGTAGTTATGTTCATTGTCGAGTCCGTTTGAGGAGTCCTTGGCTAACATCTGAAAGGCATTGCAACTTTGCACATACCAGGTTTACATCATCTTCAGGTTGACCTGAGCGCAGATACTTTGAGATAG
>CP070657.1:314512-325933 GCA_020355085.1 Deltaproteobacteria bacterium
GGATGGGAGGCTTGTCGTTTATGGCAGGAGGGCAATGATAACCGGTGATTTGTTCATATTCATCGAGCATCCAAGCCATTGCCTGTTCTCCGGTGCCGATATCGGCTCCGGGAACATCCACCCAGGGGCCTTTTGGCTGAAGATTTCTAACAAAGGCGCGGATGAGCCGTTCCATGTCATTAGTGCTTAATGTAGTCGGATCGGCTTGAATACCCCCCTTTGCACCTCCCGCCGGGATATCCGCGGCGCAGTGCTTGACCGTCATAAACAGCGCCAGGGCTTTGACTTCATCGAGCGAAAGGTCCCGTCGAATCCGTGTGCCGTTTCTGCAAGGCCCGAGTGCGTCACAGTAGTGAACCCTGTATGCCTGAAAAACCTCAAAGGAACCATCATCCAGTTTGAGCGGAATGCGAAACTGCGTGATTCTTTTGGGCGCTTGAAGAATCTCAAGAACTCTGGAGTCTATGCTCCCCAATTTTCCCGCATGGTTCAGCGTGCTTAAGGCAACTTGAAATACATTATCCTGGGTCATAGGGAACTCCTCTATTCTGAAATTAGGGTTATCCTGGTACAGGCAGAACAAGATCCTTTGCGCCTTTTTCCGATGTCTTCAGTTGCGGCGCGTGTCGCTGCATGAGTTCATGAACCACGGCTGCCATCTTTATTTTTTGTCGAACCAGGTCTTGATGGAATGCTTCAAAAGCCCATGGTTTGTAAATATCGCCTTCCGAAGTCCCAGGCTCGATCTTAAAATAACAGGGGGAAGCGATCCGGGCGATCTCAGGGGCCTCATAAGCCCGATACATCCCTCCAAAGGCGTCGACGATAATCACGTAGACGTCAAGAGGGATATCCACCGTTTTGCGAATGCTTGCCAAGATGGGAAGGGAAACATCGGACAAGGGATTCATGGAGTTAACACCCATTGATTCAATGACCTTTGCCCCTGCGGGGCTGCAATAACCGCCAAAGACTGAGAACTTGAAGATGGTCTCCTTGGGTATAAGCCCCTCCTGCCGCATTTTGTTGACAAGAAACAGCACGCCCTCGTCATAGACCAGAAAGCCCCTGAACCCCGCTTCGATGTTCCGCATCATATCTGCAATATGATATGAGATGTTATCAGAACCGCGTAGCCTGAAACCCTGCATTACGCCTTCAGGTGTTGCGGATTCCTTGGACCCTGGATCCCACCCTTTTCGATGCCCCACGACCATGACAACCTCTATCTTTTCATCAAAAGCCATCTGGGCCATGGCCTTGAGTTCTTCAAAATCGCAGTAAGTGGATCCTCCGACGGTAGCGACCACACGGTGTACCCCGATGTTTCTTTTGCCGGCCTCGTCGATCATGGCCTCCATCGTTGAGGCCCTCTCAACACCGGCAACCTCGATACGCCAGTTGGCGCCATCGGGAAATGTTTTGGTAGAGGACGGCAGATCGTAACCATCACGACCGGGAATGCCCTCTTTTTCCATGAAATTACGAATCGATTTCAAGACATCAGACATAGGATAACCTACCTTTCAGTTACGGTCCGTATCGTCTACCACCTGCGGGCAGATCCTGACTCGCATCGGTCCATCGTAGGGACCTTGGGTTAGGAAGCCCGGTGAGAATCGCTGAGCAATCGGCCTATTTCCGCTTCAGCGTCTCCATAAGCTTGGGCAATTCGCCTTCAATCATCTTATATGTGTGCTTATCTTCCGGAAAACGAAGGGATCGAACATCCGCCACATAGGCTTCAAAGGCCTTGGTGATTTCCCCTGCCAGGTTGGCATACCTTTTCACAAACTTCGGTGTGAACGCCTGGAATATCCCCAGCACATCGCTCGAGATCATGAGCTGGCCGTCGGCGTGGATGCCCGCGCCAATACTGTAGACGGGAATTGTAAGTTCATCCCTCATGATCTTGCATACTTCCGGTGGTACTGCCTCCACCAAGAGTGCAAAAGCCCCGGCCCCCTGGACGGCGCGTGCGTCCTGAATAGCCTCCAGGGCTGTTGCTGCAGTGCGACCCTGGGCCTTGAACCCTCCGAGCTGACCGGAACTCTGCGGCGTCAAGCCGATGTGGCCCATTACAAGCATACCGGCATCTGCAATGGCTTTGATCTGGGGACAGACTCTCAGACCGCCCTCCAGCTTTATGGCATCTACGTTTGCCTCCTTAAAAAACCGGCCAGCATTGCGCACCGACTCCTCCGTGCTAACCTGATATGAGAGGAAGGGCATGTCTCCTATTACGAGGGTATTTGGGGCACCTCGACGAACGGCTTCGCTGTGAACGATACACTGATCCATGGTAACCGGCACGGTGCCCTCATAGCCATAAACGCACATCCCGAGGGAGTCGCCCACGAGGAGCATGTCCATTCCCGCCTGCTCGGCGAACTGTGCGGTAGCAAAATCATAAGCGGTAATCCAGACTACCTGTTCGCCCGATTCTTTCTTTTTTTGCAGATCAAATCGGTTCAGTTTCTTCTTCATTGGAACCTCCCCATAAAACATTAGCGGTAAGCCACGGCAGAGAAGCAATCAAGACTGCATTTGGCCCAGGTTTTTGGAAAGCTCTCGACATACCCGTTTCAGTTCTTCCTTGATAGCGGTGATCTTTTCGTTAGTCATTCGCGACGAAGGTCCAGCCACACTCACTGAGTACGAGGGGTAATCGGTATAGTCGAACACCGGGGAAGCCACACAGCGCAGCCCGATGGAAAGCTCCTCCCGGTCAACTGCGAAGCCTTGTTTGCGAATAGTTTCAAGCTCCCGTATCAATTCTTCCTTCGAAGTAATTGTATTTGGCGTCATTGCCCGGAGGGGCACCGATTTGAGAAAGCTATTCAGTTCTTCGTCAGGGCGAAATGGGAGAATGGCCTTACCCAAGCCGGTGCAATAAGCCGGAACTCTGCTGCCAATACCGGGATCAATGCGCAGAATCTCAGTGCTATCGATTTTGTCGAGGTGGACGATTTCATTGTTGTCCCAGTAACCCAGATTAATATTCTCGTTAAAGAGATTTGACAGCTTTTGGAGATATGGATGGGCAATCTGTCTCACTTGCAGCCGATCAGCCACTTTCATGCCAAGCTCGTAAATACGAAATGATAACCTGTAGTGTGATAGATGATTCTGTACGACGTAACCAAGTTCCCGCAGGGTTACGAGGAACCGGTGACAGGTACTGCGGTTCATACCGAGTTTGGCAGCCGCCTCAGCCACTGAAATCTCTCCCTTTTCTGCGAGAAGCTCGAGAATTCTTATGGTTTTTTCGACTGAGTTTATCTTGTAGTAGGGTCTATTGTTCATATTGTGTGACGCCATAACGCAATAAGAACACAAGATCGAGCCCTTGTCAAGAACTTTTTTTCATTTTTTGCAAAAAAATGGATGGAAAGATTTGCAGGATATCAAAGACGGAAAGATTCAGACCCCAGGACTGTTCTCAAGCCAAAGGGCTGCTTGCGGTTATCGAATTGGTCTTAATTGAATCTGTGAACCAAGGGACGAAAACTGAAAGGCCCTGGCGGGCAGGCAATTTGCAAGAATCCGCTACCGCCTTGTAGCCAGACCCAGCTTCACGAAGATCCATGGGGCGCCGAGCGCAGCCCAGAGACCCACCAACCCATAGCGAAGAAAGCGATAGAGAGATTCTGGTTGAAGACCGAAGAATGCAGACCGCAATCCCTGCCAAAACGCGAACGCAACGGCTGTTCCCAGTAGAAACCGCGCCACCTTTTTCCATCGGATACCGCCTGATTGGAATTTTACGAAATGCTGCTCCACTACGAAACCCGCTCCCATTCCCATCAGTGTTGCTCCGGCGATGAGGCCATTTTTTTCGTTGCTCGGAAAGAGGAGTATCATGAGGGCCGGTAGCGCGAGGGATATACTCAACTGCCAGGTCAAGCCCTTACTTTTCAGCCACACTGCGACGCCAGGTTCAAGCCAGCGGTACAGCAAAAGAAGTGAAAAACCGAGCAGGTAGCCCCCCACAATGTCTGTGGGAAAGTGGAGTCCTAGATAGACCCGTGAAATGGGTACCAGCAGCGTGAGGAATAGGGCGATCAGCCACAACCACAACATGCGAAACCGAAAGGCCAGTTCTCCCCAAATAACAACGGTATTTTGGGTATGGCCGCTTGGAAGCCCTCCGCCGTCAGCCTCAAACAACTTGCGAACCTGAGAGTTGTACTCAAATGGTCGGGGCTGGCCTGCGAGCACCTTTGCCAACGTGTTGATATACCCCGAAAGCAGGAACAGGATGGCAAGCCTAACGCCGGTACGTTGGTCTATACACCAGTAGACAGAAAATACGAGCAGGGTGAAGACTACTTCTTCTCCCATAAGAGTGAAGACCTTGAATAGCAGATCAAACCTTGGGCTTAATTGTTGCACCCAGAGGATGGTTGTTATGCCCCAATCGAGCAGGGTCTCCATGTCCGTCTCCTAGCTGGTACTACCTTGCGCTGGGACAAAAGTCCTTGTGCAGGCAGCGGCTTGCGTGTGTGTGACAGGAAAGGGTTTCCTGATCAAGGTATGACAGGTAAAGTGAAAGGCGGGTGGTGATCTATATTTAACTGAGCGACAGCCCCAACCCGCCTATTTTACCTTATCTCCGCTATAATGCCTCTGTTTTTCCAAAAACCAGTCAATGAGTCGACGGGAGATGCTTATCTTGGTTGGAATCGTGGGCAGGTTATCAGCACTGAACCATCCGGCGTCTTCAATTTCCCCGTCGGCAAGGGTGATTTGGCCACCTTGATAGGTGGCGGTAAATCCAATCATGAGGGAGTCGGGGAATAGCCAGGGCTGGCTCCCAAAATAGCGTATCTCCCCGATGGAAAGACCTACCTCCTCCTGCACTTCCCGTGCTACAGCCGTTTCCAATGTTTCACCCGGTTCTACAAATCCGGCAATAACGCTGTAGAGCCCCGGCGGAAAGTGGTGAGCCCGTGCCAGCAACAGTTCGCTGCCCCGTTCAACAAGGACAATAATCGCGGGGGATAGGCGGGGAAAGTTGAGCAGACCACAGTGGTCGCATTCTTTAGCGCGCTCGGTTGAGCGTAAGTGCATGGTATTACCACACCGGCTGCAGAACCGATTTGCCCTGTCCCATTCCACAATTTGCACTGCACGGCCGGCTATCTGAAACAGGTTTTCACCTATCTGACCATAAAGTCCGCGTAGCCCCAGAAAAGCCATCCCGGGCGGTGGTAACGTATCTTCATCCAGTTCCACTGCGTAACAGGGCCGGGCTCCCAGTTGGCCCAGATAATGTTGTGCCTTAGTCTCCAAACTCAACTGCTTGAGATCAGGCAGGCAAGGGACGGTTACGGACGATGCATTCGAATGAACGAGAAGCTTAGAATCGTGAAAGGCGAACCACAAGGCCGCTTCCAGATGCTCCTGCGGTGGCACTACACCTGAAATGAATGTTTCCTTCTTGTTCATGACCACGTCAGAGGATGGCTCTTTTTCGAGGCGTAATCGCGCTTAGGCCACCAATCTCTGCTTCCCCGGTAACACATTAGAATCACAATCGCTCGCTAATTCTGCTGGCGTAGGATGGCTGAGTTTAATGGGGGCGATACTACCTCTATGAATAAACACCCGATGCTGCGTCAAGTCCTCCCGGAGTGACCTTAACCCCTTCAGCCTTCAATATTGTCTCCAGAGCAGTGAGAAACAGCAATACGTTTTTCCTGCATGAAGAAAGGCCCATCAGGCCAACGCGCCATATTTTTCCGGCTAGGTCGCCCAAGCCACCGCCAACCTCCATGCCAAAATCGTTCAGCAGTGCCTTGCGCACCTTCGCGTCTTCCACGCCCTCAGGAATGCAGATGGCATTGAGCATGGGAAGTCGCTCGCCTTCCGGAACAAGCATAGAAAGGCCCATCGCCTCTATGCCGGCAACGAGGGCCCTATGGTGCAGTTTGTGCCTAGCGAAGCGTTCTTCAAGGCCTTCCTCCGCTATGATGCGCAATGCTTCACGGAATGCATAGATCATATTGATGGGCGCAGTGTGATGGTACTTCCTCTCGCTCCCCCAATAACTCTTGACCATACTCATATCCAGATACCAGCTGGGCACTGGTGTTTTGCGACTCTCAAGGGCCTTCATGGCTGCAGGACCAAATGATATTGGAGCAAGCCCGGGGGGGCAGGATATGCATTTCTGGGTTCCGCTATAGGCTGCATCGATTCCCATCTTATCCACACTTACTTCCATCCCTCCCAGAGAGGTAACCATATCTACGAGAAACAGGGCACCTGTTTCCCGAGCAATACCTGCAATGTCATCGAGTGGTTGACATACCCCGGTAGAGGTCTCTGCATGCACCAGGGCGATAACCTTAGGGCTTTTTCCAGTGACGGCCTTTCTCACTGCGTCAGGGTCAATTGCTCGACCCCACTGACCGTCGACCCGGATGATCTGAGCACCCACGCGACCCATGATATCGGCCATACGGGTACCAAAGACGCCATTGATACACACGACCGCCTCCTCACCCGGTTCAAGCAAGTTGACAAGACATGTTTCCATGCCAGAGCTGCCGGTACCTGAAACCGGAATGGTGAGGGGATTGTCCGTTTGGAACAGAAACCTGAGCAAGCGCTGCGTTTCATCCATTACCGAGAGAAAATAGGGGTCTAAATGGCCAATGCATGGGGCAGACATGGCCTGTAACACGCGGGCAGGCACATTGCTTGGTCCCGGCCCCATGAGTATGCGTTCTCCCGGGTCGATATCTCTGAATTCGCTTGCGTCGATCTTCATTACAGTGTCCTCCTCTTATGTAATCGGTAGATGAGTCGTTAGGAATGGCGACCAGCCTTTTATACGCGGGTTTTTGTCATTAAGCAAAGAGATATTAGGTTACAGTGGAGGTCAAAACGTCCCTCAAGATTTTTCTATCATATATGCACTGAAGTTAGGTGACCAAGAGCTTTCCTCAACGAACCGGCTGAGGTCGTTATTCGCACACCTCGGCTGCTTGCCCGGATGTCATTTGAATGGTAGATTCTATTACCTGGTACTGCTCCGAAAGATAGCGGTTTATCCTTTCAATCAAAGTGTTCTGGTTTACCGAGTTTTCGTGCGCCTCATTAAGCAATACATGAGCAGAAAATACCAGCATGTCCGCGGTGATGGTCCAAAGATGCACATTGAAGAGTTCTCTGATCTCAGGGAAATGCGATTTTAAGTCGTCGGAGATAATATCGGTATTGAGTCCTCTCGGGGCCATCTCCAGAAGAATAATGGTAGAATCCTTTAATATGCCCCATGCCCAATAGATGATAACTCCGGAAATTCCCAAACTCACCAAAGGGTCGATGATATTCCATCCCGTGTAAAATATGACGATTGCTGCGACCACGATGCCCACCGACGATGCAGCATCTGCAACCATATGGTAGAACACGCTCCTCACGTTCATGTCCTCTTTATGGCTGCCATGAAGAATGCCTATGCTGACCAGGTTCACCGCGAGGCCGACAAGGGCAATCATCAACATGTGCAGGCTCAAGACCTCCTCAGGGTGAATGATCCTGAGAACAGCCTCGTATATGATTATTGCGACTACGAAAAGGAGAAACAATCCATTTACGAACGCGGCTACTATCTCCGCCCGGTACAAACCAAAGGTCCTATGATGACAGAGCGGTTTTCGGGCGATCATGATGGCCGCCAGGCTTATACCTAAGGCGAAACAGTGCGTAAACATGTGGCCCGCATCACTGATGAGCGCAATGCTGTGGGTTAGGAAACCGCCAATAACTTCAACGATCATGACTACTAACGTTATCGAAAGCGACAAAATGAGCTTTCTTTTTTCCACCGACCTGTAGTCAAATAGCCGGGCGGTGAAGGCGTTTTTGGTACTGTGGTCATGCATTGAATCTACTCCTCGTCCATGCCCCTGATACGGACTCGGCGCTGCGGATTGGATTTATTTACTCCCCGAGGCCTCGTTGTTTTTTGCGTTACATAACTAGAGGTAATCACTGTCATCCGCGGATGCAAGTCATGGCTCCTCTGCTGCAGGAGTCGCAGCGAGAAAACGACGGTAATAGGCCAACAGCAGGCATGTCATTGGGAGGGCGATGAGGAGCCCGAAGATACCCAGCAACTTTCCCCATATTGATAAAGAGAGGAGGATAATGGCAGGACTCAAACCAGTTATGCGGCCCATGATCTTGGGTACCAGAATACCATCCTGGATTGCCTGGACCACCACAAAGATCAGGCCTGTCAGCCCCATGACTGTCCAAATATTGCCGGAAGTCTCCAATCCGTGGACCAGGGCCAGCAGAAAGGCAGGTATGAGCCCAATAGTCTGCAAGTAGGGGACCATATTCAGAAGCCCGATAAACAGGCCCAGCAGGATGCCCATGGGCAGATCAATAAGCCAGAAGCCGAAGGCGAACAATACCCCCACAATAGATGCCACCAGGGCCTGAGCTCGGAAATAGCGGTTCATGCCCGCGTTAAAGTCATTCACAAAGGCTATGAGCGTTTCCCGGTAGGGAGGCGGGATCAGACCCTTCCAGCCCTCTTTTACCTTCTGGTAGTCCAAGAGCAAGAATACAAGATAGAGCCCGATTACAGCCAGACCAATAAGCCCCATGAGAAAACTTGCTGTGCCGGTGATGAGTCCCCAGACCCCGGGCAAGACCTTGCGGGCTACAGCTGCAGCGATTTTCCAGAAATTCTCGGTCCTGAAGAATTCTTGAACCTCCTTTCTCGCTGCGTAGTCCTTCAGGGCCTGCCAGAGATCAGGCGGCAAACGTTTGGCGGCCTGTTCTGCTAAATCAGTATTGCTCACGAGTCTAGATAGAATCTGGCCCATTTGCCCTATCTCGTGCACGATTAGAGGGATAAGAAACCAGGCCACCAGTGCCAGAAAAACTGCGACAGCAAAGAGGCTGAAAATTACTGAAATGAGCCTGTTACGGATCTTTTTTTGTACTAACTGTACCAGGGGATTGATGAGATATGCTAAGAGGAGGGCTACTGCAAAAGGGATAAGCACGTCGCTCAGATACCCCAAGAGCCAGATGAATCCCCATAACAGCCCTACGGTTATGCCGATCCGTATGACGCGATCGAATGTATATGGTTTGCCGTCGAGAAGCATGTTGATCCAAGAACGACTATGATTTCTTCACTATGCTAATGACTATGAGGTCTTGTTCGAGGTGTTAGCCCCAGCTTGACATTTTTCCGAAGTCCAGTTCGCTCAGAGCCTTGTGAGATTTCTCTTTCTTAGTTGGGGAATTCTCCCTCACAAAATACCTATATAGGTAAATATCGGTAAGATCAACAGAATTTCCCAGATTTGGTGCCATATGCACGCTAGAGATTTCTTAAGAAAAGCTAATCTGGTGCGTGTTGATGGTCGGCGGATGCTTTTCGACCTTGCGGCGTATGATGAATTTCATTCGTGGATCGATCGCCCAGCTCTAGCGTTTATCTCGGGTAGCAGGGCAATGAGGCAGATGGTCAGGCATGGGATAATCGCTAGAGAGAAGAGAACACCTCGTATCGAAAAGATCTCGGCAAGTTTGCCGGTCAAGGGCATCATGATTCCCCCGAGCCCGAAGGCAAGGCCCATCATGAGGCTTGAGACCATCGATCTACCCTTGGGGGCTAGTTCCTGTGCCATGGCCACACCCAGTGGCAAGGTAGCCATAGCAAAGAATCCAGCCAAAAAGGCCCCACAGAAAACCCAGCTCCCCTTGAGGTAAAGCAGGAGAAACAGGCTGGGGGTTGCAAGGCCATGTGCCAGGTAAAAGATGGGTTTATAACCCACTCTGTCCGAAAGATGTCCCGCCAAAAGGCCACTCACAGTTCCGGCCACAGTGAAAAGAGATACTACCGCACCGATAGCAATCAAAGAATACCCCTCTTGCGCGTATAAAACGGGAATGAATGTTCTGAAAGAGTGGCCCGCAAAGGCCCTCAAGACCATAACCAGCCAAATCAAAACAATAGGTTTCCATACCGAACCCAAAGCCTCTTTGAGAGAACCGATGAAGCCAAGATGACCCAATCCCTCTCCTTGGGGACAGGGCACGATCTTAAAGAGCACCACCATAACAGCCAGACCGAAAATCATGGTGAGCGGTGAAATCTCGAGACCGTAAGTGCCCACGAGGTACGTTATGAAAAGCGGTCCCAGACCAAAGGCAAAGGTACCTCCGGTATTGAACACGGACATTGAAAGGCCGAAATGCCGACCGGCGTATGCTGAAATCATACCCGCAGTCGAAGGGTGAAACATGGATGAACCAATAGATCCGAGCGATATGAATACAAGGAGCACGAGATAACTGGGGGCTACGCCCACCAGAGCTATGAAAACAATGGCCAACAAGGGACCGCCCAATATGAAGAACCGTGTTCGGTAATAATCGGCAAGGTATCCCACGGTTGGCTGAACGATAAACGCCAGAAACCGACTCAACCCTGCGAGAATCCCGACCTCCGTTAAGGTGAGGGCGAATTTTTGGACAAACACCGGAAGTAGGGGATTGATGAAAGAGGAGTAGAAATCACCGATAAAATGGACAAGCGTCAATCCGACGATTACTTTTATATCAGCGTTTTTCGTGTATTCAGGCATGGCTAAAAAATAGGGAAGCCACCTTTTGGTGATTTCTATCGGTTATATCCCACCACAATTCTCGGACTTTGAAATAAGAATATCCAAAGAGAAAAGTCAAGAACGTTTCTGCTTTAAGGAGAGAAACCCTTCCTAATTGACATATTGGAGAGAGTAACATACAAACTTTGTTTATTAAGACGGTGCCACAGTCATGGACCCGGCAAGGGGAGGGGTGGATATGAAGGTTTTTCGGAACAGAGTGAAGACATGATACATTTAACCGTACCGGGAAGGGGTACTTACACCCTGGAGCATTTGATCCTTGATTTGAACGGCACTGTCTCCGTGGATGGGAGGATTGTGAGGGGTGTTAAGGAAAGACTGAGAGAGCTCAGCAGGGAATTGGAGATCACTGTTGTTACAGCGGACACCAACAGAAATGCAGAGAGATTAGTTGCTGACCTGCCGGTATCTATTCAAACGATAAGAGAGAACCAAGAAAACGAGCAGAAGCTTGCAGTAGTTTTAGAGAAAGGAAAAGAGCACACGGTAAGTATAGGTAACGGATGCAATGATGTTTCCATGCTGCGGGAATCTGCAATAGGGATTTGTGTTTTGGGGAGGGAGGGAGCATCTCCGGAGGCGCTGATGGCCTCTGATGTGGTGGTCCCAACCATTAATGACGCCCTTGATCTCTTGCTGAAACCACAACGGTTGCGAGCCACCCTGAGGAGGTAATGGAAGAGATGATTTACCTTGACTACAACGCCACTACCCCCATTGCAAAGGAGGTGGCTGAGGCAATGATGCC
>CP070657.1:326033-333477 GCA_020355085.1 Deltaproteobacteria bacterium
CTGGACGCTCCGCTTTGAGCCGTCCGGATTTTTGACTGCGAACCCGACCGAGCTGTGGATCCATCCACGCGCCTCCGCGAATTTGTTGTGATAGACGACGAGAGCGCGTTCATCTCCACAGCGGTTCGAGTATGCGAACACATCCTCGTTGACGTACCCCTCCGTGGTCCAAAAGTCGTAGAGGACGAAATTGCTGACCTCGGCGAAGAGGTGACGCCGATGGAGCAAAGGAAAAATCTCCCGCTCGTGCCGCTCTACAAAGTAAGGGTCAGGGAGTTCATCCCAGTACGCGCGGCGATACTCCATGCCGTATTTCTCGGCAAACCCCTCGATCTGCCCGTGTCCGAACATCGGAAGCCCCGGCAGGGTGACCATCATCGTGCAGATGCCGAAGTACTTGTCGTCCTTGCCGAACTGATCCACCGCAGTGCGCTCATCCGGGTTGTTCATGAAGTTCACGAAGCGCTTGAGCACATCGGGGTCAAACTCCAGGGTATTCTTCATCACCGAGCGATACTTGGCGTTGTCCTCGTCGCGCAACATGTTCATGAACGCGCTATTGTAAACGCGGTGCATGCCGAGTGTGCGCACGAAATAGCCCTCCATCAACCAGAAGGCCTCTGCCAGCAAGAGGGTATCGGGCACCTCCTGAGCCACACGATCCACCACCTCTCGCCAGAATTCAACCGGCATGGCCTGATCAAACTGCTCCCTGGTGAGGCCGTGTTCAGCCCGGGAGGGAATGGCACCTCCTGTGCCTGGCTCGGGGAACCACAGTCTCTGATAGTGCCGCTTGGTCAGCGTCATCGCCGCATCGAAGCGGATAATGGAGAACTGCCGCGCCACGTGGAGGATTGTCTGGATTACGGCTTCCCGCACTTCGGGGTTCAAGAAATTCAGCTGGGCGGTATCATTCCAGGGCATGCTGGTACCGTCGTTGCCGTGGTAAATGAACTTCTCGCTGCCCGTCCAGAAATCTACCCGCTTGAAAGCGACTGCGGCATCGGATCTGTCGTAGTAGTGGTCTTCTAAAAAGATCCCCACCCGACCGTCCCAGGAGAGGTTGGGGCCATTGAAGCTGTAGGATGGGAATGGGCTGTGGTCCAGTGCAAGGAACCAGTCGGGGTGCTCGATAAGCCATTTGGAGTCGATACCCATGTGATTGGGCACCATATCGCTGGCCAGGCGGATGCCGCGCTGCCACGCCCGCTCCCTCAAGTTATGGAGCGCCTCTTGTCCGCCAAGATCCCGCGCTATCTCATAGTCGAAGAGTGAGTAGGCCGAGGCTACGGCCTCGGGGTTGCCGCACATCTGCTTGATGCGCTGCGATGCAGCGCTTCGCTCCCACAGGCCAATGAGCCACAGGCCGGTAAATCCCCGGCTTGCCAGTGTATCCAGCTCCTCGTCGGGGATGTGATCCAACCGCGTAATGGAGCGCTGATATTTTTGAGAGAGCTGATCCAGCCATACGTGCGCATTCTTGGCCTGGAGCACTACCCTGGGCATCCAATCCTTGTCCGGGCTGAACCGCTCCGGCTCATCTGATACCCTGTCGTAGATGGGCACCAGGGACGGGCCAGGCCCGAATAAGACGGGTTTCTCCTCCTCCTTTATCAAATCCAGACTGGTTAACAAGCGGTAAAGATACTTCCCCAACAGAGGCCCCCAGCGCATCAGCATATGCTCCAGTTGGCCCGATAGGGAGTGCGGCACGGCGATACTTGGGCTCCGGAGCATATCAACCTGGTTCTGGTTGTCCGGACCGAATGGGGGTTGGGTTTCGAAAAAGGCGCGGAGCTCTGTGAGCACGGTGGCATACGAGGTCTGTTCTTTTAACTCGGTATCGTCGAAGAGCTCCAGGTGCGGCGCGAAGGCCGGATTCGCATTCTCAAGCCAGAGCAGGAGCATTTCTTCTAGCAATATCTGGCGATTGGGGGTGCCATCCGTCTGGCCTACCAAGTATTCGTCGGTAGTCATTTCCCTGCGATACACGCTGATCGGTGGAAAGGCATCGGCGAACTTACCGAGAGCTTTGTCCACAGCGTCTTTCCCGAGCCTATCGTCCAGCCACAGCAGTGCCTTGACCATGGCGTCCGGGTTCTTTTGATCTCGATATTGCGCGAGAATGTAGTGGAGTATCTCGTCGATCAAGCCCATGGCGTTGATCTGGCCCGCCTTCACCGTCTGCTCAGGAAAGCGTACCAGATCACGCTTATCGTTCATCTTCTGTGCGAAGACCAGGGCGGCGCGGAAATTGGCGAAGATGATATTGCCATTAGTCGCAAAAAGGGTCTGATCAAACTGATAGCGGTCCCTCGCCTTGCGGGAGATGTGAAACTCCCTCCAGGCAATGTCTCGATTACGGTGAGAGTAGACCAAGAACTCACCCCCTCATGGAAGGAACAAACGTGGCTGGGCACAGATAACTAAAAGGTCCTCATAGCACATGAAAGGTGGAATTGCAAATTGGTGGTCCTGAACAATACCTATGGGTCGAGATAGCGGAATGCATGGCCGCACAATTATTTTAAGAGTACTTGTTAGAATCGTTGCTCGTTTTCAATTTGACTCTATCATAGGTTTGGCTGTGTAAGCAAAACCTGAGCGAAGATCGGTGAGACCGGAATGCACCCATTACCGACAAACAAACTCAGGGAATCTTATTTCAATCACGAAAAATCAGGGAAAACTGTTGGCAGGCGAGCATAAAGATGTATAAATGCCCCACCTGTTAATAGCTTCAGCCGAAGGGGGGTTCACATGAACAAGGGCGAATTAATTGAAGCAGTTGCTGAGGATGTCATTATCTCTAGCGCATTAGCTGGAAAAGCGCTGGACAGTGCCATTGCTGCGGTAACCAAGAGCTTATCCGCCTATCCTTTTCAGACCCTGAGTTCGTGTTTGCCAATGCAATCCCAGAGGCCTCATCAACTGATTTATCCCGCTCAAGGAAGAGTCAAGCGCAATGCTTTCTGAACAATTTTAACTTCGAGCAGTACTCGCCATCCGTCTATCACTTAAAACGCCACGTGATTAATCCATGGGAGGAATCATATGGTGAGACTCTTACCTGAACTCGATCACCTTTTACCACCTTAATCCTGCTTTTTTTCATCCGGCCGGAGAGCACACCCCTGATAATGGCGGCATTCTCGCATTCAATTTCCAGGATCCCTCCACCCAGAACCCTGACCACTACCCCCTCCAGCTGGATTAAGTCGGTTCGACTCAAAATACTCCCCTCACGCTGTCAGAGAATGTTACTCTGCCATCTTATTTTTGTGGCTTCCCTTTTCACTCCCCTCCCCTGATTCAGCAGTGGTTTAAGGATATATGGTTGCCTGACCAAGAGAACCTTATCCACCCTCTTGTTACTCCACAGTATCTTTTCTCATAAATGGTTTAAACAGATCAATTGGTATGGGAAAGAGTGTTCGTGAGTTGCTCTCAGCTGCAACCTCCCTCAGGGTTTGGAGGTACCGTAACTGGAGGGCATAAGGGAAATCCTGTATCATCTGTGCTGCCTCCTTTAACTTGGCGGCGGCCTGAAACTCACCTTCGGCATTGATGACCTTTGCCCTCCGCTCCCTTTCGGCCTCCGCCTGCTTGGCCATGGCCCGCTGCATCTCCTGGGGAAGATCAATATGTTTTACCTCCACTGTGGAGACCTTAATCCCCCACGGATCTGTGCTCTTGTCGAGTATCTCCTGCAACCTGGTATTTATTCTATCCCGCTCCATTAAGAGCTCATCTAACTCTACCTGTCCGCACACACTTCTCAACGTGGTTTGGGCGAGCTGGGAGGTAGCAAAAACGTAATTCTGTACCTCAATAACGGCATTGTTGGGATCCATAACCCTGAAATAGATAACCGCATTCACCTTGACCGACACATTATCTTTGGTAATCACATCCTGGGGAGGCACATCCATCGTCACTAGGCGAAGACTCACCCTCACCAGCCTATCAATAATCGGGATAATGATAACAATGCCAGGGCCCTTGGGCCTTTCCAATACCCTCCCTAACCGGAAGATAACCCCTCGCTCATACTCTCTGAGCACCTTGATTGCCGCGCTCAGAAAGACTATCAGCAAGATTACGGCCAGAATATAGAACATAGTGCCCTCCTCTATTCTCTAATTATCACGCACTTGCTTATCCATGCGTTCAGGGCCGGTTACGCCTCGCGAGCGCCGGTAATGTGCCCTATCAGCATTAGATGCCTAAAGCCTCTTTTGCTCAACTACTCCAAGATCTCGAGGATACAGCGCTTTTTCCTCTTTTTTGAGGCCGCACCGAGTATCGTCCTCAGTGCACTGGCGGTTCTTCCTTGCCTGCCGATTATCTTGCCCATATCCTCTTTGGCGACCCGCAGCTCAATCACGGAGGTCTGCGCTCCCTCTAGCTGTGTGACCACGACCTCTTCCGGCTTGTCCACGAGCGCCTTTGCCAGGTATGCAACCAAATCTTTCATCTCAGGTCACCCCCCTGTTTGACTTCGCCACCACGTCGCGTCAACGTACCTTTGAGGGAAGTCTCTCAGCCTTGTCCCAGAGAATCTGAGGAGCTCCTCCCACCACCTCGCGCTTATCCACCTCGAAGCCTTTCGGAACCGGACCGAGCCTCACTAACCTGAAGCAATTCTCCCTTCAGCACGGTGCCGTTAAGGCCGTTGATTGCGAACTTGGCCTCAAGCCTAACGGGCATTTCTACAAAGCCGAAGCCCCATTCGCCACTATACCTGTCCTTAATAATCTTGACCGAATCAACTCGCCCGAAGACCTCAAAAGCCTGGTGCAGGTCCTCTTCGGTGGTCTCATGTGACACATTGGCTATGTAGATATTCATTCTGAGCTCCTTCCAGCTTGTATAGTGATACCGGAATTTCATCTTCCAGACCCGTTAGAAAAGAGGTCTTTACGAAACAAAACGGTGGGTGATTCCGTTTGCAAAGGAGTAACCTTTTATGCCGTGTCATGCGGCGTTCTTTCATTTGACGCATTTCACAAATACTCTTGGAAAGTCTTCCGAAAATGGAATCCGTATATAGAAAAAGTGAGTGCCAGGTGGAGAAGTCTTGGACGCCTGAATAAAGACCAAAAAAAGAGCTTCCAGTAATACACCCTTTCTCTCTCCACGATACCCAAGAACACTATCGACTTGAAGAAGGCCCTGAGGTGCCCGAACTGAAAGTGAAATCCCTTTTTCTGTAGTGGGTTATAGTCTCTTAGAAACTCCTTAACCCGTTTGTAGTAAGGTTCAGGGGAATAGAGTCTGTTGAGAATCCGTTCATACCCCCTCATAAGTATTTCATAGTCCATCTTAGGGATAAAGTTGATCGAGAAGTCCGTATTATCACCCGTTACGTCCTGCAATAACCTGCCCTCGTTTGCAAGGCGCTGGTAGAGCTTGGTACCGCGAGGGGCATTTAATAACCCCACCATTGCAGCGACAATGCCACTTTCCTGAACAAAGGTGCTGAGCCGTTCGAAGATTGAAGGAGGATCATTATCAAACCCGACGATGAATCCCCCGGTTACATATAACGCAGATCTCTGGATCTTTTTTACGCAGGCCACTAAATCACGATTCTTGTTCTGAACCTTGTTGCATTCTGTCAGGCTTTCCTCGTTTGGGGTCTCAATGCCGACAAATACGGAAGCAAACCCCGCCTTGACCATCAACTGCATGAGTTCCTCATCGTCAGAAAGATCAATAGATGCCTCTGTATTGAAAGCGAAGGGGTATTTTTTCCCCTCCATCCATTCGCTCATAGCGGGCAAGATTTCCTTCTTCAATTTTCCCTTATTTCCTATAAAGTTGTCATCAACAATAAACACATCTCCTCTCCAGCCCTGGGAGTAGAGACTGTCTAATTCGGCTACGATCTGAGCCTTGCTCTTCGTACGCACCTTGCGCCCATAGAGCACGGCTATATTGCAGAATTCACAGTTAAAAGGGCAGCCACGGGAATACTGGATACTCATCGTTGCATATTTTTTCATCGTGATGAGTTCCCATAGCGGAATAGGAGTGGTTTGTATATTTGGCCGTTCATGAGAGGTATACTTATGTCTGGCGCATCCATTCCTCAAATCTTCCAGAAACGGCGGGAGCGTAATTTCAGCCTCATTGAGGACAAGATGATCCACGTCCTCGAACTCCTCATATGCTGTGGTAAACAGGGGACCACCAGCCACAATCTTGGTACCCATACTATTACATCTGCTAATGATTTCTTGGACCGATGCCTTTTGGATGGACATGCCACTCATAAAAACCAGATCGGCCCATTCAAGCTCTTTATCCCTCAGTGCGGTTACATTCATATCTACGAGTTTTTTCTCCCACCCCTTTGGAAGCATGGCTGCCACTGTCAACAAGCCCAGGGGTGGATGCGTTGCCTTCTTGGAGATAAATCGGAGGGCGTGTTTGAGGCCCCAGAAGGTATCCGGATATTTTGGATAAACGAGAAGTACTTTCATAGTATTTTCCTTATTCATTTCTTCCATGTAAGGGAGCAAAACTTTTTCGACTGTTTTATTTATCTGAATCGATGAATCTATACTCCTAGTTTAGACGCATATTCAAACTGATCTGTCTCGGTGCCCTTCCCCTATCGGCTCCTCGCAGAGAATGACGGAAGGCGTTCACGTCGGCCAACAGGAAGGCTGTTCAACCTTATTTCTGCATGCGCGAGGTCTAGGAGCTTTCAGGAGAGAAGCCGGTATATCTTGACGTGTTTCTCCCTGGCCTAACCCCCAATAAACAAGGGCATCCCATCGGAGCTGGATGAGATGCCCTTTCTTGAGTTCAAGACCGTTGTTAGACTACCGTTACATTGACTGCAGCGGGGCCTTTTTCCCCCTGCTCTACGTCAAAGCTAACCCGGTCGCCTTCCCTCAGAGACTTGAAGCCGTTTCCATTGATACCCGAATGATGAACGAATACGTCAGAACCGTCTTCTTGCTCAATGAAGCCGTAGCCCTTGCGGTCGCTAAACCACTTTACGCTGCCATTAGCCATAGCGACAACCTCCTTTCATATGAATTCTCACGGTTTCTACCTTCAGGTTGCCACTTGTGGCACATGGATCTTTCCCTCAGAACGAAACCGGCCCGCCAATAAGGGCGGGCCCTATTGATCATTTGCATTATAATCTCTTTCTCACTAAAAGCAAGGTAAATCTCGAGTTGATAGTAACCCGCTTTCCCGCTGTGGCCTGGCCCCAAGAATTGGTGCAGCTTTTGTGAGGGATTTTGGCGTAAGCCTGGGGCAGCATAAGGATTTAGCATGAACCTGCATTCTATGAATGCGAGCTTAAGAAAAGAAGGGTGGCGGCTTCTCACCCCAATCCTCATCCGGCTATCTGGGAGTTCGGCTATATCTTACGATTGGTAGTGGTAAGTTTTTGAGCCTCCAGAAATTGTACAAGTATAGC
>CP070657.1:333577-337425 GCA_020355085.1 Deltaproteobacteria bacterium
CCTCAGCCTCGGGTCAAGATCGAAGTCGAATCTGCGGGTTCTGGGTATGTGGAAGAAATAAATTCGCTGGACGTAGGGGTGGCCTCAAAGATACTGGGTGCCGGGGGAAAAACAAAGGACGAACCAATCGACCGTTCCATAGGGATCTATCTCAACAAAAAGGTCGGCGATGCAGTGGATAAGGGTGAACCCATCGCCGTTCTTTATTCGGATGGCGATAAGGACAAAATTAACACGGCAAAAGCGCGGCTTCTGAATGCATATACCCTCGGGCCTTTTCAACCGGATGCGCCAAGGCTTTTCTATGCAAGGGTGTCCAAAGAGGGTGTTGAGGAATTGAAATGACCACGTCTGATCACTGGCGACAATTCGAACACATTGTCGAATCGTTCCCTGAAGAGGCTCGCAGACATGTGCGGGCTTTGCCGGCCAACGACGGCAAGCTGACTGCAGCGCAGTCTAAGGCAATCATGAATATCATGGAAATCGGGGAAGAGGCGCTCATGGTTCTGCTTCTACCCTTGGCGAGGCTCTATTCAATTGCACCGATTTCCAAGTTCCGAGTCGGGGCCGTAGTCAAAGCCTCTGCAAATTCTGCGGGAAACGAATGTGATCTCTATCTTGGTGCCAATATAGAATTTACTTCTCAGGCCTTAAGCCACACGGTACACGCCGAGCAGGCGACGACTATGAACGCATGGCAACAGGGGGCAGCAAGGCTCCGTTCGATCGCCGTCCCGACAGCGCCCTGTGGTTACTGCCGGCAGTTTCTTTACGAGTTGGAAGGGCGCGATGCTCTCATGATCGTCACACCAGCGGAGGGCCCCCGTGGATTTCGATCAACTCGTCTTGTCGAGCTCCTGCCGGAGGCCTTCGGACCTCTTGACCTCAAAAAAACGGCTGGCCTGATGTCAGCATCAAATGTAGGGCACAAGCTCATCCTGAAGGCCGATGTAAAGGACCCAGTGATCCTTGAAGCATTGTCCGCAGCCAATCAGAGTTACGCCCCTTACACGAATAGCGCGGCTGGATGCGCGATTCAGGCGAGCGATGGACGGATCTACAGGGGCCTCTACGTAGAGAACGCGGCCTTCAATCCAAGCCTGTCACCACTTCAGACGGCAATCTCGAGCATGAATATGGGTGGCCTTGCGCAAGGCACAACCATTTCCAGGACGGTTTTGGTAGAAAAGCCGGGTGCAGGCGGGCAGCGGGCTATCACAGAGCTGCTCCTCCGCTCATTCGCTCCGGACGTGAGCCTCGAGTATTTTGAAGCCGAGTGAGGTAGCTGCTTCCGTTTCTCTCTTCCATTATCTCAACCGTAGCTCTCTGGCTTCGTTTCGCCTATATCATGTGAGGCTAACTATTTTCTAAAGGATGCAGCCGGTTGTGCCGAAAAACTGTAATGGCGCGGTGAGCCTTCACGGAAGAAGACTGAATGGGAAATCTTCCATGCTGTGCCGCCTGGGCTTACAGCATCCCTAAGCCTGCACTTAGGGTGCTATGCATTGATTCTTTATGGCAATCAATAATAAGAGGAGGACTAACGGCTCGTGATACAAATAATCGGAGGCATCATTGAGGGATTGATTCAATACACCCTTTTGGGTGTCATTATTGCTCTCTTGCTTATGGTAATCCTGCTTGTCTTGCTCCACGGAAGAAATCCTGTCAGGTCCTTTTTGGCGATCGCTCCCCTCAGAAACACATTTGACGGGCTGTGCGAGCTTTCGGATAGATTAGACGAAGACTACATAGCTCATAACCCTTATGGCACGGCCATGTGGCTGAACCGTTTTCTTAAGATGGGAGTTATGGCCGCTGCAGGGCTCATGATCCTCTGGATTATTGTTATTGCAATCAGAGGATGATAACTTACCTTAGCCTATTCCTCGGCTTTATTTGTTCTACTTTTTCCTCAATGTCGAGAAA
The DNA here is from genome assembly GCA_020355085.1 of Deltaproteobacteria bacterium. Classification (GTDB taxonomy): domain Bacteria; phylum Desulfobacterota; class DSM-4660; order Desulfatiglandales; family B25-G16; genus JADFWK01. The sequence continues at coordinate 335,510 of CP070657.1, forward strand.
AAAAGTGCTCCTGTGGTTTCGTCCGAGAACCGGAGCTCGTAATTTGATGGATGTCCTGCTTTTTAGGAATACGCTTCAGGAAGTGCTTGATGCTTATTTTCAGGTACCTAGCCCGTAGTCGATGGCCGTTTTCACCATGGCCCTCACGTTTTCTATCGATGTACCAGGAGGAACTCCGCACCCGCTCATCAGAATGAAACGGGTAGTACCGCCGGTGCGAAGACAGTTGAGCGTGTCCTCCACTACCTGTTCTCTCGTCCCCATGAGCAGTGAGTTGATGGGATCCACGTTCCCTCCCAGAACAGCTTCGGGAATCAGATCCCTTGATTTAGAGAGATCCATACACTGGTCCAAACTGAGAAGATGGAAACCCGTTTCCTGCATGTCTTGCAGTGTAGGAGACGTATCGCCGCATATATGCAGGACACAGGGTACGTTGAACTCGCTCGCAAGGATTTGTAAGCGGGGAAGAACAAATCGCCGGAACATGGCCGGTGAAATCATGGAGGCCGAGGCTGATGGTTCCGGAATAAAGAGCACATTGGCCCCATTTTCGATAAGGGCATGACCGAATTCAAGCAGAAACCCATTGACCCTGTCGAGCAAGGACTCAAGCAGGACGGGATTCTTGTAAATCATTCGCATAACATGCTCTGCTTCGAGAACGCGAGTTGTGGATGTGAATGCGCCCTCAAAGAGGCCGAGCACCGGTATGTCGCCACCGCCATAGCGATGTAACTCCTTCGCGACTTCCAGAATCAGCGGAAGTCGCCGAGTCCGCCTTGCATCGGGAATAGGGATTTTTTCCAGATCTTCACGGCAAGTGATAATGTGGGGCAATGCATCGACAAGCGGCCCTGTCTCCGTATAACGCACGGTGCATCCGAAGGCCTCCGGTATGTAGAGCGGATCGGCACAGGCAAAGAAGGCATCGTAGCCCACAGTCTCCATGGCCCGCACCTGGGCATCAACGATCCGTTTTGCATCCTGTGCGTGTTTGGAAAGGGGAACATCCGAAAAACTGATTGCAGCCCATCCCGAAATCATGGGGAAAATTGGGACTCGGTCATCCGGTGTACCCCTGAGGGCATCCTGAAAACGCGCCATGCACGAATCGGTCACAACGAGTATACCTCAAGAGACAGAAACATCATTGTTTCAGCACCTTCCATGGTGCCAGGTTGGTGAGATCATCTGTTAACCAATGACGCCGCACTAATCAGCCCATCCTTCCATGGCAAGGCATGAGAAAAGCAGGCCGGCCTTCTGAGAGTAAATAATCCGCTCTGCTTTTGCAAGGGATTAGTACGCGAAGCTGATTGATCAACGGAAAACCGAGGATTCTGTCAAGATTGTAGCCGCGACCTTCATTCTCGTTTCTGCCTGGCACAAGCGGACCGGTTGTTAACCCTCTACTCATTGATGGGCGCCCAGTCTGCCACCTTCTCTTCCCTTTGCCTTTTCATCCAGTGCAATCGATAGGTTCGCGAATGAATACCCATGCGAAGTCGCGCTTCGGTCGTCAGAATGGGGGGATATTCTTTGGCCAGGGGACGAGGACCCCCTTTGTTGAGGGGAAGTATAGGCGGGCTGGCCTTGTATGTCAACGAGGAAAGCCTGACATGGCGGCTGCCTTTTTATGTTATCAAGTTATTATTGTAATACCATAATTGCATATCCATAACGCAAATCCAGTAAGAATAACAAAATCAGCGTGTCAAAAGGCTTTTTTATCAGATGCGGCTATTAGAAATGGCAGAAACCCACAATGATTGAAGACCAGCACAGATACAACATGTGGTGATGAGGATAAGGCAAAGGCAGAGCCATTGCTGACCCTGCCTTTCAGGGAGAAAAGAGTCTAGTGCGTTACGAAGAATGGTGTTCAGAGAAGAATCTTCACACACCGACCTCTA
>CP070657.1:337525-342773 GCA_020355085.1 Deltaproteobacteria bacterium
AAAGCTTGTAGAGACAAATTGCAAGGATTCGAGCTTTGTCCAGGCTATGGGCTGACTGAAGCCTGCGGCATGGTTTCAACAACAGTCAGTCTCGATGATGCCTTGAACCATAAGGGCTCAGTTGGTCGTCCCCTCCCACTCATAGAGACCAAAGTCGTTGACACTTCCGAAAAAACGTTAACTCTTGGCGAGGCAGGAGAACTTTTAGTCAGAGGTTGCCTGGTTTTTAAAGAATACTGGAATAATCCGGAGGCAACCCGAAAAACCCTTGTTGACGGCTGGGTACACACTGGGGATGTGGGCAAAATGGATGAAGAAGGCTATGTTTATATCCTTGATCGAATGAAGGATATGATTAACCGAGGCGGTGAGAAAATCTGGAGTCTTGAAGTTGAAAATGTGTTGTATCGAAATCCCAAAATCCTGGAGGCCGCGGCTGTTGGGGTACCCGATACCATTTTTGGCGAGGAGGTCAAGGCAGTTATTGTACTCAAACCAGATGCGAAAGCAACACCAGAGGAGGTTCAGGAGTTTTGTGGCCGCCTTTTGGCCAAGTACAAAGTTCCAAAGTTCGTTGAATTTAGGGAAACCCTACCGCGAAATCCCGCCGGCAAAGTAATAAAGGGCGAACTGAAATAAGAGTATTTATTGAAAGATCATCTCCAGATTAGTTGATAATCTGGAGAGGGTTCGAGGGGTCAAGGATTCAGGGGTTCAAGTGAAGTGCTGAGAAATTATAAGGAATTAAAGGTTTGGCAAAAGTCCTATCAACTCTGTTTAAGAATCTATCGGGCAACGGATGTATTTCCAAAAAATGAAAACTTTGGCTTGACCTCTCAAATGCGAAGATCGGCCCTGTCAATCCCGAGCAATATCGCTGAAGGATACGGCAGAAAGACGACCCCGGAATATGTGCGATCCCTCTCTATCGCCTATGGTTCGACGTGTGAACTTGAGACGCAACTGTTATTATCTGGAGACCTGGGCTATCTGGATAAGGAAAGTCTTTCAGGACTTCAGGGAGATATCAGGGAGGTCGAGAGGATGATGAAAGCTTTGATAAAATCATTAGAAAACAAACACTTGACCCCTTGACCCCTGGAATCCTGGAACCCTTTCTCCCAACTAATTGGGAGAAGAGCCATAAATACTAAAACTCTATAGCAATCTAAAATGAAGGAGGAAAAAATTGTCTACGCAGGAAGGTAATTCAAAAAGGGAATCTCCAAAAGACACCGGGCTGGCAGCTGGAGGTGATTTATCCCTTGCCGGGCGTTCTTCAACAAGTGCGTATGCCTGCCCCTATTGCGCTACAGAGACATCGTTTGACACGGCGGTTGCTCTGAAAGACCATATCTACGCTCAACATGTGTGGAACAACTGCTCGGGCCACGCGCGAATCCCTATTCCGATCTGCATGTCTATTGGGGGAATGGAGACGCAGGAGCAGGTTTCAAGGCGAATAGATGAAATCGTCAAGAATGGATTCGTATGTGACATAGAGTTGATTGAAGGCGTTCTCAGCGATGCCTATACAAGAGAACTGGCAGATGCCGGCTTCGAGATGGAACTAGACTGGGGTGGCATTGAAGAATTAGAGGATAATTACGAAGTCCAACTTAAGTTCATATCTGATAAGAAAAAGGCTTTGGAAGACATAACCGGCAGGCCGGTGTTAGGCGGCAGGAGAAAGCTCTCTCTTAGGGATAAGTATACCTATGATATCTGCGATGCTCTTGGTTTTAAGTGGTATCATATTAGACCGTCATTTACTTCTTTCCCTTATCAAGCTACTGCCCCTTACAGGGCGCCAGGTCATAATGTTGCGTTATGTCCAAGGCCATCACTCCATTTATGGAATCCCGCAGGCGATGTAATCCCATATCAAGATGCTCTAGACGGGGGTGAGTATTTCTGAGACAACATAACGAAGCTGGAAGCTTCGCAGTATGATCAGGCTCTCAAAAATGCCATTGATCTCAGAATAAAGAATGGAACACACCAGGAGGTGAGGTGGTTCTGCTGGATGGATAACCCACGTGGGTCCCATGACGAACACGTAAGGAAAGAGAATGGGGGCCCTCAGTGGTTTGAGGGTATGAAAAGCTCCCTTACCTTTATAAAAACAAAGCAGGATAGTGGACTGGTTAAGACGACGCTCTTCAGCGAATTAGTTAAATTGTTCTGCCCTGATATATTTTAATCCTTTATAGCTAGCTCACCGCAAGGGTATCCTTGGGATTGAACTTCTTGAAACGTACGAAACGGAGGGGGCACATCTCGGTTTGTGAATTGCAGAAAGGTTCCGGCTGAAGAATATACATCGGCGAATTCACAATACAAGAAGTGACCTCACACACTTCGTGGAACGCAGGGCCCCTGGTGTACCTATTCGTGAATTTCTCGGCATTCACCCTGCCTTTCACGAGTAGTTGTGAAATTAAATGAAGACTGATGAATTTCGATTTGGGAAGGAGTAATAACAAATGGCGACCCAAGCACTTTATGTGGTGTCAAATCCTGAACCCCAGCGTACGCCATCTTCAGAGGGATCAGGCGCCGGCGTCCTTTCGTGGTCGATGGCGCCGCGGCCGGATAGTTTGAACGGCAAAACTGTGTACCTGGTGGATCAGGGTTTCGGAGGAAGCAACCTTTTTATGAAGCAGTTCCAGGCATGGTTTGCTGAAAACATGCCGGCCGTAAAAACCGTTTTAAAACGCAAGACGGGATTTATTTTTTCCGATGACACCACGGATTTGTGGGAGGAAATCAAGGAGAAAGGTGATGCGGCCATTATAGGCGTGGCAGGCTGACCGGGCTGCATAACGGCGGTCGCCGGATGTTGCCGCACGCTGGAACTGAAATATGGAATTCCCACCGCTCCCCTGTCCTCCATCGCTTTCAAAAAAGTGGTGCAGGAAGATAGAGAGTTTTACGGAGTGCCCCTGCGCTTTATGTACACTCCTCATCCGGTGATATCCATGCCCCCGTCCGTGCTCCGTGGATACATCCAAGGCAAGGACCCAGCGACGGGAAGACGGCTAGCAGACGAGGTGTTGGAGGCGCTTACAAAGCCGTACACAGCTGAAGAGAGTAAGAATGCCGCTTTTGACTGTCGCGTCCTGCCCAAACAACCGCCGTTGCTCAAGGCAGACACCGAAGACAACCTGCAGCGGCTCTTCGCCGAGCGTGGATGGACCGACGGATTGCCCGTTATTCTGCCCACGGAAGAACGTGTCGCGGAAATGCTCACGGGCACCAGACAGCCGCCGGACAAATTGGTCGGCAAGGCGTTCATGGTCGATACAAAGGAGAATTTGAGAATCACCGTTCAAGATGTCGCCATTGCCGCGGTAATGGCCGGCGCCCGGGCCGAACATCTGCCCGTCCTACTTGCCGTTGCCTCAGCCGGCCAGCCTGCCATTCAGCCCTCGACACTTCCTTTTGCCAGCGCCCTGCTGTTAAATGGCCCCATTCGCAATGAAATCGGCATGAATTCCGGGATGGGCGCATTGGGACCGTACAGTCGAACCAACGCCGTCATCGGACGGGCATGGACCTTGATGAGTATCCTATGCGGATACGCAAGGCGCAAAAGGACTTTCTGGACTTCGCAAGGTAACAATTATTCTTACAACAACCTGTGCATGGCTGAAAACGAAGAGCGCAGCGTCTGGGAACCCTTTCACGTACAAAAAGGCCGCAAGCAGGAAGAAAGCGTCGTCAGCCTTTTCCGGGGATGGAACGTCCTGAATAGCACGGGTGTCGCATCCAGGCGTTCCTGGGGCGAAGAAATCAAACTTCAGATGCAGGCGTTGCCAGCTCTTTATTCGGGCGCCACGTTAATCCTGGATCCACTATTGGCGAGGCATTTAAAGGAAAATGAAGGTTTCGAGACTGCACTCGATGTTAGCCGGTGGGTTTCGGAAAACGTCAAGATGAGCGCAGGCCAGTTTTGGGACAGCGACATTATTGACATGCTGGTAACGCCGCTGGCGATGCAGGGAATTCTACCATATGCCGCATGGAAGCAACTTCCGGAAGACGCTCTTATTGCGCCGTACCACCAACCGGAGAAAATCAATATTCTCGTGGTGGGTGGAGAAACCAGTCCGCTGTGGAAAGTTTCGGACTTCGATTGCACGACGACCGTATCAATTGATAAGTGGCGGGCAAATGTGCCTGCCGGCTTCTAGGAAAATGGAGGTCGTGATATGGAGGCAACCCGGCGCGCTTACAAAGCGCCCAACAAATTATCCGCAAAGCAAGCAAAATAAGGTGTGCGCTCCAGAGTGAGCGCTAGCGAAACCCCGGAAGGGATCGAAAAGGAAGAGCCCTGAAAGGACGGCATAATCTGACTGACACGCAAATGCAGGCTGTTGCTGTCAGACAAATGAAAGAGAAAGGAATCTATATCCAGAAGAAGGCGGGCGAGGGAATGCATTATGGAAAGCGGAAAATACGAACATCTTATCAAACCGCTGAATATTGGCGCAACGAACCGGGATGATGCAAACAAAGCGGTGGGACGATCGGGGCTTCTGCCAATCGGACCGGGAAATGCGAGCCGGGAAATCCGTCTGAACGGCAGGGATCACCTGGAAGGACTGAATCTTAATTTTTCCTGGGGGATTCATACCGATGTCGGTGACTGGCATGCGGGTCTGGACCCGCATGTCCATCCTTACCAGGGGTGCCTCCTATTCGTAGGCCTAGATACTGCCAATGTCAACTACCTGGGAGCGGAAATCAGTTTCTGCCTGGGCGCGGAACAGGAGACCTATGCGTTTAACGAACCTACCGTGATTGTTATTCCGGCCGGTCTGCCTCACGGTCCGATTACGACTAATAAAGTTTATAGTCCCAAGGGCATCGGTTGTTGGGCCGTCGAGCTTAACTCCGTTTCAGAAACTACCTGGCTGGGGGAAGGTGTTTCCAGCCTGCCGGCGGGACAGCTGGGAGCGCAGAATATCCTTCGGACCAAACCCAGCCAGGCGACGGGAAAATATACCCATCTAGTGAAATCCCTGAAGTCGGGCCTTCTTATCGAGCGCAGGAAATTGAATCCCTTAAGGTTCAAGCCGGATCAACCGGCCGGCACCGTGGAGAGCGGCCTCAGGAACGGCGGGGAACCGGGACCGGGCAATCCCGATCACCTGACCTGGATGAGGGGCGAAGACCTTGATGGTATGAACGCAAATATCTTTTGGGGATTCTGCAGCCAACCGGGCGTCTGGCAGCGCGGAGC
>CP070657.1:342873-350544 GCA_020355085.1 Deltaproteobacteria bacterium
AAATAAGCCTTTCAAGCGCCAATCCGTCGAAGTGATCATTGTTGCTGTAGAGAAGCTGGACCCACTCCATTTTTATGTCATCGGGAATTCTGTCATACGTGGCGATACTATCATGGTCATAACCGTAATGGAGGGACTTCTTCAGCCTATCAATAGTCTTCCAAATCATTTGTTCCCTGTGCCTGTCCTGAGGGCATTTGTCGAGAAGATTCCTCCACCTGGTAACTATCTGCATATTTACCCAATTCTCGCCCTTTTCAGGCGGAAGTGAAAGATCCAGGAACTTATTCTGAACGGCAACCAAATCTTCCCTGAGTTCCTCGTGCTCCCCGCCACTATCTCTGAGCAGCCGATTCAGCTCTCTTATCGCTTCAATCTTACCATTGCCGTCTTTCCGTGCTTCTCGAAGCATCTGCTCCCACTGATCCCGCAGATAGCCTATCTCCTGCTTAACCAGAGAAAAGATAAGCCCTGATTTGGTGGTAGCATTACGGAGTGAGTCGGCAAGTACGTCGCATGCATGCAGCCTCTCTCTTGCCAGCCGTTCCATTGCCTTCATCGAATTCTGGTGTAACCGATAGGACAGCAATTCGGTCCCCAGAGCACGGGAAAGCTTTTTGATTACCCTGGTTTCATGGCTTCCGATCTTAATGGTAAAGGGATGGAAGTGTATCTTGATAACAGCCACAACGGCATAAGGGCTATCGTTCCAAATAGGGTTTCCCTGATAATCCAAGGGGCCTTCGAGGAAGTGAAGTCCATCTAGGTTAAGATCGGATTTGCGGACGAGAACGGGTTCCATATGGTGAAAATCCTCGCTCTTACCTTCAACCTGCAGTCTGATACTTCGCGCATCAGTGCTCGGGTCTTCGGCAGTCCAGGACTGCTGTTTTTCAACACACCAGCACATCGCCTCAAGTGGCCGGCCCGGTTCATCCCTATAGTCTGTCCAGCGTTTACCAGGAGCATCATAACCAGATTCTGCCGGAATGCCCCATGAGATTTTTTCCCTTTTATCATCGATAATGCCAGAGGCTATTTTTTCCACGATGAGTTCGGGCGGCTTTCCAATGCGATAAATGGTGCCCTTGAAGGTATTGGGAAGGCAATAAAGGATGGTTTCAATTATCTCAATACAGGCCTTCTCTAATGCAGCGCTTTCTATCTCTGCGAACAACTCCCGTTTCCTCGCTTCGAGCTTTTCTCTATGAGGCCTCGATCCTCAGGTCTTCAACAAAAAATGGATAATGTACCTATTTTCGATTAGTTGTCAACAGAAAAAGCGCGCTCCGGAAATAGGAATTTATTTTTCATATTTCGTTATTGGGAGCTAGGCCCGGGCCGCTATTCACAAATATAGGGGGGTAAAAACCTGCCCCCCATTCGCCAAGGACTGACGCGCCTTTTTCGATAAGCTGAGGCTAAAGCTTCGTTTCCCTCCTATGATCTACTCAACATTATTTCTCAAGCAAAAAACACCGTATCTTGAAAAAAACCGAAATTCTCTTACTATATGTAGTAGTAATCTCAGGTTGTACTAAGAATGGTTTCCTCCAGACAATTGCGTATCTTCATTCCCCTTTTCGACATCTCATGCCACATCCGGCAGCAAGCGATGGCAATCACGGTTGTACCGAATTGGTTTTGCTAGGGGAAAAAAGGGATCGTTGCTTAAAAACCCGGATCCGGTGGCGGACTTCATTTGAGCACAACAATATCATCCCTAAAGGCATCTGATTCTAGATTCAACTCTACGGGAACCAACTCGTTCCCATCCCACTTTTTCGAATAGTCCCCGCCCGGGAGCTTTTCAATCATGTAGGTAATGTCCCATTTTTTCAAAAAGTACTCCGTGTCTTTGGCTATCTGTTCCATCCTCAGCCGATATTTAGCATGGTAGGAGTCGGCTTTGTCCACCTTGGAATAATCATGATTGTGTATGGTTTCCGATTCCGGACAATAGTAAATCTTGTATCCAGCCTTGCGCATGTTCAAAGAAAGGTCTTTGTCCTCGTTTGCGATGAATATTCCTTTGCCTTCCACCACGTCATCAAAGCCCCCAACCTCGAACAATGCCTTCCGTTTAGTCAAGAGCGCCGTGGTAGTGTACCATGGTACCTCTCCACCTCTCATAGCCAGAGGGTCATATCGCTGCAGGTTTGCCTTGTGTCCCGATTTAGCGAGTCCAACCCCATAAACTCTGCCTGCTTTTTCCAACGTTACGGTGTGACAGCCGCAGTAGTAAACTTGATCAATCTCAGCCCTTAGAAGCTTCGCCCCCACCATTCCGATTTGTTCTTGGCGTGCTGTTGTCTCCTTGAGCGGTTTCAGCCAGCCGGGCAGCACCAGGACATCGTTGTCCATCACAACCACATATTCACCCCGAGAGAGGAAAATGCCCTGATTGCGTTGTCCCGTTGTACCCGTACCCTGTTTGTTGTAAATGACGTGAACATTCTCATGGGCATCCTCGAGAGCGGTTATGATCTCAAGGGTTTCAACCCCCGAACCCACATCGCTGAGGATTATTTCAAAGGGCTCCCTTGTGTTTTGAAAGATCGATTCCACACACCGGCCGGTATCACTGCCCCGTTCTGCCGAGATGATCACCACCGATGTCAGGTCATTGGAACCGAAATCATGTCTTTTCCCGTATTGATCGATGGCTGTCTTTCGGTCCAGATCCAGCCTGTTGCCGTTTCTGTCAAGAAATGAATATCTTTTTACTACATCAGAAAGCATTCTCAACTCCCTTTAAAGGTTCATTCCACAACTCGTATTGACCGTTATTATTCCTCCTGCACAAAGTCTATTACACAACAGGTTAGGGATTTCACAAATCAATAATCGATTTTCACACTCTTCTGGCGATTTCCCCCAGTGCCTGGGCCAACCTCCGCGAAACATCCGACACCATGTCCATGCGTAGCCCTGGATTTGTGTTGTCCATACAGAGGCTCTGATTTATCTCGATCTGAACAGCCATCTTTCCTTTGCTGAAAAGCTCCTCCCCGTAGTAGGTAGTAATGAAACCTCCGGCATAGGGATGGTTTATGGAGACCGAAAACCCCGATTCCTCCAACACCTCCTTCATCATGAGCAGGGTATCGGGAGCACAGGTTATAGTCCCGCGGGAATCAGCCCTTTCACCCTTGCCATCGCCATTGTTCCCGAGGACAATGTCTTCCCGCCACTGCAGTCTATCGGGCGCGCCGGGCGGACCTATACGCGAGAGGGAGTGGCAGTCGAAGAGCACCTTAACCTCCTTATCCTGCAAAGCCTCTTTCAGGCGATCATGGTAAGGCCAGTAATACCTCCTCAGCCGTCTTCGAACCTCTGCGTCATCTGGCGCAAAACCTTCTTTATAGATCCTCCTTTGGAAGTAATCTACTTCCGGAACCACACCAGCGGAATCACGCTGCAAATGGCTCCTGTTCAAATCAACCACAAGCCTGCTCCATCGAGCCCAAAGAATTGTCCTGACTGGATACTGGGCAAAAATCTCCCTCGTGCCCCTATCGGTGCAATCCAGCAACTGTTCTTCTTCGAGGGCAATGGTAGGCCTTATCTCGGCCGGTATGAGCTTAGAGCAGTGAGGAATCGATATAACAAAGGGAAGTCTCATGGCATCTCGTTGTTACGCAGCGTGGTAAAAATAAGCCCGGATATACGAAACTCCTCGATAGCCGCAAGCAATTCGCATCTTAACCGGTCTTCGGGGAAAACTCAAATAGACAAAATTATTCAGGCGCCCGAAAAGGCCTGTAAGAAAAACTAGGCTCTTTCAGCAGATCGCTAAGAGCGTTGGCTGAAGAGCGGCGTTAAAAGAATAACCCTAAGCGAGGGCACCATGAATTGAATTAAGGCCCTATCTCTCAGAAGAAGTTGGGGTTTTATCCTTACGCCTGTATCCGAATCTGTGATAGAACAAAGTTGACTTTTCCAGATTTCCGACCGGTTATTGTAATGTTGCAGAGGAGGTAGCGTCTTGCCTCAAAAGGACGAACATCATACGAAATTCTACGGCTGGTTTGTCGTTGGCGCCTGTTTTGCCGCCACGTTTACTCTGGGGGAAGCTATGTGGACCTTTGGCATCTTCTTTAAACCCCTGGAGCATGAATTCGGCTGGAGCCGGGCTGTGGTATCCTCAGGTTATACTGCCTTTCTTATCGGCTACGCCATTTCAGCAATCATTAATGGTAGACTGGCTGACAGGTATAGTCCCCGACCTATCCTCTTTGTGAGCGCGCTGCTAGCCGGAATCGGTACCTCACTCTGTAGTCAGGTTCAAGGTATTAGTCAGCTCCGTGTCTTCCTGTTCATTGCCGGGCTAGGGGCTGGTGCTACCTTTTCAGTGCCAACTTCAGTGGTGCAGCGGTGGTTCTATGGAAGGCCGAACGCAGGCCTCGCATTGGGGATCGTTGTATGTGGAGTTGGCATCGGTGCTTTAGCCTTCGCGCCGCTGATCAACTATTTGATCTTAAGCTATGGTTGGAGAAACACGTATCTTGTCGCGGGGATCCTTTACTTGCTCATTATTGCTTTAGCCTCACTCGTGATTAGGCCGAGCCCTGTACAGCCAAAAACAATGTCGGTGGACCAAGGGGCTCTGCCGAGCGCAGTGAGTATGCCCATATGGACAACAGCCAAAGCCCTCACTGCCCCCTCTTTTATCGGTGTGGCCTTTATCATGGTTACGGCCATTTTGACCTTCCAAGTTCTGATGGTCCACCTTGTCCCTCACGCAACAGATGCCGGCATCTCTCCAACGGTGTCGGCAGCGGCTCTTGGTCTTCTGGGGGGTATATCGGTTCCTGGCCGTATCTTCTCCGGTTTCATGGCGGGGAGGATACGATGGCAGATTATCTTGGCTTTGTCGTGTTTTGGGATGGCACTATCTTTCTTATGGCTCCTGTTCATAGAAAGAGCGTGGATGCTCTATTGCTTCGTTTCTTTCTATGGAATATGTCATGGGCTGAGAGTGCCTGCTAATGTCGGTATTCTCGGTGAGTTCTTTGGAATGCACTCCCTAGGAGAACTCACCGGTATTGTTACTGCTGTCGCCACGATTATCGGGGCTTTTGCCCCATATATCGTGGGGTTCATCTTCGATGCAGTCGGCAGCTACTCTGTGGCCTTTGCCATTGTCATGGCATTCCTCTTAACCAGCGGCATCGTAGCCTGCTCAATGAAGAAACCGATCGCAGCAGAATAGGAGGTCAGTCATGGCCCCGACAAAAGTTTGATCGGGATCGGGGCCGCCAGTTAGGTTTGAAAGGTTGACCCCAGACGCAGTTAATCTCCCTTTTCAACGGTGTAAACTTCTCCGCCGTCTCCCAGCAGAAGTGATAGCTTGCGCGCTGAAGCCTGAAGGCTTTTAAGCATCTCGCGACAGCGCTCGGTCGAAAAACGCTGTACTGGCCCGGCAACGGTGATCACAGCACACACTTTACCTTCATCATTAAAAACAGGTGCAGCCATAGCAGCTGCCTCTGAAGTTCTCTCGCCCTTGCTTACAGCATAACCCTGTTTGCGAATAGCCTCAAACTCTTCTTCCAGAAGATCGCGCTCAACGATGGTTGACGATGTAAATCTTTCCAGAACCCTACCGTTCAACATCTGATGGCGAAATTCTTCAGAAGTGTAAGCCAGAAGAGCTTTGCCGCCAGCTCCAGCGTATAACTCCAGCAATGCTCCTTCGGTAATAGTATAGCGAATCGGGGATGGGCCCTCTTCTCTGGCCAGACAGAGTCGTTTTGCACCCTCCATGACAAAGAGTGATGCTGATTCACCGGTGAGTGATGCCAATTCCCGTAGAATAGGCCGCGCGACTGAAACAAGGGTATTGGTTCTCTCGTATATCTTGCCGAGCATCATGAGTTTTGGCCCCAACCTGTAACTTGACCGTGGCATTCGGATCAGAAAGCCTTGGCCAGCGAGTGTCCCGCACAACCGGAGGATGCGGCTCTTATTAAGGCAGGTCTTTTCAGTGAGTTGCTTGAGTGATAACTCAGGCTCGCTGTGCGTAAAACACTCTAAGATGCTCAGAGCCTTTGCTACCGCCTCGACATGGCGTTCTGACTCTCTGGGCATTTTTCCGTTCTTCCTATTCACAGGTTCCTTTGTACTCAAGTACACGTTTCATGCGACCCGGAAGCTTACGGCCCAGAGCATCTTCCAGGACTGCCACGGCATCACAAATCCCCTTCAAATCGATTCCGGTTCTGATTCCCATGGACTCAAACATATTCACGGCGTCTTCGGTGGGAACATTGCCGGCAGCCCCCTTCACAAAGGGGCAGCCCCCGAGACCACCTGCACACACGTCAAAAATACGTATGCCGACCTCGTAACCGCTGAGCATGTTTGCAAGGCCCAGACCACGTGTGTCGTGCAGGTGGAGTGAAATCCGGATATCAGGGAATGCCTTCTTCACCCTCCCGATTAAGCTCCTTACCGAATAGGGCGTTGCCATTCCCGTGGTATCAGCCAGATTTATCTCCTTTGCCCCGGCTTGAACCATTTCTTCAGCAGAAGACAGGACAACTTCCTCGGAAATCCTGCCTTCGTACACACATCCGAATGCGCACTGCAAACCGGCTCGAACCTTCAATCCGGATCCGAGGGCGCGACTGATAAGTTGGGTCATTGTTTCAAGTGCCTCGGTTGCCGGACGGCCGGCGTTTTTTCGACTATGCGTGTCGCTCACAGAAACGGACATGCTCACATGGGGAACCCCACAATCAAGAGCCCTTTCCAACCCCTTTGCGTTTAAGATCAGCGCCGAGACCACGGTGTCTTCCTGTACTCCGAGGGTTCGGATGAGCTCATCGGTATTCGCCATCTGAGGTATGATCTCTGGATGTACAAACGATCCCACCTGGATACGTTTTACTCCCGCATTCTTCAAGATTTGAAATAATTGTACTTTCTCATCCAGGCTGAAAATGCGCGACTCCATCTGAAAACCATCTCTGAGCGCCTCATCCTCGAGCAGCAATTCACTATTTCTCTCATCAAGACTCATTCGATATATTACTTCCGCGTATTAATTCAATGTTCGTTCATTGCCGGGCACTGCGTTTTTTTCTTGACTCCCGTACGTTTTTCTTGTTTATAGAATAGAAATGGGTTTCGGTCAATAGAATTTTATCAATCACAAAAAAAGGAGGGGAAAATGAAACCAAAACTATTGACTCTAGGCGGGCTTTTATCACTGGTGCTGATGCTGGGATTGATTGTTATACCGGCATTGGCCATGGCGGGACCCACGATCAAATTGGGCCATGTTGATCCTGCAGAATGGCAGAGTTCCAAGAAAGGGGCCGCTTCGGTGATCTTCAAGAACATCATCGAAGGGGAGACCGATATTTCGGTCGAGCTGTTTCCGGCAAAGGCCCTAGGTGACGAAAATAGTCTGGTCCAGCAGGTTCTGGAAGGGACCACGCAGATGACCCTCGTATCCGGCGCGATGTCAACAGTGTTCAAGGTGGCGGATGTCCTGAACATCCCGTACACGTTCGCGTCGCCCACCATTGCCTGGGACGTCCTGGATGGCCCGTTCGGTAAGGAGCTGGCGGAACATTGCCTCAAGAAGTCGGGACTGCGAACCCTGGCCTATGGAGAAACGGGTTTTCGCAACTTTACCAACAACAAACGAGAAATCAAAAC
>CP070657.1:350644-354544 GCA_020355085.1 Deltaproteobacteria bacterium
AACCTCGGAGGCATCGACACTTGAAATCTCCCACACCAGTGCGGCTTCATTCGGGGGATAACTCACGCTGAGCAGGTTGACCTTGTCTGGAGTAGTGAGGACGGTGAGCCTGATAGAGTCGGGATCGATACTCACCCCCTTCCAAGAGAAGTCCACGTGATTGCGCCCCTTCTGAAGGGTGAGGACCCGCTCCTCCTCGATCAGGGTGGCCTGGGGATTATCGAGACGGATGATGGTCTTGCCCCGTTCTGGGAGCGCAACCATCTTGATTCTGGCCTCAGCACTGCTCATCAGCAGTAACAGAACTGCTGCCACGATGAACATGAATTTGAGCGGGGTTTTTGTGTTTATCATGGTTAGCACCTCATGTGTTGCTGTTTCATGTCTCCTTGGCTGTAAGACCTCTTTTCCGCGGGACCAACCGTGGAGCCCCAGGCCGAGCTAATCAAAGGGCTGCCGAATAACGGTTTTGAGCTTCGCCGGCGCAGTTCTCCTAGGATCGCTCAAATAGATCTCATGATGCCTGCCCCGCAGCCGGTGTCCTTGCTCGGCGATGAAACGGTGGATCCCTTCAATGGCTGGGCCCTCATCGGAGTATGGGCCAAAGTACAGAATTTGTGCTGCCTGACCCTCGCGAAAAGATTCAAATCTCATGCCAGATAGCGCAGGAAGGTCCTTTTTCTTTCTCACCTGTCTGAGTGCCTCTTGAAGTAGCTCCTCTGTGACGTATTCCGGCTGCATGATCATCGATGTCCACTTCCAGGCATCTTTGTCATGCATGCTGAACTGCGTCATATCGTCAACCCACCAGAGGCCTTCAAGGGGCATCACCGCGTAATCAACAGGGGATTCGCTTTTCTTGATCATGAACCTAAGGGTATAGGACACGGCGAACAGGGCCTCCACCGCGTTCTGATATGCTACCGAGGTATTGGGGTCTCCCTGACCGTCGATCATGAGAAAATTCATCTCGGGGACATCCACCACAGCAATCTGCTTTGAGGATGGATTGTAGAGATGCTTGAGCTCTTTTCTTAAATCGATTTTCGTTGGCATCCGTCAGATCTCCTGTTTGAACTCATGAGGCCATTGGCGCAAGACCTATGAGTGCTCAAAGTTTTCAACCAATGATTACGTCATCCAAGTCCCGTTTGGGCACATGATGGACAGCTTGCTCGTCTCGCCAGTACTTGATATCTCCGTCGGGCCCCACCGCTTCGATTTGTGCCTTCTCCTTCGGCTTACCCAAGGTCAAAACCATGTGTATTTCATAGCGATCGGGTATTGCGATGGCCTCCTGGAGTTTTTTTCGGTCCACACTGTAGATGATGCAACCACCCAACCCTTTTTCCGTGGCACCCAGAAGCATGCTTTGACACGCTATGCCGCAGTCATATTGGCTGAGCGGCGATTTGATCTCTGTGTCCTTCAGGATGATGATATAGGCGGACGGCCTTTCTCCTTCAACAGGACCGGGCCAATCCTTCAGATATCCAGCCCAGCCGAGATTGGGAAATATCAGCGCGTTCTTCTGGGGATCACAAGCGATGATGTATTTGAGCGGCTGCAAATTTGCTGCCGATGCGGAAAGCCTGCCCAGGTTAACGAGTTCCCTGAGTGTATCAAGATCAATGGCTGTATCTTGATAAAACCGGCGGTAGCTTCTGTTTTTCAATATCAATTCGCTTATCATGTAACATCTCCTAATTTCGTTGGTTGTTTTTTCTAGGCTTCGTAAAGCGTTTTTCTGAGCCTAAAGGCAAAATCGATACCGCTAGACGCAGCCTCCTCCGCCAATAATCTCAGTTTACCTCTTTAGCTTCTTCCAGGCAATCGATCACTTCCTTTCTTTCTCCTGTACCATAAAGCCGGAGGTAGTTGCATACAGATGAAAAGCCTTGGATTCAGAGGGAAAGGTATAGGTGGCATTGCCGTAAACGGCATTGACGAAGGGCAGATGTGAACCATGCTGATAAAGCCACATCCAGAAGGGATCTTCTTCCTTGGGGACCAAGCTGTAGGCTGTGGATGGCATGCTGGCCTCGTCCTCGGCCTTAAGGTAGCGACCGCGTACCCGTGTGAGCTTATACATGGTAGGCAGTCCCAGAAAATTGAGCCAGTTGTCCCATTTGAGGACATGGCCCTCGATGACCCACTGTTGACCCAGTACCCGGTACTCTTGAAGACGGCCACCAGTGGACGAGTTAACCGTGACGAGCCTCAGAACCATATCGTTCTCCGAGTCGGGCACCGGAGTGCAGTAGACCGTTGCGATTCGCTCCAACTGGGTGAACGAAGTATAAGATTGGAGGAAGGCTAGCAGGAATAGGGTTGCTAAAGAGATGGCTATCACCAGCAGGATAATAAGCAGCCGCAGTGTGCTGGTAATTAAACCGGCGCCTTCTACAGGTCGGCGGCGCAAACGGTCAATGAGACGGGTTACTCGTTTGTAGACAAACCATATGAGGAGCAGGATGCCGATGATGAATACACCGAGCGCTATGTACAGGGCAATGGATCCGGAGAAGGGGGGATTGAGAATAGGGATTCGCTCAAACATTACGTTGGTCGCCTTTCGTTCGCCGGTTTTCTCGAGAGGGAAAACCGGCTATGTTTAGGTTTTGCCTACTAATATTGTGCCCCTGGCACGGGATAGAAATGCTATTTACGGCGTTATCGATATCGACTATGTTACACTGTACTGGGGGCAATAATCAAATGTTTAACTCCCCTGCTCATTTTTTTCCCAAAAACCACGAGCAAGGACAATACAGCTTTACCCGAATGTCACTGTGAGCTCTCGTGGCGGTCTACTCTTGGTATTCGGGGAAAGTATGGAGACCATCGATTCGAATACCCACCAGGGAACTTCGGTGAGCCCTGGAATGACCTTCCCTTGGAAAGACAAGGCAGGCGTATCACAGAACGCCGGCAGCTCTGATGAGGATGAGCAGAAATAATAGGTGGACCATAAAGGAGATCTGTGCTAGTATATGTTTGTCTTTTCTGAGTATCAAAATCCCCTTGATCATTTGATGCGAATTTATCCCCGGATATCGCAACAAAATGGTTCAAATACCCCTTTTCTGAATCCATACCTTCAAAGCGTGATTGAAATTCACAAGCTCGTAGGAGGACGAGCATTTTCAACACAATGGGTTATCCTCTTGGTTTCTGGAGGTATTTCTTTCGGAGCTTGCAGATCTAAGCGAGGGATCATATGCGCGTCTTAGTAACTACAACATCATTTATGGATACACCAGGGGCCCATCATGACCTTTTACAGGCACAGGGCTTTGAGATCGTAACGGCCAGGGGACCCCTGGTCGAAACCCAGATGATCAGTTTGTTGGGGGAGGTAGATGGCATCATCTGTGGGGATGATTCCATCACTAGGAAAGTTATCGAAAAGGGCGTGCCGAAACTGAAGGTTATCAGCAAATACGGAATCGGGGTGGACCGAATTGACCTTAAAGCAGCCCGGCAACTGGGTGTGCCGGTAACCTTCACCCCGGGCGTCAATGAGGTGACAGTAGCGGAGCACGTGTTTGGATTGATGGTGTCTCTGGCCAGGAATATTCCGCAGGAAAACCAGCTAGTAAAAGAGGGACAGTGGAAGCGGATGACAGGCCACGAATTATGGTGTAAGGTTATGGGTATCATTGGCATGGGTCGAATTGGCAGGCAGGTGGCGAAAAGGGCTTTGGCCTTTGAGATGAAGGTACTTGGGTGTGACCCGAATTGGGATGATCCCTTCTGTCAAGAATACCCTGTCGGGAGATGTGTCACGGCAGAGGAGATACTTGGTCAGGCCGATTTCGTCACCTTGCACATGAATCTGACCCCTGAGAATCGGTGTTTCATCAATCGTGAACGGCTAGCAATCATGAAGCCGAGCGC
>CP070657.1:354644-362230 GCA_020355085.1 Deltaproteobacteria bacterium
ACTTGTTTACGGGGGAGTCTTGCCCCCTCCGCATTCCCTTCGACAGGCTCAGGGCTGCGGTTTCCCCCATACCCAAGCCGCGAAAAGAACCGCGCCCTTCCGCAAGTCTCTTAAGAAACGATTTCATGGCCGTGCCCGTTAGCACAATCCTCAGTCGCCAGAAGGTCAATCGTCCGTTGTGAGTAGTCAGTTGTCCGTTGTTTGTATTAGAAGAAGATCCCCTCCCCTGCTTGCTTGCCTCCAGCATATGAGCGATTTGCAGCACGGTTAACTGGATTTTACTGAGTTCTCCTCGAACCATCTCTGCAACGTATTGACAATGCAGTGACTTATGTCCTTGACAAGTAAACACCATTATCCCTTCGCTCCGATGCTCTCGCGGTGACCCTCCCGGGGTTCGCAGGTGAGGAATGCTTTCCCCTTCCCCGCTCTAAAGGCGGGGGTTTCCACTTCCTGCTCACCCTCGGGGGGTGCCCCACCGCTTCCGCGAATGTCGCTCAGGGACAACGGTGTTCACTGGAGGCTGCCAAAACTCCAGCACGGTTAAGCATTGCATTTTACGCTGAGTATTGATACTTAAGCATATGCAGTGTATATTCAGCGAAGAGAAAAGAGAAGGGAGCAATGCTTTATGAATCTCTCAGAAAAAGGACCCAAAGGACCCCGCACCGGATGGCTTACCTGGTTCCTTATTGGGGCATTTATGGCCGTATTCTGGAGCTGCAGCAGCAGCGAGGAGAAAAAGGCCAAACACATGACCAGGGCACAGAACTATGAAGCCCAACAAGAGTATAGCAAGGCCGTTATCGAGTATAAGAACGTTATCCAGATCGACCCACAGGATGCTGCTGTTCACTATGCGCTCGGCAACATTTACCTGAAACTTAGAAACGGCCAGGAGGCCTTTCGTTCCTTTCTGCGTGCGACTGAACTTGATCCGGGTAATCTCGACGCGCAGTTAAACCTGGGCAATATCTATCTTCTGGCTAAGAAAACCGCTGAAGCACGGAAAACGGCAGAGCTGATACTCGCAAAAGAGCCAAGCAATACGGATGGGCTGCTGCTTCTGGCAGGGGTTCAGGTTCAAGAAGAAAAGATTCAAGAGGCCATTAAAACGCTGGCCAAGGCCGTGGATCTTGATCCCAACGAAGTTAAGGTTCGAATTGCTCGAGGGCGCGCCTTTGCCATGGCTGAGGAATATGCAAAGGCGGAAGCCGAATATAAGAAATGTTTGGAAATGCAACCTGCCTCGCCTTCGCTCAGGGTTGAACTCTCACGGTTGTACGTGAGGATGGGACGCCCTGATGATGCCGAGAGGCAGCTTAAGCAGCTGGTTGCCGACGCTGAGGTAGAACACACCGCTTTTAATGTGCTCGGGGCCTTTTATGAGGGCACGGGCAAATGGGAGCAAGCCGAGACCTCCTACCAAGAGGCAGTAGATGCCGCACCGGAAGACACGGTTGCCCCCTTGATGGTTTTGGCCGCATATTATGCCAGGCGCAACTCTTATGAGCTGGCCTTGAGCACCATGAATGAGGCAGCCAAGCGCAAGCCTGAAGACACTGGGATTCAAATTGCCCTTGCGCAGCTCCAATTTGATTACAAACACATTGCTGAAGCAGAGGAAACCATTAATGCCGTGCTCGAGAAAGACAATACAAATCCTGCGGCAAACCTTATCAAAGCTCGGATTCTGCTCGGACAACGGGAGTTTCAGGCTGCCTTACCCTTGTTCGACGCGGCCATCAGCAATGAACCACGCTCAGCAGAAGCCTATTTCTATCGGGCACTGGCTTTGCTCGGTAAGAGGGATGAGGTGCAGGCCAGGAAAGACCTGGTGCGGTCGCTGGAATTGAACCCGAGGCTCATCCAGGCGCGGCTGCTGCTCGCTGAGTTCTACCTGAGAGAGAGAAACCTGGATTTGGCCCGAGGTGAGATCAACAGGGTTTTATCCCAAGACCCCAGCAGTGTGCAAGGCTTAGTGTACCAGGGTGGTCTGGCACTCCTTGAGAAAAAGCCAGCGGATGCTGAAAGGAGTTTTGAGAAGGTTATCGAATTGGCCCCTGACAACCCCATTGGGTACAGCAGGCTTGGTTTTGTTTACTTCGCGCAAAAAAAACATGATGCAGCTTTGCAGCAGTTTGAGAAGGCCCTCAGCCTGCGGCCCGGTATGCGAGATCCCCTTGCAAACTCGGTTTTGATATTCCTTACCCAAAAACAATTTAAAAAGGCACTCGAGTTCTGCGATAACCAGGCGGAAGGGCTGCCCAAAGAATCGCCCGCTCGAGCATTTGTTCACGATCTGAAAGGCAAGGTTTATCTGGTAAGCAAAAGGACCCCGGAGGCAAAGGAGAGTTTTGAAAAGGCTATTGAACTAGACCCCAATCTTGTGTCTCCTTACGAAACCCTAGCCAAGATCTACATAAGTGAGAAAAACATCGAAGGGGCCATCTCCAAATACAAGGAGATACTGGCCAAGCAACCTTCTTATCTTCCGGCTTATGTAGCCCTGGGAACTATGTATCAGCAAACGGGCAATCCAGAAGAAGCCGAATCATACTACCGAAAGGCCCTGGATATACGTCAGGACTTCGCTCCCGCCGCCAATACCCTGGCCTGGGTTCTGGCGGAACACGGTGGAAACATAGATGAAGCCCTGGGTTTTGCGCAAGCTGCCAAGGAAAAAATGCCGGAGGACCCTTCGATAATGGATACCTTGGGATGGATATACTACAAGAAGGGTCTGTATCGCAGCGCCATTGCCGAGCTGGAGCGGAGCCACGAAAAGCTTCGGACAAACCCAATAATAGCGTACCATCTGGGTATGGCGTACCTGAAGAACGGCCAGCGGCAGGAGGCCAAAACAGCGCTTGAAACCGCACTGGAGATCAGTGAGCAATTCCCGGGAAGCGAAGAGGCGAAAAAGGCGTTAGCGGAATTGGGTGGAACGTAGGCAAAAGGCGCGGGACACTAGCCGGTAGTAATCAAATATAGTTGAAGTAGTTTTCTCGTATTTGTTAGAATACGGCTTAGCAGGAGCAACAATCCCGAAGCAATGCTAAGGAGCATAACATGGCAAACAAGCCCAAAACACTCTTCATTATCGAAGACGATGAGCAGGTCCTCTCGATGATGAGGAATTATTTTGAATACCTAGGATATAAGATAATCACTGCTTCCAACGGCATGGAAGGATTAAAAATGGTGTCATCGGCGAAGTATGACCTGGTGATTACCGACATCGTTATGCCCTATGTCAGCGGCGTGGGGATAATCACGGTTATCAAGGAGAAAATGCCGAAGGTTCCGGTGATAGCCTTTACCGCGTACGGAAAGAGCCCGGAAAGACTTGCGGCTGAAAAACAGGCGGATGTGGTATTACGAAAACCGTTTGAAATGGAAAAACTGAAAGATCACGTGGCGCAGCTGCTGGCCACTTAGAAAGCAACGATCTCTCGCCCGCACTCCCGCAGCCAGGAGTGCTCGAGCCCACAGAGGCCGCTGAGTAAAATGGCTACGGAATGATTGTTTACCCTTTCATGGGGAAAGCCCTTAGGGAAAAAATGAATGGATTCACTTTTTCCATAGAGGCTTTTCCCATTTCCAATCCCGCACAGCGTGATTGGAGGCCCCCTGAGGGGCAAGGTAAACAATCAAAGCTTTTCTCTGAGCCCTCTGTGAGCTCTGTGAGAGATTAAGACTGCCTCCTATGAACTCAGTGCTCTTGCAACAACCTCGCTTAGTCTCTTCAGATCAAAGGGCTTTATGATGAAGTCCTTAATGACGTTTTTTGAACGTGTTTCGATGTCGGTTTGGGCCGATTCCTGGTAACCGGAGATGAGCACTATCCGAGCATGGGGATCTAACCCGATAATTTTCGTGGCGGCCGTTGCCCCATCCATATTAGCCATCTTCCAATCCATGAGCACGATATCGGGTTTGTACTTCCTGAATCGGTCGATAGCCTGAATACCGCTGCCTGCGATAATTACCTCGTACCCGATAGCCGTAACCATATTCTTGAGACCTTCAAGGACGTCCGATTCATCATCTACTACCAAAACGGTCTCACCTCTGCCCCGCCTTATCTTAAGCGGGGATTTTGACTCGAGACGATCAAACTTCTCGGCCACGGGGAATGAAATGGTAAATTGAGTTCCCTTGCCGGGCTTTGAGGATACCGATACAGATCCGTTGTGCTCTTCGATGATACCATGGGTGATCGAAAGGCCTAATCCGGTTCCCTGGCCCACATCTTTGGTGGTGTAAAAAGGATCGAATATCTTTTTCACCGTGTCCTCATCCATGCCAAACCCCGTATCGGAGATGGTAACGACGATATCATCGTTCTCCCTCTTGCCAGCTAACGTAAGCTCACCGCCCTCGGGCATGGAATCTCGCGCGTTATTGCACAGGTTGATGAAAACCTGATTGAGACTCGCATGATCACCTTTGATTGGTAACGGTCCCTCTATCTGGGTGCTAATCTTTATCTTTTGATCAAAGGTATTACTGATTATCTTATAGGTTTCGTTAATAACATCCTCTAAGTCCAAGGGAAGCATCCCTCGCTCAATATCCTGCCTGGAGAATTTCAAAAGGCTATCGATAAAATCGGAACCCTTTTTCACCGATTCGTGCATAACCTTGGTGATCCCTTGCAGCTGCTCATCCTGACCATATGCCATCTGGAGAAATTGCGTGTTGCCCATAATAGCCTGCAAGATATTCCTGAAATTGTGGGCTACGCCCCCGGCCATCCTGCCGAGAGATTCCATCTTCTGGGCATGGGCAAGCTGTCTTTCAAGGCTCTGTTGATTCTCAACCGCCGTTTTCTGAGCGGTAATATCTTCAAAGATATGCACAATCTCTCCGCCGGGCAGTTTGTAGACGTAGCTCGTTCTCCACGACAGAGCTCCATTGTCCTTATAGAGCATGGGGGAATGATATTCAGGCTTGCCGGTAGTCCAGACCCGCTTGAAGATGTCTAGAAAGCCATATTCTCTAAAAGCAGCAAAGACCGTATTGACACTCTTACCAACAATATCTTCCTTTCTTATGCCATCGATATTCTCTGCTGCTTTGTTCAGGTCTTTAAATACGAAATCGGCGCCATCCGAAAATGCCTCGAAAATAGCGACACCGTTGCTCATGTTTTCGAAGACCGCCCTAAACCGTGATTCACTCTCCTTTAAACGATCTTGGGCCTTTGCCAATTGCCTGGTTCGCTCGTCAACGAGTTGCTCCAGGTTCGAATACAGCCGCGCATTCTCTATGGCAACTGCCGCAGTATTACTCAAGCCCATCAGCAATTGGAGGTCATCCTTTCTGAATCCTTCTGGTAAGCCGATAGAATCTACATAAATGACTCCCACAACCTCCCCCCTTTGAATGAGCGGCACGCACATGACAGACATGATGTTCATCTGTTCCATGCTATTGGAAAGGCTTTCGGGTTTCACGCGGCTGGTGTCGGACATCATTACCGGTTTGCCTTCATTTATGGCCTTGTTTACAATCGTCCTGCTGTAATTGATGGTAGAGAAAAGCCCTGCCTTGTCTTCCATTCTCGTCTTGGAGGCCACCTCCTGGAGGGTTTCTTTGTCCTTGCTGAGCAGTAAGATGGCGCCTCGATCGATTCTCTCAAGGAGGATGAAGATCTGATCTATCACCTCTCCCAGCAGCTCATCGACATTGAGGGATTGAGAAAAGATATTGGCGACCTTGAGCAATAACTCTAGGCTCTTGGTATAGTCTCTGGAGGTGCGCATCTCTAGGGACAGCTCGCTTGTAGCATCATGATGCTGTTCAGTCGCAAGAGAGGATATCCACTGTGCGCCTCTATCCTTGGCAGATTCCTTTTTAAACGACAGGACCGTGTTACCGACCCGTATGACGCTCTCTTCGTTTATTTCTGTTTCCCGTCCGCGGGCTATCTTATTTCCGTCGATAAAAACACCGTGCAGGCTGCTCATATCCACAACAAATGTCTTGCCTTGCTTCTTAACGATCTTGGCATGCTCTCGTGAGACGCCTATATCTGAGATGACGATATCGTTTTCCTGCGATCTCCCTATAGTCGTCACATCACCTTTTAAGTCAAATTTCATACCAGCAATGGGACCGTCAATGACGTATATCTTCTTCAAGGTTCTCTCTCCCCTGTAAAAGTTCAAAGGACGATTGCGGTTTTACGTAGACCCCGGTTCTATGCTAGGCCGAATTCATCAATCCTGTTCAGAAGCGTCTTATAGCTAACCTGCAACAGCTCTGCCGCCTTCTTTCTATTCCAACGGGTGTGATCCAAGGCCTTGGCAATAGCCTCTTTTTCGACCTCCGCAACATATTCCTTAGTAATTTCCTTTAAAGGAAGATCTTTCTTTCCCTTAATGTGCTGCTTAATCCTTCGATCATCCCAGACTTGAGAGAGGATGGCAACGCGAGATCTCAACTCCTCGCCCTCGGGAACTCCCGCGCCTTGGGCAAGCTTCAATTCACTATACACGGCATCCGTCTTCTGTAACGCTATTATGCCCTTGATGATATTCTCCAGTTCCCTAATATTGCCAGGCCACGGGTATCTCTGAAAGTGGGCTCTTATGTCTCTGCCCATGGGGACAGGTTTCTTTCCGAGCTCTATGCAGTACTTTTCCATGAAGTAATCCACGAGAAGATCGATGTCCTCTTTTCTCTCCCGCAACGGCGGGACCACGATTGAAATGACGTCCAAGCGGTAGAACAGGTCACTCCGAAAAGCCCCCTGCACAATCTTTTCTTCCAGATTAGCGTTCGTAGCAGCCAATATCCGCACATCTATGGGGGTTTCTCGAACACTGCCCAGCCGCGATATCGTCTCGTCCTCCAGCACCTGAAGGATCTTCGCCTGAAGCGGAACGCTTAGAGAGCCGATTTCATCCAGAAAAATCGTGCCCCTGTTGGCCCTCTCAAATCTGCCTGCCTTGCTGTATGTGGCACCGGTAAAGGCTCCTTTGCTGTATCCAAATAGTTCGCTTTCAAGCAATTCACTGGGCAGCGCCGCACAATTCACCTGAACAAAACTCTCCTCTCTTCGGTTCGATCCTAAGTGTATCGCCCGAGCAACCAACTCCTTTCCGGTACCGCTCTCGCCCCGGATCAGAACCGTTACGTTTTTGTTGCTCACCTTAGCGATCTTTTCCTTAACCGATTCTATTGCAGCACTTTCGCCGATTATTTCCGGATACGTTGCCGCTGGAACCGACGCATCTGCGGGAATGCTATTTTCCATTGCACGCAAACCTCTCTGTTCAGATCCAAAATTGTACGCCTCCACCAACCCGAGGGACTTTTCTGATATGGCGTTGGCTAGTTGATTTATATACTATTTTCGGGCCTCCTGTCAATTCGCACCAGGCTTTGATGCCTCAGTTTACCTGTGCTGGCCAAAAGAAAGGCCCCGCCCTCAAGGGCGAGGCCTGGTTTTGACTCTAAGAAGCCTTAATTCTCTCTCACCCCAGTACGATGCACGGCACCCACGGGGCAGGCAGAGCTCACGGAGCCATCAGAGAAAAGCTTCAGATCGCTTTAAGCCCCTGCATAACAAGGGA
>CP070657.1:362330-365023 GCA_020355085.1 Deltaproteobacteria bacterium
GAGAGCTAGTGTGAGAAACGCGATAACCCTTTTCATTGCTTGACCTCCCTTCTAAGGTTCTTGTTTCTCCTCTTGAGTTGCGATTATGCCTATACCGCTTTAATCTCGACATCACCTCCTTTCCTTTTAGCCTAACTCACACTAGAACCGGTTTAAGATTTTGTCAAACCTTTTTCATTAACAGGACTTTCCCCTTTCCGGCTTTAGAGAGCACCTCTTTGATCCCATGAAGGAAAGGGGGTCAAACCTTTACAATTGACAACATTCTGGTGATCTGATACACCCTCACCATGGCGAGACCCCTGAGAATAGAGTACCCGGGTGCGTATTATCATGTGACCTCACGAGGTAATGAGCGAAGAGCCATCTTTGCCGATGACACTGATAAGCGCCGGTTTCTGGAGATCCTGGAAACTACCTCGAATCTCTTTGGAGTAGAGGTGCATGGCTATGTCCTGATGGAGAATCATTTTCACCTGATTTTGATGACTCCCACGGCCAACCTCCAGAAATTCATGCAGCGGTTCAACACTTCCTATACCGTGTACTTTAACCGCCGCCATCACAGAACCGGCCACTTGTTCCAGGGTCGCTACAAGGCCCTGCTCATTGATCGAGATACCTATCTGCTCGAGCTAAGCCGCTATCTCCACTTGAATCCCGTTCGTATTAAGAAATACTCACACCTGGACGTCGAGGAAAAACGGCGGATCCTCCAGGCATATCCCTGGAGCAGCTACCAGGGCTATACCCGGCTGAAGGATCAGCTCCCTTTTGTCACCTGCTCCTCCATCCTCGAGATGATCGGCGGGGAAGATGATCAAAAAGCCCGCAGCCGCTATTCCCGGTTTGTGATGTCAGGTATTTTAAAAGACATGAACATTACCTTTTGGGACGGGGTGAAAGGTCAGGTGATCCTAGGCTCTGATGAGTTTGTTGACTGGGTACGGGAGCGATTTCTTTCAGATCGCACAGATGACCACCGGGAGCTTCCCGGTTTAAGGGCCCTTGAGAAAGGGCCACGCACCATAGAAGAGATCGCACGGGAGGTTGCCGCGTTCTTTGGGGTTGAAGAAAAGGAGTTATACCGGCGGTACGCATCGGTGAGCGGCGCACGTGCCGTATTCATAGAGCTGTGTTGCCTGTATTTGAACAAGCACATGAGCCTTTCTGAGATAGGGAGAAGAGTAGGGAATGTGGGTGCCGCTGCATTAAGTCAGCAAAGGAAGCGGTTATCAGGCAAGATGCAAAACGATCACCAGCTCAAAGCACGCTTTGAGGAATTGAAGAAACGCTGGGAGTAAATATGTCTCAGGGAGAACAGGGCATTTGTGAATTGCAAAGGTTTGACCCCCTACTCTCGCTCCCCACCCTGATCAAAGTCGAGGGGGGATCCAGTGGTATTTTCCTGGGTCCCCTTGCAATTTGCCCTTGAGTTGGTGCAAAGAGCTGTTGTAGCATTTTGTAGGATACTTGCCGAACACCTACATTAAGGAGGGAATCATGACGCAGCTTCATCCGGGAGACCCGGCCCCGGCCTTTGCGGCCTCGGACCAGAACGGCGGCACTGTGAAACTGGCCGATTTTTCAGGCCGTAAACTTTTCGTATACTTCTATCCGAAGGCCAACACCTCAGGGTGAACCACCCAGGCCCAAGCAGTGCGGGATGCACTGCCCGATCTAGAAAAAAAGGGGGTGTCCGCTGTGGGGATCAGCCCGGACCCGCCCAAAACCCAGAAAAAGTTCGATGACAAGTTCAGCTTGGGCTTTCCACTGCTCAGCGACGAAGATCACGCCATTGCCGAAGCATACGGTGTCTGGAAAGAGAAGAAGATGTATGGCAAAACCTCCATGGGAATCATTCGCTCGGCTTTTCTTGTCGGAGAAGACGGCACGATCGTTTCATCCTGGTACAAAATCAGCCCCGAAAACACGATCCCGGAATTGATGAGGGCATTGTAAACTCGCTGCCACGATTTTACTGGTATTTCGAAGCGTAAGAAATTGGGCTCAAACCTTTACAGGCTGTTGCCCAAAGCCAGTATTTGACGTGGACTCAATAATAAACAGCAGCCCAAATAAACAGAATGGTTTATCCCGAGCCGAACAATACCGCGAATGAAGAGTGAACCGGGCCATGCATAAGTAAATAAGTATTGCGAACGAGTAAAGGATCCATTTGGCACTTCTTAGATCATTAGGCGTTCCAGGGACTATGAAATGAAAGGCTTTACCCCGACCGCGGAAAGCCACGGCTTTAGCTCTGGATGAATTCGGATAGGGTCGGGATGTCGTGCCCCTAAGTACCGCCGTTTACGCTGCGAATCGGCGATACTAGGTTGCCCCACAGTCATGCCCGTGGGCCTCCATCGGCGTTACGGATAATGAGTGGAGTAATAATTAGGGCTTAGGGCTCAAGGCGGTCAGATCTTATTGAGCAAAAATAAGGATATTTAATGGAAGACGCGACACCAGATCCTGCAGTTCTATTGAAACTTACCAAGACACGAATGCCCTTTGGGAAATACAAGGGACGTTTGCTCATCGATCTTCCCAAGCCTTATGTCATATGGTTTGCGAACAAAGGCTTTCCGGAAGGGGAACTGGGCGGGATGCTGAACATCTTGTATGAAATCAAGTCGAACGGGCTTGAGTATCTTTTTAAGCCCTTGAGATGATCAAAGGGCAGGGGC
>CP070657.1:365123-371083 GCA_020355085.1 Deltaproteobacteria bacterium
CGATTGCTTTCAGTTCAGCGAAACTGGACTTTCGCCAGGTATGGACCGGGACGTTATTTGTCTTCCGAAATCCAGTAGCGCTAATTCGAGGTGCCATGCTCGGCGCCTTAGTCGGTGCGATTCCGGGCTTAGGCGGCGTGACTGCATCCTTTCTGAGCTACCTTTCCGCAAGAGCATCTTCAAAAACACCAGAAAAGTTCGGTAAGGGTATCCCGGACGGCGTCCTGGCGCCAGAAGCCTCCAACAATGGTGTGCAAGGGGGTGCAGCAATTACAAGCCTGCTCCTAGGGATCCCCGGCAGTTTGGAATGGGCGGTTGTGCTAGGTATCATGGTGATGTACGGAATCATGCCGGGACCGACTCTTTTGACCGAGCACCCCAGTGTTGTGTGGGGTATCATCTGGGGCATTGTGCTTGCCAACGTAATTGCTAGCAGTATAGGGCTACTGGCCGGAACGCAACTCTCGCGCCTGACCTCAATCAAACCTCTGTACATAGTGCCTGTCGTGTTCGTCACCTGTATGGTAGGGGCAAACTTGATAAGCAACTCTGTTTGGGACTGCGTGATTGCTCTCATTGGAGGGCTGTTCGGTTACTTCATCCACAAGCTGAACTATGAACTCTTGCCTTTTGCATTGGGGTTTATTCTCGGTCCCTTTATCGAGAAAAACTTTTATCTGGCATTTCAGGTGGGCTACCACACGTTTTCAGGTTTTTTTAGCTCGGTTACCTCGATTATTCTCATAATGGCGTGTGTCCTTGTGCTTGTTATCGGGCCGCGGGTACGGCGTCGACTAATGAGAGGAGTGCCAGCATGAACAAACGAATAAGCGTCATCGCGGAACTTCTGCGGGGCCTCCTGTTCCCTCTGGTAATTTTGGCAATCGCAGTGTATGTGTTCGTAAGCTCATTTGATTACAAGTTTGCCTCCGCAGCCTTCGCCGGCGGTTTTGCCGGCATACTTATTGTTCTATCGGTTAGCTTGATAATAAGAGAGATTGTTCGAGGAGTAAAAGGGCCGGGCACAAGTCTTGAGAGTTCTCCAAGGGACGAGAATCAACGAACAACCCCGCTTATTGTTCCCATAGCATGGTTTGCTGCATTTGTTGTGGCACTGTTGTTCATAGGCCTTCTGCTGGCTATACCTATTTGGGTGTTCGCCTTCCTGTTATGGCACAGGGCCTCATATGTTTTCACATTTGTCACGCCGGCGGTGCTGTGGGCTGTAATGAAGTTCGGGGTTGAATCCGGTCTCGGCATGGTGTTCTTCGAAGGCATTCTTTTCGGGGGCAAACCACCAGTTTTATGGTAGAAGACAGCATGTTTGTCCCGTACTCAGCTTGGGCATTTTCGCTGATAGGTTGGGTTAACCCAATCACTTCTAATTGCGATCATTTCGAAAGTCGGAAAATCTAGGATGAGAACTGCTGAGGCACGCTACCGTTAAATGACCTAGCAGGGCCGGGGCTATTTTTTGATTATTATAGTCAGAAAAATACGATTAAGAACAATAACGTGAGAAGGAGACGATAAAGTGAGCATCTATCGACCAGAGGATAAAGTTAATCTCGAGCGAATGAGAAGGGAAAGGGTGGAAAAAGCGCGGGCACAAATGGAAAAGGATGGTATAGGCGCGTATCTTTGCTTTAGCCAAGGCAATATCAAGTATTTGACGGATACCTTTACCACGATGATATACCTGTTCTTCAACCGAAACGTTCTTTTCCCGAGAACAGGCGACCCAATGTTATACGAATGGGGCTCCCGCTATTGGAGGGTGAGAGATGAGGTGGCACCGTGGCTCAAAGGGAAGGTCTACCCAGGATGGAGATTAGGGGCTTACCTGATGGACGGCAGGGAGCCTACGGCATTCCTCGACGACCTCGTGAAGGTATTAAGTGACCATGATGTCATAAATGAACCATTAGCTATTGATATGCCCGTGGTAACCGTGAACTTTGCCGAGCTTTTTAAGAACAAGGGGCTCAAGGTAATTGACGCTCGCCCTTCTTTGACTCAAGCGAGGATGATTAAGACACAAGACGAGATCGAATGTATGAGGATAACCTGCGCTATTACCGAGGAAGCCTTTGACGCTGCTCGTGAAGCAATAAGGCCGGGGGTAAGGGAGAGTGATTTAGCTGCTATAGTAAACGATGTTTTTATGAGGCGTGGGTCTGACGGCCCTGATGAACCCAATGTGTGCGCCGGCGAGAATACACATCCCAACATGATGGTCTATAATATGAACACAATCAGGCCCGGTGACATGATCTTTCTTGACCTTCACAACAGATGGAGAGGGTATCATTCTTGTGTTTACAGGTGTTTCACCTGTGGCCGTGCAAGTCAGAGGCAAAAGGAATTATACGAGGAAACTCGTAGCCTTACTTACAAAGCCATTGAACAGGTTAAGGCCGGCGTAACAACGGCTGATATTTGTGAGGTGTGGCCTGAACCCAAGCATTGGGGCTTTAAGACATGGCGGGAATGCTCAGAAAACGCTCTAGGTCATGGAATAGGGCTCGATATCCATGAGTCTCCAATGATAACACCGTTGTACTCGTCGGAACACCCTGTAACGCTGCAAGAGAACATGGTTATTGCTCTTGAAACATACTATGGCACACTGCCTCCCGAGACACTGGGTGAAGGGGCACGAACAGAAGAAGATCTGCTCGTAACTAAGGATGGCTACGAGATATTAACAAAGTGGCCAATCGACGAGATTACAGAGGCCTGGATTTAGTAAGCTGGGGAGGGAAAAGTCAGCTTTATGGCATAGAGCCAGATTTCTTTAGAGTTAAGTCTCAGAAAGTGCTTAGAACCTAACAGCATTTTGAAATAGCGCTGTTCAGCCGGATGGAGGAAAGATGCCCCAATATAAGGCGCAGCGCACCCCGAGGCACGAGGTGTACCGAGGGCGTATGCAGCAGAAGGGCGCTTTTCAACGGCCTGCCTAAAGCATTATACATGAGATAGGGTTAACGTGAGAGAGTGCTGGCAGGCATCTCGCCCCTGTTTCGAGATAGGAGGACTGATACCTGGATAGCCGAGTGCGCTGCTCGTATTCCATCGGCAGCGGCAAACCCAGCTGGCTGCCATTGCGACTGGAGTATCCTGTCTGGTTGCCCCTAAGAGTGCATACAGAACTGGCCATATGCTTGATATTGAGAAAGAAAAGTACATGCCCTTGGTAATAAGTACTTTCATGGATAACGCAAACTATTCAGTGCTGTCTCTATTCAGTGCCATTTGGAGTTTTGACACATTAGTGATCGCTGACGGACACCTGGATTTCATCGATCACACTAGCTGGAGGCTGATATGCGTTTAAGAGACAAAGTAGTCATAGTGACCGGAGGCGGATCTGGGATTGGAGAGGCAGTATGCCTACTCTCAGCCAGCGAAGGTGCTACGGTCGCTGTTGGTGACGTTGTTTCTGGCAATGCTACAGCCACGACTGCTAAGATACTTGAGGCTGGCGGTAAGGCGATGCATGGAAGCCTCGACGTCTCCGATGAATCCAGCGTTGAAGCATTTGTGAGCAACGTGCTACATAAGTACTCACGGGTGGATGTGCTGGTCAATAATGCTGGAGGGATTATCACACCTACAAGTGTGCTCAATTGTAAGGAATCTGACTGGGATAGGACATTTGCCTTAAACGTCAAAGGTGTATTCTTGATGAGTCGAGCCGTGCTGCCATCGATGGTTGAGAAAAAAAGTGGCTCAATTATCAATGTCAGTTCCGCGGCAGCGCTGGCAGGTCGGAAAAACTTGGCTGCATACTCGGCGGCCAAGGGAGCTATTATTGCACTCACAAGAGCAATGGCTCACGACCACGGGCAGAATGGTATTCGTGTGAACTGTATATGTCCTGGCCCAACGCTGACACCTGCCTTTCTTGAATACCTGGCAGCAGCCCCGGATCCGGAAGCACTCCGTCGGGCACGAGAGCAGGAGCAACCATTGGGAAGGCTAGGTGAACCATTGGACATCGCCCAAGCTATACTCTTTTTAGCCTCTGAGGAATCCTCCTGGGTTAGTGGCACGGTGATGGCAGTCGACGGTGGTAACACAGCTATTTAGTGGAAATCTCCGGGACTTACCTCGCCTTAAACCCCAAAGCAGAATCAGTCGATAGTATTTACAGGTTTGTCGGTGGAGTGAGGTGGATGAGACGAATTGACAATGTTGTAATGGCCAGATGCCCCCTCTTTTGCTGCTTCTTACCCAGGCCGGATATCGCAGAAAACATCTGAAAGATCTGATAGTATCGTAGATCCCGATTAGGAGGGTGAATTGATGTAAATCGAGCTAATAACGGAGAGTGTAAGATGGACCTGAACCTAAAGGGGAAAATTGCAATAGTCACAGGTGCTGGCAGAGGAATTGGCAGAGCGATTGCCTTAATGTTAGCTAGCGACGGTGCCTTTGTAGTAGTAAATGATATAGATTTGGCAGTTGCTAAAGACGTAGCGGAAAATATCGTTTCACTGGGGTCCCGCTCACTGGCAATAAAAGCAGATATAAGTGATACTGACCAAGTCACCGCGATGACCAATCAAACCTTAGATGAATTCGGAAAAGTTGATATCCTTGTTAACAACGCTGGAATAGCTTATGACGAGGTT
Source organism: Deltaproteobacteria bacterium (assembly GCA_020355085.1). GTDB lineage: Bacteria > Desulfobacterota > DSM-4660 > Desulfatiglandales > B25-G16 > JADFWK01. The sequence continues at coordinate 369,761 of CP070657.1, forward strand.
GGGCCAGTAGCTAGAAAATTGTTCGAAGAATCAGGACCCGAAGACTGGCGTAAGGATATAGACCTTATCCTTTATGGAACTTTGAATTGCACAAAGGCTGTAATTGGCCACATGATCACACAAAGAAGCGGAAGAATTGTGAACATCTCCTCTGACCAGGGTCGGGTAAATACCGGGCTGAAGAGATTCAGCATATATGGTGCAGCGAAAGGAGCTGTCATCGCATTTACCAGAAATATAGCAGTGGAAGTAGCAGGTTACGGGATTACTGTAAATTCAGTCTGCCCAGGACTGGTTCGCACAACAAGAGCCTTATTAGCAGAAAAGCAAAGAGAGACGAAACCCAAAGAATACGAAAACTATAAAAATATGGAAAGAACTGTAGTCGGGACTGTCCCACTAGGTAGAATAGGTGAACCTGATGATATTGCCAAATTGGTTGTATTCTTGGCTTCTGAAGCAGCCAGTTGGATAACTGGCCAATGTTATATTATTAATGGAGGAGCAGTGATGCTTTAAGGATTCATGCGTTTTTCTCAGAAGTCATCGCTGACAAGGTTTCTTTTGGATTATCGATGTTCAAACTGCCTTAGAAAATATTAATTGAGCGCCTTTCATGAGGCTAAGAGGTCTCAGTATCATTACTTCACTCTATTCGGACGAGGTAATCCGTGTCATTCTCAAAGGGGTATCTAATTGTGCACAGAGCATGCAGCGCGACATATGGTCCAGCAACAGGGGCGGCCGAATCATAAGCATATCCTCGTAAGCCTATTTCAAAGCTCAGCAGCTAGAAAATTATATCGTATCTGAAGTTGAATCTGATAGTGATTATAGCGAAAAAAACTATTTCCCGTCACAAGGAAATCAGATTTCGGGGATTTTCTGAGGAGACATATTTTGAAAGAACCTGAGCAGAAAACCGAGGGGTCGAAACCGATCTATACGATTAAGCAAGAAAAGGACATTTATGTCTCCATGCGTGATGGAGTGCGATTGGCTCTCGATATTTACCGTCCTGAGGATAAGGGAAAATTCCCGGCTCTGTTGGCCTACGGGCCTTATGGCAAAGAATTACAAGCACTCGGGCTCACGTTTCCGCCCCAGGCACGTCCAAGCCCTCTATGGGATGGGTGCATAGAAGCTGGCGATACAAACTACATAGTCCGGAGGGGGTATGCACATATCGTTGTTGATGCGAGAGGAACGGGCAAATCCGAGGGCGAATGCTGTAGCATCTATGGCGCAAGTGGAGGTTATGAAGGGAGGGATTGTTACGATCTCGTGGAGTGGATCGCACAACAACCCTGGTGTAATGGCAAC
>CP070657.1:371183-374929 GCA_020355085.1 Deltaproteobacteria bacterium
ATACCCGTCATCCTTTATGACAATTTTTATTTTTCTCCCGTGGATGCCCCCTTGGTCGTTAATATACTTGGCCCATGCAGCATTGCCCAGATACATGGCGCTCCATAAAGCCGCAGGCCCTGACATGGGGCAGGTCATACCGATGGCTACTTCATCGTCCGTCACTCCTGGTGTTTCGGGCCCGGCACATACCAAAGCCGGGAGTGCAAGACACACAACCAGAAAAACTGTCAGATACAGATATCTCTTCATTTCAACCTCCTGAACAATAAAGGTTTAGGTTACGACCCAACAAAACGAATAAAAGAATCACCTCCTTTCTTCGGTGGATTTGCATATCATTCGTTCATTCCAGCCTAATCCAGAATATGGGGAATATCATCTCGGCAAACAACCCCAAAGAGGATGTGTTATGATTGGTTTTTGTCATTGCGAGGAGAGCAGCGACGAAGCAATCATACAGCAATGCAATAGGTTGGAGATCGCTTCCCTACGCCCCGCCAACCGGCTGGCGAGCAAGTCGCGACGGCTTCCTTAGAATTGCGACACGGTCCCAAAAGGGCAGCTTGGACCACCCTTACCTCCTTTTTGCCTCTCTGGCGGTCTCCCCGCGGAAAACATCACCGTCGAGACACTGGTGACGAATGGGAACAGTCAGCACCCAGAGCTAGTATTGTGCAAGATAAATGCCGTGCCAGCGTCCCGCGAAGAACACGGCTCAACTCACCCGGCCTTCCACTGCACCGTAATGTAATGCAACTCATTGAAATCAAAAAACATGATTGTAGATCCGGAACACTACTTTCCATTTCTTTGAGATGCCTCGTGAAATATAGATACCGATTTTACTCATTACGGAAGGCCGTTTCAGCAATTATCCGAGCACAAATCCCGGCCCAAAACACAATATACCGTCTCCAAGAATCGAAATATTGTGCACGGGGCCTCCTAGCATCAACCGTGCTGTGAGGCACTCTTTTCTGCCGTTAGTTATGAAGCGCATGCTATACCGAACGTTGAACTCAGAACGGTTTTCAAGTTGATGCTATGGCATGCTTTTGGCAGGTACACATGGCATTGCCAGTCATGCCATGACATTCCCGTGCTCGTTAGAATTCCGTCTTTGAAGCATTTCCTGGAAAGTACAACCATCATCGCGCGCAAGACCGGGCGCGGAAAAACTAAGGCGATGATCCGAAATGTCAAGAAACCGGAATACGCCATAGTTGAGGAGCAAGATAATGGATTTCGAACTGAGCAAAGAACACAAGGACATCATAAATGCCGCTCGCGAGTTTGCCGTGGGGGAGTTTACGGATCGCGCCCAAGAGTTAGACCGCGACGAAACCTTTGATCCCCAACTCTGGAAAAAGGCATGCGAACTGGGCTTTGTAGGTATGTACATTCCGGAGGAATACGGGGGCTCCGGTATGGGTCTGCTGGAGTGTTCCTTGGTAATGGAGGAGTTTTGGGCAGTGGATGCCGGCATTGGGGCTGCCGTAATTGCCCCTATCTTCGGTGCTGACATCATCAATTTGTATGGGACCGAGGAACAAAAAAGGAAGTATCTGGCTCCTCTTGCTGAGGGACGGGCAATTATGGGAGCAGCCATAACCGAGCCTGATGCAGGCTCAGATGTCACCGCTGCCACCACGACTGCAATCAAGGATGGCGAAGTCTACATCATCAATGGCTCCAAGATGTTCATCACCAACGGGAGCATCGCCGATTTCATTATTGTATTCTGCCAAACCGATCCCGAGAACCCCGACAGGCACAGGCGGCACAGCTGGATTGTTGTGGAGACGGACTCAGAGGGATTCGAGGCAAATAAGCTGCATGGAAAACTCGGAATCCGTGCCTGCGACACTGCAGAGCTTTCCTTCTCCAATGTGAGGGTTCCGGTGGGGAACCTTGTGGGCAAGGAAGGCGCCGGCTTCAAAGAACTGATGGTTTTTTTCGACATGAGCAGGATCGTCGTGGCCGCCATGGGCGTCGGCATTGCCAGGGCAGCCCTTGAGGAATCCATAAAGCATACCAAGAAAAGACACCAGTTCGGCATGTCCCTGGCAACCTTCCAGATTACCCAGTTCAAGCTTGCCGAGATGGCCACCAAGATCAAGGCAGCTCGCAACCTTTACTACGAGGCTGCATGGAAGGCCGACAATGGCATGCTCGATCCAGAGCTCGTAGCCATGGCTAAGTGGTATGCGGGCAAGACGGCGGTCCAGTGCGCCGATGAGGCATTGCAGATGCACGGTGGGTATGGCTTTTTGGATGAATACAAGGTCCAGCGCCTCTACCGCGACGCCAAGATCGTTGAGATCTACGAGGGTACCACGGAGATCGAAAAACTTATCATCGCCCGGGGCCTGCTCAAATAAGCGCCGCGGTGTTTGTGGGTGACGTTGCGCGGCGTAACCTATCGTAAGGAGGATGTTGTGAACTACAGTGTGAACAGGGCAATGGTCATCGGTTCCGGGGTTATGGGCGCCGGTATTGCCGCTCACCTGGCAAATGCCGAGATCCCGGTGTACCTGATAGATATTGTGCCGTCCAAGCTCACCCCGGAAGAGGAGAAAAAGGGGCTCACCTTGGAGAACCCCGGTGTACGGAACCGTATCGCCAACCAGGGGCTAGTCTTTCTTCAGAAATCCAAACCTGCGGGCCTGTTCAGTAAGAGTAAACTGGATTTGATCACGGTCGGCAACACGGAGGATAACTTCGAATGGGCTCAAGAGGCCGATCTGATAATCGAAGTAGTGATAGAAAACCTTGCGATCAAGCGTGAGGTTATGGCCACAGTCGATAAACTCCGCCAAGAAAAAAGCATCATCTCAACCAACACCTCCGGCATACCAATCCACCAGATTGCCGAGGGTCGCTCGGAGGGGTTCAAGGCCCATTTCCTCGGAACCCATTTCTTCAACCCCCCTCGCTACCTCAAGCTACTCGAGCTCATTCCTACTTCCGAAACCCACCCCGCAGTGATTGAGTTCATGAAGGCTTTCGGGGAGCGAAGGCTGGGAAAAACCGTGGTACTCTGTAAGGACACCCCCAACTTCATCGCGAACCGGGTGGCGGTGCTAACCGGCCGGGCCACCCTGAATTATGTGCTGGAAAACGATTACTCAGTAGAGGAGGTGGATGCTATCACCGGCCCCTTGATCGGTCACCCTAAAACGGCAACCTTCCGCCTGCTCGACCTGGTCGGCATGGATGTGAACAAGCACGTATCTGCCAACCTCTACGAGGCAATTGCCCATGATACATTTCGGGAACATTTGATTGGGCCTGGCAACGATCTCACCGAGAAGATGGTTGAGGCGGGCCTCTTGGGCAACAAGGCATCTCAAGGATTCTACAAGAAGGTCAAGGGATCGGACGGCAAGAAAACCTACCGGGTGCTGAACCTCACAACCCTCGAGTACCGCGATCAGAAGGAGCCCGATATCCCCATTCTCAAGAAGGCCAGCAAGATCGATAATCTGGGCGAGCGCATGCGCTTCCTCATCTCACAACAGGACCGTTTCGGAGAGTTCATCTGGCATGAAGTAGCGCTCGCCCTTTCCTATTGCTCCGATCTCATACCCGAGATTGCCGACGCCCTCTTTTCCATCGACGATGCCGTTCGGGCCGGGTTTTCCCATGAATTGGGGCCCTTTGAACTCTGGGATGCTCTGCGGGTACGAGATACCATTGCCCGTATGGAGGCCGAGGGCCTTACGGTTGCACCCTGGGTCAAG
>CP070657.1:375029-377760 GCA_020355085.1 Deltaproteobacteria bacterium
ATGGACCGTGCAGCCAAAAAGTTGGACTTTGAAGAGGCAGCTCGAATCAGGGATCGCATCTTTCTCCTAGAAAGAAAGGAATTGGACTATAAGGATTCACCCCAGCTTTAAGCCCATGATCTTTTCCAAAGTCCACAGATCGTCATCCTGGTCGTACTTGATAAGGTAGACCTTCTTATCGTCTGCTAATACCTTGAAGAAGCTGTTATGAGGCCCGTACCACCGGTCAATAATCTCCTCCACCTCGAGCTTCCTTCCGCGGAGGCTGAAATTCACCGGCCGCTCATCCGCCCTGTATCCTGAATAACAACTAACATGGATGACCTTTAAGCGGGTATCGATCTTCAAGCATGCCTCCAGTCTTGCAGAGGGCTGGTTTTGGGATATGGATCCAGAAGTTTTTGATGATGTCACCTGAAGCTCATATCTTACAGTGGCCGTGCTGACATCGGCAGCCCCTGAGCCGTGAATCGTTCTTCTTGCCAAAGGAATTCTTGGGGATAGGAATCGCTCTTATGAGCCTTTTTTACCTTCATTGTATGGGGCAAGCGTGGCAAGCTTTCTCTCCACATTGTCCCTTATCCAGTGGTCGTCCCACCATTCTATCGGGTTCACAGGGATGCCGTGAACCAAGAATCCGAAGTGAAGGTGATCGCCGGTCGCCAGACCTGTAGTACCACTGGTTCCGATCGGTTCCCCTTTCATCACTGTTTGGTCAACCGTTACCTCAATGCTGCTAAGGTGACCATACATGGTATAGAGCCCCTGACCGTGATCAATCACAACGGTTTTACCATAGATACCAAGATCCTGAGTAAACACAACTCTACCATTATTGCTCGCTTCAACAGGTGATCTGGCCAACGAAGCCAGGTCTATCCCAAGGTGAACTGCTTCGTCCACCAGTTTACCCTTGTAATAGTAAGCCCTCTTGTCGCCGAAATTTGCCATAGTAGCAGAATTTTTCATTCTTAGCCAGGGCCCATCCCATAGCTTCTTCTCAGTCGGAGATTGACAGAGTTCCTGGAGAAGGTGGTGGTTCTCTTCTCTCAGCTCTTTGTTAAGAAATAAATACTTCTCAAAAGTACTGGATCCTGGTTTGAAGATATCAGGCCGGAAAGAAGAGATCATGCCCTCCATGAGTCGGTCTGAAATCCTAACAGTATCCTTGCGAAAGCGGCTCTGCCGTATGTGGTGAAAAAAGGGCTTTCTCGTCTCATTATCGGCCCTGTCTTTGGCCCAAAGACAGAGCGGAGTGTCCCTACTTGCGGAGTAGGGGAGCGCGAAGTAGCAAATATGTATTCCTTCACCCGGATCATTCATGTATGGCATACCAGGAAAGAGCAGATCATTTGCGAGAATACCACTTTCGACGACATCAGATGATACCTTGTAAATGATAAGGCCTGAGCCTCCGATATTAACATTATGGTTAGTCGTCAAGGGGGCTACTGAGGGGGGCATCGTGTCCACCACCATCGTGTGCTCAACGATCGCTAGATTGCCATCTCCCCCTCTTCTTTTTGAAAAATCATGGGCTTCCACAACGAGGCTGGCCTGCCCTTGCACCAGGTTCAGCTTTGATGGATCGACCATGAACTCCTCCTGAAAGGAATGTATCCCCTTCTTGTTCAAGAGCCCATTATAGGGAAAGGCTTTCTCAAGGACGATACTGGCAGGGCCTTCCTGTTTTATGCTCACCCTTGCCGCTCTGAGCCCCATCTTTGTGTCTGAAACCGTAACGGCAAAAGCAACGCTCCCGCTCAGATACTCGGGCAGAGGCGACAACTCGGCCTTCGGTTTTTCGCCTTCGAAGATAGAAGCGAGGAACCATATCAAGATCACCACAATGACAATTGCTGGCAACAGGGCTATGACGAACCGTAAGCTTTTAATGCTTGACTTTTTCATTTCCTCCATTTAACCGTATTTTGTTGTTCTACCCAGAGCCCCGCACGCAAGCGCGTGGCACCTCCAAATTTTTCGACTTATCTTTGGTTATGCGGGTACTTTTGTCAACAGTTTTTTGGTGAGATAACCATGAACAACAGAACTCATATTGGCGTCATCGGAGCAGGGGACTGCCCTGTGGAGATCTACAAAACCGCTTACGATGTGGGCCGTATCATCGGCGAGAGGGGGTGGGTTCTTATCTGCGGTGGTTTGGGTGGAGTGATGGAAGGGGCTGCTAAGGGTTGCCTTGAGAGAGGTGGTATTACCGTCGGTCTGCTGCCCGGCACCGAAAAGGAATCAGCGAATCCCTATACTACCCTTGCCATTCCGACGGGGATGGGGGAGGCACGGAATGTGCTGGTAGTTAGGGCCTCAGACGTGGTTATAGCAATTGCAGGCGGGCATGGTACCTTATCAGAGATCGGCCTTGCCCTCAAGATTGGTAAGCCGGTAATCGGCCTTGGCACCTGGCGTGACATTGATGGAGTCGATTACGTTCAAACCCCCAAGCAGGCAATTGCACGAGCAGGTGCATATTTGACCGCCATGGGGTCTAATGCAAGATCTGACTGAGAAACAGTTTAGTCCGATCGTGTTGCGGGTTCTCAAAGAACTCTTGAGGTGTGTTTCCTTCAACAATCTTTCCGAAGTCCATAAAAAGCACCCTATGGGCCACGCTCTTGGCAAAACCCATTTCATGGGAGACCACGATCATGGTCATGCCTTCTTGAGCTAATTCTATCATGACATCGAGCACTTCCTTGATCATCTCCGGGTC
>CP070657.1:377860-386805 GCA_020355085.1 Deltaproteobacteria bacterium
CATTTGTTGCTCCCCTCCGCTCAATGTTGAAGCCATTTGATTCTGACGCTCTTTTAGTAATGGAAATAATTTAAAAACATCCTCTAATGTATTGTCTTTTTCTCTTCTAGCCTTAGGGAGATATGCTCCAATCTCTAAATTTTCAATTACAGTCATAAAAGGAAACAGATGTCTGCCTTCTGGAATATGGGCGATGCCAAGTTTAGGTATCTCATATGGTTGTAGATTATCAATTCTTTGACCCATGAAATAAATATTACCCTTACTGGGTTTCAATATTCCTGAAATAGTTTTTAGTAGTGTAGTTTTACCAGATCCATTTAGACCGATTAAAACAGTAATACTTTTTTCCTTAACCTTTATTGAAACATTCCAAAGTGCTTGAAGTTTACCGTAGGAAACATCAATGTTCTTTATATTGGCATGGTTGGCCCGGCTTCGCTTTTCAGCTACGCCGTGGCAGGCTTCGTTCTCAACATGTTTCGAACGAAGCCTGGTGGAGGCGGGGGGAGTCGAACCCCCGTCCGAGAATAGTCCACATAGGCCTCTACATACATAGCCCGAATTCGAATTTTTGCCCTAGAGACACCTTTCGGGCGAGGTGGCTGAAGAGCTATCCTGATTACATGTTCGCCTCCCTGAGATTCAGGCCTCTCAGATCAGCTATCCTGCTCGTCGACGCCCAGATCTGTCCTCGCAGGAAAGAACAGCAGGACGTTAGCCGCTTACGCAGCTAAAGCGTACGCATAATCGTCTGCGTTTACTTTATTTCTGCCTGTTTAACGAGCAAACAGAACCTCGGTATGCAACCTAAGCTTCTTTACCCCCGTCGAAGCCGTTTCGCCCCCATTTGTCAAGGAACCATGGCCGGATGGCCATACAAAGTATTATAACACATAAAGACGCTATTTCAAGAGCGATCTTTCCTTTTCAGCTGGTCCAGCTCCCGTTTCATCTCCCTTTCCTTTAAGACAGCTCTTTTGTCGTATTTTCTTTTTCCTTTAGCCAGGGCAAGCTCGATCTTTATGATGCCGTTCGAGAGGTATGCCGACAGCGGGATGAGGGAATACCCCTTTTGCTCTGTTTTACCGATCAGTCGCCTTACTTCTCGCTTATGCATGAGGAGTTTTCTCGTCCTCGTGGGATCAAGGGCGACATGGTGTGCAAAACTGTATGGTGTAATGTGCATATTGTGTAAAAACAGCTCCTCATGCTTGACCTGTGCGTAGCTATCCTTGAGGCTCGCCCGCCCCTCCCTCAGGGATTTGACCTCTGGACCAGCAAGTACAATTCCTGCCTCATAGATCTCGTCAATAAAATAGTCGTGTCTGGCCTTTCTGTTTTGGCAAACGATCTTCTTCCCCATGTAAAACCTTCCTAGGCGGTGCCGGGGGTCCTGTACCTAAACACATCCTCCTTAAAGATATCGGGCAGAAGCGTTTTTGCCTTCTTCAGCACAAAATCCTCAATTTTTCTGCTTGTGGGAAGCTGCAAAATATCCTTAAAGGCCTCCCTCACCTCTCGCAATGGAAGCATTCTAACCATTTTCTTAATCAGCGGGATTGAGCCGATATTCATGCTGAACTCTTCCAGCCCGAGAGAAAGGAGTATCAGAATAGAAAGCGGATCACCTGCAACCTCGCCACACAAGGATACATCGATTCCCTCTTGTTCGCCGGCCTTAACCACCTGGTGGATCATCTTCAAAACCGCTGGATGAAACGGCTCATAAAGGCTGGCTACCTGTTGATTATCCCTATCGATAGCAAGAGCATATTGAATGAGGTCGTTGGTTCCAATAGAAAAGAAGTCCGCATGCTTTGCAAGGATATCCGCAATCGAGACGGCAGAAGGGATCTCGATTAATATACCAACGGGAATGTCTCTGTCGTAAGGGATTCCTTCCCTGTCAAGGGAACGCATAACACTCTTTAAGATCTTCTTGGCCTCAAGGAACTGCTCCAGCCCCGATATCATGGGAAACATGAGCTTAAACTGGCCATATTTGCTGGCCCGCAAAATAGCCCGTAATTGGGTCTTGAATACCCGTCGCTCCTTCAGGCAAAACCGAATGGACCTCAGTCCCAGAGCAGGATTGTCCTCCTTACTCCCCTCCATCTCCGTTACCATTTTGTCACTTGCAATGTCCAAGGTTCTAATGGTAACCGGATGAGGGGCGACCATTTTGGCAATCTGGCTATAATCATCGAAGAGGGTCTGTTCATTCGGAAAATCTTTCTTGATCATGTAAAGATATTCCGTCCGGTAAAGCCCAATACCCTCTGCACCGCTCTCCATTGCTACCTGCGCCTCAGCCAGGAACTCAATATTGGCCTTAATGGTGATCTTGTGCCCCTCCAAGGTTTCGGCGGGCAGGTGTTTGAACCTATCAATAGCCGATTTATAGTTGGCATACCGCTTTATTTCTTCCTCATAGGAGAGAATCGTATCAGGCTCTGGGTTAACAACGACGTTGCCGGTGTTTCCGTCAACGATGAGGATGTCGCCCTGTAAAATCTCATCGGTAGCTCTTTCCATACCAACGACAACAGGTATATCAAGGGCTTCGGACATAATCGCCATGTGGGACGTGCGACCTCCCACATCGGTTAAGATGCCCAACACATGGTTGACATTGGTCTCAACAATATCAACCGGAGAAAGGCTGTGGGCTACAATGATTACCTCATCCCGAATGTCTGCCACGCTGTCCGCCTCTACTCCTGACAGATTCCGTAGCACCCGTTCGCTGACGCTGTCAACGTCGTCCATTCTGCGCCCGATGTAATCATCTTCCACATCTTTAAAGAGCTGGTGAATGGCCTTCACTGATTTCTCTAACGCCCATCCTGCATTGATTCTCTCCTTCTTGATCCTCTTTAACGTTGCATCAAAGAGCATCCTGTCATCGAGAATCATTGAGTATGTATCCAAGACAAACGCATACCCCTCCACCTGTTCCGGGATATTGGATTTAAACCTCTGGATTTGCTCTTTTGCTATGTCCACACCCTGTGTGAATCGGGCAAGCTCTCTTTCTAACTCCTCGTCGTTGGCTAATTTTCTGTGAAAGACCTGCGTCTTTGATCTATCTAAGTGGTGGGCTTTTCCGATAACAATACCGGGGGATACAGGAAACCCTTTCAGCACCTTTTTCTTGGGGCGATAAGGACCCGTCTCGGTTTCACCGAAGTTATTCTCGAAAAGGCTTTCAAGCTCCTCCATCAATTCCCTGGCGTGATTACCCATTATGCGGGCTTCGAGCTCAGCACCTTTTGGCACGGCAAGTGAGAGAATAGAGAGAATGCTTGAACCATCTGCCTCTCTTGTATCTTTCTTGAGAAACAGTTTGGCGTCGTATTTGTTGGCAAGCGCCACAATCTGTCCCGCTGCCCGGGCATGGACCCCAAGCTCATTGGTTACTTTTAAGGATTTTTCTATTTTCATGACCGTTTATACTTACTAGGAAGATGGTTTTTTGTCAATAACCCAGATGCATTAACCCCTGTCCTTGTACCCGGAGACAACTACGGTATATTCGCCTCGCACCCTCTCATCATTGAGTGTAGCCAGTATGCCGCTGATCGGCCCCCGCCTTACCTCCTCAAAAACCTTGGTCATCTCTTTGGCCAGGGCAACATCCCTGTCTCCGAGGATATCGAGCACATCGTTGAGCATCTGAATCAATCGATGAGGAGATTCAAAGAAGACCATGGTACAGAGCTCACCTTTAAGGGACTCAAGCTCCTTTCTGCGTCTCCCTCGCTTGTTCGAGAGAAAACAAACAAATAAAAATCCATGGGTAGGCAAACCCGCAACAGAGAGTGCCGTCAGAGCAGCGGATACACCGGGAACAGGCACCAATAGTATGCCCGCGTCAATGGCTTCTCTGATCAACCGGGTGCCTGGATCTGACAAACCAGGCGTTCCCGCATCACTCACCAGGGCGATGGTAAGCCCTGATTTTACCTTGTCCAAGAGTACCCGTCCCTTATGGTGCTGGTTGCGGGCATTGTAACTGGTGACAGGGGTCTTTATACCATAGTGACTGAGGAGTTTCCTGGTATGGTCTCTACTTTCAGCAGCAATCAATGTCACGTGCTCCAAGACTTTCAGAGCGCGGAGCGTGATGTCCTCCAGATTACCAATGGGGGTGGAAACTACGTAAAGCGTGCCCGGTGTTACGGTGTGTTTGCGTGCTTTAGGAGCCATGCACCGTTTCCCATGCTGTACTCCGACAGGTGCCCCGTTCCTGATCAGTAAGCCAATTCAAATGCATCTCGTATGACCTCAACCTCCTGTTTCCCGTCACTCATGCCTATGGCTACCACATCAAAACGCGCCTTGGCGCCCCAGAGACTCTTATGTTTCATATATGCGAGGGCCACCTTTGAAAGCTGGACCTGCTTTCTCTTGTGAACAGCCTCTTTGGCCAAGCTGGAGGGCTGATTCCTGCGTGTCTTTATTTCTACAAAGACCAGCGTATCACCATCGCGGGCAATGAGGTCGATCTCGCCCAAGTGGCATCGGTAATTCGTTTCGAGAACCCGGTATCCGAGGTCCTTCAATCGTTTTCGTGCGAGATCCTCGCCGACCTGTCCGAGGATTAACCGCTCTTTTGTCATGCAAGAACACGTCTAAAGGTTAGCCTGTGGATTCGACACGGACCGCACCGCTTGAGAGCTCCCCTATGGCCCTGCGTGCCGTACCCTTTATTCGATGAAAACCCATATTGGGGAAAGAGCGTATGGTAGCTGCGCATTATGCTGTCGCGGTACACCTTGGCTAGGACTGACGCCGCTGATATTGAGAGGGAGAGCTGATCGCCCTTGATAATACATTTCTGGTGAATGGGAAGGTCGACAGCATGGGTTCCGTCAATAAGGAGAAAATCCGGCTGGGGATCGAGCATTATGATCGCTTGCCTCATGGCCTTGCGGCAAGCCTGAAGGATATTGATGCGATCGATTTCTTCCGCACTCACCACCGACAGGGAAAACCCGATGGCTGCTTCTTTAATACGGGGAAAAGCCTCTTCACGAGCCCTCTCCGACATTCTCTTAGAATCGGTTACCCCCGCTAACTCGGCACCTTCATGTAGGATAATGGCGGCAGCAACAACCGGCCCGGCTAAGGGACCCCGTCCTGCCTCATCAACACCGGCAATCGTGGAATAGCCCGCACCCTTGGCCTGACATTCATAAAAGCGATTGTTCATGCAACCGTTTATGAGGTTCTTCGTTCCTTAAGCCTGGCTGCCTTGCCTTTTAACGAGCGTAAGTAATACAGGCGTGATCTTCGCACCTTACCTTTAGAAATAACCTCTATCTTATCTATGGTTGGAGAATGCAAGGGAAAGATCTTTTCGACCCCTACACCATATGAAACCTTTCGTACGGTAAAGGTCGCCCCTGTATTGCCCTTTCTCTTCCTGATAACCACCCCCTTAAAGACCTGCACCCGCTCTTTATCACCCTCTGTAATGCGGCTGTGCACCTTGACTGTGTCACCTGTTTGAAAGGGAGGGAGATCTACCCTCATCTGTTCTTTTTCTACCATTTCTATCGGCTCCATGGCACTTCTCTCCTTTACTCAAAATACATTCCACGCCGAGGCTCTGCAACGCGGGAAAACAAGCGATCCAAGGTTATGGCTGCGGCCCCCCTCACCGAAAGGTGATTATAGCGGGATACTCCCAGAATGGGCGCCAAAACATAATCTGCCCTTTTCAGAAGTTCATCTGCAATACCCCACGCCGTACCGAATAATACCATTATTGTCTTATGCGAAGCAACTATCTCCCGCGCCACATCATACGTAATTCTCTCGCCTCTATTCTTCCCTGCATCGGTTACCATGAGGGCTGGCAGTTGGCCTTCTGTCTTTTCAATCTCTGCCACAGCCTCCTCCAGAGTTGAGACAACCGAGATCAACGACATGGCCTCTTGCCTGTCACTGTTATAGCGAGCTCCGTAACCACTAACCCAATGTTCACAAATACGTTTGGCAAGGGCCTGCTGATCAACAAGCGGATTAATTACGTAAAACCTTCGAGCCCCGTAAGTTTTGGCCAATCTCGCCAGGTCATGGAGATCTAGATTAGTTATTGCTGAGGCAATAATCTCTCGTCTCTTGTTATAGACGGGGTAATGAAGGAGTCCAATATAAAAGGGCATAATCGCACCGTCACGGTTGATCCTTCAGTATTATGCGATCTTTTCCCGCACTAATCGGTATCGGGCTTCTGGCTGTCAAGGTCCGAGGATTCATCCTGTTCTCGCTTTAACTCCTCCAGTATGCCTTTATCCGTCTCGCTGAGATGGGCCTTTTCGAGAAGATCCGGTCTTCTTTTCAACGTTCTTTTCAGAGACTGAATTCTCCTCCAGGTCTCGATCTTCCCGTGATCACCAGAGAGTAAAACCGCTGGCACCTCATGGCCTTGAAAGAGCCGGGGTCTCGTGTAGTGCGGATATTCAAGAAAGCAATCCTCAAAGGATTCCTCAAGATTCGATGTCGCTCCCCCGAGTACTCCGGGAATCAGGCGGCTTACAGCATCCACAACAACCATGGCGGGCAGTTCACCTCCTGTAAGGATGTAGTCACCAATGGATAGCTCGGCATCTACATAATTGGATCTAACCCTTTCATCTACCCCCTCATATCTTCCGCACACAAGGATTATTTGCTCAAGCGTAGCCAGGCTCCGAGCTAATGCCTGGTTAAATGGTTCACCCTGAGGCGTCAGCAAGATAATCTTTCTCTCCTCCGTTGCTTTGGGAACCGATTCCAGGGCTCTGACAATTGGCTCGGGCTTCATAACCATGCCGTCACCCCCGCCGAAAGGACGATCATCGGTCATCAGATGAGGCCCCTCAGCATAATCCCTGATGTTCACCACATTTATCTCAACTCTACCACCCTTAACGGCTCGACCTATGATTCCATAATTGATGAGGGAGCCAAAGATCTCCGGGAATATAGAAAGGATATCGAATCTCATGGCAAATCCAACAAGCCCTTCATCGGCGAAATGATCATTCTTCTCTGGGATACGTCCGTTTCCCTAACAACCTGGTGAATAGCTGGGATCAAAAACTCTTTGCCCTCATGCTCCACCACGTAAACGTCGTTGCTCCCCGTGGGAAAGATGTCTCTGACGATGCCTAGATATTCACCGGTGGTCAGATACACCTCCATGCCCAAAAGCTCATGCCAGAAAAACTCATCCTCGTCCTCTCTTTTCAGAGAATCCTTTGGTATCAGTATCTCAGCTCCCCTATAAGCCTCTGCCTGCTCCGCCGAATCCAATCCTGACAGACGCAAGTGAAAGAATGATCGATGTGGCTGTATGGAATCAACCGCCTTTTCATGCAGCTCGTTTTTATCCGTCCTCAGAAACACAGAACCGGCCTCGAGGAATGTTTCTCTGGACTCAGCGTAAGAAACGATCCTAAGTAGACCGGTTACACCGTGCGGACGAATAACGTGCCCTATTACAATGAGATCTTTACGTTCTCTCTTGCTCAACTACTCCAAGATCTCCAGGACAGATCTTTTTTTCATCTTGGTTGAGGCAGCACCAAGAATAGTCCTCATAGCCCTGGCCGTCCTTCCTTGCTTTCCGATTACCTTGCCCAAGTCCTCTTTGGCGACCCTCAGTTCGATAACAGAGGTCTGCCTCCCTTCAAGTTCAGTCACTCTCACCTCATCAGGATTATCCACAAGAACCTTTGCGATGTATTCAATCAGGTCTTTCATCTCGATCATTCCCCTCACCTCGATTTCTGATTAAACACCGTTAGCTTGTGTTCGAAGATGCCTCGGATACCCCCTTCTTCCGCAAAAGAGACCTCACCGTCTCAGAAATCTTTGCGCCTCTCTCAACCCACTTGTTGAGCTTTTCTTCATCAACTGTTATTTGGGCCGGGTCTGTCATTGGATTGTAATGGCCCACTACCTCAAGAAACCTACCATCCCTTGGTGCCTCAGAATCGGCGGCCACAATACGGTAAAACGGTCTCTTTTTTGTCCCTTTCCTGGTTAGTCGTATTTTCACCGACATATCTGCAATTCTCACCCCCTTTAGGTTAGCATCTCATCATACGGCAAAATTGTTTACGGTGCAATGTGAAAGAATGCCTTGCTCTTCAAAGCGGGGAAGCTTCACCTGATGTTCACCAAAGAAGAGAGGTCTCTTACGCTGCCTCGCTTCAATTTCTTTAACATACTCTTAGTTTGTGCGAAGTTCTTGAGGAGCCGATTAACATCCTCAACGCTCGTTCCACTTCCTCGTGCGATCCTCTTTCGCCTGCTGCCACTTATTATACGGTAATCCATTCTCTCTTCCGGGGTCATGGAGTCTATTATGGCCTCGGACTTGACCAGCTCCTTTTTGTCGGTGTGAACTTTTCCCAGCTTCATCATCTGCCCGATACCCGGCATCATCCCAAGCACCTGCTCCAGTGATCCCATCCTCTTGATCGCCACAAGCTGCTTCTTGAAGTCCTCCAGATCAAACTCAGCCTTCCTGATCTTCTCGGCAAGTTCCATGGCCTCCTTTTGATCAAATTCAGCCTGCGCTTTGTCAATCAAGGAAAGGATATCACCCATTCCCAGGATCCGTGAAGACATCCTGTCTGGGTAAAAAGGCTCCAATGCATCGGGCTTTTCACCGACACCGACATATTTGATCGGCTTACCGGTAACCGCCATTATGGAGAGGGCCGCTCCCCCTCTGGCATCCCCTTCCATCTTCGACAGAATAACGCCGGTAATATCGAGAGCCTCATCAAATCTCTTGGCTAAGCTCACAGCGTCTTGGCCGGTCATTGAATCGGCAACCAAGAGGATCTCCGATGGTTTGATCACATCCTTCATCCGTGAAAGCTCTTCCATCAAATCTCTTGGCCAAGCTCACAGCGTCTTGGCCGGTCATTGAATCGGCA
>CP070657.1:386905-389942 GCA_020355085.1 Deltaproteobacteria bacterium
CTCCCCACAGCGACCATGAGGGTGATAAAGGCGCCCGCAGCCCCTGCTTCAGTGGGGGTAAAAAAGCCCATGAACAATCCCCCCATGACCAGGATGAAGATGAGCAGCATTTCAATGACCCCCAAAAGGGAGCGCACCTTCTCCTTGAAGCTCGTCTTAGGCCCCGGCGGGCCCAGCTCGGGTTTGAGGCGCACATGAATATAGATGGTTGCAATAAAGAGGGTGGCGAGGAGAATGCCCGGAAGGATACCGGCAGCAAACAGCTCACCGATGGACTGTTCAGTCATGATGCCATAAACGATGAAGATGACACTGGGGGGAATGAGAATCCCCAGGCTGCCGCCGGCAGCCACCGCACCGGTGGCCAGCTCGGGGCTATACTTATACCTCTTCATCTCAGGAAGGGCAATGGTGGCCATGGTGGCAGCCGTGGCATTGGTAGAGCCGCAGATGGCTGAAAAACCGGCGCATGCCCCAATAGTGGCCATGGCCAGACCTCCTGGGAAATGCCCCAAGAATTTGTAAGTAGCGTCGTAAAGCCTGCGATTTATCCCGGCATAGAAGGCGATCTGGCCCATAAATATAAAGAGGGGTACCACGGTCAAATTGTACGAGCCGAATGTGGCAAAGAAATCCTGGGCTAAGAGCCGAATCCCTGCATCGAAGGAGACCAGATAGGTAAACCCAACGAACCCCACAGAGGCCATCACAAAGCCCACCGGCATACGTGAAAAGAGGACGATGATAAGGACTCCTAACCCGATCAATCCCACCGTTGTTGGACTCATATCCTCACTCCTCGCTCACAAAAAATGAATGTCTTCCGAACAAAAGAAGACAAAGGCGAGATATATAGAAGAAAAATCATCCCTCCCCCTGTGACCACGCCTCTACACCCCTGGTCAGAACAAGCAAGACGTCTCCTGCAAGGACCAGACAGACCATGACGGCAGACATAGCAATGCCATAGAGCACGGGGAGGAAAGGTAGTTCCAGGGTCATTGAAACCTCTCCTGAAGCCTGCAAGTCATTGCCATATCTCACACACTCCCAGGCCAGCAGGGCAAACAATGCGATACTCAGAAGATGCGTAATCACATAGATGAACTTCTGAACCTGAGAGGAAAATCTCGCAACCACCAATTGGACGGCCACATGCCCTTGCTTGATGGTGGTCTGGGCAAGGGCAAAACCAACGACCATCGCTCCCAAGAACTCCACGATGTCATAGGTACCGAGGATAGGCCGCCTGAAAAGGCGCATCCCAATATCTGCACAGGTAATGCCCATCATCCCAACCAGGCTTCCTCCCGCCACCCAATTCAATATTCGAGATAACCAGTGAATCGATCCGATAAACCCTGGCATATTCTACTCCCATGAATGTAAAACGGTGGTATCGCTCAAAAGTGTCTGTATGAATAATATTGAATGATGACTCGCGGGCTCAGGAGGTCATGCCGGTTTTCAAAAGGCAATATCTCCTAAAGAATGTCACCAGGTTCTCTCGTGGCCGAATGTGTGGGGTTTCCAGTTCGTCTCTGCTAACATTGTTCACCCAAAATGCTTGGCATTCATGAAAAAGGTCGAACGCGGGGGGATGCAACCGCATCCCCCCTCTGTGCCTATTGCTGATGTGTCTTCAGATAGCCGATACAGAATTCCAGTGCTTCCTCAGCAGGCAGACCCTTTGCCTGCTTGTCTTTAACGTACTCATCAAGGATAGGACGCAGCAGTTTTGTCCACCGCGCATCTTCCTCTTTAGACAGGGTAATGATATTGCCGCCCTTCTGGACATAAAAGTCCTTCCCCTCCTGATCGAGCTCATCCCAGAGCGTGCCCTGTTTTCTTATCCACTCATCGTTGATCTGCTCAATAATGTCTTTGATATCCTGCGGCAGGCTGTTCCACTTTTCCTTGTTCATTACTACGTAAGCGAGGTTTGTATAGGCTGAGCCAAACGGAATACTGTAGCTGACAACATCCGCGAGTTTGAAACCCTTCATCGGCTCAAACGGGCATACAATTCCCTCTGCAACACCTTTTCTGAGGGCGTCATAGGCTGCCGACATGGGCATTGCCACCGATACCCCTCCCAGTGCCTCTACCACTTTTCCACTCGTACCGGTAGATCGTATCTTGCGCCCCTTCAGGTCCTACAGATTATTTACAGGCTTCTTCGTATGGAACAGGTGAGGGGGAGACGTATGCATAAACATAATCTTCACATCGTCAAATTCCTTCGGCTTAAACTTCTTGTAATACGCATTTGCCAACTCCGTTCCTAGGTAGCCACTCTTGTAGCCGAGAGGGAGGTCAATCACCTCGCTCAGAGGGAATCGTCCTCTTGTGTACGAGCAAAAACTCAACCCGACATCGGCAATACCTTTCACCACGCCGTCATAGGTCTCAGTTGGACGTGTAAGGGCACCTCCGGGGAAATAGTCTACCTTGATTCTCCCATCTGTCCTCTTTTCCACCTCTTTGCACCACTGATCTGCAAGTACGCTCACGCTGTTAGTCGGCGGGAAGAAGTTGGAGTACTTGAGCGTGGTTAACCTGTCCGCGGCATGGCCCACTGTGGAGGTGAGCCATACCAGAGAAAAACAAATCAGAAGCACGAACATAATTCCCCATAACTTTTTCATAGCGCAACCTCCCTAATTTTGTGTTAACCTAATTTTTTTTGCTCTTCTTCGGAGACTCTCATCTCCGTTCTCGGTTCTGATGAAATTTGTTCTTCTGATCCAGCCTTTTCCAATTAACTCAGTTCACTTACGCGTTGCTATCCACAAAGAGAACCTCAGCTCACCGCAACCTTGCCCTCAGCTTTTCTTGCGCGGTCTGAAATTATCTCCCCTAACCGATCGACATCTTGCTTTAATTGCCATATCTTGTCAAGGCGTTTATGAAGCACCAAAGGCATTGAAGATTTGTGATTTTGAGTGTAAATAAGTCTTCATGATATCCATGTCTTTATTTTGCCGCGGGAAATCGGAAAATCAAAGAAAACATCAAAGGAGGAAAAAATGGCTCA
>CP070657.1:390042-395375 GCA_020355085.1 Deltaproteobacteria bacterium
AGGGGGTAGCCCCACCGGACACGAGGATGGGGGATATCTATCGAGCTGCCTTGCCGTTCCTTGGATCCGACTTAATAGTGATGGCATTCATTATTGCCTTTCCAGCACTGGCACTCTGGCTGCCAGGGCTGATGCATTAGGCTTCCACCGAAGTAAGCCTCTCTTATCGTATCATTGTTCAATTAGTCACGGCTTATTTCATAAGGGTAAACAGAACGAGGCTATTTATTTATAGATGCGGCAAAGGGTACCCCTCGTCGGAACCGAGCCGCATATCTTTTCTCTGGGAGGATCTGCCGACATAACGACGTTGATATTTGAATCGAAGCAGCCGTGTTCCGGGGCCGACTTTTCTGGGAACCACCATCCATGGGGTGCATTGACAATTCTTGGATGAATGCCGGAGGTAAGCTTAGCCTTGAGCTTAATTCGTTCGCCCTCGACCTGTGGCGTTTCAATCCATATCCAGTCTCCATCCTTAATATTCGCCTCTCCTGCCGTACCAGGATGTATCTCAATCTCCGGATCAGGTACTCGCTTCCGCAGTTGAGGGATCTGGCGCCCTTCGGAGTGAAAATACTCCATGCATCTGCTTCCTGTTATGAGAATAAGAGGATACTCCTTAAGGAGCTCCGGAGTGCTCACTGGACTTTCTGGTGGCTCATTAAAACCGGGCAGGGGATCATACCCAAATTTTTCAAAAATGGTGGAGTAAAGTTCAACTTTTCCAGTAGGAGTATCAAACCCTTCTCCCTCATATTTCTTGTATTCAATAGGGACAACTATATACCCCTTCTGTTTGAACTCATCAAAGCTGATTCCCATACCCTTGACCATCCAGTCGTAACATTCAGTAACATCATCCCATGGAACGATGTCTCTGTTCGCCCAAGGTATCCTTTTGATCAGTTCTATCACGATCTTTAAGTCATCCCAGCACTCAGAAATGGGCTCTATCACTTTTTGTCTCGCACTAATGTAGTTCATATATGGAATGTCACAACACTCGTCCCTCTCGAGCCATGTTGTAACCGGCAGCACATAATCCGCCAATTCAGCAGTAGGCGTTATAAAGAAATCAGCGACCACAAGTAATCCGAGTCTTTTGAGTGCATCCCATACCCTTTTACTCTTCTGGACATTTATGACTGGATTAGCTCCTGCACAATATAGTGCCTTTAATGGATAAGGTTTCCCTGTCAGCATTGCTTCAACAGCAAGAAAAGAAGTAACAAATGGAAGCCTCGCTTCAGACCCTGATATGAGGGGAAATTCTCTGTTTCCCAGCCGTTTTTCCTCAACCTCCGGACCTGGTCTCAGCCACTTCCCTCCGCCGGAAAGCGCACCGCTCGGAATGTATCCTTCAATCTCCATTGGCAGCAGATTTCCGCCTTTCACGTCAATATTTCCGGTAAGGGCAATCAGGATGATAAGGGCACGGTCCGTTTGAGTGGAGTTGACATTATGTTCAATAGCGACCCGGTGATGAAGGGTTGCCGGTTTTGTCATAGCATATATTCCGGCTGCCTCTCTGATTTTACTAGCAGGTATCCATGTTATGTCTGCTACCTTTTCCGGCGTATACTCCTTTACACGTTCTTCCAGTTTGTCGAACCCATAACACCATTTATCGACAAATTCTTTATCATAGAGTCCCTTATCAATGATTACATTTAACATCCCTAGAGCCAGCACAACATCAGTGCCAGGTCTGATTTGTAACCACAAATCAGCCTGTGAGGCTAAACGGGTCTGACGAGGATCAATGACGATAAGCTTTGCCTTTCTTTTCTTCTGAGCCTCTACTATCTTGTTTCCTCTCGGGGGATGTGACACGAGTGGGTTCCCGCCCCAAACCAGGATACAGTTTGAGGCCTGGTAATCCGGGCCCTCCTCCATCATGATAGAATGTCCCACGGTTACGCCTTCAGCCGCTAACGATGGAGCATAGCAGATGTGAAGGTCAACACTTATCCTGTTGGGGCTGCCAAGTGCAAAGGGAACAAGAGTCGAGCAAAGTGATGCCCTTGGACCCGTACCATGAATTGCGGCGATCGATTCTGAACCATGTTGTTCCTTAATTTCTGTCAGTTTATTTGCGATTGCATTGAGGGCGTCATCCCACGGGACTCTCTCCCACTTTCCCTCTCCTCTTTCACCAGCACGCTTCAGGGGATACTTTACACGATCAGGGTGGTATAAACGCTGGGGCTCTGCTCGTCCCTTGACACATGTGAAGCCTCTACTCATAGGATGCTCGGGATCTCCCTGTACTTTCGCAACTTTTCCATCCTCGACATGGACCATGACCCCACATTCACAATGACACGCTTGGCATACACTTCGAACGGTTTTTTCCATCTCTCCTCCTTAGATTATGTGGGTTGAGCCAGACTCAAGAGATTCAGCGCTTGAGTAGGATTCATCCGAAACTTCAGATAACTTCACGCCTTAACGTGCTATTGCCCAAACCCAATTTGCGGCTTTACAGATTGGGGGCCACGCCTTTTCTGCTGCAATAGCTGTTTGTTCCAAGATCTCTTGGACATGCCTTGGAAGGCTGTACCGTCATATATTCTTTTTCTACAAACTAATATGCTCGGTCAGGAGGGAGAATGTTTCCGGGCCATTGAAGCTGCTTATAGTCAAGGATTCTCAGCGAATTGCCTAAACCAATACTGGCGAAAAAAAGTTCCTCAGAGGGATTTCCTCATATCTCTGTCTTACTCTTACAAAGATAATGAGGGGATGCCAAGCATCTCCCGCACCTCGTTCGGCGAAGCGATTTCACGCCCCAATTCCCGTGCTATCCTGACAATCTTGGCCACTAATTCTGCGTTATTCTTGGCCAACCTTCCCCTCTCAACATAAATATTATCCTCAAAACCCACACGAACGTTTCCGCCAAGAAGAATGGAGAGGGTCGTGGCCTGGAATTCAACAGGGCCAATACCCAGTACCGAAAATAGAGAATCTGAAGGCAGGAGATCCACGAGGTGCATTAAGTGTTTCGGAGAATAACGGGAGGCCTGATTGTTCACCCGATGCATACCCAAGACAAAACTGACATAGTAGGGCTTGGCTAGCGCACCATTCTCGATGAGGTATTCGAGGTCATCCATGTCACTGTTGTTATATATTTCTACCTCTGGTTTGATTCCCTTCTCCATGAGGTATTTTGCGGTCTTCTCGGCCCAGAGCCTGTCCCACAGCATATTATACACCTTTCCATCCGCTATGATATTGCTTGGTGCCACCTCAAGGCTGGCCATCTCGGGTGGTGGCTCCGTTGTGGTCGTTCGTGTCCCATCATCCACATCACCCTCTTTCTGTCCGAGCAACACCGGATTGGCCGGCGCCATACTGTGCTGGATAATGATGTCGCATTTTTTTTCCCTGATCAAACGATCGGCCTCTTGAAAGAATGCGGGGTCATTTGTGGGCAGCCCCTTCTCATCCCTTCCGTGTATATGGACAATGGAAGCGCCCTCGTTCCAGCATTCATAAACAGCCTCGGCAACCTCCTGGGGAGAAAAGGGTAAGGCGGGGTTGGCTTCTTTTCCGTGAAAATTACTTGTTGGTGCAACGGTTACGATCATCTTCATAGTTATTCTCCTTTTCAGCGATTAGTTTTGAATGCAAAGCACACTGTGAGTTATAGCAGCGTGTTTTCTATTCATCTATGATGGCCACCGCTCGGGCCCAGCCCCCACCGGCGTGTTGTATCTTGATGGGAAAGACCGCGACTTTGAACCCATAGGGTTTGGGAATTTTATCCAGATTGGTGAGATTCTCAATATGACAGTATTCTTTTTCTTTTCCTGCAAAATGTGCTGCCCAGAGTTTTTCCTTTTTGCCTTTACGCACCTCCTTGACCATGGTATCGAAAGGCTTGTCCCAGCCCCAGGCGTCGATTCCCATGACCTTAATCCCTTGATCCACCAACCACAAAGTGGACTCACGGGTGTTTCCGGGGTGCATCTGGGGATAATCGGGCTTTCCGTAATGTTTTGTGGCTCCGGTCATCACCAGAACGATATCAAAAGGTCTCAATGTATATTCGATTTTCTCCAAGGCCTTTTTGAAATCGGCAATATCGATCTCCTCGCCTGCCTCTTTATGGGTTACATCCAGAACCACGCCGTTGGAATAACACCACTCCAAGGGGATTTCGTCAATAGTGCGTGAAGGCTTTCCTTCCGATGTGGGCCAATAATGCCAGGGGGCATCAAGGTGGGTGCCGCTGTGAGTGGTCAGCGTCAGCTTTTCGACCGCCGAAAAGTTACCATCGGGAAAATCACCATCTCTGAGTCCGAAAACGGGGCCAAAAACTTTTGCGCCCTGTTTATGGTCAATATATTCAATGTCTACTTTTAAGGGTGAATTAGGTGGAGTTGGTTGGATAGGAACACTCAGGTCAATGATTTGTACTTTTCCCATTCTTGCCTCCATATTTTCTAGTCCTTACCATATTTGCCGGATTATTCTGGTTGATAACCCAAGCCCGTGGAAATTCCCCGACCCGTCCCGCAGCCATCCGTGATTAATTGTTTCTTCCTTTTGTTGCCGAGAGATGAACTGATTAAGCGTATCTCAACCCCCGCAATGACCTTGCCGAGGTGATTGCGGATAGGTGCAGCTACATCTGTGAGTCGATGATCCCCATTGCTAAGTACGGCTCTTGTTGACTAAACTGACCTACTTTTCTTTTATTGAATTATTCAAGCTAGTCAAAAACGTTTTTACATAAAGGGTATAGAAAACACAAGCGTCAAGAGCAGGCTTGACCCCTCGCACGAGTTTCAGTCTTACCCAAACCGGTCTGACACGAGCTTCTCCATCTCATGCTGACGGTGGCAGGCCACACTGCGTCCCTTTTCCACTTCTGCAAGGTCAGGGTCTTCCATTCGGCAGCGGTCAACGCTAAAGGCACATCGTGTGTGAAACCGGCACCCTCGGGGCGGGTTAACCGGGCTCGGGACATCACCGGTGAGGATGATGCGGTGTTTCTTGTGCTCCACATCCGGGATTGGAATACCTGACAAGAGCGCATGCGTATACGGGTGTATGGGCCTTGAAAAAATATCGCGTGTTTTGCCAAGCTCAACGATCTTGCCCAAGTACATAACTGCGGTGCGATCGCTGATGTATTTGACCACTAAGAGATGGTGTGTCACGAAAAGGTAGGTTAGGTTGAGTTTTTCCTGAAGTGATTTCAGCAGGTTCAATATCTGGGCCTGCACAGATACATCCAGGGCAGAGGTAGGCTCATCCAGCACAATGAATTCAGGATTTGTGGCGATGGCCCTGGCTACAGCGATGCGCTGCCTCTG
>CP070657.1:395475-399466 GCA_020355085.1 Deltaproteobacteria bacterium
ACAGAGAGCACAGAGGGTGATTGTCTGTTTTGCCCGATCGCGAGATGCCGATCGGGCAAAAGCCACAGCCCTTCGGGCAGTGTCATAAATATCCTGGTGAATTCGCATCCCTGCCCTGTTAAATGCGTTAGCCTATTTAACTGGGGTGAGAGATTAACGATCCTTTTAGAGTCAAACCAAGCCACACTTCTCGGGGTGGTTGTTCCCTGGTAATTAGCCTAAAAATAACTGTGCAGGCCGGGAAGAAGGTTAACGCCGAAATACGTAAACAGCACAGAAGCAAAACCGACGAGGCTCATGATGGCCAGCTTTTTGCCAGTCCAGCCCCATACGAATCTGAAATGGAGCATTGCCGCGTAAACGAGCCACGTTATCAGGGACCAGGTTTCCTTCGGGTCCCAACTCCAGTAAGAACCCCATGCGGAATAGGCCCAGACTGAGCCGGTGATAATTCCGAGGGTCAGGAAGATAAACCCTATTACAACACTGTGATAGGTAAGTTCTTCCAGGATTTCCTGGTGGGGCAAAAGGCGTAAGAACGGCCCGCTGTTTTCCGGCGCTTCCGATCCCTTTATCAGATACATGAATCCCAGGCCACAGGCCAGTGCAAAAGCCGCGTACCCGAAAAAGCAGGTGATGACGTGGCTTATCAGCCAGTTGCTCTGCAAGGCGGGGATGAGCGGCTGAATCCTGCTGCTGATATTTGGCGAAAAGGATGCAAAGGCCATGGACAAAAAGGCAAAGGGAACCACAAAGGCACCTATATGTTTGCTCTTGATCCGCCACTCTACAATGAGGTACAGGAGCACGATGGTCCATGCAAAGAAGATGAGGGATTCATAGAGATTTGACAGGGGCGCGTGCCCGATTCCCAGCTTATAGGACTCAACCCACCGTATAATCAAGGCGACGGTTTGGACGAAAAGCCCCACAGAGGCAGTGATTGAGGCAAGGGTGCCCCACAATTCCTTTGCTGTAACAAGCCTGAAGATATACAAGACGGCTGAGCCAAAATAGATAAACGTTACCCAACTCAGGATGGTTGTGTTGATAATCATGTTAACCTCGTATAGCGGCAATATGCCTGAGGAGATACGCTGTTTCCCGCTTGAGCCCCACGGGATCTCTGTTGCTCCGGGCGCTCACCATGATCCGGGTTTTCCCCTCGGCCTCATCCACTCTCACCCAAAACCTCTTGTGGGAGGAGAAAAAGGTTATGAGGAACCCAGCTACAATGAGAAAGGCACCGACTGCCACGATAGAGACGCCCGGATCGTGGCTCAGCTGGAGCCCTGTGTAAAAGATCTGTTCGATACCGTTAAGCTCAAAGTAATAAGGTTCGTAACGGCCCGGGTTGAACTTGGGCACCTTTTCGAGCAGGTTAGGAATAGCCCGTTTCATTTGCTCTATGGCTTTAAACACCCAGAGCTCTACGGTGGCATCGGGGGAATCAACGCTCAAGAGCACGGCAGGGCCCATGGACATGAGGTTCTCTTCTATCCTCTCAACCCTTACCTGTGCCGTGTCGCCATGAAGAGAGAAGGTATCTTTCAGGGAAACGGTCAGGTGTGTTTGCGGCCCGTTGGCCTTGGTTATGGTCATATGCACCTTGCCGCCGGGAAAGGAGCCATAGTTTGCCTGATAGAACCTGATGCCGTTGACGGTAATGGGGTGGTTGACACGGAGTGGCCCCTGAAGAATAACCGTATCGTCCTTCAGGAAGCTCAGGTCTGACCGATATTCCTTGGGCATTCCGTTTTCATAGTATGCAATGGAGAATTTGTCACAGCGAACGGTAAAATCCAGTTTCTTCAACCCCCCCTGCCGTGCCACATACACCCTATCGGTAGATTCTCCTTCGGCAATATTGACGTAGCCCTTAAAGCCCCACTGTGAGCCGACGATCGCCCCGGCAATCACCACCAAGATGCTGATGTGGATTACATACGCCCCGAAATGGGAGAATGCCCCCTTTTCTCCGTAGAAGGTGGTGACTTTGTCTGCGGCCTTTTTTCTAAATCGTTTCAGTCGTTTCTGGAGGAGGCGTTCCACGGCAGGGGTTATCTCGCTCCGGTTTCCCTCAATCACGACTGTGTTATCAGGGGGCAGATCCTCAAAGGGCTTGCTCCTGTCAAGGGATGGTCTGGCAGTGAAGAGCTTCCATGTTGTGTGTAAGCGCTTAACAGAACAGGCTATCAGATTGATTGACAACAGGCACAGCAGGACGGTGAACCAGACGGAGTGGTAGAGATCGAAAAACTGAAGGGATGTGAAGATATCGATCAGCTTCGGGCTCAGATGCGTTACCGTGTCGGTCGGACCGAACTGCTGGGGAATAACCGTGCCTATGATTGAGACGAGGGCGATCATAATCAACAGAATGATCGTGAGCTTCACCGATGCAAAAAAGGATATAAGTCTCTTTTTCATGTCTGAACGAATCTATGATCCCCCTATCTCGTCGTCGGTCAGATAGCAGGCCGGGTCCTCTCCCCATATATCCCCGGTTATGGCCTCAGCGCGGGCCCGAAAGTTGCCGCCGCATATGTCAAGCCACCTGCACCTGGCGCATCTGCCTGTAACATGTCGTTTTTTGTCTTTGAGCTGGGCCATGAGCGGGTTTGAGAGATCGGGCCATATTTCACTGAATGGTCTGGAGAGTACCGTGCCGAAGGAGTGCTGGCGCCAGAACTGATCTGCATACACCTGCCCGTCCCAGCTTACGCAGGCGATGCCTTGCCCGGAGCTGTTTCCTCCGTTCATCTTGAGAAGCTCCAAGGCTTCAGACGCCCTGGAGTTATGTTCCTTAACCATCCTCAAGTAGAGGTACGGCCCGTCAGCGTGATTGTCTACGGTAAGCACCTCCTTTTTCAGGCCCCTCTGGTGCATCTCAGCAGTCCTGTCCATGATGAGATCTACCGCCTGCCTGGTACCGTTGTGCGAGAGATCTTGATTTACCAAATCCGATCCCCTTCCGGAATAGACCAGATGATAAAAGCAGACCCGTTCGATATTCTGCTCTTCCACCAGATCAAAGATGCCGGGTACCTGATCGGCGTTCAGTTTATTCATGGTGAAGCGGAGCCCAACCTTAAGCGCTGCATTCCTGCAGTTCCTTATGCCGTCCAGGGCCATTTGAAAGGCCCCGTTCACACCCCTGAATTCATCGTTAACCCTTTCCAGGCCGTCAAGGCTGACACCCACATAGGAAACACCGGCATCCTTCAATGCCTTGGCCTTTTCCGTGGTAATGAGGGTGCCGTTTGTGGAAATTACAACCCTCATCCCTTTGTCCGCACCATGGCGGGCCAACTTGATCAAATCGGCCCGCATCAAGGGTTCTCCTCCGGAGAATAGCAGAACCGGCACCTCGAACGAGGCAAGATCATCAATGAGGGCGAGGCCTTGTTCGGTAGTTAACTCATTTTCGCTGCTCCGACGCACCGCCTGGGCGTAACAGTGGATGCAGCGAAGGTTGCAGGCCCTCGTGCAATTCCACACCACTACGGGTTTTTTGTCGGCGGAAAACTGAAGCAGATGAGTGGGCAGGTTTTTCGAATGCCTGCCGTATCTGAGTGGGTCAGATGCTTCAACTGTTCCGCAATAGAGTTTTGATATGCCGATCATACTTCTCTCTGCTATGTACTAAACAAAATATCTATCTTCCCTTGCCTTTGCAACCCTGTCAAGAAGTTTATAACAGAGATACTAGGCACCTATATAAAGCAAGATCTTAAAATGTGCGTCAAGTTTTCTAATATCACAAATGCCCAAAGAATACTTGACATAGTAGAACGGTTGCGGTTGGGCAGCTCGAAACGGTTAACGGTAAACGTCATACGTAACCAGCAGCGCAACCGTACAACGTTAGACGAAACCAACCTGGCTTCGCGTCTAGTAATGGAATATTTCTTTTCTCAATTCGCCCGTCCCCCGCAGTGGAGCGCTACGGAAGGTGGATCGGTTTGAGGCGGAGCTTCGTTAGTGATTA
>CP070657.1:399566-402177 GCA_020355085.1 Deltaproteobacteria bacterium
CTGCTCAAAAGGGTCACGATGATGCCCTTGATCCCGGAGGTAAGCCGGTGTGCCGCAGACATCTGTTCAGAGGTGGGGGTGGTTTTCCGGGTAACCCAGGTGCCGATCTTATAGATCAGCCCCAGGGCGAAGATGATCAGGGCAGCGTACAGGCTGATGGTGAATGCCATGGGTTTGGTGTCCTTTTTAAATATTAGTTGAAATAACTTACTACAAAACTCTTAATGTTCACGTTACAGCCAGAAAACAGGGTCTGTCCAGCGGATCTGCAGGGTAGATTAAACGACCACTAGATATGGGCTGCATCCAGAATTGCCGGTAGTCGACTTTCCCATCCCATGGTTACCAGCTGAACACCTTGGCAGAGTTCCCGAAGGGCGACAACCAATTCGCCTGCAATATTCACACATTCAGTAATCCTATCGGGTGCCTTTCTGATGCGTGAGATCATTTCCTCCGGGATGGGGGGCCCGGGAACATTGGTGGAAATATACCGGGCCACGCCAACCGATTTTAGAACAAAAACGGTAGCAATCACAGGAACCTCTAAAGCCTTGGCCTTTTCCATGAAGTAGGTGAAAGCGGGTATATTAAAGACAGGCGGGGTTACAATAAACTGGGCACCCTCCCGTACCTTTTTTTGAGCAAGCTCTAATTCAGCATCCAGGGCGATCTCGTTCTTTGCCGGCTTTATTGAACACCCGGTTACGAATTCAGGGGCACCATGCAACTCCATTCCCGCCATATCAACGCCGTTCTCCATTCCCCGTATGGCCCTGAGCAAGGTTAGTTCATCGATGTCGGCAATCGGTTTGGCATCAATATGGTCGCCGTACATGATTTCCTCGCCCGGCATGACCAGGAGGTTTCTGATGCCGAGCACATAGGCAGATAGGATATCACCCTGGAGGGCAAGCCTGTTTCTGTCTCGAGCGCAGATCTGCATGATGGTTTCCATGCCGTGCTGCTGCATCAGGGCGGCACCGCCCAGGGCGCTCATCCTCATAACGGCCTGACCCATCTCGGGAACAATAACCCCGTCAACCCTTCCCTTGACCTTCATGATATTGGAGAATAGCTCGGAGAGATCTACCCCTTTTGGGGTATCGAATTCAGCCAGTACCACAAAACCGCCGGTCGTCAGTTTCTTTTGAAAGCTCATAGTCGACCTCACTTATGGTGAGAGGTGACCCTGTCGTTCTCTTACGCCCCCAAAGGCTTGGTAAGACTTTTTGCCCTGTCGGCGCTACTACCAGTGATGGCTTAGTGATATGTCATCCATAAAGCCTCTGCCATGATACTACTGCGTAATGTGGTGGAGCAAGAAGGTGGATTCTGGGCCAAAGGTATTCGCTGATGATCAAGGAGGAGATTCGTTATCCTGAATCCCCTCCTTGTTATCAACTTTTTTAGAAGATCCCCTGAACCTTTCCCGTCTTGGTGTCGACGTCTACTTTTCTGAAGGCCGGATCCGAACTCGTTCCCGGCATCAGGCTAATTGTCCCGGCACAGGGACACAGGAACTTGGCCCCGGAATAGATCAACACGTCTCGTATCGGAAGGCTCCACCCCTTGGGTACACCCTTCACAGCCGGGTCATGGGTGAGGCTCAGGTGGGTCTTGACCATCATGGTGGCGTAATCGCCATACTTTGGATCGTCCTCCAGCATCTTGGCCTTTTTCTCCGCGTCAGGTGTCCATGCCACCCCGTCAGCACCGTACACCACTTTGGCGATCTGGTCAACACGATCCCTCAATTTCATCTCAAGAGGATACAAGAACTTAAACTCGGATGTATCCTCACACGCCTCTTTCACCACATCCGCAAACTCGAGGGCCCCATCGCCGCCGTCGGCCCAGTGGGAAGAAACGGCACACCTGGCCCCCGCTTCTTCAGCTGCCTTTCGAACCATGGCGATCTCATCCTTGGTGTCGGTGTGGAAAGAATTGATGCACACCACTGGATTAATGCCCGATGTCCTGATGGTGTTGATGTGGTGCACCATGTTGGGAATGCCCTTTTCAAGGAGCCCGAGATTTTCCTTGGTGTACTCTTCGGGAAGTTTCAGTCCGGCTACCACCTTTGGGCCACCGCCATGCATCTTCAGTGCCCTGATGGTGGTGGTAAGCACTGATACATGGGGATTTAAACCGCTGTATCGGCACTTGACGTTCCAGAACTTCTCAAAGCCGATATCCGCAGCAAAGCCGCTCTCAGTGACGTGATAGTCGAACATCTTAAGCCCAATACGGTCGGCTATGATAGATGATTGTCCTACCGCGATGTTGGCAAACGGGCCGGCATGGACCATCAATGGCTGGTATTCAACAGTGGAACAAAGCGTAGGATTAATGGTGTTTCTCATCCACGCGGTCATGGCCCCGCCTACTTCCAGATCTTTGGAGGTAACTACATTGCCCCTCTTGTCAAATGCCAGGGTGATGTTGTCAAGCCTCTCTCGTAAGTCCGCCAAGTCTCGAACGATGGACAGGATGGCCATTAGCTCCGAGCTCACGGTAATCCCAAAGCTTGACTGCATGGTGTACCCGTCCATTCTGCCGCCAAGCCCAATGACAATATTCCTGAGGCTCTGAGCGCAGAAATCCATGA
>CP070657.1:402277-409649 GCA_020355085.1 Deltaproteobacteria bacterium
CGTCTCCTTGACTTCCATCTCGATGAATTCCCTGGCTGCGTTGGAGACTATGATAAGGTTATGGGATTTGCCGAGTTCCTCTATCACCTCTTTTACCTCCGGAAACGGCCTCACCTTGTGACGGTGCTCTTCCATGAGGTCCTGCCACCGCTCCCGGAGTTCAAAGAATCGGAACCAGTAAGCGATATCGTACCATTCCATAGCTCCCTCGCCCACCCTGTCGTATTCGCCTTTCACAATGGAGGTAGCCTCGGACAGGCTGACATTGTTCTTCTCGGCATAGAGCCGTGGGATGCCGATCTCCCACACAAAGGTGGTGAAGGTAGGCTCGATGAGGGTGCAGTCCAAATCAAAGGAAATGAAGTTTCTAGTGTTCATGCTATTCACAAGGGATTATGGCGTGCCCTGGCACGTTCAACGATTCCATCATTCCAGTATTCCAGTATCAAAAAAACTCACTTGTACAGCCCCCGTGGCTGCAAGTCAAGGCGGTTAACGACTACTGTTCAAATATTTCCTCAGATACTCGGCTGTGTACGACTGTTTGCCGTTGTTCACTATCTCGACGGGTGAGCCAGTGGCGATCACCTGCCCTCCACCATCGCCTCCCTCGGGCCCCAGGTCGATTATATAGTCGGACTCCTTGATGATCTCCATGTTGTGCTCGATAACGGCGACCGTGTTTCCCTTATCCACCAAAGCCTGCAACACCCGAAGGAGGGTTGCGGTATCGGCGATGTGCAGCCCCGTTGTTGGTTCATCCAGAATGTAAAGGGTGTGGCCGTTTGCGGGCTTGACGAGTTCCCGGGCGATCTTTATCCTTTGGGCCTCCCCTCCTGAGAGCGTGGGGCTTGGCTGACCCAGGGCGAGATACCCAAGCCCGATAGAACAGACAAACTGGAGGGCTTTTCCGATCTTCGGCACTGCGGAGAAGAAGTCCGCGGCCTCCTCAAAGGTAAGATCCAAGACGTCCCCGATGTTCTTCCCCTTGTATGTGATATCCAGTGTCTCCTGGTTAAACCTCTTTCCCTCGCACACCTCACAGTTGACGTACACATCCGGCAGGAAGCTCATCTCAACTTTAATTGCTCCCTGCCCCTTGCAGGCCTCGCACCTGCCCCCAGGCACATTGAACGAGAACCTCCCTGGGTGATATCCTCGGGCACGGGCCGCCGGCGTCATGGAGAAAAGGTTCCGAATGTCTGAAAGGGCCCCGATATAGGAGATGGGCACCGATCGGGTGGTAAGGCCGATGGGCGAGTGGTCCACCTCAAGAACCCTGGTGAGCGCCTCCCATCCCTCGATATGCTTGCAGGCCCCTGCCTGAAACTGGTTTTTGAGCAGCCGGTTGCGCAATCCCCGGTAGAGAACATCCTTGAGAAGGGTGGATTTGCCCGAGCCCGAAACACCCGTAATACAAATAAAGGTGCCCAGGGGGAATTCCACGTCGATCTCCTTTAAGTTATGCTCGGCTGCACCGCTGAGCTTGATGTGGGGCCTTGCCCAGTATGGCCTCAGCCGGGAGGTGATTTCCGGGGCCTTTCTGGAGAGGGTTGCACCGGTTACTGATTCGGGTACCTTCATGAGCTCTTGGATTGTCCCAAACGCCACCACCTGGCCGCCTTGCCTGCCCGCTCCGGGCCCTAGGTCGATAATGTGATCGGCCTGTCTTATGGTCTCCTCATCGTGCTCCACAACGAGAATACTGTTTCCCCTGTCTTTGAGGTCTATAAGGGCATCGAGCAGCATCCTCGTGTCCCTGGGGTGCAGGCCGATTGTGGGCTCATCCAGGATGTAACACACCCCCGTGAGGTTTGAGCCAAGCTGCGCTGCCAGTCGAATCCGCTGTGCCTCACCTCCCGAGAGGGTCTCACCGCTCCGGCTCAAGGAAAGATACGACACCCCGAGCAGATCCATGAATGAAAGCCGTGTTCTTATCTCATCCATGATGGGTTTCGAGATCATGGATTCTTGCTCGGTGAAGGAGAGGCCCTTGAGGGTTTTCGTGAGCTCTTGTGCTGTGAGCTGCACGAGGTCCCAGATTGAGTAGCCCTTAACCTTGACGCTAAGGGCCGTTTCGCTGAGCCTGCTTCCGCCGCAGGTATAGCAAATGGGGCGATCTTGGTCGGGAAGTAAACGCTGGTAAAGGAGCCGGCCCAGCCCCTCGCATGAAGGGCAGGCACCGTGCTTGCTGTTAAAAGAAAACATTCGTGGGTCCAGATCCCGTGCCCCGATGCCGCAGGAGGGACACACTTTTTTCACGGAGAAGACCGCCTCTCGCCCGTTCTCATCCAGAAGCATGAAGGTGCCGTTTCCCACATCTAGCGCAGCAGCGACCAGATGCTCAATGTCGTCGGTAGGGGTCCTGCCGATGACGATGTCGATGGTGTGCTCGTAGTACCTGGAAAGCGACATCCCCTCGGCCAGTTTCACTATGGCGCCGTCGATCCGGGCCTCCCCGAATCCACGGCGGAGGGCATGGTTGATCACATCCTTGTGAAAGCCCTTGCGACCCGCCACAACCGGCGCCAGAGCGGTTGCCCTTCCCTTATTACCGTAAGCGCCTCTAATCTGAGCTACAATCTGATCTGCCGATTGCGTGGTGAGCTCCCGGCCGCAGGCCGGGCATTGTTGCGAGCCGAGCTTACTGTAGAGCAGTCGCAAAAAGTGGTAGATTTCGGTAAGGGTTGCAACGGTACTCCGGGGGCTTGCATAGCTGATCCGCTGCTGGATGGCAACCGTGGGGGGGAGTCCCGAGACGATATCGATTTCGGGTTTCTCCAGGATCTTGGTGTACTGCCGTGCATAGGGGGCTAGGCTCTCCAGATACCGGCGCTGGCCCTCGGCAAAGAGTATGTCGAATGCGAGGGTTGATTTACCTGAACCGGATACGCCGGTGAGGGCTACGAATTGCTGCCGCGGGATGGAGAGATCCAGGTTCTTGAGGTTGTGCTCGCGCGCTCCCCGGATGGCAATAGCATTCCTACCATTTTCGGAGGTCTTTCGTCCCGTCTTGGAAAATGGTACACGTGTACTGCGTTGTTTTCCAGCCACGAGGTACTTCTTCAGATACCTTCCGGTATGGGACGTGGGATGGGCGGCTACAACTTCAGGGGTTCCAGCCACCACGATATGGCCTCCGCTCTCACCGCCTTCAGGGCCCAGGTCGATTACCCAGTCGGCGTTTTTGACCACATCCATATTGTGCTCAATAACCAAAACCGTATGACCCCGGTCCACCAGATTCCGGAGCACGGAGATGAGCTTTTCGATATCGGCAAAATGCAAACCGGTGGTGGGCTCATCAAGGATAAAGAGCACGCGCCCGCGGCCTGAGGTTTTGAGATGACGGGAGAGCTTGAGCCTCTGTGCCTCGCCCCCTGAGAGCGTATTGAGGGGCTGGCCGAGCTGCATGTAGCCGAGTCCAACCTCGGCCAGCGGCGTGAGGACGTCGATTATCTTTCGTTGATCGGCAAAAAAGGCGAGGGCCTGATCAACGGTCATGAAAAGGATATCGTGAATATTTTTCCCCTTATAGGTAACTTCCAGAACCTCCTTCTTGAAGCGCTTTCCCTGGCATTCAGGACAGGTGATGAACACATCGGAGAGGAACTGCATCTCCACCTTTTCCGCTCCCTGCCCCTTACAGGCCTCACACCTTCCCCCTGTAACATTAAAGGAGAAATAGCTTGGTCCAAAGCCCATTGCGCGCGCTACATCCGTGCCTGCCAGAAGGCGCCTGACGGGATCCATGGCCTTAACATAGGTGAGTGGGTTGGCCCTCGGCGTCCGAGCCAGGGGCTTCTGATCCACCATCACCGAATCGACGATTTCATCAAGGCCCCCCAATCTCCTGTGGCGACCGGGTGTTCCCGCAGGTGTTGCCTTTGCCATCTTAACGGCCCTGAAGAGGATCTCCTCGGCAAGGGTGGATTTGCCGGAGCCTGAAACCCCCGTTAGGCAGGTAAAGAGCCCAAGGGGGATCTGAACATCGATGTCCTTGAGGTTGTGCTCGCAAGCTCCCTCAAGGGTGAGCCACCTATCCTGAAAGGGCTCACGTCTGTGGGCAGGAAAGGGAATGGTCTTTGTTCCCTTGAGATACTGGCCGGTCAACGAGCCGTCTACCCCGGAGGTAGCGCCGAAGTACATGATCTTCCCGCCCTGGCTTCCGGCCGCAGGTCCCAAATCGAGCAGGTAGTCGCTCGCGCTAATGATCTCTGGGTCGTGCTCGACCACGATCACCGTGTTTTGGATATCCCTCAGCTTCTTCATGATCCCGATGAGCCGGTTGTTGTCACGAGGATGGAGTCCGATGCTCGGTTCATCCAGGATATAGAGTGAGTTCACCAAAGAAGAACCCAGTGCCGATGTGAGGGCAACTCGCTGAAGCTCGCCGCTCGACAGGGTTCGGGACTGGCGATCGATCGTCAAGTAGCCGAGGCCCACATCCAAGAGATAGGCAAGCCTACTCGTGAGTTCCGCCACGATCAGGGCGCTGGCTGCATCTCCACGAGGCACATGGAGTGATTCAAAAAAGGTGCTGGCCTGCTCAACGCTCATCCCATATAGCTGGCCGATCGTCAGTCCTCCGACCGTATAAAGCAGTGCTTCTTGCTTGAACCGGGTTCCACAGCAATCGGGACAAATCCTGTACGCCCGGTACCGGGAGAGAAACACCCTCACGTGCATCTTGTACTTCTTGCCCTCGAGCCACTCGAAAAACCCTCTTACGCCGTAGAAGGTTGAATCGCCATCGATAATGGCCTGCTGCTGAGCATCGGTGAGGTCCTCAAAGGGTATACGGGTGGGAATACTTCTGGCAGTGCAGAAATCCAAGAGATCCTCAAACTCCATGTGGTGCCGTCGCAGGTCTCCCCACGGCTTGATCGCGCCCTCCTCAATGGAGAGCGACTTGTCGGGTATGACCAAATCAAGATCGATATCGATGATCCTGCCAAAACCCTTGCACGTTTCGCAGGCGCCGAGGGGACTGTTAAAGGAAAAGAGATTCGGAGTGGGCCTCTTGTAGGTTATACCGCACCGCGGGCACTCAAGCTGATTGCTGAAGGTATGGTGCCTGTCCTGGTTTATCCATATATCGAGGTGACCCCCGCCGAATTGGAAGGCCTGCTCCACCGAATCGAAAATCCGTTTTCTCTCAGAGGGCTTGAAAACAAGGCGGTCGACCACGATATTCAGTTTTCCGTTCGGCCGATCCCACTCATCTAGGGGCTTGATATCGCCGTTTTCGTAGAGGCGGTCCAGGCCGATCATCCTCAGCTCCCGCAAAACTTGCTCCCTGCTGTTGGAATGAGGGGAAAACGGAAAGGAGATAACGATCTCGGTGCCGGGCGGAAGGCCCTTGAGGCCTTTCCACACGTGATCCGGGGTTTCCGGCAATACTAAGTTTCCGCACTGCCTGCAGTGGAGCTGCCCCAGCCGGGTATAGAGGAGCTTTCCGTAATCGGTTATTTCGGTCATGGTGCCTACCGTTGATCGGGAGGTCCGCACCGAGCTGGTGTTTTCAATGGCAATGGCCGGAGGGATGCCCTCGATTCGGTCAACGGCAGGCCGATCCATCCGTTCCATAAACTGGCGTGCATAGGGCGAGAAGGTCTCCACATACCTGCGCTGGCCCTCTGCATACAACGTATCGAAGGCGAGAGAGGATTTTCCCGAGCCGCTCACGCCGGTAAATACGGTGATGGCATTCAGGGGTATATCCAGATCAAGATCCCTCAGATTGTTCTGGCGAGCTCCCTTTATTCGAATGGCATTGCAGGCCATGTTGTTACCCTGAAGTTACAAAACCCATGAGGATTGGTGATATGATACGGTATTTTAATAATACAAGTTAGGGTCTAAAACCCATTTTTCAAGGCTTCGCTGGCTTAAAACCACCCTGAAACCCGCTCAGCGAGACCGAACCTCATTATGATGAGATTGTGTGGAGGAGGGGGAATTGGAGTTACAGCAACAATCGAGCTTGCTTTGTCGAGCTATCTATTAGCCTTGAATTCTATGTGCGATCTCCTTGCCGGCCACCATGCCGCTCATGGAGGCCTGTATCAGGCCCCTGGTAACTCCGGCACCATCGCCGACGATAAAGAGGTTCTTTACTTCGGATTCGAGATCCTTGGTCAGCTTCAGCCGGTGAGAGTAGAACTTGACCTCGACACCATAGAGGAGGGTATGTCGGGAGTAGATACCGGGGGCTATATCTTCCAATATCTCAAGCATCTCGGTGATGTCCTTCAAGTATCGATACGGGAGCACGAAGCTCAGATCGCCCGGACTTGCATTGCGTAGGGTGGGCTTGGTAACACACTTAGAGATCTTCTCCTCCGTTGATCTTCGACCTGCGAGCAGGTCGCCAAGCCTCTGAATGATAACTCCCTGGCCGAGCATGTTGGCAAGCGAGGCGATGTACCTACCGTATTTGATGGGATCACGGAAGGGTTCGGTAAAGGTGCTGCTCACCAGGAGGGCGAAATTGGTGTTATCGGTTCTCTTATGGGCGTAGCTGTGGCCATTAACCGTGATGATATCGTCGGCCTGCTCAAGGACCACCTCGCCATAGGGGTTCATGCAGAAGGTCCTAACCTTATCATCAAAGGTCTTGGAGTAGTAAATCAGCTTTGCTTCATATACCTCCCGGGTGAGGGGCTGCAGGATGGGTGCAGGAGCCTCCACCCTCAGCCCGATATCAACCGGGCTGGGGACAGAGGCCAGATTCAGCGAGGCTGCCTGGGCTTTCATCCACCCCGCACCGATTCTTCCGGGCGCAGCCACCACAAACCGGCTGGAAAGCGCCGTGCCGTCGGCGAGCCGGACGCCGGTGGCGGCGTTTCCGTCGGCAACTACGGTCTCGGCCCTGCATTCCGTGTTGATGACGATCCTACCGTCAAGGTCTTGGCTCATCTTTCTGAGGACGGAGACACAGTTTTCGGTGCCCATATGCCTGATGAGCGTGGGTACAAAGGTTAAGCCGACCTTCCGAGCCTGGACGGAGAGAGGTTCAACCTCTGCGGCATTTGCCCCGAAGATCTCCTTCGGTGCACCATAGGCTAGATAGAACTCGTCTACCTCTTTGAGCAGGACCTCCAGGTCTTCTGCAGGGATGAGTTCGTTTAGAAAACCCCCAACCTCCGTAGAAAGGCTCAGCTTTCCGTCACTGTATGCACCGGCTCCGCCCCAGCCGCACAATAGATCACGGCCTGATCGCCTGTCCCGTTTGTCGATGTCTTTTCCCTGTTCGATGAGCAGCACCTTGTTAACCCCCTTGTTGGCGAGGATCATCGAAGCAAATATACCGGCCGGACCGGCCCCAATAATTATCACATCATAGTCAGGCTTCATGGTGTCTGCTCCC
>CP070657.1:409749-416041 GCA_020355085.1 Deltaproteobacteria bacterium
ATACCGCTTACCTCATTTTTCCTTTTTGGGCTCTCATAATTCGCTGGCAAGGGAAATGCTCCTACGCCCCGCCGTCTTTGCCGTTGCCGCTACCTCGCTCAGGCTATGACCTTCCCTGTTGTGGGCAACGGCTATTACCATGGGCAGGTTTATGCCTGTTACCACCTCTACAGTATCCCTATCGAGAAAGGAAAGGGCCAGATTCGACGGCGTGCCGCCAAACATGTCGGTGAGGACCAAGACACCCTGCCCTTGATCCAGGGCCTCCATCTTTTTCTCAATGATTTCCAGCAACTTCTTGCTGTCCTTTGATGCATCGATGGACACATGATCCACCGCCTCGATAGCACCAACAATAAACTCGGCGGCCTCAAGAAGTTCTTTTGCCAACTGGCAGTGGGTGATCACAAGCAAGCCAATCATGATTGGGCCTCAGAGCTCCTCGTCATTGTCAACTACCATATCGTAAATTTCCTGTTGCGATTCTACACCCATCAACCGCCGCCTGAAGTTGCCGTCTTTCAACATCCTTGATATCTTGGCAAGGGCCTTTAGATGCATGCCCGCCGAATTTTCGGGTGCCAGCAACAGAAAAAACACATAGACCGGCTTTTCATCTATGGAATCAAAATCGAGGCCCTCCATGCTTCTGCCTAAAGAGATACAGAGGTGGTCTAATTCCTTTAACTTGCCATGAGGCAAGGCGATCCCATCCCCTATAC
Organism: Deltaproteobacteria bacterium; assembly: GCA_020355085.1. Classification (GTDB taxonomy): domain Bacteria; phylum Desulfobacterota; class DSM-4660; order Desulfatiglandales; family B25-G16; genus JADFWK01. The sequence goes on from CP070657.1 coordinate 410,472, forward strand.
CGGTGCTCCCGAGCCTCTCTCTTTCCAGAAGAACCTGAAGTAACGCACCCTTGCTCAAAGACGGCTCATGGTCGGTGATCACCTGAGCAAGTTCTTCCAAGACACCCTTCTTATCATGGGCCTTCAGATCGGCAATGATGTATTCGGGCTTCAGTAGTTCGGATAATTTCATCCTTGTTCCTTTAACCGCGTCTATCCACGCGTAGGCTCGATAAGGCCCAGATTCCCATCGTTTCGTTTATAAATGACATTGATATTATTGGACTTAGAATTGAAAAATACAAGAAAATTCCTCTTTGATAACTCCATTTGCTGTGCCGCCTCATCTACGTCCATCGGTTTTGTATCTACCTTTTCCGTTATGATTACCATGGGTTCTGCCTCAGCGGCCATATCACCAGTTTCTTTTTCGGTGGCTAGATAGCCCTCGCCCTCTGCGCCTTTGATGTTCTCGGATTTATACTCCCTTTTCCGAGACAGCAGCCGCCTGAGCTGTTCCTCGACCTTGCTCATCGCTTTATCAATGGATGAGTACATATCGCCAGTCTGCTCCACGGCCTTAATCTTGTTGCCATCAACAGATAACGTGAGATCAGCGATGTGTCTGAATTTTTCTACACCTAAGACAATATGGGCATCAACAGGGGAATCGAAGTACTTTTTTATCTTATGAACTTTGTCTTCAACATAAGATCTTAATTCACCGGTCGGCTCCATATGCCTAAACGTGATGGTGATCTCCATCCATTCCTCCCTCAAAAAGGTTGAAAAAATAGTAAAAAGAAACCCTAATGTCAAGCATAAGCCGTTCGGATAAAAAACGCAAAAAAAGCCCTGCTAGAAATGCCGAGAAGCATTAAAACTTCATCAAAATGCAGAATATCAGGGTAATTACATGCCTGTTTTTTACTACGGAGCATTCTAGCGGGGCAAATATTCAGATTAGCTATAGGTGTTTTTTCTTTGGCTCGAAGGAAGAATTCCGAGCATTTCCCTGTACTTAGCTACAGTCCTGCGGGCTATATCGACATTCAGCCGTTTCAGGATACGCACGATCTCCTGATCGCTGTAAGGCTTTGCCTTATCCTCGCCTCTCATTATCTCCTTAATCCTCTCCTTCACGCTGAGAGAGCCAACCTTGTCGGCACCATCCACAGATTGAATCCCACTGTTTAGGAAAAACCTCAGCTCAAAGATGCCAAACGGGCTATACATGTATTTGTTATTCATAACCCTGCTCACGGTGGACTCGTGCATCTGAATATCCTCTGCAACGTCCCTCAGCACCATTGGCTTGAGATGCGCCGGCCCGTGCTCGAAGAAGTCCCTCTGGAATTTGACAATGCTCTCAGTCACCTTGTAGATGGTTCGTTGCCTCTGATGTATGCTTTTGATGAGCCACGAGGCGCCCTTCAACTTTTCGCGAATATATTCCCTCGTCTGCTTGGACAAATCATCCTTTTTGGCAAGCGTCTCCCTGTAAAAGGCACTGATTCTCAACTTGGGAAGCCCGTCCTCATTCAAAAAGATCAAAAACTCGTCCCCCATCTTATAGACATAAACATCGGGGATTATGTATATCGTGTCTTCATCGTTGTAAAACCTACCTGGCTTGGGCTCCAGAAATGCTATAATAGAAACTGCCTCTAAGACCCTATCTATGGAAACACCGAGACTCCTTGCGATCTGAGTGTATTTCTTTCTTTCAAGCTGCTTCATGTGGTCAGTCACGATTTTTTCGGCTATGCTTCCTCCCAGTCCCTGAAAACGCAGTTGAATCAAGAGACACTCGCTATTATCTCGGGCCCCAACACCAACGGGGTCAAATTCATGTATCGTCTCCAGCACCTTCAGCACCTCTTCCCGTGATCTGCTGGTCTCCTTCATGATGTTTTCGATGGAGGTCTGAAGATACCCATCCGCATCTATGTTTCCTATTATGTATCCGCCGATCTGTCTTTGCGCCTCATCAAGCTCGCTCACCTGCAATTGCCACATGAGATGGGAATAGAGGCTCGTCTTTGGGGCAATCAAACTCTCAAAGGATGGCCTCTCCTCGCTATCCTCGTAAGGCGAACTTGCCCATGCAGTGTTGTACTCTGAAATGTAATAATCCCAGTCGAAATCGTCCCGTACGGTCTCCTTAATTCTTACCTCTCTGATAGGTTCTTCCTTGTTGACAACTTCCTCTTTTTTTCCGTCCTCCTCCGCCTTTTCCTCTAACTCATCAACCGGAATCTCCTCTAACAAGGGGTTACCCTCAAGCTCAAGGTTTATTGTTTGAGAGAGTTCTAAGCGAGAGAGCTGCAGGAACTTGATTGCCTGCTGCAATTGGGGAGTCATAATGATCCGCTGACTCATTTTGAGCGATTGTTTCAGTTCAAGTGCCATGGTATTCCTAGCTGAAATCTAAAAAGAGAAATTCTCTCCCAAATAAACCGACTTAACTACATCGCTGGCTGCAATCCTTTCAGGAGCGCCAGACTCAATAATCTCTCCCCCATGGATAATGTAAGCAACATCACAGACATCCAACGTTTCTCTGACGTTGTGGTCCGATATCATGATTCCCAGTCCCCGTTCCTTGAGCCCGTGAACGATCTGCTTGATATCGACAATGGCCAACGGATCGATACCTGCGAATGGCTCATCGAGTAAAATGAATTTTGGATTCGTGATCAGGGCCCTGGTAATCTCCAGCCTTCTCCTCTCACCCCCGGAAAGAGAGAAGGCCTTCTGTTTGGCCAAATGACCTATGTTTAGCTCCGACAGAAGTGAATGAAGTAAACTTTCTCGTTCTTGAACCGGTGTATTCACTATCTCCATAATAGCCAGGAGGTTTTCCTCAACGGTAAGCTTTCGAAATACCGAAGGTTCCTGAGAAAGATAGGTAATTCCTCGCCTGGCCCGCTTGTACATCGGCTCATCGCTGATGTCCTGCCCATCGAGAAAGATCTTGCCTTCCTCAGCCTTAATTAGACCAACGATCATATAAAACGTAGTGGTCTTACCCGCTCCATTGGGCCCCAAAAGCCCCACTATCTGTTCTCTGTTGACGGAAACATGTACCCGATTGACGACAGTCCTTTTCCCGTAAATCTTGACTAGATCCTTTACCTCTAAAGAATCGCGCCGGTCATGCCCTTTCATTGCCCCCCTTCTTCCTCCTTAGGGAATAGGGTAGCCCTAACTGGTTTTCCTTTGCTCCCCTCAACAATACTCCGTTCTTCCTTCAAAAGGATTATGATCTTCTCCCCTTCCACAATATCCCGGCCTTGCTGAACAGAGGGATCTTCAGTAAGCACGATCTTTTCCTGAGCCTGAAAGAAGACCGCCTTGCCTGCACGGGCAACCGAGCCGTCGGATCGATTAACCGTAACATTGCCGAGTGCGATGATCTTATCGATCTGCCTGGATTCGACATTTGAGTCAGTACTGGCTGAACGATCGAGATAATACACAAGCATCTTCTGGCAGTCCACGGTCATATCGCGCCGCTGAGCCCTCACCTTACCTTCAAACACGATCAACCGCTTCTGCTGATCAACCTCCAATGTATCGGATTTGATGACGATACGGTCTTCTTTCGAGAGCTGCTGTGCTTCTTCCCCTATCTGCGCAATCGAATCGTTTTGAAAAGCCATCAGGAACACAATAGAGAGGCCCACCACGAGACCGACTGCGAACAGTGCACCCTTCAACACGCCTTACAACGCTCCGTAATCAAAGGTTGTGCAGACATTGCCCTTTACAGAAAACGTTTTCCGTCGTAAGTCAATTACCAGACTGTCCCCGTTTACGCGAAAAAAAGGGCCGGTCACTCTTATCGCGCTATCAGTTTCGACACGTTCTTCTTCTTCGCTAAAGGCCAAGAGGCTCGTCTCAATCCGGTAACCATCATCGGACCTCCCAACTACCTCTCCCCTCAGGACTATTTTCCCGGCCTCCCTGAAATAATCACCTTCATTCCCCTTAATCGCAAAAGATGGCCTTCTAGCGGGGTCTAATCGTAATGAGACAGCTTTGAGGCTCAATGTCTGGGTTCCGTCACGAAAACAGCCTTCTTTTGCCCTCAGTTCCCACTTTTTTTCTCCGCTTCTATAATCCTGGCTGTAGTTAATCTCGCTCAGCCTTAACGACTCTCCCTTCTTCAGGCCGGAAGACACCGGTGAGCCCATATCTCCGTGTGGCACCTTGAAGACAAAAAAGGCTCCTATGAGCAGAAGAAATAAGATGCCTCCTATCGGCCAAATTTTTTTAGCTGTTTTTTTCATCAATTATACCAGGGGTAGGACTTGGTGCAAGTACCTATCCCTTCAGTTTCAATCTGCCCCACAACCAGCATTCGGCACATCTTAGATAATCCCCTCTCTGTTGGCAACCAACTGGTGTAACTCCATGAGCGTAACGAGAAGTGGTTCAACATGCTCGAATGGAAGAGAGTTTGGCCCATCACAAAGCGCCGAATCGGGATGCGGGTGTATCTCCAAAAAGATGCCGTCGGCACCGGCTGCTATAGCAGCTCTGGCAAGGGGAGCCACGAATTCCCTCTGCCCGCCTGATAACTCGCCCCGACCACCCGGCAATTGTACACTATGTGTAGCATCAAAGACAACTGGATACCCGAAACGCTTCATTATTGCTATCGACCTCATATCCGCAACCAGGTTTTGATATCCAAAGAAGGTCCCCCGCTCCGTCAATAGGATATCGTGATTTCCAACCGCGTGCGCCTTTAAGATAGTCTGTTTCATGTCCCAAGGAGAGAGAAATTGACCCTTTTTGATGTTCACTGCTCGGCGAGTTCTCGCTGCCTCGAGAATCAAATCAGTCTGGCGAGATAGAAATGAGGGGATCTGAATAACATCCAAAACCTCTGCCGCCCTTTCGATTTCGCTCACCTGATGCACATCTGATAATATCGGCAAGCCGGTCGTATTCTTTACCTTTGTGAGGACTGCAAGTCCCTCATCCAAGCCCGGTCCCCGAAATGATTCAACTGATGTCCGGTTAGCCTTATCGTAAGAACTCTTGAATATCACTGGTATCTCGAGCTTGCGGGCTAACCCTTCCAAAAATTGTGCTGCCTTTAGGGTCGTCTCCTCATCCTCGATAACGCAGGGTCCGGAAATCAAAAAGAACGGCCCGTTTGCCTTAAGGGTGAGGTTTTGTATCTTTACCGGCACTGAATCTGGTGTATCTGATTTGTCAGCAACCATAAAGGGGGCTCCTTCATAACTTTGCTATTGTTATCCAAAGAAGCCCATAAAGTCAAGAAACCCTTTCCAAGGTTTGCTGAATCTTGAACGTGTGCGCTGCTCTGATGCGAGGCGCCTTTCTGTGTATAGTGCATTCCGGAAATCGGGAGGGGCAGAAAAAAAACAGTGGATATAACCGGTTCGCGAAACCCGCTTATGGTTGGCCCAACGATACCTTTCAAAAGCCGTTGGAATCAGCAAGGGCTGAATGAAGCTCCCTGCAGTAAACTGCAGGTATCAAGCGTAATTGCGCCGAAGCCAACCCGCCTTCGCTCTATGAGCTACGGCGCGGTCGCCTCACCATCACTGTCG
>CP070657.1:416141-418871 GCA_020355085.1 Deltaproteobacteria bacterium
CAGCGGGCCCTTGAAATAGCTATTACCCTTTCTACCGAACCAGAACTCATCTTGTTGGACGAACCCACTGCGGGCATGACCCGTGAGGAGACGGAAGAGGCGATCAAGATGATCGACAAGGTAACGGCAAACAGGACCCTAGTCATTATCGAACATGACATGGATGTTGTTTTCTCACTGGCAGACACCATATCCGTTTTGCACAATGGCTCAATTCTGGTTTCGGCAAGGCCCGAGCAAATCCGAAATGACCAGAGAGTAAAAGACGCGTATCTGGGGGAAGAGGGCGAGTAATGTTATTAGAGGTTCATGGAATTCATAGCTATTATGAAAAGAGCCATATCCTTCATGGCGTTTCTCTGAAGCTAGAAAAAGGCGAATTGGTATGCTTGCTGGGGAGAAATGGTGTTGGGAAATCGACTACGCTCAAAAGCGTTATGGGCATCGTCCAACCCCGAGAGGGAAGTGTTTTGTTCAGTGGGCAAGAGTTGATCGGCAAAGAACCCTATCAAATTTCACGCATGGGCATTGGCTTTGTACCCGAGGACAGGCGCATTTTTCGAAGTCTGACCGCCAATGAAAATCTCCTGATGGGAATCAAGAGGGAAAAGAATGAGGCCTCATCGAAACAGGGATGGACAATACAAAAGGTATATGAAGCCTTTCCTCAATTGAAAGAGCGTAAAAACAGCAAGGGTGCACACCTGTCAGGTGGCGAACAGCAAATGCTTACCGTGGCACGCACCCTGATGGGTAATCCGGAACTCATGCTCATTGACGAACCTACAGAGGGTCTAGCACCCCTTATTATGAAAGATGTACTGAACATGCTTTCAGCCATTCGCGAATCGGGGGTTGCCATATTGATGGTTGAACAGAATTTCAAGGCTGCGATCAAAATTGCAGATCGATTTTACATCATGAGTAAAGGGCAGGTTGTCTTCGAGGGAGATGGCCCAACGTTACTGGCAGCACAAGACGTCAGGAGGCAGTATTTAGAGGTATAAGCCTTTTGGGAGTTAACCATAAAGAGGAGGAGGAAATGTAACAGGCATTATGTACGGCTACGAGTATTCAAGAATTAACAACAAAAAGGGAGGGCACGTAAGATGAAAAAAGGGATAATATTATGTGTGGCTATTTCACTCGCAATCGTCGGAGCGTTTTTGGCCACAACAAAGTCTCAAGCTGCAGAAACCATCAAGCTGGGTGTGTGCGAGCCGCTTTCAGGAACTTTTAAGGACATCGGTGATCGCTACCTCGAAGGTGTGGAGTATGCTGCAAAAGTCATAAATGAACAAGGAGGGCTTCTGGGACGGAACCTTGAGGTTATTCCCATTGATTCTGAACTTAAACCGGATGTGGCAACCCGCAAGGCCACAAAGTTGATTTTGAAAGACAACGTTAAGCACTTTTGCGGCGGTACGGGCAGCTCGGTTGGCGGAGGTATGTCGGTTCTGGCAGAGAAAAACAATGCAATAATGTTGTCATATGGTATGGCTGCTGCCAGCTTAACCGGAGCGAAATGTAGCAGAAACTTTTTCAGGGCTTGCTTAAATACTGATACGCAGTCATTCGCCTTGGCGAGGTGGGTTGCCAAGAGTGGGTATAAGAAAGTAATAGGGATTGTGCAGGATTACTCATTTGGACATGAGGCACTGGCAGCTTTCATGAAAAAAGTTAAGGAATTAAATCCTTCCATTGAGGTAGTTGGTGAGCTTTACCATAAGGCTGGAGAAAAGGATTTTGCTCCTTATGTGAGCCAAATTATAGGTTCAGGAGCAGAGGTCGTCTGGACTCCCAATTGGGGAAATGATCTCACACTGCTCATTAAGCAAGGCGGAACTCTGGGCATGAAGGCCAAAATCGCTTGCTACTATCTCAATGATGAGTATTTGATCGAGAGCGTTGCAGATGACAGTGCAATAGTCGGTAACATCACAGCCGAGGCATATATGCTCACCATCCCCACGGCAAAGAATAAAGAATTCATCGAGGGGTTTTATAAGGAAAAGGGCTATTACCCCTCATGGCTTCGCGGGAAAGCCTATACTGCAGTCATGTTCTGGGCCGAAGCCATAAAGAAGGCCGGCACGGATGATGTTGATGCGGTGATCAAGGCATGGGAGGGCTTTACCTATGAAGGCCCGGCAGGGGCTTGGTACATGCGTCCTTGCGACCATCAGGCCCAGATTCCGGTCTGGGTAGCGGAAATGGTGAAAGACAGCAAGTTCTTCAACCATGCCTTTGTGGGGGCACCCACGATGATCCCTGCAAAGGATATTGAAATTCCTTGCGAAGCGACTGGCTGTAAGATGCAATAATAAGAAAGACCAGGAATAAGAATTCGGGATCAGGGCATTTAAAGAGGGATAAGGCGCTTGATTCTTATCACCTATCGGCGCCTTATCCTAACTTCTTTTCGATTCGATTCTGTCTACAGCCGGTTCATGTTTATTTTGAATTTTTGCGAATCCATTGCTCAAGAGAGTGATCAAGATGACCACGTTGATTACCGGTGGAACCGGGTTCCTTGGCTCATACCTAACACGGATTCTGATTGGGGAGGGTGAAAGACCCCTCCTTTATGACGTAGCCCCGGTTCGGGGGATGCTCGGTGAGATGGAATCTGATTTTGAGTTCGTACAAGGTTCTCTCAGCAACCTCTCCGAGCTGATCAACTGTTTGGACAAGTATGCGGTCGACAGGATCTTTCACTTAGGTGGCATG
>CP070657.1:418971-423399 GCA_020355085.1 Deltaproteobacteria bacterium
AAATCCATTTGACCCATTTCGGTAATCGTCCAAAAGCTGGCGTTGTTCATGTACTTTTTGTCCGCTTCTTGAGGCCACACTCTGAATGATAAATGAGATGTGTCAGTCAGGAGCATCTTCTTACGGAAAAATGCAGAAACAAATATATAGAGAAGCCGGCACCACCGTACCATTTCGCATACCTTATATTAAATCAAACCTGACTCATGCTTAGAGAATAGGTAAGATAACGGCATTGGGCTCAGCAGGCAGGGAGGGGAACATTTGAAATCAAATCCGCACTCACTCCTGCTTACCTGGTAAGCTGCTTTAATGATATACAAAGAAGTCCAATCCACCATGATGCCCTTGCTGAGAATAACGCCGCAGCTCCACCACTGACAACCTTCTCTTTTTCAACCGTCAATGCGTTTTTCTTAATGAGCGTCGGCAGCCCTTTTACCACCGGATTAGGGATCGAAGTGATGGTGCAGTTGCCACCTTTCGTCTAAAACTCTTTTGTTCCTAAAGCCTTTTCTAGTTCACCAAACGCTGCCGCAAAGTTGGCACTGGTTACCTGAATTGGGTTTCCAAATTCTATGCTTATTGAGGAAAAAGGATAGGGCCATTTCTTTCGATCCCATGTATGGAGTTCAAAATACCTTGAGGCTGTGAATTGCATCGGGACAATGGGAACATGACTCTGTAATGCTATATGAAGGACCCCTTTATTGAGCTTGAATGGAGGGCCACTCGGGCCGTCGGGCAATAGTACCGATGAATAGCCCTTTCTGATATAGCGGAAAATTCTATCAGCTGCTTTCTGACCGGAATGACCGGTAGAACCTAGAGCCAGTTCCTTAACCCCGATAAATCGCAGCAACACGTGCGCTGGCTTCATAAACCAGCTGGCATGTTGCATCCAGATATGGGAGCGGTTTCTAAGAAAAACAGAGAAATACAAGACAATGAAGGTATGCCAAAAACAGAAAATATAGTTTGGACGTACCCTTAGAATCTCATCTCCTCGAATCTCAACTCTAAGCGTAGCCCTAGCAATGAGGAAGTACGCAAGAAATATGAATGCAGCGCTGTAGCCATAGAAATAGAATAGGGGCTTCAGGAAGAGCGGTACATTGTCGACCTCATATCGAGACAGGAGTGCCTTTCTCATCTGTGTCGCTCTCTCAGCATCTTGGGCCTTCCAGCTGTAAACGTTCCAGGGGAAGGGACCTCAGGGCGGGCCAAGATTGCTATGGAGGACTCAACCTGAATGCTCGGCTCGACCCCCTTTACGGCTACTTCCGCCTTGCCCTCTATGGTATTAAAACGACGTTGAGGGATCTTCTTATCAGAAGATACCCTTCCTCGCGTTTTGTCAAGCCCTTCGTGCTAGAGTCCCGGAAGCGATCGTTTGGAAGTTTCAAAAAGTGTAAGCTACTTGCCAGAATCCTCATCCGGCTATCTGGCAATTCGGTGATAGCTTGCGATCGGTAGTGGTAGGTTTTTGAGCCTCTCAATTCCTTACATTGATAGCAGAAACCTATATTCGTGGCACGAATTCTCCCCACGTCCGTGTTGATCCTGTGGTTAGATGAGAATATGTTCACTTGTTTTGTTGTTTCTCAGGTTGTGGACAGCAAGGTGGTTTTGCCTTCTTGACCTGTTCCATAAAAGGGCAGCATGGTTTAACTGAAGGTGTTACAACTAACTGCGTAGCTGCAAGGAGTCCTGCTTTGACGATCAGTTCGGCAGGGATATCTTCATAGGTCTTGCCATTAACTATTATGGTTCTGCATTCCGAATCACCGCATGTGGAACAACATTGACTTTTGCCGATGGTCGCAGAGAGCCATTCTTCGATAGGCTTCCCCGCAATCCAGATGCGATTTGACTCAAGCGGATCCTTGGAGAAGGCAGAAGGACTGATAGCTTTCTTTTCCAGAACCACTTCAATGTCCAGTTCCTGAAGGGATCGCTTGAGCTTTTGAAACGCATCTTCTATCGAGGTCTCGGTTATTCCACAGCGGTCACATGTTTGCCCTTGTTTGTCAACGAGCCGTTGCCACTGAATCTGCAATATCTTCATATTTGGCTCTCCTTTCGCATTGCCTGTTGTGGTTGTGCAGAAGATGAATAGACTAAAGACGCCGGCGATAATCAGTACCTTTTTCATTTATTCTCCTCACCGAACAATGATTAGATTGACCCGCATAAGATGCAGGGTCTCGATTTCCTGTCCGCATAAAACCTTTACGCAGACGAGCTCAAAGCGTGTCGTGGGCTGCGCCTCAGCTAGTTCACTGTATTTAAAGAATTTTAACAGTTGGTGTGAGAACTTGCAACGACAATGACCTTCTGCCGATTTCCCATACTATTTCAGCATGTCCTCATTCGCTTATGACCAGGTGTTGCAAACAGGAACTTTCTCCTGGAACGACTGAGTTATGACTTCCCAAATGAGTCTCTCGTTTCAAGCGCCTCACTGTTCTTTCAGCTTCATATACTGAAATCGAAACGAATTTCAGTCTACATATGGTAGTGGCAAGGTTTTAAGCTGCCCAAAAAGCGAAGTTCCCCCCGCTTCTCCACCCTCCGCAGAAACTCTGCTACGGACCTCCTCGCCCATAGCCCATGGCGTCGGATAAGGACGAGCACCCGCGTCATCCCTATGCATGGCCATTAGACGGTCACTATACCCTCTCCTCGTCGATAGAGCATCTCTTCAGGCAAGCAGCATTTGTCATCCCAAAATAGGGAGTTGTTGTCCAGTTTGCATCAGGGCAGATCAGGTATGCAATGGAATCTTCGAATTGGAGGGATGAAAACATGGTATGGTGTCAAGGGAGGTAGCGAGACCTATACCAAGACTGGCATATATTGTTGGGATATCTGGTTGATATTGAATATCTGAAGGGGTCTGACGTCCACATATCTCAAATTGAAAGGGTGTTGAGATCTTAGGTTGATTCTAGGCACGTTCTGCACGAACGTCCCATCCTTCACTCCTCGTCCTTACCGGCAATCATAGGACTCGATCGGCATAGGGTAACTTGCGGATTGGGCTGCTGACCGCAAAACAGAGGGGGATAGCCACCAGCGCCACCACTGCCCACTTGAGCAACGGATAAAGCGCAACATCCCGTACCGCATAGGCAATGGCGATAATCACCACTTCATGTATGAGATAGGCAGTATAGGCATTGCGTGAGAGGAAGCTTGCCAGTTTTCCCTGGCGATTGCCGTAGTGGCGGAAGGCATAGATCAGGCCAAGGCACATTCCAAGGCCAAGAAAAGACTCCCAAAGAGCGTAGGCAAGGGCCTGCCAGCGCATGCCACCGCGAAAGGGATCGAGACCCTGGTCCAAAGCGCCCCCACCCAGTACAAGGGGCCAGAACAAAAAGATCAAGACAAAACCGATCCCCAGCCAGGCGCGGCCGGTACTGTCGGGCAGGTACACGAGCCAATTGCGTCGGTAGGCGATCAGCCCGACAACGAACAGCGCGATGTATTGGACGAAGAAAGGGAATTGCAGGTTCAATGGCACAAAGTTCCAGCCCAGGGGAAGCCATAGGCGGATCAGGAAGGCAGCGACTCCCAAGAGAAGGGAAAAGAGAGCGATGAACCCGTTACCAGGAAAGCGGGTATCCACAATCGGCTTATCCGGGCGGGGTCGCGTGAGGAGTCGCCACAAGACGTACAGGATCGAGAAGATGAGAAGGGTCTCGATGAACCATAGCGGCCCGGCACCAAGTACTGCTTGTTCCTTGAAGTAGTTACCTGTGATGAAGCTCCAGAAAGGCGGGCGCAAGTCCGGGAACCTGACCGGGTCCAGAAACGCCAACAAGGGACGGATGATCCAGCTATAAAGCGCCAGCGGAATGCCCAGGCGGATCAGACGATCCTTCAGGAAGCGACCAGCCCCTTTGCGATCGTAGGAACCTGGCACGAAATATCCCGAGATGAGAAGGAAAAAACCCATAAAGTAAGCCTGGGTGACCGTAAGGAACCACGCGCCGGTTGCACCGGTGATGAAATCCTCCCGGCCTTCCGTATAGTACCATGATCCGGTTCCAGCGTACGTGATCATCAGGTGGAACAGCACCACCACGATTGTTAGGAAGACCCGGATATTATCAACGAAAAGCAAGCGGCCGGCCGCCTTGGAATGGATGTCCACTGCGGCAGGTATAGGGCGCCTTGTGTCTGGGGTAGCGGTTTCCATTGAGTTAGTACTCGTTTCAGGGAATGGGTTTGGCAATGCTCATTGATCCGTTCTCGCGATAGTGGCGGATTGTCATCATACCTAATTCATCGTTGACCACTGCGATAGCACGACAGTGCAGCGCTCCGCGCTAACAGTAATATTAGAAGAAGATTTTCCACCCATTGAGGTATTGTGCTAAAAAAGCGGTAAAGGCCCATCCTGAGCACTCAGACTTAAACCTC
>CP070657.1:423499-426375 GCA_020355085.1 Deltaproteobacteria bacterium
CTGCCAGCTTCCCTCGCCGGTAGGAAAGGAGTTGGCCAGAAAGGGCTTCAGCCCCACTGGCAGTCCTAACCGACTCGGGGATATCAATGGGGCCCTGAAAGGCCCCGCTGACAAAGATCCCAGGCCTGGTGGTCTCTATGGGATTAATAGGATTGGTTTTACAGAATCGGTGGGAATCGAGCTCGATGCCGAATGTAGTTACCAACTCATTTACATCAGCAGGAGGGTTCAAGCCAACGGATAATACCACCAGGTCGAATTCCTCCTCCTTAACTCCCTCCTCCTCAGTAGCGTATTTGAGGGTTATATTCTTGGTTTCCGGGATCTCTTTTCCTACTGATACATAGCTTCTGATAAAGCGAATGCCGGGAAGGTTTTCAGTTCTTTGGTAGTATGTCTCAAAATCCTTGCCATAGGAGCGGATATCGTTATGGAATATGGTACACGCGGCCTCGGCGTCGTGGTCTTTTGCCAGAATCACCTGTTTCTGCGTATAGGTGCAGCAGACGGCTGAACAGTAGCTGTTATCCCCTGGGGTAACCCGTCTGGAGCCAACGCACTGAATCCAGGCTATGTTATGGGGGTGTTTTTTGTCTGAAGGGCGGAGTATCTCACCTTCATAGGGGCCGGTGGCGCATAACAGGCGTTCAAAGTCAAGGCTGGTGACCACGTTCTCAAACCTTCCGTAGCCATAGTCTCCCTTTACCTTAGGGTCAAATACCTCATAGCCCAGAGACAGGACGATTGCCCCTACATTTACCTCAAGCTTTTCCGCGGTTTGATTGAAATCTATGGCCTCATTCTCACAGACTGCCTCGCAGATACGGCATTTCTTCTCTTTAAGGTATATGCAGCTTTCATCTATATACGTGATAAGGGGAACCGCTTGAGAGAAGTAGATATGGACGGCCTTATTGGATGATAGGTCTTGATTATATGGGTCGGGGACCATGACCGGGCAGTATTCCACACAGGTGGTACAACCCGTGCATTTCTCTTCTATAATGTATCTGGGTTTCTTGATCAGGGTTACCCTAAAGTCTCCTGCCTCACCTTCTACACGGTCAACTTCGGCATAGGTGAGGACCTCGATATTGGGATGCCGGCCGACCTCGACCAGTTTGGGCGCGAGTATTCACATGGAGCAGTCATTGGTGGGATAGGTCTTGTCAAGCTGGGCCATATGGCCGCCGATGGAAGGCGATTTTTCAACCAGGTAAACCTTAAAACCCGTATCGGCAAGATCAAGAGCAGCTTGAATACCGCTGATCCCTCCCCCGACAACCATGACGTCTGCAAAATCGCTTTCTGCAAAACTCCTACGAAGTTGTCGAATTTTTTCAATTGGCAACAGTTCTCTTTCCACTTTCAGTTACCTCATCAGATTTTCTTATACCCGCAGTGTCCGGGTCAGTAGTACTTACCCTACATCGCTTCCTGTAGTATCTCCGTGATCTCCTTAACCTCTATATGTTCGGTAGCCTCCAGGGTTAACCTGCTGTCCTCGAAATTGGCAATGCAATAGGGGCAGGCAGTAACCAGCACCTCGGCCCCCACCGCCATGGCTTGTTCTACTCTTAAATCGGAGAATCGCTCACCCTTGGGGGTTTCCATCCAGATCCTGCCGCCTCCCCCGCCACAGCAGAGGCTGTCTTCCCGTGCATCAGGCATCTCAATGAGCTCCAAACCGGCTATCTTCCCCAACACCCCCCGGGGCTCGTCATAGATGCCGTTGTGTCGGCCCAGGTAACAGGGGTCATGGTAGGTCACCTTCTTGCCATAGTCCTTGGTGAGGGTAAGCCTTCCCTCATCAATGAGCTCGAAGAGATACTGGGAGAGGTGTACGACCTCGAAGTCCACCATGAATTCGGGATACTCGTTTTTAAAGGTGTGGTAGCAGTGGGGGGAAGAGACAAGGATTTTCTTCACCCCGTGATCGATAAAGGCCTTGATGTTATCCCTGGCAAGGCGTTTGAATACCTCCTCATCGCCGGTCTTGCGGATGCTCTCTCCACAGCAATTCTCCTCGGTTCCCAGGATCCCGAACTCCACCCCTGCCTTGGTAAGGATTGTGGCAGTGGCCCTTGCTACCTTTTTCAATCGGGGGTCATAGCAGAGATAGCAGCCGGGGAAATAGAGCAGCTCCATCCCCTCGGTAAACGGTTTTACGGAAAGGCCTTCTGCCCAATTCGGCCGCTTTGCTCGTTCTTCGCTCAAGGGGTTGCCTTCGCCAACGAGGCTTCCTCTCACAGTGCGGATCGCCGTGACCGGGGTGGGGAACACCCCATATTCGGTGGCAATCCTGCGTAAGGCCACCCCGGATTCTATCTGTTGTACGTCCCTGGGGCACTGGGTGGGGCATCTGCCGCAGGTGGTACACAACCAGATCTCCTCGCTTTCTATCTCGGTTAACCCGAAGGTGGCCTGCCGGACGATCTTGCGCATGCTGAACTCTCGTACCCGATTCCAGGGGCAGACCACATCGCAGAGCCCGCATTGGAAGCATCGTTTGAAGGCGTCTCCACCGTTTTCCTTGATGACATCGACGATCTCTTTGTAGTCAGCAACGTTTTCCACGGTCTTTGGTAATCCTCTTGTTTGGGGGTGAGGGGGGTTAGGCCTTCTTTGACTCTGATATTCGGACAATGGTATCCACTATCTTGTCCAATCCAAATTTGTCTGCCAATGCTTCCAATCCTATCTCCAACTCCTCCTGCTCCACCTCTTCTTCTGCTTCCTCTTCCCTTTCTTCGTACGTGAGGGCATCATTTAAGCACCACTGAACACACATCGGCTCTTCCAGAGGCGGATCGCTTTCACACATATCGCATTTTAGAGGCAGACCCGAATCCGGTTCTTTGAAAACATCCCTGGAC
>CP070657.1:426475-432386 GCA_020355085.1 Deltaproteobacteria bacterium
AAGCTTCGGGGTTTGTGCTAAAGAGCGAGCCTATTCAGGTTGATGGTATAGAGCAGTATGTATAGGGTGATATGGAGATTTTTTGTTGATGGGATCAGAATGACGGGCATAAGGGAGTCATACGGGCACGCTTTCGTGACGCGCCATCATAGTTTGGGCAGCATAAAGGATCAACGGTGGTCTATTGAGCCTAACCTAGTTGTGTTGGGAGGGCTGCGTTCAGTGATGCACCCCTAGTTAACCATGCAATGCGGTTTTTACGGCGAGGCCAAGTTGATCAAGGGTGTAGGGCTTTCTCACATAGGCTCCTGCGCCCAGTCTCTGAGCCTCTCTGACAAGCTTTGTTTCGGAAAACCCGCTCACCAGAATCGCCTTCTGACCCGGGTGCAGCTTGAGGATTCTCCTGTAGGTCTCGAGGCCGTCGATGCCAGGATCCATTATCATATCAAGTATGAGGAGATCTGCCGACTCTTTCTTCATGTAGGCGACAGCCTCTTCCCCGTTTGATACGGATATTGCGGAATAACCTAATTGTTTCAGCATGCCCGATGCGATTTGTCTTTGCTCTTTCACATCGTCTACAACCAAAACTGAGGCACCGTTGCCACGGTAATCTTCAAAAGATTGAAGCAGTTCATCTTTTACTTGCTTTTCTCTGGTTATGGGAAGATAAAGGGTGAAGGCGGTTCCTTTGCCTACATTGCTCTCAACGTCAATATAGCCCTTATGGTCTTTTACAGTGCCCCACACAACAGCCATACCTAATCCCGTTCCGCTTCTACCCATTACCTTCTTGGTATAAAAGGGCTCAAATATCTTTTCCAGATCCGCCGCCGCGATCCCGATTCCTGTATCAGAAACGGTGAGGGTCACATACTCGCCTTCTTCGATGGTTTCAAAGCCTTTGAGTTGACCTTGAACAGATCTATTTTGTGTAGATACGGAAATTGTGCCCCCATTCTTCATTGCCTCGGCAGCATTAGAGACAAGGTTCATTATGGTTTTCGAGAGGTGGACCGGCGAGCCGAGGATCGGAAGCAGGTTTGGTTCTAAGCTGATATCTATGTCAATGTGGGGGTGGTAGAGCCTCAGTTTTTCATGTTCCGGGCTCTTGAAGTATTCAGTGATGATATCGTTGAGATTTACCACCTCAGCTGTGGGCACCCCTCTGCGTGCAAGAGTCAGCAGATCCTGCACGATAGTCGCTGCCTTTTGCCCGGATTCCTGCATGGTTATGAGAGGTTTTCGAAGCGGGTTGTTCTCGGAGAGCTGCATGAGCAGTAATTCGGGGTAGCCAACGATCCCGCCCAGGATATTGTTCAGGTCATGGGCTACACCGCCTGCGAGGGTGCCGATGGCCTCCATCTTTTGAGCTCGCTGGAGCCTGTCCTCGAGGTCTCTCTTTTGTTCCTCTGCCTGCTTGAGGCTCGAAATATCTCGATTATAAATCACCGAACCGACGAATTCACCGTTTCCGTTGTAGATCGCCTTTTCCTTTCTCCACACGGGTATAGGTGAACCATCACTGGAAACAAGTTCCACCTCGCCTTCGACATATCCCGTATCTTTCAGGGTTTGAAACTTTTGTTCAAAAAAGCCCCTCGTACCAGGAGAAAAGAACTCGGTCGTGTGGTTTCCAACGATTTTCTCCTTATTGCGTTTCAGTAAGGCTTGATGCGTCTTATTGCAATCTACAACATTTCCTCGAACATCAAGGACCTCCACGCCATCTGGTGCAGCCTCAAACAGTGTCCGGTAATTCTCTTTTTTCTCCAGGCTTTTGCTAATTTCTCGTATCATGTTATACAGATCAAAGCTCTCCAGTGCATTGGAGCTATTGAGCAAGATGATAGACAAGAGCGAAAGGGCTGTATCGGGGATGGTTGCTGTGTCTTTTTCCATGAGCCCTACGAACATACCTCTCACTCTGGAACTGGTGGCCATTACGTGGAGCAGGAGCTGGCGTTCATAGTTTCTCGTGGAGACAATAACGGATCTTCTCTCCCTCAAGGTCCAGGCAAAGGTTCCATTATCGATCAGAAAGTCCACCTCATTTTGTAAGAAGGCTTTAGCGCGCTTGGGCTTGCAGCTTGCGAGGGCAAAGCTGTTATCCGTATCGTCGATGAGGTAGAAGGCCAAGGTTTGGAAGGGGATCAGGCGTTGGACCCGAGATCTGGTTTCCTCCAAGATAACGGAAGGCTCTTGAAGCTTGTTGATGCTGGGCTGAAAATCTCCGAGGGAGGCTGCCATCTCCAGTACGTCAAGCGTGAAGCGGTTGACCTCCTCCAAATACTGAATTCGCTCTTCCAAGTACTTGGTATTCACTTTTTTCTGAGGTTTGTTGGCCATCTTAGAACAGTAACTGTATGATCTCCTCGATTTGACGTTCCATCTGTTTTATGGCTGTAGATAGAATATTCGGCGACAGTTCAAGGCTTTTCCAGGCGTCGGGATTCAGCGACGGAACGAATCGCTCACCGCTAGAGCCTCTGCCGACAGCGTTCGTCATGATATCGGCTAAATGTATTATTGCTGGTTCAAGCGGGTCCTTGGATTCTTGTGGAGAATGGTGATACTTGACGCTGTTCTCAAGAGAAACGGGGAGCTTCCATTTCTTTAAGAGTAGGCCGCCTATCGTCGAGTGATCAAAGCCCAAGGTCTCATGCTCTGAGTTGTGCAAGAGATCATCATCCTGCCTTGCCTTTATGAGAGCATTCCTGGCCTGAATGGGAACATAGCTATACAAAATGAGACGCCCGATATCGTGGAGCAAACCTGCTACGAAAACCCGTTCAGTATTCGGGATTTTCTTATAGCTTCCGATAATTCGGCACAGATACCGCATGCAAGACTGTGCTCCCAGAAGGATCGCATGTGAATAAGGTCAGAGGGGATTTTTCTGAATACACTAATAATATCCATTCCCAGAGCCAGGGTGGTGAGCTGCCTAGTTCCCACTATAGTTACAGCGCGGGATAAGGTATCTATCTTAGACGGAAAACCGTAAAAGGTGCTGTTGACAATCTTCAAAAGGCGAGCGGAGAGACTCGTATCTTTGCTAATGATTTTTGCGATGTCACTGGCTGAGCTGTCCGGTCTATTGATAGCCTCGTTAATTTGAACATACATGGTTGGTAATGATGGAAGTTTTACATGACCACTAATAAGTTCGTTGGGGTCTATTTTTGCCGTCGTATGCTTGGTTATCCTACAAGAGGGGCTTATGCTCTTCTCGTCGTTTTCAGGGATTCTAATTTTCCGTTTGTTCGTTGCACCTGATCGCTTGCGGCCCTCCCTGATACAGCAGATGTGGAATAGCTCTCGAATGGCTGGATGCTCTAAGTCTGCATGTTGAAAAGGCCCTGTTAACGATTGCCTTACCTCTTCAATGACTGCTGGGTCTAGTTGTGATACTGCATCTGCCTCAATATCTACCTGTTTGACATTCTCGATATTGGCTTCGATCACTCCCCACATTTTGAGGATCAGCAGATGCTTTGGCGTTAGCTTTGTCCCCTTGGACAGCAGAAAACGGCCATCGAGGTTTGCAAGATCTTCTGCCAGCACCATGTCCGGCTTTAATTCTGCAACATTGATGATACCCATGGTTGTGTTGAAACCTTTTGATTAGGAGTTATGAATATGCGGTAGAGCATATCAATTTACCATATGGTTGTATCGGCTGGTTTTTCAGAATTCTTTAGGGCTTATGCCTTCCAGACCTGCCCATGTTTGTTATGAAAAATCCATGAGCATAGTGTGGCACGGTGATGGCCAACAGAGAGAAACGGGGGGACGGGGGGGACGGTTTCCGCACCCTAGGCGGTGGGAGCAAGAGAGAGGTTTAGGGAGATCATTTCACTTGCCAGGAGGCTCATCGGAGCAGCAAAGCGATTCACGTTATGGCTATCCAAGAAAAAGCTTTTGTGGTAGATAGTAAAACATCCAGATCTCTTGGGCCTGGAGGTTTTATTAATGAAATACATCGGTTTTGCTGGGTGAGGATTAGCCAGCTTATTTCATAGACCCTAATTGCTTGTATGGAGGTGGAACAATGGCCCGAAGAAAACGTAAACTTGGCAGAGGAGTCGCTATTGTCGGGACCGGCATGTCGGCCTTTGGGATCCGACCAGACGTTACCAACCGAGAGTTGTTTGCAGAGGCCTTTCTCGAGATGAGGCGGTCAGTGGATAAAGAGTTCGATCCGCAAGATATCGAGGCCCTGTATATAGGGAATTGTGGAGCCGAGATGTGGGAGTCGCAGACAGCGATAGGTGCCTTGTGCGCAAATGAAGTGGGCATCAGCCCCCGACCTGCGCTCAAGATTGAGGATGCCTGTGCAAGCAGTTCTGTGGCGTTACGAGAAGGTATCATGGGTATTGCCTCTGGCATGTATGATATAGTCGCGGCCGGTGGTACCGAGAAGATGAGTACCCTGTCGACAAACTGGACGACCATGGCCCTTGCCTGCGGTTCAGATACCTCTTATGAGGGTGCAGCCGGGTTTACCTTTCCGGGTCTCTATGCCTCAATGGCAACGGCACACATGGAGCGGTACGGAACTACCCACGACGATATGTTGCGGGTAGCCATAAAGAACCACAGCAATGGGGCCCTGAACCCGAAGGCCCATTTTCCCATGACCATTAAGGAGGTCATGAAGATGCGCATCGCCAAGGCAAAGGAAAAAGGGACCCCCATTCCGAGTTGGGCAGACGAAATGGCATTCCTGAACGATCCCCGGTATAATCCGGTGATCGCATGGCCGAACACGCTGTTTGACTGTTGTCCGGTAACCGACGGGGCAGCGTGTATCCTTCTGGTGGCTGAGGAGCTGGCCACGGACTTCACCGATACCCCCATCTATATCATCGGCTCGGGGCAGGCCAGCGGCCAAAACCTCCACGACCGAGACACCCTCACCTCGATACCCGCGGCTACGATAGCAGCACAACAGGCCTATGAAATGGCAGATGTGAAACCTCAGGATATCGATATCGCCGAAGTCCACGACTGTTTCACGATTGCCGAGATCATGGCCATCGCCGATGTGGGCTTCTTTAGAGAGGGCAAGGAGGCGGCCATGGCTGCAGCTGAAGGCAAGACCGCCCGAAACGGCATAAAGCCGGTCAATGTTTCCGGAGGGCTCAAGTGCAAGGGACATCCGGTAGGGGCGACCGGTTCTGCCCAGATTGTGGAGATATTTGAGCAGATGAGAGGTTCAGCCGGGGCTCGACAGGTCACGGGCAAGGACATCAAGCTCGCCCTAACCCGTAACATCGGTGCTCATGGGACTACCGCTGTTGTTCAAATCTATGAAAGGAGGCAGTAGCGATGAAAGAGAAACCATTTACCATTGCAGCCTTTGAAGGCTTCTTGCAGGAGAAGAAACTTATGGGTTCTCGGTGCACCCAATGCGGTGCACTCTGGCTGCCACCACGTCCCATATGCCTCAACTGTAAGCATGACCAAATGGAATGGACTGAATTCAGTGGCAAGGGAAAGCTCGCTGCATTTACGGTTATCGGGGTTGGCCCCATGCCCATGATCGATTCAGGCTATAACCGAGACAACCCTTATTGCGCTGGTATCGTTGAGGTCGAGGAAGGGCCACGGATCAGTGCACAGATACTCGGCGTCGATGTTGGCCATCCGGAGAACATCGAGATCGGTACCCCCTTGACAGCAGATTTCGTAGAACGCGGAAGCTGGCATTTTGTGGAGGAGCTCGCGAAGAACAAAAAGACGTATCTAGCCTTTAGGAGTTGAGAACAGAGAAGTGATAGTGTTCTGGTGAAATCTCTGAGCCAGTTGGTATTGAGTCAGCTAGCTTAGAGACGATGAATAATGTTGGGGATAAGACGAAACAAGTATTACACACGATGATGGCTGATGAGACAGTTCGGGAGGT
>CP070657.1:432486-437003 GCA_020355085.1 Deltaproteobacteria bacterium
TTCGAATCGGGTGGCATAAAGATAGGTGTTCTTTTCTAAGGAAGCCAAAGCTCTTATTGTTGCAATGGAGGTACACATGTCCAAAGTAGTTATAGAAGACCATGATAACCTTGCAGTTATACGGCTCAATAACGGTGTGACTAATGCCATCAGCCCCGCTCTGGTTGAGGATCTGTCGGTTGCAGTGAAACAAGTGGAAGGCCAGTTTCATGGTGCGGTGCTGGCTGGCGGTGACAAATTTTTTTCTATCGGCTTCGACCTGCCGGAGTTGCTGAAACTGGGCAGGGACGGGGTAACACAGTTCTTTTACAGCTTCAATCGGGCGGCATTTGATCTCTTTACCCTGCCGCTTCCCACTGCCTGCGCCATAGCAGGCCATGCCACTGCTGGGGGCAATATCCTTGCCCTCACATGCGATTACCGGTTCGCGCCTGCGGGAAAGAAGCTCATGGGGCTCAACGAGGTAAAATTGGGTGTCCCTGTGCCCTACCTGGCAGACCTGATACTGAGGAAAATCGTCGGAGATCGGGCTGCAACTGAGATACTCTATTGCGGCGAACTCATGCCCACTTCTGAGGCAGAACGAATAGGACTTGCTGATGAGGTGCTTCCTCAGGATAAGGTTGAAGACCGGGCGCTCGAAAAGGTTGCTGAACTTGCCGCCCTCCCCCGACCGGCCTTTGAAGCCATCAAGACCAATCGTGTCGAGGCTATCCGCATTCGGTATGACGAGAACTCCAAACTAAAGCATGAAACGTTTCTGGATTGTTGGTTCACTGAGCAGACTCAGGGATTGCTCGCCGAAGCGGCCAAAAAGTTCTAGGTAAGATGATATGAATCAGGACTACACCCATACAACTCTCGGCAATACCGGCATGCCACTTCACCGACTCGGCTTGTCCGGCACCTATTGGCCGGGCAAAAAGACTATCTACAAAGCGCTTGACGAAGGCATCAACTTCTTCTTCTGTTTTGGTATTGACAAGCAGATGATTGCTGTGCTGCGGGATGCCTTAAAAAAAGACAGGGAAAGATACATCGTAACAACGGGTGCGTACAACCTTCTTGTTGGCTATCCGAATCTTGAACGGACACTTGAAAAAAGGCTTCGCCAGTTACGCACCGATTATATCGATATTTTCCTCTTTCTGGGGGTCACCAAAGAAAAGCATTTCCCCGATAAAACCAGAGAGGAGCTTTATCGGTTGCGGGAGACAGACAAGGTTCGCACCGTCGGTATCTCGACCCACAATAGGAAGTTCGCCGGCAAGCTCGCAGACGAGGGCGCGCTCGATATTCTAATGATGCGCTACAACGCCGCTCACCGCGGTGCTGAGCAGGAGATATTTCCCTATCTGGGTCACCATAAACCAGGGATAGTGAGTTACACCGCCACTCGATGGCGGCGCCTGCTAAAAAGACCACGTAATTGGCCAAAGGAACTGCCCGTTCCATCGGCAGGCATGTGCTATCGTTTTGTCCTCTCAAACCCCCACGTACATGTATGCATGACAGCCCCTTCCAATATGAAGCAGTTCCAGGAAAACCTGGCTGCCGTGAACCAGGGGCCTTTGAGCGCTGAGGAGCTGCGTTTCATGAGGGATTTCGGTGATGCGGTGTATCAAAACACAAAATGGTTTATGTAAGCGAGATTACGTTCAGATTGATTGGGATCTGGGACACTCCTCGAGCAAACTGCGTGTTTAGTTACACAGCATGTTTTCATATCCTGCACCTGAAAGGTAACCGGACACTCTAACGGGAGCAAGAAGTTGGTCGTACTGAGGACAAGGCATGGATAAAGTGCCCAAACCAGAAATAGAAGGCCGCATAAGGGCTCTCCAGTCGGTTCTTGACCGGGAAAATCTGGATGGGGCCTTTATCCTGCAGAATGTTGATATTTATTACTTCTCGGGAACCCTGCAGAGATCGGTTCTGTTCATTCCCCGTGAGGGAAATCCGGTTCTTGTGGCAACAAAGAGCTATCAGAGGGCAAAGGAAGAATCCCCGCTGAGCAACGTTGTCCCTGTGGGGAAAAGCAACGGAATCGTGCCTATTCTGAGGGAGTATGGTTTCACTGAGATGGGTACACTCGGTCTCGAGATGGATGTCCTGCCCACGAATCTATACCTCCAGTATCAGCGTTATTTTCCCGGCTCACGGTGGGTGGATATTTCTCCCCAGATCCGGCGCCTGCGCATGATTAAGTCTCCCCACGAGATTGAGCAGATAAAGAAGGCCACCGCGATTCTGGATACGGGACTAAAGGAGATCAGGGGCGTTATTCGTGAGGGAATGACAGAGCTCGAGGTTGATGGGCATCTGGCTCTCATAGCCCGTCGGGAAGGCCATATGGGAATTCTTCGGATGCGCGGATGGAACCAGGAAATGACCCATGCCCACGTTTTGGCCGGCGAGAGCGGTGCCGTTGTTTCGTTTTGTGATACACCTCACGGGGGCCCGGGTAATACGCCGGCGATGGCTCAAGGTGCCGGGTTTCGCCGAATAGGGAGAAATGAACCGATCGGCATTGACTTTGGCGTCGGGGTAAACGGCTATGTGGGCGATCAGTTTCGAACCTTTGTGATCGGATCCCTTCCAGAACATCTGGAAAAAGCCCACCAGTGCGCCACAAGCATTCATGACCTGCTAACTAGAGAAGGAAAGCCCGGCGTCTCCTGTGCCGATCTCTACCACATGGCTGAAGCGGAGGCCACGAGCGCGGGGTATGAAGATTTCTTCATGGGTCATGGTGAAGGGAAGGTGAAATTCATCGGCCACGGGCTTGGATTAGAAATAGATGAATTTCCCATCATAACGCCTGAGTTTTCGGAAACGCTGAAGGAGGGAATGGTTATTGCCCTAGAGCCGAAATTTGTCTTTCCCGGGCTAGGGGTGGTTGGGTTGGAGGATGACTATCTCGTAACCCCTTCCGGGCTCGAACGGCTGACGCTGACGGATCAAACGATAATGAC
The DNA here is from genome assembly GCA_020355085.1 of Deltaproteobacteria bacterium. GTDB lineage: Bacteria > Desulfobacterota > DSM-4660 > Desulfatiglandales > B25-G16 > JADFWK01. The sequence goes on from CP070657.1 coordinate 435,462, forward strand.
TATTGCGTAGATCGGCTCCCAACCTGGCTAGTCCCAATGATGCAGGGTATTTTCAGCCCGCAACCGGAACCGGCATTAATCCTTCTCCATCTTCTCAAGCCGCTCTATCCTTTCAACCGGGGCCGGATGTGAATAATTGAACCAGGAAAAAAAGGGGTGCGGCACGAGATTGGCCAGGTTTTCGGAATTGAGCCTTATCAAAGAATTCCTCATGGGTTCGGCCGTTCCCATCAGCTGAACGGCAACCTCATCGGCTTGTTTTTCGTACCTTCTGGACAGAGAAGACCCCAACGGTCTTAGGAAATAGCCCAAGGGACTCAGGAGCACGGGCACCAACAGAAGCCCGGCATAGGCAACCGGTTCCTGAAAACCGAACGTACGGTACATATACTCCCAGGTGAGCAGCTTTGACATAATAAACAATCCGGCCAGAGAGAGCACCTCCATGAGAACCAGCTGCTTGATAATATGCTTCTTGGTCCAGTGACCTGCCTCATGGGCGAGAACGGAGAGGATTTCGCTAATGGGGTGCGAGTTCAAGAGCGTATCAAAGAGCACAATCCTCTTGGTTCTGCCGACACCCGTAAAGTACGCATTGGTATGCTTGCTCCTCTTTCCCGCATCCATTTGGAACACCCCCTTTACTGCCAGTCCGGCCTTGGTCATGAGGCTGGCAATCTTCTGTTCCAATTGCTCGTCGTCAATAGGCTCGAACTTGTTGAACAGCGGTGCGATCAAAACGGGGTAAAGCCACATGATGACCAGCTCGAACAGAGAGATAACAACCCATGCCAAGATCCACCAGGTATGCCTGAAATAATGGAGTAATGCCAAAAGGAGCGAGATAAGGATCACACCCAAAACACCAGATAGCGCTAACCCCTTAACCCAATCCATGATCCACAGCTTGACTGTTCTCGTGTTAAAGCCATACCTGTCTTCGATTACAAAGGTACTGTAAAGATCAAACGGAATATCGAATACCTGGGATATCAATGCGAGAACGGCAAAAAAAAGCAGTCCTCCGCCTATAAAACCTTCGTGCCAGGTACCAATCCTTTCGGTCAGCCAGGGCAGGAATCCGGTCAAGAGAATGGCAAGCAAGAACGCCTGGTCGAATATTCTGGCGATAATACCGAATCTGGTGGAATCCGCTGTATACGCTGCCATTGTGGAGAACTTCTTCTTATCTACCACTCCCTGGAAAACGCGTGGTACCTTGTTTCCGTGTCGGCGCATGTAAGACATATTCATGAGACTGAGAGAAATTTGGAAGAGAAATCGAAAGAGGAAGGCACAAAGGAATGCTATGAGCAAGGTGTTCCATTCGATCATTCGTAATTCTCGGCCTGCAGGTTTCTCAGGATTTTCGGATCATTTTAGCCCTTTCCAGGCCTTTGAAGGAAATCACGTAAACCTTTCTAGAGTGACTGGCGGGAGAGCGCCGTCTTTTCGTGATTTATCAGTGGGGGAAACCGCAGCCCTGAGCCTGTCGAAGGGAATGCGGAGGGGGCAAGACTCCCCCGCAGATAAATCTCAGAA
>CP070657.1:437103-444821 GCA_020355085.1 Deltaproteobacteria bacterium
CCGGGGTCATGCGCCCTTCCAAGAGAGTGATGCGAATATGCCCTCGCTCCAACGCGACAAAGGCGATCGGGAAGAGGGTTAATAAGACCATTAATTCTTCGCTGATATCCAGTGCACCAGGGACCGACCTGAGAAAGAATTTCGTTCCGATGATATCGATGAAATTTACTACCATCAAGACCGCTAGGCTGACTGCCCCTAGAATTGCCAACCACCTGGTTACTTTTGTCACCACGTCAAAGGCTTGTAGAACAAAATCCCTCATCAACGATCTCCTTTCCGCATCTTCAGCAGCATAGGGTAATACTCCGGACCTCCCCTACTTTTCAAAAGAAGGTCCGGAGTATATTTGAGAAGTAACTCAGCTCCTTACCGACCGTGCTTCACATATGCCTTTCTTGCTTAATCGACTTCTCCTACTTCTTCCACTTACCCCACTTCATCTCATCCCAGTACTTATTTACCACCTTCGCGTCCTGCTCAACGCCGGCCGCCTTACAGATATTCGTCCAGTTATTTATGGAATGCTTGAATAGTACTTCAAAAAACGCGACGCTTTCCTGGTCGGAGACGAAAACTACGTTTGCTCCCACCCCCTCAAATGCCTTATACGTATTTTTCAGATTCTCCTCGGTTGCCTCAGCGGTCCATTGAGCGGTTTCCCATGCTGCATCCCAAAATGCCTTTTGAACATCAGCGGGCAAGCGGTTCCAGCTATCCGCATTGAAGGCCAAAGGCGTAGAAACTATGGTGTTTACCCCTATTGCAAGATGTACTTTACCGATCTCATGCCACTTTAAAGGCACATTAGCAGCTGTCGCCATAAAGATGGCATCGATGACCCCCCTGGAGAGGGCTTCATAGAGTTCCGGTATCTGAACATTGACCGGAATCCAGCCGAGCTCTTTGAAGACATCCCTCTGATAGGCAGCAATCACATTCACCTTCTTGCCTTTTACGTCGGCCAGGGACTTCGCTGCAAACTTGGCCGTTACCCCTGTTGGGCCATTGCAGTAGGGATGTAGGATCTTCACATTGTTCTTCTTCTGTTCTGCTGCGAACAAGGGTTTGGTCTCTTCCAGTTCGTGGAGGATCGCCTTTACGTTGATCACCCCCTGCGCCCCACTTGTGAGTTGCTCGGTGTTGGTTATTTGATGAAGCGGTAATTGCTGTGCGTATTGATCGATGTGTAGCGATATGACATCAGCTGCTCCTGAGCTCGCCAGACCAAGTTGTTCGAGAGGTCCTCCTAGAGCACCGGCCATAAAACGCTCGACCTTCACTTTGCCATTGGTTTTCTTTTCAACGATGTCGAGGGTACGGTTTGCGAATACACAAGGTGGCTCGGGTGGAAAGAAGCTCGTGCTAAATTTGAGCTTAATGACCTTCTGCTCAGCTGCCGTCGCGGTAGTAGTGTAAGTCATCAGAGCACCGACCAAAAGCATAACCACAAAAACAGTGACCGCACCTTTCCCTGCCCTATGCTTTGAGTTTTTCCATGATTTCCCTAACATTTTGCCCTCCTTGTTTGTGGGTTGTTTATGAATGCTTTCTTCCCTTCGGAACATAACGTAACATCAATCTATAGCAGAGCCAGAAAGAAAAGTCTGCCCGAAAATGAAGTACCATTTCTTGTATAATTCTTTGCTAGTTCCGGGCGAATCTCTTAATAAATCCCTTGAGAACGGTTTTGTATCGGCTCAACTGGGAGAGGGGTTCGTGGGAACATAGAATATCTGCGGAGGATCTTCGGTATCGTAGCCATGAAGTGGTTTTGAGCACTGGCTTTATCATGCGTTAACGCCGCCATCCTGGACCAATATCTGGCCGGTTACATAGCTTGATGCGCTAGAGGCAAGCCACACCGCAAGCCCCTTAATCTCATCCGAACTGGCTGCCCTGCCCAGGGGGATATGAGGAATCATTTCGGCATCGAACGCCTCTTTCTCTTCCGGTGGGGTGAGACCTGTTTCATGGTACCCGGGGCAGATCACATTAACGCGTATATTATCCTCTGCGTACTGGCGGGCTGCCAGTTTAGTCAGCATGATGAGCGCCGCCTTGGCAGTGGAGTATGCCGTGTTTAATCTTGGGAATTCATGATCTGCAATGGGCCATAGACCCCCCACTGAAGAAATGCTGATAAAGCTACCGCTTTCTTGCTTAATCATTATAGGGAATACGGCCCTCATTTGAAGAAAAACACTTCTTAGGTTCATATCTATTACGGCGTCCCAATCTTCAACCGGTTTCTCATGAATTCTCTGGAACCCGATTTCTCGCATTGCCGCATTTGCAAAAAAGATATCAATTGTTCCCAATGCCTTTACCGTTTGATCAACCATTCTCCGTATTTGAACCTGATCGGCAACATCTGCCGCAACGGCCATGGTCCTGGTGCCGAAGCCTTTTATCAAATCGATGGTCTCCTCAACTTTTTTGCCGGTCCTTCCTACGCAGACCACATCTGCACCAAATTCCGCCATGGCTTCACAGATAGAGCGGCCAAGGCCAGAACCCCCGCCAGTTACTACAGCAACCTTACCTGAAAGATCAAATATACCCCTTTCTGTCATGTAAGCCTCCTTTGCCTTGATCAGCTATCTTTGCGCTGGATGTAATCCGAGGCATTCTCTGCTGCAATGCGCCCGGAATTCATGGCAAAACCGAAGGCGCTTCCTGGCAGTACCGCGCAATATGTGTCAGACTCCCAACCTCCGGTATCAGTACCAGCTGCGTATAATCCAGGAATGGGGTCACCTTCCCTATCCAATACCTCCATCCTATGGTTTATTTTGATGCCGCCTGTTGTTACAAGGAGGGCACCGCTAGATCGAATCGCATAGTATGGAGGGGTGCGAAGCGCCCGAAGGTACTGGGGATCCTTCACGAATACTTCATCATAGCAGCGGTCACAGAATTCATTATACTCATCCACTGTTCTTCTTAGTACATGGCTGGGCGCCCCAATCCACGCAGCGATCTCCTCCAGGGATTCGGACATAAACGCACCCCCTTTCTCGATCTGTTTGCTGAATTCCCCATCAAGCCCTTCCACTTTCCGGCCTCTGGGAACAAATAGCTCACCACATCCCCTTATAAAACCCTGCTCAACGATATCCTCCTTCATTTTGTTATCTAGGATGGCAAAGCATATCCAACCCTTCTGTCTTAGGATGGCATTGACCGCCTCAAAGACATTGAACGTAACCGTTTCATCAATGAATCGCTCTCCCCTTTTATTGACCCATATGCAAAAGGGCTCTCCTGCAACTGCCTCGATAGTCCAATTCTTAGGGAAGGGCGCCGGGCCAACCATCTGAAGATTACCAAGGCCATCGGTATCCGCCCCAATCTCCATCGCCATCATCAATCCATCACCGTCCATTCCGGGCACTCCCGAATTCTCAAGGATCTCTATATACTCAGGACAATACTTCCTTAATAATTCCTTATTGCTGGCATATCCTCCTGTCGCAATAATGACGCTTTTGGCCTCGATTTCAATCTCCCCCTTTTCTCCTTCTGCCCTTACGCCTGAGATCTTCCCTTGCTCATTACTCAGTATCTTTTTGGCACATGTCTTAAGAAGCATTGGAATGCCTTTTTCCTTGCATTCATTCTCAAAGATCTTAATAAGCGTGCTGCCATGACCTTCGACGATATGCCATACCAAGGGAACCTGATTGGGGTAAAAAGGGACAATGCGGTTGAACCGTATGCCCTTTTCTTCTATCCAACGCACGGTATCTCCAGACCTGTTTATAAAGACCCGCAAGATCCTCGGGTCTATCTTGTAGTGAGCGTAATCAAGGGCCGTTTTAAGAAGATCGTCCTTTTTTGCATCGATTAGGAGTCTTTTCTGAGCCGGGCTTTCCGCAGCAAAAAAACCTTCCGCCATTAACGCATTACCTCCCGCCACGCCGCGCTTCTCGAGAACCAAGACCTTGCTGCCTTTTTCATATGCAGTGAGCGCGGCCGGCAAACCAGCACCTCCACAGCCAATAATAACGATATCGGTCTTCATCTTGATGCCTTTCTTATCCTTCACAATGTTTTTCCTCCAATGCAGTGTATCTTTGAAACACCTCCCATGTCTATTATGTCAAATCGTTTATGGTCTGGAAACGAAAAAGACACCTCGGAATGCCTTAAATCAAGGCGGTTGACCCAGAGAATCAGATGATCTTCATGACTGGAACCTTGGTTGCTGCGGGTGCTCAGGTGGGTACACGGTTATCGGTTATCGGCAAATCTCCGATGACTTCTGCTAAAAGCTATTGGTATGAAAATATGGGCGGGTGTTTCCCAACTGAGCTGAAGAACGCACGATTTGACGGTGTGTTTATCGAAGGACGAGCTCCACGGCCTGTCTACCTGTGTGTTCACGACGATGAATCCGGATGGCATCAAAACACAGGGCTCCTGCAGGTTAGGGCCTTAGCCGCCCTTGGTTTAGATAACCTCGCACCCACCTTGCAATGAGAACTATTTTAATTGTTTCACTTCCCCTTTTATAAAACCTGGATTACGATATGCCGGTTTAGGATACGAGTAAAAGCCCTGGCCGCTCTTCTGACCAAGCTGCCTTCTATCAATGTATTCTTTCAAGAACTCCGCGTTTTTCTTATTCTGCTCGTCATTCAGCTTATTTGCCCAGTAGTCTGTGACCTTCCAGACCGTATCAATACCAATACTGTCCATGAGCCCAAAAGGCCCTATGGGCATATGAAGAACCCCCATCCATGCACGATCAATCTCTTCAATTGAAGTCACCCCGTTTGCTGCAAGCGTTTGAGCAGCATCAAAAAGGGCAGTAAGCATGGAGTTAAAAATATAGCCTGGATGTTCCTTTCTTAAAACGAGTGGCACTTGTCCGATCTTTATCGCGAACTCTGTTGCTATATTCAAGGTCTCCTCCGATATTCCCGGATGAGCCATAACATCAACAATATCCGTTGTTCGGACATCATGAAAATGGATAGCCACCAATTTTTCCGGTCTGCCGGTGTCTTGTGCAAACATTGAAGGCAACAGTGTAGATGTATTGGTGGCAAAAATTGTATGATCAGGACACAGCGCATTGAACTGAGAAAACACCTTTCCCTTGAGATCCGGATCTTCCGGCACAGACTCACTGATAAGGTCTGCATTGATTGACGCTTCACCTATATTCGTAGTGGCTATTATTCTGCTTATTGCTGCATCTGCTTGTTTTTGAGTTATTTTATTGGACGCTACAAAGGATTTTAAAAGCTTCTTGATCCTTTCAAATGCCTTATCCAAGATATCGTGATTGATATCATACAGGACAACTTCAAAGCCATGAATGGCGCACTGGGCACCTATTTGTTGGCCCATATTCCCTGCCCCCACAATAACCACCTTTTTGATATCCTCTATTTCCATAAAACGACCCCATATATATGGTTTCAAAACTCAAAAGCCCAGATGGGGGGATATCCCCTTTTCGGGCCTGCCGGAAAAACTGATCATCGATCGGTAGATTTAGTATATTCTGCCGCATTTTCCCCGGCAATCCGTCCGCTATTCAATGCAAAGCCCAAGGTATTGCCGGGCAAAACGAATGCATAGCTGTCACCGTATAATGCATTCGCGTCAGTGCCCGCGGCATAAAGCCCGGGAATCACCTCGTGATCTCTGGTCAACACTTCCCCTTTATGGTTGATTTTTATCCCCCCCAGGCTTCCAATGGCACCTGGGAAAAGCCTTCCGGCATAGAAGTTGGGCTGCTTAATCGCCCTGAGATATTTGGGCTTTTTGTGAAAAAGGTCATCACGGCCTGTGTCACAGGCCTTGTTATACTCATCTATTGTTATCAGCAGGGCACGCTGATCGATCCCGGTTTTGGCGGCTAATTCCTCAAGGGAACGCGCAACAAAAATGTTTTCACTCCCCTTGTCCAAAATTTCCATTGAGCCGGTGTCTTTAATATCCGCGTTTGCGAATGTGGCAACGCCGTCAGGGGGGATGTCCAGACCTCTTTCCTCATAGTGCTTCCTCGTGGTTTCATCGAAAAGGATAAAGCAACAGCCGTTCTTTTGCCTTGATACCGCATTGGCAACAAACGTTGGGTTTCCCATGGTTTCTTCGTTCATGAAACGCTCACCAGATAGGTTCACGATAAGGTTGGGTTGACGAAATGAAAATGATTCCAGGGAGAAATCGTCCAACTCAGGGATCCGTAAGGGCGTAAGGTGCATAATCATTTCTGTTGAGGCCGCACCTGCTTCCCAGGCCATGCGGATACCATCCCCCATTAAACCGGGAATCCTTGTTGAGAACAGATCATGCCCCCATTCATATCCGGTATACTTCTTGATCATCTTGGGGTTGTCCCCAAAGCCCCCGGTAGCGATAATTGCGGCCTTAGTATTTGCCCGGATCTCCTGCCCGGAATCACCTTCTGCCACCACGGCAACTATTCGGTCCCCTTCCTTGATTATCCTTTCGGCCGGCGTCCGGAGATAGAGCTTGACCCCCAAATCCTTAGCCCTGTCGGTCATGGCCTTTATCATATTGGCCCCAAGTCCGGGCTGTTCAACGCTTCCTGCCGCCCCCTTGATGATATGCCAGGTAAAGGGAAACCCGGGGTTGTGGCAACTGACATCCCAAAATTCCACTCCCATCTTTTCAAGCCAGGCGATGGTGTCGGCTGATTTATCGATGAAGGCCTTTACCAGCCGGGCATCCACACGCCAATGGGTATAATCCATATGGACCTTAAAGGCCTCTTCCCTGGTGAATGCTATCTGCTTCAATCGTTGCAGTCTGCTTTCCACGGCAAAGAGGCCAAATGCCATGTTGCCCGCCCCGCCAGTGGTCGATGCCTTTTCGAAAATAACAACATCTGCGCCGCGCTCTGCTGCCGAAATTGCCGCTGCCAATCCAGCAGTACCACCAGCGATAACGACGATATCCGTTTCAAGTTGCCCCATGGTTTTTCTCCCTATGTAACATCATTAAGCACCATGAATGCTCAAAACGATTTGATTCCAGAAATATGAAATCCGAAGTGTAGAAGCCGGAGATCTGGACAGCCATCCTAGATCTTTTGCTACATCACAGCACTGCTATATATTTCCGGGGGAATAGCTACCGGCTAATGTGTAAAACTACTACCAATGAGATAATGGAAGAGGGTCCAAATAAAGGCAAAGTGGCTCATTTTTCGGGACCCACAATGGCTTGCTGTTAAACGACCCTTCACAACAGTCGTCTTGAATACGATGCCCAACATACTATAGATGTATTGCAGTATAATAGGCGGCTTTTATCGCATTCTCCACCGTAGCTACTTTGGCACAGTCGCCTATTGTGTAAAAGCTTCCAGCTGATCCCCGAAAGCTTTCAGCTTCCTGTTTTTTGGACTTCATTCCCACGGAGATAATAACTGATCCCGCCTTAATTGTCTGTTCTTGTCCGCTGCCGCTACTACATACAATACCGTCTTTGGTTATCGAGGTGCATCGAGCAGAAGTCAGACAGTGCACATTTTCGCATTTCTCCAGCTCATACAGCAACTCGCCTCTGTGCGTGGTAGATGCATATGGAGCAAGTTCGGTTTGCATTTCAACAACGGTAGTTTTTTTACCCATATTCCCCAGATGTAATCCCGTTTCACAGCCGACCTCTCCACCCCCTATAATTACAACTTCATCTGCTAGCTGATCTTCCATTCCATAGCAATCCAGAGC
>CP070657.1:444921-448886 GCA_020355085.1 Deltaproteobacteria bacterium
CGCCCGAGGGCATGTAAAGCCCGGCTGCCAAGCCAATCATGACCATGATTGGACGCATAGATAGCAAGGAGGTACTGAAACCGAAACAAAGCAGGGTTAGTCCCAGTATTATAGTGGACAGCATGATTGTCCGCCTGTGGTTAAGCCGTTTAGACACGAACCCTGATCCAAGTGTGGAAATAAAGAAACCTATCGCAATCAAGAAAAAAAGTGATCCGGCTTGACTATGGGTTAACCCTAAATCCTGCTCGATTGTAGGCATCAGTGGAGCAAAGATGATTCGACCGATGAAATTAAGGAAAAACATCACGGCCAGAATGACAATGGCACCAAGCCTCTCACCAAATGGTTCTGGGCTAGGGCAGGCCTTATCAGTCATGAGAAACTCGCAACGCAACTCACAATATTTTCTGTGTCATCATATTCACACTTTTTTGTATAACACAATTAATTGTAGCATAAGCTAAGGCGCTCAGAAACGGATTTCAAGCCCGTCATGCAAACCATCATTCTGATGGTTTTGGCAACAGTATTGTTAGAAGGGCTTCTTTAGCAGTTTGGGAGAGAAGTAACGGGAACGTTGTATCGGGAGACCAAGGATTATTTGTTTCGAATCTCATGAAAGAGCCCGTGCCTCTTCATCATGGTTGATCATTTTTCAGCCTCTATCTGGCCAGAGCCGGTCACCGGCAACCGCAACCTCCCTCACACCATACTGCAAAGTCCGGCCCAGGGTTCGGACGCATGTCGGTAGAAAATTTTCATTACCATGTGGATTGTCCTAAAGTAACTTTCCTTTAACCGGCCTCTAGAACAAATGGTATCTCTGTCGTTGTTTCTGACCCATGTCTACAAAGTCCCCGCTCATAAGTCAGCAAATTCAAACGAATAATTGAAGAAGGTATTCCTATAGAGCTATTTTACATACTACGAGGTATCGAAACTTTTTTTTGAGAGTTGAGCTTGACAAGCTCTGGGAAATTAGAGCCCGAAAAAGACTAGGCCAAAGCAAAGAAGCTAAAAGAGGGGGGGTGAAGAAAAAGCTTGACAGATTCAAAATCAAGGATATAATACCGGACGTATAGTATCTTTCCACACAGAATCCCGCCTTCTAAAATGAAAAGCTCACGAAGCGAACAGACCAACAGGAAAATAATCAATGCCGCCCTCAGGTTATTCGTAAGAAAAGGCTACCATGGTACTTCAATTTCAGACATTGCAAATCTAACCAAATTAACAAAAGGGGCAATTTACTTCCATTTCAAAAACAAAGATGCGCTTCTCTCAAGGATATTAGAAGAATATGAGAGAAGTTATGTCAGTAAAATGATTGAGCAAGTGGGATCCGCAGACGGAAACGCGCTTGATAAAATGAAGCATCTCCTAAGATTTTCCTTCAATTTTGCGGCAAAAAACAGAGAACTCTGTATCTGCCTCACAAATCTCTCAACAGAATTGTACTCAAGCAGCAAGAAGTATCAGAAGGGTATCAGAAAGCCCTATGAGGAGCTTTATGGGCTCTTCACCAAGTTACTGGAAGAAGGGGTAAAAGATGGGTCCTTCAGGGAAGACAATGCTCCCCCTCTTGTTGCAATGAACATCGTAGGTGCAAACGACGGAAATTTGCTGCAGTGGAGCTTAAATATGAGCCAGTATAACGGAAAAAATTTTTCACGGAGTTACATGAAGTTCCTTTTGCATGCAATTCAGAGGCACGATTAATCATACACAATTTCTTCTTTTGGCAAGTGTGTTCTTATGGGCAACCAATTTACTTGGTGAAGAACAATGCATAACGAGAGTCATCCCAACTGGGATGCTCAATAGGAGAGAGAGGAGAATTTCATTATGAAAGCTGAGGGATCAGAGAAGAAACAAATCCCAGTAGTAGAGGGGCTCTTCACGTGGCCTTCTAACGACCCGCATTTGATAGGCACCCAATGTAAAACATGCGGCACAGTGTCCTTTCCCAAAAGCCCCGTCTGCCGTAATGCACGGTGCAAGAACAAGGCAGATGTAGAAGAGATCTTGCTAAATCGCCGCGGAACGCTCATGAGCTATACGCTCGTTTGTTACCCGCCGCCGCCTCCTTTTGTAGCGCCCGATCCTTTTACTCCTTTTGCAATTGGGGAGGTAAGATTTCCAGAAGGAATTGCAATTATCGGGCAGATGAGCGGATATAAATACGAAGACCTTAAAATCGGAATGGAAGTTGAGATGCTCATAGATAAGCTCTTTGATGATGAGAAGGGTAACGAAGTTATGACCTGGAAATTTCGCCCGCTTTGATTTCGTATGACCCTCACAAACAGATAGTGAACCGAGGTTTGTTTGAGCCTTATTCATGTTTGTAGCTTTTGTGAGGAGGAGAAAATCGATAGTTAACAAGGAGGAGTAAATATGTCGAAATTGCTCGGAAGAGAGGTTGCCGTAATCGGGGTGGGTATGCACCCCTGGGGAAAATTCCCTGAAAAGAGTTCAGTTCAACTCGGCTGCGAGGCCACATTGAAGGCCCTTGATGATGCCGGTCTGGAATGGTCTGATATCCAGTATATGGTAGCATCGGTCTCACCAGAAACCAAAGGAATCGAAACCACGCTGCCGGGTCAAATACTCGCTGAGAAGATGGGAGAGCTGGGCATTCCCATCATAAACGTCTCAAACGTATGCGGCTCCGGCGGTGTAGCAATCAAAGTGGCCTATCAGGCGATTGCCCTTGGAGAGGTTGATATTGCCCTTGCAGTTGGCTTTGATTGCAGTCCAAAGGGTTTTTTCCCAGGGACTCTAGGTACCCAAGACCTCAATGACCTGAACTTCCTGCGGTGGCGAGCAGTTGGAATGCCCAATCCAGCTCATTGGGCAATGGAATGTCGAAAGCGTATGGAGAAATACGGAACAACTGAACACACCCTTGCTATGACAAAGGTCTTGGCCAGCAGAAACTCGGTTCACAACCCCTATGCTAGGTATCCCAAGGCATTTAGTCTTGAGGAGGTTCTTGAATCTCCCATGGTGTGTGAACCACTGCGTCTCTTAGAGATCTGCGCCACGAGCGACGGTGCCGCAGCAGTCATACTCAGTAGTATGGACATAGCAAAAAAGCGGACAAGCAGCCCGATAACCGTGGCTGCGGCGACCACCTCCCATGCCCAGTATGGTGACGGCACCGTGCACCTTCCCGGTATTGCATACCATGATGAACAGAAAACCCCACAAGCCAGTGAAGCCTACCTAGCTGCCAAGTGGGCCTACGAACAGTCCGGTATTGGTCCCGAGGACTTGGATGTGGTGGAACTACCGGACAACAGCGCTTGGCACTATCTCAACTATATAGAAAGTCTTGGTTTAGCCAAAGAAGGGGAAGCAGACCGGCTCGTTGACGATGAGGAAACGGCAATCGGTGGCAGAATTCCATGCTGTACGAGTGGCGGATTTGCATCCTTTGGTGAGACGACAGCTGCCATGGGCCAGTTTCAGGTTTCAGAACTTGTCTGGCAGCTCAGGGGGGAAGCAGGTCCCAGACAGGTGCAAGGGGCGAAGGTAGGCTTAGCACAGCTTTATGGCGGTAACGGAAACGCCGCCGTCATTATATTGAAGAGATGAACCTGGTAAGACTGTAAGCCGGATGACTCGTTCTTCTCTAAGCCAGGCGTCTATGTTTGCCGGATTAGATACAGAGCTTTTGACTAATCTAAACCTTTCGTACCGGCCCGCAGGATTGGTATTCACGAGTATAGTGTAATGAGAATGGGGGAGAGAAATGGACTTTGAACTGAGCAAAGAACAGAAGGACATAGTAAACGCGGCCAAAGAGTTCGCCGAGGGAGAGTTTACCGATCGGGCAGAAGAGTTCGACAGGGATGAGACATTTGATGAGGCGATCTTTAAAAAAGCAGCTGAACTTGGGTTTGTGGGGGCCTTTATCAAAGAAGAGTACGGGGGACCTGGTTTAGGTATGCTGGAGC
>CP070657.1:448986-454074 GCA_020355085.1 Deltaproteobacteria bacterium
CGTTAAGGCCCATCGTATTTACGATCGTCTTATTCGTTTCTATCCGACAAAAGCCCTTGCCGGTGTCAACAAGAACCTCCCCGCATCGTGTTGGCATTGCTTTATGCCCGAGTCGTTTTCAAGTCAGCATTGTCTCAGTTATCACCAGGAACGGAGCCGGCTGAAGATTGAGCAGATTGGAGACGGTCTTTGCAACATGGGCAAGGCAATACATACGTATCATGTTCCGGGACACAGCCCCGACGCTCTAGCCATCTTAGTTGGAGATGAGGCACTCATTGTGGGAGACACCGTGCTTCCGGAGATTACGCCGTTTCCCTCCAGGGAGGCGTTTTTCGACCAGGTCAGGGAAATACTCGCGCCGCAGTATACCCGCGCCCAGTCGATCTATGGGCTTCGGGCATACATTCGCTCCCTCAGAAGGCTGGAAAAAATCGGAAGAACATTTGCCGACTTACTTGTTCTGCCTGGGCATCGGCTGTTCTATAATAATCGCTGGAATGAGATCGACCTGCAGCTAAGCATTATTGAATTAATAGAGCACCACATTGAAAGGTGTGCCGACATCCTGAGAATTCTGAAGCAAGGTCCAAAAACGGCCAGGGAAATCGCAGCAGCGCATTTTGAAGAGCATCTGCTCAAGGGTGTTGGGGCCATGATGGCTGAAAATGAGGTCCTCAGCCATTGCGAGCTGCTCTGTGCCGGCAACGATGTTGTTTTGGCGGGAGATACGGCATTTGCGGCTACCGGCAGCTCGAATTTTGAATCTTTGATCCAATCCTTGGAAGCCGAATGATCCCAAAACAAGGCAAAAAAGGATTTGACATCAGGTCTTCGGGGAAGAAGTAGCTGCTTTGGCTGCGAAGGTCGAGTTCCGGCGAAGGCGAGTGAAGATTTGACATGCTTCCCAAAAAAACGCTATCCTTTGAACCGCTCGTTAATTCGGCACCAAAGTAACAAGAAACATGACCCTGATCTCATAGACTGAGTCATGGGAAGATCTGCCAGAAGGCGAGATGTTAGAGGTTGCGCGGTAGCCAACGACAGCTAGACCCGTAGACATCATGGATTTGCGGCATCCCTGACTATTGCAGCGTTTGGGAATAAGAAACTCAAATTGGTAGGTGACAAAGGAGGCAAAAGAATGAAACTGGAAGGCAAAGTGGCGCTCATAACTGGAGGGGGTACGGGTATCGGTGCGGCTATCGCTAAGCGATTTGTCGATGAGGGGGCTAAGATATGCATCGCCGGCCGGCGTCAGGAGATGCTCGATAAGGTGGCGCAAAGCATGCCGGCGGACAGCGTGGCCACGTGTTCCGGCGATGTAACCGAGTTCGAAGACATCCAAAAAATGGTAAACACGGCGATTGACTTCGGTGGCAAACTGGACGTGCTGGTGAACAATGCCGCCATCGATCCGGGCGGTACGGTCGTGGATGTTGACGTGGAAATCTGGAAGAAGGTTATCGATATCAACCTGACCGGGCCTTTTTTGGCCATGAAGGCTGCCCTGCCGCACATGATCAAAAACGGCGGCGGGTCTGTTATCAATATCGCATCCCTGGGCGGACTACGGTGCCTACCGACTATGTCGGCCTATGCGGCCTCTAAAGCTGGGCTCATCATGCTGACCAAACAGGCTGCGTTGGATTACGGGTCTTTCAAGGTAAGATGCAATGCCGTGTGCCCTGGCGCGACCCGAACGGCCATGCTGGAGCAGGCGCTCACCCCGGCTGCAGAAAGCCTCAAAACCGACGTAAACGGCGTGTTTGCTATCATTTCCGCAAACATACCCCTTCGTCGGGTCGCTGCGCCTGATGAGATTACGGGTATTTGCAGTTTCCTGGCAAGCGATGATTCATCGTTTATGACCGGATCGGTGCTCTTGGTTGATGGCGGTGCCGCGATTGTGGATGTTTCGGGAGCTGCCCTCACCAGTGCCGGTGTCAATTGGGGAGCGGCTTAGAATGGGACCTCAATCCGCTGGCGCGTTCAACCGGCAGATGCATGGTTGTATCTGAAATGACTCTTTCCTAACCAAAAACCGAAGCTTGAGAAAGGATTCACTATGACACTGAACTACAAGGTATTTCAGCACAGCTATATCGGCTTTAATGGAACTTCGACTCTGTTTTATGGAGAAGAGGATGCCATTTTGATCGACGCGTGTTTCACTCTAAGCGATGCCCATCGACTTGCAGCCGGACTCCTGGAAACGAGAAAGAATATCACGCATATCTACATTTCCCATTTCCATCCGGATCACCACTTTGGCCTTGTTGTTCTGCAATACGCCTTTCCACGTGCCAAAATCGTGGCCCTCCCCAGTGTGGTCAAGGACATTATTTACACCTCCGATGAGAAGATATATATGTGGGGGGAGATGTACGGAAATGTAATCCCAGACAGGGTTGTATTCCCCTCCCCCCTTTGGGGTGGAAAATTGCAGGTTGAAGGCTATGATATTGAGTTTTCCGACGATTGGGATGGCGACAGCGCGAATAACACAATGATCTGGTGTCCTTCGCTTCGAGTGGCGTGCGGCACAGATATCGTGTACAACGATGCCCATGTTTGGACGTCAGAGAGCGATCTTGCCCGCCGCAACAAATGGCGAGCCTGCCTCAACAGATTAAAAGAGATGAATCCCCGGGTTGTTATTCCGGGCCATTGCTCCCCTGAGAAACTCCACCTCGAGGATACCTCTGGAATCGACTTCACCCTTAAATATCTGGACGTCTTCGATGAAGTGTCGCCCAAGGCGAGAACAGGTGATGAGCTGGTTGAGATGGTAGAAAAGGCCTTTCCGGGGATCAAGGCAATCGATTTCGGTCTCCATTGGCAGGCCCGGCTGATGTTCCCGAACAGTTGCTCCGATAAGCTCACCAAGCTCCCCGGAATCTTCCACGCCCCCAGTGGCGAGTATCAGGGAGAAGCTGCCCGAGATTAGTCGAAAAAACCGTTATTGAAGGCTCTTGACAAGGTGCAAAGCCTGAGCCTGAGTTGGGAGTACATTCCCTGACGATCATGGTAGAGCACATTCTGGGTTTCAGGAGAGAATGGCTCTTTTCACGAGTGTTTTGGCTATCTCAACTTTGTATGCGTTCATGGTGAGTGGTATTGCATCCTGAAGGGCTGCCTGCGAGGCCGCTTTAGCCGTTTTTGCATTGATGGCCTTGCCTCTTAGTTCCTGTTCCGCCATAGTTGCCCGGACCGGTGCCGGAGCAACCGCACCTAATACAATCCGTGCGTCCTGGCAGATACCATCTTTGACAGTGATCACCGAAGCAACGCTGACGATGGGAAAATCCACCGACTCCCGCAGTCTGAACTTAAGAAAGGTTTGCCTGGCCCCCTCCGGAGGCTGAGGAACCTGGATCTGGGTTACCATCTCATCGGCTGTGAGGGTAGTCCTCAAGGAGCCGAAGAAATCCTCAACAGGGACGGTCCTGCTGCCTTTCGGTCCGGCAATCTCTACCTGTGCCCCCAACGCGAGCAGCACCACGCCCATATCCGAGGGGCCCACCGAAACACAGCCACAGTTGAAACAGCGATTGGCCTCTGATTCAATGTCAGTGAAATCCAGACCGAGGGTATCCTCACCAGCGATGCTTCGCTCCGCTACCGGGCGTTTGGGCATCTGCACCCGGGGTGTCTTCTTAAGATAATCGCTGTTGAACGTTAAGAAGGGCTCTGGTGTTTTTCTGTCCTCATCTTGAGCCTGTGCTTTACCCTTTAGGTACTCATCCATGGCAGCAGCTGCCTTTCTGCCAGATGCAATTGCCTCGATGACGGTTGCGGGGCCGTGGGTAACCGATCCACCGGCAAAGATGCCGGCTACGTTGGTTGCCTGGGTGTTTGGGTCAACCGGTATCAACCCCTGCTTTCGCTTTACGGGGGTTTTGGGGTCGATGAAGCTCAGATCCGTATCATAGCCGACGGCCATGAGTATCTGATCTGCCTCCACCGTCTCTTTGAGAGCATCATCAAAGCAGGGGGCAAAACAGCCCTGCTCTTCAAACACTGAGGTACAGCTGATGAGCTCCATGCCTGTTACCTTGCCCTCAGAGGTGAGTACCCGGTGGGGTCCCCACGAGGGCATGAGCTTGACTCCCTGCTCAATAGCCAGCTCGATCTCCCAGGGCAGGGCCGGCATCTCCTCCTGGCATTCCAGACAGGCCATGGTGGCTTGCTCGGCCCCCAGGCGCAGGGCGCTGACCGCCACATCAACGGCGGCATTGCCCCCGCCGATGACCAGGACCTTCTTGCCGGGGATTTCGGTAATCCCGCGGTTGATGTTGATGAGAAAGTCCAGGCAGAACCTGGTTGCCTCCTCACCCTTGAGCCCGATGGATACGGGCATCCATGCCCCGGTGGCAATAAAGACGCTGTCGAAGTCCTTCTTGAGGGTATTGAGGGTTATGTCTTTACCAATATCCACGTTACACTTAAAGGTAACTCCCATATGTTCAATCGCTTTGACGGCACGCGTGACGATATCTTTGGGGAGCCGATAGGTTGGTATCACGTAAGTGAGCATACCCCCGGGCTCTTCCCTCTTATCGAACACGGTAACGCGGTGTCCGAACGTTCTGAGATAGTAGGCTGCTGCAAGGCCGGCAGGTCCTGAGCCGATAATGGCCACGCTCTTGCCGGTTTCTGCTTTTGGAGCTTTAATAATATCAGCTGCTGTATCGAGGATATAATCTCCCATGAACCGCTCGATGTCCCTGACCGATACCGATTCGTCGAACTCGCCCCGATTACACTGTTGCTCACAGAAATGGGGGCAGACCCTTCCTGTTATGGAGGGCAGGGGGTTGTTTTTAAGAAGCGTCTTTGCTGCCTCAATCAGGTTGTCCTCCCTGATGGTGCTGACATAGGAGGGGATATCCACCCCTGCCGGGCAGGCTGATGCGCAGGGGGGGCTCGTATCTCGCCACCCCCCGAATATGGAGTGATACTCGTTCTCCCTGGTCAGGGCATAGCAGCTCTTACCTCCCTTCAGGTAGCAGAGGATTCTCCCTCCCACGCTGTGGGGATAGCGGTAGTACCAGCAGCGCACATCCTGACACAGGTTGCCGCCGA
>CP070657.1:454174-458459 GCA_020355085.1 Deltaproteobacteria bacterium
AGTTCTTCAAATTCAATAATTTCCTCTACTGCGATGGCACCAGATCCCTTGACATCGCCAAGGCTGTCGGGGCCAGAAATGTGGAAGGAAAATGGGGGACTGCCCCTGGTGCGGCAAAGACCGGGTCCTATGACATCTTCGTCTCCGACTACAGGGCGGAGTATAAGGTGCTCCCTCCCCTGCCCTTTATCACCAACGCCTATGACGCCACGGCGGTGATTGGTCTTGGCGCCTATGCGGCCAAGGCGAAGGGCAAGTACATTACGTCCAAGAATATCAGGGACGAGCTCCGCAAGGTAGCCAACCCACCTGGTGAAGTTATCAAGCCCGGTGAATTCAAGAAGGCCTTTCAATGGCTGAATCAGGGGAAGGATATCAACTACGAAGGGGCTGCCGGATCCGTGGATTTCGACGAATACGGCGACGTTGTAACGCCCATTGAGGTCTGGAGATTTCGAAAGGGGGATATGGTAACCATGCGCGTGGAAATGTGGATCCCGCCGATATGAGGTGAATAGAGGGCGGATATAAACAGGGGGATCTCGCCGAGATGGCCCTCTTTTTTTGTTTGGTTCAAGATGAATTAGAGCGCCAGAAGCTAATTTGGATTATACAAGATTTGTATCGCAATTAAATAGAATAGCCTTAGTGGGAAGTCTTTCCGAGATCGCTTGGAGTATCCAAATCGGTTAGTGTCGGCCCTCAGTTGGCCAACCGCCCCATCTTGTGGTTCTAAGAATCAGCCTGAGGATTTGCTTTCTGCTATGATTGGAAGGAATTGAAAGCCTCAAAAACCTACCACTACCGATCGTAAGCTAAAACAGAACTCTTAGATAGCCGGGTACTGGTTCTGGCAAGAAAACCTATACTTTTCTTTATAAGGTTTGAAATCCACAATATCGTGTCTTTAGCCTGCGTCACTGATAGGAGAATCAATAAACTTGAAAAGAGCACTATAATTTTAAACGGGATGCAAGGAGAGAAAAGAAATGGAAGATAAACTTGAGTTATTGCAGAAAGTAATAAACACCATAGGCAAAGGGATTGTTTTCGTGGATGCTGCCAACAAACTCGTTTTCTTCAACCGTGCAGCCGGGGAGTTACTGAATGCGAAACCTGAAGAAAGGATAGGGACATCCATTTTTCTCTGCCACCCCACGAAAATTGAGCAAAAGGTTGAGCAGAGGATAGATCAATTCCGTAAAGACCCTCAGCTGCAAACGAAAGGCAGAATTATAAACTATCAGGGCAGGTATATCCGAGAAACCTTCTATTCAATCTCCGATCAGCAAGGGAAATACCTTGGGATTGCTGGCGTCTTTGAGGATGTAGAGGAATTGGTCTCCCTCTTGAAACAAGTAGAAAAATTTGAGGAGCCTCCCGTTTTTGGGGTTGGTGATGGAAGCCCTCGCAGCCCGCTTTCTAAAAATCTTTGAAGATATGCGTGAACGCTCATTTTGTGGGTCTAATCTTTATGCATGATATTTTAGGAGGATAACGAGAGAGAATGGCGATTCCGAATGAACTGAATGCAGCTCGTTTTGAAGAAAGACATGTAGCAGAAATAGCAGCCAAGCTTGCTTAATAGTTAGACCACTCGAGAGTGGGGCGAGGTTTTGATTTCTGTTATGAGTGAGCAGAATTTGTAAGCCTGAAAAACCTCTGATTACCAAAACAAGTCTCAAATACAATGATGCCGATTGCTTCTGTCAGCTATGCCACGAAATCATAAGGTTTTATCCAGAGTCAGCCAAGAGGTCCAATACGTAATAAGTTTCATCGCCATAGAGATATCCCTCCTTGCGCCGATGTCCTTCGTATGACCTTGCTCCATAACATTAGCTTTAAAATGAGATTTTTGTCTTGAAAAGCCTGGAACCATGCACTAATTCTAGATGAACAAAATATTTTGAAACAGGGATTCTTGTACGTCCTCCAATAACCCATTTATTGCAGAAAGGACCTTAGTTGGGAAATACGTCTAATTTTACCAATGGGGATTTGCAGCCGCTTTTCCACCCCACTTCCATTGCGCTTGCCGGGGTTACTGTGAATAATCCTGGGCATTGGACTAGAACTTTTTTAGACTCTCTCCTTGAATTTCAATTTGAACGGCCGCTCTACTTAGTAAATCCAAGGGGCGGCGAGATTAGGGGAATCAAGGTCTACCGAAGGCTGGCGGATATCCCCCAGAATATTGATTATGTAATCAGCACTGTGCCGGCCAAATCAGGTCCAGGACTTATTGAGGAATGCGCTCACAAGGGAGTAAAGGCTGTACATTTTTGCACCGCAGGCTTTAGTGAGACTGGCGAAGAAGAAGGAGTCCGGCTGGAGGCTCAATTGGCTGATCTTTCTCGTAAAACTGGGATTCGGATTATAGGTCCTAACTGCATGGGGATTTACTGTCCTGAATCACGCATCTCTTTCAACATAGATTTTCCCAAGGAAAGCGGCCCGGTAGGATTTATTAGCCAGAGCGGCGGTAATACCGCTGGCCTGATCCGTCAAGTAATGTCACGAGGCGTTCGATTTAGCAAGGTTGTAAGCTACGGCAATGCCTGTGATCTCAACGAAACCGACTTTCTCGAATATCTCGCGACTGATTCCGAAACCAAAATAATAGGTCTATATATCGAGGGACTGAAGGACGGTAGAAGATTTCGCCAAGCGCTGGAGAAAGCAGCAAGAGAAAAACCCATAGTATTACTGAAAGGAGGAATCACTGAAGGGGGTGCCAGAGCGGCTGCCGGTCATACGGGAGCCCTCGCTGGAAGTGAAGTGATCTGGGATTCACTCTGCAAGCACGTGGGCATCATGCATGTGTACTCGCTTGAAGAACTTGCCGATTCAATGGTCACGCTGAGTTTTATGCACGTTCCTAAGGGCAGGAGAGTTGCATTGATCGGTGATGGAGGTGGATCTAGTGTTCTTATAACCGATCAAGTTGAAAGGAGGGGGCTAAAGGTTCCACCACTTCCTCGGGAATTAAGAGATTTGATAGGCGAATTTACGCCACTTGCAGGAAATATTTTGCGAAATCCTATAGACTATTCCCAAAACATGATGGAACCTGAGAAACTGCTTAGAACTGTCCGCATTATTTGCCAATGGGAAGGGATTGACTTCTTAATCTGGTTTCCCAGCCTACCTTGGGTCCCCCTAAATGAAATGGATCTAATGCATGAAATACTTGATGGGATTGTCTCACAAAGCAGAGCGGCTTCGAAGCCGTTAGCTATTGTACTGCAAGCAAATATCTCGCCAGAACAGGTGAAAAAGTTCCACTCCTTTGCACAAAAATGTGTCTCCTCTGAGCTTCCCGTCTATTACTCTTTTGCTAGCGCTGCCAATGCCATTGATTTGCTCCTGAACCATCATGAGAGACGGCTTGGCAGGTCATTATCTGAGGCATAGACCCAGAGCAGAAACCTGAAAATAAGAAAGCCAGGACGAGAAATGATCCTGCCTTTTTCCGGAATTTCAACATGTTGTATGTAGCTTTTTTCGCCCTGGACTTGCTACTACTGATTGGGCAGAATTCGAATACCAAAATACCTTTGCTTACCAAAACAAGTCTCGAATAGAATGATGCCGATTGCTGCTGTCAGCTCTGGCAAGCAATATCGAAATTGGCCTGCATGTTGCAGCTACACTGCCTTGTTAAGTAATTGGAGGGGCCCCATATGATATATAAATGAGGTGGAGTTATGGAAATGGAAAAGTCTCTTAAAAAAAGCGTAAGCAGAAGAGATTTTTTGAAAAGAAGTGGCAAGGCCGCTCTGGCAGTTGGTGGGGCACTAACATTGGAGAAGCTGCTTTATAGTTGTGCGCCCGCTCTGAAAGAAACGAGCCAAGACGTTGATAGGATTGAATGGGAATGTAACCCGATGATCCCAATTCCTGATGGAAGGTGCTATACAGGAACAAATGCCCAGATGCCAATCGATGTTTACAAAGACTGGTGGGAAGAGAGCTTTGGCATTAGCCCTACGTTCAATACGCCCTGTTCTGGTCCGTATGATGCGTCGAATGATGTGTTTCCAAAAGAAAAATGTGAAGCTGAGATAAGAAATGGTGTTATCCCCGTGGTAAGGTATGTTGTGCGTCATCCTCATTTTGATGGATTCAAGTGTATTGCCGAAGGCAAACTCGATGAGGATGTCAAAAAGTTCGCCCATCAAGCTGCAAAATTTGAGCATCCTATGGTTCTGATTCCCTTTGAACAGCCTAATTCAACGGAACATAAACGCTGGATCCACAGCGGGTATCCTGGTAAGGAGTA
>CP070657.1:458559-463422 GCA_020355085.1 Deltaproteobacteria bacterium
AATAAGGCATTCTGTATGTCCAGGGAAATCAGCTTGACTGGGGAAGAGAGGTGTGGTTGAATCCGTCGTGGCAGTATGGAAATATGAGGGCAGGGCAGAATGGACGTTGGACTCCTTAAAGAGCTCTTAGAACAGTTGAGGGATGGCTCCGTTGATGTGGATGAGTGCCTTGAGCGATTGAGGAATCTGCCGTTTGAGGATATTGGATTTGCGTCTATAGATCATCACCGACACCTGAGAAGGGGCTTTCCGGAGGTTATCTACGGACGTAGAAAGAAGGTGGAGCAGATCATCAAGATCATGGAGAAGATGGTTGAGAAGGAGGAAAATGTTTTGGTTACCAGGCTCAGTGAAGCCAAGGCAAGGGTTATTAAGAAGCGTTTTCCGGAAAGCGAATACCACCCAGGCGCGCGGATTCTCACCGTAACGGGAAGGCCGATAGAGAAAAAAGGGAAGGGCACTATCCTGATTATCAGCGCTGGAACTGCTGATATCCCGGTTGCTGAGGAGGCATTGATAACAGCCCAGTTCATGGGGAATGATGTCAAGACCCTTCACGATGTAGGGGTCGCCGGCTTGCACCGAATCCTGGAGAATAGGGATATGATTATGGGGGCCTCCGTGATAATCGTTGTTGCAGGCATGGAGGGCGCATTGCCCAGTATTGTGGGGGGTCTCGTAGACAGGCCAGTTATCGCCGTACCTACGAGTGCCGGATATGGTGCTAGCTTTGGCGGTATTTCTGCCCTGTTAGGTATGCTGAACAGTTGCTCTTCAGGGGTGACGGTAGTGAACATTGATAATGGTTTTGGGGCAGGATATGCTGCCAGCCTGATCAATAGGGTGTAGCTACGAAGTGCCTAAAATGCCTAAAGTTAAAAGTGAACTAAAGTTACTGCAGCTACCCTTCGCGGGTGTTCCGGATACTTGTCCGGCCCGATCGGGCACTTGTCGTTTTACTCACTTGCTCGTGCTTTTTCTCTGATATCCTGGGCTAATCTTTTCAGCCTGTTCACCCTTTTGAAGACGTCACCATCCCAACAGGGGATAATGCTGTTATTGTGGAAGAGAGGATCGGAGTTTAAGTCAAACCTTGAAACCGCCACTGCCTCTTCCCACAGCTGTGTGTGAGGTATGGGTGAATATTCACTTAAATAGGGCAGGCTTCCTCTTCTCCCAACATATTCTATAGTTTCTGCAACCTGATCATCGGTTTGGCCTGGAAGGCCGATCAAGATATATGAACCTATCTGATCTGTGGTAAATCCCGCTCTTTTAAGGTGCGATACAGCCTGCTCAAACTCCCCTCCCGAAAACTTTCTTCCCAGTCTTTTGTGAAGCGCGGTATCAGAGGTTTCCAATCCCAACCTGATCGATCTAAAACCTGCCTTATAGAGCAGATTCGCTATCTCTCGGTCTATATAGGTGATATGAAGGCCATTAGGACAGTGAAATCTGACATTAAGGTTCTGTCGCACTACTTCTTCCAAAAAAAGGTTGATATGGTTCTCGGCATCCATAAGCAGGGCATCGTCATAAAAGGCAAAATCCATAATGCCATGTGCCTTGTGCCAAAAGAGCACTTCCTCGAATAACTCATCAGGCTCTCTTTTCAAGAAGTGTGGGTTCAGGTAATACGAAGCGCAATAAGTGCACCGAAAAGGGCAGCCGGAGGACCCTAAAAGACACACATAATCTGCCCTTGTGAGAAGATCAAATGCCGGATACGGCACAAAAGGTTGGGGCTTTTTTTCAATCGCAAAATCTGCTATATTTTCTCTCAAAAAATCGTTTAGTCCTGAGGGCCAAAACAGGTTGGTGGAGGTGATTACTGCGTCGGCCTGCGAAAAAGCGCGAGCGTGCTCTTGGCACAGCGAGGCGTATATACCGCCGAGCAGAACCGGTATATGTGGATGAAGCTCCTTAGCGAGGCGTATGGCCTCGAAGACTCCTGGATACCAATAGGTCATAGGGGAGGTAATGAGTATCGCTGCAGGGTTTCTTATCCGCTGCAGTTCTGCCTGGAATACTTGAGGGGATATGCCGTAGCGGCTGTAGGCCCTTGGGATGTTCGACAGTTGGGGAGGTTTGGGAACCTGTTGTTTCCAGTATTTCCCGGTTCCGTACCGGCGCCGAACGGGTCTTTTCGTGAAGCCCGCTTTTTCCATTAAGGGGTTGTGCACATCAAGACAGTCGAGGAGATGCACCTGAAAACCCGATGCCCTGAATTGGCTGGCCAGATAAAGTAGACCCAATGGTTTGGCCCAGAGATCATAGGCAGCGAAATCATATACCCACGGATTAATGAGGATCACGGTTGGTTTCATAGTAGAGTTTATTAAGTAACTATCCCTGATTTGGCAACTACAATCTTCACTGAGGCCTCAATGAGAGCGGTGGTGCAACGTGTAAAGAAGGCTAAGGTAATCGTCGGTAATGATGTTGCAGGGGAAATCGGCCCTGGTCTTCTGGTATTCCTGGGCGTTGGGACAGGCGATAGCAGCGTTGATGCGGAGTACCTGGCATCTAAGATAGCTCACCTGAGGGTTTTCGGTGATGATGAGGGTAAGATGAATCGCTCCTTGGTTGAAACCGGTGGTGCGGCACTTGTTGTATCACAGTTTACGCTCTGGGGTGACTGCACAAAAGGGAGAAGACCTTCTTTCATACGGGCTGCTGATCCAATTGTGGCGAATAGCCTATATCAACAGTTCATAGTCTTATTAAAGGAGAAAGGAATACCGGTGGCCGAGGGAAGGTTTCAGGAAATGATGGATGTCCATCTTGTGAATGATGGACCTGTCACCATGTTACTCGATAGTGCCAAGAACTTTTAACGAAGGTTTTATCATGGATTACAAAAGCGAGGATTTGCCGGAACGCACGGATGAACTCGGTTTGCCACAACCGACGGATAAAAAGAAAAAGAAGAGGGCACCAACGATTTCGGCTATTAGGTGGGTTATAATTATACTGGTCATTGCCTATTTTCTTCTGTCGTCTTATCGTGTCCCTATCTTAATGAAACTCGGCCAATACCTTGTTGTGGAGCATAAAGCGAAGAAGGCTGACCTCATTGTGTGCCTTGTCGGGGGAGATGTAGAGAGGCCGCTCGCGACTGTGGATGTATACCGGCAGGCGCTTGCACCGTATGTTTTCAGGGCGCAAGAGCAAAAGCCGGACGGCCTGGATTACCTAAAGAGGCAGGTCAAGGACTACCCCACAGACTTTGACCGCTTTCAGCTCGTGATGAGGGGATTTGATATCCCCGACAACGTGATCCTGACCTCAAACGAGGGCGTTGACAGCACCATAGATGAGGCCAGACTAGTCCGTAAGGTTGTGCTGGAGAGGGGATTCAAGTCGGTAATCATTGTTACGTCGCCCATCCACTCACGAAGGGCTTGGCTGACCTTCAAAAAGGTCTTTGAGGACGACAAGGTGGAGATAATATCCCTTCCATCTCGCTACCAACTCTTTAACCCGCAAGAATGGTGGAAAGAAAGGAAGTACGCGCGGGAAGTTATCATTGAGTATGAGAAGTTGATCTATTACAGATTTGCGTATCTTTTGTGAATGACGCCTGCGGTCAGATGCCTGTTGTTCACAAGTATCAAGTCCCAAAAGAAACTTGTGAAAATGATATGAGATTCGATTATTGGTTTTGAGCTGTTAACGCGCAAAATTCGAAGCACGAAATCCGAAATCCGAAACAATTTCAAAATTCGAATTTTCCAATTATTTAAACAAGTTTTGGATTTTGGTCATTTGGAATTCGGATTTGTTTCGAGTTTCGACCTGCCCGCCACCTGTGTGCTAGTGTCATGCAATAGCAACTGCTTCGCAGTGGCCCGTCCGATATCCCTTCTAGGCAGTGGATAGCTCAGGCCAGGCAGGCGGGTATTCGAATTTCGGATCTTGATTTACTCTCTGGAGACGCAAAAACACTCGCTAGATTATGTAAGGAAATTCTGGGACACAACACTACGAGGCAACGGGGAAGGTTTAGGCGGAGGCCTGAGACTGAATGCTGAGAACCAATCCTTATGTTTTCATTGTGTCGGCAGGGGGGCGCTGGTCAGAAGATATTTGAGGTCGTCGTCCTCGAACCGCAAGCCCGCGCCCACGAAGAAGGAAGACCTGCCCTCATCGCTGATAAAGTCATCGAAACCGGCCGTAAGATAAAGGTATTTGAAGAAGGAGAAATCCACACCGGCCTTGAGATGGCTCCTGGTATCGGTATCAAAGTCAAAGGCCTCGAAGGTCAACGTGAGCCTATCATCAAAAAGGTAATAATCCACTCCTAAACCGCCCGATGATTCAATGATTCCGCCGCGCAGCACCAGATCTTCATATCTCTTTGCGATTTGTGCACTGAATTTCAGTTTGTCCTTCTCACTTCTCTCTTCATGGATCGTTGTTGTGCCGCCTGGGCTTTCAGTAATAACGGTGTCTGTTACGGTCTGTACCCCTAATGGGTCCGACACAAGACCGAGTAGATAGTATTTCTCGGCCTTGGGCTGGATCTTGAGGTCGAGGTAGGTCTTGATATCATTGTGTCGGGCGAGATGCTCTAAATGAAAATCTACATCAAACTTGAAGGCATCGGTTCGGGTGAAGTATTCGTTTATTCCTTCAAGTGTTTCTTCCAGGTTCTCTGCCACACCTTCGTCACTAATCAGCTTACCGATGGTGCCTTCGCCGGATTCGATCTTTTGCGTTATGTTTTTCAACGATGCTAAGGTCGCGTCAAGGCTCTCTCCCGTTTCCTCTTTGCTGATCAGTCTCCCAATAGTGCCTTCACCGGAGTCGATCTTTTCGGTTATGCTTCTGAGATGAACTAAGGTCCTGTTCAAATCCTCT
>CP070657.1:463522-469224 GCA_020355085.1 Deltaproteobacteria bacterium
CCGCTGGGGAGATAGGTTCTGGCCAAAAGCTCTTCATAGGTCCTCGTTGATATGCCGAAATCACACGGATACATCAAGGGGGGGCAGGCGATGCGCACATGCACCTCCCGGGCGCCGGCACCCTTAAGCTCTCTCACCTTGTTCCGTATCTGTGTGCCCCGGACGATGGAATCATCACATAGGACGACTCTCTTGCCTGAAACGGCGAATTCCAGGACGGAGAGCTTCTTCTTGGCCATTTGGTCCCGATCTACTTGTGTTAATTGGGTGTAGCTCCGATCGGCATATCGATTATAAAGAAAGACTTCCTGGTAGGGCAATCCCGATCTCATGTGATACCCCAAGGCATGTCCAATGCCCGACATGGGAACAGGCCCAACCAGATCGGCCTGGAGTTCTCCCTCCTCAATATCCCGTTCCGCTAAGCTTCGGCCTAGATTGTTCCTGGCTTCTTGGACAAACAACCCGTCTATTTTGCTATCCATGCTTGCCGTATAGGCCCACTCAAAGGCGCAGTGAGCACTTCTTGGGCTTTCCAGTTGTTTCTTGGTCTCGAATCCCTGTTTCGTGATCAAGACGATTTCACCGGGGTTTACGTCCCTCACGCGATCGAACCCCAGGTTCTGGACGGCCCTCGACTCAGAGCTCACCATATACACACCGGGCCCCGCTCCCAGCATGAGCGGTCTGAATCCGTACACATCCCGTGCCGCATAGATGCCCTCTTTGGTTAGCACGAGGAGTGAGTAGGCACCCTGAATCCTTTCAGCCAGCCTGGAAATCCCCATGACTACATTCTTTTCTTGGAGGATAAGCTTGGAGATGATCTCAATGTCGAGACCATGGTAGAAAGCAGCGCCCCGTTCCTTCATGTCCGTGAGTAATGCTTGGTTGTTGATAATGTTGCCGCTAAAGGCAACCGCTATCTCCCCAACGGCACCCTGCCACATCATGGGCTGGCGTTCCTTAAGGCTTACATGGCCAATTCCCATAGTGCCTTTAAAGGTTTCAAGTTCATGGGGGGTAAAGGTGTGGCTTGCCGTGCCGTAATGGGTAATCATGCGAATCCTTGTTTCGTCAAAGGTAGCTATACCGCTGAATTGCTGGCCCCTGTGCTGAAGAAAATCCAGGGCCTGAAAGATATCGTTCACACACGGGGTTTCTTCGGCGATACCGAAGACACCGCAATTATCACCCATGCACATCATTGCTTTGTTTCTCCTCACTCACTGCTTATATCCATATAATGTCTTTGAATAGGTTTCACAAAGCCGTGATAACCTTGGCAAGTGCCAACCCCTTGCCTGGAGCCATCGTTGTTGCGTGTTTACCTGCTTTGCTGCGGGGTGCGCTATAACCAGGCGGCTCTCCCTGTCCCTTATATCTACAATAAGCGGTCTACCTGCTTATAAGATGAGCATGCGGTTTCAATGGATTCCATGTTTATTGGGAAGCGACCAAAACAATCTCATAGCCGAATGATTTTAGGGCTTTGCAAGCCTGGCCGATGATGATCGGGCCGGAGCCAATGGCCATAATTTCATGGATATCATTATGCTTAGGCATTGTTTCCCGGCTTACGCGCAATAAGGGCTTGTCTGAAAAATGCGCTATAGGGGAAAATAGTCTGAAGCGAGAGATTTATCAAGCAGTTTTCACTGCCGGCATAGAATCTTGGATTAGGAGATCCTCCACAAGATCCCTCTCCGGAAGGGCAACAAACTCCTGCCACCAGGCCAGGCTGGGAAATCAGGGCAGGATTTTCGGGCAGATCTTCCAGGCGCAATGATTTTGAATCGAACTCGCATTGCGATTCCTATCGCTCTGCTGCCTCTTGCATATCCAATTCTTGGGCTTTGGTGCCTTTGAAACGAGATTTTGAGGCGGGAAAACCTATGGGGACCTTCTGGCGGTAATCGAGTTTCTTCTTTCCCCCGAGCAGGGCCAGAAGCAAGCCTTCTTCGCGGCAATGTCCTTCATGTGGGCATTTTTTTCTACTCTTTTCAAAGAAGTAGAGGGGCGCAAGGCAATTAAATACATTGGCATCTACACTGTGCCTAATCCCTTCTAGCTCTCCCCTTGCTGAGTATAGATCCCTGTTATAGTTAACGCTCTTTTGCATACGCAGGATTTCCTTGATCAAATCCAAATCAGGGCATCCTTCAAATCGGGGGCATGAAGCACAGTGCTCATAGAATTTGAGGGGTGTTTGACAGCTGAACTCGGTGGCACGAATTATTTTTGGTTTTCTGTGCGTCACGTTGGTGTCCTTTCCGTCTTGTGGTTTCTTAAGGTATTGTACATTTCCTTGGTGGGGGCTTTTTAGACCCTAGATTGATACTAGGCCGACCCCATGAGCCATTCGGGTGTTTTATCTCCAAGGGCCTTGTAACCAAAAGTGACACAGGCAGTTTTGCAACACCCACAGCCTATGCATTTTTCGGTTTCAATATAGATAGAACCCTGCTGACCTTGAATCGCATGCACTGCACATACTCTTAACGCATAGCAATCTTTACAATTGTGTTTACAGATAACATTGAGCATGGTTTCTCCTTCCTCAAATGAAATTGCGGGTTACTTGTTTTCTACATTCTTAAGCGATAGTACGGGCATATCCCTAAATGCCTCTTCAAACGAGCAACAAGCAACGAGTTTTGCATTATCCCAAGATTTTTTCTATTTCCTGCCTGTCCGATTCCATAACATAAGGAATACCAGACATATCGGCCGCCTCTCTGGTGAGTGCTGCCAGATCATTGCGGTCAATATACTGAATGGCAAATTTCCTCGCACCTGCCATCAGTTGTTGCAAGCCCTGTCGGAGGCGGTCGATATACGAATACATCCCAATAGCCCCAGCCGGGAGCTTCGCAAAATCTTTGCCGTATTGCTCCCTTAACTGCGAGCCAACCGCAAACAGATTCAGATACCCTCCTTCAATATCTTCACCTTCCAAATCCCTTTTTTCTGCCATTAATCTGCCATGGGTTTTGCCCACCATGGCAGCTGTCATTATGGCTCGACCAAGACATATGGCCTTGACATAGGGTGCTGCCAAGGCCAAGGCTTTAAAGATGTGATCCTCAAGGGAAAGACCACCAGCAATGGCAATGGGAGGAATGTAAGCCCCCTTTTCCTTGAGACGTTCGCACATCTGGTAGGCAAGACATTCAAGCTGGACCGTGGGGATTCCCCATTCATTCATCATCCGCCATGGACTCATCCCAGTGCCGCCACCAGCGCCATCTATGGTCAATAGGTCTATTTTGGCTTCTGAGGAATATTTAATGGCCCGGGCCAGGTCGGCAGGACGATATGCACCGGTCTTCAATGTCACATATTTGGCTCCTATGGTGCGAAGACGTTTCACCGATTTATAGAAGGCTTCTTCGTCTACCATGCCCAATCTGGAATGTCTTTCGAATTCACTTATGCCTCCTGCCTTGAAGGCCTCTTGTGCGGATGGAACAGCTGGATCTGGCAGCACAATGTATCCTCTCTCCTTGAGCTGCATGGCCCTTTCTGGGCTGGGTAGCTTCACTTCACCGCCAATGTCTTTTGCACCCTGTCCCCATTTCAGCTCAAATATCTCAACACCGAGCTTCTCAATGACATACTCCGGCACCCCGA
Source organism: Deltaproteobacteria bacterium (assembly GCA_020355085.1). GTDB lineage: Bacteria > Desulfobacterota > DSM-4660 > Desulfatiglandales > B25-G16 > JADFWK01. The sequence goes on from CP070657.1 coordinate 467,156, forward strand.
GCTTAGTGTCTTCCACATTAGCCTGAATAATAACCCCGCCTTTGCCATCGTACCATCTCTTGAAAGCATCGATTCGACGTTCCATTTCAGGGGACTTTACTATCTTGTCATTCTTGAACTCTGCCTGAGGATCCATACCGCAGATATTTTCACCAGCAACAACGATGACACCTGAAATTGCAGCGCCAACTGCCATGTCCTCCCAATTAACCCGGGCAATTTCAGTAGAGCCTAAAGCCCCCGTAAACACAGGGAAATTCATCTTGATGCCACCTTGTGCACCTACAGCTGTAGTACAATCCACTGCCGGGAAGGTGGCTACATCTGAGTTAGCCTCAATACCTATAGCACCCACGCATGTTCCCTGAATATTGAAGTGAGAGAAATCCACTGGATAATCCTTTTCCGCTCCTGCAGTAACCAAGCCGAAGGGTTGCGGGTAAATCATCTCGCGACCTTTAAGAGCAGAGCGTCCTACCTCACAGGGCCCTTCACACCCATCAAGGCAGGTCACGCAGAGGCCAGAAATGGGAGCGGGCTCTACCCGTGTTGTGGTTACTGTGGCAGCACTTCGATTTGGTTTGCTAAAAGACATATTCAAATCCTCCCTTCGTTAACTAGTACCACTTACTATAATCAGGCGAAAAAAAATCCACAGACTACACTCTGACAGGCTATGGACTTCATTGTCTCCTTCAGTAATACGTCTCTGTATTACCGATAACTAAAATATTGGCTTTCCGTTTTAGTAAATGAATCTCTTGTAAAGAGCTTCTTACATATTTCTAGCCCAGCTAAATTTCGTGTGAGACAATAATCGCCTCACGGAAAGGCCTGCATTATGACGACTCAGCTTATCCTAAAAAACAAATAGCACTCCGACTCTGAGGGTCGGCCACAACCCTCGCATATGCCCCATCAGCTGTTTTAGGGACATCAATGACATGCACCACATTTTCAAACTCGCCACTTTCTGGCAACAAATCAGTCAAAATATTTTCAGAGCCTTCAAAAAACGAGCCGTTAAACATGGTCTCAGGGTCATCAGGATAAATGGGTAAGTAAATGATTTGACCTTCCACGAGATCCTGAAAAAAGTGCGTCCCGTAAGACACTTCGGGAACGTGACCAGAATCTTCGCGAGCAATTTCAACAAGAACCGCCGTATTGTCAATATCTGCATAGCTCACATTGACACCAAGGTGAATGTTACCACTGCCCCACCTGCCTGGGCCCATCATCAAAAATTTGCCGGCCACAAGTTGTGGATGCCTATTGAGGCGCCCTACCACCCGCCCCACTGAACTTTTGAGCTCCATTGAGGTGATTTCAGCATAACGTCGAGGATCTATATAAATAATATGCTGGACCCCACTGACCACTCCGCCACTTATAACTCTCTTAGCTTTAAACAGTGTGCGCTCCTGGGGAATAGTATCAGGCACCTTTGCAGGCCCCGATAGCCCGGGGAGCCATAACGGCCTGCATTGTAGTAAATTGACCCTGACACTACCCCTGGGATCCACAGACGCAGTAAATTCTGTGTCTACTGGGTGGCCGTAAGCTCTTTCCAGCCTGTCCAGCATATGTCCCGTGAGTTTAACGAAGTTTGTACCGCTGATGAGTTTATTAAAGGTCAGCACCAGTGTTTGTTTCGAATCGCGGTGGATCGTGCCGTAGGGATCATGCAAGTATCCATCCTTCATTATGGATACAAGCAAGTGAGTATTTGGATATGTGTCTTTGGAAAGCACCTCATCTATTGGCAGAGTAACGAATTTGTTTGTCTTCAGGTCAAGAAGGTCTATTTCGTGTTGAGAATACTTCGCTATTTCCATACCAACCTCAGGCCTGAGTTGGGGATGGCTAACCGCAATCATTCTTGGGTAGTCTCCACCTACCCGGTTGACTGCGCGAGTCCCTAACCCAAATACCAGACGTATGAGACCCTTATTGGAATCTATGCGACTGGTCCATGCGTAGAGGTTGCGTGAGAACGCTACACCTGCAAGGCTCGGAAAGAAGTAGTGCTTGTATGGTATTCCAGAGACGCGTTGTACCAGGATGGC
>CP070657.1:469324-472183 GCA_020355085.1 Deltaproteobacteria bacterium
ATCCTCAATCAACCCCACTGTGCCGGTTTTTCTTGCCTCACCGAGAGATGATTCACCCAAGCCTTTTATACCCTTTTCCACCAATCTCTTGTATAATACCTCGTTCGACGGCACCACCATCAAACGCAGCAGATCAATCACGGTGGTTATGGGCTCTTGCTGGTAGAACGGCTCTTCTCCGACCACTTGATACGGGATACCGTGATCATTCATCGCCTTGATGATATCAGGTGCCATCTTCGAAACCCTGTACAAGACACCGAAATCCGAAAAAGACGGCGCCTCTGCCTCATCGCTGCCGTCGGTAATCTCGCTGTCGAGAGAAAAGAACCGAACGCCCCCCATCAACCGCTCTATAGACCTAGCCACAAACTCAGCCTCGCTCTTAGAAGTGGGGCATTCCTGAATGTCTATTGATACACCTTCCTTCACCCCTTCAAGGGGATTACCGCTGCCCTGAGGTCTCATAACCTGATCCGATGCATTCAGTATCGTCCTCGTACACCGATAAGACGTCTTAAGCTCGTAAACGGCGGCAGAGGGATAGTCATCTTTAAAAGCCCGGATAAAAGCGTTATCAGCACCTCTGAAACCATAGATGGCCTGATCAGGATCGCCGATTGCGAAGATATTAGAATCGTGGTGCGGCGCCAGGTGTCTGACGAGCTGGTATTGGGCAGCATTTATGTCTTGATATTCATCGATACAGATCCACGTATATCTTTCTCTCACCTGCTCTGCAGGCTTTCCACCATCCTGAAGAAGCCGCACCGGATACACAATGAGATCATCAATATCAAATGCGTCTTCGCTCCGCAGGCATTCTTCATATTCAGAGAAGATCTTTCCCAGTTCATCGTTCTCTTGTTCTTCGGGGAGGTGCATTTTGCCTTTTTCAAGACGTATTCTCTCCGCTACGGAGCTTACCTCCCTGCCTTTTATGCCGAGAGATGACGAAAGGATAAAGCGCTTGTCATCATCTCCAAACACGTCGAAATCTGTTGATCTCCCGAACTGCGAGGCATGGGTTCTGAGCAGGGACATACCGAACGAGTGAAAGGTGTTGATGGTGATCTCCCGAGCCGTTCGCTCATCTTGAAGGGCAGCTCTTGCCCTCCTTTTCATTTCTTCGGCTGCCTTATTGGTGAAAGTAATTGCCAGTATAGAAAAAGGATTCACCCCCCAATGCGAAATAAGCCTGGCAATCCTCATCGTTAAGGTCAATGTCTTGCCGGTTCCCGGCCCTGCAAGTATCAAGCATGGGCCCTGGTAGTGATTGATCGCCTTTTCTTGAACTACATTCAGAATAACCTCTGGCGCTACTATGTGGTCGGCAGCCTCGCTTTCGGCAGCGTCACGAGGGGGTATATCCAGCTCTCCGGGGCCGATGATACCTTTTCGATCCGGCCTTTCGTACGATCGCTCAAGAAATGATATCTGAGATGAAATAGACCGGATCTCTCCGGGCCGAAATACCCGTATCTGCCCAAACCTTCCATCGTACCCCTCCTCTATATGAACCTCGCGGTTCCTCAGCCTCTTGATTCCCTCCACCAGAACGTCATCTCCAATCTTCCTGATCTGGTCATATGAGAGATCCAGCAGAGTAGCAAACTCGGTGTCGCCTTTTTGCAACAGATACTCGTACTGCTGATTCACCTCCTTGCTGTTTGGGCCAACGTCCTTGATCTCTGCTATCAGGTTCTTTAATGGGGTAAGGGAATAATAGGGGTCCCGCCGAGGCCTCAGCTGGGAATCCGTTCTGTCGGCAAGCTGCATGACCCTGTTCAATACGCCTACGGTCACCGCCCTACCGCATACCGGGCACATTCCGCCGTGTTGCGCCGTTTCTTGGGGTTTCCAGCAAATGCTGCATTTTCTGTGGCCGTCGAGGTGATACTTCCCTTCTTGGGGAAAAAACTCAATGGTGCCCTGAAATGTATCTAATCCATCTCCTCTCAGTGCGGCACGTATCCCCGGAAAAGAAAATTCTGCATCAAAGAGATTTGCCTCCCTCCCCAACTTTTCAGGTGAGTGGGCATCTGAATTGGAAATGAGTGTGTACTTGTCCAAAAAGGAGCAAAGCCAGGTCATGGGAGGATCTGAAGAGAGCCCTGTCTCAACAGCGAAGATATGCTCAGTAAGATCTCCAAAGCATTCTTCGATGGTGTCATACCCTGATTTTGCGCCAAGAGCTGAAAACCATGGTGTCCAGATGTGAGCCGGAACAAAAATGATATCGCTGTCTGCCTGCAGGGCTATCTCAAGCAAATCCCGCGAGGCAATCCCCAGTATGGGCCTTCCGTCGGAGCTGATGTTGCCAATAGTGCCCAACCTCTTCTGTATCTCTCTTACGGCTTCAAACGATGGGCACAGGATCAGGTTGTGCACCTTTCTGACCTTACCTCTATCCTTGTAAATGCTGCTTATTTCCCCGGAGAGGACAAAGCTCAACGACTGTGAGGGTGAAGATGACAACACATCATCATCAATACGGTAGTCCCCCCTAAGAGAAAAAAGGCCGTCACCCGTCGGAATCAGTCTCTCTTCAAGATCTCTATACCACCCAGGGTGAAACACATCACCGGTGCCCACAACGCGTATTCCCTTTCGGCGGGCCCAAAAATCCAGATTCTCCGGTGTGAGCGCCTTGCTCGTGGCCACCGAATAATGGGAATGAATATGGAAATCAGCAATAAAGCGCATCTTAAGTGCCTAAGGCTTGCCTGCCGCAACGCAGATGAGTGAGTTTTGAGTTTTGACCTCTCGCCCGCTCCCCTCCGATTCTGCTCAGGGTCGCTCGAGCCCTCAGAGGCCTCTGAGTAAAATGGTTACGGAATGATTGCTTACCGTTTTATG
>CP070657.1:472283-486070 GCA_020355085.1 Deltaproteobacteria bacterium
ATAAGATCATAGCATCACACATAGATCCTATTGAAAAAAAACCCCTTTTCCAATTCTATCCGGGTTCCAGGGCATACTCCATTGCCACCGTTGGATGCAATTTTAAGTGCAAACACTGCCAGAACTCTGACATATCTCAATTTCCCCGCGAAAAGAAGGGATACATCGTTGGTGAGGAGATCGGGCCCGGGCAGATAGCCACAGAGGCCGAAAGGGCTGGCTGCACGTCGATTGCTTACACCTACACCGAACCGACTGTATTCTTTGAGCTTGCCTACGGAACCGCTCAAAAGGCCCGTGAAAAGGGGATAAAGAATATCTTCGTGAGTAATGGATATATGACCCCCGAGGCCTTAGAAGAGATTTCGCCCTATCTTGATGGCATCAATATAGATTTGAAGGCTTTCACGGAAACGTTTTACAAGGAGATTTGTGGTGCTCGTTTGGAGCCCGTTTTGAACACGATCAAGCTTTCCAAGCAGCTCGGTATATGGGTCGAGGTAACGACCCTAGTTATCCCTAAGCGTAACGATTCTTCGGATGAGTTGCGTCGGATAGCAGAGTTCATAAGAGATGTCGACGAGGGTATTCCCTGGCACATCTCGCAGTTCTACCCGACCTATCAATTGACAAACCTGCCCCGTACGCCGGTAGAGACGCTCCATAGGGCACGGGAAATAGGCTTAGAAAGCGGTCTCCGATACGTGTATGAGGGAAACGTGCCCGGGAGAGGAAATGAAAATACTTATTGTCACGGGTGCGGGGAGATTTTGATTGAACGGTGGGGCTATTCTATCCTAAAGAACACAATCGTCGAAGGTCAATGCCCCTCGTGCGGGAGTCCTGTGGCAGGTGTCGGTTTATAGTGATTAATCTGCCGTATGGTTACGAGTTTTACAGGCTGTATTCAGCGGGGATTTCATTTTGACGGAAAAACAACAACCTATTAAATTCGGAATCGGCAAGAAATTACTCTTTTACTTCCTGGTTCTAGCCTTGCTGCCCATGGTAATCAGCGGTGCTGTTTCGTTTTTCATTAGCCGAAGCCAGCTCCAAGAAAAGACAAAAGCACATCTGAGCGACCTTGCCAGGGATTGCGGCAAAAAAATAGACTACTATGTAAGCTCGCGATATCAAGACATCAAGTTGTTTTCCCTGGCCGGAGTCTTCAAAGGGGACGACACGGATGCGAAGCAGAGATTCATTGAGGAGGCAGTACGTACGTACCCCTTTTATACCGCAATTTCCCTCCTGGATTTAGAGGGGACAATAGTCGCATGCACGAGAGAAGACCTCATCGGCCAATCCAGGGCCGATAGCCCCTGGTTTCAGAAGGCGGTTCAAAGTAAAGGGGGTGAGGTTATTTCACTCGATGCGTACCGTTCAGAGGCTGCTGGATGGGAGCTGGTGATTGGGCTTAATACGCCCATAACAGGGGAGAACGAAGAGGATGTTATCGGCGTTTTGGCAACAAGGGTCGGGATGGATCATATCGTGGATAGGGTACGAGTATTGGATGAGAGAACCGTGGGAGACAACCACGCCTATTTGCTGAACAGGAGAGGCGAAATTATCGCCGGTCCCGATGAAAAGGATTTCCTCGCCCGACACCGGCTTTTTGAATTTCCCGTGATTCAGGACTTGCTTGCTGGAAAGACAGGGATCTCAGAGTATGAAAACGACAGAGGAGAGAAGGTTATCAGTGCCCGGTACGCATTGGAGGGGGACGATGATTTTGACGGGTGGGGGTGGGGAATCGTGGTAACCGAACCGATTTCAGTGGCGTACAAAGGAGCCTATAGAATACGCACGAATACCGTGATTATGGGATTGGCTATCGCTCTACTGGTAGCCGTATTCGCCGTCTTTATTTCCAGGAGATTTTCCAGGCCCATCACTGAGCTCTCAGAGTCAGCGCTGCAGATTTCCCGGGGTGATCTCAGGCCGATGGACATTGCATATGGCTCAACGGATGAAATAGGCTACCTTGTGAGCGCATTTAATAAAATGACAGCCGACTTGCATGAAACCACGGTTTCTCGTGATTCCCTGGCTAAAGAGGTTGCCCAGCGCAAGCTGGCAGAGGAGAGGATAGAGCACCTCAACCTCGTGCTGCGCTCCATTCGAAAGGTCAACCAAATCATTACCCACGAGAGGGATCGCGATAAGTTACTCAAGGGGGCTTGCGACAACCTCATCGATAATCGTGGCTATTATCATGCCTGGATTGTCCTCCTGGATGAATCAGGCGGTGTTGTTGCAACGGCAGAAGCCGGTTTGGGCGTAGATTTTGGGGCCATAACCGATCACCTGCACCATGGTGATCTGCCGGATTGTGCCCGAAGGGCGTTGTCGCAATCGGAGGTTCTGGTAACCAAGGATCCGCTGTCCGACTGCGCTGATTGTCCGCTTTTGGCCGCACATAAAGATGGGGGGGCAGTGACAGCCCGGCTCGAATTCGGGGATAAGGTCTACGGACTGTTGTCTGCTTCTGTCCCGGGAAACTTCGTCACGGATGAGGAGGAGCAAGGCCTGTTTAAGGAGGTAGCCAACGATATCGCCCTTGCCTTACAAGGATTAGAGCTGGAGGAAAAGCGCAAGCGGGCAGAGGAAGCAGTCAGAAAGAGCGAAGAGAAATCCAGGAATATATTGCATGGCTCACCTATCCCAACGTTTGTGATTGATAAAAACCATAGGGTTACCTATTGGAACAGGGCATTAGAGGAATATAGCGGGATCCAGAGCAATGATATAGTTGGCACGGATGAGCAGTGGAAGGCGTTTTATTATAAAACAAGACCGTGTATGGCCGACCTGCTGGTTGATGGAAAAACCGATGAGATTACCCGATGGTATCCAACGAACCATAAGGCATCCGACCTGATAGAAGGTGCCCATGAAGCCGTGGACTATTTCGAACGGATTGGTCAGGGGGGCAAATGGCTCTATTTTACCGCAGCACCTCTCAAGGATTCGGAAGGGAACGTAATTGGTGCAGTAGAAACCCTTCAAGACATAACGGATACGAAAAAGGCCGAGGAACAGATACGGCTGTTAACAGGGCAGGTGATAGAGATCGAAGAAAAGGAGAGGGAGTCTCTATCACGGGAGATCCATGATAATATCGGTCAGCTCCTGTTTGCGCTCAAGATGGGCCTTTCCAGGGCCAATAAGAAGATACCCAAGGAGTTCTCCGCTATCAAGGATCAACTAACCGAGCTTTCATACCTTTTGGGTAAGGTGATATCGGAGATTAGGCAACTCTCCCACGCGCTCCACCCTCCTCAGATTGAGGACCTGGGCCTCATAGCCGCACTGGAAGGGCTCTGTCAGGACTTCAAATCCTACTCGGAGATCACCATTCGCTATCATTTTGATGAAATCCAAACACCATTGCCTTCTATCGCGAATATCACGATTTACAGGCTTTTCCAGGAAGGCCTGAATAATATCCTTAAGCACAGCCATGCAACCGAGGCAAGGCTCGAGCTTACCTCATCCGAGAATACTATACAGGTCGTTATCCAGGATAACGGCGTTGGATTTGAGGTAGATCAATTTCTTTCTCCTTCGCCCAATACCAAAACCCTTGGCCTCATCTCCATGCGAGAACGATTGGCGCTGATAGGGGGCCAACTCCGGATTTCCTCCACACCCGGAAAAGGAACTACTATTCTTGCAACACTGGAGCGAGGTTAACAACTCGAACCCCTCCCGCCATCACTTTCATAGGTAGTTCGCCTCAATAGAGTAGGGAATAGTACCAAAAAAACGTACCCCCAGCCGGAAATGAGTGCCGGTATACCGCTTTTGAGTAGAACACCCGATTGAACCTGCCGTTTAATTCGATGCATCCTATATGATAATAGGGTTCCTGTGGCGAAGAGGCCGCGGTTGCGCAAGCAGAAAGAGGGAATGATCAAAAAAGGAGGATAGATTATTTTGTTTGTAAGGACAAGCAAGGATATACGCTGCAAAAATGCCTCTAATAGCTTGCGGGTACATAACAGGAGCAAGGAATGAAAATAAGAAATTTCATGACTACCAACGTAGTAGCCGTCAGTGAAGACACCTCCTTACACGACGCCAAGAAGATCATGAAGGCCAATAAAATCAGGAGATTGCCGGTACTGAAAAAGGGCAAACTGGTAGGCCTTGTAACCGAACGGATGCTGTTGGAGGCATCACCCTCCCCGGCTACAGCACTGAGCATTCATGAGCTGCATTATCTCCTGGCTAAGATGACCGTCAGGGATATCATGGTGAAGAATCCCCATGCCGTTTCCCCTGATATGCCTGCGGAAGAGGCAATGGAGCTCGGACAAGAAATGGGCTACGGTGGCTTTCCGGTTGTGGAGAACGGTAAGATGGTGGGCATTGTCACCGAGTCGGATATCGTGAGGATAATGACGAGAGTGCTGGGGGTAAGAGAAAAGGGGGCGAGGATCGATATCCGGGCCTCAAATGAGTTCGGCAATATGCAGCGAATCATGAAAGTCCTCGACGGGCACAGAACCGTGTTGCTGAGCATGATGACGCTCCCGCCCAAGGAGGACGACGATCCCTGGCTGATCGTACTGCGACTGAAGGGAGAAAGCACCAACTCAGTGGTGGAAGAGCTCAAATCCGCTGGTTTAAACGTTACCTATGTCGGTAGCTGAGTATCTGTGCAAATCGCTGACTCCTCGAAACAGTTCATCGGGTAACTGATAGGAGGGGCACCATGGCAAAGGCGAGGGTTCTGGTAATCGATGACGACCAGATTGTCTTAGACAGTATAAGCCAGATACTGACCGATGAAGACTATGACGTGGATGTTACGCTGAGAGGACGTGAGGGACGCGATAGGGCGATCCGGAAACACTACGACATCGTCCTCACCGACATTCGCATGCCCGACATCGGAGGCATCAGGGTACTCAGGGACATTAGGCGAGAGAGGCCAGCCCTTCCCGTTGTCATTATCACTGGTTATGCCACCGCCCCCTCAACGGTAATGGCCATGAACCTGGGGGCAGCAGATTTCATAGAAAAACCCTTTGAGCCAGAAGAATTACTGAAGAAAGTTGCTTCAGCCCTCCAGGCTGGCAGAACCTGCTCCCGAGGAGCAGGCCAATATTCACAACGAAAAGATGATCGGGGTTCTGGAGGGTGCTGCATCCGACTGTGAGTTTTTCGGAAACCCACGGGCAGGCCGTCGATGCTCCTCATAACTACCAGCTCAGGGGACCCGAGAAACGTGTACTATTGACCTGCGACAGCGAGCAAACCGAACAGCAGATCAGGCCGGTCAGCCGCTTCCAGCGGCCCCGGTTTGTTGATACTTTTGTTTCTGTTGAGGGCTGAACGCCTGCTGAATATGGAGGAGGACGCATGGCTCGCAAAATGCTTGTAATAGACGATGATCCTACGGTTCTGTCATCGTGCCTACGAATATTTGAGGCAGAGGGCTTTGATGTTGTTACAACCACAATCCCGGAGGAGGGGCTTAGCTTCGTCTTGGATACCTACTTCGACGTGATTCTGTGTGATTGGATGATGCCCGGCCTTAACGGAATGGAGGTGATAACAAGGCTTGAGGAGACCTCGCCAGGTTCTGCAGTGGTTATGATCAGCGGCTACCCAAGCATTGAAAGGGCGACCGAGGCCATGAAGCGAGGAGCAATGGACTATGTCCCAAAACCCTTCACACCTGATGAGATAATCAAGACGGTCAATGAGGCGATAGGGCGAAAAGAGGCTGAAGAGGTCAAGGTAATCGAGAGATTTGGAGCCCTTACAAAAACCGGGCAGATATCTCTTCCAAGCATTGATGATAAGATTCTACAGGCCCTTTCAGCGGCAATAGACGAGCGCAGGCGAACGGAGGCCAAACCTTCGCTGGAAGCTCTTTCAGAGCCCGAACGCTTGAGGGAAATGACCGTTGCCATACTCGAAAAATACAGTCGGGATAGCAATAACCTCATTGCCATGTTGCAGGCCGTTCATTCATATGCCGGATACCTCTCATACGAGGCTATCGGCATGATTGCCAGGGAATTGGGTATAAGTGAGCATGATATATTTGGCACAGCATCATTCTATGCCCAGTTCAAGTTTGAAAAGCCAGGCAAGCATCTCATAAGGGGATGTGCCGGGACAGCGTGCTTTGTGAGCGGCGGTAGTGTGATTCTCGAGGCAATAAAATCAAAATTGAAAATTGCTCCAGGGCAAACCACCGAAGATGGGATATTCAGTCTTGAGAGAGTAGCATGTCTGGGATGCTGTGCCTTAGCCCCAGTTGTGACGATTGATGATGAAGTCCATGGAAACATGAATCCCGCTAAGCTGTCACGGGCTATTGACAGGATCTATCGCAGCGAATCAAAGGGATAACCGCTCCAGTTATCTTACGAGCTCGGCTTACCCGGGCCAATGAGTGAGTGTCTATTGATTCAGTTAATGGATCTCTGGCACGGCTAACATACACAACAAATTTAAATAATGAGTGGTGTAACCATGGTTGAAGTCGCTGAAAAGAGAAATATGGCCACGGGAAAAATGACGATTAACGGAAAAGCCGTATCCTTTTTCTCTGGTGAGACGATATTGGAGGTTGCTAGGAGATCAGGCATCTATATCCCCACCCTTTGTGCAAGGGCAGATTTGCCGTCTACCGGATCATGCCGTCTATGTATTGTAAAGGTTGACGGCGTTCGAGGATATGTAACATCCTGCACAACACCTGCTACACCTAATATGGTTGTTACCACCAATTCGGATGAGATTGAAAAACTAAGAAGGGGCATACTGGAGCTAATTTTGTCCGAACATCCTTCTGCCTGTTTGGTGTGCCTCATCAGGGAAACATGTGAGCAATTCAATGCTCTATCTTCAAAGGCCGGGAGGGTTACCGGCTGCAACATGTGTCCTAATCGGAATATCTGTGAATTAAGGCAATTGGTTGAATACCTGGGATTAAAAGAGATCAGATATCCGTTCTTATATAAGGATTTTGCCCTCGAGAGAGATGATCCATTCATGGACAGGGACTATAATTTATGCATTCTCTGCGGCAGGTGTATTAGGATCTGCGAGGAAAATCTCGGCCTAAGTGCCATCTCCTTCATCCGAAGGGGGCATGATACAAAGGTGGGGACCTCCTTTGAAAAACTCCATGTGGATGGTAATTGTGTGTTCTGCATGCATTGTGTTGATGTTTGTCCAACAGGAGCCCTTTCGGTTAGGGGATCCAAGTGGTATGGTTATCCTGACAGGGAGACTCCCACAACATGCATCCTTTGTGAGCAAGGCTGTGAGCTTGTTATTGATACCAAATGGAACAAGGTCATGGGCGCACATCCTATCAGGGATATGAGTGTTGGCAAGAGAGAATACTGTGTCAAGGGCAGGTGTTGTTTGCCTGCACTCTCTAACAACCCTAATCGACTGAAATATCCTGCTATCCGCCGGGATGACGGTAAGATGATCTATGCTGATTGGGATAGCGCAATAAATCATGTATCTGATGTATTATCTAAGTACAGTCCTCGGGAAATAGCTGTGCTTTCCTCAAGCAGTCTAACAGATGAATCCATTTATGTCCTGAACGAATTCGCCAGGATCTATGCAGAATCAAATATATTTTATTTAAAAGATAATGAAATTGTCTTTCCTAATATTGAAAAATCAGAAGAGATATTCAAGGATATCAAACTATTATACTTGGCGGAAGCAAACAGCGTAACCGATGAGATTGTAATGAAATTTGGCAATCTTGAAAATATCATTATCCAGGATATCTATCCCGTACCCCTTAGTGCATCGCTTAGGGTCTGTGCCATTCTTCCTGCAACGGTCTTCACCGAGATGAACGGCACAAAGAGTTGCGCTGAGAGCCGTAGAAAGCCTGTCGCAAAGGCAGCAGAGCCACCTGGAAGTGCCATTCCGGATTGGGAAATTGCGATTAAGATAGGTAATGAGTTGAATAGCCCGGATTTCAAGATCAAGGATTTGCGTACCATACAGAGCCATATCCAGATGCATCCATGGACTATCGCCTCCGTTCCAATGGTTCCAAAGGACTGTTTAACTCATAGGGGATTCCCTATTTCTGATTTTGTCCCTGATTTTAAGGTGTTTATCGAACGTCGCTTAGAATCAAAAGGAGAGATCCATTTCTAGGGGATAGTTATGAATGAATTACTAGAGAAATCCGAAATATTTAATGTGCACAAGATGGTTATTAAGGCACCAGAGATAGCAAATTCCGTGCAGGCAGGGCAATTCGTCATTGTCATGGGCTCTGAGTATAGCGAAAGAATCCCATTGACTGTATCTGACTGGTGCAGAGATACCGGATCAATTACCCTCTATGTTATAGAGCTTGGCATCTCTACCTTAGAGTTAGCCAGAATGAAGGTCGGGGATTCATTATATGCTGTAACCGGTCCTTTAGGTATTCCTTCGAAAATAAGACATTATGGCACTGTTGTTCTAGGGGGTGGGTGCTACGGAATTGGCGGAATCTATCCGATAGCAAAGGCATGCAAGGAAGCTGGTAATAGGGTCATTTCTATCATTGAAGCACGTTACAGTTTTATGTTCTACCATGAAAAGGAACTGCATGCAGTTAGTGATCAGGTTTTATATGCAACCAGCGACGGCTCCAAGGGTAAAAAGGGCAAAGTCGAAGATGTTATCAGAGAGATGCTCGATGAAGGGGTCAAGATTGAGCAGGCCTTTTTCATGGGATGCACACAGATGCTCGAAAGATGTTCTGAGGCTACTCGCCCCTATGCCATTCCAACCAAGGTTGCCCTCAATTCCATTATGCTGGATGGTACAGGAATGTGTGGTGCATGCCGGGTCAGTATCGGAGGAGAGACAAAATTTGCATGTGTCGATGGCCCAGAATTTGATGGGCATAAGGTTGATTGGAAGGAATTGAATCAGAGGAAGAGTGCATACGCAGAACAAGAAACAGTTATCTATCAGTCCTATTCTCATGGATGTGGGGTATGAATTTTCAGATGTGGGGTGTGGGATATCAAACCGCACATCACATATCGTATATGAACGGGCAATGGCGCTCATTCTTGAGCCTATTAAACCGAAGTCACCAAAAACCTTTGCCTTGAAGGGTTTACGATGGAACTAACTGCAAAAGAGCGGATGGCCATTGAAAGGCACAGCATGGCTGAACAGCCACCGGAGGTTAGAAATCGTAATTTCGAAGAGGTTCCATACGGATTCACACCGGAAGAGGCGGTAGCTGAGGCGCAGCGCTGTTTGAGCTGTAACAAGATGCCCTGTGTCTCCGGCTGCCCGGTGGAGGTCCCCATTCCCGAGTTCATTGCTTTAGTGGCTGAGCAAAAATTCGCCGAGGCGGCCCGTCTAATTAAGACCAAGAATGTTCTCCCCGCCGTATGCGGACGTGTTTGCCCACAGGAGACTCAATGTGAAGGGGTTTGTCTCAGGGGAAAGAAAGATCAAGCTCAGGCCGTTGCCATAGGGAACCTCGAGAGATTCGTTGCTGACTATGAGCGAGACAATAATCTCATGGAAGCAGCTGCAATACCGGATAAAAACAGGTTTAAGATAGTCATCGTGGGTTCCGGGCCTTCAGGTTTGACCGTTGCCGGAGATCTGGTGCAGCTCGGCTATGAGGTCACTATCTATGAGGCGTTTCATCGAGGAGGAGGCGTATTGGTATATGGAATTCCAGAATTCAGGCTCCCAAAGAAGATTGTGGAGAGTGAAATCAGCGCCTTGGAAAACTCAGGTGTCAAGATCAACTATAACAGCGTGATTGGCCGCCTCCGCACGGTGGACGATCTCTTCAATATCTTGGGATTCAATGCAGTATATATTGGCGTAGGAGCGGGCCTGCCGATCTTCTTGGACATACCTGGCATGAATCTGAACGGGGTGTTTTCTGCCAATGAATATCTAACCCGCAGTAACCTCATGAAGTCTTATCTTTTTCCACACTACAAAACCCCCATGGTAATAGGGAAGAAGGTTGCTGTCTTAGGAGGGGGTAATGTGGCCATGGATTCTGCAAGGACAGCAATCCGATTAGGAGCAGAAAAAGTTACAATTGTTTATAGGCGGGCAAGAGAGCAGATGCCAGCAAGGGCTGCAGAGGTACACCATGCAGAGGAGGAAAAGATAGAATTTAGGCTCCTTTCGAGTCCTGTTGAGATCTACGGCAATGAGGATGGCTGGGTTACTAGCATGAAGTGCCAGCGATATGAGCTTGGCGAACCAGATGAATCGGGAAGACAAAGACCTGTGCCGATTGAGGGTTCCTTCTTCGAGTTTGACTGCGACCAGGTTCTTGTGAGCATAGGTGGCCAGGCCAATCCATTGATTACCAAAACAACGCCTGATATGAAGGTAAACAAGTGGGGATATATTGAAGTTGATGATTGGGGCAGGACAAGCAAGAGATATGTCTATGCAGGCGGAGATATCGTTACAGGGGCTGCGACGGTTATCTCTGCTATGGGTGCCGGTCGGAGGGCGGCAAAGGCAATACATGAGGATTTAACGAAGGAAAGCAATGAAACCGTAACACCCGACTGGTGGTGAAAAAAGGGAGCTGAGCGGCTTCACCCCAATGCATCATCCTAGGTGAATGGTAGAAGTTGATTTCTACTAAAAGATGTATAATTTCAATTAGTTGTAGAAACCCCGTTCGATTAAGGGAAGACAGGTGAGAAAATGACCGATGAACGAAAAATACTTGTGTGTCAGGGAACGGGTTGTGTGTCTGCAGGCTCACCCCAGATACATAGAGAATTTGAACGGGAGATTCTGGAGCATAGGTTAACTAATGTTGAAGTGAAACTGACGGGGTGCCGTGGCTTCTGTCAGATAGGACCGAGTGCTATAGTGGATCCCGATGATATTCTTTACTGTCGTCTGAAACCCGATGATGTAAAGGAGATCGTTGATTCCCACCTAATAAATAATATCCCAGTAAGCAAACTCCACTATCATGATCCCAAAACAGGCGAACCCGTCGCCAAATGGACAGATATCCTATTTTACAATCGACAGCAGAAAATGATCACCGCTCAATGGGGGTTCATAAATCCTGAAGATATAGAAGAGTATATTCTAGTTGGGGGGTATAGGGCGGGCCGGCAGGCAATTTTGGCAATGACACCTGAAGAGATCATTGAGGAGGTCAAATCCTCTCAATTGCGCGGGCGTGGCGGCGCAGGTTTCCTAACCGGCGTCAAATGGGATTTTGCACGGCGCAGCAATGGCGGGGGTGCGATTCAGAAGTATGTAATCTGTAATGCAGATGAAGGTGATCCCGGCGCATTCATGGATAGGAGTCTCCTTGAGGCGAATCCTCACAGTATGATTGAAGGTATGATTATTGGGGCATTTGCAATCGGGGCCTCAAAAGGATTTATCTACGCTAGGGCGGAATATCCCCTGGCTGTTCATAGGCTCGAAGTTGCAATTACCCAGGCAAGGGAAAAGGGGTTCCTTGGGTCTCATATATTCGGTTCGAATTTCGATTTTGATCTCCAGATCAATCAAGGTGCTGGTGCATTCGTCTCCGGTGAAGAAACCGCATTAATGGCATCCATCATGGGCAAACGGGCAAATCCACGCCCACGTCCCCCCTACCCTGCCTCAGAGGGGCTTTGGGGACAGCCTACAAATATCAACAATGTCAAGACTTGGGCGTATATTCCACTCATAATAAAAAATGGGGCCAAATGGTTCTCCGGTATGGGCCTTGGGCCATCCAAGGGGACAGTTGTTTTTTCTCTCACGGGAAAGATAAATAACTCAGGGCTGGTTGAAGTGCCGATGGGGATAAAGCTCGGGGAAATAATAAACGATATCGGTGGCGGAATACCAAATGGAAAGAGATTTAAGGCCGTTCAGACAGGAGGCCCCTCAGGAGGATGTCTCCCGGAAAGCTACCTTGATAAAGAGGTGACCTATGAAACACTTGAGGCCGCTGGATCAATCCTGGGATCAGGGGGCATGATCGTCCTGGATGAAGATGTATGCATGGTGGATGTAGCTAAATACTTCATCAATTTTACCCGGGAAGAAAGCTGTGGGAAGTGTTCCCCATGCCGCATAGGGACGGAAAGACTGCTCAACATATTGGAAAAGATAACAAATGGTCAGGGTGAAGAGGCGGATTTGGGGATGCTTGAGGAGCTTGGGGAGTTAGTGAAAAACGGCTCTCTTTGCGGATTGGGCCAGACAGCACCAAATCCCGTCCTTACCACTATTAAATACTTCAGAGACGAGTATATGGCCCATATTATCGATAAGAGGTGCCCTGCCAAGGTTTGTAAGGCTCTTATTGAATATTGCATCGATGAGGATACATGTACCGGCTGTTTACTCTGCTTGCGAAGTTGCCCTACAGATGCTATTACTGAGCGTAAACGTGAAACCGCAAGGAAAATAGAGGTAAGAAAATCAGAGGGGGCGCCATCAAAGGGGAAAGACAAAAAGAAGAAGGCAGAAACCATCTGTGCCATTAACACAAATACGTGTGTACGATGCGGTATCTGTTTTGCAAATTGCCCAACTGGCGCTATATTCAAAAGGGATAGGCCTCTGAACAGTAAGGAGTATGCAGTAGGCGGCATGCAATAGGCAGGGGTAAGGTTTTGTTGCTTTTCTCTTAAGATCTGGGCACGTTAGGCATTTTAGCCCTGGCCCAGACCTGGGAAAGCCTGACTTAGCAAAGATAAACCAGGATTGGTGATACATCAGAAGCAAGCGTCTATTCAAATGATGTCGCACCAGGACGGGCGCACTTTAGACACTTGACCATGTTCTACTCGACACGGTCCAAGCTCATAGCCAGCTTTTTGGGGGTTTCCCTTCTCGTTGGTGCGGTTTCTCTCTTTATCGGCGTTCAGCTTCTCTACAAGTCCGTGCTGAGCGAGGCAACGAACCGAGTCAGGTTAGACCTCAACGCTGCCCGCGAAATATACCAGACCCGCATAAAGACAATCAGAATTCCCTTATCAACTACCGTCCTGGGGCCGGGATTCCGGTTAGCCCTTGAGAACAAGGAGATACCGGATCTCATCTCCAGGCTCGAGAGACTGGCCCGCACTGCTGAACTGGATTTTGCAGGGATAGTAACAAAAGAAGGTACCACGCTCTGTAGAATTGGAAAGGGTTCGGCAGCCTCTAAGACCGCAGAAGTCGTTAACCCCATAGCGAAATGTGTTATTGATCGTATGGTCCCGGTATCAGGCACCGTCATTCTGAGTAAGGAATTCCTGGCCGCGGAGGACCCTGAACTTGCGGAACAGGCCAACATCAGATTTATCCCCACGCCACGGGCTGCACCGCGAGATGAAAAGGGGGAAACGTCGGGAATGGCCCTTGCCGCTGGAATACCGATATTTGAAAATGCCGAGTTCCTTGGGGTAATTTATGGTGGAGTTCTGTTGACCCGGAGCACCGACATCGTTGACACCGTGCGAGATACCGTGTTTCAGCATGAGACTTACAAAGGTCGAAGTATCGGGACAGCGACCATCTTCTTCAATGACCTTCGCATATCCACTAATGTGCTTACCCCTGAAGGAAAGCGCGCCATCGGGACCAGGGTATCGAAAGAGGTGAGAGATCATGTGCTCACGGAGGGCAAGAAGTGGACCGACCGGGCGTTTGTGGTTAATGACTGGTATATTACCGCATATGAGCCCATTGAGGATATCTTCGGTGAAAGAGTGGGGATGCTCTATGTCGGGGTGCTGGAAGCCAAGTATGTTGACATGAGGCGAAATGCCCTCTCC
>CP070657.1:486170-493268 GCA_020355085.1 Deltaproteobacteria bacterium
AGGGTATTTCGAGATAGGCGGAAAGCTCCCGTCCAACACCGACGGCGGTATCATGGGCAGGGGGCACCCTACAGGCGCCACGGGAATAGCGCAGATAGCCGAGCTATTTTTTCAATTGCGGGAAGAAGCAGGCCCGAGGCAGGTTGCCGGGGCCAAAATAGCGTTCAACCATTGTTCAGGTGGGGGGCCGAACGCAGTATGCCATGTATTGAAAAGATAAGATTTGGAATGTTACGGAAAGTGAGGTTGGCTCCATGAGAGAAGTTGCAATAGCCGGTATAGGGATGGCTAAGTTTGATAGATATGATGGCAAGAAAGGCCGGCCCAGAAAGCTCTATCCTCAACTGGGTGGTGAGGCGATAGCTGAGGCCCTAAGGTATGCCGAGATGGAATGGAAGCAGGTAGAGGCGGCCTTCGGGGGTACTTATTATGGAGGGCTTGGGGGCACTCACCAGTGTGTAGCACATGTCGGTTTAACTGGGATACCCATAGTCAACGTAAATTCCGGCCATACTTCAGAAGCAGCCGTGAGGTTGGCTTACACACGTGTAGCCTTAGGAGTGTATGATATCGTTGTGGCGGTCGGTGCCGAGACACTCCCTCCTGGCCTGTTGGACAACCAAGCCATGCCGGCATGGATGAGGCTGATGGGATTGGATGTTTTGCCGGCAGAGTATGCTTGCAGTGCAGTAAGGTATATGAACGACTATGGTGCTACCGTAAAGGACTTTGCCCGGGTATCCGTGATGGAGCGCAAGAATGCCATTATGAATCCGAATGCGTTCTGGTACCAGGCGCCTGAGATTACTGTGGAAGAGGTTCTCGAGTCTCGTGAAATTGCGACACCGATACGCTTATTGATGGCCTGCGCTAATGCTGATGGAGCATCGGCGGTCATCCTTTGCACCAAGGATAAGCTAAAGTCGAAGAGCAAGGCGGTCACCATAGTGTCTATGATTCAGGCTAGTGCAACTTATGGCACTGTCCCTTCCGGGGGGAGTCTTAGTGTGAGTGCCAAGGTCAAGAATCCAGACTGCGTTGAGCTTGCTGCCAAGGAGACCTGGGAAAATGCAGGCGCTGGTCCGGAGGACATGGATGTCATTCAAATGTATGACCCCTTCTCACCCGCGTTCCTTTGGAATGTTGAGAAGTGCGGTTTCTGTAAGAGAGGAGATGCACCGCACCTGATTGATGAAGGGTATTTCGAGATAGGCGGAAAGCTCCCGTCCAACACCGACGGCGGTATCATGGGCAGGGGGCACCCTACAGGCGCCACGGGAATAGCGCAGATAGCCGAGCTATTTACTCACGTGCGGGAAGAAGCAGGCCCAAGACAGGTTGCCGGGGCCAAGGTTGGGTTTGCCCAAGGTGGTGGTGCTGGACCACAAGCGGTACTCACTATACTGAAGAGATAACCTTTTGAGGGTTAAGTCCTATTAGGGTTTTCACCAGTTGCTGTAAATCACATGGATAGCAAGCTCTTGATGTTACAGTAAATTTGTCAAAGCTGAAACGCAATTAGAGAGGATTCGAGAATGGCCTACCAGAACATCAAGCATGAAGAATTCGATTGTACTAAGCTTTATTCTCTGTTTGCCCGGGCTTGAAAGAAACTTGACTGGGCTAAGGTGGACTTTTTTCAGACCATGATGGCGGAGTAAAGAAAGGATCTACTATGGTGGAAGCATTAAGAGGTGTAAAGATCGTGGATCTGACGCGAGATCCGCCGGGAAATTACTGTACGATGATTCTGGGAGACCTTGGGGCTGATATCACCATGATCGAAGAGCTTGGCCCGCCTGGTGGCCGCCGCCGCGAGCAAATGAAAGGATCTGGTCCCCCGCCGCAAATGAAGGAATTTGCATCAACTGATTCCGCATTCAATCCACTAAGGCGGAACAAAAGAAGTATGAGGCTAAATCTAAAAATGGACGCGGGGCGCCACATCTTCTATCAATTGGTTGAGAAGGCGGATGTGGTGGTAGAGGGTTTCAGGCCTGGGACGACTGCTCGGTTGGGCATAGACTACCTGACACTCAATAGAATGAATCCAGGCCTCATATACTGCGCTATAACTAGCTATGGGCAGGATGGTCCCTATTCTAATATGCCCGGGCATGACATAAACTTCGTTTCGCAAGCAGGCGCAGCAAGTATTATGAGGCACCCTGGAACTCCACCTCCCATCCCAGGGAATATTATTGGTGACATGGCGGCCGGAGGGATGCAGGCAGCCATAGGGATATTAGCGGCCCTTATGGCGCGTGTACAAACAGGAAAAGGACAGTTTGTAGACATTGCCATGACCGATGGAATAGTCTCTCTGGGTTCCTTATATCTTGGGGGTTATTTCCAATACGGCGAGGTTCCCAAAGAAGAAGAGCGGTCAAGTATTGGAACCATGCCCTTTAATAATTTCTATGAGACCAAGGATGGGAAGTTCATTAGCGTATCGTGCAGAGAACCATGGTTTTACGCCAATCTTTGCCGGGTTCTGGGTTGTGAAGATTTCATACCCTACCAGTCTGATGCCGGCAAGGCGGGTGAAATAAAGTCTTACTTCAAACAGAAATTCCTCACAAGGGACAGGGACGAATGGTTTGAGGTCCTATCCCAGGCAGACATTCCTGTGGGTAAGGTTTACGCTTTGGATGAACTTACCTCCGACCCCCAACTAAATTCCCGTAAAATGTTCATGGAAATAGACCACCCTGTGGAAGGCAAAGTTTGTCAACCTGGCATAGCAATCAAGCTTTCAGAAACACCGGGCACGATAAGAAACCTTGCTCCTCCACCCGGGGGTAACACTGACGAGGTTTTATCAGAATTGGGCTATGGTGAGGAGCATATCAGCAAACTAAAAAAAGATGGAGTTGTGCGGGCACTAGGTCATTGATGTCGGCTCCATTTAATGAAAACAGAGATAGTAAATGATAGAGCTTGTTGTTACTGCTTGCTCATGTTGGCAATCGTACAAACGGTTTGTTATGACCCTGAATCCCGCTGACCCTGGGCTTTTGCAAAGGAATGGAAAGCAGCCTTAAGAAGGCTCCTGTAATGGGTTTTAGGCCTGTGGACCGGATTTCAAGATGTTGGGTTAATGTGGAGTGAGGGTATAAACATATGGATTTTGAATATACTAAGGAACAAAAGCTTATCAAATCGTCAGCCAGGGAAGTAATGGAGAAGGAGATTATACCGCTTGCTGATGAATATGATAAGAACCAATCACCTTTGGATAGGAGGTCGCTGAAAGAGCTACTGGATAAAATTAGCCTCCTTGGCTACACAGGAGCGCGTGTACCCGAAGAGGATGGCGGAATTGGCCTTTCCAATGTGGATTACGGCATTCTTTGTGAGGAATTGTGGCGAGCTTACGCCTCCCTTGGGAGTGTGATACAGATCCAGGAGGGCTGTGCGAGAGAGATCAGTCGGCTTGGGACGCCTGAGCAAAAGGAAGAATTCCTCCCAAAATTGATTAGCGGAAAGTGCATAGCCTGCATTGCCATAACCGAACCTGATGTTGGATCGGACAGTGCACGGATTCAAGCGGAGGCGGTTCTCGACGGCGACCAATACACGATAAATGGAAGAAAAAAATGGATCTCA
Organism: Deltaproteobacteria bacterium; assembly: GCA_020355085.1. Lineage (GTDB taxonomy): Bacteria > Desulfobacterota > DSM-4660 > Desulfatiglandales > B25-G16 > JADFWK01. The sequence continues at coordinate 489,780 of CP070657.1, forward strand.
AATGGGTCGCTTTCTGATATTGCAATCGTGGCTGCTCAAAACCGACAGGGTTCGGGGTCTTCCGGAATCTGCTATCTGATTGTGGACCGTACAATTTCACCATATGAGTCAATCGAGATTCCGAAAATGGGAGCGCGTTCTCTTTCGACCTCGGAGCTGGTTTTCAAGGACTGCCGCGTTCCCACCGAAAATCTTCTAGCAACGTCAGATCAAGAATCTAGCGAATTCCCCCAGATTCTCGATGGAGTAGAGTCAACACTTCCAGTAGGCATGGTGGGAATTGCTCAGGCGGCCATTGATGCAAGTGTTCGGTATGCAAGGAGGAGATCCCAATTCGGGAAACCGATAGGGAGCTTTCAAATCATGCAGGGAATGATGGCCGAGATGGTAGCGCACAAAGAGGCAGCGCGGCTCTTGGCATACAATGCTCTTTCGCGTATGGATAAGGCTCTTCCGTGTTATGAGGATTTGGCTCTAGCTAAATTCTACTCGACAGATATGGCTCAAAAGGTGACCTCAAATGCCATCCAGATCCACGGATCCTACGGGCTTTCTGAGGAGTTCCCACTTGAGCGATACTACCGCGATTCAATTGCGTTTAGTGCATGTTATGGTGCCACAGAGATCAAGAAACTAATTGTGGGTGCAAGCATTTTGGGGTTGAGGGCTTTTGCGTAACAACTGATTCAGCACCATCAACCATGTGGCGAGCTGAAGGTCCAAAACGGGCTATGCGGGCAAGATAGAGATTCACGGAGAATATCCCTGTAAGATCTGGGTTGTAGTGACCCCGCAAAACACAAGGAGATATTCAGCAAGACAGTTCAAGAAACTAAGACTGTTCAAAAATTAGGCTTTTTTGATCGGACTGGCCTTTCAATTAGTCAGATAATCATATAGATTGTATCCTGGGTTAAGACAATATCACGTTCAACAACATACACTTTCAATAGACGCGGCCCCGCGATCACTCTGGTTTCTTGATATCCATTCCCATCAGTTGTGCCATTCTATAGTAGCTATCAGGCGGTTGGGGTTCGGGTCTCATTTCATGTACCATGGGTAACCTGGTTAATCTGTCTTCAGTTTCAGTAATCTTCCTCATGCCTAACATGAAGTCATTAAATCTTTCCACGGGTATAGTGAATATCATCTCGTCATCTCCAGCCATTGCGGTAATATGATCACCTCTGCAAGGCACTGCAACTTGGTATTTCCTTTCTTGAATAGCTGGTACTATGCCATATACACAAGCTGCATGCCCTGATAACGCTGTTGGCAAATTCCGCCCGTCTCTATATTCTTTGGCCATCAGTAGAATAACGAGCTGGGTTGAATTACAATAAAGGGTGATTACGTCAGGTTCAAAATTGGCCTTGGTTAACGGAGCTGAAAGAACGCCTATGTATTGGCCAGTTTTCAATTTTGGAAATTCTTCAGCGTAGTGTTTTCCGGCTTCCTGAGTTTCCACGTCTTCAGGGTAGCGATTAAGACCATCCATGAACTCTTGGGGAGCTTCCGCCAACCCATACCCGACTACAGGCTCGAAACATATCATATCTTCCATGAGCATTGCTATGGTATCACCGTTTCTACGTGATAGTGCAAAAGCTTGACAAAGATTATATTGATGGTTTTCGTCCTTTTTAGGCCTTTTTGCTTCCGGAGGGATATCAGACTTTGTTCTCAGTAGCTTTACTGCGAGGGGATAAGTCTGCAGACGCATGTATCTTTCTAATTGCTCAGCTTCCTTGTGCATTTGCTCCAGATCTATCATGGTGTTCCTCCTTTTCTTGATCTCGTATTGTCGAAGCTTTCCTTATGTTTTAGCCCCAGTTGCGGATGTTACTGTTGTTAAATCAATACGCTGTGGAATCACCCCCACAAAGTGCTCACATGAACCCGATGCTATTCGAGCACATTGACATGGTTTTTGAGTCATGGGACGGCAGGTTGCTTCTGAAGCAACTTAGCAAAAAGTTCAACAAAGCAAAACAATTATGTTAATAAGTTGCTTTAGAACCTAAATCCTCTTCCGCAAGACCATGGCGGCAGGGGCCATAGCGAATGAAAAGCAGCCCGGCCATTGAATCAAAAGGCATGAGAAGCGGACGCTCATGAAGAAGGTGACTGAAATTACAGGGCCACTGGTCAATCTTCCTCGACGCGACATTTAGCATGACTGACAGAGCAGTTCGAAAAAGATCTCTTTTTGAGACAGCGTTTTGAGAAACTGAAATGTTTATAGGGCGGTATATTTCAGTAGATAGTTAACGTTCGACCCTGTTATCACATTATCACAGATCCCATCTTTCTTGAGGAATACCTCCACAAAGATCCCGATTATCCGATTGAGAATTATAAATCCTGATCTTAGAGCTATCTATGGGATCAAATGTGGTTTATCCTGATTTAGCCAAAATAGACGCAACTACCAAACAGTTCCAATCGGTTAAAAGGCCTGCGTGACCATCCCTGGCATCATTCGCAAGTACAAACATAAAGAATAACCCAATAAACCAGAAGTTGTGACGCTTTCTTTCTTGACACACAAGTCTGTAGCTCCCTATACTCGCCTCACAAGAAAGGGAGTTCTTATCATTTATCTTGCCAAAGCACCTTACAAGCATGTTTGCTGCTCAGGTTAACCTAAGAGAAACGGGAGAGCCCGAGAAAACCTGAAAAGAGTGGATGCGGTAAGGTGTTAATCACGAATAATGTGTCTTGAGAATGGAAAGGGGTGTTATGGAAAAGGTAGTTAGAACCTGCTGTCAGGCTTCTCATTGCGAATGTGGCGTCTTAGTCCACGTTAAAGATGGAAAGGTTGCTAAAATTGAAGGAGATCCTAACCATCCCTTTAGCAGGGGATATATTTGTGTAAAAGCGCAAGCACAGCCGCAGCTCATCTACCACGCTGATCGGCTTAAGTATCCCATGAAACGTGCTGGAGAGCGGGGGAGCGGAAAGTGGCAGCGCGTGTCGTGGGACGAAGCCCTCGATGACATTGCAGTGAAGCTCGCCAAGGTCAGGGAAACGTATGCGCCTGAGTCATTTGCCTCAATTCATGGTACGGGACCCCGGCCGTCATCACCTGCCACCACTGCCCTTGCCCGTGCCCTTGGAAGCCCAAACGTAATCAGCACCGACTTTCACATCTGCTACGCCCCGTCAGTCCTAATGGGACTCTGCACCCTTGGACATTCGGTTATGATGGAGGTGGGCCCTGATTACCGTGCTGCCGAATGTATCATGGTTTGGGGAGGAAACCCCGTGAACTCTCATGGACCCAGGGGGAGGGATGTCCTGGAGGCCAAAAGGCGAGGTGCGAAACTGATCGTTATCGATCCCCGCCGAATCCAACTAGCCCAGAAGGCTGACTTGTGGCTTCAGGTCAGACCTGCCACGGATGCTGCCCTGGCGCTAGGTATGATTCGGCTGATCATCGAGGAGGAGCTATACGATAAGGACTTCGTTACCAGATGGTGTCAC
>CP070657.1:493368-496035 GCA_020355085.1 Deltaproteobacteria bacterium
GCTGGCACTTTTCTCTGATCTCGCCGCCACTGCGACAACCTCCATCTTGTGTCCCCTCAGTTCTTTGAAATTGGAAAGATGGAGGTGTGCTGAAAACCGAGAGCCCAGAATGCCTACTTTTACTATTTCCATGTTCCCCCTCCTCTACATGGATTGTAAGAGGTCTTCTACTACGGCATTAGGTTTGAATTCGGCCTGCCATTTTCTTCAGCAGGAGTATTCATTGGAAGATCCACGGCCATATCCCTTGTTAACTTACCGGTTCTCTACCATAGTAATTGCCTTCTTGACACATATATCGATACACGTTGAACATCCTTTACACAGCACTGAATCAATCTGTGCCCCATTATCCGTCATCACAATAGCATTGCAGTGTCCGATCTCAACACAAAGTCCGCAGGAAGAACATTTTGCAGGGTCCACCTGTGCATAACCAGCCCAGACCGTGAGTTCAGAGGCCGGCCTTATCTCCTGAAGCAGAAGGTCTCGAAGATCCAAGGCATTCTGGAAGCCCATTTTTTTCATATAGTCCTTCAAGGACTTGATCCATTTCTCTAAGAAACGGAATCCTGAAAGCATGGTTTGGGTGCAGAGGCCAATTGAGTCAGCTCCACACATCATCATCTCTACCGCATCTTCCCAGGAAGCCACACCGCCCGTGCCGATGATGGCTGGACCACTCCCCACCAGTCTGCGGATTTCATAGACATCTCTGAGGGCCAGGGGCTTGATCCAGGGTCCGGAAAGGCAACCCATTGTGTTCTGACCTTGCAAATTGTAAATCGGTTTTCTGTAATTCCAGATATCGATGGGGGGAATTCCCAATCGATTGGCTACGCTGCAGACAGCTGCTGCCCCTGCATCGTATGCCACCTTGGAGACCTCAGCAATGCGCCCCCCTTCAGGGGTAATTTTGGCGATCAGCGGAAGATTGGTCACCTCATGGGTCTTTTCGATGACTTGCCGCACAGAGTTTTCATCCTGCCCTATGCTGGCTCCGGATGAGGGGCGGCGCTCCTTGCTTTCATGAGAGGAGATATCCACGTTGAAGGACATGTTGGGGCAGCACAAATTCAACTCCAGCATCTGAGCCCCGGCCGCCTCGAATCGCCGTGCCGCCTCCTGCCAGCCATTCAGGTCTGGGCTGACATAGGAATAGTTGGCAATAATCACCATTTCTTTGCATTTTTTTCTTGCCTCTTCTACCAACCGCAATCCCTGTTCCATGTCAAGGCGGTATTCCGCTGTAAATGTGTGCAGTTTCTCCTTGTTCAGCCAGCGATAACGTGGTTCATAGTTCATGTAGGGCGCTGGATTGAAGGTCTGCTTGATGGATGCCGCTGCCCACCCCGAGCGCTCTGCCAGTTGCAGCTGGTCCACCCGCTTGGTTGTGGGGCCTGAGGCAACCACGAATGGATTCCTCAGTTCAACCCCGCTGATCTGAATGGGCAAATAGAATAAATCATCCTTCATCTCTATGCTTCCCTGCTTTTTTGATTAATAGAGGTTTACCCCCCAGGCCTTTCCGGGTTTTCCGGCTTAAAGTCCGGTGGTGGGGCTGATGTCCACATACATACTGACTTTATGGGGCCTTCTGGGGCCGTACAAAAGCTAAGAGGAACGAAAAGAATAGCCAAAAAGACAACCAGATGGATCCGTAGTCAGCCACTTGCATTTATATCTAAGGGAAGACAGGGTGTCAAGGGAAGGTGAGGGCATATCCCGGATAGGCCTGGATATCCTCACCAGAGGGTAAGATAGGAGAAAAAAGGCTACCATTTTTTCTCGAGCAGGGAGGCGGAATCTTCATCCAGATACATGAAGACCCTGGAATGCCTTCTCAGGATTGATGCGGGATGGCAAGCGGAGATTTCCCCTTCCAGACATTGCTTCACGGCCTTTGCCTTTCTTTTATCAGGGACCGTAGAGATAATCGCCTGGGACTTCATGATTTGCTGGATCGACATCGATATGGCTCGCCTGGGGACGTCTTCAAGGGAAGTAAACCAGCCCTCGCCCAATTGCTGCTTTCGGCAGGCCTCATTCAATTGCACAACAATATATGGCTCCTCAGTTTCAAAATCAGCGGGCGGATCGTTGAAGGCCAGATGTCCATTTTCCCCAATCCCAACAAATGCCACATCGACCCTCTCTGCGGAAAGAAGCTCGCTAAGACGCCTGCACTCAGCGTACGGATCTTCGGCATCCCCTTGGATCAAGTGAACTTTGCCGGGTTTAACCACATCAATCAACCGCTCCCGCAAATAGGCGCGAAAACTGGCTGGATGATCCCCTGAGAGACCAATGTATTCATCAAGATGGAACATAGTCGTTCGTTTCCAAGCAATCGACGATTCTCCTGTCAGGGCTTTCAGGAATTCAAACTGAGACGCCCCCGTGGCTGCAATAAAGCATGCGCCACCCTTGGCCGCAATGACTTTCTTTAAGAGCTCGGCTGCCTTGTCGGCGGCGGCAACTCCACACCTTTCTTTTGTCTCCAGAATCTGAATCTCCACGTCTTTCTCCTTCTCGACAACAGATGCCTAGTTCCAAATCACATGGGCCGCCTATAACAAGGGCGACATTTATGAGCAGGGCATGGGGTCAGGCGGTTTGCTTTTCGGCTAACAGCCGGCCCACCATGCGGCCGCTGGTTATGGCCCA
>CP070657.1:496135-498802 GCA_020355085.1 Deltaproteobacteria bacterium
CAGCTCCCGATCCGGAGAACGCGCAAAAGATAGCGGCAAGATCCGCCGCGAAATACCCTTGACGTGATTCCTGGCTATGTCCATAAGATCAGACACAACGGCGCTCCCGGTCGGCCGCCTTCCGGCACCGAGTCCATAAAAGAGCGTGGGCCCGACAAAGTCACCTTCGATGTACACGGCATTATACGCCTCATTCACGTTTGCGAGGATATGATCCAAGGGAACAAAGGCGGGGTGCAACCTGGCCTCAATCTGGCCGTCCACCTGCCGCGCAATTGCCAGGAGCTTCACGCAGTAGCCAAACTCGCCGGCAAACCGTATATCCTCGGGGCAGATATTGTCAATGCCTTCCTTGTATACATCCTCATACCTACACGGGTACCCGAAAACCAGAGAGATGATAATGGTCAGCTTATGGGCAGCATCACTCCCATCGATGTCAAGCGTTGCATCCGCCTCTGCATAGCCCAGTCGCCGGGCAAGCGCCAGCGCCTCGTCAAAGGAAAGGCCTTCCTGCGTCATCCTGGTTAAGATATAGTTGGATGTTCCGTTCAGGATCGCCAGCACCGCCTCAATCTGATTTGCTGCAAGGCCCTCCCTCATAGCCCTGATTATGGGGATACCTCCCCCCACACTCGCCTCAAAGGCAATATCAACACCGCACCGTTCCGCTGTCTCAAACAACTCCTTACCGTGCTGGGCGATGAGTGCCTTGTTGGCCGTAACCACATGCTTGCCCCGCTCCATGGCCATGGTAATGAATTCCTTGGCCTCATCGCAGCCGCCCATCAGTTCAAGGACAACATCGATCTCAGGGTCATCGATTATCTCCATTGCATCGGTGGTAAGCAAGGCGGAATCCACCTGAACTCCCCGGTCCGTTTCTGTATCCAGGTCTGCGATCCTTTTGAGAACAATCTTTGCACCAACACGGTCCTCTATCAGTTTCCGGTTCTTGACAAGGGCCTCTACGGCCCCTGCTCCCACGGTTCCAAACCCTATCAGACCAACCCTTATCTGAGGCATCGCATGCTCCTTGCCCTTCATTGCCCACACCATTTCGAGGGTGCGCTTCCCTCGGCAGCCACCTTCAGGTGCTTACAAGACCTTCTTTATTCCCCGTATGGCCTGGTTAATCCGGTGCTTATTCTCAACCAAGGCAAACCGGACATATCCCTCACCGTATTGCCCGAAACCGATTCCGGGCGAAACTGCTACCTTCGCCTCCCTGATGAGCAGCTTTGAGAATTCCACTGAGCCCATCCCCGAAAGCGCCTCCGGTATTTTAGCCCAGACAAACATGGTGCCCTTGGGCTTGTCTATCTCCCAACCAATGCGGCCGAGACCATTGACCAGGGTATCCCGCCTCTCCCGATATACGTCTGCAATCTCCTTCACGCAGTCATCGGGGCCTTTCAGGGCGATAATAGCAGCGATCTGGATGGGCTGAAAGATACCGTAGTCCAGATAGCTCTTAATCCTCCTCAGGGCTGCTACTATTTCCCTATTGCCCACGCAAAATCCCACCCGCCAACCAGCCATGGAATAACTCTTGGTCATGGAGTAGAATTCAACACCCACATCCTTGGCCCCGGGCACCTGGAGGAAGCTCGGTGGACTGTAACCGTCAAAGGCCAAATCAGCATAGGCAAAGTCATGGATAACCATCATTTCATGCTCTTTGCAGAAATCCACTATCTTCTTGAAGAAGTCAATATCCACCACACTCGTCGTTGGGTTATGGGGATATGAGATGATCAACATCTTCGGTTTCGGCCATGTCTGCTTGGTTGCCGTCAGGAGATCTTCGAAGAAATCCCGGTCAGATCCGATCGGGATGCCCCTCAGGTCGCCTCCTGCGATAATCACGGAGTAGGGATGAATGGGGTACGTGGGATCGGGCGCGAACACCACATCACCCGGGCATATGATGGCCAAAACTAGATGGGCGATTCCCTCTTTTGCCCCGATGGTAGCGATGGCCTCCTCTTCAGGGTCTATCTCAACCCCGAAACGGGCCTTGTACCGATCGGAGATGGCCTCCCGGAGCTTTGTAATCCCCCTCGAGGCGGAATACCGGTGATTCTTGCTCTTTTCCACTGCCTCTACCATCTTCTCCACGATGTGCTTCGGTGTCGGCAGATCCGGGTTGCCCATCCCCAGATCAATAATATCCTCGCCCATCCGCCTCGCCTCCATCTTAAGCTCATCAACCGTGGCAAATACATACGGAGGCAGTCGATCGATCCGCTGGAATCTACTCATTACATAACCCCCCTTGATGTGAACTAAAGTCCTCTTCTCATACTACACCGGGCAGGGAACAGTCAAAAGTTTCTTTCTGTTACGCCGGATGATCCCGAGAACCTTTTTCACGGTGATAGTCAGCGCAGACCCTTCAGGGCGGGTCAGTACACGAAAATAGAACTTGCATTTCTTCAAGGGATTAGGTAGCAGAGGGATGGCTTTTACGGGGGTTGGTCCAGCCATACCATTGTGCCAAAGCCAAACAGGGCCACGTTGTCTACACGAAGGATGGTATGGTATAATACAAAATCAGACGCAATCGTTGATCCCCCAGGATACTGCGCGCACACGAAATTTTCGGAAGGACGACAGTAATGGCAAAGGGAAAGAAAAAGGACAGATACGCGGAAGCCGGGGTAG
>CP070657.1:498902-501899 GCA_020355085.1 Deltaproteobacteria bacterium
CTGCCTCCCGTTCCAGATTCGAAAGCTCCTTCCGGCTGAAGTCGTGCAATTTCTTTTCTATGTTTTCAATGATCTCTTTCGACCGCTCCTCTCGCAATTGGTAGTACCGCTCCTCTCCCATCTGGCTGATGATGGGTACCTCCATGGCAGAATCGATTGTAGGCAGAACGTAAAGGATTGCCACCTTTGCCTCCAGTGCCTCCGCCAGCTTCACGGCGTAACGAAATGCGAAGGTGGAGTTCTTAGAAAGATCCGTAGCATAGAGTACCTTTTTTATTTCCGGAAGCATTTCTTTCTCCTTCTTGTGATCTCCTACGCAGCTTGCCTTGCAGCGGCCCTAGCCCGTGGCCACTGAATAAGGTAAACAAACCCGAACAAAGCTACTCCTATCACGTACCACGTATACTTGCTTCCAAAGTGCAGCATATCCGCAAACGCATACGGCCTAAACAAAATCGCGGTAACCCCTGCCAAGAGAACCGATTCGTAGATCCTGTTTCTGGCAGTGAACCAGTTCTGGGTCAGGGCAGCAAAGGCGAACATGGCCAAAACAGCCGTAATGAATATCGTTACAACATGCCACAACGATGTAATTCCAATCAACAGCAGATCCGTATTGAATATGAACATGAACGGAAGCAGTGCGGTCCGGATGTCATACGTAAACCCCTGAATCCCGGTACGGATAGGGTCTGACTTCGCAATGGCCGAGGCCGCATATGCAGCCAAACCCACAGGTGGGGTATCGTCGGCCAGGATGCCGAAAAAGAAGCAAAACAGATGGGCTGCGATAACGGGAATCACCAGGCCGTAGTCCTCGCCGAGTTGTATGATGACCGGCACCGTTAAAGAGGCCATGACGATATAGTTGGCCGTGGTAGGCAGTCCCATGCCCAGGATAAGGCTGGCAATGGCGGTAATGACAAGCAAGAATACGAGATTACCCCCGGCGATGGTGTCGATAACCTCCACAATCAGCCCCCCCAGGCCCATGGCAACCACACCAACGATAATACCGGCGGTGGAAACAGCCACGCCTATGCCCATCATGTTTCTTCCGCCTGCTACCAAAGCATCCCAGAGCTGGCGAAGGCTCAGCTTAAAGGCACCCCACAGCGACTCCTTGGCGATATACGCCCTAATCAAGTTCTGCACCACAATCAATATAGCCAACACCTGAATTGCCCGATAAGCGGCAAGTTGCGGTGAATGGCGGAGGATCATGAGCTCATAAATAAGGTAGAACAGAGGGATCAAGAATTGGAGTCCACCCAGGAGGGTCCTAAAGAATTGAGGGAGCTGTGCTTTGGCAACCCCCTTTAATCCCAGTTTTGAGGCCTCCAGATGGGTGATATAAATTAGAGCGATATAAGAGATTATAGCTGGTATGAAGGCGGCCTTTACCACCTGAAAGTATGGAAGATTACAGTACTCCGCAATGATAAAGGCAGCTGCACCCATAATGGGAGGCATGAGCTGGCCGTTGGTACTCGCAGCTACTTCAACGGCCCCAGCCTTATAATCCGGATAGCCCACACTCTTCATGAGGGGAATGGTGAAGGTACCCGTTGTCACGGTATTGGCGATACTCGACCCAGATACCAGGCCGGTCATACCGCTCGCCAGAACCGCAGCCTTGGCTGGCCCGCCCTTGAATCGTCCCAAGAGACTGAAGGCAAGATCTATGAAAAACTTTCCACCGCCCGCTTTGTCCAGCATAGAGCCGAACAGCACGAAAAGAAAAACGATCATGGCAGAAACATCCAGGGGAATGCCGTAGATTCCCTCGGTGGAAATGGTCATTTGGCTCATGAAACGCCGGAATGAAACCCCCTTGAAGGCGATCACGTCGGGCATGTACGGGCCGAAGAAGCTGTAAAAGATAAAGGCACAGGCAACGATCACCAGGAATGGCCCTAACGACCGTCGGGCCGCTTCCAAAAGCAACACGACAAGCACAACGCCGACCACAATATCCATGGTAATCGGTGCCCCTTGCCTTTCAGCCAATTGTGCGTAGTTCAGGGCAATGTAAAGAGCGGCATACGCCGCAATAATGCCCAATCCGTAATCGATAAAGTGAATCCGGTTTTTGACCGACAGAAACGAGAGGATACCCCGTGTTTCGATCTTCTTAAAGGCCGGATAACTTAGGTAGACCAGCATAATGGCGAAGGCCAGATGAATCGCGCGGACATATACCGAATCAAGGATGAGCACTTCCGGGAGAGACAACTGAAAGAGCGACCAGGCGGCTGCTATGCACGGGATCATATATCTCGGAACACCTGAAAGCCGTCGCGAGCCAAACTCAGCCTCCTCGGCTATTTTCAGGGCCTCTCTTGCTCCTTCATCGACCTCTTTGTTCTGCTGTACCTTGGGCTTTTCCATACTCTAAATCCTCTATTAGTGATAATCCTCTTTTCTTCTGTTTTTTGGCCCAAAAAAATCAGCCGATCATGTTGGCTCAGAGCTCTCCCGTTCCATGCTTTCCATCATTCAAACACAACGGACCAAAGGCATATCTGCAACCCTTCTCAGGAGACCACAACAACGATGGGCAAGACCAAAAAGGTCTTGGATTGATTACCGTAACCAAGATTCTCCGCTGGCAAATACAACAAAAGGGGCGCGGCCAAAATACCACGCCCCTCGTACGCTTACTTCAAACCAACTTCCTTATAATACCTCATGGCACCCGGATGAATGGGCGCGCTCAAGGCCTCCATCATGTTCTCTTTGGTGAGAATGTCGTATGCATCGTGCAGTTTCTTGAAATCTTCCAGATTGTCAAAGACCTCCTTGGTGATCGCATAGACGATATCGTCGGGGATATCGGCGCTGGTACAAAAGGTGGTCTTCACGGCAAAGGTATTGCAATCTTCTTTGTTTGTCGCCATCGGGTAGAATTTCATGGGAATGTAGGCCTTTGCATAAAAGGGCCATTTGGCCACGAGTTTGTCGATGCAATCGCCGGTAACCGGAACAAAGTGCACC
>CP070657.1:501999-509890 GCA_020355085.1 Deltaproteobacteria bacterium
GGGTTGTCATTAGAGGCGCCACCCCACACTTTGAATATATCAGCGCGCAAGTGGCGCGGGGTGCTGCTGCAGCGGCTTACGAAAGCCAGATTCCGGTGTCATTTGGGGTGCTGACATGCGATACCATAGAACAGGCAATTGAAAGGGCTGGCGCAAAGAGCGGAAATAAGGGCTGGGATGCAGCTGTTTCGGCTCTTGAGATGGTAAGCCTCCTAAAGATGCTGCATTGAATTACCCTTTGAAACAGGCAGGAATATCTTGCTGGTTAAATCAAGAGATGGGCAAGAGAAGACGGTCCAGGGAACTGGCAATAAAGGTGCTTTTTCACCTTGAGTACTCACGAGATGACCCTGTTGAAGCGTTTGATTTAGTCTGTAAAAACTTTAAGTTTTCTGAAGATCTTAAACCATTCGCTCGAGGTCTTGTTTTGGGCGTTTATGATCGCCTTAATGATTTAGACGCCATAATCAGCGAAACGTCAAAGAACTGGCGACTTGAGAGAATAGCGAAGGTTGATCGATGTATTCTGAGACTGGCTGCGTTTGAGCTCTTACACAGAAATGATATACCCCCGAAGGTATCGATCAATGAAGCAGTAGACCTGGCAAAGAAGTTTGGTTCAGAGGAATCAGGAGCCTTTATCAACGGGATTTTAGACAAGATATATAACACGTTGATAAGCAGTGAAAAATCAGTGACGGGGTAATCCTTCAGAAATACGGCAGAAGATCGGTTTGTGATATAAAAGAACCTGAAAAGGTCGTTTTCGACTACGGGATTCCGCCCTAGCTGCCTTTGTCTTTTTATATGATCCCCGCCTTACGGGCTAGCGCCCCGCATCACATAAGTAGCCGAAGGCTCTGGGGCGTCTTCGTGAAATGCCTATTTGCTCAATTTGAAAAAGCGACAAATGTTGTTATGGTGTGGAGCATGAGGAAAAGTAAGGAAACGGGAGTAGGAGAGGCATTTTGACAGTTTTCGCGCATGATGAAAGGTAAGGTTCTGTGAATGAGGAAATATGATCCCCAAAAGATAGAATTGAAATGGCAGTCGTTCTGGGATGAGAAAGGATATTTCAGGGTTAGTGAAGACAAGACAAAGCAGAAGTACTATTTGCTTGAGATGTTTCCGTATCCGTCAGGCAAGATACACATGGGTCACGTCAGAAATTATGCTATCGGAGATGTTGTCGCTCGATACAAAAAGATGAGGGGTTTCAACGTGTTGCATCCCATGGGGTGGGATGCCTTTGGCATGCCGGCCGAGAACGCGGCAATAGAGAATAAGACCCATCCGGCAAAGTGGACATATGATAACATCGACTACATGAGAACCCAGCTCAAGAGGATGGGATTCAGTTACGATTGGGATAGGGAGTTGGCTACCTGCAGGCCTGAGTATTATCGCTGGGAACAGCTTGTCTTTCTCAAGATGTTCAAAAAAGGCCTGGCCTACAAGAAGAAGACTTATGTGAACTGGTGTGATTTGTGCCAGACAGTCTTGGCCAATGAGCAAGTTGTAGATGGCTGTTGCTGGCGGCATCCTGGCCAGGAGGTCAAGCTCAGAGAAATGGATAGCTGGTTTCTGAAGATTACCGATTATACCAAGGAGCTCCTGGAATACTGTGATAGGCTTCCTGGTTGGCCTGAAAAGGTCCTCACCATGCAGAGAAACTGGATAGGGGAAAGCCACGGGGCTATTATCCGGTTTCCAATGGTTGACTTTGATCATACGATCGAGGTCTTTACCACGAGGCAGGACACGATCTTTGGTGCCACTTTCATGTGTTTTGCCCCTGAACACCCGCTCGTCAAGGAATTAACAGAAGGCACTCCCTATGAAGAAGAAGTGCGGGAATTTGTAGAAAAAACCCTTAAGGTAGATGCATTTATGCGAACAGCCGACTTTACGGTTAAAGAGGGTGTATTTACGGGAAGATATTGTCTCAATCCAGTGACGAGCGAGAAAATGCCCATCTATGTGGCTAATTTTGTCCTGTATGAGTATGGGACCGGTGCTGTTATGGCGGTACCCACCCATGATCAGCGGGACTTTGAATTTGCCAAGAAGTACGGATTGCCTCTCAGGGTTGTTATCAAGCCGAAGGATGCGGAGCTTATCGAGGAGGAAATGCTCGAGGCCTACATAGAAGAGGGAATACTGGTTAACTCGGGGCCATTTGACGGGATGGTTAATACGGCGGCCTTGGATAGGATAGCGGAATATCTGGAGTCCATAGAAATGGGCTATAAGACCATTAATTATCGTCTTAAAGATTGGGGCATCAGTCGACAGAGATACTGGGGTGCCCCGATACCAATTATCTATTGCCCCGCTTGCGGTGTTGTGCCTGTCCCGGAAGATCAACTCCCGGTATTACTCCCACTGGATCTTGATTTAAAAGAAGGAGGCAAGTCCCCACTTCCTTTCGAGCCTTCCTTTTACGAGACTGCATGCCCTCTTTGTGGGGAGCCGGCAAGAAGAGAAGCAGATACGATGGATACGTTTGTGGAATCTTCGTGGTACTTCGATCGCTATGCCTCTCCACGATATGAGCACGGCCCCTTTGACGAGGATAAAGTTGCTTATTGGCTGCCTGTGGATCAGTATATCGGCGGCATTGAGCACGCCATACTACACCTACTGTATTCCCGATTCTATACAAAGGTTCTGAGGGATATGGGATATCTAACGAGCGACGAGCCTTTTACCAATCTCTTGACTCAGGGAATGGTATGTAAGGAGACGTTTCGGTGTTCTGAGCATGGATATCTCTACCCGGAGGAAGTCCAAGAGGGACGATGTATTCATTGCGGTAGCGAAATAGAGATCGGGAGTTCGGTAAAGATGTCAAAATCAACCAAGAACGTTATCGATCCACAGAAGCTCATTGATCGCTATGGCTCAGATACCGTGAGGATGTTCTGCCTGTTTGCATCACCTCCGGAGCGTGATCTTGAATGGAGTGAAGAGGGAGTAGAGGGTTCGTGGAGATTTCTGAACCGCTTGTGGAGGCTCATTTCCGAAAACAGGGAGCATTTATTTGCAGTTAGGCCCTATGATGGTTCATCTTCCCTGACACCCGTTTTAAAAGACATGTATGGCAAGACACATGAGACGATCAAGAAGGTAACAGAAGACATAGAGGAACGATTCCATTTTAATACTGCCATTAGCGCCATTATGGAGCTCTTCAACAAGGTCAATCAATTTCTGAATACCGTCGATGAGCCCTCGGAGGTCGATTGGACTGTGATAAGAGAGGCTGTTGATACCATGTTAATGCTCTTACACCCGATAGTGCCACACATTACAGAGGAGCTCTGGGCTGCTTCAGGAAACACCAATAGTCTGGCAGTGCTCTCATGGCCGACTTACACGGAGAAGGCCCTCGAAAAAGAAACTCGCCTGGTTGTCGTTCAGGTAAACGGCAAGGTGAGAAGCAGGATAGAGGTACCGGTGGCCTATGACGATGGTGAGATTCAGGACCAGGCGTTGCATGATGAGAGGATCCTGAATTTTACCAATGGCAAAGAGATAAAACGCGTAATCGTTGTACAGAAGAAACTGGTAAATATCGTAGTATGATAATAGGTCGTGCTCGCTGTTTTGGGAATCACCCTGCATTGAAAGCACATAAAACAAAGTGCGTGAGGGTTTACGGTCGGTTCACGAAGGTAATTTTGATACTTGCTTTCTGCTTTCTTGTGTTTGGCTGCGGCTACCGTTTCAAGTCTTTGGGCCCCCCTCCTAATGTGCGCTTGGAGTTCCTAGCCATACCCCCTTTTTCGGGCTCTTCTTCATACGCGGGAATTGAAGATGACTTCACCGCGGTAGTCAGGCAGGAATTCCTAACTCGTTCCAAGGTGAGGCTAGTGGAAGAGAAAACTGCGCAAGCTGTCCTGCGAGGTCGTCTTTATTCCGTCACTACGGAACCGCTTACCTATACAGTAACCCAACAAAGGATACACGGCCTTCTTGCCACCGACAAGGTTACTAGGTCGCGTACTCTCAAAGTAAGGCTCGATATTAGCCTAAAAGATACAGCTACTGGGGAAATAATTTGGCAGGACGCTAACCTGACTACTACGGCGAGTTTTCGGGTGAGTTCAGATCCGTTGATTACCCAGCATAATCAGCGTCTGGCCCTCATAGCCATTGCCAGAGACCTTGCCACACGAATCTATTCAAGGACCATGGAACGGTTTTGATGGGAGACTTAACCCCTGAAAGTGTGTTGAACGCTTTGAAAAAGGGTGCTCTTGGCCCTTTTTATCTCTTCTATGGCCTTGAAGACTTCTGGATTGAGATTACCCTTGATGCGATCAAGAAGGCACTCATGCCTGAGTCGCTGAAGGAATTCAATGTGGAGACGCTGTACGGCGGGGAAATCTCCGCAGCTGAGATAATCAATCGGGCCAGCTTGTTGCCTTTTATGTCTTCCCGTAGACTCGTCATAGTAAGGGCAACTCAGAATCTTGCAAAAGGCGAACTTGATCGCTTTGTTCCTTATGTTGAAAATCCCGTTGATTCTACTTGTATTATTTGGGTGTGGGCCAAGGCAGAATTATCCCATGCCTTTTGCAAACGGTGCAGGGAGCTCGGTAGGGCCGCGCATTTCAGAAAACTGTCGGATAGGCAGGTATATTCCTGGATACAGAAAAGGGCAGGTGATTTGGGACTTGTTATCGAAAGAGATGCTGCAGCCTTTCTCTATCAGGCAGTTGGGAATAGCCTCCGTGATCTCTTCAGCGAGCTATCCAAGCTTTCGCTCAGACACCCGGGCTCCAGGATAGGGGTAGAACAGATAAAGGAATTAGCCACATTCAGCAGGCTTTTTACCGTTTTTGACGTAGTGGATTTTGTTGGAAGAAGGGATGCTCCTCGCGCCTTGCAGGCCTTGACAAGGCTCTTTGATGCGCAGGGCCGGGATTCAAGCTCTGTTTTAGGAATCTTGGGGATGCTAGCCCGCCAGATCAGGCTCCTTCTCAAGACAAAGGAGGGCCTTAAAGTTACAGGGGGAAAGGGCAGGGTAGCTGAGAAATTGAGACCGCTCCCCCAATTCGTCATTGAAAAGTGCATTGCCCAAGAGAAGGTTTGGGATGAGAGTGAACTCGAAAAAGCCTTGCTCGAGTTCTATGATGCCGACGGATTGATCAGGACTGGGTCGAGGGGGGATCTTGTTCTGGAGAGTCTAGTTTTTCAGCTCTGCTCTGCTCAGAATCCACAGCAGCTAGCTTATTGACCTGGAGGGATAATCGAGAGATCGTTCTGCTGGCAGTGTTTTTGGGGATAACGCCCTTGGCCTGAGTCGTTTGAAGAACAGAAACAGCCTTAGAAAGGGATGACCGCGCCTCCTCAAGAGAATTATTTTCTATAGCGAGCCTTACCTCTTTTATGGCGCTTTTTGCGCTTGTTTTGTAAGCCATATTCCGGGCTCTCCGCACCCGGTTCTGCCTAGCCCGTTTGATAGCAGATTTGTGAGTCGCCAAGTCATTACCTCCTTATCGTCTAAAACTGACAGATTTTTTGGGGGAAACTAACCTAATCATCGAATCCTGTCAAGGTTTTTTATGAATGAAAATGAGCTTGTTACCAAGGCAGCAGGAACCGTTGGGGCCTTGACCTTCCTCAGCAGGATCCTGGGTTTGGTGAGAGACATACTTATCGCCAATTTTTTCGGCAGCGGTTTGTCAGCAGATGCATTCTTTGTCGCATTCCGAATTCCGAATCTCTTAAGAAGGCTTTTCGCAGAGGGTTCGTTCTCCGTAGCCTTTATCCCCGTATTCACGGAGTACCTACAGAAGAAATCGAGGCAACAGGCCATTGAATTAGCACAGGTTGTGCTGACGGTCATGATCTTCATCCTAACCATTGTCACAGTTCTCGGCATTGTTTTATCGCCCATTATTGTGCGGATCATCGCACCTGGGTTTGGCAGCACAGGTGAAAAATTCGCCCTTACGGTTCTGTTGACCCGAATCATGTTTCCCTACATATTTCTGGTGAGTCTGCTAGCCCTTTTCATGGGCATTCTCAACTCGATTAAACATTTTGCAGCACCGGCCCTGGCACCGGTGTTTCTTAATCTGGGCATGATTGCAGCCTTGCTTTTCTTAGCCCCGTGGATGAAAACACCAACCGTAGGACTGGCCATTGGAGTATTGGTCGGCGGCGTTGTTCAGTTGGCAGTCCAGATTCCCTTCCTCGTGAACAGGGGCATTCGTGTGGGCCTGAAATGGCAGCCCAATCACCCTGCCTTGAAAAGGATTGGTGCGCTGATGCTTCCCACAATTCTTGGGTCTGCAATATACCAAATCAACCAGTTGATAGGTACTCTGCTGGCGTCGCTGTTGAGGGAAGGCAGCGTTTCCTACCTCTACTATGCGGACAGGCTCGTCCAGTTTCCTCTGGGAGTATTCGCCATAGCAATCAGCACAGCCGTTTTGCCTTCTCTTTCAAGAGAGGCGGCTCATGGCGATACGGAAGGGTTAAAGAGAACGCTTTCACATGCCTTAAGGCTCACCATGTTCATAACTATACCGGCCATGATCGGTTTGATTGTCTTGCGCGAGCCAATTATCAGACTGCTCTTTCAGAGAGGTGCTTTTGATGCAACTGCTACAGTTATGACTGCGCGGGCCCTCCTTTATTATTCTATCGGCCTATGGGCATTTGCCGGGTTGAGGGTTTTTGTTTCCGCTTTTTATTCATTGCAAGATACCAAGACACCCGTAAAGGTGGCGGTGGTTGCGATGCTGTTGAACATCGTTTTTTCCATTCTCCTCATGAATACGCCACTCGAGCACGGAGGATTGGCTCTGGCCCTTTCCTTGGCCTCGAGCTTGCAGCTTTTGATGCTCGTTTTCCTGCTTCGAAAAAGACTGGGCAGCCTTGAAGGAAGATCAGTGCTCATTTCGATGGCCCGCTCCTTCTTAGCCTCGCTCGTCATGGCTGCGTTAATATCTGTTTTAGCCTACAAAGTATTTGCTACTGCGTTTACCGGAGGCACCTTTGACCTGACCATAGGCATTCTTTCCGTGGTCTGTGCCGGGTTGGTCATATTTTTTATTTCGGCCAAGGTTTTGAGGTGCCAAGAGCTGTCAGAGCTCAGGGTACTGATGCCGAAAACAGGCGAGAAGAGTAATAGCGGAGAAGATAAGCAAGATTTAGCTTGAATAAAAGATAAAGAATTGGCAGATTATACGGAGAGTGGGGATGTAGCTCAGATGGGAGAGCGGTACGTTCGCAACGTACAGGTCAGGGGTTCGATTCCCCTCATCTCCACCAAAACGTTGAAACTGAGGAGGTATTGAGTGCCAAGAAGCGCTGAGGTTGAGCGAAGGACCAAGGAGACAGATATCCGGATAACGCTTAATCTGGATGGAAAGGGGGTCTCCTCTATCGATACCAGTATGCCTTTCCTCGATCACATGTTTGAGTTGATGGCAGCCCATGGGTTTATGGATCTTACTGTCAAGGCAAAAGGAGATACCGAAATCGATTATCATCATACGGTTGAAGATCTTGGTATTTGCCTGGGTCAGGCCATTGGCGAGGCTTTAGGTGAAAAAAAGGCCATAAAGAGGTACGGTCAGGCAATTGTTCCCATGGATGAGGCCCTCGCCCAGGTGGTGATTGATATCTCAAACAGGCCCTATCTTTCCTATAAGGTAGCCTTAGACACAAGTTTGACCGGGCAATTTGACGTAGGGATTCTCAGCGAGTTTTTTAGGGCCCTGGTAAACCATGCGGGGCTTACCATGCATGTTGAGCTTGTTTCTGGTGATGATCCGCATCACAGTGCTGAGGCAATTTTTAAGGCCTTTGCCCGGGCACTTGACGATGCCTCTCAAAGGGAAGAAAGGCTTGAGGGTGTCCCATCCACCAA
>CP070657.1:509990-512516 GCA_020355085.1 Deltaproteobacteria bacterium
GCATCCACGTAAATGTCCCCGTTCCCGTACTTGGGCGCCTCCATGCACATCCTGCGTATCCGGGAATTGACTTCCCCTTCCCAATTCGCGTCCAGGGCCTCTTTCAGCTCCTGCAACGAAATCCTTTTCTCATCGAAAACGAGTTTCTTGATCGCGGCCATCGAATCGGCCACATTGATCATTCCCACTAGGTTGAGCACTGAGCCGTTTTCAAAAGGCATAACCCGGTCCAGCACATCCCGGCCCACCTTGATGGCATCATCCATCAAGGCTGAGTGCACCGCATCTGGAAACAGTCGAGTATGGGCTTGGAGCAGGATATTATGCTCCTCCGCCGCAAGACCCATGAAATACTTCAACTGTATCTTGAAAGCAGACATGAGCGCCTCAAATGACTCGAACGCCTCGAATTTCCCAGTTTGGGGGCCCAACTGCATATTGAGGCGCGGATCAAAGCCGTTATTCATGAAGATTTCAAGCACCCGCGGAACGATGAACATGCCGATGGCGGACGTCCTCGATTTTCCGGCAATGTTCACATCCAGACACCCTGAAAGACCGTAATCCCGAGCATCTTCTAGCGGAACACCATTGCTCGTCAAGTACCCGATATAGGACTTATCCCCTATAAAAGCGGGTAATCCCAGCCCCAGCTTAACTACCTCGAGCGCTTTTTGCATAAGACTTTCGGGCGTCTTTTCATGAACCCGCACGGTGATGGTATGGTGCGGCGTCCGGCATTCACGTGCCGCTTCCAGAATTAAATAGGATAAAGGATTGGTGGCGTCTTCTCCTTCCGGGGTAACCCCGCCGATCACCCAGTTGTTCCAACGTGCCAGTCCAGCCCATTTCTCCCGCTGCAGTTTACCCCCGCCGACAAAATTGTATTGCATGAGCTTGATTCGCAGGCATACCAGCAGTTCCAGCACTTCCGGATCGGTGATGCGCCCCTCTTGAATATCTTTTTGGTAAAAAGGATACATATACTGGTCGAATCGTCCCGCTGCAGAAGCGCCTCCCAAGACCATCAACCAGACAAACCAAAAGGACTGCATCGCCTCCCGAAATGTTCGAGCCGGATTACCGGGCACATGGCGACAGGTTTCCGCGATCTGGAGAAGCTCGTTTTTGCGCTGGACATCCTTTTCAGAGGCCGCCATTTGTTCCGCCAAATCCCCGAAGCGCTTGGCTATGCTGACTATAGCCGACAGGGATATGATCACTGCCTCCAAGAAATCGTGTTTCTTGATATCATCGGCGCCGAAGTGGCGCAACGCACGCAACTCTGCTTCTGCATCGGAGATGATCTTGTTGAGGCCTTGGTTGAGCGCCTTGGCAAAATCCACAATGATCAATGTGTATGCCAGGCCTAATCCCCATCCCACACCGGCCGAACCTTGTCCCCGGCCCTCGGTTTTCACCTTCCAGGGCGGGCACAAGATGCCCGAACGGATAAAGGGCCACAGGCGATCATCATCGTAATAGAGCCCCTGCCTTTCATCCAGGGTTCTGCCTTTATCGGCCCAGAAATCATCCAACGATCGTAAAAGGGCCTCATCCTCTTCTGAAAGGATAAGACCTCCGGCCCTGATGCTCTCAATGTCCTCCTTGGGCCAGGTTGGTCCCATTGTGCCCGCCTCCATTCCCATGGGCTTTGCAGCTATGTTGCCGACAATGAGTTCATCGTCTTCAATAAAGATCGTTCGATTATCCAAATAATGCGCAGTTGCCTTAGCCCGTCTGAGGATCTGCGGTTCGCCTTCCGTTTTTCTTAACGATTCCACCACCAATCGGGCCTTCTCCACGCAGATGGGGAATTGCTGTACATCTAATTTGGTCATCAGTCTTTCGATTCGGGAATTCATGACAGAGTCCCTAACCTCCATTTCCCGCTGTCGGGATTAATTGTGTTTAATGCTCTTCGGAATAGAGCAGTTTGGCTGAAATCAGTGTGGCCGCCTTATTAAGCTTTGAGACTATATCGGCCTCAAGCAATATCGGCAGTCCTTCGGCAGTTGTAAAAAGGGATATTGCAGCTACAGGTTTCTTTTCATAATCGAAAATGGGAACCGCAATAATATTGGAATCCGGATGGCGTTCACCTTTTGAGATGGCAAAACCGTCATCTCTTGCTTTCCTTACTAGTTCCTTGAGAATACGCGGGTCAACGATGGTGTTTTCGGTGTACCGTTCAAACGGCCCCTGCAGAACACTATCGACTGCATGAGGCGCGGAAAACCCCAAAATGACCCTTGCACCGGCAGAAACGTGAACATCGACCCTATCTCCCGGTCTGAGCAGGTAGATCCTCCGCAACCTTAAAACCTCTGCCCGATAAGCCATTATCGTGCCGTTCCCTGCCCACACTTCCAATGCGACTGTTTCTCCAATTTCATTTCGCAGGTCATCTATATGGGGTTGGGCAATGGCGATCAAGTGTTCGCTCAGAGACTGTTTTAGGGTTGTACTTATTTTTGCGGCGGATACGCCGAGCCTGAATTTTCTGCTTTTGGCATCATGCTGCAA
>CP070657.1:512616-524803 GCA_020355085.1 Deltaproteobacteria bacterium
AGCCCAAACTAGGCAGCGCCAACTATTGCAGTGCTGGCCAACTCTCTCCGTTATTGAATGATCCCCGTTATGAAACCATCGGTATTGGTACGAGGATCTTCTTAGGAGGGGGAGTGGGCTATATAGTCTGGCAGGGCACGCAGTTTAACCCTTCCGTGCCACGTAAAGAAAACGGCACACCGTGCGCACCTGCTGGCTGTCTGGCCGTGTTGGGGGACTTGAAACAAATGAAACCCGAATGGCTGGAGGGAACCTCCATGCAGGGCTACGGAACAACCCTTACCGTTGGTATTGGCATTCCCATACCCATCCTTAATGAGGAGGTATGCCGATACACTGCGGTGAGGGACGATGACATCTGGACACAGATTGTCGATTATAGCGACCATTACCCTCAGGGGAAACCAGGTAGCCTTGGAGAGGCAAACTACTCTCAGCTAAGGAGCGGAAAGATTACGGTTCAAGGGAAGGAAGTCCCTACCGGAAGTCTTTCCAGTTACCCCAAGGCATCGGAGATAGCTACCACGTTAAAGGAGTGGATCAAAAAGGGTGATTTTCAGCTCGCTGAACCAGTAGGCTATCTTCCCGGCCCGGAATCGGGTAACACCTTCAAGCCCCTCAGGGTAAGGCCTCTTGAGGAATAAGCTGAAATGAAAAAGGGGGAGGCGCAGACCTGAACGTATCTGGTCTGAGCCTCCTCATTGTTGAATTCTTGGAGGTAGTTAGCATGATTTCTCACAGGATCGTACTCCATTTTCCCCATGAGCTGGCAGATCAAGCGATCGTTTACAAATTGGTCAAGGACTATGACCTCCAATTCAACATACTGAAGGCCTATATCACTGCGGAGGAAGGAGGCCTCTTAGTTTTGGAATTGGGTGGTGAAGACAAGAACTACAAACGAGGCATCCAGTATCTTAAGGAGGTGGGAGTAAAATTGCAGCCCCTCTCTCAAGATGTCGTTCGCGATCTCACAAGGTGCAGTCACTGCGGCGCCTGTGTTCCCTTGTGCCCAACTGCTGCCTTTGAGGTTGAGCCGCTGACCAGAGAGGTTAATTTTCATGACAACAGATGCGTCGCCTGCGGGCTCTGCGTCAAGGCCTGCCCACTGCGGGCGATGGAGGTAAGGTTCTAATGGCCCAGGACACGAAAAAATTCTGAAGACATGGATGAGAAGTTCAAATGTTTGAGAGAATTCGAGAGGATATAAACACGGTTTTCGCTAAGGACCCAGCAGCAAGGAGCATATTGGAGGTCCTCACCTGCTATCCAGGACTGCATGCTCTCTGGTTACACAGGATCGCCCACTTCCTCTGGGAGCATAAGTTCTTTTTTGTGGCGAGACTCATATCACATATGAGTCGGTTCATAGATGGTATCGAGATTCACCCTGGAGCAAAGATCGGTCGACGGTTCTTTATCGACCATGGGATGGGGGTGGTCATAGGAGAGACTACCGAGATCGGCCATGATGTTTTGTTGTACCAAGGCGTGGTTTTGGGCGGCACAAGCCTAGAAAAGAAGAAACGTCACCCCACCTTGGGGAATAACGTCGTCGTTGGAGCCGGGGCCATAATCCTGGGAGATATCACCATTGGCAATAGCGCGAGAATCGCCGCGGGCAGCGTTGTTATTCGAGACGTGCCCCCAGAGGCTACGGTGGTTGGTGTACCCGGAAAGATCGGTAAGAAGTCTTCATCAAAGGAGATTCTGGCCCTAGAGCATGGAAACCTGCCCGACCCGATTGCCGACGCCATTCAGTTCGTGCTCAAGGAGCAGAAGAAACTCGAGGAACGAATAAGGCAATTGGAGTCAAAGGAAAACAAGTCAACAGAATTACGCGAATATCTGAAGAAGAGGCCGGAAGCCATAGAAGCACCTTCCGGGGCATACCAAGGACTCATCAAGAAGGGAACGCTGTAATTTGTAAGCCATCAGTCAACCAAGGTTCTGGTATTGGTTGAGGAATTTGAGGTAGGAGACAATGCGAACCATAGAATTTGTAACCAAAGAAATGAGTCGCAGGAAGAGAAAAACAATAGCCGGTATCCTTTGTATACTTCTGGGTATCAGCATCTTTGTGGCTGCCCAGACTATCAACAATGCCTTGTATGATAAGGCTAAAGAGCAGCTCTTGAGATTCGGCGCGAATATCATCATCCAGCCCGGCGGCGATCTTTTTGATAAAAACGCTCTAACACAGGGCACCGCGTTGCTGCCCGAGGTGTACGGCAAAAGGATACAAACCATAGAGCACGCCGGAATGATCGTGGCAGTATCGCCCAAATTATACGAACGCTTCCTGGTCGGTGATGTCAGCCTATCGGTGGCCGGCATTACCGAGGACGAAATCAAGGCCAAACCCTGGTGGATGATCGACAGAAAAATAGTTACTGATCAGTTTCCGCAAGGCAACGAAATCCTTTTAGGCCATTACACAGCAGCTCACTTGGGGCCGGTCAGCAAGGTAAACCTCGGGAATGAAGAGTTCAGGGTAACCGGGATCTTGGACGAAACCGGTTCGGCCGATGATCTTATGGCATTCGTGCCATTACATATCTTGCAGGGTCTCACCGGAAGGGAAAGGTTGGTGAACGTGATCGAGGTCTCTACCAGCTGTATCTCGTGCTCCACGATGAACCTCTATGATATCGCCGACGAGATAGACAAAGCACTCCCGGACGATGCCAGGGTGATACCGGTGAAACAGATAGCCGAAGCTCAGATCGGCACCCTTACCAAGATCGAGGACTTTATTCGCATCGTCTACATTGTCGTATTATGTCTGGGCGGCTTTCTCATGATGAATTACATGTCCTCAACCGTATCTGATCGTCGCCACGAGATCGGCATTCTCCTGGCCATTGGAGCAGATGCCAGGAAATTATACGCGTTTTTTGTCCTAAAGGCCCTGTTTTTGGGCGTGATCGGTGGTCTTACTGGTTACGCACTGGGTACCATCATCTCGATGGCGGCAGGGCCCCAGATTGCCGGTACGTCTGTCCCGCCACTACTTTATCTCCTGCCCTATTCCGTTGCTATCTCAACAGCCATTTGCGTTACAGCGAGTATATTGCCGGCAAAAAAAGCTGCCCAGCTCGACCCGGTTGAAGCGCTGCAGGAGGTATGAGGATGATCGAACTGAGGAGCGTAACAAAGTCCTATGGGAGAGTGGGAGCGCTTAACAACGTTAGTCTACAGGTAACGAGCGGCGACTTTCTTGCAATAGTCGGTCCGAGTGGAAGCGGCAAAACCACGTTTCTCAATCTGGTTTCAGGATTATTGAGCCCAACATCGGGCGAGACACTGGTTGATGGCGTATCGCTTGGAAAGTTGGGTCCGCGGGAACGGGCTGCCTTGCGGCGGGAGAAATTTGGCTTCGTATTTCAGACATTCAATCTTATTTCGTATCTTACAGCTATCGAAAACGTTGAAATTCCGCTCTATTTGGCCGGGGCACATCCCGCCAAACAGAGGCTCAGAGCCGGCCAATTGCTTGAGAAGGTCGGCTTGAAAGACCGACTCTTCCATCTGCCCTCTGAGCTAAGCTTAGGCGAACAGCAACGGGTCGCCATTGCGCGCGCCTTGGCAAATAACGCCTCTGCCTTACTGGCTGACGAGCCCACCGGAAATCTGGACTCCAAAACCGGAAAGGATCTCATGGCATATGTGAAGGAACTCAACGGATTAGGCGTAACGGTGCTCTTGGTGACCCATGATCCTGCAATTGCGGATTTCGCCAAGAGAAAAATAAGAATCGTAGACGGGAGGATAATACAATGAAACGCAAACCAATCATGTTTTTCTCCATTGCGGTGCTGGTTATCATAGGCTTAACATTGGACAGTTGGTCCTTGCCTGAGCCTCAAAAATCGGATAGAATCCAGCTGGGCATGTACGAGGGGCGAGTAGACTATGACTCCAAACTGGGCTATTACTACATTGAGGCCAGGGGTGCACGCTTCCCCTTCAAGACAGACCCACGAGAAGCCCTTACGGTGACCCTTGACGCCCCGGGAAAGGACCTGCTCGCCAAACACTCGGCACTTCTGTTAGGGATGATGGGTAAGAAAGTGGCTCGCACTACTATACTGATAAATCCGGATGAGGAGGACGAGGTCATGCCGGCTGTGAGAGACCTGGCGCTCTATCTGCAAATCGTCAACCGAAGCAAATTCAATGGCATTGCTTACACAAAACCAGGCAGCAAGTCACCCGCTTCGGTTAAGGATGGCTCTCAGATCCAGTCCCTGGACTCAGATGCCACGCCCATGACCCCTGTAATCCAATTAAAGGGCCCTAAGAGCGGGGGCCAAGAGACACTGGTAAGGGTTCTTGGAGACGGGAAATTCGTCATAGAAGGGAAAACCACTGACGAACTCTATCGGGCTGCTGATTTCGTGAGCGTTACGCTGCTCAAAATGCTCTGCGGCAGCAACGACTGTCCTGATGTCGCCGCATGTGCAACCGGTGGCGATTGTGGGTGCGGCTAGTATCATGGGAGGCCTTAGAACGGACGGAGCTGTGAAGAAGGTTGACGTGAAAACCAGCACGGACAGTATACAAGGGAAATCCCAAAACCTCGAGCACATTCTCCTCGATATGGAAAGCGTTCTCATTGCTTTTTCCGGCGGCGTGGATAGTACACTCCTCTTGAGGGTTGCCAAGGATGTGTTGGGAACCAAAGTCCTTGCTGTTACAGCCAGCTCCGCCGTTTATCCTGCCGAAGAGATAGAGCAGGCCAAGGCCCTTGCTCAGAACCTGCAATCACGACATCAGGTCATCGAAACTCGGGAATTAACGAACCCTAAATTCGTCAGTAATCCAAAGGACAGGTGTTACTGGTGCAAAAAAGAACTCTTTGCCGAACTTACAAGCATTGCGAGAGAGAATAACCTTAACTGTGTCGTGGACGGAAGCAACCTCGATGATCTGGACGACTTTCGTCCCGGTATGAAAGCGGCCCGCGAATTAGGGGTAAGATCGCCCCTTCAGGAGGCCATGCTGACTAAGGCCGATATTCGTTCCCTGAGCAAGAGGATGGGTCTACCCACGTGGAGCAAACCCTCCCTCGCCTGCCTCGCCTCTCGCCTTCCCTACGGTACGCGGATAACAATGGAGAAACTCGTCAGGATCGACAGAGCAGAACACTTTTTGAAGGATCTTGGGTTCACGCACGTCCGGGTCAGGCATCATGATACCATTGCCAGAATAGAAGTCCCCGAGAAAGACATTCCCCGATTGGTAAGTGAGAAGCCGAAATCGCAGATCCTATCCTATTTCAAAACGTTGGGTTACTCCTATGTAACTGTCGATCTGGAGGGATATAGAACGGGGAGCTTGAACGAGGTTTTAACGGAAAACGGCAAACAATGAGAAGAATATACCTTGACTACGCGGCCACCACTCCTGTTGACCCTGAAGTTGTAAAGGCGATGTCGCCGTTCTTCACCGAAACCTTTGGCAATCCATCCGGTACCTATTCTTATGGCCAGGAGGCGAAGGAGGTCATCGACGAGGCACGGGTTAAGGTTTCCGAGCTCATCGGGGCAAAGGCTGATGAAATCGTCTTCACGAGCGGTGGCACCGAGTCGGATAACTTCGCACTGGTGGGTGTGGCGTATGCAAACCAGGCCAGAGGGAATCATATCATTACTACCCCTGTGGAGCACCATGCGGTTACAGAGACCTGCAATTACCTGGAGGAGAGGGGATTTCGAATAACCTATGTCCCGGTAGACGAGCACGGCCTGGTGGATCCGTCTGATGTGAAGAAGGCTATCACGGATGATACCATTTTGATTTCGGTGATGCACGCCAACAATGAAATGGGCACAATCGAGCCGATAGTGGAGATAGGTAAGATTGCAAAAGAGCGTGAAATCTATTTTCATGCCGATGCTGTGCAGACGGTAGGCCATTTGCCGGTAGATGTGGATGAGCTTGGTGTTGATCTGCTCTCCCTCTCGGCGCATAAATTCTACGGTCCCAAGGGGATTGGAGTATTGTATATCAGAAGGGGAATCGAAATAGCCCCCTTCATGCACGGCGGAGAGCAGGAGAGGCGGCTACGGGCAGGCACTGAAAATGTCCCCGGAATCGTGGGTTTGGGACGGGCAATAGAGATGGCCGGGCAGGAAATGCAGAGTGAAGCAAAACGGCTGACGAACCTGCGGGATAAATTGATTACAGGCATCCTTGAAGAAATCGACCATACCCGCCTCAACGGGCATCCGTCGATGAGGCTGCCCAACAATGTGAATATAAGCTTTGGGTCTTTAGAAGGAGAGTCAATAGTCCTGAACCTCGATCTTGAGGGCATCTGTGCTTCTACTGGCTCGGCCTGCAGTTCAGCCAGTCTTGAGCCCTCTCATGTTCTCTCGGCCATGGGGCTTTCTCCTGAACAGGTCTACGGTTCGGTACGGTTTAGCCTGGGAAAGTGGACCTCCGAGGAAATGATAGAGCGGGTCTTAGAAGTTCTGCCCAAGATCGTTCAAAAGCTTCGGGCCGTATCCCCACTTATGCAAGGGAACAGACATTAAAGCCTCGGCAAAAGGGCCAGGCATTTTGTGGAGATCTAAATCCTGCCCGCAACGAGCTGATTTCAAGAAACACCTCTAGAAGGGCTGATAAAGATGGAAGACGACATACAGAAACTTACTATAGCGCGTTTTACCGATAAGGACAAAAGCAAGATAGAGGACTTAGTAGCCCGGGAACGTCCCCTTACCATCATGCTCAACAATCAGGAATTGGTGACCTTGCTGTGTTGGCCAACGGAGCACAGGTTTTTGGCCGCCGGATTCCTCTATTCCGAAGGACTGATAAATAGCAAGGATCAGATCAAGAAGATAACGGTTGATGAAAGCAGAGGTATCGTCCGTGTTGAAACTGAAGAAGACACCGAATCATCCGGCGAGCTCGTATTCAAGCGTTTCATAACCACAGGGTGCGGAAGGGGAGCCTCTTTTTACAGCCCTGCTGATGCAGGTGCCATGGCAAAGGTAGAATCCCACATAAGGCTGCTGGCGGAGGACGTTTTCCCCCTGATGAAGGCATTCCACCGCCGCTCAAAAGTCTATAAGATGACTGGTGGCGTGCATAGTGCTGCTCTTTGTGACACAAGGGACATTCTCCTCTTCGCCGAGGACATCGGCAGACACAATGCCATTGACAAGATCTTCGGCCAATGTCTTCTCCAAGACTTACCAACCGATGATCACGTTATCGTCACCAGCGGCAGAATCTCCTCCGAGATATTGCTCAAGGTAGCCAGGAGAAACATTCCCATAATCATCTCAAAATCCGCACCTACTGATCTCGGGGTGAAGTTGGCCGATGAATTGGGCATAACGGTAATTGGCTATGTGAGAGGGAAGAGAATGAATGTCTATACCCATGAGTGGAGAGTTGTGACTGATGAACAAAAGTGACGAGAAGATACTCCCAAAAAACATTACCGATCTGAGCAACCAAACGTGGCCACCTCGATCGCATGAGGTCACCCTAAATAAAAGATACGCTATTCAGGGCGAAGACACTTTACTTCACCCACTTAGGTTCTCCCGAAACCGGATATCCTCCCTCTGAGAGGGCTTCAATAATCTCTTGTGTGGTAGTTTTTTCCGGATCGAATGTTACCGAGACCGTGAATGATTGGGGGTACAGACCGAAATTTAGCACCCCTTCAGCATTTATTAGGATAGACCTTATCCTATCTTGTGGCTGCCCTCAGCAGCCGGCTGGAACATTAAGAACCGTCAACTCAACTGTTCTGGCCATTCCAGCCATGCGCGTGTAATGGCACCCGAACATTACAAAGAGACACAGCAGCGAAATACCTACGGCAATCTTTCCATTCCTCATACCATCTTCCTTTCCCAGACAACTATTTCTCCCGTACCATACACTCAAGGCTTCATATAACTCAAGGTAAATCTCATCGAAGCTCTTGCGTTTATAGAGCGGGCATTCAAGAACCTAGCACGGAATG
The DNA here is from genome assembly GCA_020355085.1 of Deltaproteobacteria bacterium. Lineage (GTDB taxonomy): Bacteria > Desulfobacterota > DSM-4660 > Desulfatiglandales > B25-G16 > JADFWK01. The sequence goes on from CP070657.1 coordinate 520,610, forward strand.
AACTGACCAATATTCCCGACATCTCGCTTTTTGCATTTTGTTTCACTAACTCCTGCCGGCACCGAGAACACTCAAGATCCTCAATCACGATTTCATTGTGTGTTCGGCTATGCAGTCAATGGGAAACCCTTTGACTAACTACCTTCACCCTGATAAAGAGGTTGAGGTGCTTATCCATAAAGATCCGTTCGTGCTTGATGTCGGCTACTGAATCTGTTATATTTACAACAATAAAGGCGATCAAGAAACGTGGCCTATTAGATAAGATTGCCCTGATTTCTTCAATCTGGTTCGGCGTAGGTCTGATACCGGGAATACCCGGTACGCTTGGCACGGTCGCGGCCATCCCACTGTATGCAGCAGGAAGTTTCCTCGGCCCTCAGTACCAGTTCCCCATTCTGCTGATAATAGTCATTGGCGCAATCTGGTCATCGCACAGAAGTCAGAGAATCCTTGGTTCGGAAGACCCACCGGTCATCGTCGTTGATGAGGTAGCTGGTTTCTTGCTCACCACTGCGTTCATCCCCTTTACCTGGTCGAGTGTTGCAGGGGGGTTCTTTCTTTTCAGGTTTTTCGACATCCTGAAGCCGCCACCCATAAAGAGCACTGAAAAAAAACTCAAGGGGGGAATCGGCATAGTTATCGACGATCTGCTGGCTGGAGTGTACGCCCACATAGTGTTGAGGCTTCTTCTCTTTATGCTTAATTGAAAACGTGCTATTGAAGAGAAGGTATGCTTACAGAGATCATCATTATTGGCGATGAACTGGTTTCAGGAAAGACCAGAGACCTCAATGGCTGGTATGCATCAGGGAGCCTCATATCGTGCGGCCTTGAAGTGCACGAGATCACGACAGTCGGCGACAACTACGATACGCTTTCGGGTGCACTAAGGACCGCTGTCAAGAGGTCTCGTTTTGTTATCATCACCGGTGGCTTGGGGCCCACCGACGATGACCTGACTGCCCAGACAGCGGCAAAGGTTTTGGACAAGCCCCTTTCTCTTGATCAAGGTCTTCTCGATCACATAAAGAAAAGCACCGAGAGTTTAGGGTTGCCCTGGTCTCCAAACCTGGAAAAATTGGCCTGGCTTCCCCGGGGAGCAAAAGTCTTAGACCCTAAAGGATACGCCTGCGGCTTTTCCGTTGCAAAAGGGGCCAGTCAGCTCTATTTTCTGCCCGGCGTGCCCGCGCAGATGAGAGAGATGATGGATCAGTTTGTTGTTCCCGATATCCTGAGCCGCTACAGACCCTCCACTGTTCCTCATCGCAGGATACTCAAGGTCTTTGGGTTGAGCGAATCTCAAATTGCCGATGTCCTGAGTGGTGTCAGTGATGAGCTGAAGCGGGTAATGTTCGGATTCTATCCGTCTTTCCCCGAAACCCATGTTACCATCACTATCCGGGGGAAAGACGTAGCGGAGATTGAAGGGGAACTAACAGCGGCAGAAAATCAAATCACGACCTTATTAGATCCCTATGTTTTTGCATCGGGAGACAAAACACTAGAAGCGGTCGTTGGAGAACAGTTGAAAGCCAGAAATATGACACTATCTTTGGCCGAATCATGCACGGGCGGGCTCATCGGCCACAGGCTCACATCCGTATCAGGCAGTTCAGTGTATTTCGAGCGGGGAGCTGTTGTATACAGTGACCGATCGAAGGTGGAAATGCTCGGCGTACAACAGCATACCCTGGACACATACGGGGCCGTGAGCGACCAAACCGTAAGAGAGATGGCCGAAGGTATCAGGAGATCCGCAAAAACGGACATGGGATTGGCCGTCACTGGAATTGCCGGTCCCTTGGGAGGTTCGGAGATGAAACCGGTTGGTACCGTCTTTATCGGACTTTCCGCACGCAACAGCCTGTTCTCCGGCCAGTATCGGTTTCCCGGGGACAGGCAGAGCGTAAAGGTTGCCACTGCCGAGATGGCGCTTGATTGGGTGAGGAGATACTTACATGGGCATCCGTTCATTCCTGGCATTTGAACTTCCCCTCCAGATCAAAGAGCAACTTGGGGAGATCTCCAAAGAATTGCAGCAATCACATTTGCCCGTGAGGTGGGTTAAGGTTGAAAATATTCATCTCACAATCGTCTTTCTCGGCTCCATTACGGAGGAAACCATAGCCGACGTCAAGCTAAAGGCCGGCTCAATAGCCGAGAAGTTCTCCGCCTTCCAGATCAGGCTCAATGGCGTAGGCACATTTCCCAACTGGAGGAGACCGCGGGTATTGTGGATAGGCCTTGATGGCGAAATAGGAGGCTTGTCAGACCTGCGGGATGAACTGCAGGGGGCATTAGAGGAGCTCGGTTTCAGGCCAGAAAATAGGCCTTTCAGGCCACACCTGACTTTGGGTCGATTCAAAGGTGCAGTGAACCGGGACGAGGAATTGAAATGGATTCTTGATAAATTTCATGATATTAGTAGTGACGAAGATTATCTGAAGGAACTGGTTCTTTTTAAAAGCGACCTTAAACCGGCCGGACCAATTTATACAAAGATGGCCGCCTGGCCATTGAAAATGGAGTAAACAGGTTTTGGAAAAGGGAGGAATACTATGGCAATAGATTCGGAAAAGGAAAAGTCTGTCGGTCTCGCCATTTCACAGATCGAAAAGCAATTCGGTAAAGGCTCCATAATGAAGCTGGGGCAGGCCGGGGCCGTGATAGACATTCCTGTCATTTCCACGGGTTCACTTGCCCTCGATTACGCCCTTGGCGTGGGCGGCGTGCCGCGGGGGCGAGTGGTAGAAATCTATGGCCCAGAGTCCTCGGGAAAAACGACGTTGGCCTTGCACATCGTTGCAGAGGCACAGGCCAAAGAAGGAATTGCTGCCTTTATAGATGCTGAACACGCTCTCGATCTTTCCTATGCCAAGAGACTCGGCGTGAATGTGGATTCCCTTCTCGTATCCCAGCCTGACACCGGTGAGCAGGCGCTGGATATTGCCGAAATCCTGGTGCGAAGTGGGGCCATAGACACATTAGTCATTGACTCGGTTGCAGCCCTCGTTCCTCGGGCCGAGATAGAGGGGGAAATGGGAGATCAACAGGTGGGACTCCAGGCACGGCTCATGTCGAAAGCCCTGAGAAAGCTGGCAGCCACCATTAACCGATCGATGACCTGCGTAGTTTTTATCAACCAGATACGGATGAGGATCGGCGTCATGTTTGGAAATCCGGAGACCACTTCCGGCGGAAATGCGCTCAAATTCTATGCCACTCAGCGTCTCGACATCCGAAAGATAGCATCGATTCAGGAAGGCGACAGAAATATCGGCAGCAGAACGCGGGTCAAGGTAGTTAAGAATAAGATCGCACCTCCTTTCAGGCAGGCTGAATTCGATATTATTTACGGGACCGGTATATCAAAGGAAGGTGAGTTGCTCGACCTCGGGGTTGAATTAGACGTCGTTGAGAAAAGTGGCTCGTGGTACTCGTTCAAAGAGGAAAGGATCGGTCAAGGAAGAGAGAATGTTCGGAGGTTTCTGAACGAACATCCGGATATTGCGGCTGATATCTCCGTTCGGGTAAAGGAGAAACTCGGCCTCGGTGAAAAACAGGCAGCCCCCCAGGCCACCAGCGATAACGAACAGGAACAATAAAGTCGAAGGCTTATGGACAGCAGAAGCATTAGAGAGAAGTTTTTGCAGTACTTCAAGGATCATGGCCATGAGATCGTAAAAAGCGCCTCTTTGGTCCCCAAAGACGACCCTACCCTGCTCTTTACCAACGCCGGCATGGTTCCGTTCAAGAACCTGTTTCTCGGCTTTGAGCAAAGGGGATACACGAGGGCAACGAGCTCCCAGAAATGTGTCAGGGCCGGGGGAAAACATAACGATCTCGATGAGGTAGGATACACCAACAGACACCACACCTTCTTTGAAATGCTCGGTAATTTCTCCTTCGGGGATTATTTCAAAGAAGGAGCAATCGAGATGGGCTGGGAGCTTTTGACCGTGGGCTACGGCCTACCGGAAGACAAACTCTGGGTCTCCATATACACGGACGATGACGAAGCATATAAGATCTGGAACCAGAAAATCGGCGTACCCCAAGAAAAGATCAGCAGATTCGGAGAGGAAGACAACTTCTGGTCTATGGGAGATACCGGTCCGTGCGCCCCATGCTCGGAGATCTATTTCGACCAAGGACCTGAGGCAGGCTGCGGTAAGCCCACCTGCAAGGTAG
>CP070657.1:524903-530427 GCA_020355085.1 Deltaproteobacteria bacterium
GAGGCTCAACCGGCCCCGTCAGGTCTACGTAGGGCCCGCACAAAGGGATTACGTGCCGATAGAAAAGAGAGGGTAGCGGCCTAGGTATATCCAAGGTTAGCGCCGGGAGCTACTATTTCTCAACCAAGTCTCTTGCGTCTTATCCCAGGGCCTTGGTTTTCTCACTTCTTGCCCTTTAATGCCTCCACGATCTTCTCGGGAGTAATGGGGAGGCTCTTTATCCTGACTCCTATGGCATCGTAGATTGCATTTGCAATAGCCGGAGCCGACGGAACACAGCCCGGTTCTCCGATGCCCTTGGCCCCGTAAGGCCCGTCCTGGTCCATGGTCTCTACTATTACTGGCTCAACTGGGATCACATCCTTGGCAGTAAGTATCTTGTAGTCTCGGAAGTTGGGATTCATCACCTTCCCTTCTTTCAGGATCAGTTGCTCGGTCAGGGCATACCCGGTACCCATGGCTGCCGCCCCATAGATTTGTCCTTCCAGAAGCATGGGATTGATAGCGCGGCCCACATCATGGGCAGCGATGTACTTAAGAATTGTTACCTTACCGGTTTCTCTATCCACCTCCAGTTCTACCCCGTGGGTTCCATATGCATAGGTCTTGGAGAGGTTACCCTTGAACTCGCGGTTCAGGTTTTCGTTGTCGGGGTCGTAGAAGTGCTCGGCCATTATCATGGTGCCGCCTTGGCTGTAATGGGCTCCCCGGAGAATCTTACCGAGCGAGACCTTGATTTCCGGATCTGTGACAGAGCAGACTACCCGGTCCCTAATGGTGAGGTTTTCAGGGTCTTCGTCCAACCGGATTTCGTGCCTGTTTCCGTCTTTGTCCTTCCATCGGTCTACGTACCCTGCGGAGATCTTCAGGATCCGCTCTTTGACCTTCCGGGCTGCCATGATAGCAGAGTTGCCCGCAACAAAGGTAGTTCGGCTTGCATGGACGCCTACGTCCCAGGGGCAAACATCGGTGTCGTTATTGATAATGGTGACATCCTCGGGCAAGACTCCTATCTCATCGGCCACCATTTGAGCGATAACCGTTTCTGCCCCCTGGCCGATATCAGTGGCTCCTGTAAACACGCTTACCGTGCCGAAGTCATCGATCTTTACAATGGTGCCGCAGCCATCCGACTTGTAGACCCTGGCCCCGCCGCCTACATGGATCAAGGAGGCCATCCCAATACCTCTGCCTTCTATCTTCGCTTTCTTTTTTCGTTTCTCCCACTCAAGCCTCTTCCCTACTTCCCGGATACACTCCTTCAGTCCGCAGGTCGTAATCCTAAAACGCTGGGGTGTTATTTCCCCGGGCTCATTGGCATTGAGAAGCCGAAATTCCATGGGGTCAATGTTGGCCTCAAGGGCAAGCTGATCCAGATTGGAGTCGATGGCAAAGGTCGCCTGGGGGTTACCGTAACCCCTCATCGCCTGAGACCAGGTGTTATTCGTATACACACACGTTGCCTCATATCGGACATTCGGCACCTTGTAGAGGGAAGATATGGGCATCATCATCACCGACGGTGTCGTTGCCCCCCAGGATGTGTAAGCACCGTTGTCGAGGGTCATGGAGATATCCCTAAAGGTAAGCTTGCCGTTTTGATCGCAGCCCTGGGCAATAGTGACGATAGCCGGCTGTCTTGTGGAGGTGTAACGAAACTCTTCCTCGCGGGTCTGTACGATTTTGACCGGTTTTCGTGTCACATAGGCCAGCAGAATGGCGATATACTCAAAGGCGTAGGTGTCGAGCTTGCTGCCAAATCCCCCAGCAATTGCGGTTTTAATTACCCGTGACTTGCTCCCCTTGAGTCCCATGGCCCGCAAGGCGTCGTTGAAGTCCCTCTGGGCAAGGTAGGGAATCTGGGTGTTTCGGTACACAGTTAAGTTGTTTCGCAGGTCGAAGTCGGCGATGACCCCCTCGGTTCCCATACAGCAATGAGTAACCCAGGTTAAATCAAAACGATCCTCTGCCACAAAGGCCGAATTCTTCCTCGCCCGGTCCACGTCTCCCTCTACGAGCTTCCACGGGATCTTGAGGATATTGCTCTCGTTCTCCTCGTGAACAAGGGGGGCGTCTTCCTTCATTGCTTCGAAAGGATCGAAAACCGCCGGTAATTCCTCATACTCCACCTCGATCAGGTTGATGGCCTCTTCGGCGATCTGAGGGTCGATGGCGGCAACGGCAGCTATTTCGTCACGGTAAGACCTGACTTTTTGCCCTTTCAACGCTGGTTGGTCCTTCATTAATCCGAAACGCACCTCGGGAACATCTTTGGCTGTGATGACGGCACGGACACCCAGAAGCCTCTTTGCCTTTGAAGTGTCGATATGGACGATTCTGGCTTGGGGGTATTTGCTTCTCAATATCTTGCTGTACAGCATCCCCGGCACCGCGAGGTCCTGAATGAATACCGCCCTTCCCGTTACCTTATCAGCGGCATCCAGCTTGGGGACCCTCTTGCCGACACTCCCTAATTCCTGCATGGTAACCTCCCTGATTATCTAATCCCTTCGTGATGAGGAGCCCTATTGTTGGGACGCGGTCTGGCTTGCGGCCTTGACTGCTTCTATGATCTGTACATAACCGGTACAGCGACAGATGTTTCCCGCAAGTGCATGGCGAATTTCATTTTCCGTTGGATTGGGGTTTTCATCCAAGAGCCCCTTGGCAGCCATTATCATGCCCGGCGTGCAGAACCCGCACTGAACACCTCCGTGCTCCACGAACGCCCTCTGCAGAGGATGAAGCTCGCCGGAGGGCTTAGCCAGCCCCTCGATGGTGATAACGGTTGCCCCGTTGACCTCCATGGCAGGGAAAATACACGAGTTAATGGCCTTGCCGTTTACCAGCACGGTACAGGCACCGCATTCACCGGACTCACAACCGGGCTTTGTTCCCGTTAGCTCCAGATGTTCCCTCAAGAGGTAAAGGAGCGTCCAGTGGGACTCTACTTCCAATTCCATCTGGTCCCCATTCAATACAAACGAGATAACCTGTTTCATACAATCACCTCCCCAGATGCTATCGTGCCCGCTCCATGGCCAGCCGTGCCATTCTCTGTACGAGAATCTCAACCATATCCCTGCGGTACCAGGCCTTGCCCCTTATACTGTCCCTAGCCTTGCACTCGGCTGCCGCCGCCTTCCCCGCCTCTTTAAGAATTTCAGCGTCCAATCGCTTTCCCTTCAGGGCGGCTTCAGCATTTTTTGCCCTTATGGGGGTTGGCCCCAAAACACCGAGCCCAATTCTCACCTCGGCACAGGTTTGGAGATCATTGTCCAGGGAAAGCAAAACGGCAACCCCCAATAGGGGTAATTCCATGGCAGCCCTTCGAGTGTGTTTCCAATATGCCCCTCCGGTATGGGGAGGCAGCTCTGGGATCACAAATTCAAGAAGAATTTCCCCTTTCTGCAAGGTTGTCTGCCCCGGCCCGATAAAGAGATCTTCGAGGGCAACAGACCGTTCCCCTTGAGGCCCCTTGATCCTGACCTGAGCCCCCAGGGTGATCAGGGGAATTGCTCCATCCGCCGATGGTGCTGCGTTGGCGATATTGCCCCCAATAGTGGCCACGTTTCGGATCTGCACTGAGCCGATGTTTTCAACCGCGTCCATGAGAATACGGAAATCCCTCCTGATGACGGGAGAGAGCTCAAGCATACGGTGGGTTGCAAGAGCGCCTATTTTCAGCTGACCATTCTCATATTCTATATGGTTGAGGCCCTCGTGCAGGTGCCTCAGGGAGATCAGGCACCGAGGGCTGATCTTGCCTTCTTTGACCTTGACCATAATATCGGTAGCGCCAGCCACATATTGTGCCTGTTCTCCGTGGCTCATGAAAAGGGAGATTGCCTCATCAAGAGTCGTAGGCATCAGGTAGTCGAACGTATTCACCTCGGTCTCCTATTTGGGTTATGAGCAATCCATTTCTTTTCCCGCTACTGATCACGATTATCAAACACGCGCTTGCTCTTTCTCTCAGACCGGGGGAGCTCACCATAGTTGACAACGGTTACGGCACCGCTCACCAGGATACTTTTCTTGATCTCATTTTCCAGGTTCTTCCTTAATGCCTCATCCTTAGACGGATCGGCACCGTTGGCCCTTTCCACCTTTACTGACATATAATCCTTACCGTCTTCTTTTCTTTCGAGAATGATCTGATATTCGCTTCCCGCGCCGGGCATCCCGGAGACAATCGTGTCTACCTGGCTGGGATAGATATTCACTCCCCTGATAATAAACATATCATCTGACCTGCCCAACAATGCATCGTGCATGGGCAGGATCGATCCACAGAAACATCGCTTTGGGATAATCCTGGTGAGATCGCGAGTCCTGTACCTGACAAGGGGGGCGCCCTCCTTTCTCAGGGTAGTCACCACCATTTCCCCAACATCTCCATCCCTTACCTGCTCAAGGGTCTCGGGGTCGAGTATCTCGAGGATGTAATAATCCGCCCATTAATGGATCCCTTCATGATACACACAATCAAGCCCTGTTCCCGGACCGTAGAGCTCCGTCATGCCGGGGATATCGAAGATATGCTCCACGCCCAGGAGGTCTTTGATCCTTTCCCGCATAGCATGGCTCGAGCGTTCCGAGCCGAAGATGACCTTTTTGAGGTTTATCTGGTCCCTTATGTTTCTTCTCTCCACCTCCTCAGCCATCAGCAGACCCATGGAGGCAGTGCAGCAGAGGACGGTCGATTGAAAATCAACGAGAAAGGTGCACTGCATATCGATATTGCCCGGTCCGGCAGGAATAGCCATGGCGCCGAACCGCTCGCAGCCTAACTGAAACCCAACCCCGGCAGTCCATACTCCATATCCCACTGCAATCTGTACCCGATCTTCGTCCGTTAGACCCGCCATTTCATAACATCGGGCGAAAAATGCCCCCCAGTCGTCGATATCCTTCTGCGTGTAGCATAATACCTTCCTCTTGCCCGTTGTGCCGGAAGAGGCATGGATCCTCACAATATCCTTGAAGGGCACCGACCTCAGTGGGAAGGGATAGCCATCCTGTAAATCCTGAGCCGTGGTGAAAGGGAGTTTCTTAAGGTCATCTAATGATCGGATGTCACTTGGTTTCACGTTGGCTTCATCGAATCGCCTTCTGTAGAAATCCGAGCCCTGGTAGACATGATTCACGGTCCATTGAAGCCCCTTAAGCTGAAGAGCCAGCAACTCTTCTTGGCTTACTACAGAAGGCATAAAAGTCTTTTTCATGAATCCTCTTACCTCCTCACGGTGAACTGTCATGCGTTCAAGAGCCCTTCTCTTTCTATGTCAGTCGCCCTTGACAGACCGGAAGTCACCCGCACTGAAAGGGAGTTTTGGCATTCCCCCTTTCGGTGAAGGGGATGAGATTGGTTTTTAGTAAACACCTCATTTCGAAAAAAAGGAACATTGTGACTCTCAAACCTAGTGAGCCAGCCCAGGTATGAATAGAACAATTTGGGGAAAGACGATCAAAATAATCATGGAAACAATGCACGCCAACAAGAAAAAGCTTACGCTTTTGA
>CP070657.1:530527-533112 GCA_020355085.1 Deltaproteobacteria bacterium
CCCCTGTGACCAAAGCCCATTAACCGAAAGGGCTCATCCTTCTCCTTTGCCCTGGCTACAGAGGGGGCCACATCCCCCCCACGGTCATGGATCGCCTGCCGCCTTTCGACGACTGCCTGAGTCGCCCCTCCGTGCAAAGGACCCCAGAGGGCCGCAATCCCTGCAGAGATGGCTGCGTACAGATTGACCCGAGCGCTACCGACCAGCCTGACGGCAGCCGTAGAGCAGTTTTGCTCGTGATCGGCGTGGAGGATCCAGAAGGTATTGAGGGCCTTCACGATGTCATCATCGATTACATAGGGTTTCACCGGAGAATCGAACATCATGTTCAAGAAGTTTGCACAATAGAGTAGGTCGTGTCTCGGGTAAATCATCTTGTGGCCTCGGGAGATCCTATATGACATTGCGGCCAAGGTTCTTACCTTGGAGAGAAGCCGAGCAAAGGCGAGGTTTATCTCCTCTTCCTCGGTGCGCTCGGGGATTTCCGGATAGAACGCCCTCAGGGCGTTCACCATAGAAGCCAAGATTCCCATGGGATGGGCCCCTCTCGGAAATTTCTCGAAGTATCCTCGCATATCCTCGTGGACGAGTGAATGATCATTTAGAAAGGCAGAGAAGCGATCCAGCTCCTCCCTGGTGGGCAACTCCCCATTGATGAGGAGGTAGGCGGTCTCCACGAACCTCGAATGTTCCGCTAGTTGCTCAACAGGAATACCCCTGTAACGCAAGATCCCCTTCTCGCCGTCCAAAAAGGTTATACTGCTAAGGCAACTTCCGGTATTCGCAAAGCCTGGATCAAGGGTAATGAGCCCGGTCTTTGCGCGAAGATTTGATATATCGATTGCCGTCTCCCCTTCAGACCCCCTTACAATGGGCAACTCCAAGGTCTTCCCGTCAACCATGAGCTTAGCTGTTTCTACCATTTCTCTCCCCTTCAAAGATGTGTTAAAGTTCGCTTATATAGCAAAACTGGCGCATCTTGGCCACTAAAAAGAAGAATCTGCCCTCACGTTTGATGTGATTTGTTTTGATTTTGGGGCAAGAATATGAAAGAAAGATAACGGCTCTCATGTATATCTATTCATACTCGCTATAAAGGAGCGATGAAGTGGCATACACGGATCACATAGCCGGGCAGATCTTGGCGGAACATATCGTAGAGGGGAAGTTAGTGCCAGGCACCGAGATCGGCATTCGCATCGATCAGACACTTACTCAGGACGCAACCGGCACCCTGGTGTATCTGGAGTTCATGTCATTGGGACTCGATCGCATACGAACCAGGCGTTCGGTCTCGTATGTAGACCACAATACCTTGCAGACGGGATCTGAAAACGCCGACGATCACCTCTTTTTGCAGTCGGCAGCGGCGCGCTATGGAGCTCATTTCTCCCGTCCGGGCAACGGGGTGTGCCATCAGGTGCATCTCGAGCGCTTTGGCGTACCCGGACAGACACTCGTGGGGTCAGATAGTCATACTCCCACCGCCGGGGCCCTGGGAATGCTGGCAGTGGGGGCCGGGGGTATGGACGTGGCCCTTGCTATGGCCGGAACGCCCTTCTTCATGGTAGTGCCCCGTGTCGTGCTGGTACATTTAACTGGCCAATTGCCGCCATGGGTCGGCGCCAAGGATGTAATCCTTTACCTCTTGAAGAATCTCACCGTCAAGGGCGGGCTCGGAAAGATCATCGAGTACGGCGGTCCGGGCGTAAAGAACCTCGGTGTGCCTGATAGGGCCACAATCACGAACATGGGAGCCGAATTGGGTGCCTGGAGCTCTGTTTTTCCCTCAGACGAAATAACCAAGCGGTTTCTGGATGCTCAGCACAGGGGAAACGACTGGTCCCCAATTTGTGCCCGTGATGGGGCAGAGTACGATAAGGTGATCGAGATTGATCTTTCTCAGCTTGAACCGCTGGTTGCGTGCCCCCCAAGCCCCGACGTGGTCAAACCGGTAGGCAGTCTATCCGATGTTCATGTTGACCAAGTGGCGATTGGCAGCTGCACCAATTCCTCATATCGCGATCTCAAACTGGTTGCCGAGCTCTTACGGGGCAAAAAGGTGCACCCTCAGGTAAGCCTGGTAGTAGCCCCGGGATCGCGTCAGGTACTCTCCATGCTGGCAAAGGAGGGGAGCCTCGCTGATATGATACATGCCGGGGCTCGGATTTTGGAGGTAGCGTGCGGCCCATGCATCGGAATGGGCCAGGCGCCTCCATCCGGCGGCGTCAGCATACGCACCTTCAACCGGAATTTCCCGGGTCGAAGCGGCACCCCTGACGCGGCTGTTTACTTGGCAAGCCCCCAGGTGGCTGCGGCTGCGGCACTAGCCGGCCACTTGGTTCATCCCGAGTATCTGGGCACCCCGCCTGCGGTGGAAAATCCGGAAGACTTTCCCATTGACGATTCGATGATTATCCCGCCACCTGCCCATCCAGGAGCGGTCACTTTACGCATGGGGCCCAATATCAAGCCCCTCCCCGAGTTAGAACCCTTGCCCGACACCCTTCATCTCAAGATACTGCTGAAGGTCGAAGACAACATTACAACCGACGATATTCTGCCGGGAGGAGCAAAGGTGCTGC
>CP070657.1:533212-536122 GCA_020355085.1 Deltaproteobacteria bacterium
CATGGAGGAACTCTCGATGAAGATCAGGGAGATCCTTGATGGGAAGTAGGGCTAAAGGCAAATGAGCAAATTAAGAGCGCTTCACTTCAGGGCCGTCCCGCAGGACGGGACTCAAGGAGCGTTTCACTGGAAGCTAGGCAGCTTATAGATCACGGCTCCCCAGTGAAACATCTTTCTGGTTTCACCCCAGAGGAATAGGCTTCGCATTCCACAGGGCAGGCGCGGCAGGCATAGCTGATAGGTAATAGGAATGAATCGCTGCGCCGAAGGGCCGCAAAAGCTTGTGGTAAGCCTGCGGTAGGCAGGATTTACGCGATAAGGGGGTTTACGGATAAAGGAAAAGGGCGAACCCATCAAGGCATTTCTGATAATGGTTGAGGTTGACACAAGAGACCGCCGTTCCCTATAGTCCCCTACCAAGAAGCTTATTTTCATCAGAGTGAGGGATAAGCATGGACAAAGAGGAGCTGAACGAGATAGCCACACCGGTTTGGGACAGGGCTTTAGAAGCGTTAAAAAGAGGCCAGCTCGACATGGGGATAGCGCTGATCGAGTCGATCCCCAAGGAGGGTGAGAAAGTCCACAACCGGTATAGCGAGTGGATTTGGGCACTGCTCACTTTTATCGGGGAGAATTACGGCGAACAGGAGGTAGGAAGGGCACTTCGCTACAGGGAGAAGCTGGTCCGACAGCGCCTTGAACTCCAAGGTGGCATGACAAGGGACACCGTTGAGGATCAGGTCAGAAGCGTAGTCGAGACCATGAGAAGCCATTACAGCAAGATCACCGTTACCGAAGAGAAGGATAGATAAGTCATAAAGTTCCAACCGTGCGGAAGTGGAGGCAGGATGTTGAAGGAGGCCGAAGCCGATCCATCTCTGAGGCTTGGCTTCACGAAAGAAGCCAATGACTGGAGTTGGACTCGGAAGGCCGTGTCATATTACTGCGCCCACTGCTGCGTGAGGGAGCTGATGAACTCGGAAAGAGGAGTATCATTACAGGTTACGGATCCTCCGGCATCCCCCCATGACCCATGCCACTGTTACGTATACAAGAGTCCGGAGCTCGTTCCGAAATGAAGCGATTACTCGCCACCCAGGGGCCTCCGGGCCCTGCGCTTCCGAGCTTATTTCAATTATTCTTCATCTCCTAAGATGGTTTTCAAAAGGCTCTTGGCATCCCTTTGGCCTGGGGCCTCCTCGGGAAGGTAGAGCATTACCCCGCCCTTTACCGGGCGTAGGGTAATCTTGCCTTCCTTGGCCAACTTCTCCGTTGTTGCAACGGGGTTCGTGCCGAAGTATTCCTTGAACGCCTGATTGAACCCGCTGTACACAGAATGAATGCCTTTATAAGGTGGTTTGCGGAGTTTCTTAATAGCCTTGACAACAAAGTCGTATTCGGAGATCTTTTTTTGTTCTGCTTTGGCCATAGGTCCCCCCAGTAGAATTAAAGGTTACAGGTAAACGATCGCATATAAGAGCGCTTAATTTGAAAATCACCCCAAAAAGCGGCTAGTGCCATACTTGTTTATCAGCTACTAGCTTGTTCGCATCAACAGTTAATTGCAATAAATACAACTCTTTTTGCAATGATTGCAAGATTTCTGAGCATGTTGCATTTGCGGGAAGGGGCGTGCTTGCTAGACTATTAAAGCCGGTGTCGCTTGATGAGATATTCCATGGTCTTTCCGACTTCCTGCCGGATGCTCTCCTTTTCAGGCCCTGTAACAGCATAGGGCCGATCGTAGAGACTGCCCACCTCCATCTCAGGACCGAACATCATCCCCCCTACCCGGCCTGCGAATTGATCCTTGGGTGCAACATCGTTCAAGATGGCCCAGGCCAGTGTCCAGCACCGGGCTGTCCGGTAGATATCATAGCCTCCGCCGCCGGTGGCCAGGATTTTCCCGCATAATCCTTTCATTTCTTTTACCACCTGGGTATACGAGTTATTGGTGAGCATCAGGTCGGTTAGCGGATCCGAAATGAGGGAATCTGCCCCCAGTTCCGCAACCAAGATATCCGGCTTAAAGCGCTGGATCAGGGGAATCACGATCCTATGGAAAACCTCAAGATAGACCTCGTCATCGGTTTTCGGGGGCAGGGGGATATTGACAATCAACCCCTCCCCTTTCCCCTCTCCCGACTCCTCTACAAAGCCGGTGTAAGGATAGATATGCTTTCCCGATTCGTGGATTGATATGAATTGCACCCCGCCATCATCGAGAAATGCATCTTGAACGGCATTCCCGTGATGGGCGTCGATATCCAGATAGGTGATACGAACGTCGCGAGCGAGCGCTTCCTTAATGGCTATGACGGGGTCATTGATATAGCAAAATCCCTCTGCCCGCGATCGATAGGCATGATGATATCCGCCCAGTGGATTAAAGACCACGTCGGCTTTTTGATCCAGTATTTCCACCATGCCCTCCCAGGTTGCACCGGCGCACTTTCTGGACCATTCATAGATTCCCCGGAGCGGCGGGTTATCTTGAGAGCCGATTCCATAGTTGAGCATCTCCTGGAATATCTCACCCTTACCGACTCTTTGAAGCACCTTAAGGTAGTCTTTGCTGTGCGCGAGGAGGAGTTTCTCGTAGGGGAGCGCCGGAGGCTTCTTCAGGGTCATGTACTCTTGGTGGAGCACCCCGTAACGATAGCAGAGCTCGAGTGTTTTTTGGGCCCTTTCGGGTTTAAAAGGGTGATCCGGTCCGAAGTCATACCGGGCTAATTCGCCTGAATAGTAAAAGATAGAGCGCAAGGCACTGGTCCTGATTTTTATTCGCCTTCGCCAGAATACCCTGTAGCTTGCTACAGGGATAAATGGCGAGGCGAACCGGGCCGAAGCGCTTTAGCGCGAAGGCGGGTTTGGCTTCGGCGCAATTCCGCTTGAGATACCCCGCAGCTC
>CP070657.1:536222-538741 GCA_020355085.1 Deltaproteobacteria bacterium
AACCCGATTCGTGGTTCGTGTTTGGTCAAATATGACCCCATCTTTTGCTCTCAACCGTTTGGGAGGTGTCTTGAGATATTCAGCCGTTAACTCGATCAAAACAGCCCTTGCTTCTGCAGCGGCTTCTCTGAGAATAGGGCCAAACTGGCGAGTGCTCATGGATCCCCACGTCCCACGGTCCCAGGGGCAGAGATCCGTATCCCCCATAACCATGTCTATTGCGTCAAAGGCCACATCGAGCTCATCAGCGATCATCTGGGCGAGGGAGGTAATGATACCCTGGCCCATCTCAATTTTGCCGGTAAAGCATGTGACCTTGCCATCGACTCCGATCCGCAGAAAGGCATTGAAGTCAGTTGTTTCTTGCGCGATGGATGAGCGATCTCCAACACAGATGTAGACAATGATACCACTACCCAACACTCCCATCCGCTTGAGAAATTCCCGACGGGTAATAGACAAGGGGGATGTGATGTGATTATCCGATTGTCCTGTGCGTTCGTCCTTTTTCATATTTCATTACCCTCCTCCCATCTCTTTCGCAGCTGTTTGTATTGCCTGGATGATTCTTGTATGTGATCCACAGCGGCACAGGTTTTCGTCCATTCCTTGAATGATCTCTTCTTGAGTAGGCTTGGGGGTTTCTGATAACAAACTATAGGCCTTAAGAATCATCCCTGATGTACAGAAACCACACTGAAGTGCATCATGCTTAATAAATGCCCTCTGGAGCGGATGAAGTTGGCTATCCCGAGCCAGCCCTTCAATGGTAATGACTTCTTTTCCATTAACTTCTCTTACGGGTGTTTGGCAGGAGAGAACAGCCTCATTATTCACGAGCACCGTGCAGGCACCGCACAGGCCCTGTCCGCACCCATATTTGGGCCCGGTGACGCCCAGATCGGTGCGAAGAACCCACAGGAGCATTCGCTCGCCATCCACGGTGATGTTAAAAGGCTTATCATTGAGCTTGAAATGAATGGACTCCTCCATAGCAGCCCTCCTTTCTGTGTAGCCTTCCATGTATCGAAATCAAGCTTTCGGTCAGAGACTCCTTACATCGTGTAAAGGTATGTCTTTTACCATTTTATCAAGTTCTCACCCCGATAGTCGAGCAGCCAGTGATTTTTTTGATGGGTTCAGCGCATAGACGGCCCGGAAGGGTCATGATTTCAAAAAGCAAATTCAACGAACAATGTCCCACGGTTTCCATTTTTCGGTTTAATGGACGAATCCTGGAAAAAATGCCCTTGCACCCCAGTATTTCTCTTGACGCAAGAGCCACTCTCCGCATATAAGAAAACTATTAGGACATGAATGGAGTCGTATTAGAAGTGATATGAAAGCGTGGAGAATGCCTTCATACAACAATTTATCTCGATCGATATCGGAATTCTCTGTCTCTTCACCCCAATAGATATTTAGCGTTTTGTTACACGCTGTTTCTATGACATCAAAAGCACAAAGCCTGAGAAAAGGCTAATAACGCCTAAACACCCACGAAACACTGAGCCATTTTAAAGGCAGCTGAAAGCATTCTTGCATAGAAGGGCCTTCATGAGGCCACAATAGCTGATAGAGCAGAAAAGGCAAATGTTTCAGATGCCACAGTTCAGGAATATTTTTTCACTAAATGAGAAGTGCATCTTCTGTCCCTGTCGAGAAAATCCCCCAGTGTCAGAACAGAAATCGAGAAATGCTACCGCAAATCCAGACCGCAAGAAATACGATGAGGGTATTGAAGAGAGGAATAGAGCGTGGGGAATGCTGCCCGGATAATAACCCTTATCTGGAATGAAAAAGGATATGGGGTACCATGAAGCACATCGTTAATCAGAAAAGGCCTGCTGTAGCGGCAAGAGGGTATTCTGTCTCTCGCTGATGATATAGTAAATATCGTTTTAGTTCTGGAAAAGAAAACTCATATGAAAGTACGTACTGCTATGGAGCCCGAACACAGGAAAGGCCCGTGACATCAACTTCAATAAAGGAGGCTTTCCATGAATCTTGCTCAATATTTAGAAGATTCGGCCCGAAGGCATCCGGACAAAGCAGCCTTTCGGTTTGAAGGGCAGCAGATAACATTTCAAGAATTCGATATCGCCTGTAATGGTGCGGCTCATGGCCTTGGTGAGCTGGGATTAGCCCCAGGAGATCGCGCCGTTGTTATGATGCCGAACAGCATACAACAGGCAACAACTTACTACGCCTTGGCAAAGATAGGAGCTATTGTAGTGCCTGTGAGTTTTCTTTATAGGACGCACGAGTTAGAACATATCCTTGCCGATTCAAAACCAAAGGCCTTTATTGGATCGGAGGCTTACCTGGAGGAAATTCGCAAGGTCTTCAAGAAAGGGGAGGGACCGTCAATTCGACTTGCATTGGGAGTAAAACAAGACCAAGATCTTTTGGATCTCGAAAGTGTTTATTCTGATAGAAAGGAATTTTCACCATACCCTGCAGACGACAACGAGACCGTGAACCTTCTTTACACTTCTGGAACTACAGGGGTGCCCAAG
>CP070657.1:538841-544006 GCA_020355085.1 Deltaproteobacteria bacterium
CTCTCGTACGATCTCAGCCTGCTCGAGGGATGGAATTGATCTCGCTTCAATAAGATACCTGGCCACCTGGTTGGTGAGATGGGTATGAAGAAAAATGGGAGACCCTTTCCTTTCAACAGCAACCGCCGTATACCCGGTTTTCCTTTGTACCTTTTGCCTCGAATCCGGGGCCTTATTGGAGGAGAGATACAGCGTCGCGCCAGGCAACAGAAGCTCCCAGAGCCTTCCCGGGTTCGGGAGGTGGGCCTCAATTTCTCCTTCCTCTGTGTTGCAGCTGATAACGAACCTGTTTGGCCTTTCCCGGAACGTTGCTCTTGTCAGCGTGCCGAGATTAAGGGGGTAGTCTTTCATGGGTTACTAAACTTCCACATCCGAATGGGGCATATGGTCTGGGGGGAGATATGATGAAAGGAAGTACACAGTAAATGGTGAAACGACGGAAACAAACAACATCAGTACATAACCTGGATGTCGTAAAGGTTCCTGTATCTGCCCTTGTGTGCCATGAGTTCGTTATGGTTGCCTGACTCCACAATGGCACCGTGCTCCAGCACGTAGATGCGACTCGCCCTCTTTATGGTATTCAAACGGTGGGATACAATGAAGACGGTCCTCCGCCCAAGGAGATTTTCCACGGCCTTCTGTATGAGGTGTTCGCTTTCAGGATCGAGGGCCGAGGCTGGCTCATCCAGAATCAAGATAGCCGGATCTTTGAGAAGGGCCCGAGCTATGGCAATACGCTGTCTCTGGCCCCCGGATAAGAGCGTTCCTCTATCGCCGACAACGGTATCGTACCCACGGGGAAGGGCTTGTATGAAATCATGGGCCTGGGCGAGGACAGCTGCATGCTGGATTTGCTCACTGGTGTAAGAGCCGCCGTCGAAATTGATGTTGTTTGTAATGGTATCATGAAACAACAAGCTCTCCTGGCTCACAATGGCGATCTGGTCTCTCAGGGATTTCAGCGTAACATCCCTGACATCCATCCCGTCGATACATATCGAACCAGAGGATACGTCATAGAAGCGGGGCACAAGGTCCAGGAGCGTGCTCTTGCCTGCCCCGGTGGAGCCCACAAAGGCCGCCATGTCCCCTGCCCTAACCGAAAAAGAGATATCGTGCAGGATCAGTTTTCCCGGCTCATAGCAAAAATCGACGTGAGAGAACTCCACGGCGTCTTTGAACCTGGGCATGGTCACGGCTTTAGGCCCATCCTGTATGTCCGGAACGGTACGCATAATGTCGAAGACCCTGGTGGTTGCACCCTGAAGTGTCCGCAGATTGATATTGATCCGTGCTAGATCCTTAACGGGAATGTAGGCTCGGGAGAAGGCGTAGAGCATGGACATGAGCTCTCCCAGGGTATGGTCGAAGTATATCTTGCCGAGTATCAAGATACCCGGAACAACCAGGAATACCGTTGAATCCATCATGGGCCCGATTCCGAGCTGCCACCTGTTCCAGTGCATAATCTTCTTATAGAGCGTGTTGGCAAACGTGCGAAACCGATCGGATTCATACTTTCCCCTGCCGAAACCCATAATCACCCTGAGCAGGAGGATGATCTCCTGGTAGCTGGATGTCACCTCGGCAGTGGCATCTTGCACGCGAAAAGAATGCTTTTTGACCTTACGGCCGAACAGTCTCACAAGCCCCACGATCCCTGGAACTATGATGAAAACCAGCAGGGTGAGCTGGTAATTCATGACTAGCAGGTAGACGATGAATACAACGAGAGTTAAGGGGTGCTGCACCAGGCCGATAGTGATCTGACTGACAAAGCCCTGCATTACGGTAAGGTCTGCGGTGGCCCTTGCAATGAGCTCGCCGCTCTTGCGTTTATGGTAAAAGGTGAGGGGTAGGGTAATAAACTTATCAGCCAAGTCGATCCGCAATGCCTTAATTGCCCTGTTTGAAAAGGCTGCTCCTGCAAGGTGACTCAAGTAAATCGTGATCGATTTGAAGACAACTGAAAGGAAAGCAATAATGGCGAGCACAACAAGCAAATAGTTCGGGGTAATTCCCCTTACCAGGGTCAACTCTGTTTTCTGAGCCGAGAAGGGGAAAATAGTGATTTCAAACCAGGGAATGCACCATTCGACGAGGGCTGTGCCCCCTTTCATTCCCTCATCGACCAACGGCTCAAGAAGGTAGGCGGGTACGACGACAAAGAGGGCTGATAGGGCACTTAAAACGACTGCCACGATAATCAGGCCTCGGTGGGCCCTGATGTAGGGGGCAATATCGGGGCCAAAGATTCTGTCAATCATGTAGCTACACTGCGTCGATTAACCGAGAGATTACGATTCGCTGAACCTCACTTGTTCCTTCCCCAATCTCTAGGAGCTTATGATCGCGATAGAATCTCTCAATTTCGTATTCCTTCATCAAGCCGTAACCACCGTGAAGTTGGACTGCATGGTTGACACACATACCCATAACCTCAGAACAGTATAGTTTGGCCATGGCAGCGTGTTTTGAAAACGGCATTTCGTTATCTCTGAGCCAGCAGGCCTTATAGAGGATCAGGCGAGCACACTCTATTTCTGTGGCCATATCTGCCAATTTAAATGCATTCACCTGAAACGTTGATATCGGCCTGCCGAACTGAACCCTTTCCTTAGCATATTTCATGCCCATCTCAAATGCGCCCTGAGCACCCCCTAAGCCCATTGCTGCGATAGAGAGCCTCCCGCCATCCAAGGTTCCAAGCATCTGATGGAAGCCCTCGGCGATAGGACCGAGAAGATTTTCCTTCGGTACCCTGCAATCCTCAAAATAGAGCTCGCTTGTATTTGAGGCCCGCCACATCAGCTTGCCATGCATTTCTCTGGCTTCATAACCAGGTGTTCCTTGTTCCACTATGATGCAGGTGAGCTCTGGCTTATCATCTTTTCTGGTCCCTGTCCTGCAGAGCACGATTGCGCCGGCAGTAATATCCGATGCCCCGTTGGTGATAAAGATCTTACTTCCATTGATCACCCACTCGTCCCCTTCAAGCACGGCCGTGGTTTGAGTATTTCCTGCATCGGATCCGGCATTCGGTTCGGTCAAACCAAAGGCCCACAAAGTCTCTCCCCGGCATGCCTGTGGGAGGTACTTCTTCTTCTGCTCCTCGTTCCCGTAATAGTAGAGAGGTCCGATACCCAGAGAATTTCCGGCAGCAATAGTGGCGGCGTGCGATCCGTCCACCCTGGCGATTTCTTCGGTAGCGATAATATAGGCGACATAGTCCATCCCCTGACCCTCGTACTCTTCGGATACAAACATACCGAAAAGTCCGAGCCCAGCCATGGCCCGCATGGTATCATAGGAGAATTCTTCTTTCTCATCCAACTCCCGTGCTACCGGTTTTATTTCCTTTTCTGCAAAATCCCGCACAGAGTTTCTCAGTATGTTGTGCTCCATCGATAGTGAAAAATCCATATAGACCCCTCTGCTTCTAGGTTGCCCTTGAATTGGGAACAGCAGAAATCCTCAGGCAGGATACTGAAGGCCCCTTCATCAGTCAAGACAAAATTCCCGCTACCCTTATTGCCTTTTCCTTAATGCTTCCATAGATCTTTTCGGGAGATTCGAAATTGGAAATCACGGTGACATCTGGCCCCAAGGGAGCCCATTGTGCCGGGTTACTGTTCATGAAGATTGCAATGGTTGATATTCCGAGCAGGGCAGCCACATGGGTTATGCCGCTATCGTGCCCAAGGTAAAGTGAGGCACCTTTCAGCAGCGAGAGGAGCGTTTCGCTGGGGGGAGAAGTTACAATCTCCATATCTATCACTTTCAGTTTATTTAAGAACACATGGTAGTGCTCTTGCTCCGCTGGCCCGAGCAGTAACACCCTTTTTTCGAATAGTGCCAGTTCACGCATAGTGATCAGCTCAATCCAAAACTCGGGGGAAAGATTTTTCGTTTTGCTCCCAGATCCGGGATGGAAGACAATCATGCTTTCCGGTCTGATAGGCTCCTCCCCTCGCAGCAATCCTTTTTTCCGGGCCTGTTCCAGGGCCGCATCAGGATCAACCGGTAATCCGGAATTCTTTAGGCAAGATGTCAGGTACGAGGCAACATGGATTGTTTCGCCTCGGGACGGAAAAGGCGGAAACGTGTAGACAGGAGTCCCTTTCATCAAGAGCTTCAGATTCCTTTCCGTTGTGCTTGAAGGGTTACTTAGAAAGGAGACTGCCGTGTCCACCTCCGGCAGGTGGAGTTGCTTGCAGTTTGCTTTGTCTCGGAAAAGCTCATGCCATCCTCCCCTTTCAAAGTCAACGCACCGTGTTACCAAGGGCTTCAAGAAATCGATGCCTGGTTTTCTTCCCACAAGGGTCACGTCTGCCTTTTTGCCTACGGTATAGAGGGCTGGCGCCAGCAAAACCGTATCACCCAGTGCACTTGGTCTGACAATAAGTGCCCTCAAAGTGCCGTGCCCCCGTCTTTAAAGCGTACCACTGACATCGTTGGTGAAAGCTGGAATTAAATCGTGCCTATCCAGAGTGCGATGGCAAGGTCCTTGTTCTTGTTGGTGATGATTTGTTTCTTGGGCTCCGCAAAGTAGTGAACGGTGTCCCCCTCCGCCAGATGAATTGTACGTTCACCGTGAACAAGTTCTAAGGAGCCTTTGAGTATGCATAATACTTCCTGGCCGTTTTTGATGTTCTTCCGCACAGGAATCGACTTTCCCGGCTCGATGACCAGGACAGCACTGTCAATAACCTTTCGATTCTCCGGGGTAAAGAAACGCCGCGTCATGAATCCGGTGTGGGGGAGATCGAAATCGTCCCACTCTGACTTGCGCACCAACACCAATGCCTCTTGTTTATTTGCTTGGTTCAGAAGATCACCGGCGTTAACCTCAAGAGCGCCGCAAATCTTAACGAGCGTATCGACAGAAGGGGAGTTCACATCGTTTTCGACTTGGCTCAGGAACCCCTCGGAGATTCCCGCCTTTTCTGCCACAGCCCTCAACGTCAATTTGCGTTCCTTGCGATATCTGCGAATGAGTGAACCCAGATTCATGGACGAGCCTTTCTATTAAAGCTCTGACTTAAGGCCTTTAGGGAATAAGGATCTTCAAAATAGAAATAGTCGATTATTCCTTTAACTCCGCAAGACATTCTCAATTGAACTAGGCGAATACCATGAAACCCTTTCTTTCGTTCCAAGGC
>CP070657.1:544106-548951 GCA_020355085.1 Deltaproteobacteria bacterium
AAGAAAGATAGATGTCACCCTGGAGGAAATCAGAGATTATGTTACCTACCAGATCGGGGCCCTTCAAGCATTTGCCACCATCCAAAACATGAAGCTGCAGCATGTCAAGGCCCATGGTGCGCTCTACAATATGGCGGAGCAGGATGTGCGTGTCTGGGAGGCAATTGCTCAGGTGATTGCCGGTATCGACAGACAGCTCATCCTCGTTGCCATAGCAGGTCCCATGAGAGAGGAGGTAAAAGAGATTGGTAAGCGCTATGGCATTCGCGTCGCTTTCGAGTTTTTCGCCGATAGGGAATACAATCCAGATGGCACTCTCGTTTCTCGCCGTGAGCCGGGAGCAGTCATCCATGATCCTCAGCAAGCAGCGGAGAGGGTTTTGAAAATGGTGACTGAAAAAAGAATCGTGGTCAAAGATGGCGCTGAGATTGAGGTGATCGCAGAAACCATCTGTGTGCACGGCGACAATCCAGCGGCAGTACGCTTGACGAAGCAGATCAGGGAGAGCCTCATGGCTTCCGGCGTGGAGGTTATGCCTATGGGGAAATTCCTTCAATAGAGACGCCATGGCGTATGAGCGTTCACAGTTCCGCATCATGGGCGACCGCTCTTTGCTGGTTGAGCTGGGGGACAGGATCAGTCCTGATGTAAACCGGCGGGTGCGCGAGCTCTCCGTCATGCTCGAGAAAAACCCTATAGAGGGCGTGTTTGAAACCGTCCCCGCCTACCGTTCGCTTCTCATTATCTATAATCCCCTCATCACAAATGCTATGCTCTTACAACATCAGATAGAGGATCTGCAAAAGAAGAGCGAGGTGGTCGATATCCTCGAGCCCAAATCCGTTGAAATCCCAGTCGCTTACGGTGGTGAATTCGGCCCTGATCTGGAGTGGGTAGCGCGGTACCATAACATAGGCGTCGAGGAGGTCATCCAGCTTCATACGGCAATCACCTATCAGGTTTATATGATCGGTTTTACGCCCGGCTTTCCTTACATGGGAGAGCTTCCCGAAAGGCTGGAAACGCCACGCAGGGAAACACCAAGAACGACGATTCCTGAAGGCTCCGTGGCCATCGCTCAGAGACAAACCGGTATCTATCCCGTTGAGAGCCCTGGTGGTTGGCACATCCTCGGCCGAACGCCCATGAAACTCTTTAATCCGCTGCAAATCCCTCCCACGCTCCTTGAGATGGGCGATCTGGTGCGGTTTTTCCCAATAAAAGAGGTGGAATTCAGTCGGTGGCAGCAGTAGAGACATTAGAGGTTGTGGGGCCGGGTCCCCTTACCACAGTCCAAGATAGAGGAAGGTTCGGCTATGGGCGTTACGGGGTCGCCCCGAGTGGGGCATCGGACTCGTTTTCGCTGAGGGTGGCAAACCTGCTGGTCGGAAACGATGAGAATGACGCCTGCCTCGAGGTTACCCTGTTTGGCCTAAAGCTTAAGGTTTTGAGGGACGTAGCGGTTGCAGTTGCCGGTGCCGACCTTCAGACCCACTGTAACGATATGCCCCTGGACAGGTGGAAATCCCATATCCTAAGAAAAGGGAGCACTGTTTCATTTCGAGGAATTAGAAGCGGTTGTCGCGCATACCTTGCCATAGGAGGTGGGATATCCGTCCCCCAGGTCTTGGGCAGCAAATCCACGAATCTCCCCTCCAGGTTTGGCGGTCTTGAGGGAAGGCCCCTCAGGAAGGGTGATATCCTCTCCTCAAATTCACCCTGGCTTCACCTCGAGACAGGAGGCCGAAGGCTACCTCAAACATTGGTTCCATCCTACGGTAGAGAAACTCACCTGAGGGTGGTGTTCGGCCCTCAGGATAATGAATTCACTGAAAAGGGCAGAAAGGCACTCCTCAATTACCCATACAGGGTAAGTCCTGATTCGAACCGCACAGGTATCAGGCTGGCCGGGCCCATCATTGAGAGAAGGCCTGATGTGGGCGAGTCGATTATCTCCGAAGGGGTTATCGCCGGGACCATCCAAGTGCCCGGTGATGGTCAGCCCATTATCATCCTGGTTGAGATAGTCACTGGAGGTTACAGGAAGATTGCTACGGTGATTACCGCTGACCTTCCGCTCTTAGGGCAGATAAGACCAGGCGACGCGGTAAGGTTCGAGGAAATTTCGCTGGATGAGGCATATGAGGCCTTGAGAAAGACAGAGCATGGCCTTAAGGAATTCAAGGATGCGAGATCCGCTCGACCCTAAGAGGTTGCGAGCTCTTCATTCAGCGTGTCGGATATAAACATATGTCCTGGCGTATGGGTGATGCAGATATCGGGCTTTGCATCCAGAAGTGCCACCTGAGGGGTCACCCCGCAGGCCCAAAAGACCGGCACCTCACCGTTTCTAATCCCTACCGCTTCACCGAAATCGGGCCTAGATAAATCCCGTATCCCTATCCTTTCAGGGCTTCCTATGTGGACGGGATCACCATGCACAAAGGGATAACGGGAAGTTACCTGTACTGCCCTGGCAACCTTTTGGTAAGGGATGGGCCGCAAGGTGACGACCAAGGGCCCACGGAAGATGCCCGCTTCCCTGCACGGAATAGTGGTAACGAACATGGGAACGTTCTTTTCCTCTTCGATGTGCCGCACCGGAACTTGGGCCTTGAGCAACGCCTCCTCAAAGGCGAAGCTGCAACCAAGCAAAAAGGTGACAAAATCCTCCTGCCATAGCTCTAGGATATCCTTTCTTGTATCCTCCAAGTTGCCACGGCGGAATATGCTGTATCGAGGAACATCGGTGCGGATATCCGCACCAGGTGCAAACGATCCTATCTCATAGGCGCCCGCTTCCATCACTTCCAGCAAGGGGCAAGGTTTGGGATTTCTCTGACAGAACAAAAAAAAATCAAAGGCATATCGGGCTGGCAGGATCACCACATTTGCCTGAGCATACCCAAGCGCAAGACCGGCAGTAGGTTGATCCCACGTGCCTTCTCGTATGAGATTCCGTATCTCTTTGGGAGATAGATGACTGATATCTTTGATATCGGGCACTTGTGCGGACACCCTTCAACGGAACGAATTGTATTGTTGGGAAAAACGGAAGAAAGCTGAGCCCCTATACAGGCCTTTCACAAACCGAGAAAGGCCTTCTTCACGATATCAGAGCCCAGTAACTCCTCACCGCGGCCTGAGTGAATAGTTCTGCCGGTTTGGAGAATGTATCCGCGGTCTGAAAGCTCCAGTGCTTCACGCACATTCTGCTCCACGAGAAGGATCGTATTTCCCTCCTCCTTCAATATTGTTATAGCCTTGAGCACCTCGGTGACGAGCTTGGGCATCAGCCCCAGAGAGGGTTCATCGAGCATGAGCAACTTCGGCCGGGCCATAAGCCCTCTGCCTATGGCAAGCATCTGTTGTTCGCCGCCACTCAATGTTTCGCCCTTCTGCCTGTAACGCTCCTTGAGGATGGGGAAGAGGTTGTACACGTACTCCATTCTTTCCTCTATTTCTTCCTTCGCGTCGGTGGTGAAAGCCCCCAAGAGCAGGTTCTCCTCAACTGTTAGAGGCCCAAAGATGTGTCTCCCTTCCGGGACATAGGTGATACCACGTCTGACCACTTCCGCCGGGTTCTTTCCCGTTATATCTCCTCCCTCGAACTCGATATCCCCCGAGGCAGGACTGAGGGCCCCAACTACCGTCTTTAAGGCTGTAGTCTTGCCGGCTCCGTTGGCACCCACAATAGATACCAGCTCCCCCCTCTCTACCTCAAATGAGACCTCGTGGAGAGCAGGAATACTGCCGTAGCGAACGTTGATCTTATTGACCTTTAGCATATCGCTCCCCAAGGTATGCCTCAATTACCCTCTCTTCCCTCGCCACCTCTTCAGGCGCTCCCTCGGCGATTTTCCTTCCCACGGCCAGAACTATCACCCTCTCTGAGATGGTCATGACGAACTCCATGACGTGCTCAGTCAGAAGAAGGGTGAGGTTCCTCTCTTCCTTTATGAGCTGTAAGGTCTGTACGATCTCCTTGGTCTCTAAAGGATTCAGACCGGCGGCGACCTCGTCCAACATGAGAAATTTGGGCTCGGTAGCCAGAGCTCGGGCTAATTCAATCCTCTTTTGGATGGCTATCGGTAGCTCTGTAGGATATAGATTGGCCTCCTGCTGCAGATGAGCCAGCTTCAATACCTCTTGAGCCTCCCTTCTGGCAATCCGTCTATCACCGGTTCGGCTGAAGGCTCCGATCATCACGTTTTCTTCAGCCGTTAGATTTGGCATTATCTTCATGCTCTGAAAGGTCCGAGCTATGCCCGCTCGAGCGGCACGGTGTGCCGGCCAGCCGGTAATGTCCTTTCCCTCGAAGAAGACCTTTCCACTCGTTGGCCTATAATAGCCTGCAATGCAATTGAACAAGGTGGTTTTGCCGGCTCCGTTGGGGCCGATGAGACCTACAATCTCACCACGGTCCAACTCTAGGGAGATCTCGTCATTGGCTACCACTCCTCCGAACTCCTTCACCAGATTCCGGACCTCCAGCAGCAGGTCGTTTTTCATCGGCTTTTCTTTATCCTTTCGATAATGCCCCAAATTCCCTTTGGCTCGCGGGCAGCGATGATCATTATGATAAAGGCATAAATCATAAAGTCTATACCGTAACGTCCCCCGCCGGCAAGCCAAGCGCCTAGGTACATATCCAGGGGAATCAGGATTGCCGCCCCGATTATGGGCCCCCATATGGAGCCCGCCCCCCCAACCATGACTGTCATGGCGATCAAGATGGAGAGATCCAAGGGCATTACCACTTCGGGATCAATATATAAATAGTAAACGGTCATAAAGCTCCCACCCATCGCACCCAAAGCGGCGGTAATACAGTACGCCTTAACT
>CP070657.1:549051-552814 GCA_020355085.1 Deltaproteobacteria bacterium
GGCTGAGGCTACGGTGAGGCTGGCTGAAATGCATCTTGAGAACACGAAAATCCGCGCCCCTCTCGGGGGAATTATAAGCAAGAGATATGTAGATCGAGGTGCCCTCGTGGGCACTTCAACCCCGATTCTGAGGATCGTTGCCATGGATCGGGTTAAGGTGATCGTTCAGGTGGTAGAGAGAGAACTCGCTCGGCTCAGGAGCGGGGCCACTGCTGACGTCAATGTAGACGCTTATGGGGATGAGGTCTTCACGGGGCAGGTAACCGCTATCAGCCCCACTGTCGATCCTGAAAGCAGAACAGCCGATGTGGAGGTCCAGGTGGAAAACAAGGACCATCGACTAAAACCCGGGATGTTTGCGAGAGTTGATCTTACTGTCGAACGGCGCGACAAGGCACTTCTGCTCTCGAAAGACTCCCTTTTGAGAGAGAGCGGCCCTCCGAGGGTCTTTGTGCTGGATGGAGGCAAAGCATCTTTGAGGGAGGTTAAGCTTGGACTTGAAGGAGAAGAATACGTGGAGGTTGTGGGGGGCTTGCAACAAGGGGAGGAGGTTATCATAGCAGGCCAGTATGAACTCAACGATGGGATGGCCGTTAACGTGGTTCGGAGACACGAAAGCCCATGAACCTCTCGAATCTGGCCGTCCGGAGGCCAATCACCACATCCATGTTCTTCTTGGCCCTGCTGATCTTTGGGTCTATCGCCTTCCTCCGCCTTCCCATAGATATCTTGCCGGACATAAGCTATCCTTCCATTACCATCATCACCGAGTACGAGGGGGCGGGGCCTCAGGAGATTGAGCGGCTCATCACCGAGCCGATCGAGAAGAACGTCAGCACCATTAGCAACATTAAGGATGTACGCTCTACCTCTAGTGAAGATACTTCAGTAGTAACCGTGGATTTTAACTGGGGAGCAGATCTCGCCGAGTCTGCCAACGATATTCGTGAAAGGCTTGACAGGGCTCGCCGTTTTCTGCCCGATGATGCTGAGGACCCCCGTCTATTCAAATACGACCCTTCAAACCGCCCCATCCTTTTCATCTCTTTGAGAGGCCCGCTTCATAAATCCAAGCTGCGAGATCTGGCTGACGACACGCTCAAATACGATATTGAACAGGTAGAGGGTGTGGCTGCCGTTGATATCTGGGGGGGATTGGAGAGGGAGATCCAAGTGGAGGTGCATGCAGGCAAGCTCCGGGCCGTCGGCCTTTCCATAGATGCCCTGGTTAGTGTCCTCAAGGCGGAAAACCTCTCTTTGGCCGGGGGCCGTCTCGAGACGGGGAGAAGGGAGTGGCTGATTCGACCCCTCGGTGAGTTTTCGAAACTCGAAGACATAGAGAACATCATTGTAGATATACGGGACGGCAGGCCAATCTATTTGAAGCAGGTTGCCGATGTGAGGGATGGCTTCAAGGAGGAACGCACTCACACGAGAATCAGCGGCGAGTCTGGGGTAATGATCGCCGTCCGAAAGCAGTCGGGAAGCAATACGGTCCAGGTCTCAAACAGGCTTCTGGAAGTCTTACCTGGGCTGAAAAGCCAGCTCCCTGAAGGAGTGAGCCTCACCATTATTGTGGATACCGCGGATTTCATCCGAAAGTCGATCCGGCAGGTTAAACAGGTTGCCTTTATAGGGGGGATCCTGGCGGTCATCGTGTTATTCCTGTTCCTCAGAAACATCCAGAGCACCATCATCATTGCTAGCGCTATACCCATAGCCATCTGGTCTACCTTCTTCCTCCTCGAGCTCATGGGGCTTACGATTAACATGATGTCCCTGGGCGGATTAGCCCTGGGGATCGGCATGATGCTCGATAGCTCTATTGTGGTGCTCGAGAATATCTTTCGGCATCGAGAAGAGGGAAGAGGCACTACCGAAGGAGCTGTGAAGGGCAGCCAGGAGGTGGGCATGGCCATCACTGCCTCAACTCTGACCACGATCTGCGTGTTTCTGCCGCTCCTCTTCTTGAGGGGCATAGAGGGAGTCATGTTCAAGCAGATGGCCCTCACCGTCAGCTTCTCCCTGTTGGCTGCTTTGGTGGTTGCCCTGAGTCTCATTCCCATGTTGTCATCGCAGTTTTTGAGAGTTGAAAGAAAAGGGGCGGGAGACACCAGGGCCCGCTTCAACGAGGGCTATTTGAAATGGCTGGGGTGGTGCCTGCGACACAGGACAACGGTCTTGAGTGGTTCCCTTCTCTTGCTTGCCCTGGCCTTTGGGACCTTTTATCTTAAGGGTGTTGGGGCTGAGCTCTTTCCCGAGATCGACGAGGGAATCATTGACGGCTCAATCGAGATGCCCGTTGGAACCCGTCTTGAGATCACGGACCAGGTTACCAGAGAGGTGGAGGACATAATCAACCGCACTATCCCGGAAATGGAGGGGATGTTCGCTCGCACTGGTGGCAGCTGGCGTCGGGGAGGCGGGTCTAACACGGCCTTTTTCCGTGTTCACCTGGTGGAGAAGAGGGATAGGAATCGCTCAACAAGGGAGATCGTTTCGAGCCTGAGGCCGAAACTGACCGATATTCCCGATGCGAATATTCGAATCTCCGAGGGGAGATCCATGTACTCGCGAATTCTCGGACAGGGAAGGGAGGAAAGGCTGGAGATAGATCTCACCGGGTACGACCTGGAACAGGGCAAGGCCCTTGCCGAAGATGTGGTAAGGAGAATAAGCCCCGTTGAAGGGGTTATTTACCCCAGAATCAGCATTGAGGACAAGCGGCCCGAGCTCAAGATAGTATTGGACAGGCGCAAGGCTGCCACCATGGGTCTTCCGGTTTCGCGCATCCTTCAAGTAATCAATACCAATGTGGAGGGGACGATCGCATCCCGTTTCAGGGAAGGAGGCGATGAGTTTGACGTGCTCGTGCGATTGAGAGAGGAGGATCGAGAAAGGCTCGATGATATACGGGACATCTTTATCACCAGGTCGGGAGGTGATGAGATCCCGTTGAAGAGTTTCGCACGGGTCATCGAGGGGAAGGGGCCTACACAGGTCGAGCGCAGAAATCAGCAGCGGTTGATCACGGTGAGAGCAGGGATCCAGGACCGAGATCTCGGCCATGTCGCCCAGGATATTAGGGAGAGGATCCGCGATCTCCAGGTACCTCGAAACTTCCGCCTCAATTTCGCCAGCGAGTACGAAAAACAGAAGGAGGCCTTCGGAGGGCTCCTGTTTGCCATTGTCTTGGCCATTGTCCTGGTTTACATGGTAATGGCCTCTCAGTTCGAGTCCCTGTCTGAACCCTTTGTGATCATGTTCACGGTGCCATTTGGGGCCATTGGCGTTATACTCGCCATGCTCCTTCTAGGGATGAATGTGACCATCCCCGTTTTTATCGGCGCGGTCCTTCTGATTGGGATCGTGGTCAACAACGGGATCGTGCTCATAGACTGCATCGGCCAGCTCAGGAGGCAAGGCAATCTACTGGAGCAGGCGATACTCACGGGGGCCAGGAGGCGCCTTCGCCCTATCATGATGACCACCTGTACCACTGCCCTTGCCCTTGTCCCCATGGCACTCGGATTCGGTGAGGGATCTGAAATGAATGCCCCCATGGCTCGCGTCGTGATCGGGGGTATGTTGGTATCCGCCCTGTTTACCACCTTTTTTATTCCTACCCTGTATGCCACCATTAAAGGCATGGGCAGGGAAAACACAACAGAAGGAGCCCAATCATAAGGACCCCATCCAGCAATTAACCGCCCTGATTCTCCTTCCATCCTTCAGCACATAGAAAGCTCCATCCCTTAATGAC
>CP070657.1:552914-581961 GCA_020355085.1 Deltaproteobacteria bacterium
GGTTTTACTGGTAGACGACGATGAGAAGCTCTTGAAGCTTCTCAAGGAATACCTGGAGGATTACGGATTTGAGGTCATGACCCTCACCGATGGGTTATCGGTTACTCAAACGATCCGGGCAAACTCGCCTGATATTGCGATTCTGGACATCATGTTGCCGAAAAAAGATGGCCTCGAGGTGCTGAGAGAGATCCGAGCGGAATTCTCCTTGCCCGTTATCATGCTGACCGCAAAAGGAGAGGACGCGGACCGGATTGTTGGACTGGAGTTGGGAGCGGACGATTACCTTCCCAAACCCTTTAACCCCAGGGAGTTGCTGGCAAGGATGAAGGCCGTTCTGCGAAGACTCCCCATTGGGGACAAAAGCGAGGCCGGAAAGAATGGCGGCCTTTTTCTCAAGGCCGGCGGCTTGGCCTTAAACAGGGCAAAACAGAGCCTTCTGGTTGAAGACGATGAGGTTGAGCTCTCCTCAACTGAATACAAAATCCTCGAGGTGCTCATGGAGCATCCCAACAGGGTATTGAGCCGCGATGAGCTCATGACTCGGGCCCGGGGGCGAGACTTCATGGCCTTCGACAGAAGCATTGACGTTCATATCAGCAAACTGAGGTCGAAACTGGAATCGTATCCCCGCTTCAGCAAGGTAATCAAAACTGTGTGGGGGACGGGTTACATGTTCGTGGACGCCCCATGAAACCTGGAAAGCTGTACCTTAAAATATTCCTTTCCTTTGTGCTGGTTCTCATCGTAACCGAGATCTTGGTCTTCGGTCTTTTCAGCATTGCCGGCCAAAGGAGCTTCCGGTCCCGCTTTGAGCAATATGCCAGCTCCCATGCCCGCATGGCCAAGGAATTCATCGAAGAGCGGATCAGGTCAAAACCAGAGACAACCATTGTTGAAAATGAGCCCCTCAAAGATCTCATCCAGCGACTCAGCGAAATCTACGGCGCCAAGATGTGGCTGGAGGGCCCTGAAGGGACGGTCCTGCTCCAATCCTTCTCAGGGGACATCCCCGTGAGTATGGGCATGGTGTCTGAAAAGCCCGCGAAGGATTTTGGGCATTTCAAGCTGCATCGCCAATTCAAAAGGGGATTGACACCCTTCATCGTTATTCCGATAGAAATTCGGGAGCATGAAAGCGGCAGGCTTAATGTATTATTCGATACCATCGAGCCACCACATCCCGAAAAAGGTTTCGCGCTGGGGCTCGTGGGAATCGGCCTTGTGATCGCGCTGCTCATAATTCCTGTTTCGAGGATCTTCACAAAACGCATCAAGCAGCTCAGGCATTCAGCCCTGAAAATCGCGGAAGGAGATCTTTCTCATAGAGTGACCGTCAAAGGAAAAGACGAGATCGCAGAGCTTGGTCGTTCCTTCAACCAAATGGCGGACAAAGTGGAACGGATGATTCGGGGAGGCAGGGAACTTACGGCCAACGTATCCCATGAACTCCGCAGCCCCCTTGCAAGAATCCGTATTGCCGAGGAAATCCTTCGGGAACGGTGGAAACAGGGAGACTATCAGGGTTGTGAAAGGCATCTGGATAACGTACGTCAGGACATAGAAGAGCTGGACCGCCTTATCGGCAACATCCTGATTCTTTCAAAACTGGATATCCAGGAGGCATCCCTGAAACGTGAGTCCTTCAATCCCTCTGATCTGATACGGGAACTCCTTGAGCAATTCAAGCCCTCCATAAGCCGTAGGAGTCTGCGCCTCATGACGGATTTGTCGTTCGATCTGTCGATTCTGGGGGACAGGAATGCGGTTCGAACGGCGCTCTCAAATATTCTCGACAACGCCGCTAAGTTCACCCCAGAGGGAGGCAGTGTTATCGTTACCATGCAAAAGCAGGGCGATTGTGTTCAAATCGGCGTCACAAATTCCTTCCAGGCCCTTTCAACAGAGGATTTGACGAGGATCTTCGAGCCCTTCTATCGTACTGAACGCGCCAATGTAGCCGGATCAGGACTAGGTCTGGCAATCACGAGAAAGATACTTGAACGGCATGGCGGGACCATTGAAGCCGAAAATGCCCCGGAGGGTTTGAGAATTCTGATACAGCTGCCCATTGGCGGAGATGAAGAAGTTTGAACGGTGCAGTTTTCAGAGTTCTTCCGGTGTAAAAGAGACCACCTGATCTATGCTGGGTTGGTCGGCAAAGAGCATGACCAGCCGGTCCACGCCAAGGGCGATCCCTGCAGACTGTGGCATGTTGTGCAGGGACCTGAGGAATTTCTCGGGCAGAGGATACACTGTTTTGCCCTGTTGCCTGCGTATCTCCCGCTCACGTTCAAACCTCTCCTTCTGTTCATGGGCATCGGTAAGCTCGGTAAAGGCGTTGGCAACCTCCAGGCCCGCCACATACAGCTCAAACCGTTCGGCATACGCGGGGTCACCCTGTTTCAGGCGCGCAAGGGCGGCAAGGGATGCGGGGTAATCATGGAGAAATGTGGGCTTAGGTACGCCGAGATTCGGTTCTATCTCCTGCACCATTGCTTCGTCAAACCGATTACAGTCCATAGAGCTTTCCAAGGACATGGAGGCATAGCGCTGAAAGGCCTCCTTAACTGAAATGCGTTCCCACGGGCTCTCCAGGCCAACGGCGCACCCCTGGAACTCGATACTCGCTCCGAACCCAAGGCTGCGCGAAACAAAGGGGATCATCTCTTCCACCTCATCCATAAGCTCATGGTAGTCGATACCTGCGCGGTACCATTCGAGGATGGTGAATTCTGGCAGATGATTTTGCCCCCGCTCGCCTTGGCGGAAGCACCTGCAAATCTGGAACAATTTCGGATAGCCTGCTGAGATGAGCCGCTTCATGCACAGTTCAGGCGAGGTATGGAGAAAGGCTTCTCCTGCGCTGACGGCATCGATGTGGAGCTCGGGGGCAGGGGCGGGTATCAGGTAAGGCGTCTCAACTTCGAGGTATCCGTTTTCAATAAAAAAAAGTCGTATGCCCTGGATAATCCTGGCCCGCAGCCAGAGGTACGACTTCTTGGCGGCCAGTCTTTGCTCTTGCCCGTTAAAAGAGTCGCCATTATTTGACCCGGGTGACATACTCCCCAGTTCTCGTGTCAACGGTTATCTTGGTCCCCTCCTCGATAAACGGGGGAACACGCAGGACATATCCCGTTTCCACGGTGACGGGCTTGCTGTCGCCGGATACCGAATCGCCCTTCACCCACGGGTCTGCCCTGGTTACCGTGAGATCAACAAAATTGGGCAGCGTGATCCCGATAGGCCTTTTATCAAACAGAAGTATTTCTACCTGCAGGTTGTCAATGAGGAAATTCTTGGCTTCGCCTACCTGGTCTTCATTTAGGGAGGATTGCTCGTAGGTTTCTACATCCATGAAATAGAAGACCCCGTCCTGATTATAGAGATACTGCATCTTTCGTTGTTCCAGATTTGCAGGCTCAAAGGTATCTCCGGAGCGATAGGTACGATCAATAATCACCCCGGTGATCATATTCCTGAGTTTGCAACGGTAAAGGGATTGGCCCTTTCCCGGCTTGGAGAACTGAAAGTCTATGATCAGATACGGCTCGTCATCGATCTGGATCTTCAGACCCTTCCTCAAATCGCTGCTATTGTACATGGGCGGTATCCCCTTTTCTATCCTTTTGAGTTATATACTAGCACATGGAGAGTTTTTCGGGAATATAGGTAAGGTATACCCCTGTGTCAAGGGTAAACAGGCGCTAATGCTCAACAAACGAATCAGGCATTCCTTTGAGCAGTGCCCTCTTTTGAGCAAAAAGTGCCTCCCACACGATGTTCCGCATATCTTCTTCACAAACCTACACCTGTTCCATTTTCGGATATGCCGCACTTGTGACCTGCACCTTATAAACCAACCATTGTTGGCGCAGCGCATCCTTGACACCTGCCTATTTCTTGGCTATCTTCTGCTACCAAAAACAGCGCTTTATTATCAACTATGTATGCTAGTGAAGCCTCCCCGCGGCAAGCCGCTGGGCATTCCGGCCAAGGAGAGTAAATCGAAGAAACGAATTTTGTGTGACGTACCAATTTACCCGGGAATATCCAATTCACTTGCCCGCCACGTTCAATTGGAATATACTGCCGTTGTTTGGAATTTCTTCCCACCAAAAGATCAATTTTCTGGTGAGCCATGAAAAATAAAAAGGATATTAGAAAGGCAGACGGCAAATTAGGTGTGCTTATCCCCGGATTGGGAGGTGCCGTAAGCACCACCTTTTTGGCCGGTGTGGAATCAATACGGCAGGGTCTTGCTCTTCCTTTTGGTTCCCTTACCCAGATGGGGACCATCCGGCTCGGGAAACGGTTCGAATATCGGATTCCGCATATCAAAGACTTCCTCCCTTTGGCGAGCCCTGAAGATCTTGTCTTTGGAGGATGGGACGTTTTTCCGGATAACTCCTTTCAGGCAGCTCTGCAGGCGAAGGTACTCAGGTCCGAACATGTAGAACCCGTGCGCTCCTTTCTTGAAGGGCTGCAACCGTGGCCAGCGGTTTTTAGAAGGGAATTCGTCAAGAACCTTAATGGCCCCAATGTGAAACCCCAGATCTCCCACATGGAGCTAGTAGAGGCCCTGAAATCGGATATCGCTACGTTCAAACGCGAAAGTAAGGTATCGCGGTGTGTTATGATCTGGTGTGCCAGCACCGAGGTATACCTCAAACCCGGAGAGGTACACGCCTCTTTGGACAAATTCGAGGAAGGACTCAAGAACAACGATCCCAGCATCCCGCCGAGCATGCTGTACGCCTATGCGGCCTTGACCAGCGGGATCCCCTTTGTAAACGGTGCACCCAATCTGACCGTGGATATTCCGGCCATGCTGGAGCTGGCAGATAAGTTCGCGGTTCCTATTGCAGGCAAGGATTTCAAGACCGGCCAGACCCTCATGAAAACCATCCTCGCGCCAGGATTAAAGGCCCGCATGTTGGGACTTAGCGGCTGGTATTCAACCAACATCCTCGGAAACCGCGACGGCCTCGTTCTGGATGACCAAGACTCCTTCAAAACTAAAGAGCAGAGCAAGCTCTCGGTTCTGCAGACCATTCTCCAGCCTGAGGTCTACCCGGACCTTTACGGAGAATTCTACCACAAGGTCGCAATTAACTATTACCCACCCCGGGGTGACAACAAAGAGGGCTGGGATTGTATTGACATCTTCGGGTGGCTTGGTTATCCAATGCAGATCAAGGTTGATTTTCTGTGCCGCGACAGTATCCTGGCAGCACCCATAGTACTCGATCTGGTGCTTTTCATCGACCTTGCCCAGAGAGCGGCCATGACCGGTATACAGGAATGGCTGTCTTTCTATTTTAAAAGCCCACAGTGTGCACCAAATCTGTATCCAGAACACGATCTGTTTATCCAATTAATGAAGCTGAAGAACACGCTGCGTTTTCTCATGGGGGAAAAGCAGATCACCCACCTGGGCCTTGAATACTACAATCACCTCTAAGAGTGTGACGTCTTCAATCCGGATTTTCCGGGCTCGCAGAAAAAGGTATCGTCTCCTCAGATTTCGCGTCTTTAATGAATCGTCTAATCCCTGAGGATGAAGCTCAAGAAAACATTGACAATTATTCTTTTCGTTAATAAATTAGAAGGATAAAACTTTATTTAGAAACCCTAAAAAAGGTAGACGACATGAAGATCAAAACTGTTGCAACTACCTCGGAAGATAACCTTACTCCAACCATGGAGGATTATCTTGAGGCTATTTATACCCTTTCTCAAGAAAAGCGGGCGGTCAGGGTGAAGGATATTGCCAATAGACTGGGGGTTAAGATGCCAACGGTTACCAGCATGTTGAAAACCCTCAGCGATAAAGGCATGATTGACCACGAGAAATACGAGTACCTGGAGCTCACGGGAAAGGGCTCTCATATAGGCAGCCAAATCGACCATCGGCATCAGATCCTCAAGTCCTTTTTGATCGATATCCTGCAAATCGATCATGATCAGGCCGATGAGGACGCCTGCAAGATGGAGCATGCTGTAAGTCCTACTACCCTCGAGCGGATCGTGGAATTTATGGAGTTCATCGAAAACTGTCCCAGAAGTGGGAGTGACTGGTTAGATCTATTTAGCGAATACAGGAGACACGAGATGCCACGGGAAAAGTGCTTGGAGAAAATGAAGGATTTCGTGGACAAATATAGTGCCAAGATAAGGGCCATGGAAAGATAAAGATGATGCAACGGCTTTTTGCGTAGCGTGGAGATGATTGGAAAGGGATATGACTTATGCCCTATAGAAATATTATTACGTTGACTCAAATGCAGACAGGCCAGAGCGGTCGAGTGGTTGAGATTCAAGGCGGATTTGGTGTAGTCGACCGTCTCAATGCCCTCGGTATCGTCCCGGGCAAGAGAATAACCAAGATTAGCTCTATGTTGGCGCGGGGACCAGTAGCCATCCAGGTGGATAGAGCTCAGCTGGCTATTGGCTACGGCATGGCCAACAAGATAATCGTTGAGCTCGATCAAACAAGATGAGGAAGATACTCCTCATAGGCAATCCCAATGTGGGCAAGAGCGTCCTGTTCTCCCGTCTAACAGGAGTACGTGCAACCGCCTCTAATTACCCCGGCACGACAATAAGCTATACTCGGGGCTTTCTGAAACTCGGGGAAGAAAAGCTTGAAGTTATCGATGTGCCCGGCACCTACACCCTGGAACCAACCTCTGAAGCCGAAGAAATAGCACTTCGGATGCTCGATACCGGAGATGTAGTCATAAATGTGGTTAATGCGACCACTTTGGAAAGGAGCCTTTACCTGACGTTGCAGCTCTTGGAGAAAGGCACGCCGGTCATTGTTGCCCTGAATCTGTGGGATGACGCCAAGCATCGTGGAATAGATATTGATCTGGACAAACTAAGGGAATTCTTGGGGGTGCCGGTTATCCCTACGGTGGCCTTAACTGGCGAGGGGATAAAGGACCTAGTGGAAAATATACCAAAGGCTACGTCACCGGACACTCGTGTACACACTCGCGATGACCGATGGGCTAGCGTTGGTAGCATCATAGAACAGGTTCAGCGTATTGAACATCGCCATCACACCTGGCTCGAGCGTTTACAGGATGCCAGTGTCAAGCCTTTAACCGGGGGCATGATAGCCCTGGGTGTTCTCATTTGTGCCTTTCAGGTAATCCGTTTCATCGGCGAGAGCCTCATTGGCTACCTGCTTGACCCACTCTTTAATACCCTGTGGGCGCCTGTGGTTATGGCTTTGAGCAACCTCCTGGGCGGAAGCGGGTTCCTCCATGACATTGTGGTTGGCAAAGTCACCGGCGAAGAAGTCAACTTCATTGAGTCATTCGGACTTTTGTCGAGCGGGCTTTATGTGCCTTTTGGAATGGTGCTGCCTTACATAGTTGCCTTCTACCTTGTCCTAGGTCTGCTCGAAGATGTGGGGTATCTGCCTCGACTGGCAATTCTAATGGATACTATCATGCACCGCCTTGGTCTGCACGGGTACGCAATCATACCGAATTTGCTTGGGCTCGGCTGCAATGTGCCAGCCATCTTGTCGACTCGCATCCTGGAAAGCAAGAGGGAGCGGTTTATCGCCTCAACTCTGGTGTCCATCGCGGTACCCTGTGCCGCGTTGCAGGCGATGATCTTTGGCCTTGTCGGTCAGCGGGGAGGACACTATGTTGTTATGGTTTACGGTTCGCTCTTTGCTGTCTGGGTCCTGCTGGGGATCATCATGCACCATGCCGTTAAGGGATTTACCCCAGAGCTTTTGATCGAAATACCGCCCTACCGTATACCACCGTGGCGAATTGTTTTCCAGAAGCTGTGGATGAGGATCTATGGGTTTCTTGCAGAGGCGATCCCGATTATGCTCGGTGCTATTGTGGTTATAAACCTGCTTTACTCTGTTCATGTGTTTGACGCCATCGCCAATGTTACAGCCCCAATAATAACCGGCCTTCTCGGGCTCCCCAAGCAAGCAGTAACATCTCTGCTCATCGGGTTTTTGCGAAAAGACGTAGCCTTGGGCATGCTGGCACCGCTCGGCTTAACTTCCAAACAACTGGTGGTGGCCAGTGTAGTTCTGGCCATGTTCTTTCCCTGTATCGCCACCTTTGTCGTGCTCTTGAGAGAGCTCGGCCTTGTGGATTTGCTCAAGGCAACCGCAGTAATGGTTTCGGCCGCGCTTATAACCGGCGGGCTCCTCAACCTCATCTTGTAATTAGAAGAGTTCATCCTTATTGCCATCTTGTTATCTGCTGTAGATCGCTCAGTTCACCAATGAAGGTGAGATCGTTGGCCACCCGGCATATTCAAAATTCGCTGCACTAAAACACAGCCTTCCGCGGGATTGATGCTCAGCGTTTGAGGCTGTTCAACCAGGAGCTTCCTGAGTTTTCCGCAAGCGATCTCACCAACGTATTGGCTTTAAAGTGACTTATGCTTTTGACAAGTAAACACCGTTGTCCCTTTGCTCCCATGCTCTCGCGGTGACCCTCCCGAGGTTCGCAGGTGGGGAATGCCTGCCCCTTCCCCGCTCTAAAGGCGGGGTTTTCCCCTTACGTTCGGCTGAGCTCACGTCGAAGCCTGCTCACCCTCGGGGGGTGCCCCACCGCTTCCGCTAATGTCGCTCAGGGACAAAGGTGTTCACTACAAACTCAGGAAACACCTGTGTTTTACAGCTTGACCTGACAGAGGCTTTGTCATATTCTTACATCATATTGGCCACATTCGTACGGAATTGAAAGGAGGGATACACGCATGTACACAACAGATACTGTTAAGACATCAGGAGATGATCTCAAGATAACCTTTCTTGGGCACGGGACTCTTATGTTTACCTTCGGCACCCTGGTGATTCACGTCGATCCCGTGAGTGATTTTGCAGATTACACCACACTTCCCAAAGCCGATATTATTTTGGTTACCCACGAGCACTTTGACCACTGTGAAACAAGCACCAGTCAGATGCTCCGCAAAGACGAAACAGTGGTAGTAGGGTCACAATCCTGCGCCCAGAAGATTACGGATTACACGGTAATGAAGAACGGGGATGTCAAAACCATTAAGGGATTACCCGTAGAGGCAGTACCCGCTTATAACATGGTGCACATGCGCGCGCCCGGCAGCCCCTTTCATCCCCAATGGGTGGGCAATGGGTATATTATTACCTTTAACGAAAAGAGGGTCTATGTAGCAGGTGATACGGAGAACATTCCCGAAATGAAACAGCTTGCCGGAATTGACGTTGCCTTCTTGCCCATGAATCTCCCTTACACCATGACACCTGAGATGGTTGCTGATGCAGCAAGGGCATTCAGGCCTAAGATCCTGTATCCGTATCATTTCGGTGATACGGACACATCCAAGCTCACTGACTTGCTCAAAGACAACCCTGAAATCGAGGTTCGAATTCGAGATATGCAATAGGGATTAAGGGATCAGCCGGATTTGAATTCCATACCTATTCAATCAAGAAAAACGTGGTACTGCACGCCCCCGATCAGCGATGGTGCGGCGATACCTTAGAACTCCTTGCGGGCTGAAACACTCGTTAGCCTTGGTCGGCGTGTTCACTCAGTGGTCTTATTGAGTTCCCGTATTCGTTCCAGCGTATCTTGGTAAGTGTCCCTTTCAGCGGGATTCAGTTCCATAGCCTTCAGGGCAAGGCCTTCCGCCTCAACCAGCTTTTTCCTTTGAACGTAATAGAGCCAAGCAAGGTTATTATAGGCGTCAGCATTGCTGGCCTCTTTATTGATTGCCTTTTTGTAATAGAATTCCGCCTTGCCAAATTCCCTTTTCTGAAAATATGCGTTGCCGAGGTAATAATACGCGCGGGCTGTTTCTTTTTCTGCTGCTTCGTACTCCCTTATTGCATTGTCGAATTCGCCTTTTTTCTCATACGCAATACCGAGCTGCAGGTGTTCTTCCGCCGTAAGTGGATCTGAAATAATCATAATCCGGGGCATGGTACAACCGCCAGCAAGCACCACCAGTAGTGCCAAGCTCAACACAAAGATGGATCTCATCGTCTCATTGGCGCCTTCCGAGTTCATGGCGCTGTTTCCCGTTCGATTCGGAGGGCCCACCGCTTTGTTCTGTTCCAGCGAGCAAGGAAAACCTTCCATGGAATGAGCTTTTCTCGAGTTTTGCCGGAGTTAGCAATAACACCCTCTGGGGTATAGCCCACCACAACCATGAAGTGGTTCTTACTTAGGCTGGAAAACCCTAAATCCACCATGACAATGAGCGGGACGCGTTCATCGACGGATCTTCGGATATCGTCTACGCTACCGTTGTACCACTCAGCGAAAAATCCCCTCTTTCGGGCATACAGCACCATATCCAACGTCACGGTACCCCGAATATCTCTCCGGAAGATGGCCTCGGCAATCTCATCAGGTGCTACGCCTTCACCGAAAAAATTGAGTACCCCCGCAAGAGAGGCCGGACCGCATTGGAAGGAAACCTGC
The DNA here is from genome assembly GCA_020355085.1 of Deltaproteobacteria bacterium. GTDB lineage: Bacteria > Desulfobacterota > DSM-4660 > Desulfatiglandales > B25-G16 > JADFWK01. The sequence continues at coordinate 563,375 of CP070657.1, forward strand.
GGATAGAAGGGAACCTTATCAACCCTGCCGGACCCGATCGATTGCGATACCTCCGAGGTAACATTATCAGGCCCGGCTGCACATCCCTGAAAGATGATGAAGGAAAATAGCACAAAGGCAGGCGCCAAGCGAAATAGAAGTTGTACAGCCCGAATAAGGGTTTTTCCCCTATGCTCGCCCTTCCTTGGGACCTGCCTAAGAGCCACTATCCTATAATGATCTTCTTGTCGGTGAAGTGGAGAATGAGCAAGATGAGCAGAATAATGACGAGTACCCCGATTATGAAACCAACGGCACTACCACCTGAAGTAAGTGAATCAAGCTGGGTGGCAAACTGGTGAATCTCTGCGTCAGAAAGCTGGTCCAGTCGACTGTTGATTTCTTCCTCGGTATAGCCCAAGGCCTTGAGTCGCTCCTTAACCACCTTCTGCTCAAGGACCTTCTGCACCATCGCCATGTCCGTTTGTCGTGCGTCTGATGCAAAAGACTCGCCCGAGGAAACGAAGGAGGCCTCTAGCCTCGGAACAACACTGAAAACCCCCATTAAAACAACGAGCAACATCGCAATTCGGCGCGTCAGAACCGCGTTCTTAAATCTTTGCATATCTCTTCTCCTTTCCCTGGAAAGTGCCACCGAAAATATGCGAAACGTGCAGACATAAATCTGCACACCAGCCAAAGAGTGACTTACGGTATCACATCTGGGATTTTCTTGTCAAGACACGCGCTTTTTCTGTGCAGGAACGTGGGGAAGTCAAAACTTACCCGTATCCTTGAAGAAATCGCTGATAAAGGTGATTCTACCTGTTTCCATTTCAAGTAAGGTCACTCCCTCATTGTTATAAGGCTCTCCCTTCTTGTTAATCCCTCGATTTACCCAATGAACTGCTGCGCTGCCTCTTTGCAGTATTTTTCGCTGAACCTCAAAGACCAACTCCGGGTATTGGCGAAAGAGGATCCTAAAGAACCGAATGATTTGTCTTCTTCCTACAAGTGACTGGGTCTTCGGAAAACTGAACTCAGCATCTTCGCTCAGTAACTTCTCAAGCATGTTCAGGTCTCTCCCGTTGACGGACTCGAAGAATTGATCAGCAAGAAGCTCTTCAGCCATCACGCAGCCTCCCACTCGGTTTTTGCGACCACTTTGTCAAGCTGGCTTCCGAAAGTCAAATCCAAAATGCGGCATACGGTGAACGACTGTCCCAACAGCCTCCCTCACCAAAGCAATAATTGCAATCGGGATGTCCTTGCGAAAGCCCTGAAAAGGTTGATTAGACCCCTCCAGAGCGAAAGAAATGGATTTGGAGCAGGCTTTGGTGGTAGGATTATCATGAAAACCTAAGCGCGCGGTATTTCGCAACCCATTATCGATTGCCTATCGTAAACCGGTTGTGCATAACTCAATTTGGGCGCGTTATATGTGTCAGAAGCTCTCTGAAAGAGATTGAGAACCTAATGGTCCACTTTTAAGAAGGGGGGAGAAATGGCGGTATCTAAATGTGAGGGGATCGAAGAGTTAACACAGTTTGCGATTGAGGTGATCCGTCTTTCAGGCAAAGAAGCCCTTTCCTATTATGCCAAGGGTGATCCACAGGTAAAATTCGACGAAGAGCTGGTCACTCAGGCTGAACTTCACCTCTCAGGCTTCTTTCAAGATCAGCTTCGTTCTCGTTTTTCAGAGCACCAGGTCTTTGATAACAGGCGGAGTGGCGAAGACTATTCCCACGAGGAAAAGAGATACCTTTGGATCTTTGATGCGTTGGACGGTGTTGCCAACTTCCAGGCAGGCATTCCTATCTGGGGAACCTCGCTGGCCCTGCTCGAGAACTTCTGGCCTATCTTAGGCGTATTCTACATGCCCGCGACCGGCGACCTCTTTCACGCCCAAGCAGGTAAGAAGGCCTTCTGGAGAGATAAGGAGATCCGCGTCTCTGCCCAGGAGGAAATAAACGACGAGAGCGTTTTGCTCACCTTTTCGCGATTTCACCAGCATTTTGAGTCCACCTTTCCAGGGAAAATCCGCGACTTAGGATGTACGGCTGCCCATCTCTGCTACGTTGCTGCAGGCTGCGCAGAGGCTGCCGTCATTGCCAATGAGACCTACCGCGACCTGGCGGCCGTTCGGGTGATCCTTGAAGCTGCGGGGGGGAAGATCTTTAGAATTGATGGAGGTGCGTTTTCGCTCGACGATTATCTTGACGGGCAAAGCATAGATGGGCATCTCTTAGTGGTAGCCCCTGATGCCTTATCAGAAGTTCGCGAATATATCCAGGAGGTCTCATGAGATGAGTGTTTCCCTTGCCGCCTATTCCTCTGCAGCGTGGAAGGCCGGTATTTTAATATTGTGTCCAAAATACCACTGAGTCGCCGGGAAACAACCACTTCAGAGACAATGCCGTTTATCTTAGATGCAGACCAGCAGGTTCCGCACCTAGCTTCGGCGTGGAATATCATATCTTAATCCTTAGATCTCATACCTCATTGACACCGACCAAGCGTTATCGTATATTCCCTGCCCGACCTTGCACGATAAGCCTATGAAAAGCACCTCTGGAGGTACCGCCATTTCTTCGAGATTAAGGAATCAGGTCTTCTATGGCTGGGTGGTAGTAGGAGCCGGCTTTATCATTCTACTCACTGGACTTGGTGCGCGCTTTTCTTATGGTGTCTTCTTCAAATCAATAGAAGTCGATTTCAATCTTACCCGCTACGCAACATCCAGAATATTCTCGGCCTATATGTTGCTCTGTTCCGTTTTTGCGGTCTTGGGAGGTTGGACCTTGGATCAATACGGGCCCAAAAGAGTGTGCCTTTTAATGGGTTCGTTCACGGGATTGAGCTTACTGCTCACCAGTCAAACCACTTCCGCGTGGCAACTGTACATCAGCTATGCCCTGTTGTTATCTCTGGGAACCGGTCCGCTGTATTCATTAATCAACGCAACGGTTTCGAGGTGGTTTGTTAAGAGGCGAGGCCTCGCCTTGAGCATTACTTCCTCGGGAGCAAGTTTCGGTCCTATTGTGACAGCGCCCTTTGCTACTTACCTTCTCTCGATATTCGATTGGCGTATGGCATTTATAGTACTGGGAATAATTTCATGGCTTTTCATTGGCTCAATGTCCTTGCTATTAAGAAAGGATCCGGCTGTTATGAAGCTCTTACCTGACGGTCAGAGGTCTCATGCGAAACAAGATGCTCTTTCAATTGACGTGCAAACAGTCCAATCAACTGTTATCGATCTCTTCCAGGCGTTGAAAACCCAGCAGTTGTGGTTTTTGGGGTCGATCTGGTTGCTCATATCCTTCTGCCTTCACCTCCTCTACGTCCACATCATACCCTACGCAGTCGATATGGGATATTCACCGATGGACGCAGCTTTTGTCCTTAGCCTAATAGGCGGGGCAAATATTATTGGTCGCCTCACGATCGGACGGGTATCAGACACAATAGGCAGAAGGTCTCCAACCGTAGTCTGTGCCTCGCTTCAGGTTGCAACCCTACTATGGCTCATGTGGGCCCGGGAATTGTGGATGCTTTACGGGATTTCGATAGTCTTTGGTTTCGGCTTCGGAGGGGTTGATCTTCTCGTGACAACCCTCATTGGTGACGTATTTGGAACTTGGCGCATCGGAACGATAATGGGTCTTATGTCTGCTTGTTGGGGAATCGGTGCCGCGGTCGGCCCTGCCACAGGGGGATTTGCCTTTGATATTACTGGAAGCTATTTCATCGCCTTTGGAGTTGCGGCAGCGGCTATGGTGATAGCAACCCTATTTGCGGGTAGTATCAAGGGAATCAGCTAGTTCTTTCAAGATGACTACAACAAGCCGGTTCCCAACTGTCTGGTCTCCTCAGATTCCAAAAGCCCTCCCTTGGCCGTTTTGAATCTCTCCGGAGCAGAAAATGTTCTCAGTCGCCTGCACCGCTATCTATCCCTCGGAGCAAACAGAGCAGGTTTCCCCGAAACCGCGATCTTGAATCCCAAAAGTGACGACCAGTCATACTGCTTGACTTATAATCTTCATATTCCTATAGTCTTTTGTCTTAATGGGGCCTGCTTTCGACAAAGAAACTCTTGCCTCAAATTGCAATGAGATGAAGCCCGGGGGATAACGGTGACAGACGGAAAAACGAAAATCGTTACCATTGGTGGCGGAAGCGGACAGTTCGCGCTGCTCTCGGGCTTGCGGAATCTGGAGGAGATCGAGATCACTGCGGTGGTCTCCATGGTTGACAGCGGCGGAAGCACCGGCAGGCTTCGGGATGAACTTGGCATCTTGCCTCCCGGCGATGTTCTGAAATGCATTCTTGCACTCTCGCCGCATCACGATATTGTTCGAAAGATCTTGCTGAAACGGTTTACCGAAGACAGCCGCCTAGAGGGCCACAATGCAGGAAACATGCTTCTAACCATGCTTTCACAGTACACGGGCAGCTTTCCCGCGGGTGTACAGGCCCTTGCAGAAATCCTTGAGACCCGTGGCACTATTCTGCCGGTCACGATTGATAAGGCAACACTTGTTGCCGAATTGACCGACGGGAGCCATATCTATGGAGAAACGGCAATCGATATACCGCGGGGGACACAGCGAGAAAAGATCCGTAATGTGTTCCTCGTTCCTCATCACAGCGACTGTATTTCGGTGTATCCTCCAGTGGTTGAGGCCATTAGGTCCGTAGACTACATTATTATTGGGCCGGGTGATCTCTTTACAAGCATAATTCCTAACCTTATTGTTCCCGGTGTTAAGGAAGCAATCAAACAAACGAACGCGACCCTCTTATATGTTATCAATATCATGACCAAGTTCGGGGAAACGCACAACTTTGCCGGTGTTGATTTTGTCAAGAAACTCGAGGACTATATTGAACGGCAGGTTGACGGAGTGATTTATAACACCAAAAGGCCTGATGAACATATCTTGGATCAGTACCAGAAGCAGAAGGCGGAATTCGTTGAGATTGACGTGAACGATGCTTGGTGGGGAGATAGAAAGATCTATACGGCCCAGATGCTCGATATCTCCGGCGGGATTGTACGGCATGACTCGAAAAGACTTGCATCGCTGATCCGGGAAATCAATTCGCCGTAGCTAAGGGAGTTAAGTATAGCCGAAAAGGAGCAGAGATCCTTAATCTGCAGGGCCGCAGAAAGACCGTACATCACGTTTTGGCTACAGTTGGCTGGACGCGAACTCGCTCGGCACGAACTTACAAGAATCGGGTACTTATCAGGATGAATGTCCTCTTCGTATGCAGTGCAAATGTTAGCAGAAGCTTTCTGGCCGAGATGCTGCTCAGGCATGAAGTTGAAATCCATAAGTTGGATAACGTCTCTGTATCTTCTGCGGGCATCTACGCCTACCCGGGCAATCCCCCTGATCCAGTCATGGTGGACCATCTCGAGAAACAGGGTATGTCTGTTCCAATCCACGAGTCAAGGCAGGTTAGCACGGAGGATATAGCGTGGGCAGACCTGATCCTTGTGATGGAGCAGGCTCATGCACGGGATCTCGAGGTGCGGTGGCCTGAAGCCAAAGGAAAGACCGAGTTTTTGGGTCGGTATATCTCAGCAGGGCCTGATGCTGACGATATCGTTGATCCCTTCGGCAAGCCGCAATATTACTACCGCCTTGCTCAGTCGCAAATCACCCTCGCCCTCCGTGCCTTGATCGAAAGGATCCTTGCAAGTCCTCAAGAAGAGGAAAACTGTTTTACTTCATGAGGAAATGTATCTGAAAACAAAACTCTTCCCATCCTCATCCATTTCCCTTTGAATCAGCCCCTCCTCCTCGAGGTATTTCAGGTGAGCGATCGCTTCACCGGTTGCAAACCATTTCTGCCTCAATGGAAAGAGATCCCAGGAATCATAGGTGATATCCCAGCTCATCTTTGCAGCCACCTGGAAGGCATTCTGCGCCCCCTCCATCAAAATAGCCACGATCTCTCTAGCTCTCATCTCGTGGTGGCTCTTTAACTCCTGAATCCTTTTCCCGGGGTTTCCGAGAAGGCTCCTGTGGCCCGGTAGAACGAGTTCAACCTCGTACTTGCTTACCTTATCCAAACTCGCCAAATACTCCATAAGCGGATTTCTATCGTATGACCACAAGGTAATGTTGGGCGTTATCTCGTCGAGAATGTGATCGCCAGCTACCAGGACTCTCTTCTCAGGTTCATACAGGCATAGATGCCCCGCCGTATGACCCGGTGTCTCAATACACATGAACTGATATTCACCCGCTGTGATGCTATCGCCTTCTCTTACGATGCTGAAAGGCAGATTATACTCGGGCGGACTTTGCGGCCCCTTTTGAAGCTCGTCTTCCGGAAACCCGTTTAACCGAGCAAAGTCAATAAATCTCCGCCAGCGGGCAGCGTTTTGAAGCCATTCCGAATCGGGCCTGTTGAAATAGATGCGCGAGGTATCAGTGGCGAGACTGGGGACAAGTCCGAGGTGATCACCATGCCCGTGGGTGACGAAGAAATCCGTATTTCTTAAGTCTATGCCCAGATGTGCTAAACCCGCCTGCATTGCCACCATGCACTCCTCACGATCCCACCCTGTGTCTATAATCAGATTCCGCTCCTTTCCTTTAATCACGTAAGAGTTGAGGACTTTCAAGGGGCTATCAGGAAGCGGGATTTCCAGTTTGTATAGACGGGGTAGTATCTCTTTGGTCATCAATACATTCCTTACAGACTGTGTTACCTTTTATCCTGCAAAGCTCAGCAGGGTATCTTGTGGGAATCCGACCCCACCCAGGCAGGCTGACGGACACGCGAGTATGTCATCCGATCAGAAGACTGTCAAGCCCGTTATGGAGCATACAACGACCACGCATAGTGAAACTCACCTATCGAGTTTTGGCTTGTCGGTGGGTATGGGATGGTTATAAGGGGACAAAACCTCGCTTTTCCTGGGTGACTTCCTATGCGGTATGCAGAATGTAACTTCGACAAACAACTAAACAGCTGCTATACTGCCAGCTCAATTGAGCGAAAAGAAACTGGTCCATTGCGGGGACAAATGCGTCTGTTCGGTTGTTGCTGCAGCCTCTGAGGACAAATTGTTAGAATAAAGGGGGTACATGAGCGTGAAAGACATCAATATATCGATTGGCGATATCACTGTTGTCGCCGAAATAGGGGAAAGCCTTACGGCCCGGAAGATATGGGATACCCTTCCTGTCGACGGCACAGCAAATAGGTGGGGCGATGAAATCTATTTCGCGATTCCCGTGAAAATCGAAGAAGAGCCTGATGCACAGGAGGATGTCCAGGTAGGCGATCTCGGATACTGGCCTCCTGGCAGTGCCTTTTGTATCTTCTTCGGTCCAACCCCTGCAAGCACTGACGAGCATCCCCGCGCAGCCAGTCCAGTAAACATCTTCGGGCACATAAAGGGTGATGCGCGCGTTTTTCAGGCAGTACAGAGTGGTTCAGCCGTTCGAGTTGAGCGTTCTGGTGGACCTCAGTGACGGGAACTGAGGCAGAAGCTTCTGTCAGCTATGAGGTAATCCACCAAAGTCAGGACTCAGGCTTTAACCCCGTTTTCGAATTACCATTGCAGCGCCTGAAATACTCGCTCTCAACATGCTGGTAGGGATGGTGCCGGCTGGAAAGGAGAAACTTCACGTGGGCAAACCGGTTACAGATCACATGCAACCTCCCTATGAGATGGTTGAAAAACCACCGGACCTTCGCCGGATAGCCAAAGACCTCCACACGGGGGCGATTATCGGTGTGGACCTAGAGGCTGATTCCATGTTTCACTACCAGGAGAAGGTCTGCCTAGTTCAGATGGCGTCAAACGACCGGACCTTTCTGATCGACCCGCTTGCCATCAAGGATCTCTCGCCTCTTACGCCGGTTTTTGCTGACCCAGGTGTCAGAAAGGTTTTCCACGGGGCCGATTATGATATCCGTTCGCTATACAGGGATTTCGGTATTGAGGTCCGTTCTCTTTTCGACACCCAGATTGCGGCTCGGTTTCTCGGCTTCAGGCAGACCAGCCTTGCAAGCCTGCTAAAGGATGTGTCCGGTCTACTCATTGAAAAGAAGTATCAAAAAAAGGACTGGTCGCAGAGACCCCTGCCTCCTGCAATGTGCGCCTACGCGGCCCGAGATGCCAGTCACCTTGTGGAGTTGAGCAAGGTCTTTGAGGAAAGACTACGGGCTAAAGGCCTGCTCTTCTGTGTAGAGGAAGAATGCGAGGTGCTGAGCAACGTGCGTCCTGTCCCAGTGGAGGAGACACCATTTTTCCTGAGGTTCAAAGGCGCCGGGAATCTGGATTCCCGGAGCCTCGCGGTCTTGGAGGCACTTCTGAGATTTCGTGACGAATTGGCCAGGAAGCAGGATCGGCCACCCTTCAAGATATTGGGGAACATACCTATCATGGAAATGGCCCAGAAAAAGCCGGTGAGCGTACGTGAACTCAAATCCGTCGGAAGCTTGAGCGCGCGACATATGGAATCCCTCGGGAGCGCGCTTCTGCAAAGAATATCCCAGGCCCTCAGCCTGCCTGAAGAAGCATTGCCCAGTTATCCCTACAAGCCCAGATCGGCATATGATCCAAAGGTGGCGCGCCGAATCAGGGCGCTCAGAGAATGGCGGGTGCAACGATCCAAGGGTCTCAATATCGATTCAGCCCTCACCCTGACCAATGCTCAAATCCGTTCCTTGGCCGACGCACCCCCGAAGAAACCCGGAGATTTGCAACGGATGGGTGGGTTGCGAAAATGGCAGAAGCGACTTTTCGGTAATGAGATCTGCGAGCTCCTCGACTCGGTCGGCTAAGCAAATGTCCGCAGGATGATGCGATAGACCTCAGATGTTACCCAGAAAAGCGGTTTACCGTCTTGAAATGGGTGTTTCAGAACCTTTCTTGTACCTCCGACTTGCTTTTCTTGATAGTGAATTCAAGCTCAGTCAGCGTTATCCCGAAGACACGAATCTCATCATAATATGAGAGGCTAATGGTCACGTTGTTCTTTTCATCCTTTGCGATCTTAAAGTCGTCTCCGGTAAAACTGCGCCCTGCCTCCTTCATTTTTCTGGTCAAAAACCCCCTCGTATCGCCAACAGACTTCTTGGTTCCAAATATGGCAGCAGCCTCAATATCCTGGCCGATCCAATACTTGTGCCAGTAAGGCCGTGCTATGCTGACTGCGATCCAAATCAAGGCAAGTAAAACTGCATACCCCACAATCTTCCTAAACATCGTCACATACCCCCGTTCTTAAGTCATTTTTTGCAAATCATGGCCTGTGCGCCCGACCAAACGATGGACGGCATGTATCGATCATTAGAAGAGATGCTTGACTTGATAATCCTCATCTTCTCAGCCGATCCTCAGTATTCGTATCAAAAAAAGGAGTTCAAGTCAAAAGGAGAGTCACGCGGCGAGCAGGGTTGTCGATCGTAAACATAGAGCACCTGGCAAGCAGAATTCTAGCAGTACTGAGAGGTGAAGCAAGGAAGGCACAAGCGATACGAAGCATAATGCATTTTTCAGGGTCCAGTTTCCGTAGGCTTGATGGTAAAGAGTGTGAAAGGTGCAGTCAAGACCCTAAGAATTCAGCTTATTCTCCCACTCGAACTCCCGCCCCGTTACATGATCTTCCATGCGCCGTATTCGGCGCTCGAGATTTTCATATCTCCGTTTGAGCCTGTCAGTCGCTCCTCTGTGCGAATGAACATAGCTGTCGTAAAATTCCCGCTCTTCATCGGTTTCTATGGGTATTACCGGCTCCGGCTTCATCAGGAGTGCGGCAACGAAGTACAGTATCATGACAGGCCAGAATCCCGTAAGGAAGAGTAATACCAGGGTGATGACCCGCGCCCAAAACACGGAAAAATCAAAATAATCGGCTATGCCCCTACACACACCGAGTATGATCCCGTTGCGGGAACGGTAGAGTCCATCTCCAAGAATCCTTTCAAATCGTCTCATGATTCACGGTCCTTTCTTTCACGCTCCAAAATAATGGTCTCTAGCGCCTCCACCCGTGCTTCCATCCGTGATAACCCCTGATATATCTCTTGGATCATCCTGGCTTCCTCACTCTGAACCCTCTGGCCTTTCCGGGATAGCCCCCCTTTCAGAATCTTGATGGCCATGAGGATCGTGCTGCCGATAATGGCCACCACCAGCACACTACCTCCGAAAACAATAGCTACAATCAGAACACCGTGCATGACAGAACTAACTCCCTTTCATCTACATAATGCGGCGCTGAGAACTGTGGCAGCAACGAAACGAATGAGACCTTATACAGTATTCGCCCCTTTCCCCTGCAAAAGGGCTATCACCAATTCAAAGCACTCTATACCGTGGATGATGCGCCCTCATCCTCCTTTTTAAGGGAAGATTTCAGCGTTTGCAATTCCTTTTCGATTTCATCGTCGACTAACAGGCTTTCCCATTCCGCATCCACAGCGGGTTTTTTCCCGAAGTTAACCAGATCTGCCTCAGCTTCCATTCGCTCAATGCGGTTTTCAAGATCTTCGAACTTGAGGATAGCCTCGGAACTATCAAAGCGGCGAATCTCCTCTTGAGCCTGCCTTTTTTTATTGGCCCGGATATGCCGTTGCACAAGGCTTCGTTGTTTCTCGCGGGCCCCTCCCAGCTTCTCCTCAAGTTGCCGAATGTCGTCATGGTACTGTTCAACAATGGCATTGAGCCTCATAGATTCCTGTAAGAGTGCCTCTGCTCGGTCTGCATATCTTCTTTTTTCAACCAGCGCCTCTCGGGCCAGATCATCTCTGCCCTTGCTCACCGCAAGCTCAGCCCTCTCCCCCCATTGTTTAGCACGGGACTCGACTTCCTCCATTTGGCGCTGCACCTTTTTGTTGCCCGCCATCACACCGGCACAGGATGCCTTGATCTCTACCAGCGTGTCTTCCATTTCACGGATCATCAGCTTGATCAACTTTTCCGGGTCCTCTGCCTTATCCAGCATGACGTTGATATTGGAGCTGATGATATCTCGAAATCGTGAAAAAATACCCATAGCAACACCTCCGCTTTCTTTGCCTTTTACACCCTCTAGGAGCAGAAACTATGCCAATAGGGCTTTTCTAGAAAAAATGTGTTTTTTCAATAAGTTGCAGGCTTGACACACATAGCACATTCATGGTACCCTATACCATATAATAGTTATCAGACTAATAAATAGTATTCTTTACCATAAAAAAAGACGCTTCTCATGGATGAGCAAGCACAAACAGAAACTGCTGTCGGCATGGGGGAGGCCTTAGGGCAGTCAGAGGTCTTTCTGGAATTTCAGGATCGCCTGTCTCGGGTTGCCCGGATCAACCGCCCAGTACTATTAATCGGTGAACGGGGTACGGGAAAAGAGCTTGCAGCCTCGAGATTGCATTTTCTCTCAGAGCGCTGGAAAGGCCCGCTGGTCGCGCTCAATTGTTCCGCCCTCAGCCCGACGCTTATCGAATCGGAGCTGTTCGGCTATGAGAAGGGCGCATTTACCGGGGCTGAACAGCGTCGCATCGGAAGATTTGAAGTCGCCCACGGCGGTACTCTTTTTCTCGATGAAATAGGCACTGTTCCCTTGGAAGTTCAGGAGAAGATCTTACGGGTTGTAGAATACGGAACCTTTGAGCGGGTTGGAAGTTCGGAGAGAGTCGAGGTGGATGTGCGTATCATCGCGGCAACAAACGCAGACCTTGTTACACTGGTAACAGAGGGCCGGTTTAAACAGGACTTGCTTGATCGGCTTTCCTTTGAGGTGCTCTTTTTGCCGCCGCTCAGAGAACGGAAGGAAGACATTCTCTTGCTGGCAAATCACTTTTCAGCCCAAATGGCCTTTGAACTGGGTCGTAAGGAGATACCTCAATTCAGCGATGAAAGCGTTTCAGCGCTTGAAAGCCATCCCTGGCCCGGAAATGTTCGTGAACTGAAGAATGTGGTTGAACGGGCAGTGTATCGTTCCGATTCCCCCCTTATCACCGAGATCGTTTTCAACCCATTCCAATACCCTAGCAGTGAACATCGAATCCCAAGACTGGAAAACCGCTTGGAGGAAAGCCATCCTCTCTCGCTAGAGGAGCTCCTGAGCAGACCAATCAAAGAGGCCATTCGCGAATTGCAGATCATTCTGCTTAGGAAGGCACTCGAGGAAACCAGATTCAACCAGAGAAAGGCAGCCCAGAGGTTGGGTTTAACATACGATCAATTTCGGGGGTTGTACAGGAAACACTACCAAGAAATCCGCTGACCTACTTTTAACCCTGCCTGCTCACTCTTGCGGGAGAAAAACCTTTTGGCGATAGTATCGCAGCTCGTTGATCGACTCTTTGATGTCTTTCAATGCACGATGGGTCTTCCCTTTTTCGTAAATAGGCAGGGACGGATACCACCTCCTGACGAGTTCTTTAACAGTGCTTACGTCGATATTCCTATAATGTAGAAATTCCTCTAGAGTAGGCATATATCTCTTTAAGAATCTGCGATCCTGCCCAACGGAATTGCCGCAGAGGGGAGACTCTCCTTTGCCGCAATATCCGGAGAGGAATTCAAGTGTCTGCCGCTCAGCAGCCGGGCAGTCAAGAGTCGATTTCTTGACCTGATCGAGGAGACCCGACCTTTTGTGATTGGTCAGGCTCCATTCCTCCATGGACGAAAGGGCCTCCTCAGGCTGGCTTACTGCGATATTCGGTCCTTCAGCCACCAAATCCAGGTGATCGTCGGTTATAACCGTTGCGATCTCGAGAATGACATGTCGGTCAGGGTCAAGGCCGGTCATTTCCAGGTCTATCCAGATCAATCTGTCCTGCACCTTCCAACTCCTACTGCGTGGTGCTTGTTAATGAACTTTAGGGGCAAATAGTACTATTAGGGCTTTGGTCTGGGAAGCAGCCCTGCCATCTCAACAATCTCGTGCACCCTGTGCTCCCATTCAATCGCCATGAGGTGAATTCCGGCTATGCCCTCTATTTCCCTGACCTCCTGAATCTGTTCGCACAGGATCTTTATGCCCTCAGCAGCGACATTTCCCTTGCCTGCTCCCTTGAGCCGCTCTATGATCTCCTCGGGGATGATGATACCGCTGACATTGGCGGCCATATACCGTGCCATACCTACCGATTTTAGAGGAGTAACACCTGCCAAGATCTTGCACTTCTCGTGCAATCCCATATCAACCACCTGCTTCATGAATTCCTTGAACCGTTTCATATCGTAGATACACTGGGTCTGTATGAAATCAACACCGGCTTCCACCTTCTTGGCAAGCCTGTGAACCCTGTATTGAAACGGGTCGGCAAAGGGATTGGATGCCGCCCCGATGAACATCTTGAACTCGCCCTCTATCTCGTCTCCACAGATCACTTTGTGCTCATCTCTCATGTCTTTGACCATACGGATCATCTGAATGGAATCTATATCAAAAACATTCTTCGCTTCGGGGTGATTACCGAATGTCTGATGGTCGCCAGAGAGGCAGAGCATATTCTTGATACCCAACGCGACTGCACCAAATAGATCGGACATCATAGCAAGCCTATTGCGATCCCTTGCCACCATCTGCATGGTAGGCTCCAGACCCTCGTCGACCAGTATCTTGGAGGTAGCTATTGACGACATTCTCACTATGGCGGTTTGATTATCCGTGATATTAACAGCATCTACATTACCTTTGAGCATGCCTGCCTTCTGTTTGACCGCTTCCACATCGGTGCCCTTCGGGGGGCCCAGCTCTCCAGTGACGACAAATTCCCCCTTTTCCAGAAGCTTTTCCAGATTGCTGCCAGATTTCATAGCCTCAGATCCTCCCTGACTCTCTTTCTTGGGCCACCGCTGTGACTCGGTCTCCAATCCTTGTACATTTCAACCGGCTTTATTCTATCCAGTTCTCCCATTACCTCAAGTCGTTCGATAATGAGATGCCAGGCACAGTCGGTATCCGGATTGATTTCGCATTTTCCACCGGAAGATCCCCCGCATGGACCATTCAGCAAGCTTTTGGCGCACCGGGTTATGGGACAGATACCCCCGGTCCGTTCCAGAACACAATCCCCACACCCAAGGCAGCGTTCCTCCCATAGGCCAACATCTATGTTGGCTCCCATAAAGGTAGTATTCAGCCCTGGAATGACTCGGGTAGGTTTCTCAGTGATAGTCCGATTAAAAAAGTTGCAAGCGTGTTGAACACCGACTCCGCAGGCAATGGATAGTATGACATCCGCTGCTTTTACCTTCTCCAGAAACGCCGGATCAGCCATAAACTCATCATCACATTGGCGAATAACGTGTAGGTCGTTGACTTCTACCTTTTTCCCCTCGTTTCCAAAGGCCAGCCGCAACTCCGATGCCAGAATCTCCGCCTCTTTTTCGCCCCCTGCCTGACAGATGGCCACACAGGTTTCGCAGCCCAAAACAATAATTTTATCATAACCCGTTACCGACGCTTTTATCTCCTCAAAAGGCTTTCTATCTGCTGTGATCATAGACTACTCCTTGTCTTTTCCGCCCGTTTGCTGGAGCTGCATCCTATATGGATTTGGCCCAAGCTCTCGGGCACGCTCGGTCATCTCCTTTGCTTTTTCTGCGACGCGCGGCGCTTCAGAGGCTGCGATATGAAAGAACTCGAGCCGCTCACTGCCTATCCCAACCTCGTCCAGGAGTTTCTTGGTATATTCGACCCGCTTCAGAGCCCTCAAATTTCCTTCCAGGAAATTACACGTACCGGGCTCTCACCCTCCTACAAATACGGCATCTGCCCCTGCCTCAAACGCCTTCAGGATGTGAACAATCTCCACCTTGCCCGTACAGAGATAATAGACTATGCGCACGTTAGTCGGGTACTGGATTCTTCCGACACCTGCCAGATCAGCAGCGCTGTAAGCACAATAGTTGCAGAGCATGGCCACTACTCTCGGTTCATAATCCTCCATTTTCTATTCCCCTTTTGCATTGACGATTTTCAATTGACGATTGGCAATTCGAAGAAAAAGCTCTTGATCCATAAATCGAAAATTGAAAATCGAAAATTGAACTCCTTTAGTATATGGCCATTAATTTGGGAATCATCTGGATGTCCTCATAGTGCCTTACCTGAATCGCGTCATTCGGACACATGGATGCGCAAATACCACATCCCTGACAAGCTCCCGGATCGATCTTTGCTACCGCATTTTCAAAATCGATTTGCGGTACTCCGAACGGACACACTCTCACACAGGTCAAACAGATAGCGCAAAGATCTGGGTTTACCTCGGCAACGGCTCCACCTGCCATCCTCTCCTTGTGAGAAAGAATCATACATGCCCTGGAGACCGCCGCTCTTGCCTGGGAAATAGCTTCATCAATGGCCTTGGGCCCATGGGCCAATCCGCACACGAACAACCCTGCAGAGGCAAAATCTACAGGCCTCAACTTGGCATGAGCCTCCATGAAAAAACCGTCCTGATTCATGGCCACCTTAAAAAGCTTTGCAAAGAGCCCGTTATCGCCCCGGGGCACAATAGCCGAAGCCAAGGTCACGAGATCGGTATCTATTACCACGGGCGTTTTGATTACCTGATCGGTAACGGTCACCCTGAGCCTACCATCCTTCTTTTCGACAACAGGCTTATCATCCAATTCATACCGGATAAACCGCACGCCCTTAAGCCGTGCCTCTCGATAGAGATCCTCCCTTTCCCCATAGGTTCTTATATCCCTGTACAGAATATAGATATTCATGTCAGGGTTTAGTTCCTTGAGGGTCAAAGCGCTCTGGATGGAATGAGTGCAGCAGACCTTGCTGCAATAAGGTCTAGTCGGCTCTCTGGAGCCGACGCACTGGATAAAGAGGGCCGTATTAACGGTTTTGAACCTGCTAGGATTTTGCATAATTTCCCGATCCAGATCCAGGGATAGCAGTATATTGGGATCCTCTCCGTAGAGATACTCTTCGGGCTCGTAGCCATTCCCGCCATTGGCTATGATCCCTGCACCGTAGCTCACCTCTTCCTCTTCCCCCTCTACATGGGCCAGTTTTGAACGAAAATTTCCCACAGTGCCGTGCACCTCCTTGATCTCGGTCTGCAGCCGCACATCAACAAGTGGGTGATCGCTAACCCTTTGTATCAATTCCTCAACATACGGTGAAATGCCTTCGTTTTTCCATGTAGTATGCAACCGAAGGGCCTGTCCTCCTAATCTGTCCTCCTTCTCAACCAGATGGGCCTTGAACCCTTGTTCGGCCAATCCCAAGGCGGCTGTCATACCTGCCACACCACCTCCAACTACCAGGGCTTCCTGACACACGGGCTGGGGGATTTCATATAGCTGTTTCAGCGCAGCCGCCCTCGCTATTGCCATGCGTACAAGATCTTTCGCCTTTTCCGTAGCCTTTTCCGGTTCTCCCATGTGAACCCACGTGCATTGATCCCGGATATTGGCCATCTCAAACAGGTACTGGTTAAGCCCTGCCTCCCTGCATGTTTCCCTGAACAGCACCTGATGGGTTCTGGGTGTACATGAAGCAACCACCACCCTGTTCAGCTGCCTTTCCTGGATCACCTCCTTCATCTTGGCTTGCGTATCTTCAGAACAGGTGAACAGGTTAGCCTCTGCATACTCTACATTGGGAAGGCTCTTGGCGTATTCCGCAATCGCCGGAACGTCAGCTACCCCGCCTATGTTTATGCCGCAATGACAGATAAAGACACCAATTCGTATCGGTTCATTGCTGACATCTCGCTCAGGCGGATACTCCTTTGTCTTAACCAGGGTACCTCTTACTTCTGCGAGTTCAGACGTAGCCGAGGCTGCAGCAGCACTGGCTTGTGTGACGGTATCGGGGATATCCTTGGGCGCCTCAAACACCCCACACGCATAGACTCCTGGCCGTGATGTCGCAACGGGATCAAAACTGCCGGTCTCTGCAAAATTGTAGTGATCCAGTTCAAGGCCGAGTTTCTGAGTTAACTCGAGGGTTTCCCGGGAAATATCCAGCCCTACCGATAACACCACTAGATCGAAGTCCTCTTGGACTAGTCTTCCCTCGTCGTCGGTATATCTGATCTTGAGGCTTCCAGGCTCATCACCGGCCAGCACATTATTGATCTTTGCCTTTACGAAACGTATCCCAATGTCGTCTTTGGCCCGATTATAGTATCGCTCGAAGTCTTTTCCGTGGGTACGAACATCGATATAGAAGATAGCGGTATCGAGTGGTTTCGGAGAGTGCTCCTTCGCTATCATGGCCTGCTTTATGGCATAGGTACAACAGACAGCCGAACAATAGCCCTTATCTCCTACCTGGGTGTTTCTTGATCCAACACATTGGATCCAGGCAATCTTATCCGGTTCCTTATGATCCGGAGAGGGCCTTACCAAATGACCCTTGAAGGGACCCGAGGCCGAGAGAATTCGCTCGAACTCGAGACTGGTAACCACGTTGGGGTGGTTACAATATCCATAGGTATCATGCTGGCTGGGATCAAATGGGGTAAAACCGGGAGCAGCTATAATAGACCCTACTTCGATGGTATGCTCTCGCGGAAGCATGGAATGGTCTACGGCATCGGCCAGGCACGCAGAGACACACTGATAACATTCAGAACAGATCCCACATTTCAGGCACCGCTGTGCCTCAGCTCGTGCCTCCTGTTCGGTAAATCCCAAGGCGATCTCTTTGAAGTTAGCCTCTCGCTCCTCAACGGGAATCCTCCGCATGGGTGTCCTGACCAGATGTGGTTCCCCTTCTGTATCTGGCTTTTCATAAGACCAATCTCGCTCTCTTCCTTCCTTGAGATCTCTCCCGTTCAGATACCGGTCAATACTCTCAGCTGCATCTTTCCCGCACGCCACAGCTTCCACTACGGACTTGGGCCCATAAAAGGCATCCCCGCCTGCAAAGACCCATTCAATGGGGGTTTGCAG
This sequence comes from Deltaproteobacteria bacterium, assembly GCA_020355085.1. Lineage (GTDB taxonomy): Bacteria > Desulfobacterota > DSM-4660 > Desulfatiglandales > B25-G16 > JADFWK01. The sequence goes on from CP070657.1 coordinate 581,265, forward strand.
GGTAATCGGATCGGCCTCAAGCCCTCTTGTAGCTGCTATACCCTCCTTTTCGGCAAAAGAGAGATCTGCGGCCTGCCCGATGGCAACGATCACCGTATCGGCCTCCATCTCGCTCAGGTCAGTTTCGTCATATTCAGGGCAGAAGACTCCATTTTCGTCAAATACGCACGTGCAGCATTTGAATTCTATTCCCGAGAGATCCCCATTTCTTTCGAGAAAACGGTTAGGTCCTCGGCTGTTGACAATGGTGACACCCTCTTCAAGGGCCTCTTCGATCTCATAATCCCAGGCGGGCATCTCCTCTCGTGTCTCAAGACAGACCAGGGTTACGTCCTGAGCCCCTACACGCTTTGCTGTAAGGGCCACATCGATGGCCACATTTCCTCCCCCGATGACAACCACCCTTTTGCCCACACTGACCGGTTTTCCAAGAGCCACTTCCCTCAAAAACTCAATTCCCTTGATCACTCCGGGCAGGTCCTCCCCCGGCACATTTAGTTTCAGACTGAGATGAAGACCGGTTGCCAGAAACAAGGCCTGAAATCCATCCTCCTTAAGGCTTTCAAGCGTTATATCCTCGCCAAACGAGACCCCTGTTTTGATCTGAACCCCCATATCTTGAATCACTTGGATCTCAGCAGCGATAATGTCTCTCGGCAGACGATATTCCGGGATGCCCACGACCATCATGCCTCCA
>CP070657.1:582061-587196 GCA_020355085.1 Deltaproteobacteria bacterium
CGGCGGAGATGTCGGTTGCCCAGAAGGCAGCACCCTCGATCTCTTTTGCCAGGGATATAGCTATGGCCCCGGATCCGGTGCCTAAATCGAGTATCCTCGTTTGATCTCCACTCCCCTCCGGCAACTGATTGGTCTTTTTCAGGTTCAAGGCCTCCTCAACGAGGATCTCCGTTTCCGGTCGTGGAACCATGACGGAGGGATTCACCGTGAACTCGAGGGACCAAAACTCTTGACGGCCGGTGATATATTGAAGGGGCTCTCTGTTCAGACGCCTTTTGACCAGGGCCCGATACTGGGCAACCTCGGAGTCGCGTAAGGGCTGATCAAACGAAAGATAGAGCTCGACGCGGGTTTTGCGTAATTGAAAGGAGAGGAGCACCTCTGCACAGAGGCGGGGGCTCTCTATTTGTTTATCTCGTAAGAACTCGGAGGTTACGTTGAGGATTTCCTTGATAGTCCACGTTCTTTGGGTCATGACAGTTGAGTTGCCTGATCTTTTTCAGACTCGGCCTTAAAGTGGGCAAAGATCGGCTGCAAGATAAGATCAAGCTCACCCTGCAATACGTCCTCGAGCCTGTAGATCGTCAACCCGATTCTATGGTCGGTTATTCTGCCTTGCGGGAAATTATAGGTCCTGATCCGTTCGCTTCTATCGCCCGAACCAACCATGTTTTTTCTCTCTTGGGAGATCTTGGATTGCTGTTCCATCTGTTCCATGTCCATAAGGCGAGATCGGAGCACCTTCATGGCCTTTGCCTTGTTCTTGTGCTGCGACTTCTCATCCTGACACGTCACTACCAGCCCGGTTGGGACATGGGTGATCCGAACGGCCGAATCAGTGGTGTTAACGCTCTGCCCGCCCGGACCTGAAGACCGGAACACGTCCACCCTTAGATCGGCAGGATCAATTGCTACATCAACCTCTTCTGCCTCGGGGAGAACCGCCACGGTAACGGCTGAGGTATGTATCCTCCCGTGGGCCTCGGTCTCGGGAACCCGTTGAACCCGGTGAACCCCGCTCTCGTACTTGAGCCTGCTGTATACGCTGTTGCCCTCTATGGAGGCAATAATCTCCTTGAACCCTCCCAAACCGGTGTAATTGCTGCTCAGGATATCCATCTTCCAGCCCTTCTCCTCTATATAGTGGCCGTACATCCTGAAGAGATCTGCGGCAAAGAGCGCTGCCTCCTCGCCACCGGTGCCGGCCCTGATCTCCAGGATGACGTTTTTTTCATCCCTCGGATCCTTGGGAACAAGCAGGGCTCCCATCTCCTCCTCCAACCTGGCCAGGGTTTGCTTCAGGCTCTCTATCTCCGCGTGCGCAAGCTCCCTGATCTCCGCGTCGGGATCATGGAGGAGGCTTTTGGTTTCCTGTATCTTCTGCTGGGTCGCCTTGTACTTGCGGAAGGTCTCCACAATGGGCAAAAGGCTCACGTGCTCTTTTCGGTATTTCCGGTAGAGACTTTGCTGCTGGATAATCTCCGGCTTGCTCAACTCATATTCCAGGGTATTAAGCCGTTTTTCTACTTCTTCAATCTGAGAAAACATACCTAATTCGTCTCTTATTATTTCTTTTTCTTAGCCTTGCTAATTTCGCCTACCTTTTCGTACTTGCGCCTGAAACGCTCGACCCGGCCTCTTGAATCAACGATCTTTTGCTGGCCCGTAAAAAGCGGGTGACACTGGGAGCAGATCTCCACATTGATCTCCTTTACCGTGGAAAAGGTTTCAAATTCGTTTCCGCAGGCGCAATGAACAATTGCCTTTTGAAAAGGTGGATGAATATCTTTTTTCATCGCGTGCTCTCCCTTTTATTAAACCGCTACATGGTAACGCTTGGCTGATTCCACAAATTACATAGCACTCTATACACCCATTACGTATTTTCCGCAATCACCAAGGTAACTGCAACCCAAAAACAACAAAGCCCAAATACCAAATCGCGGTTCGACTTGGGCTTTGAGCTTTGGAATTCGCCGTGTGCTACTGGTTCATTGAGGCCAGAAACTCCTTGTTGTTCTTTGTTCCCGTAATCTTTTCGAGGAGAAATTCCATGCTATCAACAGGGGTGAGGGGGGAGAGGAGTTTGCGGAGGATCCAGATACGGTTCAGATCCTCCTCATCGACCAACAGCTCTTCCTTCCTGGTTCCGGAACGATTGATGTCAAGGGCGGGAAATATGCGCCTGTCGCTCAGTTTGCGATCCAGATTGACCTCCATGTTACCGGTGCCCTTGAACTCCTCGAAGATGACCTCGTCCATTCTGCTTCCCGTATCTATAAGGGCAGTGGCGATTATGGTAAGGCTTCCGCCCTGCTCCAGGTTCCGAGCGGCCCCGAAGAATCGCTTGGGCCGATGAAGGGCATTTGAGTCAACGCCGCCGGAGAGGATCTTGCCGCTTGGAGGAACTACTGTATTGTAGGCCCGGGCGAGGCGCGTAATGCTGTCTAAGAGGATAAACACATCCTTCTTGTGCTCAACCAGTCTCTTGGCCTTCTCCAACACCATTTCTGCTACCTGCACGTGACGCTGCGGTGGTTCATCAAAGGTTGAGCTAATGACCTCGGCCTTCACGGATCGCTGCATATCGGTTACCTCTTCGGGCCGCTCATCGATGAGAAGCACGATCTTGTGAATATCCGGGTGATTGGCGGTCACGGCATTTGCAATGTCTTTAAGGAGCATAGTCTTTCCGGCTCGCGGTGGTGAGACAATCAATCCCCTTTGTCCCATGCCAATGGGGGTCAAGAGATCCATGATCCTGGTTGAGAGGTTCTTGGGGTCCGTCTCTAACTTGATTCGCTCCGTGGGATAGAGAGGAATAAGGTTGTCAAAGAGTATTTTGTCCGCCGCTGCTTCCGGGTCTTCAAAATTTATGTTCTCAACCTTCAAGAGCGCGAAGTACCGTTCTCCCTCCTTTGGGGGTCGTATCTGCCCTAAAACGGTGTCTCCGGTCTTGAGGGAAAACCGCCTGATCTGGGATGGCGAAACATAGATATCGTCTGGCCCTGGGAGATAATTAGAATCCGGTGACCGGAGAAAGCCAAATCCATCGGGCAGGATTTCCAGAACCCCATCTCCGCTGATCACGCCGTTCTGTTCTGTCTGCGCCTGGAGGATAGAGAAGATGAGATCCTGCTTGCGCATGCTTGTGGCACCTTCGATCTTAAAAGTCTTGGCCACGTCTACCAGCTCGCTGATATTTTTGCCTTTGAGTTCAACTAAGTTCATCGTTCTTGACCCCTAAAAAGAGAAATACGGAATAGACCTCGGATAGTGAGGTAGGCTAAAAACCCTGTCATTCGCGAATATTATGAGTAAACGCTGATTCTTGAGTAGACCTTCACTGAGAAAATGTTACATAACCAAAGCGTGCAAGGGATGTATTTCTGTGGGAATATGAAATAGTATTTAAAATAATAAAGCTTCCATACCCCTATGTCAAGGGGTTTGACCCCTTATTTTTTTTATGGTGTGAATACTCACTGACATATTGCAAGAGTGATGCCATATCTGCCGGAGGAGGTGTCTCAAACGTCATATATTCCTGCGAATCGGGATGACGGAACCCCAGCAGCTCTGCATGGAGCATCTGTCGCGTTACCAGTGCCTGACACTCCTTCACTTGGGCAGGCAGGTTTTTCCACCATCTTTTTCCGTGCCCATACACACTGTCGCCGAGCACCGGATAGCCCATATGTGCCAGGTGAACCCGTATCTGATGCGTCCTGCCGGTGTAAAGGCTGACCCTCAAAAGCGAGAACCCAAGGGCAAAGGTGGATACCCTCTCCCATTCAGTTACCGCCTCCCTACCCCGAGAAACGGATGCATACATCTCCGTCCGCTTCATGGGGTGCCTGCTGATTGGCAGATCTATCCGCCCCCTCGCTTGTCCAACGCATCCATGCACCAGCGCCACATATCGCTTGGTGACCTCTCTTTTCTTGAATTGATCTGCCAACAGCCTATGGGCCCGATCACCCTTGGCAACCACTAAGAGCCCCGATGTATCTTTATCGAGCCTGTGAACAATGCCAGGCCTTATTGGGCCACTCAGGGATGAGAGATGTGCACATTTGTGAAGCAGGCCATGGACCAGCGTGCCGGTGTTATGGCCCGCAGAAGGATGAACTACCAGTCCTGGAGGTTTGTTGACCACCAGGATCGAGTCGTCTTCATAAACAAGCTCGAACTCCACCTCCTCGGATGGCTGCAAAACCATTTCCAGCGGCACATGCCGGATCGTTATGATATCGCCGGGTTTGAGTTGATAGCTCGGCTTCTTTGTATCGCCGTTAACGGTTATTGCGCCGTCCTTGATGAGGCTCTGGATACGAGCCCTCGACAGATCGACAGCTTCATGGTCAGAGAGGAATTTGTCGAGCCTTTCATCGCCCTCGCGCAATGCGTGATGAAAGGTTACGGTTTGCTCTCTCTCCTCTATCACAATGATCCTGTGCGGTTTACCCCCTATTCATCGGCGTTCTGCAGTGAAAAATTCAACTGGATATCCCGCTCTACGTCCTCCTCTTTCATATTCTTTGCAAGGGAAATCTCCTTAATGAGCAGGCTTCTGGCTGTATCCAACATCTTTCTCTCCCCAAAAGAGAGCTCTTTGTCTTGCTGTATGTTCGTGAGGTCGCGGTAGACCTCCGCAACCTCATAAACAGAACCGCTCTTGATCTTCTCCATATAATCCCGATAACGCCGGTTCCATGTCTGATTATCGTCCACGCAGATATCCCGCGCTTTGAGGATTGAGAAAACCTTCGATACTTCTTTTCGGTCTATGATCTGTCGTAGGCCGACGTTTGCCACGTTCGAAGACGGGATCATGATGATCATGTTGTTTTCAAGGATTCTCATGACAAAGAAATCCTCCTGACAACCCGATATTTTCTTCTGTTCAATTCTCTCAATAATACCAACACCCTGTGCCGGATACACTGCCAGATCCCCTATCTTAAACATAGTTACCTCCTATTCCGGTTAATCCCTTGGCTACTCCATCGCGAAAACAAGGTAGCTTTATTGGGATCTACCGGTGCTTATCTCAAAAACAATCCAATCATGGGGAGCACCGGTGCTATTACCAAGGATACAACCGACATGAGCTTGATCAAGATATTCATTGC
>CP070657.1:587296-591894 GCA_020355085.1 Deltaproteobacteria bacterium
CGGGACGTCCAATCGTGCACCTTTGGATCTCTTCGGATGCTCAGGACCTGGATGTATTCGTCTATCTGGAAGAAGTGGACCGCAAGGGAAAGTCCAACTACATTACCGAAGGGACCCTCCGGGCTTCTCATCGCAAGCTGAGCCATGCGCCTTTCAATAATCTGGGGCTACCCTATCACTCTCACTATCAGAGTGATTTGACGCCAATCCCGGCCGGGGAACCGGTTGAGTTGGCATTCAGCCTGCTGCCAACCTCATACCAGTTCCCTAAGGGAAGCAGGATACGCATTGCGGTTGTTTGCGCGGATGCCGATAACTTCGATACACCCGTCATCGATCCGGCGCCAAAGCTCCAATTGCTGAGAGGTATGAATCACCCATCGTTTATCCAACTCCCAGTTGCCCAATCACGATGAAGTAGAAGTTGGCACCGGATGAAAAAGTAAGGGAGCAGAATTAACCGCAGAACATTGGCATGCACCAGATCCCAAAAGGCGCGAGGCTTTTGGTCCAGGTGATCCCAGGCGTTATGTGGCGCCACAGTTCGGGCAACAGTAAAACAGTAAATAGGAGGGAGGAAGTTAAAAATGAAGGTGCAGAAGTCTATCGAAATTGCAGCTCCGCCACATAAAATTTGGCCCTTCTTGATCGAGCCTGAGAAGATTCAAAAGTGGTGTATCACTTTCCTAAAATTCGAATACACTGGTGAGCAGCGGAGCGGTGTGGGCACAACGTTTTACCTTGAGGAAAAGGCCGGTGGCCCACTCATGAAACTGAACTTTCGGATTACAGAATGGGTGGAGAATGAGAGAGTGGCCTTTAGTATGATCTCGGGCAACTTTGTAAAGGGTTATGAGCAGAGCTGGACAGTGGAGGCCACCCCGTCGGGTAGCAGATTTACCTTTATGGAGGAAATCAAGTTCCCCTATGGGATTGTCGGCAAAATCATGGGGCTGTTCGCTAAACGTGGTTCGGAAGCTACTGTAGGGAAGATGCTGCCCAAGCTGAAGAGCTTTGCGGAAGCATGAAAAGATAGAGAATCTTCCTTCGATTTACAGGTTATATACTCTCATGTTGGGCTGGCTGGCGCCTAACCAATAAGACTTCGAAGCGGACCCCTCGACAAGCTGGGGGCCGTTGATCTCCATCGCGTTCACCCAAAAAGGCGGAAAATATGGAAGTCGAAATTAGATCTGCGGAACCGGATGACGAGACGGCAATAAAACAGTTGCTTTGTTCTCTGCCAGATGTTTGGCAAAAGGAATGGCGAGATAGTGCTGTTTCTGTAGCACTGAAATCGGCTGGTGAACTTGCCCTAGTTGCGATAGTTAATGAAGAAATGGAAGGATTTGTATGCTTGCACGATGTGGGCTTTAGGGCTTACTTGAGCGAAATGGCGATTTCAGAAAGGTATCAAAAATCAGGTATTGGTTCCTTGCTGCTAAACAGGGCTGAGCATATTTTGTCTAGCAAGGGATGCAAATTAGTCGTCGCTGATGCACATCCTCCTGCAGAGGAATTCTACAGAAAGAATGGCTGGGTAAAACCAAATGCCACATTATTGGCGAAGAGAATCGAAATAGACAATGGCTAACCTCTATGGCTTGATACCACCTTAAGGGTCGTATCAATCCAATGAAAAAATGACTGTACCTAATCCCGCTACCCGCGTTTCGGGCCTTAGACAGGCAGGGAAACCTTTCTGGCGCCGTTAAGGGATGGGTGGCCTCCCCAGTTTGCGAAACACGTGTAAGAACGTGCGGGCCCATTTCATGAACGCGTTGCTTTGACCGCTTATGCCTCAGTAGTTCTTAGGGCTGCCAGCGATAGGGCACCCAGGCCGATCAAGAGGCAAAACAGCTTAAAGATCCACCCAATAAAGGGAATCAACCCGATGAGCGCGATGATGACGACCCCTACCACAACCGGCCAGAATAGTGAGGTGATCTGCTTTCTTTTCAGAGCTCCGATGGCCTTTCTTCCAATCCACACGCCGATGTAAATCCTACTGATATAGATGATGATGGCATAGAGAAAAGCGGCGATGATTGCAGCGGGTATGCCCACAACCGTGACAAGCGCAATAACAATTGCAACCGGTACTACCACCAAAAACACCAGGCCGAGGCCAATGCTCTTCCAGGGTGACTCGGAGATTACCCCGACGACGCGGTTGGTCTGGTGTGGAAAAACAGCGCTGATGATTAGTCCTACCAGCACAAGGGCAATGGTGGATATAAACCAGAAAGCAATACAGGACCCTTTTGCCGCCTTCTCACCCTTTTTGCGCCACTCATCGACCTTTTCGGCTTTTAGGGGCTCTTGTCTTTCGGTGATGGTACCGAGCACCTGCGATCCCTCCTGTTTCTCCAGAACAGCGGCAGAGTAAGTAAGGTTGGCTTTTATGATCGTCGTAGGCGTGAGGGTGAGTCTGGCTGAGGCCACCTCAACATCCTGGTCAAAGGTGCCGGAAAGCACAACATTGGCGCCAAAGGCCCTTACCTGACTGCCGAATGTGCCGGAGAGATCGATGTTGGCACCTGCGGAATACACCTCACCGATCACGGTGCCCGGGATGCCGATATTTGCCCCAAAGGCCTTAAGCCCTTTGTTGAGATGGCCGGCTACTTCGATGTTTGCCGCGGCCGCGATGAGGTCATCGGCAATTGACTCATCAGGTGCCACCGTTACATGAGCGCCTGTTTTGAGGTTTGCCGAAAGGAAATCCCGATATTTACCGTATGAAGGTGTACACGTGAGGGCTATTACCAGTACGGCTGCGGCACTAATCGAGATAAGTGTGTTTTTTCCCATAGGTCCCCCCCAATGAATCTAATGTCACTATCCCAGTATACCCTTAATAGGACACAGGGGCAATACCTGGCGTGCCGGCCGTCTAGTTGAGCCGGAAGAGGAATTCCCTCAGCCCGTTGCGGTAGATGAAGGACCTGACCGGGGTAAAAGGGGTGAATAAGGAAAGCACTTCTCGGTTCTGTCGGACGTGGAGTGGAAGGTCCAGATGGGGTTGTGGGCGGAGGTGCAAGCGGAGCCCGTCCCCGATCACGAAGGAACTCACCGTGTTTAAGGGTGACCTCGCCCCTAAAACGAAAACTGTTACCATGCCGCCCGGTTTCACCATGTTCCGGCATAATTCCACAAGCCCTTTCACCTCGCGATCGTTCAGGTGATCAGCCAGGTCCCAGAGCAAGATCCCATGGAAGCTCTGCGGCCGGTAGTCGAGTTGCCGCCACGCCCAACTCAAGGGAACACCCTTGCGGCGGTTTCGGTCCAGTCGAATGAACATGTCAAAGACGTAGAGTCTTTGCACGCGGTGGGCCAAAAAGTCGATGTTCTCACCGCAGACCGGCCCCAGGTCCAATACCTGTGCTTTCTGTCGCCGCTCGAGGGCTTCAACGAACAGATGAAGGACACTGCTGGTGTAGTCGGCCGGGTCGGACTCAAGGTTGGAGCCACCTCCGGGACTGTGTGCTAAACTTGTCAAGGCTTACTTACCCTTGTCGGTCTCCCTGATGAGGGTGAGGGGCTCTCTGTCTGAGCCGGGCGTGGCCTGGTCCGCGGACTTATCGGCTGGCACAGCCTTTTTGTCCGGTTCCTTTTCTAGCTCGATGACCGCCTTGAGGTAAGCCCCGTCCTCAACCGAGATGCGCTTGGCCTTGACCTCGCCGTCGAAGTCAGCCCCTTTGGTGATCTCCACCTTTTCCAGGGCCTTTATATTGCCGCTCAGCCGGCCGCTGATGGTCACGTTGTCGGCGCTGATCTCACCTTCAACCTTGCCCGCGGGACCCACGGTAAGGTGGCAGCCATCCAGCTCGATGCTACCCTTTACCGAGCCATTGATGATCAGGTCTTCCTTCCCCTTGATACCGCCTTTGATAGTAATGTGCTTGCCAATGACGGTCTTTTCAACAGCGAAGTCCGGGCTTATTAGAGCCTCGTCGCCTTTGTTCACGCCCTTGCTTTTTCCCAGCATAGGTACCCCCTTTCCGGTTTTGTGAGACGTCCTTTGTCACGGTCTCCGTTCACGGAGAACTCACGGTGCACGATCAAGGCGTTCTTCCCCACGTTGTTCAGCACGATCCCTAAGGTGCACTACCAAAAGTCGATGGTCGGTTTTCTCCAGTCGCAGTAAGAATCTCGCAGCGACATCCGTGTTGAGGATATATTCGAGGACTTCAAGCAATCTTCATTCTGCCATCATATATCCCCATAGTCCAAATCCATCGCTCTGTCAATCAAGTTAAGAAAACGTATAAAAAACAGCTGTCGTGCTCCCAGTTGGGGGGGTCGAAGAGGGTAAAATCGGGGTTTGGCTAAAGGGGATTGGAACTATGAAGCATCGGTGCAAAGGACGGCTCGAGCCATGTTTGAGCAATGCGGAGGATGAGGGATGGGGCGATTGTCATCGCTGAATGCCGGGATCATGGCAACGGCCGGAAAAAGACGATATCTCTTGCGCCTGCATCGCAGAAACCAGCCGTAAAAGGAGGCGGAGTCGTTCCGACCCCGCCTCAAGGATTGGGTTATCACGTGTAGATCACGCTTTCCCCTATGGAATGGCCTGCGGTTTGAAAAGTGGC
>CP070657.1:591994-594915 GCA_020355085.1 Deltaproteobacteria bacterium
ATGCGAATCCTTTTTCGTGCCTGCTGAAGGTCGGTAATCTGCGTTGGATTCGCCACGGCCTCGAGCTCGAGCAAGGGAGTCTCCTCTTGAAAGCGCTCCAGTATGGAAATCTCCTCATTTCTCTCGGGGTACCCTATGCGTATTTTAAGGAGAAAGCGGTCCAGCTGCGCCTCCGGTAAAGGGAACGTGCCCTCTAATTCCATGGGGTTTTGGGTGGCCATGACGAAGAAGGGATGGGGCAGGGGAAATGTTTGACCGTCCACGGTAACTTGGCGCTCCTCCATGCTCTCCAGAAGACTGGCCTGGGTGCGCGGAATGGTGCGGTTAATCTCATCGGCCAGAAGGATATTGGTAATAACGGGCCCCGGTTGAAAGGCGAATTTAGCTGTTTTCTGATTATACACGTTAAAACCAGTAATATCCGCGGGCAAGAGGTCCGGCGTAAATTGGACTCTCTTAAATGACCCGCCCATACTTCTGGCCAGGGATTTGGCCATCAAGGTCTTTCCTAAACCCGGAACATCCTCTAACAAGACATGACCATCTCCCAAAAGGGCCACCAGCAGCAGCTCAATGGTGTCTCGTTTGCCCACAATAACCCGCGACACGTTGTCAATCATCTTATTGCACAAATTGGATTCCAAACCGCTCCCTCCGTACTAGATAACCCAAGGCTTTGGAAAATCCTTTCCTGCATGCTTAATACCATTAGAGTTCGTTTGTGTAAAGAAATGCTCTTTCATTCGAATGACTTCTCAACACCATGCTCTTCCCGCCCAAAATGCTTGACAAGTGTCCAGGCGCTATTTACAGTAATTTTCTTTAAGGCATTTAACTGTCTTGGCTGAGGCGGATTCTGTGAGGGTCAAGGTCATCATCCCTGTCAGCACTGATAAGTGGAACGACAGCGTTAAAGCTGATTATGAGCGGGTTAAGCAGCCTGAAACCGTTATTGATATCATGCACCTGGACCACGGGCCTGAGGCTATCCAATCTGAATACGACGAGGCCAATGCCGCCAGCCATGTGCTCAAAGAGGTCTCCAAGACCCGATCAGAGGACTGGGATGCGATCATCATCTATTGCTTTTCCGATCCAGCGCTCCTCGGCTCCAGGGAGATTACTGCCATTCCGGTTTTGGGGATCGGAGAGTCCTCACAGCTATTTGCCATGGGCTTGGCGGATCGGTGCGGCATTATCACCACTCTGGAACAATCCGTAGCCAGGATCAGGCGTAAGCTATATGCCCGCAGCATTGCAGGCCGATTTCCCTCAATCCGTCCCCTCAACATCCCGGTCCTCGAGTACGATCAAAGGGACAAGGTGACGGCAAGGGCATTGGAAGTCGCTCGAATCATGGTCGAGCAAGATGGGGCTGAAGCCCTAATTCTGGGGTGTGGATCTCTGTTTGGAATCCAAGATCAGATTCAGGCTAATCTGGGCATTCCTGTTGTGGAACCGGGGATCGTGGCTTTGAAGCACGCAGAGATGCTCGGCGGTTTGGCGCTCACCCACAGCAAGAGATCCTACATGGTCCCTCTGCCAGTGAAAGAACACTAACCAATGTTACAGCGTGAAAAGATCGAACAGGCCGTTATCCAGATGTTCAGGGTTAACATGGGTGTCAAGCCTGGGGAAAAGATCCTGGTTCTTTCCGATGTCCCCAGGAGGCAGGATTGGAAAAGCAAGGATTCGAGCGAAATCGAAAACATGCTTGCCGTTGCGTTTCTGGGGAAGGCGGTAGCCGACATTGCTCGTGATGCCTTGGGTACCTGCACGGTTCACTTTTATCCGTACTGGAGTATTGGCAGGTCGGGTGCTGAACCTAACAGAACGATGGCCTGGCTCATGAAGGGATATGACGTAATCTTGGCCATAAACTCCTTTTCGCTCACCCATACCGAGGCACGTGAGGGCGCATCAAAAGCGGGGGCCAGAGTTGCCACGATGCGGGGGGCAATTCCGGAGATGTTTCATTCTGACGGCTCCATCTCTGTGGATTATACCGCGGTCGCTCGGGAGACGAAAGTGTACGCCGGATTTCTTACGAGGGCAAGCGTAGCTCGGGTAGTCTGCGAGGCAGGGACGGACCTCGCCTTTAGCCTGAAGGGGCGAAATGGAAGGGAAGATAATGGCATATATGTGGACCCGGGCCGGTGGGGGAATTTGCCGGCCGGCGAAGCCTATATCGCGCCGGTAGAAAGAACAGGTGAGGGGGATCTGGTCATTACGAGGGGATGGCATGCCGGCCTGAAAGAGGAGATGGTGCTGAGCTTTAGAGGTGGAGAGGTTCGCGAAATTCGAGGTGGAGGCGATGTGAATCGTATTCTCACCACGATACTGGGGCTTGGCGCTGAAGCCACAAGAAAGAAGGCCCGGTGCAACCTAGCGGAACTGGGAATCGGGACCAATCCAAAGGCACGCCGGATCGATATCACGATTGAGGCCGAAAAGATCAAGGGAACAATACACATAGGGATCGGGGACAACTCACTTATGGGGGGAGTGGTTGCCGCCGATTACCACCAGGATTTCGTGGTCAATGAACCAGATCTGTTCCTGGATAACGAAAAAGTCATGGAAAGAGGGACCTGGATCAAGAGCTGAAGGAGTGGGAGATGGATATAGCGATTGGGACGGAGGTCAGGGACGAATACTTAAACTGGGAGGTGGAGGCCGGTGCCCGGAAGCTGGTGGAGAATATCATGCTCACCGAGGAGGGTGAAAACGTGGTGATCTCTGCCGACACCTCGAGTGACATGAGGGTGGTGCAGGCTGCTGCACGAGCTGTGTATGCCGCCGGTGCTATACCCATAGTGGTGCTTCACCCCACTCTAAAAGAGGCATTTACTGAGGCGCCCGCCCCTCTGGCAGGGGCCGTTCAAAGGGCGGATGTGTGGATTGAGTTTGCGGTGAACATG
>CP070657.1:595015-602222 GCA_020355085.1 Deltaproteobacteria bacterium
CATCAATCTTCCTTGCTTGCCCGGGGAGATATAAAAGGAGAGGGTCTTCTCGTCGTGTATCATGACTCGGTACGTCCCCGCATTAACCCAGCCTTCATCCGGATCCCTGGTGATGGTGATTGAGCCGGTGCCGATATATCTTCCTCCGTCTTGCATGTGCCACTTAGGAGCCGGAAACTTGAAGAGATCCACTTCGCCGCCGGATAAGATGTTCTCGAAGACCGGGCCATCTTCAACCTCCTCGGGTGGAACAGGGGAATAATCCTTCATTTTGTCTTTCCAGTAACGAATGACCTCCATATCGGACATCGCCTCATCCAAACCCATCGCCAACTTCTGGCCCAGTTTGTGGTTCAAGAGGTTGGTGGCTATACGAAAACCGGCAGGGTAGTCAGGTATGTTATCGAACAACAGTGCCGGGCCACTTTTCTCGCTTGCTATTTCGTGGATGGTGCCGATCTCCAGATCCCAATGCGCACCATTAACCTTGCGCACCATCTCCCTTTCCTCCAAGGCGGACAAAAAGCCTCTCATATCGTCGAACATGACAATACCTCCCTTATTTGTGATGCTGAGCTACTGGCAAGCGATTATTCACGGCAATAGAGACGGAATTGTAATGCACCTCGCCCCTTCAAGTTCTTGTCTTTTTATACAGTAGGGGAAGCAAATATCAACAAAAGAATCGACTCTCATGAAGTCTTATCGAGAAATCCCCTGTTTCTCGATAATGCTGCTAGTGCCCGGGAACTCAATCCGGTTTTCGAGCAAGTGGGTAAAGACCCAGGTGAGCAAAATGAAGGTTTGAAAAAAGCCGGTTCTCTGAAAGGTGCTGGCTCATTTCAGCTTGACACAAGAATCCATACCTAGATACAAAGTCCTTAGTTGCAGATCAGGCGAATGGTAATTGAACCCACGTTATAAGCTGTATTTGATTCAGCCCCAGTGGATTTGGCCCTGTTGCGGATTTTGCGAAAATCGATTATTGCTTTACGTCCGCAAAGCGGTAATGCGTTTTCATTCTACGCGACTTGCTTCTATCAAGGGATATGGATATCTTTTTTTGCACCGAACTGGGCAGGCGCTTTGAGCCTGCTCTTTCCCGATGATCCAGGCGGGCGCCTGCTCCCACATAAGCGCTATAGATTTAAAGAAGTGGGAGTCGCCTTTAAGGCAGCACGCCCGCCTCTATCTGAAGCATAAGCGAGCATAACAGCATGGGCTTCTTCGGTGTCAAAAAAAGACATCCATATCCCTCGACACAGCGTAGTTACGGAGCTAAGGCAATAATCGAATAAGGATCTTAAGAGATTGCAGCAGCTGAAAACCGTTTGGCAAATCCCGGCCCATCTCTTAGACGAGCAGGATTGAACCTCTAACAAACCCTGGGCTGCACCATACGAGGATTGATATTATGGACAAGCGAAAGGTTGATGTTGTCATCCTTGGTATGGCAACCGCCGGCCTAAACGCCTATCGAGCGACAAAAAAAGCAAATGCATCAGCTGTCATTGTTGACAAAGGGCCTTTGGGCACCACCTGTGCGCGGGTAGGCTGTATGCCCTCCAAACTCCTGATCTCGGCCGCCGACGCATATCATCACTGTTATCAGGCGCAAGAGCTCGGCTTTGAACTGATGGGTGATGTGGCAATTCACGGAGAAATGGTCATGAAACGCGTGCAGCAGATGCGCGAGGAATTCGTGGCCGGAGTTCTTAGAAACATTGAGGTTATCCCGGAAAGAGAGAAGCTCATTGGTTCTGCCCGGTTTCTTGACCCCCACACCGTGTGCATCGATGATCATACCCAAGTAGAAGGCAAAATTGCCGGCACGAATGCCGCTCGTTATCCCGACGTTACCTCCTTTAAGCGTAAAACACCTCTTGCGGTCGTATACACCGACCCGCAAATAGCCATCTTTGGCAAACGCTTCAAGGACTTCGGAGAACGGGGGCCTGCGTTTGTCGGCACCATTGACTACGAGATTCAGGATCGAAGCAGAATTCTGAACGTCAACCGTGGCCTCGGCCATCTCTATGCAGATACTGCAGGCACGTTGCTCGGCGGCGAACTGATTGGCCCCAGAGTTGAACACATGGGTCACCTGTTGGCATGGTGTGCACAGCAAGGGCTTACCGTGAATGAGATGCTCGACATGCCTTTTTTCCACCCCTCCTTTGAAGAAGGCATCAAAGATGCCCTTGTAGAACTCCAAAATGAGATTGGTCTCACGGGGTAAAGGTGCAGGAAACGCCGGGGGTGGAGATTCGCAGTTACAGTGACGAAAGTGAAATGAGTTTTAATAACGTCCGGAGAGAGTAGCCATGGTAACGGTGATCGTTGCGCCCGTACTATTCGATAACTACGCTTATCTTCTGGTTTATGGCTCCGAAGCCGCAGTTGTCGATCCGGGAGAAGCCTTTCCGATTCTGAAGATCCTGGAGGATAAGGGGCTGAAGCTCACCACGATCCTCAATACCCACTACCACCATGACCACGTGGGCGGTAACGAAGAACTAAAGCAGGAGACGGGTTGCCAGGTCATCGGGCCGGACGATACCCGGGTGCCCGGACTCGATCGAGCTGTCGCGGATGGCGATAGTATAACGTTCGGTTCCTCTACCGTGAAGGTCATAGCAACACCCGGCCACACGAGGTCAGATGTCTGCTACTATATGCCGCCCTGCCTGGATGATAAGCCCGGCGCTGTGTGGACCGGAGACACTTTGTTTATTGGCGGGTGCGGCCGCCTTTATGAGGGGAATCCGGAGCTCATGTGGGAGTCCCTTTTGAAATTGGCTGCCCTGCCACCTGACACCCTGGTATATCCCGGCCATGAATACGTAATCGAGAATTTCGAATTTGCACTGACTATTGAGCCCGACAACCTGACCGTCAGGCAGAGGCTCTCGGATATCAGGGAAATCAGGAAAGCAGGCCGACCCACGGTACCGTCTACCGTAGGGGAAGAGCGGTTGACCAATCCCTTTCTCAGGGCTGTTAGTCCCGAAATGGGGGCCGCCATCGGCATGCCCCGTGCAAGCGCAGTTGAGGTTTTCACCGAGCTCCGCAAACGAAAGAACGCATTCTAGGAACGAAATCCAGAGAGGAGTCCTTTGGAACATACAGCGACCGCGTGATTAGCCCAGCGGATACTTTTTGACAGAATTGAGACACCTGTGGTAATGAACTGATTGTTGCGGGAGTCCAGTTCGGTCGTCCCATGTCTCTGAACCCAGTTTTCACTTTTTAATAAAATAGCAAAGAAAAAGAGCATGAAGGATGTAACCCTCGAGCGTGCAAGGGCGGGGATGAAACTCGCTAGGCCGGTAACCAATAAGAGGGGCATTATTCTTTACGGTGTCGGGGCCGTGCTGACCGCTGACATAATTGCCCGACTTTCCGAGATGGGCGTAGACCAAATCACGGTAGATGGAAACCCGCCCGGTACCGCTGATGATGAAGAAAGCCTCAGCCTGCAGATTAACAAACTGAATGCCCGGTTCAGGTACGTGGAAGGAGATCCGCTCATGGGCAAGATGAAGCATCTCATCCTGAAGCAACTGAAGGAGAGGGCATAAGGAGCGTGAGCGTCGACAGAGAGGATATCAGAAAACGCATAGGCAGATTAAGGAATGTGCCAACCCTGCCGGACGTATTCGGCAAGATTATTCCCTTGATGGAGAGCCCCAATGCCCGTGCTCAAGATATCGCAAGCATAATCTCCTCCGATCAGGCCTTGTCTGCGAAAATCCTGAGGGTTGTAAACTCGGCGTTTTACGGGTTTCCCCGCCGAATCTCGAACATCACCCATGCCCTCATCATCCTTGGATTCGACGTGGTAAGGGGGCTTATTCTGAGCACAGCCGTTTTTGACATGATGAAGACCGGGGGCTTGCATGGCCTCTGGAAACACTCCTTGGGCTGCGCTGCAGCCGCAGGGGTAATCGCACGAAAAACGAACTCCCCTAATCCGGATGAGGTGTCCACAAGCGCTCTTTTGCACGACATCGGAAAGGTAGTCATCCGGATTGAATTGCCCGACGAATCAACTCTTATCGATCAGGTTGTCGAAGAGAAGCAAATATCGACCTATGATGCGGAAGAGGAAATCCTTGGATTCAATCATACTACCGTAGGTGACTGGCTCTGTCAGGAATGGCATCTACCTGCTAAGCTCGCTGAGCCAATTATGCACCATCACAACCCGCATCTCTCAAAATCCGCGCTGGTGCCGACTGCCACGGTCAATTTTGCTGATTCCTTGACAAGAGGCATTGGCTTTGGCTCTGGGGGAGACGATCTGGTGCCTCAAATCGACCCTGAGGCCTGGGCGGCTTTGGATATTGGCGATTCCCTGTTGGAAGAGATCATCAAGGAAACATATTATAAACTCGAAGAGGCGGACGATTTCCTGTACGGCCAGAGCGTTGAGATATGACTCAGAATAAGAAAAGGGTACTCATAATAGCTGATGATTCGGCAGGTTCGGATGAGTTAAGAGAACTCTTAGGCAAAAGCGCACCCCATTTTGTAATCGAAACCGCAGCATCTTCCATCCATACCCTTGACGCAATCTACAGCGACCCTCCGGATATTATGCTCATCTGCCAGTCGTCGGAAGGTGAGGGTTGGATCGACCTTTGTTGGAGGATTAGGGCTGATACCGTCTTCGGATATTTGCCCATACTCCTGATACTGCAACCCTCCGACGGCGATCTCGCTATTAACTGGGGGCAAGTCCCCGTTGATGACTACCTCAGAAAGCCCATCACCGTCGATGAGCTGAATACAAGGATTTTTCTCAATCTGACTCGAACTGCCAGGACTCGTGATATCAACCCACTCACCCGGCTTCCGGGGAACTATGCGATCATTCGGGAGATCCAGAAACGGATTGACAGTGTTCTACCCTTTGCCGTGGGATATGTGGACCTCGACCACTTCAAGGCCTATAACGATAAATACGGCTTTTTGAGGGGAGACGAGGTGATCAGAATGACTGCCCGTCTCGTCACGAACTCGATCAGCAGACTTGAGGCCGCTGATACCTTTGTGGGTCATGTCGGCGGAGATGATTTCGTTTTCATTGTATCGCCCGACAGATTGGATGAGGTTTGCCAAGAAATAATAAGCAACTTCAATCTGGTGATCGGCGATTTCTACGATGAACAAGACAGGGTTCGGGGTTACATTGACTCCGTGAATCGCAAAGGAGAGACGGAACGTTTCCCCATTTTGTCCATCTCTATCGCGGTGGTCACCAACGAATACAAGCCTATCAAGCACATCGGAGAGGTGAGCGCTATTGCAGCTGAGCTTAAGAATCGCGTCAAAGCCATGGAGGGTAGCTGCTATCTGAAAGATCGCCGGGGTTCCAAGGGAAACGCAGCCTGATATGGTGCCTGCCCTAGATTGCCGATGTAAGGCAGAATCATGGAGTTGAATCAACTCAAGGCCTTCTGTGCCGTAGTTGAAAAACGGAGTTTTTCGCGAGCCGCCGAGGTCGTGTTCTTGAGCCAGCCCACGGTAAGCCTTCAAATCAGTTCCCTCGAGCAAGAACTGGGAACACAACTGTTGGATCGCCGAGCAAGGGAGATAACTGTTACCAAAACAGGCGAAACACTGTACCAGTATGCGAAAAGGATTTTGCGGTTGATAAACGAAGCCGATCAGGCCATCGAGCAGCTGAAAGGATTAATGAAGGGAACCTTGACGTTAGGGGCAAGCACAATACCGGGCGAATACCTCCTGCCAAGCCTCTTGGCTGAATTTAAGGGGTTACACCCGGCCATTGACATAGACCTTCAAATATCAGACACGCAGGGGGTGACCACCAAGGTTTTGGCTCACGAGGTGGAAATAGGGTTTGTTGGAACTCGTGATAAAAGCGATAAGCTGGTCTTCAAGAGCCTGGCAACGGACAAGCTCGTGCTCATTGCACCGGCAGATAGTACCTGGCTGCACCAGGAGAGCCTTAGCGTAGAACAGCTCAGGGGAATCCCCTTTATCCTGCGTGAGAGCGGCTCCGGCACCCGCATCACGATCATACAGAAACTGCTTGAGAAGGGTATAACTGAGGAGGACCTCAATGTGGTCATGAGGTTGGGGAGCACCGCTGCCGTAAAACGGGCAGTAGAAAGCGGCCTTGGAGTTTCTTTCGTTTCCGAGAAGGCGATAGAAAACGAAATCAAGCTTGGAACGCTTAAGACCATCCCCGTTAAGGATTTGGAACTTGATCGAGAGTTCTTCATCGTGTACAGCGGAAAAAAGTCCCATTCTCCGGCAGCACAAGCCCTCTTGCAGTTCTTGCAAGAGAAAAAAGGGCACCTATAGATCGTTACATCGCCTCTCGCAGTCAAAACCATCGCGGTTTTTCTACCCCTGTCCAGAAAAACCTCTAGAATCTTCATTTTCTCTCTCTTATTGGACATCCCTATTGGATAGCCCTCTATTATTGTATATTTAAATTTGACTTATTGGAACATACAATATATTTTTACCGCAAACAACGCGAAAGGTGAAACGGTATCAGTCGGGTAATCACTTCCCTGCGGTTCCGGAGGGTTTTCGAGTTGAAGAGGTGGAATGCATGACCAAGTTCAAGAATTTCTTTGCGACTCGGCCGGGGATTATTGCAGTAGGAGCCTTTATCGGGATATTCGCTCCTCTCCTGCAGAAGTGGGGTAATCCCGGAAACATGGGCATATGTGTTGCCTGCTTTGAGAGGGATATTGCAGGGGCAATCGGGCTCCATCGCGCGGCTGTGGTTCAGTATATGCGGCCAGAGATTATCGGTTTTGTTCTGGGCTCGTTGATTGCGGCTTATCTATTCAAGGAATTTCGGCCACGGGTGGGCTCTACCCCTATAGTGAGGTTCATGTTAGGAGCCTTTGCCATGATCGGCGCTCTGGTCTTTCTGGGATGCCCATGGCGAGCCCTGTTGCGTTTTGCCGGTGGAGATGGCAATGCAATTCTTGGTCTGCTTGGCCTTATTGGAGGCATCTGGATTGGCACCCGCTTTCTCAAGGCCGGGTACACCCTGGGCCGAACCGATAAGACATATACCTCAGCGGGGTGGCTGCTCCCATTAACCATGTTGGGCTTTTTTGTCTTGATGCTCATCTTTCCTCAAATCCAAGGGGGGGCGAAAAGCGGTATCCTCTTCTATAGCGTCAAAGGCCCGGGGTCAATGCACGCTCCCATC
>CP070657.1:602322-613625 GCA_020355085.1 Deltaproteobacteria bacterium
CCTGCATGGAATGTCATAAGGCAAAAACCCCGGGAATCTACCACGGCTGGGCTCAGAGCGTTCATGCCGCCGTGGAAGTCGGCTGTTATACCTGTCACAAACCGGACAGCGAGAAATCATTTTACAGTGAAGCCCACCTACAGTACGACCTTACCGAGGTATCACCGGTTGTAACGCCTAAGAAGTGCGCTGGCTGCCATCCCCGGGAGGCTGCCCAGTACAATAAGAGTAAACATGCCCATACCCTGGAGATCATATGGAAGCTCGACAATTGGCTGCAACACGGCATGAACAATGCCATTGAGCGGACAACCGGATGCTATGCCTGCCACGGTACAGTCGTGGAGGTTGTGAACGGCCGACCCATACCAGGTACCTGGCCTAATGTCGGTGTGGGCAGGAAGAATCCGGACGGGGCCCTGGGCAGCTGCAGTAGCTGCCATACCCGGCACAGATTCTCGATAGTTGAGGCCAGAAAACCGGAGGCCTGCGACCAGTGCCACCTGGGCCCGGATCATCCTCAAATAGAAATCTACAACGAATCCAAGCACGGCACTATCTATCACGCCGAGGGGAGTGAGTGGAACTGGTCTCCCGATGACGGCCTTTGGAAGGCCGGTCGGGACTTCAGGGCCCCAACGTGTGCCGCCTGTCATATGTCAGGAGCCGGCGAGATAGCCGGAACCCATGATGTAACCCAGAGGCTTTCCTGGGAAACCCAGGCCCCCTTAACAATTAGGCCTAGTGAATTCCAGCCTTTCCCCGCAGAAACTGACTGGAAGGTGGAACGGGCCAAGATGAAATCGATCTGCTTGCAGTGTCATTCTCAGGCATGGACCGACGATCACTTCTCAAATCTGGATCAAGCCATCTATAATTATAATGAGGCTTATTTTAAGCCCATAAAGACGGTAATCGACTCCCTCTATGAGGAGGGTCTGCTTTCACAACAAGACTACTTCGATGAAGATCTGGAATGGGAATTCTACGAGCTGTGGCACCACGAGGGACGTCGAGCCCGGATGGGTGCGGCCATGATGGCCCCTGATTATGCCTGGTGGCACGGGTTTTATGAATTAAAGCATCGGTTTAATCATATCCTCAGTGCAGCGGAGGAGCTGAGAGAAAAAGGCAGAGGCCAGATCTATAGGAGCTTCCCGGGAAGATACGAGAAACAGTGAAGCGGGCTCAATAGGTTAGATTGCCACGTCGCTTGCCTGCCATGTTGTTGGCGGGCTTCCCCGCCTGCCAGCGAGCACGGCTCCTCGCAATGACATGATTGGAACTCGGTATAAATATCAAGAAATCCCAGTTTTTTGTTATTCCACTTAAGCCCGAACTGGCTTCCACACCCCGTTATGGTACCATACCCGGGAAAAGGGCGCTCCCACCGGCAGGACGGAGTCCGAAAGCGTGTTGGGGTCGATTTCAAATTCTAGATGACGCATCGGATCCCATGGCTGGAGGATTATTGGCCCCTCGGGCAGGGGGATCAGGCGAGGAAGGCGCGCCTCACCCCACAAGCGCGATCGGGCCTCTTTTTCCAAGTCCCTAATATGTCGATACTGCGAGAGTTCGTGCAAGGTCACAACGGCCGGAGGACTCAGGGGGATCTGACCTTCAAGGTTAGCGGCAAGCCCTTGAGCAGGGGTCACCCAAACCCCGTGGGTGGTTTCGCGGGCATCAGGGATGCATTCCTGGCCTGGAGGCACAAAGGCAAGGAAAAACCGGGTATCGAAGCGGTAAGCCATGAGCTCCGGGGTGATCCAGTGGGCCCACCGTGCAAGCCTACTGAATGCAAGGGTCCAGCCCTCAGATACCACCAACTCGTGGAGCCAGCCTTTATCAAGCCCGCCACTCATCCGCCGGTCACCGATATTATCCCGATCACTCCCGTCATCCTCGTTCTTGACGGCCAAAAGAACGCCTGCCTCTTCAAAGGTCTCCCGGATGGCAGTAACCCCATAGGCGATTGCCTGTTCCATGCTCAAGTCGCCCCCAAGGCTTCGGGAAATTGCGCCGGGATCCATGTCTCCGTGTTCGCTCCATAACTCAGCATCCAGATCTTCCGAATCTACCGTACCGCCGGGGAAGACATAGGTACTCGGGAAAAACCCGCTTCCCCCGCTGCGCCTGAGCAGGAAAACCTGGAACTCACTGCTGCTCTCCCTTACGAGGACAACCGTGGCAGCCGGCTTCGGTTCTCTTGGTCTATCTGTGGAATGAGACATGATGGGGGAGACTATCACAGCACTATTTGGATAGCAAGGTTCGATCCGCATTTTTTCGCCTCACGGGAAACAGGGGGTTAGTCCTAGATTTTGGTCGTTGAACTCAGGGATCCATTCTGTCGGGTGATACCGAGACCGCGTCCCAAACAAACCTTTGCGTTCACAATGTGCTCGCCCGGGCATACAACATTTGCTATGATATTAGTTGGTGCAAATTCACTCCGAAATTCTGGAGGCCCTTATATGTCACGGCAATCAACAAAGCCCTTTAAAGCCATCCAGGCCATACGCATTACTGTCCTGTTTCTTCTGACCACCATGGCGCATATGGCATGCCACGGCCAGGCCACAAGGGCTGCTGTTAACCGCTTCCCCTTTTCCCCAGGTGAAAAGCTTACGTTTCAGGTTCGATGGAGCCTCATTCCTGCTGGAAAGGTGGTTCTTGAAATCCTCCCTGTAGAAACTCTAGATGGCCTCAGTGCCTATCACTTTGTAATGACAGCGCAGACTTACCCCCTCGTTGATATTTTCTATAAGGTGCGCGACAGGATCGATTCCTACACCGATACGCAGATGACCCGCTCACTGCTCTACCGAGAACAGAGCACCGGGCGCAGACCAAAAGACGTAACAGTGACCTTCAACTGGGAGCAAGGGGAGGTACAGTATTCCAATTTTGGCGAAAAGCGAGCACCCATCCCACTCCTTTCAGGCGCATTTGACCCGTTATCGATCTTCTACGCCTTTCGTCTCTCCGATCTCAGCAAGAATACCCAACTGGAGGCGCCGGTGAGTGACGGAAAGAAGTGTGTTGTCGGCAAGGCTACTGTGATCAAACGGGAGACCGTTTTCCTGGTAAGCGGGGTCTATGACACCTATCTGGTAGAGCCTGAACTGAAGCATATCGGGGGTGTGTTCGAGAAAAGCCCGAATGCGAAAATGGAGATATGGGTCACCGCAGACGAAAGGCGCATCCCCGTTAAGATAAAGAGCAAGGTAAAGGTGGGCAGTTTTGTGGCAGAGCTGGTCTCACCATCCGTCAGCTCCGAGTGAGCGAATCATGCTCGCCATCACCTCCCTTCACCGCGCTTTCTTGAGGCTGCCACCCCCATAGCCCCCACAGTAGCGAAACCAGCGCTCCACCACTGATAAGGGCAGAAAGCAGTCCAACAAAACCGATTCCGCCGGCCGTCCACAGGTGCCCCCCAAGCAACGCGCCCGCAACCCGGCCGATGCCGGCTGCTGCAAAAAAGCCCGACATCATCGTGGCCCGCACGGCTGGCACGAGTTCGGTGCTCAGGGATAGGGCAGCGACAATGGTAAATTCATAGGTCAAAAACACGACAAACAGGGTCATCAAGGCCATCGGTATTGACTGCGCCAGATAGGAGAGAGCGGCATAGCTTGCTCCAGAGAGGACCAAGCCAATTATCAGTGACCGCCATAACCCCAACCTATCGGCCAGGGATGCAGTCAGGCCTTCTGCCAAGAGCTCGGCTACGCCTATGATTATTGTGGTGAGCCCGATAGCTACGACGCTTAGGCGAAACGCCTTCTCCAGCCAAGCCCCATACACTACAAAGAAGTTGTCGTTGGCAATGCTGACAAGAAACACGAAACCGAGCATCCCCAAACCCGATCTTTCACGGATCACTCGGCCCCAGGCACTCCGGATCGTGATAGATGCCCTTGAACTTTCCGGGCCATTCCCATCTTCCGGAATCAAGATCTTGAGCGCTCCCATGCCCACCAGCCCCAGCGACCCCAGTACGAAAAAAGGGGCCCGCCAATCAAAGCAGTGGATGAGGAACCCTACCAATGGAATTCCCACAAGCGAACTTCCCGCCCAGGACGTCTCTATAAGTCCGATAGCCGTGCCTCGCCGGCGGAACGGTATACGCTCTCCTACATAGGCCTGTATCGCCGGATCATAGGTGCTTTTTCCTAATCCTGCAAGAAACAGGGCTGTCATGACCGGCACATAGAATGGAAAGATACCTCCTATAAGCATCCCAACTGCTAAAAAAGCTAATCCCGCGATCAGCATTGTTCGGTACCCCCAGCGATCGCCCAGAGGCGCGAAAAACAAACCCGTGATGGCAGTGACCTGATTGGCTGCAATGAGGGAGGTAACAGCGGGTAGGGGTACCCCCAGGCCTCTGCTCAGGGTAGGGGCAAACGGATACGGGAACCGGCGTGCGGTATTGAGAAATAGACGACTCACCGTTGCCACGCCGATGGGCAAGATTATGTTTGACTGTATTCTATCGGGTTCCAAGTCACCGTTGTTGCCGGACATTCGAACTCCCTTCAGCCTTCCATGCAAGAATTCTCTTTTCGATTAATGCTTCAACTCAGTAACTATGCTGTCCCAGGTGATATGGATATATCTTTTTTCACCGAAGTAGCCCATACGCAAGAAACGTTGGAAGCCCGTATCCTCCATTTAGTCATGACCTTTTGCCAGAAGGACCGAACAGACCACAGCAACAGCAAACACTGTAGCGCCGGCAATGGTGAAACTAGCGCTAAAACCAAGGTGGTCAATCAAATAACCCATTATCGGCGCCAACACTCCCCCTCCTTCCATATTGCCGAAGAAGTAAATACCCAGCACCGTCGAACGGTGACGCTCTGAGGTCCGGCTGACTATATAGGCCTCCGAAACCGGCATACGGACGTATACGGTTATTCCCATGATAAGCAATAACGCCACGATGCCCCAACGGTACGGCGCCAGATTCAGCAGGTAGATCAGGGGGCCGGTAATAGTACATGCCGTGAGTACCACCGGCACCCTGCCCCAGCGATCGGAGAGATAGCCGCCAATAGGGCCTGCCCATAGGCCGGCCGAGTATATAATAGCTATCAGTGCAGCAGCCGTAGCCTTGGAAACAAGGAAATGATCGACCAAGAACAATGGGATAAACGAGGTTGTTGAAAAGAGCACGGCATGGGTGAAGGTGCTCAGGAATATGAAATATGCCAGTCGGCTCAAACGGCCTTGATCGGCTTCCTTCTCTTCTTGTGAAGGTGTAACCCTTGGCTTGGACTTCTTTGCAAGCCCCCGTCGACCCAGAATCACATACAGCACGATCCCTACCACAGCAGCAGGTACCGCCAGCGCGATGAAAGGGCCGCGCCAGCCCCAGGTAGCAGCGATCCAGGCGGCTATGAGCGGTGCCAAGAAATAGCTGGCACCTCCCCCAATCACATGCAATCCCAGCGCCCTGCCCAGGTTCTCCGGCTTAACCGACGCAGAGATCAGCGGCGGGGCAGCCGGATGGTAGCCTCCAGCAAGCAGTCCCATCAGCACAAGGAAGACTATCATCATCAGGTAGGTGTGGGAAAGGCCGACCAAAAGGCCGGCCAGGGCCACGCCGAGTATGCCCGTGGTTATGAGTATGCGAGGCCCGACCCGGTCAGCCAGCAAACCGGCAGGCACCTGCCCGAAGCCGTATGACAGCATGAATGCCGAGATCACGAATCCCGACTGGGTGTAATCCAGGCCAAAATCGCTGCGGATCATCGGCAGAAGGGGCACGGGGAGTGCGGTCAAAAGGTGGTGTCCGCAATGTGCCAAAACGAAGAGCGGCACCAAGCCGGAAAGAAGTGAACGAAGGTTTAGGGTTGTGATGGATTTCTCCTTTCGCTATGGAATAGCGGTCATGCGCACAGACGTCACCTGGGCTTCTTTTGATGATTCAACCACCTGCTATAGGCGGGAACACGGATACAGTATCTCCATCGTTGAGTTCCGTTGCGAGCCCCTTGAGGTGCTGAATATGTCTCCCGTTTTTCATCACAACTATATAGGGCTTGAGTTTTCCGTTATCAAACACCCTTTCCCGGCGCTCACGAGTGTTACAGACAAGATCTAGAAGGTCCTTAACAGTGGCTCCGGTTCCCACCTCCATCTGTACAGACTTTGACTCAAAGACGTCCCTAAATGTCGCAAAAAACTGTATCCCTATTATCATGGCTCTGCACGCCTATGTGCCCCATATTATTATGTCGTGGACCGATTGCGGCATTATTATGGGTTCCCTATCCGTTTGTCAATTCAGAAGAAGGGCGTCGCAGGAGAGATGTGGACCCCGACCACATCATAGCTGGCCATATCAAGCATATCTCATGCAAGCAGAGGGATCTATTTCAAAAAGAGGAATGGATTGAATTGGGCAGTTTCAACCGAAAGGGAATTCGCCTTATATGGGGATTGGTGCTGACACGCCTGCACGTTACGGCGACTTGCCTTCTTGCCTAGCTTCCTTCCACAGTGCCCAGTAGCTCTCACCTGGAGCCTCAAGATAGTCCTGCATCGGCTGGCATTTTACCTTAAAGAGAAAGAAAACCGGGCAAGAAAGCTCTCGGGGGTACATGGACTCAAAGTTCGCCATGCCCTTGGCGAGAATGAGATCCGCCTGATCAACAAGATCAAGAAACTCCTTGGATACGCGCCCCCAGTCAATACCCACGCCATCGGTGCCGGTGTCCGCCACCTCATTGAATCTCTCCTCTAACTCATCTGCCCGGAGTTCCGCTCGGGTCAGGTCGTTCAGTGAAGGGCCACCCTTGACTACCAAAACCGTTCGTCCGGCCCGCTTTTGTATGTATTCATAGAGTGGCTGATCGAAGTAGATCTCGCCAGCGTTGTCAGTGAGGTAGAGGACCAGGCCCGGACTTGCTGACAGAAACCCCTCAAGCCGGTCTATATCATCGTGAAAAAAGAAGGCGCCCTTCTGGATCTGGTTTGGAATCTCAGAAAGCGTCTGCTCGGGGTCGGTGAAAAAATCAATGCTGTTGCCCAATGCCGCTAGGTTAACGCAAGAACGTAGATCATCACTCAGGGTTCCCTTCATGTGAGAAAGAATCTTTCGCGCCTGTGCCATCTCCCTGGCCTTGAATTCGACATAAGGGTCCGACACTCCTGACCGAATCCTGACTTCCCTGAGGATCCGGTTGCCTACATCCGGCGAAGTCAGGCCTTTCTGCTCCGCCTCGGCCAGGATCTCACGCGCTACAGCCTCGGTCTGCAAAAGGAAGCTTGAATCATCACCTCTGGCTTGGGCAGCTGCCTGCCTGGCGAGGCCCATCAGGCAATCAGAGCATTGTCGAGAAGGTTTAAACGGTTCCACGATATAGATTCTCCTCTAGTATCCGTGGCCCCCGATCCTATCAGAGCGAAATCGAAATTCAAGTAAAAAGGGTGGATTTTGGCTTTGATTTTTCTAACCCCGGTGGTACATACTCTGCTAGGGTTACCATCAGCCATCTTTGATAAGGTACCAACACCATTTCATACCTTGTAAGCAGGAGGATTACCCATGACCAAGGCTTATAAACGTCTCGAAACCAAGCTGATCCATTCTGGTGAGCCTGACCCCCCTATGGAAGGTGCTGTCAGCATGCCGATCTTTCAGTCCTCCACCTTTCAATATGCAGGTGCCAGCAGCTACCATGATCTCAGGTATATTCGTCTCAACAATACGCCAAACCATGTAGCCCTCCATCACAAATTGGCTGCTTTAGAGAATGCCGAGGCGGCATTGGTGACCGCCTCCGGTATGGCGGCCATTTCGGCCGCCCTCCTGGCTATTCTCTCTTCGGGCGATCATTTCATAGCGCAGAACTGTCTGTACGGCGGGACCCACGATTTTATCACCAAGGACTTACCTGCCTTAGGGATCTCATGCGATCTCATTGATGGTGACGATCCGGATTCCTGGAAGCATTACCTGAGAAAAAACACCAAGGGCATATACGTTGAAACAATGACCAACCCGCTTCTTCAGGTCGGAGATTTGAAGGCTGTAATCGAATTCGCTTCTGGCCACGGGCTTATTTCTATGATCGATAACACCTTTGCGAGCCCGGTAAATTTTCGGCCGGCCGAATGGGGCTTCGACCTCTCCCTGCATAGCTGCACCAAGTACCTCAATGGTCACTCCGATATTGTGGCAGGCGCTGTTATCGGCCGGGAGGATTTGATCCAACAGATAACCCACAAGCTCAACCACCTCGGTGGCTCTCTCGATCCCCACGCCTGTTTCCTGCTCCATCGCGGCTTGAAGACACTTGCGGTACGGGTAAACTACCAAAACGAAAGCGCCCTCAAGATAGCCCGGTTTTTGGAGAACCATCCAGCGGTCAAAAAGGTAAACTATCCTGGCCTGGAAAGCCATCTTCGCCACCAGCGAGCCAGGGAACTTTTCGATGGCTACAGCGGCATGCTCAGCTTTGAACTTACAGGCGGTGTTGAGACGGCTGATGAGTTTATTGGGAGGACGACAATCCCCTTTGTTGCCCCAAGCCTCGGCGGGGTTGAAACCCTTATTACCCGCCCTGCCACCACGTCACATTCGGGCATGTCCGCCGAAGACCGGCAGAAACTGCAGATCTCCGATAGCCTCATCCGCTTGTCAGTGGGAATAGAGGCAACTGAAGATATTATGGAGGATTTTGACCAGGCGTTACGGTTTTAGCAACGGCCACAGCTTAGAGGCTTTACCAGTTCTCGGCAAATGAAGGCCTCGGGCTATTTTCGAGAATCATGTCGGCAAGATTTCGCATGCTCTTTCCCGATGCTGATTGCAGGATCGTTCAATGACTGACTGGAAACAGGAGCATTGGTGTTTCGAAACGACGGCTCTTGAGGGTATTCCGAGGAAGTTCGGTGAACTCGATGAGTGAAGTCACCTACCCTGCAGGGCGGGTATTCTTCCGTTGCTTGCTTATGTTTAATGGGATATCGACTCCTGTAAACGTACCGGTATCACGAATTGCACAATCCTGAGGATGCTCTCACCTTTTGCGCCAGTTTGCGCTCCAAATATCCCGGGGCAATTCCTGCAAACTGTTTGAGAGGATCTGTGGCTTCAGGCATGTTTGGAGCAATTCTGTCAGGATAACCGGACCGAGGTCAACGAGGTCATCGCGAGAAGGATTTGCTCAAGATCCCTATTCTATCGGTGTCTTGTCTCCTAGAGCGAGCCCCATGCTAAACTCAATGGTGATCTTGGCCCTCACCTCCTCAAGATCCTAATCCGATCCACCATACGATAAAGCGGCTTCCTTTTGGATCACTTCATCGCGGACCTTCCCAGATCTTAAAGTCAACGTGAGAAATGCCCCAACGATCAGCAGGGCTGCTGCGGTCAGAAAAGAGGACGTATAGGTCCCGGTATGGGCAACCAGCATTTGGGATAATCTGCCCATGACGAACCCTCCCACTCCCCATGCGGTAAACACCATTCCGTAATTAATGCCGAAGTTCTTTAGACCCCATTTGTCTTTGGTTAAGGATGGAAAGAGGGAGAGATTGGTGCCGTAGTTAAAACCGATAAAGGTGGCTAGCAGGATGAGGAGAACAGCGCTCGACCTTTCAGCCCCTACGACGGGAATTGCAATAAGCATGAGAATCGTCTGAAAAGATAGCATGATCATGAGCGTTGCATTTCGGCCAATCTTGTCCGACAGGATTCCGGCGATGATCCGCCCTGCTGCATTCCCAACGGCCAAAATAGCGACAACCAAGAAAGCCAGTTCCCCCATGCTCTTCTTAGCCATTCCCGCCACGCTCCCAATCACCATAAGTCCGGCCCCAGCCCCTATGAAATAAATGAACCATATGGTGTAAAAGGCCCGGGTCTTCATCATATCCGATGGCATGGCATCCACTTTTGCGCTCCCCGAAGCATCCATTTGTGTGGTATTGGCACCTGAACCTTCAGGCACATAACCTGCCGGAGGATTCACAAGGAGCAAAGCAAGTCCGCACACCACTACCAGAAAGGCTATCCCGAAAAAAAGCATGGCATGCTGCAATCCCCAAATGCCGAGAAGGTACTGAGCTAGGGGCGCAATATATACAGATGCAAGGCCAAAACCAGAAACTACCAGCCCGGCAATCAATCCGGTTTTCGCAGGGGGGAACCATTTCAGCGCAGGTGGGGTTGCAGCTGCATAGCCGAAACCAATACCTGTGCCCGCTAGCAGGCCAAACCCTAGCACCCAAGCGACATAGCTCGTAGTCTGCGAAATCCAAATGAAGCCGAGGCCCACGAGGATACCGCCGATCAGAGCAGTCATCCTGGGTCCAAACCGATCCTGACACTTGCCGGATAGGATCATTGCGAAGGCAAAGACAAGACAGCACACGGCGTATGGGTCATTCAACGAGGCGAGATCCCAGTTGAAGGCCCCTTCACCTCCTCTCTCTATTGATTGTTTGATTGCCCCCTTGAAGATGCTCCAGGTATAGAGAATGCCGAGGGCAAGGTTGATCCCTGTTCCACTAAACGTAACGGTCCAGCCCCTGTTCTTGATCGCTTGTGCCATAATGTTCTCCTTCATCTATTTAGAGTATCAATGCTAAAAGTCAACTTCCCGTGAGAATCTGCTCTACAACTCCTGAGCACACCACTTGGAGGGAACAGGCTTGGCATCGGTCGCCTTCAACCTAATTGAAAAGGTTCCTTTTTGCCCGTTTGCGCCAATAACCCGCCGATGGGCAATCTCTTGATATGGCTCTCAGGGCCTGTGCCGACAATTTCGGATAAACTGTGCAAGGGTCTCTAAAGGTTGCTGTTTAATCCCGCAGCAGGAAAGCCGCCACAGACTTGCTGAATTTCGATTTGCATCTCCTGGTAATGGAACCCGAGGGCCTATCGAAGCCGATCATAGCTTGAAGTACTCTAGTGATTTACTCACTTGGGATCAATGAGGTGATTCACTCAAAAACAAAGAAAATACACTCACTTATTACAGGGGGCACGATTACTTTGTGCCTATTCCCTATCCATCATGGGGCAAAGTACCTAGTGCGAATGACATGCCCCACCGCAGATTATCGAATCATCGTCTGTTAAAGTCATCTCTGGAAGGGACGCTTCATCAATTTCCCAGTTTGACACTGCCGACGAAACGCTCGTAAGTCATTAAGGGATGGAGCTTTCTATGTGCTGAAGGATGGAAGGAGAATCAGGGCAGTCAATTGCTGGAAGGGCTTGGAAGGGTCTGCTGAACAGCTTTCCCTTTGGCTCATGGGCTTTGGGGCTTCTGCTCCACCTC
>CP070657.1:613725-617616 GCA_020355085.1 Deltaproteobacteria bacterium
CAAAGCATAAATGGCATCGTACGCGGATAAACCATGGCTGAAGAGTTATAGACTGGGGCCCTTTAAACTGAAGACCACCATCGAGTATCCCAAAAAACCCCTCTTTACCATACTCGACGAGGCAGCGGAACGATTCCCCACTAAGGATGCGTATCATTACCTTGGAAAAAGGGTCAAATATCGCGAGCTCAAGCTCCAGGTAGATAGGTTAGCGAATGCCCTTGCCAACATCGGCGTGGCAAAGAAAGACAGGGTTATCGTCTTTCTCCCAACCTGTCCCCAATTCATTTTGAGCGATTTTGCCATCCTCAAGGTCGGGGCCACCCTCGTTCCTTGCAGCCCGCTGCTCAAAGCACCGGAATTGCGACACCAGGCACAGGAGTCAGGGGCTGAAACCATTATTTGCCTCGAAAACCATCTGGACTTGGTCAACTCCACAAAGGGACAAACCGGCCTCAGGAATATCATAATAACCTCCGCCCAAGATTATTCCCCTTCCGAAGCCCCTGAGGTTAAAGAAATATCGGGTACCTACCAGCTTAGAAAAATGATTGCGGATCACGAGGCCAAACCTCCGGAGGTTTCAATTGACCCTGATGAGGATCTGGCCATCCTGGCCTTTACCGGTGGCTCAACGGGCGTACCAAAAGGGGTGATGTTAACGCACCGACAAAGGCTCACCAATATCCTTCAGGGACTACCCTGGATGATGGCCCCTTTCCCTAACTATCAGGGTTCTGCCTCCTGTCTGTTAGCAGTCCCACTGTTTCATGCCTATGGTCATTATTTGATGCAGTCATCCATGTATTGGGGGCTCAGGTTATTCTTGGTGCCGGATCCCAGGGATACGAAGATGATTGTCCAAATGATGAATGAGTATCGCCCGTTCTTGCTCTTTATGGTTCCCACACAGCTCCTCAAGCTGGCTCAACCGGAAGTAGCGCTCAAGAGAATGCCCGTATTGGTCATGTCGGGAACTGCCCCCCTGCCCGCTGAGGTATCGCACCGAATCGAGGAAAAGATAAAGATGCCCATCTCGGAAGGCTACGGTCTCACCGAGACCGGCCCAGCCACCCATATCAATATTTCTGCCTTTGCCAAGGTAACCCGTTTTGCCACCTCCACCAGGCCCGGCATTGGATTGCCTCTCCCGGATACCGAAGTAAAGGCGGTTGATCCCGTTACCGAAAAAGAAGTTCCCTTTGGTGAGGTTGGAGAGATATGGGTACGTGGCCCCCAGGTTATGAGGGGATACTGGCCCCATGACGGTTCAGGCCTTGAGCCAGGCGGCTGGCTAAGAACTGGTGACCTTGCCAAGATGGATGATGACGGCTATTTCCATGTGGTAGATCGAATAAAGGATATGATAAACATCTCCGGAATGAAGGTGTATTCCATAGAAATCGATGAGGTCTTGTTCAAACATCCGGCCGTGGAGGGGGCGGTGACCATCGGTATTCCCGATCCGGAAAGGCCTGGCAGCGAAAGGATAAAGGCTTTCATCAAGCTAAGGCATGACTTCAAGAAAAAGGTGGCGGCCCAAGAAATCATCGATTATTGCAGGGAAAACCTGGCTGCTTATGCAGTTCCCAAGTTCATCGAGTTTCGCGACGATTTACCTGTAACAGTGGCTGAGAAGATATTCAAGCGTGCCCTCAGGGAAGAAGAGATAAAACAGATGAAGCAGAGAGGGGAGATCTAGTACAGGAACATGGGTTTTCCGCTGACGTGACGCACCTTGGGCCGATACTGTTCTATGTCGTAGAGTTCTCTCACATCAACCCTTTTCTGCCCCGACTTAATCGTGCTGAGGGGTATGTCAGTGTAAATCCCTTGGTTGAGCGCCACAAGACGTCCGAAAACGCCCTTCAGAAAGAGGTCAATAGCCATATTAGCGTAGTTTACGGCAGCCATCTGATCCAGGGAGTCGGGTGTACCGCTTCTCATCAGATACGAAAGCCGCTGATTGAGCACGTCTTCTCCGGTGAGTTCCTTGAGGACAGCGCCCGTTTCCTCTCCTATCCCTCCTAACCGCTTGTGACCATACGCATCCACCTCAGCCGAGACAAACCTCTCAGCCCCTCCTATCATCTTAGCGCCCTCTGAAATGGTAATCATGGCGTAGTTCTTGGGATTGGCCCTCTTATCCTCCATGATGAGTTTAGCGAGCCTCTCCGGCTCAAAGGGAACTTCTGAAATGATAGCCCGGTCTACACCTGCCAGGTACGCCGAGATCAAAGAAGTTTCGCCACAATATCTTCCAAAGAGCTCGATGACCCCGATACGCTCATGCGAGCCTGTGGGGGTCCTGAGGGCGTGTATAAAACTGACACTCCTGGTAACGGCCGTTGAAAAACCTATGCAATAGTCCGTGCCAAAGACGTCATTGTCCATGGTTTTGGGTATGGCGATTACCGGGAAGCCCTCCATGTGTATTCTGTCAGCAAAGCTGAGGGTATCATCACCTCCTATGGGGATAACGGCATCGATCCTCAAATGTTCCAAATTCTGCAATACATGAGAGGTGAAATCCTTGACCTCCTCTCCTTTCTTGAGCCTACCCTTGAGAAAACCGGGAACGTCCTTCTTCTTAACGGCGCTCGGGTTAGTCCGAGATGTATGAAGGTATGTACCCCCTGTGCGGTCAATGGTTCGTACCTCAGGCGGAGTTAACTCCTTAATGCAGCTCTCGTTACCGGAGGGGTCGTTCGGGTTATACTCCAACAGACCCGCCCAGCCTCGGAGCACTCCTATAATCTTGATTCCCTCGCTATGAGCCCGGTAAACAAGCGTCTTGATGCAGGGATTCAATCCCGGCACGTCACCACCACCGGTGAGTATCGCTACCGTTGGTCTCCTCTTAGCACCTTTTCCCATCATAAAGTTCCCCCTAAGAAACATGAGAACCTGTAAAGATTACCTGCACGGCCTCTGCCTTCGAACCACATCCTCAGTCCCGGATGATTATCGAATTATATCCGGTTATCTCTTTTAAGCAAGATCCATGCCTCAGGTCTTAGCGAAAGACGGGGTGAAAAAGCCTTGCTCCTCCGGTCGCTCCTAGGCGCCATCCAACCCGTGATGTTCAGTCTTCACATACCATGAGGCAGGATTAGTCAGGTACTCCTCCGTATCCTTGAGCGACGCGTAATGCTCATGCTCGATCTTGGAGAGCAGGTCAAAGAACGCCTTTTCCCTTGGGTCGGCAACTTCATCCCGAATCTCAGCATAGTAGGCAGCCCCCTTGGCCTCGAAATCAATTGCCGTCCTAATGGCCTTGAGGTCATCATCGTCCTTTTCCGGCATCTCCTCTGTCTTCTTGACCATGTCTACTAAGACATCCTTGACGACGGTGCCTTTCACCTTAAGCGGAACGGTCTCAGGCCATGTCTCCCTTTTCTTCCATGTCTCGTGAAGTTGCTTTAATCGCTCGTAATGTTCCAGTTCCTCATCTGCAATCTCCTGGAACATGGCTCTGCCCACCTCGTTCTTGGTTCTCTTGGCATTGTTCAGATAGAACTCCCGTTCCCTCATTTCGTTATTAAGAGCAACTTCAAGGGCATTCAAGCGCTCTTTTCTGTCCATGATAGTCCTCCTTTAGGATTTCTGCACCTTCAGCATCTTATCTGCTATTATCACAATCCCTTATCAGTTGTCAAAAGCGGCAGCCATCTGGCCTTCGAGTGGTCTCTTCATTAGAGGCTCGAGTCTATACATATCTTCTGTCTTTCTCTTCACCGTAGTAGAAGCCTCGGTGCATTCCCTGCCACCTATTTTAAAACCTTTCCCATCCTTCCAAGACCACAATTTGAACCATTCCTACGCTGAACGGCATATTGACTCGGTGATGGGGTTAATCTATAATGTACCATTGCTTCATACAGAAAATAA
>CP070657.1:617716-623969 GCA_020355085.1 Deltaproteobacteria bacterium
AACTGGCCGTTAGTGATAAATGCTTCGCACCATCTGAGTATCTATTCTTTCCAGCTATTCTCTTGGTCAGATTCCCCGATACCTGATCGATGAGTAAGCTTTATCGGGTGGGTCGGAATCGCTAGGTCTAGGTCCCGCCGAGTTGGATGGCGCTTCTCCTTCAGATAGAATTCGTCATACCCCCCGCACCGTATCCAGGTCCCCGGGGGCAGGTTTTTTGATGACCGTCGGATTTTCGTTTGGATGTCTATGATAGATCGCACACTGTTGCGGGGTTCCAAGTTCACGGTCACAAGGCTTTCGGCAAATGCGGAAAGGTGGAGGTGTGAGTCGATAAAACCAGGCACAATCGTCTTGCCGGAACAGTCGATAACCCGAGTCCTGACACCGGCAAGATTTCTGGCTTCACCGTTGGTTCCAACACCTAGAATCCTGCTCCTGTAAATGGCTACCGCCTCTGCCCGATGGCAAAAGCGATCTACAGTAATAACACAGGCGTTTAACAAGATAAGGTCTGGAGTTCTTCTTCCGTGCATATGGTGTCAGTGGCTCTTCTGAAAATACAGATAGAGTAATGGTGAAGACAGATCAAGCCCTTACAAAATATCACATCTAAGGTCAGAAATGAAGAGAGCTAAATGGAGTACCTGGAGGTGCTTTTTTCCATAAGCTCCCAATGCGCATCGACATCACAGAAGCTCTTCGGAAGGAGCCTGTACTAAGCGTGAAAAGCTGGTGGTTGATACGGACGGACAATTCTATTGACAAAGATAGGCCACTATGATGCAGTTACATTGTAGCTATAAGGACCTGGAGGTATCCATGCCTGAAAAGTTCTATCGGCTCGGTTGTGACATCGGCGGCACCTTTACGGACTTTGTTCTCTTGAATGATTTGACCGGGGAGATACGAATCAACAAATGTCTGACTACCCCTCAGGACCCCTCGGACGCCGTTGAACAGGGAATACGAGAACTTGAGGAAAAGACCCCGGGGTTTGTTGGACAATTGGACGAAGTAATACACGGCACCACCCTGGTTATCAACTCGATCATCGAGAGGAAGGGGGCCAAAACCGGGCTCATCACCACCAGGGGATTTAGGGACGTGTTGGAGTTGGGAAGAGAGATCCGGTATGCGCCCTACGACATTTTTGCTGAGTTTCCCGAACCCTTGGTTCCCAGGAGATTGCGCCTTGAGGTGGATGAACGGATTCGAAGCGACGGGTCTGTGCTCAAGCCTCTGGAGCCGAATGAAGCGAGGGAGGTTGTCAAGAAAGTGACCGAAATGGGCGTTGACTCTATTGCAGTCTGCCTTCTGAACTCCTTTGAGAATCCGGCTCACGAGCTGATGATAAAGGACATCATTCAAGAAGAGGCACCTGAGGTATCGATCTCTATCTCCTATGAGGTATTACCCCAGATACGGGAATATGAGAGGGTCAGTACCACCGTGACAAACGCCTACGTAAAGCCGTTGACAGGGAGATACCTGTCTAAGCTGTCTCAAAGACTGAAAGCCATCGGTTCAGATGGCAAGCTCTTCATTATGCTTTCGAGCGGCGGCATTACTTCGGTGGACACAGCGGCCGAGTTCCCGGTCAGGATCATCGAATCCGGCCCAACAGCAGCTGTTATCTCAGGCCAGTATTACGGAAAACTCTTCGACATTTCCGAGATGTTCTGTTTCGATATGGGGGGAACGACTGCCAAATCATGCCTGATTCAGGCAGGGGCAGCCGGTGTTGTTCCTACCTTTGAGGTGGGCCGCGTGCAGAGGTTCATGAAGGGCAGCGGGCTTACCATTCAAGTTCCCGTGGTCGACCTGATGGAAATAGGCGCCGGCGGTGGCAGTATTGCCAAGGTGAGCAAGATGGGAACGCTCCAGGTTGGTCCGGAGAGTTCGGGAGCTGATCCAGGCCCCATATGTTACGGCAGGGGAGGGACGGAACCGGGAGTGACTGACGCAGATCTGCTTTTGGGCTACCTTGACGAGAACTATTTCCTGGGCGGAGAGATGAAGCTTCACAAGGAGGCTGCTCGAAAGGGTATTGAGGAAAGGATTGCCGGCCCCTTGGGAGTACCCTTTATGCAGGCCGTGTGGGGCATTCATGATCTCATTAATGAAACGATGGCGGCAGCTGCAAAGACACACATTGCCGAAAAAGGTGGAAACCCGAAGATCATCACGGTTGCCGCCTTTGGTGGTGCAGGCCCGGTACACGCTTATGGCATGGCAAAAAAGCTGGGAGCACCGCGCTTAATTGTGCCCCCCAACGCCGGCGTTGGATCGGCACTGGGGTTTTTTACCGCACCCCGGGCATTTGATCTGGTGAGAAGCCATAAGGTTTCGCTCGATGTGGCCGATTTTGGGGATATCGAAGGGATCTTCGAGGGGATGGAGGCTGAGGGGACACGGACACTCCAGAAAACAGGCTCGGCCCAGGACATCGCCTTTGAGCGGTCAGTGGACGTTCGGTTTATCGGGCAGGGTTCTGAAACGAATATCCCCGTTCCCGAAACCAATTTCACCCAGGTGAAAAGGGAGGATATCCGAAGACGGTTTGACGAGACATATGAGAGGCTCTATGGCCGAACCTATCCCGACTCACCCGTCGAGTTTATTAACTTCAAGGTGAGGGCCAGCCTGCCAGAGCGCCTCTTGCAGTTGCCAAAGATAGCGAGAAAGGGTGGCTCGCTCGATGATGCAATAAAGGGCCAGCGGCTGGCTTATTCCGGGATTGCCGGAGATTTTATCCCCTACACCGTTTACGACCGGTATGGACTTCTCCCAGGGGCGTTATTTCAAGGCCCTGCGATCATCGAGGAGAGGGAATCAACGGTCATAGCAGGTGAGGATACCTCAGTCTCGGTGGATGAATTTGGGTTTCTCTGGATTGAATTTTGAGAGGCTCAAGGCGCAGGGCAGCACTGAGAGGCGATGAAGTCTTTTTCCTCCGCCATGGGCCTTAAACCGAAGCCCAGAAGAAATAGCTTATCTCGTGAGTGAAATAGGTTGTTATTAGGCTCCAGGAGTCAAACACATGAAACAAGTATTTGATCCCATAACCTTGGAGATTCTCTGGCGCAGGATGATCTCAATCGTTGACGAGGCTGATGGCGCTGTTGCGCGAACGGCCTTTTCAAGCCTTCTGAGAGATGCCCACGACTATACCTGCATGTTTACGGACAGAAAGGGACGAGAACTGGCCCAGGGGACATTTGCAACCCCCGGCCAGTCAGGGGCGATGGCGTTGGGCATAAAGAACCTGGTCAACGAGCTGCCGGCGGATAGCTACCGGCATGGTGATATTTTCATAACCAACGATCCATGGGCCCTTGCCGGCCACTTGAACGACGTCTGCGTGATGAGCCCCATTTTCTATAAGGGGCAACTGACGGCATTTACGGCCTGCGTTTTTCATCATTCCGACATTGGCGGTCGGGTTTCCTCCGATAACCACGATGTGTTCGAGGACGGTCTTTTTATACCGCTCGTAAAACTCTACGATGGTGGCGTCGTTAACGAGGCAGTGCTTGAAATGATTCGATGGAATGTGCGCACGCCCGACGAGGTTATCGGTGATATCCGATCCCAGATAGCGGCAAATCATGTGTGCGCCGAAAAGGTGGGGCAGATGCTCGAAGAGTATGGCCTGGACGGGCTTGACGATCTTGCAGACGAGATTATCAATCGCACGGAGAAGAGCATGAGAGATGCCATTGACAAGGTTCCCGACGGCATCTACCGCTCCGAGGGTATTATAGAACAGATGGAGGGCAGAGAGGATATAGTCATCAGAGCCGCTGTGGAGGTAAAGGGGAGCGATAACACGGTGGATCTTGAGGGTTCATCTTCCCATGTGGGTTGGGGTGGCAATGTGGTGTATAATTTCACGTACGCCTATGTTCACATGGCCGTAAAGAGCATTTTCGATCCTGACATTCCCAATAACGACGGGTGTGCCGGGCCGCTCACCCTCAAGGCGCCCGAAGGCAGCGTGGTCAACTGCACCTTTCCCGTAGCTGTGGCAGCACGGATGCAAATCGGGCATTTCCTTACTGAGATAGTCTACAGGGCGTTGGCAGAGGCACTGCCTGACCGTGTTATCGCCGGCAGTGGAGGTACGCCTGCCACCATGAACGTCTTCTATGGGAAGCGAAATGACGGAAGGCCGTTTCATTCGGTAATTATCAGGGGCGGAGGTATGGGTGCCAGCTCGAGAAACGACGGTTACTACGACTACATATTTCCTGCAAACGGGGCAAATACCCCTGTCGA
Organism: Deltaproteobacteria bacterium; assembly: GCA_020355085.1. Classification (GTDB taxonomy): domain Bacteria; phylum Desulfobacterota; class DSM-4660; order Desulfatiglandales; family B25-G16; genus JADFWK01. Next base: position 621,998 of record CP070657.1, read on the forward strand.
AATATTCGAGAGCGACACCCCGCTCATTGTGGAAAAGAGGGAACTGCTGCCCGATTCTGCAGGTCCAGGAAAGATGAAAGGGGGTCTCGGCCGGCGAGTGGTTTTCCGAGTACCCGATGATGAGTATGCGCCCATCCCCCCCGTAAATCTCGGAATTCAATCGGGAAGATACCGCTATCCCCCTGAGGGCCTTTTCGGAGGAGAAGCTGGGGCCAAGGCCCAGTTCCTCGTCAATGGGGACCAAGGGAACCCTTACGGGTTAACCCAATTACGGCCCGGTGATGCGGTTACCATGGATGCTGCCGGTGGAGGAGGATACGGAGATCCCCTGGAACGCGAACCGGAACTCGTTGAAAGAGATGTGCTGGACGGGTACGTGAGCACAGAAGGTGCCCGAAAGGATTACGGTGTTGTGATCGATCCGAAAACCATGAAGATCGATATGGCTGAAACCGGCAGGCTTCGAACGTCTCTCAAGAAGCCATAGTCACGCCTATCATGTCCCCCGTTTGATGTTCTCTCGTATAGCTGCACCAAACTCGGAGCAGGTAACCTCTCGTGCGCCTTGTATCTGCCGGGCGAGGTCGTAGGTGACAATTCCCTGGGCAATCGTTTGGGTAAGGGCCTGGACGATCAAATCCGCAGCCTCTGGCCACCCCATAAAGCGGAGCATCTCTACGCCGGAGAGAATCACAGAGCTGGGGTTGACTCTGTCTTGACCTGCGTATTTGGGTGCCGAGCCGTGGGTGGCCTCGAAAAGGGCGCACCGATCTCCCATATTTGCGCCCGGTGCCATTCCCAGACCGCCCACCTGGGCTGCTGCCGCATCGGATAGGTAATCGCCGTTCAGGTTGGGTGTGGCGATCACCCCGAATTCTTCCGGTCGCAACAGTAGCTGCTGGAACATGGCATCCGCGATCCGGTCCTTTATCACGATTACGCCCGGCTTGATTTTGCCGTTAAATTTCTCGTATAGTTCCGCTTCGGTAATTGTCTGTTGGGCGAACTCCTCCTGTGCGACCTGATAGCCCCAATCGCGAAACGCACCTTCCGTGTATTTCATGATGTTGCCTTTATGCACAAGGGTTACGCTCGGATAGCCGTTCTCCAATGCGTATTGGATTGCCCGTCGGACAAGGCGGTGAGAGTTGAACTCGCTCATGGTCTTGACCCCAACCGCGCTCTCACGGGAGACCAACTGGCTGCCAGCATCTTTCAGTTTTTTGTTAATCAACTCGAGTACCTCTTTGGCGTCTGGCGACCCTGCCTCCCACTCTATTCCGGCATACACGTCCTCGGTGTTTTCCCGAAAGATCACGACGTTGACCTTCTCCGGATGCACAACGGGAGCTGGCACCCCGGGAAAATAGCGTACCGGCCGCACGCAGGCATACAGGTCCAATCGCTGCCTCAAGGCCACGTTGAGCGAGCGAAAACCACCGGCCACAGGGGTTGTCAGGGGGCCTTTGATGGCGATCCCATACCGGGCAATATCAGCAAGGGTTTGCTCGGGCAAGGGGGTGTCCGGCCCATAGAGACTTTGGGCCTTCTCTCCAGCCAGTAATTCATGCCAGATAATACGACGTTTTCCCCCGTAGGCATGATGGACTGCCGCGTCTAACACGGGCTGAGCAGAAGCCCAGATATCCGGCCCAGTCCCATCACCCTCGATATAGGAGATGATGGGATTTTCCGGCACCACAGGCCGCCCATCAGCGTTCCACTGTATGATTTCACCGGCCCTTTCTGCCTCATTCATTTCGTCAATCATGTCGTTTCTCCGGCAGTATGGTATGCGCTCAGTTTCTGGTCCATACCGTATTCCCTTTATGATTGATCGCCTACTGCCACTTTATGGCGGTAATAATTCAATCGCCCACCTGCCAACAGAATATCCCGTTCCCGCTTCGAAAGGTCCAGCCTGGCTTCACAGGTAAGGGCCTTGCCCCTGACCCTGATAACCACGCCATCC
>CP070657.1:624069-627806 GCA_020355085.1 Deltaproteobacteria bacterium
AATTAGGATTGCCGCTCCGATTATGGGCCCCCATATGGAGCCCGCTCCCCCTACCATGACGGTCATTGCAATCAATATAGAGAGGTCAAGGGGCATCACCAAGTCCGGATCGATATAAAGATAGTAGACAGTTATGAAACTGCCTCCCAGTGCTCCCAGCGCAGCGGTAATACAATATGTCTTGACTTTCGTGGCGGTTACATTGATTCCCAAGCTTGCCGCCGCATCCTCATTATCCCTGACAGCCTGCAACTCATAGCCCAGCTTCGATTTCCTGAACCAATTCATGAACAGAAACTGGGCTATAAAGAGACCGAAAACAAAGTAATGGTAACCCACTGCACCGAACTGCATATAGGTGAAGTTGGGGGTGCTTTTTATGGGTATCTCGACGCCTCGCGCTCCGCCAGTCCAGTCCCAGAAGACAAACAGCTCCTTCCAGACCAAGGCAACGCACAAGGTGGCGATCGCAAAGTAGTGGCCTCTCAGCCGGAACATGGGATAGGCAACGGCAAAGGATTCGGCAGTGGCAAAGATCATCCCCGGTATGACCGTCAGCCAAAACGGTATCTTCCAGTGAAGCATCATGAGTGCGGTGGCGTACGCTCCGAACCCCACGTTCTTGGCCTGTCCGAGGTCAACCTGGCCACCATAGCCGCCAATGAGGTTCCAGCCCAAGCCAAACAGGGCAAACAGCAGGAACTTAATCATTACCGCCCGGGCATAGGCGAGCTTTACAGTCCAGGGGAATGCGAGGACGATGAGAATAAAAACAATGAAACCAATTCTTTCAGAAACGGGGCGGTCCCCAAATGAAAAAATATCCCCTAGTAACCGGCCCATATTACCACCCGAAGAGACCCCGAGGTCTGAATACGACCGTGAGGAAATACATTAGGTAAATGAAGGTGAACTTCAGCTCGCTTAAGTATTGCCCACCGATCACCTGTATGAGCCCGATGATCAGTCCGGCAACAAAGGCGCCCGAAATGCTCCCGAATCCGCCCAAGGCAACAGTCGCAAAGGCAATTAGGACAAAAACCATTCCGACCGTTGGCGTAACGTAGTAAAAGTGAGCTAAGAGCCCGCCTGCTATCCCTACAGTAGCCCCGCCAATGCCCCAGGCCAAGGCGTTGATCTTCTCAGTGTCTATACCCATATATCGGGCCGCTTCTGCGTCAAGGGAGGTTGCCCGTAAAGCCCTACCGAGCTTTGTTCGGTTTATTATCCAATAGACCACCACAAAGAGTCCCAGGCACAGCCCTGCCGCCACCACCTTGCTCAAATCAAGGGCCACCCAGCCCAAGAGAACGCTTTTTCCCACCAGAATGCCGGATGGAACAGTCCGAACATCGGGGCCAAATATGAACATGGCGAGATACCGGAGAAAGAGCATGAGCCCAAAGGTCCCGAACAGCTGGGCTACCATAGGTCCACGAAGAATATCCTTAATGAGGAACCGATAGCTTGCGATGCCAAGCAAGAATCCCATTGCTGCCGCAATCGGCAGAGAGAGGAAGGGGTCGAGGTGAAGATAGGTGGAAGTCAACAGGGCAACGTACATTCCCACCATCAGGAATTCCCCATGGGCGAAGTTAACAATGTTCATTACTCCAAAGATAAGGGCCAAACCCAAGGAGATAAAGGCGAAGATAAGCCCCATGAGGATCCCGAACAGGATGAGCTCTATTGCTAATTCCATCTTTATCAGGTCAGTTAAGATAACGAAAGGGAGCAGCATAGCCAGTTTTCGCTGGCCATGCTGCTCGGCTAACTCATGCCGACTCTGAGGTCTCTACTTCCAGCCCGGGAAGGGATAGATCAGATTGGCCGTGGAAAATTCAAAGGGATAGACCACATGCAGTTTTCCATCAGGCCATCCCTGATATTGATTAATCACCCCGGAGCCCAACTCGTTTTGATGGGTATCGCCTGGAAAAGGTGAGCCGAACCGTACGCCCTTCCACGGCATGATTAGTTCATCCGATGAAATATAAAGGTCATTGAGCGCCTTTCGGATCGCCTGAGGGTCGGTTGAGCCTGCGCTATTTAGGGCATGGGCCCATACCTGGATTCCCACAAAGTCGCGCGCGGAACTACCGGAGAAATCAAATCCTGTTCTTTCCTTGTACATCGCATTGATTTTTGCTGCTTCCGGCTTAACCTTCCCCAACTCGGGTGAGAAAAGATCACGGGTCAGAATACCGTTCACCGCTGCCCCCAGGGTTTTGTAGAAGTCCGGAATGATGAATCCGGCGTCCTGCCCCCAGATGAGCTTCGGGGTAGCACGCATCTCTTTGAGAGTCTTTATGAAAAGGATTGCATCCGCAATATAGGGAGCAAACAGATAACAATCGGCCTTAGAGGCCATCATCCTCCTGGCCTCGCTCTTCAGGTCGGCTGCCTTATGCGGATACCTAAAGGACTCAACGATCTTGTATCCATGATCGGCCGCGAACTTCACGATCTCCGTCAATGAAGCCGCACCCCACTCAGTGTTTTCTACAGCAACAGCCAAGGTGCTGATCTGCTCCTTGCCGACAGGCCCTACGCCCCGCGCCTTGCCTGCTGCGAGGCCATCTAAGAAGTTGAAAAGGTCCGCTGTAAACCAGGTCTCGTGAGGAGTCACCCGCCAGAACCACGTCAGGCCCCTCTTGGTAAGCGCTGGAGAGGTGGAATCCGGGTTAACAAAGGGTATGGCTGCTCGCTCGGCCTCCACAGATGCAGTCTTCGTTACGGCGCTATTATAGCAGCCGAAAAGGCCAGTAACCTTCTCATCCTCTATGAGCCTCTTCGCCTGATCAGCCCCCCAGCCCGGATCTGCCCTGTGGTCGGCATAAACAAGCTTGATCTTGGCTCCGCCGAGGCTCGGGATTCCCTCCCACTGCGCGATCGAGATCTTGAGGTCGGGATATTTCCCGTTAACGATATCGGCAGCCAGATCAGCTCCCTCCTTAAGGCTTTTGCCCGTAGGAGCAAGTGCACCGGACAGGGGGAGAATGACGCCGATCTTGATCTCCTTCGCCGGCGCCATTACCGCAAAGGATAAGACCAAGAAAACGCTGATAAAAGTGGCTACGATAAGCTTTTTCATGGCACCTACCTCCTTTCGTTGGTTAAAGGTTCGCACCAAGACGACCCCAGGCAACACAAATGATTATATTGCCGGAGTCCCAGAAGTCAACTATTTTGATGCAAAAGTAGCGTACCCATTCCGCCTCGCCTCACGTGGCACGAAAGCCTAGCGCAACAATGAACCTTACGGCCTCCACAGGTACATGAATTGTACCTCAGGTATCAGGGAGAGGAAATCACCGGTGACGGCGATAAGGTTAATGTCGGTATCGGAGCGTTGTGGTAGGCCTGAATAAATAGAGCCCTTGTAGCTTCCGGGACGAAGGTAGGTAATAACCTTGGCCTCTGTCAAGTTCATCGAGCCTTTTACTGCCTTGACCGCATCGTCCAGATACCCGATCTTATCAACGAGCTTCGCTGCAAGTGCCTGCTCCGCCGTGAAGATACGCCCATCTGCAAGCTTGTCGACCTCCTCTTTGCTCAAAAGGGGTTTGCGCCCGGCATGCACGACCCCCACGAACCGATCGTGGAAGGTGTCTATCACGGACTGGATGATCTCCTTTTCTTCGGGGGTAGACGGCCTGAATGGAATCCACATATCCTTTTTGTCGGCTGATTTCACTGTTTCTTCCTGTATCCCTACCTTAGAAAGCAACTGATCG
>CP070657.1:627906-632399 GCA_020355085.1 Deltaproteobacteria bacterium
AAAGAATGCTGAGACGGAAGCAGAAAGCCAAGAAGGAGCTTACTGCTATGGTAAAAAGGAAGAAGTTCATTACACGGCGTGATTTCATACGTACAAGCTCATGCGTGGCCGTGGGAGGTATCATGGGTCTCCCGGCTTTAAGGGATGCCTCTGCTAAAGAACCTGCAATGAGCCGAGTAGTGATGATACGGGACAAAGACGTTCTCGACGGCGAAGGGCTACCTCGGCCTGGTATTTTGCAGAAGCTGCTGGACCAGGCTGTAGGTGTCCTCCTGGATGCACCCGATCCGGTGTCGGCCTGGGCCCAGCTGGTTGGGCCCGATGATATCGTAGGAATCAAGAGCAACGTTTGGGCCTATCTTCCCACCCCCAAACCGCTGGAGGAGGCTATACAGAAACGTCTGCTGGAAGCAGGTGTCAGGAGGGAAAACGTGGCCGCCGATGATCGTGGAGTGCGCAGGAACCCCATATTCAAGCAGTCGACGGCCCTGATCAACGTTCGCCCCATGCGGACCCACCACTGGTCAGGCCTTGGCACCCTGCTTAAAAACTACATAATGTTCATCTCCTGGCCCCCAAAATACCATAAGAATGCCTGCGAAAACCTGGGCGCAATTTGGCACCTGCCCCATGTTAAGGGTAAAACCCGTCTTAACATCTTGGTGATGCTCACACCACTGTTTCACGGCACAGGTCCGCATCACTTTAGCAGTCGGTACACGTGGCGTTACTGTGGTCTGATCGTAAGCAGTGACCCGGTGGCGGCCGACGCAACAGGCGCCCGGATCATCCAGGCCAAGCGAGACACCTTCTTTGGTGCAAGGAGGCCGATCAGTCCGCCGCCCCGGCACATCGCCGCAGCCGACACCAAGTTCGGGCTGGGCAACAGCCGTGCGGACCGCATCCAGCTCATCAAACTCGGCTGGGAAAAGGACATCTTGATCTAGGCGGTCGAGCCTGAGCTCTTTACCTTGCCTTGACTTCGTTGCGTGCCCGCGGTACTTTTTTACAAAAGGCTCCTTCCTTTAGAACGGTTTGGTTATCGATTGAAAAATGACAGCCATATTTGGGAGCTGGTTCACTAGATTTCACCTAGCCTTAGCACAGCTCCCTTTGCGGAGGAAAAAAATGAGGTTATTCTCAAAGCTTATTTTGACAGTGGTTTTAGGTACTATTAGCGCTCCCACGGTATGGGCAGGAAGGGATGTCAGGGAAGCCACTGTAAGGATATACACTACTTACAGCAAATTCTCTTATGAGGAACCATGGCAGTTGCAAAGTCAGAGAAAGCGCAGCAGTTCAGGGTGTATTATAAGTGGAAATAGGATCTTAACGAGTGCTCATGCCGTTGCAGACCAGAAATTTATACAAGTAAGAAAGGCAGGAGATGCAAAGAGGTATATCGCTAAACTGGAAGCAGTAGCTCATGAATGTGACCTTGCCATTCTCAGGGTCAATGATGATTCATTCTTCGTAGGAATTGAGCCTGTTGAAATCGGCAGCCTTGTGTACATAGGAGACAAGGTTGTCGTTTACGGTTTCCCCACGGGCGGTGTTGAGCTATGCATCACTGAGGGGGTGGTTTCCAGGGTCGAGCACCGTGAGTATACTCATAGCAGGGCCTATTTGCTCTCTTGCCAGATTGATGCTGCGATTAATCAAGGAAGTAGTGGCGGTCCAGTAATCAAGGACGGTAAGCTGGTTGGCGTGGCATTTCAGGCTAGCTCAGGCGAAAACATAGGGTATATGGTTCCGGCCCCGGTCATTGACCATTTCCTTACAGATATGCAGGATGGAAAATATGATGGAATGCCGGGTCTTGGAATATCTTGGCAAGAGATGGAGAACCCAGACCTCAGAATTATGTACAATCTGGCCCGAGATCAGACAGGGATACTGGTCAATAAGATTTTTCCTGATTCCCCCGCAAAAGACATCTTGAGATCAGGAGATATAATGCTTGCAATCAATGGCGTTAAGATCGCTGACAATGGGTCCATAGAATTTAGGGAAGGAGAGAGGACCTACTTCGAGTATCTGGTCCAAAAGAAATACGCGAATGATTTGATTCGCTGTGACATCTTGAGAGAAGGTAACCTTATCAATGTTGAAATTAGACTGACCAGACCTACCAGTTCTTTACGATTAGTTCCAAATGAGCAGTACGATGTGGCGCCAACATACTATATTTTTGGCGGGCTGGTGTTTGCACCTTTAACGGTAAACTATCTGAAAACCTGGGGCCAAAGGTGGTATCATACCGCACCAAAGGATCTTTTAAACTATTACTATTATGGCAGCCCCGCAGAAGACCAAAGGGAAGTAGTTGTGCTAATCAAAGTTCTCGCTGATGAAATTAACGTCGGATATGAAGGCCTGGAAAATCAGGCGATTTCATATGCTAATGGCAGAAAGGTCTCTAGGATGAAAGATTTAGTGAAGGCGTTAGAAGAACATAAAGGAAGATACAACATCATAATAGACGAACAGGCTCATAAGATAGTATTGGACAAAAAGAAAGTCGCCGAGAATAGTCAGAGAATTCTGGAGAAGTTCAAAATCGATTCTGATAGATCACAGGATTTAAGAAGCTGAGACAAACTCTTATTGCATGGTTTGCCCCCTTCCGAGAAGGGCACGTTCGTGCAGAACGTGCATTACATTCAAAGGGCCACTGATTAACCCATCACCATGCCACGTTTCGATGCGTAAAAGGGGGAAAGATGAAGGTTGACATAAACAACCACGTGATGCCGGTGCGCTATCTCGAGATGATGAAGCAGCACTCGAAGGACCCCGGCATCGTAAAACGTATGACCAACCTGCGTATGCTCTGGGACATCGAGGCCCGGGTGAAGATGCTGGAGCAATGGCCCGGGATAGAGCAGGTGCTGACCTTGTCGCTGCCCTCGCCTGAGGTCGTCGGCGGGCCGGAGCTTTCGCCAAAGCTGGCTCGCATCGCAAACGACGACATGGCAGCGATGGTGGCGAAATGGCCAAAGAAATTTCCCGCATTCGTCGCTTCGCTGCCGCTGAACAACGTGCCCGCGGCCCTCGAGGAGATGGACCGATCCATCGACAAGCTCGGGGCGCGGGGTATCCAGATCTGTACCAGCGTGAACGGTCGGGCGCTCGATGAGCCGGAGTTCTGGCCGATTTTCGAGCGCATGACCAGGCATCATGACTTGCCGATCTGGATGCATCCTGCTCGACCGGCCACGCGCGCCGACTATGTGAACGAGTCCGAGTCCAAGTACGAGATCTGGCAGGTGCTCGGCTGGCCTTTCGAGACCAGTGTTGCGATGGCCCGCATCGTTTTCTCTGGCTTGTTCGACAAGCTGGAGGACATGCGCATCATCACCCACCACTGCGGCGCGATGATCCCGTTTTTCGCCGGCCGCGTCGAGACGCTGTGGGCGCAGCTCGGCAGCCGATCCGCCGATCAGAATTACGAAGAGCTGGTGCAGCGCATGGCAAAAAAGCCGATCGATTACTTCAAGATGTTTTACGCTGACACCGTGCTTGGCGGATCGGCCTCGGCGCTGCGCTGCGGTCTGGACTTCTTCGGTCCAGACAAGATCCTGTTCGCCAGCGACTGCCCGTTCGACCCGGAGGGCGGTCCGATGTTCATCCGCGAGGGCATCCGCTCGGTGGAGGACCTAAATCTGTGCGACGAGGACAAGCGCAAGATCTACTTCGGCAATGCGCTGAAGCTGCTAAAGATGAAGGCCCCCAAAGGTTGATGATGGTTTTGACCAAACATGAAGACCGGGACATCTGTAAGAAAGTAAATAGCTCGACAAGATAGCACACAGTGAAGAAGACCGAGACGCCCACCACTCCGCCATAACAACGGCGGACAAGAATAATGGCGGGTAAATCCATAAGAAAGTAAATAACTTCACAATCAAGGTCACAGGGCACATCTCAAATATGCATCATTCGTGAGGGTAGCCCAGGGCTACAGGTGAGTGATTACCCTCCAACCGCAAGGAAGTGATACCATGGAGAACCCGCTCAGAACACAGGGCAAGCATGCCCCATCCTCAGCCCCATCGCAGTGCTGTCAAGAATGCCGGTACGGGCACGGCCCGGAACTCCCCCCACTTAACCAAAACAAGGGAGGTATACGATGACGCAGGAGGAATTTCCCACCCACAGGAAAGAAGATGCCGCACGATATTCCAAGTTTAGGTGGTGGTTGGGCATGACCCTTGGGGATATGTTCGACAAGGCGACAGACCTCAACCCTAATAAGGAGTCTCTTATTGACGATACCGGCCGGTAGTCCTATGCCCACGTGCGGGAGAAGGCCGACAAGATCCCAGTGAGTTTGATGGAGCTAGGCATTCAGCCGCAGCAGCGCGTGCTGATGCAGTTGCCAAACTGGAGCGAATTCGTATACACCTACTTCGCTCTACAGATTATTGGCGCAATCGTGGTATTGCTGCTCCCCAGGCATGCCCAGCTGGAAATCAACCACTTGTGCCAGC
>CP070657.1:632499-635413 GCA_020355085.1 Deltaproteobacteria bacterium
CCCATGGGAGATCCCGGTATTGTCAGCTTTGGTCATGAGGTCGATCTTGAAAAGGCGGCTGAATACTTCCCCAACGATATTATTGTGGGCAACCTGAAGCCGGCCATCATTCAGGTCGGTACGCCAGAGGAGGTTTATGAGGCCTCTAGAATTGTCATAGAAAAAGGGAAAAAACTACCCGGGGGTTTCATGTTTGGACCTGGCTGTGAATTGCCCCCAATGGCGCCCGTTGAAAATGTTAAGGCCATGACCGCGGCCGTTAATGACTTTGGGTGGTATACGTAGCTGAAAGTTCTTCGTTCTCATGGTGGGATTGACCTAGCGGGCTGGCAGATTATTTCGATCATGGATTTAGACCCGATTGACAGGAAAACACTGCTTCGTCATCCGGTAAAACGGGGATCGAGATTGGTTTGTTCTTGACCTTCCACATAAGTTCAAGGCAGGATTGGGCCGGTCCAGACAGAGCCGGTATTTCTCAAAGAGGAGTACTTCATGCTTTTGACCTTGCTTTTAATCGTTGACATGCTTGTCCTCTTTATCATAACCCTTATAAAATGCACCCAGAAAACAAGATTTACGACGACAGGTGGCGGGAAAGCGGCGGCTTTCCTGTAGGCCCGCCAGGCGCAATCGACAAGGGCTATCCACCCACCGTGTCCATGACTGACGCCGCTTTCTATATGTGTTTCTTTGTGGGCGATCATGCTGTGGCCGAGCCACTTGTTGAGTTACTCAGATCCAGGGCCAGATCTGAAGGCCTGAGCATTAACAGGATGATAAAGAAATCACTTGAAGAGACGATTGACGTAAGGCCCCGATATAAAGACGCAAATCGAGGCGATTTTGAAGAGTTTTACGGCATGTGGTCGGAATCGGAGCTTCGCGAATTTAAGAAAAGAACTGAAGAATTCAGACGAGGAAATTCCTGGTTTACGCCTGTGGGAGAGGATTTAATCGCAAACAATATATAGGGAAATAAATATTTACAAAGGAGGTATGAGATGACGAATTCAGAAAAGGAGGCAGTACAAAGGGTAGTCCGGCAGTATATTGACGGGACCTATCAGGGGAATGTGAAGGTATTGAGGGCTTGCTTCCATCCAAAGGCGGTCATGAACGGCTATCTCCAGGATCAGCTTTTACTGGGAGGCCCTGAACCTTTCTTTGAGAATATTGAAAACAATCCATCCATGGCAGAAGCCGGTGCCCCTTATAAAGGCGAAATAACGTTTCTCGATGTGGTTGGAAATGTGGCCAATGTCACGATTAAGGAAACAGGTTTCGGTGGCGGCATGGCTTTTACCGACTATTTCCATCTGATTAAAGAGCGGGACGAATGGAAGATTATCAGCAAGACTTTTACCACGGAATAAGAAACCTCGAGCCTTTCCAGTTGATAAATATTTTTGCGAGACGCGCCGGTTCTGCAAGGGATAAAGCAAAAAAAGGCAAAGGCAACCCTTTTATTTCTTGAAGTGGCATGAGTAACCCAAATTCCCCTAATCAGTTCGGCCGTGCGAATCTATTCCTGGCCAAGATATGCCTTTTTCACCCGTTCATCATCCAAAAGATCCTTACTTTTACCCTGCAAAACAAGCTGGCCTGTCTCCAACACATAGCCTCTATGAGATAGCCTTAGGGCAAGTCGAGCATTTTGCTCCACCAACAGGATACTGGTTCCCATTTGATTGATCTCGACAGCGATTTTGCCTATCTCGCGAACCATGATCGGTGCAAGGCCTGTCGAGGGTTCATCTAACAAAAGCAAAGTGGGGTTTCCCATCAAGGCACGAGCAATCGCAAGCATCTGCTGCTCTCCGCCGCTTAGGGTCGCTGCCTGCTGCCTTTTTCGTACTTTCAGGACTGGAAAAGTGTGAAATATCGTCTCTAAGTTTTGCTTTGTCTGATCCTTATCCTTCTGCAAGTAAGCGCCCAATCTTATGTTCTCCAGGACTCCCATGTAGGGAAAAAGATCCCTCCCTTGAGGAACATGTCCTATACCCATTTTGACGATATCTTGGGCAGGGGTTCCATGAATCTTTATTCCTTGAAATAGAATTTCTCCACTTATAGGTCTCTTTAGGCCGGATATGGTTCTGAGGGTCGTTGTCTTACCGGCTCCATTGTTTCCGATTATGGTCACAATTTCGCCCTGTTTCGCCTTGAGGGAGATGCCACTCAATACTACTGCGCCCCCGTAGCGAACATTCAAGTCTATAATCTCAAGTAACATCTTCTTCCTTCCCCAGGTAAGCCTCCATAACCGCTGGGTTTTCAACTATCTCTTCTGGTGAGCCTTCAGCGATTTTCCTCCCAAAATTAAGCACAGCAATCCGATCACAAAGCCCCATCACGGCCCTCAGGTTGTGCTCAATGATGATGCAGGTGACCCCCCTCTGTTCTCTAAGTGTCCTGATCATGCTCAACATGGTTTCAACTTCTTCAGCGGCCATACCCGTAACAGGCTCATCCAGAAGAAGCAGTTGCGGTTGGGCCGCCAAGGCAATTGCTAGACCCAATAACCGTTGTCTCCCATGGGGCAGATTGATTGCCAATTCATTTGAGTATCGCCCTAAGCCAACGAACTCAAGGGTATCCAAGGCTCTCTGTTCCAATGCCTTTTCCTGTATCCGATTTGAACGTGTCCTTAGAAATATGCTGGAAAAACCTATTCTCGATTGCAAATGGTAGCCAACCTGCACATTTTCAAGTACTGTAAAGCTGCTGAAAAGGAGGTTTTCCTGAAAAACCCGGGCGATGCCCTGCTGGGCCCTTAGATGAGAGGGAAGGGTGGTAACCTCTTCCCCATTGAAAATGATTTGCCCATGGCTGGGTCGTAAAGTGCCACCAATCATATTGAGCACCGTGGACTTGCCTGCCCCGTTCGGGCCGATGAGACCGAATAACTGGC
>CP070657.1:635513-640201 GCA_020355085.1 Deltaproteobacteria bacterium
AGTATCGCTATATCGCGCGTTTTTTCCATCACCATCATAACAAGCGAACTGATAATATTGAGAGCGCCTACGAGCACGATCATGGTTAAGATGATAAACATGGTGACCTTTTCGAGCTTCAAGGCAGAAAAGAGGCTCTTGTTCATCATCTTCCAGTCTTTTGTATAGTAGGGATACTGGAGCGTGCCCTGAATAGCTTCCCCGATCTTATCGCTCTTCTGTATATCCTCGACCTTCACCTCAACACCCGTCACCTCGTCGCCGAGAGAGAGGAACTCTTGAGCGTCTGCCAGCGAGATGTAGACCATTGCACTATCATACTCGTACATTCCCGATTCGAATAGGGCCCTCACCTCAAATGTGCCTTCGTTCGCAACCCTGCCCAGAGGCGTCAATTGTCCCATTGGAGAGACGACCGTCACCACATCTCCCGGCACAGCCCCTATCTGTTTGGACAATTCACTGCCAAGAATAATTCCCTTGGTTTCAGCCTGGGTATCGCTTAAAACCCCGAGCGACCCGCTCCGTATCATTGAATCGATGTCTATTACCGAACCAGCTGTAACTGGATCGATACCCCTCAAGATAGCGCCGGAGATATTGCCGTAGCTCTTGATCATAATCTGGCTGTAGATAAATGGCGTTGCCGAAACAACACCATCTACCTTCAAGGTCTTTTGAACTATCCCATCTGCATCTTCAATGCCCCCCTTATAGCTCATGATGAGCAGGTGTGAGTTCACGCCCAGTATCTTTTTCATCAAATCTTCCCTGAAACCGTTCATGACGGCCAGGACCACAATCAGAGCCATAACGCCTATCATAATCCCCAGAACGGATATTCCCGTTATGATCGAAATGAATCCTTGTTTTCTCTTTGCCTTGAGATATCTGAGAGAAAAAAACAGTTCAAAAGACATAGCAGTTATTACGTGCCTAAAGTGAGCTAAAGTTTAAAGTGTGTAAAAGACATAAGAACAAACAATCCTATAAATTCAACTACTTCTTCCTCATGTGGGGGAAGAGTATGACGTCCCTAATAGATGGTGAGTCAGTCAGCACCATAACCAACCGGTCAATTCCAACACCTTCACCTGCGGTCGGCGGTAATCCGTACTCAAGCGCCCTCACATAGTCCTCATCCATAAACAGGGCCTCTTCATCACCCGAATCCCTCAGGGAGACCTGTTCGAGAAATCGTTCTCGCTGATCATCGGGGTTATTGAGCTCGGAGAAGCCGTTCGCAAGTTCTTTTCCGGCTGCAAACAATTCAAATCTCTCTACAATTTCAGGCTCTGAATCCTTTCTTCTTGAAAGCGGGCTCACCTCTACCGGATAGTCGATGATGTAGGTAGGCTGTATCAGCTTCGGCTCAACGAGGTGTTCAAAGAGCTTGACCACTACCCTTCCTCGCTCCTCGCTATCCGCCGCCTCCAGCCCCTCGGACCTGGCAAAATCCCGCAATGCCCGATCGTCGGAAAGGGCATGCTCAGGCACCTTACCGATATCCAAGAGTGAATCGGTCAACGAGATCCGAGGCCACGGGGTGGAAAAGTCTATCTCATTTCCCTGATAGGTAAGCTTCAAACGATCAAAGAGGCTTTCCAGGAGAAACCGAAAGAACTCTTCGGTTAGATCCATGAGATCTTCATAGGTTGCATAGGCAACGTAGAATTCCAACATGGTGAATTCGGGATTGTGGTTGGTTGAGATGCCCTCATTGCGAAAATTTCTGTTGAGCTCGTAAATCCTCTCGAACCCACCAACAACCAGTCTTTTAAGATAGAGCTCCGGGGCAACCCTCAAATAGAGCTCCATTCCCAGTGCGTTGTGGAAGGTCTTGAACGGTCGAGCCGTCGCGCCACCGGGAATCGATTGCATCATCGGCGTCTCAACCTCGATGAAACCCTGGTTATCAAAGAACTCCCGAACCCTCTTGATTATCCTGCTTCTCAGTATAAAGGCCTGTCGCACGTTATCGTTAACGATCAAATCAAGATACCTCTGCCGGTATCTGGTTTCTACATCGATGAGCCCGTGGTATTTCTCCGGCAGCGGCCTTTGGGATTTTGACAGGAGAACAACGGAATCGGCCAGGATCGTCAACTCATTGGTCTTGGTCCTGAACAGTTGCCCGGTAATCCCTACATGATCGCCTATATCCGTCAGCTTAAAGATCTCGAACTCCTTATCGCCGATCTTATCTTTCCGGACATATGCCTGGAGTTGACCGGTTCCATCCTTTATATGAATGAAACTCGCCTTCCCGAAATCCCTGATGGACATAACCCTGCCGGCCATAGTGAAGGTCTGGCTAACTTCGTTGAGTGCATCATGGTCCAGCTCGCCGAAGCGGTCTATAACCTCTTGCACCGTGATATCCCTCCTGAAGCCAGACGGGTAAAGATTAAGACCTCTCGCCCTCAATTCCTGGACCTTGCTCTTCACCTCCTTGATTAACCTGCTGGATTCGTCCACCAATATGTCGCCCCTTTCCGCTAACGACCTTACGATTTTCCCATTTCCCCCACCTATTCCTCGAACTCCTTGTAAACAGGTAGGGCGAAAAAGAATCTTTTCTTGACTAATCGTTCCCTTTATTTTAAGGGCTTAGGTGTAATCCAATAATAGCTCATAGTCAAGAAAAAGAAAATATGACCCTGAGCGTTGCTTCCTTCTCGTTTTCTCTAAGTCCCTGAAAATTGGCACTAAAAGGAGGAATACTATGGCCAAGCTGTTGTGGAAACCCTCACAAGAACGGATTAAGAACTCAAACATGTATCGGTTTATGGACTTCGCCAACCAGAAATACGGAACCGACTTCAGCGAATACCGGCCCCTGTATCAGTGGTCTGTCGAGAACATCCCCGAGTTCTGGGCCACCTTTTGGGACTTTGCCGGCATCATCTCCTCTAAGCCTTATGACACGGTTGTGGATGATTTGAGCAAGTTCCCCGGTGCCACGTGGTTTGTGGGAGCGCGGCTCAACTTCGCTGAAAACTTGCTCAGGTACCGAGATGATCGCAAGGCCTTCATCTTTAAAGGCGAAACCCAAAAGACGAGCACCATGACCTATGCGGAGCTCTACGACACGGTGGCCCGACTGGCACGCTCACTTCGAGAGCTCGGCATCAAGCCGGGAGATCGGGTGGCTGCGTATATGCCAAACATGATGGAAACGGCCATTGCCATGCTGGCTGCCACCAGCATCGGTGCAACCTGGTCTTCCTGTGCCACGGACATCGGTTCAGGGGCAGCCCTGGATCGGCTCGGCCAGATCGAACCCAGGGTCCTCTTTACCGTAGATGGCTACTTTTACAAGGGTAAGGCCTTCTCCACCCTGTCCAATGCCGCTGAGATCGCACGGGGAATCCCTTCTGTCGAAAAGGTAGTGGTAGCCTCCTACCCCGAGGCAAAACCCGATATCAGCGAAATCCCCAATGGTATCCTTTGGGACGATTTCCTCGCTCAAGAAACGGGGCTTGCCATAGAGTTCGAACAACTCCCCTGTAATCATCCCGTTTACATCATGTTCTCCTCCGGCACTACGGGTAAGCCCAAGTGCCTGGTTCAGGGTGCTGGGGGCATCCTCATCAATCACCTTAAGGAACTGATCCTTCATACGGATCTTACGAGAGACGATATCCACTTCTTCATAACGACCTGCAGCTGGATGATGTGGAACTGGATGCTCACCTCATTGGCAGTCGGAAACACCCTGATCCTCTACGACGGCAACCCGAGCTACCCCGATGCCACTGCCATGTGGAAACTGGTTCAGGATGAGAAGGTAACCATGTTCGGTACCAGTGCCAGTTATATCAACTTCATCAAAGACCAGGGCCTCAAACCAAGAAGGGACTTCGATCTGTCCAATCTCACCCAGATCTGGCAGACCGGCTCACCCCTCTCCCCTGAGGGGTTCGAGTATGTGTACCAGGATATCAAGAAAGACCTATGGTTTAACTCCTCTGCCGGCGGCACCGACATCAATGGCTGCTTCTGTACGGGGAGCCCTACCAGCCCCGTGTATGCCGGGCAGCTCCAGTTTCCGGCGCTGGCCATGAAGGTCAATGTTTATGACGAAACAGGCAGTCCCGTGGTGGATAAGGAAGGTGAGCTGGTCTGTGAGGCTCCTGCCCCATCCATGCCGCTTTACTTCTGGAACGATCCCGGCGATGCCAAATACAAGGATGCCTACTTTACGGTGTACCCCAACGTGTGGCGTCATGGAGACTATGTGATACACGACAGTAAGACCGGTGGGTTTACCTTCTATGGCCGCTCCGACGCCGTTCTCAAGCCCTCCGGTGTTCGTATCGGCACCGCCGAGCTTTACAACCAGGTGGAGCAGTTGGAAGAGATCGCCGATAGCCTGGCCATCGGACAGAACTGGGAAGGGGATCAGCGCGTCATCCTGTTCGTGAAATTGGCCGAAGGGTACCAATTGACAGAAGAGCTGAAGACGAAGATCAAGAAGACACTTCGTGACAACGCCTCGCCTCGGCACGTGCCGGCAAAGATCATCGAGACGCCCGATATCCCCTATACGCTGAATATGAAGAAGGTCGAAGGCGCCGTCACCAATATCATCCACGGCAGGCCCGTGCTCAACCGGGACGCTTTGATGAATCCGCAATGCCTGGATTTCTACGAAAATGTGCCTGAGCTTCAGAGCTGAAAAAGGA
>CP070657.1:640301-647301 GCA_020355085.1 Deltaproteobacteria bacterium
GATGGATCTCCCCCTCGACGTTTTACATGAGGCTATCCTCACTGCTGGAAGGGGACCCTTATCCGCGTGCGCAATCAGGGTAACCCGGCTTTCCGAGCGAAACAAGAAAGAGGGAATCGCGGTTTGTCCCCAATGCGGAGAGGCCTATACGGCTTCACAAGGCCCAAAGTGCCTGGCCTGCCAGGGCAAGGGCTATTATGAGGCCTCCACTCTCGTATAGATCAAACTATACCGCCAACATGATTGCAGTCCTGTCTCACCTAATCAACTCAAAACACCCTGCTTTCCTATGATGTAGGGCCCCTTCGAGGAGCAGGGTAATTTCCGTTGCAAATTTTCGCCTTTATGCTAAAGTTCAACGAGTGCACTGAGCAAGAAAGGAGGAGGGGGGTTATGGCAAGCCTGAACAAAGTAATGCTCATCGGAAACCTGGGTGCCGATCCCGAGATCCGCTACACACCGAGCGGAGCAGCCGTTGCCAACTTCAACATGGCAACCAAAGCGCAGTGGACAACCAAGGAGGGAGAAAAACAGGATCGCACCGAGTGGCATCGGATTGTGGCCTGGAGGCGGTTAGGGGAGATCTGCGGGGAGTACCTCCACAAGGGAAGTCTTGTGTATATCGAGGGGAGGCTGCAGACAAGGTCCTGGGAAGATCGCGACGGCAATAAGCGCTACACCACCGAAATCGTTGCTCAGGGGATGCAGATGCTGGATCGGGCAGGACAATCAGCAGAGGCAGTATCAACAGAAGAGCGGTTTCCCACCGAAGAGCCCTTGGACGTGCCTGATGATGATATACCGTTTTAGGCAGGGCATCATGGCCTATTCGTCCTTAGGTTTTTCGATTTTCCTCTTATCGTCCTCAGCTTCGGACGAGATCTCTTCGGGTTTTTCGGAAGTGGCTTGTTTGAAGTTCCTGATCCCCTGACCGAGCCCCTTGCCGATCTGGGGGAGTTTGCTGGCTCCGAAGATTACCAAAACAATAACCAGAATGATGAGCAATTCCGGCATACCGAGACCAAACATGCGTTTACCTCATTAAGGGTCAATCTCTATATTATTTATACTAGTTCTCCTCATGTAAGTCAATGAATCTTTACGAAGGGATCGCGCTTAAGCAACCTTGAACACCTGAAGCGCGGTTTTTCCCAACTGCCCGAGATTGAGAACCACCTCTATGCCATTCGATTCCAGCGCCTTGATCTTATCCTGCGCCTTTCCTTTGCCTCCGGAAATAATGGCACCGGCATGGCCCATGCGTCTACCGGGTGGGGCTGTCTGTCCGGCAATAAAGGCCACCACCGGTTTGTTGAACTCCTTGGCAATGTAATCCGCAGCCTCTTCCTCTGCCGTTCCCCCGATTTCTCCAATAATGACGACCCCGGTTGTTTCAGGGTCCTGCGCAAACCATCGCAGATGATCTATAAAAGAGGTACCTACTATTGCATCGCCGCCGAGGCCGATGCACGTAGACTGGCCAAAACCGGCCTTTGTGAGTTGATCTACTACCTCATAGGTCAGGGTGCCACTCCGGGAAATCACCCCGATGCTACCCGGTGTGTGAACATAACCCGGCATGATACCCACCTTTGTTTTGCCAGGAGAAATAATCCCAGGAGTATTCGGGCCGATCAACACAGCACCGCATTTATTTAGAAAGCGTACGGTCTTAACCATATCGAGGGTAGGGATGCCCTCGGTAATACAGACAATAAGTTTTATTCCCGCCTCGGCAGCTTCAAGCATTGCATCTGAAGCAAAGGCAGGCGGCACAAAGATGCATGAGGCATTGGCACCGTGATCGTCCACGGCATCCGTGACCCTGTTGAGCACCGGAATACCCTCGACCGTTGCTCCCCCTTTACCAGGTGTTACACCGGCCACAATAGCGGTGCCGTAAGCCTTCATCTGTTGCGTGTGGAATGTTCCCTCTCTGCCGGTAACGCCTTGGACCACAACCTTGGTATTCTCATCCACCAAGATACTCATACGATCACTCCTTTTTCCAATTCTGTGCACAACTCAGTGCAAATAATGCCCAGCCCAGTGAAACAGCCTTTCCATATTCGCTACGCTTTTCTGGAGAATGTCAACTCACCTGTTCGGCCACCATTCTGGCGGCCTCTTCCATATCCCGAGCTACTGAAAATTCCAGATCCGATTCCTTCAGGATCGCTCTCCCTTCACTCACATTGGTCCCTTCTAGCCTGACAATGAGGGGAACATGTATTTTCACCTCTTTGGCAGCCTTCACCACTCCCCGTGCTAGGACATCGCATCGCATGATGCCGCCAAATATGTTGATCAAAATGGCCTTCACCCTCTTGTCGCTAAGGATGATCTTCAGGCCATTGGTAACCATTTCCTCACTGGCACCGCCTCCTACGTCCAAGAAATTAGCTGGCTCGGCGCCGGCCAATTTTATGACATCCATAGTCGCCATGGCCAAACCGGCACCATTTACCATAGCGCCTACATTACCCTCCAGTCTGATGTAGTTGAGGTTATACTCCGAAGCCCTTGCCTCCAGTTCATCCATTTCATTGGCATCATGGAGCCGAGCAATATCGCTTTGCCTGTAAAGGGCGTTATCATCGAAGTTGATCTTGGCATCCAGTGCTACCAATGCACCCGATTTGGTGAGAACTAATGGATTAATCTCCACCAGGGAGCAGTCCTTTGCAATGAATAATTCATAGAGCTTGCTCATGATGGCTGATAACTCGGTGAGGACACCTCTATCCGGCAACGGATCAAGAGCATAGAAGAAGTTCCTGGCCTGATACGGCATGAACCCCTGGACAATATCGATATTCTCAATCAACACGAGTTCGGGATGTTGAGCGGAGACCTCTTCAATCTCCATGCCTCCTGCTTGACTGAACAGCATTGCAGGGCACTCAAGCTTCCGATCAACGACAATGCCCAGGTAAAACTCCTTGTCGATGGCAAGCCCTTCCTCTACTAATAGCTGCCGGACCTTTTGCCCTGAAGGGCCGGTCTGATGTGTAACCAGAGGATGTGAGAGGATATCTCGAGCTGCCTCTTCCAACTCCTTTAGAGTCTTTACCGGGCGCACCCCCCCGCCTTTACCACGTCCGCCTGCGTGAATCTGGGCCTTAATCACCCAAGGAGGCCCTGGGATGCTCTTCGCAGCATCCACTGCTTTGGCCGGTGTGGTAGCAATTGCCCCCGCTGGAACAGGGATCCCACAGCTGCGAAAAAGCTCCTTAGCCTGAAACTCATGAATCTTCATAATCACTCCCTCGGCTGTAAGCCACTCACAAAATCTTTTTACATCAGCAGGGTCTTCCTTTGTAACTTAATCATCGTTTCTACGTTGCCAGTCAACTAGTATGATTTTACAAATCTCAGCATATCTTAAATTATTGCATGGGTAACATCAATAATCTCGGGCAGGAACAATCGATTAGGGGATTCTCAAGGCTGGACCAAGAATTCTTGTACATAGAAACAAAACATATCTGCTAAGCGTTTCATGAACGGCTCAGTGACATATATACTTGTCCGAACGCGGCCATTCGCACCCACACTCCGCAAGAAGTCTTCCGACAAAAATCTTCTCCTCCTTGGTTTTCTACACGATGTGGTAATGGTAAGTTCTTTTTATGGGATTAAGGCCTATTCAAATACGCCTTCTTCCTCAAGCTGCTTGTACTCCTCTTGAGAGAGACCAGCCATGTTTATGTAGACATACTCATTATGTTCGCCAAGAAGTGGGCCAGACATCCGCACTTGACTGGGCATTTTTGACAGCTTAAACGGCGGCAGTTGAAGGTGATACTTGCCGATTACCGCATGTTCCATCTCTGCCCACAGGTAACGATTCAAAGCCGGGTCATTATACATGTCCTGCGCGTTACTGACTACTACGGCTTCTACTCCCTCTGCTTGCAGCCTGGTCATGATCTCTTCCGCCGTGAAGTTCGTCGTCCATTCTCCTATCAACTTGTCCAGTTCTTCCTCATTCTGTTTCCTACCCAGCAGCGTGGCAAATTTGGAGTCCTTCGTCCAATCAGGGTTACCCATGACCTGGCACAAATTCTTCCATTCGTCATCGGTGAACACAGCGATAACGCACCAACGATCTTCACCTTGGCACGGGTATGCACCGTGAGGTGCAGCATAGTCACAACGATTGCCATTCCTCCCTTGAACATGGTCATTGACAGTATAATCCAGCAAGGCTGGAACCAGGAACTGAATACCGGTCTCAAACTGAGAAACGTCTACGTGCTGTCCCTCTCCTGTCTGACGCCGGTGCTCAAGGGCTGCCACCAAGCCAATGGCACCATAGATTACCCCGATGAAGTCTATATATGGACCAGCAAGAATCAGGGGATCTCCATCAGGCCATCCGCTCAGATGGCTAAAGCCACTTAAGTGCGTAAGGTGAGATCCCATGCCTGGGTGCATTGCGTGGGGTCCTGTCTGTCCTTGGTTGCAGGAACTCAGCATAATAATGTCAGGCCTAATTTCTGCTAACTCTTCGTAACCCAGCCCCATCCTTTTCATTACGCCAGGAGTGAAGTTCTCCGTAACCACGTTGGCCCAGTTCTTTACTATCCGCTTCGCCACCTCAATAGCTTTCGGGTGCTTCATGTTAAGCGTTATGCCATACTTATTGTGACTGTAAATGGGAAGCTGAAAGCCCCGATCTATACCCGGCTTATTGTCCTTAAAAGGCGGGTAAAATCTATATTGGTCGGGTCGACCTTTTGACTCTACATGTATTACCTCGGCTCCATAATCAGACATATAGGTAGCAATGAGTGGGCCAGCAACAATCTGCCCAAATTCCAAGATCTTTACATCTTCAAATGTCCCTTTGCCTTCCATCTTTCTCTTTCCTCCAGAAACAAGTGTCTATATTTGCAACCTCAACGCCTCTCTTGCGTTCTCACTGTATATCTTTTTCATCACCTCATCGGGTAGTCCAAGCTTTTCCATCTTATGAATTTTATTCTCTATTAAGCGGCTCCGAGCGAAGGGATCGTCTGTCCCGAAGACTATCTTGTCCTCACCCGCGAAACCATACGTGCACATGAAAGACGATTCTGTGAACGAACTAGCGGTGTCATAGAAAAACCGCTTAAAGTATTCGCTTGGCAACTTCGGGATGTTTTCTCTGATCTCACGGAAGCCCTTGAATCCGTCATCTACTCGTTCGGTAAGAAAAGGAAGAGTGCCCCCAAAGTGAGACAGGATCAAATTTATGTCTGGGAACCTTTCAAAGATCCCATCAAAAACCATCCTCGCAGCTGTTGTGGTCGTTTCAAACAAGAAACCCAGAAAAGCACCCAGATGGTATTTAGCCATTAACTCACTCTCTGCGGGCAAGGAGGGATGAATATGAATAGGTAGTTTCAGCTTGTTCACCTCTTCGAAGAACGAAAGATACTCTGCTGAGGTTAGTGGCATTCGGCTTATATATGTTCCTACAGCGATACCAATTAATCCCAGGTCATTAATGGCTCGGTTGAGTTCTTCTTTAGCCAGAGTTGGGTTATGCAAAGGAACGTTAGCAAACCCTTTGAACCTATTCGGGTATTTGTTACAAAGGTCTGCAATAAAATCGTTAGTCATTTGGGCTAGGTGAAGGTCAGCTTTATCACCGAAACTTTGAGGTGGCAGCGATGTCGACAAAACCTGTATGTCTATACCTAGCTCATCCATCTTAGCTAAACGACTCTCTGCCGAATCCCATATCGGAATAGGAATACCAATATCAAAGAGTACTTTCTCAGCATCTTTTCCACTCAGCCTCTCTACCTCGTTTAGATACTCGCTGGTTTTAACATGACAATGCACATCAACCTTCATATTCATCCCCCTTTACTTTGTGTTATATGACATTTGCCTGTTTTAGGGCTAAGATGTCTTGTCTAGACAAGCCAAGTTCCTTGTAGATCTCTTCATTATGTTCACCAATGAGCGGTGCTCGCCGTCGAATCCCAAGTGAGGACTTGGACAACTTAACCCAGGGGCCGGGATATGTGATGGTATCGTGTAACTCCGGGTGCTCTATCTCCTGCCACACCTCCCGAGCCGCAAGCTGGGGGTTCTCCATGATGTCCTTGGCTGTCGATACGGGATAGCCCATTATCCTCCTCTTCACCGCTTCATCCAAGTATTCCCTCTTGGTCAACCCTTTAAGAAACCCGGCCACCGGCTCCATAATCTGGTTGAAATCCTCTTGGGTTGCCGGTGCAGGATCAAACTTCTCCCACTCCTGTGCCTTCAGCCAGTCGGTAGCCAAACCTTTCTCATCCATCCATTTTGTCATTTCCCGGTTGGTAACGGCCCCTGACCTTGCTCCATATATGAGCCAGCAGATATACCCATCCTTGCAAGGGTATGCAGCCCGCATGACTGCTCCCTTGACGCTCCGCATGGCAATCGCATTTCCAACTCGCTTTCCAATCGTGCCATTCGCCTCCCATGAAAATGGATATGTATCTGCGGACCAGGCCGCACTCGCCTGCGATGAAACATCTACATGCTGTCCCACCCCCACAATCTGCCGATGGAAAAGTGCAATCAGTGTTCCCAAGGCCGCATAGGAACCAGTCCACATATAGGACACTGGGATCGTGATCCGGACTGGAGGACGGTCAGGGTCGCCCAAGAGATACATTGCGCCGCTCAAAGCTGTAACCCCAATGTCAGAAGCCTTATAGTGAGTATAGGGGCCAGCCTCTTGCCCAAAGGGCGTAATTGATGTCATTATGATCTTATCGTTTATTTGGCTGAGCGCTTCATATCCTAGACCGATTCCATTCATATGCCCCGGCGAAAAGGTTTCGATAGCAATGTCGGCGGTCTTGGCCAGTTTCTTAAAGATCTCACGCCCATCAGCGGTTTCGATGTTCAGGGTTATGCTTCTCTTATTATTATTATATGCAAACCAGTAAAGGCTCTTCTCTGGATCAGGTTCATTATTATAAAACGGGCCCATTTTTCGAGCGGGATCTCC
>CP070657.1:647401-658891 GCA_020355085.1 Deltaproteobacteria bacterium
GGTGACCCCGTTAGCCTTAAGGTGATCGAGGGTGGTGAGAACCGCCTGTTTTTTCTCCTCCCTGCTCAAAAGAGGAGCAACCCTGGAGATCAAGGCTTGAGCTGCGAGTTCCTTAAAAACACCGGTCGGCTCTCCCGTAGCCGGATCCCTCTCCATTTCACCCAAATCGGGATCAGGCGTGTCCTTGGAGACCCCGGCCAGCTCAAGCGCTTTGCTATTGGCCAGCAACGTGTGACCAGAGAAGTCAGTGAAGGCTACCGGATTATCCCTTGAGACAAGATCGATATCATATTTCCGGGGTAGCCTAGTCGGATCATTTTTGCATTCCTCAAGGGGTCCCTGGTCCCAACCAAAGCCGCGAATCCATTCGCCCGGCTCCACCTCGGTCACCTTTTGGCGAAGTGCTGCAACCATATCCGGAATCGATTGGATGACAGGATAGGTCAAATCAAGGGCCAAGGGCGGTCTGGTCGCACCGAAAAAGGGCGCATGCATGTGGGCCTCGTTGATGCCGGGCAGAACCGGCTTTCCTTTTAAGTCCAAGACCCGTGTAGTACGACCAATGAAAGGCTTGATCTCATCGTCCGTGCCAACGGCGGTGATTATCCCATCTTTTACAGCCACCGCCTGTCTGATGTTGAAGTCTTTGTCAACTGTGATAACCTTGGCATTGGTGAGGACAAGGTCTGCTCTTTTTTCATCGGATGATGATCTGCGGGACTCCATTATGTACTCCTTGCTTTATCTTCTTTCCTTAAACGTTGTTCTATTGCCTGGCTTTCTCTGAGTGACAGGGCTTTTGTAGCAAAATTAGTCTTACTCCTATCGAGGGTGTTACTATTCATTTCACCTAAAGCCATTTTAGCGCGCATCGTATACGATTCTACCACCAATGATGGTGATCAAGTTGCGTATATCCTTAATTTCATGGGCCTCAACCGATAGAATGTCTCCATCCAGAATGCAGAAATCACCGACTTTACCCACCTCAATAGGCCCCTTTATTTGGTCCATGTGATCTTGCCAGGCTCCCCCCATTGTGTATGCGCGAATTGCCTCTTCACGAGAGATTCGTTGTTCAGGACCACTGACCCTCCCTGTCGCCTTTGATTCTCTAAGGACCGCCGCTTGAACGCCCAGTTTCCAGTCAAAAGGCATTGCCGGGGCATCGGAACTTGCCGCGATATGAACACCGGCATCAAGCATTGATCTTAACGGCCATTGCCATGAGGACCTTTCCTTGCCGACCAGATCTTCCATGTAGTCGGAAATCTTCCATTTAACTACCGTTTGCACATTGCCACCTATTTTTGTAGGCAGCCATGTTTCTCTCCTCTTTCATTTGATATATTTAAGATATCAATTCATTACTGCAATAGAATAGAAACATTCCCTTAATGCGGCAGCTCTCTGATAGGTCCCGTGAATATACTTTTGTACTGCCTCACATACCGCCTCTTTTCCCGTGTTTACCGTTCTGTTGCCTCATAATGTTGGTTAATGTATATTGCTTCACCATACACATCAATCATTGCCAGATTCGAGAATGCATATGAGGAAGTGCTCTTTGTATCATTCGGAATGAATTAGGATATCCCTTTTACTTCCTGAATAGTATTCCCCCCATCAATAATTATTTCCTGACCTGTGATATAAGTTGATTCATCAGATCCCAGAAATACCCCAAGATCACCCAATTCAGA
Source organism: Deltaproteobacteria bacterium (assembly GCA_020355085.1). Classification (GTDB taxonomy): domain Bacteria; phylum Desulfobacterota; class DSM-4660; order Desulfatiglandales; family B25-G16; genus JADFWK01. The sequence continues at coordinate 649,105 of CP070657.1, forward strand.
TGTCTTTCCCATTCTTTTCATTGGAACGGATTTACCAAGCCAGATATTAAATTCATCTTGATCCATCTTAAGATCTTCTGCCATGGGCTCTGACAGTGGTGTGTCAATCCAGCCCGGTAATATGGCATTAACCGTGATCCCATATTCTGCGACCTCAAGCGCCAAAGTCCTGGTAAATGCTGAAATTGCTCCTTTTGAGGCCGCATAAGCTGTCAATCCTGCTGTTGCAACCCGTGGTCCTGTAACCGATGAAATATTGATTATCTTTCCGTATTCCCGTTTGATCATTTCCGGTATTACCGCTTTCGTGCAGTTCCACATACCATAAAAATTAACATTAATCGCCTCATCTCGAATGTTGTCAGTCATATCAACAAATAATGAAAACCGCGCAATACCGGCATTGTTTACCAAGATATCAACTTTGCCGAACTCATCCAGAATCAGCCGAAGAGTTTTTTCCACCTGGCTCCATTCAGCTACATTCACTATATAAGAGGTAGCCTTGCTGCCGGATTTCGTGATATCCTTTACTGTTTTATGTACTTTATCTGAGATATCCCATAGAGCAACGATTGCCCCTTCTTTTGCCATGGCTTTTGCAATGCCTTCCCCTATGCCTTGGGCGGCTCCTGTTACGATGGCGACCTTACCTTTAAGCCTGCCAGTGCCTTTCCGTATTCTATATACTTCGAAACTTTCATTCATAAGGTACTCCTTGTTTGTGATTCCCGACGAGAGGCAATGATATCTCGGCCAACATTATTATTGTTCACCAATTTTTCTTCCCTTTTATTTCAGTTTCCCAACCGAGCCCTCATCTAAGATATGGCAGGTTTCGAAATGGCTTTGATTCATTTTTGCAGTGACCATAAGAATTCATTTATAGCAGACCATGCTTCGTCGAAGGCCTTTTTTGGATCATCAGATTCAGCGATCCACAAAAGAACCTCATTGTTCGCCCCTGAAATAGCATGGGTTAATGGTTCCAGTGGCAAAGGCTTGATGATTCCCGTATCAATAAGTTCTTTGAGATGAGATCTAAGGATGCCAAGAGTTTTCTCTTCATCGATCTTGCGCCATGTATCCCAACCTAATACAGCAGGTGCATCGATAATAACAATTTGTTTTAACTCTGAATCCAAGCATGCTTCTAAAAAAATACGATTGCATAATACAAATTTATCCCAAATTGGTAACCTGCCCTTATCAATCTTAATGAGTCGATTGGCAATATCTGCTTGAGCATCCGTAAAAACAGCCAAAAATAGCCCCTTTTTCCCATTAAAGTGATGATATACGGCACCACGAGTCATCCCGGCTTCTTTAACGATGTCCTCTAGAGCTGTGCTTGAATATCCCCGAGTCCTGAAGTGCTTTCTTGCAATAGCAACCAAGTGGGCTACTGTTTTTTGGCCATTCTCAATTTTAGAGAGAGGTTTTGCCATCAGAGAGAATTTCTCCTTTTTTCAGGTAGTTAAGCTTATCCTTATTCCCATGGAAAGGACAATATTTTTTTACGAATTGATGCAATACTATTTCATGTTCCCATTTTTCACTTGACATACATACAGTATGTATGTCAAGTGAAAAATATGCCTCTCAATTAGTTTTTGGATCAGATTTATGTAAGAATTGCGAGATGCCAACTTGCAGATCCCATGTTCATTCCAAGGCATTGGTTAGAATTATTGTGATCAGATGCGTATTAATCTATGGCTTACGATGCTGATTGATTGCTGCCCTTTCATGCGCGGATAAAGGCTATAACATAAGGGCAAATTCCGTGCATCGGCTTTTGTCAGCACAAGTGTGACCAGAGGCGAAGCAGTTCACGCTGGAATGAGTCTGAGGAATACAAGGAAGAAGCAAAAGAGGCTCACCCCCTTGGTCTTGGTGAGCCAAATGATGTTGCGTTCATAGATCTTTTTCTCGCCTCGGATGAATCTAAATGGATAACTGGAGGTGAGTTTAATGTGGATGGAGGATTTACAGCTCAACAAAAACCTCTCAAGAGTAATACCCACTATTTTTTATTTCTAGGAGGAAAAAATGCCAACAAACAAGCCATTCATTCATCCATACATCCCAAACTCTGCACCTGGAATCAAGGCGGATATGCTAAAAGAGATAGGGATCAAAGATGTTGAGGAAATCTATGAGGTAATCCCGGAGCATTTACGGCTGAAAAGAAAGCTTAATTTACCTGAGGCCCATCCTTCAGAATATGAACTAAAAAGACACGTAAAGGGCATCCTATCAGAAAACAAGACTTGCGAGAGCTATTTGAATTTTTTGGGCGGAGGGTGCTGGCAGCATTACGTACCGTCGGTCTGCAATGAGATCATCAGCCGATCGGAATTTCTTACCGCATACGGGGGTACGCCCTATTCGACCTTTGGAAGAATGCAAGCCCAGTTCGAGTTCCAGAGCCTTATGGGTGAACTCGTGGGTATGGATGTGGTCAGTGAAGGCAGCTACAGTTGGGGAACCGTCGCGGGAAATGCCATACGCATGGCCTGCAGAATGACTGATAGACTTGAAGTACTGATACCAAAAAACATTAGTCCTGAAAGATTGGCAACCATTCACACCTTTTGTAGATCAGCCCAAGAGAAAAACAATATTTTGATAAAGGGCATTGAATATGATCTTGAGACAGGCTTGATGGATCTTAGAGACCTTAAAGACAAAATTTCGCAGCAAACTGCGGGGATTTATTTTGAAAACCCGACCTTTCTAGGCTCTATCGAATCTCAGGCAGAAGAGATCTCTGAAATCGCGCATTCACGTGGCGCAGAAAGCATTGTTGGTGTCGATCCCATATCTCTTGGCGTTTTGGCACCTCCTTCTGATTACGGTGCAGATATCGTTGTGGGTAACGCCCAACCATTGGGTGTCCATATGAATTATGGTGGCGGTCTTTTTGGATTTATTGCAAGTCGGGATGAGGAACGGTATGTAGCCGAATACCCCTCTTGGCTCATCAGCATAGGAGAGACGGCAGAAGAGGATGAATATGGTTTTGGATTCACAAGGTTTGAGAGAACTTCTTATATTGGAAGGGATAAAAGCAAAGACTTCTTAGGAACAGTTGCGGGCCTGTGGACGATAGCTGCTGCAGTCTATATATCGCTGATGGGCCCAAAGGGTTTTCAGGAGATCGGGGAGACAATACTACAACGCGCCCACTACGCAATTGATGCTTTGTCGGAAGTTTCAGGTGTCAAAGTGCTGTTTCCGAAGAATGCATTTAAAGAGTTCGTGGTGAATTTCGATGAAACAGGCAAATCAGTAAAAGCCATTAATAAGGCTCTGCTTGATTTCAACATTTTTGGTGGGATTGACCTGTCTGAGGATTTTTCTGAATTGGGCAATAGCTCTCTATATTGCGTTACCGAGATACACAGCAAGCAAGACATTGACAGACTTGCTAAATCCTTTAAGGAGGTCCTTGCAAAATGAAAAGCTTACCAAATGTTAGAAAATACCACTCTCAAGTGTGGAGCGAGCCAGTTATCATGGAACTGGGACGCAAAGGAGAGCGCGGCATTCTAATTCCGGAGGCCGAGGATGCAATCAAGACGCACGTTGGGCAAATCCAATCTTTGATCCCGGAAAATATGAGAAGAAAGACTGCGCCTGACTTGCCCGAAGTAGCCCAACCGCAGGTCTTGAGACATTTTTTACATCTTTCCCAGATGTGTTTGGGAATGGAGACGAATATCGATGCTGAAGGTACCGCTACGATGAAATACAGCCCTAAAGTGAATGAAGCTTTAGTGCGTTTGCCCGAGATGGCTGAGATTCATCCATGTCAGGATGAAGAAACCGTTCAAGGGATTCTTGAAATTATTTACAAACTCGATCTGTTCTTGAGAGAGATCTCCGGCATGGACCATTTTACCTTCCAGCCGCCGGGAGGCTCGATGGCCACCTATACCAATGCCAATGTCTTTAGAGCATATCATGCCGATAAAGGCGAAGGTACTCAACGGGATGAAATCATAACAACCATTTTTTCTCATCCATGTAATGCTGCAACGTCAGCAACCGCAGGTTATAAGGTTATTACATTAATGCCCAGAAAGGACGGATACCCGGACTATGATGCTCTCAAGGCAGCCGTATCTCATCGAACTGCTGGATTAATGATAACGAATCCGGAGGATACCGGCATTTATAATCCAGATATCAAGGAGTTCACAGAAGTAGTGCATAAAGCGGGCGGACTGTGTTTTTATGATCAAGCGAACGCCAATGGCATTTTAGGTATAACAAGAGCAAAAGAGGCGGGGTTTGATGCATGTCACTTCAATCTGCACAAGACATTTTCATCACCCCATGGAAGTTTCGGGCCTGGAAGCGGCGCTTATGGGGTCAGAGAACAACTGTCTAAATATTTACCGAGACCGGTTGTCTCATATGACGGAGAGAAATATCATTTAGACTATGACAGACCTGATAGCATTGGCAAAGTCAGAGAATTTCATGGCAACATCCCAGCCGTCTTGAGGGCCTATGCGTGGATAATGAGTTTAGGGGCTGAAGGTCTTGTGGAGGTTGCCCGCACCTCGGTCCTTAATAATAATTACTTAACTAAAATGCTTGAGCAAATAAAGGGGACCAAAAGGTATTACGCACCGGGTGAATATCGATTGGAACAGGAAAGATGGAGTTGGGAAAAGCTAACTGAGGATACAGGTGTCGGCACTATGGATATTCAGAGGAGGATAGTGGACTACGGTCTTCAGTCTTTTTTTATGAGTCACCATCCCTGGATTGTTCCCGAACCGTTTACGCCTGAATTCTGTGAATCCTATTCGGTAGATGATATGGAATACTGGTGTGCCGTGCTAGAAAAGATCTCGGACGAAGCATATTCGGATCCCGAGCTTGTCAAAACGTCTCCTCATTGTGCACCTATACATTTAGTAAAATATGAGGATTTGGATAAGCCGGATAAGTGGGCTATTACTTGGAGGGCCTATCTTAAGAAGAAAGGCAAAGTAATTCTAGAAAGATCATGAGAAGGATAAAGAATCGGCAAGGGAGCTTTACGGACAACAAACATTATGAATAAGAAGCTGGGTCTCATTGTGAATCCGATTGCTGGGATAGGCGGCAGGGTTGGGCTCAAAGGGAGCGACGGTGAGGAGATTCTCAATAGAGCCAAAGAACTAGGTGCTCAACCAGAGGCACCCAGACGAACTGTCGATGCGCTAAAAGGGCTCGTTCCTATGAAGGAAGACATTGAGCTTATTACCTATCCCTATGAAATGGGTGAAGATGAGGCGCGCAAATGTGGTCTATCCCCGATTGTCATCGGAGAAATAAAAAAAGGAGAGACCAGTGCCACGGACACCAGAAATGCTGCCAGAGAAATGCTTCGATTAGAGGTGGACCTTCTTCTGTTTGCCGGCGGGGATGGGACGGCACGAGATATCTATAGCGTAATAGGTGATAAAATTACTGCTTTGGGAGTACCAAGCGGTGTTAAGATTCATTCGGCCGTCTATGCGACGAGTCCCCGCAATGCCGGCGAATTGGCTGCTTTTTATCTGGGAGGAAAATCATCTGAGGTTCGCCTTTCTGAGGCAGAAATTATGGATATTGATGAACAGTCCTTTAGAGAAGACCGTCTCTCAGCCAGATTGTATGGTTACCTCAAAGTTCCATACATGAAAAGGATGATCCAATGCGCTAAAGCAGGTGGCTGTGCCGGGGAACAGCAGGCCTTAAATGGCATTGCCGCTGATGTCATTAATAACATGGAGACGGAGTGCCTCTATATTATTGGCACTGGAACCACAACAAGAGCCATTATGGAGCAGCTGGGGCTCAAGAATACTTTATTAGGGGTGGATGCCGTGTATAACGGAAAACTTGTAGGTTCGGACGTAAACGAGGCCCAGCTGCTACAAATGGTCGAGGAAAAAAAAGCAAAGATTGTCGTTGGTGTAATTGGCAGGCAGGGCTACATATTTGGCCGTGGCAACCAACAAATAAGTGCAAAAGTCATTAAAAAAGTGGGAAAGGAAAACATTATTATTTTAGCAACGTTAGACAAAATTACAACTCTGAAAGACGCCCCGCTATTAGTGGATACTGGTGATGAGGAAATTGACAAACATTTAAGCGGTTACGTGCAGGTAATATCAGGTCTTGGAGAAAGAATTGTGCTGAAGATTGAGTACTGAAAGCCTTTTCCATTCTCCACGGCTTAGCTAAAAACATTCATATCTTACTTCAATTATCATTAGAAAAAGGCGTATAATGATTCTAGAAAAAGATCTAGCAAAATTGTCATACTCCCAAGCCCCCAAAATGGCAACCGATAGTGTACCGGGACCTAAAGGCGAAAAAATCCTTGAGGATTCAAATGAACTCTCCCTGCAGCAAGCTGCGGGGAATTATCAAGTTAATTAAGTCGTCTTAACGCTAAATTGTGGATCGTTGAGGCAGGCATAAAGGCTTGAAATTGTGACAGAGGGCTGATTTCTTGAACCCTTTATGGGCAATGCCAATACGACAAAAGCTCCGATAGCACGAGGAGTCAACGATATGGAATGCAAGCTCATCGTAGCTATAGTCCTCCATCTGCTTTACAATCGCACACCAAACTACCTGCTCCGCGCTCATTCCATCGGCTCCCGCTTCAACGTTGTCCACATGCTGGGTGAAGTCTTGCCAGGCCAACTCATGTATGGTAGGGATATGGTCAAGGATTCGGCTGATGAGTTTCAACTCCATCGCATGTGGATGGTCAACGCTCGTCGGGGTCAGCGGCATCTGTTTTTGTTTCTTTTTGCGCGTTTTTTAGTGGCTCCTTTCTTCTTTTTACATGTAATATCAGTTGATTACAGTTCTTTTATTACTGAGTAACGAAGAGCTTGTCCACTTTATAATGCGCTTTTTATTATTTATTTCAATTAGTTATCGTTTGTGGATGGGTACGAATTAAATCGATATGGAAGGAGGTGATGATATAGGAGGTAATATATAAGAGGATAGTTGAGAGTGAGAGGCTAACACTTTAAGACAGGAGGAGGATATGGAAAGGAAAAAACTGTTTCTGTTAGGGTCAGGCATACTGGTTGCCCTAATGATCGCATCTTTATCGGTTGGTCCTTTGACAGCCGCGGCCGCCGAAAAGGTGTATCGGCTAAAGATACAGTCCGGTTATCCCCGCGGTGACCTTTCAGTGGCCATGTTAGATGGTTTTGCTGCTGCTGCGGAGAAAAGGAGCAATGGTCAATTGAAGATTTCGGTCTTTGCAGATCCTGAGGTAGTGCCTGTTGATCAGTTGTTCGATGCTACCAAGGTGGGCACTTTGGATATGCTTCAATGTGGTGGAACATTCTGGGGTGGGATTGTCCCGGTCGGTGAGATAGAATTTGGAATCCCTTATGCCTATAAGGTCCCAGGATCCAAATCCTATCGTGAAAGTGCGGCCAAGCTCCGTGAATTCATGTTTAAGAGTGGATTCGTAGATCTGCTCAGACAGGAATATGGGAAACATGGTCTTTACTGGCTTGACATGCATACTTACAATGAAGTGCCGTTTACGCTCGCGACGAAATGTATTGAGACCCTGGATGATGTAAAAGGAGTCAAGGTAAGGGATGAGGGGATCTGGACGGTCTGGCACAATAATGTAGGTTGGCGCGGAACAACGTCTGTGCCTCCTCCGGACACCTATATGGCACTGAAGCTGGGAACTCTCGATGCATCTCAGTGGGACGTAAGCGCCGTAACCGGAATGAAATGGCATGAAGTGGCGCCTTACTGGATCAAGGGGTTGGAAAATGATACTGCAGTAGGTCATATTATGGTAAACGCAAAATTGTGGAAATCTTTATCTCCAGAATTAAAAGATGCGTTAAGGGGTGCAGCCAAAGATTATGCACAGCTGTGTATTGACGCCTATGACAAAGAGATGAAAATTGTTGAGGACCTGGTCAAGACGGGTGCTGTCAAGAAGTGCTATTTGAATGAGGAGGCAATTAAAAAGCATACTGAAGAGGCATATAAGCTTTGGGACGAGCTCGCCGCCAAAGACGAGGCATCTGCAAAGGCCATAAAGCTACTCAGGGAGTGGAGGGGTCTGCAGTAAAAGAGTATTCTGTTCTGCAGATAACACCAATAAACAAGGGATTGAGGAGCTGAGGGTCCAGGGAAAAGATTTACCATGTCATCACCCGGCTTGTCCGCCAGAAGTATTGGCGGACTAGGCCGGGTGATTCAGGATCAAGGTAGACAATTGCAGAGTTCTAAGATTTTTTTCATCTTGTGAAACTCCGAAAATAAAGTTGCTTTCCCCCTCCCCTCAATCCCCTCCCGCCCCGCAGCGCGGGATCTCCGCTCCAACAAGGGGAGCGGAAAGCAGACATAATCTGATTAGAGAAATAGTGGATTAAATGATTGAAGCAAACCCGTAAGATATTGAAATTAAACAATAGAGTCGCCCACAGGGCCTTTTGAATTTATTTTCATTTGAAATAGCGGCGCAGCCGCGTTACATAAAGTTTTGAGAGAAATCTTATCTGGATTCCGGATCACGCAATGCTGCCGCTGCTCGTCCGGTCAAAGACCCCGATCCTTTTGCGGGGAATGACGACTCGTCGCCCCGGCGAGCACACGCAGACGGACGCAGAAATTTCCTCCGGCCAACGTCCCCAGTGAAATATGCGTTGCATTTCCTGTGACAGGCTTGGCAGGACTAAAACTCCATTTATTTGGGGAAAAGGAATTAGAAAGATCAAAATTCTAGGGTATTTTTATTTATTGCCTAAGGGCCTGACCTTAATTCGTCGGCCAACGATTAGTCTGCTCAGGTCTGCGTGCGTCTGCGGTTAATATAATATCGCTCCAATATTCCAATAAAATGGGGCTAAACAGCCAAGCAAGATTGATACTACAGATTGATGTACTAATATTAACCTCTATTCTGGACACTAATGATGACCGAGAAAATAAAGTCTGCTTTTCATATGATTGACAATGGTTGTGAGAAGATTGGTAAAGTAGTATGCCTGTTGATCTTCTTTATGATGATCATAACCACGGTGGAGGTTATATCCCGCTATGTATTCAACCATCCAACCATGTGGGTCTGGCCGATAAACAGACAGCTTTTTGGTGTCTTCATTCTCTTTGCAGGTATTTATGCCATGTCTAAGGAAGCACATATCAGGGTCGAGATAGTCTACGACCATTTCCCACCCAAAATGAAAATAATGGCGAGATGGATTGCCATGGCGGCCTTTCTTTGCTTCATGGTCGCTTTGGTCCTACAAGGATCCAGGATGGGCTGGAATTCAGTGATGGCCAGAGAGAAGCTAACTGGAGCGTTTCCCATCCCTCTCTACCCCCTTAAACTGCTCATACCAATAGCGGCTTTTCTGTTTTTGCTTGAAGGGATAGTTGTTTTTTTCCGAGGTAATAAACAAACCCTTGAGTCAGACTGAATCACCAAGTGCTGCCAGTGTCTGCCTTTGCGTAACGCTAGAGGAGAAGAGTGCTCATGAGTGTTGAGTTGGTTTCAATCCTTTTATTTGGCGGCCTCCTTCTGTTCCTATCTCTGGGGATACCCGTTGTCTTTGCTCTTGGCGCCATCAGCGTGGTTCTCACTTTCTTGTTAGGGGGCTACACTGGCTTATACACTGTTGCCACTACGACCTACAGGGAAATAACGGATTCCGCCCTGATAACCATTCCCCTCTTTCTTCTAATGGGTAATTTTTTGATTTATTCAGGCATATCTGATCGCCTATTTCAGGCGCTC
>CP070657.1:658991-662284 GCA_020355085.1 Deltaproteobacteria bacterium
GATTCGCTCGCCTTTCCGTATGCGTTGCACACGACAATATCATACCCTGTGGCACGGGGTATCCCATAGTGATCCTTGCCCTCCTCTGCCCCGGCAGCGTGGGTTTCCCTAAAGGGCCCTGCATAGAGGCTGGTGATTTCCCCCCTGCGGTTAACCAGGCAGTCTACCTTAAAGTCTAATCCTGCCATATCCCCGGCAGCATCACACTCGGCCCGCATGATATTGTCATCGAAACTCCCCAGGCCGGTGCGACTGGAATCCCTATATAAATTGTGAAACTGATTTATTGACTCGATACCGGCAACACCTGGCAAGATGATCTTGGCCCCGCCGCTGAATCCTACATGGATATGGGCAGCAATGCACCCAACTCCGATTTTCAGATCGCAGGCCATAACCTCCCGGTTACACCAGAACTCCACGCCACTGGGAGTCCGCCCCACCCATGTGGTGTTTTGGAAGGGATCGTGGTTATAGATGGGGTATTGTTCTACAATCTCATTGCCCAATTTCTTTCTGGCACTGATCATGTCATGGGCCCCGTGAGCCCCGAGTGCCCAAATAAAGCGAATCTGCTCCTTGTTCATCCCAGCCCGATGAAGAGACTCGAGGAAAAAAGGGGCAACCGACTTCACGGGTGTCGGTCGCGTCATATCATCAAAGACAATAACGGCCTGGCTTTTTCCCTGCGCGATATCTTCTAAGGTGGAACCCCCAATGGGATGCCCAATTTTATCCTCGACCTCAGCAGAACTAAGGCCGGGTTTATCGAACCCGGGGGAAGTGAGGTAGTCCACCTCCCATCTATCAGGAAACGTGAGCTTCCGTTCTATATTTTCATACCAGCGTCGTGAAGGAATCGAAATTTCTTTCATGGATCTCTCTCTTGGGCTTTACTCTGATATCTCAACAGCTATTGCTCAGCAAAGAAGAACCGATATCAAAGGCCTTGAGGTTCAGATCCTGTTTTTCCGCCGGCAGGCTCCTGGCAATCACCTTACTGAAGTCCTCACGATCCAGTGGTAGCTCCCCTATTCGGGATAAAGCGCCTATCATGATGATGTTCCCTAAAACAGCATTGCCCAACTTCATTGCCTCCCCTGTGGCATCGATAAACCATGTAACTAAAGATAATTCATTCACGAACTTTTTAATTTCTTCCAGTGATGGATAGTCCAATTCACCTGAAATAACGCCGACGGGATATATGGGACGGGTATTTATCAATACCTTCACATGGAGGTTGCCGTAGGTCTTCAGAATCCTAATTGCCTCAATGGGCTCAAGGGAAACGACGATATCTGCCCTTCCCTTAGGTATCTGAGGGCTCCACGCGGATTGGGCTGAAACTCTGACATGACTCATCACGGACCCGCCCCTTTGAGATGCCCCGAAGGTCTCCCCTATGGTGACGCGGTAACCCTTGTTAACCATCATGTTCGACAATATCCTCGATGCCATCACATTTCCCTGACCGCCTACCCCGGTGATAATGATGTTATAGGGGTCCTTTGATAGTGGAATTACCTCCACGTCTCATGCCACCTCCTCCCGCTCTATTGCGCCTGCTGGACAGATCAACGAGCAGACTCCACAGCCTACACACAGCACCTCATCGATCCTGGCTTTGTTGTTCTCCTTATCCCAAAAAAGGCCTGGACATTGGAATATGCGTGTACACAGGCGATTGCAGCCGCACTCTTCACCAAAGCAAAGGCTTTCGTCTACATGCATTTCGTATTGTTTTGTATATCTCTTTTCTGGGCTCAAGGCGCATTCCTGTCGAAGGATCAAGACCTTAACCCCTTCTTTATCCTCAATAAGTCGATTGACCGTTTTCTCGGTTTCCCCCAAATCAAAGGGGTCTCTGATTTCCACTCTTGCGCCGATTGCCTCACATGCCTTCGCGATATCTACGCTTGGGGCTTCATCTCCCATTGCATTGATAGTCAGGCCCGGATGGGGCTGAAATCCTGTCATGGCCGTTCCGCTATTATCCAATACTACAAGGGTGATATTGGAGTTATGGTGCACTGCATTAACCAGGGCCGGCATGGCAGCATGAAAAAAGGTGGAATCACCACAAACAGCTAATACCGGTTGGTCCATGCCGAACTGCACCAGTTTTCCAAATCCACTAGCGAGCCCTGCCCCTGATCCCATCGAGTGAAGAGTCTTGGTGGTATTGAAGCCACAAGGGAATCGACCCATTGCATAGCAGCCGATATCGCCGCAAACAAAGCCTTGGCGGTTGTCCATTTGAAGGGCATTATGAAGACTCCAGAAGGACGCCCGGTGAGGACAGCCCGGGCAGAATGTCCTTGCCCTTTCTGGCACCCGGGCCATAAAAGGCATTTGGAGTTTTTTCTCATACTCTGGATCCATAGCTAGGTAATCGATCTTGAGGATTTTACACAGAGCCGACATGACAATATCGGGGTTCAGCTCTCCTGTCGCGGGTATGGTACCTTCGTTTTTTCCGTAGAAGGTCTTCATCCCTAGTTCCCTTGCCTTTTCAGCAGTCAAAATCTTCACGTTGTTCTCCAGAAATGGCAGGACCTCCTCCACGATCATGATCTTATCCGTTGTTGATAGATATCTCGTTAGCAACCTTGGGGGCAAAGGCCAGGTGGTTCCCAATTTCAATAGCCCCACTCTGTCCTCCGCTCCTAACAAGGTAATCGCCTCTCTTGCGTAAAGGTTGCCGGCACTACTGGTGATGACCAGGAGCTCCGGTTTCTCCGGCCCATGATAGGTATTAAAAGGGCTCTGTTCGAACAGTTTTGTGGTCTTTTGCAGCTTCTCCTGCTGAAGCCTATGTTTCTCGGCCACAGGCATGCTCTCCGCCGGTCCCTCATCTTCATGTAAGGCTGATCCTTCATATCTAAACTCGGCATGCCTCTTCGTTTCCGGAAGCGCGCCAAGCCTGACGTTGCCACTTGCATGTGACACGCGTGTTACGCTCCGAACCATGACCACACCCTTGATCTCCTCCGAGAGCTCAAAGGCCCATTTGGTCATATCCTTCGCCTCCTGGAAATCCCCCGGCTCTAAAAGGGGAATCTCGAACATCTGTGCATAATGGCGGGAGGGACCCTCGTTTGAACTGGATAACGCCCCCGGGTCATCACAGCTCACCAGCACCATACCCCCTCTGGTTCCACAGAGCCCCAGATGCAACAGGAAATCAGATGCTACATTGACACCGACCTGCTTCATGGCGCACAGCGATCTAAGCTGGGAAAAAGACGCTGCAGCGGCAACCTCCAGCGCCACTTTTTCGTTTGTAGACC
>CP070657.1:662384-666225 GCA_020355085.1 Deltaproteobacteria bacterium
GGCCGTTTGAACTCCTCACGGGGCTCCTTGGGGATGCGGCCGTTCAGGATGGACTCTGAGCGGAGCCTCCTGCCGATGGTCTTCTCCATCAGGGTGCCGAGCTCCAGGATTCGGTCGATATCGATGCCGCTAATATCGATACCCATCTCATCCAGCATGACACAGAGGTCCTCAAAGGTAACCAGGCCCACCACATTGGGGTCTTTGTAGTAGTAGGCACCGGTTCCGGGCACCGGGGTACGATCCATGAAATTAGTTGGCTGACCGCCAATACCGCCCAGGGTTCCTTCGAAGATCTCAATGCCGGCCTGAAGGGCGGCGAGCACATTGGCCAGGCCCCAGCCCCGGGAGACGTGAAAGTGGGCAACGTGCAGATCCGGGTTAGGGATGGCATCGAGGAGCATGGCAAAGTAGCGGTAGACCTGATCCGGCGGAGCAGAGCCGTCATGGTCGGCATGTTCGATATCATCGGCACCGATTGCGAGCCAGCGCTTGGTAAATTCGATGGCATCTTCTAGCTTCGTAGGCCCTGAGATGGGGCTTCCCCAGATAGTACTCACGGTACCGCACATCTTGATGCCCGCGTCCTTACACTTTTTGATGCAGCGCTCCGCCTCCTTCCAGTAGGTAGGGAGCGTGGTGGCCGAGTTAGCGAAGTGGTGCTCCTCATCGGTTGAAACCATCATGAGCACCCGATTGGGGCCATAGCCCTTCTCCTTCAGTTCTATGGCGCGATCAACGGCAGATTCCCTGATGGTCACCGCTGTCCACTCGATCTCGTCGGTGTTAATGCCCCGCTTGGCGAGCCGTTTTTCGAATACGTCGTCCCTGATCCCCTTAAGCACCTCCTCGGCATCCTTAAACTGGGGCATCACCCGGGGATTGCCCAGGTTGGTTACTTCCATCCGCTTCACCCCGGCAAAGGCAAGCTCCTGGAGATAGTAGATCTTGGCCTCGGTGGGGATCCACGATTCTTCATGCTGAAGGCCGTCACGGATGGTGATATCGGCGAGCTTTACCGTCTTGGGCATCCGAGGGTTAACCTTAAAAATATCATATTCACTCATGGTGTATTTCTCCTTTCTATCCCCTTATGGATCGGGGTAAGAGCATCTGGTGATGAGGGCAGATGCTCTGGGGGTTTTGGTAGCAGCACCTGGTAAAGACAACAAAATAGTCCCGGAGTTGTGTCATGGGCACAATTTCGTCTACCAGGCCCGCCTTCGCACAATAGACTGGCCTCGACTGATCATAGTATTGCTGTGCGAGGGCGTTCATCTTGTCAATCACCGGCTCAAGGGGATTGTCCGCATCCCTTTCCTTAACGAGTCTCCGCGCAAAGGCGGCAACGGCGGCGGTTTCTCCGTGCATCACATAGATTTCCGTTGTGGGTACCCCCAAGGTAAAAGCGTTATTCCTGTTTGCCTGGGGTCCTCCCATGATGTAGTGGGCTGCGGCAGTACCCTTTCTTAGTACCACGCACATCATAGGGACTTCGGAGCTCTCGATAGAGTAAATGAGTGACTGCCCGAGTCCGAGGAGTTCTGCCCTCTCAGCGATATCCCCTACGTCTATGCCTGAGGTATCCTGAAACCAGATCATCGGTATGCGATCCCTACCGCAGAACATGACCAACTCGTTCATCTTAATCAGGCCCTCGCGGTAGAGCTTTCCACCAATGCCAAGATATTCCTCCTGCGCATACTGCGGGTAACCCTTGCCCAGAAACCCTTGCCGATTGGCAATAACGCCAACCAAGAACCCGTCTATTTTAGCGAGGCCACAGTATACTTCAGGGCCGTAACCGGGTCGGTATTCCATATGCTCGCTCCCATCAAATACCCGTGCGAGCACCTGTTCAATGCTGTAGGTCCTCTTCTGATTAAAGGGCACAAGATAGTTGAGATCATCTGAAGGATACATCGGGTCTGCGGGCTCCGCCACCCTGAAACTCGAAGGGTCATACAGAGGCATCCCAGCCATGCATTCCTTTAAGGCACCCAGAACACCTTCCTCGGTGTCGAACACCCTCCGCATAAAGCCAGTTTCATCGTAATGGATCCTGACTCCCCCTGGGGGAACCTGTTTGAACTTCCTCGTTGCCTCAATCAACATCTCCGCGCCCTCCAGATCAAATCCTCCCTTGGGAGCCATGCCGCTTACGATACCGCCTCCTCCTACTGCCATATTCGATTTCTCGTGGGCGAAAATGATGGCCGGGCTGATTGCGTGATATCCACCACCGGCGGGGTTGGTGCCGTACATCCCTACAATCACGGGTACTCCCTTTTGGATAAGCTCAGAGTGCCGAAAGAACGTCCTTCCTCCTGATCTCCTGCCGGCGTATACCTTTTCCTGTTCCGTGAGCTTTACCCCACTGCAGTTCAGCACCCAGACAAGGGGAATACGCAGCCTCTCGGCAATATCCTGGGCCCGAAACACATGCTCCCGCTGGCCCGGTATCCAAGCACCGGCGAGGACTTTGTTGTCGGATGCGATGACTGAGGCATATCTTCCCGATATCTTACCTAAGCCGGTAATAACCCCCGTTGTTCCCTCCTGATTGAACTCGGGATCATAGAGGCTATTGAGGGGCAGGAACGAACCGGGATCAACCAAGAGCTCGACCCTCTCCCAGGCTGTCTTTTCCCCTCGTTTATGAAGCTTTTCAGTGTGAATACCCGTGTCTTTTCGCTTCTCTATCGATTGAGCCACCTCTTGCTCAACCCTTGCAATTTCACGGGCATCTGCCTCTTGTCGTTCTCGCTCGTTTTTGCTAAGCCCCCTGCCTATGGGAGTCATCTTTTCAAAATACTGTCTCATCGTCATCTCTCCCCCTGGAATCTGAAATCGGTTACCGTCTGCTCGAGTGTGCCTATCAGACCTGCCCGGAATCGCGGATCACGGTATAGTCTCGCATCTGCATGCATCTCGGTCTCCACAAATGAGATTTCATTAAACCGGGAAGGCTCATACTGCTCGAAAAGCTCCGTTAAGGCCTCTATGGACTGCGGCGCCAGAGGTCTTCCTACCCTGGCAATCTCCTCCTTTACCTCTCTTAAGGGCCTCCCCCAGAGATGAGCATAGTTCTCGGGATCCTTTCGTCTGTCTACCTCATGAGAGATCTCCTCGTCCGTAGCGAGGGTTGCTCTGTCTTCTTCGCCCTTTTTCGGGATCTCCTTTTCCGGGCAAACGGCAAGTTCCAGTGCCTTCGGCAGCAGCAAAAGGCCTGTTTGCTCGCTATGGATCTCTAACGCCTCCTGATATCGTGCTTTATCGGCATCTGGATCATCTGTTTTCTCTCTCTGGGGAAACGGGAACGGGATATCCACAATCGCATTATAGGTGCCTATTTCTTCTAACTGCTTGGCCTTGACCTCCTTTGCCGTCAGCGCCATATACCGAGCATTGGTGAGGCCAGCCTTCACCAATGTCCTGGCAACGCCCGACCAACCAGGGAGAAGCCCAATCCCGACCTCGCTGAAACACATTCCGCTACGGGAGTCGCCAACGAGCACATCGGCCATCAGGGGAATCTCCGCGGAACCTCCGAACCGCGTCCCTCCTCCGCACACGGCCACCACTCTCAGATATTCAGAGATCTTCCTGATCTTCCCATGGAGAGCAATCCCCTTTCTTAACCGGTTGTCTGCCCAGTCGAACAGCTCGTCTATCTCTTCTGCTGAAGCCCCGCTCGCCTCCTTCTCCTTCTTAAGTTCCAGGGTGTTGTCCAGTTTGTTCAGGCTTTCCTTGAGGTCGCCGCCCGCATGCACGGGATCATTGGCCCCGTAGAGTATCAGGAATTCAAGATCGTGCCTTTTCTCTAAAACCTTGTCCAAAC
>CP070657.1:666325-693147 GCA_020355085.1 Deltaproteobacteria bacterium
TGTTGACACAGATCCTTGCTTCACCTATATTTGATAACTGGAAACACAATCGTTGTGAAGCGGAGCGAATATGATCAAGATTATCGTCGGGATACCGGTGCTAAACAACATTGAGATGACCAGAGCCTGTTTGCACAGCCTTTATCGGTACACAGATTCGGATAGAATGGATCTCGATGTCTCCGTGGTGATTATCGATAACGGCTCGCAGGACGATATTGCCGGGCTTATCGAAGGCGAGTTCAGTGAGGCGAGGTTTCCGGCCTTTTATGTAAAAAATCCGGAGAATCTCGGGGTCGCAATCGCGTGGAATCAGATAATCCGGTTTACGCCTCGCGCCACCCACGAGACACCATTCTACTACCACTATTACGTTATCTCAAATAACGATATTCTCTTCGGACCAGACTGGCTCCAGCCGTTGGTAGAGACCATGGCGAGCGATGATCGTATTGGTTGGGTTTCTGCTCTAGAAAATGGCTCTCCAGTCATGCAGGAACTTCTCGAGGCACATTCTAGGACCCGCAAGTTCTATGTAGATGCCAATAAGACCTATACTGCAGAAGATATCGTTGAAAGCGTTAGAAAGGTGTATGAAAAATGGGGTGGACATGAGGCATTCTGCGGGTTTGTCAAAAGCAGTGACCTTCCTCTCTTTATTCACAAGAGACGATCCGCGGTGTGTTTCATGATACGGCCTGCCATGGTACGACAGATCGGTTTCTTCGATGAGGATTACCCCCCTGTAGGGATCTCGGAGGATTTGGAGTACTTTCTAAGGATAGAGGGAATCATAAAACCCTCGTGGATCACTGATGACTATCCAGCGAAGGGAAAGTGGAAATACGGGCTTTGTGGTAGGAGCGTAATCCATCACAACTGGTGTATGACTAGACAAGGCCCTATTTTTGACGGCAGAAGGTGGGATAAGGAAAAGGAAAAAAACTGGAAAACCAAGTTCGGCCGATCAAGAAAGTACTACACTAAGAAGTATCTGGTCTAGCACTTCCCGACCGTACATTTACTCAGACGTTGAATGCACTCTGCTCACTTCATCAAATACCCTCAACATCTCGAGGTGATTTCGCTTAAGGGAGTACCGTTGGCCTGTGAGGGAGGCCTCCTTTGACATGCATCGTAGGGTCTCCTGTGAAAAAAAGGCCTTCATTGCATCGGCAAGCTCGTTGAAATTCGGAGGATGTGAGATGGTATACCCATCCCTACCGTGGGTTATAATGCCCGATGCTCCATTTGCAGTGGTGGTAATTGCGGGAAGGCCACAGGCCATTGCCTCCATAACAACCAGGGAGCACGCATCGTAAAAGGTAGGCAGCACCAGTACATCGCAGTTGGCGTAGTACTCCCCAGGGCTTTTCGTAGGGCCAGCGAATATCACCGTCTCTTCAAGACCTAAATCGCTAATCCTTCTGGAGAGCGCAGGGTAGGGTTTCTCTCCTACCACCAGGAGTTTAAAGCCCCCCATTTTGGATCTCCTCAATTGCGCGACGGCATCAATTAGAGGGGCTATTCCCTTCTTCCTCAGATCGTAGGATATAAAAACAAAGGCGATATCGTGTTCCTTTAAACCCAAGGACTCTCGCAATGGGCCCCGAAGGCGCTCCCTTAGGCCGATGTTGTATCGTTCTGTATCTACGCCATTATAAACGAGCTCGATTGAATCTTTGTCTGCACCGTAGAATGAGACCATGTCATCCCTAACCATTTCCGATATTGCTATGATTCTCGGCCTCGGTTTGATCCTGAAGGGGGCGGACTCTATCCAATGTCTGGCCTTATCCTTTAGTGAAAGAACAATGAGCATGCGTTTAAGCAAGCGTAGGACCGTATTGCTTTCGGAATATACCTTTCTTGAGGTGGAAAACCTGTGTACCCCACCATGGCTCTGGTATACATTCATGTATATGGTATTTCCGAAACCCAGGACCACATCGAAGTCCTTGCCTTTGACCATGCTCTTGTGTTGAAAAGCGAACAAGATCATCTTGGTCCACGATGGCAAGATTCTCGGAACACTTATCTTGTGGAAGAACGCGGCAGGTGGTTCACCGTCCCAGCTAAGGCCATAGAGATGTGTCGCCCAGCCATTACTGGCCAGCGTGGAAGCAAGCGAAACAGCATATGATTCAGCTCCACCCTTGTGCGGGCTGAAATGCTCAATCGCTAACGCTATGGTTCTGGCTTTGGATGAACGATTCAAAGCTCACTCATTAAGGCATTTCTCTCTCGAGTTTCTTTTCCAATTCCCGGAGCTTAACATAACGGACAAACATGGCGTAAGCGGAGCTCACTGCAATGGCGAGTCCGGCAACGCCGTCCAAGAAGCCAAACTTGAAAACGTAGACTTCCAAAAACTTGAGTACTGGCCTCAATAAAAGCAGTAACAGGTGGTATCGTTTCCCTTTTTCATGCATGTCCTGTGCAAAGAGGCTAGAGAAGCTGTTAACGGTCTGAAGCTGTCCGAAGATAACCCCCTTGTAAGGATAGTGCAATAGGTCGCTTCGCAATTCACCGACTGTTCCGTTTATCTCCACCTTCTCGTGCACCCGCCCCCCAGTCCAGCGGCCTTTAGCGGACCTGAAAAGTCGGAGCTGTTTGTCGGGATAAAAGCCGCTGTGGTTTATCCATCGCCCTTGATAGAAAGATCGTCGAGGAATTCGATATCCATCCTTGGCATCGGGCTTGTCAAGTTCAGCCAAGATTTCATCGCGCAGCTCAGGGGTCACCTGTTCATCCGCATCCAAGCTCAGTATCCAGACTCCATTGGCTTTTGAGAGGGCGAAATTTTTCTGCCCCATGTATCCAGGCCACGCTTTTTCGTACACCATATCCGTGTATTCTCTTGCAATTGTCACTGTGTTATCCTGGCTCATCGAGTCAACGACTATTATCTCATCTGCCCATGTTGAGCTCTCAAGGCATCTCCTGATGTTGTGTTCCTCATTAAAGCAGATAATGCAGATTGATAGAGTCATAGATGATATGATAGGTTCTTATTTGATAGGAGGACCCTCAGTAGACTACTTGAGTTGAAATCGAAACGAGGACAGACAGCGATTTCTCAGCGCACTTACTTTAGAGAGAGAAGGGATTATTGTCAAAGGAAAAGTGGGTACCACTTGACTGCAAATATATGAGGAGCGTTCGTGCTTCCTGGCCTTCCAACGTTGATTCTATTAAAGATGGCCACACACTTATCCAAGCATTTAGAAGCACTTGTTGTAGCGGGCTAACAATTTTGTTCTAAGTAAGTGCTTAGATACGAGTAGCAGAGGATTATTGTATTGAAGAAAAGAAGGGCAGAGGGTAAAGGCGGTGACAAGATGATCGCAATGAATAAGGGAAGGGCGTTGTGTTCAAAAGATGACCATGAATTCTCAATCTTCTCTTATGATGAAGAGCATTATAGGGCGATAGAACTAATCTCGCCATTTCCAAAGGGGAAAGCATTGGACCTTCCAGCAGGACACGGCAGGCTATCATGGTTGCTAAGGAGGAATGGGTATCAGGTTATTGCAGGAGACATCCAGCTGAGCTATTTTCAATACCCGGAGATTCCCATAGCTCGCATGGATGTGCAATCGGTATTTCCCTTTCGAGATAATACGTTTGACTACGCCTTTTTAATAGAGGGGCCTGAACACTTTGAGAATATATACCACGTTTTTCGAGAGTTCGCTCGAGTGTTAAAACCAGGCGGTAAACTGGTGTTGAGCTGCCCTAATTATTCTAATATTGAGTCTCGGCTTCGGATACTCCTTTACGGTATAGTAGAGCCAGTAACGTCGAGAGATCAATTAAGAACTGATTTTAGGGACAACCCGAGCATGGTCCATATTAGCCGGCCACTTTATCCACTGCTCAAAATGGCATTGGATTTTGCCGGGTTTGATGTAGAAGAAATCACCACTGTCAGTTCAAAGAGGAAGCAGGTGCTTTTATACCCGGTGTATTTGTTGATTGGGCTTTTCACGGCAATAAAGGGGAAAAAGGGGAACGCCAAATATTGGCTTAAAGAATCTAATCGTGCTAGTGTGTTAATGGGGGGCAATGCCCTCATGCTAATGGCGGGCGTTAGCAAAGGGAATTAATGAGAGGTATTTTCATGTACCTTGCCCGGTTCATAATGCAGTATTCCTATACCAGCACACCGTTGCTCGTAATTTTCAACTATTTCGAAATGATGGTAGTCTGGTTTTATTTCAGGCCAAAACCTATCAACCCCACAGTCATCCAAAATGTCATGAAAAGCTATAAGTCCGGATTTGCTCACCAAAGGGGAATACAATTGGAAATCCTTCTTTACGCCTTCATATGAATGATCTGCGTCAATGAATAAGAAATCAATTGTTTTTCCCTTCAGGATTTCCCGCACCTTCTCCCGACATGCATATGTCTGAGAGTTTTCCCTCAGGAAATATACGTGCTGATTCCTAAAGAAAGCCATATGAAAGAAACGATTAAGGGACTTTCTGTAAGTTCTTGGCAGATCTATGCTGATTATCAGGCCATCCGGTTTTACAACCTTGGACCAAAGATAGAGAGTGCCTCCCCTATCAGTGCCTATTTCACATATGACTTGAGGATCTAGTTTTCTGACAATTTCAAAGAGCTCGGTAATCTCCGATTCAATCTGGACGGGTGCAATAGAGTGATAAAGACCGGTCCCGGTAAAATTCTTAACGACTTCATACGGATGTTGACAGGCCAATTCAAGACTGTGAAGCCGTTTCTCCGAGATTCTTCTGGCAAGGGGCCCTAATTTGAAAAACTCGTAGTATAGTGACCCAACCGTCTCCTGAAAAGCAGTGTAGGGTTTGGGGAATTTTTCTCTGAGGAATCTGCTCATCTTTTCTTATGCAATTTACGAATATCTACGATCCTAACAAACAGGTGCTTGTTATGTGGCCAAAAGCGAGTGTGCGAGGAAGGCCAATCATCAACAAGCCCTCAATCTAGTACGGTGGTAAAATGCCCTATAATAATCGTAAAGTCAAGAGAGGGTGGTGAAGCCCTTTTCACTTTATGCCACGCTGACTATGTGCTATATGCTTCTATATTCTTTTAATGCAGAAATTAGAGCCAAGCCAAGCATGCAAAGCAAAGAAACCCTCTAAGCGTAACGGAAGATTAGCTATGGCGCAGGAGCATGGGAATTCTATTATGAAAATTGCTGATGCGGAATGTCTTTATAGGGCAATCGACGATTTCAGTAGTTCGAGGATCTTGGTCATCGGCGATATAATGCTCGATCAATTCATCTGGGGAAAGGTTTCCAGGATTTCTCCGGAAGCACCCGTACCGGTTGTTGGGGTAGAACACGAGACAACCATGCTGGGTGGCGCTGCAAATGTTGTAAACAATATTGTTGCTTGCGGGGGAAATGCTCTCTTGTGCGGGCTTGTTGGCGATGATTTTAGAGGAAGGGAAATAATCTCGAAGCTCGAGAGTTTAGGGGCTACTGTCGAAGGTATCTTCGTAGAGGATGACAGACCCACCACTGTGAAAACAAGGATTATTGCCCATGCTCAACAGGTTGTAAGATACGATAAGGAAAGCGCGAGGCCTTTGAGGGAAGAGACCACGCGCCGTATCCTCGATCTTATCCACAAAGAAAACAAGGACCTTACGGGAATCATCATCTCTGACTATGGGAAGGGCGTCATTTGTGCTCAACTGATGGATGGCCTGAAAGCTGTGTTCTCAGAAAGCAATGGCCCGGTGGCAGTCGACCCAAACACGAAAAATTTCTCCCTTTACAGAAATGTAACGGTAATTACGCCGAACCAAAATGAGGCGGCAGAAATAGCAGGTGTGGAAATACAGGATGAACAAGGCTTAGCGGAGACTGGAAAAAGACTATTGGATAGCAAAGATTTCAAGGCGCTGTTGATCACAAGAGGCTCTGATGGCATGACTCTTTTTGAACAAAACGGCAACATAACCCATATAAAGTCTGTGGCACGAAAGGTATACGATGTGACAGGGGCAGGGGATACTGTCATAGCTATCCTCACGCTTGGTATGGCTGCTGGGCTTGATCTCAAATCTGCTGCCCATCTGTCCAATCTTGCCGCTGGAATAGTGGTTGGTGAGATTGGTACATCGGCGGCAAAAATGGACGATCTCAAACACGCGATCAACACTCATTTTTCTCGAGACGACTAATTGGGCGATAATTAAAGGCCGACTTTTACAGAAAGGGAGGATTCTGTTTTAGACTTAGAGAATTGCCATCTGAAATGCACTTGAGCTGTTTGACCTGAGTTCACAGGCCTGGACTGAAGCATACCTATCGCGAGAAGATTGCATAATGAGTATCCCGAAGGAGCCGCCAGAGGTAAAGCTAATAAGTAGTCTCTTTTCCCCAGATGAAGATTTGCTAGGTGGGGTTATGCAGGAGATGGAGACCCATTTTGGGCCCACTGACTGGAAGAGCGAGAAGCTGATTTTTGACAGGACAAGGTATTATGCAAATGAGATGGGATGGCCGCTCTATAGGCGGTTCATTTCTTTTTCAAGGCTCATCGCTCCGGATGCTCTGGTAGACGTAAAGCTGTTAACCAACACCCTCGAAAACGGACATCTGGCTAAAAAAAGGAGAACCATAAACATCGATCCGGGTTATATTTCATTAGAGAGGCTGATCCTTGCTAGTGGTAAGAACTATATCCACAGGATTTATTTGGGCCGAGGAATATATGCCGATCTCACGCTTGTATACCACGCTGGCACCTTTAAGCCTCTTCCCTGGACGTATCCTGATTACGCCGATGAAAAGGTTATCAAGTATTTCAACACAGTGAGGGCTGAGTACTTACACTCCTTGCGAGAAGGGAGAAAGGACTATCATGCTTAAGAGTATGACTGCGTATGGCAGATCTGAAGCGGTCAAGGGAAACACAGAACTCATCGCAGAAATGAAGTCAGTAAACAGCCGTTATCGAGAGATTTTCCTGAAACTGCCCCAGGGACTTCAGCCGTTAGAGGATCGAATTAAGTCAATGATTAGCTCGGTACTAAGGAGAGGAAGAGTAGAGGTATCGGTACAGACGAAAAACAATGGTGAAAACAACCTGAGACTTGAGCTCAACAGACCCCTGATTAAGGCTTATATTAGTATTTTCGATGAACTCAAGAAAGAACTCGGAACCGAGGAACCGATTCATCCCTCCCTTTTCGCTCAGCTGAGGGACGCTATTCTTTTCAAGCAGGATGACGTGGATATGGAAAAGCTTTGGCCGGATCTGAAGGAAGTCATCAATGAGGCCTTACTTTCGTTAGAAAGCATGAGGGTGAATGAAGGTAGGGTGCTAGAGGAGGACTTCAAGGCCAGGCTAAACAAGATAGAAGGTTATATCAATGAGATAGAGAGCCAAAGAGGTAAAACAGGTGAGAAATACCTAGATAACTTGAGAATGAAGATTAGGAAATTGATAAAGGATATTGAAATAACAGAAGATCGCTTGATGCAAGAGGCAGCCTTTCTCGCTGAGCGATCTGATATTACAGAGGAGCTGGTACGGACACGCAGTCATTTGGCGCAGTTTAGGAGTTACATGAAACAGGATGATGCAATTGGGCGGAGGCTGGAGTTTCTTTTGCAGGAGATGCACAGAGAGGTGAATACGATCGGATCTAAGGCTGGTGATTCATTCATTTCTCAGCGGACGGTGGAGATCAAAGCGGAACTAGAGAAATTGAGAGAGCAGGTTCAAAACGTTGAGTAATTTACATAACCTTGAAGAAACGGAGGAGAGAGGTCATGGATCCGAGTTTACTCAATATCGGTTTCGGTAATTTTCTTGTATCCAACAGGGTTATTGCCATTATATCACCTACTTCGGCGCCGGTGAGGCGCCTGCGGGAGGAAGCAAAGGATGGAAAGCGGCTGGTAGATGCCACACAAGGCAGAAGAACTAGATCCGTAATAATAACGGATAGCAATCACGTTATTCTCTCCGCGGTTCAGGCGGAAACCATAGCCCAGCGGTTCTCCCCAAACGGAACAATACGCAGAGAGGATTTGATCTAAGCAGTGACTGACGAGATAGCGATGAAGGGGATCTCAGAGCCTCAAGAGGGACAGCTTTTTGTAATAACTGGTCCTTCGGGAAGTGGAAAGAATACGATCATTGAGATGGTCAGAAAGGATCTGAAGGGCCTTGGCTATTCAATCTCTCATACTACTCGAGCACCTCGAAAGGGCGAACTAGATGGAGTACACTATTATTTTGTTGGGAAAAAGCAGTTCGAGAAAATGATTCAGGCCCAGGAGTTTGCTGAGTGGGCCGTTGTCTATGATCAACTCTATGGTACCTCTATTTCGAGTGTGAGGAGTGCACAGGTATCAGGCAAGGACGTTCTTCTGGACCTCGATCTCCAAGGTGCTCGGCAAATAAAGAAGCGCTTCCCTGATTCAACGTCCATCTTCATTGCCCCCCCCTCGTTGCAAATCCTTCGGGAGAGATTGGAAAAGCGATCATCCCATGATGGCACCAATATAGATCTACGTATGAATGAAGCAGTGCAAGAGATCCGGGAATGTCGAAACTTCGATTTTCTCATTGTTAATGATGATCTCAGACAGGCTGTTAGGGAAGTTCAGGCAGTAATTGTTGCTGTGAAGGCGCAAACAAAGCTGCGTCTGCCCTCCGTTGAAAAGATGTTCAATATATAATAGGTCTCGATTATTTCTTCGACCTCGAAATTGCTTTGTTCTAAGAACTCCATCCTATCGCCCTATGTGGGTCATACCATATCATGCTCAACCTAGTGACTGGCATACATGCGGTAAAAGAGAACCTTAAGGAAGGCAGGGGCATTGCCGAGCTGTTCGTTTCCAAGACACGGAGCACTGTAAGGTTGAATGAAATACTTGATCTGGCCCGAGCAAAAGGAATACCGATCAGACGAAGAGACAAGACCTACTTGGATAGTCTTTCGGCTGGTTTGCCACACCAGGGCATAATAGGCGTTTTGAGCACGTATCGTTATGCCGATTTGAGCGATCTAACGAGGATTTGCCTGGGCAAAAGAGACGGTGGTTTGTTGTTGGTTGCGGATCACATTACTGACATCGGAAATCTCGGATCCCTCATAAGAACCGCTGACTTTTTTGGAGTACAAGGCCTTATCCTGCCAAGGGACCGAGCAGCTTCTGTAACGAAAGCAGTGCAGAGAATATCAGCAGGTGCAGCGGCCTACCTGCCTGTGGCAAAGGTTGTAAACATAGCTAGGGCCCTAAGAGAATTAAAAGAACTTGGTTTCTGGATAGTTGGGGCTGCGGGAGAGAGCAAGGAAACCATCTATGAGTTTGAGTGGAGAAGGAACGTCGTTTTAGTTTTGGGCAGCGAAGACAAGGGCTTGAGTAAAGTGGCGAAAAACGAGTGTCACCAGTTGTTAAGCATACCGAGATTGGGCCATCTTGATTCCCTTAACGTGGCTGTGGCTGCAGGAGTAATCCTCTCTGAGATTGCTCGGCAAAGGGGTTACACCCCGGACGAGAAAGGGTGACAAATACTCATGCAACAATTAATGGATGCGCAGCTCTTGACTATTGCCAATAGGAAAACCCTGCAGGGCGCCGCATGCGAGTAAAGCACGCACAACCTCGCAGACAGGTAATCCGACGATGTTAGTATAAGAACCCTCAATCCCTTCTATCATAAATGCCCCAATCCCCTGGATTGCGTAAGCCCCTGCCTTACCAAACGGCTCCCTGGTCTTAATGTAGGCCTCGATCTCCAATGCGCTCAGCTCTTTTACGTGAACCCCTGTTGATACCGCCTCTAGGTGCGATTTGTTGCCACTAGGGTCAAGAATGCAGAACCCGGTGATAACTCGGTGACGTTTGCCGCTTAATTCACTCAGCATAGCACGGCAGTCCTGAGCATCCCTTGGCTTCCCATATATCCTTTTGTTGACAACAACAAGCGTATCGGCAGCGAGGATCCATCGACTTGTGTATACATTTTGTACGTATTCTGCCTTTCGGGTTGCCATCAGACAAGCAAAGTCCGTCGGTTTCATCTTTCTATTGACTGCCTCATCCGTCCTACTTCCAATTGACTGAAACGGGATGCCGATCTGATTAAGTATATCCCTTCGCCTCGGGGAAACCGAGGCCAGGATGAGAGGGTTTTCTCTGCTAATAGGTTTGTGGAGCATCATGTATCTTCCTTAGCTTGTTGCGGCGAGGCTTTCCATTTTTTATGTGATCAAGGGGCTTTTTTCAAATGAAAAATAGGATTAAACAATTTGAAAAGAAATAACGATATGTGATAAAGGAGAATACTGGATTTATCTGTTTTCAAGAGGTTTAACAGAATGGCAGTTCTAAAGACAGAGAGCGAAAACAAGAAGGTGGACAATATCAATGTCCTAAAAAAGGAACTTGAATTCAGCAAGCGCCTTGTGTTCATTACCAACAAGATAAACGCGTCTAGGGACATTGATGATATTCTGATCAATTTGAGGGAGAGCATCCTGGGTCTTTTCTCTGCTGATCGACTAACCATCTATGTCGTGGACGGCGCAAATAAGGAGATCGTTTCGCGATTTAAGACGGGTACGGAAATAAACGAGATCAGGGTGCCTATTTCAAATACAAGCCTGGCAGGTTACTGTGCAACCTCGGGCAAAATGGCCAATATTGTAAATGCCTATGATGAGGGCGAACTCAAACGGATAAACTCGGAGCTGACATTTGATCAGAGTTGGGATGAGAAAACGGGCTACAAAACTAAACAGGTACTCGTTGCACCTATCAAATTCAAGAAGTATCTCTTGGGTGTAATTCAGCTCGTCAATAAGGTCAATGGCAAGTATTTTTCCCTAGAGGATCAGAAGAATGTAACGGAGATAGCCCAGGTCCTGGGCATTGCATTCTACAATCATCGGAAGGTCTTCCAGCGAGGAAGGGCAACAAAATTCGACTATCTAATCAGCAACAATATCGTTTCCCGTAAGAATCTGGAAGACGCGATGGCCCTGGCAAGAGCCAAAGGGGATAGCGCGGAAAACGTTCTCATCCACAACTTCAGCGTGCCCAAGTTGGAAGTAGGCAAGTCCTTGAGCGCGTTCTATAATGCCCGTTTCATAGCCTATGATGAGAAAATGATCATTCCGGGGAGGCTCCTCAAAGGTTTGAGGCCCAGGTACCTAAAAGACAACCTCTTTGTGCCTGCTGGAGAGTCCGGTTCAAAGATCTTGATAGCAATGGAAAACCCGGACTACCTTCCCGCGCAGGATGCAGTAAAGCGGCTTTTGCCCGGGAAAAATTTGGAGTTCTGCATTGCCCTCAAGGAAGATATTATCAAGATGATTGATCTTTTCTTTAGCGTGGATGCGTCTCCACTCAAAAGTGATTCGGGGAGTATCGAGGATATCTTGGGGCAGCTAGAGAGCGGCGAAGACGCTGAGGATTTGGAAGATCCTGGCCTAAGCGAAGTTTCGGAGGAGGATGGAGCTATTGTCAGGCTCGTGAGCAAAACGATTATCGATGCATACAACCGGGGGGCCTCGGATATCCATATAGAACCGAGATTGGGTAAAGCCGATGCCGTGATCAGGTTCAGGGTGGACGGGGCATGCCACGTATACCAGACTCTCCCGTATACGTATAAGAATGCGGTCTGTTCCCGAATCAAGATCATGGCAGATCTTGACATTGCGGAAAGGCGCCTGCCTCAGGACGGGAAGATCAAATTCAGGAGATACGGCCCCCTCGATATCGAGCTGCGGGTTGCTTCAATACCCACCACAGGGCAAAATGAAGATCTTGTCATGCGGTTATTACCCAGCGGTGAACCAATGCCTTTGGATCAGATGGGGATGAGCGACAGAACCTATGCGGACTTTGTCGAAATCATACAGAGGCCTTATGGCATTGTCCTGTGCGTGGGCCCCACTGGGAGCGGCAAAACCACAACGCTGCATTCTGCTTTGCGGCATATTAACAAACCTGAAACAAAGATATGGACCGCCGAAGACCCTGTAGAAATAACGCAGGATGGCTTGCGACAGCTTCAGGTTCATCCAAAGATAGGGCTTAATTTTGCATCAGCAATGAGGGCGTTCTTGCGCGCTGATCCAGACGTGATCATGGTTGGGGAAATGCGCGATAAGGAAACGGTGTCTACGGGAATTGAAGCATCTTTGACCGGGCATCTCGTCTTCTCAACGCTCCACACCAACAGTGCACCTGAAACAATCACCCGGTTGCTGGATATGGGAATGGACCCTTTCAACTTTGCCGATGCTCTCTTGGGGATTCTTGCCCAACGCCTGGTCAGAACTCTCTGTCCGGACTGCAAGGAAGAGTATCATCCTTCCCAAGATGAATTCGACTCCTTGGTCAGGGCCTATGATGGTGATTTTGACGCCCTGAACATATCATACAGTGATGATTTGGTTCTTTATAGGGCCAAGGGCTGTTCGAAATGTCAGAATATAGGCTACAAAGGAAGAACCGGAATCCATGAGCTGTTGGTCGCTGACGACGAAATGAAGTCTCTTGTCCAGGTTAGAGCCCCGATGGCAGAGATCAGGAAGCAGGCCATTGCCAACGGTATGACAACCCTGATGCAAGACGGCATAAGAAAGGTGCTCACCGGTCAAACCGACATGAGGCAGGTGAGAAGGGTGTGTATGTAGTTGCACGCCTTAGGGAAAGTTGCCCGGATGCATCAGACCGGCGGTTTCCTCTAAACCCATCATGATATTCATATTTTGAAGGGCATTGCCCGCCTGACCCTTCAGCAGATTATCAATCACGCTAACTACGATCAGTTTCTCCGTCCTCTCATCTATATTCAGCGAGATATTACAGAAATTGCTTCCTCTCACATCTGCGGTGTTCAGCGGCTCATCTCGGCTGAATACCCGGACAAAGGGCTCTGTATTGTAGGTGGTCTCATAGGCATCTCTCAGTTGCTCGATACGTATTTGGGGGAGGAGATCTGCATAGATGGTAGATACGATCCCCCTGCTCACCGGAACAACATGGGGGGTGAAGGTAACCCTGATCTCCTCTCCCGCAGCATTTGTCAATTCTCTCTCGATTTCACATACATGCTGATGGTCGGCTATCTTATAAGCATTCACCGCCTCATGTCGAGCCGGAAAGTGAAAGCTCGGTTTTGGTGTTTTGCCGGCCCCGGAGATCCCGCTCTTCGCATCGATGATAATACCCCGGGTTTGTATGAGACCTGTCTTGAGGGCAGGAGCAAGCCCCAGAATGCAGCTTGCCGCAAAACACCCCGGGTTCCCCACGAGATCTGAGTTTGCTATTTCTTCTCTGTGGAGCTCTGGCAGACCATAGACGGCCCAGGAGAGGGCATCCGGATCAGCATGTGCCTCTGACCTTCCGAGGCGGAGGGCATAGGCGGCGTAGCTCTTTATGTCACTGAAACGGAAATCCCCGCTGTAGTCAATTACCTTGATGCCCCTGCTCAGCCATTTTCGGGCCTCCTTCTGACCGACTCCGTCGGGGGTGGCGAAGAAAACGGCGTCAAAGTCCTCAGGGCAGTTCGCGTCTGTAGGATCAAAGACCGTCAGATCACAGAATCCTTTGAGGTGAGGATAGATCTCACTGATCGGTTTGCCGATATCGTGCTTTGCCATGAGCGCACCTATCGAAACGGACGGATGGCTGATCAGAAGCTCGATTAAGCCAACACCGCCGTAACCTGTTGCCCCAATGATTCCGACTCTTACCTTTTTCACTATCATTCCCCTAGACGTTAAATCGAAACTTGATTATATCTCCATCCTGAACAACATAGTCTTTTCCTTCGAGCCTGAGATGCCCGTCTTTCTTGGCATCGGAGAAACTTCCATACGTTACAAGCTCATCATAGGGCAGTACCTCAGCTTTGATGAATCCCTTTTTCATGTCCGAATGGATAAGATCCGCTGCATCGAGGGCACAGGTACCTCTAGCAGTAATCCAAGACCTAACCTCGTTTTCAACAATGGTAAAGAACGATATACGGTTTGACACGGCAAGAGAGCGCTTTATGACCCTGTCAAGGAGGGATCGTTCAATATGAAAGGCAGAAAGAAATTCTTCAGCCTCCTCCGGCGTCATCTCTGCAATTTCCATCTCCAGTTTCCCCCGAACCACCATAATATCGAGACCTTGAGGGAGGTGAGGCATGCTTGGTGGTTCTTCATCGTCATCCGAGTTGTTGGAGATCAGAAGCAGCGGTTTGGCCGATAAAAAGGTGAAACCCTTCAGCGCAGAAGAGGTGGCTATTTCCGGGTCATCTCTCAAAGGCATTTCTCTGCTAAGAAGATCCCCGCATCTTTCCAGCAAAGAGAGTTCTTTGGTGTCTATTTCCCTTCCTTTTTTCTCGTCTGCTGATACTCTCTCAATCCTCTTCTCAGTTACCATGAGATCAGCATGGATCATTTCCGATTGCAGCTTAAAGAAATCCTCTTCAGGAATGGGGGTAGGGCCCCCAAAAAGCTGAAAATTTCGTACTACCTGTATGAGACCGTCGCACGTCCTGACCCCGCTGAAAGCTAGGCTCTCCTCGTGCGAAAGGGAGGAATCCGCCTCTCGTGTTCTTGTTGGAAGGAGATACTCTATTTGGGCATACACAGTTCTTTTGGGTTGAAAGGTCTTTGAGAGATAGTCCACTCTTTCATCAGGCACTTTGACGGTCACCAGAGACTGTTCTCCTTTCTTGGTCTCCTCACCGGCCTTTACGGCCCTGGTGCCGGTCAAGGCCCTGAAGATGGTGCGCTTTCCCGATTGAGGTAGTCCAATGATACCTACTTTCATGCTCTCACCTCAGGTTATTCAGTCCTCTGGTATTTTGTAATGCACTAGCGATATTGCCCTTTATATTCTTGTTTGTACGGTAGAGGCTCGAAAGCAGTTCCCTGATCTGGGCGCGTTTGGAAATTCCCGAGGTCGGGCAGCCGCTTTCTATAAGGGGAAATCCCATCTTTTCCGCATACCTTCTAATGGTGCTGCTTTCTACCAGATAAAGGGGCCTGATGATAGTCAGTTTTCCGTCAAATAGTTCTTGGCACGGCAGAATGGTGCTTATTGACCCCGCAAAAGAAAGGTTCAAAAAGAATGTTTCTATAACATCATCCAATTGATGTCCAAATGCTATCTTGTTGCATCCGAGTTCCGCTGCCTTTTCAAAAATGGCCTTTCTCCTCAAGCGTGAGCAAAGAAAGCAAGGATTTTCCCTATTCTCCTTTCCATGAGACCGGGGCCCGAATGTACTATTGATTATGCAGTAATCAAAACCATTTGCAGCGAAAAACCGCTCCATCTTCTTTCCGGTATCATTTCCGAAGCCAAGCTCTACATGCACCGCAGAGAGGTCGTAGGTAATCGGTATACGGTTTAGGCGCTCCCTGAGCAAGCATAGCATGGATATGCTATCATAACCACCTGAAACTGCTACCAATATTCTGTCACCGTCCTGTATCATGCGGGAACGATGGATCGCCTTACCCGTAAGACGCTTGATTTCTTTTTCAACAAAGCTCACCTATTGCTTCCTTCTCTCTCCAAATATCTTTGTTCCTATTCTTACCAGATTTGCTCCTTCCTCGAGAGCAACCTCATAAGAGTTGGTCATTCCCATGGAAAGATATTTCATCTCAACATTCGGGCTGTGCGAGCCTTTGATTTGTTCAAAGAGTTCCCTTGTTTTCTCAAAATAGGGGCGCGCTTCCTCCGGGTTTCCGAATCTCGGCCCCATAGTCATCAGTCCCATGATCTTGATGTGAGGATAGGAGGAAATCTCGTCTATGAGCTCAGGTACATCTTCAGGATTCACTCCGTATTTCTGCTCCTCTTTACCGCTATTTACCTCAATCAATACAGGCATGACTTCATCTCTTGCGCCGCAGCAGCGTTCTATTTCTTGGGCCAATCTGAGCGAATCAACCGATTCGATCATGTCGAACATCTCGACTACCTTCCTAACCTTCTTCGTCTGAAGATGGCCAATGAAGTGCCAGTTGGCCTTTTCTTTTACATCGGGAAAAACTTTCTGGGCATCCTGTAGATAATTTTCTCCTATGATCTTAATCCCCGCCCGTATTGCCTCTGATATTTCCTCTGCCGTCCTCTCCTTGGCGGCTGCCAGCAGCTCGACTCCTTCCGGAAGTTCTCGTAAGAGGCGTTGAACGTTTTCCGTTATCATGGCAATACCTCCTGTAAAGGGTTCAGCAGGTCATAGTCACTTTTTGGGTAGCAAAGCCGCAACCGGACAGATTTCTGCGCACGCATAGCATTCATTGCAGGCGTCCATAGCCCCGTTTTCCTCGCCAAAAAAGCTTATTACGGTATCAAGCCCTCTTTTGGCAAAGCTCAACATGGGTTGACCGTTCCTTTTCTTGCACACATAAACGCACCTCCCGCACAAAACACACCTTGTGGGAACGTATTCGAGAAAGGGATGGTCTTGTTGGGGCTCCTCGTCTCTCCTAATCTGTGTGAGGCGCTTGAGCTTGAGGGGAAAATGCAGAAATTTTGCAATATGTTGCAGCTCACATGTTGTGTTGGCTGGGCACTCGCGACAATTTATGTGGTGTGTGGACAGGAGGAGTTCAAATGCAGCTCTCTGCAATCTTCTGACGTCCTCGGTATTCGTCCTTACAACCATTCCCTCCCTAACTCGCACCCTGCACGAAGGCACGGGCTGTTTGTATTCGACAATATCAACCCAACACAGCCTGCATGACGCTGGTGGATCGTCCATTCCCTCGAGATAGCAAAGATGTGGAATATAGATATCATTGTCAAGGCATGCTTGAAGCACGGTGCGCCCCGCTTTGGTCTCTATCTCTCTGTTGTCTACCGTGAGTTTAACCATGAACTAGCCTTCCTGTGGGCTCTCTGCTTTCGGTGCCATCTCGGGTGGTGAAACCTTTCTTGCGGCATCATATTCCGGCAAACGCGCGGTCACTTATCGGCCCCCGTGTCTGTGGCTGAAAATAGCGTTTTCAATTCCTATTCACTCCTTGGATTCACGGGATTGTTTCTCCCTTTCTTCCCGTTCTTTCTCTATCTTAAAGCCTAGAATAAGCCCCTCTACCTTGCTGGGGGCAACATGTCCATGAACCTCATCATCCACTAAGGCCACAGGTGCCAGCGCACAGCAACCTACACAAGCTACCCGGTCGATGCTGAATTCCCGATCAGGTGTGGTTTCGCCAACCGTAATCTCAAGCTTTCGTTCGAAATTCTCTAAGATTATGTCACCGCCCCTCACATGACATGCTGTTCCGAGGCAAACCTTTATCTGGTGTTTGCCTGGTGGATGGAATCTGAACTGATTGTAGAACGTGGCAACTCCGAAGACATCACAGGGCGAGAGCCCGAGATATGCGGCAACCACGCGGAGGGCAGAAGGGGCAAGATAGCAATGTTGTGCCTGAATCTTCTGAAGGATCGGTATGAGATTCCCCCTCTTTTTCTGAAATACCTTCAACATCGATGCTATATCATCGAGCATTGCCTGCTCTTCATTCTCAAGGGGGGCGTTCATGGAGCTCCTTTTGGATGTGTCGTCAAATTAACCTTTTAAATTATTCAAAAAAGAATCGGGAAGCAAGAACAAAAATAGGGCATTCCCAGCTCATTAGCTCCTGAGCCACCCCATAATATTCTCCAGATCGGCTGCCAGTTTCTTCATCGCCCGCCCCCTGTGGCTGACCGCATTCTTATCGTCAGGGGACAGTTGCGCGAATGTCTTTTTAAGGGGAGGATAGTAGAAGAGAGGATCATATCCAAAACCTCCCGTACCAAGGGGTTTATGCAGAATGATTCCTGAACAGGCTCCGGTATAGGTCAAAGTCTGACCGGTCGGCTTTGCAAGGGCAATAGAACAAAAAAAGGTGGCAGTTCTCCTCTCTTTTCCATCCAATTCCTCGAGGAGTTTGAGGTTATTATGATAATCATTGGCCCGCTCCCCTGCATAGCGTGCCGAGAATATTCCAGGTGCCCCATTAAGGGCCTCCACTGCAAGGCCTGAGTCATCAGCCAACGCAGGAATAGCAAGCATTTTTGACGCAAATCGCGCCTTATTCGTTGCAATCTCCTCAAATGAGTTCCCCTGTTCTGAGAATTCGGGAATCTCTGGATAGTCAGAAAGCCCCTTAATCTCTATAGGCAGTTTTCTAAAGAGGAATTCGTACTCTTTTCTCTTGCCTTCATTCCGAGTCGCCGCTATCAAAACTGGTCGAGCCATAGAACCGTACCTCCTGGTTTTACGAAAAGAGATTATCTCACTTGATTATTTATTGGAAGTTTTTAATATAGTGGCGCGGGATTTCATGATACTGTTGTGAGTTCAAAAAGGATTGATCTATGCCTTCAGCAAGGACACTGATCGTCGGCGATATACATGGTTGTCTGGATATGCTTAAGAGACTCGTTGATAAGATACGTTGGGATCCAGGCGCTGACCGGCTCGTTTTTATCGGCGACTACATTGATCGAGGAGAGAACTCCAAGGGCGTCATAGACTTCATTATTGAGTTGAAGAAGGACTCTCAGTTCGTGCAGTGCCTCATTGGAAACCACGAACAGATGTTTCTTGACTATCTATCAGGTTCCGATTTGAACAGCTTCATTGCGAATGGCGGTCTCATAACACTGCGAAGTTACAAGCAGGCCCAACGAGAGGCAGAAGAGCCCCTGATCCCTGCATCTCATCTGGACTATTTCTCCTCCCTTGTCACGATGGTTGAGCTTGATGAGTATTATGTTGTCCATGCTGGGTTTCGCCCAGGAAGACCCCTTGAGGAGCAAGATCTCTTTGATATGGTTTGGATTAGAGATGAATTTATCTATTCTAGCTATGACTTCGGCAAGACTGTCATTTTTGGGCACACTCCCCTGTATGAGCCCATGGTACTGGAGAATAAGATAGGTATCGACACAGGGGCTGTCTACGGAAATCGTTTAACGTGCCTTGAAATCCCAGAGAGCAGATTTCATTCGGTCACACCCAAATAACGCGGACTATCAAGCCTCACCGCTCTGAAGGGGGAGCGTCCTTATATTGAAGGGGAAATGCTCCATAGCCTTTACGGTCTAAGGGGGCTTGTTAAGGCCGCAAGAGGGCGATCTTGACTTTAAGATGCTTAAGGGGTATTTTACCTACTGCTCAGTACACGGGAAATTGCGAGTTTTGTCGATTTTTACTGTCTCCGGAGGATAGCATTGATTAAACTGGTTATTAAGGGCGGACCGTTTATGTACCCCATCATCTTTTGTTCCGTGGTTTGCCTTGCTATATTTATCGAGCGGCTGTTGGTGCTAAGGCGGGAGCGGATAATACCAAAGAGCTTTATCGAAAAGGTAGAAGAGCTTGTTACAAGAGATAAGATTGAGGATGCCATTTTTCTCTGCCAGGGAAACAGCTCTTCTATTGCGCGAATATTCCTGGCAGGCCTGAAGAATGTTGGAAGAGGCATGTGGCTGGTTAAGGAGGCCATAGAGGAGAAGGTGAGGAGGGAAGGGTTAATCTTGGAGCGAAACATCGGGATTCTGCTGACAATAGCCAATCTTTCTCCCCTTCTTGGTCTTCTGGGTACGGTTTCAGGCATGATCAAGACCTTTAACGCTATATCGGTTCATGGGGCTGGCAGCTCTGCGCCTCTCGCGGGAGGAATCGCCGAAGCTCTCATAACTACGGCAACGGGGCTTCTGGTGGCAATCCCTACGCTGGTTGCCTATCGTTTTCTGACAGACAAGGCCCAACTCCTCATATTTGAGATGGAAGAAAGCTCTATCAAGCTCGTTGACACCATTGAAGGGAACAGGGATAATGCGGTTTAGTCAGCCAAAACGGGAGGAGATAAGCCTTGGCATAAGCATTGCACCCTTGATTGATATTATATTTCTGCTTCTCATCTTTTTTATGCTGACATCTCATTTTGAGATTATATCAGGAATCGATATCAGATTGCCTGATATTTCCGAGAAGGGCAAAGATCGATCCGATGATAATGTAGTGGTAGTATTAGACAAAGCTGGAGCCTGCTACCTCCAAGAGGAAAAAGTTACCCTAAAGGAACTCTACGTGAAATTGGAACAGATGGCAGAAAAGCAGAAAATCAGGCTCATGCTTCAAGCGGATCAGGATGTTCGGCATGGCCTGGTGGTAAGGATAATGGATCTGGCCAATAACGCCGGCGTTAGCTCCATAGTTATTGCTGCGCAATGGGAACCCGAGAAGGCTTACTAAATTTGAAGACTTTCAAGACTAACTATGCCGTATATTTCCTGGTTTTTTCCTGTTTTGCCGCGCTCTTATTTGCCTGGTTAACCTTTGGACCGCATGGATTGTTGGACCTGAGCAAGATGCAAAAAGAAAAGGAGGAATCCGGCGTTCTGGTAGAAGAATTGAAAGAAAAGAATAGGGAACTTATTGCCGAGATTAGAAGGCTGAAAGGAGATCCTCAATACCTGGAGTCAGTGGCCCGCAAGGAACTGGGGCTAGTAAGGGAGAACGAAGTCATCTACCGCTTCAAAAAAGACTCCGATGTCAGCGGTGAGGGATCTGATCAAAAAGACAAAGAATAGTCAAAAATAGGGGTCAAAAGTGTCTACATCAGAAGGGCTCTATACCGAGATAATAGATAAGATAGAAACGCCGAGTGCCAGTGCTCTCCTTGTTAAGCTCTTATTGAAAGAAGGGAAAACAGAAATAGCGATTGAGGCATGTCTCAAGGCATTAGAGATATTCCCTGATAATATGACTATTAGAAGATTGCTCGCGGAAACATATTTGCAGCAGGGGCGGATGGAACTTGCAGAGAGAGAGCTAGAGAGATTGGCAGATCAAATAGGAGAACTCACCTCTGTCTTTAAGTTGCAAGCCAAGCTTTTCAAAGAGGAAGAGAAACTGAAAGAGGCTATTCGGGCCCTGGAGGTTTATTTGGTCCACCATAAGGATGATGAGGAGGCAGCCCAACTCCTTTCTGAATTGAGTTCCGCGGGTAAAGGCGAACGAGATGTCGTTCCAACCCCCACGCTAGCAGAGATCTTTTTCAATCAGGGTGCCTTGGAAGAGGCCATAAAGGTCTATCAACAGGTTGTTGAAGCTAGTCCAGACGATGAAAAATCCAAGATGAGGCTCAATGAATTAAAGCAGATGAAGGTAGCTGAGGTGCAAGAAATAGCCGGTGAAACAGCAACAAAAGGCAAGAAACTAGAGCTCATACGGATCTTGGAAAACTGGCTTGGGGCTATCGAGTCACAGAAGGTAGGAAATCTTACAGATTTCGATTGAATCTTCGCAGAAGCTATACAATAACAGCGTGATATGACCAGCCGCTCTTTTCATCTAAGGGGCATGGTAGGGTATATACGCGCTTCAGAGAATATGTTGGGAGGGTGGGGGGAGGCGATGAGTTGAAAGCGAGTCCCGCATTTGATTTTGTGGCTACTGGTGTTGGAAGCGTCCCGTTTTCGGACGTAGATGACATCTGTACTCACATCATGAAGACCTTCCCCGACATGCCTTTCTGGCCTCAGTTTGTGAAGCGAAGCTATCTCGAAGATATGCTGGTACAAGCAAGTGAGGGATTGCCTTTCGTTGAGGTCAACCACAAAGAGCGAGCGCTGACGTTACGTACTACGGATAATCCAGAGTCTGAACTCATTCCTTTCTACGAGCATTTTCTGGCAACTGATACCGACTATTTTGCTATCAGCGAGGAGCGGGCTATTGGGCTTTACACAATTTTGGACTTGTTGGAAAAAAACCCCGATTTGAATGGGCGTTTTATAAAGGGTCAGATAGTAGGGCCAATTACCTTGGGCGGAAGCCTGAGGGGAGAAAGGGGTAAGTCGGCCCTCTATGACGGCGAGATTATGAGCGCAATAGTGAAAGGGCTTGCCATAAAGGCCTTATGGCTCATTGAAAAGATGGCTCTATCGGGCAGGGTGCCTGTCCTTTTTGTCGACGAGCCCTCTCTATCGGGTTTTGGATCGGCTTTTACGGCTATCCGAAGAGAAGAGGTGATAAGGTTCATCGGAGAAATCGTAGACTACTTACGATCCAAGAGCGATGCAGTGATCGGAATTCACTGCTGTGGAAACACTGATTGGTCCATGGTCATCGAAACAGGGGTTGATATTGTAAATTTCGATGCTTTTGATTATATGGATTATTTCTTGCTTTACCGAGATGAGATCATAGGGTTTCTGGAAGGTGGAGGAACCGTGGCATGGGGAGTAGTTCCAACCACCTCCTTCACCGGCAAAGAGAGCATAAGTGATCTAAGAGCTCAACTGGAAAAGGGGCTCGACAGGTTATTTGAGTGGGGAATAAAAAGAAAAAAAGCAACAGAAAGGTCAATTATCACGCCGGCTTGTGGACTCGGGACTTTGGATCCGGACAAGGCAGAAAAGGTCTTGGAGTTACTCGCAAGTCTTTCAAACATCGTGTACGAGGCTGCACGATGATCGCAAGCTACCCTACCTTATAGTTCCAGGACGGAGTTCTCCTTGGCAGGCTCTATCTCAAGGCTCGAATGCTTCTCTTTGACGTAGTCTTGGCAGAGGATTGCAATCTTTATGAGATCGCTATCTTTTCTTTCCGGTGCATGGTGGAAAAGGATCAGCTTTTTTACCCCTGCCTCCAGGGCAAGGTGTATCGCTGATTGATAATCGGTGTGGCCCCATCCCCTATGATTCGATATCTCTTCAGGCATGAATTGACTGTCGTGGATCAGGATATCAGCCGCCTGGCAGAAGCTGACATAACGGGCCAAGGATTTTCCCTTTATATCGAGTTCATTGTCGGTTAGAAAAACAACGGTCTTATCATCTTCACGAAATCGAAACCCCAAACCGCCCTGAGGATGACGAAGGGGGATGCTATCAATCCGGGTGCTGTCAACCTCTAGATAGCCTTGAGTCAATTTATTGGCGAATTCTATGTTTGACTTGAGTTCCTCGAATCTAATTGGAAAGAAGCCGTCTCCCATCCTGTTATCGAAGCTATACCGAAGCCCCTTGACGCCTTGGCTGTAACCATCGACCTGGATTTTGGTGGAGGATTTATGGATCGGGAAGAAGAAGGGGAATCCTAAGATATGATCCCAATGGATATGTGTCATAAGCAAGTAAATATCAACGGGTTCATTATGGGATTCATATTCATTTCCAAGAGACCGAATTCCGGTGCCGGCATCGATAACCACCTTTTTCCCGTCCTTGAGGTGTATTTCCACGCATGTGGTATTTCCTCCGTAGATGATGGTATCTTTTCCAGGCACGGGCGTAGAGCCCCTCGTACCCCAGAATTTGATTCTCATTGTCCGGTCCTTACAGCGAAAAAAGCTAAAGGCTGTTAAAGAATCTCTTGTTTAAGTAATGGTATCTTGCGATAACGCTGTACCGATAGGTATTGAAGTTTTTTCAAATTCATGTGACATTACGAAATTGATTCTTTTGTGTCAATGCAAAAAACCTTGCAAAAACCATGCACAAAACCGATGCAAGGATAGACCGTATAGAAGCTGCCCTTAGCGACCTTTCGGGTCACACGCGGGATTGCCATCTCTGCCCGAGGCAATGTCATGTTGACCGGGAGAGAGGCGCGATCGGATACTGCGGGGTGGGCACCAAATCTACAGTTTCTCACTCTTGCCTTCATTTTGGAGAGGAACCATGTTTAAGCGGCTACTATGACTACAAGGCAAACATCAAAACAGGAACCTCGCTTAGCGGCTCGGGAACGGTGTTCTTTGCCGGTTGCAACCTGAAATGCAGCTTCTGCCAGAACTATCAGATCAGCTGGCAGGCGCACGGCTCACCCCTCTCTTGTTCAAGCCTCGCATCTGTCTACCTTCGGTTACAGAAGAAGACAGCGCTGAATATAAATCTGGTAACACCCACACATGCTATCTTACCCATATTAGAGTCCCTGAAAAGGGCACTCGAACAGGGCCTTCATCTTCCCATCGTTTACAATACTGGTGCTTACGATTCCTACGAAACAATAGCGAGGCTTGCGGGAATAATCGACGTCTATTTACCCGATTTCAAATACATGAAAAGGGATACTTCGATAAGGTTTTCAAGGGCACCAGATTACCCAGAAAGAGCTGCCGAGGCGATAAAAGAGATGTATCGACAAGTGGGAGACCTCGAGCTTGACGATACAGGGCACGCAAAGAAAGGCCTTATTGTGCGGCATCTCATCTTGCCGGGGTGTAGCGATGAATCATGTGCAATATTGGAGTGGCTTGCAACCCGCATCTCGACAGAAGTTTGCGTAAGCCTTATGAGCCAGTTTCGGCCCTCTAGAGCTGCACCTGATCGAATAGGCAGGGGCATTTTTCGGGAAGAATACGATGCAGTTTTATCAAAGGTAGAGGAGCTGGGCTTTGAGAACGTTTACTTTCAGCCATTTCCGTTTAATGCTGAGGATCACCTGGTCCCTGATTTTCATAGGGATGATCCGTTTTGTTGGGATAAAGTGAACCAAGGGAGCTGAATTTTTTTAATATAGTACTTGAATATTATGGTTTATGAAATTAATTATAAAATAATAATTGAAAAGATACTTTAAATAGGAAATAATTCTTAGAAATGCGGTTCTGGATCTTTTTACTTCTGATACTTTATGTCCTGAGCCCCTTTGATCTTCTACCTGAAGCCCTGGTGGGGCCTATCGGGTGGCTCGAAGATGCTATAACAGTTGGACTGCTTTACTGGTACTTCATCTATCGCCCGGCAAAGATGAGGTCTCAATTCAAGCAGAGCTATTACGGAAAAGGGGAGGGCGCCAGCGGTGAAGCGCATCAGGAGAATCAACAAAGGGGTCAAACGGGTGCAGAGTTCTCAAGACAAGA
The DNA here is from genome assembly GCA_020355085.1 of Deltaproteobacteria bacterium. Classification (GTDB taxonomy): domain Bacteria; phylum Desulfobacterota; class DSM-4660; order Desulfatiglandales; family B25-G16; genus JADFWK01. Next base: position 691,196 of record CP070657.1, read on the forward strand.
CCCATACGACGTCCTCGGTGTTCCCAGGGGAGCTTCACAAGATGAAATCAGGCGGGCGTATCGAAAACTGGTTGTGAAGTACCATCCGGACAAGGTAAATCATTTGGGCGATGAATTCAGAATACTGGCTGAAAAGAGATTCAAGGAAATACAGAGGGCGTATCAGGAGTTGATAAAAACGTGAAATGAGAAATAAGGGAATCTGGAGAATCGAAAGCCCACCTCCTTGTCCATTCACCTGCCAGCTCTCATGGCTGGCAGGTGAATGGAGAAAACGCGCTGGACTGTTTTTCTAACAACTCACCCCCGCCTTTGCTTGGGCAATGGCCTCATCCTCTTGCTTGATATGCTCCAGGGTTTTGGGCTTGACGCTCTCGGGCTTCTCCTCGATGCCGTACTTCCACTTTAGAAACTGCTCCCCGGTGGTGGGATACAGGGCATAGGTGAGGAGATCCTCCTCGGTTTTGGCCAGATCCCCGATCTTCTTCTTATCCTCTTCGAGCTCGGGCTCAAGATAGTCGGCGGCCCTGCCCGTGATCGGGGTCTCACCCCGCTTGTAGCCCTTGAGCACGATCTTCTGGACCTCGGGGTCCACCGGGGTGGGGGTCTTGCCGTAGAGCCCGTAGACCAGGTCTTTGACCTGGTTGGTAATCATCTTGTACTTACCCAGCAGCACGTTAAGCACGGCCTGGACCCCTACGATCTGGGAGGTAGGGGTGACGAGTGGTGGCGTGCCGAGCTCTCTTCGGGTAATGGGGATCTCTGCATGGACCTCGGGGAGCCGGTGGAGGGCCTTGGCCTCCTTGAGCTGGCTAACCAGATTAGAAATCATGCCCCCGGGAATCTGGTGGGCCAGTACGCCCGTATCGATCACAGCCATTTGATTGGTAGCAAGGTAGTCCCGGTATTTTGGTGCAATGCTCTCGAGGTAGTCATCGATCTCAAGAAGCTTGTTCAAATCAAAGCCCGTATCCCAAGCCGTTCCCTGGAGGCTGACGACCAAGGGTTCTATGGCGGGATGCGAAGTCCTCATGGCAAAAGGGGCAAGGCAGGTATCCAGAATATCTACCCCTGCCTCGATGGCCTTTATGAAGCTCATGGAGGCCATCCCGCTCGTATAGTGAGAATGAAAGTGAAGCGGAACGGCAACAACCTGTTTTAACTCGGTGATCAATTTGTAGATATCATAAGGTGCAGCAATCCCGGCCATATCCTTTATACAGATGGTGTCAGCCCCTATCTCCTCAAGCTGCTTAGATTTAGATGTGTAGTATTCTAAGTTAAACACTTTACCACCTAGACGCCGTTCAGTTAGAGAATAGCAGATTGTTCCCTGAAGGTGCTTACCATTTGCCTGTATCCTTTCCACAGCAGTCTCGAAATTTCTGAAATCGTTCAGGGCATCAAAAACCCTGAATATATCTATCCCGATCTCACAAGCCTTATCAACAAAAGCCCTGACCACATCGTCAGCATAATTCCGATACCCCACAAGGTTTTGGCCTCTCAACAGCATAGAAAATGGGGTTTTCTTGATGTATTTTTTAAGGGTTCGTGGCCTCTCCCATGGATCCTCCGCCAAAAACCGATGCATCGTATCGAAGGTTGCTCCTCCCCACACCTCCATGGACCAGAATCCTATCTCATCCATTTTTTCAGCAACGGGGACCATGTCTTCAGTTCTCATCCTAGTAGCCAGCAGTGACTGATGACCATCTCTGAAGGTGAGATCTTGGATCTTGATTGGTTTCTTCGGTCCCTGCTTCATGGCATCATTCATTGTGCATCTCCTTTTTCTTGAGTGGTGGTTAATAGCCTGTCGAATCGTTAGATACTACAATTCTCGTAACACTCTAGCTCTTTGAATAATTAGCACTCCTCTCCCTTCCCTGAGGCCGAATGGGTATTCTTAACAGAACACAAGGAGCATGGAGATGTCTTTTTTTGCACAA
>CP070657.1:693247-702243 GCA_020355085.1 Deltaproteobacteria bacterium
CAAACGCATGAGCAGCGATGCACCTGCGTCCTTCATGAAGCGGTAACGGAAACGTTTAAACAACGACATCGTGCCCTCTAGCTGATCATCTCTGCAAATGCCTGGAGACGGGTGCCAACCTGGCCCGTCAGGTTCTGGTTAACCTCGCACTCAATTACCAGGGTAGCCAGTCCTCTCCGTTTCAGCTCTTCATTCACCTGTGGCACATCAAACAGTTCGGGCTCACAGAACTTCACAATGTAAAAGATAACACCCCGAGCGTTAGCCTGCTCGATTTTGGAAAGAAGCTCATTGATCCGCGCATGCACCGGTGAGTTTTTAGTGGTGCAAGGAGGCATGGCAAAATAGCTATCCGTAAGGGTGTCAAGGGGGTCATCCACTGAGCGAACCGGCGCCGGTATTCTCCTGCCACAACACAGAAGGTCATCGTGTGCAATCCGCACCCCTAACTCGTCTAAGAGGGTCAGGATTTCCAAAGGATTGGGCAAGATGCCGCTGAGGACAACAGCCTTCCCTGAACTGCCACCGCCTTTGGCAGACGACAGAAACCCTTCGAGCACGGGGAGAAAATCGTCGGGGTGCAGATATTCTCCGCTGCGTATGACCCTATAGAATTCGGCATTAGAAGCATCCAATTCACCTCGCGCCCTTGTATCGTAGAGCTCCCTTAGAACACGAACTATCCGTTGCCCTTGGTGCACCCTTTTTGCCAGCGCTGACTTGTCAAGGGGGCCTAACTGCTCCTCCAGCTGTGAGATCAATCCCTTCAGCTGTTCTCGATAAAAGGCACGAGAGGAATTGCTCGAGGAGGCCTTGGGGTGGTGAAAAAAGTAGCACGGCTTTTGCGTGCCGAGATAGTCATAGACAATAGATGCCAGGTTTTGGATTGAGTCACACGTATGGGGGAAAAGAAATCCGTCAAGGGCCTCGCACTTGCCTTGTATGATAAGCTCAAGCCCTAAACTAACCACGGAGCAGATATAGGGCTGCAGATGCTCATTGGCATGGGTTATGGTCAGCGGTGGATCCCAAATCTCCACCGGCAACACGTTCATAGCCCACAGTATCTCTTTCGGGTATTGAGCCGGAAATACACCGAATAGCTTTCTTGCCTTTTTCTCCTTTTGCTCAATCAAATACTCGATCCGCGTTCCCAGCTCCTTCATCGCGAGGTCCTAATACACCTTCAATCCCCGTTCCTTGAGATACTGCTTTACCTCTCCAATGGTCAATATACGGTAGTGAAAGACAGAGGCCGCTAAGAGAATCTGTGCTCCCCCCGACACAACCCCTTCATAGAAATGCTCCAGTTTCCCCGCTCCACCAGATGCCACCACCGGTACGTGCACGGCGCCGGAGATTGCCCTGGTGAATTCCAGATCATATCCTTGCTGCGTTCCATCTCCATCCATGCTCGTGGGTAGTATAACTCCCGCACCCAATTCCTCGCACCTCCCGGCCCATTCGATTGCATCCTTCCCAGTCGGCATCGTACCACCGGAGACAACGAGCTCAAAGCCGGAGGGCATGTGCCCGTTCCTTTTCGCGTCAATGGCAACAGTTATCCTCTCAGGCCCGAATCTCTCTGCTGCCCCTTTTACCAAATCGGGGTCTCTTACCGCAGCGCTATTCATGGAGATCTTATTGGCCCCAGCCTCTAGGACAAGATCGATGTCCTCTAGGCTGCTAATGCCTCCCCCTACGGTCAAGGGAATAGTAATGACTGATGACACTTTCTCTACCCATTCCAAGCGCGTCTTCCTGTTCTCGACGGTAGCCGCAATATCCAGCATGGCCAACTCATCAGCGCCTTCCTGTTGGTAAAATCCGGCGTTTTCAACGGGATCTCCGGCATTCTTCAGGTCCACAAAATGAACGCCTTTTACGACCCGGCCTTCTTTCATGTCAAGGCACGGCATTATCTTCACTGCTTTCATTCCCGCGGCCTCCTCTTTTCCCTGAAACGCTGTCTTTTCGCCTTGGAAATCCCACTGTGCCCTATATCCTTACTACTAGCAGTTCTCACTGCTATCTCTGGCTATCCAGCGAATTTCATGCATAGCACAAATAGGGGTAAAAGAGAAATCTAATTCCCTGAAATGCCCTTTCTTGTTTTGGCTGAGCCGCAGAAGGGACTGTCACATGAGGCGAGAATAGGTAATTTGACCCATAACCACTGGGGAAACGGGAGATTGTGGTGCACACCCATGGGAAATTGGGTATTTCTTTTCTGCTTTTGAGTGAACTACCGGATTGAATTTCCCCTTGTTAAGCAATAACATGGGTATAGTGTTTTAGAATAAATCCATTGTAGGTAGTCCTACATAACTACCCCCCAAGCGCTTACAGCCGCCGACAACCTCGCTGGGCCAAGTAAGGGGCGGCTGAAGCGCAACCCCTTTTCAGTAATCTGCATCTTAATCCCTTACACAGAAGCTTCTTATTCCCTAGCCTGAGCACGCCCGTTAGCGGTCCCACCTTGTGTCCTTAATACCGCTTCCCAATAAGCATCCTTACCATCCACCGGGGTGCAGTGCTTGGCAACGCAGCCGCCGTTCAAAAGGAAAGGTCCTCCTCTTTTCGTTCCGTTAGGACCAAACTCCACTATAGATCGTGGAACACCTCTCGTTACTAAGGGGCAGTATGCAATTTCTTGGTAATGATCAAAGGCCTTCGAATGAGCCACGAGTAAGTGCGCATTCACGTCTCGAACCAGGTTATGGCTTTTTTCGAGAGGACTGCCTGGCATTGCGAGCTGCATTATTCCCTTGCCATCTATATAGTTACATGCTTAAGAGATTACAAGAATCATTGCTGTTAGTTACAGGAGGTTTCGATGGAATTCCGCTCGCTTGGGAAATCTGAGGTAAGAATCACGCCGATCATTATGGGTACCTGGCAGGCCGGCAAGACCATGTGGGCAGGCATAGAAGACGCCGAATCCGTGAGGGCCATTTGGGCCGCCTTCGACGCCGGAATCACCACATTTGATACTGCAGAAGAATACGGCAAGGGGCATTCCGAGCGAATTATTGCAAAGTCCCTGTCCCGGGTCAGGAAAAAGGCAGTTTATGCCACCAAAGTATCTCCCCACCACCTTACCTATGATCAGGTCACGGAGGCATGCCATCGGTCTCTGAAGAACCTCAACACTGACTATATCGATCTCTATCAGATACACTGGCCGGCAGGCTCCTGGGGAAGCAAATCGGTCCCGATAGAGGAGACGTTGAGCGCCATGAATGACCTGAAGCGAGCCGGCAAAATCCGAGCAGTTGGTGTCTCCAATTTCTCTCGCCTTCAGCTGGAACAAGCAGCCCGTTACGGTGAAATTGACAGCCTACAGCCGCCCTACTCCCTGTTTTGGCGCCACGCAGAAGCGGACACAATCCCCTATTGCGTTGAACACGGCATCACTATACTGGCTTACTCTGCCCTTGCTCAAGGTATCCTTACCGGGAAATTCAGCCCCAACCATCGGTTTGAAAAAGGTGATCATCGGTCACGGAACAGACTGTTTCACCCGGAAAATGCGAGACGCGTTGAACAGGCCCTTAGAGCCCTTGGGCCTATTGCGCAACGGTGCCGCGCAACCCTTGGCCAGCTGGCCCTGGCCTGGGTCATTGCCCAGCCAGGGACATGCGCAATAGCCGGGGCCCGTAATACGGCACAGGTGCTTGAAAACGTCAAGGCAGCCCAAATATCGCTGTCTAAAGGGGACGTACGGGAGTTAGATGCTATCGGACGACGCGTAACCGACCACCTGGACGATAATCCGATACCCTGGAGCTTTTGATTGAGCGCAGTGAGGGGGAATACTGGGACCTTTCTGCCGACCTTTTGACAAGGACCTAAACGGCGTAGAATTTCCCCTTGACTCGCCGATCCTCTGTGGAGAAACTTATGTAATAAGGCAACCGATATCATCAAACTGGATTCAAGAGCAACCGAGGATTATTACAAACAAAACCGTTTGCTGCCGTAAACTTGAAAGCCGCAAATACCTAAAGCCCTCTATGGTGAGTTGATGAATCAAGAAAACGTCATTATTCGGTGCGAAAACTGCGGCACCAAAAATAGACTGCCGAGGAATCGACTGCAGGACAAACCCCGCTGTGGCAAGTGTCAAACGCCCCTTTCAATCGGCAAATTCAATGACCGACCTGTCCCTATCACTGATAATACCTTCGGCGATGAGGTTCTGTCTCATCCCGGAGGTGTATTGTTAGACTGTTGGGCCCCTTGGTGTGGCCCCTGTCGGATCATCTCAACCCTTTTAGAACAGCTGGCATCAGAATACGCGGGCAGGCTGAGGGTTGGAAAATTGAACGTGGATGAAAATCCGCTGACCGCTTCTCAATACGCAATTCAGAGCATCCCTACCCTCCTGCTTTTTAAGGATGGTCGACTGGTCGACAGGCTGGTGGGAGCTCTTCCCAGGTCCGAGATAGAACGCCGTCTCACTTCTATTCTCTAGAATGATCCCCAACTACGCCCGCAATACTGACATCACCGTGACTTGGTCGCAGTGCGGCAAAAGAGCGCATACCTTTTCTCGACCCATCTGAAAAAACGCAGAAAAAACAAAGAGCCAATTCCTTCTCCTTTCCGACGCACGGTGGACCCCTTTCTTCAGCTCGTCCTTTTCCAGTGCAGGCATGCACGGGTAAGCAAAATCCTTGCCTCTTGGGAAGGCCGTTATCTCAACAGCAGAAAAATGAAAAATTACAGCAAAACAAATCGAAATAGTCCAAAAACTGGAGCTTTTCGACGAGAATCAGAGTTTGACAATTTTCTCAAAATCGGCCTCCTTTTTGATAAAGAAGCTAACTAACTGAATTCAAGTATAATTTATCGAAACCGTTATTTCTTCGCCCAATCTTGATTAAATCGATGACGCAGTTTTTATTCAATTTTATCAAAGTGTTACGCCATTGAAAAAATGGAATCAGGCGTAACATAATTCCTTACATAACTGCGTTTGACAGCGAGCGCTCCTTTCTAATAAAGATAAACTTTATTACGTTTTCTTTGGGGAATTGTTCGCATTTCGGGTTGAAGCATGGATTCAAGCCCAAATCCTACAGAAGAATACTTCGGGGCAGGCCCTCAACTCGAGGCACCAGACCTTGATGAGGCAAAGTACCGCACTCTCGTTGAGGAAGGTTTCGATGGTATTTTCATTCAAAAAGGACAAAAGATCATATTTGCCAATAAGCGGATTCATCAGTTACTAGGTTACGAGCAAGGGGGACTTAAGGGAATTGAGCACTGGGTGATCTACCACCCTGACTATCAGCAGCTTGCAACCAAACAGGCAGAGGCTCTAATGCATTCGCAGGGGTCCCTATATCCCCAAGAGGTCAAGCTGCAGCGCAAAGACGGGTCATTTTGTGACGCCGAGATCAATGCTCAGCTCATTACCTTAAACGGCGTATCCGGCATACAGGTATGGGTTAGAGATATTACTGAGCGCAAGCAGGCCCTAATGGAGGAAAGAGAGCGTCAAGCCCAGCTTAGCCAAATACAAAAAATGGAAGCCATTAGCACGCTTGCGGGGGGGATTGCCCACTGCTTTAACAACTTGCTCATGGGTATCCAGGGCAACGCATCTCTGGTTCTTTTGGATATTGACGCCGATCATCCCCACTATGAGAAACTTAGACATATCGAGGAGCAGGTAAGAAGTGGGGCAGACCTAACACGGCAACTCCTGGGATTTGCGAAAGGCGGAAGATACGATGTCAAGCCTGTCAATCTCAATGCCCTCATCAACAAGACTATCAATGCCTTTAGCCGTAAAAGGCCGGAGATCCGGATTCATAGTCAATTTCAAAAAGACATCGTGCCGGTAGAGGTTGACCAAGCACAGATTGAACAAGTACTTAAAAATCTCTATATCAATGCCTGGCAGGCTCTGCCGGGTGGTGGCGATCTTTACGTTCGGACGGAAAACGTTACCTTCAACGGAAACAGTGTAAAACCTCCTAACCTGAAGCCAGGGAAATTCGCGAAGATCTCTGTGAGAGACAACGGAATGGGCATGGATAAGTTTACGCAGCAAAGGATATTCGAACCATTCTTTACTACCAAGGACCCCAGCAAAGCTCGGGGGCTCGGCCTTGCGGCGGTATATGGTATCATCAGAAATCATGAAGGAGTTATTACCGTTACGAGCGAGAAAGGCTTCGGGACCGCTTTTGACATTTACCTGCCGGCATTAAATGGTCGAAACAGCGGGAAAACGGATCTGGGAGTGAGCGAGTCAAAGGGCGGATAAGAGAGTTGTCTGAAAAAGTGAAAGAAGTCTTGGATCGGCGCTGCTAATATTTGTGGAAATCCACCTTTGTTTGAGCTCACACCGGCTCCAAAAAGGCCTGCCCGAAACAAGCTCGTTGAGGGCAGGCCTTTCCTCTCTGATTATTTCATAAAGCCTGAACACTTCTTAACCATTACCCTACAAGTCTTCGTCAGTATTCGTCGTATGCCAATCCTTTCAGAATTGACTCATCATAGAGTTGCGCCTCGATATCAACGTCGAAGAAATCGGCGAGCGGCTGGAGAATCTTCGGATTATTCTTCCAAACCGTCCGGCCCACCTCTACCACAACCTCGAGGCCTTTCTTGGTCATCTTGCCCAGCGGTTGACGGCACGGCCCAACAGGCATCCCAAGGATCGCCATGAGCGTTTTTGTGGCCAGGGGGTTTCTTGCTCGACATACGACACTCCCGTAAGGCGTATCTTCCTGAGTTTTTACGGTCACTATTCCAAAAAGCGGTGTCAAGCCCTCCATGAGCGCTTCGGCTTCGCTCCGGTTTCCTTCGTTGAGAAGCTTCGTCATTTCCTGTACCGCCTGTGGGGCTATGTTGGAAGCAACGGAAATAACACCGCATGCCCTAATAAGAGGATCCGTCATCATGGCAAAGGTTTTGTCATCGTCACCGGAGAGGATAGCAAAACCATCACCACAGTACTCCCTTGTTTTTCTCATATTCTCGATGTTTCCCGTAGCCTCTTTGACAGCAGACACATTGTCGAACTGTTTATGAAGCATAGCCAGGTCCTCAGGGAGAAGCTGCGTACCCGTTCTGCCGGGAATCACATACGGTATAACTTGAATCTGGGGAAACCCTTCAGCCACAGGGGCCACGTATTCCCTCCGGATCTCAAGTGAGCTGGGGCCATTGTAGTAGGGATCCGTCAAAAGTGCTGCATCAGCCCCGACTTTTACTGCGTGCTCAGTGCTCTCCAGTGTTTCCCGGGTATTGTTACTCCCCGTCCCGGCAATGCTCATGCACTTCCCCTTACAGATCTCGGCTACAGCCTTGATTACCTCGTTGTGTTCCGCCCAGGTCAATGTCGGGCTCTCTCCCGTCGTGCCCACGGCGAGTATCCCGCTCACGCCGCTACTGATCTGGAATTCCACCAACTTTCTCAGCCCCTCGTAGTCCACCTCGTTGCCTTTGAACGGCGTCATCAAGGCCGTATAACACCCACTGAACATCTCATTACCTCCTCTTCAGATGTCTTAACCCCAAAATAAAAAAGCAGCCGGAGCCCTTTCCAGCTGCAATCTACCAAGAGAGCGCTCCACGGGAAGACCGTGACAGTACTGCGGATCTCATCCGCAGTCCCAGCCCCACTCTGTAACAGGCCAGCGCAGGACTTCGGCGGTACACCCCTTCACCGCAAGATTAAGCCACGAGACCTGCTTCCCTATCCTGCGGCTATTGCTGAGTACCGCGCCTCAACTCTGGTTTTACCTCAACCTAAAGGAAACAATCCCTAGTGTCAAGAAAAAAAGACCTTATTTTTTGCTTGAACGCTCCTCGGAATGGGTCTATATAAACAGACTTTAACGCTGTGGATCTCTTGGGAGGCTGCTATGTTGCGCGTAGGTTTTGTTGGATGGCGAGGCATGGTTGGATCGGTGCTTCTGGCTCGAATGCTTAAAGAGCGAGATTTCAGCGGCTTTGAGCCGGTCTTCTTTACCACCTCTAACATCGGTGGACAGGGGCCTGAGATCGGTCTCCAGATTGGACCCTTGTCAGACGCTTATGACATCGAGCTTCTTTGTTCAATGGATATTGTCCTTACCTGTCAGGGCGGCGATTATACCAAAAAGGTATACCCCGAAGTGCGCAAGAAGGGGTGGAACGGCTATTGGATAGACTCGTCCTCTGCCCTCCGCATGAATGATGAATCCATTATCGTGCTGGATCCCGTCAACCGGCCCGTGATCGATTCTGGTCTGGCGTCTGGAATCAAACTCTATATAGGTGGCAATTGCACGGTGACTCTTATGCTCATGGCCCTTTCGGGCCTTTTCGCCTCGGGTCATATCGAATGGATCTCTACCATGACCTACCAGGCTGCATCAGGAGCAGGCGCCAAACACATGAAAGAGCTTATCGCGCAGATAGCAGTTCTGGGAAAAGCTTCCCAACCACTACTCAATGACCCGGGGTCTACCGCCATTGCCATAGATGAGGTTGTCACGGCAAAATTGAGAAGCACAGGTTTCCCCGTCGAGAACTTCCTAGCCCCCCTGGCCGGGAGTTTGATCCCATGGATCGACTCACCGATGGAGTCAGGGCAGACAAGGGAAGAATGGAAGGGCTCTGTGGAGACCAATAAAATCCTGCAAACAGAAGAAATGATCCCCGTCGATGGTGTGTGCGTTCGCGTGGGTGCCATGCGATGCCACAGTCAGGGCCTGACCATCAAGCTGAAAAAAGAACTCCCGCTCGACGAGGTTTCTGATCTCATTCAAACGGGCAACCAGTGGGTCAAACTAGTACCAAACGATAGAGACTCCACCCTTCAGTCCCTTACCCCGGCAGCGGTAAACGGCACGCTGACCGTGCCCATAGGCAGATTGCGAAAGATGTTGATGGGGCCAGAATATGTGGCTGCATTCACTGTTGGTGATCAGCTTCTCTGGGGAGCCGCAGAACCCCTGCGGAGGATACTCAGGATAATCATCGAACATCTC
>CP070657.1:702343-717231 GCA_020355085.1 Deltaproteobacteria bacterium
CCCTAGAGTCGTGCCACATTCTCGGAAAACCCCCTCATAAAACTAGCAAAACGATTGACCTCCACAGGAGTACAACAGGAAACTCACGTCTTCCCATAAACTAAACGTATGGCCTTTTTGCTCATGGGTCAGAGAGATCATAGAGGGTGTGGGCTTCTATTGCCTGAGTCCTTGGCCGCGGAAGAGCCTGCCCATGTGCTGAGCTTGCAGGGAGCTTACGATCTCAAACCCGCTGGATAGACAAGAGAGAGGATCTGTATGACCGCCACTGATCTGCTTGCGAATGGAAGTTACATCGATTTTGCTCTCTTCCTATTGATCATTATCGCTTGCTTGTCCCTGGTGTTGGTGCACCGCAAATCCAAACAAAAGACAGAAGAAAAGATTGATGTGCTCTTCGACAGCGCAAACAAGCTCAAAGTAAAAAACCGTGAATTATCCAAGAGAATAGGAAAATTTCTCGAAAACAATGAGACGATTTTGGCTGAACTGGAAAGAAAAATAGAGCTCCTGAAGGCCTCCATTGATAATACGCAAGACGACTTGAGCAAAGCCGCGAAGGCTAGGGAGAAGGAAACAAAAAGGATTGAGCAGAGGCTCGGCGATTTCTCCAAGGAGATTCAACAGATGAAAGACTACATCCGTGAATGGGCCATTGATATGGAGCTATAGTCGATGCAAAGGAGCATTGTTGCCACTATTCTCTTTGCCGATCTCATGAATTCCACCGAGATGGCAAAAAACCTGACCCTTCAAGAATACGACGAAATGATCGTGGATTTCCAGGGCACCATGTATGAGGTTGTAGCACATCATCTGAGCCACTATGGGTATGAAGGAAGCGGGGTCGATTACGATTGGTCCATTGTAGGCGACCAACTCCAGGTATTTCTCTATTCGGATTCGGTGCGATTCGATGTGCGCAGTGCCCTCCTCATTGCAGCTAAAATCAAACTGGCCTGGTTGGCCGCAGCTTTCAATCAGAGGATTTTGCAGGAGGGGCGCCTTGTCAGCCGAATCGGTATTGGTATCAACTGTGGCAAGGTCATCAAAGACCTGAGGGAATGGCGAATGAAGATGGGCGAGGAGCGCCCCACCATCGAGGGTTATGCCATTAACCTGGCTAAGCGAATTGAGTCCGCATCTCGCGAGGGAACTGTTTATCAGATCATGGTTGGTGCTAGTTTCTATAAGAGATGTCAGGATATAAAAACAATCAATATTGATTTTAGCCAGCCGTGGAGCTTGGGCTTCAAGGGTATTAGCCAAAAGATTCCCGTGTACGAGGTTGTTTCTTTCGTCAATTTTGAAATCCTTTCTTCAATGCCGCCCTCGTTACAGAACGGCTTGGTCCAGAAAATAGAATATGCGCTTACCCAACCAATGCCGGAACCGTGGCTCTTCATCACCTTGCTCCGTCATTACGTTTCGCTGCTTGCCTCAGTTAAGCACGACAATCTCGAGACCTTGGCCTTAGAGTGTGCCCAGCAAGCCTTGGAACTCTTGGATTATAAGCCAGTCATCTACAATATAATCGGATGGCTCTATACCTATGGCCAGAGCATCCGGGACCTCGAGATGGCCATCCACTACTTCGACCGATCGCTGGCCCTCGAGCCTAATAACGCGGCAGCCCTGCTCCACAAGGCCAGGGCCGTAGAGTTAAGCGGCAAGGAGGATCTCTCGCACCATGCCTATGAGGAGGTCCTGTTTCACAATCACGACCACCGTGAGGCACGGAGGATGCTGCCGGTTTACCGAGCCGGCAAACGGTAATGCCTGCACCATAACACCCGCCGTCCTTTGTGTATCTGTACCGTGCTTTCTATCTACGTAAGCCCGGCCAGTAACCTCCCTCCGCAGAGACAAGCCATCAAGGGAGCTCCACCGTTGTATTTCATAACGCGTGCCATGCTCTCCTCGTTTTGGTGATCAACCGGAAAAAAGCATTTTGAAACTGTTGCCATGTTTGACGCCTTTTGGCCCTTTTGACATATCTACTCTGCTAACCATACATGTGATTAATTGATTATAACTAGTTGAAATTTTTACCTATATTCTTTATGGCACGATTTGGCACGATTTTGGCTAGCATTATTAAGAGATTGCCGAGTTCTGCCCAATACCTAAAATAAACTACCAAATGGGCAAAAGCCTCAAAAGGCAATGCTGGGAAACGGTGTTTGTGGCAGTACTGTAAGGCGGTTCTCGGATGCGCGTGCATCTTTTCCACGGCAATGCTTCATACATTGTGTGAAGTCATGGTTTCAAACGGGAATAATAACGGCATCCTGGGAACACAAGAAGTAAAGGACCAGTTGGACGGTTAACCTTTCAGGCAAACCTTAAGTTGTTTGACGCGTTTAATCGTTAACCTTTCAACCAACCGAGAAAACCCGCAGATCGCATTCAGGTCTGCGGGTTTTTTTCGGTGTCTTGACAACAGCTGTGCCGCTCAGTACAATTATAATGAAATCGAAAACGGAGCTGCGAAAGGCAGCAGACTAGTGTTTGAGACGTGTTTTCCTGAATATGTTTTCTCCGCGCGGGCTGCACGCACATAACGAATGACTTTCCCTTCATGTTCGGTTTGCTGGAAATCAGCGAGCAGCATGCCTCGGTGGCTTTCACACAACGTGGTGTACGAAATGGAGATTACTCGCCGGGACTTCATCAAAAAGACAGCCCTGTTGGGCACCTCATTGCTCGTCTCTCCCATTTCCCTTTACGCCCAGCAAAAGAAGCAGGAGCGCTGGCATCCGGCCTATGAAGTATTGGAGAGAGAGGGTAAGCTGGCCGAGAGAATCGAGCAGGCCTACTCGATTTTCGAAGATTGTAAGCTCTGCCCCCGCCAGTGCGGAGTAAACCGGAAGAAAGGCGAGAGGGGTTTCTGCAGGGCCCCGGTCAAACCGGTGGTTTTCGGTGCTCATCCACATTACGGCGAGGAGAGATCGCTGGTCGGCGACCATGGTTCGGGTACCATCTTCTTCTCTAACTGCAACCTTCGCTGTGTCTTCTGTCAAAACTGGCCCATCTCCCATGAAGGGAGAGGAAAGGAGATCACAGACGAATACCTTGCCGACTTGATGATTGGCCTTCAGGGCATCGGCTGCCACAATATTAACGTGGTCACCCCCACCCACGTCATGCCCAATATCCTCAACGCAACGCGCATTGCCCTGAACAAGGGACTGCGCATCCCCCTGGTGTACAACACCAGCGGGTACGAGCGCTTGGAGATCGTCAGACTCCTGGACGGAATTGTCGACATATACCTGCCCGACATGAAATACATGGATTCCGAAGAGGCGGACACGTATTCTGCAGGGGCCTCAGACTATCCCGAATTTGCAAAAAAGGCCATCATTGAGATGAACCGGCAGGTTGGGGTGCACACCACCGACAAACACGGAATAGCCCTGCGCGGCCTCATGATCCGACACCTGGTCATGCCCAACGGGGTAGCCGGTACGGAGAAATTCGTCAGGTGGGTTGCCGAGGCCCTTTCCAAATCAACCTATGTTAACATTATGCCGCAATACAGAGTAGACTATAAGGCCTTCGAATATCCAAGGATCTCACGGGGCATCACAGTGCAGGAGTTTTTGGAAGCCATGGGGTGGGCCGAACAGCACGGCTTGAACAACCTTGATCCTCATTCCGTGGCGGTCAGGGATGTGTACGCTCGGCGCCTATCAAGCTGAATCAACTAAGGAGTAGGCATGACAGCACCCCTCATCCCCACAGACCTGAAATCGGGTATGCGCAATGCACGCACGTACCTTCCCTCAGATGTATCCCTGCTATCATGTATCCTGTCCTCTGGATCACCACCCGCCCGCACCGGGGGCAGTATGTGTTCCAAGCTTCGTGACCCGGCACCCTCCCGATATAGACGTAGGTAAGACCCACTGACAAGGCCAGGTCCCGGGCCCTCTCCAGCGTGGAGATGGGCGTTGCCGGGAGACGTTTGAGTTTGTGTAAAGGATAGAACCGAGAGAAATGGATCGGGGTATCCGCACCCAGCTCTCCCTTTATCCAAAGACACATCTCCTTGATCACGGTAAGCTCATCATTCTTTGTGGGAATCACCAGATTCGTGATCTCCACGTGAATGCCCTCCTGTTTCAGAACCTTTAAGGCCGCGAGTACCGGGGCCAGCTGGCCATTGCACAGTTCACGATAAAACACCTCCGAAAACCCCTTCAAATCAATCTGTGCCGCATCCAACACCGGGCAGAGATCCCGGAGTGGCCCCTCATTGATGAAGCCGTTTGAGTGGATAACGTTCAGAAGGCCTGCCTTGTGAGCGGCGCAGGCGACGTCCTCCATGTATTCATAAAAGATGGTAGGCTCTGCATACGTGTACGCTATTGAACGGGCCCCAGCCTCTTCGGCCTTCTTTACCACGATCTCGGGTGGCATCCCGTAGCTGTATACCTCCTCCGGAAAGGCCTGGGAGATTTCCCAATTCTCGCAAAACATACACTGAAAACTGCACCCTGCCGTTGACACCGACAATGTCCTGGTGCCGGGAAGGACATGAAAAAAGGGTTCCCTCTCGATGGGGTACGGCTCGAGCACGCAAGGATTTCCATAAACAAGGCTATACAGCTGCCCTTCCCGATTCTCGCGCACCCTGCAATATCCCCTTTCTCCCTTTTGAACTAGGCAATGCCTCGGGCACAGTTCACACTGAACCCCTGCTCCCCCGCGTGGCGTATAATACGGGGAGAGCTTCGTCTTGATAAGCCCTCTCTGGGCCATCTGTGCCTGAAGGGTTCCGGGGACACGGATAAAGTGAGCGAGACACAGGCCACAAAAACCCCCTGCGCAAAACTTCAAGAAGTCCCGCCTCATAAGGCCTTGACCGTGAATGCCCTTAGTCGTGCTTTGAGCTCCTCTGTCTGTTGGGTTCGAATCATGCATGAGCCCGTCGCCCACTGGATTTTCTCGCTAAACCCATCGCGGTTCCCCGGAAATCGAATACCCGTACTGCGTTAATTCTTCCATTATCTTGTCAATGCTCGTCTTCGTATCATCAAACCTTATCGTTACTGTATAGGATGCTTCTTCTATATCATATTCCAATACCCCGGGCAGACTCTCTAGGATAGACCTTATCCCTTTTGTCGGTCCACCTCAGCCGCCCCCAGAAAGGTTGTAGATCGTCAGCTGCACAGTCTTTCCTGAGGTCGCCCTTACGGCAGTATGGGATGTGAACGTCAGAAAAAGCACTGCAACTACCAAAAGTAAAAGGATGTTTCTGTATTTCATGATACCCTCCTCTTTACAGTACGTTGATATATAGTTTAAGTGCCAATGCCCAGTATATGCAACAAAAACCGTACCTCAGGCCCTACTCAACGACCATCCCTTCGAGTACTCGCTTACATCGTGACCCTGAGCCCTTCCGCCTCAAGCTCATGGCCAAGAAGCTCAAGCCCGAGGGCCGAAGGAAGGGCCGCTCAGCGGGGCAGGCGGGTATTCGAGTTTCGGATTTTATATGAGACTTTGCAGACACAAAAGGGTTGGCCAGGTTATCCGAGTAATGCCCGAGGCAAAGCATTAGATTATACCGCAGTGCCCGGCTCTGCCTTTCCGCTCTCAGTCGTGCGCATTTTTCTCTCACCGGAGAACAAGCAGAGCAACACCACGGATAAACAGATGAACACGGAAATAAGCAGTACGTCCTGGAACGCAAGCGGTATCGACAAACGCAGCACATAGTCGCTCTTGAGCCCTTGCCCGAGGAGTTCCGCCTGGTACATCGCCCTTCTCGCTGAAAAGAGGCTCCCGGCCAGCGCCATGCCCAAGGAGAGCCCTACCTGTCTTTGCGTGGCTATCAGGGCCGATGCCGTTCCCAAGTGCTCCCGGGTGACCGCTCCCATAATAATGCTGTTATTCGACGGTTGAAAGCACCCTACCCCCACCCCTAAGAGAATCAATATGGGTACAATGGTCCTGATTTGCGTTTCAAGGCCAAACCCGCGCATGAGATAAAAGGCCGCTACAGTTGCCGCTGCCCCAATGGTGGAAAACAAGACCGGTCCAAACCGGTCGGAGAGGGAGCCGCTGATGGGACCAACCACGATGGTGGTCATGGCATTCACTGCCATCAAAAGCCCGGCCGCCGAAGCCGTCAGGCCCACGCCGTGCATCAGATAGAACGGCATTATCAGGATGTAGCCTGGAACGGCGACAAAGGTCAGAAAAAGGCTCCACGTGGCACTGGAAAAGACCCGATTCTTGAAAAGGGCGAGGTCAACGATAGGCTCCTCCACGCGACGCTCGATAAGCATGAAAACCAAAAGGCTCAACAGACCAAGACATATCAAGAGGCCCACCTGCAAAGACCCGAAACCGAACTTATTGATCTGGCTCATACCCAAGACCACACAGAATATGCCCGCGGACGAAAACAATGCGCCCTTGAGGTCGAGCCTGATGCTCCCGGGCCTTACTTGGTCTTTCTTGAGCAAGAAAAGGATCATGAACAAGTTTATAAGCCCCACCGGAACCCGGATATAGAAGATGGAGCGCCAGTTGAGCCACTCAAGCAGGAACCCACCGAGAGTTGGGCCAAGAATAAACCCGAGAGATACAGCCACGCCGAGCAGGCCTAGCCCTTTTCCCCGTTCCTCGGGCGGAAAGGCCTCGGTCACGATCGCCGGACCGCAAGCCACAGACATAGCTGCACCCACGGCCTGCAAGATTCTAAAGAGGATCAATTGACCGATGTCTTGAGCGAGTGAGCATGCTATGAGACCCAGGGTAAAAATCGCCATGCCACCGGCATAGATCTTCTTTCGGCCAATGAGATCGCTGATTTTGCCGAGAACCAGCATCAAACTGGTACAGACCAGGATATAGACCAAGGCGACCCACATGACCGCGGTAAGATCTGCCTGAAAGACCCTGGTCAAAACAGGAAAAGAGATATTGGTAATGCTCGCATCCATGGTGCCCATGAGCGTACCGAGTGCTACGGTTGCCAAGGCCTTCCACTTGTAGCCTTTCGGATTGGACTGAAGTCCTTGTGTTTGATGCTCAGGTCTCACAGTAGTAATCACCTGCATGGTTAGCAGAACCTAACAGTTTCGCGAAGCGAATGCATCCAGTCAAGAACTTCCCGTGTGTCAGGTCTTACAACACTCCAGTGATAATTCACCTGGATAGGGTGGCTGATTACACAATTCCTCGCGGTACCACCACATGAACAAGGTCTAGGCAATAACCGGTAAGACACATTAGGCATGCAACTTCTTTGCAAGTTCTGCAACCCTCCGGCCGAGCTTGATGGCGTTTTCGGTTGTCTTCTGGTCGGGTGCTTCCACACAGGCGACGCCATAATGTCCGGTAGCCGACATGGGATCGCCCACCACAACCATCCCATAAATAAGCAAGGCGTGAATGATGGACATCATAGTGGTTTCCTTTCCCCCGGTGGCATTACCTGATGTGGCAAATGCGGCCCCTACTTTACCTTCCATCTTCTTGCGGATACCGACGAATTCATCCAAAACCCTCTTCAAATCGGCTGCCATCCCCCCAAAATAGACCGGGGATCCAGCTATAACCCCTGCCGAGTCCACGAAATCATTCTTGGTTACCTCGCCTGTGCTTCTTACGATGGCCTTTGCGCCCACTACCTCTTCCACCCCTTGCGCGATGCTGTCCGCAAGCTTTCTGGTGTTACCGCCTTTTGAAAAATAGAGAATAAGTATCTGCATTGTCACCCCTCCTCATGGTGCTGGAAATGATAGAAGCAAGTGCCTGCCAGCCCTTGCTCTGAAAAAGATGGAGGCGGTCTGCCAAGGGCATTTGGACCGCCTCCAAGTCTCACACATATGCCAAAGCGAGCCTTGTTTCAATGCAACCGAGTGAGCAATTCGCCCGCCGCTTCCTAAAGTGCCTTTATCAGCTCCTCCTGCGCCTCGTCAAATGCTATGCCCATGACCCAGTGCCCATCGGGCTTTCTTTGAGAATGAACCACCTTTCCCCGGACAGGAAAGATGTTTTCCTTGACGGCTATCTCCATCTCCATAAGGCTATCCACCTCTACGGGCTCATAAACCTCCACCCCGACGCCAACCTGGCTCACGTTAAGGGTTCTGGCCATGGACACACCGCTTTTTTGTACCTCTCCCTTTTTGCTTACATACGACACCAGGTAAAGGGACTTTACCCTGGGATGGCGTCTTCTTTCCTTTTCTACTGTTCCATCACCTTCCATTGAAGCCCCTCGTTGATACCGTTTTTCGTTAGTGGCGGCAGTGTAGGATAAAGGCCGACCACGTGTCAAGCAGAACCGGTGTTAGAGGCGTTGACAGCGAGCAAACCATCGCATATCATAACCATACTGGAAACAACCTGATACTGTTTTACGAGCAAGCCGTTTGTTAAGGGGTGTGTACATGAGATTCGCCAAAAAAGATGGGGATATAGGGAAGTGGCTGGAAAGCATCGTTCAGGATTTCGTAGATACCTCGCCTGACAACACGCTTAAGAACAGCGAAAACGAAAAGGCCTGGGCAGATCCGTTGGTGGGATTTTCGCGTGGCGATGATCCTCTGTACGAAGACTATAAGGACATGATCGGGCCGTTCCATTGGGCCCCATGGGAGATCTTCAACAAGACATTTCCCGACATAACCGTTGCGCCTGATCAGCTCACGATAATTAGCTGGGTGCTGCCCCACCTGGAGCAAATAAAGTCCGATAACCGAAACGAGACCGTCTATCCTGCGGAACGATGGGCCCGGGCACGGATCTACGGCGAGCAGGCCAACGAAAAGCTCCGGGGCCACGTCGAAACGGTGCTGCAAGAGGCCGGTTTCAAGGCTGTTGCGCCCATGCTTTCTCCCCTGTGGAAACGCGAGACCTCTCAGCATTACGGCTTTGCCTCTACCTGGTCCGAACGCCATGTGGCCTATGCCTCAGGGCTCGGTACCTTCGGTCTCTGTGACGGTCTCATCACCCCAAAGGGTAAGGCCGTACGCTTTGGTTCCGTGGTGGCACGCATCCAGGTTTCTCCTACCCCAAGACCGTATACGGATCATCACGCCTACTGCCTCTTTTTCACCGATGGGTTGTGCGGAAGGTGCATCCCCCGTTGCCCGGTTGGGGCCCTCACCGAGGCAGGCCATGACAAGGAAAAGTGTGGAAATTACATAAGGGAGGCTACGAGAGTGTACGTAAAATCCCGCTATGGCTTTGATGGGTACGGGTGCGGTCTGTGTCAAACCGGTGTCCCCTGTGAGTCGAAGATCCCCACGGCAGATGACCTTCGATAACGATTCAAGGCCTAATTGATCCCTGTGCCAAAAATCACCGGGATCGCTTGAGGCAATCAGGCAATCCTCATACCGGCATTCGGCCCTGGTGAAACACAATATATCTCCGTTATCTTCAGTATCAGTGCCCCCTTTGACCTTAAGGGCTTATTAATTGATTTACCCCGCTCTTCAACCCATCGGGCGGTCTCTTCGAATCTTGGCCCCGACATCTCTGTGGAAACCGTTCCCTTGATCTGGTACCCCTCGCTCTTATCCCATATGGCAATCGCCACCCTGTGATTAGCCTCCATGTTCTTTAAGGTCTTATTGAGATATTGATCGGATATGAGGATCGTCTCATCATCGATTATCTTCTTCATTCCTACTGGAACGACATTGGGTATTCCCTCCTTAGTGGCAGTAGCCAATGCGATGGTCTTTTGCTTCTCGAAGATCTCTTTCATTCTTTGGTTCAGTTTCGCCATAGGGAACTCACCCGTTTTCAGGTTACCATAAGAGGGAATCGCTATCCCGCAATCGATGGTGAGGGAAAAGGCAGTGGTTTTTCGAACAGGTGTAAGGGCCACGACTGTGGCCCACGGAGGGCGATCAAACGCCTGGCCTTCTGCCGTTTCTTGTGGCCAGGACTACCAAATACTTCTCGTCGATAGGGAACAATAAGGCAGCTCAAAACCATTTAGCCGCCCTAGATTTCACCTATTCTATCGCTCTTGGGACTGTGTGATCTTATCCTTCGGGTTGCCTACCTGGCAACTATTTCTAAGTCACGTAGAAATACCCAGCTTGGGCAGAATATACGCCTGCAGCAAAAGCCACACGGCGAGTACTATCAGAATCCACCAACCACCCATTTCATCCTCCTTATCGATTGGTTGCGCCTCAAAACAATGCGCAGCTCACGGCTGGCTCAATTAACCTGCTCAAGAAAACCCGCTTGAAGGGGAAGCGCAACCCGATGAAAACCCGCTACTCAAGCTCTTGTCCGACGAACCGCATGAAAAGGAGGACATCTGCCTGCACGTATCGTTTTCACCACAGGAAGGGCAGGGAGGTTTTATATCCCCGTCCGAGGGGAAGACGAGCTGCTCAAATACATTTTCACATTTATTACACTTGAACTCATAGATGGGCATTCTGTTTTCCTACTCCTCTATGGGCTAACCTATATCTCAACTCTCATAGATTTTGCAACCCTTTTGATTAGTTATCATGATGGCTTAGTTAATAAAGTAAGTCCTTTTGAAACGAATTCAAGCATGTTGCGGGTGTTTATTCCCTATATTTGCTCAAATGGTGTGCGCACTACCAGGAAAAGCGTCAGTGGCTCTGTAATTTCGCCCAGGACAACGATGAGAAACCCCCTGCCTTCTAAATGGCTTTGGACATAACCAGGGCCGTTTGTCCCTTCGGATAGTAGTTCTCTTGATCCCCGATCACCTCAAAACCGGCCTTCCCGAAAAACGCCTGGGCTGCCTCGTTCTCCCGCGCCGTGTGAAGAAGCAACATCTTCAGTCCCCGCTGGATCGCCAAAAACTCCATGTAGTGAAGCAGGGCAGAGCCTATACCGCTCCTTTGAGATTCCGGGATTACGGCAATAGCCAGTATCTCTCCAATAGAAAGCGACAATACGACAAACCCCAGGGGCCGGCTTCCGTCCTTGACATACACGGCGGAAACGCACTCCGGATTTGAGATCCAGTGGGGCACCATTTCATCATAGTCACCGAAAACTGAAAACACCTGGCTTGAAAGCCCGCGAACGAAATTGAGATCCCCATCAGTCGCAGGTCGGATGACGTCCCCTTGTGTACCGTCAGTCCGTTCTGTGTTCTCTCTCGCCACCCTTCTCATCCATCCCTTAAGCGCTGGCTAAGCCGAGCATGCCATGCCCCAATAACGGAAAAACAACACGACTTCCGCGTGCTATGGTTTCGGCCGCATGAACCTGATTGTCGGGCCAGCGGTAAGCCGGATCTCCTGTTGGCCCTTGAATATCTCTCCGTCGATTTGCATATCGGAAGGCCTCTCCAACACAATCACCGATCGAGAGGCCAGGCGATCCATAAGACTTTCGCCCAACAACTCCATGCCGAGCAACACCCTCAGCGCATTCAGCCCCATTCTTTGGGGGCCCGTACACAGGCACTGAAAAAGTCCCTCTCCTTCCGCGGCCCGCCGGGTCGGTTTGAATCCGAGCCCAACCTCCTTTACCGTTGCCCCCAGGAACGCCGTGTAGCACCTTCCGGGCAGCCTTTCTCCCTCGACCCAGATTTTGGCCTCGAAAGGGCGAAAGAAATCGTTATGCTCAGCACCCCTTTTAATCATCGAAAGCAGGATTTCGAGCAGAACCCTGATCGTCTTCGATCTTCCCCTGCCTCCATCCCTGTAGTAAGCCTTCAGCAGACTTACGGGAAAGCCCAGCCCAAAGATGAAACCGTATCGGTCATTCACCTGTAGGGTATTCGTCCGGACAACCTCACATAATCCCTGTCTTCCAACCGTGCCTACCACTCGCTTCAGAATCGTCTCCGATAAGCCCTTGATCCCGAGGCAGCGGGCGATCGTATTCATGGTGCCCCCTCTCAGAAGGGCAACCGGTGGCAGGCCTGTTCCGCTATAGGCTGGGATGAAGGCGCTCAGGGCATGGTGCAGGGTGCCGTCTCCGCCGTGAATCGCCAGGACTCCAATTCCCTCTCTGCGGAACTCCTCGGCGATACCCAGCATCTCATCAAAGGTTCGTGCCTCGCGAAGCAATCCGTGGGGGCCGAGAATCTGACTCAGCCTGTTTATGCGGGCACAATTCCCGATGGTTTTCCCCGCCCTTGGATTGGTAACAACGCCGATCATTGCCGCTATCGCCTCCATGAGCACGTCTATACCACGAATCATAACAGAAGGATTTTGAAAGGCAATGCTTTTCCTAACGCCAAAAGGTGCCTTGAGCTTATTGTTCGAGGTTGCGGTAATCCTGTTTGTCTCGGGTTTGTATTGCGAGCTTCGAGTCTGCGTTGGACCAGCTCGGACGATTGCCGTTGCGG
The DNA here is from genome assembly GCA_020355085.1 of Deltaproteobacteria bacterium. Lineage (GTDB taxonomy): Bacteria > Desulfobacterota > DSM-4660 > Desulfatiglandales > B25-G16 > JADFWK01. The sequence continues at coordinate 714,681 of CP070657.1, forward strand.
ATACTCAGGGGGCATGGTAGAATTGATCTGGGGCGTTGACTCGAGGTTCATGACATGTTTTCCCTTTCGCCTCGCGTGCACACGCGAGTCCGAATCACCGGCAAGCAGCTGCATTGGAGGGCTTCCATGAAAAGATATATGTTTATACTAATACTATTCCTTATCGGCATCCCGGGTTGCTACACGGGCACACCCACCCGGCCTGCGAAGGATATGAATCTGATACCAGATAGTTCCGGGGTATCCGGAAAGCAGACCAGAACGCGAATATCCCAACATGCCCAGGTCTTTCGTCTGACAAACCTGGATGCCCCCCAAGGATTCAAGATGCTGGACGTGAAGAGCGATGACTGGTCTTTCTATCTGGTGCGGTTTAACCTTCAGTCCATGCCTCTGGAAAGGGAAGAGGTCAAGTCAACTTACTTCGTCGTTAAATTTAACGTGAAACAGCCTTCATCCTTTTCTTCCGGTACAGTGATTATTGACCGGCTCTTCCCCTCATCAACATCCCGGCAGGTATATCTCTTTGAGTCCGATTTGAAGGCAGGAGGTCAAGCGAGAATAACTGCAGAGGCCGGCTATGGCTGGCTCAGGAAGGAGAAAAAAGAGGAAAAGGAGGCCAGAGAGGAAACCGAAAAGGGAGCCCTCAGCGAAAAGACAACGGTGACTGAGGAGGAAATCACCCTCATAAAGCGGGAAGGGCTTGATGAAGCAGGCGAACGGATAGAGGGGATTACGTCAACGGAAACCAAGAGATCAAAGGTCTCCGAAACCGAGAAATATGACCGAGAGGCTGCTGAAGAGACGTACCTTCGAACCCTCGAGAAGATCACCGATGTGAATCTTAATTTCGCGGCAGGGGGAAATGCCTATTTAGAGGCCAGTGCCGGTTTTTCAATGAGTTACAAGAAAGAAAAGCGAGAGCCGTTAATTACGGCCACCGGCACGCTATCGGATACCGCTGTTTGGCTTGATAGGCGGCCATTTCAAAACGGAGACAGATTCTTCTCAGTGATCATCAAAGTCCCCCGCGCAACCACGGAGATGACTGACTACTTTGTTCGGGAATTTCGAAAATCGAAATTTGCCGATCTTGAGAGACTTGTGGCCCTGCATAAACTGCAGCTCGACCGCCACAAAGTGGTCCTCCGATTTGCCAAGGATGAATACCTGAAGGGTGTATTCAGCGAGCAAGAGGCCGAGGTTATCCAACTCATCAGGGATGAAATCGATCAGCTTGAAAAAAAGGTTGCCGCATCACGGCAGAAACTAAGTGAGAGTTCGCCCAACGAGGCAATTGGCGGCTATCTCCATGACCATCTCAAATTACTCTACAAATTCGAAAGCTTCACCGAAACCTACGAAGAAGCCCTGAAGCAAGAGCTGACCCTGAAGAAAGGCGGTGCTGACACTGCGGCTCGGCAGTTTGCGGTATCGTATCAGCTGAACCAGATCAATCGACACAGAAAAGACATCCAACTCTTGCTGGCTAAAAACGAGATCGACCTCTACCAGATAACGTGTGAGGCAGAGGCCCAGCTCGATGTGAATGGGGCCAGGTTGACGCATAGCCAGGATGCCATTACCCTCTTGGCGCCCGAGAGGGTCCTCAGCCTCGTCGTTGAGTGATGACCAGTGGCCCTCCGGCCAATCCGGTCGTTAGTGCAAAACCCCATTTTGCGAGGAGATGCTTGCCCCAAGTAGCTGGAGCACAAAGGTGTTCCTAACGGCAGGGATGCGATCATGTTGAGTGTATGAAAGGATATCTCATCATCCGGGAAGTGCCGCAAAGCTCAGCCATATGGGAAAACCCAAGACAAGAGCCAGGGCCATTATAGCCCTGGCTCCTCATTCTCTTACATTCAGACCGGCTAAGCTCTAGGGAACGATACGAATGGCGTCGGCACCTACAATACGAGTACCATCGTAAAGAAAGCCTGTCAGCTCGGCAGTAGTGCTGCCTTCCGTAAATATTTCGTCAGTATCCTGGATCTGTACCACAAGGTCATCATAACCATCAGCATCAACGTCCTCAACGCGAGCAAGCAGCTTGTCGCTCTTGCCCACGACCCTCACTGAAAGACTTTCCAGCCGAACCGTTCCCGGATCAATCAGATTGACGTCAAACCATTCGCTGCCCAAGATAGCCACCAATATCACGCCATTGCCGTCGTTGTTGAAGCAATTGGTTTGGCTCCCCGGCTTGATATCCATCGACACCATCCTTGTATTTGTGGCGGGCTCGAGAACAAGCTCCATTGCACCTACAGAGACAACCACGGCTTCTTGATTGGTCTCCGGGGCAGTAAGGGTGAACGTGGTTGGCTCAAACACCAGCCCATTGCCATCGTTCAGGGTCGTCGTAGCAACCTTCCCATCCGATCCGATCAGGATAACCTCCACCGTCCCACTGAGCACTTGGCTGATCACGCTCCCACAGGTGACCACGATCTCGTCCCCATCTCCCAGAGAATACTGCGTAGCCCCGCCGCAGACTGAAACCTCGGCCACTGTTGTTTCCCCGCCACAAGCCGCAATAATCACACCATCG
>CP070657.1:717331-752321 GCA_020355085.1 Deltaproteobacteria bacterium
TCAAGGCCGAGGCCTATATCCTCACCAAAGAGGAGGGGGGAAGGCATACACCCTTCTTCAATGGCTATCGACCGCAATTCTACTTCCGGACAACGGACGTGACCGGTGTAGTTACCCTCCCTGAGGGCGTGGAGATGGTGATGCCCGGCGATAACGTTGGTCTGGAGGTAAACTTGATTACCCCCATAGCCATGGAGAAGGAGCTCCGTTTTGCTATCCGTGAAGGGGGAAAGACGGTTGGTGCAGGTGTTATTAGTGATATTGTAGAGTAGGGCTATACTGATGAGGGAGATCATCACCTTAGCGTGTTCCACATGCAAACAGAGGAATTATTCCACGACGAAGAACAAGCGAAGGACTTCTGATAAGCTGCAGTTGAAGAAGTTTTGCCCGTTTTGCCGGACACACACCATTCACAAGGAAACCAAATAGAATTTATTTTGTTCAGGCCAGTAGCTCTAACGGTTAGAGCACCGGACTCCAAATCCGGGTGTTGGGGGTTCGAATCCCTCCTGGCCTGCCATTCTTGACAGGACGCCCACTGCCGGATGGACAATACTTCAGAAGGCGGGATGTACCGCTTGCTTTAGCGCGGTATCTAGTGACTCATGACAAAGAAAAAGACACGCAGAAAAAAAAGCTCTGTCAGGAAACCGCAGGTAGCGTTTGATGCCGGCATTCCAAAAGAGAAGCCCGGTTTGGCGACAGGGTCACAGAGAGCGGAACTGCCGGCAGCGCCGAGCAAGAAAGATATATCCAGGAAGGAAGAAACCGGTGTTTTCAAGCCTAAGAAGTATTTTCTGATTGCCAGGCAGTTCTTGGCTGAGGCGAGGATTGAGCTCAAAAAGGTAACGTGGCCTGCACGGAAGGAATTGCTGTCAACTACAGCTGTTGTTATTTTGCTGGTGCTTTTGGTTGCTTTTTTTCTGGGGATCGTTGATTTTGGTCTCGTTAAGATCATTAAGAATGTAATTGGGTAAATAATCCAGGTAGCCTAAGGTGTGTCGTGGAGCAAAGGTGGTACATCGCACATACGTATTCGGGGTTCGAAAACAAGGTGAAAGTAACCCTAGAGGAGAAGATCAAGTCCCTCGGAAAAGAGGAGTTTTTCGGGCAGATAGTTGTGCCTACCGAGCAGGTGGTCGAGCTCGTTAAGGGTAAAAAGAGGACTTCTTCTCGGAAGTTCTACCCTGGTTACATTATGATCCAGATGGTCCTGAACGATGAAACGTGGCATATCGTTCAGGACATGGAAAAGGTAACGGGATTCCTTGGCGGAAGGACGAGACCTGTTCCCATTTCAGATGAAGAAGCACAGAAGATTCTGGCCCGGATGGAGGATGGACGGGAGAAACCGAAACCGAAGTTCTTCTTCGAGGAGGGTGACGAGGTTAGAGTTATTGACGGGCCGTTTACCAATTTCAATGGCGTTGTTGAGGAGGTTAAGCCCGACAAGGCCAAAATCAAAGTACTCATTAGCATTTTCGGGCGTTCTACGCCTGTTGAATTAGATTTTGTTCAGGTTACGAAGATCTAAAGGGAAGTACACATGGCAAAAAAGGTTATTTCAACGATAAAACTGCAAGTGAAGGCAGGGCAGGCAAACCCTTCACCACCGGTTGGCCCAGCACTAGGACAGCACGGCGTAAATATCATGGAGTTCTGCAAGGCCTTTAACGCTAGAACCCAAAACCAGGAAGGAGTGACCATTCCTGTGGTTATAACCGTGTATGCTGATAAGTCTTTCTCCTTTGTAACAAAAACGCCGCCTGCCGCTGTGCTCTTAAAGCAGGCAGCAAATATAGCAAAGGGTTCGGCTGAACCAAAAAGAGAGAAGGTCGGGACCGTGACCTCGAGTCAGGTAGAAGAGATAGCTAAATTGAAATTTGATGATTTGAGCGCTATTGATCTGCCGGGGGCCATCAAGATTATTGAAGGCACAGCCCGCAGCATGGGCATCACTGTGGAAAATGGAATAGAACCCTAGTTTTAGGATAGCACTGATATGCCAAAGAGAGGAAAGAAATATAGTAAAGCCTTTAGCGAGATAGACAGATCGAGGAAATACTCGTTCCAGGAGGCCTTTGAAATAGCCAGTAAGAATTCATTTGTGAAATTCGATGCCTCAGTTGACCTTGCTGTCAGATTGGGCGTTGATCCTCGTCATGCGGATCAAATGGTGAGGGGAACGGCTGCTCTTCCTTATGGTATTGGTAAAACTGTTAGGGTGGTTGTCTTTGCCAAAGGAGAAAAGGAAAAAGAGGCCTTGGATGCCGGTGCGGATTTTGTCGGTGCCGAGGATCTGGCTGAGAAAATCCAGAAGGGGTGGCTCGAATTTGAGAAAGCCGTTGCCACGCCCGATATGATGGGCACAGTTGGCAAGCTCGGGCGTATTCTCGGGCCTCGAGGCATGATGCCCAACGCAAAACTGGGCACCGTGACGTTTGATGTTGCTAAGGCCGTTACCGAATTAAAGGCGGGCAAGATAGATTTCAAGGTAGATAAGGCAGGCATAGTACATACGACGATAGGAAGGGTGTCGTTCGGCGTAGATAAACTCCAGAAAAACGCCGCCTTCTTTTTGGATACTATTCTAAGGCTTAAGCCACCGTCCAGCAAGGGGACCTACCTGAAAAGTATAGCAATATCAACCACAATGGGTCCGGGCATTAAGGTAGATACGTCGTATGTGAGGGATCTCCTCCGGTAAGAAGGGTTGAAGATTCAATACTTTTCCAGAACTATTGACTACTGAGCTAAATCCCATAAGCACGGAAGAGGGGAGGTGAGTTTGGCCCTTGGACAAAAGTCAGAAAGGCAACATTGTCAGAGGCCTGCAAGAGAGTCTCGGAAAGGCTAGCGGGGCCTTTCTTGTCGACTACCAGGGATTGAAGGTCGAGGCACTCACCAAGTTACGGCGTGAGTTGAGGGAAGCAAACGTTCAATTCCAGGTCATCAAGAATAGGTTGTTATTAAGAGCGTGCGAGGGCACCGATACAGCTGTGTTGAAAGAGCATATTACGGGACCCTCTGCGCTAGCGATAATGTATGAAGATGTCGTAAAGCCTGCTAAAATCTTGACGAACTTCAGTCAGGAAAACGAAACTCTGGAGATAAAGGTTGGTCAGGTTAATGGTAAGGTCGTCGATCTCCGTGCGATCAACAAGCTGGCCAAGCTTCCTCCAAAAGAGATCCTTCTCTCTCAGCTGCTCTTTACTCTATCCGGTGTACCTGCCGCATTCGTCGGGGTATTGTCTGAAATACCGAGGAGGGTGGTTACCTTACTGGAGGCCATAAAACGGCAGAAGGAGTGATGAGATAATTCATGTATGATGTTTCCTTACAACAGGAGTATGGGAGAAAACAATCAAAACTTAGCATGGAGGACATGAGATAGATATGGCAGCAAAGACTACTAAGATTACTAAAGAAGACGTAATTGCCTTTATTTCCAACATGACCGTCTTGGAACTCTCCGAACTGATCGAGGAGCTTGAGAACAAGTTCAATGTTTCAGCTGCTGCCCCGGTGGCTGCCGTAGCGCCTGCTGCCGGCGAACAACCCCAACAGGCGGAAGAGGCTGAGAAAACGGAGTTCGATGTTATGTTAACGGGAGTCGGGGATAAGAAGATCCAGGTAATTAAGGTCGTGCGGGCAGTTACGAATCTGGGACTTAAGGAAGCCAAAGAAGTGGTGGACAACGTGCCGAGTAAAGTACGTGAAGGTGTCTCAAAGGAGGATGCGGAGAGCATCGTGAAACAGCTGGAAGAAGTCGGTGCCGTGGTAGAGATAAAGTAGGCCTTGAACATATTTCTTCCTCCTCTTCTTCGCAATCAATGGTTGGTCTACCTCCGAATTGGTGGCCTTTACTAAGATCTACAAGGAGATCATAAGCGTGAACAAAAGTGATAATGCTCGGTATTACCGAAGAAAGAATTTCGGCAGAATAAAGACTATCCTTGACATACCTGACCTCATAGATGTCCAGAGGCATTCGTACGAACGGTTCTTGCAGAAGAATGTTCTGCCGGAAGAGAGGAAGGACATCGGGCTGGAGGGAGCATTCAAGAGCGTCTTCCCTATCCAGGATTTGAATCAAACGTGCGCGCTGGAATTCGTAAAGTATTTCTTTGAAGAAGTGAAGTACGATGAGGAAGAATGCATCAAAAAGGGAATGAATTATGAAGCGCCCGTAAAGATAGTAGTTCAGCTGCTGGTCTTTGATTTCGATGAGGTTTCAGGTACTCGGACCATCAGGGATATCAAGGAACAGGAGATCTATTTCGGTACCTTGCCCATGATGACTGAGCGAGGGACCTTCATTATTAACGGTGTGGAGCGGGTGGTCGTCAGTCAACTTCACCGTTCACCGGGTGCCTTTTTTGATAACGATATGGGCAAGACACATCCGAGTGGTAAACCGCTTTATTCCGCCAGAATCATCCCTTTGCGGGGTTCTTGGATTGACTTCGAGTTTGATGCCAAGGACATCCTCTACGTCAGAATTGACCGGAGGAGAAAGTTTCCGGCTACCATTCTTCTTAAGGCATTCGGTTATTCAGAAGAAGAGATCTTGAGCCATTTCTATGGAACAGAGAAGATACTCGTAGACACGGACTCTTTTAGGTGTGTGTTGGAGGCAGATAGCGTTTCAAACAAGAGAATCGTTGAAGATATACGTGACCCAAAAACCGGAAAAATACTGGCCAGCAAAGGCGAGAAGTTCAGTAAGAAACTACACAAAAAACTGACCGACAGGGGAATACAGGAGATACCGGTGAATTCGGACTATGTCGTCGGTAAGGTTGCCGCCCATGACATTGTTGATCCTCAGACCGGGGAGATCTTAGTAAAAACCAATCAGGCCCTGACACAAGAGGTCGTGGATTCCCTGCCGAATCTGGGTATTGGCGAGATAGACTTGTTGGTCCTCGAGGGCACGGACGCGAGCCCAACGATCAGGGAGACCATGCAGCTTGACAAGGTTACGACCACTGATGATGCAGTTCTCGATATATACCGTAAATTGAGGCCGACGAGCCCTCCTACTCAAGAGATGGCCCAGGCCTATTTCCGGGGGCTGTTTTTCAATCCTTCGACGTACGATCTCTCCCCTGTTGGTCGTTTGAAGATGAATTATCGGCTCGATCAGGACGTTCCTCTCGATATGTGTACCTTGAGGAAAGAGGACATAATGGAGACAGTCAAAGAGGTGGTGCGGCTGAGCGCAAGAGAGGGCACTGTCGACGATATAGACCATCTTGGAAACCGGAGGGTTAGATCGGTAGGGGAGTTATTGGAAGAGGGATATCGGGTAGGGCTGATCAGGATGCAACGGGCCATAAAAGAACGCATGAGCCTGCAGGATGTTGAAACGCTCATGCCTCGTGATCTGATCAATTCAAAACCGGTCTCCGCTGTGATCAACGAATTCTTCGGCTCAAGCCAACTGTCTCAATTCATGGATCAAACCAATCCTTTGTCGGAGATAACCCACAAGAGGCGACTGAGCGCCCTTGGTCCGGGAGGATTGACCAGGGAGAGGGCCGGGTTTGAGGTCAGAGATGTGCACCCGAGCCACTATGGACGGATATGTCCTATTGAGACGCCGGAAGGACCGAATATCGGTTTGATCGTTTCCCTGAGCACGTATTCTCGCATAAACGATTTTGGATTTATAGAAACGCCCTATCGAAGGGTGAATGATGGCATCGTAACAGACGAGATAGAATACTTAACGGCAATGGATGAACGAGAGTATCCCATTGCGCAGGCCAATGCGATGCTGAGCCCTGATGGACACTTCGTAAGGGATGTGGTTGCAGCAAGAAAGGGCGGGGAGGCATGCCTCGTACCTGCTAGCGAGGTCAGATATATGGATGTTTCTCCAAATCAGTTGGTAAGCATCGCTGCATCTCTGATCCCTTTTTTGGAGCACGATGACGCAAACCGCGCCCTCATGGGTTCCAACATGCAGAGACAGGCCGTACCGCTCTTGCAAGCTCGCTCTCCCCTCATTGGAACGGGTATCGAACAAACGGTAGTAATACACTCCGGCGTTGCCGTGGTTGCCAGAGATGATGGAGTCGTGGAGAGTGTTGATGCCTCTCGCATCGTTATTCGAGCAGAGAGAGAAGAGGAAGGTGTTGAAATATACAAGTTGCTGAAATTCATGCGCTCCAACCAGAGCACCTGTTACAATCAAAGCCCCATTGTAAGTGAGGGTGATCGAGTGAAAAGGGGTCAGATCATCGCTGATGGCCCTGCTATGGAACGGGGCGAACTTGCTTTAGGGAGAAACGTCATCGTAGCATTTCTTTCCTGGGGCGGTTATAATTTTGAGGACGCCATCCTTGTAAGTGAACGACTAGTACGGGACGATGTCTTTACCTCTATTCATATAGAGGAATTCAGCGTGATGGCCAGAGATACTAAGCTTGGCCAGGAAGAGATAACTCGTGACATACCCAATGTGGGAGAGGAGGCCCTTGCCATACTTGATGAAAGCGGGATCGTGAAATTGGGCGCCGAGGTAGGGGCCGGCGATATCCTCGTCGGTAAGATCACTCCAAAAGGTGAGACGCAACTCTCGCCAGAGGAAAAGCTCCTGAGGGCAATCTTCGGTGAAAAGGCGGGTGATGTGAAGGATACGTCCCTCAGAGTGCCCCCTGGGGTTGAGGGCATTGTTATCGATGCCCAGGTCTTTTCGCGTAAGGGCGTGGAAGAGGACGAAAGATCAAGGAGTATTCAGGCCGCTGAAATCAATCAATTGGAGAAGGATAAAGAAGATGAGCTGTCCGTTATCAGGAGAAATGCTGGAGTGAAATTAGCGGCCCTTCTGGAGGGAAAACGCCTCAAATCAGGAATCAAGAATCGAGATACGGGCGAAGTCTTGGCTAAGAAAGGCCAAATCATTGATCAGGAATTTTTGGAAACGATACCCCTTGAATATTGGCATGGAGCGAATATTGAGGCCGAGATGGAAGTCATCGAAAAGATGGAGACCTTGGTCTCCCAGTACACCCAGCAAGTCGAGGCGCTCAATGAGCGTTTCCAGCAGAAGATAAAAAGACTGGATATGGGAGATGAACTCTCGCCCGGAGTGATAAAGATGGTGAAAGTATTTGTTGCAGTTAAGCGGAAGCTCTCAGTTGGCGACAAGATGGCTGGCCGTCATGGAAATAAAGGCGTAATTTCCCTCGTTCTGCCGGTAGAGGATATGCCCTATTTTCCTGATGGTACACCGGTAGATATTGTGTTGAATCCTCTCGGCGTTCCCTCTCGAATGAACGTTGGCCAAATACTCGAGGCCCATCTTGGTTGGGGGTCTTACGAACTCGGGCGCCAGATCGGTGAACTGTTGGACAGCGCAAAAGACACAAAACCCCTGAAAGCTCGGTTACGAGAGGTCTTTGCAGACCAGTACGGTCAGTTATTTGATGGTATTTCGGATGAGGAGCTTCGGCAAAGCGTTTCCCTTATGCAAGATGGGATTCACATGGCAACACCTGTCTTTGATGGGGCGCGAGAGGAGGAAATCGAAGAATGTCTGAAGAAGGCGGGTTTACCCGTAAGCGGCCAGACCACGTTGTATGATGGCAGAACAGGTGAGTCTTTCGACCAACCGGTTACTGTTGGTATCATGTATATGATGAAGCTTCACCATTTGGTGGATGACAAGATCCATGCCCGTTCTATCGGTCCCTACTCGCTTGTTACCCAACAGCCACTTGGCGGTAAGGCCCAGTTCGGTGGCCAGCGATTAGGAGAGATGGAGGTCTGGGCAATGGAATCTTATGGGGCCGCGTATTCATTGCAGGAGTTTCTGACAGCTAAATCAGATGACGTAGCCGGTCGAACGCGAATGTATGAAAAGATCGTGAAGGGACATAATCTCTTGGAAGCGGGCTTGCCAGAGTCGTTTAACGTTTTGGTAAAAGAGCTGCAGAGTCTCGGTCTGGAATTAGAGCTTAACGAGGACGGAGAGCCCCAGAATCTCTTGGATAACGACAGAATAAGCTAAAACAGGAGAGAGCCTTGGAAGACTTGTATGGATTTTTTACGAAACCAAAGGACCCTTTAAGTTTTAATTCAGTGCAAATCTCTATTGCTTCGCCGGAAAAGATCAGAGAGTGGTCTTACGGTGAGGTCAAGAAACCTGAAACCATTAATTATCGAACTTTTAAGCCGGAACGAGATGGGTTGTTCTGCGCGAAGATCTTTGGTCCCATCAGGGACTATGAGTGCCTCTGTGGAAAATATAAGAGGATGAAACACAGGGGTGTTGTGTGCGAAAAGTGTGGGGTTGAGGTCACGCATTCTAAGGTGCGAAGACAGAGGATGGGTCATATTGAGTTGGCCGCACCGGTGGCACACATCTGGTTCTTGAAATGCATCCCCTCGAAGATCGGTTTGCTCCTCGACATGACGCTGAAGACCCTTGAGAAAATACTCTACTTCGAGAGTTTCGTTGTCACCGATCCTAAAGACACGCCCATGATGAAGGGCACCCTTTTGACTGAGGAGCAGTATTGGAAAGCGCGAGAGGACTATGGAGAACGCTTTGAGGCCGGTATGGGTGCAGAAGCCATTCAAAAGATGCTGCAAGAAATCGATTTGGATGAACTCTCTGCTACCTTGAAGATTGAGATGATGAGCACGAAATCAGACGCTAAACGCAAGAAGCTTTCAAAGCGCGTCCGCATCGTCGATGCCTTTCGCCTCTCTAAGAATAGGCCCGACTGGATGATACTGGATGTCATCCCTATTTTGCCGCCGGACCTCAGGCCCCTGGTACCCCTCGATGGAGGGAGGTTTGCAACCTCAGATCTCAACGATTTGTATCGCAGGGTGATAAACAGGAATAATAGGCTGAAACGCCTCCTGGAATTAAGTGCTCCCGACATTATTATCAGGAATGAGAAGAGGATGCTCCAAGAGGCGGTAGACGTGCTTTTTGACAACGGCAGAAGGGGTAAGACCATTACGGGCGCCAACAAGCGGCCCTTGAAATCATTGAGTGATATGCTCAAGGGGAAGCAAGGAAGATTCAGGCAGAATCTGCTCGGAAAGAGGGTGGATTATTCCGGACGATCGGTGATTGTGGTGGGTCCTGACTTGAGGCTCCACCAGTGCGGACTCCCTAAAGTGATGGCTCTGGAACTCTTCAAACCCTTCATCTACAACAAGCTGGAGGAAAAAGGCTTGGCCGCCACCCTGAAAAAGGCGAAGAAACTCGTGGAAAAGGAGACGCCTGAGGTATGGGACTGTTTGGACGAGGTTGTCAAGGAGCACTGTGTCTTGCTGAATCGAGCGCCGACCCTTCACCGACTCGGCATACAGGCATTTGAACCCGTCCTGATTGAAGGAAAGGCGATTCAATTGCATCCTTTGGTTTGTACAGCATTTAATGCCGATTTCGATGGTGACCAGATGGCGGTGCATGTTCCGCTTTCCATTGAGGCCCAGATCGAAGCTCGGGTGCTCATGCTCTCGTCGAATAACATTCTCTCACCGGCTAATGGTGACCCCATTATCGTCCCCACCCAAGATATCGTATTGGGCATCTATTATATGACCAAGGAGAGGCCATTTTGTAAAGGTGGAGACAAGACCTTTGCGAATGTTGAAGAGGTGAGGATGGCTTACGACGCTGGCGAGTTAGACCTGCACGCCAGCATAGGAGTTCGGATTAATGGCCAGATCGTGAGAACTACTACCGGTAGGGTGCTTCTCTATGAGGTTTTTCCCCAAGGGATGCCCTTCGACATGGTGAATAAGGTACTAACCAAGAAGGGACTTCGGGACATGATCGGTGATTGCTATCGTACCCTCGGTACCAAGGCGACTGTTATCCTGGCTGATCGGCTCAAAGATATGGGGTACAAGTATGCCACTATGTCGGGCATCTCGATTTCTAAGAAGGATATGGTTACCCCGAAAAGGAAACAAGAGATTATTGAGGAGGCGGAGCGTGAGGTTGGAAAGATCGAAAAACAGTACAGTGACGGACTGATCACGGACGGTGAAAAGTACAACAAGGTAGTTGACATATGGACAAAGGCCACGGAGTCGGTTTCCTCTGAAATGATGGAAGAGATGGCTTCAGAGGAAGTGGTGGGAGTTGACTCGGAGGTAAACACGTCGGAGAGCTTTAACCCGATATACATGATGTCCGATTCCGGAGCACGGGGCAGCAAGGATCAAATGAGGCAGCTGGCCGGAATGAGAGGGCTCATGGCAAAACCCTCGGGCGAGATCATTGAAACACCGATTACTGCCAATTTCCGCGAGGGCCTAACCGTTTTGCAGTATTTTATCTCTACCCATGGGGCCAGAAAGGGATTGGCCGATACAGCGCTTAAGACAGCTAATTCGGGCTACCTGACCAGGAGACTGATAGACGTTGCTCAGGATGCCTGTGTAACTGAGGAAGATTGCGGTACTACCGACGGGATCTGGGTTGAGTCGTTAACTGAGGGCGGGGAAGTCATTCAGAACGTCTCAGAGAGAATTCTGGGCAGGACTGCAGCAGAAGATATTCATGACCCCATAACCGGAGAGCTGCTCCTCAAGCAGAATGAACCGGTAGATGAGGCGGCAATGGAACGGATTGAGGGTTCATGGATCGAGAAGGTGAAGATTAGGTCTGTATTGACCTGTAGAACAAAGCGGGGGATATGCCAGAAGTGCTATGGTCGTGACTTGGCCCACGGCAGGGAGGTGGACATCGGTGAGCCGGTCGGCATCGTTGCCGCTCAGTCCATTGGAGAGCCCGGCACACAGCTTACGATGCGGACATTCCATATTGGCGGTACCGTGACGAGAAAGGTGGAGCAATCTACCATTCAGTCCAGGAATGCGGGAACGGTTACGTACTTCGACCTGAAAACGGTCATAGATGCCAAGGGTGACCACGTGGTAATGAATCGAAACGGTGATATCGGAGTTGTCGATGCAAGTGGAAGAGAGCTGGAGCGCTATCCCGTAGTGTACGGGGCTATCATCAAGGTTGGTGACGGGAAACAGATCAATGCTGGTGATCTACTGGTAGAGTGGGATCCTTTCTCCATTGCTATTCTGACGGAGGTTTCCGGCAGGTTAAAGTTCGGTGATATCGTCGAAGGCAAGACCATGCAGGAGAGGCTAGACCCTGTGACTGGTAAGTCAACAAAGGTTATTGTGGCGTCCGGTGACCCCAACGTGAGGCCGCGAATTTCCATTAAAGATACGGGCGGCAAGACAATCCAGCTTACCGGTGAATCGGGGGCGGGGGCCGCAGCCCGGTATTTTCTCCCAACGGGTGCTATTATCATGGTGTCAGAAGGGGACGAGGTTCATGCCGGCAACGTACTGGCCAAGATCCCACGGGAAACCACGAAGACAAAGGATATTACTGGAGGTTTGCCGCGGGTTGCAGAGCTCTTTGAGGTGAGAAAGCCGAAGGACCACACGCTCTTGAGCGAGATCGACGGAAGCGTATCCTTTGGTAAGTATGTATCGGGCAAGAGAAGGGTGATCATTACGCCTGAAGTGGGTAAGCCTGCCGAATATATCATACCGAGGGGTAAGCATGTAAGTGTTTTTGACGGCGATTATGTGAGGGCAGGTGAAGCCCTTATGGAGGGCTCTGCCAATCCTCATGATATCCTGAGAATCAAAGGTGCCAAGGAGTTGTCAAAATATCTTGTTGATGAGGTCCAAAAGGTGTATCGCCTCCAAGGTGTTAAGATAAACGATAAGCATATAGAAGTTATTGTCAGGCAGATGTTGAGAAGGGTAGCAGTAAAGGATGTTGGCGATTCGGATTTTATCCTTGGGGAAGAGGTAGAGCGCTGGCGCTTTGAGGAGAAGAATCAGGAAGTCATTGCACAAGGTGGTAAGCCGGCAGTTGGCGAACCGCTTCTGTTGGGGGTTACCAAGGCCTCGATCAATACGGAGAGTTTTATATCAGCGGCCTCTTTCCAGGAAACCACGAAAGTCCTGGCTGACGCAGCTGTCGAGAGTCGCGTTGACTATCTGAGAGGTCTCAAGGAGAACGTAATCATGGGCAGGCTGATACCGGCCGGTACTGGTTTGGGCAGGTACCGGGGGTTCGATATCGAATCGAAACAATAATTTTCCACATACGTGGAAATAGCTTGCCAAAATCGAGACAGTTACATATATAAGGCGCAACACTATTTTCGGGAAGAGAAACGCATGCCAACGATCAATCAACTCGTTAAGAAGGGGCGGCAGAAGGTAAAGAAGAAGATCAAGACGCCTGCATTAAAAGGGTGCCCCCAACGAAGAGGCGTCTGCATTAGGGTGTATACCTCGACACCCAAGAAACCGAACTCGGCTTTGAGAAAGGTCGCGCGAGTACGGTTGACCAATGGCATAGAGGTCACATCCTATATACCTGGCATCGGGCATAATCTTCAGGAACACTCGGTTGTCCTAATACGAGGGGGCAGAGTCAAGGATTTGCCGGGAATTAGGTATCACATAATTCGAGGTACCTTAGATAGCGCGGGTGTAGAAGATCGCCGGAGGGGTCGCTCGAAATATGGGGCCAAGAGGCCTAAGGGAATATAGTTTTAAAAAGGGGTTTTGGAGGCGCTGAAATGCCCAGAAAAGCTGAGGTCACAAGGAGAGAGATCCTGCCCGACCCAAAATATAAGAGTGAATTAGTCTCGCGATTTATCAATCGAATCATGAATAGCGGTAAGAGGAATTTAGCTCAATCTATTCTCTACGACGCCTTTGATATCATGCATCAGAAGACCAAAGAAGACCCCCTTGTTCTTTTTCAGAAGGCGATTGAAAACGTAAAACCGGTCGTTGAAGTGAGATCGAGAAGGGTTGGAGGGTCTACCTATCAAGTCCCAACAGAGGTTAGGGCTTTCAGGAGGAATACCCTCAGCATACGCTGGATCCTAACCTTTGCGAAACAAAGAGGTGAGCAGCGGATGGCGGCAAAACTGGCTGGTGAACTGATTGATGCTGCGAATGGAAGGGGTGGCGCCTTTAAGAAAAAGGAGGATACACATAGAATGGCCGAGGCAAACAAGGCCTTCGCCCATTATCGTTGGTAATGATGCAAGAAAAGCAGATATAGATTTGATACAGTACCTAGTATGGAAACAGGAGGATTTATCTTAAGGAGGTAACTACCATGGCCAAAGAAAAGTTTCTGAGGACAAAGCCGCATGTCAACGTGGGCACCATTGGTCATATCGACCATGGCAAGACAACCCTTACCGCGGCAATTACCCTCTGTCTGTCAAAGGTTGGTAAGGCTGATTACATCTCCTTTGACGAGATCGACAAGGCGCCGGAGGAAAAAGAGCGGGGAATCACCATCGCCACGGCCCATGTAGAGTATGAGACCGACAAGAGGCACTATGCCCATGTAGACTGCCCTGGTCATGCGGACTATATCAAGAATATGATCACCGGTGCGGCACAGATGGATGGCGCCATCCTGGTCGTTGGCGCAGATGATGGTCCCATGCCCCAGACCAGGGAACATATCCTTCTGGCACGGCAGGTCGGGGTTCCGAGCATCGTGGTGTTTTTGAATAAGACCGATATGGTTGATGACAAGGAATTGATCGAGTTAGTGGACTTGGAGCTGCGGGAGCTGTTGACCAAGTACGAGTTCCCCGGTGACGATACCCCGATCATACACGGCTCAGCCCTCAAGGCACTGGAGTGCGGCTGCGGCAAGCGGGAGTGTGCCGCCTGCTCCCCGGTTCTCGAGTTACTGGACGCCGTTGATGAGTTCGTGCCGGAGCCAGTGAGGGATACGGACAAGGCCTTCCTGATGCCCATAGAGGATGTATTCAGCATCTCAGGTCGCGGTACTGTGGTAACCGGCAGGGTAGAACGAGGTATCGTAAAGGTGGGCGATGAGATAGAGATCGTCGGCATCAAGGAGACGGAAAAGACCGTGTGCACCGGTGTCGAGATGTTCAGGAAAGTCCTGGATGAAGGGAGAGCCGGGGACAATATCGGGGTCTTGCTGAGAGGGATCAAACGAGAAGAAGTAGAGCGAGGACAGGTGGTAGCAAAGCCCGGATCCATAACCCCCCATACGAGATTCAAGGCCGAGGCCTATATCCTCACCAAAGAGGAGGGGGGAAGGCATACACCCTTCTTCAATGGCTATCGACCGCAATTCTACTTCCGGACAACGGACGTGACCGGTGTAGTTACCCTCCCTGAGGGCGTGGAGATGGTGATGCCCGGCGATAACGTTGGTCTGGAGGTAAACTTGATTACCCCCATAGCCATGGAGAAGGAGCTCCGCTTTGCTATCCGTGAAGGGGGAAAGACGGTTGGCGCAGGTGTTATTAGTGATATTGTAGAGTAGGATTAGAGAGCTGCCATGAACAGTCAGAAGATCCGAATTAGGCTCAAGGCTTATGATCATAAGCTGCTGGATCAGTCTGTTTCTGAGATTGTGGACACTGCTCGGGAAACCGGTGCAAAGATAGCCGGCCCAATACCGCTCCCTACGGAGATTAACAAGTTCTGTGTCTTAAGATCACCTCATGTTGACAAGAAATCGAGAGAGCAGTTCGAGATAAGAACTCATAAGAGGTTGATCGATATCCTGGAACCTAGTCAGCAAACGGTAGACGCGCTCATGAAGTTGGATCTCGCTGCGGGTGTGGATGTTGAGATAAAGCTGTAGGAACAGGGGAAAATGAGCATAGGGATTTTGGGAAAGAAACTGGGCATGACACGGGTATTTCGCGAAAACGGCGAAAGCATACCTGTCTCCGCACTGGAGATTGGCCCTTGCTATATTATTCAAATTAAGCGAGCGGAGAAGGAGGGCTACAACGCTATCCAGTTAGGATTTCAGCCCAGGAAAGAGAAGGGGCTCAACAGGCCTACAGCAGGCCATTTCAAGGCTGCGGGAAGGGGTGGGTTCCGCGTATTGCGAGAGTTTCGAGTCGATGATCCCGAGACCTACGAATTGGGTCAGGAGATCACCAGTGAGATTTTCAATATTGGAGACAGGGTGACGGTGAGTGGCACAAGCAAGGGTAGGGGATTTTCGGGCGTGGTCAGGCGATGGGGTTTTAGTGGAGGTGATACAAGTCACGGTTGCCGCTCTCATAAGGTGCCTGGCTCAATCGGTGCCAGTGCAACGCCGAGCAGGGTAATGAAAGGGACAAAGCTGCCCGGAAGGATGGGTTATCAAAGGGTGACCGTCAAGAACTTAAGGGTTGTGGACGTGATACGGGAGGAGAACCTTATTCTCGTAAAAGGGGCCGTTCCCGGCAGCAATGGAGGCTTAGTAGAGTTAAGAGCAACCGGTTAGCCCGTTTGATGTTTCCTCAAAAATCCCGATTGATGTGGAAACCGTGATTGCGGATTTGAGATTACGAAGAAAGTCAGGATTATGGTGGTCATAGATATATACAACGCGAATGCCGAGAAGGTTTCTGAACGGGATGTAAAGGATGATATCTTCGCCGTTGCGGTAAGAGAGGATGTGCTACATCAGGTGGTCAGGAGCCAATTGGCTCATGCGCGTTCTGGTAACGCCTCGACCAAGAACAGATCTCAGGTAACGGCGAGCACAAGAAAGCTGTGGAGGCAAAAAGGTACGGGAAGGGCCAGAGCAGGAGCAGGTTCATCACCCTTGCGCAGAGGGGGTGGGGTGATTTTCGGGCCGACGCCACGGGATTACTCCTTGAAGGTAAACAAGAAAGTAAAGAAGGCGGCTCTTCGGATGGCTTTGGCCGATAAATTGAGGGAGGGAAACCTCATTGTCATCGATACTTTTCAGCTTGAAGAGATTAAGACCAAGAGATTCTTTGAGATTTTGCAGAACTTCAATGTAGATAATGTTCTTATCGTTTCAGACACACAGAACGAGATCCTTGAACGATCTTGCAGGAATATCCCAAACGTAAAACTCCTCAGAGCTGAGGGACTCAATGTGTATGATATTTTGCGTCATAAGTACCTGTTGTTTATCGAACCTGCTTTGGGAATAGTTGAGGAGGCCCTGGCTCAGTGATGGATTTGTATGAGGTGATAAAGAGACCTTTGGTAACCGAAAAAGGCACCAAGCAAAAGGAGCTTGCCAATCAGATAGTATTCGAGATTGACAGGCGGGCCAATAAGACTCTGGTCAGAAACGCCGTTGAGAGCATATTTAAGGTGAAGGTCTTAGACGTGAAGGTGATGAATAGTAGGGGCAAAAAACGCAGAATCGGGAGGAATGTCGGGAAACGGCCTGACTG
Organism: Deltaproteobacteria bacterium; assembly: GCA_020355085.1. Lineage (GTDB taxonomy): Bacteria > Desulfobacterota > DSM-4660 > Desulfatiglandales > B25-G16 > JADFWK01. The sequence continues at coordinate 733,582 of CP070657.1, forward strand.
GAAAAAGGCGATCGTAAGGCTTGCCCCAGGTGAGAATATTGAGTTTTTTGAGGGGGTTTAGAGGAGAAGACAGATGGCGCTCAAGAAGCATAACCCCACCTCACCTGGACGACGGTTTCAAACGGTATCGACCTTTTCCGAGATCACCCGTGCTGAACCAGAAAAGAGCTTATTGAAATCAATAAAGAAGTCCGGAGGAAGAAACTCGGCCGGCAGAATTACCTCCAGGTTTCGGGGAGGTGGTCACAAGCGGTTGTACCGAGTTATTGATTTCAAGAGGAACAAAGACAATATACCGGCTACTGTTGCCTCAATAGAATACGATCCCAACCGTTCTGCAAGGATTGCGCTGCTTCACTACCTGGATGGTGAGAAGACGTATATCCTAGCTCCCGATGGGCTGCGTGTTGGAGATCGGGTCGAATCTGGAGCAAATGCGGATATAAAGGCAGGAAATACATTGCCTCTCAGAAACATACCACTGGGCACCCATGTGCACAACATAGAATTGCATAAGGGCCACGGTGGGCAACTTGCTCGAGGCGCGGGGGGATACGCACAGCTGATTGCTAAGGAGGGAAAATACGCACAGCTTAAGCTTCCTTCAGGCGAGGTGAGAATGATTTTGTTGGATTGTAGAGCCACCGTGGGACAGGTAGGGAACCTCGATCATGAGAACGTTTCTTTTGGTAAAGCGGGCAGAGCCTGCTGGGTGGGAAGGAGACCTCACGTAAGGGGTGTGGCTATGAACCCGGTTGACCATCCGCTGGGAGGTGGCGAAGGGAAATCATCGGGGGGAAGACATCCCGTGACCCCGTGGGGGGTACCGACGAAAGGGTATAGGACGAGGCGCACCAAGAAGACCGATAAATTGATTGTTAAGAGAAGGAAATAGGAAAGGAGAGAGGCTTGCCACGCTCAGTAAAAAAGGGACCGTTTGTTGATGAGAGCTTAGTGAGAAAGGCAAACACGGTCAAAGGAGCTGACTCCCATCAGGTTATTAAGACATGGTCAAGACGATCCACCATTATTCCGGACTTTATTGGTCTCACGTTTGCCGTTCACAACGGAAAGAAATTCGTTCCTGTATTCATAACCGAAGATATGGTGGGGCATAAGCTAGGAGAATTCTCGCCGACAAGGACGTTTTATAGCCATGCTGGGGGCGATAAGAAGTCCCGACTAAAAGGCAAGAAGTAATAACACGGTTTTTCCCTGATCTAGGAGGAGAGCGGCAGGGAGACATACAGATTGGTAGGGTTAGGTTGTCTGATGGAAGTTAAGGCAGTTGCAAAATACGTACGAGTATCTCCCCGAAAAATAAGATTGCTTATGGACCAGATTAGGGGAAAGAAGGTCGAAGAGGCGCTCAACTTCCTCACCTTTGCTCCCCAAAAAGGGGGTCCCATGCTGCGGAAGTTGGTCAATGCTGCTGTGGCCAATGCTGGACACTCCCCTGATATCGATGTTGATACTTTGTTTATAAAGCGGATATTTGCAAATGAAGGCCCGACCTTAAAACGATTCAGGCCCAGGGCTATGGGTCGGGCAACACGAATTAGAAAAAGATCCTGTCACTTGACCGTGATACTTGATGAGAGATAGCCCTGCATGGAGCGCGCAGGGGTGATTAAGAAACACAGAGGCTATAGGAGGTTTTAGTGGGCCAAAAGGTGCATCCCGTAGGGTTGAGGTTAGGTATCAACAGGTCCTGGAACAGCAGGTGGTTTGCCGGCCCAGAGTTCGGCTCCCTTGTGGTAGAGGACCACGAGATTCGGAGCTTCCTTAAGAAACGACTTTATCAGGCCGGGGTCTCTCAGATAGAAATTGAAAGGGCTGCCAGCAAGCTGAGGTTGCGAATTTATACTTCCAGACCGGGTATCATAATCGGTAAGAGAGGCGTTGAGATAGAGAACCTCAAGAAGGAAATAGAAACCAAGATTGGGCGGGAGGTTTTTATCGATATCAAAGAGGTGAGAAGGCCGGAATTGGAAGCGCAACTAATTGCGGAGAACATAGCGATGCAATTGGTTCGCCGGGTGGCCTTCCGGAGGGCCATGAAAAAGAGCGTTTCCTCGGCGATGAGATTTGGCGCTCAGGGTATAAAGATTGCCTGCGCCGGTAGGCTCGGGGGTGCGGAGATGGCCAGAAGGGAATGGTACCGCGAGGGCCGGGTACCGTTGCACACGCTCAGGGCGGATATAGACTACGGATTTGCTGAAGCCTTTACTACATATGGTGCAATAGGGGTAAAGGTAACCGTGTTCAAAGGTGAAGTTTGGCGTAATAAGACGGAATAGAAGGGATTTGGTATGCTCAGCCCGAGAAAGGTTAAACATAGAAACGTCCAGAAGGGGCGAATGAGGGGCAAGGCTTACAGAGGGTCGGATATCGAGTTTGGTGATTTTGGTATGCAGGCCGTGGAGTGCGGCTTTATGTCTGCCAGACAGATCGAAGCTGCAAGGATAGCAATCACGAGACACGTAAAGAAGGGCGGCAAGGTATGGATTCGCGTCTTTCCGGACAAACCGAGAACTAAGAAGCCTGCTGAAACCAGGATGGGTAAAGGAAAAGGTAATTTCGAGGGTTGGGTAGCGGTGATAAAACCCGGCAAGGTTCTCTACGAATTAGAGGGCGTCAATAGAGAGATGGCAAGAGAGGCCTTCCGGTTAGCCGGGAACAAACTACCCTTTGCTACCAAATTTCTGGCGAGGAGTTCATAGGGCCGTGAAAGCAGCAGAGTTACGAGAATTGAGTATTCAGGAATTGCTGGAGCGGGAAAGGGATTCGAGAAAGGAGCTGTTTAATCTTCGATTCCAGATGGCTACGGGCCAGCTGAGTAATCATACGGCCGTGAAGAAGGCAAAAAAGGACATTGCTCGTATCAAGACGGTATTGAACGAGAAGTATACCCAAGAAGACAAAGCTGGGGCTGAGGATGGAGAAACGGGGTAAGAAGAAAGAGATGACTGGCGTTGTTCTAAGCAGCGACATGGATAAGACCGTGAGGGTCATGGTTGAGCGACTGGCCAAGCACAAGAAATACAAGAAGTACATCAGGTATCGGACAAAATACCTCGCCCAAGACTCACAGAATAGGTGTCAAGCGGGCGATAAGGTGAGAATTATTGAAACCCGGCCCCTCAGCAAAATGAAACGATGGAGAGTATTAGAAGTATTGGAGAGGGCTGATTAACCTATCTTGTCTCAATGGGTTTTGCCTTTGCGAGATCCCCTTACGAAGAGAAATTATAGCTATGATTCAGGCTCAAACGATATTGAATGTGGCGGACAATTCAGGAGCAAAGAGATTATACTGCATAAAGGTTCTGGGCGGAACGAGGCGAAAATATGCACGAGTAGGTGATGTGATCGTGGTTTCCGTTAAGGAGTCACTGCCGAATAGCAGGGTAAAGAAAGGCGATGTGTTAAAGGCGGTTATTGTTAGGACGGTCAAGGAGATCAGGCGGGATGACGGGTCGTACATTAAATTCGACGAGAACTCGGCTGTTCTTATCAATCAGCAGAATGAACCAATAGGAACACGTATATTCGGCCCCGTGGCCAGAGAGCTGCGGGCGAAACGATTTATGAAGATTATTTCCCTCGCTCCTGAGGTGCTATAACTATCTTCAAGGTTTTTATGAGGGCTGACTACAAGTATCACATAAGAAAAAACGACAAGGTAATGGTAATCGCCGGAAAGGAAAAGGGCAAGATCGGGTCGGTGCTCAAGGTGATTCCCAAGAAGGAAGGCGCTATCATAGAGAAGCTGAATATGGTTAAGAGGCACACCAGGCCCAGCGGTAAGACTGGAAAGGGCGGTATCGTTGAGAAAGAGGCTCCTATTAGCTTATCCAATCTTCTGCTCGTCTGCAGTAAGTGCGCTGAGCCAGCAAGAGTCGGAAGAAAAGTGCTTGAGGATGGGAGCAAGGTACGGTACTGCAAGAAATGCGGGGAGTTCCTGGATAAATAACACCCTCGCTATAATTAATAGAATTAGCAGAGCCGATTATTTCATATGTCTCGACTAAGGGAAAAATACGGGAAAGAAATCGTACCAGCCCTGTTCAAGGAGTTTGGTTATCGAAATATCATGGAGGTGCCGAGACTGTTCAAGGTCGTTCTCAACATGGGAGTTGGCGAGGCAATCAATAACATAAAAGTCCTCGATTCTGCTGTGGAGGAGTTGGCAGTCATTACCGCACAGAGACCGGTGATCACCAGAGCCAGGAGATCCATTGCAGGATTTAAGCTGCGGGAAGGAATGCCGATTGGGTGCATGGTCACACTTCGAAGGGAGCGGATGTACTGCTTTCTGGATAAGCTTTTCAACGTAGCCCTTCCCCGGGTTAGAGACTTCCGAGGCTTGTCGGACAAGGCCTTTGACGGACGAGGTAACTACACGCTCGGCATTAAAGAGCAGATTATTTTTCCCGAGATCAATTACGATAAGATCGATAAGGTCAAGGGTATTAATATCACGATAGTTACTACTTCAAAGACAGACGCAGAGGCTCGTTTTCTCCTCGAGAGGATGGGATTACTGTTTCGGAGGTGAGAAAGGGGTTGCTTTGGCGAGGAAATCATTGAAAGCAAAGGCGAAGAGGATACCCAAGTTTCCCGTTCGTCAATACAACAGGTGCCCTATCTGTGGAAGAAGCAGGGCTTTTTTGAGAAAGTTTGGTATTTGCCGTATCTGTTTCAGGAATCTGGCCTCAAGAGGCGACATACCGGGTGTTGTTAAGTCGAGCTGGTAGAAGATTAGCAAGGGAGAAAAAGAATGTCCATGACCGATCCTGTCGCTGACATGCTCACGAGGATTAGAAATGGGATTATGGCTTCATATGATGAGGTAGAAGTTCCGTCTTCTAAGATGAAGGTCAGTATAGCTAAGATATTGAAATTCGAGGGGTATATCAGAAATTACAAGGTAATCGAGGGCAAAACGCAAGCTCGCCTCATGATTCATTTGAAATACGGAGAGAACAAGAGCCCCGTTATCAAAGGTCTCAAGAGGGTGAGCAAGCCGAGTTGCCGGGTATATGCTCGGTGCAATAAAATCCCCAAGGTGCTCAATGGTCTGGGCATCAATATCATCTCAACCTCCAAAGGAGTAGTGACCGATAGAGAGGCAAGAAAAATGGGGGTAGGTGGGGAGATTATTTGCTCGGTTTGGTAGCCGTGATTACCATTCTGCACAGGTGTTTGATAGCGTGGAGTTAGGATGTCACGGGTAGGTAAAAAGCCAATTATGGTGCCGGAAGGGGTGGAAATCGCCTTTGACGGCACTGTATTGTCTGTGAAAGGGCCAAAAGGAGAGTTGCAGCGTCCCATTCATCCAAAGGTCCAGTTGGATATTGAAGCTTCCCGGATACAGGTATCCATAGCCGATGGCTCGAAAGAGTCCCAATCATTATACGGCCTTTTTCGTTCCCTGGTAGCCAATATGGTGGCGGGTGTTACCGAGGGATTCAGGAAGACCCTTGAGATAGTTGGTGTTGGGTATCGGGTTGAGCTTTCCGGAAATCAACTGGTTCTTCACCTTGGGTATTCGCATCCTATTAGCTATGATCTTCCTTCCGGAATTCAAGCCCAGATCGAGCAGAGGAACAGGGTAGTGCTGAGTGGGATAGATAAGGAACTGCTTGGCGATACAGCGGCAAAGATCCGGGGATTTAGAGCCCCGGAGCCTTACAAGGGAAAAGGCGTCAGGTACCTAGAAGAGAAGATTAGACGGAAGGCTGGAAAGACAGGGGCAAAGAAATAGACCGATTGTTTGGGTAGTGTGGAATCATGATTTCTATAAAGGACAAAAGGGATGCCCGGCTAAAAAGGAAGAAAAGGGTGCGAAAAAAGATTTATGGAACGCCTGAGCGACCGCGTCTGGCTGTATTCAAGACCACGAGACATATCTATGCTCAAGTCATAGAAGACAGCACTGGGCGAACACTGGTTTCAGCATCCACTATCTCGAAAGACCTGAAGCCAAAGGCACAGGGGATTAGTGGAAACATAAAAGGTGCAACGCTGGTAGGCGAAACCATTGGAAAAAAGGGCACGGCAAAGGGCATTACCGAGGTTGTTTTTGACAGGGGTAGTTTTCCGTATCACGGCAGGGTCAAGGCGCTCGCTGATGCTGCTCGAGAAAAAGGACTGATATTCTGAATTCGTTTCATCTATCTACCAATCAAAGGAGCGGTAATTGACTACAGAAGACGAAGATCTGCAACTCATCGAAAAGGTGGTTTATATCAACCGAGTTGCAAAAGTCGTGAAAGGAGGCCGCAGGTTCAGCTTTAGCGCTATCGTGGTTGTTGGCGATGGCAAAGGCTCTGTGGGGGCCGGACTGGGAAAGGCCAATGAGGTCCCGGAGGCGATCAGAAAGGGTGGGGATCGGGCTAAGAAGGATATGAGGCCTGTTTCCCTCAATGATGATTCTATTCCCCACGAAGTAATCGGGGTTTCTGGGTCAAGCTCGGTCTTGCTTAAGCCGGCACTCCCCGGAACTGGCATTATTGCGGGTGGCGCGGTGAGAGCGGTTCTTGAGGCCGCGGGAGTAAGGAATGTTGTCAGCAAATGCCTCCGTTCCCATAATCCCCATAATCTGGTTAAGGCTACCCTGCATGGGCTCAGTTCCCTGAGATCTCCTGAGGCTATTGCCAGGGCACGGGGAAAGACGGTTGAGGAGGTTTTGACCTGAGCAATGATACTGCGTGAGGATTCCGTATGAAATTACACGAATTAAGGCCACCTGAAGGTTCGAGGAAAAAGAGAAGAAGAGTTGGCAGAGGAGAAGGCTCTGGAAGGGGGAAGACCGCGGGCAGAGGCACGAAAGGCCAGAACGCCCGCTCCGGTGGAGGTGTTTCTGTCGGGTTTGAAGGGGGTCAAATGCCCCTTCAAAGAAGGATCCCTAAACGGGGCTTTACCAACATCTTCGGGAAAAAATATGAAATCATTAATGTAAAGGATTTGAGGAGCTTCGCATCAGGTGAGACGATTGACAGAGAGAAATTGCGCGAAGCAGGTCTTGTTAAGAAGTCGGTGGGATTGAAGCTTTTGGGAGTAGGTGAGATATCGAATCCCTTGACCATAAGGGTTGACAAGGTCAGCCGAACGGCAAGGGAAAAGATTGAAGCTGTAGGGGGCACAATAGAGGTAGCATAACGGTGATTGGCGGTTTTCAAAATATTACCAAGATTCCTGAACTCAAAAAGAGGATAATCTTCACCCTCTTGATGCTGGCAGTATACCGGCTTGGGTGTCACATTCCAACACCCGGTATTGACTCGGCAGCATTGGCTGCCTTCTTTAGCGCCAAACAGGGAACTCTCTTCGGCCTTTTTGATATGTTTTCAGGAGGCGCTCTGCGGAGACTGTCGGTCATGGCCCTTGGGATAATGCCTTACATAAGCGCGGCAATTATCCTCGAGCTCCTCACGGTTGTTGTTCCTTACTTGGAAAAGCTGAAAAAAGAAGGAGAGGCCGGGCGTAAAAAGATTACGCGGTATACGCGTTACGGCACAGTACTGCTGAGTCTGATTCAGGGTCTTGGTATCGCAATTGGTCTAGAGAGCATGACGAGCCCCTCTGGAGCGCTCATTGTTCCAGCTGGAGGCTGGGGTTTCAGGCTCATGACCATGATAACCCTCTCTGCCGGTACGACCTTCCTCATGTGGCTCGGGGAACAAATTACCGAGCGAGGCATAGGAAATGGTATCTCGCTGATCATATTCTCCGGAATTGTTGCCAGGCTCCCTGAAGCTGTGGGCAATACATTTCGACTCATGGGAACCGGAGAGATGAGCCCCTTTTTCGGCCTGCTGTTAGTCGTTTTTATGGTGGCCATTGTTGGGGTCATAATTTTTATTGAAAGAGGTCAGAGGCGGATACCGGTCCAGTACGCAAAAAGGGTGATCGGCCGGAGAATTTACGGGGGCCAGAGCACCCATCTTCCCTTAAAGATAAATACTGCTGGCGTTATCCCCCCGATCTTTGCTTCTTCCATAATTATGTTTCCTGCGACCATAGCTGGATTTCTGAATGTGAACCAAATCGGCTGGCTTCAATATATTGTGGGCTCCTTGGCACCTGGTCGCCTGATACACACCTTGCTTTATGTGGGTTTCATCATGTTCTTCTGCTATTTTTACACGGCCATTCATTTTAATCCTGCTGAGGTTGCGGATAACATGAAGAAATATGGCGGATTTATTCCGGGGATACGGCCGGGAAAAAGCACCGCCGAGTATATCGATCGGGTACTCACGAGGATAACGTTCAGTGGAGCCATTTATGTATCCATCATTTGCGTCTTACCGGAAATCTTGATTTACAAGCTCAATGTTCCTTTCTATTTTGGGGGAACGGCGCTCTTGATCGTGGTTGGCGTCGGTATAGACACTATCACCCAGATAGAAAGCCATTTGCTGACGAGGCATTATGAGGGGTTTATGAAGCGAGGCCTAAGCAGAGCGAGATGATGTATGAAGGTTCGAGCGTCCATTAAGAAGCGTTGTAAGAATTGTAAGATAGTCAAGAGGAGAGGTGTGCTCAGGGTAATCTGTGATAACCCGCGACATAAACAGAGGCAAGGTTAGGCGCCTGTTCATGGATCGTCCACGGTTTGAGCGGCCGGTTAGGAGATATCGTTATGGCCAGAATTGCTGGTGTTGATTTACCAAAGGGAAAGAGAATAGAAGTAGCTCTTACCTATATTTATGGTATAGGCAGAAGTAGCTCCAGGCAAATTCTCGAGAAGGCAGGTGTAGATCCCGACACGAAATCAGATCTACTAAGTGAAGACGAGATAACGAGAGCCAGGAGGGTTATCGACGAATCCTTTAAGGTGGAAGGAGATCTGAGACGAGAGGTATCCATGAATATCAAGCGCCTGATGGATATGGGCTGTTATCGAGGACTAAGACACCGGAAGGGCCTTCCTGCGAGAGGGCAGAGAACACATACAAACGCAAGAACCAGGAAGGGACCCAGGAGAATCATTGGAAGACGTAGGAAATAGGCGCCTGGAGGAGTAATGGCCAAGGAAAGCGGAAAGGCAAGTAGAGGGAAGAAGGAAAAGAAGATCGTTGTCAACGGGATTGTACACATTCAATCTACCTTTAACAATACCATCATTACGATCACTGATATGAACGGCAACGTTGTTGCTTCATCGAGTCCGGGTCAGGTAGGCTTCAAGGGTAGCAGAAAGAGCACCCCCTTTGCCGCCCAGCTGGCAGCCCAAGCCGCGTTAAAGAAGGCAATGGCCTTGGGCCTCAAAAGCGCTGAGGTTCGAGTCAAGGGGCCCGGTGTCGGACGTGAAGCGGCCTTACGGGCTTTGCAGATGGATGGATTCTCCGTTACTATGATCAGGGACGTGACCCCCATTCCACATAACGGCTGCAGGCCGCCGAAGAGGAGAAGGGTGTAGGAGGGAAAGGAGTGGCTCGATATACAGAGGCGACATGTAGGTTATGCAGAAGGGAAAATCTTAAGCTATTTCTTAAAGGTGACCGGTGTTACACCGACAAGTGTGCTTTTGAGCGACGCTCCTATGCACCGGGTCAGCACGGCCAGAGGAGGGGCGGCAAGATCTCCGATTACGGGGTCCAGCTCCGAGAGAAACAAAAGGTCAAGAGAATTTATGGAGTATTGGAAAAGCAGTTTCGGAAGTACTATGAGAAAGCCGAGAGACAAAAGGGCATTACCGGAACAAACCTGTTGATCCTCTTAGAGCGCCGATTAGATAATGTGGTGTATCGCATGGGATTTGCGTCCTCGCGAAATCAGGGAAGACAGGCTGTAAGGCATAGTCATTTTACCGTGAACGGGAGGAAGATCAATATACCCTCATACCAGGTTAAGATTGGTGATGTGATAGAGGTGAAGGATAAGAGTCGCAAGATTCCTACTGTTCTTGAGGCAATAGAGACGGTTGTAAGGCGTGAAATGCCATCATGGCTGGAGGTGGATGGAGCTAATTTTCGCGGTACTGTCAAAGAATTTCCAAACCGTGAAGAATTGACCATGCCGATTAATGAGCAGCTCATAGTAGAGCTATACTCAAAGTAAAGGAGCTTCTAACGATTTTACGCAAAAGATATGGCAAAAGGTTTTTGAAGACACTTACAACAATCTGCCTTCGAGGTGATGCATATTTATGAAAAAGCTACAGCAAAAGAACTGGAGAGATCTCATAAAGCCAAAGGCGATAGAAGTCGAAGCCGATACCTTTACGGATTTCTATGGAAAATTCGTGTGCCAACCTTTAGAAAGAGGTTTCGGAATAACCCTTGGTAACGCTTTGAGACGGATTCTCCTGTCTTCTCTGCAGGGGGCGGCCATTGTTTCCGTCAGATTTGATGGTGTGCCTCATGAATTTACGACGATTCCTGGCATAAAGGAGGACGTAACAGACATCATTCTCAATCTCAAAGAAATAAATCTTAAGATCGTCGATGATATTGAGGAAGAGGAACAGATTAAGGTTGGTTTAGACTGTGAGGGGGAAAAGGACGTAAAGGCCGGGGATGTCAGTACCGACGGTAAGGTTGAGATAATGAATCCGGAAAAGCATATTGCCACCCTCAACAAAGACGCCGTTTTGCATGCGGAGATGATAGTCATGTCTGGGAAGGGATATGTTCCGGCAGAGAGGAATGTGACAGGAGTACAGGAGATCGGTGTAATACCGATTGATGCCCTCTTTTCCCCGATCAGAAAAGTTACGTATGTAGTTGGTAACGCACGGGTCGGTCAGAGGACAGACTACGATAAATTGACCCTGGAGATCTGGACCGATGGAACGGTTAATCCACAAGATGCTTTGGCCTTTGCAGCAAAGATTCTCAAGGAACAGGCCACGCCGTTTATTAACTTCGAGGAAGAACCAGAGGAAGAATTAGAAAAAGAAGAAAGAGAGATAGAAGAAAAGGTGAATGAAAACCTGTTTAAGCCGGTAAGCGAGCTTGAGCTGTCTGTGCGTTCCTCGAATTGTCTCAAGAATGCCAACATAAAGCATATCTACGAGTTGGTCCAGAAAACAGAGAGTGAAATGCTCAAGACGAAGAATTTCGGGCGAAAGTCCCTGAACGAGATAAAGAGGATATTGGAGGAGATGGATCTGCAGTTTGGCATGGAATTGGATAACTTCCCCTTTCCCAAGCATGATGAGGGGGAAAGAGAGGCTGAACGCGGAGAGGAACAGGATGAATGAGACACAGAACGGCAGGAAAAAAGCTGGGTCGTGATTCGAGTCACCGAAGGGCTGTATTAAGAAACCTTGTTACCTCATTATTCAGATATGAGGAGATATCAACCACACAGGCAAAGGCTAAGGCCCTGCGACCTATTGCCGAGAAAATGATTACTCTGGCCAAGAGAGGAGATCTTCATGCGCGTCGGCAGGCCCTTGCTTACCTCTTGGACAAGTCCGTTGCCCATAAGCTGTTTGAGCAGATGAAGGATCGTTTCGCCGATCGCCAGGGTGGGTATATTAGGATTTTGAAGGCCGGCTACCGGGTCGGCGACAATGCGCCCCTTGCGATTGTACAACTCTTGCTTGCAGGTGAAACAAAAGGATCCAGGAAGGCCGGGAGGAAAGACAAAAAGGGCGCAAAAAAGGTGACTAAGGAGGGTGCAGAGGAGAAGGAGACCCCGAAAGAAGAGATGAAAGGAGTCGAGCCTGAAGGAGAGAAGAAGAGCGCTAAAGGAAAAAGCCGTGATGCGAAGCAGAAACGGGATACTGGCACGGGTGAAAGAAAGGTCTCCAAGGAAAAAAAGGGGGCCTCTCGAGTGAAGAAGCAGGCCACAGGGGACGTGCAGGAAAGCGCTGAGGAGCAAGTGAACGGTTCTGAGAGCGGACAGGAGAAGGTAGAGTAATCGAAACAGAGAAACGGTGTTCAACGAAGAGAAGAGATTAGAGCTCAAACGAAGAGCGCATAATTGTTGGTGCAAGAGGGCCCCCTTTACGACGCGGAAGAAAGGGGGCTTTCTTTTGGATAGTTGTCGTGTATAAGTTCAATCATAAGGATCTGCTCGGTATAGAGCAGCTCTCAGTCAGCGATATAAACCTTATCTTGGATACCGCCGACGCATTCTACGAGATCTCGTCGAGGGACATAAAGAAGGTTCCAACCTTACGGGGTAAGAGCATCATCGCCCTTTTCTATGAACCAAGCACGCGCACCAAAGTGTCTTTTGAGATGGCTGCTAAACGGCTGAGCGCAGACACGCTGACTCTATCGGCAAATGAGAGTAGTATGGTTAAAGGAGAGACGCTTATTGACACGGCCCAGAACCTTGAGGCCATGAATCCGGACATCATAGTGCTCAGACATCCCTCAAGTGGTGCACCCCATCTTTTGGCCAAGCACTTGAATGCAGGGGTAATAAACGCGGGAGATGGAATGCATGAGCACCCGAGTCAGGCCTTGCTGGATCTTTTCACTATCAGAAAGAAGAGGGGCCGGATAAAAGGACTGCGGGTGGTCATTATCGGAGATATAGCACACAGCAGGGTTGCTCGTTCAGATATAGTGGCCTTGAGGAAGATGGGTGCCCAGGTGACTGTATCGGGCCCGCCGACCATGATTCCTCCTGATATCGAATCATTCGGCGTCAAAGTCGTTTTTGATCCGGCCAGAGCACTGAAGAATAAGGATGTTATTATTGTATTGCGGATTCAGCTGGAAAGGCAGCAGGAAATCCTGTTTCCGAGCCTACGAGAATATTCCATTTTCTTCGGCCTGAATCAGGAACTTCTCAAGGGGGCCAAAGCGGATGCCATTATAATGCACCCCGGTCCTATTAACAGGGGTGTTGAGATAACCGGAGACGTGGCGGATGGCCCTTTTTCCGTTATCCTTGATCAAGTCAGCAATGGTGTAGCAATACGAATGGCCTTACTGTACCTACTCATCGGAGGCGGACGAGGTGACAATCTGGATTAAAGGAGGCGAGGTAATCGACCCTCGTATGGGAATCCAAAAGAGGCAGGATATCATTGTCGAAAAGGGGAAAATTGAAAAACTCTTGGCTCCAGGGAGTTTTGAACTCCCGGAAGAAGGCGATGTACGCTCTGTTGATGCAACCGGCATGATCGTCTCCCCGGGCCTTATTGATATGCACGTCCATCTAAGAGAGCCCGGGGAGGAGCACAAGGAGACAATTGCCACGGGAAGCATGGCAGCTGCAGCAGGAGGGTTTACCGCGGTAGCCTGTATGCCCAATACCATACCGGTGAACGATTCGCGCTCGGTTACCGAATTCATTCTAGGGCGTGCGCGTAAGGCCAACCTGGTAAGGATTCATCCTATTGCGGCGGTCAGCAAAGGCCAGAGAGGCGAGACGCTGACCGAATTCGGTGATCTAAAAGAGGCAGGTGCCGTTGCGGTATCCGATGATGGGAGGCCGGTTGCCAATAGCGAGCTTATGCGCAGGGCGATGGAGTACGCACAGTTCTTCGGTCTGCCGGTCATCTCCCATTGCCAAGATCTGGATTTGTCTCAGAACGGTGTTATGCACGAGGGTGCCGTATCCACTCGCTTGGGCCTCAGGGGAATTCCTGGCGCTAGCGAAGATATTATGGTTATCCGGGATATACTGCTGGCCAAGTTGACAGGATACCCGGTTCATATAGCCCATGTGAGCACGAAGGGTTCCGTTGACTTCATCAGAAGGGCGAAGGAAGGGGGAATTCCCGTGACCGCCGAAACTGCTCCCCATTACTTCAGCCTTGATCACACGGCAGTCATCGGCTATGATACAAATGCCAAGATGTATCCACCATTGAGGGAAGCTGAAGATGTAGAAGCCGTCAGGAAGGGGCTTGCCGAGGGCGTAATAGATGTCATTGCAACGGACCATGCGCCTCACAGCCCTTTGGAGAAAGAGGTGGAGTTCGAGAAGGCAGCCTTCGGCATCATAGGCCTGCAAACCGCTTTGCCCCTCACCCTGGCTCTGGTGCGGGATGGGGTCATGGAACTGCCTGCGGCGATTGCAAAGCTCTCGTGCAACCCTGCTGAAATTCTCAATATTAGGGGTGGGGCTATTGAACAGGGCAAAGAGGCTGACCTAACGATCATAGACCCTCATGCCGAATACCTATTAAACAGGGGAATCATTAAGTCGAAAAGCACCAATTCACCGTTCCTTGGTAAGAAACTGAAAGGTAAGGCTGTCTTAACCATGGTGAAAGGAAGGATTGTCTGGGAGTCCGATGAACTCAGTCCTCGTAGTCGATGATGAATTGAGCATGCGAGAATTCCTCGAGATCGTCTTGAGCAAGGAAGGCTATGACGTTCATTTTGCGGCCAGCGGCCAGGAGGCGTGCAATATGCTCGACAAGGAGGCCTTTGATCTGGTCATCACCGATATCCGGATGGACGATATTGACGGATTAGGTGTCCTCAGAAAGGTAAAGGAGGTCAACACCGAGACCCCGGTCATTCTTATCTCCGCATTCGCTACAGCGGAAACGGCGGTTGAGGCCATGAAGGATGGGGCCTACGATTACATTCCCAAACCATTTAACGTGGCTGACTTTAAGAAGATTGTCCGTGATGCCTTCCAGAAAAAGGCGATTTCAAAGGGTCAGGATGAGGAAGAGTACCACTTTGGGTGTCTCATTGGAGAGAGCCCTCAGATGAAAAGGATCTACGATTTGATCAGGAGGGTTGCTAACACCAAGACAAACATACTCATCTCCGGTGAGAGCGGGACCGGGAAGGAACTGGTGGCCCGGGCCATTCACGGACAGAGCCCAAGAAAAGATCAGCCTTTTGTCGTGATCAACTGCGCCGGTATCCCTGAGACATTAATCGAAAGCGAGCTTTTTGGTTACAAAAAGGGAGCATTCACCGGGGCAAATACGGATAAAGAGGGTCTTTTTGAGGCTGCAGATGGCGGCACGGTATTCTTTGACGAGATCGGTGAGCTAACCCCGGCCATTCAGGTGAAGCTGTTGAGGGTAATCCAAGAGAAGACCTTTACGAGAATTGGGGAAACTGAGGAGCGGCGGGTAGATGTACGATTCATATCGGCGACAAACATAAATCTCGAAGAGGAGGTCATGGCTGGAGGCTTTAGGGAAGACCTCTTCTTTCGGCTCAACGTCATAGAGATCTCAATGCCGCCGTTGCGGGAGAGAAAAGGGGATCTGCCCCTCTTGGCACATCATTTCCTGGGAAAATACTCCCACGAACAGGGAAAGGACATACGAAAGCTCTCCGGGTATGCAATGGACATCTTGAGCCAATACCCGTTTCCCGGCAATGTAAGGGAATTGGAGAACATCGTCGAACGGAGCGTGGCACTGGAAAGCTCTACTATCGTATTGCCCCAAAGCTTATCGCTGTCTAATTTTAAGAAGACCCGCATGAGGGAGAACAGAAGACGGACTGACCTTAGTGAAGACGGAATAAAGCTTGACAAGGTTATGACCGATCTCGAAAAAGATTATATCCTGAGGGCCCTTGACATGGCTCAGGGTTCCAAACAAAGGGCTGCCCGGCTTCTGGGTATAACATTACGATCATTGCGCTACCGGATGGGCAAGCTAGGTCTAGAAGCCTTTTCCGACGCATCATGACATCCCTTCAACCCGCCCTCAACCCCTACCCGGGTTCATCACAGATCTGCCGAAAATTGTCACAATCCTGACAAAATGTGTCGTTGGGAGGCAAGAAACGCCTTAAAGCGAGGGCGCTAGGATGTGTGTTTCAGGGAGGCAAGACGATAACCTATGGTAAATATTAATAATATCACTTTGGAGCGCGGAATGGGTTTATATGGCATACAACTTGCTTATGAACATTACCGAGTGCTAACTATTCTTTGAGAGGGGAGGTGAATGAGCGGCTAGTATAAGTTTTGTAATCCTTGACCCAGCAACTAAGGTTAACTTATAGAAACTAGGAGGAATAGAAAGATGTTATTAAAACTCAACAAAATGAAAGATCAAAAAGGTTTTACCCTAATCGAATTGATGATCGTTATCGCGATCATCGGTATCCTGGCGGCCATTGCTATACCGCAGTTCAGTGCCTACAGGAAAAGGTCGTATAATTCCTCGGCAACGGCAGACCTCAGAAACGCGGCTACAGCGCAGGAAGCGTACTATGTCGATGAAGAAACTTACACCAGCAACATCAACAACCTCACCGGCAGCTATGGGCTCTATACCTCTAAAAGTGTAAAATTCTACAGCGTGGCTGGTGATGTGGATTCCTATGTCATGAGGTCCTACCATACGAGCGGCGATAAGACTTACAGGATAAAGGGTCCGGGTGGATCTGTAGGAGCCTTATAAGCGCTTGTTATGAAACCTATGGTGGCTAAGGGGGGCAGGCCGAAAAGGGCCTGCCTCTTTTAGTTGGGAAACTGCTTTAGGCTTTGTTTGTTGTTTCCTCACCGGTAGAGACGAAGCTTGTGCAGCATGTGAAGTAATGGTTGCCCATGAGGAATCCTTGATATATTGAAGTGCATAAGCATCTACGACGACTAAATTGGATGAAAAATAGAAGAGGATTTACCCCCATTGAGTTGCTCATCGTTATCGCTGTCATCTTCATCCTGCTGTTAGCCCCACTTCTTAAAGGTCTTCGTTAGCCTTCCCTTTTTCAAGGTACCTCGATCCATATTTCCTCAACATATCCGAGCGTTCCAGATAGGCCCTCCCCAAAAGGGGCAGAACGATTTGGAGATCGGGAGCTTCATCAGTGGGAATATTATCTGCTGCAATTTTCGTGATCAGTGCATGGAGTTTCTCAGGTGGTATGATGCGTAGCGTCTCAGCCAGGAATTCCGTAAGCAATTCCTTGTCCTGCATTTGATAAAGGACCTCAATCATGTGAAGCCGGGTCATGATGTCTTTCCCCCGTTTCTTCAAGGCCAAAGCAAGATAATGTTTGGCCTTTGAAAATTGTTTCTTGTATTTATATATGATTCCCAGATTATGGAAGGCCCGGGGGGAATCCTTTTGTAATGCAAGGGCCTTTCTTGATTCAATAAGAGCATCTTCAAGACGCCCTCTCTTGAGCAAGACAACAGCCAGATTGTTATGTGCGATCGTACTGTTTTCGTCGTAGCTTAGTGCCGTTGTGAAGTTATCGAACGCCTCATCGTATTTCCCTTGTTCCATCATGAGTACCCCCAGGTTATTATAGGCTCCCGAAAAACCAGGGGCTAACTCAATTGCCTTACGGAGGTGCTCTAGGGCCTTTTCTTTTTGATCCAAGCTGATGTATTCCAGGGCCAGATTGTAGTGAGTCATGTGGTGGCTTGGGCGATTGGGGCCTCTTTTCAGTGTGAGTGCCTTATGGTACAAGGTCATTGCTTTTTCCCTATTGCCCATATCGCCATAATATTTTGCGAGGTTGTGGTAGGGTCGTGGAAGGTTAGGATTCTTATCCACGGCGTCCATCCACAAGCTCTCTTCCGTTTTCCAGATAACATTGCGCACAAAGGTGCTGTGACCTTGGCCTACGAGAACAAGTATGATGAAAATGGAGATGGTTGCCTGCATGCTTCTCTTGTTGGAAAACAGTTGCAGCGCCCTTAAGAGTAAGATAGCAACAGGGGCGAAGAATAACATGGAGGGGATGTAATTCCGGTGTTCAAAGACAAGTTCGAGAGGGAATACAGAAGACTCGATCAGGTGATTAATGAAGAAGAAGATGATACAGTATGATACAAAAGGCCACTGTCTTGATTTTAGTATGCTCAGGCAGAGGATACCCAAAATGATGAGGATTGATACTATAGTCGTCGGGGGATCAATAAAGTTATGTGAGATGGCGATGTCGTGAGTTATACATAACCGGTCGGGCATGGGGTAAAACAAGAGGGAGATATAGAAGAGTATGATCCTGGGCTCAGTTAAGAGTCTTGCACCCAGGGTGAATGCCCGGTGTCCATAGCTTGAAACCAGATATTTGCCAGAAAATAAAGAAGGACCCCTGAGAATCAATGCAAGAACCAGAGGAATCAAAAAGAGCGCCAGAAAGATAACCAAATTCCTTTTGATATTTTTCCTTGTAAGGCCTTGGATTAGAAAAAGGTCGAAAAGGAATATGCTGATCGGGAGCATAGCGGCATTTTCTTTTGAGCCGAATGCTAATGCGGCGGCAAAAAAACATAGCAAAAAGTAGAGAGACTGTAATATCCTGTGCTCTGAGGTCCTCCCCTTGAGGTAAAGGTACATGGATACTATGTAAAACAAGCCCGCCATGCTGGCCATCCTTTGGACGATGTACGTAACCGCTTGGATCTGGACAGGGTTAATGGCCCAAAGAACTGTGGCGAGTAAGGCTATGGAGTAAGAGTTTGGCCCGTATCTTGCTCTTAAAATAGGAAGGTTAAGGATATTATAGATAAGAAGAAATAGAAAGACAGCGGCTAGAAGGTGGATGGATATGTTGACCACGTGATAGCCAAAAACATCGTCTTTCCCGAAGAAATAATTAAGGGCAAAGCTCAAACACGCTGTTGGTCGATAAATTTTTTTGCTACCATCAAGACTGGCAAAAAATGTCTTCTTGATGTTGCTCCAGTTAAGTTCCTTCAGGTGTAATGGCTTGTTTGTCAGGATATTGATTTTATCATCGAACTGCCAGGAGGCATGAAACGTATTTGAATAAATCGCTAGCACTATCACGAGGATCGCAACCACGGCGAATACATTTTTGCGACAAAGGGTTAGATGAGTTTCCGGTTCGAGATTAACAAAAGCCATATTT
>CP070657.1:752421-759297 GCA_020355085.1 Deltaproteobacteria bacterium
CGGATTATGCCTGCTCTGCGAAGAGTGTACATACCCAGTCTGCCCTTTTGGAAAGGGGAAATAATGGGCTTTATTTTAGAACGGTTCACACAAGAGTTAGAAAGACTTATTTCCGAGCATTCCCTCGGGAATGAAATGGTTTCTGTTTCTGCGCGGCCGCTCACCCCTGAGGAGGCGATTGGCAGTCCCACCCACAGCGATTATCCCCTGTTAAAGGGCAAAGAGCGGATGATGCAGGCGGTCTTTCAGGGTACCCCTGGGCAGGCCTTCTCCGACCACACCGGTAATTTCACGGGCAGTCTCTCTCATGTGCTCAATCTTTCCATGGACTCGAATTTTCACAGAGCCCTCCTGGTTGCAATTGCAAACGCGGTCTTACGAAAGATGAGTGTAATCTCCAAGAGCTGTCATTGCAAGGATCATGATCCGGTGATGTGTGCCTCATATCTCACCGAAACCCTATTGCCTTTCTCACCTAAAAGGATCGGGATGATCGGAGATCAACCCCGGCTGCTTGAGGCAGTGGTGGCCAATTTTGAAGTGAGAGTTTGTGATAGAGACCCCGAAAAGGTTGGAACGGTTCAATCAGGTATCGTGATCGAGGATGCAGAGGTATACGGGGATATTAAGAAATGGGCAGACCTGCTGCTTGTCACCGGTACAACCCTTGTCAATGACACTATAGACAATTTTACGGGCGATGTGCCTATTGTTTATTACGGTATTACCATCACTGGTGCGGCTCAGCTCCTGAATCTCAATCACGTCTGCCCGCTAGGAAGGTGAATGGGGTGAGATCACTGTATGTTTGTGTGATATCTTCGGAATATACCCAAATGGTCTCTTTGGCAGAGAGGGTCAGAGGTTCAGGAGTGCATCCCTTAATAATCTCCACTAACCCTGAGCCCGTGAACGCTTACGCGTTGACCTATAATTCGTAGAGCGTTGTGTCTCTCCGGGGAGCCCGAGATTTTGCTCTCGGTGCGTTCTTCTCCGACACGAGAAACGGTTCTTCGTTTTCTAGAATGTCTCCTATCTCTTCCTCAATCTTCTCGGGATCCTCTCCTGCCTCCATCCGCTCTAAAGCCTCCTGCATACCCTTTCCCATTTGAAGGCCTGTCATTTCAGAGAGCTTGCGCATCATCTGAGCCGCCTGTCTCGGATCTTCTTCGTTGATATGCTCAGCCTCGTGTGCGAGCATGCCGACGGCCTTTTCCATCTTTTTCTCGTCGAACGGGAGGGAATCCTCGCCCTCCTCTTCAGTGCCCTTCCTGACAATGGAAAAGCTGGACAGCAACCTTTTGAGTGGCACCTCCTTGCAGCGAGGGCAGACCGGCTGTTTGCTGGTGTTGATTGTTCTTGAGTAGAAATTGAAGATGGTATTACAACCTTCACAGTAGAACTCATAGATCGGCATTGCTTCTCCTCATCTCATCTTTCGGAGTGCATAGTACCAACAGGCCCTTGTTATGACAACAAAAAACACAAAATCGCTTTTTCGGCTAGACTTCTGGCGGGCTGGTTTCGTATGACATTGACCGTTATTAGTGTCTAGCCGCGCAACCGCAACCGTTTTACGGTCCCAACGATCCTTTTCACCTGTGCGGCAGCACAAAAATATGATACAAATTGTAAGATATTCGCTTCTGTCGCATCTAAAGTGCAATGCCGATTTAAAGGGCATACAATTTAGATGACAAGGTACACTATTTTCATTGGGGGTTATTGTCATGCAAGAAAAGCCGGTTGTAGGAATCGTTATGGGAAGTGCGTCTGACAAGTCGGTCATGGAGGAATGTGCCAAGACCTTGGAGGAACTGGGAATCAACTTCGAGATAACCGTGTCTTCTGCACACAGGTCTCCCGATAAAACCAGGGACTACGCCATAAGTGCTGCTGACAGGGGAATAGAGGTCATTATCGCTGGCGCAGGCTGGGCGGCCCACCTGGCCGGAGTGCTTGCCTCCCATACCACATTACCCGTGATTGGCGTGCCGATCGACTCCTCCCCCTTGAAAGGAATGGACGCTCTCTTGTCCACCGCCCAAATGCCGCCGGGTATTCCCGTTGCTACCATGGCGATCGGCGGAGGTGGCGCTCGTAACGCAGCTGTTTTTTCCGCCCAGATTCTGGCACTCAAATATCCCGACATTGCCAAGAGATTGCAAACCTACCGCGAGAGCCTGCAAGCGAAGTCAACAGGAGCCAAGATAGATTGACCCTTAGATTGAAAATCGACTCAACCCAATCCCTGAAAGAGGGAGTAAGCATTGGGGCGGAAACCATTTTGGGAGGGGGGGTTGTTGCCCTCCCAACTGAATCCTTTTATGGCCTCAGCGTTGATGCCACCAATGCTCAAGCTGTTGACAAGATCTTCGCTATTAAGAAAAGAGGCCCTAAGCTGCCCATCCTTATATTGATTTCTTCCGTTGGGGAACTCGCAAAATATGTAATCGCAGTCCCGCCGGCGGCAAAGCAGCTGGCTAAACGATTTTGGCCCGGAGGGCTTACCATGATCTTTGAATCTGCCCCTATCCTGCCTTCAAACTTGACAGGAGGCACTGGAAAGATAGGCATCAGAATCTCAAGCCATCCTGTGGCTCGTGCCATACAAAAGGCACTCGCTGTTCCCATTACGGGAACAAGCGCAAACATTTCCGGCACGCCTCCTTGCACCACGGCTGATCAAGTGTTAGAATGCCTCGGTACTGAGGTGGATCTCGTGCTCGACGGAGGGCCAACCCATGGCAAAAATCCCTCTACTGTTCTCGATGTAACTGTTGATCCGCCGTTGATCTTACGTGAGGGGATGATCAGGGCAGAAGAGATAATGAGCACGGCGCTCTACGAGAGGCCAGCCATTAAGGGTTAAACCAATCTGAGGTGCCTTCGGCTACGTGAAGGATGTAAAGATCATCATTATTACCGGTCTTTCGGGATCGGGCAAGACCACGGCGATCAATGCCCTTGAAGATGCCGGTTTCTTCTGTATAGACAACCTGCCGGTAGTTCTTCTGCCCAAATTCCTGGAGCTGAGGACAGAGACTGGGTCGGAGATAACAAAGCTCGCTGTAGTCATGGATTTGAGGGAGAAGGACTTCATTGGAAGACATCCTGAGATCTTCAGGGAACTGAGAGACCAGGGCTATCTCCTCGAGATCCTTTTCCTTGAGGCCTCCACAGAGGCTTTGCTCAGAAGATACAGCCAGACTCGGCGAAAACACCCTCTCAGTGAAGAAAAGAACCTTTTGCAGGGAATCGAGAGTGAGAGAACGGCATTGAGAGAAATCAGGGAAATCGCGGATCTCCTTATCGATACATCCAACTACAACGTGCATCAACTAAAGGAGGTTATCTTAAACCATGCCTTGAAGGCGCTCCCTGCGGAAAGAATGAAGATCTATGTGCTCTCCTTCGGATTTAAGTACGGTATCCCCAACGACGCTGATATTATGATCGATGTGAGATGTCTGCCCAACCCATATTTCGTCCCTGAGCTTAAAAACCTTGATGGCACATCACCAGCAGTCAAAGAGTATATTGATGGGTGGAAGGAGACGCACGTCTTCTTGAAGAAATACTTAGACCTTCTAGCCTTTCTTATACCGCTCTACGAAAAAGAGGGTAAGTCCTCTCTGACTATTGCCATTGGATGCACAGCGGGCAGACACCGGTCCGTGAGCATCGCTGAAACTATCTTTGGCGAACTAAAGAAAACGAGGAATTTCATTAGCTTAACCCATCGTGATATGGAGTTAGAGAGGTAATGCAGGACATGGAAAATCAGTCTATCAAGCAACTCATAAGCAAAGGGGTAAAGATCCACAGCCCTGACAGCATTACCATCGGAGATGAGGTATCGGTAGACCGTATATCAGGAGATGGGGTAGTAATCCATGGCGGTTGCAGGATCTTTGGTTCTGCCACGGCGATACTGCCCGACTGCGAGATTGGCTACGAAGGGCCGGTAACCATTGAAAACTGCCAGCTTGGCCGCCATGTAAAACTGAGCGGCGGGTTCTTCTTGCATTCCACATTTCTAGAAAAGGCATCGTTTGGTTCAGGTGCCCATGTTAGAACTGGATGCTTAGTCGAAGAGGAGGCAAACGGGGCCCACACCGTAGGCCTTAAACAGACAGTCCTTTTCCCTTTCGTGACCCTCGGGAGCCTCATCAATTTCTGTGACTGCCTCATGGCCGGTGGCACCAGCCGAAGAAACCATAGTGAGGTTGGAAGTTCATATATTCACTTTAACTACACACCGGACCAAGACAAGGCGACCCCTTCCCTTATTGGTGATGTTCCCCGAGGGGTCATGCTGAATCAAAGGCCCATTTTTTTGGGTGGCCAAGGGGGACTCGTCGGGCCGGTCAGGCTCGGTTACGGCACGGTTATCGCTGCGGGAACCATCTATCGAAAGGACTTTCCCCAAGGAGATGGGCTCTTGTTTGCCGGTTCGGCCTTGAAACGGCATCAACCGTTGTACCCGGGTCTGTACCACAATATTAAGAGAATTATCACCAATAATACAAATTACATAGCAAACATCACAGCGCTCAAGAGGTGGTATCAGGATGTTCGATCCCTATTCTTTGGGCCTGATCCCTTAGGGCTTGCGCTGTATGAGGGCGCGCTTGAAAAGATTGAGATGGTGCTGTCTGAAAGGATAAAACGGCTCGGAGAGATAGCCGAAAGGATGCCCGAATCCATTGAGATATATCGAAGAGTAATGAAAGATCGCGCCCCTCAGAATCAACTGGCACTGAGGCGCGAGTTCTTTGAACGCTGGCCAGACATAGAGAAATTTCTAATGGATGACGCTAACACAACGGGAAATCCGGAACTGAGGGATGAGTTCTTGGGTCACACGAGGAGCATGTTACATGAGGTTGGAAAAGACTATCTCCGAGTGGTCCAAGGGCTTGGGGATCACGCTAGCAAAAAAGGCACCGAATGGCTTCAGGGTATCGTGGATGAGATCAACAGGGGGGTCCTTGAATTAATCCCTTCTTTTTACCCGCCTACGTAGAAAGCACGGGCTTGTTCACCGGTTTTGTGGCGGGTTCCACCGAACGATGCGGAGGTATCACGCTCCTGCGCGTGGGGCTCCACGCTCACGGGGCATGGCTCTCATTGAACGCTGATCTCGTACTGTTCGAGGTGAAAATCCTCCTTTCCGATAATAATGATGCGCCTATTGATCTTCTTCTCCAGTTCTACAACCGAATCCCGCTCATCCTCCTTGAGAACCCTCTCGATTTCGGGATTCACGAGTAGATAGACCTTGCCGCCGTCCCCTGATGCCGTTTCCCTCTCTAGGTCTCTAAAGATATCATAACAAACGGTCGTCGGCGACTTGAGTCTGCCTCTCCCTTCACAGTAGAAACAAGGCTCGGTTAATAGGAGATTAATGTTTTCCCGTGTCCTCTTTCTGCTCATCTCAATGAGGCCCAGTTCTGACATCTTCAGGACAGTGGTCTGTGCCCTATCCTTTTCGAGCGCCTCTCTGAGGGCCATAAACACCCTCTCTCTATCGGATTCTCGTTCCATATCTATGAAATCGATGACAATGAGGCCCCCGATATTCCGCAATCGTATCTGATAGGCAATCTCCTTCACTGCCTCCAGGTTGGTCTTTACGATAGTCTCCTCCAGGTTTCTCTTCCCTACATAGCTTCCCGTGTTGACGTCTATAGTCGCTAGTGCCTCTGTTGATTCGATCACCACGTACCCGCCCGATTTTAACCAGATCTTCTTCTCGAGGGCCCTGCTGAGCTCCATCTCAATGCCATAAGAATCAAACAGGGGCTCTCTACCCTCATAGAGTTCAACGGAATACCTGAGAGCCGGGACGAAATTTTCTATGAACTCCATAACTGATTGGTATTCCTCCCTGGAGTCGATCACCAGCCTGTCAATCTCCTTTGTAAAAAGGTCCCGGACAGCCCTCAAGGTAATGGAAAGCTCCTTGTGCACCAGGCTGGGAGCGGAAGCCGCTTCTCTCCGTCTCTGAATAGTGTTCCACAACCTGTCCAAGAACTCCATCTCCGATTTAAGCTTTTCCTTGGGGGCCCGTTCGCTTACCGTTCTCACGATGAACCCTTCTCCCGGTTGCCGGAGTTCTTGAATAATCTCCCTGAGCCTCATCCTTTCTTTCTCATCGTCTATCTTACGAGAAATACCAATGTGATCTACAGTGGGCATGAAAACCAGGTGACGCCCGGCCAGGGTTATGCGGATATCGGCATAATGCGCACCGTAGCGCAAAAAGTAATGCCGGACCATACCGTTGAAATCCATCGGAGAGGGCACCCCCACAAAAGCCATGTAGTCGCGCACCTCCGGCACCGCGCTCAGATAGGTGCTCAGGGCGGCGACGACCCCTTGCGTGCGTTGGAGGGTGCTGCCTTCGGGCATATCGACCACCACCTGGAACTCATCTTTGTTATCGTAAGGCAGCAGTTTGAGCGTCACCATCCGCAAGGCGGGAAACACCATCGAAACACAAAACAGCGCCATGACAATCGCAAGGAACGTCCAGGAGCGTGAACGGGTGCCAAGCAGCGGCTTTAGCAACGATGCGTAAACACGATACAAGCCCGTGCGGGTGACCTCGGTTGCGGTCCGTTCGCCGGAGGGCTTGAGAAGTTTGTCAGCAAGCCACGGCGTTACCAAAAAGGCCACCACGGTGCTGGCCGTCACACTGACCGGAACGTTAAATGCCATCGGGGCCATGTAGGGGCCCATCATTCCGGTGATAAAACGCAGCGGAGCAAAGGCGATGATGATGGCAATGGTGGACATGATCAATGCCCCTCGAATTTCCCCGATTGCCAGAATCACGCTGCGACGCCGCGGGTGTTTTGCGGCCCGCAA
>CP070657.1:759397-776449 GCA_020355085.1 Deltaproteobacteria bacterium
ATTACAGATAACATCAAGTATGTACGTAAATGACCAATGAAGAAGCACTGGCACCCTAGTAACCTAGTGAAAATTATGAAATAAGGAAATTCGCTAAATATGCCGGGCATGGCAAATGCGAAAGGCAGGTCGTCACGGGACCTGCCCAGAACCTCCAATATAATGTATGCACCTTATTCAGCCTTAAATTGCAGGTTCTGCTATGAATCTTTTCGGGTAAGATTTTCACCTCAGCTTGCGCTTATAGCGGTGTTCTCCTATGAGAACCACAGGCATAGTGTTGCTACCCCTTTTCTAGCGGTGGCAAGAAACGCCTGACGTTAACGTTAAAAAGAGGTATCGAGCAAGTCGACAAAGTATGCTGTAATTAATTAACATTTCCCAGCCCCGTGTGTTAAAAATAGATTTGGAGTGTTATATTCAGAATGAGGCCATATGAAATCCTTCAACCACGTTGATGCGAAAACCGTAAAGCAAGCCGTTACCCTGCTCAAGAAAAACCGGGGCAGGGCCAAACTCATTGCCGGCGGCAGCGACCTGCTGAGCACCCTGAAAGACAAAATTCTCCGCAACTACCCGGAGACCCTCATCAACATCAAGACCATCCCCAAGCTGAATCAGATCACCGATGATGGGAGCGAACTCAAGATAGGTGCTTTAGCCAAGCTGGAAGAAGTAGCCCACGCTCCGGTGGTTCAGCAGAAGTATAAGATACTCGGTGAAGCAGCCGAGGCGGTTGCCACTCCCCAGATTCGCTGCCAGCTTCAATAGCGGGCAGGAGCTTAGAAAAATTGCATGCTCTATCTGAATCTTGTAATCGCTGTGTCTTGTCTCTCCCTAGGCAAATCTCAAGTGGAGGGTGGGCTGAGCCCATAGTGGTAAGTCAGGTTGTTATCCATGATCCTATGCTGTCTGGATTGTCCTCGATAGGGGCTGTGACCCTACGGACCCGTATGCAAGGCAGTGTGAGAGGACGAAGGCCGTGAGGCCTTCCCCTATCGCGATTATGTATGGGATGATAGGTTTCACTGTAGAAAGGTACCATAAAACCGGGGGGTAATTCTAAGAAAATCACCCCGGATAACTAGCTGATATTATTATCATAATAATTATTGAACAGGCCTAAATTTACCGTCGCCGCAAACCGTTTTTTGCTTGACATATGTGCAGTCCGCGAATTAGTAGTTTAGCGTAATATCAGATCTTCATACATTCACCAAAAATAGAATGCATAATAAAGTCTTACCATTTAAACCTATCCAAAAAAACAAGAGGCTCTTCGAAACGGTAGCCACCGAAATAAAACGACTTATTATCAAAGGAGCGTTTAAATCCGGAGACAAGCTTCCTCCAGAAGGAGAGCTGACTCAGATGTTCAAGGTAGGCCGGCAAACCATACGGGAAGCAATGCGCCTCTTAGAACAATGCGGATTTGTTGAGGTTGTATAGGGGGGCGGCGGAGGGCCAATCGTTAAAAACCGGCTATTGAGCTCGGTAAACAATTTGTTGTTGGACGTATTTCAGCTGGAGCACATTACGCTTGAAGAGATTACAGTGACGAGATTTGAGATTGAAAAAAGCATAGTGCCCTACGCAATCAAAAACGCCGAGAGATCTGATATCGACGCATTGAAGGAAAATATTTCAATGGCAAAAAAGAAGATCTCTAAAGGGTTGATCGCAACAGATGAAAACATTCAATTTCATAATATCTTGGCAAACGCAACAAAGAACCAAGCTCTTGCCATACTAATGAATGTTCTAATGGCTGTTCTGAGCGATTATCATTCGCGTATCCCTTCAGATATGGGGCTCTCCAAAAGGTCTATTAGAAGACACGAGGAACTTCTTGATGCGATTGTGAAAAAAGACAACCGCCTAGCCCTTCGAATTATCACAAAACATATCGATGAAGTAGGAAGACAACTCCAGGAATTTAGGAATTTGCTCACGAACTTTGGTTCGTAATTCAGTCCGTTGTTTTGTTTGCACCCTTTCATAAAATGATTTTGGCAAAGCCAGCAGCGTGTCGGTTTTGGGATCTGCGACTTCTATGACATATTGATGTCGTTGTTAAAATGCAAAGCCGACGCCAAACAACGCAGCGAGTAATTTCAATAGGTTACGGGAAAAGCCCGACAGGCTGCTAAGGCGCGAAATATACTTGGGCGTATGAGGAGTTCGTAGAATCAGGCATTTCGACTGACAATGCACCCAAGCTTTCTTATGGGAGTTTCTGAGATGTCATGCGAGTAGGAAGCGGGGGTCTGAGGACTCCGTAAATATGTGTCTTGAGGAGAAACAGATGATGAGCACGTATAGAGATTTGAGAGACTGGCTGGAAATGGTAGAGGAAATAGGTGAATTGACGAAGATAGATGTAGAGGTGGATTGGAATGAGGAGCTTTCGGCCATCACCTATATGGCAGCCAAGGAGAAGGGAAGTCCTGCACTCATGTTTGAGAATATCAAGGGATACTCTAAAGATTACAGGGTCCTGAGTAATATGCTGGGATCCAGCCATAAGAGGATCGCCCTTGCCATCGGTCTTCCGATAAACATTACCACCATGGAAATGATAGAAGGGATGAAAGGCATCTATAAGAGCCCAATCAGACCTATAGAGATTGACAAAACCGACGCCCCTGTAAACGAGAATGTGTTGACGGGTCAGGATGTCGATCTTTACGCATTCCCCGCGCCCAAAATGTGGCCGAGGGATGGTGGAAGGTATATTGGGACAGCCGATGTTGTGATTACAAGAGACCCCGATGACGGCCACATTAACCTCGGAACATACCGTCAAATGATAGTCGGAAAAAATGAGGTGGGTTTTTATGTTTCGCCGGGAAAGGATGCTCTTCTTCATCGTGAAGCATACTGGAAAAAGGGGGAACCCTGCGAGGTCGCCGTTGCCTATGGCATCGATCCCGGCCTTTTCATAACCGGGTCTATGGGATTTCCGCGCACTGCGGCAGAGTATTATTATGCTGGGGCGCTCAAAGGGGAACCTGTTCGATTGGTCAAAGGTGAGGCGACGGACCTCATGATTCCCGCTGATGCTGAAATCGTAGTGGAAGGCTTAAGTTACCCCGGCCTTTACAAGGAAGAGGGCCCATTTGGAGAATTTCAAGGGTATTACGGCAGACCCGGAGGACCGACTCCATATATTGAGGTGAAATGCGTCCATCACCGGAACAAGCCTATTTTGACCGCGGCTTTGATGGCCGATCATCCATCATGCGAGCAGAATGAATTCTTCGGCATCGCACGCTCTGCCAAGATATGGGATGATCTCGATCAACTCGGAATCCCAGGCATAAAAGGAGTGTATTATGTTCCTGCGGCGGCTGGAGGGTTTGGAATGATTGTTGTATCCATAGAACAAAAACACCCTGGGCATGCCTCGCAGGTTGCCAGTCTCGCAGCGCAGTGCCCTGGAGGGGCGTATAATTCCAAATGGATTGTCGTGGTCGATGAAGAAGTCGATCCTACTGATCTAGAACAGGTGAGGTGGGCTATGAAAACAAGCGGTCATCCGCCTGACGACATTGACATCTTGAGAAATACGTGGTCGACTTATCTCGATCCAACAAAAAACCCGCCTGAAGAACGGCCTTATGGCGCCAAAGTACTTATCAATGCGTGCATGGAGCATAAATACCTCAAGGTCTTCTCCAAGAGAACTCGGCTGAGGGAATCGGTGTATGAGAATGTGAAGAGGCGTTGGAGCAGCCTGGGGTTTGATTTCCCGGCACCTGAGCTTACGATTTTTGAGCCTGAGGGAAAAAAGGAGTAGATCTTTTTTGAAGAAGCGAACCGCTGCATCGATCCAGACATGATATTGGGAGGGGGTGGATAGGAACCAAAGGGAAACCTTATGAAATTGTTCCTTGCGTATTATGGCGAAAACACTATCGCGTTCAGTAGATATCCTAGGAGTCGGACTCACAAATCAGGGCTTTGTTTCGGATACTCCCGAAGTGAAATATATGACCTCACGGGAGCTCTGGTCATGGGCGGCGCAGGAGGCAATCAAAGATGCAGCCATAACGGCGAAAGAGCTGGACGCATTGTTCGTGGGAAACATGATCAGCGAGCTATCAGAGGATCAGTACCATCTTGGCAATCTGCTGCCGCAGTCAACGGGCCTGACTGTTTCCGAGGAGGTTTGGAAGCCGAGCGTCCGAATCGAGGGCGCCTGTGCTTCCTCATCCCACGCGATTCGTCAGGCCGCATTTGCCATCGCTGCGGGTGTTTATGACATTGTCATCGCCGGAGGAGTTGAGATCAACAACTGTAGAATCCGCTCTAGAGATCCGGGCAACCCCAGAAAGATGACGAATGAGGAAAGGCTTCAAAGTATTTATTGTCATTACGATCAGGCATGGGAGGTGTCCCAGCTTTCGATCCAAGATATGGTTCTGGCCCAATGGCTTATTGCCTATGCAAAGCATTACGGCCTTGACGTGGAAACAATGAATGATTGGTTGGACGCTCGCATTTTTTCCAATGCCTACAACGGGCATTTGAACCCAAAGGCATATTGGAATGGAACAATCGAAGAACTTGCCCTCAATGCAGGCTTTGAGGACCCCGTTGCATTCCTTCGATCGCCGGACCATAACCCTGTGACCTATTGGCCGCTCCGATTGTTTGACGGACCGCGCCGATGCGACGGCGCTTCGGCTGTCTTACTTTGCGCTTCGGAAATATCGGAGCAGTTTCACAAGAAGCCAATTCGGATTCTGGGTACTGGAAACGCGCACGGGAGAAGTTTTAGCGAGAAGATGTATTCACAGCCCTTTATTGTGGAAGCAGCTCGTCAGGCATATGAGATGGCCGGGGTCGGTCCCGGAGATATAGATATTGTGGAGCTGTATGACTTTGTCGCTCCTGAGTATTTGATACCATTAGAGGATTTTGGTTACTTTGAACGAGGGGAGGCGTGGCAGGCGGTCATTCATCAGAGGACCCGGTTTGACTCGGACAAACCTGTTAACACCAGCGGAGGAGCGGCAGCCAGTTCAGTGGTTGGATCCGTAGGCGCTGTTGAAACCTACTATTTAGTCAAACAGTTGAGAAGGGAAGCTGGAGCGAACCAGGTCGTGCCTACCCCAGAAATCGGTCTCATGTATGATGCCGGGGCAGCGAGGGATTGCATTATAAATATTTATGGAAGGTTAGTCTGATTGGAACCCTACATAAGAAAATTTTATAAATATCTGAAAAGCGGAAAAATCATGGGGGCAAGATGCGACGCATGCAAGCACGTCATGTTGCCTCCTCAAAGCGTATGCGGTCAGTGCTATGGTTACGACCTGAGCTGGATCGAGCTTAGCGGGCGAGGGAAATTGCTGTATGCTTCCGTGGGCAAGCATCGATTGATGGGCCTTGATTTCATACAGGGAACCGTTAAGCTCGAAGAGGGGCCTCTGGTACCTGGAATGGTCATTGTCGATGATTTCGATTTCTCGCATCCGGAAAAAATTTGGGACTACAATGTGGCAAACATCTCCGTCCTGGCAGAAATAGTAAAAAATCCTCTGGGCGTGGAGTCAATAGCATTCAGGATCATTGAACCGGGAAAGTGACTCGGTGCATATATGGATCCAAGCTTTCGCTGAAACTCAGTTGAAAGCTTAACCTGGACTGAATAAGGAGGGAGTCAAGTGAGTGGAATACTAGGATATGGAGCTTTTGTTCCCTATACGAGGATCTCTGTCGAGGAAATCCAGAAGGTTTGGAGAAATATCCCTCTGGAGAGAATACAAAATGTCCTGAAGGTAAAGGAAAGGGTTGTTTTGCAGCCGAATGAGGACACGAATACGCTGGCCATTGCTTCAGCTCGAACATCGATCAGCAACGCTGGCATCGATCGGGGGGAAATTGGGGCGCTTTTTCTCGGGACGGGAACAAATCCCTACGATTCAAAGCCCTCAAGTACCGTAATAGCTGAAGCCATAGGTACATCACAAAATTTGATGTGCGGGGATGTGCAATTTTCTGGAAAATCAGGGAGCACTGCCATTCAAATTTGCATGGGTTTGGTGGATTCGGGGATGGTGAAGGTGGGGCTGGCCGTTGGCGCAGACACTATCAACCGGCACACGTGCCCGGGCAGGGTTTACGAATACACGGCCTCGGCAGGAGCCGCTGCTTTCTTGATCGGCAAAGAGCATACAATAGCCGAAATTTTAGGAACCCGTTCCTGTGCAACTGACCTCTCTGACTTTTTCAGAGTCGAAGGCGACCGGTACATCCAGAGCACGGGGGAAGGCGGAGAGCTTTATCCCGCGTGGGAAGTGGGTTTTATGGACCACGTGACACATGCGTCTCAGTCTTTGATGGAAGACTTAAAGCACAAACCTGAGGATTATACCTTTGCAGTGTTCCAGCAGCCCTATGGTTTCGTGCCTTTCGCCGTAGGGGAAAGGCTTGGATTTACGAGAGAGCAGATTGAGCCCGGCTCCATTTCCATGAACATTGGAGATTGCGGAGCCGCGTCCGCCCTGTTGGGCTTGATCCAAGTTTTGGACAAGGCCCAGAAAGGGGACAAAATACTCGTGGCATCTTATGGATTTGGAGCGGGATGCGATGCGATCAGCCTCGAGGCGACGCCTCTTATTGAGGCGAGGAGACCGTCTCTTTCCCTGGAGAAAATCCTGAACGAAAAGACATTGGTTGATTATGCTACTGCCTGTCGTCTTGAGTATAAGTATGCGCAGGATTTTAGTCCGTTGTACGTTTGATTTTGGGAGGAGGGAAGAATGAGAAGAGTAGCAATCGCAGGTGTAGGAATCACGCCGAGGAACAATACCTACTTGGCGGACGCAGATAGGAAATCATGGAAGCACTATGTGGTGGAGTCTTGCTACAACGCCATTGAAAATGTGAGCAAGGGGTTGGATCCCAAGGACATTCAGTACGTTGTCGCAAACTATCACGGGGAGGCAGCAGTGGAAGCGGGAGGCATTGGGCCTGTTATTTCGGACACCCTGGGATTGCACCCCGTGGGGGTAACGGCTTTGTGTGCGAACTGTACAGGCGCAGGGGTCGGCGCTCACGATGCCTATGGCCTGGTGGCGTCCGGTCTTTATGACCGCGTATTGGTAGTTGGTTTTGACAAGCGCTGGGACATGCTTCGATTTGCCGATAAGAGGGCTATGGGCGGCGATGTGGAATATGATTATTACATGGGTTTCGATCATATTCAACTGCAGGCTCTCTTGCAGGAAATGGCTTATAGAAAATATGGAAAGGAAAAGATTTTGGAGGCATTGGTGACTTACAGAATGCAAATGTACGATTACGCCAACAGAAATCCCAACGCGAACCTCTACGGCGTGCCCTGTCCCATAAAAACAAAGGAGGAGCTGATGGATATTTGGGAATTGGAGCCCGGTTCCGGCGAGATCAATCCTGATTTTTGGAAGAGACTTCCTGGGGCAAAGCCGGTGGAGGGCGCCTCTGCTTTTGTTCTTGTTCCTGGGGACGAGGCCGGGCAATATACGGACAAACCGATCTATATCGACGGAATATCCTATAGATGCAACTCCCATCTCTTGTCCAGTCAGATGTACTATCCTGTTCCGGAATTGGTCGGATATGATGCCGTGGATTTTGCGGCACCTCGGTTGGCAGTAGAGGAAGCCTATAAAATGGCGAAGATCGGCCCTGAAGAGGTAGATTTTTCCGAGGTATTCGAATCACACATAACTTCGATCATTCCGACCCTTGAGGCTACCCAGGTACCTCCGGAAGGTAAGACCGTCGATTTTATTTTGAATGGTGAGACGGGCCTCGATGGCCGGTTGCCGACAGGGACGGACGGCGGTAGAGGAGGCTTTGGAGTTACGTCCGGATCCAACCAGTCGGACGGGATTTATGAAGCAGTTGTTCAGATGAGGGAAGAGGCCGCGGGGCGGCAGGTGCCAAAAGCGGATGTTTGTGTCGTCGTAGGCATGCAGGGGGAAATGGCATCCTCGGCAGTTCTTGTTCTCAGGAGGAATTAGATTATGTTTCCAGAACCGTTATACAGACACGGGGTTTATAGGACTACGAAGCAGTGGAGGCATAGGAAAGAGCGTTACAGGCTCGTGGGTTCGCGCTGCAAAAATTGTGGTCAGCTTTGGTGGCCCAGCAGGGAAGGAAAGGTCTGCGGCAAATGCTGCTCGAGGAACTTTGAAGAATACGAATTCAGTCATGAAGGCGAGCTCTTTGTGAACTTCCCTGAAGAGAAGAGATACATGATTCCCCCTCTCCAAGGATTCGAGGTGTACGGTGACACTCGGATATACGCCATGGTCAAGTTGCCGGAGGGGATCTATATCGGGCCAACTGAGATTGTTGACTGTAAGCCCGAGCAGGTGAAAAACGGCATGAAAGTGAAAATGGTTACAAGAAAGTTCCGCAGGGAGTCCAATGGCAACTGGTCATATAGTTTTATGTGGACTCCGGTGAGTGACTGAGAATGCCGCGCTTTTTATGATCGGCCCTGCTTTTTTAACGGATACCGCCGGATTTGGAATTATGGCTGCCTTTCTGGTTTTACAAAAGCTTTTTCAAAAGAAAATGGCAGGTGAAGCAAGTTGCTACGTGCTTCTTGCCTTTATCTGCCTAAGGATGGAATTACACTGGAGATCCACTGCACTTGGGAAGATACGATTGAATTTCGTCATCTTTCAAGATTTCACACAATCAGATTGGCATCACCTGAATCTTTTGCTTACTTGAGCTCATAGGAGGTAACTAAATGGATAAACTGGCATTTGGCGTGAACGCAACAGACTGGCAGGAGCGCATTGATTTTGGACGAATGAGAAGAGAGAGGCTGGCAAAGACCCAGGCAGCGATGAAAAGCCACGATATAGCGGCGTGTCTCTTAACTCGTCCTGAGAACATCAGATACGCCCTCGGCGTTCGAGGGGCGCCCGAATTCGCACCGCAATTGAGATATGCCTTGGTCTTTGCGGAAGCCGACCCTGTCATGTACGAGTTAGGGGACACACTGGCGCACAACAGGGTTCACTGCACATGGATAAAGCCCGAAAATTGGAGATATTCCATTTGTTGGCTTGGAGGCTGCTGCGGCCAGGAAGCTGCTGTGGATGTCTCCAGGCAATGGGCGGATGGAATTCTGAAGGATCTTAGAGACAAAGGTTTGGACAGGGAAAGGCTGGGGTTCGACTCCCTGGATGGAGTAGGGGCCCAAACGTTACAGAAGGCGGGTCTGAAGACGACGCCCGCTATGCCGGTGATGAGAGAAGTCCGCCGCATAAAAACGCGGGATGAAATAAACTGTATGAGGGTAGCTGTTGCAATAGCGAACGCCGCATATGCGGATTTGTTTGAAACAGCAAGACCTGGGCTTCGCGAGTGCGATCTGGGAGGATCGGCAATGAACGCTCAGCTCAGGGCTGGCGCCGAACATGCCAATGCGGGCGCCAGATCCGGCCCTAACACTTTTGAAGTTTTCCATATCGGAAATACGGACAGAATTATAGAGGTGGGCGACCTTTTATACATGAACGTTTGTTCCACCAACTACATGGGCTACCGCGTGTGCATCTATCGAAGTTTTGTGGTAGGCAGACGACCGAACCAGAAGGAAAAGGACTGGTACAAGAAGGTCTATGATCGCGTCTACTCCGTTATAGAGGAGATTAGGCCCGGAGCGACTACAGCGGATGCGGCAAAGCGCCTTTTGCCGGCAAGCACATGGGGCCATGAATCAGAGCACAAAATGCTGGTCTCGGAAGTAGGGCATGGGATCGGAATGACTTACGATGAACCGATCATTAGCCGTATCTGGTCTTTTGATCACCCTCAGGTTTTTGAACCGGGGATGATCATTGCGGTCGAATGCAGGGAGGGAGCGCTTGGATATGGAGGCGTGCGACTCGAAGAAATGGTCGTGGTGACTGAAACCGGTCACGAAATTATCAGTACATGGCCTAGTGAGGAGCTTGCCGTCATTGGCAGAATTTATGGTTCTTAGGATCGTGAAAGAATAGCAGCAGAAGGTGAAACCTCAAGAGTAAAGATTGCGATAATGGCATAGAAGCGATGGAACAGCGCAAGTCTTCAAAAAAGGTTAAAATAAGGGTTTTGAAAGGGGGTGGTATCTATGCTTTCATAAGAAAACTTCTTTATTCATGAGTTTGGTTTTCAAAGATTAATGAATCGCAAAAAACAATTTGGTGCAAAATAAACCGGATAAGGCTAAAGAGGGGGATAAAAGAGTGCGTTGAAGGAATATTTCAACCCGCCGAGCACATATTCCCACTTAGCAGTACCTTTAAAATTTTGTAGGAGGTTTGTAATGAAAACTAAAAAGTTGTTGGTGCTATCTCTTGGTTTTTTGTTTGTTTTGACCCTTATAACAACATCCTTCATTAAAGCTTCTGCCGAATCCGAGCTGCCAAAAAGGGTAACCTTTGCTCTCGGCCAGGTTGGCACGACAGCGTATGCGGTAGGCTCTGGGATGGCCAAAGTTGCCTCCCAATCAGGGCCTATCATGGTAGTGGCGCGGGCAACCGCTGGGCCTGCTGCCTTTGTACATCAGATGAACGACACCGGTGTACCGGAGTTGGGCATGCTCGGTGCCATAGATGCATGGCAGGCATATACCGGAAAGATAATAAAAGAACCCATTCCTGGAGACCCGCGGAAAAAACCTCCCTACTGGCCTCCAACTCCAAATATTCGCGTCCTGCTGCAACTCCCTTCTTTCTATCTTGGCTTTCTTGTCCGCGATAAGTCAGAGATGAAAACGGTTGCCGATATAAAAGGGAAACGAATGGCCTGGGAGTTTCCGGGTTTTCCACCTAATATTCCTTCCACACTGGCCTACATGACCTGCGCAGGTGTAACCCTCGATGACGTGAAGCCTGTGCCAATGACTGGTCTTGTTGCCGCGCTCGAAGCCCTCATTGATGGCCGTATCGATGTGACCACAGCAGCTGTGGGTATGGGCGCCGTTGCCGAGGCCGATGCCAAGATAGGTGTTCGCTTCCTGCGACAGTCGATAGCCTCTGACGAATGGCTCAAGAAAGCTCAAATGATAATGCCGGGAAGTTTCGTTGCAACAAAAAAAGCAGGCCCGCCTGGCCTGAAAGTGGACACCCCTCTCTGGACGAAACCCTATTATGCAGTCTGTTCGAGCAGCATGCCAGACAATGTTGCTTATACGCTCGTGAAAACCTGGTGGAATCATTACGAGGAAACTTGGCCTATTCATGTCGTGTTAAAAGATTTCAAGTCGGAGATCTTTGCCACTGAACTCGCGCCGATTGCCTATCACACTGGAGCTATCAAGTTCTATAAGGAGAAAGGCGTTTGGACATCTGACATTGAAGAAGCGCAAAGAGAGTTCTCAAAATAATAATTTCTTGCTGTCGGCTAATGGTGCTCAGGTATCAATTGTAGGGGTTCTTTTTGAGGGGCCTTATGGTGAAGTAGTCTAACGAGGGAATGTGTAATGGCTGGAGAGGTTTCGCGCTTCCGTACGCTGTCCAAACCGTGGCAATTTTTCACGAGGGTGCTATTTGTTGGGCTTCCCATAGTGGCGGTTTTCTTTATTGCGGATGTTCCATACTATTTGGGATTGGCGATTTTGAGGGAGCAGTATTATGGTATCTTTCTAGCGATGGTGCTTGGCTGTGTCTTTATTGCCGTTCCTCCGAGTAAAGGGGCAGCACGGGATCGCGTGCCGTGGTATGATATCCTGTTTTCTTTCCTCAGTTTCTGTGTTGGTCTCTATCTGGTTCTCTTTTACCCTGACATACTATTGAAACTTGATTTAATAACACCAACCAGGCTTGCCATGAGCGCGATAACCATCGTGCTTATTCTTGAGGGGGTGCGCCGTCTCACTGGCTGGGTACTGCTAGGCCTCGGTCTTTTTTTCATCCTCTATGCACGTTTCGCTTGGTTGGTTCCCGGGATGTTCGGTGGGCCGGGGATGCCTTGGGACCGACTCCTCAACTACCTCTTTGTGGATACCAACGCCCTGCTCGGGATTCCTATGATGGTGGCCACAGTGATTGTTCTGCCCCTAATCCTGTTTGGCAACGTGCTGTTTGGGGTTGGGGGCGGGACGTTCCTTACCGATTTCACCATGTCCACCTTTGGTAGATTTCGGGGAGGTTCGGCAAAGATCTCAGTGGTCGCGTCCTCTATGTTCGGCACCGTTTCAGGAAGCGCTGTCGCCAATGTGGCCACCACTGGTATAATGACCATTCCTATGATGAAACGGGCAGGGTACCCGCCCCATATAGCCGGTGCTGTTGAGGCAGTAGCTTCGAATGGCGGGCAGCTTGTTCCACCCATTATGGGGGCCGCTATCTTTATCATGGCTGAGTTTACAAGCATACCCTACCGCGAGATAGCTATCGCTGCCTTGATTCCGGCATTTCTTTATTATCTATGCGTCTTTGTCCAGGTTGACCTGGAGGCAGCAAAGACTGGACTCAAGGGGGTGCCCCGAGACCAGCTCCCTCAACTGAGAAAAGTCTTGAGGCAATGCTATTTGATTGTCGTGCCGCTGGCAGTGCTCGTTTTTGCCTTGTTCATCTTGTGGTATACACCGGCCAAATCAGCGCTCTTGGCCGTGTTGTCCGTGCTCATTCTGAGCCTCGTTCAACATGCGACGAGGTTACGCGTTGCATGGCTTTTGGAAGCGTTGGAAAAGACAGGTCGGGCTATGCTGGAACTCAGCCTGATTGTTGCCCTGGCTTCACTTGTAATCGGCGTTATCAACGCTACGGGCCTGGGTTTTGTGCTGTCGCTTTTTCTTGGACAGCTGGCAGGAGGAAATATCTTTCTTCTGTTATTTATCATCGCAGGAACAAGCATTCTCTTGGGAATGGGGCTGCCTACCACGTGCCTCTACATAGTGCTTGCGGTCTTGATGGCACCGTCCCTTACCGATGCAGGGATTGGAACCATGGCCGCACACCTGTTTATTCTTTATTTCGGTCTGATGTCTATGACCACCCCGCCCATTTGTTTGGCTGCATATGCTGCTGCAGCGATCGCTGATTCGGATCCCATGCGTACAGGTTTTGCTGCTATGCGTCTGGGTATTACGGCTTATGTGATACCTTTCATCTTCGCATTCTTTCCGGCATTGCTTTTTGAGGGGCCTCCGCTCGAGATCATTGTGGCTTTAATCACTGCTATGTTGGGCTGTTTTCTGCTGGCCAGTGCTGTAACTGGATACCTGTTTCGCGAACTTGGCCTACTAATGCGTGTGATGATGTCCCTGGCGGGTATCATCCTCATGATACCGGTTCAGCAAGGTAACCTTTTTACGTTCGGTTTATTAGGCAATATTGTTGGAGGAGTTATTGCCCTGTTGCTGCTCTTACGGGAGTGGTATGGAAAAAAGACTATGGAAGATTATGCCACCTACAAAGAGGTAAGTTGATTGTATGGGAAATTCGCATAAATTTGGCTTTCGGAACGAATGAGGATCATAAAAGGCCGTCCACCCGTGAATTGACCGAAAAGTATGCTTCCGGCTTGACCTTTTGGGGCCATCCTCGGTAATAGGTGATCATGTGTTTCTTCAATTCGTCGATTGTGTTTACAAGGGCTTTCTCCTCTTCTGACCTGGGGCGGGAAGCTGCTTGGGCCAGCCGCCTGCCAAGTGCTTCTTCGTCAAGGGTAAGCACTTTCCGCTTTTCCATTATCACCCTTCCATTGACCATGACCGTATCAACATGGGCGCCCGAGCCCCGATACAGGAGCACATCAATGGGGTCGTGGGTGGAGTCAACAAAAGGACAACACATTTTTTCATAATCCAGGAGGACCAGGTCCGCTTTCATCCCAGGCTCAAGGCGCCCAATTTCCCCCTCAGACCCAAGGAGAGCGGCGTTGGTTTCAGTAGCCATCTTGAATACCTGTCTCGCGGTCATGTGGGGGGAGTCGAGTTCAAGGGATGGAAGCCGATGGAGAAGATAGCAAATCTTCATTTCCTGGATCATATCGTCGTCGTCATTGATGGACTTGCCGTCCAACCCCAGGCCCACGCGGACACCGGCCTGCAGCATGTGATAGGCCGGCGAGATGCCGTTGCGCACCCTGAGATTGCAGGAGGGGTGATGGGTCACGCCGGTGCTGCTCTTGGCGAGAAGTTCGATGTCCTTTTCAGTAGGCCACACGCAGTGCCCGATCACCACGCCTGGCCCGAGAAATCCTATGTCATGCATGTGTTGCACCAGAGTTTTTCCTAGGAATTCGAGGCCGTAGATTTTTTGGAAGACGGATTGGATGGCGTGGATGTGAATAGGGGCCCGGAGAGACTCGGCCTCACGGCGCACCTGCAGGAGCAGTTCATCCGTACACCACTGGGGCGCCAAGGGCCCGAAACCGATCTTGCTCATTGGTCCGTTGCAGCTTTGGTGAAGGCCTTTTACCACCGGCACAAAGTTTTCTCCAGAAAGAGACCCAGAGGGAGGCGGCGCTGAAAGAATGGCCTTGATTTTTTCAGGCAGTTTTTCGAGAAAGGCCTTGTTGTCCCCGTAGATGAAAGGGTTGGCGTTGCG
This sequence comes from Deltaproteobacteria bacterium, assembly GCA_020355085.1. Classification (GTDB taxonomy): domain Bacteria; phylum Desulfobacterota; class DSM-4660; order Desulfatiglandales; family B25-G16; genus JADFWK01. The sequence goes on from CP070657.1 coordinate 773,953, forward strand.
CACGCCGGGGTTGAACTGAACTCGCATGCCCGCATCTCGGTATGCTTTGAGGGCTTCGTCAAATTCGCTTTCATAAGCGGCCGGATCTTTGAGAATGTGATTCTGCATGGTGGTGGTGACACCAGAGCGCAGGAGCCTGGCTGCAGAAAGAGCGATGTCATCGTAGGTGGAAACGGGGATGTACTTCCGGGTGTCCAGAAGCCATGATTCCAGGGTATTATCCAGGGCGCCCCGCTGAAAATCCGTCAGCCCGCGACCATGACCATGGCCGTTGATCAAACCTGGAATCAGCAGAAACCTCTTTCCACCAATGGCTCTTGCATGGGGATATCTCTTGGAAAGTTCGCTGTGGGCGCCTACCGCTTCGATTCGGTCACCTGACACAGCTACGGCGCCGTCCAATAGGCCTGGCTGATCGTGCGCGGTTACCACGACTCCGGCCCGCATCAAAATCATATCTGACATGAATTCCTCACTGTTGCATTCAATGGGTTGAATTTTGCCTCAGGAATAGGTGGACCATGTGTGTTCGCTTCTTCGGCCTGAAGCATGAATAATGGGCAAAAATCCTTTATGCTTTAGACGGTTGGAGAGGTTTCTTCGGAAAACATGGATTTGAACTCCTCGAAGGTCATCACGTTCGCATACTTTGCATCCATGTCGAATAGATTTGCTGCATGGGCAAAGGCGGAACGGTCAAAGCAACCTTCCTCAATGACAAATACCTTGAAGCCATGAGAAAAGGCGTCGACCACCGAGGCTCTGACGCATCCGGATGTAGAAACACCGACAACCACGAGCGTATCAACCTGTTTCTGAAAGAGGTAGGAAGCGAGCGGCGTGCCGAAGAAACAACTCGCCTTTGCTTTCTCAACGATCCATTCAGACGGAAGAGGGGCAACCTCCGGCACGATCTCGTTGCCGCTTACCATCCCTGCCCCTTTTCCTGCCTTGGTAGCCTCCCCCGCGAACCTCTGGTCGTATACATCCGGCTTGGTAAAAACAACGACCCTGCCCTGCTTTCTAAAGAGGGTAAGGGCCTCCTTAATAAATCCCACAGCCTGCCATGCTGAGGGCCCGCAGGCACTTTCATATTCCTTGATGGCGTCTACGACGGATTCCATACTCTGTGAGCCCGTAAACGAAAGCGTGCAATCGATGACGAGCAGGGCCGGGCTCTTGCCAGGCTGCTGCCGCTTGGTAAAGCCGGCTCTTTTATAGATCTCGAATTCTTCCGAGGGGATGAGGTCAACCCAGCGGGGCATTGCTTACACCTCCTTCCAGGGTAGGGTCTCTTTGAACCAGGCGGCGATCTCACTGCCCGTAGCCAGCCACACATCCTTGGCGGACGAAATTTCCTGCAAGGCACGGCGAAGGTACTTGTTGCGGTAAGGGACGCCCATGATAAATGGGTGAACTGATATGCTCATTATCCTGGCAGTCTTGGCCCCCTCCTCATAGAGCACCTCGAACTGATCCATGAGCATCGTGTAATACTGCTCGGGCGTATAGCCGCCTCTCAGGAATACCTGGATATCATTCAGCTCAATGGTGTAAGGCATGGAAATCAGGGGACCGTGTAGCGTCTTCATGTAATAAGGCTGATCATCGTTTACCCAATCACAGACGTATTCCAATCCTGCTTCCTTCAACAGATCGGGTGTTCGCATGGTTTCGGCAAGGGCGGGACTCAGCCATCCTCTGGGGGGCTTTCCCGTGCTCCTGGTAAGCATCTCGACGGATCGGAAAATCGTCTCCCTTTCATCTTGTTCGTTCAGGCCGCCCAAGTGGCGGGCGTTGGTAAGCCCGTGCCCCATGAACTCCCATGCCCGTTTCATTGCCTCTTCAACGAACTCGGGGAAATAATCGCACACCAGGGCATTCGTGGCCACCGTGCCCCTGATGCCCACCTCATCCAGAGTGTCCATGATGCGCCAGATACCAACCCTCGTGCCATAATCACGCCAGGAGAAATTGAGCACGTCCGGAATCAGGTTAGTGCAAGCAGGGTTGATAGGAGTCGAAGGTATGTCAAACGGGAAATACTCCACGTTTGGTATCACCCATAATGCAATTCTTGTCCCGTTCGGCAAAGCGAGGACCGGTCGACGTGGCATTGGTATATATGCAAAGCGGTCGTGATCCATTCTTGACAGCCTCCTTCGTTAGCAGCCTTCTCTGGTAGTGAATAGTGGACCTCTTCGCCCTTTCAGAAACGCCGAGGGTGCTCCTGTCGGTTTCATGTAACTGTATGGACCGGTAAGAGGCTTCCCGGTTGGCTATTCCCCCCCCTTTTTTTTGTGTTAAACGTGTTAATCGTCTCGAAATAGCATGGACAGTTCGGTCTCTTTTAACCTGTCTCTCCCACAAGATTGGGGGAGAATGGAGCGTGAGGTGGACCTCGGTGGTCAAGACAATTATAGTAGCCTTAATAAATACGAACCGTTGCGGATTGTCAAAGGTTTTTTCCAGGCAACAAGCTCATCCTTCTTGATGA
>CP070657.1:776549-779730 GCA_020355085.1 Deltaproteobacteria bacterium
AGATAAGCGCCCGATATGGCGCACGCCATAGCGCCTAGGGTGTCGCGGTCGCCGCCGTTGAGGATGGCGCAGAACAGGCACTCCTCGAATGATTTTGGATAGCGCAGAAATGAGTACAGGGCAAAGGGTAGGGATTCGTGCACCGCAACGGTACGGCCAAGCCGTTGCGCTGCCACAGGTGGATCTACACGGCTCGGGATGAGATCCCCAACCTCCCGCATCCTATCCCTCATCTGGGGGGTCCTGGCAAAACTGAGCAAGTCCTGCACAAAGGCATCGGAGGGAAAGGTATCTTCGGGGTCATGTTGCACTGCAAGGGCAACGGCCTTTGATTGTACCGCGGCACCGTCTATGCCCAGGGGATGCGCATGGGTAACCACGGCAGACACGTGTGCCATTTCATAGAAGTCCGGAGAGTCGTGAAAAAGCAGGCCTACGGGAACAACCCTCATTGCCGATCCATTGCCAAAGGAACCCGATCCTCCAAAAAGCCTTTGGGCAGCTTCGCCATACGTGATGCCCAGTTCTTCTACCATGGAAAATACAGTCGGCGGTCCCGAGGCGTAACCACGCCATGGTTCGCGCTTGAAATTCTCCCTGAATGTTTCACCCAGGTCCTGTTCATCGAGGCAACCCGTTCTCAGGATTGATTCGGCAATACCAATGGACATGGCGGTATCGTCGGTATAGCGATATGTCTCCAGTTGTTCCAGATGAGCGCAAAGGGTTTCCTTGGTGGGATGAAAGAACGCCAGTTCACCAATCGCATCACCGAGGGCGCTCCCAACCATGCCACCCAGGTATTTTTCCTTTAGGTCAGCCATAATTCCCGCCTGTTTCACAAACCATAGCATACCTGCATCAGTCCAACCAGTTATTTCACCGTGGCAGCATGATAAAAAACAAATTTTGGCCCTTTAGGTGCGGAACAATCCTTGACATTACAAACTGTTTCAAATATTGTTTTAAATTAAGGTGACAAAACCCAAAAACAGAAAGGAGGTTTTCTATGAGTAACGATCGGGAGAACAGCGGCTATGGAATCACGGTTTTTAGACCGGGAACTCCACCGGGCGTGAAAACGAGGGAAATAATCTTTTTCATTATTCTCTGCCTGATCATCCTGATTCAGGCCTTCTATTTTCTGTTCGCCAATTCAGCTACACCATTTGTGTTGGGAATGCCTTTTGGCATGTTCTTTATCGTGCTTTTCATTGCAATTGAATTTGTAGTGCTTCTGATTCTGTACTTCCTTGAAGCGAAGGATGTGGCGGAAGGAGGTGGTTCCTAATGTCATGGATCACGGTTCTCATCATAATCTGCATCTATCTGTTCTTCATTCTGTTTCTGGGATCCTCGGCGGGTCGTCGCAGGGAAAGCTCGGTTGTCGAATACATTGCGGCCAGCAGGAACCTCGGGTTTCTGGTGATGTATTTCTTGATGGGAGGTGCTATTTTTAGCGCCTTTGCCTACCTGGGCGGACCCGGGTGGGCCTATTCCAAGGGGGCGGCGGCCTATTATATCTTGGGGTACTGCGCCCTGGGCCTGGTCCCGTGGTGGCTGTGGGGCCCCAGGGCGCTGCGGGCCGGCCGAAAATTCAACTACGTGACCCAGGCGCAGCTCTTTACCGATCGGTTCCAGTCCAAGGCCTTGTCTGTGATCATTGCCATCGTTTCCATCCTGGCCTTTATCCAGTATATTACCCTGCAGATGAAGGGCAGTGCCTACATCTTTGAGGTCGCCTCAGAAGGACGCATACCGTTTTGGGCCGGAGCCCTCATCGCCTATGTGGTGGTTGTGATTTACGTCTTCTACGGCGGGGTCCGGGGTGTTGCGTGGACCAACGTTTTCCAGGGTGCCTTCATGATCGTCACTGCCTGGGTACTGGGCCTCTACTTTGCTTACAAGCTGTATGGCGCGCCGTCTGAGATGTTTCGGCAGATCAATGAGGCGTCAGCAACTCATCTCCTCGTCGGTCCCGGAACAAAGATGAGCTTTGCCGCGTTCAGTAGTGCGCTGCTGGTTTCGGTGCTGGGATTTGCCATGTGGCCTCATTTGTTTATGAAGGCGTACACAGCGGAGAGCGAAAGGGTGCTCAAGAAAACCATCCTTATGTATCCCACCTTCGCCATCTTTATGGTACCGGTGCTCTTTATCGGTTTTGCCGGGATTATGCAGGTGAGCTCCGACGCGTTGGGAGCTCCTGAAAAGATCTTGCCGTGGATGTTTATGAACCTGAAGTTCCCTGCTATCCTCGTGGGATTGGTACTGGCCGCAGCCCTTGCCGCTGCCATGTCCACTCAGGACACCATCACCCACGCGGCGGGTTCGATCTTCGCCCAGGATCTTGTGGAGCAGTTGAAAAAGGAAAAGCATACGGACAAAGAGGCAACCATGTGGATCCGGGTTTCCGTAGTGGGATTCGGGGCGGCCTCGTATCTGGTGGCCATCTTCGGTGGACAGGGTTTGGTTGCGCTGTTGCTGGGGGCTTACGGGTCTATCGTTCAGCTGCTTCCGTTGGCTGTGGCAACATTTTTCTGGCCGAGGGCAACAAAAGCCGGGGCAATCTGCGGAATCCTCGTGGGTGTGCTGTACAATTATGGGATCGTGCTCAATTTCATCCCGAAGTTCTGGGGCATCCATGCAGGAATCCAGGGTCTGGTCCTCAATTTTATCGTTCTGATCGTTGTCTCCCTGCTCACCAAGCCCATGGATAGGGAACACGTACGCAAGTTTGTCACCTTGTAAGCTGCCGGCGGGATGAAGTTTCCCTTCATCTCGCCCAGCTACCTATCATGCTGCAACCTAAAAGTCCGCTATAATCTAAACAGGGCCTGGGGTACGCTGGTAGGTGACGTCTGTTTTGAGACAACCTCACATGTTAAGGGTATTGCTATGATGGATTTTGCAAAACTCGTGCGTGAACACAAAGACCTTATCACTAAATTGCGTCGAGACCTACATCTGATTCCAGAACCTGCTTACACGGAAAAGAAAACCTCTGCTTATGTAGCGGACTACTTAGGGAGACAGGGGCTTGAAGTACAGACGGGAATTGCTCAAACTGGTGTCGTGGGTTTGATGAAGCTCACGCGTCCCGGCAAAACCCTTATGATCCGTTCCGACATGGATGCCCTTCCTGTTACCGAAGCAACAGGCCTTCCTTTTGCCTCAACCCACG
>CP070657.1:779830-784892 GCA_020355085.1 Deltaproteobacteria bacterium
CAATCGCCTGCCGTGGGGTGGACGTCATTCTAAGTATTACGCTAATAGCGAACACCCCAATGGCGAGGAACGGGATAATTCCTAATCCTCCGGTTAGGTATGTTGTGCCAAATGTATATCGGATTTGGCCCGTGACAACACTGCGGCCAATAGATGCGAGCACGACTCCCAGCGAGACGGACACAAGGCCCTTCAACCAGTCTTCTCCTGACAAAAAGGGAACCATGATGAAGGCGCACACGACAAGCCAAAACTTCTCGGCCGGGCCAAAGAGCATCACTATCTGCCTCGCAATCGGCAACGATAGAATCAGGAAGACAGCGGAAATAAGCGCACCCATCGCTGACGCAACTGCAGAGATTGCCAGAGCCTCCATACCCCTGCCCTTGCGACTCATCTCGAAACCGTCAAAGCAAGTCACAAGGCTAAAAGGCGTCCCTGGAATCCTGTATAAAATTGCAGGTACAGACCCCGCAAATGTAGCGGCGCCGAGCATGGCAGCATAAAAATAGAAAGCAACATCAGCATTCAGATACAAACCCAATGGAGCAAACAGGGCCAGGGCTATCAATCCGTCTAGGCCGGGCAGAATACCAAACAGGTATCCCAGCGAAGAACCAGCCATGATAAGCATCAATACTTCGGGATGGAAGAGAGAAGGCACCGGCAATCTCCTATTATGTTATGGATTCTATTTGATAAATTCTTGAATGTTTGCCAGGCGTTTCCTGTAAAAGTTCGCAAGAGTGTTCACGGCCTTAAAGCATTCCTCACCTGTTTCGAAGGTAAGTGGCTGTTGTGCCTTCTTTCCCCACTCCAAAATCTTGGGGTCGGTGAGGGTGGCCTTGATACCTTCCTCCAGCTTGGTCATTCGATCCTTTGGAACACCCGGGGGCGTCATGAAGAGGCGACGCAGCATCAACCCTTCTAGCTCTTCGGGAACACCAAGCTCTCGGGAACAAGGTACATCAGGTAAATTCACCATGCGTTTATTACTCCAAATGAAAAGGGGTATAAAGTCCCCCGCACGGACATACTTCAGCAGTGTGCCAGACGGAGTTGCAGTCATGATATCCACATCGCCTCGAACCGTTGCCATAGCAGCCTCAGGGAATGACTCGAGCACTACCGGCAGAATCTCCAAGCCTCTCTCATCACCTACGAGTTTTAGTCCTACCGCACCAGGCGTCAGGTTCGCATAGTCAGCAACCCGAATAGGCTTCTTATAGTTCAAAAGATCTTCGGCGGTCTTAATTCCAGCCTTGGATTTGGTTGAAGCAAAAACACAGTCAGGATATGTGGTGATAGCCATCAGTAACGGCAATTCGGTTACATCGAACTTAATCGGCCCTCCTGGCTTGACTAGGTAATACATCCAATGCCAGCTCGCCTCAAAGCCAAAGGTGTACCCATCAGGTTCTGCCCCATGTATCGCATTCAGATATTCTACGTCCAGTGCGCCTTTTATGTTCAAAGGATTTACTGGAACACCAAGCTTCTCCGTCAGAGTCGGTGAAATCTTGCGCCCAACGGTATCGAATGCAGATCCGCTATAATCACCTATGATAAACTTAATTGGCTTGCTCGGGAAAGTTTCGGCTGCTTGCGCCGGGTGGATAGAAACAATCAAAATAGGGAAAACGACTAATATTGAGAATAGAACACTAACGCTCATTACCTTTACTATTGCTTTCCTTTTCATCTTAACACCTCCTTATTTTTGATATTGTCTACAGCCATTCACTCCTGAAGTCTTTTTACGTTGCATCACCCCCCTTCTCTTAATATGGTTTTCCACGATTGTCCTTTACAAACCTCATGTTAGATAATCCAGTATCACCGTTACATCATCTAACTTCTCCAAGTTCTGGACCATTTGGCTCATTTTATCAATACCCTGGCTAGGTAAAGGCTTTGCCGACCAGGTAACACAGTCCTTCAGTTTCTGGATAATATCAGCCCAGGATAAGGGACTGTCAGGGTTACCTGGCACAACTCCAACATGCATGCTACAGCGCTTCCCGTCGTTGGTCTTAATCTCCACATCCGTAGGAGGGATAAGGGCTGCTGCGTCCTTCTCCGGGTCAGCGACTACTGTTATCCTCCGACACATCTCCAATACCTCAGGTCTCATAAGCGCCTGTTCACTGAAATCAGCGAGCCATACCTTTCGCTGCAGCAAACCCACAGCCGGCCCGTAGTAAAGACTGAATTGAGCCTCAGGTATCTTATTAGGAAAACGTTTTTTCTCTGTACCGAAGCTATCTTTCATGTGCCTACTTGAAGAGATGGTAACCTCATGAATGTTATCTGCTTTGATGTCGTGCTTCTTAGCCAATTCTATGCATGCGTAAACGGCTGCCTGACCACCCGCGTAAACAGGGTAAACCTTTAAGCTGACATTGGCGCCCTCAAATCGCCTCCCCATTTCTGCAAGGAACAGTTCAGGCGAATGCTCACCCCTCAGGTAGAGCGGAAAAAGGCCAAACCTGCCTTCCAGTACCTCTTCGGGGCCCTTCAATCCATGGTCGGCCAACACAGTGGCTAGCACTCCTCCCTCGCCAGCAAACCCGTTTTGTAACATCCCCGTATGAGCGCCCTCACTATAAACCTGTGCATTACCGCACAAACGAGCATAAGCAAGCCCCAGGGCATCACGAATCTGAGCCTCATCAAAGCCCAATAATTTTGCGCCTAGGGCCGCTACAACAAACGGGCCTAGAGTCTCAGAACACCACCCGGTTTCTCTGAAGGTACCCGGTGCATAGGCTTTAGGGATTCTACAAAGAAGGTCAGCAGCAATAGCATGAGCTAAAATGAGATCCTTACCGTTTATCGTTTTTTCTTTGTGCATTTTGCTATACTCAGCCATGACAAATGCTGACGGAACAATATTGGCGCCCAGATGCCCTCCGCCTCCATAATGTACCTCATCAAGATCACGAGCTCTCGCCATGGTACAGTTTACCAAGGCAGCAGTGGGGGCTGGAACTTTGCCTCCGTAAACGGCAATAGTGCATTCCTCTCTCCCTCCCCAACCCTTTGCAATCTCGACTAATGTCGAAGCATATTCGTCAGTGCTGCCAGCTATGAGAACTGCCAAAGTGTCCAAAACGGACTTTTTGGTAGCCTCTATTACAGACGGCGGAAGGTCTTCATATTTCATCTGCGCGATGTGGGATAGTAGCTCACTTTGCAAGGACATAATATTTTGTTCCTCTGAACAGATTCAATGAAGGATAACATACGGTTTGACAGTGGATACCCGCGTATCCATAACCTAAGGCCAATCGGAGATAAGATTATTCTAAGAAATTATCACTTACGATGTCGAGACTATAGTGGCGCATCTCTTAGAAGCGGTTCTTTCGGAACTGAGCGCCGTCCCTTGTGTCGTCCGGATAATTTCCTTGATCCTATTAGAAATATTGGCCGCACTCTGCTTCATCTCATCGAGGATAGAGAACATCTTTTCTGGCAGGAAACGGCTTTCAGGCCCAATGATGCTCAACGTCAAGGGACTATAATAATCCTTAACCGGTACAGCGATACAGGCACTTCCTGGCAATCTTTCACCGAAACTTGTTGCATATCCTTGCTTCCTTATATTATCCAGTTCGCGTAACAGCACTTCTTTGTCGGTAATCGTATTCGACGTCACTGGTACGAGATCAATATTCTTTAGAAAGAATTCCAGATCCTTTCCCTCAAGCTCTGAGAGTAAGATCTTTCCGGCACCGGTATGTATGGGAGCTGATAGCCCCTTCCCCCCCGTAAATCTAATCGGTTGAGAACTGAGTACTTCCTCCAAAATGATTCTTTGAGATCCATTAGGGATCTGTAGGGCTACTGTCTCGCCGCTTAAATCTCGCAGGCGCTCCATCTCACCAATAGAGCATTGAACTAGACCCTTATGGGCAACGAATGGGTTTGACGTGAGCTCATGAAAAAGAGGCCCTAAGCAGTAGTGACGAGTAACAGGATCCTGCCCAGCAAAACCTGTGCTCTTGAGGGTCTCAAGTATCCCATGAATTGCCCCTTTACTAAGTTGGACTTCCTTGGAAATGTCGGTTATCCTTCCAATATCATTGGATAAACATCGAAGAATTTTTGATGCCCGGACAATAGAGCTAATTTCTCTGCGCCGACTCATGTGAAGGTAGGGAAATTTGTTTGGATATATAGAACAACAGTTCTAAAATATCAAAAGAAACACCTTTGTCAAGTAAAATTTACCATTTTATCATCCACGAACAAAAAACCGTTGTTGATTGATCTAAAGTTCAAAAGTGAACACTTAGGAAACCGCAATCTGATGCCAAAAGGAGGTCTCAAATTACGGGACAGCTGTACAAGAGATACACCAACAGCGAGGTCAAAGAGTTCATCGAATGTTACCTGAGGAAAAAGATTGAGCGACGGTATATCCAAGAGGTATTAGGCACTTGAAAAATGGTGTTTCTTGCCCTTATCACTTCGTATCGCCACAGTCCGCGTGAGCTGTAGATTTCCGTGCGTGTATTTTCTCGATTGACTTTCTCTGAAATTGATTGTGAGGCAATTCTCCTCACCCTTTCGGCTCTAGCGCTGTTCTTTAATGAGGTACAGGCTGATGGGTGCAGTAAGGGCCAAGGCACCCCAGAAAACAAAAGGGAAGCCCGGGTGAAAACCGGCGAGACTGTTGCCGAGAGGAGGCCCCCAGAAACTGACAATCCGCGATACGGCCAGAACAAGGGCAGTAGCAGTTCCAGCATAATCTGCTCCCACCCCCTTCACCTCAATTATCATGCTCAAAATGATTGCCATAAATCCGTCACGGAAAAGTCCTGACAGGATCACGAAAAGCCATACGGTCTGGTCATGGGCCGCTGATAACAGCGACACGCTTGCAGCAGTTATGAGGACTGCTGGGATGAGCACGGTCTTCCTTGATCTGAACCTATCGGATAGGAGGGCCAGCGGTATGGCGCCGATCATGCTAACGCCATGAAAAGCCGCCACCGTACCATCGGCACCGGCTACCGGCCAACCCCTTTCCCTCAGGTAAAGCGGAAGGTAGCCG
>CP070657.1:784992-790407 GCA_020355085.1 Deltaproteobacteria bacterium
CTCATAGCGTCGCTCACCGCGTATTTCAATGGTGGCCTGTGTCTTCTTATAGCCCGTGGCCTCGACTTTCAACTCCCAGACGCCATCAACGAAGATCAGCGAGTTCGTAGAATCCCGAGGCATTGGTCTCCGTGTGCCGTTTACCCTTCCCACTGCATTTGACGGTGGCAGTTGTGATCGGGTTTCCTGTATCCTTATCAGTGACGGTGCCGTAAAGGGTGGGAGGCGGTGAAGCAGGTCCCGGAAGGGAATCATCTGAGATGATGCTAGCTGATCCCCCCTCTTGGTGCCGGAGCGTTTGTATCATCCCCTCTAAGAAGGCCCCCTCATCTACCACGACTGCGGGTGCCTGTATATTACCAATGACCTTTGCAGGCGCATGGATCTCTATCCTGGTGCTGGCGGTGATATCACCGTGGATCTCACCAGAGATGACGATAGTCGAGGTATGGATCGTGGCCTCGATCAGTGCCTCTTCACCCACGATAAGGGTCCCTTGTGAGGATATCTCCCCCTTTAGATGACCGTCGATCCTAACAGTCTCCTGAAATGAGAGCCGTCCCTCACATTCGGTGTCCTTTCCTAAAAAGGCGGCGATGTCCGCTCCTTTTTTCATGATCGGTTCCCTTCTATCTCACGTTCTTTTGTCGAATAGGTCCACAAGAGTGTTGTCAGGAAAAATCGCGGTCACTGCCCTTTTCCTAATCGGTTTCACTGCCAGGCCTGAGCCAAGAATCCTCTCTGCCAATTTTATCGGCACTTGGGTCGAAACTCGTAAGGATTTATCGATAAGAATCTGCTTAAAAGATAACTTCGATAAGGGGCTTAAAGGGGTTCGCTTTTTTCAAACCAAGGCTAGCTCAATAGGAAGGGGAGAATAAATCGGCTTTTTGAATCTCGACCGTTCCTACATTAGCTGAATCGGGAAAAAGTAATTGCCGAGTAGTATCGTCATAGATGATGGGGAATCACTGATTCAAGATGAAATACACAGTTTCTCATCTATGATTATTCTGTTTGTTTCGGTTTTAAATAAACAAGATTCCGAGTTTGTATATCTGCTATTGAAACGTAATCTAAGATTTTTCAGGATTTTTCATATATGATTTCCATATCTTAAGCATCACCGATCATTTCACCAGCAGAAAAGCAGGGGCAGTATTAACCCTGCTTTTTGGTGTTAGGAGATTGATTTCGTTTCTTAATGAAAAGGAAGAGGGAGCGCAGATACAGGAATGACTGAAATTCAGATTTCCTTCTCTAGAATTCGTATGTCTTGAGACATCTGGCTGGCACTCTGATATCGCTTGTCAACTCGCTTAGCCAAAGACCTGTCGACTATGTTTTCAACACCAGAGGGGATGTTTGGATCAATAGCGTTCACCGAGGGGTGTCTTGATCGCGCGATATTATAAAGGAGGTCCTTGAGTGTATTACCCGTGAAGGGCAGTTCTCCGGTGAGAAGCCTGAAAAAGACTACACCTAATGAGAAGATATCCGAACGACCATCTATCTCAAGGCCCATGGCCTGCTCAGGTGACATGTAGTTTGGTGTTCCAAGGAGCGCTTTTTTTGTAGTTTGTTTATCGTCTACTGACTTTGCTATGCCAAAACCTGCTACCTTCACGGTGCCATCTTCCAAGAGCATAATATTTGCTGGTTTGATGTTACGGTGAACCAGGCCGTTTTCATGGGTATGGTGCAGTACATCTGCTGTTTGAGCTACGACAGCGAGAACTGTTTTCAAAGGGAGCAGTGATGCTTTATTGCAATATATCTCTAGAATTTCCCCTTCCACCAGTTCCGTGGCCACATACGTGAGAGCACCATCTTCTCCTGCCTCGTATATGGCCATAATCCCAGGATGCGCCAGACGCTTTGTTAAGGCGGCCTCTCTTTGTAACTTATCCTTAGTCTCTTGAACCTTCTCTTGCCCGCATCCCTCAGAGAAACTAATTGTCTTTATGGCCGCAGAGGTATCGGTTTCAGGGTCTCTTCCCCGGTAGATGGTCGTGACCCTATCCTGGCCGGGTTCCACGAGTATTCTATCAAGGATCTCATACCTTCCGATTGTGTGTCTGTCTTCCATGGTGCTTTTGTGCCCCTTCCTTATGGTAGATCCTCGTATATCCCTACTTTCAGGCTAGGGGGAAACTGCGTTTCTGACTTACTGGTTTCCTGTTCCTTTACGCTCCTAAGAAAGGAGCAACCTATGTCCTTGAGCTCGATTTTAGAGGCGCTTCTTTATCGTTTGAAGTATATGCCGCGACTTCGCTTCATCACCAAATACGCCGACGCGGATCCTGAGTTCTGTGCTGTTATCCGAAATTTTCTTCAGCGCGATCCTGATTTTCTTAACCTCCACACCCCGTGCATTGAGCTCGGCATTGAAGACGTCCTTGCGTCTTTCCGTGATGGCAAATCCCAGATCACCCATTGCTGCTTGGCTGGCGCCCCAAGCCTTATCTAGAGAAACGTTTTCGGTAGATTTTAATTCTCCGCCCACATAGGCAACGGTGCCTGCACCTACTCCAACACCTGCAGCAGCCCCCACTATGACTGGCGGACACCCGGAGTTAACTAACAGACTCAATCCCAGTACTGGCAAAAGCAGCAACCGTTTGTAATCCATGCTCTCTCCTCCCCACTGTTCTCAGATGGCACGGTTTCGTAACAGAGGCTCATGCGCCGAGAGTTACCAGTGCTCTTCCTAACTACCATTTTGTCAAGCGCATCTTCTTATTCGATACAAGCATAAGCTAGAGCAAGCCAAACGTCAAGGGATACGTATGACGAGCGACCTACACGAGTCGTTAATTGCCCTCTTTGTCATCGTCGGGGATGTCCTTATACCGTTCCGCCTGTCGGTCTGCTATCTTTTCGATATCCTTTTTGGATTTATGGTATTGCTTGACAGCCCGGTTCCCGGTAATCTCATCTATTGCCTTTTCGCCGCTATCGCATCCCCAAATTACACTGAGAGTCACCAAACCGAGTATAAACGCCGTGGAAAGCCGATGCCAATAGAAGTGCTTCATTCTTAGGGTCTCCTTAAATGGCGGTTCTTAAGCCGTATGAACGGGGAAAACCTGCAATAATCCATATGATTTTATCGGTAAGCCTTTTGGAATTCTTTAGGAACTCCTGCCCGGGGGTTGCCCTTGATGGTAGGTGTTTAAGGAAAGATTCAAGGCCTGAAGCGATAGGAGTATCATACCCGGATCAGATCGAACAACCGAATTCAAAGTCTTTTTCCCTTGACACACCAGCTGATTTTCCCGTAAGCTACCTGAAGCTAAGAGAGGGTATTCAGTATTCCAGTTACGTTCTCACCATGTTCACGCTCATGGCTAGACCTCATACCCTGATGGAGCCAAAAGAATTCCTACCTGCGAAATACGAACTTCCACACAACAGCGGTTGCAAGGCTCTCTCCTCATGCAAACGGTTGCCTGAAGAGAAGAAGAGAGGATTTTTTTCTAGGCTAAAATGGAGCATGACCCTTCAAGGTACAGGGCAGGGGCCCTAGGGCCTGAATGGCCGGAAGAAGTGCGGCAATACCGGCTTTACCGAATGGAGATGTTTCAGCAAAAACTGCAGGTTCGTTTCTTTGTTTTCTGGGTCATATTTTGAATGATTGCGGTGAAACACGCCTGATTGGCGGTGGTGATCATTTCAGCAGAATGGGGCGGCCTCTTGCCGCAGGATTGTGTGACTGAAGGGGTTTGCAGGGCGCAACCTTCGGAAACCGACCGCCGCCTGAGTGAGGGCCTAAGCGCCTGCCGTTCTGCCGACGCCGGAGCATGATCCTGGAAAAATCAGCACAGTTCATCTGCCACCGGATACCGGGAGTCAGCCTAGTAAAGGCGGGCTTTAGTCGGGCCAGAGACAAGCTTTGTTCTTTATTAACCACATCCTAAAAAAAAGGAGGGTACTATGACTAACAAAGTTCTTCGTATCACCATCGCCCTAATCGTTTCCATATTGCTGATAGGGACTTTTGGGGTGATCAAGGCCGAGGCGGCAAAGAAAGATAAACCCATAATCGTAGGAGCACCGGTTCCACGAGCCAGTGCCTATGGTCAGAATGGCGAGCGCGGCATGATCCTGGCTGCAGAGGAGATCAATGCTGCAGGTGGGGTAAACATAGCCGGTGTAATGAGCCCTCTCAAGCTGGAAATTATCGATACCCGTGACGAGGAGCCCGGTGTGCCTACCAGTGAAGTCCTACTGGCAATAGAGAAATTGATTCTACAGAAGAAATCCGATGTTATCGTTGGTGGTCCGTGTATGTCTGAGTGTGGGATGGCGGCTATGGATCTGTATGCCCGGTATAAGGTTGTAGACATCGTGTCCATTGGCTGTTATACACCCAGCTGGGATCAGAAGGTAGGCAGCGACCTCAAAAAGTATAAGTATTCTTTCAGGGCAAGCGGCAGCGTTAAATCGTATATAAAAGAAGGAGTTGATCTGCTGAATCAAATCAAAGGGAAGTTCGGGTTCAACAAGATGTTCGTTTCCATAGACGACAGTTTGATGTGCCGCAAGGCTGCTGGAATTGTGGAGGAACTCGCTGTCAAGGGGGGATGGGAAATCGTGGGCAGAGATAAGCATCCCATTGGTACCACTGACTACTCGGTGGCGCTGAGCGAGTGCAAGAAATCGGGGGCACAGGTTCTCTTTATGTGGGCTTACTCACCGGAAACTTCGATCCTCTTGAAGCAGTGGTCTGATATGGAGGTGCCGGCACTGCCCCTCGGTTTCATTGGAGCAGCCGAGGATCCGGGTTTCTGGAAAGCCACCGATGGCAAGGGTGCTTACACAGTGGTTACCCTCTCGGAGACTGGCAATGTCCCCAACAATATCATGCCCCAGACCATGGAGTTCTACAATAACTTCGAGAAACGGTGGAATGTGCCACCACGGAGCACCGGGTGCGTAAGTGCCTATGAGGCACTGTATGTATTGAAAGATGCCATTGAGAGAGCGGGAACCCTTAAAAAGGACCCCCTGATAGCGGCACTTGAAAAGACCAATCTGCCCGCGGTTCGCGGGACGATCAGGTTCGACCAGAATCATCAGATTATTTACGGTTATGATCCAAAGGCAAGCGTATTGGGCTGCTGGGTGCAGTGGCAGAATGGCGAGAGGGTACAGATCTTCCCTGAGGTAGCTGCAACCGGGAGCATACAAATGCCTCCATGGCTGAAGTGATATCGGGCAAAGATACCAGGCAAGTCTCTCGGCATGATTGTGGCTGAGGGGCTTGCCTTAATTTCAAATGTGTAAGCAAAAGAGAATATGGACATAGTAATATACGGAACGGTTAACAGCATCGTCTTTGCCCTTATAGCCGTCGGTTTTACCCTGGTCTATGGGGTCAGCAGGATACCCAATTTTGCTCATGGCTCCATA
>CP070657.1:790507-793686 GCA_020355085.1 Deltaproteobacteria bacterium
ATCGCAATATCAGGCGAGTTTGCCCGGATCGTTTGAGTAACCGATAACCCATCGGTGAGGGTCATGACCTCAAATCCGTAATCCTCCAGGTATTCCTTGAGAAGCTTCAAGAGCTTCTCATCGTCGTCTACCAGTAAAACCCTTTTCCCCATGAATGTCTCCCTGTTTTTCATTTTTTTACAGTTTCTTACCATTTTTTAACACCCCCAACAAACATTCTTAACATGCCGCGGTTAGCATGTGCGCAATGTGAGTTCATTTGAGAGTACTAACAACACTAAACAATGGAGGAGAAAATGAAATCAAAACACACGTGGATCATCGTAGGAGCAGTTCTTGTCGCGTTCGGTCTTTTGGCTGGCTGCGGACCGCACGGGTTGTGCGACAGGGTGTTTTCAGACAGGGGTTCAGGAGAGCGAGACCCATTTCATAAGAGATGGGGAACGCACCGATTCGCTGGCAAGGATATCTCCGAGCACATCATGAAGCGGGTTGATGAGCGAGTGGAGAAACTGGATCTTTCTGAGGCTCAACAAAAGAGCTATGAAGAGATTCGAAACAAGGTAGAAACCAGCCTAAAAGAGGGTAAGGAGGAGCACCGGAAGTTGTTCGAGGAGCTGCGAGGCGAAATCAATCGCGAGAATCCGGATATGAACGTAGCAGCGAGTCTCGTGAAGGATCGAGTCAAAGATATGCCTGACCATCTGTCGGAGATTGTTGATTATTTCATGGAGTTTTACAACGTGCTCGATGAGGACCAGCAGGCACAAGTGCTGGATGAGATGAGAGATAAAATTGGAAGGGATTAAAACGTATGTTAGCACCTTGTTCTGTGCATCGCGTTGGCGAGCCTCGATGGAACAAGAATTTACAGAAAAGGAGGTAATACCATGTACAGGTTTCATCACTATCCCCTATGTGGACCCGGCGGCACGGCAGTGCCCGTTATCTTAGGGTTGGCGTTTTATGTGTATCTGGCAATCTGTCTTCAGGTTTTGGCTAAGAAAACCGGAACCGAACACGCCTGGATGGCGTGGGTTCCCGTGCTCAATCTGTACCTTCTGTGTAAGATAGCCGGCAAGCCGGGATGGTGGATAGTCTTTACCCCTATCCCCTTTGTCAACGTCTTCTTTGGCATACTTGTCTTCATGGCGATTGCCCAGACGAGGGACAAGCCGTACTGGTGGGGGATTCTTATAGCCATACCGCTGGTGCGGCTTATCGTACCGGGATATCTGGCGTTTTCAGGGCCGGAACGCCTTACGGAAGCAGCGGCAGCAGGGTAGCAAGCCCTGTTTTGCCGTATTATGGTTCTTGGGAAGAAGTGAGGGGGGGCATAGCGCGAGTCGTTACGCTGATTGATCGCAGTATGACCCTCCCTCTTATTCACCTATTTGTCTTAAGAATATCCCTATCCCCGTGGGCGACTATCGGGCATTTAGAAAGCTCTTTTGCCATCATGGGGTTCCACTCACCTCGTTCTTCACATTGCTTATGCCATTCGATTTGCGGTTTATTAATTGAGGAAAAAGGAGTAAAACGCACAATCGAATACTTCATTACCGTTGGATGACATGAATGATATTTGGAGGGACACATGGAGGTGACTGTTTTAGGTGCCGGAATGATTGGAAGCGCCATTGCTAAAGATTTGGCTCAGGAACCGGATTTGAACGTAACTGCAGTTGACGCCAATGAGCACGCCCTGGCGAAGCTTGAGACACACGCACCGGTACAGGGGATCCAAGCGGATCTCCAGAAGGAAGGGGGTGTCTCATCAATCATAGCTGATTGCGACCTCGTGATTTGCGCGGTCCCCGGATTCATGGGGTTTGAGACCCTGAGGTGTATCATTGAAGCGGGAAAAAACGTGGTGGACATATCCTTCTTCGAGGAGGATGCTTTTCTTCTGGATGACCTGGCCAAATCCAAGGGAGTTACAGCGGTCGTTGATTGCGGCGTAGCCCCCGGTTTGTGCAATATCATCGCGGGCCATGTATATGATCTACTGGACCGAACAGATCGCTATGTATGTCATGTGGGGGGATTGCCCCACGTAAGGCAGTGGCCGTTTGAGTATAAGGCAGTGTTTTCGCCCGGTGATGTTTTGGAGGAGTACACGCGCCCAGCTCGGCTCATAGACTCTGGCAAGAAGGTCATTCGTCCGGCACTTTCCGATGCCGAGCTGATCACGTTGCCTGAATTGGGCACGGTAGAGGCCTTTAACACCGACGGTTTGCGCACAATGATGAGGACCTTGGATATCCCGTTTATGAGAGAAAAAACCCTCCGCTACCCCGGTCACGCCAACCTCATGCGCATCTTTCGGCAAAGCGGGTTCCTGAATACCGACCCCATTGAGGTAGAGGGCCACATGGTTCGGCCAATTGCCCTGACTTCAAAGCTGCTTTTTAATCAGTGGCGCTTGGAAGAGGGTGAGGCAGACCTGACGGTTATGCAGGTTGTGATAGAGGGTCAGAAACAGGGCAGGGGGCTTCGCTATACATACGATCTGTTGGATCGGTATGATGAGGAAACGCAGACCACCTCCATGGCCCGCACAACTGGGTATACCTGTGCTATCGTAGCCCGTCAGGTGATCAATGGACTGTTCACCCGGAAAGGGATTTGCCCCCCTGAGTTCATCGGTCGCACGAAAGGATGCTACGAAAACCTCATGGGAGAATACGCCAAGCGCAATATACGGTTGACCGAGTCAATCACCGAGCAGGAAGGCAGTGATTGAAAAAAAGCATTCCGTGAGGCTCGGAGCGAAACAAAGGATTTCATGACAGATTCTCATGGCGTTACGAACTTAAGGTAAAGGAGTATGGCCGAGGTCAGCATACGAAAGGCAACATATTCAGGCCCGGGGATTGAAGAGCTGTTGGAGCCGCTCGGGGGGATGGAGCATTTTGTTAAAAGGGACGAGAAGGTCCTCCTCAAGGTAAACCTCCTGTCTGCAAAGGAGCCTGAAAAGGCCGTAACTACCCATCCGGAGTTCGTGCGGGCTGTGGCTCAGGCAGTAAGAAAAGCTGGAGGCAGCCCCCGTATCGGCGATTCTCCGGGAGGCATGTTCTCACAAAGAAGCCTGAGCAAGGCATACCAGCGGTCGGGATTAGAGGCGCTGGCACATGAGGAAAACATACCTCTGAACTACAATACAGGTGTCATGAACC
>CP070657.1:793786-806089 GCA_020355085.1 Deltaproteobacteria bacterium
CCGTGATAACGGCCTCGAAATAGGCGCTGTCGAAATAGGCGATACTTGCGCCGTGAGTGCTGAATCCTCCCGTGGGCATGGTGCAGAATGTATGACAGATGGAATCGAAGAGAGACATGCCACCGATAAAGAGGAGCCCTATCTCAATGAGCGTAATGAGGAGGTAGACCTTCCAGAGGGTTTTTGCTGTTTCCGAGATCCGGGGTTGCAGTTTGTCCACAACCGGACTGGGGATCTCTGCCTTGTACAGCTGCATTCCGCCCACACCCAGAAAGGGAAGGATGGCAATGGAAAATACGATGATACCCATGCCTCCCAGCCACTGAGTCAGACCCCTCCAGAACAGCACCCCTTGGGGGAGGGATTCGATGCTGTTCAAGATGGAGGCCCCCGTGGTGGTGAAACCGGATAAGGATTCAAAGAAGGCGTCGGTCATGGTTCCAATAGAACCAGAGAAGAGAAACGGGAGAGCGCCGAAGAAACCCGCGCTGAGCCACCCAAAGGTGACAACGGCCATGCCCTCCCGCTGGCTTAGGGCGGTGTAATCGGCTTTCCTGGTAACGAGAAAGAGGAGAAGGCCACCGCCTGAGGTGATCACAAAAGAGTAGAGTATTGGAAAGAAACTCCCGTCGGAATAGATGAGGGAGACCACAAGCGGCGCGAGCATGAAAACCCCGAGGAATACGTTGAGGATTCCGATGAGCCGCAGAATCTGCCGAAAGCGCATTAAAAGTATTCCAATTTAACGGTAAAGAGTTTCTCGAGTTTTGGTATCGCCCCCTTGAGGGCAAAGATGATAAGGTGATCATGAGGCTTGATCATATTGTGCCCCCTGGGGATAATGATCTCCTCATCGCGCACAATTGCACCGATAATGGCCTCTTTCGGAAATTTTACCTCTGAAAGCGGGGTGTTCACAATGTCGGAAGTTTCGAGTGCCTCGAACTCTATGACCTCTGCGGTCTCTCCCTTGAGCGGTGCTACACAGACGACCTTGCCCTTCCTGATATATTGAAGGATTGCCCTAATTGCAGACAGCCGCGGGCTTACCACCGTATCGATCCCGATGGCCGAGACAAGGGGGATATAGCTGAGTTTTCCAATTCGGGTAACCGTTTTCTTTGCCCCAAGGGCCTTGCCCAACAGAGAGATAAGGACATTCGTTTCTTCGTCCCCGGTGATGACCACCATGAGATCCACGTCGGCTATGTTTTCCTCCAGCAGGAAATCCCTGTCTGTGCCATCTCCGTTCAAAACAACCACCTTTTCGAGCTTTTCGGCCAGCTCCAAACATCTCTGGCTATCTTTTTCGATTATCTTGGTGTTAATGTTGGTTTT
This sequence comes from Deltaproteobacteria bacterium, assembly GCA_020355085.1. Lineage (GTDB taxonomy): Bacteria > Desulfobacterota > DSM-4660 > Desulfatiglandales > B25-G16 > JADFWK01. The sequence continues at coordinate 795,125 of CP070657.1, forward strand.
ATCCAGCGACGTTGCCAGGGCCAGACCGGTAGTGCCACCGCCGACAATGACAATCCTGCCCAAACCCGCTTCCCTGACGTTTAGAAGCCGAAAGATCGTTGAGATCTCCTCCTTACGGGTCACGCAGTATAAGAGGTCATTTGGCTGGATAACATCTTTTCCACTGGGTATGATGACCTCTTCTCCTCTTATGATAACCCCGACGAGGAGCACCTCCTCAACGTCTTGAAAGGAGGCAAGTTTGCGCCCGACTAATGGAGAGTCTTCCTTTACGGTTACTCCTATGAGTTTCACCTTACCGTTGACGAAATCCAGAACCTCCGATGCCTCCGGCACCTCCATGAGTTTGAGCATGGAGCCGACCATTTCCGATTGGGGATTGATTAGAAGGTCGATGTTAAGAGCGTCGGTCTTGAAAACATCGCTCTGTTGCATGTAGTCCGGATTCCGTACGCGGGCTATCTTGGTGATATAATCGGTGAGATGTTGAGCATAGAAACAGGCGATGAGGTTGGCCTCGTCGCTATCGGTGGCTGCGACGATTATGTCGGTTTCCTTGATCCCCGCCTCCTGCAGTATGGAGGGACTCGTACCTGAGCCTACAATGGCCTGGACATCGATGACGGTTTGGAGTTGGTTGATTCTATTCTGATCCTTGTCGATTACAACAACATCATGGTTTTCTTCAGAGAGCCTCTGGGCAATATTGAAACCAACCTCCCCGGCGCCGATGATAATGATTTTCATATGGCCTTACCGTACCTGAATCTCTCTTCTTAGGCACAAAAACTAAGGTGAGTTTTAAAAGAGCCCACTCGAAAAGTCAATATATTATGAGGATATCCTCTTGAGAAATGGACCTCTTTGCCAATAATAGAAGATGACGGGCGCGGAAGCACTGAGGTAGTTATGCATGACAGCGGAGTTGAGAAGGATCGATGGGAACAGGGGAGAAAGGTTCAAAACAGTTTCTTTTGAACGGCCCCCTCCGTTGCCTTTAAAGGAAAGCCGAAGTGCTGGTAGGCAAGGTTTGTGGCCACTCTTCCCTTTGGTGTACGATGTATGTAGCCACATTGCAGCAGAAAGGGTTCATATACCTCCTCAAGGGTATCCTTTTCCTCACAGAGGGCCGCTGACAGGGCATCCACGCCTATGGGACCACCGTTAAATTTCTCTATTATCGTGAGGATAATCAGGCGGTCCATCTTGTCGAGACCCTTGTGATCCACTTCCAGGATATCAAGGCCCTTTGCGGCAACCGAATGTGAGATTACGCCTTCGGCTTCGACCTCTGCATAGTCTCTTACCCGTTTAAGCAACCGATTAGCTATCCGTGGGGTTCCCCTCTATCGCGTTGAGATCTCGAGGGCCCCTTTGCTATCCAGAGGTATGGCAAGCAGTTTGGCAGATCTGGTTATGATCTCCTTTAATTCCTCAGGCTTGTAAAACTCCAAACGCAGGATTACACCGAACCTGTCCCTGAGAGGGGGAGTGAGGAGGCCTGTTCTGGTGGTGGCACCGATTAAGGTAAAAGGCGGCAGAGAGAGCCTGACGGTCCGCGCCGATGGTCCCTGGCCGATAATAATATCGAGTTTGAAATCTTCTAAAGCAGGGTAGAGTATTTCCTCCACCACATGGTTGAGTCTGTGGATTTCGTCGATAAACAGGATGTCTTTCGGCTCCAGCGACGTCAGTATCGCAGCAAGATCGCCTGGCCTATCCAGTACCGGACCTGAGGTAGTCTTTATATTAACACCGAGTTCGTTCGCTATGATGTGGGCCAAGGTCGTTTTCCCGAGACCCGGACTCCCATGAAAAAGAACATGATCGAGTGCCTCTGAACGCGCCTTGGTCGCCTCGATGAAGATCCTGAGATTTCTCTTGATGTCCTCCTGGCCAACAAAGGCATCCAAGGTCAACGGCCTGAGGCCGACTTCAAGTGAGCCCTCATCTTCCTTAGGTTTTGGGTCCGTAATACTCTCGTTCATGATCATTCGGGTTTCTTAGATCGTCTTTTTACCTTCGCCGTGGGGGGAGCTTCCCTGAGCAAGGGCACGCAAAGCCTCCCTAAGAAGCGTTTCAAGGTTTGTGTCACCATCCCTCCGCAGGACGTCCTCAAGGGCCTTCTTTGCGGACCTGATTGGATAACCGAGGTTGCCGAGAGCCGAAAGCGCGTCATCGAAGATCTCCTTGTTTCTGATCTCGAACCGTTCCCTGGGCCGCAACTCTATCCCTTCTGAGAGCTGAGATGCCTTGTCCTTCAGCTCCAACGCTATCCTCTGGGAGGTTTTCTTGCCGACTCCTGGCACGGCAGCGATCCTCTCCGGATCAGCCGTCACAATTGCCCCCAGGAGATCTTCGAGCCCGATACCGGAGAGGATGTTGAGGGCCAGCTTGGGGCCAATGCCGGAGACTGAGATGAGCAACAGAAAGACCTTTCTTTCAAGGTCGGTTTTGAACCCAAAGAGCTGGAGCGTATCCTCCCTAACATGGGTATAAACATGGAGGCTGACCGTGCCCATCTCCTCGGGGAGCCGGTAAAAGGTGGACAGAGGAATAAAGGCCTGATAGCCGACGCCGGCCACGTCAATTATTACCGTCTGCGGGTTCTTGCTCAATAGTGTTCCGGTCAAATAAGCGATCATACGGCAAGGGTATCTTCAAACCTAATCCAATTATGGTGGCAGATGGCAACTGCCAGGGCGTCCGTTGTGTCCAAAGGCAATTGGGTCTCGAGGTTAAGTATGGCTTTGACCATAGCCCTCACCTGCTCCTTTGTCGCTCTTCCGTAACCGACCACAGATTGTTTAATTTGCAGGGGGGTATACTCAAAAACGTTGAGGCCGCACTGTCCTGCGGCCACAAATGCGGCTCCCCTTACATGACCGATCTTGAGGGCGCTCTTAACGTTCTTCGCAAAGAAGATGTCTTCAATCGACATCTCCTCCGGGTGATGAGTGTCTATGATTTCAATGAGTGAGCTGAAAATCCTGTGGATCCTCTGGTGGAAAGGCCACGGGTGAGGGAAGGAGATTCTACCTCCCCCAACATAGGTGAGTTTTGTGTCTTGCTTGTCGACTAAACCATACCCTGTTACGATAGAGCCCGGATCAACTCCGAGGACCAGCATTAACTTATTGCCTCCATTACCTCATCTGGTATATCGAAATTGGCGTATACGTGATTGACGTCATCGTTGTCTTCCAGGAGTTCCATAAGGGTTAGCATCTGTTGAGCGTTTTTCCCTTCAAGGATGGTAGTTGTCTGGGGTATCATGGTTATCTCTGCCAGGGCATACGTGAGCCCGGTACGTTCGATGGCCGTTTTTACCTGTTCGAAAAGCGAGGGTTCTGTAATCACCTCGAATTCTTTTTCCTCTTCCTTAATGTCTTCAGCTCCGGCCTCGAGGGCCACCTCAAATAACTTTTCCTCATCAGTCTGATCCCTTGGCAAAACGATGAGGCCCTTCTGAGAGAACATCCAGGCAACACAACCGGCCGCACCCAAGCTACCCCCATGCCGTTCAAAGAGGTGCCTTACCTCAGCCACGGCCCTGTTTCTATTATCGGTTAACACCTCAACCAACACCGCTACGCCTCCTGGGCCGTATCCTTCATACGTAGCCTCCTCGTAAGTGGATCCTTCGAGCTCGCCGGTTCCCTTCTTAATTCCCCTCTCTATGTTCTCTTTGGGCATGTTCTCGGCCTTGGCTGCAGCGATAGCAGCCCTCAGCCTTGCATTGGAGTCAGGATCTTTCCCACCCATCCTCGTTGCAACCGTAATCTCCTTAATGAGCTTGGTAAAGATTTTTCCTCGCTTGGCGTCTACTGCGCCCTTTTTGTGTTTTATGGAGTGCCATTTTGAATGTCCGGACATACCCTACTCCCCATAACGATTATTCTCGAATGTGTTTTTCAGTGGTCACGCCCAACGCGTTTTTTATTGGAAACGCCAGAATGCCCGCCCGGAAGGGCGCAAAGCTTCACTGATTTCTTAACATAATTATCTCTTTCTTGTAAAGCTGTAAAGCCGGATTAGACAAGGTGTCAGCCTTTGGGTGAATGAAGACTGGCTTTAGAGGACCGGCTGTCTTATCGACGAAGAAGTATAAATCCTTGCGAAGTTTTCTGTTTGCTATTATGTTGTTTCCAGGTTAAGTTGGATCCTTGCTCATGGTTCAGGATTGCCCTGCGTGATGACCTTTTGGTTCTACAATATAGTGGTGACAGTTGGATCCTTTCTCGTCGGCCCATTCATACTTCTCTTTTTTTTTATCCGAGGCTCTCTCGATGGACATTTTGGGGAAAGACTGGGGTTTCTTACGTCAAAACTGGTGCCGCCTAAAGGAGAAAGGCTGCGGATCTGGGTACATGCGGTATCGGTAGGCGAAGTAAAGCTGGCAAGGGTTATCGCTCGGATATTGCAGGAGCGAAAGGGCGATTTTTCACTCGTTGTGTCCACTACCACGCCCACCGGCCGGCAGACCGCGTATAGGGAAATGCCGGACGACAGCATAATCATCTATAACCCGCTGGACCTGTGGTGGTGTGTTAGGCGTTCACTTCAGAAGATCTCTCCCGACCTCTTCATAGGTTTGGAGACGGAGATCTGGCCAAATCTGGTGTGGGCGTGCAAGGAATTGAACATTCCAGCCGTTCTGATAAATGGTCGCATTTCCGTCCGATCGATCGATTATTACCGGCGCCTGAGATTCTTGATGAAAGACGTGCTCTCCGCATACAGACTGCTTTCCATGATCAGTAGTTCAGATGCCGAGAGGATACTATCCATGGGGGCTGCCCGAAATAAGGTAGTTGTTGCAGGAAATGCAAAATATGACCTTCTCATTGATGAGGCTCGACCGGAATTATCCGACCGAATCAGGCGGGTTTACAAGATCGAAAGGAAAAGACCTGTTTTCATAGCTGGGAGTACCAGAGGGGGCGAGGAGGAGATCGTACTTGAGGTCTTTATGAAGCTCCTTGAGAAATACCCCGACGTCATCCTGATTATTGTGCCGCGGCACATAGAACGGTGTAAGAGCATTGAATCGCTGATACGGTCCCGTAATCTAAGCTATTGCCTGAGAAGCAGCCTAGATGACGTAACCAAAGGGGATAGTGAAACCAGTGTTATCTTGGTGGATAAGATCGGGGAGCTTTTTGGGCTTTATAGCTTGGGTTCGGTAATCTTCTGTGGTGCCAGCCTTGTGCCCCTTGGCGGGCAAAATGTATTAGAAGCTGCTGTGTGGGGCAAGCCAGTTATGTATGGTCCCTCAATGGAGGATTTTTCAGAGGCCACGGATTTATTGGAGGGGGTCGGGGCAGGTTTCAGGATAAAAGATGGGCATGAATTACTGAAGACTGCCATGTGGCTGCTGGAAAACCCGGCTGAATCACATCGCTTGGGTGGGCTTGCGAGGGGTGAGATCGAAAGGTACATTGGCTCTGCCAGAAAACACATAGGAGACATCTTTCGCTTCATTGATGAGGAGTCATAGGTGCACGCCCAAAAGAGGGGAAGGATTGATGAAAGGGTAGGGGTTTAATGAAAAGAGACTTCACCGTAATTAGGCAGGCCAGAGAGGTGCTCCAGATTGAGGCCCAAGGGATTCTGGATTTGATCGATCGGATTGGTCCGGCATTTGAACAAGCCGTGGAGATGATCCTCAATAGCAGTGGAAGGGTTATCCTCACCGGTATTGGTAAATCGGGTATCGTCGGAAGAAAGATCACCGCTACGTTTAACAGTACGGGTACCCCATCGCTGTTTCTTCATCCTGCAGAGGCCATTCACGGTGATTTAGGCATGGTGAGGGCGGATGATATCGTCATAGTCATCTCAAACAGCGGGTATACAAAGGAATTAACTGCCATATTACCTACGCTGAAAGGTCTCGGCGCAAAACTGATTGCCTTTACCGGCGATCCGGAATCGCCGATCGGCCTTGAGAGCGATCTAGTTATTGATGTGCGTGTTGATAGAGAGGCATGTCCCCTCGGCCTTGCGCCCACAACCAGCACAACCGCTTCCCTGGCCATGGGTGATGCGTTGGCGGTTGTGCTTATCAACAGGAGGCAGTTTAACAGGGGGGACTTTAGACGATTTCACCCCGGTGGCAGCCTTGGAGACCGTCTTTCCGTCAAGATCAAAGAGGTCATGCTTACGGCTGAACTGATACCGTTCGTTTCAATCGGTCAAACCGTGGGGGAGACCATTTCGGAGATCAACCGCAAAGGGTTGGGTGCATCCCTAGTGGTCGATAATGATCTCGTCTTGCGAGGTATCGTCACCGACGGTGATATTAGAAGATCGCTCTTGCAGTGGAGGGATATAGTGGGACTGCCGGTTGAACGGGTGATGACAGCCTCGCCTAAGACGATAGACGAAGAAAGAAAGGCAGTGGAGGCCAAGGCAGTCATGGAGCACAATGGGATTACCGTACTGCCCGTTGTGGATGAGGAAAAGCGGGTTAAGGGCATTATACATTTGCATGGGCTCTTGGGCGGGAGGGAGTTTACGTTCGATGGAAACTGACGGACTACCGAAAGGACTCATAGTTGATTTGATTACCCCACTTACCGATTCGGGGGATATTGACGGTGAGGGTCTCAGTTCGCTCCTCGCGAAGGTTCTGCCTCAGTTGGATGGGATACTTTTGGCCGGTCCCCACATGGGGGAGGGAAGGGGCCTTAATAATGACTTAAAAGTGGAGCTGCTGAGAGCGGTCTGCGATTCTACTGAGGGAAGGGTTCCGCTTTTTTTCTGGGTAAGCCAGGAATCCGTGAAGGGAACCAAAGAGATCATTGCGCTTCTTGAGGGTGTCTTGGAATCGTCTCGGTACAGGGGCACTGTTTTTTGGCTCGACTCGCCGCTTTTTTACCACAGCAACAGGGGCCTGTACCAGTATTACCGTGAACTTACGGCGAATACTGCGCATCCTTTTGTGCTGTACAATGATGCGGGGCTGATTGGACTTGTGGATAAGCGGCTCAAGCGAGGTAACATCCGCACACATATACTGAAGGAGTTGGGCAATATTGAAAAGATTGAGGCCCTCGTCTTCCGCGGCCCCCTTGCCCGGGTGAACAATTACCAAAGGGCACTCAATAAGAGACCGGATTTTAAGATCTATGATGGTGATGAGGCCCGGTTCCTGGAACATCCTAGCTTAAGCGGAATCGTCTCTATGGGCGCGAATGTGGCCCCAAAACTCTGGAGCACCATCACGAGGGCATCGCTGGGGATGCTCGATGAAACGGAAAGAAGGCCCGATCATGTGCATGAAATCTGGAAAAAAGGTCAATTGCTCAGGGACCTTATGGAGATCTATCGGCCTAATCCCGTTTGGAGGATCAAGAAGGCCCTCTCCGATGCCAGTATTATCACATCTCCTGCCTGCACATCATTGGTTCAGCCTGATGAGGAGGCCGCCAACCAACTCACTGAGTTTGTCTCAAGGTATAAAGTAGAGTAAACGAGGTCAGGACAGAAGATCTCTGAGGCTCTCGTTATCACGCTACCAACTATTCTAATGGATCATTCGCAATCCTCCGAGCGATATCAGGGGGCAGCTCGTAGTAGCTGACAGGATCATTGAGAACATAATCCCATTCGGTCATGGATGGCTGTACTTCTCTGTGCCGACAATAGGAACAGTCCCATGCCTGCCAGGAATTATCGATAGCATAGTCGAGACACTCGCCATAGTAAGGGCAGTAAGTATTCCTCTCACCTGTTTTAGGCAATGGATTGGCTTGTGGATTCATGGCTTACTCCTGTGAACGTTCTCTGTTGTCTTTGTCGAGCACGAAAGGTGCTTCTTTTTGGTCATCAAGTCCCGCGAGGCCCTCGTGGTTAAGGAGCTGATTAGACCACGAGCTTGGCTTGGAGGCTAGATCAGGCTCGAAAACGGCCAAGATCAGGTAGAAGGTGTCATTATCCAGTTCAAAACCATTCCAACCCAGAAACTGGAGTTGATCGTTCAGCTCATTGAGTGTGATATAGGGGTGGGCTAGCACGGTCTGAGCAAAATTCCTAAGGTAAGCGGGAATGGTGGTGACTTCCATCCCTTTCCCGGTCAAACGTTCTATGAGGATCCGTATGATTTGCTCCATTTCTTATGTCCTGTTTTGCGATGCCCAGAGGGACGATATGGCGTTATCCAGGACCCCCTGAAGGGTTTGCTGAAGGTCTTCTAGGGTAAATGGTTTGAATAGAACGGAATCAATGGAGGTTCCTTTAACCCTTCTCAGAATCATCTCTTTTTCGGAGCCGGTGATCAGCACAACAGGAGTGTTCGGGGATGCCTCCTTTATTCGTTGAGCGAGCTTCCAGCCGTCCATGCCAGGCATCTGCACGTCGGTAACAACAAGCTCAAAGGAATTCCTAAGAAAGAGTTGCAACCCCTCGGTGCCGTTGCTCGCCGTGGCCACCTCATACCCTAATAATGTTAGGGTGTCTGCGAGGGCACCACGAATACCCTTTTCATCATCGACGACTAAGATAGGGGTCATGCCGTCCTCTTGTTTATAATGAATTCGTGTCCAACAGGTAGTTGGGTAGTAACATCCAGATCGTTTCCCAGCCTTCACTGTTAACCACTGAAATAGGTCCTTCAATTTGAAATGAGTAATCCTCACAATGCATGAGGACTTCGGGATGTTCAGCTTTTATGGTGTCCCATATAGCGCCAGGAGAATTGGAATTCGTCACGATGCGAATGGCATCGACAACCGAAACTTTGCCGTCAGGAGTGAACCGCACGGACTGATTATTGAGGGTAAACACCATTGCCTGGCCCATAACTATCCTCATGGTGGAATTCACAGTTGAAGAAGTAAATGCCGCTGATTCTCCAAGATCGAAGTTCCGGATTTGAGATTACCCGTTTTTTTGCTCTTTTTCTTTGGTCAGCCTCCAAAGAGAGTCTTCAATGGCCTTGGTTGAGAAAGGCTTGTCGATAAAATCATGAACTCCTAACTCAATGGCCTGCGAAAAAACCTCCTTACTGCCGTATGCTGTGATCAGGATCTTTATCACCTGCGGATGGGTTTTTTGAATCCGTTTCAGAAACTCCAGTCCGTTTATGCCCGGAAGCCGGTAATCAAGTATGATGATGTCGTAGTCCTTGGTCTCCAGTTCTTTTAGGCCCTGTTCGGCCGTTTCAAGCGCCCGGAAAGCACAGGGCTCGAACTCAAAGAATAAACTGAGGGAGTCCCTTATCCATTCATCGTCGTCAATGAGGAGTATTTTCATATCCTTGAGCTTATCGAACAGATCCATGTCTCAGATAGCACCGGATGACTGGGTGAGATGGGAACTGAGTTTTGCCTCTGGATGATCTAGATAAGCACAGAGCGTGCCATTGCAGAGCGAAATAGATAAAGGTATAAAATTCAATATATTATATAAAACGAGCCCATGATTGAAGTCCGCTAAAACCCGAAATGTAGAAGAATCTCAACATCTTTTGTAGAAGAATTTCAAACTGTCTGGAATGGGAGAAGAAATCTCAATTAGTTCTGGTGGTTGAAGGGAATGACGTTTGTGGATGTGTTTTGGTAAAAATGAGAAGTGAGCAGGGGAGAAAGAGTAATGTGGAGGTCTTTTATTCTAACGCGTACAACCACGTCCTTTGAGGCTGTGTCGCAATTCTAAGAAAGTCATCGCGAGCGTAGCGAAGCGATCTCCGACCTATTCAATTACTGTGAGATTGCTTCGTCGCTTCACTCCTCGCAAAGACAAAAACAAATTATGACACAGCCTCTTTGGGCGTGGATTCTTTACTCTATATTCAACTTCTTCCTGCGATAGCGGAAGGTATGGTGATTGAGGTTTAGGAGTCGTGCTGCCTTGGTTTCATTGCCTCCTGCAATCTTCAGGGCCTCTTTGATATAGAACCTTTCTAAGGATTCTTGGACAGATGAGATATCGATACCGGCCGGGGATAGAGGTGGAAATCCCATGTGGGCTTCTTTCCGTTCCGAGGCTTCGTCGTCCCTTAATTCTTCAATTCCGAAATCCCGGGGCTTCAATTCCGGTCCTTGGCCTGTAAGAACCCCTCTTTCAATAAGGTTTCTTAGTTCACGAACATTGCCTGTCCAACGGTAGGACATAAGGGCATTTTCAGCCTCCGGCGTGATGCCGGTAAATGCCTTACCAAACTTGTTGCTGAATTCGTATAAGAAGTATTTGGCGAGTGGAATGATATCCTCGGGGCGTTCATTCAGAGAGGGTATCTGAACCTTGATAACCCCGAGCCTGAAGTAAAGGTCTTTTCTGAAGAAACCCTGTCCGATCATCAGGTCAAGGTTCTTGTTGGTGGCGGAGACCACCCTGGTTTGAATTCGTAGCATCTTTGTGCCACCTACTCGGTAAAACTCGCCTTCTTCGAGAAATCGAAGGAGCTTTGCCTGAGCTTCAAGGCTTAAATCGCCCACCTCATCCAAGAACAGGGTGCCGCCTTCAGCCTCCTTTATAAGGCCTTCCTTGCCCGAGGAATGAGCTCCCGTGAAGGCCCCCTTCTCATATCCAAACAGCTCGCTTTCAATAAGATCCCTAGGTATGGCGGCGCAATTAACCGTAGTTAAGGGGCCTCTGAAATTGGGGCTTCGATAATGGATAGCGCTGGCGATGAGTTCTTTGCCCGTACCGGTCTCTCCAAGAATGAGAATCGGGGTATCCGGGCTCTTTGCAACCATCCCGATAAACTCCATCACATCCTGAATAGCGTTGCTTTCGCTGATGAAGTACGGAAGGTTTTCCCTCAAATACGTCTCCTGGAGTGCCTGCACCTCTTTGCGGAGCCTAATGGTTTCCAGCGCATTGCGAATAGTCAGCTCCAGACCATCCAATTGGATGGGTTTTACGAAGTAATCATAGGCGCCGAGCTTCATAGCTGAGACCACGGTCTTGATATCCTCGTATGCGGTGATCATGATAACGAGTGTATCCGGATTGAGG
>CP070657.1:806189-813990 GCA_020355085.1 Deltaproteobacteria bacterium
CTTTCTCAATTCACGTTGACCCATGAGATGAGCCGCCTGATCCTTCTGGAGCAATTGTACCGGGCTTTTACCATTCTCCGGGGTCAGAAGTATCACAAATGATCATTCGGTGACGGGCCCCATTTAATATGCGTTCCTAGTTCCGCAAACATCAAATAGTCTGCAGCTACGGGATGCTCATGAGGCCTTTTCTTCTGTGACTGGCGGCCCGCGACGAGCTCGGCCGAGTCGGAGGCCGCGGTCCTTTTCACGGCGTATCAGTTGGGGAAACCGCAGCCCTGAGCCTGTCGAAGGGAATGCGGAGGGGGTAAGAATCCCCCGTTGATAGGTCGTAGAAAAGGCCGGGCCGAAAGCCTTGGAACAGAGGTAAAGACCTCATGAGCATCCCACAGGCTTCTTGGTTGTTTCCGAGGCGAGCAATCCTGTGCTGTTATTAATAACGAGATGCTCGCAAGGCTGACTCTACCTTACAATCACGCAGGTGCGGTCCGCCCTGTGAGAGACTTTGTTGGAAACGCTGCCCAACAGAAGGCCTTTGAAACTGCCAAGCCCGCGACTGCCCATGACAATCATATCCACATCGTGCTCCTTCGCATAGGCAACAATTGCTTCAGCCGGATCTCCCTCCATCACGGTCGCATCGACATGGAGGACACCTTTCTTCCTGGCTTCATCTTGAGCCACGGCAATGATCCGATCTCCCAGGGCCTGCAACTCGATCCTGTCCGATATCACATACTCACCCATCCCTTCGGGGACTATGGGTAGCTTGTACACATGGAGCAGATGCATAACGGCATCACCTTGTTTTGCCAAATTCGCTGCAAAATCGATCGCCTTTCGCGCCTGCTCCGACCCGTCAACCGGCACGAGGATTTTTTTGCTCATCCTTATCCCCCCTCCTGCTCCACCATAGGTATCCGGTTTATTAGTATGGGGAAGATGTGATACCTTTGTCAAAGAAAAAGTCCCGACGCGGGCCCTTGCACGGAAATGTCTCAGCGCTGAACAGAGATATTGACACCTCTAAACCCATGTACTATACGAGCGGTAATTACTTTGTAGTACTTCTTCGAATAATACCAACCTAACCCTTTACTTTACATTGAATGTTTCGAAAAATCTTCTATGGATGGTGGATCGTACTCGCCTGCTTTTTCATCGGGCTATACGTGGGCGGCACCATCTTCTATGGTTTTACCGCCTTCTTTGAACCCATCAGAAGGGAATTCGGCTGGAGCTACACCCAAATATCGCTTGCCGCAAGCCTTCGCGGCCTAGAGATGGGTATCTTCGCCCCCTTTGTGGGATTTCTCGCCGACCGCTTTGGCTCAAGAAAGCTCATTCTCTGGGGAACATCTCTGGTCGGATTTGGGCTCATCCTCCTCAGCCTGACCCGATCACTTGCCATGTTCTATGGTTCCTTTTTGATCCTCTCATTCGGGGCCGGCGGCTGTGCTTCGATCGTGACTATGACTGTTGTGGCTAACTGGTTTCACAGCAAGGTGGGCATAGCGCTCGGCGTAATGGTGTCGGGTATCGGCGCCAGTGGATTTATGCTTCCCCTCATCGTCCGGCTTATCGATATTTCCGGTTGGAGAACTACCTTTGTGATCCTTGGACTGGGAATGTGGACCCTCGGGATACCTCTTTCGTTCGTCATCCGCGACAGGCCGGAGCAATATGGATATCTTCCCGACGGCAAAGAAACCGGTAATACGCTCCCGGAGATTGCAGTTAGAAACGAGAAGCTGGATATCGGCCTAGGGCAGGCGCTGAGGATGAGATCCTTTTGGTATCTAAACACCACTGAACTGATCCGCATGATGACCGTGGTGGCAGTAATTACCCATATTATGCCATATCTCAGCAGCCTCGATATATCACGATCAACCGGCGGGTTCATAGCAGGTGCCATACCCCTATTCAGCATCATCGGGCGGTTTGGTTTTGGCTGGTTAGGCGATGCTACAGATAAGAGGTATGTGTTGGCACTTTCGTTTTGTCTTATGAGCATAGGGCTGATGCTCTTCTGTTATGTGCGGGTAATCTGGGTTGCATGTGTCTTTCTTTTGCTATTCTCTCCGGGCTACGGCGGAGGGATGGTCGTCAGGGGGGCAATCCTGAGGGAGTATTTCGGAAGGGACTCCTTTGGAAAAATCCTTGGGATCATCATGGGCTGTGCGGCAATTGGGGGAATTATAGGCCCTACCCTGGCTGGGTGGGTATTTGACATACTGGGGAGTTATCAACCCATCTGGCTTATTTTCTGCGGGCTGACTGGTCTGACGACATTGTTGACACTGAGAATTCGCTAAACTGATTGAAAAAACTGGCCTTTCCCCGCTCGTTGAGCATGCCTGCTCGAACCCCCGTAGTCCCTTTTTCATAGCAGGATAGTTCTTCGAGGAGATCATCATGGTATTCTTGGACCAGGAAAAACCGATTGCTACGTGTGTCTCCGAAACCTGTGCGGGTTGCGCCGTAGGCGAAATCGTACACTGTCACTTCAGGCCCAGAGACCTGATCCATTTCTGGTGCATCGTTCTAGCGGGCTTTCTGGTGGGAGGCGCCGGGGTTTATCGTGTGAGCGGATGGTTGTTGGGCCTGTGGATACCGCTGATAATCGGCTACTTCGGCTTTTTAGAGATCCGCGTCATGTGCTCGCATTGTCCTCATTATGCGGAGCCTGGCAGTAGCCTGAAATGCTGGGCCAATTACGGCTCCCCAAAGCTATGGAAATATCGCCCCGTACCCATGACATTTACGGAAAAGCTCCTCTTCCTGGGCGGGTTCGCGGTTATCTGGGGGTATCCATTGGTCTTTCTGGTCATGGGCAAACAATGGTTCCTGCTAATCGTGTATGCAACTTCCACGGCGGGCTTTTTCATGTCCCTGAAGCTATTCCTCTGCTCGCAGTGTATGAATTTTGCCTGCCCGCTCAATTCGGTCAACCAGGATACTAGGCAAGAATTCCTCAAGCGAAATCCTGAAGTCGCCAGGGGCTGGGAAGGCAATCCGATATCACGCGAATAGTCTCAGGGAAACAGGCAGGGCATTACAAGCGCTAAAAGGGTTTCTTGAGTTGGCTTTTATGCTATGAAGAGGCGGATATGAAACTCACAAGAGATGAAATGAGGCGAGCCCTCAGAAAATGGAATCAGGCGTGGGACAATCATGATCTCAACGGTGTCATGGAACTATTTCACGATGACGTTCTGTTTGAGAACTGGACCGGCGGTAAGGCAGAAGGAAGGGAGGTTCTCCGTAAGGCGTGGACTGAATGGTTTGAGAATCACGCTGGATTTCGATTCACCGAGGAAGAGACCTTTATCGACGAGGCTGAGCAGAAGGCCCTCTACCGATGGCAACTCGACTGGCCGTCCATTGAGAAAGGCCACGAGGGAAAACACGAAAGACGCCGTGGCGTGGACGTCCTTCATTTTAAGGACGGTAAGATCATAAAGAAATTAACTTATTCCAAGACGACAATTGATATCGATGGCCAAAGGGTCAGGCTCCAGGCATGTGACTATAGGTGAGGCGCCGCTCTTTAGTCGTTCCATGTAGTGCCGGTATTAAGGGAGCTTGGCGCCTTCACGATAACCCGGTGATGCAGACTTTGCGTATTTGATTTAAAGAAAAACAGAGGTGCAATACTTAGAGGAAAATAAAAAGCTTGCTTTATTTCATGGTTAGTATAAAGTAAGAACTCGAAAGAAGATCTCCAATCTTACCGTTCTTTCTTATTGTATCCTAGGTACTTGCTGTTGGTACTAATGGATGTCCAATCACGCTGCTAGCGGTAGGCGTGGTGCCATCCATCTAATGCCAATGCCATTCGGCTAGGCCCTTCTGCAATCCCTCATCCGATTCAGAGGACCCTTATCAAAATCAAACGGGTTCCGGAAAACCTTCCCCACTTCCAATTGAACGCAGGCGAAAATCGGCTGCGCTGTGACTGTTGGCTTCCAGTTCTCCGGCATTGAAATTATTTCCATTTTTCTGCAACCCGCACAAGGGGCTCCGAATATTCCTCAGGAATTTTCATGTGAATGGGATAATTTTTAGGGAATCAAAAGTCAACTTTTCAGTCCTTTTGAACCTTGCATTTAAAGCGAGCAGTATACGCGCAACGGGGTTTTCGATCGCATAACAGTTTCTTCTATACCATAGGCCTGATCGGACAAGCATCGGATTTGATTCGGCCGGCGCTCCCCCTATTGAGAGCTGTCGGCCCCAACCGTTCATTTGTGGTGGAGCCCGATGAGGAGCATTCCATCGGGAACAGGGCTCGGAATCCATTGCCCTAGCATGAGGAGGTACGATAATGTTTATACCAATGACTGTATCCGGATTGACCCTTGATCCGATAACTGAAGGGCCGATTGTTGTCCTGAAGGAAACCAAGGGTAAGCGAAAACTCCTTATTTGGATAGGACTCCTTGAAGCGAACGCCATCGCCACTGAGTTAGAGGGCATAAAGCTCTCCAGACCAATGACTCATGACCTGTTCAAAAACATCATGGAGCTACTGGATCTTAAGATAAACAAGGTGGAGGTTTGCGACCTGAAAGACAACACCTACTACGCTTTGATCCATGTTACCTACGACGGGAGGCAAATCTCAGTTGATGCTAGGCCGAGCGATGCCCTTGCGCTCTCTTTGCGGGTCAATGCCCCCATCTTTGTGGCAGAAGAGGTTATTGAAAAATCTAAACAGGGGGTTTCGCAAGGCGAGGCAGCAGACAAATCCAAACAGGGGAAGTACTGGAAAGAGATCCTGGAAAGCCTTGATCCTGATGATTTTGGAAATAGCTAATCGAGAGCTCAGGGCACTAATCAGTGAGCACCGGTGATACAGTAGAAATAAGCCTTGGAGGGAAAATCAGCGTACCCCATGAGAGCAAATACAACCGCTAAGGGCATTTTGGTTTCTTGTCAAAGGAGAAACCCTTGATCCAGAGAAGACCCAAGAAATGGTTTTGGGCTATCCCGGGGGCAATCACCATTACATGGGCTGCCCTGCCCCGTTTTTCGATTTGCAAAGATTTCCTTTCTGCTGGAACGGCCAGGCGATATTCCCGGCATAACCACTAACAATAATAAAAGGAGGTTTTTGATGAACATCTACGTAGGTAATCTGTCATTCGATATGACAGAAGAGGATTTGAAGGAGGCCTTTGAGGCCTTCGGCGAAGTCGAATCCGTCAATATTATTACAGACAGGTACAGTGGCCGCTCAAGGGGCTTTGGGTTCGTAGAGATGCCAGCTAAGGTTCAAGCCCAATCAGCGATCGACGGCCTGAATGGTAAGGAGTTGAAGGGACGACCCCTCAATGTTAATGAGGCGCGTCCTCGCTCAGACGCCCGGCGCGGCAGCAGGCGGCGCTTCTAAGAAAGCGTATTCGTATCAGAGGAAGTCTTAACGGACCTTCCCCTCGAAAACCATTATATGATCTCGTGCTGATGTTCATCTTCCGTTTTGCTTATCTGGGGGGCAAACTGCTTTTATGCCCGGTGTTTACGGAAGTGAGCACACCCAGAAACCATACCCAAATCCTATGAGTGACATTCTTTTTTTTGAGTGGGTTACCCTATTGAAATTGTGTCTAAAAAACATTAGACTGGCAGAGCAGCCAAAAGATAACTGAAAGGTAACTACCCTTCCCATGGAGACACTCCTCAAATTTTGCCTTCCCGGTTTCTAAAGGGACGGTGTCCATTCTGCCGTCTCTCTATCCTTCTGCACCTGAAGCAGCGAACTAACCCACAAAGGGGTATGAAAGCAAAAAATCTTTAAAAAACACATTGGAGACTAAAAGCCCTGGCGTTGCACAACTCGTAAAACAGAAAGTTCTATACGAGACAGGCTGACATGGTAGCGCCCCCGAAAGGCAGGTGATAAACATGAGGGCTCATGAAATTGACGATCTGGTGGGGATTTATGAGAGCGACAACAGCATCAAATGCAGAGACTGCATGGGAGACGAGGATTGGAGAGACCTTAAAAAAGAGAATATTATTACTCCTGCCGATGTAGAGAAGGGGGAGAAGTTATTCTATTGCGACTACTGTGAGAAAAGCCTCTAGAAACAACAAAGGGCGGAGAAAATCCCCGAAGACCCATCGGTCATTGAGAAACTTACCGTTCAAGGGCAAGCCCGCAACCGCCCTGTTCTTTTCTCAAAATATCCCCCAAATACTATCTACAAGCAATGGAGCCTCCGCGCTCTGAAGAGCGGGGCATCCTCACAATAGATGGCGGAACTCTCCATAGCCTTTAGCCTGCCTTCGCTCTTACGAGCCACGGCGCGGCTAACCCAGCCTTTCCGTCCTCCTTACCCCGTCCTCCGCAGTTGGCTGCTTCGGAGGATGGACATGCTACTGCAGACACCGTCGGCCATAGCCTTTGGCTAAGCCTGCTCATTCTAGTCTCACAGGACGGGCCATTCTGGCGAAGGAAAGTAAAACACTTAGATATGAAGACTGCTCTTCAGCTGGTGCCGGGACGGGTCGAAAAGCTCCCCCCTCCCGTTCACTCTTAGGCGCAGGCCTCCTCTATCTTCTTTTCACATTTTTTCTCCTTGCGCTTTAAGCCTTTCCCCAACCACAGCGCCCTTTCATCGCATCTTCTTTTTCGTGGACTTCTGGTTTTTTTGTATGTATTACCTCTTTGATCTTACTGACTAAAGAAAAACCAAATCAAGGAAAGCAAACAGGGACAACGCAGGCTCTCTGGCTCACCAATGAGCACGTTTCAATTGCACTATGACCGGCGATCATACAAAGAACAAGGGACATAAGCACTACCTGGGGCTTCTTAACGAGCTTTTCACGCACGCTAAACTGAGACGAGCCCTTGAAAAAATCAGAATTCCCTTGGGAGTTGCCCTTGTCGTTCTGTTGTTCATCTATGGCCACCTGGAGATGTTTATCCCGGCAGTGGTCATTTCTCTTTTTGGAGAGCTAATACAGATGTGGTCCTCTGGTTCGCTGGAAAAAAACGTGGTGCTCACCATCAGGGGGCCTTACTGCCTGGTAAGAAATCCCATGTACCTGGGGAGGTTTTTTGTCATCTTGGGTGCGCTAATTCTATTAAAAAACATCTACATCATAGTCATTTATCTGGGCGTTTTTTTTTATTACGTCGCAAATAGGGTTAAAAGGGAAGAGAAACACCTCATAGAGATCTTTGGCGAGCCGTATCTGGAATATTGCGATCAGGTCAATAGATTTATGCCAAGGCTTGGAGCCTGCGAAACAAAGGATACCCTATTCTTTCGGTTTCGCCTGTTAGTCAGAAATAACGAGCACCTTAACTTCCTGGCGCTTCTGGCCTTTTACATCGCCTTCTACGTAATCTCCGCTATTACTCAGTAAGTCAACCATCAAACAAGTATTTCCTGCTCCCAGGCCTACGGCACTCCTCAAGCAATGCCGCCGCATACTAACCCCCTCTCGCCTTGCACCTTTAGTCTTACGCGTCGAACCCTTCTTTATTATTTATCTCCCGTGACTATGCCTGCTTCGGAAAACCAAAAGCATGTTTGACTTGGGCTATCCCCCGGAGTCCTTCCTTTTCTCCACGGCGAAGTTTACTATGTGAAACCCTTTCATCTCTGTAACCACGGCTTCTTTGCCAAATAGACAACATGGCCTCTCCTTTCCCCCGCAGGCGCTGTTCTCCTTGACAGATCAGAAACGTGAGCGTAGGTTAATCTGTGTTTGGGCATCTTTGTTCAGCCCTTCATGAGCCTGGAGCGCTCACTCTGTTGGATGCCTTTCTGTATTGCACCGC
>CP070657.1:814090-816963 GCA_020355085.1 Deltaproteobacteria bacterium
CTCAGCATTATCCATGGCTTTCTCCCCAGGTCCTTGTTTGACCTTACCTTGTTATGGGACCAATATTGAGCAAAAACTCCCGTCAAAAAAGCTCAAAATACTATCCTCAACAGCGCCCTTGTCTTCAACCTGCAACGAGCTAGGATCAAATGGTCTTCTTTCTTTTTACACTGAAAACGAATAACAGTAAATACCCTTAAAAAGTCCCGAGCTGGTTCAAAAACTGCACTCAACATGGTTGTGCTTTACTCCGGAACTCATGAGCGCTCCTCCGTTTATTGCAAAGGGGTATAGGCTCCATAACCCTTTAGGCCCATACTGTTTCAAGATACCATTAACAGGCTATTCTCACAAGAATGGTAAAGGAGACAAAAGGATCAAATCCGCTTCAACCTTTTCGTATCAACAAGCAGTTTCCGGCTTTCTCTATCGGTTTTTTTGTGCTCAATGGTTCTCCCATCGTCATTTACCATTGACGGCACAATAATAAACCTATAAGATGGCAATCGATTGCCACATCTTACTTTAACCGGTGGAAATTGATAGTGGGGGGGCATATGGCCGCTGACAAGCTCGTTTTGGTAGTCGATGACGATCCTGATTTGGTTGAAGCGATCTCTATGAAGTTGGAGAGCAAAGACTACAGGGTAGAAAAGGCATATGACGGAATAGAAGCGTGGGACAAGATACAAGAGGAAAGGCCAGATCTCATTATTCTCGACGTGATGATGCCTCGCAAAAATGGCTACGAACTCTGTGACGAACTCAAGAACAATCCGCAGTACCAAGATATCGCTATTGTCCTTCTAACTGCCGTTGGCTCAGCAGTTACCAGCACCAGATACACTCATCGCGACGGGATGAGCACTTTAGCCGACGACTATATTGCCAAACCTATCGATCTAGACAAACTCATGGCCATGGTCGATGACTATACCGGCTAACCCTTAGCAGACCTTCCCTTCTCGCCCCTGTTGGCCGCAGAGGATCTGCAGGCCATGTGGCCCTGTTCTCTGCATGGTACCGAGACGATGGAGAAATTGAAAGTAGGGGGACTCAGACAGAGTCTGGAACTTTGCCAGTTTGATTTGAGAGGACCGGAACCGTCAGACGGGATACTCGCGAATGTCAGCAGAATCTTGGCCTCTCAAAAAAACAATATAGCCTTCCTTACCTACAAGACTAACAAGGATACGTGCTGCCAACTCAGCTTTTGCCTCAATCAGGACCAATCCCCTCGTGCGTCAAAAATCCTGAACCAAGGGCTTCAACTTCCTCCGGTTTGGGAAATGACATCAAGAGAACATGTGGGCATGATATCCGTTTTCCCACGCCACTCGGCAATAATAATATTGGGAGTGGTTATTGCTTCATGGGGAGCGGAATCGATACCAATTTACGGGATAGCCACCTCATTGTCCGCTGTCTCCTTTATTACCGATTACCGGATCATGGACAAGGCTGTTGAAGTAATTCAAGATTCGTTACAGTTGCCGAAAAACCGTGCTCCTATTAAACCAGAGCTCCACTACTATCAGAGCGAGGTCAAAAAGAAAGACAAGGTGTGATGGAGACGATTGCTGTTTACTGGGAACAACCCATTAAGACATATGGCTTTCAAAAGGTAACGGATCTTGTTCTTGTTGAGTTCTCGTATCCGCTCAAGGAGATTACGTCATTAGGAAGAACTCTCTCTCAAGATGCGCTTCAAAAGGTGAAGGCAGAATTCATAATAGTACAAGAGTCTGGTGAGACTATCTCGATTACGCTTTGCCTATCGGAAAAGGAATATAAGGATTTCTGGGTTTCTGTGGCAGACGCCCCTGGATCAACTCCCTGTGAGTATATCTATCCTGTTGGGATTATTTACTTTCATGGTCCTCACTTCGGTGATAGGTACGGTATCGCGGAGGCAACGTTCTCCACCCTTTCCGAGGCGGATATAGAGATTATTGCATCCGGCTGTTCCGCCTCCTCCGTGTTCGTAGTTCTGGCCCAGGATGACCTAGCAAGGGCTGAGGACGTCCTCAGCCATACCTTCGAGGTAGCAAAGTAGATCGTTTACTGTACCCTACTATGAAAAACTTCGACTGGCGCAAAAGACTTTTTGATTCTCTCTCCTTTCCAACCCTGATCTTAACCCCAGATATGACGGTTGTTGCAGCCAGTGCGAGATTCTCAGAGAAGACCGGTTTCCGTGAAAAGGAAGTAGCTGGAAAAAAATGCTACCAAATCCTTTATCAATCCGAAACGCCGTGCTCCCAGTTGTCTTGCCCTGTTAGTCTCACCCTGATCGATAAGAAAGGGACGTCTACAATTAAGAAAAATAAGGGGCCTGATGGTGAAGAGGTGTATGAGGAAAGGGTGTGTTCACCCATTCTCGATGAAAAGGGCGAGGTGAGGTATCTCATGCTCAGCTTAAGGGATGTCACAAAAACTAAACTCTTAGAAATAGAACTGCAAAAGGCCAACGAATTCTTGGAAAATATTATTGGCAGCTCTACAGCTGCTATTTTAGTTGCTGATATGAAAGGCGTTATATTGCTCATGAATGAGAGTGCCCGCAAATTATTCGGCTATACCGACCAGGTAGCTGTTGGCACGAGCATCGCGGAATATCTGTATACGCCCCGTGGGGCGCGGAGCGTCATGAAGAAACTCAGAAGCCCTAACTACGGTGGAATGGGACAACTCTATACTACAGAGATGACCATAATCAACTCATCAGGAGAAGAGATACCGGTTGAGATGACCGCCGCTATTATCTATCAGGATGGCAAGGAGGTGGCCACCATGGGTATCTATAATGACTTGAGACCCAAGATAGAGATTGAAAAGAAATTAAAGGAAGCCGAAAGGCTCAAATTGGAGCA
>CP070657.1:817063-820537 GCA_020355085.1 Deltaproteobacteria bacterium
GCGGACCTTAACCCCTCAACCTTTTCATGGCTCAAGGGCTTCGGCGATTTCGCTTCTCCCAAGACCTCATCTGAAGGGATGCAAGGCCTTGTAGGCGGAGAGTGGGGCTATGGGGGACGAAACGTGCATTTCGGTGTAAGGGAGCACGCCATGGGCTCGATTGCTACTGGCATGGCATTACACGGCGGTCTGATCCCATACACAGCCACATTCCTCGTTTTCTCGGACTATATGCGCCCCCCTATCCGCGTTGCTGCGCTCTCAGAATGCCGCGTCATCTACATATTCACCCACGATAGTATCGGCCTCGGCGAAGACGGCCCCACGCACCAGCCCGTTGAACACATCATGAACCTTCGTGCCGTGCCTAACCTCACCGTTATCCGACCGGCCGATGCTGGTGAGACGGTGGAGGCATGGCGTGCTGCACTACTGAAAAACGATGGCCCGACCGCGCTTATCTTCACCAGACAGGGCGTTCCCGTGCTGGATCGAACCGTATGCCAGGGGGCTCAAGCCTTGCAGCAGGGAGGCTACATACTTTGGGAGTCAGCCAAGGATATGCCCCAGGCGATCCTGATTGGAACAGGTTCCGAGACACACATCGCCCTTGAGGCGGGCAAGAAACTGGCTGCAGAAGGCATTGGTGTTAGGGTAGTATCCCTCCCCAGCTGGGAGCTCTTTGACAGCCAACCCCAAGACTACCGAGACTCCGTGCTGCCGCCAGGAGTTAAGGCCCGGGTGGCGGTAGAGGCCGGCACCAAACTGGGATGGGAACATTACGCAGGCCTTGAAGGAACGGTAATCGGCATGGATGGTTTCGGGGCCAGTGCACCCGCCTCGGTCCTGTATGAGAAGTTCGGTATCACTGTTGATCATGTTGCTCAGGCAGCTAAAGAGTTAGTCAAGAAGAAATCGGCCCATTGATATATCATCGTTTCCTCACCTGCCATCGGTTAACGACGAGAGCCTTTTCCCTACTGTTTTGTCGTTCGAAGTTCGTGACCAGGCGGATGTCTTCTATGTGCTGCGGGATGACCATGCTGAGCTCAACGGGTAACAAGATATGATAGCAACGTGGGGGCAACGGTGATCCAGAAGGAGAGTCAAGATGGGAAAGCTTGACGATTTAGCAGAGCTCGGCCTGGCCGTCTGGCTTGATTACATACGGCGATCCTTTATCACCTCGGGGGAACTCAAGGGCCTAGTTGACAAAGGCCTTCGCGGGGTCACTTCAAATCCAACGATCTTTGATAAGGCAATCGCAGGCAGTGCCGACTACGACGAGGCCCTGAGGAGCCTTGTGGAGAAAGGCAAAACAGACAAAGAAATCTATGAGGAGTTGGTTCTGGAGGACATCCGGCAGACTGCAGATGCGCTGCTCCCGGTCTATGAGAAGACGGGAGGGCTTGACGGGTATGTGAGCCTCGAGGTCAGCCCTACGCTCGCCTATGACACGGATGGCACCGTTAAAGAGGCATGGAGGCTCTTTACCCAGCTGGACCACCCTAACGTAATGATCAAGGTGCCGGCGACCCAGGCGGGCATACCGGCAATTCAGACCCTTATCGGCGAAGGTGTCAACGTAAATGTGACCTTGATATTCTCTTTGACCCACTATCAGGCAGTAGCTGAGGCATATATTTCCGGCCTGGAAGGACGGCTCGCAGCCGGTGGAGACGTGTCTTCAATAGCCTCGGTGGCATCCTTTTTCATAAGCCGTGTTGACACCGCTGTCGATGCACTGCTTGATAGAGCTCGGCATCCTGAACTCCAAGGGAGAATCGCGATTTCCAACGCCAAGGCAGCATATGCCCGATTCAGAGAGATCTTTACTGGAGAGCGCTGGGAGCGGCTCACAGCTCACGCGGCACGTAAGCAACGCGTACTCTGGGGGAGCACCGGAACCAAGAATCCGAGCTACCCCGATACATTATATGTGGACAGCCTCATCGGGCCTGATACGGTCAACACAGTGCCACCTGGCACCTTGGCGGCATTTCTAGACCACGGAGAAGTAGCCTCAACCTTAGGAGAAGGGCTCGATATCGCCCTGGCAGACCTTGTGCGCCTGTCGGATCTGGGCATCGACCTCGACGCTATCACGCAGCAGCTTCAGGACGATGGTGTCGCCGCCTTTGAAAAGTCCTTCAATAATCTGATGGCCAGTATAAAGGAAAAGCGGGAAAAACTCATGACGGGACGGCTCGATGCCTCATTCGCTCTGGGCACCTACCAAGGTACCTTTGAAAAGGATCTAGCCGATTTGAGAGACAACCGAATTATGTCGCGTATTTGGGCGCACGACCATACCGTGTGGAAACCGGGACAGGCTGAGATCACCAATCGCTTGGGCTGGCTACACAGCCCCGAGGTCATGGGAGACAGCGTCAAACGAATGGAGGAACTGACCGATGCCGTGCGGAGCGATGGCTATACCCATGCACTGCTTCTGGGCATGGGAGGTTCGAGCCTGGCGCCCGAGGTATTTCGAAATATCTTCGGCGTGAAAGACGGCTTTCTGGATCTGGATGTTCTCGACAGCACCGACCCCGGAGCAGTCCTTACCTATGCTGATACGCTTATTCCAAGCCGTACGCTCTTTATTGTATCGACTAAGTCCGGCACAACCGTTGAGACGCTCTCCCTTTTCAAGTTCTTCTACAACTGGCTGAGCGACGCCCTGGGGCAAGACTCAGCTGGGGAGCACTTCATCGCCATTACCGATCCCGGAACCCCCTTGACGGATCTTGCAGCCAGGTACGGATTTCGGGCCACCTTCCTGAACGACCCGAATATCGGCGGTCGATACTCGGCCCTTTCCTATTTCGGACTGGTGCCAGCGACACTAATTGGCTTAGATATAGAGGTGCTGCTCGACCGGGCCATGAACATGGTCTGCAACTCGGAAGGATGCAATTGCCCGACATCCGGTGACAACCGCGGTGCCCAGCTCGGCGCCATGCTTGGTGGATTAAACAAAATTGGCAAGGACAAGGTGACCCTCATTGCCCCACCAGAAATAGAGAGCTTCGGCGACTGGGTGGAGCAGCTTATTGCCGAGAGCACCGGTAAAGAGAGGAAGGGGATTTTGCCGATAGTAGGGGAGCCGGTGGGTTCGCCCGATGTCTACGGCAAGGATAGGATCTTCGTTCAGCTCAGTATGGAAGGAGATGACACCATCGACTCAGCAGTTGCCGACCTGGAGAGAGCCGGTCATCCCATAGTGCGCCTCTTTATTCGCGATCGCTACGATCTGGGTGGGCAGTTCTTCCTGTGGGAGATAGCCATTGCCGTGGCAGGCCACCGCATGGGAATCAATCCCTTTGACCAGCCCAACGTGGAAGTTGCCAAGGTATTGGCCCGCAAGCTCACCGCAGAATATAAGGAAAAGGGCTCTCTTCCTGGTGAAAAAGCATCCTTGGAAGAGTCTGGCATTGCCATCTTTGGGAATTTAAGGGGAAATACCCTTAA
>CP070657.1:820637-826732 GCA_020355085.1 Deltaproteobacteria bacterium
AGCGTCCGATGAGCTAGTCGGGCAAGCCAAAAGGCTTAAGTGGGTTCAGTCTATGGCTACCGGTGTTGACTTTTTCCTGAATCTCCCATCCCTCCCGAAGGACGTCTTGCTCACCTCCAGCCGGGGTATGCACGGGCCACAGATGTCTGAGATGACTATTCTGTTCATGCTTGCCCTGAACCGGCGATTTCAGGATAACATTCTAAACCAAAACAAGAAAATCTGGGATAGGTGGCCAGGAAGGCTACTGTGGCAGAAGAAGGTGGCCATTCTCGGGATAGGCGTCGTCGGGCAGGCTATTGCGGAGAAATGCAAGGCCTTTGGAATGACGGTTTATGGAATTGATACTGTTAAGCGGGAGGTCCAGGCGGTGGACCATTTCCTCGGACCGGAGCAACTCACCGAGGTACTCGGAGAGGTAGATTATTTCGTCAACGTCGTTCCTCTTACCCCTGAGACAAAAAAAATGGTTGGCGCAAAGGAGTTTTCAGCCATGAAGCCCAGTGCCTTTTACATCAGCGCGGGCAGAGGAGACACGGTGGATGAAGAAGCGCTGATCGAGGCCTTAAGCACGGGAAAGATTGCCGGCGCGGGCATGGATGTTTTTAGCACTGAACCGCTGCCAAAGGAAAGCCCTCTCTGGGGGATGAAGAACGTCATCATCACTCCGCATATCGGGGGACTGAGCGACGTGTACATAGATCAGATGCTTCCCATTTTCGAGGAGAACCTGCGACGATTCCTTCGTGGAGAACGACGCAACTTGGTCAATCTCATAGAAAGGTGAGAGGCCTGCTCTCCCGGAGAGGGGATCCGAAGAGGAATTTGCTGCATCCATGAGAACAGCACTAATGGTATCGCTCTAAAACTTTCTCTCGCTCTTCATCCGATAAGGATCGCATATAGGACTTCCAGCCAGGGCACCACCCGGTATGCCATTTCCATATGCGGGCCAGAATTGAGCGAGGGTTCTTATCGTAGCTCGCTCGAAACCAGCATTTCTCGCAACGGCTCATTGGTATGCCCTCTTTCATCCTTCGATTCATATCCGACGCTTATATCTACTAGAGGAAAGACGCCCGGTGGTCTTCGGTTTACGTATGACACTATCCTATGAATACACTGCACCTTAAACCGGCTCTTGCACCCAGTTCACAATGAATCGTCTCTTTGCTCCCAACGTTTTGCTCGCTCAGAGAAACAATCGGGGATTATTGATTTGCAAACGGACGCCTCCTCTTCACGTCAAGCCAGGAATAGTCCGTATACTCCGCTGTGGCAACCTGCCTGAATCAGTCCAGTGCGATCATTACATTTGACGCTTTGATTACCGCATAGACCTCTTTGCCTTCTGCTAAGCCAAGCCCTTCTGCCGAGGCCTTGGTGATGATCGATACCACCTCCACTCCGCCAGCGAGCTCCACAATTATCTCTGAATTCACCACACCATGGGCTATATTCTTCACTTTGCCTTTCAGGACATTGCGTGCGCTAATCCTCATTTCACTCCTCCTTTTTGTACTTGCAAGTATTGTTTTTATTATATGTGAAATGACCCTGCCTTTCACTAGGTATTCTTTAAGATATTGTGAAGATCTGGAAAAGATCCCTCTCCTTCATGCAAAGCAGGCTGGGGCACCTCCTATGATTCTGGAAGTGATGAAGCAGGTGGCATCTCCTTTGTTTGCATGGCCAGGGCCAGGGTCTCGAATTCCTGCCGCTTTGGGCGATAAAAGTACATGGCCAGGGCCGAAATACCGATGAAGACATGAAGTGTTCGAAAGCTATCGCCAAGCAAAAAGAGTGCAAGCCCATAGATCCCAATGCTCTCGCAAAGTGCCAGGGAGACAATGATAACTGTTATATAGTGAGCAAATGGTGAGGGTTGACTCGAGGTGGCCCCGGGTTCAAAAAGCCCGGCTCCCGAACCACCCAATCGGCCTTCAAGCATGCGTTTTCGTATGAAATGGGCAAGGAATAAGGTAACGATCGTTACAATACAGAGAATGTTCCTGATGAGACCCAGAGGGAGATCATGACTCCCAGTCGGTCTTATTTCCTCACCAAATTGATGACACAAAAAGACATACACCAACAAAGACCCCGCCATTGCTGCCCAGATAATCCATAGGGTCCTGAGTCCTTTCTCATTCGTTACTCTTTCAGCAACCTCCACTATACCTTCCTCCTTGTGTCCTGTATTTAAGTATCTTGGTATAAGGCCCTCTGTGTGATCGACATTGAGGCAAGCCTTTTGTCCGCATTCTTCGGGGAAACAGCTTCAACGCTGCCGTCCGAGTTTTGCAACACCGCGCCGGATTCGGTTAGCATTTTATAACGCGCTTTGCGTTCGTCTTTGTCGGGACAGCATACAAGCTGACAGTTTGCGCAAGACACACGCAGTTTTTCGTCACTGAAATAGAAATACCTGCCACCTGCAGAAGCAGGCCATTTCGCATGGGCAGTCTGCATTCGTTCATAGGCAGCACCGAGTTCGTCATCGCTTTTAGGAATATCAAATCGACCAGGAGACCATGTAGACCATTTACCCGACAAATGTAATCCGGTATAGCCGCTACAGACAAGGTCGCACCGCCCGTAATTGCGGCGTTTAGAATACCTAACCTCAAGGCCACCAAGTGATATAGATGTCTTTTCCCGTAAATGCATAAATCCTGCAACACATGACGCCATGCAAATGCGGCAATCGTCGCAATAATTCTCTTCGGGCGGCAAGGGAAGCGTAGGCACAAGTTGGGCCGTAGTAACAGTAGCCCCTAAAATAACGGCCGCACCCTGGCTCTTTGTAATTATATTGCCGGACAATCCCATATGCCCTACTCCGGATCTCACTGCTAAGTATCGGTGAGAGATATCCGGATAATAAAGGTCCGCGATATAATCAGACGCCGTACCAGGACCTGGGGGTCTGAATACATTATTGGCCGCAACCGGCACAGATGGATACCCCTTTTGCGTGAGATAATTGGCCAAGTGCAAGGCTATACCGCTGGCCAAGGCATTTGCTCGAATAAACTCCTTCTCTAATGGGAGCCGCTCCTTCTTCATCAAATAGGGTGGTATCAGCTTCTGGTCAATTGCCACGGCATAGCTTACGGCTGACTTTGCATCAGGTAACACGTACGTAAGGTCAGAAGATTGTGGACCTCCCTCAAGTGTTTTTACCGTTGCAATTCCAGCCGCGCATGCGCCTTCGATCATTACAAATTCTCGTACGATTCTGCTCAGTTTTTCCAATGTAGGTTATTCCTTTCCTGGCCTCTGCCCGTAGAATGCGGTCATTGGGTGTACTTTGGTATGCCATAGTTCTTAGATTCATGATTTACGGCCTGTGATAGGTACTGTGCGCCTGTAGCAATATCCGAAATCCCACACAACTTGCATGCCCCTTTAATGCCAATAAATTCAGCAGTATTGGTAATTCCTAGATTTCGGGGCATCCTATCCGGACTGAGAAGAAATTGGATTTCGTTGGGGCTTGCACTTAATATTTCACATTATATCAGGACAGGGACTCAGGCACAATACGCCGAGGTAGTTGAAAAGCCTCCCTGGATGTATCTTGCCGGGATATGGGGTCTACCAAGGGCGAATACCTGATAAAGATAGCAAAACCTAAAACAATGAGATTGTCTGGACCTAGATTTCAGAGGCGAGTCAAAGGGATAAGAGGAGCTGTACTGTCGTGGATTTCATCTTGAAGTAGATACCGTGTGCAAAGATCCTTCCACTCGGTCGGTGCTCCAATCAATCAGGGATTGTCAGCAGAATCTTACTTACAGAATCTATAAAACAAGGGGTATTGCACTCTCACGCAACACTGTGAGATGACTCTTCTCGACTGGGTTAGGAAGAACCCCAAGGAAGCTGAGGATTAGGGTTTTTTGATCTGGCCCCTAAATCGGTCCATTCATCACATTTCGCCGTAAAACTAATGCACGAGCCGGCTGAAAGGTGGTCGGGACGACTGGATTTGAACCAGCGACCCCAGCGTCCCGAACGCTGTGCTCTACCAGACTGAGCCACGTCCCGACTTTATCCGATTACCCGTAGATGATAAAGAGTTATGAAACAAAAGTAAAGGGAAATTCCCGCTCTCCCCACGGGAATCTAGGCGAACCGTATCGCTGGCTTTATCAAACCGAGGAAGTTATCTAAAATCCTCTGGGTAGCGCCCCAAATGATCGTATCCTCATAGATAAAGGCGGGCGTCTCAAAGGTCACTCCCTCAGAGTCCATGGTTACAAACTGTGGTCGAGCGTTTTCCAAAAAGAACTGTAAGGGTATCTCTATTAGGTGATCTACCTCTCTTTTGTTGAGCGTAAAGGCATAAGGAAATGGCACCATACCGACAAAGGGCTGGACAATGAAGCGCGAGACCACGGTAAGCATATCGTCCAGCTGACCCAGGATCTCTATATCCTCCTCCTGTATGCCGACTTCCTCAAAGGTCTCTCGGAGAGCAGTGCGCTCAAGGCTTGTATCCCCTGCATCTACCGAACCACCCGGAAAATACACCTCACCCTTATGATATTCCACGGTATGTGTCCGCCTCATAAAGAGGAGCCAATAGCGCCCATCTTTGATGAAAAGGGGCAAAAGGACCGATGCGTGTGTATAGCCATAATCAGGATCCTTTACGCTCTCTGGCTTTCTGTGGCTCAAAAGCGCCCTCAGCGCTCTTTTAACCTGATCGCGGTCCGACATATATACCCTTTCTCAGTGATCGATAGTGTTTTTCAGATGAGCAGCGGCACCCGGCTCCTGCGGCAGGCAGCATATTGATATCCTCACCGACATAAACTCAATAATATTCAATTGAGAAGCCCAGCAACGGAATTCGCCCTATTATTACCTTCCATAGGTTTTCAGGTACCTATCGAACTCGTTTCTTGTCTCGTCGTCCATGGGCCGCTTATCTCCTGAGATGAGGAGCGGGATCTTTTGGTCGTACAGGTACCCCACGATCTCCCGTATACCGGCAACAGAAAAAAACGGGATACCAGTCTTGGAGTTGAACTCCGATATCGGATTCACTCCCCTTTTGTTAAGAATCACCCTTCCCTTTTCATCGTAAACAGCGGTGGTCTGCTCCCTGTCAACCGCAATGCCCAACCCGACTATCTGGACATTTATCTCCCGGGAGCGAGATTCTTGCCCGATCTTATCAATAAACTCGTATTTGGTTTCCATGGACGTCACTACATCGTCTACAATAAAGACCCTGCACCCATCAAAAAAGGTGTTGTTTACGAAATAAGCAGCTGATGAAGAACCCTCCCCGTGCCTTTTGGCCTCCTTCCTGTCGTAATCAAAGAGTAGATCGTAGCCGTGATGCTCAAAAAGGGCGGTGGCTGTAGCAGAGGCAATTGCACTTCCCTTATACGAAGGTCCCACAATGATTTCCATGCTATGGGCAAGCGAGTTGTTAACGAGCATATCCGCAAAAAACGAACCCATCTCAAGAAGCAGTCTGCCGGTGCAGAATTTGCCGAGATTAACGAAATAGGGAGTAGGTCTCCCGTCTTTCAAGGTCAAACCCTTATCAAAGAAGAGTGCCCCTGTCTCAGCAAGGGTCAAACTCAGGCGTTTCTTGTATTCATCCATTTCGTGCCCTCTCAGTTCTCAATGTTATGTGCTTGCCGGCTTTTTCGGGGAGAACCCTATGGTGATTTTCTCAACTACATATGCATTTTAACCACAAACGGGCCCCCGGTTCAACCTCTATAGTAATTAGATTGGCAGATTCCGGGAAAACGCCAGTACCGAGAAAAAACTGCGCACCGACACCTCCCAAGCCAGGAGTTTCCTGAGTCTTCCTCAAGACATCTCTGCAACGTATTGGTTCTGCAAATACTAATATTTCTTATTACTGCACACCATTGTCCCTTTGCTCTGATGCTCTCGCGGTGACCCTCCCGGGGTTCGCAGGTGGGGAATGCCTACCCCTTCCCCGCTCTAAAGGCGGGGCTTTCCCCTTCCTGCTCACCCTCGGGGGGTGCCCCACCGCTTCCGCGAATGTCGCTCAGGGACAACGGTGTTCACTGCAAACTTAGGAAGCTCCAGTTATCATA
>CP070657.1:826832-829378 GCA_020355085.1 Deltaproteobacteria bacterium
AACTTTTTCCTCCACCAGCACGTTCACGATCTTTTGAGAGTATTTCATATCCTCGCCAAAGCCCACTGTCACGTTGACGGCAAAGGGCTTGTCTGTGAGCGAACGCACCTTGTGGATCTGCTGGCGCGCGAGTTCTCCGGTAGCTTCCACATCCGGGTTAATCTTAACTGCGCCTGCATTAGGCCCGAGTGTGCCCATGCCGCCGGCTGCCGATACAGCGGCCGTTAAAGCAGCGCCGCTGACCCAGTTCATGGGGGCCTGGATGATGGGATAACGAATGCCAAGAAGACTGCAGATGCGGTTTTGTGTCATGATTCACTCATCTAGTAAATTGATAGAACTCTCTTTTTGGGGGAAAGGAGTATAGGTAAAGTATTCTCGTGTGTAAAGCAAGAAATTCCTACTACCCGAGGGCTTTCAGTTCGGGATTACCGGAACGAGCAGATGAGAGTCATGTTTTCCGCCGGTATGGATGATATGGTACCCCTGGTTGCGAGTGGCGGGACCGGGGATTCCCGGTAGGTGAAAAGGAATCGGATTAAACCCCGATACTGTCAGGCGAAGCTGCTCGCCTGCATGCCATAGCATACCTGTGGGCCAGATCGGGATGTCGCATGGTACGATTTCCCCGGGATGCAGAAGGTTTTCAACTAGATGAATATGATAAGGTAACCAAGGAAATGATCTTTCGCGGTCAGTTTCACGACGCGATACCCGCAGCCTCCCGTTTGGTCCCAAATACTCCCCCATTGGATTGGGTGAGGAAAGAGGGCTCCCTTGCGCGTTCAGCTTTTGCACAAGAACGAACAGATCCATGTCCTCAGCCCCTTCAGCCTCAACCCATAGACGGAGCTTCAGGTAGCCGGTCAGTTCCATGTCTTTATCAAACCGAATTGTAAAGCTTGCTTGTCCTTGGCCATCATCCGCCTTGTAGCGCGCAGATGACTCTTGAGACATGGGGTTGGTTGACAGAATCCCGTGGGCCGCATCGAGGAAAAGCTTCTCATACTGCGTTCTCTCCAAGGGCCATGCACTCTCAGACCTCTTGACCTGGTCTGTGCCTCCCGGATCAAGCACGGATACCCGCACCTGGGGTGTCTGCTCCCAGTCGTTTTTTTCACTTTTCAAGTAGCGATCAAAAAAGCGACGCAGGTCTTCTACATTCTCCGGTTCATAATAGTCAGCCCACTCGTGGCTGTTGTGGACACGGAGCCACTTCTCTTTTGATGCAATCCTGCGGAAACCTTCCAAAGTGCCAAGGGTATGGAGGTCATTGCTCCAGCTGGCCACAACATAGGCAGGAGCGTTGATCTTCTCCAGCTTAGCGCTTTTATCTTCCCAATAAGCATTCATGAGCGAGTACTTCTTGGCCATGGCAGGCAAATCCTCAACCCGGTTCTGGCCTCTCATCGTAGAGGTGACCATTTCGTTGAACCCGATGTTCAGGATGCCCCCTCTCAATATGTCCTGCCTGTACAGGTCGCTTACGCCTTCCCACGGAGCAATGGCGGCAAGGTGCGGTGGTTGTTCCTGGGCAATAAACCACTGGACAATGGCCAGCCACGAATTGCCCGATAATCCCACCATCCCGTTACACCACTCTTGGGAAGCCACCCATTCGATTACATCGTATCCGTCTCGGGCCTCTACGGCCCCCCAGAAGTGAATATCACCTTGAGAGCTGTAAGCTCCACGTGCGTCCACGTTGGCCACAGCATATCCGCAGTTGCACCAGTACGCCGGGTCTGGGCCTTCAAATTTTTGCAGACCGGAGACAGTTCCCGTGGAGACACCAATCGGCGGTCCTTGGGGCACTGATTTGCCGTAAGGACTCCAAGAAAGGATGGCCGGAATATCCGATCCATCTGCGGGCCGGAAGAAATCAATGTAAATGATGATCCCGTCATGAAGGGGCACGGGAACATCCCGCTCCCATACAATGTCACAAGGGAGAGGGTACCCCCCCTCGATCAAGACTGCTCCCTTAGAGAGCGTTGTGGTGCCAGGTTTGAGCCCTTCATAGTGTATTTGGCGAAAGGGCGGAGGAACAGGGGTGTCCGGCGGTGCTGCCTTGCGGAAGATCACTTCTATCTGTTCATTACCAAATTGACGTATTCTTTTTGATATTTCAACCATGAACATATCTCCATCATTCGGTTCACTTTATCTCAAAGACTTTGCATATTCAACAGCATTCTCTCCGGCAATGCGCCCGGAATTCAAGGCAAATCCCATGGTGTTGCCCGGGAGAACAAAGACATAACTGTCGCCGTATATGGTGCAGGCATCCGTTCCTGCCGCATACAGTCCGGGAATCACCTCCCATTTTTTGTCCAAGACCTCTGTTTTATGGTTGATCTTGATACCACCGAGGCTTCCATAGGCACTGGAGAATTGCCTTCCGGCATAGAATTTAGGGGTCTTTATCGGCCGGAGATACCTATGTACTTTATTAAAGAGGTCATCATAACCTTTGGCACAAGCTTGGTTATACGTTTCGACGGTCTTGCTCAAACCCTCATAGTATATACCGGTTTTTTCTGTCA
>CP070657.1:829478-835395 GCA_020355085.1 Deltaproteobacteria bacterium
CTCAGAAATCGCCAGCATCTCTCATCATTCAAGGGAGACAGTTAAACGGTGGCTGGAAAAAGGGGAGATTAAGGGATACCGTGTTGGCACGTCGGGGCACTGGCGAGTGCTGCCAAAGGACTTGGCTGTGTTCCTGCAGCAGAACAACATCCCGTTCCCGGAACCCGAGGAAATAGATATCGACCTGATGGCCTTTACGGATTCTGAGAAACAAACAACATTCTGCTGGGAATTCTACAAGCATGAGATAAGCGATCATGTTCAGCCTGATCAAAGGTGTGAAGACTGCCTTGTTTGTAAGGTCAAATCCATCAACTGTTATGCCCTGAGAGAAGAGGTGGGTCACAAGAAGATATACTGCAAGCATTCGTGCGCTGATTGTGCTTACTTTCATTTTCTCCAAGAAGAGCTATTACCCGAACTGTGAGGGGATACTGAACCGTACTTTGGATGCCGTCTCTGTTTTCCCACATTAGAGGAAAGGCCAGAGCCAATCCCATAAGTTGCGGTTTCCTCTGGGGAAAATCATCTCAAAGATCACGAGTTATTCTCGGTACATCCAAATTCCAACCCTACGTGAGAGAGTAACCAAAGGCGTAGGGAGGAGTTAAGCGGAATTGGTTGAGGTTTCAAGGGGGCAGAGAATTCGGTTTTGTTTTTTTGCCTGTTTCGTATTGTAGTCATCATAGGTTTCTGCAGTGTTCACGGAAAAACACGTGGAGCCCTTGTCGTCACGAGGAAACGGATTCTCTTCATCATAAACAGCGGCCCGATTGAGCTATGGTGAAATCGCCGGTGGCGATAAGCTGATAGAATTGATTGTTGATGCGGATAAGGTAATTACGTTTTGAAATTGCCGGCAGAGGCGACGGCTCAACTCGGTTTCGTTATTTACTGCAGGAGCCTCTGATACGTTGCCTCCATACGGGTATGCATTCCATTATGTCACCATTGTACGGATCTGATCATTCCTGTAGTAGCGGTCATCTCCACAAGCCTGTTTGTTTTCACGTATGACATACCCTTGAACCTGCCGTATCAGTGACTATCTTTACTGCAAAACAAAACCGCTTAGCTTATGGAGACATCGAGAAATTCGGTATTGGAGTTGCCTATAGGGGTTAAGCTGTTTATACGTTGGACGCCTCACTTCTATGATGAGATGGTTGAGACGAAGAAATCCCTATGAGTTCACCTATAGAGAACCAGACACAGATCATTTTGGATAGCATCGCCGACGGGGTCTTTACCGTTGATTCCGATTGGAAAATAACCTCATTTAACCGCGCTGCTGAGAGAATAACCGGGATCCCAAAGCATGAAACGATTGGACGGCACTGCTGGGAAGTGTTTGCCGCCAGCGTCTGCGAGAAGCAGTGCTCCCTTCGGCGTACCATGGAAACAGGGCAGCCTATTGTGAATCAGCCCATATATATTGTTAACTCGGAGGGCAACCGAATCCCTGTCAGCATCTCAACCGCCCTCATGAAAGACGAACATGGCCATGTTATAGGGGGAGTAGAGACCTTCCGTGATCTGAGTGTTGTTGAGGAACTCCGGAAAGAGCTCTCTGCAAGGCACTCCTTTCTGGACATCATCAGTAAGAGCAAGGAGATGCAGCGACTCTTTCGAATCCTCGAGCAGGTATCCGAAAGCGACACCACCGTTCTTCTCGAAGGGGAGACCGGCACCGGCAAGGAGCTCTTTGCAAAGGCCATCCATTCCCTCAGCAACAGGGAAAGGGGGCCCTTCGTTGCCATCAACTGTGGCTCACTACCGGATACGCTCCTTGAGTCAGAACTGTTCGGTTATAAGGCTGGGGCCTTCACGGACGCCAAAAAAGACAAACCGGGGCGACTAGCCCTTGCCGAAGGAGGAACCATCTTCTTGGATGAGATCGGCGATATCTCCCCAGCATTGCAGGTGAGGCTTCTCCGGGTATTACAAGACAGGGTATATGAACCGCTCGGCAGCACAAAATCCGAAAAGGCGAATGTTCGGATTGTGGCGGCCGCCAATAAAAGACTCGAGGATTTGGTAAGGGAAGGAGCATTTCGTGAAGACCTGTATTATCGGATCAACGTCGTTAAGCTCGTCCTTCCTCCTCTAAGGAGCCGAAAAGAGGATATTCCGCTTCTGATCGATCACTTTGTCCGGAAGTTTAATCGTCTCAGCGGGAAAGAGATCCAAGGCCTCTCCCCGGAAGTTCTGCCTGTGCTCATGTCGCATGATTTCCCGGGCAATATTCGGGAACTTGAAAACATCATTGAATATGCTACGGTAGTCTGTAAAGATAGCTGGATCGGGATTGAACACCTTCCCGACTATCTGCGTCGCGAGGGTATTGGGCCGAAGAAAAGCGTCTCCGAAGATCCAGGCACTCAAGGACTCACATGGAATGACATGGAGAAAGCCTACCTTTATGAGATCTTAAGAAAAAACAACTGGAACAGGGCCGCAACTGCCGCTCAGATGGGCGTCCATACGACCACCTTGTGGCGCAAGATCAAACGCCTTAACCTGAGCATCCCGAAACTGGATGGGCGGACGAAGGAGCATTAAGAGGCTATCTAATTGATATTGCACTATTGCAGTTTTATTTTAGTAATATAACTGCGTTTTTGTATTTTTATGGCTTACCTGGAATCTCCAAAACATCTTTAGTTATAGCGATCTTTTGGCATTTCCCTGCAACTGGACAGAGAGAAATTCTTGCGCTACAAACAGCCTATCCGCCGCCAGACCTGCAACAGAGGCGGCTAGCAACTCGCGGTGCCTGTCCATAGGCATCTAAGCCATGCCTCTGTCCTGTGCCCAGCCAATGAGGTACTCCGAGAGACGTCCTAAACTGGCACAGAAGACGCATAACACGCTAGTAAAGCAGGTAGATTTCACAACTACAAAGGAGGGATTTAGTGTTATGAAATTAGCGTTTTCCGCAACAGGAACGGACCTCGATGCTGAAATAGATCCAAGATTTGGCAGGTGTGCCTATTTCATTGTCGTTGACCCAGATGACATGAGCTTTGAGGCATTTGAGAACGAGAGTATGTCTCTCGGCGGGGGGGCAGGGGTCCAGTCGGCCCAGTTCGTGGCCTCAAAAGGGGCTAGTGTGGTGATAACGGGCAATATTGGCCCCAATGCGAGCAGAACTCTTAGTGCCGCAGGCCTTGAAGTGTTTGTCGGCGTTGGTGGTTCAATCAGGGAGGCTATCCAGAGATACACGCGCGGTGAGCTATCCCCCGCCGCTGGACCCAATGTGTCCGATCATTATGGCATGGGTGGTGGTGGCAAAACCCCTCCTCCTGGCAGTGGTATGGGGCGTGGCATGGGTATGGGAAGAGACATGGGTATAAGACGGGGTATGAGTAGAGGCATGGGCATGCAAAAAGGATACGACCCAAATAAAGGAGGTGCCTCACCGCCCCGCGATTAAGAGCTTAGCGCACTTAAGGAAGAAGCAAAGGCCTTAGGGATCAACTGAGTTCGATCCTATCCCGTATAGAGGATCTGGAAAAGAAATAGGGGAAACCAAAAGCGGATATGGGCAGGATTGCCATACCAACGTGGAACGGGAGAATATCGCCCGTCTTTGACACGGCCTTACGATTATTACTGGTTGATGTGGGAGAAAGAGGTGAGTATTCCCGGTTTGAGATCGGCATTAGCGAACCGTTTCTTCCCGGCAAAACAATGAGGCTGACGGAGCTGCGGGTCGACACGCTCATCTGCGGGGCTATATCAGGACAGTTCGCTCAAATGTTAACGAGTGCCGGTATTGAGCTTATTCCATGGATATCCGGTCCGGTGGAGGACGTGCTCAAGGCCTTTTTGGAAGGAGATCTATTTGATATGCAATTCACAATGCCAGGCCGTCCCGATTATTGGGGCACAGGCCCAGGTAGGGGTTACGGCCGCGGCAGGGGAAGACGGAGACGAGGAATCCACTTTCCGACAACATGAGATAGGAAGGAGGTGAACGAGATGCCAGGATTTGATGGTACAGGGCCCCGCGGAATGGGCCCCATGACGGGAGGAGGTAGGGGGTTTTGCGATCCCTACTATGGAGGCATGAGACAGCCCTTCATGGGAGCCTATCCGTATGGCAGGCCATACGGTTATGGACCATCTTCTGGAACCGCTTATTATCCTCCATACGGGGCCTATCCGTATGGTCCCTATGGCTTTGGCAGAAGATTCGGCAGGGGATTCGGTGGAAGCTTTGGCAGGGGCTTTGGCAGAGGAAGATGGTGGTAAACCGGAAAACGCAGCTCTTGGAGCATCAGGAATCCAAGGCTGCTGCATCGAAACAAGCCCGTGAGGCCTAAAGGGGTTTTCATGCCTTACGGAAGGGCGTTCGGAACGGGAAGGCGCAGAGTTTTGTTAAAGAGAAATTGACAACACATAGAAAGGAGGAAGAGATGTATTCTGGATATAATCCATACGGCGGATGGTTCCCTCCTTGGGGGCCGCCCGTGGGAATGGGTTATCCCATGCCAGGACCCTGGGGATATCCTTACGGACGAATGTGGCAGATGCCCTATTATCCGCCTCCTGGAGGATTTGGTGAACCATGGATGACGCCCTTTGGTCCTTCCATGCCCCCTGAACAGGAGATAGCGTTTCTGAGGGACCAGGCCCAAATGCTCAAGGAACAAATGGACCAGATCGACGCCAGGATCAAAGAACTTGAGAAGGCGGCTAAGTAGTTCGTACAAGTATATCAATAAAGATATCCGCTCATTGCAATTGAAACGGGTGCGGTGAAAAGGATAGTGTGAGCGGCACGGAGGCGAGGGCCTTCGTTTTGCCGAGATAATTAAGGAGGCACAGTATCACAATGGCACAACAGGAACACGCGAGAAGCGAAATACCACAGAATCGAAGGGCCATGACGGAGGCCCAAGATGCGGACATACGAGAAAGGCTTAAGAAATTCAAGCATAAGCTCTTGATAATGAGCGGAAAAGGCGGAGTCGGAAAAAGCAGCATCGCCGCCTATCTTTCAGTTGGCCTCGCCAGGAGGGGTTTCCGTGTAGGTCTCATGGACGTAGATCTGCACGGCCCGAGTATTCCACGGCTGCTTGGTCTCAAGGGAAATATACTATCATCGCCTGAGGGCAACAAAGCAATTCCGCTGAAGTATCTGCCCAATATGGAGGTTATGTCCATAGAGACGCTCCTTGGGGACAAGGATGCCGCCACCATCTGGAGGGGGCCCCTGAAAATCGGGGTGATCAAGCAGTTTATCGCCGATATCGCTTGGAGTGAAGCGGACTATCTCATCATCGATAGCCCTCCCGGCACCGGAGATGAGCCCTTAACAATAGCCCAAGTCATCCCTGACACCAAGGCGATCATCGTCACCACCCCACAAGAGATTTCCCTTGCGGACGTGCGAAAATCCATCAATTTTTGCCGTCAGGTACATATGGACATTCTCGGGTTGATAGAAAACGGGAGCGGTTTAACCTGTCCCCACTGCGGAAAGACCATTGATCTGTATAAGACAAATGGTGGGATGTTAACCGCCAAAAAGGCGGGTCTTGTACTGCTGGGAAGCCTCCCATTGGAGCCGGAAATCGTGACAGAGGGCGACAACGGTACCGTGGAGTGGATGGATAAGAAGGATTTGCCCTATACGATCGGTTTCGCCAAAATTGTGGATGCGGTGGCTAAGCTCTCGAAGTGAAACCTCCCTGCCCAGGGGTGAGGCATTCCGGTACGGTTCCAAAGGGTGATTCAAGGAGCAGTCCCTCATTGTTGCCGCGGGCATCTTAGTTCACGATCAATAGCCGAGTAAAGCTTCGCGGGCATTTCCCGCTAAAGGCGTTGAACTTAATGCTGATTGCTCGCGAAATACTAAGAAGAACATGATCATAAGCATAGCAAGCGGAAAGGGTGGAACGGGGAAAAC
>CP070657.1:835495-839941 GCA_020355085.1 Deltaproteobacteria bacterium
CCTCTTGTGTTAATAGTTACGTGACTTACGAACGCCGTCCCGTTTTGAAATGACGCCCTCTTTTACCTCATGATTTCTAGCGGGCCAGTCATTTGCGCCTAGCTGGCAATCTGTTCACGAGCAAAGTGACCAAAGGAGCTAAAAACCTTTCCATGAAAACCTCCTTTCGAAACGAGATGCTGAAGTTGAAAAGAAAATCCCTCTCCAAGCGAGGTCATAAAGATTGAAAATCCTGGTGCATTATAGTTGAGTAGAATTACGTTTCTCAATCAGGTCGCGAACTCAAAAGGGGAAAAATCGTCCTCATTTTCAAACGGGAGTGGATTTTCACTCCCTATTTCCCCCCTCTTTGCTGGGGAGTGCCACCTATTAGACATATAGGTCGATTTCTGACTTTCTTGTCGGACAATTTTTTCAGACTAGGATGCCCTGGAGGGGATTATGGAACGATGAGCTGGTTTTGGATGGCAAATCTGGAAAGATCTGCATTATTGCGCAGATTGAGTTTGCTGAGCAGCCGGGATCTGTAAGTATCCACTGTCTTAATGCTCAGCTGATAAGCCTCAGCAATTTCGCGATTTGTTTGACCTAATGCCAGACATCTCAGAACCTGAATCTCTCTATTTGAAAGAGAATCAAGCGGTAAAAGCTCATTTGCCCCTTTGGCCACGCGCCGTACTAGCGAATCAATGGCAGAATCGGTGAGGTAGCGCTTGCCAGTATGCAGCTTACGGATTGCCGTAACCAGCTCTTCCGGTGCAGAGCGCTTTGTTACGTATCCCATAGCTCCTGCAGCTATTGCCCGGACTACATACTGCTCTTCCTCATACATGGTTAGGACGAGGATGGGGAGTTGTGGATAGCTTGTGTGGATTTGATTTACCACCTCCAATCCGTCAATACCGGGCATGGAAATATCAATGACCGCTACATCGGGTAATGTATCATGAACTTCTTTTATAGCCTGCTTACCATCGGCTGCTTCCGAGACGACCACCATATCGCCGCTACCTTCAACAATACGACGAAGACCGGCTCGAACAATGCTATGATCATCTGCCAGAAATACCTTAATCATTGATTTCCTCCTTTTTGATCACGAATATCGGCTCTGAAATAGACGTCGGTTCCCCTGTTTCGGCCCGATTTAATCTCGAGGGTTCCCCCAACTAGGCTAGCGCGCTCTTGCATTCCCAGTATACCTAGACTGTCAGATCCGGCGATGCCTTCGACATTGAAACCATTGCCGTTGTCTGTAACAGCCAGCGTGAAAAGTCCGTCTTCCACATTCAGTGCAACGTTTACTTGGTCTGCACAGGCGTGCCGTGCTATGTTGGTCAAGGCCTCCTGGGCGATACGATAGGCTGCGGTTGCAAGCAGATCATTCAGATGCGGCACATTACGATAGCTGAATGAACAATTAATACCGGTGCGTTTTTCAAAATCCGAAGTATGAGCCTCCAGAGCATCAACGAGTCCCAAATGATCCAAAACCCCAGGGCGCAGCCGCATTGCCAACGCTCGTATCTCCTCGATACTCTTATCGATAATAGCACACATTGCTAACGCGCGCTGAGCAGCTTGAGAATCGATCTTATTGAGATAATCCAGCAACCACACTGCATCCATCCGAAGCGCAGTAAGCATCTGACCGAATTCATCATGGAGTTCTCGCGCAACAGCCGAGCGCTCCTTCTCCTGACTGGCCATAATGCTGGCAGAAAGTCGCCTGAGTTGATCCTGTGCCTTTTTGATTTCAGTAATATCCGTAGCAATGCTGCACACTGCCCGGGCTGATCCGTTCTCATCATGGATCGGAAATTTGACCGAGAGATAGATATGCATACCATCCTCGCAGAGAACTCGTTCTTCGACTTGAAATGAGCGCATTTCCCTGAGGACCTTCAGGTCGTTTGCTCTGAATTGGTGTGCAATTTCATTTGGAAAGATGTCATAGTCTGTTTTGCCCCGAATCTCTTCATTCTTACTGTTGATTAATTTCTCAAATTGGGGATTGATCATCACATACTGGCATTCCGTATTCTTGATAAAGATAACGGCGGGCGTATTCTTG
Source organism: Deltaproteobacteria bacterium (assembly GCA_020355085.1). Taxonomy (GTDB): domain Bacteria; phylum Desulfobacterota; class DSM-4660; order Desulfatiglandales; family B25-G16; genus JADFWK01. Next base: position 837,570 of record CP070657.1, read on the forward strand.
AGAATACTTGTGATTTCCCTTGTCCTTTCACGCACTTGTCTTTCAAGGTCTTTGGAGTGACGACTGAGTTTTTCCTTGGCGAGCCTAAGCTCCTGCTCAGTTCTTTTCTGCTCTGTAATATCCCTAAAAAATATTGCCACACGCGCCACCTTTCCTTGGGCATCGAGGATAGGGTATAGACTGGTGTCAAGACATCTGCCATCCTGTTCGCATTCGTAGCGAACTGGCTTTCTGGAGCGAAGAACCCAGTATTGATGCTTCTGTCTGTGTTCAGGGATTTCCGACACAAGGAGATTATAGGCGTGCTGGCCGATTAGATCCGTGCTGGTCATGCCAAATCTATCTGCCGCCGGTTTGTTTAAGGCGATTATCCTTCCTTGCGTATCGACGAGCAGCGCTCCGTCAGTTGGAGCGTTTAAGAGTGCTAAGGCAGTCTCCCTGCTCTCTCCCAAGGCTTCCTCTGCGGCCTTTCGTTTGGCGATGTGATAGCTTGCCTTTTTATAGAGAAACAGAATTAACAGTCCGACAAAAACGCATATTGTAAAGATGACATATCCTGTCATCCTGACTAGAGGCGCAGAAGCTTCCTTAAAAATGGCCTGGAGGCTATAGAGATGAACAATCTTCCATCCTGGATAATCATCAATATTCATGGAGCAAACAGAGTATTTCTCACCTGATAGACTCACAGCATGTTCTCTGTCTTTCATTTGCAAGCCTGTCCAATTCCATGGTCCTTGGCCAAATTGCCTTGTGCTGGCAATTTCGGCGATATCTTCAGGGGATGGCTTCCAAAGGAAGCGGTAGAGCCAGTCTTCTTGATTGCATATGAACACAACTCCGTGTGGATCTGTCAGAGTAACGATTCCCTCATGGTCCGGGCTGAAATCCTTCTCCAGCTGATCAAGCGAAGCCTTAATGACAGCGACACCTATCGGTGATCCTTTTCCGCCTGCACGGACTGGATAGCTGTAATAAACCCCGCGCTTTTTTGAGGTAATCCCGAGGGCCATGTAGATAGCGGAGTTGCCTTGCATGGCCTGCTGGTAGTAAGGCCGAAAGCCATAATTCTTTCCAATGAAGCTGTCAGGTTCATCACGGTTGCTCGAGGCCACAGTAAGCCCCTCGCTTGTCATCAGGTAACAGACGTCAGCACAAAGAGCATGTTTAAAGTGATCTAGAATACGGTTTGCCTTCTGGAGTGATTTGCTATCCTGCCTGAGTAAGCAGTATTCAAGTTGTGGCAGTCCGGCCAATGCCTTTGCCGATTTTAGGTTTTCCGAGAGAAAGGTGGAAAGATGGTTTCCAACCGTATCCACATACTGAGCGGCTTGTCTGTCTGCTTCCTTAAATGCTGTTTCTTTTGAGGACGAATAGTAAAGATATCCAGCTGTGCAAGCCGAAAGGAAGGCTAGCAATGAAAGGGCAATGAGAATGATGCGAAGTCTCATCTCAAATCTTGCGTGAAGAATCGGTCTCGAGAAATCCCAAAAATAGGCCTTCGGAAATGTTGCCTTTCTCACACATGAATTCCACAGTTTCGAAACTGCTGCTCAAGCCTTACTTATCCCGAGAAGATGGGTGGTTTCAATCCGGTGATTTACTCAAAAGCAAAAAGAAACAGCTACCTGTGAATGGGAATCCTCCTGATTTGTCTTTCATCACCATAGGTGTTGGGGGAAAATACCCAGCCGAAAGTAGGAAAGCCGGTCAATAGCAGATCCGAGAGAAATCTCTTGAAGGACAAGGAAATCCTTGGAGAACCCCAGTGGGGTAGGGGCCAAGGGAGGGAAGGCTTTCAGAAGAACAATCAAGGGGCTCATCCAGCCAATGGTTTCTCAAAACGGGACCCCTATGAGGTTTTAGGCGCTGCTGGGGGGCATCAATCGATGATACCAAGAATGCCTGAAGGAGACTGGCCAAAAAATACCATGCGGAAAAGCTAGATCATCTGCCTGATGCCCTGAGATATTGTTTCCGCCTGCTAATTTCTGATCCAGCTAGGCAAGCGGTTATGCACAAACCACACCGAAACGTATAGCCATTTCGCCCCATATGTGGAAACCCCCCTATCTTTATAGTAAGAACAACCTTGTTTATCTGTTCAACAATCGCAAATATCTCTTCAACCAGAATGGGCGTCAGGTGTTTCAAGGCCCGTGAAGCGAGTTGAGCAATCCTAAGAAGATACCATTATTTTTGGGGTCCGGCGGATCACGAGGAATATCATAGCCACGGCTGGTATCAATGCCAATGCCGAAAGGGTACCTCTAGGGTAGAACAAGATAAAGAGCGCCATTAGGAGGACTACAAACCTTGAAGGAAGGTCGAGCCTTTTACGTTCAAAAAGTCTAGCGTGGATGGCTGCAGCC
>CP070657.1:840041-844871 GCA_020355085.1 Deltaproteobacteria bacterium
CGGGTGACCTCACCCAGGCTTCTGCCTTGCGCGGTTACCGCAATATTGATGACCCGCTGTTGGTCTCGCCTCAAGATGCTCGTGGGCGATGTGCTTCTGCGAATGCGGGCAATGCTGGAAAGGGGAATCTGCTCTCCTTGGGGATTTGTCACATAGAGGTTTCTCAGAATCTCAGTGCTTTTTCGGTATCGGGGGTCGAGCTGGACGAGGATATCGTATTCTTCTCCTCGATCTCGAAACAAAGAGGCCGTCGTGCCCTTGATATAGGTGGAGACAGCACTGGCGATCTGCTGGGTGCTTAACCCGAGGGCCGATATTCTGTCTCGGTCGAGGTCGATCTGCAACTCAGGCCTCCCTGCTTCAAGGCTGGTGTTGACATCCAGGGCGCCCGGGATATCCTGAATGGCCTCCTTTATCTTGTTTGAGAGTCTTTTTCCCATATCGAGATCTTCCCCGTACAGGTAGATTATCAGATCGCCCTCCTCACCCATGAAGTGGCCTTGGGTAATCGAATAGGTTATGCCCGGTATTTGGTCAAGCCTCTTTCTGAGGGCAGACTCGATCTCCCTCTGGCTACGGTCTCTCTGCTCTTTATCGATCAGGTTTACCCTGATTTCCCCCGCATACGAGCCCTTGGCAAAGGCACCGAAGGCCTCTCCAACCCCGATTTCCGAGTTCTGATTTTCCAGCTCAGGGACAGTCTCGTGGATGATGTCTTCGATCTGTCGAAAGGTCATCTCCGCGGATTTCAGGCTCGTTCCCGGGGCCCGCTCCGCCTGGATCTCAAAGTGACCTTCGTCCATTTTCGGGAAGAAATCCATGCCCAACCTCGGTACGGTTGCCAAGCTCATGGCGAACATAAGGAGCGCAACCATCAGGGTTGTCTTTCGGTGATCGAGACACCAGCTCAACGTTCGAGCGTGGATGCTGAGCAACTTTTCCAGCCTCCGGTCAATACCCCGGGAGATCCTCTGGGGGAGTGTATGGCTTTCCTCGCTGCTCTCCTTTAGGAACCGGGAGGAGAGGAGCGGGATGAGCGTAAATGAAACGAGAAGGGCGCAAAACAGCGAAAAACAGATGGTAAGTGCCATATCATTAAACATGACACCAGCAATTCCCGGTACGAAAAGTACTGGGAAGAACACCGAAATCGTTGTGAGGGTCGAGGCAATAATCGCAGTACCCACCTCCCTGGTGCCGGAATCGGCGCTCTTTAAGAGATTCCCGCTTCCCTTGAAGTGACGGAAAATGTTCTCCAGCACCACGATGGAGTTATCCACTAGCAAACCCACGGCAAGGGCGAGACCGGCCATGGACATCATATTGAGGGTGATCTCTGCCAGGTCCAAGACGGCAAAGGTTACTACGATCGATATGGGGATGGAGAGGGCTACGATGATTGAGGCCCGGATATTGTGAAGGAAGAAGAGCAGAACGAGTGCCGCAAGGAAAAAGGCCTGCACAGCAGTAGAGCTGAGGTTGCTGATGGAGCGTTTGATGAAGTCGGCCTGGTTGAAGATCACGCCGATCTTCACGCCTTCGGGAAGCCTGCTGACGATCTTCGGAATCGACTCGATTACCCGATCTGCTACCTGGACGGTGTTTGCCGTGGAGTTCTTGGAAACCAGAAGCAAGATTCCCGGCTTTCGGTTGTTCCGGATAACGCGGGTGAGTTCCTCGTACGTATCCACTACCTGAGCTACGTTCTTGATATAGAGTGGCGTTTCCTCGCGATAACCGATAACGGTATTTGCGATTTGCTCCACAGAGGTATATTCACTAAGCGTGCGGATGCTGAATTCACTTGCTCCTTCGTCCAGTTTTCCCCCTGGAACCTGCTTATTTTCCCTGCTGAGGGCCGAGATTACCGTATCCACTGACAGGCCCTGGGCCTGGAGCTTTGCCGGTTCGATCTGCACCTGGATCTGGCGCTTCAGGCCTCCGGCTGTTTCGGCGGAGGCTACACCTACGATACGTTCCAGGGCCGGCTTGATCTGTCTTCTGCTTAGCTCCCTGAGCTCGGCAGGTCCCATGGGCCCGGACACAGACATGAAAAGGATGGGCATCTTCTGGGGATCGAAGGCGATAATCAGGGGTTCGGATGCCTCATCTGGCAGATAATCTCGAATGAAATCCACGTTGTTCCTGATATCTTTCTCCGATTTATCGAGGTCAATGCCCCAATCGAACTCAGCCAATATCAAGGAAGCCCCCAACTTGGACTGGCTTCGAATATGCTTTATGTTTTCCACGGAGGCAACCGCCTCTTCGATGGGCTTGGTGACCAGGTTTTCCATATCGGCCGGCGCAACGCCGGTGTAAGTTGTGATAATGGCAATTACCGGAAACGTGATGTCAGGGTAGAGGTCGATCTTGAGCCTCGCGAGGCCGAAGAGCCCGAAACCGACCACGAAAATGTATATCATGGTGAAGGTGATGGCGCGCTTGACGGAGAGCGTTGAGATACTCATGATCGAATCCCCTGACCTTTCACCACCGTTACCCTATCGCCGTCGTTGAGCTGATTGACTCCCCGTATTACCACCTGCTCTCCCACTTTGACCCCATCGCATATTTCCGCCATCGTATCGGACTCGTGGCCGAGTGAAACCTTTCGCATGTGGGCCGTTCCTTCCTCAACCACGAAAACGTAGTTGACCTGACCGATTTGCGTTTCGCTGTTCGCCGTGTTTTCGAGATATTGCTCCCTGTGGAGGACCGCCTCTTTTGGTACCAGCAGTGCTTCAGGGTGAAGGTCCACCGAAAGGGAGACCGCGGCAAACATGCCGGGTCGAAGCAGCCGGTCTTCATTTATCACCTTGATCTCCACAGAGAACATACGGGTGGTAGGGTTGAGCGTGGGGCTTATCGTGTCGATCGTGCCATAGAAGGCCTGGCCAGGGTAGGCGGCAACGGTGAGCTGTGCCTGAAGCCCGGGTGCCATGAACCGGATCTGATTCTCCGGAACATACACCATAACCTTAACGGTATCCATCTGGACGATCGTGACCAGATTTTTGGCAGGCACGGCAAGATCACCGGCATCCAGAGTACGTTCGCTGATGGTGCCTTTAATCGGCGAGGTAATACGGGTGTAAGATAAGCGAATCCTGGCCAGATCTAAGGCCGCCTTTGCCTGACTTACCTGGGCCTGGAGTGCCTGCCTGTCTTCTTTGGTGGCTCCCTCCAGAAGCATATCGAGTCGCTCCTGAGCTGAATTGAGATCTGCCTTGGCCACGGCATATTCTAACTCCGCCAACTCGAACTGGCGTTTTGAGACCGTGCCTCCTTCAAAAAGCGCTTTCATGCGCTGGTAATTGTGTTCGGCGTTGTTGAGGTTTGCCGTGGCCTTTGCCACCAGGTCCTCTGCCTGGGCGATCTCCTCGGACCTGGCCCCCACGTTCATCTGAGCCCATTTTGCCTGCATTACCTCCAGTGCGGCCTGTGCCTGCGCCAACTGAGCTCGCAACTCGTCCGATTCCAGAACGGCTATAAGTCCGTCTTTCTTGATCGTATCCCCGAGACTGACTTTCATCTCCTGGATAGTAGCGGTTATTTTCGGATAGACCTTAATCTCCGTATTTGCCTCCACACTTCCGGTAAGCCTGATTTCCTTCCAGATGTCACCTTGGGTGACAGCGGTGACCTCGACGAGAATGGGCTTTTCGGCGGCAGTCTCCTTCTGCCTTTTTTTACATGAGACGAGAAATGACACGCATAAAACGAGTAGTATGGCCAACACCCTTTTCACGAAAATCTCCTTTGTCAATCTGATTTGAACCTGCACTCGGCTGAACCGCGACAGGTATTGGGCTGTTCGGGATAGGGGTGCCAAACCTAGTCGCCGTGCACAACCGAGCCAGAGTACCTTACCTGCTTTGACCGCGTTCCCGATCGTAGCGGTCAAGCAGGGCGGGAATCTCCCTCTCCAGAAACGCGTGAAAATCCCGGAGCTCTTTTAGCCGTTGACCGGATTCATACCCCTCTTTCTTTAAGAGGTCCAAACCCCGCTCAGCTAGTTCCCGCACTGCACCCAGGTGCGACAATCGGGCTTTTGCGTGCTCGGACCAGGCCCCGGGTTTTACGCGGTAGTAGATGCCCCGCTTTCCCGGGAGGCCCATCCGTTCAATAAGGCCAAATTGGACGAGAAGTCTGGTCATCGAACTTATAGATCCCTTGCTGGCTCCGACTACGCTCGTTAGGTCCTCGGCACACTGATGCGGCGGTTCACATACCAGAAGCCAGCCAAAAATCCGGCCAGCCATGCGAGGTAACCCCATCTCCTCGTAGCATATGCCTGCATCTTCTATGAATTGTTTCATCTCAGTCTTACCTGCTTGGTCTACGATACGGCGCTCTTTCATAAGAACTGTAGTCTAGTATATTCTAAACATTCAGTCAATACTGAATTTTGTAAGAGTTTCCTGAGTTTTTCGTGGGGGATCTCTGCAACGCATTCGCTTTACAGCGAGTCATGTCTTTGACAAGTGAACACCATTGTCCCTTTGCTCCGATGCTCTCGCGGTGACCCTCCCGGGGTTCGCAGGTGAGGAATTCCGGCCCCTTCCCCGCTCTAAAGGCGGGGTTTTCCCCTTCCTGCTCACCCTCGGGGGGGTCCCCACCGCTTCTGCAAATGTCGCTCAGGGACAATGGCGCTCACTTGCCAGAGACATAAGTCACTGCAAAGCCAATACATTGCACAGATCTTTCGTGGAAAACTCAGGAAACTCCCGCTTCCGATATGCTTGACAGCCCCAAAGCCTTGTATATATAGTTGTGCCGAATCTCAACGAGGGGAAGACGATGATCAGGACAAAACTGTGGTTAACC
>CP070657.1:844971-852996 GCA_020355085.1 Deltaproteobacteria bacterium
AAGGGAAGAAAGTTCTATTTTGGGATAATGTTTTTCAATGGCATTCTTATTGTAGAGGATTTCTTTGGTGAGGGTATCGGGGACAAAGGACCCTGCTAGTACCTCAAATTCAAATTTGACCCTGACCGGGATATCCACCCGTTCAAAACCGATATCGAGTTCATAGTGCATAATCTTCTTCTCAACCACCCAGACCATGCTTTTACTTAAACCTGTTCCTTGGGAATTCGTGTAGGCTCATAGGCCGTATCGTATTCAAGACCCGCCTTCAGCAATCGTTCCTTCACCTTCCCATAAAGCGCCAGCTCTTCAGCCTCGAAGTCTTCAAAATCCTCATCGATCTCTTTGAGCCTCATCCTGAGGGCTTTGATGTTTTCAGGACTCGAAAAGATGACCATGACCCCAGGATGCGTGGTGATATTAAAACGAACCAAGTTCTTTAGGGCCTGAATCTGTAGTTCAAAGCCTGTGGGCTCCGCACCAGTCAGCCTCATAAAGTCATCCTCGTTGGTTCCCTTCATACTCACCCGGACGTAGAGGTTCTCAAACGTGGATAGATCCCGGGCATAGGCTATGTCGTGACCGATCAAGATCCCGTTGGTCTCAAGGATGAAAAGAATGTCTCTGGGAATCTGCTCAAGCACCTGGATTAAATGCTCCCTTGCAAGCGTTGGCTCGTTTCCGCTGATCCTGACGTGCCTGAACCCTTTCTTATAGGCGATGGTTGTCAGCTTCCCAGCCACTTGGTGCGGTGAATAGAACTTGCCGTAGCGGTCAGGTTTCAAGACCTTGTCCCATGACCAGCAGAACAGGCAACGGAGACAGCACCCCAGACAGTCTGCTGTTGCGATCCCTCCATAGAATCGGGCCGGACGGAACCGGTAATATCTCCTCCGATTACCCCTGCTTATGATCCGCGCCGTCTCTTCAGCTCTCTTTACAGGATCATAAAGGGCAGCCCTGTTTCCACTCTGGGTTAGTTCCTCATGCACCATGAACGAATCTCTCTATGGCTCATTCTACATCGCTCCGGATGTGTGATCAAATGGATAACACAAATCATTATCCCTTTCATGTATAAGGGAGTGGCAAGTATCTTTACTATGACAGAAGCAGTCAGAGTTTAGTTGATAATAAGAACCTGAAGCTTCCTTTGGGTATATCCGGGGAGGTTAGGGAACATACATAGATTTATTCCTTTTGATGTGATATCTCCCGGCTCAATGTGATAGCCCCGAAATAAACTGGGAGAAGGTTTAGGTTTGCCCTCTATAACCCGCGGCTTCTGTGCAGGCGCGGATTGCTGTTGGCAGGTCATTGCCGCCTCAAAGTACCGGCATGCCCGCCATCTGTCCCATGATCTCCTGTTGTCTTTCTCTGATGTAGGCGCTGGGATTTACGGGCGCCCACTTGGTGGGATTGGGAAGTATGGCTGCCAGCAGTGCTGCTTGAGACGCTGTGAGCTTAGCGGAGCTCGTGTGGAAGTATACCCATGAGGCAGCTTCAGCCCCCATGATCCCCTTGCCCCAGTGAATATACCTCAAAGATCCTCTCCTTGCTCCACACCAGTTCAATGAGCACCGTATAATAGGCCTCGAGGGTCTTTCTCAGCCAGCTCCTGCCAGACCATAGAAACACAGTCCTTGCCACCTGCATAGTAATGGTGCTTGCCCCCCGTATCCTCTCGTCTCCAAGGAATTCCGTGACAGCCCGATTCAATTCGGCAAAATCAACTCCATGGTGGGACAAGAATTTTTGATCCTCGGCGGCCAGAACTGCCCTTTTCAGGTGGGGGGAGATCTCCTTTAGCCTCCGCCAGTGACACAGGGGTTCTTCATAGTGTTTTCCGGCGACCCTATGAAAGAGGGAGCGGAACGCTACTCTAACCGTAACCGGCGAATCCAGGAACCGGAATACGGCCACCTCAAGCACGGTCACGATACAGAGGATAGAAGCCACCAGTAAGAGTAATTTCCCGGTCCGCTTGAGAACCGCTTTGAAACGTGGGCGCTGCCTTTTTCCGCCAGCTTTTTCTTGCCTTACAATGTCCTCCAACGCTTCCTTCAGGGTATCTACGGCAAGCGTGGCGCAATGCTCGCTTTCTTCAGGCAGACCGCCCAATTCGTGAAGAATATCCTGCGCCGTCAATTTCTTGATCTTGGCGATGCTTTTTCCTTTGACCATCTGCGCGGCCATGCCTCCGCACGCTTTGGAAGGGTTGCATCCGTCTGTCTGAAAAGAAGAATCAATAATGACGCCACTATCCACTTTAAGATATATTTCCATAGTGTCGCCGCAGGGACCAGTGATTCTCGCGAAGCCGTCCGGCGAATCCATTCTCCGGTTATCTTCGGTCCTTAGAAACATATCGATCGTTATATCCGAATAAACAGATCTCAATTGCTCGATCGCCCTTTCTTTCAGTTTTTCAAAATCAGGGTACCTGTTTTTGAAGATACCGATGGCTCCAAGAATATCTTCCGCCCATTGCTCAAGCGTGTTTCTGAATTCAGCCGAAAAATGTTGTTTCTCGCCCATAGAAGACGTCCCTTGCCTATTGATAGGATTATCAATAGAAGAAGTTTTGCAAAAAATCAATATGCCTTGTTCAAGTTTACTTCGGCGGTATTCCTTCCTGGAATCGCTGTGAGCAGCCGAAGCAGTGAGTGTATTCCATCAGTTGAGCACATGTCCACATCTTGTGATTCGGATAAGCGGGTCTGGGGATTTGATTTCTGCTATGATTGGTGGAAGTATAAAGGCTTAAAAACCTTTGATTACCAGATCAAATCTGCAATGGAATCATGTCGATCGCGGGTGTCAGCTTTGGCAAGAAATGTTAACCTTCTGGGAATAGAGCTCGCTTCCAGAATATTGTGCATTCCCATAGCATTTTCTGTAAATCGCGTATTCACAATCTCTTTTGACTCGATCAGAGAAAACCTGAAACACGTTTTTGAATTCCGAGATCGGGCTTGAGGTTACCTTTAAGATTTGAACCTAAGGGAATGGGAATTTTCTACGGATACCTAAGACATCTCATGTCGCGCAATTGCTTCTCGAACAAGCTGAAGTTCTTTGATAAGGGATGGAATGCTTCCGACCAGGGTTTCCATAAGCGGCACGACCCGCTCTAGATGTGTTGTTCCTGCTGGCGGGATCGAGCTGGGCACTTGCTCATGCGTCATTTCTTCGCCCTCTTGCGAAACTGAGATGGGGCTTTGCGCAGCAGATTCCCCTGGAAATAGATTTGTTATCTTGGCTGAATCGGAGGGCCTGCCTGGTAAATCCTCCGGGCGATCCTGCGCTGCGGTTTGTTGAGGTTCTTGTTTCCCTCCCTGCAACAGGGGTTTGGATGCGGGCCTATCGCTTTCCTTGTTGCTATTGGGCAGTTTCAAGGGACTGCTGATCAATTGGAGACAGCGGCTCCAGAAGCCCGCCATATCAACTTCTTTCACATGATCGGCGCCAGCTTGCAGGAGACGCTTTCCTATGTGCCGAATGCACTTGGCAGCGTTGGAGTCAGGGTAAAGCGATAAAAACGGTCGTTGCTGTTTAACAGCTTCAGCAACTTTAGCATCCTGATGGATCACGCCCAGCGCAGGGACATCTACGTTAAGGTATTTCATCGCGGCTGTCCTGAACTTCTTGTACACCGGTGCGGCAACGACTGGACTCTTGCATTGGTTGATAACCACCATCGCCTCGCCTGTGAATCCGTTCAGCATCAGCACTTTCAACAGGGCAAAGGAATCAGTCAGAGAAGTGGGTTCCGGGGTGATGACGAGGACAACTTCTGGGGAGGCAAGACAGAAGGAAATAACATTTTGCGAGATCCCAGCAGACGTGTCAAGAAGCAAAAAATCGTATTGATTCAATTCCGAAAGGGACTCGATCACGGCTTGCAGACGATCAGCCTGAAGGTTGGCCATCTCCTCCAGTCCTACGCTCCCGGGCAGGATGTCGACTCCTTCGCGAACACTTATGACGGTATCTTCCAAATTTCGGCCTCTCAGGATGACATCCGAAAGATCGTAGTCAGGCTGCAGCCCCAAGAGGATATTGATATTGCTCAACCCTAGGTCCGCATCAAAGAGGCAGATTCTGTATCCTTTGCTGGACAAATAGAGCGCTAGATTGACGGATATATTTGTTTTTCCCACCCCTCCTTTTCCCCTGGTAATGGTAATCGTTCTACCCATGTATCTCACCGGATCCTAATTTCAAGACGCCTCATGCCCCAGATCTTGAAAGGCTCCGAGCGATGATTGAAATTATTAAACGGCAAAGGCGCTATAGGAACCTTTTTCAGGCCTTTTCAAGGGTTTCTTGCCCCGAAATCCTCGTGCACCACCGAGATTTTGTACCAGCCCTTTCCAAACCCGTTTCGCAGGTGCCCTGAAAAGCACCAAAATCTGTGACGGAATCAAAATCCTTCTGCCAGCATACCTAGTTTGATGTGGGCAGATGGAGGATGATGTCATCGGAGTCATATACGTTCGGGCCGATCCCATTTGGACCGAATGAGCCGACAACAGAATACTTGTTCCCTCCGATATAATAATCCGGGTCAAAGAAGTAGTCATGCCCCCAGGGATCCTTTGGCACTGATGGCATGTAGGGTCCATACCAGTTGCTGAATCTCCCATCATTGGCTACAATCCCGGCACTGCCCCCGTTGAGATCCCACACCTCTTGATCAGCGATCTTGCCCACCGGGTGGCCGCCCGGCCACCTATCGGCATCAACGGAAAGCAATTCGATGGCGACCCGGATCTGCCTCAGATCGGCCAGAACGGTTACTTTCCTGGCCTTGTCCCTATATTTCGCGTAAAAGGGAATAGCGGTTGCAACCAAGATGCCGAGGATGGCAACCGTGACCATGAGCTCAAGGAGCGTAAAGCCCTCGCCTTTCTGAGACCTCATTCTCATGGAGTTCAATTCCACTGCCGCCCGAATGAGACCAGCTGGCATGAACTCACGGCGTGATTGCCGTCTTTTCGTCCCTTTTACCGAGCCGCGCCATGCAACAGAGGCCAAAATCGATGAATGAGCCAGCTCAGGCTGATCTCTCTGGAAGAAACCAAAACCTTCCCTAGCAGGCCTATAAATCACCGTAACAGGGGTACCGTAAAAGCACGGACAAATTCGCTTAACTAACCTCAATTGCTGCAGATCGCATGCCACTGCGTGCATAAACAATTTATTAATACTTTCAGTAGGTTGCTGCGTTTTAGAAAGGAGGACAGGAGCGGTTTTGTAAAAAAAATTAACTCTTCTGTAAAAAGAGTTAACAGTTATAAGGACTGGGGGCAGTTAATGGGGGTGGTTGATTTTAGGAGCTGCGAATTGGACAAAAACTTATAAACTGGACTCTTTCGTCAGATTCACCTGCAACATGGACAGGCTGGCTGTATATCTAACTGAATTCGCCAATTTCATATAATCGCACTCTATCGCAGATCTCTATTGCTATTCGTCAACATATCCGGGCAGCCAATCTGAGAATCCAATAGGCTTAATTTTATACGGCAGCAGAAGTTCGATGTGACTGTTGTGCGATCAAACGTCATCTCTCGCGAGAATTACTCCCTTTGAATTCCCCACCCGACCTCCAAGCTTCAGGAGACAAACGGCAATTTCAAACTCTCGGTCGCAATAACAGCCGGTATCAGATCCTAAAGTCAAGAAGGTGTAATTCATCGGACCACGACGAACCAAGAAAAAACGTGTCTTAGCCTTTATACTTCACTAATTAATTCATGAAGACGAGCCGATAAGTATGTTTAGGGAAGATATGGTACCCTGGTTTAAAGGAGATAGGCGAAAGACATACCGTGTTGAGCCGGAATCACGGGGAGCTCTCGAGGTGCGCCTTATTGTCTCGAGACGGAAGCCATTGCTTGGAGAACTCATCAACATGAGTCTCGACGGGAGCGCGGTGTTCTTTCCTGCCAACGAGTGCCCTGATCTAACCACGAATGAGAGGGTCAAGCTGAAGTTTGCGATCGCCCAATCAAAGAAAAGTGTAATGATCGATGCCATCGTGAAGGATTCGTGCACAGCTGGTGAAAGGAAGCTCTGCCGATTCCAGTTTGAGGAACCAGCTGGTTTCATTCGGGAACTGGACCCAGCCCACTGGGAGTATTTCAACCGGAGGCAGGGCTTTAGGGTAGAGCCGAATGCGATCGAGCCCATAGAAGTAATGCTGGAGTGGCGCAGCGGTTTTGCTCAGGGCCGGATCATAGACATCTCGACGACCGGCATGGGCCTGGAGGTTGACCCCGAAATCCTTCGAGCGCTCGGCCACAGCCACCGGCTGACTCTTTCCTTCAAACTTCCCGGATCCGAGATTCCTCTGAAGTTGGTCGGGACTATTATCTATCGCAAGTCAAAAGGGGAGGATCCCCAGTGCGGAATTAGGTTCGACTGGGACTGGAGGAAGACCGACAACTTCGAGCTCCAAGAATCCGTTATCGGTGCCTATCTGATGAGGCGGCATCAAGAAACAGGCCGGAAGCGTTCGCGGAAGAAGAAAGGGTAAGGGTCAAGGCGTGCACTTTAGGTTTCAGCCAAGGACATGTTGGCTGGGTTGTATATCACGATTTTGGCGATGTTCCCCATAATATACGTGAGGAAAGGTGGGGTGACCCGTTTCATATTCATAGACTAGAATGGGATTTAGAACCTTGTGTAGAATGGTGGATCCAGTAAAGTGGCTGTGGGAGGCACTACGATAGGTTGAGAAGTCAAAGCTGATAGACCGCGGTAGACTACTTTTCGGTAGACTAAATCACTTGAGGCTGTTTAGGCTTTCATGAATACAGATAGGGCCAGAAATGGCCTTACGTTTTTCTTGTCACGAACTCCACCTATGGAAAGGAAATGGCTTAGACTTGGCGCTGATCCTTCCGATAAAAAAGAAGAGGCAAAGGCCGTGGAGGTTAGGTTACGAAAAGAGTGATTTTATTCTGCCTACTGCTATCGCTCTTTGGCTGCGCACATTTCAGGTATCAAGCGGGTACGGAGCTTAAAAACCATGAAATTGAAAGCTCCAAGCTTTCCAGCTATGATTTGGTAATCGGGATTCAGTTTAAGGATCAAACAGAGAGAGAAATAACCGAAGCAGTAAAAGGTGATCTTGCCGCTGAAATGGCTCAATGGCTGGTCAATTTCTTGGATAAAGCTAAAGCCTTCAAAGACGTTGTGAATCTTAATGAAAATGAAGTTGAAGACGTCGATGTCATCTTGGCGGGTACTATAGAATCCATACGGGTAGAAGAACCAGAGATTTCGGGAGACTCAATAGCATTGGCGATGCTTTCTGTAGTCGCGCTCGTTTTCGAACACTATGCGGTGCCAAAAGTGATTGATTCCTCTGCGACAGTAGATTTTCAATTGATTGAACCAGAGAGCTATGAGCTCTTGTGGAATAAATCGATAACAGAAAGGATTAAATCTAAGATCAGAGTGTCACAATCGAATAAGCTAATCTTTACGTCGGTCACGAAAGCAGTCGAAGCCCTGCTGACAGAGAGTGATCTCCCCGAAGCGCTTGCCAAAATGGGACGAAAACAGTTCCCGACACCGACAGTTGCTGCCCAATGATCTCTTGGTGAGTTAGTGGTGCGATGTCCTTGTTTCAAAGTCTTTGGCAAGTCCAACCCTTGTACACCCCCTTATCTGAATCGGGGCCATTTCTGGCTCTGCCGCTTATTTTGAAACGTCCATATCTTGTATACGAACCCAATAAAGCTGGACCTTCGACTACTGCTATGATTGGAGAAAATTCAAAGACTTAGAAAGTTGCGACTACCAAACCAAATCTATGATGGAATCATGCCGATCGCGGGTATCAGCTATGGCAAGTAGCTGAAAAAATACCGGCGCACTTGAAATGAAGGGCTTATTTGGGTAATTCAAACTTTGACATTTGTGAAGATTTCAACAATAAATCCAAAGGAAATCTAACAGTTCTCTTGTTTCGATATTGCCTTTTCTTCAGCATGTGTTATAGGTCTGACC
>CP070657.1:853096-855803 GCA_020355085.1 Deltaproteobacteria bacterium
GGTGGAGAGCCAGAATGGACACCCCTGGGCCTCACCTCGGCAAACATCTTCGTCCAGCATTCCTGGAGGCTGGTGGATCAGATGCAGGTGAATTTCTGTGGGAGACCGGGCTCTGTACTCCTTTACCCGGAATATCTGGAAAGGGCAAGGAAAGTGGGGAGGAATGTGGCGGAGGCCATGATGATGCCCATAGAGGAGGTACGATATAAGGGTGAGGATACCGATTGTTCATGCCCGGTGTGCCACTGCAATGTGCTAAAGGTACCCGCGAGACTTCCCGAGGTCTTCTGCCCTGTATGCTGGATACGGGGTAAGGTGCATATGGAGGGCACAGAAATGAAGGTGATATGGGATGAGGAAAGCAAAAAGATACCCCGGTTCTCAGAACAGCCGGTCTTTACCCACCTGGATTTGATCAATAGCCTCCAGAAGACCTTCTACGAGAATGAGGAGAAGGTGAAGGAGATGAAAAAGAGATATGAGGGGTACGGCAATATCGTAAGGCCTCCAGCAGGCTGAAATGGATCGCAATCAGGGGCATAGCGGCATAGGTATGAACACCATCGCCGTCGATGGACGCCAGCTTGAGGTAAGACAAAAGGCCATCTTGCTGGACGAGCTTCTAAATGCGGGGATCTATGTACCTCAACTCTGCCATCACCCAGACCTGACGCCAACAGGGGAGTGCGGTCTGTGCATCGTGAACATAGATGGTGTGGACGATTATCAGACAATATTAGTAAGAGTGCTGTCCGCAATATTACCATCATAAAACAGCATTAAAGGAGGGAATTATGAAAGTTCTTGGCCTAACCTGCGGAAGAAAAATGAGCAACACCGAGATACTCGTCAAGGAGGCGCTCATGGGAGCAGAGGAGACGGGGGCTGAAGTGGAGCTTGTGCGCCTTATGGATCTCAACATTAAACCCTGTACAGGATGCAATTCATGCGTTATTGATCTCTTTGAAAAAGGCGGGTCAGGTGCGTGCGTCATAAAAAACGATGATTTCAAATTTATAGATGAAAAGATACTCGACTGCGACGGATTGGTTCTCGGTTCCCCGGTCTATGAAAAAAGCCCGCAAGGCCTACTAAAGATATTAAATGACAGAATGGGGCCATCGCATGACATGGCCTTCAGAATGATTGCCAAAAAGATAAGGGAAGAGAAGGGTATTACCAAAGGTAAGGGGCCTGACGAGAGGTCGTTCAAACCCAGAGCAGCGGCCCTCTTTGCTGTCGGAGGCAGTGAGTGGACGACTCTTGCGCTCCCCATGTTGCAAATATTCGCTCTTCCGATGAACATGACGGTTGTTGATCAGCATGTGTTCAACTGGACTGCTTTACCCGCTGTAGTAGTGTTGAAGCCGGAAATGCTGGAGAGGGCGAGAAGGTCCGGGCGTCACGTAGCCGAGACTTTAAAGAAACCGATTGAAGAAGCCGAGTACATCGGCGACCCTGGCAGATGTCCCGTATGCCATTCAAATGTATTGGAACTCAAAAAGCCATCGGAGCCGGTAATTTGTGCAGTGTGCGGTGCAAAAGGAACATTAAAGACAGATGGCGACGATTATGTTCTGGAAGTCACAGAAGAAGAAAGAGCCCTTTCACACGTTCTGCTTTCAGGCAAGTTTCACCATGCTGATGATTTACTCAATATATCTTTAAAACCTGATCCGAGGATGTCTGAGATTCCGGAACGGATTAAGAAATACAAATCCTATCTGAAGTATTCCAGGCCTGAGCGTTTGAAAAAGTAAGATTTTATGAGAAGATATAACGCTCAGGTGTTCGTTTTTTAATGAGTGCTTGGTATCATATAAAGGGGGTTTATTATGAGCAACCATGAAGCTGATGTTGCTGTCGTTGCGGCTGGTGCTGCCGGTTTGGCGGCAGCGATTGCAGCTGCTGAGGGCGGTGCCAAGGTAATCGCGTTGGAAAAAGGATCCACTACAGGTGGTACCGGTAATATGGGGATGGGGCCACTCGGCATCGAGAGTAGACACACACGGGCCAAGAATTTTGGGCCCACGAAGGATGAAGCCTTTGAGATCTTTATGGACTACACCCACTGGCGAGTCGATGCCAAGCTGGTCAGGGCCCATTTGAACAAGTCCGCCGACACGATCCACTGGCTGGAGGACATGGGTGTCGAGTTCGTAGAGCCCGCATCCTATTTCGCCGCGGCCTACCCCACCTGGCATCTCGTTAAACCGACGACCGGTAGGCCCGGTCCCATGGCGTCAGGAACCATGATGAAGATCATGACCGATAGGGCCAAAGAGCTGGGGGTCAAAATCCTTCTTCAGACACCGGCCCAAAAAATTCTCAAGCAAGGGGACCGCATTACAGGTGTTACAGGGGAAGACACGGCCGGTAACCCCGTCCAGGTGAATGCAAAGTCAGTAATAATCGCTACGGGTGGATTTGGCGACAACCCCCAGATGGTCAAGAAATATACCGGATATGAGTTGGGGAAGGATATGTATTCCTTTCGAATCCCCGGCCTGGATGGGGATGGCATTCGAATGGCCTGGGAAGCGGGTGCCGCCCGGACTGAGATGACCATGGAGATGACTTATAATATGCCTGATCATATGTCCCTTCCACCCCAACTTCACCAGGCGTTCCGCCAGCCCCATCTCCTTGTCAATCTCCAGGGGGAGCGTTTCCTGAATGAGGCGATTATGCCCAATGCCACTTTTAC
>CP070657.1:855903-860178 GCA_020355085.1 Deltaproteobacteria bacterium
GATGATCCCACCGAGCACGAGCAGGTGCTTGCCGACTCTTCTCGGAATATCGATCTTGGGCACAGAGGTGGGCCTGTCCTCCCCCAGAAGGACTTCACCGATCAATTTAAGTCCGGTGTCTTTTAGGTACCATATGAAGGTAGCCAGTCCGGCAAAGAGAAACAGGACAAGCAACTCCTTTCGAACAAACACGTAGAAGGGAAGTGAGAACACGTAGAAACCGATGTCCTTGTTGAACACGGGATCAACCCTGCCGAATGGCTGCTGGTTCAGATAGCTCAGCACCATATCCCACTGTGCCGAACCTCTTGATGCGATAACAAGGCTAACGACCAGGACAGCGGCTAAGATGAAGGCGTTCGTAGCCCGGCCGGAGGCGGGCATCTCATCTACAGCCGTCTTCTTCGATTCACCCACACGGTGAAAACGCTGGGCAGCGTAAAGGTTGACCAAGAGGATGGCGATCATAGGGAGCCAGATCGCCGTGGCAACCCCGAATCTGCCCATTATCATGGTCCAGAACACGGGTGCGAAGTTCAGGTTCCGGAACCATAGCCAGTCAGGATAGAGTGAGATAACCGCCCAGAGCAGGATACATACCAGAACCCCTAAACAGATCATTGCTCTCTTGCTATTCATAATCATATACTCCTAAAACATGACATTACTATCATCACAGGCCTTTCTATGCAGTTTTCTTCGGGCAACGATAATACGGCCTGACCCTGCTTATTGCAAGGATTCTTTGGCGAGTTCGCAGTTTTCCGTATGAGCAAATCGGATAATCACCTAAAAAGAAATCACCTTAGAGAAGAGATAGGCTATCTCGGTTTGTGGGACACGGACACAAGGCCTCCACCCAAAGTCGAAGGTCCTATTCAAAAGAATGGGTCTTTTAATGACTGTTTAGATTAAGAAAGAAATCGAAAATATGATTGACAAAATATGCTGTTAGGGTGATATTAATTTTTTACGTTGTATATTCGTGCGCATGGGCCATGGCATCGGCATTTGAACTCTTCAGCCTGATTGCTGCGAAGCACCTATAGCAAAAAAATATTATAAGAATTAGACAGTGGACCATCGGAAGAATAGGTCCTCTCTTTTTTTCATAGATCCTCGTGGAGGAAAAGGGTGTGACAGAAAAAGCGTCTATCGATTCACAATCCAGTAAACACATTGTTATCGCATTGGGTGGGAATGCAATACTAAAAGCCCATCAGAAAGGAATTCTACAAGAACAGCTTGAAAACATCCGCATCACATCGCACCAAATCCTGGAGATGATAGCTCAGGGGCATAAGATCGTCATCACTCACGGTAATGGCCCACAGGTCGGCAACCTGCTTATACAACAGGAGGAAGCCCACTCCAAAGTCCCGGTGATGCCCATGGATGTTTGCGGGGCCATGAGCCAAGGTCAAATCGGGTACATGCTGGAACAAGTTCTGGATAATCTCCTGCGGGCGAGCGGAATCAATCGGGATGTCTTGACAGTAGTCACCCGGGTTATGGTGGACAATGAGGATCCCGCCTTTAAGAATCCTACCAAGCCTGTGGGTCCGTTTTACGACACTGAGGCCAAAGAACGCTACGAGAATCAAGGGAACTACGTAATTAAGGAGGTGAAGCCCGGGAATGATCGTCCTTTCCGAAGGGTTGTCCCATCTCCAAAGCCTTTAAGGATCTTGGAGGCTAAGGCCCTCAAACGTTTGGCGGATGCCGGCATCATTATCATCGCTTCAGGTGGTGGAGGGATCCCGGTAACAATGGATTCCGCAGGAAACTATCACGGGGTAGAGGCAGTCATTGATAAAGATCTGGCAGGGGAGAAGTTGGCCGAGGCTATCATTGCCGACGTGCTGCTCATCCTTACAGATGTGGACAAGGTTTCTCTTAACTTCGGCACACCCAGGCAAAAGGACTTGGATCTGGTTCGATTAGAAGAGGCAAAGGCCTATTTAGAGGAAGGGCACTTTTCACCCGGGAGCATGGGCCCCAAAGTCGAAGCGTGCATATGGTTTTTGGAGTTCGGAGGGGAAAGGGCAATCATCACTTCCCTGGACAAGGCATCCTCCGCACTTGAGGGTAAATCAGGTACTCATTTCATTCCCTAGGCCGATTAGAAGGAGGCATGTAGATGTTTCATCTGCTCGAGTCCCAGCAGTTTACCAAGAAGAATCTCAGAGAGCTTTTCGATCTCACCAGCCGTATGGAGAGCATCCTAGACCGAGGGCATGAAGACTGTTTAAAGGGTAAGATCCTGGCAAGCCTTTACTTCACTCCCAGCTTGAGAACGCGTTTTTCCTTTGAGGCGGCTATGCTCCGCCTTGGTGGAGACATCCTCTCCACGGAAGCGGCCGACATATTTTCCTCAGAGCTTGAAGGGCAGTTTGAAGACACCATCCGAGTGGTATCTGAGATGTCCGATGTTATAGTGTTGCGACACTATGAAAGTGGCTTTGCCAAAAGAGCAGCTGCGGTTTCTTATGTGCCGATAATCAACGCCGGAGATGGTCCGGCCCAGCATCCGACCCAGGCTCTCCTTGACCTTTATACCATCGACCGTCATCTCGGAGGCGTGGATGGGTGTTCCATCGCTATGGTTGGGGATCTGAGTGGCCGTACTGTCCGGTCCCTGTGCTATTTCTTGGCCAAGTTCCATGGGATTTCCATATCCTTTATATCTCCTAATTTAAGAGAGGTCAAAGACGACATAAAGGAGTATTTGCAGCGACACAAGGTTCAGTTGAGCGAGATTACAAGCCCAAAAGGCGGATTAGAAGAGCTGGTCAAAGACGTTGATGTAGTGCATATCACTCAACTGTCCAAAGAATATTTCGCAGACCACGCTGCAGGCTACAAGGAGGCCATAAGCAATTATGCGTTAAACGCGAAGGCTTTACGTGCTATGAAGAAATCCGCCGTGATTATGCACCCACTTCCCCGTGCAGAGGAATTACCTGACGAATCCGACAGTGACCCCCGGGCAATCTATTTTCGTCAAAATCGTTATGGGCTCTGTCTCCGCATGGCAATCCTTAGTACGGTTTTGAATTGCTATCCAAGCGCTCTCCGATAATACCGTTATATTGCCAATCTCATACGAATTCCCTACACGAAAGCTCACGCTTCGCTTTTATAAAAATCAAGCGGACTCGTATTGCCTCTTGATTTTTTCCATTTGCCTGGTTGTCTTGATCAGTTCGTCCGTAAATCCTTTTTTCTTGCCATAAAGTCCCTTCAATCTCCTTTTCTTACAGCTCTCCTCCCCATATTGACAAAGGATTGGAAACGTGAGCGATGCGCAGGAATACACAACCACGTTGTTTATATCTGATTCTCTTACCTTGCCCCACGACTTGGCTTCCTGTGGCGTTGCTCCGGACAATCCTCCCCATTGAGGTGAATCTACTGTAAGCTGGATAAAATAGTCATGTCCGCCCTTCTCTTGATCCAGTATCTGCCACAAGGTCGGCTGGGTCTGCATGAAAAAGTTCTTAGGGGAACCACCGCCCACCTCAATCACACCGTTCTTGTCGCTATGCTTGACAATTGCGGCTGTTTCCAGAACATCCAGTGTGGTGCTGGCATCAACCTCTTGGCCGAAAATAAAGGGTATTGTCAGGTTCATGCCAATGGAAGAATCTCCTGGAGATGAGCAATATATTGGCACGCCATGCCTTGCTGCAGCCGCAAGTATTGATTTTTCAGGATCGGGAGCCGTCTTAAGGACCTCTTTACCAAGAGCATAATGCAGGTCCGCTGTAGAAAATTTCTTAGGCAGTTTTTGGTTCTTTATTGCTCTGCCGATAATCTGATCGGTTTCAAGCAGGGTATCGTCCGCGATAAAAACATCGTAGATCCTGGCTATGCCTTGCTGGTAAAGTTCATCATCATCGGCTCTGAAATCACCCTGCACCACGGGATAACCGAATGTCCTGTGAAGATCATGATAAAGGTTCGCACCGGTCGAAATAATCCAGTCGACAAAGCCGTTCTCTATTAGTTTGACTATTGGCCCGGAAATTCCGATGGGCGTCATTGCACCGGCCAGCGTGAGGCACACCGTAACACCTTCAGTGAGCATCTTTTTGTAGAGCTTGCATGCCTCACCAAGCCTCCGGGCATTATAGCCTGATTTGGCAAAGACCTTGTCAACGAAATCAACGACCTTTTGCCCTTTTACTATTGGCAATGGTTCAATCATCTGCCTGTCATCAATCGGACTATCGTTCATCATCAATCACCTTAGGAATTTGGTTCCAGTCGACC
>CP070657.1:860278-870495 GCA_020355085.1 Deltaproteobacteria bacterium
CTTAGAGTATTAGACAGGATCATCACCCTGTATAGGGAGAAAGGATCACGGCCAGAGTGACTCTGCCTTTCAATTCTCGCACTTTGGTGTTGATTCAATCTTTCTGGATCTCTTCAGCCCAGCACTGCGCTCTTGCCTGATCTTACCGGCTTCTTTGCCGAATTCCGCTGCAAACACAGGAAGACCTTATTAGCCAGCATCTCCATCTAATTTTGCTGTTAGACCCGTCAAATCGCTTCTGGCTCCAACTCCATCACTTGGTGAAGAGCCGCTTGGAAATAACCATCAATCTCTGATGGTAGGGCTGTAAATCGTAGTTGCACGTCACAGGTAGATGGATCGGCCTCGAGATTTGCCACCACTTTCCCGTAAAAGTCCTTACTCGATAATTCTTCAGTGACATTTAGAAGGTTGAGTTTGAGATTAATCAAAAGTTCTAATCCAAACTGAAGACGCAGTTCTGCAGACTTCCGTGAAAGTCGAATAATTGCTCCTTCCAATTCCCGTTCACCCATGTACTTTCCATCGAGCACAGTGTAGCGAATCGGAATCTCCCTGCTGAGCGAATAGAGCCTCAGGACTTCACGTTCGAGCGTGAGATTGTACTGGCCGCCTATGCCGCGAACTTCATAGACTACTAGCGGCGTTTCTGCTCCTTTGGGATAAAGGGTAATCCTGTCTTCGATCTGAAGTACATCACCGGCCTCGTTGCGGACCGATTTCGAGATGAGAATCTGCCCACCAATGGTATAAGACTCAATTCGGGCTGTCATATTCACGCCGCTTCCTACGACACCATATTTACTCCGTTTGATGGAGCCGATGTTGCCAACAATCACCTCTGCCTCATTGAGACCAATTCCCATCTCTAGCTTGGGTAGTCCAAGCATACGATTTCGATGGTTCACCTCCGCCATGGCATTTTGCATTTCGATGGCGCAGGCGATGGCCCGCTGAGCCCGGTCTGGCATGCGTTGTGGCGCTCCAAAAAGGACCAGTAACGCGTCACCAATAATCTCGTCAATGGTGCCGTTATGCTTGAGAACTACGTCTATCATGACCTCAAAGTAGGAATTGAGCAATTGAAGCACCTGCTCTGGTTTCAGACGCTCGGCAAGGGGGGTAAATCCCCGCAGGTCGGTCATCATGATAGTGACCATGCGTTTCTCGCCACCAATCCCCGCGGATTCAGGGTTTTCGATCAGCGCTTCCATCACTTCTTTTGAGAGATAACGGCCAAACATCTTCTTCAGGAATTCGGCTCGAATCTCAAGCTCTTTGCTTTTCTCCAAAGTGCTGAGGAAGAACCACAGCACCATCACCGACAGCACTATGATAACAGCTGTATAGAAGTAGACATAAATGGAGAGGGGATACCAAACCGCGGAGATCTTGCCGATCACACGTCCCTCGTAAATTATGTCGGAGCTGATGCGGGAGGAGCGAATGAGCCTGAGAGAGACAAGAAATCGGTCAATCCGGCTCTGGAGTCCGCTCCCTATATCAATAAAGATTTCGCCGTCGCTATCAGTGACCACCAGTCGTTTGTAGTTTTGCCGCCTGCATACGAGGCTAAGATACTCGGTTGGCCCCTTTGGTTCGAAGTTCCAGAGAGATACAGCTATGATATCCGCGTAATTGTCTATCTCTTTCTGTTCATTGGTGCGGAGATTATGTTCGTATGCCAAGGCGAAGGCAATAGAAGCGGAGATCATCGATATGAGAGTGATTGCAGTGATTTTCTTTTTTTTCATGGCGTTCTCAGATTCTGTAGAGGGAGGATCCACTAACTATCTTGGTGCCGGTCGTGATAGTCCTTATCGCTTTTTTCAGTTAGGGCTGTTGCGAGTGATCCATTAGTTAAAACTCTCATGGTTTTATTGAGCGCGCGATGTACAAGCCTACAAGCCTGCTGATGATAACTGCTAGATACATTACCCCAATAATTGCTTCGAGCACGGCAAAGGATCTAGCCAGGGAAGTTACCGTTATGATATCTCCGTATCCCAGCGTAGTGAGCGTTGTAAAACTGTAATAAAGAAAATCTGGCCAATTTACTACGCCGTCTATATTATACACAGGATCGATAACAAAAGAGCCGGGCCGTAATGTCTCTATGAGCGCATAAATTGCGAACCATATACCCCCAATAAGCAGATAGATTGAAACAGCTCCGTAAAGGACATCTTGACTCACTTGTGCTGATTTTAGCACGAACGAGAGTATAGCTATCGCCGTAAAGGCATAGAAAAGGATCAAAAATACAGTGGAGATGGAACCTAGGATCAGAGATGGAGTTGAGGAAAGCAATTCTACCCAAGCCGATACGAACCAAGGCAGAGCAAATGCCAATGCAATAACTACTTTTTTCCTGTCATAGCTGACCGCATATATCCCAAAAAAGAGTACCGCTGATGTGAGAATGTCCAATATCATTCGCCTGATGGTGCCACCTTCGAGAAAAGGAAGCAGAACGAAGAGAAGAAGCATGGAGACGGTTAAATAGCGGAGCTTGCCTTTCATTGCAATTGCTTAAAAGTATTAATGGACACCCTAGATTGATTTCTGAAATAACTAAATCAAGAAAAGCATTTTAGGGAATTATCTGATCAAAACAAGGTCGAATCTACAATTATTATACATAATTTTACTTAGGCGTGTGACTTGTTTGTTTCTAACCCACTTGGGAAGCTTTAAGGATGGAATTATTTCCGCATCAGATGCTTGCCCCTAATGGTCGAAACAAGGAGCGCTAAGCCTGCTGCGATAAACACGATGGGCACCAGGGGAAGTTTTGCGTCGAACAATCCCCACAGACCACCCAGCACAAAGAGCAGACCCACAACAACCCAGAACGGCTCCAGTTTAAGATTGAAATACTTCCGGGCCACTTGTGCCCCCAAGGTAATGACTCCGACACCCAACAGACCGATGCCGGTGCCGATTTTCATCAGCAGGATTATTCCGATCCAGATGAAAAAAAGGCTCCAGCTGACTGCGGCCAGCTTGCCCGCGAGTTCGCCGCTGGTGCTTGTTTTCAGCTGATCAGTATCTTTCACGTTTTCTTCTGACATACCTTACCTCCCTTTTTGAGGAAACAGGTAACTCGGACTCGAAACTTGCCTTTACCTATTGACTAAACCCTCGCCGAGTTGTCCACGAGTATAAACAAAAACACTTAAGGCCGGGTTCAGCTCGACCATTAGTTACTGGACCAACGATAGAATCCGGATAATATCAAGCCATCGCATCGAGGAATCAAACAGGATCTGGCCTCAGTTTTCACTCCTAATGCTCTTCACTCCATCTCTTTCGAGGCTACTGGACATACCTGTGTTTAAAAAGCGAGTCTCAATAATCGCGGCTAGAAATAGTATGCCAGTTCAAGCCGCAGGTAATCGTCGTTGCGTAGATCGTATAACGCGTCCTGGGGCGAAACATTGGAGAAAACGCATACCTCCAGCGTGGCTTTCCAACTGGACCCGACCCGGCGGCTCGCCTCCACGGTTATCAACCGAGCGGAGGTCTCCGTATCCTGCACAACGCCAATGAGCGCCTCAGAGCTGGCCGCGTCATTGAAGGCAAGCCGCACACCAATCGCCACGTCATCCTGGAGCGGCGTGGTGGCCTTCTCGTCTCGCTCGTCCTTGATGTATTCCGCTATTACCCCTACATCGGCGGGTGTGCCGAAGACACCGGAGAAGGTGTATTCAAAACCAAAGGCCCCTGAGAAAAAGTCATCAGGACCCTGGCCTGATCTATAAATGCCTTCCAGTTTCCATAACCATCCTCCCGTAATGAGCTGCAGGTCCAACCCGCTCTGGCGTATCTGCTCGTAGTAAGGAGTGAGTACCGGATCGCCGGCTGCGTTTGAGCCCATCAGAAGGGTTGGCTCCCGACCGGTGCCGTGGAAGTGGGAGAGGCCGATCTCCCAAGGGCCTATTGAGCGACTGTATCTTATGGCGAAATCGACGTGGTGCTCCTCGGCGCCGCTCTCATAAGTGGGGTTATCCGTATCAACTACGAGGGCAGAGCGAAGGCGTCCCGCCGGTCCCGGAAACGTCCGCTCTCTGAAGTAGGGCAAGACGAAGAGGTCGATCGTGCCCCACTCCATCGGAAGGGTGAGGTCCACCATGGGCTGGCCGAGCTTTTCCTCACCGTCGAACGCCTCCACCAGGTCTGTCTGGTTGATGATGTCAACCAGGTGCACGAACTCCGTCACCCCCCAGAACACCTTCCCGATGCCAACCCTGAGCTCCCATGAATCCCCCAGCCACAAGTAGTTGAGCTCACGGATATCCACGTGGCTCCGCCGGGAGTCGGCGCTATCGAGCCTGGCGAAGGGGACCAAGGTGAGGCTTGAGCGGTTCTCCCACTCATGGTAATACTCTGGCTGGAGCGCCACCGACGCGTTGTTTCGCTCCTGAGAGGGATAGAGCGAATCGTTAAGGAAACCCATGCCCTCCGCCGCCACGTATCCCGAGAGCTCATGGGCGGCTGCAGCGGCCACAGTGATCAGGCCGAAGGTAAGAAGCAGAACGATCGTGGCAGGCACCGGTTTCATCTGATCCTCATTAAGCTGCTCTTGTCGAAGTCACGGTCCTTCAGTCCGACCCCGAACTGGTAGTTCGACCAGACCAGTTTGGTGGTCTTGCCGTTTTGATGGTTGACCATGTTCATCTCGTCCGCTCTCCAGTACTTGTTCTGGTACTGTTGGTACCCTTTGAAGGTGAGGGTTTTCAAAAGGGAGTTCTTGCGGTCGTAGAAGTCGACCTTTAAAACACGGTACTCCCTCTAGTCCATCCAACTGACCTGCCGCGTGTAGCCGGAGTTGCCCGTGTCAACCGGATAACTCTCGACGACGAAACATTCCTGACCATCATACACTTCATCGCGGATCCACTTGTAGGTGTACTTCTGAACTTCCTTGCTGGACATGTCCTCATAGGCGAACTCGCTGCCCATAAAGGAGCCCGATTTGTTGCGTGAGCTGATTCGCTTCACCCTCTTGAGTGCCGGCAGGTAGAGCCATTGATCGTCATCTCCCACCTTGTGGGAGAACGTCAGGAAAGCGGTTCCCTTCACATCCCCGGGGTTATCGAATATAGACAGGCTCTTGTCGCCGTCTCCTTCCACTTCCAGCGCCCGGACACGGATATTGCGGACGCTCTCCTGTCCGTGTCTGTTCCTCAGCACCATGAGCAGATCGGCGGTGGAATCGCCGAATCCAATGTCACGCCGGTCTGCCTCCTGGGCTATGGCGAGGCCTTTTTCCTCAGGAGTCTGGGCCGCCACAACTGATGGAAGCAGGAGCGAAACCAGAGTCATAGCCAACAAACATTGTCTCATCAGTTTCGTCATCAAACGGTTCATCTTTCTTTCTCCCTTCATTTATTAGTAGATTTGAGAGCTTACCTGTCCACTTTCATAAGCAAGGTGGGCAGGAGGAAAAAGTCCAGACCTAATGCGAGAGTTATGGTTATGGCTGACATCAGGGCCATCTGTGCATTCATCTTATAGCCGGAGAAGGAGAGCACTAAGAACCCTGCAACGAGCGTCACCGTTGTAACCCACATGGCCGTGCCCACCGTATTAAAGGAATAGCGGACAGCGTCGGGTGGACTCATAGGGTGCTCACGCCTGGCACGAAGGTACTTGCTCATAAAGTGCACCGTATCGTCCACTACGATGCCAAGGGTCATAGCCGCTATCACCGAGAGGCCCAACCCTACCTGGCCTACCAGCAGGCCCCACACGCCAAAGGCCATGAGCGCAGGCGCCATATTTGGGAGAAGGCTCAGCACTCCGAGCCTGATGCTCCGTAGCGCCGCTATCAGGATGCCTGAAATCAACAGCAGTGCCCAAAAAGATGCGCCCAGCATGCTCTTGATATTACGCCAGGATAAATGCGCCCAAATAATCGACAGGCCGGAGCCGTAAGTGAACATGCTTTCGGGGGCGTTAGCCTTGAGCCACTGCCGCGCTTTCTCGTCTAGTTCGAGCAACTCTCTCTGGGTCGTATCTCTTATGGATACTATCATTCTAGTTGCCGATTTATTGACGTTGATCTGGTTGTTGAGATCAAGGCCGAACGGGAGCGACATCTCATACAGGAGCAGGTACTGTGCCGCCAGATCGCGCTGCCCAGGCATTCGGTAATAGGATGCATCGTCTCCATGCATGTTTTTGTTGAGGCGTTTCATCGTATCGGTAATGGTGCTAACGTGGACAACCTTTGGCTGCTGGCGATACCAGTTGGCAAAGGCCTCTACCGCAGCCAGGTACTCAGGATTGTTAATTCCTCCGGGCTCGCCGGATTCGAGAGAGTATTCGATTGCCTCCCACCCGGTCAGGTTCTCCTGAACGAAGTCGGTGGCCCTGCGAAAATCATAGCTTTCATCGAAGTACTTAAGGAAGTTGTCGTTGAGGTCGATGCGCAAAATCCCTACGGTCAGTATCGCGATTACAACCAAGGTGCCCCGGAACACGAGTTTGTGCCGGTTGGTCACAAAATTCGCCAGACGGTTGAACGAGCAGCAATCGGCCTCGGGCCTTGGCTTGACCCGTCCGGGAAGGACGGCGATTAGAGCCGGCAGAAACAACACAGCATACAAGAATGCCGCCATCACACCCATGGCCACGATGTTACCCAAGTCGTGGAAAGGCGGGGCGTCGGAGAAGTTCATGGTCAAAAAGCCGATCGCTGTGGTTGCACTGGTTAGAAAAACCGGCTGCATATTGATGCGCAGAGACTCGGCGATGGCCTCGCGTTTCCCTTTTCCCGTATGTATCTGGTGGAACATCGTGGCCAAAAGGTGTACGCTATCTGCCACTGCCAGGGTAAGAATGATAACAGGGGCATTCACGGACGCAACGGTTATCGATATGCGGAGCCAGCCTGCCAGCCCCAGGCCCGTGATCATGGAGATCAGGATGATTATAGTGGTAGCAAGAGTTCCAACAAACGAGCGGAGCGACAATCCCACTAATATAACCAAGGTAATGAACATCGCGGGCACCAGGGTGGATATGTCTTTCTGGGGGACCTCGCCAAAAGCGTTGTCACTCATAATCGAACCACTAAGGTACAAGTCGATTTCGGGATGCGTCTTTCGGAAATCGTCCGCCAGTTTTCGGGCGAACTCTGCCACCTCTGGAACCTCCTTACGAGATTTGCCAGGTAGAAGAATTGTGACGTTCACTCCGGTCACATGCCCGGTAGGGGATATTAAACGCTTGACAAGCTCGGGCTCGGAGAGTCCGATCTTCATACTCCGTTCAATATCCTCCTCTGACATCCTTTCGGCATCTTCGACCAGGTTTTCGACGATGAGGTCGTCTTCCTCCGCCCGGGTATGCTGGAAGTTGGTGATGGAATCGACCCTGCTTGAATAAGGCATTTTCCATGAAGCCTCGGTCAACTCCTCCACCGCGGCAAGGGTCTTACGGGTGAAGACATTGCCGTTTTTCGGGGCGATGGCAAAAAGAACGTTGCTGATTTTATTGTAGGTATTCTCCAGGGCTTCCAGCGCCTGCAACTGGGGGTTTTCATTGCTGAAGAAAACACGGGTATCATTGTTGAATGTCAAGAAACGCATGCCATATGCGGCTGCCAACACGAGAATTGCCGTGGCGACAATAATCCACCATCTACGATTTACTACCCATTCGCCAAAATAGTCTTCAAACCTCTTCATGATCATAATCCTCTTTAACATTGGCTTTTCTTGGTCCGTAGAAGGTTCCAATCATGCCTTTCATCATTTGCTCCGTCTGGCGGAGCAATTAGATGAACCGCCCTGATATGCGCAACATTTGTCAACCCCATTAAGGGCAGCCGCGAATTCAGAGCATGTAGCCTTATGTCGTTTGTGTTTTGTCTGCATTTTGGTTACCTGAGGTTTTAGGATTTGCGACCCACTTTCGAGCACTGAAGACATCCATTGCCTTGGTTTCACAAACCTCCTGCCCCTCCATGCTTGTCTTGTTATCTTACTGAGGGTAAAGTGTTAACCGAGCATGTCAATTGCCGAATCCGAAGCATTTATGCGGTGGGGGATGTGCACCTAGCTACGATAAACGGGATTTTTCGCTAGAACGGGAAATAGGAAGAAATGATCTGAAACGAACGTGCCCATTTACCCTCCACCTTAAATCCTATAGACGGTGGAAAGGATAAAAAGGATACAGCTCTTCGGCCAGTTCTTAGGATATTACAGAGGTGTGCTTTCGGTCGCAGACAAATACGCCGTGCTCATTGCGGTAGAAGAAGCAGCAATTGCCCAGTTCTCTCTCCATCCTGGCTCTTGCTCGGTGAAGCCTTATCTTAACCGTATCAAGGGAGACCTGAAGGGTATCAGCTATCTCCCTGTTTTTAAAACCCTCGAATTCGCTCAGGATAATGACGTCTTTATAGTCAGGCGGGAATTCCTCGATATATCCCCTCACGCACTCCCTCATCTCCTTTCGGATAAGCTGTTGGTCAAGGGGAATCTCCGGTTGTCCACCCCAGGGGTCCCCGTTCACTACCTCAGAACAATCCTCCAACGAAGATCTTTGGAGTGAACGATTAAACGACGGAGATCTCAGTCTGTCCAAAGCAATGTTCTTGGCAATACGGTATAACCAGGTAGAGAGCGTTGATTCTCCCTTAAACTCCTCAATGGCCCGAAATACTCTCTCGAACACCTCCTGTGCAAGATCCTCAGCCTCATAATTTCCTGTGAGCCTTGACAGGTACTGGATAATTTTCGGCTGGTATTGCTCGTAGAGTTTTGCGAAATCAATCTGTCCGCTCATCGGCTCTCTCACGCATGCCAGAGTATAGTCTTTCGGCTCAAATATAGGCAGATGAGTTGTCTACCCTTCACACAGGCAAATGTGTACCCGATTCGAGCATAGCACGGGCCGTTTCAACAAATATGGGGAAAACATGGAAGACTGGGCCGTCTCCCTTATACCCCGTTAGAATACATGTGTCAACGCTTTCCAAGGAGATACTCCTGGAAAGTGGCGAGCTCGGTTCTTGGAACTCATTATTGCCATATGAGGTGCATGCAGCATGGGAAGAGTCTGTCTCCACTGTGCCAGGCTATTTTAGCAAACGGCTTTTGGGAAAGTGTGAGAGTATTGCTTTTGTCGCACACGCGGCGACTACATTAGAATGGAGGGAATAATCACTAATGAATGGAGGCCTCCTGTGCGACCACCTGACCTGAGGCATCTGATATGCCTTTCTCCAACAACTGGGACTTGCTAAAATCTATGACAACTGATTTCGCTCCGAAGCTTTTTGACAACATCTCCATTGTCTGCCTCGCGGATTTCTCGATCTCCGAGCTTAAACGTTTGATGAGCTCGTCTGCCATAGAGGCGGCCTGCATCTTAGCCTCATCCTTTAGCTTGTTCTTGTCTTCTTCGCTGAAGTTCTTGGAGAAGGCCTTTCCAACAAGAGGGGGCAGGAGCCAGTTTAGGAGCTTGGCGCTCTGCTCATCGTAGAAGCTGATATCCTTTATGGCGATGGCATAAAGACATTGAGGCATCGTTATGACGAACCTGTCCTCTGCCGTTTCTTGAATCTTAAAGTCAGGGCTTCTGAGGTCGTACCAAAAATTTATTTCAAACTGAAAGATCATGGCCATCTTCATCTCAGACATGAGCCATGTGAGGTACTTTTTTCCTGCCTTGCCCAGCCAGTGATCAGCGGTCGTCACAATCTCCTTGGTGAACGCCTTGAAAACCACCAGTTCCCCCACCGATTTCATGTTCTCGAGAAACGAATAGACGTGGTACTCTTGTTTTC
Source organism: Deltaproteobacteria bacterium (assembly GCA_020355085.1). Taxonomy (GTDB): domain Bacteria; phylum Desulfobacterota; class DSM-4660; order Desulfatiglandales; family B25-G16; genus JADFWK01. The sequence continues at coordinate 870,081 of CP070657.1, forward strand.
TCCTAAGGAATCTCCATACGGCAATTGATCCAGCGATACCTAAAATGATGCCCAGAACGATCAAAGCCACGGTCATTTTCATCCTACCCTCCTCTGAAACGATTTCGAGATCCTCTTTTTGAATGAATCTCTCACAGCTTTAACTTTTCGAGTATCTCACCTTTAGCATTTAAGATAAAGAGGATAAATCCATGCTCGGCCGAACTACGGGCCAGCTCTTCATACTGAATGGCCTGGACCTCGTATCGATGCCCTTCCTCCCGGGCCAAACGATTAAGGGCCTGAAATGCTTCTTCCTTATCAAGAAAGACTGGTATGAATGATATGTCGTCTTCTTGGTCATGCTGACCAAGAAATTGCTCATTTTTCCCAGGATCTAGCACCACCACCCAGACCCATGGATTTCCTTCAATTA
>CP070657.1:870595-874658 GCA_020355085.1 Deltaproteobacteria bacterium
AGGACCGAGTTCACCGCAAGAATTGTTCCGCCAACGGGCATATACAATTCAGCAACTGCCTTCACCGACTCAACGGTTCCGAACTCCTGACCCTTATCAAAAGAATCGCCTGTCTGAGGCAGCTCCACGTATCCGATATCTCCAAGCTGGTCCTGGGCATAGTCGCTGATGCCGGCCCTTGTCTTCTCGCCTTCTGCGCGAGCCCACTCATGATCTTCTGTGTATCGCACATCATCAGGTAACTGCAGTTCGCTAACCTCTTTCATGCGTATCCCTCCTGTTTCTGCGTTATGTGTAAAACCTTAACCTTCTTCTCGCCTAGTTGCTATATCACAACTGTTAATCAAAACCAAACCGAATTTGGTCTCGTCAAAGTCGAGCAAAATAGCTGGATCGTGACAGGTGCTTTCTTCTAGATCCGAGTCCTTGAGAAATGTGTTTTGAGTAAGCTTTGGCTTGCCCTCAAGGACCTTCTCATTGAACAGAGAGGCTGCCTTACAGGACATAAGGCACTTTCAGGTTGTAGTTCTTGTAGACTACAAAAGTCTCCACGGAGCGGACATCCTTTATGCGTGAAACCTCCTTCGTGTAGAATTCCAGCAAACTGAAATCCTCGTTGAGGAGTATTATCAAAATGAGATCATACTGTCCGGTTACAACCGAAGCTGATACCACGCCTCGTAACTTGCTGAATTCTTCTCCCTTCTTAATGAGGTCCATGGTCTGCAGCTTGACACCTACCATTGCTAAGGTGTGACCGGGTATGATTTCAGGGTTGACAAGGCCTGAGACTTCGAGTGTACCGTCTTCTACCATCTTGTTGACACGTGATCTTACCGTGTTTTCGGAGAGAGAAAGCTCCTCGGCGATTTTCTTGAAGGACTTCCTTCCATCGCGAAGGTGCTTGATAATGGCAAGGTTGGTTTTGTCGATTTTCATCTCAGATATCCCTCCAATTAGGGGTTCCAGATTCACCTATATCAAACTTCTATAAAATATTGAGATATTTTTCAATATTTTTTTTATTTGCTTATGATTTCCTCAAAAAAAATAAAAAAATTTATTGATATAGGAAATTGTAAGTGGTAATTAAATATGACGACTGAAAACAGGGAAAAAGCCCTACGGAGGATCAAGTCTTATGGCACACAAGATCATCATCATCGGCGCAGGGCCGGGAGGGTATGTGGCCGCTATACGGGCGGCACAACTCGGTGCAGAAGTGACCGTAATCGAGCAGGAGGCAGTTGGAGGTACCTGCCTTAACTGGGGCTGTATTCCCTCAAAGGTAATGAAGACCACGGCGGAGATTCTTGAGAAATTCGGCAGGGCCCAGGAGTTTGGTATAGAACTACATGGAACGGTAAGCCCCGATATGAAGGCCCTCATGGTTAGGAAGGAAAAGGTTATTAAGGACCAGACCGATGGGGTGCTCAAGCTCTTAAAACAACACAAGATCACATACCTGGCGGGCAGGGGTACCATAAAAAGCCCGAATAGCGTCCTGGCGACAATGGCTGACGGGGAGACGATGGAGCTTCCGTGGGATCGTTTGATCCTGGCTCCAGGATCCGAGCAGGCGAACATCCCTGCATTTCCCTTTGACGGCCAACGAATCATCTCCACCAATGATGCGCTTTGTCTCGAAGAGGTACCGGAATCCATCTTGATCCTCGGGGGCGGTGTCATTGGCTGTGAATTCGCCTTTATCCTCACCGCCCTCGGTGCACAGGTAACGGTGGTGGAGGCCCTGTCGCGGATGCTCCCCCTGCCGTGGGTCGATGAAGAGAGTTCCAAGGTGCTTGAACGGGAGATGAAGAAGCGAAGGATAACGCTCATGCTCAACCGGACGATCAGTGGTGTTGACATGGGGGATGAAAAGTGCCGCGTAGTGGTTGGACCGTACAGTGCTGAGCAGAAACCTGAACATAAGGCAGTGAAGACAATTGTTGTCGAGGTAGATAAGGTTTTGATTTGCACAGGTCGAAAGCCGGCTGCCGAGGGTATTGGGTTAGAGCAGATGGACATAAAACGGGATGAATCGGGGTGGGTAGTTGCCGGTGAGCGGATGGAAACCTCGGCCTCCGGTGTATACGCCATCGGGGATATTTTAGGGCCTTCTAAGGTTATGCTCGCCCATGTCGCTTCCAGAGAAGGAATTATCGCCGCTGAAAACGCCATGGGAAGGCACAAGGCTATGAACTATGAAGTGGTGCCGGGGGCGGCCTTTACGATGCCCGAGGTTGCCAGTGTGGGGCTCACTGAGGCACAGGCAAAAGGGAGGGGATATCACATTCGCTCTGACAGCGTGCTCTTTCGCAATCTGGGAAAGCCTCATGTCATCGGTGAAATTGCGGGTCACGCAAAGATAGTGTCCGATGGCGAAAGCGGAAGGGTTTTGGGTGTTCATATCGTGGGGCCCCACGCCAGTGATCTGATCGCCGAGGCGGCACTCGGAATGAAGCTTGGGTGTGCCGTGCAGGACATCGCTGAGACTATCCACGCTCATCCCACCCTTGCCGAGGTTCTGTTTGAGGCGTCTCTTAAGGGTCTCGACAGATCACTGCATGGGTGAATCAACAGTGCATGGTATAGTTGTGAGAGATGGTGTTCATGTTGACCCCTGTTATCCGGTCATGCCCATTTTCTCAAGGCGATATCTATTGGCCTCACCGGATGTGGGCACAGAGGCGGGGTTTAGATAAGCAAGAAGAAATTCCTAGGGCTTCCGCGGAGTAAACCCCGCCTCTGTGCCCACTGCAAGACCCAGTAGAATTCTAATTAAGATATCGCCTCTCGAAAACAGCCATGACCTTCTTTCGGATATTAGCGATTACTCACGGTGGAGACTCTGAGCTTTTCTAAATCCGAGGCAAGCAAGATTCCTGACGAAAGGAGGACCGTGCAGTGAGCAAAAAGCAATGGAGAACCCATAATCCGTCGGGCAGGAGGCGTGTCATTGTGACCAAGCAGTTGCCCGGTGTCCGGTGGCTGCAAATACTGACCGAGGCCGACTGTAGCGTAGATATCTGCACCTCGCCCGACATCCTGACAACAGAGGAGATCAAACAGGCTATCGGCAGTCGGTGTGACGGTGCTATCGGGCAGTTGACAGAACAGTGGGGCGAGGAGCTCTTTTCCGCCCTCAGAGCGGCAGGTGGGAAGGCCTATAGCAACTATGCCGTTGGGTATAACAACGTGAATGTGGATGCAGCCACAGCACAGGGCATTCCGGTAGGCAATACCCCGGGTGTTCTCACCGAGACCACGGCAGAGATGGCCGTTGCGCTTACCTTTGCAGCTGCTCGCCGGGTTGTTGAGGCCGACAGGTTTATGCGGGCCAGTTCCTTTTATGGCTGGTTGCCGACGCTTTTCCTGGGAGAGCTCTTGTGGCGTAAGACGGTTGGCATTATCGGCGCCGGCAGAATCGGGGCAGCCTATGCGCGCATGATGGTCGAAGGCCATAAGATGAACCTTATCTATTATGACCCTTATCGGAATAAAGCCTTGGAGGATTATGTAACTGCCTACGGTGAGCTTTTGAAAACCCGGGGTGAGGAGCCGGTCTCCTGCGTACGTGCTGAAAGTGCCGATGAGGTACTCCGGGAGGCAGACGTGGTGAGCCTGCACCCGATCCTCGATGAGACGACTCATCACCTCATAAACAAGGAGCGTTTGTCGCTGATGAAGGAACATGCGATCCTGGTAAATACGAGCCGTGGGCCGGTGATCGATGAGGCAGCCCTCGTGGCTCATTGCAAGGAGCACCCTGACTTTCGGGTCGGGCTGGATGTGTTTGAGGACGAACCGGCCATGAAACCCGGTTTAGAGGCCTTAGATAACGTTGTGCTCGTGCCCCACATCGCATCGGCAACCATCTGGACGAGGGAGGGGATGGCAACGCTCGCAGCAAGCAACGTGGCGGCAATCCTTCTGGGGCGCCCGGTCTGGCAAGAAGGCGATATCTCGTCCTTCTTGGGAGATGAGCCACCAAAGGCTGCGCCGAGCATTGTGAACGCAAGTGAGCTCGATATGCAGGTCTACGGGAAGTGAGTGCTGACAT
>CP070657.1:874758-887429 GCA_020355085.1 Deltaproteobacteria bacterium
GATAGTCACTCTCTACCGGTTACCCGCGATTACTCATTATTCATATCTTTCTTAACCGGCAGCCGGTGCCGAATGTTAGATCATCCCGTAACCACCATCAACGCACAGGAGTTGCCCGGTAATGTAACTGCTTTCATCAGAGCCCAAAAACACGAATGCAGGAGATATGTCATCGGGTTCGGCGAAGCGTTTCAGCAATATCCTGTTCATATATATCTCTTTAAGCTTCTCGTCTGTCCGAATCTTTTCGGTCATATCTGTGGCCACAATACCAAGGCAAATCACGTTGACACATATTTCATACCGGGCTAGTTCCCGTGCTGCCGATTTCGTGAAACTGAGAAGTCCGCCCTTGGCGGCACTGTAATTGATTTGCCCTACTGTTCCCACAAGACCTGCCACTGAAGTAACATTAATGATCCTGCCCTTCTTCTGCCCCGTCATATGCCGTGCCGCAAACTGGGTACAGAGAAAGGCACCCTTCAAATGAATATCCACTACCTCGTCCCACTGCTCCTCACTCATCTTCAACAGCATTGCCGGTCGGCTTAGTCCGGCATTGTTGACCAGGATGTCGAGGCCACCGAACTCATCAATTCCCTTCTGAACAAGCGCCTCAGCATCAACCGCTTTAGACACGTCCGCTTTAACAAGAGTTGCCTTTCTCCCCATTTTTTTAATCGCTGCAATGACCTCCTCACCTGCCGTTTTATTTGCAGTATAGTTAACTACAACACTGGCACCTTCCTTTGCATAGGCCAAAGCAATGGCTCTCCCAACCCCCCTACTGCTCCCCGTTACCAATGCAACCTTTCCTTTGAGTCTCACGTTGCCCTCCCTATGACATTTCAGAATTTCATCCAGGTTCTGTAGCTACAATATGACTACATCATAGTTACATTTGTCTGTCAATATTTTTTTTGCACAAAGGCGGTCAGATCAATGGGTTGCTTCACTCAAAAACAAACAAGCCACACCTACGCATGAATAGGTATGGCCTTTCTGTGCGTCTGCAACTCATCCTCCATGGGGAAAAACACCTACAATACGTTTCACGGTACTAGGTATCTATGATAGATGAATATCCTCTTACAGCTTCTCTTTAAGCATCTCCGTGGTAATAATCATCCGCTGAATCTGATTCGTGCCTTCGAAGATTTGAGTCAGTTTTGCGTCCCGAAAGAGCCTTTCCACTGGATATTCCTTCATATACCCATAGCCCCCAAAGATCTGGACGGCATCTGTGGTAATCTTCATGGCAATGTCGCTGCAAAAACACTTCGCCATTGATGCGAATTTTGCGTTCGGTTTCTTTTGGTCGTGCAGTCTGGCCGCCCGTGTCATTAAACCTCTGCCAGCCTCAATCTGCATGGCCGCGTCTGCCAACATGAAGCTTATCGCCTGATGCCTGACGATCGGCTTTCCGAATGTCCTTCTCTCACATGCGTATTGAAAAGAGAGATCAAGCGCCGCCTCTGCAATTCCCAAAGCCAATGCTCCGATACTGGGTCTGGACATATAGAAGTCTTCCATTGCAATGCGAAATCCCTCCCCTTCCTTTCCCAGCCGATTATCTCGGCCAACCCTTACATCCTCCAAAATAACTTCAGCCGTATTGCTGGCCCTGAATCCGAGCTTATCCTCTTCTTTGCCAACGGAAACACCGTCCTGATCCCTCTCCACCACAAAGAATGTAAACTTCTTCCCCCCGGTTTTTGCCAAGACAGTATATAGAGACGCCACTCCCCCGTTAGTCGAGAAGCATTTGTGCCCGTTCAGAATATAGTCGCCATTCTCCTTTTGCGCCTTCGCTTTTATTCCCGCTACATCGGAACCTGCATATGGTTCCGTTACCAGGTAACCCACGAGCTCATCGCCCTTTGCAAGGCGTGGAAAAAAGCGCTCTTTTTGACTTTGATTTGCTGCTGTTATTATGGGAAAGATGCCGACTGCCTGAATAATAAGGAGCAATGCCGAAGAGGCACAAGCCTTTGCAATCTCCTCAACGCAGAGGCAATACATGAGTGTCTTATCCTCGTCAAGCCCGCCATAGGCAGGAGGTAGAAGTATTTGCAGCAAGCCCATTTCCGCGAATAGCCGAGCTACATCCCATCGAAACACACCTTCGCGGTCCATTTCAGCTGCGATTGGAGCAATCCGCTCCTTCACCACCTTCCTGACATTATCCATGATAATCCTTTGCTCTTCGGTCAAATCATCCATTGTCATCTAGGAGGACCTCCATCACCTGAAGAACTGCGTCTTTTTCCTTTCAGAATTCATTATTCCGTGCGAACCTTTGTTACTGAATAACCACCCCCAAAAAGCTGACTTGGGTCTCGTGTTGTCTCTGGCCAACAGCCTGATCTATAAAGGTATGAAACTTATACCATTGATGGTATTTTGTCAAAAGATCATTGACTTCTGTGGCGAAAAAATCTCAATTCACCTCACCATGCCTAAAGCACTTCGGCCTCCTAAGCCCGGTATTCTGTTGGAGGAGAGTATAAACAGGCGAAAGCAGGAGCTATTCGAAAAAGGGTTTGCGAAGATCTCGATTTAAAGCAATCTACTGATGCAATTATGGCGGGTACGGCAAACGCGGAAGGGTGCCCGCTCTCAGGGCAGTCATTTCAATAGCGCCGATAACGGATTAATCTAACGCCTCAGGTTGTTTTTGATATACGTTATAATGTCTTGTGTATACGTGCCGGGGCCAAAGATCTCGGCAATGCCTTTTTTTTTCAGGTCCGCTACATCCTCCTCGGGGATAATGCCACCCGCAATGACGAGAACATCACGTACACCTTTTTCCTCCAGCAACTCCATGACCCGCGGCAACAGAAAATCATGGGCCCCTGACAAGATACTCAAAGCGATGACATCCACATCTTCCTGAATGGACGAGTCTACGATTTGCTCCGGGCTTTGGCGTAAACCGGTATAGATTACCTCCATGCCTGCATCCATTAAGGCGTTGGCAATTACCTTTATTCCCCTGTCATGGCCGTCAAGGCCCGGCTTCGTAGCCAAGACCCGTATCTTTCTCTTCGTATCCATGTCTACTCAACCCCTGAAAAGCACATGGGTGCCTCATGCATCGTTTAGCATTCGCCATTTGTAGCTTATAGTGACTACTTTCGATCGAAGCCCTTCAATTGTCAATACTCAATTTCCATTCGCCATTTTTCTTGCATTACCCGATCGTACTAACTGGTTGATATTCGCCGAAAACACGCCGCAATTCGTCGCAAATCTCCCCCAAGGTGGCATAAGCCTTCACCGCAGCCACAATAAACGGCATGAGGTTATCATCCCCTTGAGCGGCCTTCCCTAAATCACTCAGTATGTTCCTCACCTTACTGTTGTCGCGCTCCGATTTAAGCGTTTTCAGCCTCTCTATTTGAGAAATTCTTACGGCGGGGTCTACCCTCAGGAGATCCATGGGAGTCTGTTCGTCGACCTGAAACTTATTCACACCAACCACAACTCTTTCGTCATTTTCAATCTCTTTCTGGTATCGATAGGCGCTATCCTGGATTTCCCTCTGTATGAAGCCTTTCTCAATGGCCGATGCTGCCCCGCCGAGCTCATCGATCTTGTTAATATACCTCTGAACCCTCTGAACAATCTCTTGTGTTAGTGCCTCTACATAGTATGACCCACCCAGAGGGTCAACCGTGTCTGCAACACCGGATTCATGGGCAATGAGCTGTTGCGTCCTTAGGGCAACCTGAACCGCCTCTTCACTTGGCAGACAATAGGCCTCGTCCATGGAATTCGTATGAAGCGATTGGGTTCCACCGAGAACCGCCGAGAGTGCCTGAAGGCCAACACGAACTATATTGTTTTTCGGTTGCTTCGCGGTGAGTGTACACCCGGCGGTCTGGGTATGAAACCTCATCATCATTGATCGCGGGTCCTCGGCCTTGAATCTCTCTCGCATTATCTTTGCCCAAAGCTTTCGTGCCGCCCTGAACTTGGCAACCTCTTCGAAAAAATCAAGGTGAGCATTGAAAAAGAAGGACAGGCGCGGAGCAAACTCATCTACAGCAAGCCCTGCCCTTATGGCTGCCTCCACGTAGGCAATACCGTCAGCCAAGGTAAAGGCCACCTCCTGCACTGCTGTAGAGCCTGCCTCCCTGATATGATAGCCGCTGATGCTTATAGTATTCCACTGGGGAACCTCTCCAGCACAAAAAGAAAAGATGTCTGTAATAATCCTCATAGAGGGCTGCGGGGGAAATATATAAGTCCCGCGAGCAGAGTATTCCTTGAGAATATCATTTTGAATGGTGCCTCGTAAGTCCTTTGCGGGCACCCCCTGTTTTTCCGCCACTCCTATATACATTGCCAGGAGCACTGCCGCAGGGGCATTTATAGTCATCGACGTGCTCACCTTATCGAGCGGGATCTGGTCAAACAGTATTTCCATGTCTTTCAGTGAATCAATAGCTACTCCAACCTTTCCCACTTCTCCCTGGGCCAGTGGATGATCCGAGTCGTATCCGATCTGGGTTGGGAGATCAAAGGCAACCGAAAGGCCTGTCTGGCCTTGTTCCAGGAGGAACCGGTAGCGCCGATTCGTATCCTCTGCCGTGCCGAAACCGGCATACTGCCTCATAGTCCAGAACCTTCCTCGGTACATGGTGCTCTGAACCCCTCTGGTGAAAGGATACTCGCCGGGAATGCCCAGGTCATCCATGTAATCAAGGTGATCGACATCCAGCGGTGTAAATGCCCTCTTTACCGGAATACCGGACGTGTTAACAAAATCACTCTTTCTCTCAGGTCGCTTGGCGAGGCTATGTTCGATCGTTTCGGACCATCTTCGATATTCCTCGTCAAGCACCTTGATTTTAGCCTTTTCATACATCCATCCAACTCCCCTAATCCGTTACCCGGCCAGCGCAAGGAACACACCTGCAGCAACGACGGTTCCGATAACACCAGCCACATTAGGCCCCATGGCATGCATGAGCAAGAAATTCTTCGGATCCGCTTTCGCGCCTACTATCTGGCTTACCCGTGCGGCCATCGGAACCGCGGAAACCCCTGCGGAACCGATGAGTGGATTTATCTTTTCCTTGGAAAAAAGATTTATGAGTTTTGCTAGCATAATACCGGCAGCAGTAGAAAAAGCGAATGCCACGAGACCCATGAGGAACACAAAAATAACCTGAGGTTTCAGGAAATTCTCGGCAGACATGGTGGCACCAACACTTATCCCCAGAAGGATAGTGACAATATTCATGAGTTCATTGGCCGCTGCATCTGAGAGCCTTTTCACAACTCCGCATTCCTTGAAAAGGTTACCAAGCATAAACATGGCCATGAGTGGGGCTGAGGCCGGAACAATGAGACAGATAACCAGGACCGTTACCAGGGGAAAGAGGATCTTCTCCCGCTTCGATACAGGCCTTAGCTGTCTCATCTTGATCTTTCTCTCACTCTCGGTGGTAAGCAGCCTCATGATAGGCGGCTGAATAATGGGCACGAGGGACATGTATGAATACGCAGCTACAGCCGTGGCTCCCAAAAGGTGGGGTGCAAGATGCACGGTCGTGTAAATGGTTGTCGGGCCATCAGCACCGCCTATAATACCGATTGAGCAGGCCTCAGGTATGTTAAAGCCCAGGAACAACGCCCCGAAAAACGACACGTAGACCCCAAACTGGGCTCCGGCACCTAATATGAGGGTTTTTGGATTGGCAATCATAGGCCCGAAATCCGTGAGGGCACCGAGTCCCAAGAAGATGAGCGGCGGAATTATCTCCCATTCTAGCCCGTAATGGTAAACTTCCACAGCAACCCTTGCCCTTCTTGCATGAGAAAGGTGAGGGGCAGATTAACAACCAAAATGCCGAAACCGATAGGTACCAAAAGAAGCGGTTCATAATTCTTCGTTATTGCCAGATAGATAAATACAAAGGCAATGAGCCACATGACTAGGTTGCCAATCGTCAGATGTATAACACCCGTGGTTACAATCAGATCAAGCATAGTTCACCTCTCTTATTCGCCTTTTTCAAAAGACTTTAAGGCCTTCCCAAAGGCATAAATCGCCCCTATCAGTATTCCAAGCGAGCAGAAGACAGCGAATAGGCCAAAAGTGAATATCTTTAATGCGAGGTTCCAATCGACCATACCAATTCACCTCCTCATTACATCAAAATTTTTGCGATCTCCGTTCAGCGATTGTAACCGGCTGCCGGATACCATGAACAGCTGAACCAGTGTCTAGAAGCCCTGAAAAAAATGCCCTGTCGATGACCGGACAGGGCACATTTTTCTGAGCATGGAGCACCGCCATACGTCTATTCGATAACCATCAAGACGTCATCAGCTGCCACAGAATCTCCTTTCTGACACTTGATTTCACTTACCTTTCCGGATGTTGGTGCTACTATAGGCATCTCCATCTTCATTGCTTCGAGGATAAGAATCTCATCGTTCTCATTGACCGAGTCGCCCACCTGAACCTTCACCTCGATTACCTTTCCCGCCATGGGAGCTGTTACGTCACTCACTTCTAATACCTCCTCTTATTTTATCTAAACCCCAATCCTGGAGCCAAAGGTACTGCTACTGCCTTTGTCACGGATTCGTTTTTCATAGATTTATTCTGATACTTTGGCGCAGACCCGTTGTCAAGCCAAAAACGTGATCGCCCTCAAGGCCTAGATCTCATGCCCCCTTTTTAGTCGAAAGATTCAAGCTCATTCAATCAGGTGATTCACTCAAAAACTTCAGATCCCCACCTATTCAAGGATAGGGGTTTTTTGTTTTGACCGTACTCCCCATGGAGAGTAGGGCGAACTCCCTAATTATTCGGCAACATTCAATTGTGATCGGATGAGCCATATGGAGGAATCTTTGGTTGGCTGCCGCTGGATTTCCTCAACCGTCCTTGAGTGTAAGCCCCAATTCTGCGAGCTGATTCTTATTCACCTCCGAAGGCGCGTCGGTAACAGCACATGTTGCCCGCTGGGTCTTCGGAAAAGCAATTACATCCCGCAGCGACTCTGCACCGACCATTATGGCCACGAGCCTGTCGAAACCAAGCGCAATGCCGGCATGGGGAGGCGTTCCGTAGGTGAGTGCTTCGAGGAAGAACCCAAATTTCTCCCTGATCTCTTCCTTCCCCAAACCCAGTGCGCGAAAGATCCGGTTTTGCAAATCAAGGGTGTGGATCCGCACGCTTCCTCCTCCTATTTCCTGACCGTTCAGAACAACATCATATGACCGAGCCCTTACCCTTTGTGGTTCTTTAGCCAAGAACGCCAAATCCTCCTCAAGGGGAGCAGTAAACGGATGATGAACAGCCACAAATCGCTCTTCCTCGCTGCTATATTCTAATAGGGGAAATCGAGTAATCCAGACAAACGAATAGGTACCGGGTTTGGCTAAATTGAGTCTCTTTCCGATCTCAACCCTGAGCGAACCGAGCGCCTCATTTGTTACCTGGGGCTTATCCGACACAATGATAAGAAGATCTCCTTCAGCGGCACCGAGTTTCTCCTCAACGGCACGTCTCGTATTCGCTACTAGGAATTTGGCCAGCGATGACTGCCAACCGTCGGATTTAATCTTCGCCCAGAACAGACCCCTTGCGCCGGACGCAACCACCATATCGTTCAGCCCATCCAAATCCTTCCGGGAAGACGATGCTCCCCCCTTCACGTTTATGGCCTTAACAATCCCGCCGGCATCGAGTACATCCGTAAAAACCTTGAAGCCACACGATCTTAAGGAATCCGAGATATCGGTTAATTCCATTCCATATCTGATATCCGGTTTATCCGAGCCATAGAGATCCATGGCTCTTTGATATTCGAGCCTGGGAAACGGCCTTGAGAGAGTGTAGCCGAGCGTAGTCGAGAACAGATCAACCATAAGGGTTTCCACGACATCCATGACGCCGTCCTCTTTTGTGAAAGACATCTCCATGTCTACCTGGGTAAACTCGGGCTGCCTGTCTGCCCTGAGGTCTTCATCCCGGAAGCATCGAACGATTTGAAAATAGCGATCAAAGCCAGCCACCATCAATAGCTGTTTAAATAGTTGGGGGGATTGGGGCAATGCATAAAAACGACCTTTGCTAATGCGGCTCGGCACGAGATAGTCCCGAGCACCTTCAGGCGTGCTCTTGGTGAGAAAGGGGGTTTCTACCTCTACGAATCCTTCCCTGCTCAAGGTGTTTCGTATTTGCAGGGCTATCTTGTGCCTCATTGCCATATTATGGAACAGTGTCGGCCTCCTGAGTTCCAAATATCGATACTTGAGTCGCAGACTTTCCGATGCGTCTATTTTCCCGTCAACCTGAAAAGGAGGCACGGCCGTTTCATTTAGTATCTTGAGCTCTCTTATCTTTACCTCGATAGCCCCAGTCGGGAGTTCAGGATTCTCCTGGCCGACCAGCCGAGGACTGACGGTCCCCTTCACGGCTATGACCCATTCATTTCGCAAGATACCTGCCTTCTTATGGCTGATTTCATCGAATTCCCGATCAAGCACTATCTGGGTCAAGCCAGTCCGATCTCTGAGATCGATAAACGTCACCTTTCCTAGATCTCTCCTCCTGTTAACCCAACCCATGAGGACAACCTCACGACCCACGTCCTCTCCTCTGAGACTGCCGCAATCGTGTGTCCTTTTCCAATCGTTGAGTAGATCTACTGCCAACGTTCTTCCTTGAGTCTTATGATTTCTTTCACCGGATCCTCGAGGGATATCTCCATTTGGCTTTTCGTGGACATGTCCCTTAGAATGCCCTTGCCTTTTGCCAATTCATCTTGGCCAACAATCAGCACCTTTCGTGCCCCCAGTCGGTCTCCGTGTTTCATTTGAGCTTTCAGCCCTGACGACCTGTAATCCATCTCGCATCTAAGGCCAGCCTTCCGGAGTTCCTGCAGCCACATGAATGCTTTATCCTCCGCCTCTGTGCCAAGCGGGGCCAGAAAGATATCAGGCCCATCGGCCTCCACACGGCCCTGCTCTTCCAAGAGTTCTACAACCCTTTCTTCCCCAATCGCAAATCCAATTGCCGGGCTGTCCGGGCCACCGAGTTCCTTCATCAGCAAATCGTACCTGCCTCCTCCTGCGACCGCATTCTGGGCCCCCAGCTCCCGGGTCTGAACCTCGAAGGTGGTCCTGGTATAGTAATCGAGCCCCCTCATCAAATGGGAGTTCACCACAAAATCAATGTTCAGCTCCCTGAGATAGACCTTCACTGCATCAAAATGAACCGTGCAATCTCTGCACAAAAAATCGAGCATAGTCGGCGCATCCTTCATTACCTGAATACACCGCTCCACCTTACAGTCAAAAACCCTGAGAGGTTTTGTCTCCATGCTCTCCTGGCAGTCAGGGCAGAGTTGTTCGACATGCTCCTGCAGATACCTCTTCAACTCAGCCCGAAACGGCCCCCTGCATTCCATGCAACCAAGGGAATTAACATGCAGGATCAGCTCAGCGAGCCCGAGACAAGTGAAAAAGTGCATAATCATGAACATCAGCTCGCTGTCTGACCGTGGCCCGGGGTCACCTATGATTTCAACATCGATCTGATGAAATTGCCTCCTTCTGCCCTTCTGGGGCCGCTCATATCTGAACATTGGTCCTATGGTAAACAACTTATGTACTGGAGTGGCAGCATAGAGCTTGTTCTCTATGTACGCCCTCAGAATAGAGGCCGTTGCCTCTGGCCTCATAGCCAATTGAGCTCCCCTTCTGTCGGTAAGTGTGTACATCTCCTTAGAGACGATATCCGTATCCTGACCGATGCCCCGTGCAAAGAGTTCGGCCTTCTCGAGTATGGGGATTCTTATCTCCCGATATCCAAAGAGCTCGAAAATGCGCTTACCTTCGGACTCGACCCTATCCCAGGTTTTTACCTGGGAAGGAAGTATATCTTTAAACCCTTTTACCGCCTTGTATTGCACGTTTGTATCCTCTCTTGCCCACCTATGCCGCAATTTCCGCAACCGATCAAGATCAAAGAATCTTCAGGCATTCAATGAGAACCATTACTGGCTAAACGGGCCATTACTTGCTTTTCAAGATCCCTGATAATCGATTTCATTGAATCGCCCCCATTTACGGGCCCCGAATTATTCCAGCCCTTCCTGAAGGCCTCCTCTTTTTTCTCATTAAACTGTTCGACACTGGTGGCCAGGGACTCCCAAGCAAAAAGCTTCTGAAGTATGTGTCTTTCAGGAGCGCTTAGGTCTTTTTCCGTATCGACGTACTTCCCGTCTTCAGTAGTGATAATCATTATGTCCGTTGCTGCAGCCAGCAGCCCTTATCTAGGGGGTTATCAAAATGCTGCCTTCCATAGACGCGACAGCCCGGCCAGATATCTCTACCCTGTCTCCACAATCCCTGCAAAACAACTCTCCTCCCCGTTTCGAAACCTGATGAGCATGCAGATCCCTCTTATGTAACGTACGTGCCCAATAGGGTGTCAAAGAGCAGTGAGCTGAGCCGGTAACAGGATCTTCATTAATGCCGTATTTTGGTGCAAAGAAGCGGGAGACGAAATCAACGTTCTTTCCTTTCGCTGTAGCTGCAACTCCTCTTAAATCCAGTGTCTTTAGCAACTCAAAGTCGGGACGAAGATCTGTGATATCATCTTCCGCGGAAAATACCGCTATGTAATCCTCCGCGCACCATACCTCTACCGGCTCCCCTCCCAGGCCCTTAATCAGGTCATTCGGTGTCTCGCAGGGAACAGGGGGCAGGGAAGGAAAATTCATTGTCAGAAGGTCATTCTCTCGACTGACTGTGAGGCTGCCACTCCTAGAATTAAATGAGACTTCAGTACCGGAAGGCTCAAGGTGAGTAAAGACTACAAAGGCTGTCGCCAGAGTAGCGTGGCCACAGAGGTCAACCTCTGCAACCGGTGTAAACCAGCGGATATGGTAGCCTTGTTCCGCTGGGATAAAGAACGCCGTTTCCGATAGGTTGTTCTCTTGAGCAATTGCTTGCAGCACGGCGTCATCTAGCCATCTTTTCAGCGGACACACGGCGGCAGGATTGCCCGAAAAAACCCTGCTCGCAAAGGCATCAATTTGGTAGATAGGAATCTTCATCGTTTCTGGAGTTCTTCATGTGTGGGTTATGTCTCAACCGGAACAAAGCTTCGCTTTTCTTATGAGACAGCATCCAGGTGTTAGTTCAAAGCTGTCGATATATACCATGTTAAGTCCTCCTGCTCAATGACAAAAAAGAGGCGGTAGAGCTGCAAGCACAGGGAATCGCAAACGCCCTATCTAGCTTTTGGCCTCAATCTGCTCGATCAGGCGTTGGAATATGAAGCGGTGGAAAGGTAAGAAGCTGCACCAGTAAATCTTTCCCCAGACACTCACGGTATGATAATAAGCGTTTACCGAAAGTCTCTTTAACTCATCGACACTATCGATCCGAAATTCCAACCAGGCCGAACCAGGTATTTTCATTTCGGCTCGCAACAGGAGTCGCTGGTTTAACTGGAGGTCTTCGATCCGCCAGAAATCTATCACGTCTCCCACAGCTAACCTGGGGTGCCGCTTCCTGGCACGAGCAGTCCCAACGCCCAGGAGCAAGCGATCTACCATACCTCGTGCCCGCCACATCCAGTTACTGTGAAACCATCCCTCTTTGCCGCCAATCTTGCAGATCGAAGCAAATATGCGCGAAGGCTCCTTGGTTGTCAGCAGAGAGTGGTGCGCAGTAAATCGGGGTCTGCCGCGCAGCTCATGAAGTCTGATTACCAGCTTGTGGACTCTCGGGTATGCATCGGACCACCGCGTATCAACCGCATCTAACTCTTCACGGGAAATGGCCCTCGAAATGGCTTCCCGGTTGCCCAAGATCTCAAAAGGCAAAACGTCCTTTACCTGAGCATCTCGACATATGACATCGTCTTTGACTCCCTCAACGAGGCAGTGGATTATGGGGGCCGGTACAGGGGTCAAGAGGCTGGCCACATAAGCAGAAAGCGAAATATTAGAAAAAGGTATACGGAGAAAGAATCTCTTTTTGCCAAGATGTTCGGCGAAGCTTTGGAGCACCTCCCTGTAGGTTGCTTCGGGGCTTCCCCCAATATCGAATTCCTTGCCCGCGGTCTCAGGAAGTTCCATGATTCCCACTAGGTATTTAATCACGTCTCTGATGGCAACAGGATGGCACCGATGATGGCCCCAATTAGGCAAAGGTATGATAGCAAGACCGTCTACCAGGTGGTACATGATCTCATACGATGCACTGCCCGAGCCAAGAATAATGCCAGCCCTCACGATAGTTGCGGGAACCTCACCGCTCTTCAGTTCTTCGGCAACTGCCATACGGCTTTGAAGGTGATGCGAGCGAGAACTCTTTCTGTCGCCCAGACCACCCAAATAGATGATCCGCTTTATTTTGCAATCTGCGGCTGCCCTTCTGAAATTCTTGGCCGACCTCAAATCCGCTGCCTCAAATTCGCGAGGACCCTTCATGAGAGAATGCATCAAGTAGTAGGCCGTATGAATGCCTCCCAGTGCTTCCCGCAACTCATCTATCTTAAGGGCATCAGCCACACATAGCTCTGCCCGAGGCCAGCGCCCTTGGTACTGAGGTAGGTCGGCCCGGATCATGGCTCTCACTTTATATCCCCGAGCCAAGAGTTCCGGAACAAGCCTTCCTCCTACGTA
>CP070657.1:887529-892117 GCA_020355085.1 Deltaproteobacteria bacterium
CCTACGATTACTTCGGTGAATATTATCTCCCCTGTCTTTCATACCCAAGCAACTCGATTATGGGTGGAAACCCGTTTCACGATCGTGCGGTAAGCTCTGCCCTAGAGGCCTGGGAAGAAGCGCTTATCAGGCTAAAAGGCTTTCGTGGCCGGTCCCTGCCTCAAACTCTCGAGGGTTTCGTATCTCTTGCCGCAGAGAACGATGTGCGGAGATTACAGTTAAGATCTCAAGTTCTCCACAAGTTGATTGGAGGACCGATTACCGTTCTCCCGCCTGATACCCGACACGTGGACTATGAGATCATACCCGTTATTATAGCAGACGGCTGCTTGTACAACTGCGGATTTTGCCGGGTAAAGACCGGGGATGATTTTGCTCCCCGTGACAAGAAGAGTGTAAAGGAGCAGATTAAGCAATTGAAGGCGTTCTATTCTCACGATCTTCCAAACTATAATGCGGTCTTCTTAGCCCAACACGATGCCCTCAATGCCGGACAAAACCTTATCGAGTTTGCGGCAAGCAACGCGTATGAGATCCTTGAACTTAGTCGGTCCAGCATGAAGGGTGCTTACCTTTTTCTCTTTGGCAGCGTCGATTCCTTGCTAAAAGCAAAAGACGGCCTTTTTGAGATGCTGCAAGGACTTCCGTTCCGGACTTATATCAACGTAGGCCTTGAATCCGCTGACCAGGAAACCCTGACCGCCTTGGGAAAACCCATAGCAAGTGAGATGATAGGCGAGGCCTTTGGCAGAATGCTTGAGGTTAACAAGTGCTACGAGAGAATCGAGGTGACGGCGAACTTTCTTCTGGGAAGTAACCTGCCGCAGGGCCACCTTCCAAATAGCCTGGATATGATCAGGAACGAATTAGGCCGCTTTTACAGTAAGGGAGCCATCTATTTTTCGCCGCTTGTGAATGGAGCATCTGTGAGCAGGGAAACCAGAAGGACCATGGTGAGAAGATTCGGGGAGATAAAATCCATCAGCCTGCTCCCAACCTATCTCTATCTCATTCAAAGGCTCTGACCATACAAATACCCGCACCAAACCTTCCCGTTTCACCGTGTTGGTGTCGGTATGAGAAGAATATGTGGGCGTTATGGGAGGTACACTGGTTTGCCGTCTCTATGTTCTCTCTCCGTATGCCTGCCCGAACAAGCTGGTCTCTATTTGCTTTTTGTAGGTTCATGTAGCCTTTTCCGTCTTTTGATTCGCGTCGTATGCAATGTTGGTAAGATGGGAACATGGCCTTCACCCGCGCAATGACCTCCGGGCCAACCTCGTAACAGCACGGACCGATGGAGGGACCCATTCCGACCAAGATATCGTGAGGTGAGCACCCAAAGTGCTTCTTCATAGCCCTTACCGTATGCAAGGCAATGGATTGGAGGGTACCCCTCCACCCCGCGTGGGCAGCTGCGATGACATTTCGAGCGGGATCAAAGAAGAGCATTGGAACGCAGTCTGCCACAAGTATGATCAGGCAGATCCCTGGCACATCAGTCACCATGGCATCGGTTGCTTCGACCGCATCTTCGTGGTTTGTGCTCCCCCTGCCTTTCATTGCCTCGGATATTACGGTGACCGTGCCCGAGTGAATCTGCTTGGCAATAGTGAACTGATCCAGCGGTATCCCAATCGCCTCGGCAAGCCTCTTGCGGTTTTTCAGCACCTTATCCGGATTATCTCCTACATGGAGACCTAGATTAAGGGAGTTATAGGGGGAGTTGCTGTGACCGCCTAGTCGGGTTGATATGAAGTGTCTGATGTTCTTGCGCTTTGCCAGGTTTTCGAAAGACAAAACCATGAGAAGGCCCTTCTCTTCCTTAATCATTTGGCTTCCTTTGACTCGCTTAGCCCCGAGTGGGAATATACCTTTCTCGCCTTCCGCTCTGACGAATCTCTTGGATGTCGCTGGGACGAACATTTAGGATCGCACAGCGAGCGTAAGTCGGCGCTTTCCCAGCACTTGAACGTGCTGGAGGATAGTAGGAGAAAGGCGGTTGTATGTAAAGGCAAAAATTGAGTCGAGTCTGGCCCACGATGATTCATGGGGAACCGAAAGAAGGGCTTTCGCCTGGAGCAATGTGGTCAAAACGTGATGCTCCATGAGGGTGAAGAGAAGAGGCGGTAATAGGCTGAAGCATATGATACAGAAACAGATGTGTTAAGGAGGGGAGAATGAGCAGATCCATGAATATGGAATGGGCTCAACGAACGGGGAGGCGCACTGAAAAGGTAGACCCCGCACCTTCTTTGCTTTCGGCCTTAATGGTGCCGTTGTGAGCTTCTACTATGCTTTTCACAATAGGAAGACCAAGGCCTGTTCCCACGATGTTTCTGGTTTTATCGGTTTTTACCCGGTAGAACTGCTCAAAGATCCGGGGCAACTCGTCAGCCGGGATACCATAACCGGTATCGGTTATGCCTATATGCACAAAATCCCGGGTAACCTCTCCTTCGAGCGTTATCTTGCCCCCTACCGGCGTGTAGTTAATGGCATTGGTGATGAGATTGCTGAAGACCTCTTCCATGCTTCTGCCGTCCGCATTAATAAGGGGGAGGTCGGCCTTATTGAGGGTAAGCGAGATATTCTTCTCTTTTGCCCTGGCCTGCATGAACTCCACTAGACCATTCAGGATATCCATCAATTGCACCTGTTGTTTATCCTGAACGATGAGCCCTGCCTCAATCCGGGAAAGATCGAGAAGTTCGTTGGTCAATTCGACAAGACCTTCAACCTTTCGAGATATCTTGCCGAGTATATCGGCCTGCTTAGCGCCCAGATCGCCTGCCAACCCGTCTGTGAGGATCTTGACCTGACTCAAGACGGTAGAGAGAGGACCTCTGATCTCGTGGGCCACCATGTTAACAAAGGCAGAGTTCATCTCATCTAGTTTCTTTAAGTGGCTTATATCATCAATAATGGTCACCGAGCCCAGTATCTCTCCAGACCTGTTCTGGAAGGGAACCGACTGTGCCCTGAGATACCGTTCATCGGGTAGCCCTTTACCGCCATCGCCCGGCAAAATCTCGGCGCTCAAAACCTTGAACTCGCCTACCTCCAATCCGAGGATCGAATCTATCATGCCGGTCAGTGTTTCATCCGTGGTTAGGGCGCTCAGCGGTTGATCATCCAGGGGCTCGCCATCATATCCTAACATGGTGAGTAGGGCAGGGTTATAGAGGATGATGTTCTTGCTAGTGTCGGTCACCAGCACGCCGCCCTCTAAATAGTTCACGATAGTCTTAAGGCGGGTTTTTTCCGTGGCAATATCCTGTAAGGTTCTTGTCATTCTAACGGCCTTACTGACCACAACTCTCACCTGATCCGGTGTGAAAGGTTTGGGTATGAAGTCAAATGCCCCTTTCTTCATTGCCTCGATGGAATGTTCCAGGGTTGCAAAGCCGGTAATAACAATGCCAACAGTATCGGGATGTTGCTCCCGAACTTTTGCCAAGACTTCCATACCGCCTATACCAGGCATCATCAAATCAGTAAGGATAATGTCATAATGCTTCTTCGCGATCATGGAGAGCCCCGTCTCACCGCTTTCGGCCATATCAACCAGGCAGTTCTCCTTGGTGAGTATCTTGAAACACCCTTCCCGGATCCGTTTTTCATCATCTATAACCAGAACCTTTGGCTGATATGTCTGATCTACCGTAGGGGCCATAACTGCGTTCTCCTCTTACACAAGGCTACCTTTAGCTACCTTAAAAAGGGGCAACTCTATGAGAAAGGTCGTGCCTTCAGGACTTGTGTATTTGACCTTAATCGTTCCGCCATGTTTTTCAATGATGCTTTTCACCGTACCCAAACCCAATCCTGTCCCCTTGCCTTCTTCTTTGGTGGTAAAGAAGTGGTCGAAGATTTTCGGAAGAACTTCTTCGGGGATGCCGCATCCGGTATCGCTGAACTCGATATAGATCTTTCCCTCCGGTTTGTCCCTGCTGCTGCGTATGGTGATATCTCCCTTGCCGGTAATTGCGTGGGCAGCGTTTATTATGATATTGGTGAAAACCTGGACCAGCTGGGTCTTGTCACCCTCGCACATTAACATAGAGGAGGAAAATTCCTTATTGATCGTAATATTCTGGAGAAGGGCGTGGTGTCCGAGAAAGGCAAGGGTTTGCTCTATTACATCATTTATATTGAAGAGTTCCCGTTTCATCTCCGTCTGCCTGGAATAGGCAAGAAGATTCTTAACGATGTCCTTGCACCGATTCGTGTCATCTATGATATTCAGCATATCTTGTCGTATCGGGCTCTGCTCGTCGAGCTCTTCCAAAATCAAACTGGCATCTATGAGTATGCCACTCAGCGGGTTATTTATTTCATGGGCCACACCAGCAGCCAGTTGACCGAGTGAGGCCATCTTATTTGACTGCTCCAATTTGATCCTTTCTGCTTCCTTCAATTTCTTTTCAATCTCTATCTTGGGTCTCAGATCATTATAGACACCCATGGTGGCGACCTCCTTGCCATCCTGGTAGATAATGGCGGCGGTCATCTCAACCGGTATCTCTTCTCCTGATGAGTTGATTATGGTCATCTCTGTAGTATAGAGTTTTCCCACTCCACCGTA
>CP070657.1:892217-896373 GCA_020355085.1 Deltaproteobacteria bacterium
CTACGACGGGGCTTCCGCTCTTGCCGAAGCAGTGCTTATGGCTATTCGAATTACTCGAAAGAGCAGAGTCGCTCTATCAAACCTGATTCATCCGTTTTACCGTCGTGTCGTCCAGACCTATCTCGGGCCTAGCGGATATGATGTGATAGAGCTCCCCCGCCTTCAAAACGGCACGACCGACCTCTCCCTTCTGGAGGACTTAGACAATCTGGCTGCCGTTGCCGTACAGTCGCCCAACTTCTTCGGCTGCGTTGAGGATCTTGAAGTCGTGGGCGAACGTGCTCACGCCAAAGATGCCCTTTTCATAACCACATTCACCGAACCCCTCGCATACGGGCTCTTCAAAAGCCCTGGCAGCCAGGGTGCCGACATCGTATGTGGAGAGGGCCAGAGCTTGGGCATCCCGCAGTCGTTTGGCGGACCGGGGCTGGGGATGTTCGCGAGCAGGATGGAGTATGTGCGGGGCATGCCGGGAAGGTTGGTTGGCCAGACCACCGACGTTAATGGAAAACGAGGTTTTGTTTTAACCCTTGCCACCAGAGAACAGCACATCCGCCGAGAAAAAGCCACTTCCAACATATGCACCAACAACAGCCTCTGTGCCTTGTCAGCAGCGATGTATATGGCGTCACTGGGGGGTAGCGGCATGCGCGAACTCGCGCTTCTGAACCATGACAAATCAGAGTATCTCAAAGAGGGATTACGCATGGCAGGGTTCACCATCAGCTTTGAGACTCCCACGTTCAATGAATTTGTGGTCGAATGCCCAACGGATTTTCAAAAGACCTATGAGCACCTGCTTGCTAAGAAGATGGTCGCGGGCCTTTCCCTCAAGCCTTACTACCCTGAGCTGGCTCATCATTATCTTTTGTGCGCCACAGAAACAAAATCCAAGGAGGATATGGACGCCCTCGTCAGGGAGATGATCTCATGAAAGAATCGTTAGGTACCACGGGCCTTATACTGAATGAACCCTTACTTTGGGAAAAAGGAAAACCGGGGCGCTTTGGGTTTTCCTTACCCCGCCGCGACGTTGATGCGCACCCTCTCGATAAAGGCCTTACACGTGACGACTTGGACCTCCCCGATCTGAGTGAAGTAGACGTCGTGCGCCATTATACGAGACTCTCGCAGTGGAACTTCGGAGTCGATACGGGCATGTATCCCTTGGGCTCATGTACCATGAAATACAACCCAAAGATCAACGAGAAACAGGCCCGGCTTCAGGGCTTCGCTAAGTCGCATCCTATGAGTCCCCTTATCTTGTCCCAGGGTGCGCTGAAGCTTATCTATGATCTTGAGGGTTTCTTGGCGAAAATCACCGGGATGGATGCAGTATCTCTTCAGCCTGCGGCAGGAGCCCAGGGTGAACTGACGGGAATGCTCTTGATCCACGCCTTTCACAAGGGCAAAGGCATGCGCCGCTCAAAGATCATTGTTCCCGATACAGCCCACGGCACCAACCCTTCTAGTGCGGCCCTCTGCGGCTACCGCCCTGTCCCGATAAGATCCAACGAACAGGGCATACTTTCCGTTGAGGCAGTTGCCGGAATCATGGACGAAGACACTGCAGGAATCATGGTAACCAACCCCAACACCCTTGGACTGTTCGAGGAAAATATTAAGGAGATAGCTGAAATCGTGCATGCGAAGGGTGGGCTCGTTTACGGGGATGGCGCCAACATAAACGCCGTCATGGGAATCGCCGATATGGGCAGAGCCGGCGTTGACGTGCTGCATCTCAACCTCCACAAGACTTTCTCCACGCCTCACGGAGGGGGTGGCCCTGGTTCTGGTCCTGTGTGCGTTAAAGCGAAGCTCGAGCCGTATTTACCGGTGCCTCGCGTTATAGAGGAAAAGGGCCGATATATTCTCTCCGAGAACTTTCCGGAATCCATCGGCAAGGTGCATGCCTTTTATGGGAACTTTGGAGTCATGGTGAAGGCCTACAGCTATATTAGAAGCATGGGCGCAGAGAACCTCAAGAGGGCAAGCCAACTCGCCGTACTGAACGCCAACTATCTTAAGGAAAGGTTAAAAGGGACATTCCACCTCGCCTACGACAGGCCCTGTATGCACGAGTGCGTGTTCTCAGACAAACTTCAGTACCCACACAAAATCATGACCCTGGACATGGCAAAGCGGCTGATGGATTATGGATTTCACCCCCCGACCATCTATTTTCCACTGGTTGTAGACGGGGCCATCATGATCGAACCCACGGAGACCGAATCGAAAGAGGACATAGATCTGTTTATCGAGGCATGTAAAGCCATAGCTGAGGAGGCGCAAAAAGATCCGGAACGGCTTCGGGAGGCACCACAGAAATGCAAAGTGCGGAGACTGGACGAAACATTGGCGGCACGGCATCCCTGTCTTACCGGCTGAAAAATGCTCAATTCTGGCTACCAATGAGGCGCTCTTTTCATGAGTCACACATTGCAGCATAACCAAGAGGGCCTTGAACCCCTCCCACAAGGGAGACAATGTTACTCCGTGGATCTGCCCACGGTAGAGTATCAAGAGGCATGGGATCTGCAGCGGAGCCTTGTGGCCGCAAGAAAAAATGGGATCATGCCGAGAGACATCGTTTTGTTCTTGGAACATCAACCCGTGTTCACCCTCGGCAGACGGGGCGGGTTGGATAACCTGTCCGTACCCCTAGACTTCTTGAAAAAGGAAGGAATCCCCATAATCCACGTGGAGCGGGGCGGTGATATCACCTTTCATGGGCCCGGGCAGCTGGTTGTCTACCCCATCATCGATCTGAGGGCTGCGGGGCTCGGCGTGGCAGATTATGTGACCGCCCTGGAGGAGGTAATGATTAGAACTGCAGCCGATTTCCAGGTTAGGGCTGAGCGGAATCGCAAGAACCGAGGGGTCTGGGTCGGTAACAATAAGCTGGGGAGCATCGGGGTTGCCATCCGCCGAGGGGTGAGCTTCCATGGCTTAGCGCTGAACGTTACTACCTCGCTCGCACCCTTTTCCTGGATTCATCCCTGTGGGCTTTTCGATATCGGCATGACCTCTCTGGGCCATGAACTTTCCCGTGAGGTATCCATGGATCAGGTCCGTGCCTCTGCTCGACACAACCTAGAATCCGTTTTTGGGGTTCACCTGGTGATTAAGAGCTTGGCGGAGCTTAAGGAATTTATGCAAAAAACCGGCTCACCCTCTGTCTACGCGAAAGATATACCTCATTCCTGAATACTCAAATGATCTTAAAGGAGTTGTGCTATGAAAATGAACAAGGTATTTATCGTCGGCGCTGGCTTCATGGGCAGCGGCATCGCACAAGTGTGCGCCCAATCCGGCATTAACGTTCTGTTGAATGACATCAGCCAGGATGTCATAGAAAAGGGATTAAATACTATCGCCTGGTCGGTGTCCAAGTTCGTGGAAAAAGGAAAACTCACCGAGGATAAAGAGACTATTGTCAACCGAATCTCGCCAGCTCTTGATTTCTCTCAGGGGAGCGATGCGGATCTGGCCATCGAGGCTGTCTTTGAAAACGTGGAGCTCAAACAAGATATCTTCCGAAAACTCGATGAGACCTGCCAGAAGAATACGATTCTGGCTACCAATACAAGCGCCATCTCTATCTCCGAGTTGGCCTCGGTCACCAGGCGTCCCCATAAGGTTCTGGGTCTTCACTTCTTCTCGCCGGTCCCCATGATGGCAGCGGTAGAAGTGATACGAGGGGTGGCCACCAGCGATGAGACCTTCGCCGCTGGTGAGGCCTTTGTTCGTCAGGTAGGAAAAGAGCCGATCTTAGTCCGCCGTGATGTACCAGCCTTTGTCATCAACCGCATCAACTTTCGCGCCAATCTGGAGGCCATGCGTCTCGTCGAGGAAGGAGTCACCACCGTGGAAGATATCGATAAAGGCCTGAGACTCGCCTCAGGCCGGAAAATGGGCCCCTTTGAGATCGGTGATATGGTCGGCTTAGATGTAACCTACGGTGCGCTCATGTTTATATACGAAACTACCAAAGATCCCTACTGGTACCCCCCGGCCATCTTGCGGCACAAGGTGAAAGCCGGGAACCTTGGCCGCAAGACCGGCAAGGGATGGTACGAGTACAACGAAGATGGGAGCCGAAAGGAGGGCTAGAAGAGCCCAAAACTGGCACACTATGAAATGAAGGATCTAGTAG
>CP070657.1:896473-902199 GCA_020355085.1 Deltaproteobacteria bacterium
CCTTTCAATGGTGATGACCCTATCTACCACTACTGTTTCACGGACATCTTTTGCATTCAGATCGACATACAACCCATTCTTTTTTTTCATTGCAGCTAAAATCTCCGCCTGTACCTTGATGTCTACTCCCTCGTTTTTGAGCACCTTTCTGAGCCGTGTAATGATGGCCTTGCTCTCACCAGACAGAATGGTTTCCTCTGGTGTAGCCAGGATGACCTGTGATCCAAATCTATGAAGAAACTGGGCGATCTCAATAAACCATGGACTCGGCCCAAACAGCAGCACTCGTTTTGGGAGTTTATCAGCAGTGAGGAGAGAGTCGGTATTTACTATCTCTTCTAAATCGGCTCCCGGAAATGTAGGCTTTTGCCATTGGGCACCGGCGGCCAGGATAATGTTTTTGTATGAGAGAGTGGTACTATTCACAATGACTTTTCCCTTCCCAACAATTTTTCCCTTGCCCTCAATGATTTCCACCTTATTCTTCTTGAGGGTACTTGTAACACCTTGTCTCATAAAGGCGATGAGCTCATTCTGACGTTTTTGAAGGGTAGGGTAGTCAATAGGGATTTCTTGAAAGGTGAGACCCATATCTTTTCCAAGAGAGAGGCTCCCCACTATATTCGATGCCACCATCATATGGCCAAAGGGGATGCAGCCTCGGTTCATGCACTGGCCACCGAAATCTCTACTCTCAATAATGGCCACTTTGCCTCCGAGCTGTGCTGCCCTGATGGCGGCTGGAACCCCTCCGGCACCACCACCTAGTACGATTATGTCGTAGTCTTTTTCCATTGCTGTGTATTATTCAGTAAAACATAAGGAGGTGAGGGCTTTCTACGAACTCACGTATCTTTCCCATGAATTGCTCTGCACCAAACCCATTGATTGCCCTATGATCAAAGGTAAGACTATAGGGCATGATAGGTCTAATTACAATCTGCCCATCTCTCACCACAGCTCTTTCTTCAATGGGGCCGGCCCCCAATATTGCGGCCTCTGGCTCATTGAGGATGGGTGTTTGAAACCGGCTCTGTCCCTGTCTTCCAACAGTACTCAAAGTGAATGTTCCGCCGGTTACCTCATCTGGTATAAGTTTTTTTTCCTGTGCTTTCTTCGTTAGCTCTTTTATCTCTCGTGATATCTCGATCAATGACTTCTGATCAGCATTTTTTATTACCGGTACAATCAAGCCCTCTTCACCCAAGGCAACGGCTACTCCTATGTTTATGTCTTCCCATATCATAATCTCATTATCGATAAGGCTGCAGTTAATCGAGGGATGTGCCTTGAGCGTTCTTGAGATGATGTATACCATCATGTCCACATAACTGATTCTTAAACCGAGGGATTCTTCCCGTTTGATGAATCTATCTCGAACCCTGACGATCTCACCCATATCAAGCTCACCCATTACCGTCATCTGGGCTGAAGTGGACAGACTGCGGTGCATGTGCTCAGCGATCGATTGTCGCATGCCTTTGAGGGGAATGGTCTCTTTTATGTTTCTGCCCTGGTATGCACCAGGAGTAGGCTCGCCGCTTTCCTTTACTATTAGTGCCCGCTCAATATCCTTCTTTACGATCCTGCCTCCGGGACCGGTTCCCGTAATGTGGGTTATATCTATGAGATTTTCTTTTGCCATCTTTCGGGCTAGAGGGGAGATATGGATGGATTCCCCTTTTTTCATTACAGCTTGACCTATCTTTGGGGAATCAGGTGATGCGGTTTCCGTAAGATGAGCGTTTTCTGGTTCGCTTTTGCCGAGTGTTACCTTAAGAGGTGTCTCCTTTTGGTACTCATTGAGTTCTTTTTCGGTTTCGGTAAGGAGACCAACAACCTCTTCTATCTGTGCTTTGGCTCCAGCCTTGAGGAGAATATGCAGGAAACCGGAAGCCTTTGCCTCCACTTCCCACACCGTTTTCTCCGTTTCAATGACGAGAACGATACCGCCCTTTTCAATCCAATCGCCTTCTTTGGCCTTCCACTCAACCAATCTCACCTCTGTAACGTTAACACCGATTTTAGGTATGGAAATTTCAACTGCCATTTCTTAACCTCAAAAATCTAGTAATTTTAAGTAGGTTGATAACCCATCTATTTTCGGAAGAGATGATAAAATAGATGCCTGGTGTAACATGTTTCCTCTCTTTCTATCCAAACGTTCCCTGGACGGCAGAGACGATGGAGTCCACTCCGGGAAAATGTGCTTTTTCTAAGGGGGCGGAGAAGGGTACTGGTGTGTCAAGAGCTGCTACCCTCATGATAGGCCCGTCAAGAAAATCCATATATTTTTCTGCCACTACCGCTGCAATCTCCGATCCTATACCACCTCGCTTTCGGCCATCCTCCACTACTACCAGTCGATTGGTTTTTTGGAGTGATTCCGCTATGGTCTTCTCATCGAGAGGAACAACTGTCCGCAAATCAATAACCTCAGTGCTAATCCCCTCTTTTTCCAAGACACCAGCTGCCTCGATACAGCGGTATAACATAGCACCAAAGGAAACCAAGGTTACATCACTGCCAGGTCGCTTTACAATAGCTTCGCCTATAGGCACGACATGTTCACCTTCTGGTACCTCAGCTGTCATAGCTAAAAGCTGCCGGTCATGAAAAACAAGAACCGGCCCGTTATCCCTAATAGCTGATGTTACCAACCCCTTTGCATCTGCTGGTGTTGAGGGTATGATTATCTTGATTCCTGGTGAATTCAATAGACTGGCCTGGGTTGATTGAGAGTGAGCATAGGCCCCATGACCCCGAGGCCCTGAGAACGTCTGAACGACCAAGGGGACTTGAAACCCATTATTGGACACATAACCCCACTGCCCGGCAACGTTTATGATAGTTTCCATGGCAAGATACGCATATTCAGAAAACAGGAGCTCGACTATAGGTCTCAGGCCCGTTATCGCTGCGCCTACGCCTGCCATCGTGAACGATCCCTCGCACACTGGCATACCCATAATTCTTTTCGGACCAAACTCTTCATAGAGGCCCCGAGTAGTGCCCCAAATGCTCGGCTTTACATCCAGCCCCATAACTACCACATTCTCGTCCCGATTCATCTCATGCCTTAATGCTTCAACCACTGCCTCAGTATAATATTTCTCAGACATCACTTAGTCCTCCTTACTTGCTCATGGCATAGTTCATAACCGTAGCTGCGTCCGGTAGTTCACTTTCGACCAGCGCCTGAACAGCCTGGTCGATTATTTGGCCGCACTCGTCAGCGATTCGTTCAAAGTCCTTTTTATTAGCCCATTTTCGTTTAATGAGGGACTTTTGGGCTTTTAAGATTGGGTCATTCCTTGCTGCTTCTTCCACTTCATTCGCATCCCTGTATAGGCACTGATCAGCCTTATGATGCGGGGCAATGCGGTATGTCTTAAATTCGAGGAAGTAGGGTCCGTTACTGGCCCTGGTGTGAGAAGCAGCCTCTTTCATGGCCCGGCCTACGGAAAATATATCATTGCCATCCTCTACAATCTTCCATGCCATCCCATAGCCCTCAGCCCGGGGGGCTATGTCAGCGGTGCAGTTAGTATCTCGGTAGTGATGGTACTCTACGAACTGATTGGTGC
Organism: Deltaproteobacteria bacterium; assembly: GCA_020355085.1. Lineage (GTDB taxonomy): Bacteria > Desulfobacterota > DSM-4660 > Desulfatiglandales > B25-G16 > JADFWK01. The sequence goes on from CP070657.1 coordinate 900,061, forward strand.
AACAACAGAATATAACCGGCACCTTAAACAGCATAGCCATGTTCATGGCCGGATGGAAATCGGCTTGCTCCGCCGCACCCTCACCGAAGTAGTCAACCACAACCTGATCTAAATTTTTGTTGCGGATTGAGATCCCGGCTCCCACTGCCAAGGAGAAGTCAGTGCCAAGCCCACCGAGCAGAGGAAGGATGTGCAATTCGGGATTGTGCAGATGAAGACCAGCACGGCCCCCCGATATGGAGTTGGCCCGTCCCCCGTACTCCAAGAAGATATCTTTCACACTCATTCCTTTCCCTACATATTCGGCCACACCCCGGTGGGTGCCGATCAAGTAATCCTCCCGCCGCAGCAGGGCCGAGACACCGCAGCCGACCGCCTCCTGCCCAGTGCCTAAATGAGTATATACAGGTACTACCTGCTTATCATACAATTCCTCGTGCTTGTTCTCTGTCTTCCTCGTGAGAACTATTTTGAAGTAGAGGTCCAGAGCCTCATCTTTCGTCAGCTCAAATTGATTCTTATCCATTGTTACCTCCAGCTATCGAAATTCACGTCTTGCTCGAGCCCAATCGCCCTTTTATATCTAATAAAAAATCCCAGCCTTGAGAAATTCCTCAACCAGATAATCAACAAATTTTATTTGGCTTCTTTCTTATTCACTGGGTGAAGCATCTTATGCTTAAATATCGTATCCAGTGTGGGAAATAACTCCATGCCTCCCATCTCTTGTATCGTTAGATCGACTGTCGCAAGGACCGGTGCAGAGCCTGGTGCCAGGTTACCACAACGCACGTTGCCATCCTTGTCCATGACCAAGCCGTGAATATGCATGACCACCTCGCCATCCTCATCTATACCGAAAAGTCCATGGCCGATACCCAGCTCAACAGGGCCCTCCATTTTGTGAAAGACAGCTACTTCCTGAGGGTCCTCAGGGATTTCCATAGATTTTGGCCATACTACGGTCGCTGATTGAAGCGAACCGATGGCCGTGACGGTTCCCGATGTAATACCATTTTCCTTGACCAGTTCAATTACTCCTTCCACAACATCTTGTCCGGGCAGAAGCCTGGCTGCCAGGATCCGAGTGATGCGGCCAGCAGCTGAGTAGTATTTAACTTTGCTCATATCTCTTCTTCCTTTCTCCTTTACATATGCTTGTAGGTTTTTGGTACTGTCTTCTGTCCTACGCCTCAAATCTTTCTTGTAATCCGATGCGATTCCGAGGAGTTGGCCGCTATCCAAGTCGAGGACTATACCAGTGATCACGGCAACTCGATCGCTCACCAGAAAAAGCACTGCCTCAGTTAAGTCCTTTGGTGTGATCCAGCGGCCCAGCGGGATCTGCTCGCCTATCTAAGCTCTGAATTTCTCAGTGGTGCTGGATTCCACAAAGGGAGTCAGTGTGGCCCCTGGGCAAACTACGTTTAAATTGATGCAATAAGCAGTCAGCTCAAAGACAAGATGATGGCTAAAACCCACCACACGGTATTTTGATGCGGTATAGACTGCTCCCCCCAATTTGCTCATCCGTCTGGCCGCCAGGGAAGCAATCTTGTCTATCTTTCCCCAGCGTTTCTCAATCGTAAGTGGAATTACTGTTTGACAGCAATTAAAATCCCCTGTTAAGTTTGTCTCAGTACTCTGTTCCATATCTCCTCAGGGATATCTTTGACCAAGCATGAAGAACCACCAATGCCGGCGTTATTCACCAGAATATCTACTATTCCAAATCGCCTTACCACCTCTTCCACCATGGAGCGTAACTCTTATCTATTGGAAACGTCTGCCTGAAAAGATATAGCCTGATTACCTATCTCCTCGATTCTTGAAACCGTTTCTCTTGCGCTTTTTGCATCAATTTCATTGACAATAATGCGGGCCACTTCCCTTGCCAAGCGGATCGCGCAATGGCTTGGCCGATTGCCAAACCAGCACATGTAACTATAGCAACCTTATTTTTTAGTTCCATTCGTATCTTTCTACCTCATATCGTCAGTAAGCATAGTATCCATACGCGAATGTAATACTAAATTTGCTAACAAAATAAGTGTATCGAGATCATTGCATACCAAATATTAAGTTACTTTTTCAACCGAAGGGCTATATTTGGAGTATTTCTGAACCCATTCTGGTGTA
>CP070657.1:902299-906809 GCA_020355085.1 Deltaproteobacteria bacterium
CATACCTCACACAGAGCATGAGAAAGGTTAAATGTCAATACTTAATTAGTTATGCCTGACCCCATCAACTCCTCAGGCCCTTGTGCATGGTAATCACGTCCGGGCCGCCGTCGGCGATCTTCTTGATGGCCTCCTCCATGTTCTCTATTCCCGCCAGTACGCCCATTTTTCCCTCCAGCTACTCTTGTCGCAATTCTTCCAGACGGGCAAACATGGCTTCGTTGTTCTTGTACAGGTCGCTGTAAAGGCTGAATATCTTTTGGTACCTCTCCGTGGCCGCAGGGTCGGCTGCGTACCTGTCTTCCACCCTGCTCAGCTGGCTCACCGCGGTTTCCGGGTCCGGTTGCAGGCCCATCGCCGCAGAAGCCAGGGCCAGGGCGCCAAGAGAAGCCACGTCCGAAACATTTAAAGTCACGAGGCGGGTACCGGTGACATCAGCCTTTATCTGATTCCAGAGCCTGTTGCGTGATCCGCCGCCCAGGGCCCTTATTTCCTCCGGAGCGAAGCCCATTTGCCGGAAGACCTCAAGCGCGGTCTTCTCTTCGAAGGCGATGCCTTCCATGAGGGCGCGGATTATTTCCTTATCCTGGTGAGCGAAGGTCAGCCCGAAGAGTATGCCGGCTGCCCGGGGGTTCCAGCGCACCGACCGGGCCCCCATGAAAAACGGCAGCACGATCAATCCGTTCGAGCCCGGGGGCACCTGGGCTGCCTTACGCTCGATGCATTTGAAATAAGTTTCATCCTTCCCAAAAAGCCCCCGGAAATACTCCAGGGCCAAGCCGGAGGTATTGATGGTGACCTCCATCAAAGAACGCTCGGGCAACACATGGATCGACCTGACGACCTTGGGGTGATAGCGCGTGCTTCCTCTTGGGCCTGACATGGAGATATTGGTTCCGGTGCCGGTGGAGTCCATGGCCCGCCGCTCCGAGACAAGAGCACCGAGAGCCTCGCACTGCCGGTCCCCCCCGCCCAAAACGACCGGGGTTCGAGGGGGCACTCCAATCTTCCGGGCTACCTCCGGGTGAAGCGGCCGGAGGGACATGGCTTCGGCCACCTCCGGAAACTGGGAGCTTTTGATTCCAAGCAGATCAAAGACCGGTGTCCACCAGGTGTTCTCCTCCTGGTCAAACATCATGGTGCGCGAGGCCATAGAGTAGTCGGTAAGCAGCTCTCCTGTGAGCCGATAGAACACGTAATCTCTGGGCTGCAGGAAGTGAGCGCATTTTTCAATCTGCTCAGGATGGTTTCTCTTCAGCCAGAGGATCTTGCAGGCCGGGAACGTGGGACCGGGAATCATACCGGTCTTGCGGTGCAGGGCCTCTGCGCCCAGCTTTTCCCCGATCTCAAGGGCTTCAAGCCTGGCCCTGGTGTCCATCCACAGGATGGCGTTTCCCAACGGCTCGCCATGACGGTCCACTGGGATGACGATATCCCGGCAGGAGGTCAACCCCAGAGCGGCAATGTCTAGCTTTTCGTGCGTAGACCTGGCCTCCTGCAATGCGGCCTTGGCCGTTTTCCTGGCGTTGTCCCACCAAAGGCGGGGGGTTTGCTCGGCCCACCCCGCACGGGGATAGATGGGCTGGTTCATCCGCCTGGCTTGGGCCAGAATCACACCGTTTCCGTCCCACACCAATGCCTTGCAGTAGGTGGTTCCCACATCAATAGTTATGATCGCCTGGCGCGTCATATTCGCAACCCCTAATTAGCGGTATCCTTTGGTTTCTGACCATGAGAGCTCGTAATCATCGGTTATATAATCAATCGACACAACCGCGCAGCCCAGCCAGCCAGTCTTGTACATCAGGCCGGTCGGCCGCGGAAGGGTTTATCAGGTTCTCCTGGATTCCGTTTTCCAGAAAATCGGCCAGGTTCTTGTAGAGAAGCTCCATGGAAAGCCGGTAAGTGTCCTGGGTGACGCCTGCCAGATGAGAGGTAAGGGTAACGTTGTCCAACTTGAGCAGCGGGCTGTCTGCGGGCAGCGGTTCCAGCTCAAAAACGTCCAGGGCCGCGCCTCCAATGTGCTCTTTATCGAGGGCCTCGATGAGGGCGCCATGGTCTACCAGGCCGGCGCGGGCCGTGTTGATCAAGTAGGCATTGGGCTTCATCTTCGCGATAAGCTCCGCGTTTACGAGTTTTTGGGTTTCGGCGGTAAGCCTGGCGTGGAGTGAGATGAAGTCGCTTTCCCTGAATAGAGTTATAAGGGGTGCTGTCTGGCAACCATCCTGGCGAATCATTTCCGCGGAAGCGTAAGGGTCGTAAACCATTATGCGCATCCCAAAGCCCTTGAGTTTTCGGGCGACCAGCCGGCCGACCTGGCCGTAACCCACCAACCCCACAGTCTTGCCTCTAAATACGCCGGAAAAGGGCGCGTTGACAAACTGCTTGCGCCAGGTCCCCTGGAGTAGGCCGGCGTGAGACCTCGCTATGTTGCGGGATTCGGCCAGCATCAGCCCGATGGTGAAGTCGGAGACCGCTTCGGCATTGCGGCCGGTCACATTGAAGACCAAGACCCCTTGATTGTCGGCGGATTTCACGTCGATGTTCTCCACGCCCGCCCTGGCCGCGCCGATCATCTTGAGTTCGGGCAGCCTGGAGATGATCTCTGCACATAGCGGAGTGAAATGGACCAAAAGGATTTGCGCATCGGCCGCTTGCTCCAAAATGTGGGTGGGCGCCGGCACCGCCCCCGGGCCCTTCTCCTCGTATCTGCGCCTTAAGCGTTGAAGCTCTGCCAGATCGCTGACACCCCAGGATGCTTTGTGGAATTCGCCTTTCAGGCGGCTTTGCTGCCGGAAGAGCTCCTCCATGGTTTCTTCCGGAATCATGGGGTCGCCGATGCCGACGATTTTCATATCATAACTCCTGTCGTGTCTTTATTAAAAAGGTAAAAAGGGGACGTTGGTTCTAAAGCAATTTAAATATATCTGCCTACATCCGATAATTCCTCAGTATTTGCCAAACGGTTCACTGCTGATGTGGTGACCCCAAGAAATCGAGCAACCTCAGCCCCAGAATACCCTATTTTCTTCACCGCCAGCTGGCAAAACACTCTCTTTGCTCTTACTACATCTCTGTTTCTATTTCCTGACCGTAGCTCGTTCTCCTCTATTCCTTCTCCAGTAGCTATCTCCCTTGCTAAGGATCTTAAATCAGGCAACTTCAAGGATAATCTCAGCGTCTCTTTTTCCCTCTCCTCAGCTTCAGAGAGAAGACGTTGAATAAATTCACTGCTACCCAATATTCTTTCATCGGAGGAAACTTTTATCCCTTTCCTCCTTAAGGAAAGTACCTCGGACCATCCACCAGTGCTTCGCACGAGGCCTCCTCCCACCAACTCGGGTCTCCTTCCGTGAGATATGCCATCCTCAATAAAACCCTCATACCTTTGGACGGCCTCTTTTTGCCTCTGTCCAAAATAGGCAAGGACCGTATCGGTGTCCTGCCAGTCCCGCTCTACCCTTCCCACAATAGCGGTGTGACCAGTCCAGGGATACTCATTGAGCTTATCTAAGCTGTCTACAATTCCAGTCCTTAAGGGATTCAGATGGATATATCTTGTGAGCTCTATCAGATAGGGATCATCTTCGCAGATTATGGATTTGTATCTGTTCTGAAAGAGATGTCCATAACGTTTATGTCTACGGTTAAAATTAACCACATAGCCCGTAAGAAGTCTCCTCATGCTCTTAGATAGCGGTTGTTTCCCAGTTCGAAGCAGGAGGTGAAAGTGGTTGGGCATGAGGGCCCAGGCATACACAATCAGAGCCTCTTGCCGACATAGGTCGGCCAACCGGTAAACAAAATCACTCCGATCTGCTTTGCTTCTAAATATTTTAGCACGATCAATGCCCCGGCCCGTGACATGATGCAGGGCTCCGGGTGCATCCAGCCTTGGTTGTCTAGGCATAAATACTGTCTATACTCTTTAATAGCCCTCGTCAAGTTGTTTTAGAACCAACGTCCCCTTTTTCGTCTCGTCCCTAAGAAGTGCGTCATCACATATGAATGCAATGGTGTGTTTCCTTCGCTCCTTCTTGCAGAGAGCAACGACCGTTTCAAGAATTAGGGCGTCTCGAAACCCCTTTTCTACTTTTTCTTTCTTAGGATCAAATTCAAAAGGCGGGTTCCTCCAAATTGAATCCTGAATAAGCCTTTCCCAGTCGATGGCATCCGCTGGAGTAGGCTCTACTCTACCATCTTTCCCCTTCAACCAGTTGTCAAATCTTGCCTCGACTTGATTCTTGATTTTTGCCTCAGTTATCTTGTGTCGATATTCTTTTCCCGTTATTTTTGAGATTTTATCCATGCAATCGGTTGCTTTCTTCATACTTCTTATTGCAGAACTGGATTGCTGGAATAGGAGTTCGCCTTTGACAGCTTCAGTAATAACTAGTTCTAGAATGTAATTGGACGAATGAGAGGACCAAAACGTTTCGAATTCTGGATTAACAACCTTCCTTTTATCCTCATACCATAAGATATTGGTATCAGGTATGACCATATGCGG
>CP070657.1:906909-919830 GCA_020355085.1 Deltaproteobacteria bacterium
CTGGGCCCCTTTTTTCGGACTTATAAATGCATTCTGGGAAAACGCAGGCGTGCTGCAGAATCTGCTTGTGCAATCAGCAAATCAGGCTATCTTGTGAGGGTTTGAGCAGGAATTGAATAAGGGAGATCTCTGCGGAGAAATGAAATACTAACGGGAAACAGGCATTAGAACTATTCTGCTATGCCATCAAATTCCAGAAGAAAAAGAAATACGATATGCTCACTTATCGTGTGATGTTTTTCCGCACGCCTCACGATCGATTGGGTTTGGCAAAGGGAAAATGGAAGCTCCCAACAGAATGCAACATATTCTGTCGGGAGCACAGCGGAATAAATTTGAGGCTCTTCCCCATCGAATATTCCCCCCGAAATTAAGAACGTATCAGGAGAAAAAGCTAATTGGGATATTTATTGTGCAAGAAACGTGCAAAAAAGAGCCATATTCATTATTTCATTAGATTTCAACTAGTTAAGAAACTCTAGCAAAACCAGCATCCAGAGCTATGTAACGAAATACCATACATTTTGCGAAGCTGAATTTCATTTTCTGGTAAAGGTTTACATACTTGGGTTGCTAGAGGACCCAGGGAGGAAAGGAGTGCTAGAGGTGGTCAGAGACGAACCCGGATACTTACCTTTGGTTGATGATATAAACTACCATATCTTGTATCTAGCGTTGCGGGTCCAGAATCTGTGACTTCGTGACAAACCTTCTACTCCAACATCACCTGATCTTACTAGAGATTATCGTATCAAGTCTGCGCTATCAGGGAGGTATCTATTTCTCAGAAGCCTCGTGTTTCCAGCCTCTCTTTCTGCTCTCTGGCTAGGAATATCATGAGGATAGCAGCAATAAAGAGGGGTATTGATAAGATAGGCTCGTGGCGAGATATAAGAAATCTGCGGTGGCAATTTAGAATGCGTAAAAGGAAGTAGTTGGGCGAATACACACGGCGTGGCAGCACTCTCCTCTTTTACTACCTCCCCGTTGACTCATAATTGAATGTTACCCAACAGATGAGAGAGATCGCTGACTAAACTGATCATAAGTATAGCATGCAGTGAAGATTTCTTTAAGCTTTGTCTTCATCGCTTCTCGCGGCCCGAAAGAGTTTCCTCGCTGCAACCTCAAATAATAGTTGCATATTCAGCTGCTTGTTGGCTTCCAGGCAGCGTCAATAATGCAATCTAGGTTTTCGATGATCTTATGTCTGTTTTCTCCCTTCCATTCCAGCAAGGAATTTCTCGTCTGCGTGGGGAGGTAACATCTCAAAATGCGATTCTACGGTTGTATAGTCGTAATAGCCTAGGCGTGCTAATGGCCGGAGCTTTGAGATATCTAGCTTGCCGTCCGGCTGAATAAATTCGTCTTTGATATGAATGCCAATGACTTGGCCGATAATGATATCCACTGTACCCATTGTGCCGTTACCGGGCAATCGAATGCTCTGATGATAACTGCATTCAAAATTAATAGGCGATTCCGCCACGCGAGGAGCTTTCACGAGCTTCGAAGGGGCTTTGGTGACACCCGCCAGCTCAAACTCATCGACCTCTGGGGGCACCTGTTGAGATGACAGATTTATTGCCTCCTTCAGGTCATAAGTTGCCATGTTATATACGAACTCTCCGGTTTGCTCGGCGTTGACCGCGGTATCCTTGCGCTTGCCATCAATCGTCTGATTCGCTGCGAACATCACATAAGGAGGATCAAAAGTCAGATTCTGGAACTGGCTGTACGGAGCAAGGTTGGCTACCCCATCGGCACCCACAGTCGATATCCATCCAATGGGCCGGGGTAACACACAGGATTTAAATGGATTGTGTGCGAGCCTGTGATTGTTTTTTTTTGGTTCGTAAAACATAGTCGTATTAACCTCCTTTCTTTAGGTTTAATGCCAAATTGTACCCGTGACGATTTGGCACATGTAACAACTGTATATGTTTATCATAGTACACTGTCGTACAAAAGCCTTTATGGTTTGTATTCTTCATTTTCTCTCCCACCCATTTTCCAAAGTACACTACTACTTCTATGAGGGTTCCCTTTGTCAAGGCCCTTTAATTGGAATGTAGTAAATCTTTTTCCCTTGTTTTCCTCCTGTAGACTGTAGGCGAAGGAGAAGAGATTCATCTTTCTGATTACGGTTAGTTCGTCGGTTCCTTTAAGTCGTTCGCTTGAAGCGATTTATACCAGCTTGTATCCGTGCCGACACCCGTGATCGGTCACCTAATACTGCATGCGCTTTATAAGCACTTTTGTGAACGCGTTTTGAGAAGCGCCCCATCTATAGAAGTGGTATTTCCACTAGAGCACCCAGCAGAACTACGGGCGCCTTAACCAGCCGGAACGTCTCAAGCATGAAACCCTCTTTCCCTCATGCCCTAGTAGAAACGTATCATTTCAGTTCTCAGGATCGCCTTTCTCTCTTATACTTTCCTAATATCACAGCTCAGAAACGGGCAGGCCTTCAATCCAAAGAAAAAGATCCATTTTCAAAGGGATTGACTTGATTGTTGGATCTGCTAGCATGCTTGGCTATTGGTCCCAGTCTCATCGTTTTTGAGCATACCGAGGACAGTTGTTAATGCGTTTCAAGAAAATCCTGATAATAGCCGGCTTAATCATCGTTACCTTGATCGTGGCGTTCTGCGTGATCGTCTCGATCTATGACTTTAACGAGCTTAAACCCAGGATTGCTCAAGCAGTAAAGGATGCTACTGGTCGCGAATTGAGGCTGGATGGCGATATCAAGCTCAAGGTCGGCTTCACTGTGGGTGTTGCCGCTGAGAACGTCGGCCTCCAAAACGCCCCATGGGGGACGCGCCCGGAGTTGGCCACGATCAAACGGCTCGAATTCCAATTCGCGCTCATACCATTGATCAAAAGGAAGATTGAACTCAGGCGAGTAACCCTTGTGGAGCCTGACATCTTGGTAGAGACCAACTTCTCTGGCACTTCGAACCTCACGTTCCAGCCACAAGAGGGAGAAGCGGCCAGACGTGAAGCTGGGCCCCCACTGCTTGCGCTGATTTTCCAAGAGGTGCTCGTTCGAAAGGGGCTCCTCACATACAGAGATGGCCGATCCGGCAGTACCTATGTGCTAGATCTGGAGCGGCTGGCTGTCTCTTCCTCGCCTGATGACAGTCCAATTGAGCTGGCGGCTACGGGTAATTTCAACGGGGCAACCTTTGACATGGAGGGTAATCTAGGCCCTTTGTCCGCCCTCATGAACCCCCAAGAAATGTGGCCTGTGAAGCTTAAGGTCAGCACTCAAGGAGCTACACTTACAGCTCAAGGCGCAATCAGGGACATTGAGAATGCCAGAGGTCTTTCCTTTGCCGTCACCTCCGAAGGTCGGTCAATTTCGGATATTGCCAAGCTATGGGGAATAAGAGCAGTACCGGACCTCGGCCCGTTCAAATTGGCACTGCAGCTCTCCGGCGGTGCCGAGAAGCTTGCGGTGGAAGGCATGGCCCTTCATGTTGGGACTGAGCAACTGGCCGAAATAGAACTGAATGGGTCAATTCAGGATCTGCTGGGGCTGGAAGGCATGAATCTGGATTTTGACATACGCGGGAAGGATTCAGCCAATCTCAAAGAACTCATCGGTCAACCGCTGCCCCTTGAAGGCTCATATGACATCTCCGGTCGAATAACGGCCCCCACCGACAACAATTACAAGGTGAGTAATCTCAAGGTCACGATAGGCGAAAACACGCTATCCGGCTGGTTAGCCGTGAAACGAGCCAACACGCGAGTGCAGTTAGCAACAGAGTTGTCAACCCAGCGATTTAATCTCCGGCCGGTAGTGATCCCTGCAATGAAACCACTGACCAACATCCCCGACCTGGGGCCTATCAAGCTGGCCGCGCGACTGGGTGGTTCTGGGCAAGAGTGGGGTGTCGAAGATCTGGATTTAAGTTTTGGTACCGAGAAGTTGTTGGAAGCCAAACTCAAAGGGAGAATCGAAAATCTCCTGGCCCAGCGAGGGATTCAGATTGATTTCTCGCTGCGGAGCAGAGATCTGGGCGAACTGAAGAAAGCAGGTGGTCCGGATTTGCCTATGCAGGGGCGTGTGGCTGTGTCTGGAAAAGTAGTGGATCTTGAGGCCAGGCTCTTCAAGTTTTCGGACCTTCGAGTGGTTCTTGGAGATAACGATTTTGGTGGTCTGCTGGAGTTGAACTTGACCGGCGAGCGACCAAAAATTCTGACGGAGCTCTCATCGGAGAAGCTCGACATCCGGCCGGCCTTTGCACTTGCACAAGCCGCTGATAAAGAGTCCGCCGAACCGAGGGCAAAACAAAACAGGGTGTTTTCTGACGAACAGCTGTCTTTCAAGGCCTTGAAGGCAGTAGATGCAACTGTCAAGATCCGATCCAAGCAGATCTTGCTGCCCAAGGTGGCCCTCAACGATCTTGCCGCTGATGCTGTGCTCAAGGATGGGAATCTGACCGTGGATCCGTTTCAATGCGTCATTGGCGGTGGAACCACGCAGGGCCGTTTTACTCTCGGCGCACAAGGAAGCGAGCCGGAAGTGAGCCTTGCGCTTGAAATCGATGAATTCAGCATGGGCTCAATGCTCGAGGAGTTGGGAGTCGATAAATTCATTGAGGGCACACTCCGCGCCCGCCTCCACGTCGACAGTCGGGGAGAGTCTGTGGCAAAACTGATGGCAGACCTGAATGGGGAGATCGTCTACGTTATGAGTGAAGGCCGGCTAAAGAACCCGCACGTTGATATGTTGGGACGAAACGTAATCAGCCAGACACTCGAGCTGATTAACCCGTTCAGCAAAAAGGAGGAATACACTGAGTTCAATTGCGCCGTCAATTATTTCCATATCGATGCCGGCCTTGCCCGGTGCAAGGCCTGGGTACTTGATACCAAGCATACCAAAGTCATTGGCGGTGGAACGATCGATCTCGCGACTGAAAGATTGAATCTCGTTTTTGGTCTCTCGCCGAAAAAAGGTATTCGTATCCCGGGCTTGGGCAGAATCACCCTCAGCTTCGGGAAGTTGGCAAAAAACTTCAAGCTTGAAGGTACGTTGGCGCAACCAAGCCTTGTCGTCGATCCCAAGGGGACCGCTGTCGCTCTGGGAAAAGCGGTGGGTGGTATGGCCCTTTTTGGGCCATTTGGTCTTGCAGCAGGTCTACTTGATGTGGGGCCAGACGAGAAAAACCCTTGCGAAGAGGCGCTCGAGATTGCGCAGAGGGGTGTTCAGATCACACAACCCCGTGGTGCCGAGGAAATAGGCCTCAGTAGATAATGAGAGGCTTAATTTCCGGGCATGCGACAGAGCGATGAGCTGCCTTGCGATTTATACAGGACAAGGTAGATTCTGAAATATGGTGATGTTCCCTTCCGCTGCTGCCTGGATTTCTGAAGAGCAATCTACAGTGGTGACATTGCCCAGGATCTTGCTGTGAGCAAGAGCAGCAACCCCGTGGATCACACCCTATCCTCCATCAGTCGTTATTGAGGGCATCGATGAGCTCTCTCAGTCTTCCGAAATCATCCCGCTTGAAGTTCAGTATGAGTCTGGGCAGATGTTCGATCTCAGGCTCATCCATCTCTTCTGGAAGAGGCCCTGACAGACACATCTCCCCATCCGGTCTCAAAATATCTGAAAACGAGCCTTTCAGCTCTTCCACTTTCCGTTGCTCAATACCTGAGGTAAGCCGAATGACGAGATGATCGTCGATATATCGCAGGCTATGATACCGAGCGTAGAAGTGATTAATGCTTTGCAGGGCATCTTCGGCGGAGTCGAACCTCTCAAACAGTTTTAAATCCGATTGGCTGATATAGCCCCGTGCCAGAAGCGTTTCCTTCACGAATTCAATCCATCTTATCCAGTACGAGCCCCCTGGTTCTTCCACAAGCACAAGAGGCACGGGATTCCGCTTTCCTGTTTGCACGAGGGTGAGCGTTTCCATTGCCTCATCGAGCGTGCCAAAGCCCCCCGGAAAGAACACGATTGCATCGGATTCCTTGAGAAATGCCACTTTTCGATTGAAAAAATATTTGTATGATATGTTCCTGAGGCCCCCTTCAATAACCGGATTGGACCTTTGCTCGAAAGGAAGCCGAATGTTCACTCCAAAGGAGTAGTCTGGCCCAGCTCCCTCATTAACCGCCTGCATGATGCCGGCACCACCCCCGGTGATGACCATATATCCCGACTCAGCTAGCTTCTGGCCGAGCAGGCGGGCCATCTCGTAGGCCGTCTCATCAGGCCGTGTTCGAGCCGATCCGAACACAGTGACCTTTTTCACATCTCGGTAGGGGCTGAATGCCTTTGCCGTAAAGCGCATCTCCTTCAGGGAGGTATTCATGAGCTTTAAGTCAACTCTGCCGTCATCCTCCTGACCGGCTTTGAGTGATGCCAGTATCATCTCTCGAACGATTCCAGGCCGGCGGACGCCGCCCACAACCTCAATTAGGTCATGAATGGCTTCATCTACCGGGCCATTATCTCTTTTAAAATAAATTTCCATGGTGCTCTTATTCCTCTCACATGAAACTCACGTGTACGTTGGGGTATACCCTAATTTTGTTCCAGGTATTCTCCCTGCCCTCATGAACTCAAATCTACACACATTTCAGTATACAGATGGCGGCAGAAACTTCAATAGTATTGCGAAATCCGGCCGCTTTCATGATCCGATCGCAACCATCACAAGTGGAGACTGCAAGTTGCATTCCATTTGCAATAATAGATGTATCATTAGGATTCAAAACACGGAGTTGAACATTTAAAATTGCTTCCAGAGATTATAATTCTTAGTCCTCTATAAACATAATGATTCGCATCTGGTCCTGGTATTGGGGGCATGTCAGGGGATCAACCTCATATATCTTCTGAATAACCCTGGCTCAGTTCTTCCGATATTTTTTTGAGTTTTCTTCCGGTTCAAGAGTGCGAGGTATCAGCCCATCGTGATTTTCTTTTTGCCGCTTGCCTCGTGAAACATTACTATAATAGCCATAGTATCTGACCATCTGTTCACCCTTGTGACGCACATGTCTATGACTATATGACTATGATTCAGCAGAATCAGGCTGATATCAATGAGCAAATGTGTTTAGGTAGTGAGGAGAACTTCGATGATCTCCCCTTTTAAACCTACAGGACAAAAATACCTTCAGGACATACGCCCTTATTTTGATTGATTTTGTAAATCTAGGCATTATACTTAGATGAATGACATTTTTCCCTTGCCTGATTAAGCAAGATGGTCTCGTAATAAATCATTGCTTGTTCAAAAACTGGAGTCTAGAGCATCTGTAAGCAATTGCATTGACGTGACTAAGGTGCCTGCGTAAAGTCCGATCCGGGATGCTTCGGAATCAAAAAGGTACTTTCAGGCTTGATACAAGGACAATAAGGTTTAGCGACAAGAATTTGGTGGGATAGAGCCTGGTCCAATCTCTTTATTTGTTTTGGACTCCTGTTCTCCCTTATACTTTTCCATTCAAGCGCAAAACAATTCAGGTTTTTTAGGCCACAGCGTAGGTCAACCCTACTTGAGATTCAAGAAAAACGGGAAAACATCCAGTTCATAGGCAATACCCGAGCGAAACAGCCTTGCCGACGGATTTTTGCAACATTAAGCCGGATGACATTTTAGAAAGTCAAAAATTGCCCTTTTGGTCGGACTGGATCGGGGACAACTTGAAAAGGGGAAGCACAATGGGAGACAAAGGCAAGAAGGATAAGGACAAGGCTCGGAAACAGAAGACAACCAAGCAGGACCAAGAGGCAAAAAGGAAGCTTGAGAAGCAACCGAAAAAAACCTCTTGATAGAAAACACATGACGAGGTGTACTCTTTACCCATATCGTCAGCATTGTCATTTCCCTTGATGGACTGACAATGGTTGGGTTAGGCATTGGACTTTAACATTTATTTACAAAGGAGATTTGAATGAAGATCTATGTAGGAAATCTGTCGTACGAGGTAACCGAAGAGGACTTAAGGCAGGCCTTTGAACAATCAGGTCAGGTTGAATCCGTCAGCATTATAACCGATAAATACAGTGGTCGATCAAAAGGATTTGGATTCGTGGAGATGCCCTCTGATGATGAGGGACAGGCTGCAATCGAGGGCCTGAACGGAAAGGAGCTGAAAGGTAGGGCGATTAACGTTAATGTGGCCCGGCCTCGAACTGAAAATCGAGGGGATCGAGGTGGATACGCTGGTGGAAGAGGAGGTAGTGGCTTTGATAGAGGTGGATATGGCGGCGGCAGAGGAGGACGCGGCAGGGGAAGATAGTGAAGCTGCCCGGCCTTCGCAGCCTTTTTGGCTATCGTGGCCGAGTAGGCCTACGGCCACCGTGGGCCATAGCCTATGGCGTCGGACGAGGACGGGCGAGCGGGGCATCTGTGGCGAAGGCGAGTTGAAGCCCTTAAAAACCTGGCCTCATTTAGGGATCTTAGATCTCTTACGGGGCCGACTTTTTGTATCATTGTCCTCTGCCTCTCTGATGATTTTTTCCTGTTGTTTGCGTTTCTGAATTCGGCTCTGAAGATCGATATTGGTCGTGATCGTTTCCCCATTTTGCCAACATATCACCATATCTTGTTTGTGGATGGAGACGACGGTAAAAATACCCTTCTCATTTTCGTATTGCTCGTCAACGGTAAATTCAAATTCAGTGATCGGTTCCATTTTTTCTCCTGTTTGCGTTAAAGATTTTCCGGCTTATCGCTCTTGACCTAAAACAGATTTTTCACCACCCGCTTCGCCAGGACACGGAGAGCACAGAGATAATAATTATGATTTGCCGGCAGATACCGGCAAATCATAAACCCTCAGCAGTAAACCTGCAGAGATTTCAACCTTACAAGATGGGACGCGGGTTCCAAAGCAACTTATGAACATAACTGTTTTGCTGTTTCAGACCTTTTGGTAAGTTGCTTCAGGACTAACGTCCCGTTTTATTCGTGGCGACCACAAAGTTAGCCCTTCTTGCCACAGTTCTAATCTGCACATCGCATGATTTCAGTACATATTACGGGATCAGATCTGCAATAGCAAGGAGGTATTGATTTCTGAGAGAAACCAGTCTTGTCAAGGCCTCTTTCTTGGGCAGATCTTTTTCTATTCTTAGGCCTGGGATAGGAAGGACATATCCACAATGAAAACGGAATTTGACAGAATGAGGCCATGGCAAGAATACCCCAACTCCTACCTACAGCTCCGGCCAATTTACAGGTGGCACACCACAGCAACAGTTGATGCCTTAATTTATATTCTTTTGAGCTTGGAAGGGTTTAGATTTGCGTTTGTAAGCGCAAACTTAAGTGGAAATCCTACCGAAAGAGATTCATAGCAGGGGCCTATAATTTTTGTATGCACGGGAGAAACACAACATGTGGGGTTGAGGATAAGAAAAAGGCAGAGCCGTTACTGACCCTGTCTAAACTCAATGATGCGCCATGTTTGAAACTACACAAAATACACTCTCATTGGCGAATAGCCCTCTGGCATATTATGTCTCCGGCAACACCCAGCTAAATGAGCCGAAGACTAATTAAGGCTATAATCCTTCTGCGACGATTCGCCTTCGGGTTCTCCCGTATCATTCCCCTGACCTTGAGGGATGCCCAGCTTTTTCCTGTTGATTTCCGTAGTAGCGATTTCAGCTGAATTGGATAGAGCTCCCCGGTGGCCAGCTGGAAGTTCGGGAATGCTTTCGTCCAAAGAAACTTCCCCCGAACCAAATGATGCCAAAGCATTGTCTTCAAATCCGATGCTTTCATCCTCCAGATCCAGGGAAAACTCTTCCTCAGAAAGTGATTCCGAAAGATCCTCACTGTCCAGGTACATATCCAGGTCTTCTTCCTTACCACGGGTGTCAACGCCCGACCTGGGAGCTTCCAGGGAAGGTTCGATATCACCGGAATCGCCGGTCAGGCTTCCCAGAAGGAAAGGCGGGTCGTGTTTAAAGGCAACAAGATCAATTCTCTTCTTTGCAGGTCTGAGATCCTTATTACAATGAGGGCACCTATCCCTGTAATCGAAAGTGATGTAGTTGCATTTTGGGCATTTCATCTGCTCCTCCCAGAATTAATAGAGAGCCTTATTGCGTTGCTCTAATGGGGATATGGTTCTCCCTGTCATCCTCCGGTACATGAGAAAGTCGCCGTGGGCAGCTGGGGGCTCTTGACGGATCAAGAGGCTGTTCCTTCAGGAGCGAGCTAAGTCCGTGTTGAGCGGTATTTCCATATAAGCGAGGTCTCGCATGATGTCAGAAGGCTGGAAAAGAAATACTTATCCAATATATTAATCTTGCAAAGAAAAAGCCAAGACAGAGCGCTTACAAATCAATAGCATCTTCAAATACTTATGCTCATCAAAGAACGAAGGTTTCCAGAAGATAGGAAAAGAACCACCAACATATGAGAAACTAGGCTCTACTTTGTGGTATTGGCTTACATATTTTCAAACAGGATGATGAGAAACTAGGATCGATTGAACCCGGTTCTTAGAGGAGGCCGAAGACTATGCTAGTGTCTGTATATTGTGGCTGCTGTAAACCCCTCAATTGGGTTACTAGAATCGGCTTTGATTCCCCGGGAGGGGTAGTATTTAACAACTTCATTCTGCGGGAAGTCGAAGAAAACCCACCCGGTACCTTCACCATGGACCCGCTTGTCGGTATTACTATCAATGGCGGCTTTACGATCGTCTTCACTGAATAGCGCACAGCTTGCCGCCTAATCTGTAATAGAGGGAGTGGACATTGTGTTCACCCCCCCTTCACTGGATTGCCGAGCAGTCAGCAGATCCTTATCCGTATTCATATCGACCCTTCATTTTCTGGAGCCGCCTTCTCGGAGTTCGACATTAGTTTTTAGTCCCCACCCTCTTCGAGTTGATCTTCATCTAACGCTTCAATGGCTTTGACGAGCTCTGCTTCCTGCCAAACCTCCCCGAGACGCTCTGCCGGCTTATCTTTACTCGGCTCATCCTGGGCAATCTGTCGCAGATCATCGCTCACTTCAGGTGTATCCCTAGGTCCAACTGTTTCCTTTGTCATTGATAGGGTGGAAAATGCCTCGGCGGCAAACTCAGCCAGCTCCTCCCCGCCAGAATCTTCTTTTTCCGATGGGCCCCGCACAAGATCCTTCAATTGCTGTATCTTTCCTGATAGACCATCTGCAACCGTGTCTGAACTTGTTACGAGTTCATCGAGGAACGTAAGGATCTCTGCTATTTGGCTCAAGCCACCTATGCCCTGCTTTCTTATAAAATTTTTGAATGCCCCAAGGAACTTATCTTTGGCTTCATCGGACATAACGAAGGTGTTGTTGCGCCCGATAATTATCCCTTCAGGATTCTTTCCCTCCCTGTAGAGGCTTCTTAAATGGGCGTTTACGGAATACTTGATGCTGCTCAGGTTCTTGCGCCTCGATCTCATTTCCTCGGGATCATCCCCTGCAATCCATAGGGCCCTGACGAGTACCTCCGGAGGAATACCTCCTAAAGATTCAGCTGAGCCTTCGTTCTCATAGAACTGCCTGATGGTGTCAACAAGCCTATGCTTAAGCGTTTTCTTCTCTCCATAATTGAGCTTTGAAATTGCCTGATCTATTCCTTTGAGCGTGATGAGCGAAGCCATGGGAAAAACTCCTCATCTATCCCTTTGCGTTGAATAAAGCAAAATGACGGTTAACTTGCCTTAATGAGATGATAACAGCTTGCCCAAGTCAAGAGAAATCAGGTTAAGAATCGCCGCAAGACCCAGATTTTGATCAGAGGGGCAAAGTGAATCCCCAAGATCTTGTGCTCCTCCAACCCAGTGAAAAATGTTCGACTCCTTGCCAGAATCTCTTATCCGGCTATCTAAAAGTTCTGTTTTAGCTTACGATCGGCAGTGGTAGGTTTTTGAGGCTTTCAATTCCTTTCATTGATAGCAGTAGTGGCAAATCTAGAACCAATAGGATTGCGTACAATATATTGAGATTTCAAAAGGAAAAAGCAGGGCACTGATGACCCTGCCTTTCTTTGAAAAATATTATTTGCCAGCGTTTCTATTCTGGTTTACTGTTGGATCGCTTTCATAGTAACAATATCCTTTCTGAACTCCTCAGAATCAAGATTAAGATTTATCGAAGCCAACTCTTTCCCATCCCATTTGGTGGAATTATCTTCGTGCGGAAGCTTTTCAATTAAATAAGTAATGCTCCATTTATTCAGGAAATACTTCGTATCCTCTTCTATCTGCTCCATCCTAAGGCGGTATTTGCTGTGATAAGCATCTTTTCTGTCCACCTTAGCGTAATCATGATTGTGGATGGCTTCGGCGTCGGGGCAATAGTAGATTTTATACCCGCCATTTCTGATGCTCAGAGAAAGGTCCTTATCTTCGTTTGCGATAAAAATCCCTTTGCCATCGACAATATCATCAAATCCTCCAACTTCGAACAGGACTTTCCGTTTGGCCAAGAGGGCTGTCGTAGTATACCATGGCACCTCTCCTCCTCTCGTAACAAGAAGGTCATACCTCTGCAGATTTGCCATCAGTCCCGACTTGCTCAGCCCAATCCCATAAACTTTGCCCTCTTTTTCAAGTGTGATAGTATGGCAGCCACAGTAATAGACATTCTCGCTCTCTGCCTTAAGAAGCTTTGCGCCAACCATTCCGATTTTTTGATCTTTTGCTGCGCTCTCCATTAGATGTTTCAGCCACCCAGGCAGTACGAGAACATCATTGTCCATCAGGACGATGTATTCTCCCTTTGAAAAGTAAATACCCTGATTTCTCTGTCCCGTTGTGCCGGTGCTTTGTTTGTTGTATATGACGTGGACATTCCTGTGCGCATCCTCGAGACCCGTGATGATATCCAGTGTTTCTCTGCTCGATCCCACATCGCTCAGGATTATCTCAAAAGGTTCCGGCGTGTTTTC
>CP070657.1:919930-923500 GCA_020355085.1 Deltaproteobacteria bacterium
CACGCCAAGGTAGCAGACAAACTCGTTAATGAGTTGATAGACGAGTTGCTATAACGGGCAGTACAGCACTTGCTGATACTGATCATCCCTGCAATGCAAGCCGATACTGTGGTATCGGCTTTTTTTGTTTCTGCATATACCTTACCAACAGCAAGCCCAAGACAGCAATAGCCAAACCGTGTTTCCCATTTTAGTGGCAAGAATTCATTTGGTAAAGAGAAGCGAAGGGCATATTCAGTCCCTCGGTACATGACTTGACCGGCTGGGAAAACCCCCTTCCGGCGAAATTATTGGACCATGGTAACGGGAAGAAAAAGGGCTATTTGGGGGAATAGCAGTAGAAGGATAATGCAAACCAGCATGGCGACCCAAAAGGGAAAAATGCCACGGAATATCGTATACATAGGCACATCCTTGGCCACACCGCTAATGATGAACACATTAACACCTACAGGCGGGGTAATGAGGCTCATTTCCATAACCAGGGTGATGATGATACCGAACCAGATAGGGTCAAACCCCATTTCCATCACCATGGGGAAGACAATGGGTATGGTGAGCACCATGATCGCCAGGCCCTCCATGAAACACCCCAATACGATATAGACGAATATCAGGATCGCCATAATTATGTATCTATTGAGTCCAAGTTCAGCTATCCAGGTCGAGAGCTGATCGGGGATCTGGCTGACGGTTAGGAAGTACCCAAATATATTTGCTCCGATTAATATCGCAAACACCATTGCCGTGGTCTTGGCCGTCTCGGTAAGAGATCCCCTGAGATTGTCCCAGGTTAACCTTCTCTTCACAATCGTTATTACAAAGGCCCCACAAGCCCCCACTCCCGCTGCCTCGGTGGGCGTGAACCAGCCTGTGTACAGCCCGCCGATCACCAAGAAAAACAGCAATAAAAGGCTCCACGTTCCCTTGAGCGAATAGACCCGCTCCTTCATGGAAAATCGCGGCCCCGGTGGACCCAGGCTCGGTTTCATCTTTGTCAGAATATAAATCGTCGTAATAAAGAGCAGGCTCAACAGCACCCCGGGTAAGATTCCCGCAATAAATAACGTGGCAATCGCCTGTTCAGTTAAGATGCCATAGATAATGAGAACCGTGCTCGGAGGGATCAGAATTCCCAGGGTACCTCCTGCGGCGATGCATCCGGTGGCAAGGGAATCGTCGTACTTGAATCGTTTCATCTCCGGCAGCGCCACCATGCCCATAGTAGCCGCCGTGGCAAGGGACGATCCTGATATTGCTGCAAAACCGGCGCAGGCCCCGGTGGTGGCCATGCTTAAACCCCCGGGCAAAAAACCGAGCCATCGGTACACGGTGTCGTAGATCTCAAGACCCATTTTGGAGTAGTTGGCAAATTGCCCCATTAGGATGAAGAGCGGGATCACGGTCAGGCTATAAAGGGTGCCGGTCTTGTATGCCTCCATTCCCAGCAGCGAAAAGCTCGGCCCAAAAGATATGAGGAGCCCAAACCCCAAAAACCCTACTAAGGCCATGCAGAAGCCAATCTGCATGCGGAGGGCCAGGAGTACAAACAAGAAAAAAATCCCTATAATACCGATGGTTACGGGACTCATGACTTAATTATCTTTACTAGGGCCATAAAGAACTTTGTTAGCAGCACAAGGCTCAACAGGGCGCATCCAGCCGCAACGACATAGACAAATGGAAAAATAGGAAGCCACAGATCCTGCGATACCTCTACCGCCTCTCTCATTTTTCCCGAATAGACCAGCGCGGACCAAGTGAATAATCCAAAGAGGAAAAAACAAGCCAATTGGGTAATTGCATCAACCATCGCCTGGCTGCGTTCGCTGAAACGGCCCATCACCAAATCCACCTTCACATGACCATTCAGCACCTCGGTCTGCGCCAGGGCAAAAAAGACCAGAATCAGCAACATGAACTCAGTAACCTCAACGGTGCCCAAAATAGAGCTGCTGAATACCTTCCTCAAAAACACATCAGCTATGGTGAGAAGCATCATAAAGAACAGCACTCCAGAGGCAATACGGTTCACTATTTTCGATATGGGATTGACCCACAATTCGACGCTGTGATGTGACTGTTGTATCTTCATAAAATGATCAGACCTGCATTTTCCGGGTCGACCTCTATACTGTAAGGTCGACCCGGGCGCTCATCCCTTTCTCACATATCTCTATCTATTAATTTCAGCTGACTTTTTGGTCGCTTCCAGGAGTTCTTTGGCAGGGAGGCCCCTCTTGGACGCTTCATTGATCCAATCAGTTTCCATCCCCTTCAGGGCCGCCATGAATTTCTTCTTTTCGGATCGGGGTACCTTGTAAATCTCGATCTTGCCGGAATCCTTATTTTGGTTCACCATGTTTTGATCGTGGTTGTCATAGACCTGTGCTGCGTGCAGGCCCCATTCCATTCCTGACGCCTCATTAATGGCCCTCTTTGCAGGATCCGGCAGAGAGTTCCACTTCTGCTTATTCATCAACACAGCCATCGGCATGGTGTACATATCCACCTCAGCGATGTACTTTACCAAATCCCACAGCCGAAAATCGATGACAGCGCTGTAGGGAGTCAGCACCCCGTCGATAACCTTCTTCTCAAGGGACATGGTCAGCTTGGAAATGGGCATCCCCACGGGGTTGGCACCTAAAAGCTTCAAGGCCTTTGTCATATACGCGCCGGGTGAGCGCATTTTCATCCCCTTAAGATCCTCCGCACCAGTGATGGGCTTCGTCGCAGAGTGGAGCTGGCCAGGTGGGCAGGAGTAGAACCACAAGACCTTATAGTCCTTGTAATCGTCGGCAATATAGTCATAAGCGAGCGTATAGAGCACCTTGGTCGTGTGAAGCGCGCTATCAAACAGAAAGGGGAGATCAAAAACAGAAGTCCGCGGAAAACGCCCGGTCGTATACGACGGGATTACAAAGGCAATATCCGTGATTCCGGTCTTGGCCGCATCCGCAAGCTGTTTGGGGCCACCGAGCGCCCATCCCGGGTATATCTTGACCGTGACTTGCCCGTTGGTCAACTCCTCAACCCTCTTGGAAAATGGCACAAAGGACTTCTGATGCTGTATGTGCATGGGGGACATAAAGTGGGCCAATTTCAATTCGATCGTCTGGGCTTTAACCACTGGTGCAACCCCACACACATATACACCAAACACAAACGCAAGTGCGACCCCTATCATGGTTACCTTTCTCATTTTCAAACCTCCTTTCCGAGGGTCTTTCACCCCTCTTTGTTAGTAGTTGTTATTCGATGACCCCATCTGTACAACTATCTGTTACCTTAACAATCTAACCATCTCAACCACCCCCTTGTTGCGTCAGGTTGCTAGGGCGTTTTGCTAGCTTTGTACTGGACCCACTTTGGTCCGGGCTTGACCTTTGGTTTCTTCCCGTAGAAGATATCATCCATAACTGAAAAGATGCGACGCGCAAGCCTGTTTCTGGTGATAAGCATCACGATCAACTTGTGTGGAAAGGTGCGTGCGTGGCTCCACGGGCACACCCTCATGCAAATGTTGCAGTCCGTGCCTATTTTTCCCCAGTATTCAAAACAGGTTTC
>CP070657.1:923600-932607 GCA_020355085.1 Deltaproteobacteria bacterium
GGGGGGTGCCCCACCGCTTCCGCGAATGTCGCTCAGGGACAATGGTGTTCAGGAGAAACTCAGGAGCCTCCAGTGGGTTTTTCAAATTCAGGAAAATAAGGTTGAGGCATAAGGCCACGACTTCCCTTTCAAAGCAAGCCTTTTCTGCTGAAGGATTTTTGTTGACTCAAAAATTGTATCATGGTCGTATAAAGCTGCTGGTGTAGGTCTGTGAATCCCGAGTACTCAGAGGATTCGGCGGCGTTGCATGCCGTTAGTAATGCGTATACGGCGTGATTCGTGCGTTTGAGTTTTTCGGATGGACTTGCTATATTAGCATGTGACAAAGGTGAATCGCCTCGGGACACCCGGGATGAGAAAGAAGCCCCCTCAAGAAGGGGCTCGATGCATAATTAACAGGGATAGGAAGATATTCCCCTATGGAACGAGAAAAGATCAGCTTCCAGCTCTTGATTCATGATCTCAAGGTCCCTCTGGCAGTTATTGAAGCGGGAATCACATCGCTGCTTGGAAACCTCGATAGATATGGTCCTCTTACGGAAAAGCAGGAAAAGGTGTTGGAGAGAACGTTGAGGAATACCAGGGTTATTCAGGCACTGGTGAACGATTCATTGGAACTGGAGAGATCAAAAGAGGGGGTTGTCAACGTAACGCTGTTAAGGGTTTCGGATCTCATCGAAGGGGCTCTCGTGGAGATCTTCGATTTAGTTGATCACCGAACATCGGAGAGGATAAGGGTATGTGCTGACCTCCAGCAAATGAAAGGAGCATTACACGAAAACGGCGTTATGCTCATGATAGATGAAGGTCTCTGGTGTCGGGAGCTGTTCCTCGATGAGGCAAAGATAAAACAGATCCTCAGGAATCTCCTGAATAATGCCCTCAAGTATCGGAAGAGCAAAGTGGAGCTGAGGGTTGAAGAACGACAGGGCTGCCTCCTTTTTTCCGTAAAGGATGACGGGGAGGGCATACCTTCAACGCATCATAAGAAGATCTTTGAGAGCTATTTCCAGATGGACCCCACGGAGCCTTACTCGGTCAGGGGTCATGGGTTGGGTCTTGCTGGGGTGATGGTTTTGGTGGAGTATATGGGCGGCGAGTTGCACCTTGAAAGCGATCAAGGGAAGGGGGCGGAATTTATGGTTAAGCTGCCTTTGAAAGCTACCAACCCGTAGAGCGTCACTCTAGTATTTGATGAGCGAATTCCAGAACTCGGGGTCGTCGTCTTTCCAATCAGGCCCAAAACGATTGTCACAGAAACCGCCGAGCCTTTCGTACCACCTGACAAACACGTTCTTATCCTTGTCCCGAGCCTCGAGGATATCAGCGAGAAACACATCGATCTTGTCGATTTCGTCTTTGGGTACGTAATAGGAGGCACCCTTCTCAAAGGATTTCTTAAGGTTATCCTTCGATAGAGCGTGGGCCGTGAGCATGAGGGCTGGGATGTCCTTTTTGTTAGCGATATCCAAGAGTTCGTATCCTCGGACCCCCATGATATCCAAGACCGCAATGTGGTAGAAGTTATTTTCAAGAAGCTCCTTTGCTTCCTCAAAGCTCTTAGCGGTATCAACCTTGCACATTTCCAGGTGTTCGACTAAGAGCTCCAAAATATCCTCTTCGTCATCGACGATCAAGACCCTTTTTCCCCGCAGATACCGTTTGGGATCCATGCTTTTACCCCCCCTTTATACTTGAATAACGGTACGATACGCCATCATCCATATTCCTCGTGGCCTTAGAGATTTCACGCTAGCCATAACCCTATTTCAGATCAGCGCAAGTTTAGGAGAAAGGCGCTCCCGTGTCAAATGAAAATGCCTTGGCGTTCACTCCCGCTTAATGTCCCCAAAGACATCAAGAACGGATGCTGCTCTCCCATCCCCCGCCATACTTAAGGTTAATACGGGGTGCGATCACAATCCGACCCACTCAGGGTACCGGTTTTTTGTTGACTTGGCGGCATTTTGATGTTTCTATTAATCATTCCCCTTTCAACCGATAACCTCAATCATGAGATTACTCAGTGAAAAGGTTCCCGGATTCATGGGTAGTCAGCCTGTAACTCCCCTGAGCATATCTCGGAGAAACGACCTGTGAAGGGGATCTCACTGTTCACAGTTGAAGAGGCCCGTGATTCCGAGTACCCTACTTGTAACGGCCGGAAGATGACTCTGAGTTCCTTCTGGCTCGAAAAACACCCAAGAGTCAGAGAAAGGAGGGATAGAGAGCGATGAGTTCAGACAGCCCCTTAAAGGATAAAGTCGTTCTGGTAGTTGATGACGAACCCGATATCCTCGACATCGTTGAGGAAGAGCTCAACATGTGCCTGGTCCGCAAAGCGGCCGACTATGATACTGCCCTTCAATACCTCGTAAGCTACACCTTCGATATTGTTATCTTGGATATTATGGGAGTGAATGGGTTTGAGCTTCTAAAAAGCTCTGTTTACAGAGGATTCCCTACCGTAATGCTTACTGCTCATGCCCTGACAGCTGAAGCGCTGAAAAAATCCATAAAACTCGGTGCCGTCTCTTTCATGCCCAAGGATAAGATCACCGAACTCCGGCCATTCCTCGAGGATGTGGTGTTAGGCGGAGGTAAACCGATTTGGCAGAAGGTCTTTGATAAGCTTGGCGATTACTTTAACAAGCGCTTCGGTCCGGACTGGAAACAGAAAGACGAATTCTTCACTGAGTTCGAAGAAGAATTGAAGGCCATGGCACAAAACCAATCCTGAGTTCGGCGACAGGGTTGTGACGCTCTCTAGGATTATGCCACAGCCTCTAAATTCCATGGGCTGCTCCCAGTCAGAGAGGCTGAGAAATCCCGTTTTGGGCCCTGCCCAGCCAATCTTACGAGTATTCAACTCATCGCGCCACCTAATTGCCTTCCGGAAAGTCGCCACAGTTGTAATCTGCATCCCATTTAATGGAAACGCCTTTCTTCACCCCTATGGCGGACAGCCCTTTCTGAACGGTCGAGCACATGGCTGAATGCCGCTCAGTTGAGACGTTCATACATTGTATGATGAGAAAAAACGAAAAGAGAGTAAACACACATGGACCGTAGGCACAATGGGCTAAGAAGGTCAAGTCAAAGGGAGGACACGGAAGTGCGCCACACCAAGATCGTGTGCACGATTGGCCCAGCCAGCGAATCCCCTCAGATCATTCGGGCGTTGGTGGAGCATGGCATGAATGTCGCCCGGCTTAATTTCTCTCACGGAAGCCACCGCGAGCACAGGGAAAAGATCCAGGTGATTCGGAGCGCTTCTGAGGAGTTAGACCGCCCCGTCGCTATACTACAAGATCTTGCCGGACCCAAGATCCGGGTGGGAGAAATCCTCAAACCGGGCGTAAGGCTCGAGGTCGGGCAGAGCTTTGTGCTTACCACAGCCAATGTAAAGGGGACTCATGAGCGGGTATCGGTTTCCTATCCAAGCCTTCCTGATGAGGTGGAGCCGGGAGATCGGATACTCCTTTCGGATGGTTCCATCGAGCTTGTTGTGCACGGGAAGACCCCATCGGAGGTCTCCTGCGAGGTCGTCACAGGAGGGCTGCTCACATCCCATAAGGGTCTTAACCTCCCAACCGGTAGCATACGGGCCGCTGCTTTTACGGATGTCGACCGGAAGGATCTCCTGTTCGGGCTGGAACACGGCGTAGATTTCGTTGCCCTGTCCTTTGTCAGAACGGCAGATGAAATCCTGGAGGTAAAAGAATTTGTCCGCCGTCGAAAGGGCGATACCCCGGTCATCGCAAAGATTGAGCGCCACGAGGCCCTCGATTCTATCGACGATATTATGGCGGCCGCCGATGGTATCATGGTAGCCAGGGGTGACCTGGGGGTAGAGATTCCCCTGGAGGATGTACCGGGTATCCAAAAGATGCTCATCAATAAGGCCAATACAGTGGGAAGGCCGGTTATCACCGCCACGCAGATGCTGCGTTCAATGGTCAATGCGCCTCGCCCCACCAGGGCGGAGGCGACTGATGTTGCCAACGCTGTGCTGGACGGTACGGATGCCGTTATGCTGTCCGAGGAAACGGCTACGGGCGACTACCCTGTTGAGGCAGTTCAGTTCATGACCCGCATCATCAGGAGTGCTGAAAGCGATTTCCCCTACGAGAGATATCTCGAGCACGTGCCAAGGAGGGAGGTTTCAGATTCCGTTGCCCACGCTGCATGCGTTTTAGCCAATCACCTTGATGCTGCCGCCATCGTCGCACCCACGAGCTCGGGCAGAACGGCCAGATATATTTCTCGGTTTCGGCCTAAACAGCCGATTGTTTCCCTTTCTCCGCAGGATACAGTAGTTCGCAGATTAGCGCTGTCTTGGGGATGCGTGCCTCATCTGGTGTCCGAGCCCACCCACACGGACGACATGATCGAACGCTCTGCACAGCTGGTTCTGAAGCTCGGATATGCAGCAAAGGATGACTTGGTAGTGATGACCGCAGGTCACCCGGTGGGTGTTAGCGGTAACACCAACATGGTCAGGGTGAAAAGGCTTTGACGGCAAAGCCCTCCTTTCCCTAGCTCACCATTTGACACCATTTCCACGAATCTGTTACATGGTTAGTATGGTTCGGAAACCGTCATGCCCTCATGTCCTGTTCACAACAACAATTAATCTATTTGGTTCATGGCAATATTTTCTAACTATATCAAAGAGTGAGCACTGGCTGCCGCACCTGTATAGAGCTTTCTAGCGAGTGGAATAACGAGAGCAGCATAATTCAATGGGAGAACAACGGAAATGAACGCCCGGGAACGGCAGACACTGAATCGGATGTTCCATCCAAGGGCAGTCGCAGTTTATGGGGCTGTGCGCGAGCCAGGTAAGTTTGCTCACATGGTTATACAGAGCCTTTTGAAATATGAATACCCAGGAAAAATATTTCCCATCTATCCTGGTGGCGGTGAGATTTTCGGTTTGAAATCGTATCAGAGCCTCAAGGATGTTAGTGGGCCCGTGGATCTTGCCCGCGTGTGCGTACCGGCACAAAAGGTGCCGGAGGTAGTGGATGAGTGTTTAAGACATGGGGTGGCAGGCGTTGAGATCCTCTCCTCCGGATTTGCGGAAACGGGAGAAACCGAGGGTGTTAGGCTCCAGGAGGAGCTTGTCCGCACCTCCAAGAAAGGCATACGGGTTCTTGGTCCTAACTGTTTCGGAATTCACTGTCCTAAGGGAGGTCTGACCCTTCTGCCCGGATTTGACTTCGCCACGGAGTCGGGGCCGGTGGCCCTGATTTCCCAGAGCGGGGGCGCAGCTGTTGATTTCTCGCAGGAGGCAAGGATGGCGGGATTCGCCGTGAGCAAGGTCGTTTCCTTTGGCAATGGCTGCGACCTGGATGCAGTTGACCTCCTCGACTACTTTGCAGGCGACCAAGACACCAGGTACATAGGAGCATATATCGAAGGGGTGAGGGATGGCCGAAGATTTGCGCAAATCCTTAAGGAGGTGACCCCAAGAAAACCGGTTCTCGTGTGGAAGGGAGGGCTCACGCCTCCCGGAAAAAAGAGCGCACTCAGCCATACCGGTTCGCTAAGCGGTGAGGCCGCCGTATGGCAGGGGCTTTTTGCCCAAACGGGAGCCCTAGCCGTTGATGGGCTGGAAGAGATAGTCGATACGATGACGGCCCTGGTGCATCTAAGTCATTCTGGGCGAAACGTGGCGATCGCAGGGGCAGGCGGGGCGATCGGCGTCTTTTCAGGTGATCTGGCTCATAGGTGGGGGCTCGAACTTCCCGTCTTTGACACTCAAACCCAGCGAAGACTCGCCAAGTTGTTTCCCGAGCCCGGCAGCAACATCGGCAACCCCCTTGACACAGGAACCCCTGTTGTTCCCGTGGAGGCTATCATCGACATGATTGAGGCAATTCTCACCAATCAAGGCGTTGATGTCTTGATCTTGGTGCTCCTATTTCATCAGCTCACCGTGCTGATAAAGACCTTTGCAGAGATGGACGGCCTGCCGTGGCAATCCCTGGAGGCATACCTGGATACGCTGCTAGAGGCCATCGCGAGCATCAGGCAACGAACCGGAAAGAATGTGGTCATGGTTTTGGTAAATCGTGCGAATCTGCCTTCTAATGCGGAATTGGAGGGCATGTACCGGATTCTCCGTCTTCGTTGTTACGCCGAAGGAGTTCCCTTTTATCCGACCGTGGAGAGAGGATTGCGGGCGATACGAAATGCGACACAGGTAAGAAGACCATAGTTGGTATTGACAACAATCGCTACGGAAGGAGCGTGTTTTAAGACAAGCTATATTGTGCTATCAATATCGCGCAAGGGTATGTGGAACTTTCGTTTTTGAAAACTAACTGTCCTCGGTCTGGAATTGACACAGTGGGAACACAGAAGGGCCGCGGTAGCTACTATACAGGAGGGGATGTATGATCAGCGAAGAAGCGATTAAAAAGAAAACCCAAGAGACGGCAAGCAAGCTCTTTGGCAAGGGCATCAAAATGGACCCCCCGTATCTGATATGGAAGGAATTCGATCGGGACCTGGCCAATGATTTTTCGAAGTTCATAACGGGTAACCTCTATTCTCGAACCGTTCTCACCTTGCCCGAGAGACAGATGGTCGCATGTGCCATGCTCGCAGCCATCCGCGCCACCGATGAGTTGCGGCTTCACGTTAATGCAGCCCTGAATGTGGGTTGTGATCCCAGAAAACTGGCGGAGGTCTTCTTCCAGGTGGCTACGTATGCTGGTATGCCTGCGGTAAACGAGGCACTTGAGGTCTACCGGGATGTCCTCAAAGAGCGAGGGGAATGGCCCATTGAGGGCTAGGGAAAGAAGCCGCTGCTTGATTTATGTTTAGCAAAGGGTGAGGCGATGGAATGGCTTAGCATGAAACAGTGGTCGCCCTATGTCGTAGGAGCCGGAATAGGAGTGCTTAGCTGGTTTACCTTTCTGCTATCCGATAAACCTATTGGGTGCTCCACTGCCTTTGCTCGCACGAGCGGGATGATCGAACGGTTCTTTCGCGGCAGAAAGGTAATGGAGAAGCCCTACTACAAGGAGTTTCCCCCGACCGTGGATTGGGAGTGGATGCTTGTTCTGGGAATCGCAATCGGCTCATTTGTTTCCGCGCAGCTGTCAGGCGAGTTTTACCTGCGCTGGGTTCCTGGCACGTGGGCCGTAGCATTCGGCCACGACCCATCGCTGAGGGTTATTGTGGCTTTGGCGGGCGGCATGCTGATGGGATTCGGCGCCCGGTGGGCAGGAGGCTGTACCAGTGGGCATGGAATCAGCGGAACACTTCAGCTCTCAGTCAGCAGCTGGCTGGCAGCTCTTTGCTTTTTCATCGGCGGCATAGTAACAGCAAGCCTCATTTTTCGCATTCTGGTGGCTTAAGGGAGGCGAGCACCCATGCTCACGAGATTTCATTCGAAAAAACGCCCTCAACTGTTGCTCGGGCTCGGCATGGGCATTGTGTTCGGATTCCTCCTTCAGAAGGGGGGTCTCACCAATTACGATGTCATAATAGGGCAATTGCTCTTGGATGATTTCACCGTGGTCAAGGTAATGCTCACCGCCGTTCTGATCGGGATGCCGGGGGTTTACCTCCTCAAGACACTCGGTTTAGGCCAACTCCATCCAAAACCAGGTTCCTTTGGTACTTCGGTGATTGGCGGTCTTATATTCGGCGTGGGCTTTGGCACCCTTGGCTATTGCCCTGGAACGCTCGCAGGCGCCGTGGGTCAGGGCTACCTGAGCGCGCTGGTAGGCGGCGTTATGGGCATTTTGATCGGCGCGGGGCTATTCGCGGCCATGTATCCGAAGCTCGAGGGCGCAATCCTCCGCAAGGGCGATTTTGGTCAACTAACGCTACCCCAGCTATTCAAGGTACATGACTGGGCAGTGGTTATACCCTCAGGCATTGTGTTGGTGGCCCTGCTGGTGTGGATGGAAAAGGCCGGGTTCTAGTATCACGTCCCAAAAGAAACTTGTGAAAATGAAGTGAGATTGGATTATTAGTTTTTAGCTGCTAAAGCGTAAAATTCGAAGCACGAAATCCGAAATCCGAAACAATTTCAAAGTTCGAATTTTCCAATATTTTAAACAGGTTTTGGATTTTGGTCATTTGATATTCGGATTTGTTTCGAGTTTCGGTATTCGAATTTCGGATTTGGATTTAGCCCTTTGCCCCGCAAAAAGACTAGCTAGATTATATAAGAAATCCCTGGACTATGCTAAGAGTCCGTTTTTTAAGTAAGGTAAAGGCCTTAGACATTGAATGATGGCAGTGTTTCCTTCTTAACGCTAATTTAACTAATGCCTCCATAAGATAAGGGATTTGCCATGCCTGAGATAAGCGCCATGCTCGCCCTCGCCGTTGTTGCCGCTGCAATGTTTCTCTTTATCAGCGGAAAACTCGGGGTTGACGTAATCGCTCTTTGTGTGCTTGCCGTGTTGATCGTCCTCGGCCTCATAAGGCCCGATCAGGCACTATACGGTTTTGCGAGTCCCGCCACGGCAACCGTGGCTGCCATGTTCGTTTTGAGCGCAGGGTTAGTGCGCACCGGTCTGGTCGAGTGGCTATCACGGTGGCTGAACAAGCTGGCCGGAAGAGGGGAGTCGCAGTTGATTCTGGTCCTGTGCTTTGCCATCGCATTTCTGTCGGCCTTTATCGTGAATACGGCAACGGTGGCCATATTCATTCCCGTTGCAACGGTATTGGCAATGGCACGGAGGGTTTCTCCGTCCAAGGTGCTGATGCCGCTCTCCTTTGCGAGTCAATTCGGCGGTGTCTGTACCCTGATTGGCACTTCCACCAATATCCTGGTCAACTCAATTGCCGTATCACGGGGCATGAAGGCCTTTGGGCTTTTCGAGTTCGCTCCCCTCGGCCTGGCAATGGCTGGTGCCGGCATTCTCTACCTCATGCTTGTGGGCAGGTGGATCCTGCCAAAACGAAGTGTGGCAGCCGAAGAGGTAGATAAATATCGACTTGCCGACTACCTGGCCGAATTGAGCGTTGCTGAGCA
>CP070657.1:932707-939694 GCA_020355085.1 Deltaproteobacteria bacterium
AATCCCCATGTCGATAAGCCGCGTCACCGCGCTGGCAGAATCGTTGGTGTGAAGGGTGGAAAACACCAGATGCCCTGTTAAGGCCGCCTGGATGGCAATTTCCGCTGTTTCCAGATCCCGTATCTCACCGACCAGGATCACGTCGGGGTCCTGGCGCACGATAGAGCGCAGGCCGTTGGCGAAGGTCAGGTCGATCTTGGGGTTCACCTGAATCTGCCCGATGCTCTCGATCTGGTATTCGATGGGGTCCTCTATGGTAATGATATTGATATCGGGGTTGTTGATGGTGCTCAAGGCCGCATAGAGCGTGGTGGTCTTTCCGCTCCCGGTGGGCCCGGTAACCAGGATAATGCCGTGGGCGGACTTTATGAGCCCGCTGAAGACCTTGAGTCCCTCCACGGGCATGCCCAGGTCGGTAAGCTTGAGCAATACAGTGGTCTTATCCAGCAGCCGCAGGACAACCCGCTCGCCAAACGCGGTGGGTATGGTGGACACCCGAATGTCCACACTTTTGTCCCCGATTTTAATCTCCATTCTGCCATCCTGTGGAAGCCGCTTCTCGGCGATGTTCAGCTTTGCCATAACCTTGATTCTGGAGGTAAGGGTCGGCTGGATATGTTTGGGGGGTGACAACATATCGTACAGAATGCCGTCCAGTCGGTACCGAACCTTGAGTTTATTCTGATAGGGTTCAATATGGATGTCGCTGGCCCCGGCCTTTACCGCCTGAGAGAGCATCAAATTCACCAGCTTAATTATGGGGGCATCGCTCGTATCATCCAGAAGATCGCCCGTTTCCTGGACTGCTGTAAGGATCAAGTCCTGGTCCTCTTCATGCATATCCTGAATCACCTGCTCGGCTGAATCGCTGCTCATATCGTAGGCAAAATTGATGGCCGAAAGAATGGCGGATTGGGAGGCAAGCACCGTTTCAGTGCCATCCCAGCCCAGAATCAGCCTCACATCATCAAGGGGCTGGAACTGCACCGGATCGTTAACGGCAATATAGGACGCCGCAGGTGTGGCAACAGGGACCATGCGGTACTTTTTGAGAAACTGGATGGGTATAACCTGGGCAAAGGAGATATCCATTTCCTCTGTGGCGATAGCGGGCAGGGCTCGCAGCCCAAACTGAATGCCAAGGGCCTTGAGCAGGTCCGTTTCCGTTATCGCCCCTTTCTGGATCAGGATTTCTCCTATCCTGCCGCCCTTTTCCTCCTGGATTTTAAGGGCTTCGGAGATGCTCTCTTCTGAGAGGTCACAAACCTCTTTCAGGATTTCACCTATGAGTCGCTGCTCCATGCCAAAACTCTATTGCTGCGAATCAGAGCCCTCTTCCTTTGGCTCTGGTTTTTCATACAATTTGATGGCACCCCCCTTAATGCCTTCAATCTGATCCCTCTTTTCCTCATACACTGCTGCCGCCTCTTCCGGGTTTTCGATGATATGGGGTGTGAGGAAGATAAACAGGTTGGTTTTGTCTTGAGACCTCGTGGTCGATCCAAAGAGCCAGCCGGCTATAGGAATACTGCTGAGGCACGGCACCCCGCTTTTTACTTCACTCAACGTCTTATCAATGAGGCCACCAATCACCACGGTATTCCCGTCCTTGACAATTACCGTGGTCTTGGCCACTCGTTTCAGGGTGGTGGGGAGTCCTCTGATGGATTCTTCCTCAACCACCTGGGCAATCTCTTGGGTTAGTTTCAAACGGACGAATCGCTCCTGGTTGATTTGCGGAACGATGTTGAGGGTCACGCCCACATCCTTAAACTCGTAATTGCTATAGTCATAGCCTGCCTCAGATGTCTCCTGCCGGGTCAGAAATGGGATGTTCTTGGCAACCTGGATCTCGGCCTCCTCATTGTCGGTTGTCATGATCTGCGGGGTTTGAAGAATATGCACATCCGAATCGCTCTGGAATGCACGCACAACGGCCCCTATGTTAGGAAAGGAAATCCCGCCAATGGTGATTGCCTCGCCCAGGACTCCGAGTGAAAACCCGACGGGGAGGCTCACGATACCCGAGGCACTGGGGGCCGGAAAGATGCTCGTTCCTAACGTAGACCCTCCGAAAGCGGCTATGGTTCTGCCATCGTGACTGCCGATAGTCTCCGCGGCCTGCCACTCAACGCCCAGATCGAACGATTTCGTCACATCCACTTCCATGAGCAGGGCTTCGATATAAACCATGCGCCTGACAATATCCAATTTCTTGATTACCTCTTCCAGGACATAGTAGTCCTCCCTTTCTGCAGTGATGATGAGCGAGTTGGTGGCCTTATCGGCAACGATCTGGACCTCCTTTGAGATAACAGGGGCCTTTCCCTTTTGTGGTTCCTTTTCCTGCTTAGAGGGGATTGCCATCAAGACATTCACCAGATCCTCGGCGTTGGCGTTTTGAAGGTAGTAGACATGGATGTTTCCCTCTCCCCGGGGGATTTCCTTGTCCAGCAGCTCTATGAGTCTCTTTATCCGAATGGTATCATCTTCGGTGGCAAGCACTATGAGGGAATTGGTCCTATCGTCGGCCACGATCTTGCTCGCTGCAGCTACTGCGGGTGCGCCCTTTTTGGCGGCGGTTCTTACCTGCTGTGCGAAGATGCTCCCCACGGTGGTTGACAGGTCAGAGGCCTTTGCGTGCTCAAGGGGAATCACCGAGATCTCCTCGCCAATACCGATTACATCGATCTCTCCTATAATAGTGAGCAGACGCTTAATATTGGAAAGCACATCCGTTACGATGAGCATCCGGGTGGGAGGGTATGATACGATCACGCTGCTTTTCGAGATGAAGGGAGCAAAGAGCTTCTTGAGCTCCTCGGGATTGGCATACTCAAGGGGAATGAGCTGGGTCACAACCTTGTCTTCAGGACTGATCGCCTCTTTACGAAGTTTGGTCTCAATATTCTTGGAGCGAGCCTCAACAGCAGGTACGACCTTGATGATGTTGCCCGCCGGTACCGTTGTAAACCCGTGGACCTCCAGAACTGATTCAAAAACCTTGTACGCCTCTT
This sequence comes from Deltaproteobacteria bacterium, assembly GCA_020355085.1. GTDB lineage: Bacteria > Desulfobacterota > DSM-4660 > Desulfatiglandales > B25-G16 > JADFWK01. The sequence continues at coordinate 935,725 of CP070657.1, forward strand.
TTACCGATATCTTGGTAGGGGAAATGACGGTCACCTTTCCCCTCACCGCTTTATCCACGACGAAGTTCGTGCCCGTCAACTCGCTGATGAATTTGATAAAGAGCACGATATCCACATCGTCGAAATCAATAGTCACATACCGCTTGTCTGGTGATTCACTCTCCGCCGTGGTCTTTTCCTTGGCAACCTCCTTTATTGGGGGAGCCGTCGCTTGAGGTCGCGGCCGACGTACCGGTACAGGGGGCCTTACTTGAGCAGGTCTTTCAACCCGGGGCTTCGGCTCAGGAGTAACAGGGGTAACACCCTCATCCCCTGAAAGCTTGGCACCTTGTGCCAGGCCGCTTCCCCCAAGCAGGAGGAGCCCTGTCAACACAAAGCAAATGGCACCCCTCGCGGTTACCACGAATTTCCTGAACTGTCCTCTACGGTTCATTTATCTGGTTACCCCCTATTATCTCTTGAAACTCCGGCTCTCCCTTCAATGTTTGCAAGTCCCGGTCCTCTTGGGCCCACTGCCGGACCGCTGCGTCAAGGGAGACCGCCTTTTTCAGATGCGTCAAGCTCTCAGTCTTCTCCCCTTTGAGGGCATGGAGACATGCCAGATTATAGTAGGCATCAACATAATCCGGTTTCAGTTGGATGGCATGTTCAAGGTTCTTCTGGGCTTCTAAATAGTTTCTGCCTTGCATATGTAGGACGCCCAGGTCGTTCAGCGCACGAACAGAGCCAGGGTCGAGCATCAGGGCCTTTTCATAAAAGCCCCTGGCATCCCCCAAACGGCCAATCCTGTGGAAGAGCCTTCCCCTCTCATAGAATTCATTTGCCTTTGAAGAGTCTTCTGGCCCGGGCCCTACCTCGGCCTTCGCGTTCTCAGGGGCCTGCACAGTCTCATCGCTCCTAAAATCCAACCACGAATAGAGGGTAAAAGCAAGCAAAATGACACCTAAAGCGACCAGCCATCTTGATCTGCCGGAAAAGACGCCCCGTTTCTTCGCCGTGCCTGAAAAAGGCCTGTGATGGTCTGGACGCCGTGAATCCTTCTCTTTCTGGGCCTTACGCAGTGCTTCGTGGATGTAGCTCATATCACTCTGAAACCATATAGAGGAGCGCCTTGGTTCGAGGGCCAACGATCCCGTCCGACTTCAATCCGAAATATGTCTGAAATTGTTTTATGTTTTCAACTGTCTGATCGTCGAAAATGCCCGTAGGTTCAACGGGATATCCTATTTCTTTGAGTGTCCACTGCATATTCAAGACGCTCGCACTACCCATCCCCTTCCTCAGCATCCGACGATTATTCTCATAGGGATAAACCCAGGAAACCTTATGGCCTCGATTGATTTCCAGGAAATTGCTGCTTACAGTGCTCAAATTGCCCTCCACATCGACGACCACTGCTCCCTGGGCAGTTATTTCGTGGAACAAGAGATAGCGAGGGGATGGGGCTGGGCCGGTGGATGTAAGCGCTGCAGTTGCGCTGTTTGGCGATTCGGTAGGTTCACGGTCATCAATCAGAATCCGAAATGGTTTCTTGAACATCCTGTATTTTTCGAGTTCGACGGTGAAGGGAAACAGGCCCACATGGACCGTGTCATCGGCATAGTGGTCTTTGCCGCCCTGGGCCTCGAAGAGCCTGAAGAGGCCGGCAAGGCTCGCCTGCCCATCCAGAAACACGCTCGCCTTTTCTGGCTTGGGTATAGGAACGTCGGTCTTTTCGCTCTTTTCGGGCACGGGGAGATACACCACATGCTCACCGAAAAGGATCTTTGCCATATCCTGCCGATGCGTCCACCAGTAAAAGCCGAGCAGAACGACTAACAGTGCTACCAGGGCGGGCAGCAGTCTCCCTATCCTCCTGGGCCTGTAGTAGGGACGTACCCCAGAGGCCAGGCCTCCCCTAATATCTTCGATGGCCTTCCGGACTGTCCCCCTGGAACTGGTGAATTCATCCTTAGCATAGGCCACAAGCAACGACCTGTCACACACCGCATTGATCCGCCTCGGATTCCCCTGTGAATATCTATAGATTTCCGTGAAGGCGCTGCCGGTAAAATTCAGATTTCCTCTCCCACCCGCTACCACCAATCGATGTTCCACATAGCCCATCACATCCTTCTGGTCCAGTGGTTTGAGCTCGTAGCGAACCATTATCCGTTCATCCAGCTGCTTTAAGGAAGGGTGGGCGAGCATGTCCTTCAGTTCCGATTGCCCCAAAAGGACGATCTGTATGAGCTTTTCCTTTTCCGTCTCCAGGTTTGAGAGCATCCTGATCTGCTCCAAAACAGGCGGGGAAAGGTTTTGGGCTTCATCGATCAGCAAGACGGCATTCCCGCCCGTGGCGAAGGTCTCCAACAGAAACCGATTAAGCTTATCGATATATCCCTTTTTCGTCTTGTTCTTCGGATCCCTCTTAATGCCAAATTCCTGATTGACCATCTGGAGAAGCTCTGTATCCGAGACAAACGAATTGAATATAAGGGCGGTTTTTACTGATTCGTCCAACTGCCCCAGCAGGGCCCTCGAGAGCGTGGTCTTGCCGGTGCCGATGCCGCCCGTAATAACGATGAACCCCTTACGATCCTTGATCCCATAGAGGAGGTGATCCAGGGCCTCCCTGTGGTAGGTGCTCAAGTACAGATACCGAGGATCAGGTGTTAGATTGAACGGGTTTTCATTAAGGCCGAAATAGGAAGTATACATAAAAGGCTTACCTGATCTGGTAATTGATTATTTTTTCCTCTCCGTTTCTCATTACCTGTACGGCAAGGCGAGACCCCGACTTCAATCGCTCATACATCTCCATCACGTCATCAGGGGTTTGGATGTTCCTTCCGTTAAGCCCCTGCACGATGTCGCCGTTCCGTAATCCCATCCTCGCGAAAATAGAGTTGGGTTTTATATTGCTGACTATCAACCCGTCTGCCACCCCATCGGTGAAGTGGGGCCGTATCCTTACCTGTGAGAGCAGCTGATGCACGTTTCTGAGGGATTCGTCCACCTCAGAGCGCTTTACCACGACAGTGGCCTCTCTCTCAGGGCTCGGTTTCTCCCGATATTCAGGCTCACCTCTGGAGGCAGGTTCCTCTGCCATCATTAAGATCTCATCCTTCTCATCAACGCTCAACACCACCTTGCCCCTCAATATCCTCTTGACAGTTGCCCCTTGCACGCTATCGCCCACCCTGTAAAGGCCCTGCTTTCTCTTGCCCACCTCTTCAATGACGGCAAACCCATCCTGTGGACCGCCGACCACAGTTCCTAACAGGGCTATTTTCAGAGAAGTCGGTTCTAGTTCTTCCAGCTCCTCAACGCTCGCCTCCTCCGGCTCCGCTTCAGCGGTGACGAAGATGTTCCTGTCGACAATAGCCTGATACAAAGCTCTAGAAGGCTTTCCCTCCTCTTTTACATCCGGTGCCAGATAGATGGCCTTCTCTTGGGCATCAAAACCTCGGAGATAGGCAGTAGTTGTCAGGTAAAAAAGATTCACCCCTACATAGCTAATAACCCCTAAGGCTACCAGATTAAACAGGGTGAGGTAGCGCTGTGACATGGCAACTGCTCTTCTAAATAAAGGTAATTCTCGGCTGTTCTATCGTGCCCCGGATACGGAAGGGCAAAGCGCCCTGCCTGAGCTTCCCCCTAAAAAACTTCAATACGCTTTGCACGCCTTCGGCCTCCTTGAAGAGCGGAGCGAATGGCTCAATAGTTCCTTTGAGATCAAGGTTACTCTTTTCAAGCTCTTCTTTCAAACGGATGATTCCTGTCACGGTGCCCCTGAGCATGGGTCCTTCCAGCTCCACACGAGTGAGGTTGAGCCTTTTCCTGTTGAGGGCCATGGTAATGGTAACCTCACTGTAATCGATTGCCTCGAGTGTCAACAGGGGTGATAAAAGATCAATCCTGCCATCGGTGAGTCTAAAACTCGCCTGACCGGAGCCATTCAGCACCTCCTGCCCGGGCCCGGTATAGG
>CP070657.1:939794-945803 GCA_020355085.1 Deltaproteobacteria bacterium
CATCTTAAAATAGATCTTGTCGGCAAAGAGGGCCCTCACCAGAGCGGATATGTGATCATCGGTTACCGATTCACCGAAGACAAGTTGTGCGAGATACTTGTATGTGAAAACCTGGTCTTCCTCATAGGTGAGTTCCCAGAGATCATGAACGGAAACCTGCTCCATGTAATCCGTTCGCCTCTTTTCTATTTCCTTCAATTCCATGAGCAGTTCCTCCCGTGACCTGGAGATATCCAAGGCAGTAGAAGAAATTAAGAGCGCTCGCTTGGGAGATATGCTCACTTCATGGTTGGACTGGTTGAGAAGATGTAGCTTACTGCCCCTATCCTTCAGGCAGACAGAGAGAATGACCTTTTTCTGATCTATGTATTCCGTAATCTTTCCTTCACTCATCGATAATTCCAACCCTCGTACAGAAGTGCGAGCCTGTTCTCCGGGCAAGAAAGGGATCTGCAATACGCCTTATCTTCTCTGTTTTGGGGACAAGAGGAAAGAGATAAGAGCCAGAACGATGAGGAAGGAGGTTTTGGTTAGCCCTCTTAGAAGGCCCGCATATGAGCATCATTTTAACGCCAGGCTTTTTGCCTTCTCCTGTGTTTTGCCTCTTCCTTCCATCCGACCCTCTTCTTTGTCTTTGCTCGCCTCTTCAGGTCAGGGTCTCTTTCGGGCGTCAGAATAAAGGATCCCGTGGCTATTCCCTTGGCTTCTCTCTGAGGTTCTTCCTTTGGTTGGCGCTCCTTGGGCAATGGCGGCCCGCTGATAAACTGGACGGGGACATCATCTGTCAGATAGAGGGATTGGCCGAAAGGATAAAAGGCTATACCGCTCTCGTGGGCAACCCCTGCCCTGATCTCTAACATGATTGGGTTCTGCTCCGAACGGCGTGCTATTCTGATTGCAAGATCCTTATCCGCTGTCAACACAAGGTGTTCTTGGGAGCCCCGCAACAGGCCTGCCCTGAGAATAAAGGGATATGCCTTTCTCTTGACGCCCTTAAAGAGGATCTTAGAAGGAGGATCGCAATGTCTTTCCTTGTCCACCGGAGCAAAGGTTCGGTTTCTGGATCTGATCTTTTTTCCGCTCATTTCAAATACGGCATCCGTATCGTGTAAGAGCACCTCTTTCACATGAGATTCACGTACATATCCGGATCCCGGTTCTTCCCTGATTGCCTTGAGCACCTCCTTTATGGGTAAATATCCATTTGGCTCGGGAACGAGACCGAATTCATCGGGCCTCGTTCCCAACATATAGCTCATAAGTCGACTCAGATTAACTACTCTTCTTATGTTTTTCTTGCCCACACGGTTTCTCTGCTCTAGCTACCATTCAACCTTTTGCACCTGCTGCAATACAAACTCCCTGATTTCGCGAGGTTCGGGAAGGGGATAGACCGGAACGCCTCCCGAGAAAAAGTCGACGAGAATATCAGTTTCACTACCACCACATGAACACGTTGAAGGACCTTCGCTAAGCGGGCGAACCCGTGTCTTAAAACACTCGGGGCACCGGAACACCCGTTTGCTGCCCGACATTTTACCCCGTTTTGCAAGGGGGCGGCCATTGACCTCTACGATGTCCATAGAGAAGTCTATTACCGGCGCATTGCTAATAGCGGTTCCAATACCATAAGCGTCTGCCAGAACATTGTACTGTTCGATATCTGTTTCATCAATGCCACCGCTCAAGAAAAGTTTCACGAGCCCGTATCCCCTGAGATCGAGTTCCCATCTTACCTCTCTCATGATCTCCACGAAATCACCCCTTCTGCTACTCGGGGTGTCAAGCCTGATCGCGTGCAGCCTGTCGCCTAAGGCACCGGCAACGTTAAGAGCTTCGATTTTTTCATCGTTAAAGGTATCGATGAGGCTTACCCTTCCTACTGTTGGCTCGATAACCTCATCGAATGCCTTAGTAGCTGATAGGGTGTCACCCATGATCAAGATGAGCGCATGGGGCATAGTGCCGCCTGGTTCTATCCCAGCCAGTTGTGCCCCAAGGCTTACCGATACCCCGTCGCAGCCCCCGATGTATGCGTTTCTGTCTATCAGGGGGGCTATTATCGGGTGCATTCTCCGGGCACCAAAGCTGATAACCTGCTTGTCGCCTGCCGCCTTCTTGCACCGAGCAGCCATGGTAGCAACACCTGATGCCTGACATATGAGGCCAAGGAGCGCTGTCTCGTATTGGCCAAAATCCAGATACATGCCGCTTATCTCCATCACCGGGTGATGGACACCAAGCAACGTTCCCTCTTTCATCATCCGCACGTCTACTGGAAGCTCCTTGAAGACCTCTGCGCACTCCTCGACCCCAGCTAGAACTGCCCAGGACCAGTTCGATGGGAGCCCTTTGGCAACAAACTCGGCCTTAACCGGCACGTTGAGACCCTTGGCCTGCAGGATCTTCTTGGTCCGTTCAAAGTAGACATCAGTGACATGCCCCTCTCTTACCTCCTTCCAGGTTGTTGTGTGGATCACCGGTGAGTCCCTCCATCGATATGATTTACTCTGAGGCATTAAACCCGCCGAGCAGGGGTATGTCAACCCTTTATTCAGCGGTTTCCTTTTTCCAAATTGACAACCTCCCAGTGTTGCGGTATACCTTCACCACTACCCCCATGGTGGCCCAATCCCATAGTACAAGGAGTATTCCATGAACCGAGAAGACAAACTCATCCTCTGGTTTGATGAGATCACCATAGCCGATGTCCCCCTGGTGGGGGGCAAGAACGCCTCTCTGGGCGAGATGTACCAGCACCTGATCAAAAAGGGGGTCAATATCCCCGGGGGCTTTGCCATCACCGCCACTGCCTACCGCTACCTCATCAAAGAGGCGGGCATCGAACAGGCCATCAAGGATGCCCTCAAAGGCCTGGATACCCACGATATGGCCAACCTCCAGAAACGCGGTGAGGCGGTGAGGAAGATCATCAGACACACCGAGTTCCCCCCTTCCCTCACCGATGAGATCATCCAAGGCTACCGCAGCATGGAGGAGCGCTACGGTAAACACGTGGATGTAGCGGTCAGATCATCCGCCACCGCAGAGGACCTGCCCGATGCCTCCTTTGCCGGCCAGCAGGAGACCTTTTTAAATATCACCGGCGACGATGCCCTGATCGATGCCTGCAAACGCTGCTTTGCATCGCTGTTTACCAACCGGGCCATCTCCTACCGCCACGATAAGGGCTTCGGCCAGTTCGACGTGTATCTGTCCATTGCCATCCAGAAGATGGTCAGATCCGATCAGGCCTCTGCCGGGGTGATCTTCTCCATCGACACGGAAACGGGCTTTGAAGACGCTGTGTTTATCACCGGCTCCTGGGGACTGGGGGAGAACGTGGTCCAGGGCAAGGTCAACCCCGATGAGTACTATGTGTTTAAACCCACCCTGAAGTTAGGCAAACGCCCCATCGTGGGAAAGCGGGTGGGCAGCAAAGAGCTCACCATGATCTACACCGATGAGCCCACCGAGCCGGTCAAAGACATCCCCACCCCTCATGAGAAACGCACCCAGTTCGTGCTCAGCGATGATGAGATCCTCACCCTGGCCTCCTGGGCCTGCATCATTGAAGAGCACTACCAAAAACCCATGGATATCGAGTGGGCCAAAGACGGGCACACCAATGAACTCTTTATCGTCCAGGCCCGGCCCGAGACCGTCCACTCCCAAAGAGAGCAGAAGCGCATCGAGACCTATGTCCTCAAAGAGACCGGCACCATCCTTCTGACCGGTCAGGCCGTGGGAACCAAGATCGGCCAGGGAGAAGCCCGCCTCATCGAGGATTCCGCCCACATCGGCCAGTTTCAAAAAGGCGAGGTCCTCATCACCACCATGACCGATCCGGACTGGGAGCCCATCATGAAGATAGCCGCAGCCATCGTCACCGACAAGGGGGGACGGACCTGTCACGCCGCCATTGTCTCCCGGGAGCTGGGCATCCCCTGTATCATCGGCACCGAAACCGCCACCACCACCTTGAACACCGGCATGCCCCTCACCGTCTCCTGTGCCGAGGGGGAGGTGGGCGCCGTGTATGAGGGCCTGCTTGCCTATGAGGTGGAGACCATCAACCTGGATGAGATCCCCGCAACCAGAACCCAGGTGATGATGAACGTGGGCATCCCGGAGCGTGCCTTTATCGACGGGCAGATCCCCAACGACGGGGTGGGTCTTGCCCGGGAGGAGTTCATCATCAACTCCCACATCGGCATCCACCCCCTGGCCCTCATCCACTACGATGAGCTCAAAGAGAAGGCAGGGAACGATCCCGCCATCAGGGATATTGTAGAGAAGATAGACGAGATGACCGCTGCCCACCCCGAGGACAAGCAGGCCTTCTTCATCAATAAACTGGCCCGGGGTATCGGCATGATCGCCGCCGGGTTCTATCCCAAGGATGTGATCGTGCGCCTGTCGGATTTCAAGAGCAACGAGTACGCCAACTTGATCGGCGGCCAGCTCTATGAACCGGTTGAGAGTAACCCCATGATCGGCTGGCGGGGGGCCTCCCGCTACTACGATGAACGCTTCAAGGAGGCCTTCGGCCTGGAGTGCAAGGCCCTTCTGAAGGCCCGCGGTGAGATGGGCCTGACCAACATCAAGGTCATGGTGCCCTTCTGCCGGACCCCTGAGGAGGGTAAGCAGGTGATTCAAACCATGGCCGAGTTCGGCCTCATCCAGGGCGAGGATGAGTTGGAGTTCTATGTGATGTGTGAGATCCCCAGTAACGTGATTGTGGCCGATCGGTTTGCCGATATCTTCGATGGCTTCTCCATCGGCTCCAACGACCTCACCCAGCTCACCTTGGGCCTGGATCGGGACAGCGACCTGGTCAGCCACATCTTCGATGAACGGGATGAGGCGGTCAAGGCCCTGGTCAAGGAGGTGATCACTGTTGCCAAGCGCCGGGGCAGGAAGATCGGCATCTGCGGGCAGGCGCCCAGTGATTTTCCCGAATTCGCCACCTTTCTGGTCGAGTGCGGCATCGACTCGATCTCTCTGATACCGGACACCGTGGTCAAGACACGGCTGGCCATTGCTAAGAAGGAGGAGGAGCTGGGGGGATAGGGTGAAACCTGAGAGATCAAGCGAATCCTGAGGCGTCGATTTGCTCCCCTCTTTCGGAAAACGGCACCATAGTTGGAGCAGTAATAGAGCGAGGTTACTATTATGAAAGAGAAGATAACAATTATCGTGGCAGACGATCACCGGATTTTCCGGAAAGGGCTCAAGTCCCTGCTTTCTGAAAAGGATCACATACAAGTCTTGGGAGAGGCCGACGACGGGGACCAGGCGTTTGAGATGACCCGGAATTATAAGCCCAAGATCGTCATCATGGACATCGGTATGCCTAAGATGGATGGCATTGAGGCAACCCGGCAGATCAGAGAGAGGCTTCCTGAAACCGAGGTCATTATCCTCTCCATGCACGCAAAGAAGGCCTATATTGATCAGGTCCTACAAGCCGGGGCCAAGGGATACGTGCTCAAGGACTCGGATGAGGAAAACCTTATCGCCGCCATCAATACCGTGTACAACGGCGGCTTCTACCTGGACTCCCCAATTGCAGATCAGGTCTTATCAGACTACTTCGGTGGTGCTGCAAAGCGTGAGCTCAAGGATCAGGCCGATCCCCTCTCAGAGCGGGAAAAAGAGGTCCTCAAACTCCTGGCAGAGGGGCATTCTAACCAGGAGGTGGCCGATATCCTCTGTATCAGCAGAAAGACGGTTGAAAACCACCGCGCCCACATCGTGCGCAAGACAGGGGTGCAGGGACAGGTTGGCCTCACTAAGTATGCTGCCCGCATCGGGCTCATCGACCTAGATCTTTGGGACTAGAACCGCTCCTGCCATCCATTTCATAGGGAGTTCGCCCTAATTCAGGTCGGGAGGGCCATCACAAGAACTATCCCCACACGAAGATGGGGGTAGTTTTTGTGCTTTTTAAGTGGATTACCTCATTGAAATCATGCCGAGGAGAAGATAGAGTGCCTTCCGAAGAGG
>CP070657.1:945903-949059 GCA_020355085.1 Deltaproteobacteria bacterium
CACCGAGCGAAGCCAGGTCGCTAGTGCCCGGTTCTCTTAATTCTAACCAATTCTCAGAAGGGAGGGCTAAACGTGAAGCACATTCATTATCTGGATCAGGAGCCGGAAAAAATAGAAGTAGATGGGGCAAAAGGAGCTGTCATACGACATGTAATTACAGAAAAGGACGGCGCGCCAACTTTTAACCTGCGAGTCGTTTCTCTTGAAAGGGGTGGGCAAAGTCCCAGTCACAGCCACCCATGGGAACACGAGTTTTTTGTTTTAGGTGGCAGGGGTATTGGCACGGTTGATAATGAGGAGGTGAATCTCAAGCAAGGTGATGTACTCTTTGTGCCGCCCGGCGTTCAGCATTCAATGCGGGCAACAGAGCCCATGGAGGTGATCTGACTTATCCCACAAACTTGATACACCTGGATGGTGTATTCGATATGCCCCTCCCGACAGTGCATAATATTTGATGCTCTTAGCGAAAACTCAATTTCAAAGGAGAAGATAACCATGCCCGGAAGCAATCCAAGATTTCTGAGGATCAATCTCTCAACTGGAGAGATGAAGACCGAGAGTGTTGACGAGCAGATCACCAGGGAGTTCATCGGTGGGCGAGGATACGGTATCAGTTATCTGTACCGGGAACTCGCTCCCAAAGTTGAACTGTATGGTGAACACAACAAACTCATCCTGCTCAACGGCGTATTGGCGGGCACTCCCGTTCAAGCCGTTTCACGGTGGATGGTATTCACCAAAAGCCCTTTAACCGACGGCCTTGCCCGTTCGGTGGCGGGAGCCGATTTCGGTGCGTGGCTGAAGTTTGCCGGTTATGATTTCATCATCATTGAGGGCAAATCGGAACAGCCGGTTTATATCCATTTGACACCGGATGATTGTCAGATTCATGATGCAAGCCATATATGGGGCACAGATACCGCAGTAGCGCAGGAATGGTTAACCAAGCAGCACGGCAAAGACACAAGGGCCGCCTGCATTGGGCCTGCCGGCGAGAGGCTCGTGCGATATGCGGCCATTGTCAGCGCTCGCAGAACAGCCGGTCGTTGCGGAACCGGTGCGGTGATGGGCTCCAAGAACCTGAAAGCAGTAGCCGTCACCACAAAGCGTAACCTTCAACTCCATGATCCGGAGGCCCTTAAAGCACTGGCCAAGGAACAGGTTGCGTTGATTCGTAAAAGCAAGGCTTTCCAGCACCACAAGGAGATGGGCACAACTGGTACACAGGATGTTACCAGTGACCTGGGGATCTTCCCGACTAAGAACTTTCGATATGGACGTCTCACGGGGTATGAAAAAATACTCGGCGAAGAGTATCGCAAATTCAGAGTAGGGGAATTCGGGTGTTATTCCTGCGCTGCCAAGTGCGGCAAGATACATCGTGTACCCGATGGCCCCTATGCCGGAGCCGTGAGCGAAGGCCCTGAGTACGAGACCATTTGGTCCTTTAACGGTTCCATAGAGAATACCTATATTCAAGCCTCCATAGCCGCAGATCAGATGTGCGATGACCTCGGTATGGACACCATCAGCGCCGGAAGTTGCATTGGTTTTGCCTATGAACTCTATGAGAAGGGGATCCTCACCAAAAAGGACACCGACGGATTAGAGCTAACGTACGGTAACCACGAAGCAATGATTGCCCTTGTAAAGAAGATCGGGTTGCGTGAAGGCATCGGCGATATACTGGCTGAGGGGACAATGCGGGCGGCGGATCAGATCGGCAAAGGAAGTGAAGCATATGCCATACACGTGAAGGGGCTCGAGCTGCCCGCTTACGAACCAAGAGGGTCAAAATCACAGGGTTTTAATTACGTAACTTCGAGTATCGGTGGCAGTCATTGCTATGGTTATGCCCGACAGGAGATCTTTGGAGCCACCAATCCGAGGGAGGTCAACCGGTTTGCAGAGGAAGAAAATGCGGATATCGTCGTGTTCAATCAGAACGAAACAGCCATGAGGGAGGTCGGCATTGTCTGCAATTTTGCTTCTGGCTGGGGTTGGATGCCCACCCTTTTCGGTAAAATGCTGGCTGCCGTTACTGGCATTGAGCAATTTGAAGACATCGACTACCTCAAAAGCGTGGGCGAGCGGATTGTTAATCTGGAGCGGGCATTCATTGTGCGCGAAGGTTTCACTCGCAAAGACGACACATTCCCAATCAGGATAACCAACGAGCCGCTTCTTACCCGGGGCGCACCGGGAGAGGGACAGGTGGTTAGAAACCTGGATGGGTTCCTTGACAGATATTACCACCTCCGCGGATGGACAGAAGAGGGCATTCCGTCTGAGCAGAAACTAAACGAACTGGGTATCGACGTGGCTCTGTAGAACAGAACCTGGTTAGCCCTGCACGATGATCAGCAGGTATAAGGCGAGATTAGAAATAACGTAAGCTCTCTTGAGCAGATTGCTTGTTTCGATAGTCTCTGCCAACGGTCAATAATAGTAAAACGACCCAGCACTTGCCGCTACGCCCTCAAGCGGCCTCCTATTCCACCGCTCCAGTGCCCGCCAGGCAACATCATAGGAATTGCCTGCGCTCCAGAGCATCCAGCCTATTGAGTCTGACTGATCCAGGGCACGGAGTTCCTCGAGGATATAGTCTTCGGTGAAATTACCGGCCCTAAGCGGAAATGCCTGAATCCAGGGCCTGAGGGTCGTCCCGGAGCCGTTGAGGAACGAGGAGAACAGTTGACACGTTTTAGAGACCATGAGGAACGGCTCTCTGCCCGGATTGGTAATGTCTTGAAACGGGCTTGTGAAATGGCTAGGGTAGATCATAGGACAAATTACATCGCAGTGCTCGGCCAGCGCTTCAATCCTCTGGCCGATGACTGAAATATCTTCCCGGCGTCCCCACGCTATTATGCCAAATACATCGATGGACAGGAGGACCTTATGGGGCGCCAATTCTTCATAGGCCCGTGCGAGAAAATCGCTGATGATCCTATCCCTGGGAACGCTGTGCTTATCAATGCTATCCGCGGAATCCTGAAAACCTTCCCCCGTGGGATAGCGGATATAGTCAAACTGGATCTCGTCTACTCCCATTTGTGCAAGTTCTCTTGCAATACCTAGATTGTAGTCTTGTACGGCAGGGTGTGCCGGGTCTACCCATAACCCCTTTTGTAACTCTCTGTTATCGTTCCC
>CP070657.1:949159-958068 GCA_020355085.1 Deltaproteobacteria bacterium
CAAAGGAGCGGGGGAGAATGCGGAGCCCCGCTTCTCCGAAGCGGGACGTTGAGACGTCGCAGAAAAGGCAAGGCCGGGAGCCTTGGAACAGAGGAAAAGACCGCATGTTCCTCCCGAAACTGCGGAACATTTATGCTCTTCGTAGTATATACACAAAAAGCCCCGTCATTTAAACCAGTTTGCGGGAAAAGATTGACGGGATCGGAGCGTATTCATACAATATTTGCCGTCGGACCTTAGATTGCAGACACGCACTGATAAACGGAGAACGGATATCGGTGAACAGAGAACGGTCACCTGAGATCCACATCGGTACCTCGGGCTGGAACTACGATCACTGGAGAGAGGTGTTCTATCCTCAGGGCTGCCCGAAAGCCAAGTGGCTTCAGTTCTATGCCGAACACTACCACACTGTTGAGCTGAATGCCTCCTTCTACCGGCTCCCCAAACCCCAAACCTTTGAAGCCTGGCGCGAAAAGACGCCTGCTACCTTCGTGTGGGCGGTGAAGGCCAACAGATTCATCACCCACATCAAGCGGATCAAGGATGTCCGCGAACCGCTGGAGCGCTTCTTCAGCTCCGCAGACCTCCTGAGGGAAAAACTGGGCCCAATCCTTTTTCAGCTGCCGCCCTCTCTCTCCTTTGATGAAAAGGCGTTGAGCGACTTTTGCAAAACCCTTTTCGGTAACCACCGTTACGTGCTGGAGGTGCGACATCCGAGCTGGGCAGACCACAAGGCAATGGATATCCTCAAAGATCACGGCATCGCCCTGTGTATCTCGGATACGGCCGGCCGCTACCCGTATATAGAAGAAGACACGGCCGACTTCATGTATATAAGACTGCACGGCTCAAAGACGCTCTATACCTCCGAATACACCGAAGAAGAGATCCGGGCTTATGGTGAGAAAATCAGGGGCTGGTCCAAGGATACGTACGTATACTTTGACAACGATTACAAAGGCTATGCCGTGAAAAATGCAAGGGAGCTGAAAGAAATCCTGGGGCTTGTGTGAGGGGGGCAACAAATGGGTGTGTGCAGATACTGCGGTGCCTCCTCACCGCTTATCTCAAAGACGATTGGGGTCTGCTTGACATGTCTGAGGGCTAGCCCTATTGGTCTGACCGGGCACCTTATGGAGGTCCACGAAAAAACGAGGGAGCCATTTGGCCTCCCAGCCGTGCCTCCACGAAACCCTGAAGGGATCACCTGCAGGCTGTGCGCGAACGCGTGCCAGATTGCCGAAGGTGGTATCGGGTACTGCGGCATCAGACGAGTTGTTGGGGGCAAGATAGCGGGCGGAACCCGAGAGGCGAACGTAGACTGGTATTTCGATCCCCTACCGACTAACTGTGTTGCCGATTGGGTGTGTCCTGGGGGCACGGGCACGGGATACCCGCACTATGCATACACACGGGGCCCCGAGCATGGCTACAAAAACCTTGCGGTCTTTTACAATGGCTGCTCCTTTAACTGTCTGTATTGTCAGAACTGGCACTTCCGGGAGCGGTTCAGCGGGGGCAACAGGGTAGGGGTCGCTGGCCTGGCCGGCTCGGTAGACCCGCAAACGGCCTGCATCTGTTACTTTGGGGGAGATCCGACGCCTCACCTTGTTCACGCTCTAGCTGTGTCAAAGGCAGCGATCAAAGAAACAAGCGGAAGGATATTGCGGATCTGCTGGGAAACCAACGGCTCGATGAACCCGGGCTTGCTTGCACAGATGATCCCTATCTCGTTGGATACCGGAGGCTGTATCAAGTTCGATCTCAAGGCGTGGAGCCAGGTCCTGCACCAAGCCCTGTGCGGCGTGAGCAATTCGAGGACTTTGGATAACTTCAAAAGGATCGCGCAATATATCGACAAAAGGCTGGAGGTCCCGCTTCTGGTCGCCAGCACCCTTCTGGTTCCGGGTTACATAGACGCCGAAGAGGTGCATCACATAGCCTCGTTTATCCGTTCCTGTAACCCCCATATCCCATACACACTGCTGGGCTACTATCCCCACTTCTTTATGGCCGACCTACCGAGAACCACCAGGAAACAGGCCGAGGAATGCCGGGATGCGGCCAGGCAGGCCGGCCTTACAAGGATTAGGATTGGCAACGAGCATCTGCTCGGTTAGCATGCCATGGGTCAGGGTTTAGGGCTTCGCTTCGGACAGGCTTTTACCCAGAATCAGATTGAGCAGAAGCCAGAGCGTGCCTATGGTGACGGCGGAATCGGCCAAGTTAAATGCGGGCCAGTGGTATCCCTTTATGGAGAAATCCAGGAAATCGATCACAAACCCAAGACGTATCCTGTCCGCGAGATTGCCCACTGCCCCTCCTAGTATGAGGGCGAGCCCCACGGTCAGCCATTTCTGATCCCTTCTTGCCCGCCAAAAAAACACCATGATCACAACGATGGCGGCCAGGGTTGCTCCCACAAGCAGGTAGGCGGCAACGTGAGAACTGCTTTGGCCCAGAATCCCGAAGGCCATTCCCTTGTTCCTGACCAATACCAGGTTAAAAAACCCGGGGATTACGGAATGGGCTTGATACGGCTCTAAGTGGGCAACCATGATCCACTTTGAGGCCTGATCCAGGAGCACAACGATCAGGGTCAACAGGGTAAAGAGGAGATAATCCCGTTTCACCGCTATGGCTCTACCGCTACTTCTTTGATGGCCTGCGTGCATCGGTCACACAGGGTAGGATGCTCTGCATCTTGTCCGACAGCAGGGTCACGCACCCAACACCGCTCGCATTTGAGATACTGTGAAGGTGCAACCGCGATTACCAAACCGGGGTAATCCTGGCTCTCGTAACCATTTTCAATAGTTCCCTTATCAACAAATTCAACGGCCGACACAATGCAGATCGATCGTAATTCATCGCGGTAGTCCTGCAATGACTTCAGGAGTTCGGGGGAAAGGGCTATTGCCACCGATGCATCCAAAGAGTGGCCGATAACCTTGTCCTGACGGGCAAGCTCAAGGGCCTTGGTGATCTCTTTTCTTACCCCTAAGAGCAGGTTCCACCGCTCGATTAGGGATGCGTCCACATAATCATCCCTGGCGGAGTTAAACTGGGTCGCATGTACGCTCGCGGGCTTGTCCTGGTTAGGGAGATACGCCCACACCTCCTCTGCCGTAAAGGGTATAATGGGGGCTACCAGCCTTACGAGCCCTTCCAGGATTTCGTTCATAACTGTCTGAGCAGACCTTCTCGCCTGTGAATCAGAGGCGGTCGTATAGAGCCTGTCCTTCAAAACATCCAAGTAAAAGGAAGAGAGCGTGAGCACACAAAAATTATAGATCGCCTGATAGATGGCATGGTATTCATATCGCTGGTACGATCTCAAAACCGATTTGGTTAGTTCCTGAAACTTGTGGAGTGCCCATCTGTCAAGCTCATGCAGATCCCCATAGGAAACGCCGTCCTGAGAGGGATCAAAATCGGTAAGATTTCCCACCAAGTACCTGAACGTATTCCTGAGCCTCCGGTAGGCCTCGGTCAATCTGTCTAAGATCTCTTGAGACAGCCGTATGTCACCCCTGTAGTCCTCTGAGGCAACCCAAAGCCTCAATATCTCCGCGCCATGCTTATTGATAACCTCTTCCGGGGAAATCACATTTCCCCTGGATTTGGACATCTTTCTCCCGCTTCCATCCACGACAAACCCATGAGTCAGGACGGACTTGAAAGGGGCCTGATCGCGTGTGCCCACCGAACACAAGAGCGAACTATGAAACCACCCCCTGTGCTGATCGCTTCCCTCAAGGTACATATCAGCAGGATACCGCAGATAATCGCATCGTCGCTCAAGGACCGTATAGCTGACGCCCGAGTCGAACCACACATCGAGTATGTCCGTCTCTTTTCTGAAGCTGTTCCCATTGCATTGGGGACACGTGGTTCCTGAAGGCACGAGTTCATCAGCAGAAAGGTCAAACCAAACATCGGTGCCGTGTTGTTCCACAAGCCCTGCCACATGATCGACTATCTCCTCGGTGATGAGGTGATTACCGCATTTGCGGCAGTAAAAGATGGTTATAGGAACTCCCCACGAGCGCTGCCGCGAGACACACCAGTCTGGCCGGTTCTCCACAAGGCCGTAAATCCGGTCTTCGCCCCAGTGGGGGATCCACTCGACCCCTCTGATAGCCGCAAGGGATTTGCGTCGCAACCCAACCTTATCCATAGAGATGAACCATTGCTCCGTAGCCCTGAATATGACCGGATTCTTGCACCTCCAGCAGTGGGGATAGGAATGGGTTAGGGGCTCGTCTTTCAGCAGCATGCCTAACTCGGCCAGCTTATCCATGACCGGCCTATTGGCATCGAAGACCTCCATGCCGGCGAAAAATTCCACCTCCTCGGTGAATCTCCCCTTATCGTCAAGGGGTGAATATATATCGAGGTTGTATTGCAGTCCGCTTTCGTAGTCCTCCTGACCGTGACCCGGGGCAGTGTGAACACACCCGGTACCAACATCCAAGGTAACATAATCGGCAAGAATGATCGCCGACTCCCTGTCGTATATGGGATGCTTGGCCTTAAGACCTTCCAGTTCTTGGGCATCGAATCGATCCAAGACGCTGTACTCGTCAATACCCACTGCGGCGGCGAAATCCTCCACGAGGCCTTCGGCGAGCATGAGCACACCGTACGTTGGGGTATCAATTGCCACATAAGGCAAATCGGGGTGGACGGCCACTGCTAGGTTTGAGGGAATAGTCCAAGGTGTGGTGGTCCAAATAGCTATGTAGATCTCTTTGCCGGCAAGGGCCGGGTGGTCAGCCGTTAGATCGGATATCATGGGGAACCTGACATAGATAGACGGTGAGGTATCGTCCTCGTATTCCACCTCTGCCTCTGCCAGGGCGGTGCTGCAGGAGTTACACCAGTACACGGGTTTCTTGCTCTTGATAAGGCTCCCGTTGAGGGCAAACTTTCCGAACTCCCGGACTATGGTAGCCTCATACCGATAGTCCATGGTCAAATACGGGTTATCCCACTCACCAAAAACGCCAAGCCTCTTAAACTCTTCACGCTGTATCCCTATGAAACGCTCGGCAAACCGGCGGCACCTTTTTCTCACCTCCGATTGTGCCATGTGCAGTTTCTTTTCGCCAAGCTCTTGATCTACCTGCCATTCTATGGGCAGCCCATGGCAGTCCCACCCAGGCACATAGGGAACATCGTAGCCGTTCATCTGTTTGGATTTGATAATGATGTCCTTCAAGATCTTATTGAACGCCGTCCCCATATGAATATGGCCGTTGGCATAGGGGGGCCCGTCGTGAAGTACGTAGAGGGGTCTTCCTTTGGAGGAATCCCGTATTACCCCGTAGATATCCTGTTCTTCCCATTCTTTCAGTATTTCAGGCTCTCTCTGAACCAGGTTTGCCTTCATGGGGAAATCGGTTTTGGGAAGGTTGAGCGTCTTCTTGTAATCCATTATGAGTCTCTTTGATCAACAAGCCATGCAACAAGTAGGAACAAATTCCTTCTAATTACCGACAATTAAGAAATGTTGAATAACAGATATGTTTTATCAAGTCAATGTCAATATTTTATTGACTTACAGCCCAAAACAGGTATTCTTTGTTCGCGCATTACGTTAACCTGAGTGCCGTTTCTTTGCACCTGATCGGGGGTTAAAATGAGAAATTTAGGGATTGCGTTTGTCCTGTTGGTTTCCGTTTTGACTTTAAGCAGCTGCCACCCCCTGGCCCTCGTTGCGGTTGGTGGCGCTGCAGGTGTGGGTGGTTATCAATACTACCAGGACAAAGGGGTCTTGGAGGTACGCATCTATCACCCCTATTCTGCCGTATGGGACGCTACCCTGAGGGCTCTCGAAGATATGGGGTATGTGATAGAGAGCGCCCAGAAAGAGCCAACGGCCGGAAAGGTGATGGCCAAAGGCGAAGACGGTGCACCTGTTGTGGTTACCCTCGAATATGAATCGGAAAGCATCACAAAGGCAGTTATCAAGGTCGGTCATATGGGCGACAAAGATGCCTCCTTGGCCATTAAGGAACAAATCCAAAAAGCATTGACCTAGTAATCCGTCTGACCGTTTCGACTCACCATCACTGAGTGAACAGCCGGCCCCTTTGAAAGGCCGGTTTTGTTTAGTCACCAGCGGATTAGAGGCCACGACGAATAGAGGCTATTACCCTGGGTTTTTGCGGGAGGAGAAAATGAAAATAGATGATCTTGCCATTTCCAGATCCATTGTTGAATCATATTTCGAGAAGTTTCTCGGATCTCTAGCTGTCGACGTGGCTCTCGTGGGGGCGGGTCCTGCCAACCTCATTGCGGGTTACTACCTTGCCAAAACAGGCCATAAGGCGGCCATATTCGAGTCGAAGCTCTCTCCCGGCGGCGGCATGTGGGGCGGCGGCATGATGTTCAACGAGATCGTGGTTCAAGATGATGCCATTTCCATCGTGGAGGAGATGGGCATCGCCTTTCGACCTAGGACGGATGGCTATTACACTATGGACAGCATTGAAGCCACCTCCACCATTATCTCAAAGTGTGTCAGCGCCGGAACAGTGATCTTCAACCTGATAAGGGTGGTGGACGTTCTGTTCAGGGAAAAGGGCGGGCAACCCAGGGTAGCAGGGCTTGTTATTAGTTGGTCTCCTGTGGAGAATTTGGGGCTTCACGTAGACCCCATGGGCATTAAGGCCTCATTCGTGGTAGACGGGACAGGCCACCCGGCCGATATCTGTAGGACCGTAACCCGAAAGATGGGCGTGTCGTTGAACACAAAAACCGGCGATGTGGTAGGTGAAATGCCCCTGTGGGCAGAGAAGGGAGAGCAATTCACCGTGGCCAACACGGCCGAGGTGTTTCCGGGGCTCTACGTTGCCGGTATGGCCGCGAACAATGCATTTGGCGGGCCGAGAATGGGCCCCATTTTCGGCGGGATGTTGCTCTCCGGGAAAAAAGTAGCCGAGCTCTTGGCAAGCAGGTTAAAGGGATAGCTACTGCTGACAGCATAAGATAGTCCGCGCTATCGCCCAATGTAAACCATAACATGATCTCGTTGGCAACGTCCCGCTTGGCAATGGAAAAGGGGGTTGTCTAGGAAAAGGCTCGACATGGCTGAAACGGATTACAAAACGCTTCTCGACAGGGTGCAAACCCTTATCGAGGAAGAGGCCTTTCAGGATGTAGAAAGGCTCATAGGTGATCTGCATCCAGCCGATCTGGCCGACCTCATAGAGCATCTGGAGGACCATGAGCGGACCAGCGTCTTCGGGCTGCTGCCGCCTGACAGGGCCGGCGAGGTTCTGATTGAGTTATCAGCCCCTTTGCAAGAGTCGCTCACGACCGAACTGGATGACGCGCTGCTAGCCCAGATCCTCAACGAACTCAACTCAGACGATGCAGCCGATATCTTCAGTCACCTCTCCCATGAAAGGGCCGAGAACATAATCAACTTGGTCCGGCCAGAGGTATCCGAGGAACTGCACAAGCTCGTCGGCTACGAGACCGATACGGCCGGCGGAATCATGGCCCTGGAATTTGTATCGGTGAGCGCTAATTCCACGATTCGGGAGGCAATTCATAACATTCGAAAAAAGCGGGAAGAGGTTGAGAACCTTTACTACGTTTGGGTCGTAGACGATTCCGGCAGGCTGGCAGGGGTTGTTTCGATAAAGGACCTAGTGCTGGAGCCCCGAGATCGGCTCATCAAGGAGATCATGAACCCCGATGTTATTAGCGTGGATGTGAACACCGATCAGGAAGAGGTGGCCAGGATCGTTAAGCAGTACGACCTTGTGAACATACCGGTTATCAACGGTCACGCCAGACTCATTGGAAGAATTACCCACGACGATATCATAGATGTTATTGAGGAAGAGGCCAATGAGGATATCTCGCGCATGGGTGGTGTACTGGATCAGGAAATCTCGGAGGAATCCGCACTGAAGATCTCCCGGGCGCGGCTTCCCTGGCTTCTTTTAGGCCTCCTCGGGGGGCTGCTGTCCGCTCTTGTCATCAACCATTTTCACGGCTCCATAGAGAAGGTGCTCGCCCTTTCATTCTTCATCCCCGTGGTTATGGCAATGGGCGGAAATACCGGTACCCAGGCCGCAACCGTGGTTATCAGGGGTCTGGCAACGGGCGAAATCAGCATCATTCGCACCGGCAGACGCCTTTTGACCGAACTGCGGGTGGCATTGATTAACGGTATCCTGTGCGGTATTCTGCTGGGGCTGGTGGTGGCTTTCTGGTTATCGGACACTCATTTGGGCTTAGGTGTGGGAATCAGCCTGATCACGGTAATACTCTTTTCGGGCTCTTTTGGCGCCTTTGTCCCGTTTGTTCTGAAAAAATTCGATATCGACCCGGCCTTAGCTGCAGGCCCATTCATCACCACATCGAACGATATCCTCGGCCTCATGATATATCTGAGCATCGTCACCCAGTTCTTGGTGCCCGCCTAGCAAAAAGCCTCCTTGCCAACCCCTTTAACCTACCCACATACCCCCTGGGCGCTGCCGCTTCGGCCAATCTCCTCAGCTCCGGCAGGCTTTCCTGAGCCGCTGCCTCGCCCAGGGCGATTAATTCCTTGGATTGGGAGAAATCGGTCCAATGGATATTGCCCAGATCGGGTCGAATCACAAGGTCGGCATGTTTCAGGTTGTACTGCTCCAGGTGAAAACCCATGATCTCGCCAGACCGCACATAAATATCAACAGCGGTCTGGAGCTCCGAACCAAGAAGTATGTCCCTGTCGATCGATACGGCAATGACGAAATCAGCGCCAAGCTCGGCGGCATATCGGGCAGGCACCGTACAGATGACGCCGCCGTCGGCGAGCTGTCTGCCATCCACCTCCACCGGCGGCAAGGCGCCCGGAATCGATGAGCTCGCCAATATGGCATGTCTCAAAGAACCGTGGG
>CP070657.1:958168-960823 GCA_020355085.1 Deltaproteobacteria bacterium
CCAGAAGACGTTTTTCATAAGGGGGCCATAGAGCTTTCCTATCTCTATACCCTCATTCTTAATAAAATCAAAACCCTTGCCCAAGCCCTCTAATCCATAGACAGTGCTGTAAGAGATCAGAGACAAGAGGATAAGTGAAATTGCCCCCAGGACAAAGAAGGTAATAAAGTGCTCCCAGTTAGCAGCCCTCCACCATCCCCTCCATTTTCTCATATTATCCTCTGTTGGTTCAAAGAAGAAACCAGTGGAGGGAATGGGCTCCAGCTTACCCGTGATTGGGCTTGTAATACGACCGACATACTTACCCATCGCATAACCCTTATCCCTAATGTAGTTACTCTGGGCTAAGTTAAGAGCTCCACCTGCCCCTGCGTAGGCAATAGCACCCAGGAGTAAGGGGAGACTGATCCCTTCTGGAATATGCCCTACCTTTAAGGTTCCTACTACCATTGCACCTACGGCAGCCATCTTGAAGGTGATGAGAAAAAACACAATAGAGAGGCCTATCATGATAACCACCATCACCTCCTGCAACTTTTCCACGGTGCTGTATACTACAGGGCCTGCAGATATTGCTATGCCAACGGCAATGAGTCCCAGAATAGCGTACACAACGTGATTCCCCCCTATCATAAAGGAAAGGGCTTTCGCTGCACCAGTAGCCCAACCAGGCCATGCCCACGGAACAGCGGTCATGATAAGAAAGGCCCACGCCCAGTGTTTTGAGAGACGACAATAACTGATTACCGAACACTCGCCTGTTGCCAAGGTCCATCTCTCGATCTCCATATTGACAAAATACTGAGTGAGAATGCCAAGCATACATGCCCACCAGATTGCAAAACCATAGTGAGCGGTTAAATATGGCCAGAGCACATACTCACCACTTCCTATGGATGCCCCGAGGATGAGGACGCTGGGTCCAATCATCTGCTTCCATGCAATGGGTTCTGGGAGGTCCCTATATGTTAGGGGCGGTAATTCTCCAGGGTCTATAACATCGCTTGGAACAACCTTCTCTTCACTAACCACTTCATCTGCCATAATCTCACCTCCTCAATCAGGATAGCGTAACATATGGATTCTCGATAGGACTCGCTTTTCAGGGAGGGATTATAGGAAGGTTGTAATCTGGATGTAAAGGAAAAAATGGCTCAGATACGGGGCCGCGTTCCTAATCTTGGCAATAAGAGGGATAATGAGCTCCTCCTTTCAGATATCCCGGTAGATGTCTGATAATCAGTCAATACTGGTGAGGAGCTCGCAGTCTGGCCTTGACTCAGGACAAATCGAATGAGGGCGGTTTTAGATTTCTTCGTTTAGCGGGCTTTTCCTTTTCAGACTATGGAAGTTTTTTGGCGGAAGGTTTCAAAACAATATTGAAGTTTCAACTCGTATGCGTATAGTATACGTAATCTTCAGATTTGTAGGATTCCACAGTATGGCTTTTTCTTTTTTGTTCCACCAAAACAAATCCATAGGGGGTGAAAAATGAATCTCAAGTTCCCTGTTTAGCCTTCAAATCACTATAAAGCGCATCTATGGGCGCGGGTTTGTCGAAGGAAGGATTGGTTTTTCCATTTTCAAGCGGTTTGGGAGGGGGTTATGAGACTGCGAGATAAAAGACAAGTTCTTGCCGTTTTGGCCGGTATTCCACTCTTAGGCCTGGCATTCTTGAGCTCTGGATGTGGTAATGGGGGCGGAGGCACCGATGCTTTCACGATCGTTTCGTCGATTAGCGTTGACGGTGGAGCAAATGAGGCTGACGAGGCGCGAGGTATAGCGCTCGATGAAGACGGTAACCTGTATGCTACCGGGTATGTTACGATGAACGGGAACAGGAATATCTGGCTTGCCAAGTATGACGCGAACCTTATTCTTCAAGAAAGCATAGTTGTTGATGGGCCAGCAAACGGCGAAGACGTGGGCTACGTAATCGCATTGGATGGACGTGGATATGTTTATGTGGTTGGCTATATGACCGAAACAGGGGAAGGCCACAACATCTGGCTTGCCAAATACGACACCGACCTTATCCTTCAAAAACAGATCACTGTAAACGGTTCCGCAAATGACACAGATGAGGGCTATGGTATCCTTTTTGACGGGAGTGGAACCCTGTACGTTACAGGCACGCTCACAGAACCTGGGGAGGGTTACAATATCTGGATTGCCAAGTATGACATGGATCTCAACCCGCTTGAGAGCGTCACCCTGAACGGGCCTGTGGATGGTGAGGATACAGCATACACCATCGCCCTGGACGCAACCGGGAATCTCTATCAGACGGGGGTCTACACCGAGGCTACGGGCGGATCTAATATTTGGGTTGCCAGGTACTCCACAGACCTTTCCCTTCAATCCTACACGACGGTTAATGGCTCGGCTGATGGATACGATACTGGGCTCGGTATCATTAGAGGGATCGGTCAAGACCTCTATGTATCAGCATCTATAGATGAGGTTGCAGGAGGGGTAAATATATGGCTTGCTCGCTATAAGGTTTGGCCGTAACAAGGAACAGAAGGATAGCCAAATACTCAAGAATCAGTTAGAAAGCGAGTTTCCGTAAAAGGCAGCTGACAAATGGTAGGTTCAGTGTTTGCTTAGAGACTGTAGGCTACTGCCACCAATCTTGAAAAACAGGAAGCCGAG
>CP070657.1:960923-964198 GCA_020355085.1 Deltaproteobacteria bacterium
CATGTCGACCGTGACCTCTATCAGGTCTCCCGGGGAGACATGCTCTAGGGAGGCATGGCGGGCGAGTATCTTCTCAGTAATGTTCATGGCCATGTATTCAGTTCTCCTTCTTAGCGGCTGCTCTTAATTATTAGGACCCAGGGATACTCGCCGTTACTCACGGTTTCTTGTGAGATGTCGAGTTTCGCTTCAGATGCTCCAACCTGTTCAATCCATTGATGAACGCCTTGGCACTGGCGACGATAATGTCAGGATCATTTCCTTTGCCAAGGGTCTGAATTCCATTTTCCTCCAGTCGAACCGTTACACCGCCCTGGGCATCAGTGCCGCCGGTGAGTGAATCGATTGAGAAGTTGAGCAACTTACAGTGCGTGCCCGTCATCTTGGCAATCGTATTGTACGTGGAATCAATAGGGCCCACACCAAACCCAGCCTTCTGTTTTTCCTCGCCGTCCACTTCCAGCTGCACCGTAGCTGTGGGCACCGTTGCAGTTCCGCTGATCACGTTGAGATACTTGAGCTTATAGATGTCAGGAACCCTCAAGATCTCTTCAGCAACGAGAACCTCCAGGTCTTCGTCTACGATTTCCTTTTTCTTGTCCGCAAGCTCCTTAAATCTTATGAAGAGATTCTCAATATCCTTTTCAGACAGGTCATAACCGAGCTTCATCAAACGGTCTCTGATGGCATGTCTCCCGGAATGCTTGCCCATAACCAGACGATTCTTTTCCAGTCCGACCGTGGCTGGCTCTATGATCTCGTAGGTTGTCGTATGCTTCAGCACACCATCCTGATGAATGCCGGCCTCATGAGCAAAGGCGTTTGCCCCCACAATGGCCTTGTTAGGTTGCACCGGGATACCGGTAATCATGGCGAGCAGGTGGCTGGACGGATATATCTCTTTGGTATTGATCTCCGTAAAATAGGGGAGATAGTTTCTGCGTGTATGCAGGGCCATGACAACCTCCTCCAGAGACGTATTCCCGGCCCGCTCACCGATACCGTTGACCGTAACCTCTACCTGCCGTGCCCCTGAGTGAATACCTGCCAGAGTATTGGCTGTGGCGAGACCGAGATCGTTGTGGCAGTGGACGCTCAAGATCGCCTTGCCAATGTTCGGTGTATGACCCTTCACATAGGAAATGAGGTCCCCAAATTCACTGGGAATCGCATATCCTACGGTGTCTGGCAGATTAACCGTGGTGGCCCCGGCAGAAATAGCTGCCTCAAAGACCCTGCAAAGAAAATCTCGGTCACTCCGAGAACCATCTTCGGCCGAGAACTCGATATCATCCGTGAATCCTTTAGCATACTTCACCGCCTCGACTGCCTGGCTAATCACCTGATCTTTTTTCATTCTTAATTTGTACTTGAGATGAATATCAGAGGTGGCGATAAAAACGTGAATACGGGGAAGCGCTGCCTCCTTTACCGCACCCCAGGCCGCATCGATATCCTGCTTGGAGGTGCGGGCGAGGGCGGCCACCTTGATACTGCGAACCTTCTGTGCGATCATCTTAACCGATTCGAAATCGCCTTCGGAGGAAGAGGGAAAACCGGCTTCCAGCACATCCACCCGCAGGTTTTCCAGTTGGGAGGCGAGGTGGATCTTCTCTGCGGTGTTCATGCTGTAGCCCGGAGACTGCTCCCCGTCCCGTAAGGTGGTGTCAAAAACAAAAATCTTGTCGCTCATTGTTCTGCTCCTTTCATTCCGCTGTTGTAAGCGTGTATTCGTAATTAAATACTATTCTTGGCAACAGACATGAAAGCAAGCGCCAGCCGCAGGGCTATCCTTTCAGACTGCCCTGCGGCTCTTCTCACCTTTTCACGATCAGTTTGAAACATCTTCTCTCCTGGTGCTGTTTAGGCCTTAATGATTGCGTGAAACTATGCTGCCTGCTCTGGTTTTTCGTCTTTGCTTAACTTGAAATAGATGCTGTCTACCAAAGCCTGCAAGCTAGCCTCAATGATATTCTCAGAAACACCTACGGTATTCCATATATCCTTTCCATCCCTTGATTCTATAAGGACTCTTACCCTAGCTCCTGTTCCGGCACTTCCTTCCAGGACCCTCACCTTGAAGTCAACGAGACGCATTTCTCTTATTGTTGGGTAGAATTTACTCAAGGCCTTGCGGAGGGCGTTGTCAATTGCATTGACTGGGCCGTTTCCTTCAGCAGCAGTGATCTCTTCCTCTTCCCCTACCGAAATCTTGATGGTTGCCTGAGATATGACATGACCTTCCTTGTTCTTCTCATTGATCACCCGCAAAGAAAGGAGCGAGAATGGCACCTTAAACTGGCCCGTTGCTCGTTTTATCAGGAGTTCAAGCGAACCTTCAGCAGCATCGAATTGATATCCCTGATCTTCCATTCGCTTGATCTCTTCAACGATCTTCCTGCTGTCATAGCCGTTTCCGCCCAAGGCAAGATCCATCTCCTTGGCTTTATATTCTATGTTGCTCCTGCCGGAGAGATCTGAAACAAGTACCCGGCGCTTGTTACCTACAGTACCCGGTTCGATGTGCTCATACGCTCTGGGTTCTTTCAGGATAGCGCTTACGTGCACCCCACCTTTGTGTGAGAAGGCGCTCCGCCCTACAAAGGGCCTTTCATTCAACGGCGGGATGTTCGCTATGTCGCTGACATACCGGGACACCTCTGTCAGATGTCTGATCTTGGACTCCTCAAGACACTGTCTGCCGAGCTTTAGCTGGAGGTTACCAATAATAGAGATGAGGTCCGCATTACCGCAGCGCTCTCCATAACCATTGATTGTTCCCTGGACCAAGGTTGCGCCTGCCTCAACAGCCGCCAAGGAATTGGCTACAGCCAAGCCACAGTCATTGTGAGCATGGATACCCAGCGGGGTACGCGGGAATGATTTGGTGACCGTTTGCACGATATCCTTTACGTCGCTGAACATGGTGCCCCCATTGGTATCGCAGAGCACGATGAAATCGGCCTGACCCGTGATTGCCGCCTGAATCGTCTTTAACGCATAATCGGGGTTAGCTCTGTACCCGTCGAAAAAGTGTTCTGCATCGTAAATCACCTCTTTGTTATTTACTTTGAGGAGGGAAACCGAATCGAGAATCATGGCCAGGTTTTCTTCCAATGAAATATCCAAGATTTCGGTCACATGAAGGTCCCAGCTTTTTCCGAATATGGTAATGGTTTCGGTTCCGGCCTTCAAAAGTGCCTCCAGATTGGAATCCTTTTCTGCCGCGGTGTTGGCCCGCCTGGTACTACCGAACGCGGTCAAACGGGCTGGCC
>CP070657.1:964298-970705 GCA_020355085.1 Deltaproteobacteria bacterium
GGCCCATCCATTCGCAGTGGGCGCATGGCGAGCTCCCGCCAGCAACACGAATGTTTTCGCCATGGAATCGCAGATCGACATTATGGCCGAGGCGGCGGGAATGGATCCTCTGGAGTTTCGCCTGAAGAATTTGACGGACAACCGCATGCAGAGAGCTCTCAGAGCCGCAGCAGAAAAGTTAGAACGCCGATTTG
This sequence comes from Deltaproteobacteria bacterium, assembly GCA_020355085.1. Lineage (GTDB taxonomy): Bacteria > Desulfobacterota > DSM-4660 > Desulfatiglandales > B25-G16 > JADFWK01. The sequence continues at coordinate 964,493 of CP070657.1, forward strand.
CCAAGGCCCCGACGGGACGAGGTTATGGAATAGCCTGTACTGATTACCAAGGGACCTATGTGGCCACGATCGCCGAAATCGAAGTGGACGAGAAGACTGGGAAGATACGGGTAGAAAGGGTGGTCTGTGCTCAAGACATGGGTCAAGTGATCAACCCCCAAGGGGCCGCATTGCAGATTGAGGGCTGCATCACCATGGGATTGGGTTATGTGTTGACAGAGGAGATTCGTTTCAAGGGTGGAAAGATCCTCGACGAGAACTTCGACACCTATGAGCTGCCTCGATTTTCTTGGCTTCCTAGAATCGAGACCGTACTGATTGAAAATCCCGAGATTGCTCCTCAGGGCTGCGGGGAACCTGCAATCACTCCAATGGGCGCCGTTATCGCCAACGCACTGTACGATGCAGTCGGTGTCCGGCTGTTTCAACTCCCCATGACCCCAAAGAGAATCAAAGAGGCACTGAGTACGGCATAATATCGTTGAGGCTGAAAGACAGACGATTGAGCCAGGGAGCCGACGGCGGCAGAAAAAAAGTGTATAATAGGAAAATAGGCAGGACCAACCTCGGATATACAGAGTGCGAGCATCGAAACGCATATGGAGGAGCGTGCTCAGGGAGAATGCAAACAACGAATCGAGCTAAGCATAAACAGGGAGGTAAAGATGTTTGGAAACAGAATCAAATTGTTTAAGCTTCTGGGCTTTGAAGTCCGGGTCGATTGGAGCTGGATCATTATTGCCATCCTGATTGCCTGGTCTCTCTCAAGAGGCGTATTCCCCTCATATTACAAGAATCTCTCTCCCCAAACATACTGGTGGATGGGGATTTTCGGCGCAGCAGGGCTGTTTCTCTCCATCATTGCTCACGAGTTCTCCCACTCCTTGGTTGCAAGGAAATACGGCTTGCCCATGAAGGGAATCTCCCTCTTTATCTTCGGCGGCGTCGCCGAGATGGAGGATGAGCCCCCGAGCGCCAAGGTAGAGTTTATGATGGCGATCGCCGGTCCCCTTTCCAGCATACTGATCGCCCTCATCTTCTACGGGATTCATGCCGCGGGCAAGCAGGCCGGCTTAGCGCAGCCTATTAACGGGGTTGTGGCGTATCTGGCCATGATCAACGGCATACTCGCCGTCTTCAACCTCCTGCCCGCCTTCCCCCTCGATGGGGGGCGTGTGCTCCGATCGATTTTGTGGGGCGTGAAGAAAAACCTCCGCTGGGCCACATACGTCTCCTCTAGGATCGGCTCCGGATTCGGGATCCTTCTGATCGTTTTGGGAGTTATCCAGGTATTTCGGGGTAATTTCGTCGGCGGAATGTGGTGGTTTCTAATCGGCATGTTCCTTCAAGGGGCGGCAAAAGCATCCTATCAACAGCTACTTACCCGGAGGGCCCTTGAAGGTGAGCCGGTTCGTCGCTTCATGAAGACCGATGCAGTAACAGTGCCGCCGTCCATCTCCTTGGACGAGCTGGTTGAAGATTATATCTACAAATACCACTTTAAGATGTTTCCCGTTGTGGAAGACCACGACAGGCTTCTTGGCTGTGTCACGACGAAACAGATAAAGGAAATTCCCAGGGCAGAGTGGGGCAGGAGAACGGTTGGAGACGTGGCCTCGCAGTGCACTCCCGAAAATACCATTGAGCCCCAGGCCGATGCCATGAGGGCCCTTTCTATCATGAAACAAACCGGTGCCAGCCGCCTCATGGTAGTGGAGGGAGGGCGTTTGGCAGGGATAATAGCGCTCAAGGACCTCCTGGAATTGCTCTCGCTCAAGGTGGAACTCGAACAATAGCGTGCCCTGCGTCGCAGCGACGTCGGGTGGGCAGGGCCAGGGCCAATACACTGAAATGCTGAACAAGATCACCCTTGAGATAAGGAGGATAAAAGCAATGAAATTACGATCAATGGCAATTGTGCTGGCAGGCTTCTTTCTCCTGTGTTTGGCGTGTAACTCCGTTGAAGCAGGGAGCAAGGAAGTGGAAAAAGTGCAGGCGGCTACCGAAGTGCTCACCGAGCTCATGGCCATCCCGGAAAAGGGCATCGCGCCGCTCCTGTTACAGAATGCTTACGGAGTGGCCGTCATTCCGGCTGTTATCAAGGCCAGCTTAGTGGTTGGAGGTCGCTATGGGTGGGGCGTATTGGTTGTGCGCGAAAAAGAGGGTGGATGGAGCAATCCATCCTTTGTATCCCTCACCGGCGGGAGCGTTGGATATCAGATCGGCGCCCAGTCAGCCGATGTCATTCTGGTATTCAAGAGCAGGAAGAGTATAGACGGCATAGTGAAGGGTAAATTTACGCTTGGGGCCGATGCAGCCGTAGCAGCAGGTGCCGTTGGTCGTCAGGCCGAAGCAGCTACCGACCTACAACTCAAGGCGGAGATTTTCTCCTACTCGAGAAGTCGAGGCTTATTCGCCGGAGTTGCCCTGGAAGGAGCCGCTCTACAGATCGACAATAAGTCCAACGCCGCCTTTTACGGCAAAGAAGGTATAACCCCTGCTGATATCTTCACCAATAGAGAAAGAGAGGTGCCTGAAGCCGCAAATGAATTCAAACAGGTATTAGGGAAATACACCGCCGCGACAACACGGTAACGAGGAAGACAACCGCTCCCTTGTGCCCCAATCTTATTCCGGTGAGTGCTCACAACCGGAAAGGATGCCCCTTGCCTTTAAGCCCTTATGGTGAGAGGTGCTCGCAAAATTCCATGCGTGTCTCTAAACTTACTTTACATGCTTCTACTAATCTCATGTATGTTCGTTTTGCTCCATGACGGCATATCCATTCAGATAATGCGGTTATTATGGGTTCGCCGCAAATTGCAGTGGCCAACAGAATTGCGTTGATCGCATCATGCTCACTATCCCACAAACCACATATCCTTTAAGGGGGTTTTCGAGCACACCCTCCCATCTCCCTCACAATCTGGCAATCCTGAACTGTAGCGTTCAACTCGTTGACTCTAAACCAATGGACCGTGCTAGGCTGCGATCATTCTCGATAAGGAAAACAGAAACAGGATCCCTAGAAGCAGAAACCCTGCATTTGCAATCCCCTTTTCTTCATGAGTTTCCGGAATCAGGTCGGATGCACCGATATAGAGAAAAGACCCCCCGGCCATCGCCAGCATTAATCCCACAGTTGATTCCGATAAGGCTCCGATAAATGCAAGGGAAATCAACGCTCCTAATGGCGTAGCAAGGGCTACAGCAAGGGACATCTTGAGGGCTGTTCTTCTTGCTATGGAGGCGATCAATAGGGAAAAGCTGGTTACCCCCTCGGGGACCTCATGCATGATGATGCCGAGCGAGGTCAAAAGGCCAACCCTTGGATCGATTTCAAAACCCACACCTATAATGACGCCATCGATTAGAGAGTGAAAAAATAGGCCAGAAAACATAACCATGCCTTTGGTATGCTGGGGGTTTCTCTTTTCCTTGAAGTGTATCTCAGATCCAGAATGGAGCACCATCAGGTTTTCCAACAAGTAAAAGACCAGAAAGCCCAGGAAGATATAGAGCAGGGCATTTTCGGAGAGTTCAAGTGATTCCGGGAAGAGGTGGAAAAAGGCAACTCCCAGAATTAACCCGGCAGCAAAAGAGTTTACGTAATGCGAGTACCGAACAACCCACTCCTCGTTGATGATAACCAAGGCAATGCCCAAAAGAGTGGATAAACCGGCAATAGCACTGTAAAGAATAACGTTGAATTCCACACCCATTATTCCTGCCAATCCGTTCTCAGGTAGTTGATTCTCTCACCAGGCCATAGGCTCCCCTGAGGATCAACAGGCCGATAAAGATGCCGATTATGGAGTCTATCGTGTGCCAGCCTGTGTAAATGATCACTAACCCCCTATAATCACTCCTCCAGAGGAAATGGTATCTCCTACAACGTGGAAGAAGGCAGACTTCACATTCAGATTCTTGAAAGCTGATTTCCTCAGGATCAGTATCCCCACTCCATTGGCCAGAAGCCGGATGGACCCCAGAAGCTGATCCCCCATCATCGGCTTCATGGTGTTGAGCTCGAGATCTCCGTGCTCGCCTCCACCACGGTATCCCTCGCGGCGATGGCTTCAAAGGGATTCTTGGCCTGCACAAAGGGGATGCGGGTGTATTGTGCTATCTTTTTGACGGCCAGCGATCCGAATTCCCTTGGTGCATTAAGCCCCGTGCCTACCGCAGTTCCTCCGAGTGCAAGTTCCCCGAGGTGCCGTCGAATACGAGAAACACTTTCTTGTCTATGCTGAACTCCTCTTGATAAATCATCTATATGACGATGTGGCTAAAGTAAAGCGATTCTTACGCCATTTAGTCATAGACATAGGGTTCAATAGGAGAGCTTCTATGGGGAAGACGTTGACAGTGGGAAAAGAAGCATTAAATTATCTACAGATTTCTACCACGTTGTGGTATTAAATGGATTATATATTACTCACTAACTGACAAATAACCATCGGCATAAATAGGGGAGGGAAGATGACATCAGAAATTATCGCGGATGCGGAGCTTGATTGCGTTGGTCTCTATTGCCCTATGCCCATTGCCAGGACAAAGTTGGAGATCGATAAACTAGAGGCAGGCCAGGTGCTCAAGGTAGAGGCCGATGACCCTGCGGCAGAGGAGGATATCAAGAGCTGGGCGAATAGAACAGGGCATGAAATCGTGAAACTCTCGAAGGAGGGCACTATAGTGACTTTTTTCATACGAAAAAGAGTATGAGCAGTCTGCTACCCAATGCTCTTCGGAAGGCGCCAAGTAAATGAAAGATGATAGCCTATGCGCTCAAACCAGCGATGCACAAGAGAGGCGGGCCTGCCCGCTGAACGACCTTGCGCTTGATGCTGGGCCAACGACGGGATTTTAGGGAGAGAGATATGGGGCGAATATATCTAGATCATATATCAGCGAAGCCGATCGACCCGAGGGTGTTGGAGTTCGCAGAGAGGTTCCTCACTGGTGACTATGGAAATCCCTCATCCCTCCACTCCCTGGGGCTAGAGGCGAAACGCGTCCTCGAGGATGCGCGGGGAAAGGTTGCGGAGCTCATCAATGCGGAGAAGGAGAATACTATTGTCTTCACGGCCAGCGCCACCGAGGCAAATAACCTGGCGATCAGAGGAACGGCCATGAGGAACATAGGGAAGGGCAAGGAAGTGGCGGCGAGCGCAATCGAGCACATCTCGGTGCTCAATCCCATGAAGGAGCTGCAAAAGAATGGGCTTACGTTCACTATCATCCCAGTAGATTCTAATGGCGTGGTGGATCTTGAAAAGCTCGAAGAAATCCTCACTGAACATACCACCATTACTTCTATCATGTATGCCAACAGTGAAATTGGAACCATCCAGCCCATCAAAAAGATAAGCGAGATAGTGCACCGGAGGGGCATGTATCTTCATGTGGACGCAACGGCGGCCGCCGCCTACATCCCGATTGATGTGCAGGCCGATGGCATTGATCTGCTGACCCTCTCTTCCAACGATCTCTCCGGGCCCCAAGGAGCGGGGGCCCTGTATGTGAAACCAGGTGTACAAATGCAGCCGGTACTTCTCGGTGGGGGTCAGGAGCGGGGACTTCGGTCAGGAACAGAGGATCTCTTTGCCGTTGCAGGTATGGGCGAAGCAGCCCGTATTGCTATGGACGAGATGACAGAGGAAGCCGAGCGGCTCATGGAGATGAGGGATAGGCTAGTCAAAGAAATACTGACGATCGAGGGCTCGCACTTAACGGGACACCCCACGCAACGGCTCCCGCACCATGCGAGCTTCCGTTTTGACCAGATAGAGGGTGAGAGTATCTTGCTTAATATGGATAGTTATGGCATACAGGTCTCCACCGGTTCGGCATGCTCCTCAAAGACCTTAGAGCCGTCCCACGTGCTGCTGGCGATAGGCTTAACACACGAGCAGGCGCATGGATCCATGATACTAAGCCTCGGGAGATCGAACAAGATCGAGCAGGTTCCGACCATCGTGGATGCAGTGAGGAAGACGGTTGAAAGGCTGAGGATGCTCTCCCCGCTCTCTACAAAAGAGGTGAGATAAATGACACAGATAGGCTACAGCAAAAAGGTAATGGATCACTTTATGAATCCCAGAAACGTGGGCACGATCGAGAACCCAGACGGATACGGCAAGGTGGGTAATCCCGTGTGTGGAGACCTCATGGAGATGTACCTTAAGGTAAAAGACGATACCATCGAAGATA
>CP070657.1:970805-975468 GCA_020355085.1 Deltaproteobacteria bacterium
ATGACCGGGAGCAGGCCCTCATGGTAGGCAGGGAGATAGAGAAGTTGAATTTCTACTGGTACGAGGAGCCCATCTCCGATTTTGATATTGATGGGCTCGTTGAGTTGAGAAGGGCACTCGACATACCCATTGCCGGCCTAGAGGTTCGACCGGGCACTCTGTACGCGATGAAGGAATATCTCGTGCGGGGCGCCGTTGATATCGTCCGGAGCGACGTACAGTTTAACGGAGGTATTACTCAACTTAAGAAAGTAGCCTCCCTGGCTGAGGCCTTCGGCATGAGGTGTGAAATCCACACAAATTTCAATCCCCTTATGAACGCAGCCAACCTCCACGTCACTTGCTCAATCAAGAACTGCGAGTTCTACGAATGGTGGATACCTGAAGAACTCATGTGGGACTTCGGTGTGAAAGAGAGCCTCTCGGTAGACGGCGAAGGTTATGTCCATGTCCCGGAGGCGCCGGGTCTAGGTATGGAAGTGGATTGGGACTACCTCAGGGCCCACACCATTGCAAATCTCTAGCAACATTTCATTCAAAAGGGAGGAATATCATGATAATCGACGTTTTCTGCCACATCTTAACCCCCAAGTATCTTGAGGGCCGGAATAAGAAGGCGCTCACGGGATGGAGTGCAACCAAGGGCGCAGCCTATGTGCGGGCAGTGCCAACCCTGTTTGACCTGGATACCAGATTCAGGATCATGGACAAGTATCCAGACCTTCTCCAGGTGTTGACTATTGCCGCCCCTGCGTTGGAGGCCGTAACCGAACCAGAGGATTCCGTTGAGCTGGCGAGGATAGCGAATGATGAGATGGCCGAGCTCGTCATGAAATACCCGGAGCGGTTTGCCGCGGCAATAGCGTGTCTGCCGCTGAATCACATCGACGCCACACTAACTGAGATCGACAGGGCAATAAAGGAACTACGATTCAGGGGAATTCAGGTGTACACCGACATAAACGGCAAGCCTTTGGACTCCCCTGAGTTCATGCCCATCTATGAGAAAATGGTGACCTATGATCTGCCCATCCTGATCCATCCCAAACGGGAGGCTACTCAACCAGACTATGAGGGCGAAGAAGAGTCTAAATTCCTCATATGGACCAGACTTGGCTGGCCCCACGCGACATCAATGGCTATGATGCGTTTGGCATGCAGCGGCGTGCTTGAAAAATATCCTGCTCTTAAATTCATCACCCATCATGCCGGCGGAACAGTGCCCTACCTCATCACGAGGATCGGCTGTCTGGATGAGTTTAATGAGATGCGTATGGGTTACCGGTATGAGCAGTTACTGACAAAGAAGATAGTGAACTACCTACGCATGTTCTATAATGATACTGCGGTCTATGGACATACTCCCACGCTGATGTGTGCCCATGCGTTCTGCGGCGCAGAGCATATGCTCTTTGCTACCGATATGCCTTTTGATAGTCAAGCCGGCTATAGGCTAGTTCGCGAGACGATTCGTTCCATAGAGGAAATGGATATACCCGATTCTGAAAAGAGGATGATATTTGAAGAAAATGCCAGGGACCTCTTGCGATTACCGGTCTAGAAAATCGCATGCACATCTTGAAGTCTGTCTTTAGGATAACAGTATCGTAAGGGATGAATGAAAATAAGGCCTTGCCTTACATCTTTTACCAGAAAAGCCTATGCGACGCATGGCTTAAAACTCGAGCAAGGTGAATTGCTTGACTGCTCGCTGGGGGTTAATAGCTTCGGTGCCTCGGAAAAGGTTCTGGAAGCGGCCACGACATATGATTGGTCACGGGTCTGGCTCTGCCCTGACCCGAGCTATGATGCTTTGAAGAGAAGGATTGTGGAGTTCTGGGCAGACTATGCGGATATACAAATGGACCAAGTCCAGATTGGGCATGGATCAATGGAGGTTCTAGAGCGAGTCAACAGGATGTTCTTGGAGACCAGCTCCAAGGTGCTGGGCTTTTCACCTCAATTCACGGGGTACGTAGCTGACATCGGCGCCAGCGGTGCTTGCTATGACCCTGTTATACTGAGATCTGAAGAGCGCTTTACCTTCTATGTGGAAAGGCTCTTGGAGAAGCTAAATTCTGAATATAGCCTGATATATATCGATAATCCCAATAATCCCACGGGGCAGATGATCAATCTGAACGAGATAGAGTTACTGGTTCAGGAAGCAGAACATAGGGATGTGGCCGTGATAGTGGACGAAGCATATGGAGACTATTTCGAAAAAGAGGATTCTGCAATCAATCTGATCAATAAGTACAATAATCTGATAGTAACTCGTACTTTCGGCAAGGGCTTAGGCCTTTGCAGCCTGAAGATAGGCTATGGAATTCTGCCTCTGAAACTAAGCGACTACTTCTCTAAAGTCGCGCCACCCTTTCGAGCCACTACCATTAGCTCGTATCTTGCCGCTGTCGCCCTGTCCGACCAGGATTTCATTGCTGGCTGCCGGCAACTGGTCCGAACAGAGAAAGAAAGGCTGATAACAGGATTAAGGGAAAGGGGGTATTTCTCGAGTGAGACCTATGAATACTGCCCTATCTTTTTGTTGGGCCACGAGAATGAGGATGTTGATTTGAGACAGCAATTGCTCAGCAAAGGGATCCTCACGGTACCGGGGACTGACTTTGAGCATCTTGGGAAGAACTACGTGAGGATAAACTGCCCGGCTTCCGCTGACGAGTTCTTACGCCGACTATGACAGCTAGAGTACCAGACCAATCGAACTATAGGTCACCCGCCAAAACACCATTGAACATTGAGGGAGAGAATCACCATGCGGGAAGAAATGGTTGAAACCGATGTCCTATGTGTCGGTGGTGGAATAGCCGGCCTGATGGCCGCTATACGGGCCAGAGACATGGGGGCGAGGGTCGTTATCGCAGAGAAGGGTAACGTTACGTACAGCGGATGTGGGCGTGCCGGCAACGACCACTTCGAGACCTATATCCCCGAAGTCCATGGCAAAGATAAAGACGCCTTTATCCAGGAGCTCTTGCGCACGGCAAAAGGGGAAATTCTGCTCGGTCGCGATATCTTGCGGGCCCAGTTCTCCAGGTCTTTCGATATCGTTAAACTGTGGAACAGCTGGGGTATTCCTATGAAATACAAGGGCAAATGGGAATTTGCAGGGCACTCCTTTCCCGGCCGTACCATGACCCACATAAATTACCAAGGCCGGATGCAAAAAAGAGTTCTGGAGAAGCAGGCCCTTGATCGGGGGGCACAGATCATGAACAGGGTAATGGTGTTTGAGCTTCTCCGGAACAGCGAGGGCGTCATCGGAGCCATTGGCACTCATACGAGAGAAGACACGGTGATCGTATTCCAGGCAAAGGCCGTGATTTTGGGCACCGGCAAGTGTTCGAGGCTCTATCCATCACTCACGCCCGGATGGATGTTTAACGATCCCCACGGAGGCGTACAAAGCGGGGACGGGCGTGCTATGGCATATCGGGCTGGCGCTGAATTGCAAAACGTTGAAATGCCTCAGCGTCACATCGGGCCCAAATACTTCACCAAATTTGGGCAGGCAACATGGGTCGGGGTTCTGAAAGATCCCCAGGGCAAGCCCCTCGGTACGTTTGTGAGCAAACCCGACCGTAAATACGGCGATATGATCATGGAAGTCAATAAGCTGGTGGCTGAACAATATACCGGATCAGGCAAAGGCCCCGTCTACATGGACTGTACCGATATGACCGAGGAAGATTACAAGTATATGATGCACTGGATGGAGCATGAAGGAAATATATCTCTTCTTGATCACATGAAAGAGGAGGGCATCGATCTTAGAGAACATCCCATCGAGTTCGCGACCTATCCCCTGAGGGCCGGAGGCCTCATTGTAGCTGATGAGAAGGCCGAGACCAGCATTAAAGGGTTGTATGCTGCCGGTGATGAGGCATACGGTGACATTTCAGCTGCTGCGACGTTCGGCTGGATCAGTGGAGAGAGTGCAGCAACCTGTGCAGAGAAGGCGAAAACCCCCAACATAGAAGAAGAAAGGGGAAAGATCAACGAGAAGAAGCAACTGATCGACCAGATCCGTGGCCGAGACGAGGGACCTGATTGGGAGGAGGCCAACGTCGCCCTGCAGCAAGTCATGCAGGATTATGCGGGATCTGTCAGAAACGAGGCTTTGCTGAACCAGGGTTTGAGCCATCTGCGCCGGTTGAAGGAGAAAATAGATGCCTCGATGATGGCCAGAAATCAGCACGAACTATGGCGTTGCCTGGAGGTTCTGAATCTGCTCGACTTGGGGCAACTGGTCTTTCTCATGGCATCCGATCGAAAGGAAACGAGAGGCCTTCACATGCGTCCAGACTATCCATTCACCAATCCGACGCTGGATCAGGCTCATATCATAAAGTTAAAGAACGGGGAGCCAACTATCCAGTGGAGGAGTTACGAAGGAGGAAGATAATGCCCCCTATTATAGATCCTGAAAAATGCACGAAATGCGGTAAATGCGTCGATATCTGCACCGAGGACGTATTTTTTGGGTCAAAGGAGGGCGAGATTCCCACAATCACTTACCCTAAGGAGTGTATCCATTTCAGTGGCTGTGTATATGAATGCCCTGTGGGGGCGATTACGCTCAGGGTTCCCCTGCCTGCCATGCTCGTGTATAAACCGTGACCGAGGATCTTTCTTTATCGTG
>CP070657.1:975568-978157 GCA_020355085.1 Deltaproteobacteria bacterium
CACGGAAGATCGAAGGTGACAAAGAAAGAGACCTGAAAAGGATCACCTCAGAGGCATACCGAACGGCCCAAGAGATTAAAGGAAAGGCGGACGCCGAGGCCACCACGATTTATGCAAAAGCCTACGGATTGGATGCCGATTTTTATTCCTTTATCAATACCCTCGATATTTACAAAGAAACCTTGGACAAGGAGAGTACCTTGGTTCTTTCAACGGATTCGGAGTTCTTTAAGTATATGAAGGGCTACATGGGTGAGAGATAACTCGGGGGACTGAGAAATGGTGAGAACCGAGATATCGCTCTTCTTAAAGAACGCTCCCGGTGAGTTGGGAAAATTGGCGAAGACGCTCGCTCAGGCAGGTATCAATATCGACGCCCTTACGATCCAGGATGCATCCCAATATGTACAGGAATTATTCAGGGCCCGAGGAAAATCGCTAAAGAGGATTGCCCCTGCTGTCAGTTACGGATCAATGAGGAAAGACTCCGCGGATTTTGCCCTGATAAGGCTCCTGGTGGATCAGACGGATAAGGCGGTCGATCTCCTGGCTCGGAGTGACTATATCTTCGACGTCATGCCGGTTATTGCCCTCGTTATCGACAACAAACCCGGTACCCTTGCCAAGATGGCGGAGACCTTCGGAAAAGAAGGGATCAATATCAACTATGTGTACGGCTCCGCTTTGCCTGACGGAGAAAAATCGCTCTTCATATTCTCTCCGGAAGACATCGAAGAGGCTGCCAAGCTTTTCGCTGAGCCTTAGAAAATGATCGGTGTAACACCTTAGCGCTCCCAAATTAATCTTAAGCCGAGCATGGATCGCCCATCGGGTTAATCCTCAAATCCACGACCACCAGCTGGATCGACTCCATTCCCTGCCAGGTATTCGTCCCCACATGAAACAGCACATCCACTGATTTTCCTTGCAGGGGATGAAGGTCACCTCTGCCAAAGGCGATGGAATCAAATACGATTCCTCGCTGTTTCAGCCTCAGTTTCAGGTGATCATTTCCCACCACCTTGCAGGAGATAACATCAAGGGGACCGGCCGAGAAGATAGGTTGAGGATTCTGGTAACCAAAAGGCGGTAACATTTCGAGTTCTCTCAAAAGCCGTGGGGTGATGGATTCCAGATCAAGCCTCGCATCTACCCCTATTCTTGGCACCATATCTTTCGGGTCTATTCTTTGCTTTGCAAGCTCCTCGAACCTAATACGAAATTCCTCAAGTCTTTTGGCTTCAAGGGTAACGCCCGCCGCACCGCTGTGACCTCCAAAATGGATGAGCAGGTCGCTCAAATCACAAAGCGCCTTATAGAGGTCAAACCCGTCAATGCTTCTGCCTGATCCTCTCGCCACCTCTCCGTCAGCCTCGAGGATCAAGGTTGGGCGGTAGTGTTCCTCCAAGATCTTGGAAGCCACGATGCCCACGATTCCTCGATGCCATGAGGGATCACACAGGACAATGGTTTGCTGCTTTTCGAAACCCACAGTCCTATTGATCATCTCCCTGGCCTGACATAGAATTCTGTTTTCTATTGCCTGTCGTTGCGCATTTAAGGAATCCATTCGTTCGGCAATCCGGGCCGCCTCCGCTTCATTATCCGTTGTCAGGAGACGAACAGCCTCGCGAGCCGAACCTAACCGGCCCATAGCATTGAGCCTCGGTGCCAGCCTGAAGGAGATATCATATGCCGTAATTTCCTGACCCTTCTTCATGCCTGAAACCCTCAACAACTCCCTGATTCCGGGCCTCTGGCTCTCTCGCAACAATGAGAGCCCGCTTTTCACAAGGATCCTGTTCTCTTCAATCAAAGGCACAATGTCGGCAACTGTTCCAATTGCAACGAGATCCAGATAGGCCTTAAGGTCGGGTTCACCGCTGTTGTTAAAGAAGCCGGACTCCCGCAAGTAGACCCTCGTTGCCATGGCCAGGTAAAAGGCCAGGCCGACCCCGGAGAGCTCCCGGAACGGAAATGAGCAATCAGGTTGACAGGGGTTAATCGTTAGACAACAGGGTTCAAAGTTGGTTGGAAGCTGATGGTGGTCTGTGACAATTACCTCCATTCCAAGGCCTTTGGCTAGGGCAATCTCGGACGGTGAGCTGATGCCGCAGTCCACCGTAATGATGAGTTCCGTATGGGCAGCAGCGATCTTTTTGACTGCCGCCTCATTGAGACTGTAGCCTTCCTCGATCCTGTGAGGAATATAATATGAAACCGGGGTTTCAAGCCACGAGAAAAAGCCCACCAACAGTGAGGTCGCGGTGATTCCGTCTGCATCGTAATCGCCGTAAATGGTTATCTTTCTCTTATCCTCCACAAAGGAGGCTATCAGCTCAACCGCCCTGTCCATATCCCTAAATAGGAAGGGATCCCTAAGGGCACCGAGTTTGGGAGAAAGAAAGTGTTCAGCGGAATCGGGAGAAGCAACCTTGCGGTGAATCAGGAGAGTTGCAAGCAGGCTGGATATGCCAACCTCTCTTGCCAACCGCGGTGCAGCAGGGGGATCATCCTTTACCTGCCAGATCTTACCGCTGTTATTTGACACCTGCTACTGACTGGGCCAGGTTATAGCAAAAGGCCCCC
>CP070657.1:978257-983084 GCA_020355085.1 Deltaproteobacteria bacterium
CCTTACGTCATGAAGGACTTCGATCACTACATGCGCGTCTGGAACGGCAAGCTCGGCCAGCAGGCGCAGGCCGAAATGGCGAAGAACGGCAACATGAAGTACCTGGGAACGATCTACCGCGGGGTTCGGCAGACGACGACTAAGAAACCGCTCTACATGCCAGCCGACGTGTCAGGCCTAAAGCTCCGGCTGCCGGTTATTCCCAGCTGGATCGCCGTCTGGAAGGCCATCGGTGCAACCGCTATCCCAATCCCTCTGACCGGGCTCTATGATTCCCTGAAGACGGGAAAGGCGGAGGCCTCGGAAGGCGACCTGCCGCAGATTTCCTCCTTCAAATTGTACGAAGTGCAGACGCACCTGATCATGACCAACCACCTTGTGCAGACTGGTGGAATGCTCATTAACGAGCCATTCTTCGACGGCCTGTCGAAGGCCGACCAGACCCTGGTCGTCCAGGCGGCGAAGGAGGCCTGCGACTGGGCGAACACGAAGATGAAGACCGGTGAGAGCGGGTACCTTCTCGAGCTCCAGCGCAAGGGCATGCAGGTCGTGATCCCGGATGCCGAGTCGTTCCGCGCGAAGGCCGAGCCCGCCGTCGACGAGTTGTTCAAAACCCAATGGCCGGTCACGACATGGAAGGAAGTTCTGGCCCAATAGTGGTGGTGAAAAAAATGGCGAGTGCACACGAAATCAAAAAAAATAGGGGTCCGTGCAAATTCCGATTGTAGAGATGGAGATTGAGCAGCAGGTGTTTTAGCGGCTTTGAATTCTTTAAAGATTGAAGGGAGGTGAGAACTGCGGAGTGAATGAATTCAGTTGTTAAGGAATCCCGCCATAGAGCGGGGTTGGAGAACTGAGAGAACTCAATAAAGGGAGATGTAGCTATGAAAGGAAAAAAACTACACAAACTTGTGGCCTTGGTTATCTCGATATTCCTGGTCGCGGGGGTGTTGGGCATTGCTGAGGCCAAGGATACGTATCCTTCTCGCGAGATCGAGCTCATGATTCCCTGGGGTGTGGGAGGTGCTACTGATGTCGTCTTCCGGACTTTTCTTACCGTTCTTCCAAAGTATTTGAAGGTACCTGTGATTATCGTGAATAGGCCTGGGGGCGGTGCCGTTCCCGGCTACACGGAGGCCATGAAGAAGAAGGCGGATGGTTATTACGCTTTGGCATGGATATCAGCTTCACTGACCAAAACCCATATGAGTGTCGTTCCTTACAACTATCAGACCTTTGACCCGGTGATCATGTTGGTGAACACACCTTGCTGGATCCTGGTTCCTGCTAATTCACCCTTTCAGAATCTCAATGATCTGATAGCAGCGGCTAAAGCGAAACCAGGCGATGTCACCTTGGGCAATGCCGGAGCAGGCGGGGGCACCCATATGATAGCTCTGGCCTTTGAGAAGGCAGCTGAAGTTCGATTTAACCATGTCCCCCACAAGGGCGGCGGTCCGACCGTGGTGGCAACCGTGGGAGCGCACGTTGATGCTTGCAATCTCTCTCCTCCCGAAGGCGTGCCCCAGATGGCTGCGGGTCAGCTGCGCTGTATTGCTGCCTTTTCTGAAGAGCGCATGAAAGAGTTTCCCGATGTTCCAACCGCCAAGGAGCAGGGTGTCGATTTTGTCCTCGGGCAGTGGAGGGGATTGGCTGTTCCCAAGGGAACACCTGCAGATAGGGTCAAGGTGCTTCATGACGCCTTCAAGGCGGCCATGGATGATCCTGACTTACAGGTACTGGCTAAAAAGGGCGGCATTCTCTTAGAATACAAGGTTACCGAGGATTTCAGGAAGTACATCGCCGAACAGGACCAGTTTTATAAGAACCTAATCATAGAGAACAAGCTGGGTACTCGATACAAATAGAAGCAGTGGTAAGGGACCGAAAGAGAAGGTGACATGCAGCTCGACTACAGCTGCATGTCACCTTGTAAGGGCTTGAAGCATGGGTAAAAAAGAGATAATCATCGGCGTCTTCTTGATGATCCTCTCGGCGGTATTCTACATCCTCACATACCAGTTCCCACACCAGACCCTGGCCTTCTCACCCAGGATTTTTCCCCGTTTCGCGAGTGTCTGCCTTTTTATTATCTCCTCCGTCCTTCTCATCCAGGGAATTACAGCGCTGAGAAGGCGTTCACGGGAAAAGAGGTCAACACCAAGCATAGATAAGGCATTGCAGAAGGCATTTTTGATACGGCTGTTTGTGGGCATTCTGGTGGGCTATGCCTATACTCGTCTGCTTCCCGTTACGGGATACGTGGTGGCCACTCCGCCCTTTATTGCCGGCATAATGCTCGTCTTCAACGAGAAGCGGTGGCTTAAGATCATAGCAACCTCCATTGTTGCGACCGGCCTGCTTTACATTCTGTTTAGAATTGTCTTTAAGGTTCCTTTGCCACGATTCAGCTTGTTCTAATGACATCAGAGAGGTCATACACGTGGAAGCGGTCGTTCAGGGTTTTCTATTTGTGCTCCACCCACTGCATTTCCCCTTTCTCATTTTAGGGGTTGGTCTCGGGATAATTGTGGGTGCCCTCCCGGGCCTGACTGCCTCAGTGGGTATCATACTCCTTTTGCCCTTCGTCTTTTACCTGGATGTGAGTACTGCGATGGTAATGCTCTGCGGTGCCTTTTGCGGCGGTATCTACGGGGGTTCCATATCGGCGATTCTCATTTCGACACCGGGAACGCCTTCGGCAGCGGCAACGGTTCTCGACGGATACCCTCTTGCCCAGAAAGGAGAGGCGGGGAAAGCCATCGGAGTCGCCACTATCGCCTCTACAACCGGAGGAATTATTTCCACCTTTTGTCTCATGTTCTTCGCACCCAAACTTGCCCGAGTAGCCCTTCAATTCGGCCCGGAAGAGTACTTTGCCCTGACTGTATTCGGACTGACCGTGATCGCCAGCGTTGCAGGGAGGTCTCTTACCAAGGGACTTATTGCGGGTTTTTTCGGACTGCTCATCGCTACAGTCGGCATTGACCCCGTAGAAGGATACGCTCGTTACTCCTTCGACATTCCCAACCTTATGGCAGGGTTTTCTTTATTACCGGTGCTGATCGGCCTGTTTGCCATATCAGAGATCTTCGTCCAGCTGGAGGCAGTGGGAAAGAAGATCGTGAGATACGATCAGAAGATCGGTAAAGTATTGCCTTCCATGAGGGAGCTAAAAAGGCTCTTTGCAATCATTATTGGGAGTTCGTTCCTGGGGACTTTTATCTGAATCATCCCTGGAACCGGGGGAGCGATCGCCTCCTTTCTGGCCTATAGTGAGGCCAAGAGGTGGTCGAAGGATCCGGATTCCTTTGGAAAGGGCAATATTGCCGGGATTGCAGCGCCCGAGGCTGCCAACAACGGTACCACCGGGGGCGCAATGGTGCCGCTTCTGACCCTGGGGATACCGGGTGATGTGGTAACCGCGGTTATGCTGGGGTGCCTTCTTCTGATCGGCCTGAGGCCGGGTCCGCTACTGTTCAAGGAAAGTCCTGACGTGGTCACTGCGATCTTTGCCGGGCTACTCCTGGCCAATGTATTGATACTTCTCTTGGGAATCGTGAGCGTGAGACTCTTTCCCAAGGTCCTGAAGATCCCTCCATCGGTGCTCTTCCCGATTATTTTGACCCTCTGTTTTTTGGGTTCCTTTTCCCTTAACAATAGCACCTACGATATGTTCATCGCGCTGGTCTTCGGCGTGGTTGGCTATATCATGCAGAAAAACGGTTTTCCGGCTGCCCCAACAGTCCTCGGAATTATTCTTGGCCCCATCGCAGAAGATGTATTAGCCCGGTCCCTGATCATTTCCCATGGGGATTGGAGCACCCTTTTTAAGTCACCCATCTCCATATTCTTTTACGTAATCTCCATCCTCTCCGTGGTTTATTCACTCAGGAGGCAATTTGCTGCTCGAAGAGCGGAGAGAAAACAGCAGAGTGGAGATTGAGAGACGTCTCGCCTTGTTGACTTGTCGTAATTTGTCAGAGTGGTTGTCGGTAAGATGATCTTGGAGAATCTACCAAAGAGGACGACAAGCTCTTAATTCAAGGGAGGATCGGAATGTCAGTCAGAGTAGATTTCCCCTATGAGGGCTATCCCCCTGCCAATATCCCGGAAGAGGCGCTTGTCGCAATCCTTAGACCAAAGAGCGGCGCAGAGAGCGAACAGAGCCAGATAGATTCTATCGTGTCAGCTCTCGGGCGACCTATTGGGTTACCGCGCTTGGGGCATCTCGTACGGAAGAGCCAAAAGGTATTAGTCCTGGTAGACGATTATACACGCAATACCCCGACCCAGCTCATATTGCCGCCTGTAATGGAGGAGCTTTCGGTTGCCGGTGTTTTACCAGAAGACATCAAATTCATGGTTGCCTCGGGGCTGCACCGACTCACGACGCATGAAGAGAAGGTTCGTAAAGTCGGAAGGGATATTATGGAGAATTACGCTGTGTTGGACCACAACTGGCACAAGCATGATACTCTTGTGCAGCTGGAGAATTCTTCGCGGGGGACTGAAATCTGGGTGAACAAGGAGGTGCTGGCCGCCGATTTCGTTATCGGTATCGGCCACATAATTCCCCATATGGTGGCGGGTTTTGCCGGAGGCGCCAAGATCGTGCAGGCAGGTGTTTGCGGGGCTGTGACAACAGATCAGACCCATTGGCTCAGCGCCTGTTACCAAAGCTCGGAGATCTTCGGCAAAATAGACAACCCAATTCGGCAGGAGATGAATGAGGTGGGCGTGCGTGCCGGGCTGAAATTCATCGTCAACACCATTCATGACGTGACGGGGAAGATCTGCAGATGCGTCTGTGGTGACCCCGTTGAG
>CP070657.1:983184-993959 GCA_020355085.1 Deltaproteobacteria bacterium
ACAACTGATCCGAACCATACTAAACCGATATTCCTTACAAGAGAAATTCCTCACCACTCCCCAGACACCCCTTGATAAATGCCCGATGAGGCTCCCCTTCGCTTCGACAAACCACGGGGTATTCTTGTGCCGCTGCCCCAAGAACCACGTAAAGTATTCTACATTGCCATGGGCTGGAGCGCTTAATGTAATTCATATGATTCGTCTTTTCTGCTAAGATGCCATTAAACATGTGCGCGCCTCTTCAGTATGGATGCTCGGATTCACCGCATTATCCGTCCAGACGGGCCTTTAATATTCGTAACCTCAAGACCTAAGCAAATTGAAGCTGCAATCTAGCCCAACGGGGGAGTATTTCAAGCTACTGATTTTCGTTTTGTTTTTGATAGAATTGGCCCTGTTTCTTATAGCGCTTATCTTCGGGCGGATACTTGGGTATAGATTGACAATAGCCGCGTGTTTCTGGTTTGGTATTATTGTGGCGGGGTGCGCTGGCCTGATTATCTGTGCGAACCTGGCAGTAATAATTCTTAAAAGACTGATCTTCACGATCAAAAGTGGCAAAGGAGATCATCTCTAACCCTTTCAGGGGGCGGACATGGGAGTTCTCGCTCGATTCGTTCACATGAATATTGTGGCACAAGACTGGAGGAGGCTTGCTCAGTTCTACCAACAGGTCTTTGGATGTATCCCGGTCCCTCCCGAGAGAAACCTGTCCGGAGATTGGCTGGAAAAAGGGACAGGTGTTGCGGGTGCTGAAATTCACGGCATCCATCTGAGGCTGCCCGGCTATGAAGGAAAAGGACCCACGTTGGAAATATTCCAGTACAACATTCAAAAAAAGCCTCAGCAAGCCGCAATCAACAGGCCTGGATTCGCCCATATCGCCTTTGCAGTTGACGACGTGGAAGTCGCACGGGATGCGGTCATTGCCGCAGGAGGGCTTAGGATCGGCGGGCTTGCTACTGTTCGAATTCCCGGCGCAGGCCTTATTACATTCGTCTATGTGGCAGATCCGGAGGGAAACATCATAGAGCTCCAGCACTGGGGGGACTAAGCGTTAATACGGAGGAGGAAACGGGGATGAAAGTCGGTTATGTTCAGTTTGCACCGGCATTGGGTGATGTAGAGGCAACGATTCTGACTATTGATGCATTACTCCCTCTCTGTGAAACTGCAGATCTCTTGGTGCTACCTGAATTGTGTAACTCTGGGTATAACTTCACCTCTCATGAGCAGGCATGGGAAACATCGGAAGAGATACAGCAGAGCAGGTTTATCGAATTTCTAGAGGCTAGGTGCAGCAAGCTAAATATCCATATTGTATCCGGCTTCAATGAGAGAGACGGGGGAGTTCTCCATAATTCGGCCGTGCTTATCGGGCCTGGCGGGTATCTGGGGAAATATCGCAAGCTCCATCTGTTTATGAATGAAAAAGACTATTTCAAGCCGGGTGATGTGGGTTTGGGGGTTTACGATATCGGATGGTGCAAAATAGGCATGCTCATCTGCTTCGATTGGATATTCCCCGAAGTCTGGAGGATACTCGCTCTTAAAGGCACGGATATCATTTGCCACCCTTCATGCCTCGTCCTGCCAGGCCTTGCCCAGAAAGCCGTCCCCATCCACGCGCTTACCAACGGCGTTTATACAATTACGGCTAATCGAATCGGAACGGAAGGAGCCCTTGCCTTCACCGGCCTCTCAACCATTGCAAACCCAAGAGGTGACATACTGATCCAGGCGTCACAAGCAGGCGAAGAGGTTGGTATCAAAGATGTCGACATAGGTTTAGCCAGAGATAAGATGATTACCGAGAGAAATGATATCTTCGCTGACCGTAGGCCTGAAGAATACTCATTGCTTGTTGAAAAAAACCCTAAGGGATGATTCGATAAACTGCCAGAGCTTTTTTGCCAACCTCAATTCGTATTCACAAAAGATGCTTTGTAACACAGTTACCAACGTGATAGTATACCCTTCCCGGGCAACCGAGGTAATTCCGATGACCAGCAAACGCCCTTTTAGGTCTAAGCAGGGCTAGGTAGCCATTATGGTCGAGAAAGTCATCATTATAGGGGCAGCCTGGTCGTGATTTTCACAACTTCAACGTCTATTTCAGGGACAATCCTCGGTATACCGTAGTTGCCTTCACAGCCGCGCAGATTCCAAATATCGAGGAGCGACTCTATCCTCGCGAGCTTGCGGCAAAGCTCTACCCATAGGCTTTCGTGCCGGTTGCAAGTGGTTTGTTTCTGAGACAGTTTCATAACAGCTTATGCAGGAGGATACAAATGATCGTGGGAGTTTTAAAGGAAATTAAGGCTGAGGAGAATAGGATTTCCATGACCCCGGCAGGGGTGGAGGTCATGAAACAGAACGGACATACCATTTTGGTGCAAAAGACCGCCGGCTCTGGTAGCGGCTTTGAGGACGGCGCCTACAGCAAGGCCGGCGCGGAAATCGTTGAAACATCGGGAGAGATCTTTGAACGGGCAGATATGGTCATGCATGTGAAGGAGCCTTTGCCGCCCGAATATGATCTCATCAAAAAAGACCAGATTATCTTTACGTACCTGCACCTTGCAGCGGCGGAAGAGCTAACCCACGAACTTATCAAGAAGGGCTCCATCAATATCGCCTACGAAACCATTCAAAAGGCCGACGGGTCCTTGCCGCTCCTCACTCCCATGAGCGAGGTGGCAGGGCGCATGGCAATCCAGCAGGGTGCCAAGTACCTCGAGATGGCCCAGGGTGGGCATGGCATTTTGCTGGGCGGGGTGCCCGGAGTCGATCCCGGAACGGTAGTGATTTTGGGCGGCGGAGTTGTCGGTACAAACGCAGCCAAGATGGCCTGCGGCCTGGGAGCAAAGGTTTATGTCCTCGATATGAACCTGGAGCGTTTACGCTATCTGAGCGACGTAATGCCCAGGAACTGCTTTCTCCTGATGTCCAGCCCTGCAACGATTCGCGAGCTGGTAAAGGAGGCCGATGTTGTTATCGGTGCGGTTCTCGTGATCGGGGCTAAGGCGCCCAAGCTCGTTACCCGAGATATGCTGAAAACCATGAAAAGGGGGGCTGTGCTGGTGGATGTGGCCATCGATCAAGGAGGATGCTTCGAGACCTCGAAACCGACCACCCATTCCAACCCGATCTACACTGTTGGCGGCGTGGTACACTACTGCGTTGCGAACATGCCCGGGGCTGTACCCAAAACATCAACCATGGCGCTCACCAATGCCACCCTTCCCTACGCCGTGGAAATAGCTAACAAGGGGTGGAAAAAGGCCATGAAGGGGAATCCTGAAATCAAGCTGGGCGCGAACGTGGTAAAAGGCAAAGTAGCCTATAAGGCGGTTGCCGAGGCCTTTGGTCTTGATTATGTTCCCATAGACAAACTGTTGTAAGGCCCATGCTTGCTCCCGAAGCTCTTGGAGGAGGGTGATCATGATCATAGGGGTTCTGAAGGAAATCAAGGCAGACGAAAACCGGGTCTCCATAACCCCGGCAGGCGTGGAGGTCTTGATTCAGAATGGGCATGATGTCCTGGTGGAAAAGGCCGCGGGCGCCGGCAGTGGCTTCGATGACGGTGCCTATGTCAAGGCCGGCGCTGAGATAGTTGACGAAGCAGCGGAGATCTATACCAGATCAAAAATGATCATGCGGGTCAGAGAACCCATGCTCTCCGAATATGGACTTTTGCGGGAAAGCCAAATCTTTTTTGCCTACTTGCACCTTGCCGCATCGGAAAAGCTAACCCATTCCCTGATAAAGGCCCGATCCATTAACATTGCCTATGAAACGGTCCAGAGAACTGACGGGTCTCTGCCGCTGCTTACTCCCATGAGCGAGGTGGCAGGACCGATGGCAATTCAGGAGGGTGCCAAGTACCTGGAGATGGCCCAGGGTGGGCATGGCGTTTTGCTGGGCGGGGTGCCCGGAGTCGATCCCGGAACGGTATTGATTTTGGGCGGCGGAGTTGTCGGAATGAACGCAGCCAAGATGGCCTGTGGCCTGGGTGCAAAGGTCTATATCCTCGATACAGACCTCGACCGGCTCCGATACCTGAGCGACGTAATGCCCAGGAACTGCTTTCTCCTGATGTCCAGCCCTGCAACGATTCGCGATCTCATCAGAAAAGCGGACGTGACTATAGGTGCCGCGCTTATTCCAGGTGCAAGAACACCCAAGCTTGTTACCCGCCACATGCTGAAAACCATGAAAAAGGGGGCTGTGCTGGTGGATGTGGCCATCGATCAAGGAGGATGCTTCGAGACCTCACGGGAGACAACCCACTTCGACCCCACCTACACCATCGACGGGGTGGTGCATTATGCCGTGAGCAATATGCCGGGGGCTGTTCCCAGAACCTCCACCATAGCCCTGACCAACGCAACCCTGCCCTATGCCCTGGAAATCGCTAATAGGGGATGGAAAAAGGCCTTAAAG
Organism: Deltaproteobacteria bacterium; assembly: GCA_020355085.1. Lineage (GTDB taxonomy): Bacteria > Desulfobacterota > DSM-4660 > Desulfatiglandales > B25-G16 > JADFWK01. The sequence continues at coordinate 987,634 of CP070657.1, forward strand.
AAGCACCTTGAACTCAGACACGGCGCTAACATAATAGAAGGCAAAGTAACCCATAGGGCAGTTGCCGATGCCTTTGGGCTTAAATATAGTCCCATTGACAGCTTGCTTTAGGGCTTGACGGGCTGTCACCACCAAGCTATCCGTATTGTCAAGCATACGGGAAATCGACTATGCACAAGAATTCTCACATAACAAGGTGCCGCCTTCAAAAGACCGCCCCAGAACAAAATACGCTTACAGGAATGATTTGATATGGCTACTAAAAAAGCATCAACAGAAGCCCCCAACACTGTGAAGTTAAGGGAGGGCCACCTGACAAAGATCTTCATCAATCTGGACAATCTCACCCATAATATGGCTCTCTTGCAGGAACTTGCGGTTGAATGCCCCCTGTGGCCGGTAATCAAGGCAAATGCATACGGGCATGGCGCGGAGATCATAGCCCGCCATCTGATACACTTGGGCTATACAACCCTGGGCGTTGCCAATGTTTTCGAGGCTGCTGAGCTGGTTGAAAAAGGGATTAAGGCCCTCTAGGTAGTTCTCTCTCCCAGCTTATGGGAAGATTGTGAGTATTTTGTCCGCTACGACATGGAAGCGGTTGTGTGCACCTTGGATCAAGTGGGGGGTCTTGCTGAGGCAGCACGAAAGGCCAAGAAACAGGTTGTAGTTCATCTCAAGGTAGAGACCGGCATGGGCCGCATAGGTATTCGGCCTGATGAAGTGAGTGGCTTTCTCAAACGGTGCCGTGATTTTCCCGAGGTTTCGGTAAAGGGGATGATGAGCCATTTCCCTCGAGCTGATGAGCAGGACAAGGCATTTTCCCGAAAACAGATCGACATATTTGAGCAGGTTAGAATTGCGTCTCGAGAATATGGGATACAGTCATATCATATGGCGAACAGCGCCGCAATCTTCGACCTGCCGGAGGCCTCTTTCGATGCAGCGCGCCCGGGGATATCCATTTACGGTCTAAAACCTTCCAACATGATTTTGAACCGGCGGGTGAACGAACTGAAACCCGTGCTTGAGTGGAAAACCCGCATTATATTTCTAAAGGAAGTTCCCGCAGGCACAGGTTTGAGTTACGGGCATACGTTCCATACCGAGAAACCCTCCCTGATCGCTACCAGTCCCCTGGGCTACGGCGATGGGTTCAGTAGGCTTTTCTCAAACAAGGCGGAGTTCCTGGTAGGCGGTATACGCTGTCAGCAGGTCGGCCGGATCTGCATGGATCAGTGTCTCGCTGATGTAACCGCTTTACGAGGAAGGGTGAAGTTGGGAGACGAAGTGGTCATTATCGGCAGGCAAGACAAGGAGGAAATAACAGCCGACGAACTTGCCGAACGGCTCGATACTATCAACTACGAAATCGTGACCAACATAGCGTGCCGCGTTCCACGAATCCCGCACGGTGCCATCTAACATCTTTGTTTGAGAGAAAAGGAATTCGCCGGGCTACCTCAAACCGAGCTTTCCTTGACCTCACCCACACCTTGTTATCTAAGATGCCGCAGTGTTCGACGATGACACCATTCCCTTCAAGAGCTTTATGACTTAATCTCTCTGTACGTCTCTCCGAGCAGTTCAATCCCCTTCACGATACTCTCGGGCTTGAGCGCAGGAAAGGTCAGGCGAAAGAAAGGCCCCTGCTGCTTATCACGGTAGTGTTGTGCCCACCCCGGCGGAAACACATTTGCGGGAGCAATGTTAACGCCCTTTGCCTTAGCAGCTGAAATAAAGGCCGTTTCATCCTGTATGCTGGGCAGCCAGATCCCGCTGAAGAAGCCCCCTTTCGGCTGTACTACCTCTAATTCGGGAAAGGATTGTGATAAGGTTGTGTTAAACGCTTCCAGCCTGGGACGATACAGATCGGCGAGGTAGTCGAGATGCCTGTCGTATTCACCGGAAACCATGATGTTGTTGATCACTGCCTGAGTGGGGTAGTTCGGGTTCAGTCGGGTGTTCGCTATTACAGGGGTTACTCTTTCCACTACGGCCTCCGGAAAGATGCCGAATCCACATTTGGTCCCTGCCGCAATGGTTTTAGTAAAGGAGCCTATGAGGCACGTGCTAGTATGCTTGGAGAGATCGAGTTCCGGGTTCTTCTGGCCATCATAGCGCAGTTCATAGTAAGCGATGTCGCATACATAGAGTGTGTTGTGTGTGGCACAAATCTCGGCAGCAGCCTCGATATTTTCTAATGTGGAAACCAATCCTGTGGGATTCTGGTGATAAATAATCCGATAAAAGAGCTTGACATCCCCAGACGAAAGCTCTTTGTTCAGGACATCCAAATCGATGCCCTCGGACGTGAATGGAATACCAACGACCTCATGCTCGTACCGGAGCGCGTCTACCAGAGCTCGGTCATAGGTTAAAGCCTCCATGGCAATTCGACTGCCCCTGGGGAAGGACTTGAGAAGCATCGATAACACCTCCATGCCTCCGTTCAGACAAACTAGTCGCTTGTTGGGATCGCCTTCAATGCCAAACCTTCGGGCCAGGGTTTGTTTCAAAGGAATAAAGCCGTTGAAATCCGCAACCCCAGGGGTTTGGTACTGCAGTATCTGCGGCCCATATGCCCTGACAACCTCACCATAGCTTGTGGCGATCAATTCGCTCACAGCCTCCAGTGCTTCTTCGGCAGGCACCCCTCGCAAAAAGCTAATCTCGTTCATACCGTCATCCTCCGTCTTATGGGAACAAAGAGGTTATCATCGTCTTGTTGTAAGAATAGCACGACGAGTACCTCATTGAAACCCCACTTATTCAAAAAAAGCGGTATCTGTCAATCTTTATGGGCCTCTTGATCAAAACCGGATCGGTCATCTTTCTCAAATTAGACCACAGGTCAAGGGATGGTATCACAAACACATATCCAATCGGCTTTGAATCAAATCCATCGCTCCCTGCCAAAGTAATTCGAACTGGATCTTGCCAGTATCACAAAGGCAAAAAAGGCTCAACCGAGAATTATCTTCCTTCCTCTCCTTATACCGGCTATAATTCACATTATAAGTGGAGATTCCCAGAATAGGCAGTTCCTTGTATGAAGATATTGACGGTTTCAGGTTCTGTAGAACCGGCATTGTACGATCACTTCGATGCGGAGCGCTTTTCGGGCGTGAACTCTAACAGATCGTCTCCTTGTCCAGGATAAGAGAGAATGAGTGTGGATGATGCTGTGCTACAGAGCGAAAATCTTCTTTGTAGGGGTTTCTCCGACAAAGAAGATTTTCCCTGTTTCCATGAAAGAGGAAAAGACGTGCAATCCCTTATCGGCATCCCCTGCCGCATGCAGAAACCTCAGGATGAACTGGGAAGCGAGGCGTCGGCTGCCCCAACGATACCATGAACAGCCCCACCCGGCCCTGGGCAAAACAGATCCCAAACGGGATTGGGTGGAATCTTGTTTAGCGTACTGGGCACTTGGAGACGGAAAAGGTTTCTAGACAAGGAACTGCTTCTCTGGTATCAAAAAAGTGGGCAGATCCAAGTGACCCTATTCCTTGCTTCCCGAAAGCGGCAAACGAACAAGATGGACCCAAATAAAGGCTGACAGCATGGAACATACCTGGATTAAGGACATAAAGGAAAACGATACGGTAAATGGGGACTATCTGGTTACCAATAAGACACTCGGCCAAACACGGCAAGGGAATGCCTTCCTCACCCTTACCTTGGCCGATAGAACCGGAGCCATTGAGGCCAGGGTGTGGGATAATGTTGAGCAGTTCTCATCCCAATTTAAAGAGCGTGACGTGGTCACCGTAGTGTGGCAGGCAAACACTTACCGGAATCAGATCCAGATACAGATACAGGGGCTGAAACGGAATCCGTCCCCAGTGGATACCAGGGTCTTTCTTGACTCTACCCCTCAAGATACCGGCCACATGCTCTCCGAGCTGAAGAAACTGACTCACCAAATAGAAAACAGGCACCTTAAGACCCTCATCGATTCCTTTATGGCTGATCATCGCTTTGTCTCGGAGTTCAAGAAAGCGCCGGCAGCGAAGTATTTCCATCATGCCTATCTGGGAGGACTCCTCGAACACACCCTCTCGGTTGCCCGAATTGCCTTTGAAATGTCTGAGCACTATCCTGATCTCGATAAGGATCTTTTGCTGGCCGGGGCGGTTTTGCATGACATCGGCAAGATGGAAGAGCTTACCTACGATCTCGGCATAGACTATTCAGACCGGGGGAGGCTGCTTGGGCACATCGTCTTGGGTGTGCTCATGGTGGAAGAAAAGCTGAAGCCCTTGAAGGGCTTTCCCCCTGAGCTCGCTGCCCGCCTCAAACATATCATCCTGAGCCATCACGGCGAATTTGAATTCGGCTCCCCAAAGCGGCCTAAATTCATGGAGGCCTTTGCCCTTCATCTCATAGATGACCTCGATGCCAAGATGAACGGTTTAAGTAAGCTCTTGAAGGATGACCGGCAGGAAGGGTCTTGGACTGCCTTTAACCAGTTATTCCAGCGATATTTCTTTAAGGGGAGCGCTACTGCAGAAGCGAATAAGAAACGTGAGGGTATCCCCTCGAAGGAAAGTGATCAGCCATATCTCTTTCCCGTGGATCTCTAGCAAACAAACCCGGAGGAGATTCATTGTTCCAACCCAAAGAGCCGAAATAATCGGCTTCCTGCTATCAGGATTAGACCGGAGAGAAAGAAACCATAAAGCCCCGAATCGGCAATTCCCATGATCTTGCCTATCAGCGCCAATCCACCCCCTACCACCATAGCAGATACTGCCCCAGCCCTATTGAGCCCGAGCTTATCCCTATAGAAGCCCAGAAGTATTGGTAAAACCAGTCCGGAAGTATAAATTGTGTACCCAAGAAGCAACGATGGGATAACCCCTTTTAGCGTCAGTGCAACAAGCAGAGAGAAAATGCCCATCACGATAATAAGAATGCGGGAAAGCAAAAGCAGCGTTTTCTCCGTGACACGAGATCCCGTAAGGGGCCTTATGATATCCATTGAGAGGATTGTGCTCGTTGTTAACAGGCAGGTGTCTGCCGACGACATCAGGGCAGAGAGGAGCGCTGCAATAACAAGTCCGTTTAGGCCCACCGGGAACAGATGGTTGATCATGGTGGGAAATGCCGACTCCGAGCTTATCTGGGGAAACAATACCCTGGCCGACATGCCTATCATGGTTATGATAAACGCGCAGGGGACAAGGGCAAGGGCTATTACCAGGGTTGCGCGTCTAGCGACAGTTTTGTCCCGAGCACATAAGAGCCTGGAATAGATGTCAGGACCTACCAGATAGGTGGAGCCGACCAACAGCAGATATCCGAGCAATGCCTTCCACGAAAAGTAGGTATTTACGGGAAATGAGAAATGGTCGCTGCCCAAGACATCTCTCATTACGGAAACACCCCCTACCTCTCCGAGGCACAGGGGAATAATGGCAAAGATAGCAACGATAATGATGAGGCTCTGGATTGTATCGGTGCGAACCACTGAGTGTTGCCCGCCAAGCAAAGTATAAGCGATAAACACGATACCAGTGATTGCCATCAAAAGAGAAAGCGGTATATCGAGAATGGTCTGCAGAATCTTACCTGCCGCCACGATCTGGCCGGCGATAATCCCTGTCCAGGCCACCACGATCAACGCTGAGGCAAACAGCTTCGCTTCCGGCCCGTACTGTTGCTCGAGGATCTCTGGCAAGGTGTACACCGCGTATCCCCTCACTTTCTCAGCCAAGAAAAGGGCGAGCAAAAAAAGACCGATCGCCCCGACCAGCAACCACCACGCCCCAACCAGTCCCTGCTTGAAACCTAAACCCGCCATACCGATGGTAGATGAGCCGCCGATGATGGTGGCCAAGAGGGATCCGGCTATAAAAGGAAAGGCCGCTGCCCTATCGGCAACAAAAAAGCTATTTATCCCCTTGATGAACCTGAAGGATCTTGTGCCAATAAGGATCAGCGCAACGAAGTATATAAAAACGATAGCGATATCCATATATTGCGGCCTGACATGAAAAAACGCCTCACTTTAAGTGCTTTGCGGCCCAATGTCAAACCATTACAGGCTCCTCTGATCACCCTTAGGAAAACAAACTCGTTGCAAACGCTACCCTTTTTTGTTAGACAAAAACCTGCGTCTTTCATCTTGCAGAATGTCTCCGCTCAGCAAGAGCGTCGATTTTTTCTATAGAGATTAAGATGGCATAACAGCGAAAAGGCCGCCTCAAATGCATACCCCCTTACCTAGGAGGCCATGAAAGCGTTTCTGAAGAGACTGGCGGGAGGGCGCTGTTCTTTTCGCGACTTGGGTATGGGGGAAACCGCAGCTCCGCCGAAGG
>CP070657.1:994059-998253 GCA_020355085.1 Deltaproteobacteria bacterium
CTATTCACCTTCACTCATGAATCCGGAGCTTACTCCTGAGGGCAAATCATCGCTGATGATTCAATCCATGGCACCGTACAAATGGATGAACAACTGGGGAGGGGGCGACCGAAAGAGGTATGACCGGCTCAAGGATAAGGCCAAAAACGCTTTGATTGATAAGACCTCTGCTGTTATCCCTGATTTGAGAGAATATATAGAACTTGACGAGGCTGCAACACCTTTGACGTATGAACGGTATACGCATAACACAGACGGTGCATCGTCTGCCTGGAGCTGGAATCCAAACAAGAGATTCTATGAGAAAGTCTTTGGCACCAATATTAAGACACCAATCGGGAATCTTTACATTGGCTCATGCTGGGCAAACCAGATTGGGGGCGTACCAGGTGCTATTAACGCTGCCTTGGAGTGTGTCGAGAAGATAAAATAGCAGCCAAGTCCGTTCCATAAATTAGAAAGCTTCACATCGTCCTTTGACATGCTATCAGGCGATACAAACTTAAACCAGGTCAGGAAATTGCCCCAGATGGACACAAGAGCTCAAGTGCCCACATGCAAGGAGAAAAAAGGTTTCCCTTTTCTTTCGGAGTCCCCATATGTTGTATACGCCCCTCCATACCTCATCGCTTTCTAATACCACTATGAACCTATTACGATAGAATTTCCACTCAACCTTTTCGACTACAGACACAAATCTAAACCCTTTCAAGCCCAATAGAATATAGATTACCTCCTCTTGTTGCTCCGTGAGCCGTCTGTAAATTGACCGGAGCTGCAGTTAGGAGTGGCGACATCTTGCCACGACCTCATTCTATCGAAATCCGTTTTTATTGTGGGTATGTTGGAGGTATATGTAACGACGCAAATCACACGCGGCGCGGCATCGACGTCGTGTGGATTTGCATGTTATAGACGGCTATTCTTTCTCCCCTTTTTCTCAACAACCTCTTTACAGAAGCTCTCCAAGCCAGTTGACAGACTATCCGAAAAACGAGTGCCAGACCCGGACCCAAAGGTACACCAGCAGAAACAAGACGCCGCAGACAACCACGAAGATGAGCGACTTCCGCGTGCTCATTCGGTAATCCGGCTGCGGCAATTTGCTGGTGAACAACAGCCAGACCGCAATCCCGCCTCCCACGAAGAACAGCAACATAACCAGGCCTACCAATGCAGCGATGCTCACGATGTCAATTCTCCTCACATACTCAACTCATAGGAACATGGATCAGCAGGTCGTGGTGGCTGGAAGCGGACGGTCTGCCGCCACTTCCCCGTTAATCTCGCCAACTCCACCTTGTGTTCCCCTCCAAGCCAGAAAATCGGCACTCTGTGAACCACTGATCGCAGGGCATTGGCTATCTTTGCCTCTGTGTACGGCTTTTTCATACCCGGCCACTCCTCACAAGGACAAACTCCTACCACCTTCTTTGCGAGTATTGAGCACTTGATACTCGAGTTTTGTGATACATTGAGAATATCTCAGATAGGGGGAAATCTGTCATGCAAAATAGGTTTGATGGAAATTTCATCCCTTCCGCACCTGAGATACTTCCCACGGCATTCAATATGCAAAAACCGGATGTATGATAAAGATACCAAAACCTCATAACATGATATGAGATCGCCCCAGATTAGCAACGCAAACCAACGGGAGTGGTAGAGTCACCTGGTGGCAGACTTTGTCCTGTATGTGCGGCTGTCATGGTTGAGGTCGGATCACAAGAACTCTGTATGGCGCTTTCTTGCCGGACAGGTTTCAAAGGAATTTTATGCTTCCCAAGTCCAACGATGATTACAGCAATCATGCCCTTGCATTAAGGTTTTGGTTCTCTCAAGCTTCAGTTTTGGATGATAAGCTCTGGCCTCACTAAAATCGCCATGGCATATGGTAGCATACCCGATATCTGCTGCATTCTGCTCTCGAAACGACTTCGCCCACAGACATTCGGTGACTTTCATTTCATAGACTTTGTCAGTCTCCTCTATGATTTCATAAGCCATCATGTTTTCATATGCCTCTCTGCCGTATTCAACAAAGCTAGCTAGTGAGTGCTCAGGATTATCGGTTGCAATTCTTCTATTGTTTTCGTCAACTGCGCACTGAAGCATCTCAAGAAGCTTATCCCTACCGAGGTAATCAGCAAAACGTTGCATTATATTGGTATAGTAATCAAACCTCCACCTAAATGCATCCTCGTAAGTCTGGCTTAGCTCGTTTTGGAATTTATGTTTTTCAGATTCTTCATGGGATTTGGTCCCAGATTCTTCAATTGAGCTAGGCTGTCTTCGGTTTTGGTTTGAAATGGAGTTCTCGTTACCCATGATTGTGCTCCTTTCTACTATGGCACCTAACGCTTCAGGTATAGCCGGCAATATAGCATACGGGATGATTTTCCCTGAACCATTTTGCAGTAAGATGAAGAAAATATGGCATGTATATTGGATTGTAAGATTGGAGCCGGTCGAAATAGGTGTCTGTGAAGTTAACTCGCCCCTCAAAAGGGAATGCACAGGGGTCGCTCTTAAAAACCAAGTTGCCAAAGGCAAAAGGGTCACGTTTGTGCCGGATGCGTGAAATTCAGCGCTTGGGAAGGTTAGCATATGTTGCCATGAGCGCATCTTATCAAGACGCCCGCTTATTGCTGCTATTCTCATGATATTCCCAGTTAGAGGCTGGAAAGACGAGGCTTTTGAGGCATCAATACCCCCTTGATATTGTACATTTGATTCCGTAATCTTTACTGAAATCAGGCGATGGTCAGATATAAGCCCTGGCAAGTAATCGCCACTTTTCGAGCCCAATAATTTACCCCAATGTCTTGATGAAATACTACTCTTGACTTACGAAACTGCCTATCTATATCTTTCGATGCCCTTTCCATTGACACACACCCACCACTGTCTTACATTGGCCTAGCCCAAAACCAAGTTGCTGCAACCATAATTGAGCTCAATCAGATAGGCTAGTAGTGAGCGAAATACTCAAGGTTTAAGCCCAAATTGAAAGGATATGCGAAACTATTTGGATTTGGCCGCTGAAGGAAATCAGTTCTTGTTGAAGGAGTTACACAAAATGAAGGATGAGGATAAGACGAAAGGGTATCTGCTCAATGAAATAGCAGAAATGCGTCAAAGGATTGCGGAATTGGAGGCATCCGCATCTCGAAGGAATGAGGCCGAGGAGATAATGGGAAAGCGAACTCATGATCTCGGAGAACGGGTTAAGGAGCTGAATTGTCTCTATGGGATCTCCAGACTGTTGGAGAAGCCTACTATTTCCTTAGGGCAGATACTGCAGGGGGTGGTTGATCTCATTCCCCCGGCCTGGCAGTATCCAGAAATCACGTGCGCTAGAGTAAGTCTGCATGATCAGATATTCGCGACAAAGAATTTCAAGCAAACAATGTGGAACCAGACCAGTGACATCGCTTCAGGCGGCGAACGAATCGGTGCTTTGCAGGTCTACTACCTGGAACAAAGGCCTGAAAGGGATGAGGGGCCTTTCCTCAAAGAAGAGAGGAGTCTGCTCAACGCTATTGCAGAACGAGTGGGGAAAATTTTTGAACGCAACCAAGCCGAGGCAGCTCTTCAAAAGGCACGAGACGAGTTAGAGGGAAGGATTAAGGAGCGAACGGCAGAACTAGCGCGAGCGAACGAAGAACTCAGGGCAGAGATCGCTGAGCGAAAGCGAATCGAGGATGAGCTCAAAGAAAGGGGGAAGGAGCTAGAGGAGAAAACCCGCAATCTTGAAGAGGTAAATACTGCATTAAGGGTCTTGCTAAAAAGAAGAGAAGAGGACAAAGATGAGCTTGAAGAGAAGGTGCTCTTTAACATGAGGGAGTTGGTTGCCCCCTGTTTGGAGAAACTGAAAAAGAGCCGATTAGATGATAAACAGAAGCAGTATACGAACATCCTCGAATCAAACCTCAATGACATTACCTCGTCATTCTCGCAGCGGCTCTCATCCCGGTACCTGAAGCTGACCCCCACGGAAATTCAAGTAGCGAATCTCATAAAACACGGCAAGACCACCAAAGAGATAGCTGAGTTTCTGAGTCTGTCCAGTCAGACAATCGAATTTCACAGAAAGAATATTAGAGAGAAGATCGGAATAAAGAACAAGAAAGCCAACCTCAGAACCCGCCTTTTATCCATAGATTAGTGGGTAAATTATCCCCCCATTTACCC
>CP070657.1:998353-1001486 GCA_020355085.1 Deltaproteobacteria bacterium
CTATTTTCTCGCATAGAGCCTGCTAGCGTTACTATCACCCACCCCTACGGCCAAAAGAGGGCTATCAACAGCCCGCAGTTCCACTATCCCGACACCGCACGATACCATGAGAATCACTTTGAGGTCGTTATCGGTACACGCTATAAGAGGAGCTACTGGGTTCATTTTGCGAAGATAGCGAAGGCGTATTTCCACAAAAGAGCGGACATGACAGAGATCTTTATCGTAACAGACCAGGGAAGGCTGCTCATGGGCCTGTTTCCGCAGCAGAGTATGACTATCTCAGGAAGAGGTGAGTCTGGGCCTGTCTCCTACCCTATTGCCAAGGTGAGATCGATTGAGTTTACCACCTTTATCAGCACGGCGGGTGGAAGCCACATGGTCCTTGATAGAGCTTCTGCCTCGGCACTATTGGAAAAGGAATGGGATGAGTTGCGGGTATCCGCAAAGACATGGATCGTCACCGATGGAGGTATTTCCTATGAGAACGCCAGGCTGATAAACATTGTGGATTGTTTCTTCACAGATCGAATTGGCTACATCGTGCACAGTGATAGGATGTTCCGGCGCTGTCATGGGTTTGAATTCCATGGAACTCTTGCCGTGAAAATGGAAGGCGCAACTGCCGATCTCGTTATTGATGAGTTGGACTCGATCCAGTTCACCGGAAAAAAAGTGGATGACGGCTTGGAATTGATCGCCGTAAGAAGCGCCGATAGCAGCAGCCTCACCGGGATCTATCCCATTAACCTGGACGAGGATGATACCCTTGTGTGGAAAACCGCTCTTGGCCATAAGGGCATCAGTTTGCTTCCCCTCAGGCAGATTACGATTAGGGCGCGAGATGATGAGTGAGGTGTCATGAGATCGAGAAAGGGCTCTCTAAAACCATGATTGTTCGGCACATGCCTCCGGAAAGCTGGCTTGATTAGTTGGAGACATCTCAATTCGCACGTTCTATAACGCCTCAAATCCTGCCACAAGCAGGATGCTCCTCGAACGAGCTGGTTTTCGAGTGATCGGAATACCTTTTGCTTTGACCAGATGTGACAAAACGGTGTTACAGATGAACATAACTTGGCGGAGAATGGCAGCGGTATTCCCATTCGTGATGAATGGTGAGCTTTTAATCCGATTATTCGGAGCCGAGCGGTTAACGTCGTTGTCAAATGCCAAGACCTGGCACTGGGCCTCCATTAGGCCCTTTGCTTACCTGATCATATCAAGCTGCCAACGCTTACCTCCCTGCTTACCAAAGTAACAGTTAAGCAAGCACTGTTTTATGCTCATGTCACCAAGAAGAGGGCGCATTGCAAAAAGGGTCTCTCCCGGTTGTCGAGTTGGCGCTGGGAGAGACCCTTTTGCTTTACTTTCCTTCTACTTTTATTCCCTGTTCCCTAAAGTATTTTAGAGCCCCCGGGTGAACCATATCCAGAGGTTGCCTTCCGTAAATACCTGCATCCTTTGGTTTAAAGTTCCTACATAGCTTGTTAGCTTTCCACATCTCTTCACCGTTCTCATATGCCCACTTGACGCACTCATATACACTATCCTCGTCTACTGACTTATCACAGTACAAACCAATCCATGAGCCGAACGCATGGACCTCCCTATCAGGTTTGGTGCCAGCTATTGACTTGGGAGAAACTGTATAATACAGCCAAGGAAGCCCTACCTTTTCTTCTACTGGTGTCACAAGCTCGGCAGGTACATCTACAAAATATACATCTCTAGCTGCCATTAATTCAAAGAGTGCCGGAGATACCGAACCTATAACGGCTGCATCAATTAGACCATCAAGCATGGCGCTCTTTGCCTCACCCCAAGTCATGTAACTGAGCTTAACGCTACCCCGAATCCCGAGGATATCCAGCATTGCTTCGTGAAAAGGGACGTTTGTCATCCCCTTATTCCCTATACCGAAGCGTTTGCCTTGCAAATCTTTGAACGACTTTATGTCAGGGTCCAATGTCACAATAGTGTAAGGAGCAGTGAAGAACTGAAGAACGCACCTTGCATCAGGATAAGGCGCCTTGAATGGTGGTTTCCCCAGCGTTGCTAGAAAGAATGCCGCATCTGAGCTTACCACTATCGTTCTATTCCGCAGTTTAGGGTCCAGCGCGAGTGCCTGTAAATTGCCCAGAGTCCCCGCACCTTCCATGAAGTTGACACGAAGCCAGTCTGAGTGCCCGTTTATTACCTCACTCAAAGCCAACGGCATTACATATGCTATTGTTCCCAGCTTGGAGCCAAGCATGTCTACCTCTGCCTTCTTCGGGGTCTTTGCATAAGCAGCCAAGGTTAGGAGCGAGGCCAATACGATAACAATTAACAAACTAATCCAACTCTTTTTCATTATTATCCTCCTTTCCATCTTGCCTAAGCTTCACTTGTTCACTACAAGAACTCATCCGTAAGCTTTTCAATTCCTGCAGCTATCACCTCCTCTCTTTTGTGATGCTTCCCGTGCTCTAGAAATTTAAAGAGCGCTAACTAGCCCAGCGCTTGATGTGGTCGTATTGCATTATATACCTGTTCCCATTCTAATAGCTCGCTCTCAGTTCAGATAAGTGTCAAGCATCTGGGGCATAGCAGGGCATCTCGATTGATCACTTAGAGAGCCCGCTCTACGATGAAAGTATTCAATGCAAACGCCTAACTGTGTCGCTCGATAGTCAACAATTTGAAGGGGCTTTTCAATTCTACCTCACAATGGCAAGCGCAGTAGCTTCTTAGCATTTTCCTCAAAGATTTTCCTCTTGTCAGTCTCAGGAATATCCATTTGCTCTATCGCGGCTATAATTTGTCTAGTAAACCTATCCCCGAGTTGATTATCAAAAGGCATATCCGTACCAAACATTATGTGGTCTCCCCCAAAAAACGAGTGAGCACACATCAGGGCTGATGTATTGCCAGCAATGGCAGTATCACAGTAGAACATCTTGAAGTATTCTATAGGAGTCTTGGTGAGTCCTTGCTTAAGGTTCTCACCCTCTCGCATTTCGACTCTATCATACCCTGTCCTCATTCTCTCCGCGAAAAAAGGAACCATGCCACCGCTGTGGTGTGTTATAATCTTTAAGCTTGGATACCTTTCCAGTATCCCGCTGAATACGAGACGCACCATGGCTGC
>CP070657.1:1001586-1011665 GCA_020355085.1 Deltaproteobacteria bacterium
ATATAGGAAGGAACCAACCATCCCTGCCAGCTATCGGGGAAATTACTTCCCAGATCGATGACCTGCCCAGCCTTGATAGCCTTATCGTAGGCCTCTCTCTGGTTAGCAATCCAAACCTCCATGTTGATGTCAATATCCCCGCGCGCTAAACCAGCGAAAAGTGGAATTGTTTCGCCCGGCATGTACTCCACCTCAAATCCATAACCGTTCTCTAAGATAAAACCAGCAATACGATTATGCACCTGAACGCTATCCCAGCCAACGTCAGCCAGAATGAGCTTCTTTGATGCAGCAAGCGCAAACCCGCTGAGAGTTACCAATAGAAACGCAACAGAAAAAACAATCACCCCGGCCTTAAGCATACTTTTCCGTTTTTTTGTCATAGCTTACCTCCTTTTTTTATGGTTCTTGCGGACATTTGAATCGTCATGACTGTGACCTCGGACTTTGAGATAGACAACCATGAAGCAGAACGAGATGTGATTCTCGATGTTCTGGCAGGCAGATAGAATCCTAAGCGTTTTGTCATGTAACTTATGGTAATACCTTCAAATTCCCATATACTTTAGTTCTGTTCAAAACGCTAGTGCTAATAATGTATTAGCTCAACTTATTTGAGTTACAATTATAGTGGATAGACCGAGCTTGTCAAGCCCAAAAGAAGATTTCATAAAAAGAGCCATCTATATGCCGGAGCATGTAACACGCTAACCAGATAGGGAGGGATTGTCTGGAATGTAAGGTATGAGGAGATTCCGCTCGGTTACTCTACTTCCAAATCCTGCACATCGAGCATTTGAGTGAGTTTGGAAAGGCTATTGATAACCTGTTCGACCTCCCCCTCGGGCAGTTTCTTGACGCCGTCCACGATCTTGTGCTGGATGGGAGGAGGGGCATTCAGAGCAAGCGTTCTGCCCGCTTCCGTCAATTCAATATTAATGACGCGGCGATCCGGAGAATTCCTAAGCCTGGTCACGAGCCCTTTTTGCTCCAGCCGATCGATGATTCCCGTCACGGTGCTCGACTTTACCATGACGTGCCTTGCAATCTGGGAGGGGGGCAAGGGACCGTGATCATAGAGAGCAAGGAGACAATGGAGTTGGGGGACGCTTACCTGATAGGTCTTGCTCAATTCTTTGGTGTAGAGTTCTCCTGCCTGCATGAGCCTGCGGATTTGATAGACGATTTCCCTGATTAAGTCCTGCGGTGCTCTTTGCTCGCTCATCTGTGTGGACATTACCTTATCGCTGGGCATAAGACTTACTTTCTACCCAGATTGTTTTAGTTCCAGTATTAGATATTTCAATAATTCTAATCCAAATAGCTTCTTGACGCAACAGGATTTTTTCCAACCTCAAAACCGCTTTTAAACCACCACCATTTCCTTGAGCTATCACGCTTTTTCTGCAAGGGTTGTCTGCGAAAACGGACCCAAAACAAAAAGCTATTTTTATTACAAACCTATAAACTCATACATTCAAGAAAATGCTTTTTCCGCGCTGTTACACCTCCCAGTTTGAGTCATTCGATTTCTGAGCAATCTCGGTTTCCTTTTTCTGCGATCCAGGTGAATCCTGAATCGCCGCTGCGAAGCATCGTGTTTGAGGTAGTGTTATGTGGCTTGCAAGGAAAAATCCAGAATACCCTAACCCCCTAGTCGGAGATAAGTAGTTTATTTCGAAAGTGCCTTCCCACCCGCTACTGGGTTGCAGTAATGGTATTGGTGGAGGTTTGATCAAGCAGGCTCTGGTCCTTTTGGGTAATCCAAGATACATGCAAGTCAAAATGTGTTGACTTGGCACCATAGATCACTGTAATTTGTTGATTGTGGATATGTAAAAATGGGGGAGGAAGGAGGTGGTGACAATCGCTCGTTTTTTTCCGAAGTTCAGAGAATTCAAAAGATTAACCTAATTAAGAGGAGGCTCTATTATGAAGAACAAATCCATACTAAGAATTTCCGCTTTCGTAGCAGTCGCCGCATTCGTACTCTTACTTCCGGCCGGGCCGGTATCCGCAGCCAAGCCCGTTGAGCTCGTCCTCGCAACCGCCACAACAGGCGGCACCTATTATCCTGTAGGAGTAGCCTTATCAACACTATGGAGTCTAAAGTTACGGAACGAAAAACCGGCCGCTATTAAAGTCAATCCAATCACATCTGCTGGGTCCGGAGAGAACATTAACATGCTCAAGGGAAAAGAAGTAGAGATGGCCATCCTCCAGGGTCTGTTCGGAAAAATGGCCTGGAGGGGGACCGACATTTACGAAGGAAAATCAATGAAAGAACTGCGCTCGGTCACGCTTCTTTGGCCCAACGTAGAGCATTTTGTAATTTATCAGGATAAGGTCAAGACAGGCACGATCACCGATATCAAGGGCCTCAAGTTCTCAATCGGAAGAGCGGGCAGTGGCACGGAAAGATCAGGGCTCACCATTATGAGCGGAGTTGGCATGGGCAGGGATGATGTCAAGGCGGAGTACCTGGGATACTTTGAGTCATCTAAGGCAATGAAAGATAAGACAATAGAGGGTGCCAATCTGTGCGCTGGGCCACCCGTTGCTGCCGTTACTGATCTTTTTGCAACTCCCGGGATGAAGGTTCAGATACTTGAGTTTACGGATGAGCAGCTCAACGCAATCAATGAAAAAACTTCCTATCCCGGATTTAAGTATAAAATCGCAGCAAATACCTATCCGGGACAAAAAAAGGAGATCATGACCATTGCCCAACCGAACTTCTTGGGGGTTAGGGCTGATGTAGATGCCGAGATCGTATATAAGCTGACCAAGACCATCTATGAGAATCTTCCCTATCTTTACGCCATACATCAGGCAACCAGCTTCATGAAACTGGAACTGGCAACGAGCGGCTTGCCAGCTCCCTTGCATCCCGGGGCATTGAAGTACTATCGGGAAGTGGGAGGAGTAATGATACCTGATCACTTGATTCCACCGGGCTCCTGAGAACCATGCCGGATCGCCGATCAGGCGATCCGGCCTCCCTGCACCTATCTGGACCAGAGTGTTGATACATGGATAAGAAAAAGTCCCCACCTGAGAACCTTGCAGAACCTACGGAATCCGACAAGGGCGTTAGCGAAGAAATCGAAGAAGTTAAGACTGTAGTCCGAACGTTGCCTGGAAGAGGGCGTATAGCTGTCTTTGTTATCGCTGTCGCCATGTCTCTGTTCCACATCTGGGTGAATAGCTTCGGGGTAATGCCGGGGATTTATCGGAACGCCGTGCATCTGGGTTTTGTCCTGATCCTCGTTTTCTTTCTCTACCCGATCTCAAAGAGACATCCACAGAGATACATCTCATTCGATCTTGTCCTCGCTGTGCTCGGGGCAATTGTAGCCCTCTATATCCTGCTGTTTGAGGAGGAGCTTCACCTCGAAAGGGCCTCGGTCCCGATCTTAAGGGATTATCTGTTTGCCGGCCTCGCGCTCATCTTGCTTCTGTATGGAACCTACCGGGCAGTTGGCTGGTTTATCCCTGCCTTGTCCCTTGTTTTCGTCTTCTATGCCCTCTTTCTTGGAAACATGATCCCTGGAACATTTCACTACCGGGGGGTTGCCCTCACACGCTTCTTATACCGCATGTATCTGACAGACGAGGGTATATTCGGCCTGGTTTGTACCGTCTCGTCAACATACGTCGTACTCTTTATTCTTTTCGGTGCCTTTCTGCTCAAATCAGGCGCGGGGGATTTTATTATTAGGCTGGCCCAAGCCGTTGCCGGGCATCGGGTGGGGGGCCCGGCAAAGATCGCTGTGGTTGCGAGCGGTTTTATGGGTTCTGTGTCCGGAAGCGCTGTGGCCAATACTGTAGCTACTGGATCTTTTACCATTCCATTGATGAAGAAGGTCGGGTACAGACCACATTTTGCAGGGGCAGTTGAGGCAGCTGCGTCTACAGGAGGACAGCTTATGCCTCCAATCATGGGCGCTGGGGCCTTCATCATGGCCCAGTGGACCGGTATTTCCTATATCAAGATCATCGCCGTGGCTACCATCCCAGCCATCATGTACTTCGCCTCTGTTGCCTTTTTCGTCCATGTTGAGGCCCTCAAGTATGGTATCGCGCCAATGCCAAAAGATAGCCTGCCGAGGGTGGGAGAGGTATTAAGAAAGGGTATTCACTTTACCATTCCTGTCATCATCCTTGTTGTGCTCCTAGTTAGGGGCTACACCCCGACGTATGCGGCTTGTATTGGTATTGGAAGTGTCATAGTGGTGAGTTGGTTTAAAAGGGATACCCGGATGGGCATTAGGGACATCGTAGATGCACTTTATTTAGGCGCCAGAAACACGCTCTCAACGGCGGCGATTCTGATTTGCGTAGGGATAGTCATAGGCGTTGTGGCGATCACCGGGGTGGCCATAACCTTCTCGGGGGTAGTCATGGACCTCTCCGGAGGTATTCTGTTTTGGGCCATCATCCTAGTCATGCTCGCTTCGCTTGTTCTTGGCATGGGGCTACCGGTAACAGCATCTTACATCATGCTCGCTGTACTTGCAGGGCCTGCCCTCACCACGATGGGTGTTTCGCTCCTTGCCGCCCACATGATCATCTTCTGGTACAGCCAGGATGCCAATGTGACACCGCCTGTATGTCTAGCGGCATTCTCCGCCGCAGGGGTAGCTGGATCAAAGCCCATGCAAACAGGTTTCACCTCGTGGAAGCTTGCCAAGGGCCTTTACATAATCCCGTTTCTTTTTGCTTACACACCTATCTTATTCGAAGGTCCGGTCATAGATGTTATAATTACCGCAGTCTCGGCCATGATCGGGCTTTTTGGCTTTACCGTCTTCTGGGAAGGATTTCTTCTGCGAAAGGTTAACATATTGGAGAGGATGCTTGTTGGAGTTGCCACTGCCTTCCTTTTTTGGCCCGATCATCGGATTAAGGGGTTGGGGCTTCTCATAGTGGGAGTTTTGTATGTCATGCAGCGAACGGGCATAAAGAGGCAAAGGCGAGCCATTCCGAGCTCGTAAACACCGAATCCTTAATCGTTCTCAGCCGAACTCAACTGCCCAAATAGCAATCTCAAGTTTACCAGCAACGCAAGTAAATCAGTAGGTCTAGCTGCTGATTCATTTCTAGCTGAATTACTTCACTAGAAGCCCTCGTGGAGCCCGTTGCAACCGCCGTAAAGAGAAAACTAGAGAAAACCCATCGCAGAGAGGGAGGCTTTTTCGATAGCATCCCCACCCATGCTAACCCTCAGCGAAAAGCTGAAGTCTGCTCAAATCCCAGTGAGACATAGAGGCGAAATAGATTTCAGCGGCCATTCGAAATTCCAAGATATGAAAATGTGCTCAGAAGCTAGAGACGGGTGGCAGGCGCCCACACACTGCGCTATTCATGTCCCTCCCATCGTCTAAAAAGGGTATGTTCAATTCCAAAATAGTCAAACACCCTGCCGATGGTCTGATGAACAATGTCTTCTATGCTCTTGGGGTGATTATAAAACGAGGGAATTGGCGGGAGTATGTGAGCTCCCAAGTCAGCGGCCCTGCTCATGAGGTCAAGGTGCCCCTTGTGAAGCGGGGTCTCACGAACCAGGAGAACAAGCTTTCTTTTCTCCTTCAAGGACACATCTGCTGCCCTCACCATGAGACTTTCCGAATAGGAGCTGGCAATGCCCGAAAGTGTCTTTATGGTACAGGGGGCAACGATCATCCCTTGCGTCAAGAATGACCCGCTCGCTGGAGCGGCGGCCAGATCGTGGTTGTCATATACCATATCTGCCAGGGCTTCTACCTCCTCGATTGAATAATCCGTTTCAAACAGGATGTTTTTTTTGCCCGATTCTGAAATAATCAGATGAACTTCAAGGTCATTCTTCTTGAGCTCTCTCAAGATCTCGATGCCATAGATAACACCGCTCGCCCCTGTGATACCGATAATAATCCGTTCTTTCATGCATCACCTCATTCTTCTCACGTGCTAAGATATTTGTATCTTCTACGCATCTATTTTTGCTCTCTCCTGCTCATGTGGTCTAGTATCATATTCACCAACTGACGGCTGTTTTCCACGATCTTCTTAATTCCCGCCTCATCGATAGCATCCCAGTGGATTCCCACGGTCACCGTAGTGTTACTATTGAGTGCTGCTGACAAACTTTCCGCAGCCTCCTTTGCAATAAGATCATCTTTATGGCCGACATAACAGAAAACGGAGGCTGTGGCGCTCACTGAGCTTTCATCTCTTAAGCTCGGCCGCGGTTGTGCCACCGCAACGGCACCGATATGGGGCCGCTCACCACCCCATATCGCCACCAAAAGATCCTGCCCTATCTCTTTCACAAAGCCCTCGAGATTGTAGGCCTCTTCTGTTGTCTTAATCCTGAATTCCAAAAAACTACACCTGGATGACTCTTGTTCGAGTCTCATAGAGTTCGCTCGAGTACATCTATCACGGCACGAGCAAACTCAGGGGTATTGATGTGGGTGTCTACCTCTATGATTTCGATCTCTGGATCCACGTTCCTCCTTAATTCATCAACAAAAGCCTGGTCAGAAACCGGATCATAAAGGGCCCCGCCTTCGACGCTGATCGACGAGAAACCCTTTGTCGGTATAATGAACTTCACCAACTTCTTATTCTCGTGTTTATTGAGTTTCTCAGCAACTGCTCTGGCAGTAGCCTGCATTTCTTCAGGAGTTGTTCGTGCCTGAACCCTCATCTCATCCTGAATCAGCAGCTTTCTTTCCGCCAGTTTTCTCGAAACCCAGAGAGGATCGCCTTCATCTCTTCTCTGGACAGGGCCACAACTTATCATGTCAAATCCGCACGGTGTAAGGATATAGGGCTTGCCCTGATTGATGCCGGCGTCCAACCGATCCGGTCCCGCGGCACGGTTACCTCCCAGCAGGTATTCGCTGAAGCCGGCTGGAACTAAATCAATAAAGGCCTCGAACAACCCCTGACCGACTAGGTCGCCCGCCGCCTTTTCGCCCAACCCAGTGGCGTGAAAGGAAACAATATTATAATTCTCCTCCAACAATTCCCTGACGTAGTGGGCTCCCTTATCGCAGAACCCGAATTCGCTAATGGCGACGGAGGGCTTTTCCTCTCTCTGAGGAGGCGCATATGCTTCAGCCATGCCGCAGATGGCGCCGGCTCCATTGATCATCAATGTCCTTACCAGTGGATTTAATCCCACGGTATCGACCACACTGTGCATCACGGTTATGTCCCTCACACCAAAATATTCTGCAAGCCTTTTGCCATAGGCGGGCATGGCGGCTACGCTTGAGATGAGGAGCTTGGGCAGCCCAAAGGGCAGCTTTTTCATGGCAGTCAGGGTGATGAAAGTCCCCGTCATTCCGCCGACGGCGATGACCCCCTTCAGCTCGCCGGCCTCATGAAGATCCAGCAGCTTCTTGCCCAAGCCTTCAGCCATGGCCGAAGTTGCCTTATCCCTCTCCTTGGCCAGCATTTCTCTGACACTTTCTATGGGTGCACCGCCGGCTAGGGCAACCTCGTCGCAAGTAACGTCCGCTTTTAACGCCGAATCGATCGCTCCCGTACCCATGCTGATGTCGATGAGAAGTGTCCTGTGTCCCTTCTGTTCTATGTGGTCTTTGATCAGGGTAAGGCCTGCTTCTCTTTCATCCAGCATGCCCACAATTCCAATTGTCATGACCCGCCTCCAAACTGCAAAATCGTAAAGCGCTCTGCATTCCTAACATCTTTGCGGTTAATACCTCTTCTCCCAGGAACTTTCACCAGATTACCCTCCCTTGATTCTGGCGATCATTCTCTCACATTTCCCTTCTCATTACCATGCGATCTCATTAAAGAGCATACCCTAAGCCGCTTCTACGAAAGCCCTAATTCCGACCATCTGGCTTGCACCTTCTTGACCATATCATTGTCGAGCTCGATTCTGATGGGCTTCTCCTCCCAGTCGTAGGGGATAGTCGCATCAAGAAGCAGACGCCCCGTGATCCACCGCTGATCAATCGGCAGTGAGGGATCCAGGGGTGTAGACCGACCCCGTTTGATAACCTGTGAGCGATTCGGCTGAAACCGAAAGGCCAAGGCATACATGACCCGGGGTATATCCCAGGGATCAATATCGTCGTCTACAACGATAACCGTCTTGAGGCCATAGGCCCCCATTTCGGTCGAGATGGCCGCAGTCAGAACCTGATCCGCGTGACCCGGGTACATCTGCGTCAGGGAAATTATGGCAATAAACCTTCCCGCAGCCTCAGGGGGACAGTAGACGGCCTTGATACCGGGAATCCTCATATTAGAAAGCTGCTGCCACAGAGTCGAGCCGTAAGCCAATGCCAGACACATATGGGTGTCGGTAACGGCCCGGCCCACGGTGGTGGCCATAAAGATGGGGTTGTTCCGATGAGTGACGCAGTTTACCTTAAAAAAATTCCGCTGTTCGGTGCCTACCCCTGAATAGTAGCCCGTGTACTCACCGAAAGGTCCTTCGGGCTTGAATTCATTGGCATCAACCTCGCCCTCCACGATGATTTCCGCCCCGGCGGGCACGATAAGGTCATTAGTCTCGCACTTCACCACCTCGATAGGCTCGCCACGGATCGACCCGGCTAGATCGTACTCCGATTCAAAAGCAGAGAATCTCGCGCCACCCATGACGAACATAAGAGGGTCAGCCCCCACTACCACGGCCACCGGCATGGGTTTGCCTGCTGCCTGGTATTTCTTGAGCATGATATCGGAGTGTTTTCCCTTGATGAATTGTGTCCCCAGGATATTCTTCTCGAGCAGCTGGAGCCGGTAGGTCCCGATGTTGACCCAATCTGAATCCAGGTCTTTGGTGATCACTGAGTGGGCTGTACCGAAATAACGCCCCCCGTCCCTAGGGAAAAACTTGGGCACGGGAAACTTGAACAGGTCCACCTTGTCCCCCATCATCTTGTTTTCCTTGCATGGGCCCGTATCTACCACTTTGGGTGGGATCTTCCTGCTCCCTATTTCCACCCAGTGCCTCATGAGCTCCACCAGGGGGGTCTCCTTGGGCATGCCCATGATAATGGCGAGCCTTTCCGTGGTCGTGCAGGTGCTGGTGATAATCGGTGAATCATAGCCCTTCACGTTCTCAAAGAGGAGAGCGGGCCCCTTTTTTTCCTCATTTAGCTTGGCAATGTGGGAGAGCTCCAGGTCCCAGTCCACCTCCGCCTTGATCCTGTGGAGCTGTCCCTCTTCTTCGCATTTGGCAATAAAATCCCTCAAGTCTTTCATGTTCTACTCCTTTCTAATATTAACTTCCCGATAAGTATATACCACTTTTAAAGTTTGACCTTTATGGTGGATAACGCCTTTTCCATCAGCAGCTCGTAACCACTCTTTTTGCCGATAACGGGCTCATCCTTACGCTGACTCCACACGGTCTCCGGACGGGCTTGTACAATAAAGATATTTTCTGGAAAGGAAAGGTCCTTATCAATGGCCCACTCAATATCCTGGGGGCAGCCGTAGTGGTCTTCGATAATTTTGGCTATTTTCACTAACTCTTTTGTTTCCCGGTCATCCAAGCAGCATTTACACTGCATAGCTGGCTCTACATCGGCATGCACCACCTCGCCCTTCTCACAGTCATAGACACATTCAATATGCTTGGTTGATATATTCCTTTCACTGATTTCCATCACAACCTTATCCACGACAAATTTATCAGGATTTACAGAGCCGGACACAACCGTCTCCCCCAATCCCCAGCTACCTTCAATGACTACCTTGGATGGGTCTCCGTCGGTCGGGCTAATGGTAAACATAACACCTGCTGTTCTTGAGTTAACCATTTTCTGTATCCCGACGCTTATCAATACCTTTTCATGGGGGAAGTTGTTCTTGATTCGGTAACTTATGGCACGAGGAGTAAAAAGGCTTGCCCAGCATCTCTGGACATTTCTAATGATCTGCTCCGTCCCCTCGACCCAAAGGTAAGTCTCCTGCTGCCCCGCGAAACTGGCTGTAGGCAAGTCTTCGGCCGTCGCACTGGACCGCACCGCCACAGGGAAGCTCTCCATACCACATTTTTCACACAGACCCAAGCAGCCGTCCCTTATGGCCTCTTGAATTCC
>CP070657.1:1011765-1025559 GCA_020355085.1 Deltaproteobacteria bacterium
ATCTTCACCACACGGAGGGCAAATGGACGATCAAAGGTGATCCGACCGAAGGGGCTCTCGTGGTTGCAGCCGCCAAAGCAGGTATCCACATACGAGAGACGAGGATGACACATACGAGGATCGAAGAGGTTCCTTTTAGTTCTGAGAGAAAGCGGATGACCACGGTGCACGAGGGCTATGATTCACATCTGATGGCCTTTATGAAAGGGGCACCCGAGGTTGTGCTTGAGCGGTGCTCCCGTATCTATAACGGCGATCAAACGAGTGAGCTAACTCCTGAGCAAAGGGCGCGAATCCTGGAGGCCAACGAGCAGATGGCACACGACGCTCTCAGAGTTCTTGCCGTGGCATACCGGGAACTCGATAAAGAGTGTGTGGTGTGCGAGGAGACCGCTGAGACGGGCATGGTGTTCCTTGGCCTTACCGGTATGATCGATCCGCCGCGAGAGGAGGCCATTGAAGCTGTCAAGACCTGCAAAGGTGTCCACATCAAGCCCATCATGATCACCGGCGATCACAAGCTCACGGCCATGGCAATAGCAAAAGAGCTTGACATCTACAAGGAAGGTGATCTTGCCTTAACCGGCGAAGAGCTGGAACAGATGACCGATGAGCAGTTTGAGAAAATCGTGGACAAGGTTACGGTTTATGCCAGGGTATCTCCCATGGATAAGGTGAAGATAGTGCGGGCCTGGAAGGCACGGGGCGAGGTGGTGGCCATGACCGGCGACGGGGTGAACGACTCGCCTGCCCTAAAGAATGCCGATATCGGCGTGGCCATGGGCATAACCGGCACCGATGTGGCCAAGGAGGCAGCAGATATGGTGCTCAGTGATGACAACTTTGCCACCATTGTGTCGGCCATAGAACGGGGCAGATGGATATATGACAATATCAAGAAATACCTCACCTACCTCATCAGATGTAATATTACAGAGGTAGTTGTAATCGGCGGGGTGGTACTGATCTCCGGGCCGGAATATCTGCCCTTGCTGCCTGCAGCCATTCTTTACATTAATCTAGCAACCGATGGGCTCCCAGCCCTTGCGCTCGGCGTTGCCCCGCCGGACCCCGATATCATGGAACGGCCGCCCAGGGATCCGGAGGAGAGCGTGTTCTCATTAGACGTACGGGCCTTTGTGCTGCTGGCAATCATTATTGAATGCCCCATCTTCCTGGGTATCTTCTATCACGAATTTCACCATCTCACCCATGCAAGGACAGAGATATTCTTTATGTTCGTGATCATTGAATTGATCATCGCTATGAACTTCCGGTCTATGAGATACACCATCTTCAAGGCCCTTCCTCACAAATGGCTCCTTATTGCCATCGTCTGGGAGCTGCTCCTTATTACCGTGCTGATTCAGTTTCCGGCGATCCGCGATGCCTTTGGTATCTTACGGCCATCGGGCTCAGACCTGGCCCTAATCCTGGGTATCGGCCTCCTCGTCTTTATCTCCATGGAGGTTGTAAAGGCTGTTCTGCGCGCAAAGCTCAAGGTGGGAAGAGAAGAGATCAGCCCCTGAACCGATCGCTGAAAAAAATGGAGCCCGCGCCTTCGACTTGAGCCGGGCCTAACGTTTTTCAAGGAGGTTGGATATGAGATATCCCGAGATCAACACATCCCTTCCAGGTCCTCAGGCTGCCAAGCTAATCGGGGTTGACACCGAACATGTGTCTCCCTCTTACACTCGAGTCTATCCCTTAGTAGCCGAGAGAGGGGAGGGTCTTTGGATCCATGACCCCGACGACAACATCTTTTTGGATTTTACCTCGGGCATAGCAGTGTGCGCCACCGGTCACTGCCATCCCAGCGTAGTAAATGCCATCAAGGAACAGGCCGAACGCCTCATACATATGTCCGGAACCGATTTCTATTACACGCCGCAGATTGCCCTTGCGATCAAGTTGGCCCAGCTGGTACCGGGAAACGGAAGCAACAAGGTCTATTTCGGAAACTCAGGTGCCGAAGCGGTCGAAGCCGCCTTTAAGCTGGCCCGGTGGTACACGCGGCGGGAGTTGAATATCGCCTTTTTTGGCGCCTTTCACGGCCGGACCATGGGCGCACTATCGCTGACCGCGAGCAAGGCAATCCAGAAAAAGCACTATAACCCCCTCGTGCCCGGAATTACCCATATTCCTTACGCCTACTGCTACCGATGTCCTCATAACATGTGTTATCCCGACTGCGGGATCGAGTGCGTCCGCTGGATCGAGGACTTCCTCTTTCGCAGCACCATGCCGCCGGAAGAGGTGGCAGCCATCTTTGTTGAACCGATTCAGGGCGAGGGCGGATACATCGTGCCTCCCCCAGAGTTCCACGTGGAGCTGGACAAATTGGCAAAAAAATACGGGATTCTGTTGGTAGCCGACGAGGTCCAGTCGGGCATGGGTCGAACCGGCAAGATGTTCGCCATGGAGCACTTCGGCGTGACACCCGATATTATAGCCCTGGCAAAAGGTATTGCCTCCGGCATGCCATTGGGCGCCATGGTAGCCAGATCCGACATTATGGTCTGGGAGGCCGGCTCCCACGCCTCCACCTTTGGCGGTAATCCCCTGTCCTGCAGCGCCGCCTTGGCAACCATTGAGCTGCTCGAAGCCGAGCTGATGCAAAATGCCGCTGTCCGCGGCGACGCCCTAAAGAGCGCCCTCCTAGAGCTTCAAAACTCCTTTGAGTGCATGGGCGATGTGCGGGGCAAAGGGCTCATGGTGGGCGTCGAATTGGTGAAAGATCGCGTCACAAAGGAGCGGGCCTCAGAACTGCGAGATGGGATAATACAAGGGGCTTTTCGGAAAGGGCTTTTGCTCCTCGGGTGCGGCCAAAACAGCATCCGTTTTTGTCCGGCCCTAATCGTTACAGCAGATGAAATAGCGGTATGCCTGTCAATCTTCGAAGAAACGCTCAGAGAATTGACCGGATAAGCACCATGGATGCAAGGGAACGTTTTCCGGTTGCAGTTACGAGGTAGGACCCATCCATATCTTTCTTGGGTAACTGAATGGGCCCTACCCCACAGAGGCCCTAGATGAAGCCTAGGAGCAGGAAGGCGATCGAGGTGATAATGGCGTATACGAAGAAAACTAGCATCAGCCACCCCATGATCTCCCTAAACTCGAGCTTCACCACAGCCAGCATGGCAATAGCCCAGAAGGGCTGGATCATATCGGTAAGCATATCACCCCATGCATAAGTGATTACAACCTTCCAAGCCGGTAGTGCCAACTCTTTTGCGGCGGGGAGTAGGTAAGGTGCGGTTACTGCCCACTCAGACCCACCTGACGGAATCAGGTAGTTGAGTAGTCCTGCGTACCAGTAGATGATGAGAAAATAGGTACCAGGGCTGCTGATCGCAACAAAGGCCTTGGTAAAGGCAGTTGCCAGCAAGGTGAACTTAAAGAGCCCGAAGATTCCAGCGTAAAATGGAAACTGGATGACGATACCCCACACAGCCCCTCCGGCCGTCTCGGCCGCCTTCAATACGCTCCACGGCCTCCAGTGAAAGAGGATCCCCAGCATCAGGAAGAAAAAATTGATGTTGTTCAGGTTGACGAATTTCTCGAATCCCACATCGGAAATCTTCCAGATCATCCAGATAGCGCCACCGATGAAGACGATGATGTTCCACCCCGGCCACCAGTTCATGAACTGGGAGGCACTTAACTTGCCCATAGGCATTTCCGGGGCCTCGTATAGCTTGATTCTGTCAGCCAGCTCGGGACCCACCTTGAAGGTCTTCTCCGGCGATGGGTGCATGGCCCTCATCAAAAAAGCAACCACGAGGATGACAATGATCACCAGGATGATGTTAAAGGCGGTGAAGATGGTGTCCCCGGAGGAAATGGTCGTTTCCAGGTATCCTCCCTTGATGAGGAAGTTGTCCGGTGTGTTTACGAGCAAAGGTGCAGAGGCCGAGAAGCCTGAGTGCCACGTACAGCCTAACCCGAGATAGGCCGCTGCCACCAATAAGCGGTAGTCCACCTTGGGGTTCTTTCTGACGATGAAGATAGCAAACATGGCGCTGGCGATTAAACTGAGGCCCCAGTTCAACCAGGCGATGATCATAGAGAAGAAGGCCATCAATAGGATCGCATTCCAGGGCTTGTCTTCATCCGGCCAGCCTGCCAGGCCATCCAACAACCTCCTCACCGGCGGGGATACAGCCAGGATATACCCGGTCATCATGATGAGGCACATCTGCATGGCGAAACTGAGGAGGGCCCAGAAGCCGTTGCCCCAAGCCTTGACCGACCCGTAGGCCCGACCCATTAATCCAACCTCGGGCTTGAAACCCCAAATAAGGGCGAATATGAAGGTTATGATGCTCAGGATGAAGACAATGACTAAAGCGTCGGGTATGTACCGCTCCGTCCACTCCGTCAGCCCTCCACCCCAGGATTTTAAGAAACCCAGTTTTTCGGACTTTTCTTCTTGAGCCATTTTTTACCTCCTTATCCGATATTTTTTGCCGATGTTCCTTTTCTGTCCTTCCCTCCCTTCCAAATTCCAACGAGGGAAAACAAACCAGCTGTGTTTACTTCACCTGATTTTTTTCACCTCCTTTCGACAATAACACACCGTCCCAAAAAAAACCATATCCATGTGCTTTACGTATCAAAATCGAACAAAACTCAATTGTCAAGAAAAATCTCCCCATCGTTAACGATATTCTGTTTCTAAGTTATGAAACTTCTGAGAAACCCGCCATGGGTGTTTTGGAACTGTTTCAGAAACTGAGGGCTTGTGCGTTGCTCATGCAAGCGAGAACATGCGGTGGCGTGCCGTTCCCACACTGCTGCCTGTGAAGATACGGGAACATCTCCCCGTTCTTATGCCGATCTCCTTTGTGAGAGAAATTAAAGCTGGATACCTTGCATGAAATCCGGGGTACTCAGGCAGGAACACCGTAGCAACGATCGTGGTATCGGTTATGATAGTGTCGATTGAGGCAGGGCTCGATTCGGCTGGCGGGCTGTCTGGGAACGCACACCACCAGCGTGTTCCGCCGGGACCTACCCCTCTTGCCGCTTAATAACGGCAAGCCCGTCCAGATATGGCCTCAACGCCTCGGGGATTATCACGCTGCCGTCGGGCTGCTGATGATTCTCCAGGATTGCCACCAGTGTTCTTCCCACGGCCAGGCCAGAACCGTTCAGGGTGTGGACGAGCTCTGTTCCGACCCCCTTTCTCCTCCGAAACCGAATATTGGCCCTCCTGGCCTGAAAGTCAGTGAAATTACTGCACGAGGATATCTCTCTGTAGAGCTCCTGCCCAGGCAGCCATACCTCCAGATCATAGGTTTTTGCCGCGGAGAAACCAAGATCCCCGGTACACAGCGAAACCAGTCGGTAGGGAAGCTCGAGGCGCTGCAGTATCTCCTCTGCATCAGTAGTTAGAGATTCCAACTCTTCATATGAGTCCTCAGGACGGCAGAATTTCACGAGTTCTACCTTGTTGAATTGATGCTGTCTGATCAGCCCCCGTGTATCCTTGCCGTAAGAGCCGGCCTCCGACCTGAAGCAGGGTGTATAGGAGGCATACTTTATGGGAAGCTGACCAGAGGAAAGGATTTCATCACGGTGGATATTGGTTACCGGTACCTCAGCCGTGGGAATGAGAAAGAGGTCCCAGCCGTCTACCTTGAACAGATCTTCCCTGAATTTTGGCAACTGTCCTGTTCCGGTCATGCTGTCCGAATTGACGAGAAATGGCGGGAGTATCTCGGTATAGCCGTGGGTCTTTACATGAACGTCGAGCATGAAATTAATCAATGCCCGTTCTAGTGAAGCACCCAAACCGCTCTGAAGGGAGAACCTGCTCCCCGCGATCTTGGCAGCCCTTGAAAAATCGAGGATGCCGAGCCTTTCACCAATCTCCCAGTGCGCGAGGGGATCAAAGGCGAAATCCTTTTTGTCTCCCCACGTCCGAATAAGGGGATTGTCATCAGAGGTTTCACCCACCACCACCGATTCGTCCGGCATGTTGGGCAGAAGCATCAGAAGCGCATTGAGTTCATCCATCACCACCGGGAGTTCGCTCTCAATCTCCTTAATCCGTTTTGATACGGCCTTCATCTCGGAGATGAGAGATGAGGCATCCTCTCCGCTCTTTTTCATAACCGCTATCCGGTCTGATACCGTATTGCGCTGATGCCTGAGCTGCTCAAGGTTTGCCAGGATCGACCGCCTCTTCTCATCGAGAGATTGAAAGCGGGAGAGATCAAGATCATAGCCTCGCTTCTCGAGCCCATCACTCACCAGTTTTAGATTTGACCGAACGAATTTTAGATCAAGCATGCAGCCTCCTGTAGCATGATAGGCACGTTGTAAGCCTGGCGGTTAGCCCCTTATTCCATGCGTAGCAACATTGAGTGCCTTTCGGAGTCTCTCTAAATCCTTGTTTCTGCCCATGGCGATGAGGGTGTCTCCGCGGTGGATTTTGGTTTGGGAAGAAGGGTTGAATATCATGGTATTGTCTTCTTGCTTAATGCCAATTATGATAATGTCCATCTCTTGTCGAATACCGGAATCGATTAATGACCGGTCAATGAGGGTCGAGCCCTCCCCTGCAGTTATTTCTTCTATATCCAACTCAAAGCTCTCGTCGTGAACGGCTGACTCCAAGAAATCACTTACCGTGGGCCTGATAATCGCTTGAACCATGCGCCTTCCCCCAAGCATATACGGCAACACGACCTTGTCTGCACCTGCCCGGAGGAGTTTTCGCTCACTGATTTCATCCTCTGCCCTTGAAACGATATAGAGCCGAGGATTCAGTCCCCGAGCCGTAAGGCTAATGTACACGTTTTCAGCATCGGATGATACCACCGACACCAAACCCTTGGCCATCTCTATGCCAGCCTCTATCAAGATATCTTCGTCTGTCGCATCCCCATCCATATACAGTAGGTTATCCAGTTCGAGTTGCTCCCTTACGCTCTCATCCTTCTCTATAACGATCAGGGGAATTGACTTGCTGATCAGCCCGTTACAGATGATTCTGCCGATCCTGCCATAACCACAGATAATATAGTGATCCTTTAGGGATTTTATTTTCTTGCCCACTTTTCGCCTCCCGAGGACTGCCCTGATCTCAACTGCTACCAGGGCCTCAGCTACCAGACCAACCAGGTAAGTTATGATAAAGAGCCCAAAGACGATCAAAAATACGGTAAAGATGCGGCCGCCTGGACCTATTTCGCGCACCTCACCGTAGCCGACCGTCGAAAGGGTAATAATCGTCATATAAATGGAATCTAAAAGATCCCATCCTTCTATGCTCATATACCCGAGGATACCTAGAACAACCAGCACAAGGAACATGAGCACGGGCAAAAGCAGTTTTTTCGGTGCGTACATTTCGATGACAATCTGGGTTCGCAGTAGGTCCTTCGATTCATCAAGTCGATAACGAAGTAATTCCCTCAGGACTTAGCACTGCCCTCGGCCATGAGCGATTCGGCCTCGAGTCGTTCGACCCTGAGCTCACAACCGAAGGGTTCATAGCCGAGAGGCTCGGGCCGAATGGAGTAAGCTTTTCCATTAGCTCCGTTCGTCGAAATACCTGAGTGTATTTGCGAATCAAAGCACTAAGAAACTATCACGAACGCAGCCCAAGATATGTGCCGCGGGGTCTGTGAGATCAGTACGATTGACGCATAGGAATATTTCGTCGCCTACTTCCCGGCAGGGAAAGAACTGACCGCTTCTACCGTAAACTCGCTCATATCTTCCGGCAAGCTATCAAAGACAATTACAAAAGGGATAGAAGCGTTAGGAAGGACATTCGTATTCATCTTATTCTTGCCGAATTTATCTCGGAGCCTATTATTTATCTCCTCCAGGGGTAAGGTTTGAAGCTCTTTATCAGTGAAAGGATGACCTGCAAAGACAACCTTGCTCAAGATCTCTGCACGCTTAGAATCGAGGATTTTGGACTTTATCCTGATATAGCTTCTTCTATCCGGGTACTTATTGGTTACCCACCCTTTCACCACGAAGAGTTTACCCGCTTCTTTTGAATTTACAAAGGTGCCGCTCAGATCCTTGAAGGACAGTCGCTTGTTTCCAGCGTCAAAGGCCTGTTTCTCAGATTCGGCCTTTTTTCCAAATGGAATGTAATCGGCAAGAAAATCCGGTTTGTACGTAATTGCAGCAGCGACTGCGGCGACTATGAGGAGCAACAACAAAAGGATGATCTTTAATCCTTTTCCGCGTTTCTTTCTCACAATAGGGCCAGGTCTGGCAGCCGCTCTTGGCTCAGGCACTTCTTCGATCATGTCAAACTCATCCTGTGCCACCACACTTTCCTCAATCTTTTCCGCCCTCCCCATCGCCTTACCGACTTCTTTTCGCTCCCCTGTCTCAATCCCAGGCTCCTCGTCTTCATCGAAGATAGGCAGATCCTCAATAGAAATCGGCTCTATCTCCTCGTCGAATTCCGTAATCATGGTCTTGCTGAAATCCATTCCCTCCTGCGCCTCTTCTGGGGCTTCTTCAGGGGCTTGCGTTGACTGGACTTGGGCAGGCGGTGCCTCTTCCTCAACAGGAAGCCTCGGCTCTATCTCTTCTAAGGCCTCTATGGGGAGCTCCTCGACCTCTAACTCAGGTTCTGGTGGGAAAGCCATAAACAGGTGCTTGCACCGCGAACATCTCACCTTGGATCCTGTCTTTTTCAGGAGGTTTTCGTCCAGGTTATATTTGGTGTGGCACTCCTCGCATTCAATTATCATGCACGCTCTCCTCAGATTGATGCCCCATTTCTAGGCTTCCGATATAGGGGAGATACCGAAACTGTTCATTATAATCCAGGCCATAACCAACTAAGAAACCTCTTTCGATCGTAAAACCGCAGTAGTCTATATCTACTTCTTTCTCTCTTCGCTCAAGCTTATTGATTAAGGCACAGATCTTAACGGACTCCGGCTCTCTTGCCTTAATGTGATCGACCAGGAAGGATAGTGTTAGTCCTGTATCGATAATATCCTCAACGATTATGACCGGTTTTCCCTTGACCGAAACCTCAACATCCTTGGTAAAGCTGATCTTACCACTCGATACGTTGTGGGGGCCGTAACTGGCTACCCTCACAAAATCTATTATCACCGGTATGGCGATTGCCTTCACGAGGTCGGCAAAAAAAAGGAAGACACCATTCAGTACCCCAATGAGAACTGGCTCCCGATCCCGATAGTCACTGTCTATATCCCGGGCAATCTTCTGAACCTGCTGCCGGATCTCTTCTTTTTGAATCCTTTCCCGTATGTGATATTCCCCTAACAAGAGACTTTTTTGCCGCTATCATGCTCAAATATTACTACATAGGTAATTTCCCATAAAATGTCAACTAATATTCATGGCCTTATTCCTGACATCCATTACTCCTGCAGCTGCTCTTTAGGATCCTTCTTCATCCATACCCTTACACATCTTCCACCTGCATGTCAAAATCCTACCGTTTCTAAACCCTTGATCAAATAACTGGCCGAACTAACTAATAGCTGCCTCTCCCTTGAGCACAAAGCAACTGCCCGGCCACGTCGTCCTGTTTCGGGAATACGGGCGTGGGTATTTTTCCCTACCTCACATGGGGGGGCAAGAACGAGATCATCACCCCCTTTCCGGAAATAGGTATGGTTTTTTCGGATTTGAGTGAATTACCCGATTGAAAACGCCTCTGTTTTTCCCGTAATAACAGTACACTATGGAGCATACATTAAGGGGAGCTGGCAATCCTTTTCCCTTACGGAGAGGGGCCTCATTCCTATTGACAATAGAAGGCCCAGCGGCTAGGATCGAGCCACCCCTTTAGCGCAAACCATAAGCATATTCTTGTGCAATAAGCAGGCCAGAAAAAGAGGTTCTTTATGGAGAAGGCAGTCAGAATAACCGCGGCAGAGGCGTATGTCATATCGGTCATGCAAAGGATACCTCTTCTCTCGCATTACGCTACCGCAAGAGGATGGTCGTTTCTGATAAGCTGGGGGCACCGGCTGGCCGGTTTGACGCTCGTTGCCTACATGTTCGCCCACTTGTACACCTTATCCCTGCTGTTCCACCCAGCAACCTTCGATGCAGATATGCGGTTCCTGAATAATTTTGTTTTCACCTTTCTGGAATGGTGCGTTGCTATCCCCGTTATCTTTCATGCCCTCAATGGCGGGAGATTAATCCTTTACGAGACCTTCCGCATGAGGAAAGAGGAATTGGCGATCCGCTCCATGGTTGCAGTTGGTTTTATCTATATCGCTATTGTCGGTTTCTTTTTCATAGAGGAAGCTCACCAGATCTCAGCGACGGTATTCTGGTCAATCACGCTCGCCATAAGCATTGTCGCCCTTATCCTCGTCCTGTTCAAAATCTGGCTGACCCGTAATTCATTGCTCTGGAAGCTTCAAAGGGTTACCGGCGCGTTCATGTTTCCGATGCTTGTCGGTCACATGCTCTTTATGCACATGAACTACCTCATAGGCCATGACAGCAAGACCATTCTCCTGCGATTTGAAAGCCCTTTTGTTAGGGGTATCGATTTCGCTTTTGTCATCTTCCTGCTCTTTCATGCAGGTTATGGCCTGTTCAGCATTATCGCCGATTATATCAAACCGGGCCCTCTGCTAAAGGCAACAACCTTGGTTATTATTGTTGTAATGGCTATTTCAGCCTTTTACGGCATCAGGCTGATCGTGGCCCTATAGAGGAGATTGTAATGGGAGAAGGTTTGACTATAGATGCTACCCTCACCTGTGATGTCTTAGTTATCGGCGCTGGCGGGGCTGGCCTGAGGGCAGCCGCTCACATCGGCGAGCAAAGACCGGGCTCAAAAATCATCGCCCTTACCAAAGTTGTCAGCCCGCAAAAGTCCCATACAACAACAGCCCAGGGAGGTATGGCTGCAGTCGATCCCAAAGACCCTGCCGACAGAACGATTTTTCACATGTTTGATACGTGGAAGGGTTCAGATTGTTCGGCCGACCAGAATGTCATCAAGAAGGTCTGTGAGTTGGGGTGGGAAGAGATGGTCTGGCTGGAGACCCACGGGATGCACTTCAGCCGGACAGAGGAAGGGAGAATCGCAAAGAGACCCTTTGGTGGCCATATGTTGAACTTCGGTGAGACAAAGGCCTTTCGGGCTTGCTACGAGGCAGATAGAACCGGAAAGGGCATCATGGACACGGTTTGGGATGAATCCCTGAGACATGGGGTCGACTTCATTGGTCAGTGTGTGGCAACGGAACTGCTTATGAGGAGTGGCACCTGTATTGGCGCCATCATCTATAGATATCCGGAGGGCACGTTCATAGCCATCCTGGCAAATGCAACCATCATAGCCACCGGCGGTAATACCAGGATGTATCTGGTGAGCAGCAATTGCCGGGGCAATACCGGCGACGGACTTGTCCTCGCCCTTAACGCAGGCCTCCCGGTAATGGACCTGGAGGCGGTACAGCTTCACCCCACAGGCATCGTCGGCCCCGGTATCCTGGCCAGTGAGGCGCTGCGGGGAGAAGGCGCAATCCTCAGAAATAAGGATGAAGAACCCTTCATGGAACGCTACGCCCCGACGGCCAAAGATCTCGCCCCGAGAGATCTCGTTTCCCGGGCGATAATGCAGGAAATCAGAGAAGGAAAGGGCCTGTTCCACGAGGGCCATAACGCGCATCACGTTTGGCTGGATTTGAGGCATCTGCCCGCTGCTGTGCATGAGAAAAAGCTTCAGGAGGTGTGCTCTTTTTTCAAACGCTTTGTCGGTGTCGATCCGCAAAAGGACCTCTGCCCTGTCACCCCCACTGCCCATTACCAGATGGGGGGTATCCCCACCAATGAATTCGGTGAGGTCCAGAAAGACCTCCAAACGATTGTCCCTGGGCTGTTTGCCTGTGGTGAAGCCGCCGCCGCGTCTCTGCACGGTCTAAACAGATTGGGAACAAATTCCCTTTTGGAACTGATTACCATGGGTAGAGTAATCGGAGAGAGGGTTGTGGAATACCTTAAAGATTCCCAGGCCCCTGGAGAACTTCCGTCAGATGCGGGGCACAGCATATTCGACCAGTTCTCTACCTACCTCGCCTCTCAGGGGACCGAAAACTATGCCCAGATCAGGGACACCCTCCGGAACCTCATGATGGAAAAGGTTGGAATCTTCAGAACAGAGAAGTCCCTCCTGGAGGCACTTGAAAAGCTTAAGGAATTACGGGAAAAGGCGCTGCACATACCGATAGGAACCACTTCGCTGAAAGCGAATCAAAACCTATGGCAGATCTGGGAACTCAATAACCTGATTAGTATCTCATATGTCATCACCCGGAGTGCCCTGGAACGGAAGGAATCCCGAGGGGCCCATTTCAGGGAAGATTATCCCGAAAGAAGCAATGAGTACAACTATCATACCTTGGCCTATATGTCGGAATTCGATACGGTAACCTTCGACAAAAGACCCATCGATATGAGTATCTTTGAAGCCAAGGGAGAGCGGTATGAGCTTTTTGACTTTATAGAAAGGAAGTATTGATCTTTTCTTGAGGGGAGCCTGATGTCAGCATTGTATCCAATTACCTTAGAAATCAATAGGTATGACCCTGAGACCAACCTTGCATGGTGCCAGACTTATCATGTTAAGGTCGGCGGTATTCTTCGTTTCGTCGATGTGTTACGCAAAATCAATGATGAACAAGACCCGACCTTAGCCTGGGCCTCTTCCTGTGAACACGCTCAATGTGGCAGCTGTGGCATCATGGTCAATGGAAAGCCGCTGCTTGCCTGTGAACTCTTGGTAAAAGACGCGGTTGAGCAGTTCAATACCCATACCTTCAGACTGAAACCGCTTACCATAGCACCAGTGGTACGTGATCTCGTCGTTGATCTGGAAAAGGCATATGACAGGATTCATGCTGCCAAACCCTACCTGATCCAGCCCGCCCCGCTTTACCCTGATGGGGATGAATACCGGATCTCCCCAGAAACAGTCGACACGTATGTTGAAGCCACCAGGTGTATCAACTGTTTCTGCTGTGCAACCGCCTGTATCAGTAGCCATCACCATTTTCTTGGCCCGAATGCCACCATGGAAAATATAGTCCGCCTTATGGACCCGAGGGAGACGGCCAAACAAGAAAGGATGGACATCTTGTACAAGGAGGATGGCGTATATCGGTGTCATACCTCCAGGGCCTGTTCTTTTGTGTGCCCAAAGGAAATCGATGTATCCCACTTTCTGGCCCTCGGCAAGGAAGGTAAGTTTTAGAGATAGTCCTGGTTTGCTCACGTTGGGCATCCGAGCTGTTTTCTCACCTTGGATGCCCTTTATTATTAGGGCCTTCCTGAGTCTGTAGTGAACACCGTTGTCCCTGAGCGACATTAGCGGAAGCGCTGGGGCACCCCCCGAGGGTGAGCAGGCTTCGAAGTGAGCTCAGCCGAACGTAAGGGGAAAGCCCCGCCTTTAGAGCGGGGAAGGGGCCCCGGGAGGGCCACCGTTCGACAAGCTCACGGCCTGAGCAAAGTCGAAGGCCGCGAAAGCATCGGAGCGAAGGGACAATGGTGTCTACGCGTCAAAAATATAAGTCTTTCCAAAGCGAATACATTGTAGAGATCCCTGGTAGAAAACTCAGGAAACTCGAGCCTTCATTATCTGTAGACAACGGCCTTTTGAAAAGGTAAAAATATAGTTTATAACCAGAATCACCGATGACACACAAGCAAGGAGGTAGCGATTAACAAAAGAGCTGAGGTACGGGTCAACGAGCAGATCAGGGCCCCCCGGGTACGATTGATTGCATCAGACGGAACACAGATCGG
>CP070657.1:1025659-1031288 GCA_020355085.1 Deltaproteobacteria bacterium
CCATATACACGATACCGTGAAGGATCGTATGACCTTTGATCCCCACACTCTTTCCGCCGAAATAGGATATGGTTATGGGGATAAGCGGATAAACGCACGGTGTAAGATTGAGGGCAAGGCCTCCCAAGAAGATCGCCAGCAAGGTCAGCCAAATGCTTGCGCCCTTTTCAGCCCCCTGGGATTGTTCTTCGGATTCTCTTTCCTGGTTCAGTTGAACATGTTGAACATGGATCGAGCCCCTGTCGTGCCCCATCGTCGCCGTTGCTATGGAGTCTTGTAACACCGGCGAGGCGCTGGGGTCCAGTCGATGGTCATCAGATTGTGCCGGCTGATAAAAGCCTCGAAAAAACGGGGAGGGCTGGTCCGCTGCTGACAAACAAGCAGGAGAGAGGCAGTAGATAGCGGCCACACAGAGCAGCAAAAAGAGCGGCACAAGGCCCTTGCGGTTCTTTAGTCTTTTTATCGGCATGTTAGCTGACGAAATCCTTTTCTTATCCGGTACCTCTATGGAGAGGATGCTGCTCACAAAGACAACGAGGGCCAGCTCGAAGGCGCGGGATATGTGGCCCAATGCCGCAGGTATCACCAATAGCCAATCTTATGTAATTCGCAATCACTTTTAAGAGGGGGAGGATATAGGAGTGATACCGGTTTGTCAAAGAAAAGATCCAGAACATTGCTGATGCCGGCAATAGGAGAGCTTCGCATAACGCCTATTCTTTAAAGACGATGGGCTTTTCCTCAGTTCCGAGGCTCTCCCGCTGAAAAGCGGGATCTTTTCAGCAACTTATCCATGGGGGAGTTCTGCCCCCTCCGCATTCCCTTCGACAGGCTCAGGGCTGCGGTTTCCCCCACTGATAAGTTGCGAAAAGGCAGCACCCTTCCGCCAGTCACTGCAAAAAAGCCCATCGTCTTTTTCTAGGATGACAGAAGTTGTCACGTTTTACAAAGCTCATGCGTAATGGCAAGTATTCAGGATGCAGTTGACTGAACCTTTGACGCCGAATGATTGCCTGAAACGAATCGTTACACCTGGTAAGTATAGGTTGCAGAACCACACGGGTCAAGAGCTATCTCAGGGGGCGTGAGAGGCCGGAAACATGATGCAACGTAAGTCCACCGGAGAAAACGGCCTTTGAGCCGATTAGAGGATTTCCACGAGTTGAATCTCGAAGATCAGGTCCTTGCCTGCCAGGATGTGATTAGCATCCAAGGTTACCGTCGACTCAGATACTTCGGTCACTGTGTATACGATTGGGTAGCCCATCTCGTGAGGCATTTCCAACCGCTCCCCCACTTCAGGCTCAAAATCCTCCGGTAATTGATCATGGTCAACGACCATTGCCAAATCCTTATGATATGGACCATATGCCTTATCCGCAGGGACTTTAACCTTCTTCGATTCTCCTATCTTCATCCCCATCACGGCCTCTTCGAAACCGGGGATGAGCTCGCCCTCACCTATGATAAATATGAGAGGGCTACTGCTCGTAGTGCAATCAAAGACCATGCCGTTTTCCAGTCTTCCCGTGTAGTGAACCTTTACCGTATCACCGCGCTCCACTGTATCCATTCCTGCAATCTCGCATTAGGTTATTCGATTAATTCTGTAGCTCCGCAGAATAGTGGTGAGCATCTATTCTGCGTGCCCTGCTACTAGTAAGGAACATGGATGTCTTTTTCCGCAAGCACTGCTGCCTGTGCTTAAACGCTTTCTTTGAAATCCACAAGCCCCTCTCTGTCTCTTACCCTGAAGTCCACTATGCGCCCCTTGCCGTCGATCTTTACCTTACGATAGTAGGGGGGATTGTCGTCATATCTGCCCTTCAACCCGCTTGCAGCTGTTTGAAGTATAACAGGCCTATAGTCTTCCCATGTTTCCCCAATCTTCCCGGCATTCCACAACTGGCTGTATACATCGGAAAATATCCTGATTTCATGTTTCTTGTTGGAAGCAACCCATTCCTTCTCCAATCTAAACTCGATGTTCCGGTGTGCATGGCCTGAGAAAACGATATCCACCTTCCTCAGATTTGGTTCCACATTCCCACCAACCAGATCACTTTCCCGGTAGCCCATGCAGAGATAGAAGAACTGGCTCAGGTAGTGCTTTATCGTGCCATAGGTGAGGTTGCATTCCCCCTTTCCTATCCATTTGGGCGCTGGTCTTTCAGACTCCCAGAGCGTTTTCCACTCGCGGTCCTTCGGTGGGTTTATTGGGGGCGCATGGAGGAATAAAAATATCCTTCTCCGGCCGTCTGACTGTTGGCTTGCGCTGGCCAAGGCCTTTTCCAGCCAGACGATCTGACTCCAGTTATAGTAGGCCTGCTCTGAATCAAAGGCCCGAGAATCGGGAGAGCCCCCGAGGATATTATCCTCGAGGCTCATCTGTTTAATGTGCGTCAACTGCTTCCCGTCCAATAACTGGCCGATAAAGACATCGGCACCTGTATCCATGACAATGAATAAATAATCACCGTATTGAAATGCATAGTCGAGGTAGGGGTTTACGTGCGTCAGGTAATAGCGAAGGGCCTTGGCCTCTGCGTGAAGGGGGTTGTCTATGAGTATATCCACCAGTTTTCGCACTTTGCGCTGAAGGTACCACCTGGCTCCCCATACGAGACCTCCCAACACCAAGATAGTGAGCCCGTAGATGAATTGTTGGGCAATCCCAGCGACGCTCGCTCCCCCGATGCCGAGCATAGCAAGTACCCTCAGCACCCAGATCGTGATCTTGCTGGAAAGCAACTTGGCCAGCTTTACCGCGTCCTTGTCAGTAAATACGTCAATATTCAGTTTTTTGAAAGCATTGCTCGTTATCACCTTTGATAGCTTCGCCCTCTTATCCTCGGGGTATTCCCTAGAGTCATAGGACTTGTAATCGTAGTTGTTGAGCTCCTCTTTGGTCAAACCGAAGGAATCGCTGTAGTTAACCAGGTTGGGGTCATACGGGTGAAGGCGCCAGTCATGGTTTCCGGTGGATGTATATACGGCCATTTTTAGCCCGCCATTCCCCTTCGCCTGCTCGGTCCCGGTGCCGATTATGAGGTGTATGAAGGCCCTCCAGTTATTTTCTGCTGCGTTGGGCTCCTCCTCCCATCCGTGGAAGGCGAAATCCACCAGATCACCCGTCATAACGACAAAATCGAGCTCTCCCTCATCTGCCATAGCATTGGCCATACCGATGAACTCCCTCAATCCGTCGTTAAAGTTGATATAGGCATCCACAATCTCACTGCGGCTTCTCCTGCTTTTCACCTTAAGCACTTCACCCAGGATCTCGTCATTCCTCTTGGCAGCATGGATGTCGGTGAGATGGATGAACTTGCACCCTCCCCTTGTGCTCTGAACAACCTGGATGGCATGGTAGTTGACCCGCTCTTCTTTACCCTCTTTGTTCCTTAAGATAAGATCATACAGCGTCGGGAGCGTTTTTCTCCCCCGCTTCCTGAGAAGCGATCGGAAGTTATCAGAATCCTCTTCTCTAATCGCCACATCGAGCCGCCAGTAACGAGTCTCTTCTCCGAGCACGTTGTAGTGCAACTCGCTGTTGAAAATTCGTTGGGTCCCATCAATGCTGGTGAAATCACTCAAGAGATTCCAGTCCTTTATCTCCTCGGGGTCGTCCACAGGATGGAGCGGTATATCATGGGCATTCCCGCCCAGCGAATCGCAGAGACGAAGGCAGAACACGCCTTCGAATGCATCTCGCAAAGGAGATGCAAATTCGCCGTACAAACCGGCGATAATCAAAGGGATTGTTTCTCCTTTTTTAAGCCCTTCAAGGGAAACGATCCTGGGGCATCCCAGGTTCGGGCTCATAATGAGGGGGAATTCGGCTCTTTCCATTATTTGGCCACCTTATTGGAACATACGCTCGTTTCAATGCTCATGGCAAATAATCATACCTGAAGAAAATACGCTTGATCGGTGTGAGGAGCCACCTGAGCGCTAAAATCGGCAAGGCCTTTTTCTTAAAGCTAAAATACTCATCCATGGCCGTTAGAGACGAAAACCACCAGTCGCGGATGGCATAGGCCTCCTCTATGATATCGAGCGACTTGATGAACGCCTCGCTCACATTCTCCCATGGGTCATATACGGATTTGTCTCCCACCCAATCGATTTCAGGTCTTCCAAAGGCCTCCACCGCTAGTTGAAGAAACCGGCCCACCCCGGGATCGTCCGGGTCAATCCCCATCTTCTTGGCACCTACCCAATCTACCGCGATCAGGTTCTCACCGCCGATAATGGTCTTGGTATTGTTGGGCTTGGGATCCGTAATAACGCCCAACGGCCCGTCCCCACTGGAGATGGCATCGATAAGGCCGAAATGGACGGGAAAGTGCTTCATGGTCTCTATGGTGGGCCAGTCGTACTCCCGCTTCGTGTGGTACTCTTTGAGCTTGTTCTGCATGGGAAGGGTGCCGTAGATGTTCTTTAAGGTCAAGGTATAGTTACAGAATACGTGGGTCTTGTTTTTGGCAAAGGATATCCGGAAATCGGCATCTTTCCAGGTTGGTCCCACAAAGTGCTGACCGAGCCTTCCGCCGTAGTCATAAGGCACCATCTCTTCCGTCAGGTCAACAATGCGGTAATTCTTGGTGGTCGAATATCCAATGTATTCGGACACCTTGATCACCTCTCTATTGTTGTAATAGTTCCCATAGGTGCTCTGAGATTCTACCAGACTGATGTTCGGAAATCCCCTCTCGACAATCGTATCGACCAGGGCCTCCACAAGCTCAGGGTCCGTATAGGTTGAGATGTCCTTCTTGGAGTGCATAAACATGAAGTTGGGCTTGATCACAACCGAAAAGTCTTCTTTGGGCTTTCCCGTATCCTGAAGGCGTCTGTCCAGAATCTCAAAGAATCCCGATTTTTCTAAAACCTTTGAAAGGACGTCGAACTTATCTTCACCCTTAAGTGCTACTACTGTCGTAGGGGCTGTACTCTTGTGCACAACCGGCTCTTTTCTGAGATACGCCGTTTGGGTCCTGAAAAACCCTTTTTTTGCCCTAATGAAAAAGAAGAGTGTTATCCAGAAAATCGAACCGTCAACGATAAAAATGACCAGATAGGCAAAATACCTGGCCGAGAATATGAAGAAACAGAATGCCGAAAGCGATGATGCCGCCTTGGAGATGAGCACGGGAATGACGTAGCCCCCGTTCTTCCTGACGTTGTGCTGGGCAATATAGGAGAGGGCCCCAATAGTCATCATCATGGAAAAGGTCATGGAGAGCCAGAATTTCTCCACTGACAGGGGCATACCTTCCAGGCCAGGTACCAGGATTCGGGAGAAGAGATTGATTACCCTGAGGATGGGCTCCGGCAGAAAGGCAAAGGCAAACCCCACAACGAAGTAAGTTATGGCGCTGAGGCGCATAAGGATTTTCAGATGCCTTTCTTCCTTGGTATATGAGATCATAACTATGCTCCTTATCACCTAACACGGTAGCTCTTTTAAAGGATAGCACTCCTGTCCATTTTCTGGGGTACAGTGGCTATTTGTAACGAAACCCAGGGGACCCCGAGCATGGAGATGTCTTTTTTTGCTCTGCCCTCTAACCAAGACCCCCTACAGGGCCGTTTCAAACCGGCGCACCGCCCCATCAGCCTTAGC
>CP070657.1:1031388-1052318 GCA_020355085.1 Deltaproteobacteria bacterium
CTGGGGTGCCGAGCTAAAACGCTCCGGCTTTGACGCAATCATAGCAGAAGGAGCGGCCGCTGAACCTGTATACATCTGGATAGACAACGGAAACGTTGAGATCCTCGATGCTAGTAAGCTATGGGGGTTAGAGATTGCCGATACCGTGAGGGCAATACGCTGTGAACTTGGGAGCCACAAGATCCGTATCGCCACTATTGGCCCTGCAGGCGAAAACCTGGTCAAATACGCCTGCATTGCACATGACATATCCCATTTAGCTGGGAGAACAGGGATGGGGGCAGTGATGGGTTCGAAGAATCTGAAGGCAATCGCCGTGCGAGGTTCAAAGGCGCCTTCCATTGCTGACAAAGAGACGATTATTGCATTGTCTCGCTGGATGGGGAGGAACTATAAGGAACGGTCGGTTCTGTGGCGTTACGGCACGGGAGGAGCAATCATTCAGTATGAGGAATCCGGTAATCTCCCTATCAGGAACTTCAACGGAGGGACATTTCCCGGCGCAGAAGAGATAACCGCTCAGAAGCTCTTCGAAAAGGGTTACATACAAAAGATGGAGGGTTGTTTTGCTTGTCCCATCCGGTGCAAGAAACGCGTCAGGATTGAGAAACCATGGCTGACAGATCCCCTGTATGGCGGACCAGAATACGAAACCCTGGCGGCACTGGGGTCAAACTGTGGCATTGATGATTTAGAGGCCATTATCAAGGCTGATGAGCTCTGTGGCCGGTATGGCATTGATACCATTTCCGCAGGTGCCTGTATTTCGTTTGCCATGGAGTGCTTTGAAAAGGGAATTCTCACTCACGAAGATACAGATGGCATAACGATGACTTTTGGCAACGCTGAGGCAATGATTGCAATGGTTGAACGGATTGCCATGCGCAAAGGTCTGGGAGATATCCTGGCAGAGGGCACGAAAAAGGCTGCACAAAAGCTCGGTAAAGGCTCTGATCAGTTTGCTATGCATGTCAAGGGCGAAGAAATTCCGATGCACGAGCCACGATATAAGCAGGGGCTCGGTCTCCATTATAGTGTGCACCCCACCGGGGCGGACCATTGCACTGGGGTACATGATAATCTCATGAAAGAAATAATGATGGGTTGGGAGACAATTGATGTGGCTGAGCCGATCCCAAGCACGGAACTAAGCCCCCGAAAGGCTCGAATGGTTTACCAAGTCGGCCTCTGGCGCCACATGGTTAACACGGTAGGGCTCTGTATGTTTGTTCCTTGGAGCAACTCACAAGTAAGAGACGCAATGGAAGCCATAACCGGCTGGCCCATGAGCTACTGGAAGCTGATGAAAGCCGTAGAGCGCGGGATAACACTTACGCGAATATTCAACCTCCGCGAGGGATTTTCTGCACAAGACGACAGGTTACCATATAGATTTGCCACCCATCCTTCAGAAGGACCCCTGAAAGGGATAACCTTAGATCCGGCGCAACTTGCTGAAGCCCAAAGCGTCTATTATCAGATGCTTGGGTGGGACGAATTGGGAATTCCCACCTATAGCAGGCTTGTGGAACTCGATGTCGAATGGGCCGCCAAATATTTGGAATAAAATCGCTGGATCCGGCCTGCCGAGAGGCCACCAAAAATAAAGTTGGGTGTCATTGTATCAATGACTTATTCTTCTTTCACTTTGCTCAGGATGATGCTGTCTT
Organism: Deltaproteobacteria bacterium; assembly: GCA_020355085.1. GTDB lineage: Bacteria > Desulfobacterota > DSM-4660 > Desulfatiglandales > B25-G16 > JADFWK01. The sequence continues at coordinate 1,033,059 of CP070657.1, forward strand.
TTCTTTTTGACACCGTGAACTTATCTCCTTCTTGAAAACCGAATTTGTCTACTACCAGTAACCTGCTCAGCGAAATCGTGCCCCGCTTCCCGACCTTCAGGGCAGTGCTCTTTTCTGCTCCCTTTTCACTGACGATGTCCTTAATCTTCCCAGCCTCGACCAACGCATCGTAGTACATCTTTTTCAAGGAAGCCTTTGTTTGGAAACCGAGCTTTTCCATTATCTCCTTGTCAGGCACTCCTTTCCTAACCATCTCAATCAGTCTTTTCGCTTCTTCTCTCATGTTCTATTCCTCCTCTTTTTTTGTTGATAGCCTTAATGCCTCGTCTTTCTCGCATACACTCCCCGAGCAATAGAACCCTTTAGGGACTTGATCATAGATATCTGGCTTCGTAGTTTCAGTTCCTCTTTTCTCTCCAAATATATGATGGCAGTCTTATAAATATAGATTAATACTTAACTTACATTTCATGAAATACAAATAAAATTGATTTTTCTATTATCAAGCTTTATTCTTCATTACTGGGCAAGTCCACCTTAATGGGCCTGATCACTTTTTTAGCAGGTTTCGGTTTCCACTTCAATCTTGCTTCCCTCATACGAATCTTCCACACCGTGTGGCTTGATCCAGAACCACGGCAGAAATAAGGATGTGCTCCCAGCTTCCTTTCCCTATTGGCTCCGTCAACGGGAGCCTAGACTTTACTTCCGCTCTAAAAAAGTTTATAAGAAATCGCTTTAGAAATATCTCGTTCAGCCGATGGAGATACTGTGCGATTTCTTCTATATAACATACGCTACGCAGCAGGGACTGGGAGGCATTGCCACCTTCCGGTGCCGTATAGCGGCTATTTCAAGAACACCAACGGGAATTTGAAAAAGATAGTGGGCTTCATAGCATCGGTAAATCCGGATATTATCGGATTGATCGAGGTAGATTGCGGGTCTTTTCGCTCCGAAAAAAACAACCAGGCCGAGGCCATCGCCTGGGAATTGCAACACGATCATGTCTATCAGTCAAAATATTCTGCCTCCTCTGTGGCGCAAAAGCTGCCTTTGCTGAATAAGCAGGGCAATGCGATTTTGACCAACCAGGAGATCGTATCCCAAAGATTTCATTATTTCCAGGACGGTGTTAAACGCCTGGTGATTGAACTGGAGCTCGCGGAATTCTCGATCTTTCTGGTACATCTGTCTATTAAATTTCGCCATCGTCAATACCAACTCCAAGATCTTCATTCCATGATAAAAAACGTGCAAAAACCGGTCATTGTGGCTGGCGATTTTAACGTTTTGCGGGGGGATCGGGAACTCCAATTGTTTCTGGCCGCTACGGGGTTAAAAAACGCCAACAGCAACGGCCAACCTTCTTACCCCAGCCGGGCCCCGCGCCGACAACTGGATTATATTTTCCACACTCCGCACATACGAATCACGGATTTTCAAATCCCGCAGGTCAAATTATCCGATCATAAACCCCTTGTGTGCGAATTTGAACTCCTCACAGAAGAAGGCTCTCACCCGCATTCCGCCTTCCAGCGAGAGTACTAAATGAAGGTCTTCAGCGTCGAGATCATCACACGTGATTGAGAGCGTAACGCTCGTAGCACAGCCTCCTCCACCAAAAGCCAGGTACCGTTCTTAAATCACCTTGCCCAATTAAACCAAGGAGCATTACCAAAAGGCCCCATCTCTCTATATGAAAAATGGGGCCTTGGTGATCAGCTCATATTACACCCGGGATAAGGGTTATAGAAAAAGAAGGCACTTCTAGTACCGCCAACTATAGGGTAAGACATCAGGAAGGTCAGGTGGCATGTGGCCAGCTTCCAGGTTGACTGAGATTATGAAAGCTAGTAAACTTGCAATGGGTGCTTAGGAATCACGTCGCGAACAGATGTGATTTACAAACAGAACCATGCAAAGAGTCCGTAACGGTTGACTAACCGGGCGGCAATAAACTAGAATCACACATTCTTTCAAAAACAGCCCTCGTGCCCTTGAAATCTGACACGAGAACTGCCAGCTTTTCCTCTAGTTATGTTTAAAATATTTTCCCTTGTCTGCTTGTTCGCCTTTTTCGTATGCATCACTTCCTCGACCCATGCTCAGAGCTCTGACCAATCATTCCGCATAGACTATGATAATGGTTTGCTCACCCTCTCTGCCGAGAAGGCGGATCTGGGCAGGTTACTGACCCAGATTGCCCAAAGGGCCGGTATTCAAGTCCGCTTTCCGAAAAACCTCACCAAGGAAATCACCATCACGCTCTCCGGTGTTTCTCTCAAAAAGGCTCTATGCCGGCTTTTAAAGGGTGAAGACTATGCTCTGCTCTACTCCGTTTCGGGAAAGCACAAGCCCGCTGCTATCTCAGAAGTTTACGTACTTCCGAAGTCGACCGGTCCGAGTTTATCAAGGCAGCATGAACGCCCAAAAGGTCGGGAGGAGGTAATAAGGGCCTCCATAGCGAGATATGAGAAACGGCTTGAGACATTGAAAAACCGAATGACAACGGTCGATGAGGAGAGCCGTCGGGGCAAGCTTATTGGGAATCAGATACGCTCAACTGAGAAGACCATTGAAAGACTGCGTAAAAGCCTTGGAAGATGATTTTGACCTTGGCCTGTCCCGCTAGGGGAGCAGAATTGGCTGTGCCCTACCCTCGCCCGTTCATCTTTTGCCTCAAGACCCCGGAGCACCTGAAGGTCACCACCCTCCTGGACCCCAGCATCAGGTCATCGCCGGTTTGCGGGTTCCTGCCCCTGCGTTCCCTTTTGTCTTTTACGCAGAACTTCCCAAACCCGCTAATCAATACATCCTCCCCGTTTGCCAGGGTGCTCTTGAGGATTTCCACGAGGGACTCGACCGCTTGTGCGGATTTGTTTTTGGGGAAGTCAAAATTGTTGTAAATGGTATCAATTAGATGTGCCTTGGTAAGGGTCATAAGTCCGTGCTCCTCTTTGAAAGATACGCTACATTAATTTCATCTTATTGGCTTGTCAAGAGATTCTGGATGCTGCAGGAGATTTAGGTGCATAAATAGGCGCCTCAAAACGCTCCGATATGCGAAAAACTTTTGAGATATATTTTGATATTTTAATAAAGTTGCCTATTGCATGTCAATAAAGCCCGGCACCATTCCTGCTTTCATTAGACTGGCTGTACTCGGTGGGGTAGCTGCCTCGCTCCTCAGTGGCTTCGGCATAATTATTGGAATGGGACGTAAAAGGGGCTTCGGGAAAACCCAAAAAAAGGGGATTAGGCGAGGTCACCTAACCCTCATACTATTGGCCTTCTGATGCCGAGAGACGGAATCGAACCGCCGACACGGGGATTTTCAGTCCCCTGCTCTACCGACTGAGCTATCTCGGCTTATCTTGTTTTTATATTTTCTATCCGAAAAAAGTCAAGGAATTATTTCTTGGATCCCTCATCGTCTTCAATATCAAGGCTCAGGTCCACATCGCTCAGATCCAAATCCAAGTCTCCCAAATCCGCCTCGGTTTTCTGCTTCTGCTCATCATCCTCGGCATCGGGCTCGAAGTCAACGTCTGCTCCTACATCCTCTTCGTCGGTCACGCCCAGATCGCCAAGATCAATTTCCGTAACATTCTCCGCATCTGTCATAGACCCTTCATCAATATTGATATCCAGCTCCGAACCGTCATCGTACACCCCCTCATCCTTATAGCCCCCGCCAGCTGCTGTTTCTCTCATCGATGCAGTAATGGCAACCTCCTCTTCGCTTTCATTGAGATCGCCGGTGAGGGAGCCCAAGACAAAGGGCGGGTTTGGTTTAAGGCCGGATATGTTATACTTGGCCTTTTCAGAGGCCATGTTCTTGCCACACCTGGGACACGTATCCAAGTAATCAAAGGTAACATACTTACACTTCGGGCATTTCATGATACCTCCACCTTTTTAGTTCAGTGCGACAGACTATTTTTTTATAATTATTATTGCTACTTATAATAATTGTCAAGTAATTTTGCTTTAATTAAATATAGTTTTAATCTTTATGGCGGGCTTACTTCAGATTCTTGCTGATAGCCTTCCGTGCAAGCCTGTCACAACGCTCGTTTTCAGGATGCCCTGCATGGCCCTTAATCCAGTTCCAGTCGATCGAATGAGGCTTACCAGCCCGCAATAACCTTTCCCAGAGGTCCCTATTCAAGACGGGCTCTTTTCGGGAGCTGAGCCACTCTTTCTTCTGCCATCTATGGATCCATATGGTGATCCCCATATACACGTATTTTGAATCGGTCGTTACCCTGACCCGGCAAGGTTTGTTCAGTGCCTCAAGACCCTTGATTACAGCCATGAGTTCCATACGATTGTTCGTTGTATCCGGAGAGTAGCCCGAAAGCTCCTTCTCCTGTTTTCCGTATCTGAGAATAGTACCGAAGCCCCCTGGGCCAGGGTTGCCCGTACAGGCACCATCGCAAAAGATCTCTACTACTTCACCTCGCCTTGTCTCCACTGGAAATCCCCTCTCACCAGGCGCCATTTGTGCGTATTTCTCGGAAAGACCCCTGTTCTTCGAATCCTATACCACACTTCGCGGTATCTTTTGAAACCTTAATTTTATGGTGTCAATTAGCCCTGGTGCGACCATGGGTATATCGTTCGACGCAGACGAACCTTCCCCCTACCCCCCAGTAACCTCAACAACTGCTCGGCCCGGCAGAATTATTAAGGAGACCATCTCTTTACTTACTTGCCTTTTTTTCTCCCTCACTATACTGTATACGCATCAAGGAAAACCCCTTGCAGCAACCGGGTTCAATGACTCCCGATGGAGGAGGTTATGGATTGGGGATCTGCTCTCATAGGACTGATCATAGGGTTTGGTGTCGGCTTGGTAGTGGCGCTATTGTTTCGCTTTGCGCACGGGAAAACCGCGAAACAGCTCGCTGAGGAACTGCTTCTTGAAACCGAGACTCAGAAAAAGGCAGACATGGATGCGGTTATCGAGAACATCAAGCAAAGCTTCGGCAATCTCTCCCTGGAGGCCTTATCCAAGTCAACTGAGGAGTTCCTAAAGCTTGCCAAGACCCGTCTCGAATCGGAGCGAGAAATCGGTTCAAAAGAGCTGGATGCAAAAAAGGGTTTGATCGATCAGCAATTAAAACAGATGACCTCCAAACTGGAGGATGTCTCCAGAGTCATGAGTGAACTGGAAAAGGATCGGGTAAAGAAATTCGGAGAACTCGCAAGCCAACTCACCATAGCAAACCAGCAGTCCGCAGCGCTGATGCAAACCACCAATCTGCTCCGGGAGGCATTGGCAAGCACAAAGGCACGAGGCCAGTGGGGCGAGCGGATGGCGGAAGACGTGCTCCGGCTGGCCGGTTTTATCGAAGATGTGAACTATTTTAAGCAGAAATCCATCGATGAAGCGAGGTCACGGCCCGATTTCACCTTTCTCCTCCCCCGGGACCTGAAGCTAAATATGGATGTGAAATTCCCCTTAGACAACTATATCAGGTTTCTGGAGACCGACACGGATACAGAGAAGGCACGATTTCGAAACGACTTTCTCCGGGACGTTAAGAACAGGGTGAAGGAGGTTACCAGCAGGGAATACATTAACCCCGAGCAGAACACGGTGGATTACGTGCTCTTGTTCATACCCAATGAGCAGATCTATTCCTTTATCCACGAACAGGACAGCTCCATCCTGGATGAAGGCATTAGGAACAGGGTGATCTTCTGCTCTCCAATAACCCTATTTGCAGTCTTGGCAGTTATCAGGCAGGCGGTGGATAATTTTGCCCTGGAAAAGACCTCTAATGAGATCCTCTCTTTGCTGGGGTCATTCAAAAACCAATGGAATGAATTCCTGAAGAAGATGGATCTTTTGGGAAAGAGGATCGCCGATGCTCAAAAGGAGTATGAAGCACTTACCACCACTAGGCGCCGGCAACTGGAACGACCCCTTAACAAGATCGATGATCTGAGAACCCAGCGGGGACTTCCCATCAGGAGCCTTAAAGACCAATAACGCGCTACTAAATCCTTTCCATTGCTCCGTATGCGCCTTGAAGCCGTTCGCAGAGTATCGAGCAGATCCTTTCCATGACCCGAAATCCGAGCAACGGATCGCCGAGCATGATCTGTCTGAGTGCCTGACCCTGGATGGTAATTATCCTACACGGCTTCACACACGTTGCAGATGACAGCAAGGTGTGAGGGGCGCCGAGGAGGGTTGCCCAGCAACCCAATGTACGGCCTCTGCCTAAAACCCCGATCGTCGCGGACCCCTTGCGTGCCCCCACATCAATGGCTCGTTCCAGCACCACATGACCCTCGGCGATAACGTACAGGTCACCCCCGAAATCTCCCTGGCAAAATATGCTTTCACCTGCATTGTACCCCTTCACAGAAGCAAGGCCTGCTATCTGTTCGATCTCCTCCCTGTCCAAGCCCCGAAAAAGCTCACAGTCTTCCAGGGTATTTAGAATCTCTCCGTTATTCATAGTATCGCCCCAACAACTTACGCCTCATTTTCAGAGTATGGCCATCGGGGAAAAGAAGTCAATCGAAAAGGCAGGCTTGCGTCGCAGAATACGACGGACATCTCCGAGCCCTCGGCCCTCTTATCTCTATCCCCCTGCCTTGGCACTTATTCGCGCTGCCCCGATACCGAACAAATCGTTTGCCTTGGGGACCCCTGCTTGGTATATACTGTTTCGGCTATTACAGTGTAGCCCTCTCCACGGAAACCAAGACGTAAAAAATCAAAACTCGAAGGGTCTGACTTTATGATTTAAATTAATAAATATAGTTAACTTACTGAATAAATGCCAAAAATAGTTGCCTTTATACCTGCCCGGTTTTCTTCAACCCGGTTTCCCGGAAAGCCGCTTGCCCCCATATCGGGCAAACCGATGATTCAACACGTTTACGAAAGGGCACAGGCCTGCCCGGACCTAGATGAAACGTACGTGGCAACCGATGATAAGAGGATTTACGCGTGTGTTGAGGGATTTGGAGGTCGAGCGATCATGACGGCGAAAAACCACCAAGCAGGAACAGATCGCATTGCCGAGGCAGCCGAAAGGCTCAAGGTCGGGCCCCGCGCGATAGTGGTGAATATTCAGGGTGATCAGCCCCTGTTTCAGCCCTCCATACTCACCGACCTTATAAGACCCCTCAATAAGGACCGCACAATCCCCATGTCCACCCTTATGTGTAAGATTGTGGAAGATAAAGAAATTCAGGACCCCAACAACGTAAAGGTCGTAGTCGATGCTAATGGCTACGCACTCTATTTCTCACGCCTACCGATCCCGTTTGTTCGAGACAGAGGTTCCACTCCGCACTATTACAAACACATTGGTATCTATGCCTACAGCAACGAATTCCTGCTGACCTTCACAAAGCTCCCATACGGCAAACTGGAGGAAATTGAGAAACTCGAGCAACTTCGAGCACTGGAACATGGCTTCAAAATAAAGGTGATAGAAACCCCCTTCGATTCCACCGAGGTGGATGTGCCCGAGGACATTATTGAAGTTGAGAGACAGCTGGCCCAATCAAAAAGCCCTGGGCCATAAGCCCAGGGCTTTTTTCGTTGTCCGGAAATGCCGTCCCCTTAGGCATATTTCACTCTTTTCTCCTGATTTTTCTCCTTAGGAAAATCTCCCATGTTACGAGGCGATCATTCCAGACGCGATATTAATTAGCAACAACTATACCAGACCTGCTACCAATATTTTTGCTGCAATTATAATAGGTTATGAACTCCCAAAATCTACGCTCACGCCTTTTGTGGTAATGAAACCACAGAGTGTAGTAAAAACAAAACAGAATGCTCCTCAAGCCGTCCTGCCCCCAGGTGGTTGACCTACTATCGAGTTGACTCGCCAATAGGTACATGTTAAAGGGTAATCCAAGAAACGGGTCTCCTCACAAAGGAGTGACATGGATACCAAACCTTTGATATTTACAGGGGGAATGCTACCAAAAGGGCAAGGGATTCGCCACGTTGAGGATCTCGTTTCTGTTATGCGAGAGGCCATAGGTGAGGCCGAGAAGGGATGGCTGGCCGGTGAGGTCCCGGTAGGTGCAATTCTGCTGGATCGATTGAACGGCATTGTAGCCAGAGGCCATAATCGGTGCATTTTAGATGCTGACCCCACCGCCCATGCGGAAATAGTGGTCATCAGGCAGGCAGCCAGAATATACGAGAACTACCGACTCACCGGGGCCACCTTGGTCGTTACGGTTGAGCCTTGCATAATGTGTATGGGCGCCATTATGAATGCCCGGATTGACACCCTCGTTTTTGGCACTTTCGACGAGAAGTCCGGTGCTGGGGGATCCCTTTTCAATCTTGCTCAAGACCAAAGGCTTAATCACCGCTTGAAGGTAGTCCACGGAATACTGGAAGAGGAGTGCAGAGGCCTGATGCAGGCTTTCTTCACGGAAAGGAGATAGCCGAGCGGAAGAAATACCTTTTTCTGCGGAGAGGTACCGAAGTGGTCGTAACGGGGTCGACTCGAAATCGATTTGTCTCGTTAGTAGCGAGGCACGTGGGTTCGAATCCCACCCTCTCCGCCCATAGAAGTCTTGTCGCCTTTCGCCATTGGCCTACAGCACAAGGATTGCGGAGAAATTCGGAGGTGGAAGGCGAACGGTTTTTCTGCCAAAAACCGGACAAGTGACAAAGGCAACGAGTACCTAGCACGAGGCTAATCGAGGAGAGATGTCCGAGTTGGCTTAAGGAGCGCGACTGGAAATCGCGTGTACTACCAAAAGTGGTACCGGGGGTTCGAATCCCCCTCTCTCCGCCACCCATTGTTTTATTTCATCATGCCATACGAAGTTTTTGCCAGAAAATGGAGGCCTCAACTCTTTGAAGAGGTTCTCGGTCAAGAGCATATCACCCAGACCTTACAGAATGCTATCTTGTCTGGTAGGCTGGCCCACGCTTATCTGTTCAGCGGCGCGCGGGGGGTGGGCAAGACCTCTGTTGCACGGATCTTTGCAAAGGCCCTCAATTGCGAGCAGGGTGGCAGCAGCAACCCATGCAATCAATGCACTTCCTGCACAGAGATAACAAACAGCTCATCGGTAGATGTGCAGGAGATCGATGGGGCGTCGAATAGGGGTATCGATGAGATAAGAAACCTTCGGGAAAATATTAGGTACCTTCCCTCTCATGGCAAATACCGTATCTATATCATTGATGAAGTCCACATGCTCACCCTGCCAGCGTTTAATGCGCTGCTTAAAACCTTAGAAGAACCGCCTGAACATGCCAAATTCGTGTTTGCTACCACGGAGCCTCATAAAGTGCCAGTGACCATATTGTCCCGATGTCAACGCTTCGATTTCAAAAGGATACCCATAAAGCGAATAGAAGAGCAGCTCAAAAAGATAATAACAACCGAGGAGATAACCATAAGCGATACGGGCATTTCTATTATTGCCAGAGAGGCGGAGGGCAGTATGCGTGATGCCGAGAGCCTTCTCGATCAGGTTGTCTCTTTCACGGGCCGCAGTATAGAGGATAGTCAGATAGGCACCGTCTTGGGGATAATAGATCGGGATCTTATCTATATGATGTCGCGGGCAATAATTGATGGTGACAACAAGGGATGCCTCGAGATTGTCGATCAGATCTACACGTACGGATATGAGATCAAAGAGTTCTATCGGGAAATAATGAATCAGTTTCGAAACCTCATTGTTTCGTTGATTGCCCCGGATTCCAGCCAACTCCTTGATTTGCCCGACAATGAGCTCACGGAGACAAAAAGGCTGGCAAGAAAGGCCGGTATGGGAAGGCTTGTTCAATCGCTGAATTTCCTTATTGGCAGAGAAGCGGATTTGCGCTACACAAATAATCCCAGAATCGCCCTCGAGGCCATCCTTATCAGGCTTTCACAACTCAAGGATTATCTCTCCTTTGATGAATTAATAAAGAAGATCGAAGATATCGAAAAACGCATCGATACATCAATCGCAACGGGACCTTCTGTGGGCCGGGCAGAGATTCCCACCCAAACAGGGGCTGAGCCGAAACCGGCAGATCAAGACGATGGCAAAAAATGGGACGATTTCCTCCGCTACGTTGCGAAAAAAGATCGAGCAATGGCAAATGTACTCAAGGAGTGGAAGTCCTACACAATACAGGCAGACCGGCTCGAGTTACCGAACGGAGAGGGTTCCTTCACCGCGGGCTATTTCGATGACCCGGAACACCATGAGCAGCTCCTTACATATGCGCAGGAATTCTTTGATCCTTCGCTCAAGGTAATCTTTACCAAACAGAGCGAACCGGTAGCCGGGAAGAACAATTCGAAGGAAGAAACGCTCCCTGCGGCTGCTCAAGACATTATCGACTTATTCGAAGGCAAGATAGTAAATCGCACCTGACCAAGCGTCACCAGAGACAAAACGCTCACATGCATCACTTTACCTACAAGAAGAACCGGCTGTACTGTGAGGATGTATCCGTAGCCTCTATAGCAGATGAGGTGGGAACACCGCTCTATCTTTACTCCTACGCAACAATAAAGAGGCATTTTTCCGTTTTTGACAATGCTTTCAAGGAGTTAGCTCATCTCACCTGCTTTTCTGTGAAATCCAACTCCAATCTCGCGATTCTCAAACTTTTGGCCCTCCAGGGAGGAGGGGCGGATATTGTCTCGGCAGGAGAACTGTTTCGGGCGCTGAGGGCGGGAATGCCTCCCGAGAAGATTGTCTTCTCCGGCGTTGGGAAGACACCACATGATATAGAGCAGGCACTCCAATCCGATATCCTCATGTTTAACGTGGAATCCGAGCAGGAACTTCAAACCCTCGACAGAATAGCACGGGACACGGGTAAAAGGGCACCCATAGCAATCCGAATAAACCCCGATATTGCCCCCAAAACCCATCCATACGTTGTTACCGGGTTCGGCGAGACCAAGTTTGGGATCCCCATAGATGATTCTCCGGCCGCCTATGAGCTGGCGCAGCAGTTGGACAATATCGATGTGAAGGGCATATCGTGCCACATTGGAAGCCAGCTGACCGAAATCGAACCCTTCCTCGATGCGATGAGGAAACTGAGGGCGCTCATGAAGGGTTTGGAAAAAAAGGACATCTCTATCTCCTACCTCAATATTGGAGGAGGCCTCGGGATAACCTATGATGATGAAAACCCGCCACACCCATCCGAATACGCTGCAGCGCTGAAAAAGACAATGGGAGCGAATAATGTTACCCTCATCCTGGAGCCCGGCAGGGTTATTATCGGGAATGCGGGCATTATGATCACGCGGGTCCTCTATACCAAGTCAACACCACACAAGAGGTTTGTGGTTGTGGATGCGGGCATGAATGACCTCATTCGTCCGGCACTGTATAATTCCTTTCATACCGTGCAGCCCGTTGAAATCACGAGCTCGGAAAAGGCGAAAGGTGACCTCGTGGGGCCTGTCTGCGAAACGGGAGACTTCTTTGCCAGGGATAGAGAGATGGCTTCCTTTCAGCCTGGAGATCTTGTAGCGGTGATGAGCTCAGGGGCCTATGGTTTTTCTATGGCCTCGAACTACAATTCCCGCCCCAGGCCCGCAGAGGTGATGGTCAGGGGCAACCTCTTTTCCGTAATCAGATCAAGGGAAACATATGATGATCTTGTTAAAGGAGAGTTCATTCCCGAATTTCTCGGCGATGAGGAGCAGTGAAATTACCTTGCGCAGGAGCAAGCGGCATGGATATTGATTAACGGAAACCAGCAATTGGCCTATTAAGTTAAATCCAAGAAAAGAGAGGAAACAATGATAAACGTCGTTGTTGCCGGTGCAGCCGGCAGGATGGGAACAAGAATCATTCATATGATCCAGAAAGAGGAGGCGGTTGTGCTAACGGGCGCTTTTGAAAGGCAAGACCATCCGGCGGTGGGCCAAGACGTGGGCGAAGTCGTGGGCCTTGGCACAACAGGACTTACCCTTACAGGAAGCATCGGTGAAGCAATAAAGGACGCCGATGTCCTTATAGATTTTACAACACCCGAAAGCACCCTGGAGAATATTAGGTTCATCACCAAAAGCGGTCAGGCAATGGTCATCGGAACAACCGCCATTGTCGGCGAACAAGAAAAAGAACTGAATCGCCTTGCCCAAGGTATCAGATGCGTGAAATCCCCGAACATGAGTGTGGGGGTTAATGTCCTGTTCAAGGTGGTTCGGGACGTATCACGGACCCTCGGCAAGGAATACGATATAGAGATATTCGAAGCCCACCATCGGCTCAAAAAGGACGCTCCGAGTGGAACGGCCATGCACCTGGCCAAGATTGCAGCAGATGCAACGGACAGGAATTTGGATTCCGATGCCGTGTATGAGCGGAGAGGCTATATTGGTGTCAGAAAAGATACGGAGATCGGTGTTCAATCGATCCGGGCCGGGGATATCGTTGGTGAGCACACGGTTCTGTTTGCCGGCACGGGTGAACGGATTGAGATTACGCACAGGGCCCACAGCAGAGACAACTTTGCACGAGGAGCATTACTCGCGGCAACATGGGTTGTTACACAGCCTAACGGTCTCTATGACATGCAGGATGTACTTGGATTAAGGGAGCGGGAACATGTTTGAACTCACGGATAGGTTAAGAAAACTGCCACCATACTTATTCAAGGAGATCGATCAGAAAAAAAGAGAGTTGGAGGCCTCGGGAATGGATATAATCGACCTCGGCGTAGGCGATCCCGACCTTCCCACACCACCAAAGATCATCGAAGAGATGATACGCGCTGTGCAGGACCCGGCAACGCATCGCTACCCTGCTTACTCGGGATCGGGTGATTTCAAGGAGGCGGTAGCTGAGTGGTATAAGGACAGATTCTCCGTCCAACTCGATCCGGAAACCGAAATACTATCCCTGATTGGTGCGAAAGAAGGTATCGCCCATATGCACCTGGCATTCATAAACCCGGGTGACCTCGCCCTTGTCCCCACGCCAGCCTATCCAGTTTATAATATCGGAACGCTCTTTGCCGATGGAAGCGCATACTTCATGCCCCTACTCGAAGAGAACGGGTTCTTGCCTGATCTCAATGCGCTACCGAAGGAGGTAGCCCGGAAGGCGAGAATAATGTGGCTCAACTATCCCAACAATCCTACGGCAGCCGTGGCCGATCGGGATTTCTTTGAGGCGGTGGTTTCATTTGCGCGCACCTACAGCATAATCGTGTGCCACGATCTCAGCTACAGTGAGATTGCCTTTGACGGTTACAAGCCACCGAGCTTTCTCGAAGTCGAGGGTGCAAAGGATGTTGGGATAGAGTTTCATTCCCTGTCAAAGTCCTACAACATGACCGGCTGGCGAATCGGCTTCGCCGTGGGCAACAGGCATGCCGTGAGCGGGCTGGGGACCGTTAAGAGTAATCTTGATTCCGGGGTTTTCCAGGCCATCCAGAGGGCCGGTATCGAGGCGCTCAGGGCAAATCGGGAAAGCGTGAAGGAGATGCAGAGAATCTATGCCCGGCGGCGAGATATCCTGGTGGAAGGCCTCAGAAGTGCAGGCTTCGCAGTAAATACGCCTGTGGCAACATTCTATGTGTGGCTTCCCGTTCCCCCTCCCTATACATCTACGAACCTCACGGCAAAGCTCTTAACCGAAGCAGGTGTCGTAGTAACGCCGGGCAACGGATTTGGTGAACCGGGAGAGGGGTATGTTCGACTCGCACTAACCCAAGATGACAGTCGCCTTATGGAGGCGGCCGATAGAATAAGACGCCTGGAGCTCTAAGCATGCAGGCCTCTGTAGCATATATCGGCATAGGATCAAATCTCGGCGATAAGGTTGTTAACTGTAGACATTCCATAGCGAGCATAGCCGGGACATCGGGGTGTGAGGTCATGGCCTGTTCCGATCTATTCAAAACCGAGCCGGAAGGTGTTGCTGGTCAGCAATGGTATGCAAATTGTGTTGTCGAGGTGAAGACAGAGCGCACTCCTCGCCAACTCTTGGATAGACTCATGGCCATAGAACATGAGATGGGTAGAATACGTACCAAGAAGTGGGAATCTCGAATTATCGATCTTGACCTACTCCTTTTCAATGAACAGGTACTAGATCTTCCCGACCTTGTGGTTCCACACCCGCTGCTGCATACAAGGCGATTTGTCCTTGAACCGCTCGTTCAGTTGGCCCCCGAGTTGGTTCATCCAGTCCTCAATGTAACCATGCGGCGACTCTTGGATGTATTACCGAAGGTATCTTACGGTGAAATCTTGAAGGAGGTAGCATGAAGTTCTTTATCGATACTGCAAATCTAGAAGAAATAGCCACGGCCAATGAACTTGGTCTGCTCGACGGGGTAACAACGAACCCTACGCTGGTGGCAAAGGAGAAGAGGGATTTTGAAGAACTGCTGAAAGAAATCTGCACGCTCGTCGACGGGCCGGTCAGCGCAGAGGTGGTGAGCACGGAGGCTAAAGGCATGGTTAAAGAGGCACGGCAGCTTGCAAAGCTCGCCGACAATATCGTTATAAAGATTCCGATGATCACCGAAGGGATTAAGGCTACCAAGATCCTCGCAAAGGAAAACATACGGACCAATGTAACACTGGTATTCTCACCGGTACAGGCCCTTATGGCGGCCAAAGCGGGAGCCAGTTATGTCAGTCCTTTTATTGGAAGACTCGATGATATCAGCACCGTTGGCATTGGAATTGTAGAGGAAATCGTAACGATATATGAAAACTACGGCTTTGAAACCGAGGTCATCGTGGCGAGTATCCGTAACCCCGTGCATGTATTAGATGCAGCCCTTATCGGAGCACACGTTGCTACCATTCCGTTCAAAGTGCTCATGCAATTAACCGAGCATCCTCTCACCAAGATTGGACTGGAGAGGTTCTTGGCGGATTGGACGAAGATGGGCTCGTGACATGGCTATAAGAAGATTGATGCCGTGGACCGGTCTCGTCGCGATACTCCTGTCGAGCCCTTCACAGGCTGATATTTATCGATTTAAAGATAGCAACGGGGTCTGGCATTTCAGCGACACTCGCTCGGACCCACGATATCACCTGTACATGAAGACTAAAGGGCTGTCGGGAAAACAATACCTCAAGAAATACGACGGTATCATCCAAAAGGCTGCAAAGCAATTTGGGGTGGAGGTAACCCTCATAAAGGCTATTATAAAGGCCGAATCATCCTTTGACCCCGATGCCGTATCCGAAAGTGGTGCTCAGGGTTTGATGCAGCTCATGCCTGATACCGCAGACGATATGAGTGTTGGTGATCCCTTTGACCCGGAGGAGAACATCTTGGGAGGTACCAGGTATTTGAGCTTGCTCCTCAAGAGGTTCAATCAGGATAAGAGACTAGCCGTAGCCGCCTATAATGTCGGCCCGACCACGGTTGCAAAGCATGATGCAGTTCCCCCGATACCCCAGACCAGACAATTTGTAGACAGGGTTATGAGGTTTTATAGGGAATTCGAGGAAAAGGGCGATTGAGCGCTTCGAAGATGAGAAAGAGGAAAGATCAAAAGACCAAACTCCCCAACCACCTGAGCGTGTTGAGGCTCATTTTTATCCCGGCAGTGGTGACGTGCTTGTATTTTCCCGGAAGAATGGGGAGTTTACTTGCTGCCCTGTTCTTCGGGCTTGCAGCCCTAACGGATCTCCTGGATGGATTCTACGCGAGAAGGTACCGTGTGGTAACCCCCTTGGGTAAGTTCCTTGATCCTCTGGCCGACAAGTTACTGATTTCGGTAACGATGATCATGCTCATAACACTGGATAGAATCCCTGCCTGGGTCGTGATGCTGATCATTGCAAGGGAATTGGCAGTGACGGGATTGAGGGGAATCGCCATTGTCGAGGGGCAGATTATTGAAGTAAGCATCCTCGGAAAATACAAGACGATATTTCAATCGGTGGCTCTCCTTTGCCTTTGCCTCCATCACCAGTATTTCCAGATTGACTTCCATCTCGTGGGAATGGTATTCCTTTGGGTGGCCTTGGTATTGACTTTGTGGTCCGGTTGGATGTACTTTAGGGTAGCAAAAAGGATGCTCACTTAAAAAACCTTGACATTGCAAGGAATACGTAGTAGGAAAATTGGGAAACTGCGGGAATAGCTCAGTTGGTAGAGCATCACGTTGCCAACGTGACGGTCGCCGGTTCAAGTCCGGTTTCCCGCTCCAGGATAAGGCGGCATAGCCAAGTGGCTAAGGCAGCGGTCTGCAAAACCGTTTTACACCGGTTCGAATCCGGTTGCCGCCTCCACTATGCAGCTAAATTCCGTTACCTATGGCCTCAAACAGATCTACTGTCATATTCCTGCCCGGGGGATCCAGCAAGGTCAGAAAAATTAGCATTCCCAATAGACTTATCCCCTTGCTCTCCTTTCTCATCGTCGTGGCAATTGTCATTATCGGATTGCTGGTCAATGACTACAGAAGGATTAAATCCCAGATACCGGAACTGCAGCATCTAAGAAAAGAAAGCGAGATTCAGAAAACCCAGCTTATCGCCCTTTGTAAGGAAATCCAACAAAGCAATCAGAAGATCGCTGCACTCCAGGAATTCGACCATAAACTCAGGATTATGACCAACTTGCAGCCCTCCGGGGAACAAGATCAGTTTCTGGGGGTCGGAGGCTCAAACATGAGCACTCTCAAACCGCACTATCAGCTTGAGGACGTTCACAGAGGGCTCATCCATCAGATGCATGAAGCAATTGATGGTTTGAACACGGAAATAGCGATGACCGCCCTTTCTCAAAACGAGTTGAGCCGGTTTCTGGAAGAGCAAAAATCCCTATTGGCTTGTACGCCTTCTCTTGCACCAACGAACGGCTGGTATTCATCGGGGTTTGGATACAGGATCTCCCCGTTTACCAACAAACGAGAGTTCCATAAAGGGCTTGACATAGCAACAAGGATCGGGACACCGATTATTGCGCCAGCTGATGGACTGGTTGTCTCTGTGGGCAGAGAAGGTAACTACGGCAGAATGATCGCGATCAACCATGGTTACAACATGAAGACCAGATACGGTCACTTAAACAAATACCGGGTCAAAAAGGGTGATCGTGTCAAGAGAGGGCAAATCATTGCCGAAGTTGGAAAGTCGGGTCGATGTACAGGCCCTCACCTCCACTATGAGGTTCTCTTGAGTGGTGTTCCCGTAAATCCCCTCCGATACATACTCGATTGAATTGAGCCTCCCCACCAAAAACACCTAGTCTGCTCTGCTTTCATTATTTCCATCACCCCAAGCATTCGAATAGATCCTGTATTCAAATGTTGCTTGAATTTTCGTGCACAAAGGTTTAATCAGAAGAAAACAGAACTGAAAGGAATCGCCTTCTATGATCGGCAGCATGTTTAGAGCTGTTGTAGGCAGCAAGAACGAAAGAGAGCTCAAAGCTCTTACCCCCCAGGTGTCAAAAATCAACGAGCTTGAGCCTCGATTTCAAGCCCTCAACACCAGCCAACTTCGACAAAAGACGGAGGAGTTCAAGAAAAGACTGGAAGCAGGTGAATCCCTTGAGGATATCCTACCAGAGGCCTATGCGGCCGTAAGAGAGGCCTCGGTGAGAACTTTGGGTATGAGGCATTTTGATGTCCAGCTCGTTGGCGGCATTGCCCTGCATCAGGGTAAGATCGCGGAAATGAAAACCGGGGAAGGCAAAACCCTGGCCGCAACCCTCCCTCTCTATCTCAATGCCCTTCAGGGACGCGGTGCCCACCTTGTAACGGTTAATGACTATCTTGCCAAGAGAGACGCAGAGTGGATGGGAGGAATATATCGCCTTCTGGGGATGTCGGTGGGCGTGATCTTTCATGATATGGGGGAGCAAGAGAGAAAGGATGCATATAACGCCGATATAACCTATGGAACCAATAATGAATTCGGCTTTGACTACCTGAGAGACAACATGAAGTATTCGCTGGAGGAGTGTGTCCAAAGGGACCTCAATTTTGCCATTGTTGACGAGGTGGACAGCATTCTGATTGATGAGGCCAGGACTCCTCTGATCATATCAGGTCCTATTGAACGCAGTGAAGATGCACATTACGCAAGTCAGAAGCCCTCG
Organism: Deltaproteobacteria bacterium; assembly: GCA_020355085.1. Classification (GTDB taxonomy): domain Bacteria; phylum Desulfobacterota; class DSM-4660; order Desulfatiglandales; family B25-G16; genus JADFWK01. The sequence continues at coordinate 1,051,122 of CP070657.1, forward strand.
ATCTTGAAGCTCAAGGAACAACAAGATAGAATCATTAGATCTATCCTTAACAAAGTGGATACCCAATTACGGCAGGGCATAGATGACGATAAAACAATCGAGCTGCTCCTTCAGGTCAAAAGAGGTGCCCCAAAGAATTCGCGGTTCTTGGATATCATCTCTCAAGAGCCAGGGTTGAAGAAACGGATCGATAGGGCAGAATCGCTCTTGAGGGCCCAGAAGAGCCTTTCTCTCCTAGACGAGGAGCTCTATTGCATTATCGAAGAACAAGATCACAGCGCAAACTGGACGGATAAGGGTCTCAAGCTCCTGTCGGGTGATCAAGCGGATGCCTTCGTCGTACCTGACTTGTACCAAGGTCTGCAGGAAATCGAGAACGATCCTCACCTGAACTTCAGGGAAAAGAAGAAGAGAAAGCGAGAACTAGAAGCCAGGTATTCCGAGACATCCGAAAAGATGCATGCTGCCCAACAGCTCATTAAGGCCTACTGGCTCTTTAACAAGGATGTCGATTACGTGGTAAAGGACGGGCAGGTGGTCATCGTGGATGAGTTTACCGGCAGACTCATGCCGGGAAGACGTTGGAGCGACGGGCTCCATCAAGCCATCGAAGCAAAGGAAGGTGTGAATGTTGCAGAGGAAAACCAGACACTGGCTACGATTACCTTCCAAAACTACTTCAGGATGTACGAAAAGCTCGCGGGAATGACCGGAACAGCGGATACAGAGGCCCCAGAGTTTAAGAAGATATATGACCTGGATGTCCTGGTGATACCGACCCACAAGAGGATGATCAGAACCGATTATCCGGACGTGATCTATAAAACCGAACGGGAGAAATTTAGGGCAGCCGTAGCAGAGATAAAGGAATTACACGACAAGGGTCAACCGGTGCTGGTGGGTACCATTTCTATCGAAAAATCGGAGATGTTGAGTAAGATGCTCAACAGGGAGGCCATCAAGCACCAAGTCTTGAATGCAAAAAACCATGAGAGAGAGGCCGAGATCGTCGCCATGGCAGGCCAGAGAGGCACAGTCACCATATCCACCAATATGGCCGGCAGGGGAACGGACATCGTCTTAGGAACCGGCGTTCCAGACCTCGGTGGCTTGCACATACTCGGCACTGAGAGGCATGAGAGCAGAAGGATTGATAATCAGCTGAGAGGACGCTCGGGGCGTCAAGGAGACACCGGA
>CP070657.1:1052418-1057227 GCA_020355085.1 Deltaproteobacteria bacterium
GTTTTTGCTTTGCCCGCGCATCTCTTGAGTTCTTCAAAGCAGTCAGGGCAGAATATATCTTGATAGAGGCTTCTGAACTGCCGGAACCCGGTCTTGAACTCGGCCACAAGCCGGTCGAGGTTGACTTTAATAGGCTCCGGTTCTTTGAATTCCTGAAGCCCGAACATGGGAACTGTTCGACTGCCCTTGACCGCTTTCCATTCCGCCTCGTGCTGCTCCATGAGCACGAAAAGCGTGTGAACCACCTGTCGAAACATGGGCCCGAGTGATTCAGCTGGGTCTTTGGCATCATGGATTTTTACACCCAGATTTGACTGGCAGATCTTGAAGTTATTCGTTATGGCGTTGGTTGTCATCCAGATGTCTATTCCGTATCGGGCCACATCGGTGTTCCATGCGTCCTGCTCGATGTAATATGCTGCCAGTTCACCATCGAAGGCGAAGTCCCCCCCGATGGGCTGACGGATGCGCAGGCCATAGAGGGCTCGGGTGAGATTATAGACGATGTTGTTAGTAATGGTTCCGTCGTATTTGTAACGCGAGTAAATGGGGGAGACATACTGATAGCCCTTTTCCACGACCGGTTCAAGAAGATACTTGACCCAGTCACTGGTGATAGAGCGAAGGTCTGAGTCGACAACCATGCAGGCTTTCACCTACAGGCGCTTGGCCGCCTCAAAGATTGACCTGAAGGCCGATCCCTTCCCCGCAGGGCCTCGGTAAATGGAGGTGACCTTTTCCTGCCAAGGCTTGATTTCAAACTCCTTAGCCATCTCCCTCGTGTCATCGGTTGAACCGCCGTCGGCGATAAGAATAACACTCCTTTTGTCCTTATAGTGCTCGGCGAGCCCATGGGTTACCATCTGGATCACGTGAGCAATAGTTCCCTCATTATTATAGCAGGGAATGCCTACCAAAATATCAGCGTTTTCTATCTCTTCCATCCTCTTTGAGGTATAGGCCCTCAATGCCGTATCGTAATTCATGATCTCCTACTCTTGCGGTTGCTCCTTCAAGGTTAGCTGCTCAGCGCCCAAGCCATCGTCAGGCTGGCTCCGTATTTCTTCCTTTCCGTCTTATTCTTATAAACCTTTGTTCAATTATCAAGCAGTTTTTGCTCTCATTGCTCAGGGGATTTCTGGAGCGCTTGCGGTTGCTTCAGGTCAAGGGAAAGAGGGTCTGGTATCGGATGGGCCATGTGGCTCAGCGTTTATTCCGGAGCCAAAGCCTTCTTGAACTTGAATTCCATCAGGGTCGGCTTTATGTTCACAATGCTGATCCTATCGTTGGGCAGATCAATCTCGTCGCGAGTGATCCGGAAAAGCTTACTGCCGAAACGAGCGGGCGAGAGGTCGATTTCGGCACGCACGTTTCTGCTATTCAATGTGCTTGCGTCCTTTCGAAGCCCTCGCACTGTGATAAGGACCTCTGGATTCAAGGGCTCCAGAATCTCGACGTTCTCGGGAATATTCTTCATCTCAACGGGCAGTGTAAGGGCTACCTCGAAGTTCTGCTGTCCTGCCAGGAGCAACCACAACACAAATACCAATCCCAAGGCCCCAAGCTTAATGGGCCAGCGACGGATTACTACAGAGCGAGTCCTTTCCCGCCAATTTCCATCAGAGACAGCAGGTGGTTTGGTGGCTCTTTCAACGAGGTCGGCAAGTTCCTCCGGATTTGCGATGGGCACGATTTTCCCCTCCCGGGCAAGGGAAACCTCACCTCGTTCCTCTGAAACAACCAGTACCCAGGCATCACAGCGCTCGGAAAGCCCTAAAGCCGCTCTGTGCCTTGTGCCCCAGTTCTTGGGAAGCCCTTCAGCAGAGCTCAGAGGGAGATAGCAGGCTGCCTTTGCGATTCTCCCCTTTTGGATCAAGAGTGCGCCGTCATGCAAGGGCGATTCTTTTTGAAAAACACTCACCAGGATCTCGGATGACGGCTCACCCTCCAAAGGAATTCCTCCGGTGATCAATTCGTTCACCAAGTCTGTACGCTCGAAAATGATGAGGGCCCCGATTCTACGCTCGGCCAGAAAGTATATCCCTTTAACAAAGCTCGGTACCCAACCCGCCGACTTCGGAAAAGAGCGCAGTCCGAGCATTTGGAGGGGATTAACCCTTTCAAGGACCTGGCGGATCTCCGATTGAAAGAGGATAATAATAAGAACGATCAAGACCTGCCAGAGTATTTGAAACACCCAGGTAGTAAGAAACAGACCCCAGAAGCGAGCGAGGGTGAAAATGATCCCTAAAGCCAGGAGACCTACCAGCGCCTTAAAGGCCTTTGTTCCCCAAAACCAGAGATAGAGATGATACACAACAACGGCAAGAAACAGGATATCCAGCACATCCTGAAATCGTAAATCAGTTAAGATAGCGAATAGGGGCATAGTGGCTTTTTCGGGATTTTAGAGAAAAACCTTAAATAACCCTTGTGCAGAACTCCATAATCAAATTTGTTTCGTGTTTCGGCGCAGTTGCTTTCCAGGCTGAAAGCTGCTGTCGTAACACTACCAAGGCGCCATCAAAGGATCTGTGCATTTGTAATCAAGATCTGGGCTAGGGAATCTCGGCTTGCCCGGATTGGGTGAACCGTCTTTTTTCCTCTTCCACGACCTCGATGAGATCATAGAAAATGCGGGGCAGTTTGTTCGATACCCGTTCCCATGAGACAGTTTGTGGCATCTCGAAGATACTTCCCCGTGTCTTGCGCTCAACCTCAAGTATTGCTTCGGCAAGGCCCTTTTCGATGAATGACCTGAATTCCGAATGGGAATTCACAAATCTCAAAAACCGCTCTGTGATTCTGTAGGGTGAGGTCAATACTTCGCCGGCTTCAAGGATTGAGTTGTGCAACACATTTCTAACAAGATACTCTTCGGCGTCACGGTCGTATTTCAGGTTGCTAAAACTGGCGTCGTCGGAATACTTTTTGATCTGGTCTTCGGCCACAGCTTGGTAGGTGATGGCCAAATCCCTGAAGAAGGTATCGGAGATCTCGAGCCCTTCCTCGATGACGAGCGCATTCATCAAGGTAGTGACAATGTCGATTGCCATTCGATTAAGTCCTTTTGCCTGATCTTCAGGCGAGGCCTCTTGATGCTTGTGATCAAAGGCTTCCTCGGTGAACATAACCTGGGCTGGAGATGAGGCCTTGCGGTATACCTCAATCAAAGTGAAGATTTCAACGCCCCAGTTGGTGGCAAAGCGCATCTTTTTCAGAAGGTCCACATGAAAAGCTACTTCACCGGAGAGTTGGTAATTGAAGCCCAGCAGAAAATCTATGAGGCGCAGCATCTTTTCCTCTTTGCTTTCCGTGAATTTTCTTTTCAGGGAAAGCAGGAGGGGGTCCAGAAGGAGCCGCTTGACCCTGCCGTAAATCTCTCCTCTTTCGGAAATGCGGGCATAGTAGGCCTTGGAAAAATCGTAATTCAGAACCACTACGGGATAAAAGAGCCGGTCGAGCTGAACACGCCTAAAGGTTCTAATATCTGCGTCAATCAGCCCGATTGATTCAGCACCCAGAGCAATGGCGATACCGAAGCTGAGAAACATATTCTTGCCCTTGCCAGGTTCGGTAATGTTGAATCCCGCCTCGTTGAGCTGGCGGTAGATATCGCTGAAACCTGGACCATTGTTCCACTGGATAAGGGAATTTCTGATTCCCGCTGCCGTTATGAGATCTCTGAGCCCGCGGGCCTCATCCTCAGTCGCTCTATCCAGCCCGAAGATAATGCTTGAAAGATAGGGCATATTCCTTAAGTGCCTGAGGATGTTCCTGAAGACTGGGAGATTTGCGGAATCCGTAAACTCACTGGCCAGGCAAGGGATAATCAAAACGGTTTTCTTCCACCTGGAATGAAGTCTGAGCTGGGATCTCAACTTCCTTCGATCCTGGCCCATTATGTGGAAGGTACTGATACTGCTGCTTTTTTGTGAGAAATCTGAAATGGCTGAACCCCTTACGCTGATGATAGTAACTACATCGGATTTTGTTGATCATCATTTGTACTAGTAGCATAAGCATAGGCTAAAGGGCATTCTGTGTCAAGTGGCTACCCCATTGGTTCTGTTGACAAAATGGAACGAAACCAGTCTATTAGATACAAACACTTAAGGAGGTTTGGGGAATGAGATGAAAAGAGAGGAGATCATCCAAGTCCTATGACGTTTTGGAAAAGCCAATCAGCACGGATATTGTACTGAGGAAGGTGACATAGGCGCACAGGCTCTGTCATATGCGCCTTCTCCGGGCAAAATGCGATTGTGCTTACGTGTTTTAATCATGCTAGATTGTTATGCTCGTGCGGATTATTAATATAATAAATCCACTGGATCTCCACTCGCCCCCGATTTCAAAATCGCCTGAGCCACTGCCAGCGTCCTTGTGGCATCTTCTCCGCTGGTTCTGGGTTCTTTCATTCCTTTTACAACCTTGAAGAAGTGCTTCAACTGCGCAACGAGGGGATCTCGCGATTTTACATGGATATGCTCTGTTATGAGTGGGAACTGCCACTCCGCCTTTTGGGGGTCCGTCCCATGTCGCGATAGTAGCATTTTTTTCGCATCCCATAGCGACATGATGTTTCGCCCCAGATAGGGCCGAGCTTGAGGATAGAACCGGCTTATGGCATTATTAGCGTATTAAAGACAGCAGTGAATCTCAGAACGTTTCCGTATTATAGAACTCACCGAATAGCTCTTCATCGGAAGGCCTGTCTTCCGGGATTGGCCGGCTAACCCAGGTAACGTTCATGTAGTGCTTCAGCGAGATGTTCTCACTGGTAATGGTGCCGCCCCAAGTGCCGCA
>CP070657.1:1057327-1060438 GCA_020355085.1 Deltaproteobacteria bacterium
CACACAGGCCCAGGAAGAGATAATCAGATCGGAAAAACTGGCCTCTATTGGCAGACTCGCCTCCGGTGTGGCCCATGAGATTGGGAATCCCATCGGCATAGTGCTCGGCTATCTAGACCTGCTCAAGGGCAATAACCTCGAAAAAGAGGAGCGCAAGGACTTCATTGCCCGCATTGAAACGGAGATCGACAGGATAAACAAGACTATCAGGGACCTCCTCGACTTCTCGAGGCCCTCAAAAGGGGAAGTTAAGACGGTTTTCGTTCACAAGGTCATCGATGATATAATGGATATGCTGAAGCCGCAGCCCATGATGTCCGATATTAACGTGGTTGTGGATCACCGAGCCACACAGGACACGGTTCTGGCCGACCCTGACAAGTTGAAACAGGTGTTCCTCAATATCGTTATGAATGCGGTAGATGCCATGGCTACCAACCCCTCTCCCGGGAATTCCGACCGCAAGCACCTATCAATCACAACGATCCTGGTTCAGGAGCACCGGCCGCAAGGCAGTGGCACAGCGGCCAGGGTCCGTGTTGATTGCACCGATAGTGGGCCAGGGATTCACGCTGAAGACCTGAGCAGGATCTTCGATCCGTTTCATACCACGAAGGAGCCTGGCAAGGGAACAGGGCTCGGTCTTTCCGTGAGCCTGCGAATGGTTGCGGATATGGGGGGAGACATCAAGGTTAACAGCGAATTGGGCAAGGGAACAACCTTGACCGTCATACTGCCCTTGTGCCAGAGTGCATGAAGATCTAGAAAACGAGACATATCATGACAAAGAAACGAATACTCATTATTGAAGACGAGGCCAACATGCGACACATGCTCGAGGTCCTCCTAAAGAAATCCGATTATGGGGTCACCTTGGTAGCCGACGGTCAAGAAGGCCTCGAGGCAGTGGAGCGAGGGCAGTATGATTTTATCCTGTGCGACATTAAGATGCCCAGAATGGACGGCATGACGTTTCTCAAATCGGCGGCTGAAACCCTTGGAGATACCCCTGTTATCATGATGTCTGCTTACGGAACCGTAGATACGGCCATTGAGGCAATGAAGCTCGGGGCCTATGATTACATCAGCAAACCATTCAAGCCGGATGAGGTACTGCTATCGCTGAAAAAGGCGGAAGAACGGGAGAGACTGAAAAGCGAGAACGTCAAATTAAAGGATCAAATCCAGAGGATCGAGCAGAGTTATACCTTCAGCAATATAGTGGCCAAAAGCAAGGCGATGCAGTCTGTGTTCGATCTCATCAAAAAGGTGGCCGACTATCAAACTACCGTGCTTGTGCAGGGGGAAAGCGGTACCGGAAAAGAGCTGGTTGCCCGGGCAATCCATTTTAACGGCTCTCGGCGTAACGGGCCACTGGTGTCCATCAATTGCGGCGGCATACCTGAAACGCTTCTGGAAAGCGAAATGTTCGGTTACAAGAAGGGGGCCTTCACCGATGCCTGGCAGGATAAGAAGGGTCACTTCGAAGAGGCCGACAAGGGCACGATCTTTTTGGATGAGATCGGGGAACTCCCTCCTTCGTTACAGATTAAACTCTTGCGGGTTCTCCAGGAAGAGGAAATAACTCCTCTCGGCTCTACCACTGCCAAAAGGGTGGATGTCAGGGTGATAGTAGCCACGGCCAAGGACCTGGCACAGGAAATCAAGAGCGGTCTGTTCAGAGAAGATCTGTACTACCGGATAAACGTAGTAACCATATATCTGCCGCCCTTACGAGAAAGGCGTGAGGATATACCGCTGCTGACCGATCACTTTATCAAGCAGTTTAACGCCAAGCTCAAAAAGAACATCAAAGGGGTTTCATCAGAGGTGATGGAGCAGTTCATGATACACCGATGGCCCGGAAATGTGAGAGAGCTTGAGAATGTTATCGAAAGGGCAATTATACTTGCCCCCGGAAACGTCCTTGAAATGGCCGATCTTCCCCCTGACATCAAGGCTGCCCGTTTTCCAACCGGCGGGCTCACCCGCGAAGGCATATCCTCCATTAAGGTGGCCACGCGCATGATTGAAAAAACCCTCATCGAGCGGGCCTTGGAAAAGACCGGGGGCAACAAATCGCAGGCCGCCAGGATGCTGGAAATCAGCAGGCCCATCCTCCTCGCAAAGATCAAAGAGTACGAATTGAGCCAGCCGTCATGAAATCACTCGCTGCCCCGCGGAGAACGGCGAATATGATCAGCACTCATCCTCAAGAACAGAAAACTCGCGGTGGAGAAGGGCTTCTTCGATGAAACACCTGGTCCTACTCCTGGGTGTGGGCTTCGGCGGTTTCATCTTGCTTCTCTCCTTGAAGTTCATCCAGTCTCTGCTCGCCTTTCGCAACCGGTCGTCCCCATTCAGCTATGATTCTCCCATACCGGCAAACGGGATAGCGGCGGCTCAGCACGAAAGGAGGCACTACACAAAGGCCCCGATCCGCTTGCCCGTCAACATAATAACCGCTGAAGGCACCATAACTGCAGAGACACTGGATATCTCAGTTGGAGGCGCGTTCATCTGCTGTGCGAGCCCCCTGCCGGTCAAAAAGGTATTCCCGCTCACCATTACCCTTCCCCACGGAGGCTCCCTGGCCCTCTTCGCGGAGGTTGTCTGGTCAAATGCCAGTACCCCTCACGACAGAATCGTACACCGGGGTATGGGAGTTCGATTCCTCCGCATCACCGACTATGACAGAATGATGGTTAACAACCTGATTTCCACCTAGTACCGTGCCTTAAAACTTCGTATGTCAAAAATTTGACGTAGTATTTGTAAAATACCTTAACATACAACGCAGCAGGGCAATCCCGCCAAAGCAAGTCCCCTGCTCACCTCCAGACACCCAATGAACCAGGCTTCCCCATACAATGTAAAGTGATTTAACAGGGTGTCCTCTTTATTTATACGCCACCTAGCAAACATCCTGACGCGACTTCCCCTTGCTAATCTCATATTTCTTAAGTAATAACAAATAGTTAGCTGTTCTATGGCTCTTGTGCCACGATTGTTGGACAAACGGCATCACTTTTGCACTTAAAACAATAGCTCACTAAAAGCGAGTCGAAGCATGAGAAAACACAATGGTTTCACCCTCGTTGACCTGGTAGC
>CP070657.1:1060538-1064894 GCA_020355085.1 Deltaproteobacteria bacterium
CATCTGAGCTACCCGCTCAGCACCAAACAGCTTCTCGATGAGGCCGGCTGAGCGCACGAAGGTGGTGGATGCCCCGAAATACTTTCCTGCTGTCAATACCGATAGAATTGAAACCAATCCTGCCAATGCACCCGCCAGGTACGGGCTCCAGCCCCTGTCTTCTTGTCTCTTCATAGCAATCTCACCCCCTTTTCAACTGAATGTACTCACTGGCCAGTGTAATCAAATACGGCTAACCCCCCAAAGGCCTGGATGAATGTGTGCATCCTGAGGCCCTTCACCACAAACATACACAGCCCCCATCAAAACACCGCATAAACACTGCCTCAGAAAGATGTCTTTTGATCTTCCCGTTCATTTCTATTGTAACCAGCGTGTTTTCCGAAATCCACTGCAGTCATTCTAGCTCTTCCCATATAGTCCCTATTTGCCCGGCACGCTGTTAAGCTGCTCTCTCCCTTTGTCCTCAGCCACTTCCTTGATCTCGGCCGGACTAATCACACCGCCCGAGATGACGGCCTTCAATGCCTCCTCGATTGTCCATCCCGGATCTCTTGTCTGTGATTCTCTTACCAGGATCATGGTGCCGGAAATCGGATTGGGCGGCGTCGTGATAAAGACCTTGAGCATTACCTCATCGTTATTGCTCCTATCAATGAGCCTGCCTGTCACGAAACCTATGGTCCACATTCCCGGCTTCAGGTATTCCACCAGCACGGCACGCTTGAATACCTGCTTTTCGGGCAAGGAAAGCGTTGATGAAAGCTGTCTTCCAACCTTATAGGTTGTTTTGACGAGGGGAATTCGGTTTGCGATCCCATCGAGCAAACTAACGAATTGCCTTCCCAATACATTGCTCACTCCCAGTCCCAAGAAATACAAAATTGCCAGCAACAAAACAACTCCCAGCCCTGGGAAAGAAAAACCAATAAACTTTTCCACAACCCCCGTGATACGCTTATCAATAATCGTATAAAGGAGATTTAACGCAAAAGCCGTAAGGGCAAGTGGAATAATCGCGAAAAGGCCTCTTAAGATATAGATCCTTAAATGCTTCAAAAGGGTTTTCATGTTACTCTCACCTTAGGAAAGGATTCATTTGATCCAAGTCGCTTTGGACCATAGCTCCCGGCAGCGGCAACAGTTGAACCCGCACGGTTTTCAGCAGTATAATATAAAAGCGCTTGGCATGCTATAGTTGTTGAAGCCTTTGTGCAATCGCTGGTCATTAAGATGGCTAGCCATCAAAATACTGTTGATGAAACGGCTGCTCTTCTATAACCTAATAGTGAGCCAAACCTTGCCACTACGCCGCACTTTGCAGAGAGGCGAGTCAGGAGGCTGCTAACCTCATGCTACTAACCGGAAATAAAGAGGTGGCCCAAAATGGAAATCAAGGGCAATGAGTTTCCGAACCTGCCGCAACGGTTGCTCGGACTTGGAGAACTGGCTGAAAACCTCTGGTGGAGCTGGCATCCAGCTGCCAGAATGCTCTTTAAAACACTGAACCGTCAAGCATGGAAGGAAAGCAGCCACAACCCCGACAGGATGCTTAAAGAGCTTCCCGGGGAGATTCTTAAATCTGCTGTAAACAATCCAGAATATCTGGAGCGCTACAAAGAAGTTCTGGTGAGATTCCGAGAGGAGATACATGACAGAAAAACGTGTTTTTCTAGTACCCCTGGAATACGGTACGACTGCAATATCGCATATTTCTCCGCAGAGTATGGGCTTCATCATTCTTTACCCTTCTATGCGGGTGGATTAGGATTTTTGGCCGGCGATTATATCAAGGAATGCAGCGACCTGAGAGTTCCTCTGGTAGCGGTGGGTTTCATGTATCCGGAAGGATATGTCCGGCAGCAGATCCGCGAGGATGGCTGGCAGGAGAATCTGGATCAAACACTGGACCGTGACGCAGCGTCTATTTCGAGGGTCCTCAACGAAAAAGGGGTGCAGGTGGTGATCAAGGTCCCATTCATTGAACCGCCGGTTTTTGTTGCTGTATGGGAGATCTCAGTCGGCCGCGTGCCCCTATACCTGCTGGACACGGACATAGGAGTCAACGAACCGTGGAACCGTGGGATATCGTGCCATCTCTATGCCGGTGACATAGAACAACGGCTTCGCCAGGAAATCGTGCTGGGCATCGGCGGGTACCAGGTCCTCAGCATCCTCGGTATCAAGCCTTCCGTACTCCATTTGAACGAAGGACATCCTGCGTTTGCAGCGCTGGAACGGATCAGGGAACTGGTTCAGGAGGGTATCAGTTTCAACGAGGCTGCTGACCAGGTGCAGAGCACCTCTCTGTTTACCACACACACCCCGGTTCCTGCCGGCCATGATGTCTTTCCGTTTGAACTGATGGAAAAATATTTTCGAGACTACTGGCCTTCTTTGGGATTGAAGCACGACGCCTTTCTCCAGCTTGGCATACACCCCAAAGAACCCAATTCCGGTTTTAATATGACGGCCTTTGCCCTGAAGATGTCAGGATTTCGCAATGGGGTCAGCAAGCGACACGGGGAGGTGGCTCGCCGGATGTGGCAGGGCCTCTGGCCGGACGTGCCGGAAGAGCGTATTCCTATTGGTTCCGTGACCAACGGCGTGCACGTACCCACGTGGATCGAGCCCAAGATGGAGCTCCTGTTTAATAAATATCTCGGCCCCAACTGGCTGGCAGAGCACGATAGCCCTGCAACCTGGGAGCTGATCGACGGCATTCCGGACGAAGAGTTGTGGAAGACCCATTACTGGCTGAAAATCAAACTGATCGATACCATTCGCGAGCGTGCGCGGCAACGCTGGGTTTCAGACCGCGCCAGTCCCTCCATTATGATAGCCGGGGGTACCCTGCTGGACCCCTCGGTATTGACCATCGGCTTTGCCCGGCGCTTTGCCACATACAAACGGGCAGACCTGATCCTTCACGATCTGAAGCGGTTAAAGAGATTCGTGAATGATCGCTGGAGGCCGATACAGATCGTGTTCGCTGGCAAGGCTCATCCGGCAGATGATCCGGCAAAGCGGATTTTGCAGAAGATATTCAACGCTGCCCGAGATCCGGAGTTGGCTGGGCGTGTTGCCTTTGTAGAAGATTACGGAGAACTGCTGGCCCAGTACCTGGTTCATGGGGTTTACGTCTTGCTCAACAACCCGTTGCCGCCGCTTGAGGCAAGCGGAACCAGCGGAATAAAGGCTGCCCTTAACGGAGTGCTGCACCTGAGCATCCTGGATGGCTGGTGGATAGAGGGGTTTAACGGCAAGAACGGGTGGGCGTTTGGACACGGCGAAGTAACCGGTAATCGGGACCAGGCAGACGCCGAGGCCATTTACGATTTCCTGGAAAAGGAGATTATACCCCTTTACTACAATATTTCCGAGGATGGTGTTCCTCACGAATGGGTTAGCGTGATGAAGGAGGCCATCAAGAGCACTGCCCCGAGCTTCTCCGCACGCAGAATGGTCAAAGAATACATTGCGAAATTCTATACCCCTGCATTACAAAAGGGCTAGAGGAAGACCTGTGTGAGTGATTGTACTGCACGCTATTCTGGCGAAGGCGAACAAAGCTACACCAATAATAACCCATGACATAGCACGAAGAGCACCGAGAAAGGTAGAACTGCCATGGCAAGGGAATACAAGATCTACATCAACGCCAAGTGGGTTGGTGCCCTCGACGGCCAGCTCTACGATGATCTCAATCCTTACACGGGTGAGGTGTTTACACGAGTCCCCCCGGGATTCGGCGGCCGTGCAGGGTTAGAGGAATTCACTGAACTGCGGTGGATCAGCATGCAGCTCACCCCACGCGAGTATCCGTTCTAAGGTGCCTGTTGTTATGACTGCAAAGAAATGCAGCCCGGAATGAAGCGCTTGACGCCCCTGCAGAGCAGGGGCCTCCAAAGGCGGATAGATTCGCTTTTTGATTTCACGGACTGCAGGGTATTCGGGCGAAGGCAAAAAAGGTGAAGCAAGAGGATCCCGCCTGAGCTATTATGAGCGCGAGACTCACTTGCCTCAGAGACCCTAAATTAATCTTAGATCTGAAACCCGAACTGGAGGTATGCAGATGGCTGATGTAGCTATTGTCGGAGTTGGGCAGAGTAATTTTTCCCGGGCATGCGGAATTTCGATCAAAGAACTGGCATTTGAGGCATTCAAGGAAGCCATGGATGGTTTGAACATCGGCAATAAAGAGATAGAGGCCTCTATAGTATGCTCTTCCATGTATGATCCTCAGCGCTCACCCGAAAACCCGATTTCAGAGTATCTCGGCCTCACGCCTCACCCCACTTTCCTAATCGAAAACGCCTGTGCCGCAAGCAGCACAGGCTTAAAGGTAGCCTGGTC
>CP070657.1:1064994-1068838 GCA_020355085.1 Deltaproteobacteria bacterium
CGTCATTGCGAACGAATGTGAAGCAATCTCGAGAGGATAGATTGCCACGTCGCTTCCCTCCTCGCAATGACATGATAGCAGCTTGTTATAAAGCTCTCAGGGAGATGAAATACATGCCTGAAGATATTGCCTCGTCATCCTTGTCGACCGGCAACCCTTGGCGAAACCGAAACAGATCCCTGTGGAAAACTCCCTGTGGAAATAGCGGAGGTGATTAGATGCATTCCTCAAAACTAGTGAGGGTTGATCTCAGCAGCGGGAAAATCAAGTTCATCTCCCTATCGAAGGAAGTTCTTCAAGACTATCTTGGAGGTAGAGGCCTGAACATGAGGCTTCTGTTCCCTTATTTGTCCAAACCAGGCGATCCCTTTGATCCAGCAAGTCCTATTGTCATGAGCCCGGGGCTTTTGTGCGGGATACCGAGTCTCGGATCCAGAATGAATATCAGTGCACGGTCACCCGAGTCGGGATATCTGGGAGACTCGAATATGGGCGGAGAACTGGGCGCTGAATTTAAAGCGAGTGGTATTGACTCTCTGTTTATTGTGGGCCGGAGCCACACCCCTGCATATCTTTGGATTCACGATGGTGAGGTTGAAATCCGCGATGCCACCCACCTGTGGGGCAAGGATACGGTTGAAACTCAAAGAGCGATCCGGAAAGAGCTGCACGATGATCGTGTGCAGATTGGCTGTATCGGGCAGGCTGGTGAGAATAGGGTTCGGTTTGCAGGTATACGAACGGGCCTAAAAAGCAGCGCTGGCCGCACCGGCATGGGAGCGGCAATGGGGGCAAAACGGCTTAAGGCATTGGCCGTTCGAGGCACCCAAGACATTCCATTAAAAGACCCTGCGGGGTATTTTGAAACCTACCAAAAGGTCTATTCAAACCTTTTGCAGCGACGGTGGATTAAGGCCTTGGGACGTTGGGGGACGCCACTCCTCATGCAGTATTCCAACGACCTCGGTTTCTTGCGGGTACGGAACAACCAGCTGACGACATTCGGCGTGCAGGGCAAGGCATTAGAGGCACAGCATCTGGACCAGTACTCCAACGGGATGGTATCCTGCGCCGGATGTCCGGCCCACTGCCGACACCGTTACAAAATCCTAACCGGGCCTCACGCCGGAACAATGGGAGAGGGGCCTGAGTATGCATCCATTGGCTCTATGGGTTCTACGCTCGGCAATGGGGATTTAGAAAGCGCTATCTATGCTACAGAGCTGTGTAACCGATATGGAATTGATACCATTTCAGCCGGCTCCTATATCGCCTGGGCCATGGAGCTCTATCAGCGGGGAATTATCGATGACTCCGCAGTCGGATATCCACTCCGCTGGGGGGACCAGAAAGCCATCATAAAACTGATCCATCAAATTGCCCGCCGGGAGGGTTTTGGGGATGTTCTTGCAGAAGGGGTGCGTTCCTCCGAGGTATTCGGCAACGAGGGAAACAGGTTCCTCTTGCAAATCAAAAACCTCCCCATTGAAATGACGGACGAGCGTGCGCCCAAGAGCTTTGCCCTGGGCATGGCGACGGGCACCCGTGGGGCATGCCATATGAGAAGTCGACCGTCTCTTGATGTAATCGGCCTTCCTGAAACCCTTTTAGAAAACCTCTATGGCGGGGAGGTGTCATCGTCATATTTGGATTATGGCGGAAAGGGGCGCATGGTATGGTGGCACGAACGACTTAACGCGCTCTGTGATGCCCTTGGCGTATGCCGATTTCTTTCGGTTTTCAGCAGCCCCCATGCGCCCCAGGCACAGCAGTTTTCAGAGCTTATATATCGGGCCTTTGGAGAGAATTACTCCTCTCAGGACCTCTGGGATGTCGGCGAGAGGATCTGTACCCTAGAACGTCTAATCCTCATCGGAAATGGCCTGGGGAGGCCCGACGACACCTTGCCGTCCCGGTATTTCGATGAACCCGTTCAGGAGGGGCCGGCTAAAGGTGAATTTATCGATCGTATACAATTCACTCAAATCCTGGATGAGTATTACGACTTACATGGGTGGGACAAGCTTGGTGTCCCTAGAGAGGCCACGTTAAAGTACCTGGGGCTCAAAGGCATTACCTCAATCAACCCAACATATGATGAAGATTAAAACACATGCTGAAAAGTGCAGCGGCTGTCACCTTTGTGAGATGGCCTGCTCCATACACCACCTGGGTGTGGTTAACATCAACCGTTCTGCTATGCGCATACGAAAAGACGACCTCGAAACCGGTGCCTGCGACCCGGTAGTATGTCGCCAGTGTGAAAACATGCCCTGTATGGGGAAAAACAATCGAAACTCAGCAGAATATCGAGTGCGATTTGTTTGGGATAAGGCATTATCCGATGCGTGTCCCTTTAAGGCACTCTTTCAATGGGGAAATGAGGTCTATCATTGTGATCTCTGCGAAGGCGAACCCCAGTGTGTAAGGGTATGCAGCACAGGGGCTATCGAGATCGAATACGATTGAACAAAGGGATGTGGCGATAAGGCTGGTAACTCTTGCCCTAGTAAGTGATAAAGCTGGGCAAAAAGGTAGCAATCTCCGGGAAGATTACCAGTATAATCGTAACAAGGATTAGTGCGACAAGGAAGGGGAATATCCCCTTAAAGATAACCTCAATGGGTATATCAGGGGCAATCCCTTTAATGACAAATACATTCACCCCTACCGGCGGTGTGATTACTCCCATCTCGGCAACGAGCACGATTATGACCCCAAACCAGATCGGGTCGAAGCCCAGTTCCAAAACTACCGGAAAGAAAATGGGGATGGTAACCACAACTAGGCCCATAGAATCCATGAAGAAGCCGCCCATAAAATAGATAAAGATGATGACCGCCATGACGGCCATCCGGTGTATGGCAAGCCCCCCGAGCCAGTCAGCCAGCTTGAAGGGTATCGTCGATACCGCCATGAAATGACCGAAGATTACCGCGCCGGTGATAATGAATATAACCATACAACCCGTTCGCAAGCCTTCCTTTCCAGCCTCAAAAAATGTCTGCCAAGTAAGCTGTCTTCGGCCTAAGCCAATGATCAAGGCGCCGCCTGCTCCAATTGCCCCGGCCTGAGTGGGGCTGAACCAGCCGAGAAATAACCCGCCGATAGCCAGGAGGAATAGAATTATGGCTGGAATAATTCCGGTGATCGCTCGCAGCTTCTCTTTCCAGCTTGTTGGGTCCCCGGGTGGACCGATACTAGGATTGCGCAGGCACAGAACGACCACTGTTGCGGCAAAAAAAAGACTGAGGAGTATCCCCGGCAATACACCGGCGATGAAAAGCTTGCCGATGGATTCCTCGATCATTATCCCATAGACAATGAGGATAGTGCTCGGTGGGATAAGGATGCCAAGGCTGCCAGCCGCAGCAACGGTACCAGTGGCCAATGTCTTATCATAGTTATACTTCTCCATCTCCGGAAGCGCTATCTTGCCCATTGTCGCCGCCGTTGCCGCGCTCGAGCCGCATATGGCACCAAACCCGGCACAGGCGAATACAGTAGCCATGGTCAGGCCGCCACGGAACTGCCCTACCCAGGTATAGGTCGTCTTATAAAGCCTTTGGCTAATCCCCGAAGCAAAGGCGAAGGTGCCCATGAGGATAAACATGGGGATAACAGTCAGGGGATACGAGGAGAATTGCTCAAAGACATCCTGGGCGAGAAGGCTGAGGGCTGGGCCCGGGCCGGTTAAATAGGCAAAACCAACAAGTCCAACAAAGGCCATGGCGAAAGCGACCGGCATTCTGATGAGAAAGAGAAGGAGAAGAAGGACAATACCGACGATGCCTGCAATAATCGGGCTCATTTCTTTACTATCCTTATCACAGAATTCAGAAAC
>CP070657.1:1068938-1074017 GCA_020355085.1 Deltaproteobacteria bacterium
GCATAGGCATCACCCCTTTCCATCTCACCTCAGCGCACGTTCAAGGTTTGGTTGCTCTTTCAGCCCTGTTACAATCTTAAAACCGATTCCGAGACAGCCATTCTCGACGGCACAGGGTTTGAGCATCCGTTTAGCACCTGGCAGACATTGAGCCGTTCTGCAGACAGCATCGAACAGGCCGTCTTCGGGGAGATACCGATAGGCTGGATTTAGCATGACCCTACCGATAAATCCCCCGGGCGAAAAAGTCTTAAAGGTTGGCCACGCTCAGTATATCCTTCAAAGACATAAGAGAGAACCTTATAGTACTATTGTACCGGCACTAAAGCTCTTTTTCAAATCGACCTCGATGGCTTTCAAGGTATAACCGGTGTAAGCTATCTGGAGAATGTAGGTGCCGCTATTCTCTTCGAGGTTGTCGAACTTAAAATCGCCGTAATTATCGGTCATGCACTCGCCAATGTTTTGGTTTGCGGGATTCAAGAGGGTCACTTTAGCACCTTCGGCGCATTCCTCTTTGTCATTTAATTGTACGGCAACGCTTCCCGCAATAAAGCACCGGGCAAACCGGTGCAAATTCTTGTAGTAGACCCGGGGCTTGGTGTTGTACTCGGGATAAAGGGTTTCAAGGGCTTCAGATTTGACTATCTCCTCCATCTCCCCATCCTCTACCTTGACGATGCGCAAGGCCCCAGTGGGGCAGGCCTGCACACATCGAGGCTCCTTCCAACCCTCATCCAGCAGGTGGGCACAGAGGGTACATTTCTGGGGGAGCGCGTGCTCCTCATTCCACCAGATGGCACCATAGGGGCAGGCATCCACCAGGTGCTTTTGACCCTGTGCCTTTACCGGGTCGATGATCACGATCCCGTCGTCTCGCTTATATACGGCACCATCCTGTGCTGCCTTTAGGCACGGGGCGTTGTCGCAGTGCATGCAGAAGACGGGCAGATAGGCCACATCGATCTGGGGAAACTGACCCCGCTCCGTGCGCATGATATTCACCCACCGGTGGCCGTGCTTTGGCTGGGAAAGCGAGTAGCCTGGAAAATCATTGTCTACGTGCTCGTCCTTACAGGACAGAAAGCAGTTGTTGCAGTCCTCGCATTTTTCCAAATCAATAATCAGATACCATCCCTTCATACTAAACCTCACCCCCTTTGTCTTCCCATTTCTCTATCTGCACAAGACATGAATTTGAAGCCACCGAGTGTGATTTTTCAATGATCATCCGAGCCGGGGTCAATAAATTAATGCAGCCTCCCCGATCCGCAGCATACCCGGGCTCGCCCACAGGGTCATATTTAGCCGATGACTCATAGGAATGCACGGTACCCGGAGGAAGTCGCTCTGTAACCTGGGCCGCACAGATCACGGATCCTCGGTCGTTAAACACTCTGACCAGATCATCCTCTATGATACCCCGAGCTTCAGCGTCTTTGGTGTTGATCCTTACAATCCAATAGTAATAGCCGTCAATCAGGACGCGGTGGTCTTTTACGTCATTTATGAAACCGTCCTTGGCATCGTGCTGGGTGTGGAAGCTGAATTTGGGATGGGGTGATATCAACTGAAGAGGGTATTTTTCATAGAGTTCCTTGGTATGATGCCCTTCCCAGGAGGGTATATATTTGCTGATGACAGGTCTTTCCGGGTCGTTGGGGCTAAATCGCTTCAGGCTCGAGCACTCAAACTCGATTTTCCCCGACTGGGTCTGAAGCCCCATCCTGTATTTCCCAGTATAGTCCGACGGAAGCGGCGCCGCCTCAGGCACATCCTTGGCCCTCCCCTCGGCAAACCACCGAAATGCGCAGGGTGCCCTCAGTTCCTCCTTCGGTGCCGGCACCACGTAGTAGCCCTTTCTGAGGAATTTCTTCCATGATATGCGTCGGGGCAGGTCCGTAGCGTCAAACATCCGCTTACACCAGTCAAATCCGGTCATCCCTTCTGAGACATAGGCGCTGAGCCCCAATCTCTTTGCAAGTTCAACAAAGATATCATAGTCTGATTTAGACTCTCCCAGAGGCTCGATACACTTGTGTTGAATACATACGACGCGATGGTTCAGCTTGTTGAAGTTATGCTGCACGTACCCCCCGGCATTGCAGGCCTCGCCGATGTCCCAGCGCTCGAAGTTGGTACAGGCCGGCAACAGGATATCAGCAAATTTCGCTTCCCCTTCGAACCAGATGGACTGGTTCACCACAAAGGAGAGCTTCGGAGTCCTGTAGGCCTTCACATACCGATTCGTCTCGCTCATGGTGCCGATATATGAGCCGCCGTACTTGTAATACATCTTAGCTTCTGAGTGGCCCGGCGCAGGATACCCGAACTTAAAGAACTGTCCTTCAATAGTCCGGGGATAGGTGGGGTATCCCTCGCAACGGCCCTCCAGAATGGCCTCCGGGAGCTTTAGCCTGGGGATCTTCTGCATGACCGTGTTCATGGTGAGCAGGTGCGGCATGCGCTGGTAGACATTGATGGCGGATCCCGTGGTCTCCAGATCGCCGGATATCCCGCCTTCCGCATATCCCGGGAAGAAGAAGTTGCAGTCAACCGGGGTCCCGTAGGCCATGTTCCCCATATTCACCCCGGGCTTGCCCATACCCTGCATGGCCATGAGACAGACCCTGGAACGGGCCCACTCCAGGCCCGTGGCACAGCGGCAGGCACCTCCCAGGCCGTTGCCCGATCCTCCGGCAGCGAGGTAGGTCTTCTTGGTCCCCCACTCTCTGGCCAAGGCGCGGACATCCTTGGCCGGAATCGTGGTTTCAGGCTCCTGCCATTCCGGTGTCTTGGGGATCCCGTCCTCCTCGCCCAAAATATAGGCCTTCCACTTGTCAAATCCTACCGTCCTTGTTTCCACATATTCCTTGTCATAAAGCCCTTCCGTGATCCAAATATAGGCGATCGCCAGGGCCATGGCATTGCCGTAATCCGGTCTTGGGGCGAACCATTTACCGCCTAGCAGGGCCGCCGTGTGGTTGCAATAGGGATCGATGTGGACCATCTTAATACCCAGGTCCTTGAGCCATTGACGCCGGATGGTGCTCTCGTATCCGGAATAAGATCCAGGTGCAGTCTCCGGGTCGCTGGACCAAAAGACCATCATTTCACATTCTTTGAGTGCGTCTTCGATCAGGCCGTAAGGCTCACCGCAGCCCAAGCGCATGCTGTATCCCCAATGGTGCATGGCACCCCAGTACCAGCCCTCCCAACTGTCCGGATTTTGAACCACCGGCGTATGTCCAATCGCATTCATGAGCCTCCGATGCGCACTGAGGTAATAGCCGATATTCCCCCAGGTGTGGTGGGATCCGGTGCTGGTGACGATGGCGCCTGGCCCGTAATCCCTCTTGATACGCGTGATTTCATCGGCCACAATATCCATTGCTTCGTCCCAGGATATCCTCGCATAGCCCGATATCCCTCTAGTCTCGCAGTTGCGTTTGCCCTTCGGGTCAAAATCAACCCTTCTCATGGGGTAGAGAAGCCGGTCGGGAGAGTAGACCAGCGACTTGGAGGCAAATCCGTAAGGAGAGAGAGTCGTTTTCCGGGGAGGGGTGAACTTCCTCCCTCTAGCCTCAATCGTCCAGGGTCCCGCATCCGCCTTGTCGAACTCAATAGGAGTGATCCGTAGAATCTTTCCGTCCCTTACATAGACAAACACGGGCATACCCTGAACATTGTTGACATACTGCTTGGTATGGTCACCCACATCAATGCCATATTCAGTACCCACGGTGAGCGCCATGCCGAGTGTCTCCACAAACCATGAGGTCAACTCGTCAGGGCCTTCCAGCTCAAGACAGAAATTCTTCATTGCGTTGACCAGCTCCAACTGGTTTCGCCAGGGTGTTAGGAGTCTGCTGGCTAGGGAGGCGTCCGTGAAGGTCATAAGGGCATCGGGATCTAGATGGATGCCCGCCTTTGAGACAACGCTACCGTCTTTAAAGACAAAATATCTGCCCGCTGAATTATCCTTGATTTTTATTTGGCCCACGAAATTCTTTTCCATGAGCCGATCTCTGAACGACGGATATCTCCTTGCCTTATACCTGAGCACCTTTTCAAGACCATAGAGCAGTAACTTGAGCTTCATAACACCCTCCTTCTTGTTTGAAAAACAGATTTCCCTAATACTGCGCTAGCATCCGCTATGCCGAATAGTATCAGCGAAAAGACCATGTTTGCAACGGACGGAAAGCGTAATAGTATCCTGTCTATTGTTAACGATTTCATATCATTTCCTCAGAGGGATTCTTTGGTTGTTACCAAAAATGGTAGCATGCAAATCTGGGTTTTTTCACTTATGCTTTTGCTAATGCCTTTGCTAACCGCTCAAGGATTTCCATTGCCGGAAAAGGGAGATATATGATGAAGTCAGACTTGCACAATTCTGGGTTTTTCTTGCGTTATGGTAAAATCTCCCTTTTCCCCTAAAGGGTGCTCAAGGGCTCGTCCATTGACCATCTGATGTCGGCAATACTTGCTGCCCGAAGACTGGCTTCATTTTTGTCTTCAAAGGCTTTAATAATGGCAAGAGAGTCAGCCACCGGAGGCATTGCCTTGACCTCACGTGGAACTTAGACCCAATTGCTCATCAGGACTCTCTGAAGGAGAAATAGAGTCTTGATTCAATTTATGTCGTCCTCGCTTGAGGTTATGCTCTTGAGCGGTTCGGGGATATATCATTCTCACTGTAGCTGAATGGTATGTCAAGGAAAAGGCTGAAATTATGAATCGGAAAGAGGAGTAGCGATCCGCTGGCCCCTTTAAACACCTTTTGTATCGAGGCTATGGCGCCCTGTCACCGGATTGTAACCGTCTTTTTGAGAAACTCTTGTGGATCCTAATGCTTTTATGTGCCAGTGCTTCAGTGGTCAGAGTCCAGAGGTTCTCCTCTCTAGCCGCATGTTTGTATTAAGCAAGTAAGCTGATTTGGGGGTAGCCTTTTGTGCGGTGGTGGGGTTCGCCATTCCGGAAAAAAGGCAATCAGTGCAAAAGAAAGGGAAGGCCGAAACCTGCCCTTATCTACAAAAGGAGGGTAAATGAAAACGTAAGTAAAGTACAACACGA
>CP070657.1:1074117-1084075 GCA_020355085.1 Deltaproteobacteria bacterium
CTGTCGCCAAACTGTGGTGCGGAATCAGCTGCATCACGAAATGGCCCATAAAAGGAAGAGGCATACTTCACAGCATAGGCCAAGATTCCCGTTTCTTTGAAACCCTCTCTTTCAAGGGTGTCCCTAATTGCCCTCACTCTGCCATCCATCATATCAGAGGGAGCTACAAAATCAGCTCCAGCCTGGGCATGCGATAGGGCGACACGGGAGAGGATTTCAAGGCTGGCATCGTTATCAACCTGACCATCCTTTATTACCCCACAATGCCCGTGATCGGTGTACTGACAGAGACACACGTCGGTAAGAACTGCCATCTCCGGCACCTTCTCCTTAATGGCAGCCACAGACTGCTGAACAATACCGTCCCGGGCATAGGCCTCGCTGCCGAATTCATCCTTTCTTTTCGGCAAGCCAAATAGAATCATAGCTGGAATGCCTAAAGACCAAACAGTTGCCGACTCCTTCACGAGTTCATCAACGGTTAACCTGTATTGGCCCTCCATGGATGGGATCGGCTCCCTCTCGCCCTTGCCGTGTTTCACAAAGACGGGATAGACGAGATTATTCGTGCTTAATGCTGCCTCCCTGACCATGCGTCTTATCGTGGGAGTCCGTCTCAGACGGCGAGGCCTCTTCAACATTTCCTACCTCCTCTGTATCCTGGTTTTCTCATGAATTTTGCGACGTATGTCCTCGGGATCTTCAGCCCTCATCCCCCTTGGAAAAGGCACGCCTGGACACACAATCATTACTCCTGCATGAGTGTTTTCCGGCCGGCTCTTATGGTGAGGTACGGGTATAAGCTTAGGTGGTTGCCGGATTGTGGCTATAGTACTGTTTGATCAGGCTATCAATATATTTCTCGGGGTCTATAACAGCCTCTCGAGTAAGGGCGAAAGATTCGAAGCCAATGCGGTCCCGAACCAATTTGAGCCCATACTCCAACTCGCTGGCCAAGCTGGTGCATATCTCGCTAATCTCTCGATCCTGTTCAAAGGCAATTCTTATTATCTCGTCGATTGCGCTATCAGCTATGGTCACAGTAACTCCTAGCTGAGAAAACAACCCTTCATTGTGAATCATTACCTGATGGTACATCTCCTTGAAATCCAGAAACACGGAATTGATGTCAGCGATAGACTGCAGCGTCTGATCGGCGATTAAATCGATTCTCTCATCATACAACTTCAACCCCAGTTGCTCTTCAAACTCCAGTGCCCTTTGGCCGATGATTCCTTTCACTCGCTCCTTTTCGTTTGCCGCTGCCTTCTCAAATGCCTGTTCCAATTCTGCGTCGCTCATACCCTCTCGGGAGTCAATTCGTTCCAGTTCTTGCTCCGGTTCTTCGACCAACCGCGCAGTGACAAGAAGTCTCCTAATACCCGTGGATGGGAGGTGTTTTTCAAAAGGCATTAGTGTTCTCTCCACAGCGCTGACGAGACCCCTGGCACCTGTCTTCTCGTGAGAAGCCATCTCTGCCAATGCCTCAAGGGCTTCATCTTCGAACTGAAGAGCAATATCGTATGCCATAAAATCCCGCTTCTTGCTCAGGATAATGGGGTTGTTCGGATTCTTTAGAATTGCAACAAGGTCGTCTTTACTGAGCTCATCGAGAACGACGATTACGGGGAGACGGCCGATAAACTCAGACTCAAATCCGAACTCGATAAGGTCTTGCGCCCGGACCTCTTTTAGTATTTCCAAGCCCGCCTCAGCGGAGTGTATATCGGCCTCAAATCCTATGCCCTGCTGCTTCAGCCGTTTCTTGATGATGTCTACCAGACCCTCGAAGGCTCCGCTCATGATAAAGAGGATATTCCTGGTATTCACTACCTGCTTTTCCCGTTTGCCCGTCCTCCGGTAGTGTTCGATAGCCTGTATCTGCGATATCGGATCATGGGGAACCTTCAGATCAACTTCGGTTTCCTCCATCGGTTTCAAGAGTGCTCTCTGCACCCCTGTTCTCGAGACGTCGTGGCCGATGATGTTCTGGCAGGAAGCTATCTTGTCGATCTCATCTATATAGATGATTCCGTTTTCCGCCAGCTTGATATCATCGCTCGCCTCATAAATCAGATCCCGGACCAGATCCTCAACATCACCACCGACATAACCCGTCTCACTAAATTTGGTAGCATCCCCCTTTACAAACGGAACACCGATCTTTTGAGCAATCAGCTTGATCACATAAGTCTTTCCAACACCGGTAGGTCCAATCATGAGAATGTTGTTCTTAATCATCCCCACAGAAAAAGGACTTTCCTTCTTAGACCGTTTTTCAAGCGATTTTATCCTATTGAAATGGGTACAGATCTTCGTGGCCAGTACGCCCTTTGCCCTTTCTTGCTTAACCACATATCCATCAAGGTAAGACTCCAATTCCTCGGGCTTCATATCAAAGCTCGGAGTTTCGGTCTTTTGGTGGTCGGAACCTCCTGCATCTTCTTTTTTCTTTGGATCGCTTTTGGGAAAGAGGATTGGTGATATTATCTTGATTCGGTCACCGTACTTCTTGGAGAGATAATCGCTTAGCTCTTTTTCCAGTTCCTTCTGGCTCGGAATCCTTTGATCCTGTTCTCGCTTTTTTTCTAAATGGTCTTCAAAATCCATTAACTACCCTCTTATGAAAATGTTAGGGGATATTCTCAATTCAACAAAACCAATATAGTCATTGCGCCTGATTTTGCAACCCTTTTTTATGACTCGGTTTTTCGTGCACTTTCGAAAGCTCGCCGTCCTGCCCCTTCTCCATTCGTATCGGATGAAACGATAATAACTTGAAATGCCTCTTGTGGATTGAGCCACTACCTCTCTTTAACACCCTTCGGAAAAAGGACTCCAACCTCCCACGAGCGTCTGTGCTGATGTATACAACCACGGACCTGTAAGACCCGATAATCACTTAGATTCCCGAATCGATACTTTTTTAACCACCTCTGGAAAATTCCGCTGCAACGCGTCCCAGGCTTCAGGCGGGAGCATCGAGTGATTCGACAAAAGGCGGGATACGAGTATTGACCGGGTCTTTGGAGGGTGCTATAAGGTTCAGCGCAAAAAGGCTAAGATAATGGACACAGGGAGCAAGAATCAAATAAAGGGCTACCTTTCCGTTATTGTGGCCTCGATCATGTGGGCCTCATCGGGCACCGCTGGAAAGGCCCTTTTCGAAGCGGGAATGACGCCCTTTGAGTTGGTCCAGATTCGCGTTACCCTGTCAACGGCTATTCTGGCTGCTCTCTTAGCGGCGTCCTCAAAAGGACTTCAGAGGATCAAGATCAAGGATCTGGGCACCTTTCTGATGCTTGGTGCTGTTTTCATGGCCATGGTTCAAGGGACCTACTTTTTTGCCATCAGCAAGATCCAAGTGGCAGCGGCCATCCTGCTCCAAGACCTCGCGATCGTGCTCGTTGCCCTTTTCTCCGTCTGTTTCTGGAAGGAGCGCATGACTACCTTTAAGCTCATTGCACTCATTATGGCACTGTGCGGATGTTATATGGTTGTGGGTGGTTACGATCTCGACATGATAGGGATGAATCGGATGGGGATCATGGGGGGGCTTGCTTCAGCAGTTTGTCTGGCAGGCTATACCCTTGTTGGCGAAGGGGCGATGCATCGCTATACGCCGGCTACCATACCCTTTTATGCCCTCGCCTTTGCGAGCCTAACCTGGCACATCATCTATCCCCCCTTTCACTATGTCACTGCCGGGTTCACTCCATTGCAGTGGGGATGGATCGTCTATATCGCCGTGGTGGGGACCATTATTCCTTTTGGCCTCTTTTTTGTCGGCATCAACTATATCCGATCCACTCGTGCCATCATCACGGCAACCCTGGAGCCAATCTCCGGGGGATTCATGGCGTTTTTTCTGTTGGGAGAGATTCTAGAGCCTTTACAGGTGATCGGAGGAGGACTGGTGATCGGGGCCATCGTGCTCTTGCAAATCAAGCGAGAACAGGACGAAATGACACCCGAGTTCCTCCGTACCCGGGGAAAATAGGCCTCTCTTGCCATGGGGTTGATGGTCCTCACAGCCGGCTCTTTCTGGAAAAAGGCGCTCGCGCTCGGCCCCAGGCTGGCATAAGCCGGACTGGTTATAATCATGTCTCCCTTCAGCTCTCACCAAGACTGTATGCTCACAGCCAGTTTTCCCGTTGACCCCGCGATTTTCTTTCCTCTATACTGGATTTAGGAGGATGAGATAACCTGTGATGTTCCCTCGGGGATCTCTTGGCACAGCAGCCAAACCGCATGAGCCCTGTATCCAATCTAGTTTCCGGTGATTCGAACAACTGAAAGCAGCAGTCTACCGCTGGAATCGGCACTAAAATAGCCAGGCAACCAAAGTACCGGGGTCTTGTTGCTGCTTGCCATTCCTTTCTCGCTCCACAAACATGGCTTTTATGCGCAACCTCTTGGTGATAAGCGATCGGGTCACGTTTCACCACATGGGGCTCCGGTAAGATTAACCAGCATGGTATCGTCTGGACGATAGAGACAAATAGATAGGGGGAAGTAATGAAAATCAAGATAGTATTCTACAGCATGTATGGCCATACCTATAGGATGGCTGAGGCAATAGCAGAAGGCGCTCGGCAGGTTGAAGGGGCGGAGGTCGAGATCCTACAGGTCGCAGAGCTCATGCCTGACAGTGTATTAGAAGAATCTGGGGCAAAAAAGGCCCGGCAGGCGTTTGCGCATATCCCTACGGCAAAGCCAGGTGATTTAGCTGATGCCGATGCCATCATCTTCGGTACGCCGACTCGTTTCGGCAATATGTGCGCGCAAATGCGAAATTTCTTGGACCAGACAGGTGGGCTTTGGGCAAAGGGAGCCCTGGTCGGCAAGGTGGGGAGCGTGTTCTCCTCTACCGGTACGCAACACGGGGGGCAGGAGACGACACTCACCAGCTTCCATAGTACTTTGCTTCACCAGGGAATGGTGGTCGTGGGCTTGCCATATTCAGAGGCTCGCCAGATGACCTTAGATGAAATCACCGGCGGCAGCCCCTATGGGGCCACCACGATTGCAGGTACTGATGGAAGCCGCATGCCAAGCGAAAACGAGTTAGCCATGGCTCGTTTCCAGGGACGCCACGTTGCTGAAATAGCCAAGAGGCTGGCAAAGCAGTAGATGCTCTAGCACGGGGATTCGATCACGAAGACTCCCCTCACGGCCACTTGCTCTGGCTGCTCTTGAAACATCCTTTTGCGGTCCTATGTCTCTGGCGGAGGATTCCATGCCCCATTGTCACAAAAACTCCTTCGAGCCAGCGAAATTCTTGCAGGATAACATAATGCTCTTACCAAAAGGACGAGCATTCGATGTGGCCATGGGCAAAGGATTGAATGCGGTCTTTCTTGCCAAGATGGGCTATGAAGTAGAAGGTGTCGACATCTCTGCTGAGGCAGTAAGCGATGCCCTGGAGGAGGCGAGAAAAGCTGAAGTCACTATCAGAGCTGAAGTTGCTGACCTGGAAGGTGAATATGTCATTAAGAAAGGCGCCTACGATGTGATCATCTGCTTCAGATACCTTCAGCGATCCCTGATACCTCAGATCAAAAACGGTCTTAGAAAGGGGGGAATGGTTGTATACGAAACCTTTACCATAGACCAGGCCCGGTTTGGCAGGCCAAAAAATCCGGACTATCTGCTGAAGCATAACGAACTACTTGACATGTTTCGTGACTTTCGATGTTTGCTCTATCAGGAAGGCATCCTGGAGAATAGAAGAGCTGTCGCACGGATAATAGCGGAAAAAACTAGGTCAGATTCGCTTTCTCGAAATCCCAAAACTAACTGACACACAGGTTCCTTCGGGACGATGAACGAAAGTTCCCGTAGCCCTGATGAACCAGGGGAGAAAGGGGTATGTCCTGACATTGTGTTTGCAGTCTTATTTAAGACTTTGATCAGCTGCCAAGGTTACTGCCCACAACGTATGTGAATAGACCAGTGGCGCATGTTGTCACAGCGACAATTTGGCTTTTCATGGCTTAGAGAAAGGAGGTTTTTCAATCTAGTATCATGAAAAACGACTCACAATGGCGTGGAATGGAAACAGATGAACTCATCCACGAGGTTCTTGAAACATGCAGAACAGTTGCCGTATATGGGATGTCTCAGAATCCAGAGAAGCCTGCTCATTACGTCCCGCTTTTTCTCGCCACGAAAGGCTTCGACATTATTCCGATAAACCTATATGCAGATGAAATTATCGGGCGACAATGTTATTCTCATTTGATGGAGATCCTTGAGCGAATAGAGATCCTCCAGGTCTTCAGACCATCTGATCAGGTGCCGGACGTTATGGAGGAGGTGGCATTAAGAAGAAAAGAAAAAGGGGATATTGCTGTGGTCTGGCTTCAAGAAGGCATCAAGAATCGAGCAGCTCAAAGAAGAGCCGAGGACCTGAGGATAGCCTTTGTTCAGGATCGATGCATGCAAAAAGAATTTAAGAGGATCTTTGCGAAGAGGAGATAATGAGTGGCCTTCGAAGACAAGCATCACAAATTAGGAGTTACGGAAAGCAGAACAGAAAGAATCCTAAGGGGCCTTTCCTGCGCCAATGACGAATTGATAATGACTTTCAATGTCTGAAATGGGTTTTGTATAAAGCATCATTAGAGGTATTTGCACAAACAGTACACTAGGTTTGTTATGCGTTTGCGGATATAGGAGGAACCTTTCTTGTCAAAGTATCTGAGAAGGGGAGATTGTCATGACTGAGACCTATTATAAACCAGAACACCTTGGAAAGTTTGAGGAAATTGGAAAAGAGGCATCAGCCCTGGCAGAGAAGTTCTTTGATTACTACAACGCGGTTTTCACAGAGGGCGAACTCACCGAAAGAGAAAAATCGCTCATAGCCCTGGCAGTCGCTCACACGGTACAGTGCCCTTACTGCATCGATGCCTTCACGCAGGCCTGTCTTGAAAAAGGCTCCAGTTTGGCTGAGATGACAGAAGCAGTTCATGTGGTAACAGCCGTCCGGGGAGGTGCTTCGCTCATTCATGGCATCCAGATGCGGGACCATAGCGAAAAGCTGTCCATGTAAACCTGTAAAGAGGGGAAGATGCCTTCGAATCGATTAGCACAACTGAACGATGAGGCCATGGAGCAAGGCTCCCTAACTGTAGAGCCGTTCAGAGAAAACCTTTTTAGACATGGACTTACGTTAAAGAGGGATCGAACGACAACACTTCAGATCAACGTCGGCTTACTTTGCAACCAGACATGCCGGCACTGCCATCTTGCCGCCGGGCCCAACCGCAAGGAGATCATGGACCTCGATACCGCGCGAGCGGTTGTTTCCTACGCAGGGCGAAGTCAATTTGAGACTATCGATATCACCGGCGGAGCTCCTGAGTTGAACCCGAATCTCGCTACACTCATAAAGAGACTGTCTCCTATTGCCCCGAGAATACTACTTCGCTCTAACCTGTCCGCCCTGAATGAAAACAGCAAGACATATCTGATAGATCTACTAAAAGAGCACCGGGTCGTGGTGGTTGGATCACTCCCTTCCCTCAACGAATCTCAGACCGACTCCCAGCGAGGCAAAGACATCTTCCGGACCAGTATCGACACCCTGCAGAGGCTCAATGCATTAGGTTATGGGCAGGATGGTACGGACCTTGAACTCGATCTTGTATCAAACCCCACCGGGGCCTTCCTTCCTCCCCCTCAGCCCCAAACAGAGGCGCGGTTTCGGAAAGTTCTGGAACAAAAGTGGGACATCCGTTTTAACAACCTCTTCAGTTTCGCGAACGTCCCTTTGGGCAGGTTTCTCGCGTGGCTTCAACAGTCAGGAAACTTCGAACAGTACATGCAGAGACTTGCTTCGAGCTTTAACCCCTGCGCCGTAGAGGGGGTCATGTGCCGAACGCTCGTCTCTGTCTCCTGGGAAGGGTATTTCTATGATTGTGATTTTAATTTGGCCAATGGGCTTTTGATGGGGGGAAGGAAAATCACTGTTTCAGAGATGTCTGGCTCACCTGAGTGCGGAAGTTCTATTGCCGTTGGAGACCATTGCTATGCCTGTACAGCGGGGCTTGGTTTCACCTGAAGCGGTGCCATTGAAACCTGAGGTCAGGATTAATCTCTCGTCGTGTTAGTTGACAGAAACCCAAAAGATCAAAGGATGAGAAAGCCGGCTCGATAGCTCAAAGCGAATGAGACAGAGCCAGGGCGGTCGGCATCTATCAGATCGAAAGAAGTCTACTATGCTCCTTGCAGGCGATATCGGTGCAACCAAGACGAATCTGGGAATTTACTCACCTGAGAAAGGGGCACGAGAACCGCTTGTCGAATCCACCTTCCCAAGCCCCGAATACCCCAGCCTGGAAACGCTGGCCCGGGAATTTCTCGACTCGGCAGACGTGACAGTAGATTCCGCAAGTTTCGGCGTTGCCGGTCCGGTCATTAAGGGTCAGGCCAAGACCACCAACCTCCCCTGGGTAATCGACGAGGTACAGCTCAGAAAAACGCTGCACCTTAACTCCGTCCGCCTCCTGAACGATCTGGAGGCCATTGCATACGGAGTTCCGATAGTGGGTCCAGAAGACCTCCATACCCTGAACGAGGGGGCGGCAATTCTCGGCGGTACTCTGGCCATCATTGCTCCAGGCACGGGTCTTGGGGAGGCATTTCTGACTTGGAACCGTACGCGCTACCAGGCCCATGCCTCGGAAGGCGGGCACGCCGACTTTGGTCCCACCAGTCCAATCGAGCTGGATCTCCTGCAATATCTTCATGACAAATTCGGCCATGTGAGCTATGAGCGTATCTGTTCCGGCCAAGGCCTGCCGAACATTTACGCCTTTCTTAAAGACCGCGGATATGCCGTTGAGCAGGATTGGCTTGCCGAGCAGCTTAAAGCCGGGGATGACCCTACGCCTGTGATCGTCAATGCTGCGCTGGATAAGGAAAGACCCTGTGAACTCTGTATTGCTGCCATCCGAATCTTCGTATCAGTGCTGGGAGCAGAGGCGGGTAATCTGGCGCTCAAGGTCCTCGCAACCGGAGGGGTTTACCTAGGGGGAGGCATACCGCCGCACATCATCCCGGCACTTGAAGACAAGGATTTCATGGAGAGTTTTACGGGTAAAGGGCGCTTTTCTGAACTCCTGTCTCGTATACCGGTGCACGTTATCATGAATCCCAAGATCGCACTGATCGGGGCGGCTTATTACGGCTTGGAACTGTTGCAGCAATCACAACGCACCTAGAAGGAGAAAATAGAATGAGTGATTCTGGTACCCTCGAACAAAAGTGCATCAATACCATCCGGTTTCTAGCGGCAGATGCAGTACAAAAGGCAAACTCAGGTCACCCCGGCATGCCTATGGGAGCAGCAGCAATGGCATATGTGCTGTGGACACAACATTTGAAGCACAATCCCTCTGATCCGAAATGGCCGGACCGCGATCGCTTTATCCTCTCAGCAGGACACGGCTCCATGCTGTTATATGCCCTTCTGCATCTCACGGGTTATGATCTACCGCTTTCCGAGCTACAGTCGTTTCGGCAGTGGGCCAGCAAAACGGCCGGCCACCCGGAGAGCCACATTACTCCCGGAGTAGAGGTGACGACGGGCCCGCTCGGCCAGGGAATCAGCAACGCCGTTGGCATGGCACTCGCCGAGGCCCATCTTGCAGCAAGGTTCAATCGACCCAACCACACCATTGTCGATCACTTCACCTATGTCATCGCCAGCGATGGCGATCTTATGGAAGGGGTGGCATCTGAGGCCTGTTCCTTGGCAGGCATGCTCTCTCTGGGCAAATTGATCGTGCTTTTCGATGACAACTGCATCTCTCTGGCAGGCTCTACCGCCCTTACCTTCACGGAAGATGTGGGAAAGCGGTTCGAGGCCTATGGCTGGCATGTGCAGCGGGTGGTCGACGGTAATGACCTCGAGGCCATCAATGCGGCGTTGAATACAGCCAAAGATGAG
>CP070657.1:1084175-1106178 GCA_020355085.1 Deltaproteobacteria bacterium
CAGTGGGCGTTTCAAAACGGCGCACACAGGCTGCTACCTTAGTGCTAAGGCTTATGGGGCGGTGCGCCGGTTTGAAACGACCCTGTGCAGGGCCTTGTTTAGAGGGCAGAGCAAAAAAAGATATCTCCACGCTCTTTACTAGAGTGAGCTTCTTAGGAGATCAAGCTCTCAAATACGTATTCCTCAGAGGAAAAGAAGCCTAGGGAAGATAGGTGTTGATTTCTTGCCTGTTGTTGACTAAACTAACAATGACACACAATTTCTTGAGTATCCCGTAGGCAATTGACAAAACCTCTAAAATGAAGAGCGGCGCAAAAACCATCTATCTTGTTGATGGCACTTCTTATATTCACCGAGCTTACCATGCAATAAGAAATCTCACCAATTCTCAGGGTCTCCCCACTAATGCCATATTCGGTTTCACAAGGATGCTCGTCAAACTGCTCGACGAGAAAAACCCAGAGTTTGGGGCCGTGGCATTTGACGTAAAGGGTCCTACCTTTCGGCATGAGATTTTTGAGGATTATAAGGCAAACAGACCTCCTATGCCGGATGACATGGCAGTTCAGATCCCATTCATTAGGGAAATTGTTTATGGATTCAACCTCACGGTGTTGGAAAAACCGGGATATGAGGCCGATGATCTTATTGGAACCATCGCAAGATGGGGTGCGGACCAGGGTTTTCATATAGTCATCGTGGGTGGAGACAAGGACTTCAGACAGATTTTATCGGAACATACGGTGATGTGGGACTCAATGAACGATAGGCTCACCGACTATGCTGTCATAAAACGGGACTATGGGATTGAACCTGAACAGATAACTGAGGTGATGGCACTCGCCGGGGATACATCAGATAATATCCCCGGTGTACCCGGCATAGGGGAAAAAACCGCCACCTCGCTCATACAACAATTTGCCTCCATAGAAAATCTCTTTGAAAACACCCATCGCATCACGAAACCAGCCCTGAGGAAGAACCTGGAGCAGTTCAAGGACCAGGCCCTTTTGAGCAAGAAACTCGTAACCATAAACAGCGCAGTTCCACTCGACGTGGGCATAGAAGATCTGAGGCTCAGGCAACCCCAAAAAAAGCGACTGGTAAAGGTCTTTCGCGAGCTGGAGTTCAAATCCCTTATAGACAGGTTCTCCGAACATGCCGAACTAACTAAGAAAGACTACCGGGTCATACTGAACAAAGATGAACTCAATTCCCTCATAAAGGCAATACGCGAAAGGGGTATTGTCTGCCTTGACACTGAGACAACAAGTAAGAATCCTCTCGATGCTGCGTTGGTAGGCCTGTCCTTCTGTATCGAGCCTGGAACTGCGTTTTACGTGCCTTTGGGGCATACCGGTGATGGCTCAGAATGTCAAATGGATAGCAATGAAGCCTTGTCCATCTTAAAGAATATCCTGAGTGACGATAGCATCAAAAAGGTTGGCCAGAATATCAAATATGATGCTGAGGTGCTCGCTAGATATGCAATTACTCTGAATGGGATATCTTTCGATACCATGATTGCCTCCTATGTTATCGACCCTACCCTTCGGCAACATAACCTAGATTATTTGGCCCAACACTACCTGGGGTACAAAATGGTCAGCTACAAGGAGGTAATGGATCACAAAAAGGACAAGGATTTTGCTTCCGTCGACATCCAGAGAGCCAAGGAATATTCCTGTGAGGATGCAGAGATAACCCTCCTGTTGAAATCTCTGATGGAGAAAAAACTCAAGGATAGTGATAATTATGCACTCTTTCAGGATTTAGAAATGAAGCTGATACCGGTCATCATGGATATGGAGATGACCGGTATTAAGGTAGACGTGGATTTTTTTAAGACCATGTCGAAACACTTTGCGGATGAGCTTGTCTCCATCCAGAGCAGGGTTTTCAATCTGGCCGGAGAGACATTCAACATCAACTCCCCCCAGCAACTTGGGTATATCCTTTTTGACAAGCTCAAATTACCCGTCAAAAAAAAGACCAGAAAGAAGTCCGGATATTCGACGGACGTCGAGGTGCTTTCTGAGCTCGCAAATCTCCATGAGATACCATCCCTTCTTCTCCGTTTTCGGACCCTTACTAAGCTCAAATCAACCTACCTTGATGCCCTTATAAACCTCGCAAATCCAACGACGGGCAGGATCCACACCTCCTACAATCAGACCGTGACAGCAACGGGGAGGTTGAGCAGCAGCAACCCGAACCTTCAGAATATCCCGATTAGGACCGACGAAGGGAGGGAGATCAGAAAGGGTTTCATAGCTGAAGACGGCAAGCTTCTCCTCTCTGCCGATTACTCACAGATTGAACTGCGAGTTTTCGCCCACTATTCTGAAGACCCTGTTCTCTTGAACGCCTTTCAGAGGGGAGAGGACATCCATACAAGGACAGCTGCAGAGGTATTTGAGGTCGATTCAAAAATGATTGCCCCTGAAATGCGCCGAATGGCCAAGACCATCAATTTCGGGATAATTTATGGCATGGGACCTGTCAAATTAGCCAAGGAGCTCGATATAAGCAAGAAAATGGCTCAAGTATATCTTGATAATTACTACAAAAGGTATAGCGGTGTTAAGGACTTCAAAGAGAAAGTGCTATCCCAGGCAAGAAAAGATGGATATGTATCAACCCTGCTCAAAAGGAGAAGGTATTTACCGAACATGGCCAGTGAGAATGGAAATCTTCGTGGCGAGGCAGAAAGAGCCGCCATCAATACGCCCATTCAGGGCACAGCCGCCGATTTGATAAAACTGGCCATGATACGTATTAAAGAGAAGTTAAAGGGCGAGAAAATGGGTACGAAGATGTTGCTCCAGGTCCATGATGAGTTAGTCTTTGAGGTTCCCCACAAGGAGCTTGCTGCTGTAAGAACCTTGATAAAAGATGAAATGGAAGGTGTTTACCCCTTGAAGACACCCTTGAAGGTGGATATAAACTGGGGAAAGAACTGGGCAGAGGCTCATTAGATTTGACAAAGTCCTGCCTCAGGGGATAAAAGAATAAATTTGGTGCGAGGAGGCACACTGGCTCCTCCAACGGAACCTTGCACCATCCCTTTCAGTTTTCTCACAACACAAAGAAGTGGAATAGGAACGCAGCATGGAGAATCTCTATATTGGCATTGATGCCGGTTCCGTTAGCATAAATGCGGTCGTGATGAACGACAGGAAAGAACTGGCCCACGAACAGCCCTACAGGAGGCATTTCGGTGGCGTTGAGACAGCTGTCTTTGAGATCGTCAGCGAACTCTTCGATCGTTTCGGCCCGAACAGGATTAAGGCATTGTCCTTTACCGGAAATCACGGGAGCATAATAAGCGAACGGATCGGGGCATTTTATGAATTTGAATCTATTGCCCAAATTCTGGGTTCCGTGTTCTTGCAGCCTGACGTCCGCTCCATTATTAGCATGGGTGGGCAAGACACTGCTCTTTATCTCCTCAATCATCGGAATGACACATGGGAGTTGGAGGATTTCAACACAAACGGCCCCTGTGCCTCCGGTACCGGATCTTTTATCGACCAACAAGCTGAAAGGTTGGCATCGTCTATCTACGGTAAGGAGTTCGAAGTATCAGAGGCCCATATCACAAAGATCTTGCAAGATTTCATTGCATTGGGTCGAAAGAGCGATAATCCAGCCCGTGTTGCCTGTCGCTGTACCGTTTTTACAAAGTCAGACATGATCCACCTTCAGAACAAGGGAGAAAAGCTGGAAGATATCATCGCCGGACTCCATGAGGGAAATGCATCCAATTACCTGAGCACCATTGTCTCTAATCGAGTGCTTGCCAGGCCGATACTGTTTATTGGTGGCCTTGCCCTGAATGAACTCCAGGTACAAGCATTCAAAGACCGTTTTCCCGAGCTTATCGTTCCCCAACATGTTACTTCTGTAGGTGCCATAGGGGTGGCCCTTCAGGCCAGACAGCTCGAAATAACCAATAAACCCGATCTGGCAGAGCTGAAATCATTGACGCATAAGAGAACATCCTCCTTTGTTTCGGCGCCGAGGCTCCAGCTAGAAAAGACGGGGTTTCCCGCAGACAATGAGGTACGTAAATTCCAGCAGGCAGGTGAAAAGGTACCGGTATACCTGGGGATCGATATCGGTTCAACAACCACTAAGTATGCCCTATTAAGTGAAGATCGCGAAATAGTGGACAAGGAATACCGTCAGACCATGGGCAAACCGATCGAGGTAACCCAAACCCTGTTAACCATATTACGGGATAGGGTCGGCGCTGTAATCGATATCAAGGGCGTTGCCACAACCGGCTCGGGCAGGATGGTCGTCGGTGATTTTCTTAACGCAGACCTGATTATCGACGAGATCACCGCCCATGCCCGAGGTGCGGTTGAAATTGACCCCCTTATCGACACCATTTTTGAAATAGGGGGTCAGGATAGCAAGTATATATCTGTTTCAAACACCCATCCCCTCGATTTTGACATGAACAAGGTATGCGCAGCCGGAACAGGGAGTTTTCTTCATGAATTGGCAAACAAGAACGGTACTAACATCGTCAACGAATTTCAAGAAATAGCCCTCTCTTCAGCAGATCCAATTAAGCTAACCGAGCGATGTACCGTGTTTATGGAATCTGACCTCGTATCCTATGCCCAAAAAGGTGCTCAGAAGAACGACCTCATCGCCGGCCTCTGTTATGCTATTGCCTATAACTACTTGCACCGAGTCGTCGGCAACAAGAAGATAGGTAGCAGAATAATGTTTCTCGGAGGCCCTTCACTGAATAAGGCTATTGTTGCAGCCTTCGAGGCCGTACTGAGAAAAGGTATCTTAATACCGAAACACCGAGAGGTGCTCGGTGCCTACGGAGCCGCTATCAGCGTACAGGAAATGATGGAAAAGGAAAAAAATGAAAAACCTGCGTTTCGTGGCATCGATGAGGCAATCAACGACAGACTTAACTACAAAGAAACCGTATGCCACGCGGACCGGCAGTGCCATAATGAATGCAAACTGAAGATCTATAACTTTAGCGGCAGGAAAAGCATATGGGGTGGAGAATGCGGCCGCTATGAAGTGAGGGGGCAATACGGCGAAAAGAAAGAAGACTATTTCAAGACTCGAGATCTTCTCTGGAAAAAACATATGGAAGGTCTGTATTACGATCTGGGAGAATTGAAACGAGGCGCACAGGAGGATAGTAGGACCGTCTTCGAGGTTGATGGAAGGCCAACGGTCGGAATGCAGAGGGCCTTGTATACGTATCAGATGGCCCCGTTTTGGGCAAGCTTCTTTGACCACATCGGGCTGCGCCTGGTTTTGACGCCTGAGACAAATGATCGCATCTCAAAACTGGGCATCGAATCTATGACAACCGAGACCTGCTATCCAGTCAAGGTCTCGCACGGGCATGTCATAGATCTCCTGGGAAAAACCCGATATCTCTTTCTCCCGAACATAATCGATCTTCCCTCTGAAGACGAGAAGAAGAACAACTTTTACTGCCCCATGGTTCAAGGCAACCAATACATGCTGAAGACGGCATTGGGCCTTAATGAGGGTGACATCATTAATCCAACAGTTCACTTTAAATATCAGCCCGATATCTTGAGCGTGGAGCTCTATGAACAAATAGGCAAGACCTTCGGGCTCAGCCTGAGAAAGGTGAGGGAAGCGCTTGAGACTGCCTATGACAGACAACGGAGCTTCGAGCACGAAATGTACCGAAAAGGAGAGGAGATCATTGCTTCCCTCAAGAACAACGAACCGGCGGTTGTTGTTACCGGAAGACCCTACAATCTCTACGACCAAAAGCTGAACCTGAGACTCGGTCAAAATCTGGCAAAAATTGGCTTAACGGCCTTTCCAATGGACTTTCTGGACATTAGCGAGGTCGATTTGTCAGACTTCCCAAATATGTACTGGGCATACGGCGCGTTGATGCTCAAAACGGCCAAACTCATAAAGGCCACCACTAATTTCTTTGGTCTACACCTTACCAATTTTAGTTGTGGACCGGATTCCTTTAACGAGCATTTTTACAAATACATTATGGGAGACAAGCCGTATCTTATTCTCGAACTCGATGAGCACACTGCTGTAGCAGGCGTTATGACAAGGCTTGAGGCATACAGAAACGTCATAGAGTCAGTTCGAAAAATCGAAGCGACAGAAACACAAACTCCACCTATCACGGCTATTGCATCGTAAGGCATGAACAAGGTACAGCAATTAGAACCATTCCGGATTATATCGCAAGGAGTCGGCAGGTTTAGCGTTCAGGGAAAGACATGCTTGATTCCGGAGATGAATCGGATTGGATGTCATCTCATGGCAGGGGTTTTCCGCGGCTTCGGGATCAATACTACGGTGATGGAGACTTACGAAGGTCTAGACCTGGGAAAGGAATTCACCTCGGGAAAAGAGTGTTTTCCCTGTGTGGTTACGCTCGGGGACATCCTCCTACATATGCAGAAAGAAAAAGATCGACTCCGAGACCAATTTAATCCAGAAAACTATATGTATTTCATGCCTGAGGCCAGCGGCCCTTGCCGTTTCGGCATGTATAACAAATATCACCGCATCGTCCTCGATTCCCTGCCTGAGTTGAATAGGCTCAAGATCGTCACATTGAGCACCGATGACGCCTATGCCCTTGATGGATTGATACCTCAGGATAAGCTTCAGGATTTTTACAAGGCCGGTTATTTATCCGTTGTTATTGGTGACATACTCGACAGACTACTGTGGCGCACCAGGCCCTATGAAAAAGACGCAGGGATGGCCGATTCTTTCATAGATGAAGCAACAGAGCGAATGACCGCATCTTTCCGGCATCACTCAGCCACAAAAAACTTCTCCGCAATACTAAATGATTTATTGAAAATCGTTGAGAAAGGAAAGCGGATTATTGATCCCCAGATTCACCGGAAACCCCTTATCGCAGTGGTCGGGGAGATCTACGTACGCTCACACCTGAAATCCAATCAGGATACCATTCGAACACTCGAGAAATACGGTGCCGAGACAGTGAACGCCTCCATCGGCGAATGGATAAATTATACAACCTATGAACAGGTGCGCACAGCCAGGATTGCGCTTCGATTGAACCTAAGAAAATTCCTGTTCCGAGGCTTAAGGGAAGCCCTGGTGAAATATCTCAAATACAATCTGAAACTCTTCTACCAGTACATGGTGCAACGCAAAGCATACCGGGCAGCCGGCGCCTGTGTCGACATTATTGATGATCACAGCATCGGGCACCTGGAACGGGCTCTTAAGGTCGGAAACAGCTTTTCCTTTGAAGTAGGCACCGAGGCCTGCCTCAGCATCGCATCAGCCTTGGAACATGCCCATAAAGGATATAATGGCATTGTCAACGTCTTTCCGTTTACCTGCATGCCCAGCAACCTTACTTCCTCCATTGCCAAACCCTTGATGGCCAAACTCAACGTCCCTTACATTGATGTATCATATGACGGCTCCTTTCAGCCTGGCAGGGAGGCAGCACTCAGAACCTTTATGTATCAAGCCTATCAACATTTCAACACTCATGGTAGACCATAAATGTCAACAAAAATGCTTATCAACGCGGTAGAGCCTGAGGAATACCGGGTTGCCATACTGAAAGACGGCGATCTGGATGAGTTTTATATCGAAACCTCAGCAAAAGAAGAAACTAAAGGAAACATTTACAAAAGCGTCGTTACCAGGATTGAGCCTTCGCTGCAGGCCGCCTTTGTGAACTACGGTGCCGAAAAGAACGGTTTCTTGACATTAGGGGAAATACATCCGGAATATTATGAATCTCAGGGCGTCATTGCTGAAACAAAAGCGCCTATACCGATAGACAAGGCAATAAGGCCCGGAAAAGAGATCCTCGTCCAGGTGACCAAGGAGATGTTGGGGAAAAAAGGGGCCTATCTGACCACCTATATTTCTTTGGCAGGTCGCTATCTGGTCCTTACCCCTGGTAGAACCACGACAGGGGTCTCGCATCAGATTGAGGATGAGGAGGAGAGGCACAGGCTTAAATCCGACATGAGCCATCTCAAGGTGCCTGAGGGCGTAGGGTATATCCTAAGAACTGCGGCCGAAGGACAAA
This sequence comes from Deltaproteobacteria bacterium, assembly GCA_020355085.1. Lineage (GTDB taxonomy): Bacteria > Desulfobacterota > DSM-4660 > Desulfatiglandales > B25-G16 > JADFWK01. The sequence continues at coordinate 1,092,262 of CP070657.1, forward strand.
AGAAACGGGTACTAGGCCGGGAATTGAGTAATCTCTTGCGCATGTGGCAGGAGATTAAGAAAAAGGCCGAGACAGAACGTGCCCCGCAGCTTATCTTTAAGGAACAAGATCTCGGACTCAGGACCCTCAGGGACTATTTTACGGCAGAGGTGGATGAGGTCCTCGTTGATGATCGAGAGACATGGGCCGAAATCAGGGACTTCATGAAGATTATCTCACCCAGACATCAGAGAAGGGTGAGGCTCTATCGGGAGAAGAAACCCATATTCTCCGAATACGGGATTGAAAAACAGATCGAACAGATCTATAGTAACAGGGTTCCCTTACCGACAGGGGGTTCAATTGTTATTGACTCTACCGAGGCATTGATCGCTGTTGACGTGAACAGCGGTAAGTCCAAGAGAGGGAGGGATTTAGAGAGCACGGCCTTCAAGACAAATCTGGAGGCTTCTAGAGAGATAGCCAAGCAATTAAGACTTAGGGATATCGGTGGCTTGGTGGTAATAGATTTTATTGACATGAAGGACCATAAGCATGAACGAGAGGTATTGAAACTATTGAGAGATGAAATCAAAAGGGACAAGGCAAAGATAAACGTCTCTCAAATATCGAAGTTCGGGTTGTTAGAGCTTTCACGACAGAGGTTGAGACCGTCAATAGAATCAAAGAGTTACCAGATCTGTGAATATTGCCAGGGAAGAGGGATGATTCGGTCTGTAGGCGCCACATCGGTCTCTTTCTTGCGGCAGATTTGGCTCGGCGCGTCAAAAGGAAATATTGAGAAGGTGACGGGGATTTTGCCAAGCACAGTAGCAGACTATCTCCTGAACAAGAAGAGAGCCGAACTCGCCGAGCTTGAGAAGCGATATGATGTGAGCATCGAAATCCAAGGAAATCCTAATCTCCTCCCGTGGGGCGGAACTGTTGAGTTCACGAAGAAGGCCGAGCCAAAAGAAACGTAAGGTTTACGCGCCTGTAGCTCAGCCGGATAGAGCAGCGGACTTCTAATCCGCAGGCCGCAGGTTCGAATCCTGCCAGGCGCGCCACGAGAGTATAAAGTGCTAGCCATTACCTCCACCGGCACCACGCCTTTCAATCCGGCACTAAAGAGGGAACCAGCCAAGGTGAGCATAATCGTACAGGAGTCGTCATGCAGCATCTCGCAAAAGATATGGGAGGCGTTGTGCAGATTCCTTGCCTGAAAGGCAATATGACCATACGCCTCGATAATGGGTCTCGCATCGAACGATCGGATTTCGATATGCTGAATTGTCTCTTTGAGCAGTGATCTTTTTCCCATCTCGATAGACGGGTCTTTAGCGATTCTTGAAGATATAACTCAAAAACTTAAAAACCAGTTTTGCGGCAATGAAATCAGGTGCTTTGTTATGTTTGCTTGGCAACAGCTCAACCACATCAAAGCCAACAACATTGCGATTCTCAGCCACCTCCTTCAACAGCCCAACAACCTGATACCAACCAAGCCCGCCTGGCTCGGGCGTTCCTGTGGAGGGTATGGTAGAAGGATCAAATACATCCAAATCTATGGTTACATACACATTGGCCGAAAGCAGTTTAACGACCTTTTCAACCCAATCACTCCGCAGAAAGATATCCCTGGCAAGAAATACTCTTGCCGTATCGAGCCTGTTAAACTCCTCTCTACTCATCGATCTGATTCCCACTTGTACCGTCTGGCAGATTTCCTCTATTCTGGCCATGACGCAGGCATGATTGAACATAGAGCCATGATATGATTCCCTGAGGTCTGCGTGTGCATCAAGCTGCAGCACGGTGAGATCTACAAAATGGTCTTTGAGCCCCTGCACAGCGCCTGGGGTTACTGAATGATTACCCCCAAGCATGACTGGAAACTTGCCGTCATCGGCAAAGGTGGAAAAATGCTCTCGGACTATGTGGATCAGCTTTTCCGGAGATCGGGGAAGGTGCGGCGGCTCAAAAGTGTGTATCCCATGAAGATGAACCTCGCTATCTGTCTCAATATCGTATAGTTCAACATAGGCGGAGGCCTCAATGATTGCCTCTGCCCCTTGATCGGCGCCCTTTTGCCATGTGGCCGTGTAGTCATAGGGAATCGGTAATACTACTATTTTAGCCGATTGATAATCGGTCCAGTTGCAGTCTTTTCCCCCAAACGGTGTGTTAGTCATGCGGTAACCTGAGCTAACTGGATTCCTCTCGGAAACCCCGCTCCTCTTTCAATCATGTAAACCTCCGGCCTTTTTGAGGCAAATGCTTCAACGATCAGATCCCGGGCCATATCCGTATCAAAGGGTTTACAGGAGAAAAGATCCACGAAGACGTATCCCTTTTCAACGAAGGTATGGACTGAAAGATGGCTTTCGGCTATGACCACAAATCCAGTTATGCCCTTATCCTCGGGCTTTATACCTTTGTAGTGAAATACGTATGGTTGCGTAATCTTTTGCATCCCAATCTCTTCCGGAATGGTGTTAAGGAAATCAAAGACAAAACCGAGATCATTAATCCTTTCCTGATCGCACTCCGATAAATCCAGCATAAGATGGGGGCCAAAATAAGATTCCCTTTTCATTTCGCATAAACCCTCCCTCTTAGAAATAGCATCACGTGTTCGGCCAATAATACATAAAACGAGATTTCTCTCAACATATTTTTCTATTCCCCTCTAATTGTCCACAATTTTTGGGGTACACCCTTGTGCCCGACACTATTGGTCAGATGGGAAAGACGGCTCAAGCCCGAGGATCTGAAATCTTCCTCAGGACCCGAGCACGCTCATCAATAGACAAAAAAACATCAGGCGAGGCATAAGCAAAGAACCGCACAGGTAGGATCATTGCTTGAAGGCCGAGCCCTGTATGACCTTCCTTTGATTTCAAGCAAATAGGCAACGCTGCACTCTCTTGCCAGCCGGGCACCCTGCCGCTTTCAGTTATGAAATGAAAGGATCTGCCCTTAATAGTCATTACGAGATCGGCTGAGCGACCAAGTTCTGGTAGCCCTGCTAACGAATAAGGAAAAGAACCGGAACGCCAGAGAGCAACGAAGACTTCATTTGAAATCTTTCAGCCCCGCGAATTTTACCCCGTTCTCGGTCATATCATTCATTGCCTTATCAATTGTCTCTTCTGCAATTCCCTTGCACAGTTCAACTATGACAAGTGTTTCAAATCCCTTTCTTAAGCCATCCATTGCTGACCAATACACACAATAATCCAACGCAAGCCCACCAATGAAAATCCTCTTTAGATTAGCGTTCTTCAAGTAACCTGCAAGTCCGGTATCTGTTTGCCTGTCATTCTCTGTAAAAGTCGAATAACTATCGATTTCTCGATCTATTCCTTTTCGAATAATGAGGTGTGCCATAGTAACATCCAGCTGATCATAGAATTCAGATCCTTTGCTTCCTTGGATACAATGATCGGGCCAGAGCACAGGGCCAATCCCAAGAACCCTATCTATTGGATCAAATGGCTTTTTTTCTTCGTGTCGACTGGCAAAAGATAAATGGTCTTTTGGATGCCAATCTTGCGTGAGAATGTTTCTTGCTCCGTTCTTGTGGAACTTCTTCATTACCACGTTTATTCCTGAAACAATTTTGTCACCATCTTTAACGGCTAAGGCACCGCCAGGCATAAAGTCATTTTGAATATCTACAACGATGAGGGCGTCTCTTGGTTCGATAGCAATAGACATGGTAACTTATCCTTCTCCTAAATCTAGAAATGCTATAAGATTCTTCTTGGCTTCTTCACAAATAGTGCACCGAATTTTGCTAATGATTTTTGCTAGTTTAGCAAATCACACCCTATGCTGCAACAAGTTGAGGTCTGCTCCTGTGATCGACAATACAAAATGTTCTGCGTCCAAATCTGTAAGCATATCAGGTGTTTTTACCTCTCTAGAGATATGGGAAACCTCCTTAACATTCAAAAGGCATGAAAATTGCTTTAAAAGATTAAACAACCAATTCGGCTCCGAACGTAAGAAAGGCATATCAGGCTCGTTTTGACTTTCTGTCTCCATCGCACAAGCAAGCACATATGTCTCTTGCCCAAGGACGGGTTGGCAGGATGGGCCGCCCTGTCGAGCAATCGACAATACCGGGAGTTTGACGCCCTGGAAAACATCTTGACAAGCTGAGAAGAAAAATCTTAGAAAGAGCATATTAACCTTCTTGAAAAAATCAACCTATATTAAGGAGGAAGCCGTTGAAATCCAAGGGTATCTATTTTGGTCTCAGTCTGTTTCTGGTTCTCTTGATGGGCTTATCTCCATCCGGAGTGGCAGGCCCACAGGCCAAACATGTAATCTCAAAGGGTGACAACCTCTGGTCTATTTGCGAACGATACTATAATGATCCCTGGATTTGGCCAGAGTTGTGGGAAATGAATGAATTCATAACCAACCCTCACTGGATTAGGCCTGGTGAAATTATCACCCTATATGATTACGAAACCCTCAAAGCCAGGGCTCAGAAGAGAATGCCTGCAACCAAAGAGGTGCAAAAACCTTCTGGAGAGATTCAGGGAATCGATATTTCAAGCATTACGAACATAAAAGCCCTCGGCTTTTTTCAACAGGAGAAGGAAGAGCCATGGGGAACGATCTTTGACCTGGAGGCCGAGAAAATACTTGTTAGCGAGGACAATACTGTATATGTAAGGATGGCCAAAGAGGGAGTTATGCCAGGAGATACATTCACCATATACAACACTTCAAATGCAATAACCCATCCCGATACCGGTAAACATCGTGGATACATCCACTCCTTCAAGGGAGTAGTGAAAATCGAGAAAGCAGCCCAAGGTTACCATATTGGCCGCATAACCGAATCATTCAGGACCATTCGTACAGGTGACCTCCTCATTCCCTACGAGCCGGTTTCCCCCTGTATCCTCCCCATTCCTTGCCAGGGTACCGTATACGCCGATATTGTGGCCGGAAAAGACGATTTAAAGGTACACGCGCAGGGTTCGGTCGTCTATATTGACGCCGGTCGTAGCAGTAGTCTCATGACGGGCAATCTCTTTGAAGCCATCCGGGAAAGAGAATCGATCGCCGATCCGCAAAAGAAAGAAACGGTTGCCTTGCCGCCGGTTATCCTCGGCAGAATCCTCATCCTGCAAACCAAAGAGGATACGGCAATTGGAATTGTTTTTTGGGCCTCCAAGGACTTTGGGAATGCGACCAAAATCAGATCCTGCCCATGGGATGAACTGCCCAGGCAACTAGCGAGTCTACCATCCTGCTCGATCCAGTAGTGAGAATGGCTAAGAATCGAGTCTTTCGGCGATCGTCAGAAAGCGAAATCTTGCCTAGACTTCTGTCATGTCCCTTTCCGGTCACACAGCCTTCATAACAGGCGCCGGCCAAGGTATCGGCAAGGCCTGCGCCCTTGCCTTCGCTTCTCGAGGCGCGAATCTCGTACTGATAGACAAGAACCAGGAAAGCCTGACTAAGGTCGCCTCGGAGGTATCCAATGTCGAGGGTATGGTAACGCAATTCGCGTTCGACCTCACCGACCTGGAAGAACTTAAGGCCATTGGAGAGAGAGATTGGAAGAAAATCCCGATTGATATCCTCGTGAATAACGCCGGCTTTGACCGGCCAGGCACGACTGCCAAGATCGACAGAAAGGGACTCGATGAGGTTTTTTCCATCCACGTCACTGTGCCCTTAATGCTCATCCAGCTCTTTCTGCCCTATATGCAAGCAGCAGGATGGGGTCGGATCATTAACATAAGCTCCATATACGGACTCATCGGGGGCAAAGGGGAAGTTGCCTATTCTTCGGCCAAGGCAGGGGTCATTGGATTGACTAAATCAGTAGCTAAGGAATGCGGCGAGGATGGTGTTACCGTTAACGCCGTTTTGCCGGGGCTCATACGGACTCCGACCATAGAAAGATTTATGGCCGAAAAATACAAACAGCAAATCATCGCCGATACAGCGCTCGGGAGGATAGGTGAACCTGAGGAGATAGCGAGGGTCGTAGCATTTCTGGCCTCGGAGGATGCCTCGTTTATTACCGGTATTGCCCTTCCTGTGTCCGGAGGATGGGGTGTGCTCTGAATGATTTTGGATACTACACTGGCCTTTTATTGACAAACAACGGATAACCCCGTAACCATGAAGATGTCTCACCGTTCTGGAAACAGAATCGCAGTTACCACTGATTCCTCATTACGTGGATAACATCTCATCACTGTTTTCATTTGTCAGCCGGCAAGTTCCGTTTTCTTTTCAACGATTGGACAAAGGGGCATCTCAGTATCCCATCATACCCGACTTAGAAATATAGGTCTTCTGGTTTTCCAGCAACAAAAGGCTTGACTACGATCGGTTTTGATTATATTCCACCACAGAAATTGGATGTGTGAGCACGTCTCATGACAAAATGGTCAGATAGCAAATTGAGCTGGCTTGCTCTAAAGATGATACCCAATCTGGGAAATACTACTTATAAGCGCCTTCTTGACAGGTTCGGAGATCCGGATACCGTGTTTGAAGCCAAACTAGATGATCTCCTTGAGGTCGATGGGCTCAGAGTTGAGACAGCGAAAAGGATCAAGAATAGGGCCTGGGAAGGGGAACCGGAGGAGGAATTGTCAACTCTCCAAAAGGGCGGTATTAGGCTCATCACTATGGAAGATCCGTCCTATCCACCCGATCTGAGAGAAATCCATGACCCACCTCCCCTTCTCTATCTAAAGGGAAATGAAATCCCACAAAACCAGGTGATTGTTTCCGTTGTTGGATCAAGAAATCCCAGTCACTATGGCCTGAAAGTGACCGAGAAAATTTGTCAAGGCCTGGCAATGAGAGATATAGCTGTTGTCAGCGGCATGGCCACAGGGATAGATTCAGCCGCCCACTGGGGGTGCTTGAGGGCAGGAGGATTTACCGTGGCGGTACTGGGCTCTGGAGTCGATGTTATATACCCAGAGTCGAATCGAAAACTTTTTAATTATATCGTAGAGAAAGGTGCGGTTATTACCGAATTTGCCTTAGGGAGTCCCCCTGAGGCGAAGAATTTTCCAATAAGAAACAGGATAATCAGCGGCTTGTCCAAAGGCGTAGTGGTCGTGGAGGCCTCAAAAAGGAGCGGCTCGCTCATCACAGCCTCTCTTGCTTTAGAGCAAGGCAGAGAAGTCCTGGCCGTGCCGGGCAGCATAGACTCCTTTAAAAGCACAGGCACACATCACCTTATTAAACAAGGGGCTAAACTTGTGGAAAACGCAGACGACATTGCACAAGAGCTTGGCCTGGATTCCTTCTATCCCAGCCAGATGGGCACAGGCAACCAAAGGAGCTTACCCCTTCTCGAAGCGGATGAAAAAAGAGTTTATGAGATCCTGAGCCACTATCCCCTTCACATCGATCATATAGCCAGGCAAATCAATTTGGACGCAGCACTAGTTGCTAGTCTTTTGACCGCATTAGAGCTGAAAGGGATAGCCAAGCAGTTGCCAGGAAAGATGTTTGTTCTGCGGTAGTTGTGTTTCGTTTTTTTTGGCTCAGAGTTCCGCAAGGCGCTATATACGAGATACGACGATATTGCTGTTATCTATGAGGTGCTAGCCATTGGTACGGTTTATGCTTCCTAGAATGAGCAAAAATGATCCCTTCAAGTTCAAGACTCGATAAAGAGGACAATTTGAAAAAGATGGAGAAAAAAAGGGCACGAGGCCCCAGTAGGGCATTTCCAAAGATTCCTGATACAGCGGGTAAACAGCTAGTTGTCGTGGAATCTCCAGCCAAGGCTCGCACGATAAACAAATACCTAGGCTCAGATTATGTGGTTGCTGCCTCAGTTGGACACGTTCGTGATCTGCCCGAGAAGAACCCAAAAGGCGTAAAAGACCCAGTTCCCGGGGTCGATCTCTCTCATAATTTTACCCCGAGCTACGAGGTGATCAAGGGGAAGGCAAAGACCGTCACGGAATTGAAAAGCGCTTCGAAAGCGGCTTCTGGGATCTGGCTAGCAACGGACCTTGATCGGGAAGGAGAGGCCATTGCGTGGCATCTGGCTGAAGCGCTCACGGTCAAACCGGAGCATGTCAAACGGGTAGTGTTTAACGCCATAACCATAAGTGAGATCGAAAAGGCCTTCCGCAATCCCCGTCCCATTGATATGGACAAGGTCAATGCACAACAGGCTCGACGGATCCTTGACCGAATCGTTGGATATCAGGTCTCGCCTCTCTTGTGGAAAAAGGTTTCAGGAGGGCTCAGCGCAGGCCGAGTACAATCAGTGGCCGTTCGATTAGTGGTAGAGCGGGAACGAGAGATCGAAGCCTTTATTCCGAAGGAATACTGGAAGCTAACCGCCTATTTTACTCCGGACATTGAAAGCGCTACCGCAATTGGCGACCAATGGCATAGATGGTTAAACGAGGCTCATTCAGGGCCAAAAGACAGAAAGATAAAAGGTCGCGCGGTGCGGGAAAAAACTGCTTGGCTGGCTCAACACAACAGCTTTGCTGCTGATTTGATAGAAATTGACACAAAGAAATTCGAACCAAAGGACAGCGATTCAACACTCGAAGCAATCAAGGCAACAGGCTTCAGTCTTGTGGAGAAGATCGAGACTGAAAACCCCAGAGCCAAAGGTCCTGCTCAACGTATCATACGTCTAAAGGGCTCGGTGGCCGGAGGTCCCACGTGGCATGTAAAGTCTACTCAAACGAAAAGAGTGAAAAGCCGCCCCTTTGCACCGTTTATCACGAGCACCCTCCAGCAGACAGCTGCAAATCAACTCGGCTTCTCGGCTCACGTAACCATGCGCACCGCACAGGAGCTCTACGAAGGAGTTCAAATTGGCACAATGGGCTCAGTGGGCCTCATAACCTATATGAGAACGGATTCAACTCATCTCGCGCCTGAAGCCATCGCCGCGGCAAGAGCTTACATCGCTTCGAGTTTTGGCAGCGAGTACCTTCCTCCAAGAGCAAATGCCTTCGCCTCTTCGAACAAAAAAGCTCAAGAAGCGCACGAGGCCATCCGTCCGACTGATGTGACTCTCTTTCCCGAGCAGATACGATCATCACTGAGTGATCGTCAATACAGGTTATATAAAATCATCTGGGAGCGATTCGTGGCATCCCAGATGACCGATGCCCAGTGGGACAACACAACCGTCTTAATCTCAGGCCTTGCTAACGGAAAAGAGTATCTTTTCCGGGCGACCGGGAGGATCCTTGTCTTCGAAGGATATCACAAAGTGGCGGGCCTTCCCACTTCGTCCGATGAAGTGATGCTGCCGAAGCTGGTCGAGAAACAGCAGCTTGCAGCATTTGACCTGGACCCCACCCAGAACTTTACCTCGCCCCCACCCCGATATACAGAAGCATCCTTGGTTAGAAAGCTCGAAGCAGAGGGAATAGGCAGGCCGAGCACTTACGCACAGATCATACAAGTGATCCAAAATCGCAAATACGTGGAAAAACGTCAGAACCTTTTCTATGCCACTGATCTGGGCTCGATTGTTACCGATAAACTCATCGAGGCATTTCCCGAAATCATGGAGGTTGGTTACACGCGCGACATGGAGCAACAGCTCGATGACATAGAAGAGAAGCACGCCGATTGGATACAGATGCTGGAAACATTCTACGGACCTTTCAAAAATAGGCTTGATGCCGCATACGAAGACATGGGTCACGCCAAAGCCGAGATTCAACCTGCCTCTCACACTTGTCCAGAATGCGGCAGCCAAACGGTATATCGGTTTGGGAGAAATGGTCGATTTCTGAGCTGTTCTCGTTATCCACACTGTACATATGCTTCTCCAATCGACCGAGCGGGAAATCCCCTTTCGCCGGAACTGACTGACGTGGCCTGTCCCGAATGCGGTGCGCCTATGCTGTTGCGCAAGGGTCGTTACGGGCCTTTCTTAAGTTGCAGCACATACCCCGACTGTAAGGGCATTGTGAACCTTGATAAGAAAGGGCATGTCACTCCGCCCAAGATCCCCCCCTTGCTTACCGATCTCACATGCCCCAAATGCGGGGCCCCCCTAAACCTTCGTCGGGGCAGCCGGGGACCCTGGCTCAGCTGTTCCACCTTTCCCAAGTGCACGGGAAGGCTCGGCTGGGGTTCATTGGACAAAGCCACAAGGGCACAGTGGGAGGAGGCATTGGGAAAACACGAAAAAGCGCTTCAACACAAAACCATCCGCAGACTCGACGGTACCCCTATCGGCGAAGGCTACAAGCCACAAACCCGGGACACCGATGCTGACATATCACAAGGGCTATAGGTGTGAGCCTTTTTGCTATACGCCGCTGTGACCGAATCCCCCATCTCCACTTTTCGTGCAATCCAGCTCTACAACTTCTTCAATGGTAGCCCGGGACACCTTGGTGATCACGATCTGCCCTATCCTATCGCCCCTTTTCACGGTAACCTTTTTTTTACCCCAGTTGATAGCAATAACGCCGATTTCACCGCGGTAATCGGAATCAATCGTTCCCGGGGAATTAACCAGCCCAAGCCCGTATTGCAGGGCTAGGCCGCTCCTTGGCCTAACCTGGGCCTCATAACCGTGTGGGAGAGAAATGGATAGTCCGGTAGGGATAAGCTTTATTTCTCCTGGCTGCAAGGTAATTTCATCGTCAACTGCCGCCCGAAGATCCAGACCGGAGGATCCTTCTGATTGATAAGTTGGCAAAGGCAAATCTGGGTTATTATCCAATCTCCTAACCCTTACGGTAACCCTGTCCATCTCACCTTTGGGCTTACTTTTGTATGACGATGTATTCTGGCTCAAATGCTTTTCTGCCTCGACCTGAATTCCTCAATTTGCGATAGCCACCCAATTACCGAATTACTTGGAGAGAGCCACTGAGACGGTTTGGGAAAAGAGAAAAACAGCAAGGGAAGCGAGGATGCAGACATAAAGGCTTTTCCTTTTAGGAAAAAAGCAGTGGGTCTACGGCGAGGGAATCCCTTTCCACAGGGCCCAGCACCGTCAATGAAACCTTCCCCGCCGAGAACATCCTTCTCGACGCGTCTATAACTTCATCCGGGGTTACCCTATCAATCTCTTGTATCAACTCGTCGTGAGACACGTACCGGCCAAAAACATATTCGTTTTTTGCCAGTCGCATCATCAGGTTATTCGTGCTCTCCGTGGCCAAAAGGAGCCCCCCAGCGAGGTAATCCTTTGCCCCGCCTATATCGCGTTCTGAGAGATCTCCTTTCTGTATGTCTCTGATAAGGGAACCGATCAACTCCAATACCTGGCTAACTTCATCTTTATCCGTACCCACATAGATCCTTATGAGTCCCGTATCAGTAAAAGCACTGAGGTACGAATACACAGAATAAGCCAGACCGCGCTTCTCTCTGATCTCCTGAAAAAGCCTGCTGCTCATGTTTCCACCGAGAATCGTGTTGAAAACAGCCTCGGCAAAACGTTCCTTTCCTGACAGCGATGAAGCCGGTGCAACAAAGCACAGATGAACCTGTTCTAATTGCTTCGGGAAGAAAGATACTATCGGATTCACCGAGGGGATATGTCTCGGTGGAATACCATCACGTTTCGCAGGAAGGGGCCCAAAGAAGGGCTCGAAATACTTAACCAGAAGATCGTGATTTACCTTTCCGGCTGCTGCAATAACAACGCCTTGCGAAGAATAGAACCGTGAAAGATAATCATGGATCTGACCTTGGGTAATGCCCTTCACCGTTTCCTTTGTTCCCAGAATTGGCCTCCCCAGAGGCTCGCCTGCCCAAAATGATTCATCAGAGAGGATCTGGACATATTCATCATGGCTATCCTCCATCATGCTGATTTCTTGGAGAACAACCGCCTTCTCCAACTGTAGGTCGTCTTCGGAAAAGAGCGAATTGATGAATATATCCGAAAAGAGCTCCGTCAGGAATTTGAGGTGATGATCCAGCACCCTAGCATGAAAACATGTCTGCTCTTTGGTGGTGAAAGCATTTGAAAATCCGCCAATTGTGTCGAGATCCTTTGCAATCTGCGTGGCGGATCTGGTCTTGGTGCCCTTAAAAATCATGTGTTCAATAAGATGGAATATCCCCCTTTCTTGCTCGAATTCATCCCTTGATCCCGCGTTCACCCAGATGCCAAGTGAGATTGATTTGGCATGAGGTATATGTTCTGTGATTATCTTGATCCCATTAGCAAGAACGGTCTTCTTATGAGTCATCTACGTCCCGCCCCAAGGCAGCCTTCCTGGAAAGCCTGATCTTTCCGTTGCTGTCAATTTCGGTAACCTTAACGAGCACCTCATCGCCTTCCTTCAAGATATCGCTCACCTTCCGCACCCGCTCGTGACTCAACTGAGAAATATGGATTAAACCTTCAGAGCCGGGCAAAATCTCAACAAAAGCACCGAAATCCATAATCTTGGTTACTTTGCCCAGGTAGAATTTCCCGACTTCTGCCTCCCTCACGATGTCTTTTATCATTTCTATGGCCTTGTTGGTTCCCTCGCTGTCAATCGATGCTATCATTACCGTGCCATCATCATCGATATTGATTTGGGTACCAGTTGTGAGGGTGATGTGCTTGATCATCTTTCCTCCAGGGCCAATGATATCCTTGATCTTCTCCGGCTTAACCGTGATAGTAACAATCCTCGGTGCATACTTCGATATCTCAGGCCTCGATTGAGACAAGGCTTTCTTCATTTCGTTGAGAATATGTAATCGTGCATCTCTTGCCTGCTCTAAAGCCTTCGCCATAATCTCCTTTTTGAGCCCATCAATCTTGATGTCCATCTGGAGTGCCGTTATGCCGTACTCTGTTCCCGTGACCTTGAAGTCCATATCGCCGAAATGATCCTCATCTCCAATAATATCGGTAAGTATGGCAACATCATCCCGCTCTGAGATAAGGCCCATTGCTACACCGGCAACAGGATCCTTAACAGGAACACCGGCATCCATCAGCGAAAGAGACCCTCCACATACACTCGCCATAGACGACGAACCATTTGATTCTACAATTTCGGATACCACTCTGACGGCGTAGGGAAAATCCTCCTTCTCCAATAAAACGGGAAGAAGGGCTCTTCTGGCAAGTGCACCATGCCCGATTTCTCTCCTGCCAGGTGGCCCAAGCCTCTTTGCTTCACCTACACTAAAGGGAGGAAAGTTGTAGTGAAAGGTGAACCTTCTATAGGTATCTCCGTAAATCGATTCAATTTTTTGTTCGTCGCTTTCGGTACCGAGAGTAGTCAAAACCATTGCCTGGGTCTCGCCTCTGGTAAACAAGGCAGACCCGTGAACCCGCGGCAGAATGCCCACCAAACAATCAATAGGTCTGACTTCAGTGAATGATCTCCCGTCTATTCTCTTTCCTTCTCGCAATACAAGATCCCTGACCAATTCCTTCTCCAACCCATATACGGCATCCTCTATCTCTGCGCCCCGATCTTCACCTTCTTCTTTCAAGGAATCCATAATAGAATCAACGGCCTCAGATACCTTGGATTGTCGAGCCATTTTATCGCTAAAAGAAAGGGCTTCCTTTATCAGCGGTTCTCCGAGCTTCCTCACTTTTGCAAGAAACTGTTCATCTTTCGACGGGGGGACGAAAGGGCGCTCTTGTTTGCCCACGGCATTTCTCAGTTCTAGTTGCATCTCGATGGTAGGCTGTAACGCCTGGTGACCGAAATAGATGGCCTCGAGCATGTCATCTTCGGTGGCGAACTTCGCCTCGCCCTCCACCATGACTACGTCGGTCTTTGTCCCGGCCACAATCAGACTCAAATCGCCCTGTTCTTGCTCCTCGACGCTTGGAAATGCAATTAGTTTGCCGTCAACCCTTCCTACTTGTACGCTTCCAACCGGACCTCCAAAGGGGATATCGGATATGGTTATGGCGGCAGATGCGCCAAATATGCCCAATGGCGCAGGATCATTTTCCTTGTCGAA
>CP070657.1:1106278-1118871 GCA_020355085.1 Deltaproteobacteria bacterium
CTTCTTACTCGCTGGCAAAGACAGGAGGCCCTCGTGGCCTTATCGGAAAGTGGCCCCGGAGAGAGCCCCTTTCGCCCACTGCCTCTCGCCTTGCGAGACGCTCCTCAAGTTTACCCCGTGGAATCAAAATACCTGTTTAAAACACCCAACTCTTCAGTTTCAGGTTACTCAAGCATACCATGCCCACTGTCACGGATTTAGCGTTATTCCACCGGGGCCTACCTTGTGGAATCAAATTCTCTGTTTAAACCGGATATTACCTGCGATTCCCGTTACCCAATTACTCCAAAACTGCAATTACCAGAGCGGTCCTATTCCACCGGGGCGCAGCGGTCCGTAATCTCCGATTACGCAATTTCCCTCCGTATTTTTTCCGTAGCAAATTCAGTATTGGCTTTCTTGAATTTTTTCAATACATTACCCACAATTTAAACGATTTTATGCATTGGACTTTTTTGATGGGTTTTGCTACACTTTGATTCCCATTGCACCAACAGTATAAGTGGCGCTGATTTGAAACACAATCCAACCTGATCTCTGACTGAAAAACTGAGCGTGCAACTCTCCATAGCCTCTGGCCAAGGAGAGTGATGGGCTTTAACCCCAAGGGGGTAAGAATCTTTTTTAGCCACTGAAAGAGATCGCAATGGCCCACATCTGCTTGAATCTGGTTTTGGAAAAGCTCCACCTTCCATTGGGATGGTGGAGCTTTTTGCTATTAGGGTCTATCGGTTTATTCGCCGGTGGCCTTTCGCCTTGAGCGCAGCGCTCCTCAAATCCTGCAACAAGCAGGATGTACCCAAAACAGCCTTGAGCGGAAATCGGTGAGTTATTTACTTATTTATCGACGTCCCTGTCTTGCACGTTGAAAAACAGGTTAATAATATAATTCGAAAGGGGGTTAAAAATGAAAAGATTTAGTAACATAATCAAGATCTTATTTTTTACTGCCCTGATGTTGTGTGTGGCTGTTTCTGCCTATGCAGCGACATACACCGTAACCAATACCAACGACTCCGGAGCCGGTTCTTTGCGGCAGGCCATATTAGATGCAAATGCAACTGCAGAGGCAGACACAATTAACTTCAGTGTTACCGGAACCATTACCCTTGCCAGTTCTTTACAACAAATCTTTTATTCGCTGACCATCAACGGCCCGGGTGCTGAAAACGTGACAATACACGGTGCCTCGGCCTATCAGTTGTTCTTTTTTAGCGGTCCCATGGGCCCTCAAAGTCAGACATTTCATATATCCGGCCTTACCCTGACCGGAGGTCTCCGTTCTCAGGGTGGCGCCATATCTTTGGCCGCCAATCAAACTCTGACCATCGATTCCTGCATTATTTCCGGCAATGAGGCCACAGCAAATGGCGGCGGTATCAGCTCCTGGGGCGACAGCACGTTAACTGTTCAAAACAGTACCGTCTCCGGCAATAACGCAACAACGAGTGGCGGCGGTATTTCAATTGAAGACGACAGCATCGTCACTATTGACAATGTGACCATCTCCGGCAACACGGCTATCAGTGCCGGCGGTGGCATTTATAATGATGGCACCCTCCTGAACATTTCCAACAGTACCATCAGCGGCAACGGACCGGTCAACAGCGGCGGCGCTATTTACCATACCGGCCCGGGTATGATGCTCACAAACGTCACCATCAGCGGTAACACGGCCAATGCCGGTGGCGGCATTTCCAACGTCACAGCATCTACGATGACCCTCATCAATGTCACCATCTGCAATAACACCGGCAACCTCGGGAAAGGCATTTATAACGGCGGTACGGTGACCTTTTTGAATACCATCATTGCAAATATTCCGGGCCCAGGCAATAACTGCGCAAATGCCGGCACCGGTATTTTTAACTCCAGCGGGCATAACATAGACAGTGAAAACACCTGCGGATGCAATCCATTAACCGATATGATTAACACCGATCCCCTGCTTGGTACGCTGTATAATAACGGCGGTGACACCCAGACACACGCGCTGCTGCTAAACTCCCCAGCCATAGATGCCGGTGAAAATTCCGGAACCCCTGTTACTGATCAAAGAGGCTTTTTAAGGCCTCAGGACGGGGACGGGGATGGAAGCAGTGACAAAGACATAGGTGCGTTTGAAGTATTTACCGGCACGGTGAGTCTGCCGCGGACAGGTCAAACCAGTTGCTGGGATGAAAACGGCAACCCCTGTACATGTGGCGCTTCGGGATGCTCGGGGCTTGATGGCGGCATACAGGCCGGGGTTGCATGGCCCAGCCCGAGATTTACCGATAATGGTGACGGAACAGTGACAGACCACCTAACCGGTCTGGTTTGGGCAAAGTCTCCGCTTTCCAATCTCAGAACCTGGGCGAACGCCTTGAACTATGCGGATAGCCTGACCCTTGGCGGACATGATGACTGGCGGCTTCCAAACATAAACGAACTGGAGAGCCTGGTGAATCCCCAGGAGCCGGATCAAGCGGCTTGGCTGAATACTCAGGGATTTACCAATGTGCAGCCGAATTACTACTGGTCGTCTACCACATTAACCTGGGACAGCAATGTCGCATGGTATGCCTATATGGCAGATGGTAAAATTGATTACGCGAACTATGACAAAACCAATGTATGGTACGCCTGGCCGGTGCGTGCCGGCCGGCAGGATAGACCCGATACCGGCTCTCCGGCAAATCAATGGAAGACCGGCCAGACAGCAACTTATGCCCCGACAGATGACGGGGCGTTCCAAATGGGTATGATGATTCCCGCATCCTTTCGGTTTACCGACAATGGTGACGGAACGATCACAGATAACTTGACCGGCCTGATGTGGCTCAAAGATACCAACTGCATGGAGACCCATTATCCGGGCGCCTGGCCTTTGGGTTATGCGAATTGGCAAGACGCCCAGGATATTATCACCGGTATCAATGACGGAACATATGCCAACTGCAGCGCAGGTTACACGGACTGGCGGCTTCCCAACCGAAAGGAGCTTCACAGCCTGGCAGACTTTTCAAAATCCGGCCCGGCTTTGCCGGTGGGCCACCCCTTTGATAATGTGGAGCAAGGTCCTCCCGGATTTTATTACCTGACCTCTACCACCTGCGCTGACAGCACGGGCTCTTTCTGGGGCATCAATATCGGAGACGGTAAAATTGTCAAAGCACAAAAACTTAGCACAGTAAACTGGGTATGGCCGGTACGTGGCGGATTATCAGGCAATGGAAGCACCGGAGGCGGTGGCAGAGGCGCTGAGGGCGGTGGTGGTGGCTGCTTTATCGAAACAGCAGGCCAATGAGTTCTGCCGAAAATTGCCTGCTGGAAAGCGGCGGATAAACCCGCCATAAAGAATGGCGGGTGAACCTTGAGCAAGAATCGGTAAAGAAATTTACCCAAAATTGCTTTGAGCGGAAATGGGCAAAAAAGCGATCCTCAAATCCTGCCCAAGGCAGGATGCTCCTCAAACGAACTGTTCTTCGAGTGATCAGAATACCTTGTGCTTTGACCGGATCTGACAAAACGGATTGATGCACACATATGCGTTGCGGGGAATGACTACATTTATAGTGCCGAGAATGCATCATCGGCATCTAATAATGCTAACGGCTCGTCAGGATTAATAAAAACAGGTCAGTCAAAGTCTGTGTCAAGACCTGACACATCCTCCTCATCGGGGATTACAAAATGATTATTTTCGGTTCCTACTGGATTCAAATAATCCCTTCTGATTCGAAGGAATTTGAGGAGAAAGCTAAACCAATTGGCGGGAAGTGGTTGATTTTTGGGCCGAAGGAAGAACTCCACTTATACATTAAGCTATTAGATGTACTTATCGAAGAGGGTAAGTTTATTGCTGCGGCGATCTCTAGCAAGATACCTAAAAAAGATCCGTTCCCTCACAAGGATTGTGTAATTGTCGTTTTTACTTCCGATGATGAGGAAGAGATCGAAAAGACTAAATGGAGACTCAAGCAAATGGGGCTGAATCCATCTGAATGGAAAAGTGAAGAAGAAACCATTAGAGATTGGCTCCCCGGAGGCAAATTGAGACTTGAACTAGAAATTATCGAAAAGAAGCGAAAGCTTGATCTCTCCGGTTCTCCGCGCCTCGATAAGGCAATGGGCGAAATAAGCAAGGAACAAAACGGTACGGTGGCCAAAACCACTTCTATTGAACCCGACACTCAGCATCCACCAGCATCAGGGCCGGTGCCGCCATTTCAGCTGGACTGGATTGAACCGCGCCTCGTTGATGCTGACGGTCGCTGTTTTCTTATGACTCCCAACTTGCATGAAGTACTTAAAGTTATGCTTTCTAGAGAACCTGGTGGTGGCAAAATAGTCCGAGGCGCTATTTCGGACAAGACTGTGGCACAGCTCTATAGCGGAAGGGAAATAGATGATCCGGAAGAGGCGAGAAAAACTGCCATGAACTTCCGAGCTAATCTTCGGAAGACCTTTAGGAAATACGGTCTAAATGATCCTCATGCTCTCATAAGAAGAGCAAAAACATTTGGGGGTTATGCTATTGGGAAACACTGGCACCCCAAAAAACCACTTATAAACCAAGCCGAGGTCAAGTTGTTTTTCCGAGAGGATGTAGACAGTGACCTAGGAAATCACAACCGATAGTAGGCAAAGCGATTTTGATCCCAAAATAGGCCAATCTTGAGCATCCCTCTTTATATCTTCAAAAAAGGCATCTCATTAAGCACTTCTCTCTCCTAACCAATAGGGGCATTAAACTCAATTAGTTGTGTCCGAGATCTGGGCTGAAGGTCTCGAAGCAAATCAAGAATGGGCTCAGAATGGGCCCTAAATGAGGCTATTCTGAAGCGATACCTCCTAGATCTCTCGCCTTTTTTCATAAGTAGAGGATGAACATTTTCGGGAAGCGTGCCACAGAAAAATGACAATGCTTGAAATGAATCTGAAGATCACCTTTTTTTGACTCTCTGGGCGGTAGGAGCTCGGCCTACTATCTCAGCGGGGACAAGAAAAGGACTTCTGAAGTAATAGTCAACCACTTTGGGGGTTATTTGTCTGCTGGCACCTGAAAGGAAGGTTATGGAAGAGAAGGAAAAAGCACCTGAGATTTTCAGGGGGAAAGGCACTGTTCTTGTCGTAGACGATGACGATATGGTTCGTGATGTCGGCGAAAAGATGCTCAAGGCGTTTGGCTACGGGGTTTTAGCGGCCAGAAATGGGAAGGAGGCCATAAGGCTATACAAAGCAAGCAAGGAAAGGATTGATATGATCATCCTAGATATGATTATGCCCGAGATGGGGGGCGGAGAGGCCTTCGATGGAATAAAAGAGATTAATCCCAAAGCAAAGGTACTTCTCTGGAGTGGATATAGCCCGAACGGCCAGATCAGCGAGATCCTAGAGCGAGGTTGTGATGGTTTTATGCAGAAGCCGTTTAGTGCGAAAGAGTTATCTCAGAAAATCAGGCAGATATTAAACAGGAAACAGTCTTGATCTACTCTCAAACAAAGCCACTGTAGAATATATTGTGCTCTCATCTGAGCCCGGAGAATCATAGACTGCTGCTATAGGTCTTGAAAAATGAAAGCCCATAAAGGCGAATTAGGAGGGCCCCTTTATTAGTAAGGAAAAGGTCTACAGCGTCGTCATCAAAATCCAAAACAGGAAGGAAGTGAAGCAATGTCCGAAAAACTTCAGACTTTTATTGACGCCATCTTAAAGGAATCTCTAGGATTTTCTTTCGGAGAACCTTGGCGTCATGATGAAAACTCGATCACTTGTGTCTTACCGATTATCAGGACTTCCGATGAAAAACAAAACTATGTTACCTTGGCAGAGGCCACCAGGGTTAAGATCCAAGATACAGGCAACATCAATAGAGCCTTGGTGCTCAACGATGAAGCAGTGCCGGTGTTTCTCCGCATAGGTGAAGTGTTAGCAGGTCATACACAGAACCGGACTCTTTTAATGAGCAGGGTCATAATGCCTAAACATAAGGCAGAGGTTGAAGTTAAGTGTGTGCATGCATCAAGGGGCATCAGAGGCGGATCGCTTCTAAAGTCTTCAGGTTATTCCCCGGGTAAGGATTCATATTATGCGAGTTCCTTGCATGAGACAGGTGAAATATTGCAATCACGTAGCTGGAATGCCGACTACACTTATTCTAGGAATGTTAGGGGTTCCTTGGGAAATCTTCGAGGGAAAATAAGAACTGATAGGCTTAATGATACGTTCCACCTATTTCACTCTGGCCGTGTCAGCCCGGACGACTTAACCAGAACTCGAGATGAGTACAACAAAGCAGTTGATGAGATTCTTCAAAAAGTACCTTTGGTGGATTATCAGGTTGGAATGGCTCTCATACACCTGAAGGGCCTCTATTTCCTTGACTGCTTTGATCATCATAAATCATGGAAAGCGGTGAAGGAAGCTATTGTTGGCAAGGAATCTCTATCAATTACAGAAAGATTGAGAATTGATAAAGGCGGCATTTTTGAATACAAACCAGAAAAAGCTGAGGATGCGACAAAAGAAGTGCTGAAAAAAGAACATACACAGAAAACCCAACACCAAACAAACAGAACAAAAACCTTCACGATGGATTTTGGCGAATATATCGGCGAAGCTGTTGAACTCGAGGGTGAGATAATCCACCTGCTTATCATAAGGAGGGAGGAAAGGGAGCTGCACTGAAACCTCCCTGTTCCTGCATAAACTTGGTCATTTCCTTCTTCTTATCCTTTCAAGGAGTCAACAACAGATCGATACCTTCATGTTGAGGCAAAAAAGTCAAAGGAAATAAAACCAGAATAGACTGGATAGAAACAGAATCAGCGGCGGCCTAAAAGAACTGAGGCAAATTGCTTAGGCTGGCTGCATGTAGCGTTGCTTGAAGCCGACCGGCTATTGTACGCTTGATTGTTAAGCCGCTCAGCTTTTAGATAGGTTTCAAACTCAGCCATAATTCTCAAAAATTGACACGCTCAGGATTTCAAGTAAGCAGCATGTATTTCAATTTCTAGACGAGTTTCACGGATTTGTTAATTGCCAACTGAATTCGTCAATTCCGCACAATCCAGTTTAATCGCATATCCCGGCCAAAAAGGCATTTTTCTCTTGATGGATTCCTCAAGGCCCGTTCGGCGGGACGCCCCCGAGCCTGCCCTGTGGAACCAGATTCTCTGTTTGAACTAGCTGCCACCTGCGGTTCCTGTTACTCAATTTCTCCAGAATCATAGCTACCAGAGCGCTACCATTCCACCGGGGCGGAGCGCTCCTCAAATCCTGCCCAAGGCAGGATGCTCCTCAAACGGACGAGTCCCCAGTGATCAGAACACTCTATGCTTTGACCGGATCTGACAAAATGCTATGATATCTGAGTATAACGCAGCGGGAATGACACCTATTCAGCTGATAGGAATGCATCATTGGCGTCCGAGCAAGGGATAAGGTTTGCCGCAATTAAGTAAAGACTTACGTGACCAACGGTCAAACGAAGACTTGACACTTTGAAAAAAGGGGGAAACGAATGAAGCCAGAGACTCAGCGTAAAGCATTAAAGATGGTTTGGTGGGGAATCGGGGTACTCGTCCTCCTTGCCTATGTCGAGGCAACGGGGAGCCGCCTGTCCGCGGTGTGGAGCCAGGCCAATGGCATGACATGGGCTATTGGTTTCGGCGTACTGCGGGGACTAGTGGTTATCGGCATCATCATAGCGCTTTTTTGGATTGGCACCAAGGTGATCCTGTTGCTCATCCAGGGCCTCCCGGAGCCGGGTACCACGCCTGCAACGGAAGGTGAACCGGGTGGTGTGTGTTTTCCTCAATCCGCCACGCTTCCGATCGGGATATGGCTGATGGTCATCTCACTCGCGTTGATCGCAGGCCTTTTCGAGGTGCTTTGTCCCGGGTCGGGTCCCGGCGGGAGTGGCGGGGCAAGCGAGGACATGCGAAATCTTCTCGTCACCATACTTGCAGCTGGTATCGGGAGCATGATCACTACCATCTTGGGGTATCTCAAGCATGCAAGCCAGCAGCGCGATTTCAAGTTGTCCTTCGTACCGTGGTACTTTGCGCGGCCCCTGATCGGTGTACTCTTGGGAGTAGTGTTCTATTTCGTCCTCAAGGGCGGTCTCCTGGTGACTGTTGGTACAGCCGGTGCGGACACCATCAATGTGTACGGCCTTGGCGGTCTTGCAGCGCTCGTGGGGCTTTTTAGCAAGAATGCCGTTGAAAAACTGCGAGACGTTTTCGCAACCCTGTTTACAAGCGAAGCGGATGTGCAGGCGGGGCTTCTCCAGAAGCTGCCTGATGACCTGTCGGAACAAGTGAGGAAGGCTTTAGAAGGGCGGAGCTGAGAAAGAGGGGCATATCTTTACTATCCGTTATTCAATTGCGAAACCCAAGAATACAGATGTGACCCTACTACACGCCAGGGCCAAATATGACGGTAGGTCAAGGGGAAGCTAGGCAAGGGTTACCTGGTCAAGTGCTAGTTGACAAGAAATTCAAACGGAGCCGTGAACCTTTGCTCAAAGCGTCAAACGGTGCTGTCTTTTCTGAAACGCGGTGAGATGGTGAATTCACCGAAAAGTGCTTTGAGCTAAGATCGGTAACTTTTTGGAAAAGCTTATGATCCTTGTTCTTACCGCTGGCTCAGCATGATGGAGTCATCCTTAAACTCTTCACCGGCAGCCCGCTCAAATGCCGCTACTAGGTCAGCAATCGTGAGCTTCTTTTTCTCTTCCTCCCCCATATTTACCAAAATCTTCCCCTGATGCATCATGATCAGCCTATTGCCATATCGTAACGCAATATCCATATTGTGAGTTACCATTATGGTCGTCATCTTTTCCCGTTCTATAATCATATCGGTTAACTCAAGTACGGTCTCGGCTGTCTTGGGGTCGAGGGTAGCTATATGCTCATCGAGCAGCAGTATTGCTGGTTTACTTATCGTTGCCATTACCAGCGCGAGTGACTGTCTTTGACCACCGGAGAGCGTGGCCACATAGGCACTTAATCTGGCTTCCAGGCCCAAACCCAGGGGGGACAGCGCAGAACGAAATAGCTCGCGCCGCCGCTTATTTATCGCAGTCCTCAATCCTCTCGGTTGCCCGCGCAGCAGCGCCATAGCCATATTCTCCTCGATAGTCAGTTTAGCGGCTGTGCCTTCACTAGGGTCTTGATAGACCCTGCCCGTATACGCAGCATGCTTATACTCCGGGATATTCGTAATATCCTGGCCCACAACACAAACCTTGCCACCCCGCTCCGGTGGATAAATACCGGCAATGATGTTAAGTAGGGTGCTTTTCCCCGCGCCATTACTGCCAATGATGGTAACAAAGTCCTGTTCGTAGACGTCCAGGTTGATGCCATCCAAAGCGGTGACCTCATCTATCGTGCCTCGAGAAAAGACTTTCCTTATATCAATCAGCCTGAGTAATGCATCATCGTTGCCTCGACCCATTACGAATACCTCTCTACATCCTTGCCGCTGGTGGCACCCATTCCCCTCGCAACCTCTTTCTTACATACGGAACGCCAAGCACAATGACGACTAATGTCGCGGTAATCAATTTTAGGTCTCCAGGGGCCAGACCCAGCCTGAGGGCAATGGTAATAAACAGGCGATACAAAAAGGTGCCGGCAAAGCATGCGAATAGGATCTTTGCAATGCCCCTCGGATGCAAGATACCTTCACCGATTATCACTGCTGCCAGGCCCATAACAATCATACCTATTCCCATATTTACATCGCAGAAACCCTGACTCTGGGCAACCAAAGAGCCAGCCAGAGCAACAAGGCCATTAGAGATAGCACAGCCCAGCACTACATTCTTGTTTGTATCCGAGCCCAAACCGCGTACCATCTGCTCATTATCACCAGACGCCCTTAAGGCTAAACCAACCTCGGTACGCAAAAACCAGTTGAGGATCAGAAAAAAGATCGCGGCCAATACCACCAGGGTATAAATAATGAGTATGCTGCTTCTCCGTATCGAAAGAAAATGCGCCACACTGTCAAAGATAGTTATGCTCCGTATCAGGGGAATATTTGCTCCATGCATTATCCTGAGGTTCACTGAATATAACCCAACCATCATAAGGATACCGGACAGGAGCGCGTTTATTCTGAACGCTGTATTGAGTGTGGCAGTTATGATACCAGCGATTAACCCTGCGTTAAGCGCGGCAAGGGTAGCCACGAATGGGTTATGACCTGCTGCAATCATAACCGCCGCAACAGAGCCCCCGGTAACAAAGCTACCATCTACGGTGAGGTCGGGAAAGGCCAGAACACGAAAGGTGATGTATACACCAATAGTAACGAAGCCGAATAGTAATCCCTCAGAGACAGAAGACAGCACGATGGATTCGATCATCTCTTATACCCTATCCTGTCTGTATCCAAAACAGAACAGACTCCATTCCGAAAATGAAGATGTAGTACCAGTGTACGATGTGAACTGATCTAAGCAGTAGACTGATATCAACGATAGCAAGATACGTATCAGGGCTAGCAGGACTGAGTGGATTACATGGAGGTCAAGGCGACCTTGACCTCCATTACCTGTTTTACTGTATTACACGAGCCGCACTGGCGATGACCGATTCAGGAATCGTTATCCCCATTCTCTTGGCAGCTGCCGGATTAACCACCAGCACCTGGGCATCACCGGAACATTTTACCACGGGGATGTCTGATGCCTTCTTTTCTCCTTTTAGTATCGCGGCAGCATATTTGCCCGCTTGCCAACCTATCCAGCTATAATTAGCACCGCGCGCAGCAATGCAGCCACGTTCAACCATTGCACCGGTAGACCCGAAAAGCGGTATTGTGTTTTCCTCGCAGACACGGATTACAGCCTCAAGCCCCGAGGTGGTGGTATTATCGGTCGGATTCCAGATAGCATCCACTCTCCCAATAAGTGATCGAGTAGCAGTTATAACCTCGGCCGTTGTTGAACAAGTAGCCTCCACAAGCTTTCCTATACCAACGTCTGAGAGTATACCCTTCAGTTCATCTATCTGCTGCACAGAATTCACTTCGCCAGCATTATATATGACGCCGAGCGTTTTGAGATCAGGAAATATCTTTTTGATCGTAACCATCTGCACCTTGATGTCCGCCATATCGCTCACCCCTGTCACATTATCAGGACGAGGCGCCTCCCAGCTAGATACTATCTCTGCCTTGGCCGGTGCTGTACAGGTGCTGAAGACGATTGGTATCTGTGTCCCTCTCCCTGCGGCCACGCACGCCTGGGAAACCGGAGTAGAAATAGGATGCATTAAATCTACCTTTTCACTTACGAAGCGCTGAGCAATGGTCGCAGCCACAGACATATCGCCCTCGGCGTTTAAGCGAAGATACTTAACATTCTTGCCCTCGACCAGTCCTTCCTCCTCCATGGCTTTCTTGAACCCATCAGAGTCAGATTGTAAATCGGGATGCTGAATGATCACAATTTCGCCAATGTGATACATCTTATCAGCCCAACCTACACCAAAAAGCGGAGTAAGAACAAAGACCCCCATGACCATAAGTGCTAAAATCTTAGGTTTCATGACTTCCTCCTGTTAAGGTTATCCTAACAAATTGCACCCTGCAATAGCCCTAATAAGACCCCTCCTGCAAGAGATCGAGCAACTTTTCTTTACTCAATCCAGCTATACCGAGGGCTTCTAGCGATCTCCCTTCCCGACGATAATCAGCCTCATTTACCACAGAAGTCAACTCGATTATTGCATCAATAACCGGGGTCTCCACGTGAAACATGCGGGCTATGTGCGCTGTGGTGACCAAGCCATAGGGAACATCTTCAGTGATATATCTATCTTTCATTGATGAAGGGCCGGAAATATTGGCAACAGCACCCTCTTTATCGAACGAGGCCCTGAAATAAACCGACATGATCTGGCTTTTTGAAAAGAATGATTCTTCAGGATATTCAAGCATTCTTACATTGACAGCCTCACCCACTTTGACCACTTCTTCATAAACTGCTTTTATAACCCTTGCTATTGAGAGTGTTGTTCCATGCCTGTAAAAATAGAAGTCTTTCCCAAGGGTGTCGATCCAGCCGGCGTTGAGCACACAACCGGCAGGATGAACTATTGGATTCAGATTATTAAGGGAGGTAGCCAGCACATGTTCCCCCGGGATTACCGGGTAGGTGCCTTTCAGGTCAGCTACTACCTTCTCTGTATGCTTTGCGGGAAATGCAGCCAAGAGCAGCTTCCAGGCCTCAACCGCTATCTTCACGCTACCGGGGGCAAGCAACCGGCAGCCCCAGGGGAGCGTATGGCACTCAGCGAGCGTAATGGCTTTGTTTATCGCCTTTTCTCTCAACATATGAGCGAACAGGAGTGCGGCAAAGTTGCCCGGCCACACAACCAGTGTCTGACCATCTTCCAGGTGGGGGGCTATACGCTCAAAAAACGACTTGTGGCCCATAGCTGGTATCGGCATCATGATATATTGCGTATCTTTTATGGCTGCGCCAAAGTCCGTGGTGGCCATAGCAAGCTTAGCAATCTTCTTGTTATCCCATATATCGACAAACTCTATCTCGTTACGATTCATAGTGGTGGCGAAGTCATCCTTAA
>CP070657.1:1118971-1126452 GCA_020355085.1 Deltaproteobacteria bacterium
ATATCTTCGGTTCAATGCCTGGAGAAGCCTTTTTGCCCGGATAAGCGTATCCACGAAACTCTCACCCGTGCCTTGCCAGTCGATGGTTGCATCTTGAGTCGTCCGATATCGAACCACTAAATCCCGCAACTCTTTGTCCTCGATCTCATCCAAGGCGAGACCATCGATCTTGCCGAATGAGATCTCCCTGAGATCCTCTAGAACTTCGAGTGCAAGCAAAAGTCCCGTTTTTTCTTTAACGTAATGGATGAAGAACTGAGCGGTGTCCCTCGCTCTCTTAAGGGGGCTTGTCAAGATGATCAGATTGCTTGATCCGCCCATTTCAGCCAATCGAGGGCCGAACGTGCGCTCAAGTTGGTTAAATAGATTCACGGCCAACTGCTTTGCCTGTGCTTTCCCCCTTTCGTTCAGCTGGTTTTCCGCGGCATTGGCCAGCCCATGAAGCACCTTTCTCCAGTTGCCGTCCGTTTCTCCGTGCCGGACTATGATCAGCGGGAATTCCAAACGTACAACAGGACCTTTCAGATAGATTTGGCCCGTTTTCTTATCCAATAGAATTTGCCCGTTTAGCTCGGGAACGTGCACACGGCCGAAATCGGATTCTGAGTCTTGGACCATCGATTCTCTCGTCAGTTAAAGTCCCTTGCCGGTAGTCCGGCACCCTTCGGGCTTTTTTGGGTGATTCAAATAACGAAATCCATTAATGGATTATGTTTGACTTTGATATCACATTTCCCTAGAACTCAGCAAGACTGTCCTGCCCAACCACAAGCGTTGGTTGCCCAATTCCTGTTTTTTTGTCAAGACCTGCCTTCGCTCCCCAAAGCTGGAGCTGGATCTTAACGCTCTTTTGACGCCTCCAAACGACAGAGGCGCTCGGGTCAGGGCGCATTGCTCACCATACCTTGTGCTCCTGTCTTCTTACACCTTTTTTCGTTTCCAGCGACCCCGGGAGAACCAAAAGGCCATGACAAGCCCCTTGGCAATGCTGGAACCGGAGATGCTCCACCACACTCCGTTGATACCGAGCCCGAAGGTGCCGGCAAGCAGATAAGCCACCGGTATCCGTGCCAGATTAAGGGGAACGGTGATTACCATGGCAGGTACGGTGTTGCCTGCTCCAGAGAATGCGCCTTCAAGCACGATTTCGACTCCCATGAAAACCTGACTGAAAGCGAGGATCTCAAGATACCGAGCACTTGCCACAATCGCGTCCAGATCAGGCGAGAATATCGATCCAATCTGGCGAGAGAAGGTGAAGAATAACACGGAGAAAACGAACAGGATGACGACTACGATCCCTGTTGCAATCCCTGCCGCTCGCGCTGCCCTCGCCGGTTTGTTTGCCCCAAGGTTTTGCCCCAGGCAGGTTGCTGTAGCTATTGAGAAGCCCAAGGCCAGAAAAAAGCTGATTCCCTCAACCGTGTGCCCGATACGTAGAGCGGCTATGTATTGCGCCCCATAGTCAGCCGGGAGCCTTGTGATAATCATGTACACGAAGGGGAACAGGACCTGGGAGATTGCATTGGGCAAGCCAATTCGTAAGGTCGAGACAAACAGACGCAAATCCATGCTCCAATTATGAGCGAAACGGAGTCGCAGGCGCCCTGTGGTGATCACCGGCAAAGAGTGCGGCACGTAACGCAATACCGGGTTAAGCAACCGCTTTGTGCCAAGGCGAAGTCTCCTGCGAAGAAGCCAGATTCCTGAAACAACCATGAACAGGCGGGCGATCACGGTTGCCAGCGCAGCGCCTGCTACACCCAGCTTCGGCAGACCAAACAACCCGAGCATGAGGACCGGATCGAGGAGAGTGTTGATAAGCAGGGTGAATAACATGAGCCACATGGGGGTAACCGTATCACCCTCTGCCTGAAAGATCCGTTGAATGGTGAATGAGAGAAAGATCAGCGGGCATCCAAGTAGAATAACTCGCAGGTATCTGGT
Organism: Deltaproteobacteria bacterium; assembly: GCA_020355085.1. Classification (GTDB taxonomy): domain Bacteria; phylum Desulfobacterota; class DSM-4660; order Desulfatiglandales; family B25-G16; genus JADFWK01. Next base: position 1,120,919 of record CP070657.1, read on the forward strand.
GCCAAGCTCGGTAACCTCAGCATTTGTACCCATAAGATCAAAAAGCGCCGGTACCAGAAACCAGAGCGTCGCCCCGATGGCAATCGAAAGTGATAGCGCGTATTGAATGCCCTTTTCAGCCACGTATTCGGCCTCTGGCAGGTTGCCTTCCCCGATTCGCCGTGCCAGCATGGCTGATATCCCCACGGACACTAAACTCGTCAATCCGAAAATAGACCAGAGCACGAAGCCGCCGGTGGCGATACCGGCCAGGGCGAACTTACCAAGCAGTTGTCCAACCCAGATGGTATCGATGATGTTGTACGCTCCCTGAAGGTACATCATTACGACCACGGGCCAGGCCAATCTGAGAATGATCGGCAAGAGGGGGCGATCACCGGTAATCAGATCCTGGACTCCAGGTTCTCGCTCGGCAGCTGGGATAGTGGCATGGACCAAGGGCATTTCGGGTAACCTTCAATCAAAGGAGTGCAGTTTCAAGCGTGGAATTTGGAAACACGAGCACGCACTTCATGCGTATATTCTGCCTCACCTATGTTTCAAATGGGAAGAATAATCTGGCTTGGATACACAAAAACCCGATACCGGATGATAGGATTGTCATCTTCTTGCCATATACCCAGTTGGTAGTTCTGAAGGAAAGCGGTGGCAGGCGCCAAGGTGGACGATCGGAAGTGAGGATTGGGAGACGAGAGACGCAATCACCGTTCAGTTGAATGGTGCCCAGCAGCGGTCGATGCATAATTGTACTGAGCTACACCACATACCCCGGCAGAGAGCGGAGGGTTTTGGATGCGTCGGTGATGATACTATCGATAATCTCTTTTACCTTTGGGAGATCTTGGATACGACCTGAGACTTCGCCGCTCAAAATAAGGGAACCTTCTTCGTCGTTCTCGATGAGCTGGGAAAAGCCTTCTCTTTCCATCTCGATTAATTGGGGATGCAGATCCACAGGTTGTCCTTTAAAGAAATCCGGGAACAGACGTGCCGTGTTCTCTACAAGCTTTATTGACGCAGCATTCGTAATGAATCGCATTGGTCCGAACATCCCCCGAGCAACCAGGGTATCCCGTTCCGAGCTTTTTAGGACAGCGCGCTTCCAGACATCCCAGAAGTCAGACTCCTGCGTGGCAATAAACCGAGTACCCATTTGCACGCCGACAGTACCCAGAGCCAGGGCTGCAGCCACGGTGCGGCCGTCGCAGATCCCACCTGCACCGATAACGGGAAGGGAGCTCGCTTCAACCACGGCAGGTATCAGGACCATGGAATGCACGGGTTGCCAGGGGATATGTGCCCCTGCTTCATGGCCGGAGGCTATCACCGCGTCCACCCCCGCTTTCTCCGTACGGCGCAAATGATACACAGAAGGAACAACGTGAAACCAGATCAAGTCAGTGTTGCGAATTGTGTCTTTCCACGGCAAGGGATCGCCTGCCGAGGTGATGATGACCTTGAGGCGTTTTTGCAGTTCAGGGTCGCCACTGCGGATCGCAATGGTTCCCAAGATGAGTTTTTTTGCCGCCTCGAGGAATTCAGCGGACAATGGGCAATTCACGCCGAATATGCCGCCGGTCTCCATGGTTTCTGCTTTAACGAACGCAAAGCTGCGTTCGAGGTATTCTTCGGTTGTCCCCTCGCCGAATACGAGTCTTGGGTCCACAGGTGTTGCCATACTATGCTGGACGCCCATGCCGATAAGGCTTATTATCCCTAATCCGCCGGCATTTGCGACTGCCGCAGCAAGCCTGTTGGTGCTGTAAGGGCCCATTCCGCCTTGTATGATCGGGTGCGCTATTCCGAGCTTTTCGTTTAACCATGTCTTGAGCATAAGGATGTGATCCTTTCTCCCCATTTAGATGAGGATTCTGTGAAACAAACGATCTGTCTTGTTATAGCCACAAAGCCTGCAGGTCAGGCTCAGGTGCCAGGATATCGTTGTTCATGAAGAATAGGGAGGCACCTTGTGTTGTGTCAGTCTCCTTTCAGGGCCTCTCTCAATGCTGCCCGTGCAAGCAAGCGGGTCGAGTCCAACGTTGGCAAAGGACAATCGTTCGGGTTCACAAGCAAAGGAATTTCCGTGCAGCCCAGAACCGCGGCATCGCATCCGCGATCCTTGAGCTCATTGATAACCTCATTAAAATAGAGGCGTGATGATTCGGAAAAAACTCCGTTGACCAGTTCGGCAAAGATAATGGTGTCAATCCGTTCACGGTCATCGGGCCCGGGGATCTCCCAAACAATGTCGAACTCTTTCAGCTTCTGTGGATAAACGGGGCCTGTCATCAGGTACTTGGTGCCTAATATGGCCAGGCGTATAAACTTCTGGGCTTGTGCCTGGCAGGCGACCGCATCCACGATATGAAGCCAGGGAATCGGCGATTTGCGGGTTACAAGGTCAAAGGCCTGATGTATGGTGTTGTCCGGGCAAACGGCGAACTGTGCCCCGGCTCCAGCCACCTTCTTTGCTGATGAGACCATGAGGTCTGCAACCTGTTCCCAATCTCCCGAACGAATATGCACCATGTAGTCCGCGAGAGGATGCGTGTGCATGCTTATCTCGGGGTGCATGTGCTCCCCCATCAGACCGGGTGCCTCCGCACAGATTGTTCTGTAACACAAAGCCGCACCTTCAGCACTGCACGCCACAATTCCGATATGTTTTGCCATCGACGCCACCTCTGTAAGGACTAACAATCACATGCCAAAAATATTGGTGGGAAACCCAATCTCCGTTGCCGTCACAAGATCATCGGATTTGCCTGCCTATTAAGATCAGGTTTGAAAGTAATTGTCAATAGAATGCAACCTGATCCGAGCAGCTGGAGGAAAAGCAGTAGCAAGAGAGAAGGTTTGGCAAACTGGACAGACAAAAATGCGAGCTTGGCACCGGGTCATGATCATTTCTCCACTACATCCGCAAACACGAATCCATCGCGTACCACGATACGCCCGGGCTGCACTTGCAGGGGCTCTGTGAAGATCGGGCCGTCGAACACAAAGGTATGAAATTCACCGTTTTCCCCGCAGGGATCTGCACCTTTGGGCAGCTCCTCGAGAAAGGTCTTATCGTATTCCCGGCCGATGAGTTTTCTTGGAACCGATCGAGGGTCGATGCAGGTTACAAGCATCCTGAAGCCAGCCTCGATCAGTTTTCTTGAAAGAACGTTTGTGGGAGTTCCCCATATCGGAAATACGGGTTCAATGCCTGTATGCCGCATCTTCTCTTCGCGGTACCGCCGCACATCTTCCAACGAAAGGTCGCCGAAAGCAATCTTCTTAATGCCTTGGGTCGTCGCCTCGGCCAAAAATCGCTCCATCACCCGTGCATATTCGGTGTTTGAGCAAGGATAGGGTATTTCGAGTTCCTGCAATGGGAATCCGACTGCCCGGGCCTGAGTACGAAGCAATCGGTCCGAGACGGCGTGCATGGCAACACGCCGGTGGACCCTATTAATCGTTGTGAAGAAGCCCATGACCTCAACGTCCTTGGACTGCAAGAGGATATGAAGGGCCCAAGCGCTGTCTTTGCCGCTACTCCAGCTTACAAGGATCGGTGTTCTTGCATTTGTTTTCTTGACCTTCATGTGTCTTTTTGTTGTGTTTTGATCTGAGATAGCGCGGCAGGGAAGGGAAAAACCAATTGTCGGGTCCAATTTGCTACACAAGATTCAACCTAAAATCACCGGCGCACGTTCCGTGTGCGAGCATCATGCACCCTTCTACCGGAGGGTGAACGCTGTATTCTATGCCTAGGCTTTCGATCCAGCACTCAATTCTGTAAATGACCCCGCATTCATATGCATCGATCGCTCCGATATTCTGCATTCCCTTATAGGCGAAACATCCCATAGGCTTAAACTCCCAATGCAGGACGTTCTTGTTTGGAAAGCTCATGGTTGCATTCATGAAATCCGGTATGCATAACTCGGAAGCCCCGCCGAAAAAGTGTTTAAACTCCTTAAACGTTTCGATGTGTTCTTTTTTTATGCCTAGTGCTGCTTTTATTCTCTTGACCTCTATGGGGGCCAGCGATTTTATGGCCGCTTTGTTCAGCTTGTTTGCCTTTTCAATGCCAAACTCCCGTGTGCAGTGAAAAAACCACATCGAATCGTGGGTCATCCAGCATTTATTCAAGAACTCAATCAATTCTTTTTTGTCCAGATTTTCAGCCGGTTTCATATCGAGCCTCGCCGGGAAGATCCCGGTTCAATTGAAAAGCCGCAGATTCATACCTGAGTGGCATTTGCTGTGTGCTTTGATATTGCCTCCACGATCTCATCCCACAGTTCGGGATATGAAAGGCCATGACCTAAACCCTCTACCACCAAGAGACTGGCCCCCGGTATAGCCTCGGCCGTTTCAATTCCGTATCGTAGCGGTACCAGAGCATCTTGAGCCCCGTGTATCACGAGCGTGGGTACTTTCATGGATTCAAGGGCTTGCTTGCGGCTGCCGGAGGCTAAAATAGCCGTCAGCTGGCGGGCAAAGCCAACAGGATAGTACGCGCGGTCATAAGAAGCCGCGGCAATTTCTTTCTCGATACTTTCGTTGAATTCATCGGAACCACCGGAGAACACACGGAAGACCTTAGCCATATGCTGGATATACGCATCTCGTTGCGGCGGTGGTGCTGTGAACATGGCCTCCCTAGCGGCAGGGGTGGATTTCGGATGGCCTGTTTCGCCTAAAGCCGATTCCATTGAGGTAAGGCTTAGAACACGATGAGGATGCTCGATTGCGATCGTCTGGGCGATCATGCCGCCCATTGAAAGGCCACATACGTGAGCCTTTTTTAGCTTTAGCGCATCCATGAGCCCGACGGCGTCCAATGCCATGTCTGAGAGCGTGTACGGAGCGGAAACCTGTCTGCCTTCCTGGGAGGCTGCCAGGGCTTCCAAGACGTTGGGAATGCCGGCGCCTTCCATCTTGGTTGAGAGCCCGGTATCCCGGTTGTCAAACCGGACAAGGAAATGGCCTTTTGCTGCGAGCCGTTCACAAAAGCCGCTGGGCCACGCCACCATCTGGCCGCCGAGCCCCATAATCAGGACCAGCGGGCGACCCCCGCTATGCCCGAATGTGTCGTACTCGATATCGATTCCATTTGCCCTTGTGCGAGGCATTGAAAAACCTCCTGAGATGCTATCTTCTGATCGGCATATGGCTAAATCAAAGAATAAATAACACGCTTGCGAGCCTCCCAAAAGAGAAGGAATAATGTAGTTCCGATTCCCTGTCACGCCGCAATCTCTAACAGGGGATCAGAGAGTCCTGCCTCTTCAAAGCCCTTTTTTCGCAACAGACAACTGTCGCATTTCCCGCAAGGCCTTCCGTCTTCGGCGGGGTCATAACAGCTATGGGTCATGGAATAGTCCACGCCTAACGATAACCCTCTTTTGATAATCTGGGCCTTGGTCATGTTTATGATAGGCGTGTGAATCGTTATGCTCTTTCCCTCAACCCCTGCCTTTGTGGCGAGGTTGGCCATCTTTTCGAATGCCTTGATGTATTCAGACCTGCAATCAGGATAG
>CP070657.1:1126552-1131613 GCA_020355085.1 Deltaproteobacteria bacterium
CGGGGATTTCAGACGAAGAGATTTTTACCCAGATCATTGACTATGGAAAGGATTATCCCCAAGGAAAGGCCAAAAGCCTCGGTCAGGTAAGCTACGCGGAATTGAAGAGCGGGACCATAACCTTGAACGGGAAAACCGTCCAGACCGCACCCGTATCCTCATATGTAAGGGCCAAAGAGATCGCGGAGATACTCAAGGGGTGGATTCAAGCTGGTCAATTCTTCCTGAGCCAACCTCAGCACTTCCTCAAGGATATGTAGAACCCTGTTCCTGCCCGTTTTTCTCAGCAGCGAAACAACAACAGATTATTTGCTCTTCTTGCCTTTGTTAGCCCTTCAGCCCCGCCTTTGCCTGAGCAATGGCCTCATCCTCTTGCTTGATATCCTCCAAGCTCTTGGGTTTGACGCTGTCGGGTTTTTCTTCTACCCCATACTTCCACTTAAGAAACTGTTCACCGGTGGTCGGATATAGGGCATAGGTGAGGAGATCCTCCTCAGTCTTCGCCAGATCCCCGATCTTTTTCTTATCCTCCTCGAGCTCGGGCTCAAGGAAATCTGCTGCCCTGCCCGTGACCGGCGTCTCGCCACGTTTGTAGCCCTTGAGCACTATCTTCTGGACCTCGGGGTCAACCGGCGTAGGGGTCTTCCCGTAGAGCCCGTAGACCAAGTCTTTGACCTGGTTGGTGATCATCTTGTATTTTCCCAACAGCACATTTAATACTGCCTGTACACCCACGATCTGTGATGTAGGGGTGACAAGCGGTGGCGTCCCCAACTCTTTTCTGGTAATCGGTATCTCTTGATGCACCTCAGGGAGCCGGTGCAGGGCATTTGCCTCTTTGAGCTGGCTAACCAAGTTGGAGATCATGCCGCCGGGAATCTGGTGGGCTAGCACCCCGGTGTCGATGACCGCCATCCGGTTGGTTGCCAGATAGTCCCGGTACTTGGGCGCGATGGTCTCCAGGTAGTCATCGAGCTCCAGGAGCTTACCGAGATCCAGGCCGGTATCCCATTTTGTGCCCTGCAGGGTAACAACAAGGGGCTCGACAGCGGGATGAGAGGTTCTCATTGCAAAGGGGGCAAGACAGGTATCAATGATGTCAACCCCTGCCTCGATGGCCTTTAAGCAGCTCATGGAGGCCATGCCGCTCGTGTAGTGGGAATGAAAGTGAATAGGCACGGTGATCTCTTTTTTGAGTTCCGAAATTAACTTGTAAATATCATAGGGGGCCACAATCCCGGCCATATCCTTGATACATATGGTGTCAGCCCCAATTTCCTCGAGCTGTTTGCACTTCGAGGTGTAATATTCCAGGCTAAACACCTCGCCGCCCAGGTGCCGTTCGGTGAGGGAATAACAGATAGCCCCCTGAAGGTGCTTTCCGTTGGCCTTGATCCTTTCCACAGGGGTCTGGAAGTTCCTAAAATCGTTCAGGGCATCGAAGACTCGGAAGATGTCGATCCCCACCTCACAGGCCTTATCCACGAATGCGCGGACCACGTCATCGGCGTAGTTACGGTAACCCACGAGGTTCTGTCCTCGCAGCAACATGGAAAATGGGGTCTTCTTAATGTACTTCTTAAGGGTTCGCGGTCTCTCCCAGGGGTCTTCTGCCAAGAACCGATGCATGGTGTCGAAGGTTGCCCCTCCCCAGACTTCCATAGACCAGAAGCCAATCTCATCCATTTTCTCGGCAATAGGGATCATATCTTCGGTGCGCATCCTGGTGGCAAGCAGTGACTGATGACCATCACGGAGGGTAAGATCCTGAAACTTAATGGGTTTTTTCGATCCTTGTGTCATATCATCGTTCATAGCTTTGTCTCCTTTTCTTAGTGGTAATTAGTAGGATGGTAAATCATTACCAAGTAATGTAACTGGTTAAGCCAACCTATTCGTGGTCATCGCAGACTTCTTGCTTCAGGGATCACTGATGCAACCGCACCCCGCCGTAACATAAGAGCTGTTAGATGGCAAGGATAGGCTTCGTATTAAAATGTTGACAGTCAAATCTCTATCTGTTATCTGACGTAATAATGGGGCTGTAGCTCAGATGGGAGAGCACATGACTGGCAGTCATGAGGTCAGGGGTTCGATCCCCCTCAGCTCCACCATTACAAAAATTCCTCTCGCAAACCAACTGAAGAGGCTCCGCCTGAAGGTGTGGCTCGTAATCAGACATCACACCGCTCCTGTAAACCATTCCGGAACCGCCTCTTTTGCTGCTGTAACTATATCCCGGTCGTGTTCGCTGAAGACCCCCCTGTTTATCATAGACTCGATTGTCTTCTCCAGCACAACCATCTTGCTACCGGTGTGAATAATAGCAGGGTAGTACTCGTTTACAAAAAACTGCTTGAGCCTCAGCCGCTGCATTTCATTATTAGCCATGTCCTTAACCCTCCGTTCCATCTGGGGCTTTTTGAGTTCTCGCATTTCCGACTTGGGCGATCTAATCCTTTTGGCCGTAGCTTCAAATCCCCGAGCGCATTTGAAGCAAAGTTGCCATTGCTCAATGTTCCCCAAGGAATTGATCAGGAGGGTATTGGTTGTTATGAGGCCTTTGTCGCGCTTCATCTTGACACCCTCGAGCTGAGGCAAAAAGTAGTTGTCCGAAATGGCGGAAAAGGCACTCACGCCGCCGGAAAAGGGGGTTTCCATCAAATCGTCTACTGTAAAAAAGGGTTTCTGCTCGAACCGGGCATCCTGAAGGAGTATGAGCTCTTCCTCGGTGTAGTGGAACCGCTCATTCCATAGTTCCTCTGGAGAAAGGTCCTTTCTGGTAAGGGAACTCTGGCTCGTGAGCATCCCCAGGCTCTGACCCCCCCGCCATACCAGAGGAAGGGCCCCAACAGTCCATTCAGCACTCCCGCCGATCTCGCCGATCATGCTGTGGAGCCCCCGGCCATCCGGAAAACGCAACCCTTCCAGCCCCATCACCACTGCCGGAAAGAGGTCTCCGTCCTTGTCGAATGGGGTCGCAACGCCGATCGCATTGAGTTGATCCATGGCCGGATGATGCCGCGGCCGGTCAAGGAAATACGCCGTCAACTCCGAGAAATCCCTTATTCCACATGAATCGGCGATGATCTGAGCCTCTTCTCTGATATCCGTGTCTCTTGGGTTAAACTCGGGGAACATGGCCCCCGTCATCCAGCGCTCGACATAGATATCAGGCAAATGCCTCTTAAAATTCGACTCGGTAATAAAAAGGGCCGTAAGGGAACTGTGAAGGCCTTGAATGGACTTCCCGGTGCCGTCGATAACGTCCGATCCCATGGAAAGCCTGTTTACCTCTTGGGTAAGCCCGTGGCCGTATCGGCTGCAATGCTCCTCTTTGCCAAAGAGCGCCCCAACAGGTATGGTTGGATTCCCGCCGACCTCAACCCCAGGTTTGGCCCGTACGCCCTCTGTAATGGCGCTTTCAATAATGACCTCTTCCCCTACATCAAGGGTTTCGGTTGTGATCTGGAGCACCTCGCTCATCACTTGAGCGGCAATCCGGTCATTGTGCCGCTTCAGTCGGTTGATCAATTCTTTAGTCTGAAGGTCTTTTGGAACGGTGTTTAAGGATCCGTATCCATCTATGGCCACCGCTGCCGCTGGAAGCGCTGCCGCCAGTATTACCGCTTGCCGCAGCTGTTTACTCCTGAATACGCCCAAGTTAGATCGACCATTGACCCGATCATCAATAACGAACACGGTGCCCTTTACCAGTTCCAGGTCGTAAAATCCCAACACCTCTTGGTGTCTGAGATTAAAGGTGGAGACCTTGTCCTTACTCATCTCCATGGGTTCATGGCGGCCACCATATGTCAACCTGGCATCGGATATATTGTAGCGCAGACGATTGCTCATGTTTGCTCCTCTCTATTCCCAAACGGCATCATCAAAGAGCTAGCGAACCTTCGCCTCAAACCGACTAGTTGAGGAAAATGATAATCCATTTCTTGAAGTGAAGCTATTAGGGCTTCGTTTAACGTTCTACGGTTACGCTTCTGGTTTCGTATGACGCTAACCGTTAACCGATTCGAGCTGCGCAACCGCAACCGTTTTACGTAACCTACTCATAATTCTGCATTGAGCGTCTTCAAAACTTGACACATTTGTTAAGAAGTTACCTTATAAAGACATCTAGATATGGCCAAAATGATACGCACTGTTTTATTTCCCTCGAAATTCAGGGTCCCTTTTTTCCAGGAATGACTTAAAGGCCTCGAGCAAGGCCTCTGATGGCAATACCATTGACGATCTCGCCGCATTGTACTCCAGGCTTTTCAAAGCAGGCACATCTTCACTGTAAAGCAGGACCTCTTTGGCCCCTTGAACAGCTAACGGTGAGTTGGCAGCGATCTCTCCCGCTATTGTACCTGCCTTGGCGTTAAGGAGTTCATGTGTTTCAAAGACCTCGTTTACCAGGCCTATGCTCTTCGCCTCATCAGCGCCTATGGTATGACACCGAAACGCCATCTCCCGTGCCTTAGCCGTGCCTACAATCCGGGGTAGCCTCTGGAGTCCGCCAACATCGGTAATAATCCCGTACCTGGCTTCAGGAAGGGCAAAAACCGCATCAGCAGAGCAAAGCCTCATATCGCAAGAACAGACCAGCTCCAGTCCGGCACCAAGGCAGTGCCGCTGTATAACCGCAATGGTCGGTACCCGCAGAATCTCTAGCTCTGTGTGGATGGCCTGAATTCTCCTTATGAGATCAAAAAGCCTCACCTTCTGTTCAGCCGATGCCGTTTCGGATAGGAGTCCGGCGATTTCGTTCGTTGGACTCAGATCCAGGCCGGAACAAAACGAATCGCCCTCCCCTTTCAACAAAATGACCCTGACCTCGGTATCCTGGGCAGCGCTCTTAAGGGCCTCGGATAAGGCAAGCCAGAGAGCAAGATTCAGAGCGTTCCTTTTCTCCGGCCTCTTTAGGGTGATGGTTCCGATAAATCCCTTGCTTTCATATGTCACTTCGCCCTTCTGTCCCCTCTGATCAGACATATGCTTCCCCTTTTATCATCTCCACATAGTGCTGAGCGGAGAACGCAGCGGTCGCGCCGTCGCCAC
>CP070657.1:1131713-1166514 GCA_020355085.1 Deltaproteobacteria bacterium
AACGTCGTTGACGTAAGATACAAGGCACCGATATTGCCCTTGTCAAATCCCTTCAGGCACTCTCTACATGCCTCTACCCCCATGGTTACCGTGTCTTCGTCGAAATTCGCCACAGCCTTTTCGCCGGCCATCTGAAATCCTCCCCAATTCTTTGCGACCTCCGCGCGATTCAATCGGTAATAAGGGATATACACACCGTATGATTTGATACCGACCATGGTCACCTCCCTACTGTGTTCGATCGATCTATCAGTTGTGACTCACCTTTCCACGATCTTTCCGAGTATTTTCCCCATCCAGTCCTTAAACTCGTCAAGGATGGAAGGGCCTTTCAACACGAGCTGGCACTCCGCTCTTTTGTCAGACTCCATGCTCACGGCCCTGGCCGTGACCTTCACATAAGAGTAGCAGGTTTCACATTGCACGCCTGGCGAGGGCCTGAGAGACCCGAGTGTCCTGTCTTTGCAGTCAAAAGCCAGTCAAGAACGCTCACCAAAACCGGACCTGTGAAACTCCCTCCTTTTCTTCCAAGAGTTTTGTGATCTGCCGTTTCACCTCCTCGTGGGCAATTGCCTCAACTGTTGATATGGGTATACCTTCTTCATTCGTCGTGTGCTTCCAGTTCACCACATATCCGGGGACAAGGGCGTAGTAACATCCCCAAAATCCGCAACAGGACGAGTCTGCAAGAGCGTTTCCGACAACGTAGAGTACCGTTTTTCCGTCGACCGTAATCGTGTCTTCCCGTTCCAGGGTGTATCCTCCGGAAATAGAGCGCACCTCCTTTTGTAACTCATGGGTATAGTCCTTGATCATATCTCATTCCTTACACGCCCGGTTGCCTCAGCGACTGCGTTATTCAGGCGCCTTTGACGGACCCGAATCTCGCGCACATGTGGCACATCGGGCGTGAGGAAAAATGCTGTCAATCTGTGCTGAAGTCTTATTGGAGCAAAAGGCCCCCGTGGGCCTTTTTCAATGCCGGCGATTCCCGTGAGGTGTGTACGGTCAGCCACGCTGGTGGCAGTCGCATATGCCATCAGATTTGCATTACCATGTGTGAAAAAGCGATAACCCGACGCCTCTGTGGTCAGCAACTGAGTGAAGTAACAATAGTCTCTGGAGTTCCCTTCGGAGCAGAAAACCCTATTAAATCTTTTTCGATCGGGCAACAGAACGGGCCATTCTGTCGAGCTTAAAGATGGTATTGAATTCCATGTTTTTGCTTATCCAGAGCTTCTTGCCTATGATAGAATCCGTAATCGCTCCCCTGTAAGCCAGTCCATCGAGTAATGTTCCGATATCCTCGCTTACCATCACGAAGTCAGGGGACGAACAACCCTTCTCATCTACCGAAATGGCCCCATCATCGATGAGTATGGCGAACTGTCCGCCTCGCGTCTTGACAAGAATATCCCGTTTCCACCCCGTGATATCCTTCTTGGCCCGTTCGTTTCTATTCATCTCTCCGATTATTGAGGTAATTTCCTTTAATGCATCATGATAGATTGCGGCATCGTCGTCAGAGGGTTCCGCGAGAGAGGGTTCCGCAGGGGACTCCCAATTTATCTCCGATTCCTGGAGCCCGTTCTTCTTGATCTGCTCATGGGTGAGCTCTGCCGTAGGAATGCAGAACACATCAGTTATCGCACCAATCCGATTATCTCGAAAGATAAGCTTTACCTCGGTGTCCTTCTCGATGATCCCGGGTACGAGAATCCCGGTTGTGGTATAGAGATTGACACTGAGGGCAGTGTCGGCTCCCCTGAAGATCACCCGACCCCGCCCGTACGGGGCCATGTGCTGAAAGAGCGATGTTGCAAAGTACGTTATGGGGGGAGTGCTGTTCATCACCCCTATCTGCTCGACTTCCAAGAGCTCAGTGGGTGCGAAGTTGCAGTCAGGGCAATGCGTAAGAAAGGGCGGAACCCTGACCAACCCGCATGTGGTGCATTTGCAGCCCAGGAGCTGCTTTTTATCCCTGAGCGCGAGGAAGAAGGTTGAGAACTCCCCCTTCGTCCTCTTGTAAAAGGTGTACATTGCGTCGTTGGTAATCAGATACTCCGTGCCGTCTATGGTCTCAACCTCGGATCCCACATCCGGAATGTATGCGTCATCGATGACTCTCTTTTTTTCCATGCCCTTTTCCTCTCCTCTTTGTGCTTAGTCCCGGTAAAAGAACCATTCCTCTGAAACGTTCCCTACTCATGTTCAAAGATCATACATGCCGTGTACTGGGCGACCGTGCTCCCGGTACCATGAACCAGGGCCGTCTTCAGATCCCGCTTCACCAGCTCATTTCTGGCTGACCAGGCAGACATGATATTGCTTGCGCCGACAGCATGGCCACAATAGATGAGCCCGCCGCAGGGATTGACTACGTATTTGCCCCCCGGTGTCATGAGCCCCTCCTCAATGAGAGAATCGGCCCGACCCAAGGGAACAAGCCCAAACTCGGCCATACTGATCTCCAATTGGTGTACAAAGGCATCGTGGAGCTCTACTATGTCGATAGACTCCTTTGGTTCCATAATGCCCGCCATCTCATAGGCTCGATGTGAGGCATAGTAGTCCGACATGATTCGCGACATGACCTTCTGGTTCTTTCCGGCAAATGAGTGTTCATTTGCCTCACCGACCCCGGTTATCCATATGACCGGCTTGCCGGTATTCTTTGAGATTGCCTTGGCGGTCTCCTCTTCGGCAAAGATCAGGGCAGCTGCACCCTCGGAATAGACGCAGATCTCCAACTCCTTGAACGGGTATGCCACCATGCGGGAGTTTATCACCTCCTCAGGTGTTACCTGATCAAACTGCCGCTGAGCGTATGTATTGCCTTTCACCTGCTGGCTCAACTGTGAGGAGATCCGGGCGGTGATCTCCGGCTTCAGGTCCCCCGGATGCTCGTCCATGTAGGCCAGCACAACTTCAGCGTAGCTATCGGAAGCGGACCAGCCGAGGGGTTGTTCAAAAAAGCTGTCTCCGGACCAGCCGATGGCCTTGATCACCTCAGGAGTTGCCGACATAGACAGAAAGTCAAAGCAATCCGTCGCCTTCTCAACCCCCAACACCAGAGCGGTTTTGAACCTACCAGCTGCAAGATACGCGTGTGCCGCTGAAATGGTATAGGCCCCTGTGGCACCGCCGTTGGTGATCCTAATTCCGAACTTATTCTGCATCCCCAACAACCCGTGGATAGCGTGCTCCGGGATGGCTGTCCGCTCGAAAATGTCGTTATAGATACCGTAGAAGGCCGCATCCACATCGTTGATGTGGATCTGCGCGTCTTTGATGGCCTCCCTTGCTGCCATCTGTGCCAGCTCATAGTAAGTCTTCTCCCTCCACGTTCCCTTAAAAGGGGTAACCCCGGCACCTATAATTCCCACATGTTTTCCCATCGATTCCTCCTTGATAAGTGATATTCCCAACCATAAAGACGGGAGATCTCTGTTTATTCACAATGAAAGGTTTTTTTGTTGTGAAAGCGTTTTCGGGCTTACTGTCTCGCGGGTTTGAACCTATACATGTATATGACCTTACCTGGATACTCCTCGCGAGCCCTCCTTATGGTCGTTTCCACCTTCATGCCGACCTTTACATCATCGGGGTCAATATCCACAATCTGACCTTCGGCCTTGACACCTTCCTCGAGCTCAATAACGCCGATGGCATAGGCCCCCTTCTTGAGGACAGGCAGTAGCGGTACCCTTACGGCGGAATAGGTGTAAACCTTTCCCCTTCCGGTCAATGCAACCTCCTCAAAATCCGTACCTTTGCACTCAGGGCAAATCAATCGCTTGGTCACAAACAGTGCACCGCATTTGCTGCACTGAGACCCTTGGAGTCGGTAACGCTTCGGTATGGTGCGGTTAATATCGCCTGCACAATGCTCAATAAATCTGAATTCCTCGGTCATTGTTCACTCCTACGATTCCCTTAAAGTACATGGCTGTATCTCAAAAAACTGAGATAATCGATGTATACCTTGTCATTGAGGTAGTCTTCAACTGACGGACAAGCATCTTTTCTTCCTTTGATTCCCTTGCCCACCCGTAAACCTATAATATCAGCTCCTCCAGATCCATATGATGAGGCCAAGATCCTCTCCCCTTCCTTCGCCGTATCCAGAATCGCAGCCAACCCGATCAGTGCTGAAGCTGAATAGAGGTCGCCGATCCTCATGCAAAGAAAGCCAGCAGCCATCTTTTCTTTGGGGATTTTCAGCGCCCGGGCAACGCCCAGAGGCGCCCTCGCATCCTGCTGGCTCAATACGAAATAGCTGTAATCATCCACCTTCGTCCCATGCCTCTCCATGTATGCCATTGTAGCCTGCACCGTCACATCCCTAAATTGTTGGCGCGAAACATTCATGTCATAATACATATAGGGGACTTCTACGGGCTGCCAGATATCATAGACCTCACGAGAACAACTATAACTGCCTTCTATGTGTGCCACACCCTCCCCCTTGCCGCACACAAAGGCTACTGCCCCTGACCCGGAGAGGGGTTCTAAGTCGTCGCACGGGGCTGCGTGAGGGTTGTCGGTGGCAATGACCAATACTGACCTATCCCCCGCCTCAGCCATGCTCTTGCCCAGGATAAGAGCGGAGCTTCCGCTCTTAGAGCTGTGCACACAGTCACAGGCCAGTACTTCGGAGGTACCGAGCATTTGGGCGATCATGGCGGAAGCGGATTTGTCCCTGAATCTTCGAGACATGCACCCGGTTATTATGCCACCAAGATCAGCAGCGTTGATCCCCGCCCTCTTGACGGCGTTACGTGCTGCTTCGTAACCCATGGTAACTTCGTCCTCATCGAACCCCGCCACTGCTTTTTCTTCCACGCCCAGTCTCCTAGACCGGGTACTGTACTCCTTATCTGACCACGCCTTCTCTATCTCGTCTATCTTAAGCCTATATCGAGGGATATAGGCCCCATACCCAAGTATGCTTATCTTATTCATTTCGCCTCCTCGGTTCTGAAGATAGAATGCAGACAGTCTGATTAGTTAGTCCGCCTCCTCCCTCGCCCTGGGCCAACGCCAACCCTCTGGAAAGCTTCACCTGCCCTCCCTCGCCCAACTTGTCGCCCTCACCTCTCACTTGCAGCGCCATGTCATTGATTCCGCGCAGTGTTATTACACCAGCCGGCCCTCCCGTTGAACAGTTGCCGCCGGTGGGATTGGTGGGCAGCTTGCCCTCTCGCGTGGAAAACCCTTCTTCGATGGCATATTGCCCCCTCCCTTTTTCCATAAACCCCAGGCCTTCCAGGGACAGGACCTCGATGATGCTGAACGCATCCATGTCCGAAAATACTTCGATATCCTGAGGCGTAACACCTGCCATGTCATATGCCTTTTGTCCCGCCTCCCTGAGACCCGGTATCTCCGTAAAGCTCTTAAAGTCTTGCAGGTGCACTGGACCGGTACCGGTGCCAAAGCCTATGACATATACCGGAGTATCCACAAAATTCTTGGCTATATCCCCGCGGCAGAGTATGGCCGCACAGGCCCCATCCGAGATCGGATTTACCTCGGGCAACTTAAGGGGATAAACCACATAGGGGGACGCCATCACCTCCTCAAGGGTTATGGGCTTTTTGTAAAAACGGGCATATGGATTTCCCGCACCGTAGGTTCTGCTCTTTGCAGCTACAGATGCCATCTGCTCCTCAGTGGTGCCGAATTCATGCATATGCCTCACGGCGTAAAGGGCAGAAATCCCGGGACCCGCAAAATCGCTGATTACGCCGTAGTCTTCGTCGCTCATGGCAGTGGAGAACCGGTATACATTTTCTCTGCCAGGAAAGTCGATTTTCTCGGCAGATACGACGAGGGCGACATCAATAAACCCGCTGATGATATTGGCCATGGCCTCCCGAACCGCGTTTGACCCGCTCGTGCAGGCACTTTCCACCCTGATAGCCGGCTTAGGGGAGAGCCCTAAATGGTCAGAAACGAATTGGGCAGGGGTCGAATGCCGCCCGATCAACTGAGCCGTGGCATCAGCGAAAAAGAGCATATCCACCTCTTCTAGCCCGATCTTACCGCTTTCCATGGCTTCAGTTACAGCGCCGAAAACGAGGTCTTGAAGGCTCTTTTCCGGATAGATGCCGAACTTATGATACCCTATTCCGATGATAGCTACATCGCTCCTGCTAGCCTGTGGCATTTTATCTCCTCCGAAATTATCAACGACTTTTGGCGGATAGATGTTTGCAAATGCAGTGCCGGGTTCCTCTGCATAATTTCTCCATCCAAAAAGACCCATTATCTAGGCTAGTTAGACCTACTGCGATCCAGTGCTCCTGCTCCTTTCCGCAGCATGAACCATGGTCACGTGCGATATACTGTGCACATGACCCATATGTTGTGCATTCAATTCTCATCTATATGGGCTTGGAATTCTGGACGAAACCCTCCCTTGTTGCGAGAACCTGCTTTTGGCAAACCGGGAAACCTGCACCCGGACGATGGCTCCTTATTCCCGGTGCGGGGTATATCACAGCCCCAGCTGCGCGCCCACGATGTTCTTTTGGATTTGTGTTGTCCCGCCGCCTATGGGAAGGACTAGGACATCCCTCACATATCGCTGAGCATCGTATTCCATCGCATACCCATATCCTCCAAGGATCTGGACTCCCTCGAGGGCTACTTTTTTGGCCACCTCCGAGCAGAAAAACTTGGACATGGAGGTCTCCTTTACGCACTCCATATGCTGGGTTTCCTTCCAAGCGGCATAATAAGCAAGGCAACGAGCTGCCTCAAGCTCGGTTGCCATGTCCACCAACTTGTGCTGGATTACCTGAAATTTTCCGATGGGTTGGCCGAATTGCTCTCGCTCCTTTGCATAATTGAGGGCATACTCAAAGGCCCCCTGCCCTATCCCGAGGGCGCATGCCGAAAGAAGAAGCCTCTCGGTGTTGAGCAGGCGCATCATCTGGGACCAGCCTTTATTGAGCTTTTCCGGCCCGCCCAAAATATTCTCAAGGGGAACCTTTACGTCATCGTAATGGACCTCGCAGGTGTTCGAACCTCTGTACCCCAGGTCCTTAATTGGTCGAGCGGTATAGCCTTCTGATTTGGTGTCAACCAGAAAGTCGGTAATTCCTCCAAGCCTGGACTCTGCGGTGCGTGCATTGGTGACGGTTATGTCGGCCACGCCGGCACCGGTAATAAACATCTTTGTGCCGTTGAGCACATAGTACCCGTCCTTCAGAACGGCCTTTGTCTGGATACTTGCAGCATCGGATCCCGCATTTGGCTCGGTGAGGGCATAGGCAAACTTGAGCTCGCCCCTGGCCAGTCGGGGAAGGTATTTCTTCTTCTGTTCCTCATTCCCATTCACACCGATGATGGAGTTACCGTACAGGATAATGTTGCCGATAGCCCAGGCCAAGACAGGGAGTTTCTTTGAGGTTTCCTCAGTAAGAATCATCATATCGACGATAGTGCCGCCTTGTCCGCCATATTCCTCGGGAACATTAATCCCCATAAATCCCAGATCGCAGAGCTTCTGCAGGAGCTCATGGGGAAATTCATCCTTTTCGTCAATCTCCTCGGCCACCTCTCGAGTGATTTCCGTTTCGACGAAGCGACGGATCGTATCGATCAACATATTTTGCTCTTCCGTAAAACTAAAATCCATTAGGAATACCTCCTTATTCAGGTTCGTTCTTTCCAAGGCCTACGGGCAGTCCTGAAACGGCTTATGTGCTTGCTCATACTACTGTCACACCAAAAGCCTTCCCAGACGTCCGGATATGCAATCCGTATTGCATGATGTGCCATTGTCGTGTCCATATCGTCCTTCGCACATCCCGCATCCCATTGTCTGACGAGCCCCTATATCCGCTTCAGTCTCGATACCTCTTCAGGCTTTCAAGATGTTTTGTCCCAGTTGTTTGCATACGGTAATACAGTCTGCGACCATTTCATGTATCACTTCACCTGCAGGCCTTATTTCCTCCACTTGGGCGACGCTCTTACCGGCGCTCCACAGCTCCAACCACCTCTTTGACCCCAACTTAGGACGCTTATCGAAATCCTTTATGCTTTCGGCAAGCCAATTGGCAGGATTTTCCGTGATCCGATCCGTACACACGATGTCCTCAGGGCCACTTTTCACCACGGCCTCCTTGTAAGCCGAAATTGCCCTGGACTCGGTGGTTGCAATCAAGCGCGTTCCCACTATTACGGCGCAGGCGCCGAGGGCTAGCGCTGCCGCCATCTGAGCGCCGGTGCTGATCCCACCGGCGGCTATAACCGGCAGTCCCACCTTGGTCTTGAGATACGGCACCAATACGATCGTAGGAATCGTTCCCGAGTGCCCCCCGGCATCGGAAGCCACCGCAATCAGCCCGTCAACCTTTCTGTCGCGGGCCTTCAGTCCCTGGTTCAGGGATATAACGTCTGCAAAAACCCTTCCCCCATTTGCATGTACATCATCGAGGATGAGTCGAGGATCTCCGAGTGACGTAATAAAGAAGTTCACACCGGCATCCAGACAGACTGCCAGCTGCTTCTTCCACTCGAACCTCCCAGACAGGTGGATATTGACCCCAATCGGCTTGTCCGTTCCTCGCCTGATATTCGTTAGCGTCTGCTGAAGGTCTTCGATCGCCCGAAAATTGGGCAACGGAATCGCGCCAAGGCCTCCGGCTTCCGAGACTGCGATGGCGAGCTCCTCATACGATATCAGGAACATGGGGGCACCGATGATCGGGTAATCGACCTTTATCATCCTGGTAAACTCAGTTTGTATTGTTCCCATCAAATCCACATCCCTTTGCTATCCGCCTTATTTCCAAATCAGCTCTCGTCTTACAGGAGGCGATTAAAGTGAATGATAAGTGGACGCGTGGCTCACCTTCACCTTGATCCTCCCCCGTCAAGGCGGAGGAAATTGTTGGGGCGAAAAGAAGCTCACCTAATCTACCAGCATGAGACAATATTCGTTGTTCGTTTCTGTCTTCTCCCTCAGGGTCTGAATAAAGAACCCGTTGTTGCGTGCCGTCTGATATACATCCATTCCACAGGCCTCCATGCAGGGTCTGGCTCGCAGGGGGAAATTACAGTGCTTCCCATCGAGTTTAGAGCACCTCTTACAGATCCGGCACGGACCAGCCAAGAAAACAAAGGCCTTGTAGTGCCCGTCCTTGAACATCTCCCCCTCCAGATCTACGAGGGAGTCAAAGAATCTCCTATAGTGCTTTTCCTTTTCAGGCATGTGGGGAACTTCAATATGGAAAAGGATAGCCCGATGGTATGAGTCAAGAATCGCTCTCGTCTCTTCGGGGGTTGGCGTGCTGGGAGGACAGCAGTGGCCCTTATCATAGCCTGGGCAGCCAAACTGACATTTTAACCTCACCCAGGGTGCCGTTACTACGCTGCTCGGGTGGATCTGTTTTGCATGAGTGGCTCCTCCCTCCATGGCCCGTTCACCATATTTTTCCAAATCCGCATCAGAATTCAGTAGCATCTGCATGGGCATCCCTTTCACCAGCTTTGCATTCACGACAGTACTCTCAGTTCAGCTCGCGCACGAAACATCTACAGCCGCATTTCAACATCGTCCACTACCGCCAGCGCACTCGCCGCTGCCGAAGGAAGCCCCGTTGTTCCTGCGGGCTTCACTCCGTCACCCACGTTATAGAGATTTTCTATCGGAGTCTTTTGAGGAAGATCTCTGCCCGGCCAGCAGTGCATTCCCGGCCACCTTCCGTGATAAAAACCAGCCGTGAGAATCCGTGCCCGCTTTTTAAAATCCGGAATGAGATCTTCGAGGTCTTGCAGACAGAGCTCCATCTCCTTCTTCTTGTCAAAAGGGGGGAAGGAGGATCCGGGTCCGCCGCCGGCCAGGAGCAGGTGCTGTCCGGTGGGGGCCAGCTCCGGACACACGGCAGTCGGTTGATAGAGGGCATTTACCCTCCTTGCACCCGTTATCATGAGAGAGTCATAATCGATGAGCGGCTCCGCTGCCGCGATCTGCAACGCCATCACCGGCGCCGGTTGAAGGTTTTGTCTCAGTTCCCTCAGATAGCCCCTGTCAAGATCCGCCTTGCCCAGAAGCTCCACGGTCCTTCTCGGACCAGCATTGCTGATGACGATCTTTGCTCCTACGTTGACTTCGCCTTCTTTAGTTGAAACCAGTGCACCCCGAACAATTCCCTTGTCCGAGAGGATTCTCTTGACGGTAGAACGCATCCAAAGCGCTCCGCCCAACTCCTGTATCCTTCGACCCAGCGCAGTTGGCAGCGCAATGCTCCCTTCGGGACAGTACCCGAAACCTCTGATACCGCCCAGCCGCTTGATGAAACGGAAATATTCGCTTGCCGGCAGTTCATCGGCATTCACCAGCAAAGTCGCGCAAACCATGGTCTGAAATATGCCGAGAATGGTCTCGTTCTCAGTGTATTGGAGCAACCACTCTCTCAGGCTCAGCGTGCCCGGCGGCTCGAGCCACCTCAATCCCCTTGAAAGGGCGGTCAGGAGCTTCTCAACCTCTGCCGCATCATCGGAGGCCGCCGATACGAGCTTCCTGAGGCCCCCTGTGGGAGGCACCTGGTGTGCTTGGCCCCTTATCAGGTAGTGAGGTGGGCGAGCAGGTCTGACATGGAAGTCAGCCTCCACTCGCCGGAAGACTTCCTCAACGCATCCGCCGATCTCCACACCGATGACACCGGTGGTACATTTGAATCCGTCAAACTCTACCGTTGAGCACCGGCCCCCGATGCGCGGTAGTCTCTCAACAACGACTGTTCTTAACCCGTTCCTGGCAAGAAGGGCCGCCGCGCACATGCCGCCCATCCCTGAGCCGATAACCAACACATCGTATGACAGACTCATGCTGCTTAACCACTCTCAGCCCGGTTTTCCGCGCTGCAAACCGCACAAGGGCCACCCCCACAGCGTCGCCCAAACGATCAGCCTTATTCCGCCACGCCGTTCCGTCTTTCTCACATAGTGCTTGCCTCCCGGATCTTCCCTGTCTCCCGGAGAAGCAATAGAGACAGTGGTCACGATCTCGGAGAGTCAGCAGGATGTCCCTATTGTTAATACTGAGACGTCCTGGCTTCCCGAATAGGCTCGGCGATGAAGAACCTCATCTTTTGACCGTCGGCCCTGAGGACATAGCTCGAGAAGCTGCTCACATGCTGCTTTGGCCCAAAGGTAATATTGGGGCACATACCTCCCATATCGAAGTTCTTAATGGATTCCAATCCCTTTACAAAGGAGTCGGGCGTGAGGTTTCGCCCTGCATTGCGCAGCCCTTGATCTATGGCATAAATATAACCCCATGCGGCTAGGTACAAATAGTCCGGGTACATGGGGTTACCGAGCGTTTTTTCATAGTCCCCATATTTCTTGGTGATTTCCTTTACCCGCTTAATGCCCGGGGTGTCCATGTGGCCTGGAGCGTAAGGAGTTACCAGCATGTAGCCA
The DNA here is from genome assembly GCA_020355085.1 of Deltaproteobacteria bacterium. Lineage (GTDB taxonomy): Bacteria > Desulfobacterota > DSM-4660 > Desulfatiglandales > B25-G16 > JADFWK01. The sequence continues at coordinate 1,143,159 of CP070657.1, forward strand.
TCCGCATGTTGCTTAGCCAGCGCGAAGAGCGGCGGAACGCCTGTGGTGTTGTTGGATATGAGATTGACGTCCCATCCCATCTTGACCTTTTCCTTGATTACGGCCGCCGATTGGGGCAGATAGGTCCACAAAACGATCCAGTCGACGTTTGCCTCCTTCATGGCACTCATATGGGGAGTAAAATCAATCGTACCCACTTTGTACGGTGCTGCCTTTAGGATTTCCGACTTCATCCATTTAGCTGCAGCTCGAGCACCCTCCAATCCTTCTCTTCCAAACGCATCGTCCTGATAGATCATTCCTATCCTTGCCCTGGGATTCTTCTCCAAAACATACTCCACAGCCCTACAGGCCATGCTGAATTGAACCGTATGAGGCACGAACACCCATTTGTTACCCGGAGAAAAGAACTTCTTGTTTGCCCCATGGGGCATGAGGACGACCTCATTCTCCTCGCAGAGCGGGAGGATCGCACTGGAGCCAGCGCTTCCCAGATTGAAGCCAATCGTGAAAACCTCATCCTTGAAGATGACCTTCCTCGCCGCATTCATGGTAGTATTGGGCAAAATCCCATTGTCCTCAACGATACCTTCGATCTTTCTCCCATGGATCCCCCCGGTATCGTTTACCCAGGCAACGTAATCTTTGAAGGCCTCGGCAATGGGTGGTCCACCGTACTTGCCTGGCCCGGAAAGATCAACGAGACAGGCCACCTTGATTGCGTCGTCCGTGACACCGCGTACATCTCTTGCCCATGCACCGCTCACCGTAAGGCACAAGGCAACTGTTAATAAAACACTTATGACTGTGGTTCTGCTTTTCATGGCACTTCCTCCTTTCTATTAACGAGGTGATTAACCAATCCACTCCCACAGCGGATTGAACCTATCCCTGTCCGCCATTGCCCCTCGATATGACAAGACCCGATCCTTCGCCTTGTTCACTGGCAATAGCTTTGCGCTTCAAAGCCTGAAAACGGGTTTTTCATTAAACTATCATCTGTGAGTCAAGAGCTAGTATCTAAAAGGCCACGTCTTCCAATAAACCTTTATCCTCCGGTAAATGCCGAATAGCCCGTGTGGTTCGAATAACAGTGTGACAACGATAATCAAGCCGAAAATCCCCAGCTTGAAGTCTACAATGACCCCGCTGAGAGCCGGATAGCTCTCCTTGAAAAAATCCGTTAGATAAATGATGAAGTGGGGAATGCCCGTAATCAGAATGGCCCCCAGAATTGACCCCAGTATTGACCCCAGTCCTCCCAGGATAATCATGGCGATATAGGCGATCGAGAGGGATACATCAAAGCTCCCCGGCACGATCCACTTCTGATAATGCGCCATAAGGCAGCCCGCAGCCCCCGCGTAAAACGAGCTCACTGCAAACGCCATCACCTTATACTTAGCAAGGGAAATACCCATCGCCTCAGCAGCGGTGTCTCTGTCTCGTATGGCAATGAAATTCCTCCCTATCTTGGTGCGAACGATGTTTTTTGCACAGATAGTGGCTATGGAGGCGAAGCTCATGATCAGGTAGAAATAGTCCTGCTGCGTCTTTACGGTGAAACCACCTATCCCTATCCTCTTCACTGCCATGCCCATATCACCCTGAGTCAGATCCCAATGGAAGATAATATACTCTACGATAAAACCAAACGCCAGGGTACCCAGAGCCAGGTAGAGACCCTTGAGCCGCAGGGATGGTATGCCGACGATCATGCCAAGTGTAGCTGCCATGAGCCCGGAAAGTGGGAGGGAGAACAAGAAGGGAATACCCAGTTTTCCGGTCAAAAGACCTGTGGTATAGGCACCGATGGCCAGGAATGCACCGTGTCCAAGGGATATCTGACCGGTATAGCCGGTCAGCAGATTAAGACCCAGGGCCCCAATGGTCGCAATTCCCATCTCGTTAAGGATACTCAGCTGATACCGCGTCAGGAAAAACGGGGAAACAATCATACCACAAACGAATATTCCCAGCCACACCTTGACCCAGAGGGTCTTAAAGAGGGCCATATCCTCACGGTAGCTTACCTTGAACCTACTGCCCATCTGCCCCTTCCTAAACCCGTTCCACCTTTTCTTTGCCAAAGATACCGTGGGGTCTGATCATCAACACGATAATCATGATGGCAAAGGCGGCAACATCCTTTATGTCCCCGAAGTGAAAACCCCCTATCTCCATACCGCTCAGGTAATTAGCTGCAAACCCTTCAACGAGGCCTACGATGACACCACCCAAAATAGCGCCTCCTATGCTCTGCATCCCGCCCAGTATAGCCGCTGCCATAGCCTTTATTCCCGTATGGCTCATAACGAGACGAACAAAGCTTTGTTCCGCCAAAAAAATCCCCGCCACAGCTGCTACGAGTGCACCGATGGCCCAGGCCACTATGTGTATCCTTTTTACGTTTATCCCCATGAGGCCCGAGGTATCCGAATCCTCCGCCGTACCTTTCATGGCAATTCCCAAGAGGGATCGATTAAAAAACAACACGAAAAGCACTAGAAGAACTATAGAGATCCCAATGGTGTAAAGAGACCCCTGGGATAGGACAATCCCCCCGATCGTTGCTGTCTTGTTCGTGAACGGGGAGTGGATGGCATAGACATCGTGACCCCAGATCAACCCTGCGATACAGGTAAGGATACTGGCCAGACCCACGGTCACCATTATAGTGGAAAACATCTGCTCTCCCACCATCCTTCTGAAAAATACGACATCGACAATCCCGCCAAAAATTACTGCAAAAATGAGCGTGATGAAAAAGGCCACCAGATACGGAACGCCCATCAAAGTCGCAAAGCTATAACAGATAAACGCTCCGACCATGGCCAATTCACCTTGCGCAAAGTTTATGATGCCCGTGGACTTAAAAATCAAAACGAACCCGAGTGCCAGCAAGGCATAGATAGCCCCCATCGATAAGCCATTAAACATTATCTCCAAGATCTTTACCATGGGCTGTTTACTCTCCGGGGCTGGTGGTCACCCCTTATTTGGTATTATAAAGCTCGTCAATCTCCCTCTCGAACCGCTCGGCGATCACCTTTCTCCTTACCTTTTGGGTCGCCGTCAGCTCTTCGTCATCCTGATCCAGCTCCTTTTCCAGGACTTTGAATCTCTTGATGGTCTCGACCTGGGCAACCGTCTCATTAACCTTTTCGATCTCATCCCTTATCAGGTCGTAGACAGAGGTATTCTGGGCAAGGCTCTTGTATGTCGTATACGGTATTCGGTTGTTCTGCGCCCAGTTTCCCACATTATCGTAGTCAAGCTGTATTAGGGCTGTAAGATACTTCCTCTTGTCGCCAATTACGACAGCCTCCTTGATATAAGGGCTGCACTTCATCTTGTTTTCGATCTCAGAAGGGGATATGTTCTTTCCTCCGGATGTAATGATGATATCCTTCTTCCGGTCGACTATATAGAGATGTCCATCTTCATCTAGTTGGCCTACATCACCTGTATGCAACCATCCGTCTTTAAGCATTTCCTCTGTTGCTTCAGGATCGCGATAGTACCCTTCAAACACGGAGCCACCTCTTAGGAGAATCTCGCCGTCTTCGGCCAGCATGAATTCCAACGCTTTGACCGGTTCTCCCACAGAACCATCCTTTACCCTGTGGTGTGGGCCTGAAACCGTGCCGCACTCTGTCAGCGCATACATCTCAATAGTGCTGATACCCAGAGATCGAAAAAAAGCCAGTACCTCCGGGGCAATTGGGGCACCGCCGCTCATGATGCACCGAACCCCCAGTAGGCCTATCTTGTCCCTTACGTTTCTGAAGGTGCATAGATAGCCCAGGCCATAGGCCATCAATAATGGGATGGGAACGCGCTCCTTGTTCATCCGATGCTTGGAGACCGCTTTCCCTATAGGCTCCGCGAAACGATACATAAACCGCTTAAACCATGTCGTGTCCTCGAGCTTTATCTGCACGGCCGAGTGGATCTTTTCCAATATCCTTGGGACACCTGCAAAGAAGGTGGGCGATATCTCCTGGATGTTCTGCTGCACGGTGTCGATAGATTCGGCAAAGTTTATGGTGTAGCCAAATATGAGAGGCATGACCATGGAAAGGCATCGCTCAAGTATGTGGCACAGCGGCAGGTACGACACCAGAGAGTCTTTATCGGTAAAATGCAGTACAGGCTGCACCCCTTTTATGATCTGGTGCATTAGATTGAGGTGACTGATCATGGCCCCTTTAGGGTGACCCGTGGTTCCGGATGTATAAATGATCAGCGCAGTGTCCTCGGGCCTGGTCTGCCCAACGAGTTGCTGAAACCGGCCAGGGTTTTTCTCATCTGCTGCCCGGCCCAATTCCTCTACCTCCCGATAGCTGATGATCAAGGGATCGTCATAGTACCGGAGCCCCTTCATATCAATCACCACCATTTTCTTGAGCAGAGGAAGCTCCTCCTTTACGGCCAAAACCTTGTCCGCTTGTTCCTGATCGCTGACTACCACTATGCGAGATTGTGAATGATCCAGAATATACTGGACCTGCTCCTCCGAATTGGTGGGGTATATACCTATCGAAACCCCACCGAGGCACTGGATTGCCAGATCGGCAAAAATCCATTCAGGAGAGTTCTCACCCAGGATAGAAGCATGGTCACCTCCCTCCATCCCAAGCTCCAAGAGACCCAGACAAAAAAACTTTACCTTTTCCAGATAGGTCTTCCAGGAGATCTCCTGCCAGATACCCTTGTATTTCTTCCGCATGGCCACCCTGTCCTGATATAATTCGGCCTTTTCCAGCAGAAGCTTGGGCAGCGTAGTGTTCAGGTCATCCATGGCTGTTTTTCCAATGCGGCTTTCTGGCTTCGCAACGAAGCGCTATGCAAGCTCTTGAGACCCACCCCTATCGTTCTGATGCCCCGTTTTTGCCACGGTGCTGACGGCGATGGCAGTACTCTATCTTATCAGGCCAGTTCCTCCCCAAGGTAAGCGCTTATGACCTCCGGGTTTTCGGCAATCTCTCTTGGGGTTCCCTCTGCTATCTTGATCCCGAAGTTCAGTGCAGTAACTCTATCCGAAAGATCCATTACCACACCCATGTCATGTTCTATGAGCACTATGCTGATCTTCATCTCCTCATTAATATCGAGGATATAGCGAGCCATGTCTTCGGTTTCTTCCAGATTCATCCCGCTTACCGGCTCATCGATCAAGAGGAGTTTCGGTTCCATTGCCAAAGCTCGAGCTAATTCCACACGCTTTTGCAGTCCATAAGAAAGAGCACCGACAGGTGTGTTTCTCACCGGTTGCAGATCGAGAAACTCTATAACCTCCTCCACCTTATCCCGGCTTTCAACCTCCTCTCTCAGACAACTTCCGAGATACAGGGCGGCCCTGAACAGGCCATATTTGATACGATATCCTTGGGCCGACATTAGATTATCCAGCACCGTCATGCCCCTGAAGAGCTCGATATTCTGAAAAGCCCGTCCAATTCCCAGGTGGGCGATTTCATGGGGCTTTAAACCCAAGACCTCCGTGCCCTCAAACACAATACTTCCTGCCTGTGCTTTGTAGATACCACTAATACAGTTAAAGATGGTGGTCTTTCCTGCGCCATTAGGACCGATAATCGAGTAGATCTCCTCCTGATGTACCGAAAATGAGACTCCCTGCACGGCCGTAATACCGCCGAACCTCATCCACAGGTCTAGGATCTCAAGCTGGAGGGTCGCCTTCTCATTCAGGACAGCCATCGTTTTCTTCTTCTGTAGTGCTTCACGTCTCGAAAGCTTTTTTTCGTACCAACTTCCGTGAGACCAAGGTAAAACTCCCGGATATCCTTGTTCTCCCGGAGCGTTTTGCTCTTGCCCTCCATGACGACCCTTCCGTTTTCCATCACGTACCCGTAATGCGCAATTGACAAGGCCACGTTCGCGTTCTGCTCGACGAGAAGTATTGACACTCGCTCCTGGTTGTTGATACGAGCAATAATCTGAAATATTTCCTTGACGAACAATGGTGCAAGCCCAAGAGAAGGCTCATCCATCATCACCACTTTGGGATTGGCAACGAGTGCCCTCCCTATGGCCAGCATCTGTTGCTCACCGCCGCTAAGATATCCTGCCAATTGTCTGCTTCGTGCTTTTAGGATTGGAAAATAGGCGAAGACCAGCTCCCTTTTGTTCAAGAATATGCCCCTGTTTAGCAGGCTGTAGGAGCCAATGATGATGTTCTCTTCAACGGTTAGTTCCGCAAATATCCTCCTGCCTTCCGGAACCTGCAAGATACCCATCGACACTATCTCATAAGGCTCTTTGTCGTTGATGATTTCTCCGTCGAATTCAATGGTTCCATCTTCAACCGCCAGGTTGAGCGTCTTTCTGATGCCGGAAATTGTGTTTATGGTGGTGGTCTTTCCTGCGCCATTTGCGCCCAGGATGGCAATAATCCTTAAGCGCGGGACCTCAAGAGAAATGCCTTTCAGGGCCAGGATAATGTCATTATAGGTAGTTTCAAGGTTTGTGATTTTGAGCATAACCGCCTGCAGACAACTGAGCAAAGACCGTACCTAAAAGAATGCCCCGCCATTCATCACCAGTACATGACCGGTCATATAGTTGGTTGCGCTCGAGGCCAAATACAGAGCAGTCTGGGCTATCTCTTCCGGCGTTGCCACGCATTTCAGCGGTGTAAACTGGTATTCCCGTTTCATGAGCTCTTCATTGGTCCACAACGCCTCGCTGAACTTCGTCTTTACGATGCGTGGGGCGATGGCATTCACGCGAACATTGTAAGGCCCCATCTCCAGCGCCATGGCCTTGGTCAGCATATTGATACCGGCCTTGCTGATACAGTAGGGGCCCAAGCCTTCTGCCGGACTCAAACCGCCAGCGGAGGATATGTTGATAATCACGCCCTCCTTCTGATCTCGCATTATCTTGCCCACCAGCTTGCTCAGCATGAAATAGCCCTTCAGATTTGTCTCCATAATGTGATCATAGACCTTTTCATCCGTATCCACAATGGGGCCCATACCCGGATTAGCAGCCGCATTATTCACCAGGATGTCTATTCGGTTATAGACTTCCATTGCCTTATCAACGAAGTTTTTCAGATCATCTATCTTTCGTGTATGGGTCGGGACACAGAGGGCCTTCCTGCCCATGGCCTCTATTTCCCTTGCAACCTTCTCTAGATCCTCAAGTTTACGGCTGGCTATGGCCACATCGGCACCTGCATCAGCAAAAGCTAGCGCCACAGCCTTTCCTATGCCCCTGCTCGCCCCTGTTATAAGCGCTATTTTACCTTCCAGTGAAAGAAATGTACAATCCATATGTCTCCCTCCTCATTCATCATATCACAGCAATGTGACACCATATGGCCCCGAGTAATCTCCAAGCGTCACTCAATTCCGGCCATCTCCTCTGCTATTTTCTTGGAGAGGGCAAGAACCTCATACTAAGGATCATGGCTCATCGCATAATCAACCTACATGGTATATATACACGCGCTCACGGTGCGGTGTGATGCTACATTCTTCACCTTCTCGCCTTTGTGGCGAACCGTCCTCCCGTAATTAAGCCTTTACTCATACTCTTGTGCGGATTTCAAAACCGATGCCATATGCTCCTTCTTGCCAATCTAGCCTACCATTAACCAGCTAAAGAACCCAGCGCCAAGGAATACTTAGGAGCTGCCAGAAGAGGAGGTTGGAACCCCTTGATGATACGGCGGGTAAAGGTTGTGCTCGACATCGCTTCCGGTAATAATGTCAACGCACATGACAGCGCTCAGTGAAGCACCGTCAACACCTCCACCCCACAACCGTTTGCCGTATTGATCACCCACGAAATAGAGGCCTTCCACAAAAGGGCTCTTCACATCCGGCCTGTCCGTGCCGACCGGACGCCAGTTGCCGTATGCCTCATCAGACGGAGTCCAGATTACAAATTCGACGTTCTCCTTCCAATCCGTAAAGGTCCTCCTGAACCAATCCATGCAATAATCGATCACCCTGTTCACCTTGCTAGGGGTCCGCATCTCTCTGTCGGTCAGGGCTGTGGAGAAAATGAAATCCCTCCTTCCCTCAGGGGCCCGTTTGGCCATCGAAGCCAAATTTCCCATGACCATGTCTACTGCACCGATATACCCTTCATCCTTGATTATACCAGGCATCCAGATAAAACTCCTCTCATCCACGCCGTACCGTTCCCAGACGTCTTTTTTCAGCGCTATCGTCGCAGAGAGCAAGCCGGGAGACCAGAACTCGCTTTGTATTTTCGTAACCCATTCTTGCGGAAAATGTCTTGGGTGTATTACGTTGAAAATATGTTTCGGCGGTATGTTGCATATGACAATAGGCGCTTCAATGGGTTGGTAAGCGTTTTCCTTGGTGCGAACAACCACACCTCGCACTCTTCCATCTTCGATCGTGACTTCTTCAACCGGGGTGCTTCGAAGGATCTCCCCGCCTGCCTCATTTAAGGCACGCTCCATTGCCAAGGGTATAGCCATCGGCCCCGGTTCACCAACGGTGGCAACTGAGCCGGTATGCAGGTTCATGCCAATATCCCTCGCCATAGCCATATAACCAAGGAAATCACCCGCAGGCGCCATCCTTGGTTCGGCCATGGCGTTCTGGCAGGCCATAACCACCTTGATGTAATCATAGGCTTCCTCATTCAGATTGAGTTTTCGCTCATCGAGCCACTCCTCCAAAGAGAGATTCATGGCGGCCGCAACTTGCTCCATACTCAGGCTCCCCATTGCTCTCAGGGCGGCATAGGCCGCAGAGAATCCCTCCTTTGTCATCCAGCGATAGGGCTCAAGTGGTGCCACCTGATATATCTCGTTGGTCCGTGCGTCAACAAAACCCAAACCCTTGTTGGTGGGCATATCAACAGGCTCACCCAGGTAATCGAGTAAGAGCCGACATCTTGATTTGTTTCCCCAGAATAGTCCGTGCCCGCCATTGTCGATCGTGTATCCGTCAAGGAGACCTTTCTCGAAAATGGTCTTGAGATCCGGCTCACAATACGATACCCAACACCTCGCATCAGTCAAGGATTTCCTAAATCCTGTGTAATCGAGCTCCAAACCATCTATGGTGACCTTGTCGCCCTTACCAACATACGACGCAACGCGGCCTCCGATGTGTGGGGCCTTCTCGAAAACCGCCACGTCAATCCCATGATCTTTGGCCAAAAGCGCTGCAGAACCGCAACCGCCGATACCGGCTCCTATAATAACAGCTCCATAGTGTTTCTTGAGCATATGAACCTCCCTCTGGTTGCATTGAAAAGCACGGGAACAGTCAGGTTCTCCCTTCGGGCTTTGGAGATCCTGTTCCCGATTCCCTTCCTATTGCTTTATCTCTGCCATCTCCTCGACGAGCTTCTTGCATTCTGACAGCACCAGATGGGCTTCTGCGTAAATGGTCATTCGTTCGGCAATAGGAGAACCCTCTCCATGGAGGCAAATCGTCTCAAGATCCGCACTGGTAATTCTGCGAATGAGATCGAACATACGCAACCGGTTTTCCGTTGGTATCCCCTTCTTGCCCCCCAGATACTTGTCGATATCGTCATGGAGATCGGGGTGCACGTAGTCTTTATAGGTCGGAGCAGTAACGGTGAGGCCGCCCGCCAGATCTTGGATTATCCTTACTACATCATGGTAGTTGTGGGCAAAATGGTACTTTGCCATGTTGGTTGCAATGGGATTCGGAACCGCAACACCCCCTCTCATTACGAAATCATAGCATGCCGTCTTTGAGAGCGACTTGAGTGTCTCAAGGTAGATTACCAGATCCGTGATTTTCTCTTTCACGTGGGGAGCGTCGGCAATCCCGTTGTATTCCGCAATTGCGACCGCCGCTCCTACGAGCTGTTCCGAGATGGGGATACGATAAGAACACCCCGTCCGTCGGTGCATGAGCGCGAAGTTATAGACCATGGTAGCCGCAAACTTCCATTCCCCACAGAGAAAGACCCTTTCCCATGGGACAAGCACGTCGTTGAAGATTATCAGGGAGTCGGTGTGTACCCGAACCGGGCGTTCAATGGGGAATTCCAGGGGAGTGATGTGAGCACGAAAGGGCCTGCAGACCTGCTTTATCCCCTTGGTGTTGGCGGGAATCGCAAATGCCACTGCATAGTCGGCATCCGCCTCGGTCATGGCACGGCACGGGAGCACAAAGATATCATTGCAGTACGCCGCACCGGTGATATGCACCTTTGCCCCACGGACAATAATCCCCTTTTTGTTCTTATCCACCACATGCACATAGTAATCCGGGTGAGTCTGCCCTATATCCGACGGGCGAAGCAGCCGATCCCCCTTTACGCAGGTGACACCAGCGCATGTGGCAAGATCCTCTTTCTGTAGCACTTTTCGGTAGTTCTCGATCCGGTCGATGTAGTCCTGGTTCCCCATCAGGTTGGCGGTAATGCTGATGGCATTCAGCGCATCGGCCCCAATATCATGGGCAAGAGGTATGTATCCGTCCCCTAAGGCAGTTGCCGTAATGATAAGTTCATGGGCCTTCAAAAGGTCTTCTGCGTTCTGCGGCTTATAGTAGTACCTGCTGATACGTTCCCCTGTCTCTGGATCCTCAATCACGGCAAGGTCACGGTATTTTGCGTCTTCGGCCATGCTATAGTCTATGGACATGAGATCGACTGGCACGCTCAGATCGGGATGTGTGGCTACGTTTTCCACCCTCTCTCCCTTGTAATAGACAACTCGCCCGTCGTTTAGGCTTTCCTTGTACTGCTCAGGTGTAATCAAACCCATTGTATCGTTCCTTTCTCATGAAGATGATCGTTGCTGCATTCATAAGCTTCTCAGAAAGCTCGAACCCTGCCTGAAGAAGTCAGTCCTTCTACCAACTTCTCCTTCTCGGGATTCCGCGGTGATAGGGCGGGAAGATCGCTTCCTCGAGATTGGTGCCCATCATAGCATCAACAGTCAAGGCCGCGCACAGGCTGGCACCGTCAACGCCGCCACCCCACAGGCGTTTGCCGTATTGATCACCAACAAAATAGAGATTCTCAACCCATGGGCTCACCACATCGGGCCGTTCTGTTCCCACAGGCCTCCAATCGCCGTAAGCCCGGTCACACGGTGTCCAGATCCAGAACTCAACATCCTCTCTCCAGGACGGAAAAAAGCGCTTGAACCAGGTTTCGCAGAACTCGGTGAGCCGCTTGACCTTCTCGGGATTGCGCATCTCATATCCCAGGAGGGGCATTGAAAAGCAGAAATCCCTCTTTCCCTCCTGGGCTCTCCGCGGCTTGCCGCAGATGCTCGGGCGGGCAATGCTATCTCCGGCACTGGATACCATATTCCACATGACAACGTCCATGGCGCCACCCTCAAACCCCTCTTCCTTCCTGATACAACCTGGCATATAGATAAAGCTTCGCTCCTCAATCCCCTTTTCTTCCCAAACGTTCCTCTTAAGGCCGATCATGGCTGACAGAAGGCCCGGGTTCCAGAACCTCTGAATCGTGCCGATCCACTCTTGATCGAAATGACGGGGATGGATCACGCTGTGAATCATCTTCGGCGGCACGTTACAGATGATTTTATCGGCCAAAATCGTCTCAAAGCCCCTCTTTGTCCTGACAATGACGCCCTTAACTCGTTCCCGTTCGATGATGGTGTGTTCTACAGGGCAGCTCCTCCTCACCTCACCGCCGTTCGCGTTGAGACACTCCTCCATCGCTAAGGGGATAGCGGTAATGCCCGGCTGTGATATGGTTCCCACAGACCCGCTGACCAGGTTCATCTTGATATCCCGGGCAATAGCCTGGTATCCGAGGAAATCTCCTGCAGGGGTAATGGCCGGGACATTATTGGCTGTCTGAGAACCTGCCAGGTTCTTGATATAGTCGTATGCCTCCGGATGCATGTCCCGCTCCTCAAGCCAGTCCTGAAGTGAAACCTTCATGAGCCTCGGCAACGCCGCCAACTCGGTCGTTGCCATGTCACGGAGCTGATTCATGGTAGCGGTGAATCCCTCATCAGACATCCAGGGGTAGCGCTCGCCTTTTCCTACCTGGTAGGCCTTGTTCTTGAAATAGTCGACGATGGCAAAACCGGTGTTGACCGGGATATCAACGGGCACGCCCAAGTAATCGAGCAAGCATCGAGCCCTTGATTTGTTTCCCCAGAAAAGCCCGTGACCGCTGTCCATGGTGTAGCCGTCGAACAATCCTTTTGCAAAGATCTCTTCAAGGGTGGGCGTCTCAGGGGCAGTAAATGCCCAGGTGCTGTTCATCTCCCAGAACTGCTTGAACCCGTTTACATCGACCTCTTGGCCATCAACCGTCATCTTGTCGCCTTTACCGACAAACGAAAGCGTTCTTCCCCCGATAAACGGTGACTTTTCCAATACGAGCACCTTCTGGTTAAAGTCCTTTGCCAGCAACGCAGCAGAGCCCATACCACCCACTCCTGACCCGATGACGATCACGTCGTAATTCTTGCTTGCCATTTCAACTCCTCCTTGTGGGTTTCAGAATTATCTCTATGATTCAGAGGCAGTATACGAGGCGAGACAAATATCCCTCTCTTGAGCTTTTGTGCAAGATGGGTGCCGAGAGCCCTCGAATCAAATAAGGCATGCATTTCCAATATATTAGCGATGGATTGTAGGTAAGCATCAGTCTATTCGCACCATATTTTGTTTCTGACAATCCAAATGTTGTGCACACAACTTGACATTTCCTCCAATTAGGGCTAGACATTATCTGTTCTATGCCTCGACCGTGGAATTCCTGTCCGATTCAGATAGCGGTGACCTCATGAGCCTGCACGGGTGCAGAGTATTGCTGGGAGGTGATTCCAGGCATGTATGCAAACGCTTATTATAATAACTCCCTTGACCACGAGCAAACCCTCATCGTTGCTTCTCTTTTCAAGGGCGTCTTCTCCATTGATTGGCTCATGGATTTGCTGAACGAAAAAAAGCCATCCCAACTGCTTGCACAATTGGAAGGTGCAGTACGGGAAGGGTGGCTCATCAAAAAAGACCCCGGATATTACTCCTTCAAGGATTTCAAAAAACAGGAACAATGCAGAGCCTTGCTTTCTCAAGAAGCTGAGCGGCAACTGCATCGACGTATTGCCGATATTCTAATGTCAGAATTGCCGGACGACGAACAGAAGGCACATGCCCTCGCACACCATCTTATCCACGTTACCAACGATACGGAAAGATGTCGGCATTTAGTAAAGGCAGGCGACCTTCACCTGAGGGCCTTTCGAACAGAAGATGCACTCCAGTGTTACAGTAAGGTCCTAGATGATCTCTCCTGCCTTTATGGTGAAGAGGAGGATCTCCTGTTCAGCCAAACTGCAATCAAATACTCAAAGATCTCCACTGCTCGGCATGACACGACAAGGGTGCTCTCCATACTTGACTCGGCGCTGGAACGTGCCAAAAGGCGGGATATGCATCGGCTTCAGGCCCTCTTAAAAATGCATATGGCAAAGAACGAGTGGCTCAGATCGCGCTATCGCAGCGCTCTGCACTATTTCGAGGAGGGATGGGCATTAGCGATGGAATTAAACGACCCGAAACTGTTGCTCTCCGCCACGACATTCAGCACCTTCTTTCTCTTCTGGCAGGGCCGTTTCCGGGATGCAGTCCGCATGTATGAAAAAACCGTGCCGGACATCGAAAAATACCCTCAAGGTGGTTTCCCGCTCCTCGCTGTCATGACCGTAGGTTATTGTTACGCACAGATTGGACAGGTTACCCAAGGCTTGGGAATGCTGGATGCTATCCGGACCAGGTGTCTTGAAAAGGGAGACCTGTACATAGCCTCTTATGCAGGAGGGAACATAGGAAGCATTTTGCTGGACATCGGACGAATGGAAGATTCCATCCGGTTTCTTGAAGCCTCGGCAAAAGAGGCTCGCAACGCCCATAATGACTGGGTCTGGATTACCGTAAAGATAATTTTGGCCTATGCAAGCTATCTCAAGGGAGCAAAGAAACAATCCGGCAAATACCTTGGTGAGTTTCTTCAGCAGAGCCGAACGGTTCAGGCTACGGTCCACATGTATCCGTATTTGATGGAACTTTTTCTGGCCATGAAAAAGGGTGAAATCGACCGGATAGAGGGGCTCTCTTTTGAGAAGTATATACAGGGTATGGTCAAGGGAAAGAACATCTTCCTGAAGGGCGTTGCATACCGGTTCCAAGCGATCCTCAAAGAAATGGAAGGGCTTCCCTTTGAAAGTGTCGCGCACTCACTTAAAAAGTCCATAAGGTGGCTTGAGGAATCCGGCCATCAGATTGAGCTTTCAAAATCAAGACTGGCGCTCGCACAACGATACCTGGCTGTCGGGGAGGAAGCCAAGGCAAAAGAACTAGCGTTCATCGCCTCCCAGGCCCTTGCTTCCTTAAATGAGGCCCTCATCCCTGGTGACATCAGGGCCCTCATCAAAGATCGGCCGGCCGGTGAAAACCTCCTCAAGGAGATCCTCAAATTGGGGCAGGAGGTGGTTACCATCCGCGATCACAAGGATCTGGTCCAGGGCATTATATCCACGGTAAACAGAATCACCGGGGCGGAGAGAGGTGCCATCTTTCTGCTGGAAGACCACACAAATCCGCCGAGGCTCCTTTTGCGGGCCTCAAAGACGCTGACCTCAGACCAGATCAAACATGCAAGTTTTGCGTCCTCCATGGAAATGATCGAAGAGGTAGCCCAGGCAGGGAAAGGCCGCATACTCGGTATCGATCCCCAGAATACCCGGGAAGGCCTCGATAGGGAGTTCATCCGCTCTCGGATTTGCGTTCCCATGATCCTGAGAGGCACAACTGTGGGCGTGCTCTACCACGACAACCGGCTCTTGAGCAGTGCCTTCAAGGAATCAGACCTGGAACTCTTGTCCTATTTCGCTGCGCTGGCTGCCTTTGCTCTTGACAATGCCAGGGCGTATGAAGAGATCAATAGGCTGAATCGAAATCTGAACGAAGAAAATCTCTATTACAAAGAGGAGCATCTTGAGAACCTCCATTTTGAGGACATTGTAGGCGAAAGTCCTGCGATCAGGAGCGTGTTTGCCCAAATAGATCAGGTTACCGAAACCGATGCTACCGTCATGATCATCGGGGAAACAGGCGTCGGCAAAGAGCTGGTGGCACGGGCGATCCACCGAAACAGCCCCCGTCGAGATAAACCCTTCATCAGGGTCCACTGCAGTTCTCTGCCTGAAAGCCTTATCCCAAGCGAGCTTTTCGGACACGAAAAGGGTGCCTTTACCGGGGCTGTTCGCCGTAGAATCGGAAGGTTTGAACTAGCTAACGGAGGCACTCTCTTCTTAGACGAAATCGGTGAGCTCAGCCTTGATATCCAGGTCCGACTCCTAAGGGTGCTTCAGACACAGGAATTTGAACGGGTAGGAGGCAGTGAGACGCTCCGCTCCGATTTCAGACTTGTCGTTGCAACCAATCGGGACCTGGAAAAGGAGGTTAAGAACGAGAAGTTCCGTGCCGACCTCTACTATCGACTCGCCGTGTTTCCCATTTATGTGCCGCCTTTAAGGGAAAGAAACGAGGATATTCCTCTGCTGGCTCATTACTTCCTCAAGATATACTCGAAAAAGAGGGGGAAGACATTTTCGGGAATACCTGACACAGAGATGGAAAAACTTCTTCAATACGATTGGCCCGGCAACGTGCGGGAGTTGGAAAACATCATTGAAAGAGGCACCATTCTGAATTCAGGCCCCCTATTCAAGATACCGGAGCTTCGGACAGAACAACATGAAGCTCCTGCGCCCGGAGGCGGAGTAACGCTCAGGGATAACGAACGCAGGCACATTCTCTGGGCACTTCAAAAAACCGGCTGGAAGGTGAGGGGAACGGGAGGTGCAGCGGAAATCTTGGAGATTCCCCCGTCCACCTTGGCCTTCCGAATGAAGAAGCTGGGTATTCAAAGGCCCGCCAAATCCGCCTAAAACCAACGTGAAATCGGAGGAGGTTGAAACCCGCTATCCGTGTCTGTCTGCAGTTACACAACTCAGGCTATCGTGCCCCATAGAAGGGTTTGCCAAACATCTGTTGGCTCAGCCCGATCAGATCCGCCCATTTCATGGGCCCGCCCTTGTCGGCGGGAAATCCGGTTCCCCAGATCATTCCGATGTCAATCATCCTCGGATCGCCGACTATCTCGCGGTCGAGGAGATCCTTTCCCACGGTTACCATCTCGGTCAGGACCTTTCTCTGCATCTCCTCTGCCCTCATCTCCTGCTTTTTCTTAAGCGAGATCAAGGGGAGGACCTCCGGATCAACCCCGCCGTCCTTCAAGAAAAACCCTTTCCCCGACTTTTTGAGACCAAGGCGTCCCGAGTCAACTATTTGCTTCAGGGTTTCCTGCTCAAGCCCCTTTCCAACGATAACGTGATAACAAATGTCAATTCCCACCTCATCGATAAGCCGTATGGGGCCCACGGGCATTCCGAACTGCACGAATGCTTTGTCTATCTGTTCAATCGGATTGCCCTTCTCCAGAAATTCGAGAGCGCTCATGAAGTAAGGAAAAAGCACTGCATTTACCACAAATCCCGGATGGTCTCTACATACGATGGGCCGCTTCCGAATGGAGGCCGCAAAGTGAAGCAGGTTATCAACCGTATCCTGGTTCGTGCTATCGGCCCTAATGATCTCAACCAACTGCATCAGCCACACGGGCGAAAAGAAATGGGCACCGCCAAATCGTTCCGGGTGAGCAACATACTTGGACATGGCGTTGAGGGGTAGAGACGATGTATTACTTGCCAAAATACAGTCGTCTCTGATAACCTCACAAAGCTCTCGATAAACCTGGGCCTTTACCTTCAGATCCTCGAATACGGCCTCGATAACGAGATCCGCATCCCTGAACTCATCGCTGTACTCAGCAGTAACCCCCAGGCGATTCATCAGGTCATCGACGGGATACTTGAGTTTCTTCTTTTCCGCCATGCCGTCGAGTATCTTTCGAACAAGCCCCGTGCCCGGTTCAAGGGCATCGGGCAGATCCTTGACAATGACGGGAACCTGGGTATTCCTGAGGATATCGATGGCAATCCCACGACCCATGGTTCCAAAACCCAGTATG
Organism: Deltaproteobacteria bacterium; assembly: GCA_020355085.1. GTDB lineage: Bacteria > Desulfobacterota > DSM-4660 > Desulfatiglandales > B25-G16 > JADFWK01. The sequence goes on from CP070657.1 coordinate 1,160,250, forward strand.
GCAATCTTATTGAGCGCTTTTGGTTCAAAGCCCTTGCTCATGAGAGATTTCGGTTTATCGCTCATTGTCTTCAGAAAAAATGTGTGGATGCTTCCCTTGGCCTCGTTTGAAAGTACCGCCTTTACGAAGTTGGTCTTCTCAATCTCCAGACCCTCTTCCAAAGAGACTTTTACGCCATCCCTGATTGAGGCAAGGGCAAGCATCAGACCGGGTAGTTCCCTTCCCCGCGTGGCCTTGAGGACATCCTCCCGGGCTGTACGGGCAACCTCATCGATCTGAGAAAAATCCTGATCCGCCCTCTTGAGTGTTACCTTCCCAGCCGTAATTCCTGCCAGAAAATCAGTTGCCTCGGTAAGCAGATCCTGGTCTGCCGAAACCAGCCGATCGATAATTCCCAACTCAAGGGCCTGGGACGCCTGCAAAACCGCGCCCTTCAAGATGAGATCCAGGGCCTTATACCCTATCAAACGAGGCAATCGCTGCGTGCCACCCCCTCCGGGGAAGATCCCCAGGGTGCATTCGGGAAGACCGATGACCGTGGTCTTTGTCTCCTTGGCAATCCTCCCGGTGCATGCCAGAGCGAATTCCAAGCCGCCTCCCAAACAGTGGCCTTCAATGGCTGCCAGTGTGGGATAAGGCAACGCCTCCAATCTCTTAAACATCCCATGAAACACATCCAGGTCCCTAACGGTCTCCACCTCATCGTTCATCTGGTCCAACATGTTCAGGTTAGCCCCGGCGTGGAAGTTGCCGCGCTTTCCCGAAATAAACACCGCACCTTTGATCTCCTTAGCCTTCTCCAAGTCCTCTATAAGGGCGGAAAACTCGTCGATAGCCTCAGGGGTCCATGTATTCATGGCCTCTTTTGCTACATCAAAGCTTATGATTCCAAAGTCTCCCTGTTTCCCGAATTGGAAGATTGTTCCATAGCTCATCCTGTACCCCCTCCCTTAAGCAAATAAGCCCGTATCGTATCGTTCGAATCCTTTGCGTCTGATGTCATTGACTTTGCTCCAGTTTTACGAATTCCGGAAGGTTAGCAATGCTGACCCTGTCGTGTATTCCGTGCAGAAACCGCCTGCCCTCTCTTGTGATATGAACGACCCCTTCAAGGTTCAAGAGCACCTTTCTCTCTTCATGTAGATGGCGATCGCACACTCCCCTCAAGATGGGAATGGTTCCTTGATCCAGCACTCCATCCACTACAATAGCGATGGTGTTCCCATCCAAGAAATCCTCTTTAATATGGATCATCCGAACATCTCCCCCGTTATACAAGAGTAAAGTGGCGTCGGCACACGGTGCTCTGACCCGTTTTCATGAGCCCTTATACCCTCTCCTTGAATTCAGTTCCCAGGAGACCTTCCGGCTTAACCAGGAGCACCAAGATGATGATCAGAAAGGCCACCGTATTCTTAAACTCAAGGGCCATATATCCACCTGTCAGGCTCTCTGCTACCCCTATAATGAGGCCCCCTACGATAGCTCCTGGTAGGCAGTTGAGGCCACCAAGAATGGCTCCAGCAAAGCCTTTCAAGAATGGCTCCAACATAAAAAATGGGTCGAGCAGGAGTGCTGGTGCCAAGAATAACCCTGCCAAAACACCCAAAAACGCTGCCAAACCCCACGCAAGGGCCAAGATCCTGCGTGTCGGAATGGCGAGTGTCTGGGCAGCAGGAAGATTCTCCGAGGTAGCCCTCATTGCAAGCCCAATACGAGTTCGCTGGATCAAAAGATAGAAAAGAACACTGCCTATGATTCCCACAGCCAAGGTTCCGAGACTCAATTCATTGAGATAGACCGGCCCGACTTTCCAGACATTGGCATCTGAAAGGGGAAAATCCATTACCTTGGAATCCGTTCCCCATATTGAGACTATAGCGCCTTGAAAGATCATGCCAAGCCCGACAGTCAACGTAATCTGCCCTAACAGGGTGGCCTCCCTCCGTTGGGCAGGAATGATAATCGAAAAGTAGAAGAGTACGGCCAAAAGACCGCCAAAAAGAAGGCTCCCTATGAAGGCCACGTAAAAGGGAAGTCGAAACGAAAGCAGGGTAAAGGCGAAAAAGGTGCCCATGGTGGCCATATCGCCGTGGGCGAAGTTCAAGATCCGGGTTGAGCGATAAATGAGCACAATACCCAAGGCCACCAGCACATACAGACTGCCCATGGATAAGCCGGCAATCACGTATTGTAAGAAGTTCGACATGGATAGTGTTTCCTCGTTCAGCGAAAGGGCCAATTCCTAAAATAGAGCCTGATCTTCAGCCAGCTGACGGCGAGCCCCAATGGTTCAAAAATCATCACAACAATAACAGTGGCCCCGTAGATCACGGGGACCAGCTCCTTGTACTCGTTGAATATAAACGGGATCAAGATCACAAATGCCGAACCAAAGATGCCCCCTTCTACTAACGCAAGCCCCCCAATAATAACAGCAATGAACATGGTAATGGTTTCCAAAAAGGTGAACATCTGGGGCTCTAGAAACCCCAAAAACATACCATACAGGGCTCCGTGAACACCTGTGTAGAAAGAGCTGATTGCAAAAGACATGAGTTTGTATTGGGTGAGGTTGACGCCCAATACCTCGGCTGCAATCTCGTTGTCCCGCACGGCAACAAAAGCCCTCCCCAGATAGGACGAAATAAGATTATAGCTCAGCAGCGTAAAACAAAGCCCCACGATGAGCGTGAAATAGTACGTTGACACCTCTCTTGAAAGGCCAAAAAAGGGCTTCAGTTTTGGGACAATCATCCCCATACGACCGCCGGAAAGAAACTCGTACGCGGTAAAGAGCTGGTACACTGCTATCCCGAAGCCGAGGGTCACGATCGCCAGATACGGGCCCTTGAGCCTGAGCGAAGGGAAGCCAACAAGCACGCCGAAAAGGCCGGCCACCAAACCCGCTCCCAGTAGCCCTGCTAAAAGAGGTACCCCTGCCCTCGAAAGATGGCCAAAGCTAAACGCTCCGATCGCCAAGAAACCTGCCTGCCCAAGGGAAATCTGGCCGGTGTATCCGATGAGTATGTTTTGACCCTGTACCCCGATGGAATAAATAAATATCAGCGTTGCTACATAAAGCAAATCCTCACCGGTAAACCAGGGCAGAAGGATCAGGAAAAGCACCAGAAGACCGACCCAAAACCCTTTCCAGGGCTTATCAATGAGTCTCAGTTCCTCTTTATAGCTTTCTACTAGGTCCATCGCCGCTTAGTAATCACGTCATCTTGATTTGTACGCGAGGCACCACGAGATCCAGGCACCTATTGTCGGTACATCGATTCGATCAAATCCTTATATTGCTTTTCCAGGTTCGCCCTTTTCACTTTCTGCGTGGGGGTGACGTCCCCATCCTCCGCATAGAACCGCCGTGGTATCATGGCGAACTTCTTAATGGCCTCAACCCTGGCAAGGGTCTTATTAACCTCGTTCACGTCCTTATCGATCAGCTTCTTGATCTCGGCGTTTTGAGTCAAATCGGAAAAGGTGGTAAAGGGAATCCTCTTGTCCTGTGCATATTTCATCACATTTTCTTCATCAATCAGGATGAGCGCAGTGAGGTACTTGCGGCCATCCCCAATAACAACCGCATCCTGAATGTAGGTGCTAAACTTCAATTTGTTCTCGATGAACTCAGGAGTAACGTTCTTGCCTCCTGAGGTGACGATAATATCCTTCTTTCGTCCGATGATCCTGAGATGCCCTTCATCAATGGCTCCCAGATCGCCCGTGTGTAACCATCCTCCCGCAAGCGTTTCTTGAGTTAACTCGGGGTTCTTGAAGTATCCCTTGAAAACTCCGGGTCCTCGAGCAAGAATCTCTCCATCCTCGGCTATCTTCATCTCCAGCCCCGGAAGCGCTTCCCCCACGTACCCATACCGTGGCTGCCTATCAAGCCTTTGAAGGGCAATAATACCGGTTGACTCAGTCTGCCCATAACCATCCCTCAGGGGAATACCGAGTACATTAAAAAACTCGAACAGCTCCCGCGAAGCGGCGGCGGCTGAACAAAGGGCCCATCTGATGCGCTCAAAGCCCAGCTGGCGCTTGAGGTGGTACAGAACACCCCAGTACGCCATGAAGTAAAGAATGCGCCACAACATGACAGGGCCGGAATCGGACTTGGCCTTCAGGTACTGTCGCGCTACACGAAAACTGAAACGATAGAGGAGTTTCTTGAGTAAGGTGGAATCGTCCATTCTTATTTCGATATTTGAGGCAAACTTCTCCCAAATTCTCGGTACGCTTCCAAATATGGTGGGAGAAACCTCCCTGAGGTTAAGGGCCAAGGTATCCATGCTTTCCACGAAATTGACGGTCACGCCCGTGAACATAGGCATAAAAACCGACACCAGATTCTCGTATATGTGAGCCAGGGGGAGATATGAAACTACCTCATCCTCTTCGCTAACGGGAATGACCTCAAGAAACGACTGGGTTACCACAGAGATGTTGGCATGGGAGAGCAACGCGCCCTTTGGTCGACCTGTTGTACCTGAGGTGTAGATGATCATTGCAGTGTCGTTAAGCTTGAGAGAGCCAATTCTTTGATCAACAGCCTCGGGGTTCTTGCGACTATATTCTCGCGCCTTTGCCAAGAAATCGGAGAAAAACACAACCTGGGGATGCGCATAACCCCAGAGACCTTTCTCATCCCAAACCACGATCTGCCCAATGCTCAGCTCGGGAAGAATCTCCAAGATCTTTTCCAGCTGTTCCTCATTTTCCGCGAATATCAATTTCGATTCGGAGTGATTGACGATATATTTCACCTCATCTGTGGCAGAGGTGGGATAAATGCCACAAGTGCATCCCCCTGCGGCCATAATCCCTACATGGCATATTAACCACTCGGGCCGGTTATCGCCTAAGATACAGGTGGTCGCTCCAGGGTCCACACCAGCAGCAACAAGGCCAGCAGCAACGGTGCGGACTTGACTCCCATACTCATCCCACGTTACCTTCTGCCATATCCCGTAGTTTTTGTACCTGAGGGCCACACGTCCGGCGTGTCGCGAGGCTTGCTCAAAAAAGGCGCGGGGCAGCAGTTTGGCTTCAACCGCCATCACCATCTCCTCCGCTTGGCATAAAACCGCCATCCTTTCTCTGAGGTCTCTTCTTGACTTATACCAAGGTAGAGCTCCTGCACATTTTCATTTTCCTTTAGATCCTGTGAACTCCCCTCAAGCATAATTCTTCCGGCCTCCATGATGTATCCGTAATCGGCGATATCGAGGGCCATTCGTGCGTTCTGTTCTACCAGCAGGATCGTCATATCCCTCTTGCTGACTTTGTAAAGCGTGTCGTACACATAACGGGCAACCAGAGGGGCCAAACCCAACGATGGCTCATCCAAAAGCAAGAGCTGCGGCCTTCGAAGGAGGGCTCGAGCCATAGCCAGCATCTGTTGTTCTCCGCCGGAAAGGGTTTCCGCCTGTTGTTCACTGCGATCCTTCAGGATGGGAAAGAGGGCGAAGATGGACTCCAGATCGTCGCTCACCGCTTTTCCCCTTCGTCCCCAACATCCGAGGTCCAGGTTTTCTCTCACCGTTAACTCTCGAAAAAGCCCTCGGTCTTCAGGGACATACACAATTCCCAGTGCAGATATGCGTTCAGGCGCCAATCCGCTTATCCTACGGCCCCTGAAATCTATCTGGCCCTTCTTCGGCTGATCTTTCAACAATCCTGCAATGGTCTTTAATAACGTAGTCTTACCGGCTCCATTCGGGCCCAGCACAGTGAATATCTCCTTTTCCTTGATTTCCAGGGAAATCCCCTGAAGTGCATAGATCCGGTCGAAATAGAGCGTTTCAATGCTCTTTATCGTAAGCAGGGCCATTACCGTTCACCCACATAGGCACGGATCACCTCGGAATTCTGCTGAACCTCTGCAGGACTCCCCTCCGCTATCTTCCTTCCGAAATTGAACGCAACCATTCTGTCAGCAAGTCTTGAGACAATCCGGAGGTCGTGCTCAATAATCAATATGGCAAACCTGTATCGTCCCCTGATCTCTCTGACCAAATAGGCAACGCGTCCTTTTTCCTCTGCAGTTAGTCCGGCAACGGGCTCATCGAGCAACAACAGCCTCGGGTCCATGACCACGGCGCGGCCCAACTCAACTCTCTTTTGGACTCCATAGGGACAATCAACTACTCGGGCTTCTCGGTATGCTTGTAGATCCAGAAAATCAATGATCTCCTCCACCCGCTCCCGGTGGACTAACTCTTCTTTTCGGAGTCTCAAGAAGGCATGCATCGGG
>CP070657.1:1166614-1201900 GCA_020355085.1 Deltaproteobacteria bacterium
AGCCGCAGTCTGCCGGAGACAGCTTCCCTGAGCCAGCCGAGGTACGAGGAACTGAAAGCCGAGATTGACGGCCTCAAGAAAAGGAGCCGCGAACTGGTGGCAGAAATACAGCGGGCCGCCGCCGACAAAGACTTCCGCGAAAACGCACCGCTGGACGCCGCCAAGGAAGAGCGCGGGCACGTGGAGGGGAGGATTAAGGAACTGCAGGAAATACTGAAGACGGCGACCATCATCGAAGAGAAGAGAAAGCCCGCCGTCAAGACATGCACTGTGCATAATAGATACGCCTGCGCTGAGCTGGGGCAGATACGGGGCCACGTGAGGTAGCCATGGAAATGGACCATAAAGACCGCGTAAAATTCCTGGGTACCGCCGGTGCCCGATTTGTTGTGGCAAAACAGCTCCGGTCTTCAGCCGGCGTTTACGTGAGCATGAAAGACGCCCGTATTATCATAGATCCCGGTCCGGGCACACTTGTAAGATGTGCCAAATCCAAGCCGCCCATTGATGTAACAAAGCTCAATGCCATTATCATCACTCACGCCCATATCGACCACTCCAATGACGCCAACATATTAATTGACGCCATGACAGGCGGCGGGCTCAACAGGAAAGGCCTTTTGTTCGCACCTGAGGAGTGCATCCGTGGTGAGAATGCCGTTGTGCTTCCCTATGTGAGGGGCTTTCCTGAAGATATTGTCATACTCAGACCGCGAGGGCAGTATTCAGTCGGTGAGGTATCTTTTACCACCTCACTGAGACACCAGCACCCGGTGGAAACATACGGTATCATCTTTGACTACAATGGTCGAAGGATCTCCTTCATGGTCGACACACACTATTTTCCAGAGTTGACAAAAGATTATGAAGATTCCGACATACTGGTAATGAATGTCGTCAGATCCGCCGCCCATGAGAGCGACAAGGTAATGCACCTATGTATTGATGATGTAAGGGAAATCCTCTCCCGAATACGTCCGAGAAAAACCGTATTGACTCACTTTGGCATGACCATGTTAAAAGCAAAGCCGTGGGTGGTTGCGGAACAACTATCCCATGAGCTTGGAGTGGATGTAATTGCAGCCTCCGATGGAATGACTCTCGAGCTTGAGCGAGGATCCGGTAGGCGCGTGGATTGAAAGGGAAGGGGCCTTACATGAACACCAAAACCGACAAGGAGTCGAACCTCCAAATTATTCCCGGCACCTATCCCCTCGAGATCTCCTTTGGAGCCATCCACATCGTGGCGGCACCCAAAGACAGGCCTCCGTTCAAGGCAGAAGCAATGGCGTTCGAGGAGGACACCTTCCTCGTCATGAGCGCAGAGCCGATCGTCCGTGCCCCCAAGGAATCACGCATGAGGATAATGACCCGGGTGATTGAAACACGGCCCGAAACACCTGGTACCGTGCTCGTCAGGGGAAAACGGTCGCTACGGTTCCTTGCCGTTGTTCATGACCTGAACCAGGAGCCCTCGTGGAGAGAGGAATGGGTAGCGCATTGCCTGGAGAAGATCTTTGCGGAAGCTGAGAATCGAAAACTGAAATCGATTGCGCTTCCATTTCTCGGCACCTTACACGGGAGGTTGGAAAGAGGGCGCTTCCTGGAGCTGCTTGGGCATGCTCTTAGCCAAACTGAGCTGAGGCACCTTGAGCGCATCTGGCTCGTGGTGCCCGATGGCATGAACTCCAAGATCCTCGAAATACTGGAATCTGGCACCCAAGGTTGAGCGGGTTCATCGCGCATTTGCCCTTTTTTTGAAGGGATCAAGCCACAATATGGCCCCCGCTGACCATGATGCTTCAGTGGATGATCTGCCCTTTGATACTCGAGGGCAAGAAGCGCTTGAAAAACTCCCGTATTCTTTGGGCAAAGGGTGCTCTGACACGAATCTGGACAAAGAGATCTCCCGGCTCTGCCCCGCCTTTTCCTTCTCCCCCCATCCGCTTCAACCTTATCTGCTGGCCTGCTTTGATGCCTGCGGGAATCCTAACGATCAGTTGCTTGGAGTTAATGCGGCAGAAGTAGCTGATCTTACCACCGCTCTGGGCCAAGGCAGGAGGAATCACAATGCTGTCGTGCAGATCCTTCCCCTTTTCCGGCCACTCTACGCCCCATATCTTTTTCAGGCCCACTTTTACCAACTTACCGAACGGGCCACCTAGGGAAAAACTGGACAAGGGTGCTCCCTTGCCCATGGAAGGACTTACAAATACCCTGCCAAAGGCCCCGGGTCTTCTAAACTCAAAGGTTCGACTTCCCGCCCCATAGGCCTCCCTGAACACCTCATCAAATCCCCTGAACCCGAAGGCCCTGCTCAACTCCTCAAAGATCTGCTGGATATCGGAGCCCCTGAAGATATCCTGTTCGGAATAGGCCTGTCTAAACTGCCCATAAGCGGAGGAGCCGTAAATGTCCCTTAGCGAGTCATATTCTCTCCTTTTTTGGGGATCCGAGAGCACCGCATACGATTCGTTAATCTCCTTCATCTTGGCGGCCGCAGCCGGGTTACCCTGATTTCTGTCCGGATGATACTGAAGGGCCAGTTTTCGGTAGGCCTCCTTGATGTGCTGCTGATTGTCGTTTCTGTCAACACCCAGAATCTCGTAGTAATCCTTTTGTTGCATGAGCCTTGTTTTACTTTAAAGCCAGGTCTTTGGGGCCTCGGGTTTCAAAGCAAGTCCCCAGAAGAATCTGCTCATATATTTTTCTAAATATAATTCCGGAATTTATGATTGCAAATAGCGACCGAGGAAAATCCCATACCTCCCCTCATGATTCTGCGTTATCAAAGGAGTCTCTTTCTCCTATCACTCCGCGCCGTATTTCCCGGCCTTGTGCGTTACTGGGAGCAGGCGGAATTAACGGATGGCTTATTCCCTCTCCGGCCAGCCGGAGGGCGAACTGAATGCCAGGGAAACATAACTAACAGTGTCGCGTTCGTCCCCGGTAAGTTCTCCTGAAGTATAATAGGTAAGCAGGGTGCCTTTGGCGTCTTCGGGCAGGAGCTCCAGCAAGATACCGATGGGGCACCTTCCGCATATGGTAGCTCCGGTATCTTCGATGTAGTCTATGAATTTGGGACAGTCCTTCTCAATAATGATATCCACCGCTCCCAAATCGAGCTTTCTGATGTTCTCCTTGATATCATTTTTGTAAGGAACATAGCCAAATCGCGGGCCCTGATGGGTGAAGTCGGAACTGATGACGACTACATCACCTTTCGTAACAACTTCCCTGAGAGAACCGGCTATCGCCTTATAGTCGCCGTTCCGGAGTTGCCCGACCACCATGGGTATTAAGGTAAAATCATCCCCCAGAACAACCTGAAGAAAGGGCAGTTGCACCTCGAGGGAATGCTCCTGGGAATGAACCTCCGCAATTGACGTGAAGAGCGTCTGCCTCCGGAGCATATCACAGGCCGTGGTGTCGAGTTTTACGACACCGAGTGGTGTCTCATAGCCGCTGACCTGAGCTATTGAAACTCCCCTGAAGCCCACCCGATGGGTTGGGGCGAGGACAACGGCTCTCTTGATCTTGGACTTATCCAGGAGCTTAAAACCAAACGCGGCAGCCTGCCCTGAATACACGTAGCCTGCATGGGGGCTGATGAGCGCTATCACCTCTCCTTCAACGCGTTCCGGTGTTGCGTTATGCAGGTACTTGTTGATTTCATCCTGTAAACGTTCGGGATTGCTATCGTAAAACATTCCGGCCACAGCTGCTCTCCGCACCTTGAACCTCCTTTCCTTTTCTGCCACGAGCCCTGAACTATCTGGCTCGCTGCACTGTGAGGCCCCCCAAAAGCCCGCCACCGCGCATATCAAAGCCACGCCGGCACTTAGTGTAATCCAGCGGATCAATTTTTGGCGTTTTTTCATCTTGCCTACCTCTGTTCTGCAGCCTTCCAGTTCTTTTCTGCATAGGATCGGGCTTATTCATCCGCATCGTCATGACGTATAGATGAACATGCACTGATTATCCGACCGGTGGGGACCAGTTTACTCTATCTTTACCAAAAATTAGCACAAAGTAAAGGTTTTAGCTTAATAACGAATTGACTCACCAAAGCCCTCCTGTGAGTAAGCATTGTTCATACCGGGTCACGATACAGATTACAAGCTATTGACAGATACCCTCAAAACTGATTTTAATAGACCAACGCACCGGTCCCCCGGTCAAACAGGGGCTTGTGGCTGCCCAGCAACGCCTTCATGGTCGAACCCTCAGCCACGGTTTTATCGGGGGTTTGAAAAGGGAAGAGACATGATCGGTATTTCCACATGCTGGTGGAACCTGGAGACGATTCCAGGCGACAGGTTGATCAACGAAATCATTGATCTCGGGTTTGAAGGGGTGGAACTGGAATACAGGATCACCAATGCTTTCTATCAGCAGATGCGTCCTCAGTTATTCAGGAGACTCCGGGTTTTGAGCATCCACAACTTTTTCCCCAAACCGGAAGAGCGGGCTAAAGAGCAGGGAAGTGGTGATCTGTTTCTTTTATCCGCCACCGGCAGGGATGAACGAGAGACTGCCGTAAAATACACCCTCCGGACCATAGAGCATGCCAATGACCTGGAAGCCAGGGCTGTCATTCTTCACCTGGGCCACGTGGATATGACAAATCCGATAGAGCGCTTCAGGGAGCTATATAAGAGCGAAATGATAACTCAGGAAGATGGTGCAACCTTTCTGGAAGAACAACGGGAAATCAGGAAAAGCAAGCAGAGGAAGAATCTGGATGCTGTTCTCTTTAGCCTGGAAAAGCTGAATCAACTGGCAGAACGACAGGGGGTATTTATCGGCATCGAAAACAGGTACCATTTTCACGAAATCCCAGATTACGAGGAGATCGGGATTATCCTGAGTGAATTTAAGGGCGGGAATGTGCGGTACTGGCATGACGTTGGCCATGCCGGGGTACAGCAAAATCTGGGGATATGCCACCACAAGGATCTCCTTGACGCTTACTCGGATAGGATGATCGGAATCCATCTTCACGATGTGCATGGCCTGGATGATCATCTCTCGCCCGGTCAGGGAGAACTAAACTATGAGGAGATCACCCCTTTCCTGAAACCCGATCTCATTAAAGTCATGGAAATCCACCCCAAAGTAGGCAAAGAGGAGTTGCTGGAAGGGCTTCGATTCGTCCAAGAGGCTATGACGAAGACCTCATGACCACTTCTTACCCTTGCCGGCTACGCGCAATGCAAGAAATAGAGTGCTCTCGTTAGTAGTTGCACAATCTAAGGACTCTTTTCGATCGTCTTTTCTCGCTCTTGTGGAAATTTGCGCTAAATGTGATCCATGATCCAGACTGAACAGATTGATGAAGTCCTCAAGTTTCGGCTGGCCCGCTCATTGTTTGGCCGAGGGCTCTATTTTACCACGGCCTACTGGGTGGACGGTATGATGATCGATACGGGCTGTGCGCACACGGTCCGGGAACTGATAAACGCCTTGAAAGGACATCCGGTTGATCTCGTTGTCAATACCCACAGCCACGAGGATCATGTTGCCGGAAATGCGGCACTGCAAAAGCTTTATGGTGCCGAGGTGCTGGCGCACCCGTTAGCGCTACCCGCGATCGAGAATTTGGACAGACGACGACCACTTCACCCCTACCGGAGATTGCTGTGGGGCTACCCAGTTCCCTCCAAAGGCAAGGCTATTGGTGAAACTGTGGAGACCCGTCATCACCACTTTCAGGTAATTCACACGCCCGGCCACAGTCCGGATCATATCTGTCTCTATGAGCCTGCAAAGGGCTGGTTATTTTCAGGGGATCTCTTTGTAGGCGGTCGAGATCGGGCACTTCGGGCCGACTACAATATTTGGCAGATAATCGAATCGCTGAAAAAGCTGGCACCCCTCGATACTTCCCTACTTTTTCCCGGTAGCGGCTCAGTTCGCCAAAACCCTCAGGATGAGATTATCAGAAAAATCGAGTACCTGGATGACCTGGGGAAGCGCGTCCTCAGCCTTTACAACGCTGGTATGGGTTATGCCCGGATTCGTCGCAAGCTAATTGGAGCCGAGATACCCCTGGCCTACTTCACGCTGGGCCACTTCAGCGGCAAGAACCTCATTCGCTCCTACGTCGAAGATAGTCCTTTTACAGGTGTATGAGCCGCGGATCGGACTCTCCGGGACACCATTTCGTATTTTCCTTAACTACAGCCCCTCCATTGCCGATAGAAGCAATAATTACTGTTTGTTGATTCGCCGTTATTGAAACAACAGTCGCTTTGTGGCACTGAAATCGTCATAGGAAATCGCTGAACCCTGGAGTGAAGTATATTCTCAATAGCCCTGGCGCCACACCGAACTACAGCCGAGAGTCAGGATGCGAGGTTTGATGGCGGTTTTGCGAATGCTCTATGAACACCAAAAGACACCGATGACAGGATGATCCCAAGCTCCATTTCCGCCCGATTTTGCGACAATGCCAACTATGCCCTGTCTTGGGCATACGTACCCCAGATCCACCTCCTCATGGAATTCGCCGGGAGGCTCGACCCCGATCGACTGACAAGGGCATTATACCTTACCCTTCACGCCGAGCCTGTCCTAGGCTGTCGGTTTGTGCCTCGCTGGATCAATCCCTACTGGGCCAGAATTGCCGAGGACGAACTGGATAACTCGGCCTTTTTCCACGTGCTAACGGGTGATGAGTTGACCCTCGAAACCGCCTTGGAAGGTTTTCTCGTCGAACAGATCAATGAACTCCAGGGGCCTCAGGTCAAAGCACTGCTTCTAAGAGGTGAAAGCGGAGACAGGCTTGCGCTTAAGCTAAACCACCAGGTAGCCGATGCCGGAGGCACAAAGGAATTCGGATATCTGCTGGCATCGCTTTACAGAGAGTTAGGCAACAATGCAGATATCAATCCTGTGCCCAATTTAGGAACACGAAGCATGCGCCAAGTGTACAGCCGATTTTCGAAACGACGCCTTCTGAGCATACTGCTCACCTACTTCAAGGAATTCTTAGATAGCTCCATCCCTTACCAAAGCATGACCTATCCTATGAAATCCGATGCAAACGGCCGTCACACCTTTGTGATGAAGCGGCTTTCAGGAGAACGGGTGCGCCCAATAAAGGCTTACTGCGCTGAGATGGATGCCACCATAAATGATGTGGTGGTGGCCGCCATGCTCCGTTCGTATGTCCGTAAGACCGGATGGAACGGCAATGGCGAGCTTAGGATGGTCGGCACCGTCGACCTGCGCCGTTACCTGCCAAACCAACGCGCTCAGGCGCTCTGCAACCTAAGCTCCTTCTATTTTATTGACCTCGGTCGTAGTCTGGGTGCTCAATTTAACGATACGTTATCGCGGGTAAAGGGACAAATCGATAGCCTCAAAACCGATAATCTCGGGCTCGGCTTCGCGCTCGGCACCTATCTTCTCGGGCTGCCCTACCCGTTCGGCCTTAAAATGCTCATGTTCAGGGAGTATTTTTCGAAACTGGCCACTACCGGAAACATACCGCCCTCCATGACAAATCTGGGCACAATTGATGATACTGCCCTTGACTTTGGCTCACCGGACATCACTGCTGCTGAGGTTTTGGTGCCGCCGTGCAACCCCCCATTTCTCGTCACCGGGCTCTCCGGGTATAGGGACACCCTTACCTTGAGCTTGGGCTTTCGTGAATCGGCCCTCCCCAAAGCCGAGATAATAGGGCTTTTCGAAGTAGTTGATCAAGAACTACCATCTTAGAATTCGACGCCATCACGAACCAGTTGCCCAAGTTCGTTATAATAACCACGCCATAAACCGTTACCTGCCATTTGCCTTGCAGCGTTGCACGCAATAGTTTCTTGAGTGGCCGAAATGTGGTAAATCTCACAACCTGGTCCTGCGGGGATTCTGACCGGGGTCAACAAAAGCGTAAGCTGCTATCGACGGGCCGACTTGGGATAGATTATGGCAAAAACGCGAAAAAAGATGGAGTTGATTCCTATTCCGGAAATAACGGGAGAATGCCCTACCATGCACGGGGCAACCCGTGGTGCAGTGAGGGTGCTTGTCGATTTCAAAGAGGCGAGCGGCTATATCGAAGCAACCCTCCCATCCTCAGCAGAGATTCTGGTGACACGGGAAATCGACTGGTCGTGGACTCGGATTTTGGAGCGTTTTTCCGGGGTCATTACCGACCATGGCACTCGCGTTTCCCGGGCTGCAGAGGTGCTGGTAATCATGGATAAGCCGGGAGTGCTGGGCACCAAGAAGGCAACGCAACTGCTCGAGTCGGGAACTGAGGTGCAGGTTATATGTAGTGGAAACGTGGCACGAGTTTACTGTATTGGCGGTTAGAGCGTCCCGTAGATCGCCCGTTATTCTCACTGTAAGGAGCAAGAGCACATGAAAGAGAACGGAGAGCCAGTCTCCGGTGAAGGGAAAGCCGAAAAGGAGGAATTCGGCGAGTTACTCAGGTACACGGTGGCGGGCTTTGCCGGGGGTTTGATAGCAGGAATACTTTTAGACTTCTTTGGATTTCAGAAGAGCCCTGTTGGGCAGTGGCTAGTCCGAACTCTTTCCGGGGAGGGAGAAAGCATCCTTGAGGGGCTATACGCCTTCCGCCGCCGTATTCGCCGTGAGATCGGTTCTCTTGCAGAGGCCTACGGCTGGGGCAAGTTATTCGGCATGATAGCTCCCTGGATAATCGATTGGGGAAGCCGCATCCTCGGAATTGATATATACGGGATCGAGAGTTTCTATATACCGTACTTCTACGCCATGAGCGATCAAATCGGTGCAAATGTGAGTGGCTTTCTGTTTATTCGAAGAAAGGCAGGCCCATCCTCAAGGGCATTTCTTGTATATTTTCGCGAGCCGGTAATGTTGGTGAGCCTGGCGGTTATCTTTGTTGTTCCCGCCGGCTTGCTCGGTGCCCGGTTGCTCGGGTTCAGCCCGCAAACTCAGATCCTTACAGCCCTGGAGACCATTGTCGCCAATCTATGCTGGCTGCCACCGCTTGTAGGTTGGCTTGCGGAAAGATTGCGAGCTCAATGAAAACTGAAAATGATTTTCTGTTTAATTGAAGCTTGCGTCATGCCGATATGCTTAACAAGAGCATGGAACGCAGGAAGCAAGCTTCAGTATGCTTACTTTACAAGCCTGACCTGTTGAATTTCAGTGCCCTTTGGATATAATGCAAATATGAGCTATCCCGAGCCTTTTAATCCTCGCTTTTCCCTTATCATCCCGGCCTACAACGAGGAGGCATATCTTCCCCACTTGTTGGATACCGTAAACGCAGCTCGCCAAAGGTATGCCGATGGGGCAGAAGCCATTGAGGTGATCGTAGCTGATAACACATCAACCGATGCAACCGCTCGTGTTGCCCGTTCTCGGGGATGCCGGGTAGTGCAGGAGCGGCGGCGCCTCATCGCGGCGGTACGCAACCGCGGCGCTCGGGCCGCCAACGGTCAGGTGCTCGCATTCGTTGACGCCGATACCAGAATCCATCCCGACACGTTCAATGCCATTGATCGCACCCTTTCAACAGGCAAGGTTATAGCCGGAGCAACCGGGGTAAAGATGGAGAGGATGTCCCTGGGAATAGCCATAAGCTTCATTGTTGTGGTTTCCATGGTCTGGCTCACCGGCATGGACACCGGAGTAGTCTTTTGCCGGAGAGAGGACTTTAATGCAGTTGGTGGGTACAACGAAGGCCGTTTGTTTGCAGAAGACGTCCGGTTGCTGCTGGACCTTAAGCAATTGGGCCGGTCGAAGGGGCAAAAGCTGGTCCGCATCAGATCGGCCAAGGCTATCTGCTCTACCCGCAAGTTCGACGAGCTGGGAGAATGGCATTATCTAAAGATGTTGGGCCGCCTTCTTTATGGGCTCATCTTCTCGCGGCGTTCTTTAGACAAATATGCCCTTGCCTATTGGTACGACAATCAGCGAACCTGATAAGCCCCTCTCCCAATTCCATTCAGCAACGTTACTGCGATTAGATAAACCTGTCAGACCCAAAAACGGTAGCTTGCGCGTCACTAATTGGTGCATCAGGCCTCTTTCTTGTTGGCTTCATCTCCAGGCCAACGCCCGCAATTAAGAGCTGACCTCCTTTACTTGTGCCTCAAACCCAATTAGCAAAAACGAAACTCAAAATTCTCCACAGAAAAAAAGTCGGGCCATTCATTCAGTTTTTTTGTATAAATACCTGCAAGGCACATTCTCTTTGGGTGCAATGGAGGATCTCAACTCATGCATTTCTTTAAGTATCACGCACTCGGCAATGACTATATCGTCTTAGATCCTGAAGATGTCGGAGACGAACCAACGACAGCACAAATCCAGCTGGTTTGCCACCGGAACTACGGCATCGGCTCCGATGGCATTCTTTTCGGTCCGTTGGAAACCCCGGAGAATGACTTCGCCGTGCGCATCTTTAATCCCGACGGGAGCGAGGCAGAAAAGAGCGGCAACGGTCTCCGTATCTTTTCCCGTTATCTGTGGGATAAGGGGCTGGTCGGAACGAAACCGTTTACCATCTCGACGGCTGGAGGAACGGTGCAATCTCAGGTCCACGAAGGAGGTGATCAAGTTACCGTGGATATGGGCGCGGTGAGTTTTAACAGCACCCTGATACCCGTTGAAGGCCCACCGCGGGAGGTAATCAACGAGACCATAGCGATAGATGACCAGGAATTCAGGTTTTGCGCCGCAACTATTGGCAACCCCCACTGCGTCGTACTGCGCGATGAGGTGTCTGCGCAGGAAACTCGGAGATGGGGACCTCCTCTCGAGAATGATACCCGTTTTCCCAATCGGACCAATGTTCAGTTTATGAAGATAATTGACCGGGGGAACATCCAGATCGAGATCTGGGAGAGGGGAGCGGGCTATACCTTGGCCTCGGGTAGCAGCAGCAGCGCGGCAGCAGCCGTTGCCCGCCGTTTGGGTTTTTGTGATTCCAACATAATCGTGCATATGCCCGGTGGCACCCTCGAGATTACCGTTGCAGATGACTTCTCCATATCCATGACCGGACCCGTTACCCCTATCGCCGAGGGCACCATATCACCTGAAATGTTCGACCAGCGACTCTAAAGGCCTTAAGGCTCTATTTACCCGCAATGGCTGAGGCCTGAACCGCTTTGAGAACCGAACTTACTGATAAAAGCATCAAATAGTCTAAACTATTGGGAAGGGGGCATGAGGTCTTTCCTGCTGTGACTGGCGGGAGGCCGCTGTCCTTTTCACGGCGTATCAATGGGGGAAGCCGCATCCCCGAGCTTGTCGAGGGGAATGCGGAGGGGGCAGGAATCCCCTGTTGATACATCGTAGAAAAGATCCCGCTTTTCAGCGGGAGAGCCTTGGAACAGAGGAAAAGACCTTATTTCCCCTCCTACATCCTTCTCGGTTATGTCGAGTGCAAACAACACTATTTTGTCGCTAGTGTGTCACAGAGAACAAATTCTTTGTCACCGAAGCCCAGCAGTTCACTCTTGGCTGTGCGGTTATACCCTTGTAGCTCTCTCATGTTCATGCCATTCTAGAAACCATATTCCCTTGTTTGCTCACGTGTCGAACTTGTGATAGTATTTCTTGTTAGTAAACGAAGATATTCGCAGGTTTTCTTTCGGTTCCATTGTTATCCTATTGCAAGGGTTACCTTCCCTCTTTCGTGCCGAAAAGGAAGCGGAGAAAGGAGGGGCGAAATGTTCCGCAAAGAGATTCGTGGCCTGATATGGGCCTTTTTTCTCATCTCCCTTGGAGGTTTGCTGTTGCACGTTCGCATCCATCCACCTGCCAACAGCCTGTTCAATTGGATTCCCGCTGCATTCGGTGCTGCCAATGCCTTTGTCTTGCCCTTTCTCTTTAACGGACGCGCTACCGCTCCATGGGGCTATCTTATAACCTGGGTCACCGTTGCTACCGGTACGGTAACCATGACTTACTATTCAGCAGCAAACTGGTCGCTGCCCTTGACCGTGAAAACCGTTATGCTGTACTCAACCCTGCCCGATATCATAATCCTCTGGGCCAAGGTCTTTCTGGCCCATAAGATCCTAAGATTTCATTGGCCCAATGGCGTTCACCTGGAGAGAGGAAGGGGGTGTGCTGAATGAGTCGCAAAACTCATTACCCGAGCACCCTCCTCTCACCGAAATCCCGGGTCGTTCTGGGAATCCTTCTCATTGCCGTGGCCGTGGGAATTTTGGCCGGGGCTGCCACCATAGCGTTTCACGGGCATGAAGAGCTACCCGCCTTACACGAGGGCGAAAAAGGGGGCCTCCATGAGGAGGGAAAAGCATGGCAGGGGATACTGGGAAAGATGTTCGGCCTATTGGCCGCAGCGCTGGTGTTGCTCCAATTCCCGCTGAGCGCAAAGCTCAAGTTCCTTGACCGCGTCTTTGGCTTACATCGAGTGCTCTTTATGCACAGAATTATCGGGCCTTTCACGGCCGCGTTTGCAACCTTGCACCCCATGTTTCTGTACGCTCCGGAGGGAAAAACCCTGGGCGCCATCCGGTTAGGGATTTGGCCTGAACTTGTAGGCGTGGTGCTCTTGATTGGGGTGTGGATCGGAGCATGTCTCTCGCTCTGGAGGGCTTTTCTGGGAATACCCTACCAGATCTGGTATCGATTTCATCGCCTGGGCATGTTCAGTGCCGTAGTGCTGGTTGCCGTCCACGCCCTGAACGTGACCGGTGTCGCCAAGCAAGGCTGGCCGCTCTATGCACTGCTCATTGCCCTTATCCTCTATGTGGCCCTGTTTGTTTGGACAAAAGCGATGAAACCAAAGCTCCTGAAGCGGAGCAGGTATTCGATCTCCAAGGTATTCCCCGCGGGGAGGGATACCTACGCCGTTGAACTCTCTCCCAGCGAAGGAAGTGTTTTCGATTATGCCCCCGGCCAGTTTGCCTTTGTTACCTTTCACTCCGAATCACTGCCGGTGGAGCGCCACCCCTGGACCATCTCATCCACGCCTACCCGACCGCAAAGCCTGATCTTTACTATCAAGTGCAGTGGCGATTTCACCGCATACATAGGCAGGCTCAAGGCTGGTGATACCGCTGAAATCGACGGGCCCTATGGGCTCTTCAGCTATTTAGCCTCTGTTCGAGACACGAACCGCGAACTGGTCATGATTGCCGGGGGAGTCGGGGTCACGCCCATGCTCAGCATGCTCCGGTACATGGTTGACGTTGACCAGATGCGAAAGGCTATCCTCATATGGAGTAACAAGACTGAGGAGGATATCTTGTGTCGAGAAGAGATTGATGAGATGGAGGCAAAACTGCCAAACTTCGCAGTGCATCACGTGCTGAGCGCGCAGGCGGATTTTCAGGGTCGCACCGGCCGCCTGAATCAAGACATGCTCAGAGAACTACTCTCAAACACAAGCCATGAAGCGTGTATTTTTGTATGCGGCCCGCCGCCCATGATGGATTCGGTGTGCAGGGATCTCAAAAAGATCGGCTACAGTGCGCGCACTATATTCACCGAGAGATTCTCTTACTGATCCCTCTTTTGCTGACTGCACCTGATCTGTAAAAAGATGGAGAGCTGATGATTGAAGTTGTGTTTTTGGGTGTGGGCGAGGCATTCGACGAGACGCTCCCTAACACCTCCATCCTCATCCGGTTCGGCGCTGAAAATTCTCCGGTAGCGCTGCTCCTTGACTGCGGCTTCACAGCTCCGCCCCGTTTATGGAAGGAGGCCTTGGAACCAGATTCCGTAGATGCCATCTGGATTTCTCATTTCCATGGTGATCATGCCCTGGGGCTCCCGCCATTGCTCATCCGGGCCTGGGAAGAGGGGCGTAGCAAGCCTTTATTGATTCTGGGGCAGAAAGGAATAAGCACTTTCACCCGCCAGGCACTTGACCTGGCCTACCCGGGTTTCTATGAAAAACTGGCATTTCCAATTACATTCGAGGAGATCGAACCCGGCGGAAATGTTGATCGCCTGGGCCTTACGTTTAGGACAGCCGAAACGGGCCATTCTCAGAGAAATCTGGCTCTGAGAATAGATGCCGGGGGAAAAGCAATCTACTATAGCGGTGACGGCAAACCAACGCCGGAGAGCATGCTCCTGGCACAGGACTGCCATCTCATCATTCATGAGGCCTTTCATATGGAAACCGAGCTGCTAACACATGGAGGCGTTACGAGCTCCATTGATATGGCCAAGCGATCCGGGGCATCGCATCTCGCGCTGGTCCACATCCAAAGGAAGACGCGAGCACAGGTGATTGAAAACTTGGGACAATTGAGAGATCTGGCAGGCCCAGTACAGGTAATGGTTCCGGAGCCCGGCGATAGGATAGCGCTGTGATTGGCATTGTGACAGGACGCGGACAGGCGATTGGTCTTAGCACTACACACGTAATACATGCGGTGATCCTTAGTAGATCGAGGTGCCCATTCTGCTTTTGAGCTTGTCTTGACAAGTTTCCATTATGAAACCTGCGAGTGACATAAAGGTTGGCTGCTGCGGTTTCATTGTATCACAGGCGGAGTATTTCAAGCTCTTCCCTTTGATCGAGATCCAAAACACCTTCTACCAACTCCCTCGACTTGGGACTGCGAAAAAGTGGCGCGACAGTGCGCCGCCGGGTTTCGAGTTCATCATGAAGGCCTGGCAGCTTATCACCCACGAGCCATCAAGCCCCACCTACCGCCGGGCAAACATCAAGATCGACCCAAACAATTTTGAGCGCTATGGGTGCTTCCAGTCAACACGGGAGGTCCTGGAGGCTTGGGATCGGACAGCCCAGTTTGCCCACACATTAGGGGCAACCATTGTCCTGTTTCAGTGCCCTGCAAGGTTTCGGCCGACCAAAGACAATGTAGAAAACATGAGGGAATTTTTCGGCAGGATCGATCGGGCGGGCCTCCGGTTTGCATGGGAGCCTCGCGGCACATGGCCGGAAGAGCTCATGCTTCAGCTCTGCGAAGAGCTCCGGCTCATCCACTGCGTTGACCCGTTTAAAGACAAACACCTTTTCGGAGACATGCAGTACTTCCGCCTCCACGGGATAACCGGTTCTGCCTATCGTTATAGCGATGGCGATCTCTTGCAGTTGAAGGAATGGGTAAAAACAAAGCCCACCTACGTGCTCTTCAACAACAACTGGATGAAAGAAGATGCCGTGCGGTTCACCGAGCTTATTGGAGCTTGAACACGTGCTTTACGCCCTTGAAAACGTCTAAGAAGCTGAACTCCATCCACGACCAGCATTTTCGTAACATACTGAAATAGTTTTTTTTATTCCTTTATTGATCCTGCTGGGCCTTTCTGGTGTGCACAACCATGCCTCATCATTTTGTTGCATTATCCCCAAAGTCGGCAGTACAATCCGACCATGCTCGATATCGTGAGGGAATTTGGTTACTTCTTTGTATTCATAGGCACCTTCATTGAGGGGGAAGCCACCCTGGTCATGGCCGGTGTCATGATCAGGGAAGGGAGTTTTACCTTTGCCGGTGTCGTGGCTATTGCAGTCGTCTCTTCCTTTCTGAGCCATTACTCCTTTTATCTCCTCGGACACCTAGGAGGTCGTAGCTTCTTGGCGAGGCTTCGCAATCTGGAGAGCAGAGTCCTGAGGGTCTATTCCCTCGTCCGACGCTATGAAACCGCCGGGGTCTTTATCTTTCAGTATGTCCTCGGATTTCGGCTGGCTGGCTCAGTGGCCTTCGGATTGGCTGGGATGTCGCCCCTAAGGTACGGCCACTGCAGCTGATAAGCTGCGTTGTTTGCGCCCCAAAATAGCTGTTGGTCAGACCCGACAATACTCATATATTGAGTGTAGCGAGCGGAAAAGACAAACCAAGGGTGTGTCAACCTGTCGCCAAGCAATATGAAGTTCTAATCACAGCCGTGGTTGGAAGATTCTTGCCTCAATTGATCTCTCCCCCCATGAAAAGGGGTATTTCATCCTCTTATTGCAGGGTTTTCTTTGACATTTTGGGCTGTATTGATAAAAAGGATTTAAGATGTAGCGTGTGGTATATAATATTCCCTTCGATCGAGAGTTGTTTCAGATCACACACATTGGCCCTGGGTGGAACTTATGAATGGAAGGAAACGGCAAGAAATGAAAAAATTCTTTTACCCCTCGAGCATCGTTGTCTTTGGTGTAGCGGATAAACGGACAAACCTGGCGCAGAACATTATTGTGAACTGTCGGGAGTTGGGCTTTAAGGGGAACATCTATCCGGTGGGGAAAAGCCCGGGCGTGGTCTACGGCAAAGAAATCATAACGGACCCGGAGTCTTTGCCAAGCGATATTGATCTGGCCGTGATCCTTGTGCCGGCTGAAGTTGTGCCCGACACGCTCGACATATGCGGGCGCAAGGGGATCCGTCACGCTGTCATTTCCACCGCCGGCTTTCGAGAATTCAACGAGGTTAACAATACCGCCGAGCGGGACATGCTTGCTGTTACAAAACGATATGGCATCCGATTCCTCGGCCCTAACTGCATTGGCGTCATCTGCACCGGCTCAGGCCTTTGCACCCCATTCAACCCATTGGAGCCAAGAAGGTTTAAGAAGGGGCCGGTCAGCCTTATCATCCAGAGCGGCGGGGTAACCACCCAATGTGCCTACACCTTCTCAGATGAACACGTGGGGTTCTCCAAAATCATCAGTGCAGGCAACAAGCTCATGATAGACGAGATCGATCTGTTGGAATATCTCATGGAGGACGAGGAAACCGAACAGATTCACTTGTATCTGGAAAGCATCGAACATGGCAGGGAGTTTCTGAGGCTTGCAGAAAGTTCAAGAAAACCCATCGTGATCTTTAAATCCAATGTGAGTCCAACTGCGGCAGAGGTGGCCAAATCACATACAGCTGCCCTTTCAAATGATGACGCCATCGTTGACGGTGCCTTGAAACAGGCAGGGATTATTAGGGCTGAAGATATCCGCGACATGACTGTTTGCGCAAAGGCGCTGCAACTCAAGCCCCTGAGAGGGAATCGTCTGGCGGCCTTATCCTTGTCGGGTGGCTTTTCCGTGATTATGGGAGATGCATGCGAGAAATACGGGTTCACCTGCCCTGCCCTGCCCCGTGAACTACTGAATAAAATTGAAAGCTATCGGCGAGCCGGGGTGATTCGCATGTCAAATCCCATGGATCTGGGCGATGTTCACGATATCGAGGCCCTCATCTTTACGCTCAGGAGCTGTTTGGCACTGGATTACATTGATGGCCTTGCCATGTCACTCATGTACGAGCCGCAGATGATTACCCTGTTTGGCCGCGGCATGGGTAATCCTGAACAGATAGCGAGTTTCTTCAAATACCTCTGCGAGGAGAGCAAAAAACCTGTGGCGGTGAGTGTTGTCTGTGAAAGGCAGTACCTCGACGAGTTCAAACAGACAGGAATCTTCCCCGTTTTTAATGACCCCATAGAGTGTATCCGGGCGCTGCGTGCGTTGAAGGACTACTGGCACGGCAGACATGCTGAGGATACATGAGTAGTTAGAGCCTGAATCGCGACTGAGCTGACTTCCTCGCCCAATGAGTCCGGTGTGTTTTCCCCCACAAGGCACCTCGATACGGAATCCTTCCCCTTACATTAAGACATCGGGTCCAATCCTGGCAGAAAATTTGTATTCGTAATCTAATTCTGGTAGGGTAAAAAACGTTGTGGTTAGTTGTCCTGCACCGAAGCATTTTCTTCTAACCTTGAGCAATGGAGCAAAAAAAGGAGGGACCGATGAACTGCACGAAGCAAATGGCCTGCATCATAGTGCTAACGATCAGCGTTCTTACTATGGGTGGCTGTGTGGTCAGCAAAAAGGACTATATGGTGAAGGTGGAGGAAAGCCAAAGTCTTTCCAGTGAACTGGCAGCCTTGAGGTCCGATCATGAACGGCTGAAGAAAGAAAAAGAGGCCCTTGAAAAACAGGTGGCCGAACTTCAAACAACCAAGAGCGATCTAGCGGAGGCGAAAAGCGAATTGGAGCTCGAAACCGTTTCTCTTGGAAAGGAGATCGCTATCCTCCGCGAGGATAACCTCCAACTGGAGGAGATCTTGAAGTCCAAATCGGATACCCTGAGCAAGAACATCGTCGACCTTAGGGGTCATGTGGCGGACCTAAAAAAGGAAAACGCCCTTCTGAAAGAAAAAAACGAGGATCTGGAAAACAAGACGAGAGCCCTCACCGCGGATAACACCAACCTTCAAGAGCGGATCGCGGCTCTCCAAGAAAAGGCCGACGCCATAGAGCGCCAGAGAAAGGAAGAAATTCTGCAGATGAGGGGCACATATGAATCCCTGCTCGAAAACATGAAGTCAGAGATCGACAAAGGCGAGATTACCATTACCCAGCTAAATGGAAAGCTCAAGGTGAATATGCTTGACGAAATCCTCTTTGACTCCGGAAAAACTACGATTAAATCCCAGGGGCTTGAGGTGCTCGAGCGGGTGGGGAAGGTCTTGTTAAATGTGGAGGATAGGGCTATTAGCATTGAGGGCCACACTGACGACGTTCCTATTGGACCTGAGCTTAAAAAGAAGTATGCCACCAACTGGGAGCTCTCGGCGGCTCGAGCTACCACGGTTGCCAGGTACCTGCAGGAGAAAATCGGTATTGACCCGAAGATTCTCTCGGGTACAGGTTACGGTGAGTACCAACCAGTAGCTAGTAATGAGACCGAGGAAGGCAGAGCTAAGAACCGGCGCATTGAAATCGTACTCATTCCAAAGGAGATTGTGCCGGTTTCAAGAAAGTAGGGAAATTGCATGAAAGCGCTGAAAGAAGTTGAGAACACCCGATGTTGTATGGAGCCATGAATTTTCCCGTCAGACCTGTCCTTGACGAGCTCGCGGTACTCTCGGACTTGGGATTTGACTACTTGGAGCTTGCTATGGATCCACCGCAAGCACACTATCGCGTCATCCGTGAAAAAAAGGCGGAGTTACTGAAGGCCTTGGACCGCCACAATATGCACTTAGTCTGCCACCTACCGACTTTCGTGTCCACCGCCGACCTCACCGATCGGCTGAGAGACGCATCCTTGGCCGAGGTACTCGATTCTCTTGACACTGCTGCTGAACTGAAACCGCTTAAGGTCGTGGTTCATCCAAGCACGGTAAGGGGCCTGAGCGTGTTTGTGATGGAACAGGTGAAGGAATACCTCCTCAAGAGCCTGGAGCTTGTCGTGGAGAAGGCCGATCACCTTGGGCTTTGCCTTTGCATTGAGAATATGTTCCCTCAATACTACAGCCTTGTAAATGCGGAGGACTTCGTTGAGGTCTTCGAGAGATTCCCAACACTTAGGCTGACTCTGGACACGGGGCATGGACAGATAGGAAGCGCCGGCAGAAGGAGAACAGTTGAATTTATAGAACGCTTTGCCGACCGGATCTACCATGTCCACGCGAGCGACAATCTCGGCAAGGCCGATGACCACCTGCCTATCGGAGCCGGGGTCATCGATTTTGAAGAGGTGGTCGAGGCACTGAAGGCAAGCGGATATGACAAAACCGTAACCTTTGAAGTATTCTCACGAGACAGGGACTATCTGAGGCTCAGCAGGGACAAGTTTTCCGAAATGATGAAGGAGCAAGCATGAAAGTGCATCATGTCGCCGTTGTATGCAGATCTCAGGAAAACGCAGACCGGTTCTACCGTAAGATTCTCGGATTAGCCAAGATCAAAGCCTCTTTGCTGAGCGAGGATCTTGCGGAAGCAATATTTCATGTAGCCCAGAGATGTACCGTAATCACCTATGGAAACGATAACATGCTGATTGAGGTGTTTGTGCCCGAAACGCCTGCGGAAAACAGGCCCCCTTTTTTACACCTCTGTCTCGAGGTGGAAAACAGAGAGGAGTTTATTCGAAAGTGCCGGGATATGGCCCTTACGGTAAACCGAATAAAAAAGGGAGATTCCCTGCTTCTGTTCGTTGCCGATTACGATGGGAATCTCTTTGAGATTAAGGAAAGGGCTGGATGAATTCCCGAGCCTTAGGCTTGCCAGGCTTTCTGCTAAGCCGATGTGCCTGCTGGCTGATCATCTTGGAAAGCCTGCCTTCCTGCGTAATCTCGCGCACCAGTAATACATATCCGTGAAATGAAGACACGAGAAAAGGTACATGGGGTTCATACGGCAACAGGAAGAGCGCTTGGCTATCCGCTTATTGGTGTGGCAGTATAAGAGGGAGAACCTTGTTGTCCCGCCCCCCGAAAGGCTTCGAGATCAAGCGGCTACCATCGTTGAAGAGGCCCATCGTATTGCCCGGGAAACGGGCGGCAACGTTATTGCTATAGTCAAAGAGATGATTGCGGACCTGAAAAAGAAATAGGATATTAGTGCCATATTCGGGTACGTGCCCGTTAGGCTAAACAGGGGAGATATCCTGTTTGAGTTCTGAACTCCAGGGGAAACCAGATCCGGTGGGCCAGCAAAGGGAGGTCATATGAAGAAAAAAGGGATTCTAGCGTGCTATGATTTGCACTTGAAACAACGCAGAATACATTGACAATACTGGCAAAAAACCGTATTGTTCATTAAGGTATAACATTGATGAGTCTCATCTGTTAGGAGAGGTTTCCCATGCCCATATATGAGTTCATGTGTGAAAAGTGCAATAAGCCGTTCACCGTGGCAATTCCGGTTTCCGAATACGGCAAGAAGAAATTCAGGTGCCCCCAATGTAAGAGCACGAGGGTGAAACAGCAGATTACCGCCTTTCAAACCATAACCTCCAAGAAAAGCTGAAAACACGCGCATGAGATTCCCTCCAGTAATACGGCTGGAGCTCATGCAGGGAATCGCAGCTTGAGCCTTGCCTTCTGATTCCCTTTGCTTGAACCCAACCAATCACGATGAAATTACACCTTCTAGCACCATACGGCTGTGCTTTTGCCGGGGTCACAGGGGCAGCTGACGCAATCCTCTGTAAGTCCGCTTTACAGTCACGATTCGGGCCCCTGAAGATCCAAATAGTGAATTGCACGTCATGAGCGGCAACCTTCTCAAGATACAACGAGCTTATCTGAAGGAGCTATACGATCACCTGCCCCAAGAGATGGAGCAAATGCTCCCGGCCTCCCGGGAAAATGATATCTTCTCATTCAGGGCGTTTGGGGAGTGCTGTGAGATCCGGCCCGATGGTATAACACTGGCCGGCGAAGTGATTACCGGACCAGAAGGTATTCTCATAGCGCTTTATGCGAGAAATGCGCGTAAGGAACCGGCTCAACTTGAGCCCTTCAAATCCTTTCGGGACTTGAAGGGGAGTATGCCGTACCAAGGCGCCTTTGCCCTTCGCGCCGAGAGCAGCCTAGTTCCTTACGTTAAGCATATACAGCAATCCAAGAAAAGAGTGATTGAATCGTTCGACGGTCATGAGAACGGGGGGTTGGGAGGCGATTTTTCATGTATCCTTTTCCCCTTACCTAAGATACCGCTCTGCTATGTATTCTACGCCTCAAATGAGGAATTCCCAGCAACGGTCACCTGTCTTTTTGGGGCCAATGCGGAGGCATTCATGCCTGTTGACGGTCTTGCTGATGTGGCAGAGCACACGGCCACCAAGATAATAAAGCTGATAACTTCTGAAAGGTGAAGGAACGAAGACCAAACCCGGAGGAGAGTGAGCCATTCGATCAGGACCAAAGAATGGTACAACAGTGACAGGTAGTTTTGCTGGCTCGGGCAAGAGGTCTTTTAAAGTCTTTGAAGTGTTTGGAGATAGCTGATGAAGATCATTGATCTCAGGAGTGACACCGTTACCTTGCCGACGCCTTCGATGCGAGAGGCGATATACCATGCCGAGTTGGGCGATGACGTATACGGAGAGGATCCGACTACGAACCACCTGCAGGAAATCGCAGCAGAGCGAGTGGGAATGGAATCAGCCCTTCTCGTTTCCAGTGGGACCATGGGTAACCTGGTATGCACGCTCACTCACTGCGCCAGAGGAGAAGAGGTGGTGCTGGGCGATCAGTCACATATGTTTCTCTACGAGGCCGGCGGCATGTCCGCCCTCGGCGGTATATTCCCCCATACTATCCCAAACCAGGCTGACGGTACAATGGACCTAGGGGAGATAGAGGCTGCTATACGCGGTGACAATATTCATTTTCCGCGGACCCGACTTATATGCGTTGAGAATACCCATAACCGATGCAACGGCTCACCGTTGTTACCGGAATATATTGATTCGGTAGCGATACTCGCCAAACGCCATGGCGTCCGGGTGCATATGGATGGTGCTCGAATATTCAACGCAAGTATTGCCCTCGGTGTAGAGGTTAGTGAATTCACAAAAAACGTTGATTCCATCATCTTCTGTTTGTCAAAAGCGCTTTCGGCTCCTGTGGGTTCGGTAATTTGCGGTTCGCGAGAATTCATCGCCGAAGCGATCAGAACCCGCAAGGTATTAGGAGGGGGCATGCGCCAGACCGGTGTCATCGCTGCACCAGGGATTACAGCCCTGAATGAGATGGTGGACCGGCTGGCAGAGGACCATGCGAATGCCCGTCACCTGGCGGAGGGAATCGCCGAAATCCCTGGACTATCCATTGATGTAGAGAGGATCAAGACGAACATCCTGTTCTTTGATTTCATCGCGGACCAACCTACGCCTAAGGAATTCATGGAAGGACTTGACGAAAGGGGAATCAAGTGTTCACATCCGGGGCCATCCCGTTTTCGAATGGTCACCCATTACGGTATCGATTCAGAAGACATTCACAGAACGCTGGAGTGCGTACGAGAGGTAATGGGTGCCGGCTAAAAGCATTTTTTATCGGCCTCAAACCGACGAGTTGAGAAAGAACATATTTTATTACGCGAGGCGAAGTTGAGTTGGTTTCGTGTAACGTTGTACGGTTGCGCCGCTGGTTACGTATGACGTTGACCGTTAACGCTTTCGAGCTGCCCAACCGCAACCGTTCTACTATGCGAAGTATCCCTCGGGCCGTTGTGCGATTATAAAAACCTGACAGAAATTTTAAGATCTTACTTTATATAGACGGCTACTGGTAGAGGGAAAGCTTTGACCACCCTTGATCCGAGAGGAGGTGAATGAAAAATGACCCAAATCAAAGATGATCTGACGATTGAAGAACTTCGGAAGGTTATGAGTTACCTGAAGGACGGTGACCGTCATCAAGAAAACGTGGCTGATGCTGTTCATACGCTTCTGCAGAGACCTGAAAACGTATTCTATAGGGATTTGGGACACGGTAGGGGCTTGTGGATTGCCAGGAATAACACAATCATATGCCCCAGGACTCCGAAACCAACGGCCTGGTATCTCGGTGGCTGCAGGTGGAAAGAGTATAATAGCGAGAGTGACGCAGAAGCAGACGTGAGAAACCTTGCCAAAGGCATGAGCTACAAATGGGCGGTACTTAACCTGATGTATTCGATGATGGCACTGGAAGGCAGAGCGGAAATAGAGGAGGTGAGAGCAACCAGGATTGGCGGAGGGAAATCCGTCATCTTCGAGCCACATCGCAATACGCAAAACTTCTCTCGAGCTGGCCAGCCGTTGTCTGATTTGGAAAAGGCAGTATTGCGAGATAAGGTTGTGCCAGTGATTCTTGGGCTTGTTCAATACATATTCG
Organism: Deltaproteobacteria bacterium; assembly: GCA_020355085.1. Taxonomy (GTDB): domain Bacteria; phylum Desulfobacterota; class DSM-4660; order Desulfatiglandales; family B25-G16; genus JADFWK01. The sequence goes on from CP070657.1 coordinate 1,190,180, forward strand.
CGCCGGACATGGGAACCCGCACAGATCATGTGTGCTTCGTAGGAGAATATGCCCCTAAAAATGCTGTCTGTTTATCCTTGGAAAATGGGGGGTCCGGCGACCCTTCCTTGATTACCGCTCGAGGTGTGTATGAGTCAATGCTAGAATCCGTCAGCTACCAGCTAGACAGGGACGATCTCAATGGCCTGACCATCGCTATGCAAGGCGTCGGCAAGGTCGGTTCGCCGCTCATGGAATACATTGTTCACGATTCCCCCGGCGTAGAGTTTATCCTCGCCGATGTCGATAAGACTAAAATTGAAGAAAAGCTAGGCGCTCTGCGGGCCAAGGGTATAAAGGGACGACAGATTGAACCGAATGAGATCTATGACCAGCAGTTCGATGTCTTCAGCCCCAATGCCATGGGACAAATCGTCAACCCTTCTACAGTCAGGAGGATGATTAAGGCAAACCCCAAGAAAAAGCTCCTTATCGTTGGGGGTGCTAATAACCAAATAGACGACAGGCACAGGGGAAGCAAGAAAGAGGTGGAAGGGTTACTGAAGCAGTCCGATATACTCTATGCCCCCGACTTCGTGGTAAATCTTGGCGGGATACTGAACTTGATATACGAGTTCCCAACGGTGAAAGCCGTGTTCGGGGGAACGTACAACCCTCAGAGACCTTTAGAGGTTATCTCCGGCGTAAGGCCAATTCTGAAGGAGATATACGACCGGAGTAGGAAATTGCGTCTGTCTACACAGGGAATCGCCGATCGGCTCGCTGAGGAACAAATCGCACGATGGGCACTCTATTACGGATTTGGCCCCGATGACCTGATGGAAAGGAACTACCTGGTTGATTTATTGCCGACGAATTCCGGGAATACTGTTCCAATCGCTTGATTCCGGTTGAGTCCGGTTCATGTCCTTGCTCGAGTGCAACTAAGAGAAGGGCAGAGGACACATGGTTGACAGATAGAGCGATGAGCGGTCTCAGATGACCATAGGTGATTCTTATACTGGTTTTGAGATCTTGGGAAGCTCCACTCGCATGGGGGAGGAGCCTCGCAATCGGAAGATCTCGTATATCACGGGAAGGGATGCCGCCGCTCAGAGGCTCATACATCAGCCCGTTCCCGATCCAAAAGAGCAAAGAACTCCTGCCACGTAGAGACTCTCGGCACTTCACTGTCAGGATCTTGAACATTGCTCGATTTCATGCCCGGCGCTGACGCTATATTATGGTCACGGACATAGGTAAACCAAACAGGCTGTATCCCTGCCTGCTCAGCGCCCAGGATATCCGGCTCCGGATCGTCTCCCACATAGAGAACCTGGCTTCCATTTACCTCAAAACACTCGATGAGCCGACGAAAGACCAGCGGATGCGGTTTGCGGTATCCTAGCTCGCCGGATATGAGCACCACATCAAAGAAAGCGGTGAGCCCTACCCGATCGACGATCTTTCTCGCAGCAGGACCGTGGGTGAAATTAGAAAGCAACCCAAGACGATAGCGGGCTTTTAGGGTTTCGAGCATCTCCGCAGTGCCGGGTATAAGGTGGCAGTGCTCAAGAAAAGCCGAAAAATAAGCATCAACGCCTACGGCTATGCTCGGATCATCTGGCGGGACATGGTATCCCAAGCTCTGAAGGGCGGCGCTGATCCAAAAGCGGTTGTGCGTTTCTCTTCCATCTTGGCGGGCTTCTTCCACAAATCTGAGGGCAGCCTCCCGGTAGGCCTGGCTGAATGCAGCGTTATCAAAGGCGAAGCCGCTTTTCAAGAGACTGCGCATTAGCCGATAAAGGCCCTTCTCCAGTGCCGGAGCATCCACGGTGATGAGGGTGTTGAAGAGATCAAACCCTATGCCTGTAATCTGCTTCATGACGCTTGTACTTAACCGAATTGTGAGTGAAATGCAAGTCATCAAAGATCGAACAATCGTGTAATTGGGCACTTCGAAAATTACTGAGAACAAATGCGCCGTGCCCTCCAACCTGCAGAAATAGCAAACGCGGGCTCAGGTTGTATTCGGCGTTGGTGTGGAGCAGGGTTTTTTATTCAACGGCTGAGTCTTTTCTCTTGAACTCCACACTACACCTTGAGTATCGTAAAGATCAAACGAACGGCGATTCCCGCCAGGAATCTTTCACAACCAGGGGCAGGAGGAGGGTATGCCGAGAAGTCTGCAGGCTTTAGGACAAACGGCCAAAGAATAGGGGGTAACTATGGCAATAAAGCATTTATTGAGCATCTTAACACTATCAGCAGTGGTCCTGCTCTGGGTCTTCACCGCTACAGCAGCGACTTCGGATGATGTGCCCCGAATGAGTGCTCAGGAACTGAAGGGGCTGCTCGGCTCTGCTGACGTCATCATTCTGGATGTGCGCACAAGCAGAGACTTGGAAAGCAGCACATCTACCATCAAGGGGGCAATCAGGGCAGACCCGCAGGCGTTTGACACATGGGCAGATACCTACCCGAAAGACAAGACACTTGTCTTGTTCTGTGCCTGAACCAACGAAGGCACCAGTGCCAGGCTGGCACGGAAACTAATGGACAGAGGTTTTTCAAAAGTCTATGCCCTGAAGGGAGGTTGGCGCGAATGGTCTGAGGCCGGGTATCCAATTCAAGGAAAGTGATTGTATCCTGTGTTTCTTCTCGTGCTGCAAGTTGCGCGCTCCTTGGAGCCTTTCCGGTTATCTCTCATACCTCTTTACTGGGCAAAATAAGTGATTATATACAGTTTATCACTTAAATGGAGGCGACGGTTATGTATTCAGAAACGGTAATGGATCACTTCAGGAACCCCAGAAACGTGGGTACAATTGAAGATGCCAACGGCGTTGGCGAGGTGGGAAACCCCATGTGCGGGGATATCATGACCATGTACCTGAGCATTAAAGATGATCGCATAGATGATATAAAATTCCAGACCTTTGGTTGCGGCGCTGCTATTGCTGTTTCAAGTATGCTCACCGAGATGGCAAAAGGCAAGAGCATTGAAGAGGCGAAGAAGATCTCCAATAAAGATGTTGCTAACGCGCTCGGCGGTTTACCGAAAAACAAGCTTCATTGTTCTAATCTGGGCGCAGACGCGTTGCACAGTGCCCTTAAGGACTATGAAGATCGAAAAGCCGAAAAACCCAGAGGCGAGCTGAAGCGCAAGGAGAAGCACGAGCATGTTGGTGGCGAAAAGTGCTATTGTCCCTATTGTGATGTTGAAATCGGTGAGGGTGAAACTGTGTGCGCGAATTGTGCGCTAACCGTTGATGTCGGTCAACAAGACTGAAGGTGGAGGTCGCGAATATGAATATTCTCAATCTGGATCACATTTCGGCAAACCAGCTTTTGCCTGAAGTCCAGGACGCCATGGTCAGTGCTATAAAAATGGGCTATGGCAATCCTTCGAGCCAACATAAAATGGGCGAACAGAGCTCTGAGGCCTTGGAAAAAGCCCGAGAATCCGTGGCAGCACTCATCAACTCCCCGTCTCCGAAAGAGGTGGTTTTTACGTCATGCGGTACCGAGTCCATTAATCATGCCATAAAGGGTGTGGCTCTGGCCAGTGCAGACAAAGGGAAGCACCTGGTCACATCCAACATCGAGCATAATTCCGTTATTCGAAGTATCCGTCGGCTGAAAATGATGGGTTATCAGGTCACTTCAGTTCCCGTTGATAAATATGGACGGGTCAGTCCCGATCACGTAACCAAGGCTATAAGAGATGACACCATACTCGTATCGATCATGCATGCCAATAATGAAATTGGAACTATTGAGCCGATAGAGGAAATCGCGTCAATCACCAAAGGCAAAAAGGTAACCTTTCATGTGGACGCAGTAGATTCCGTGGGAGTCCTGCCGATTGATGTGCAGAAACTGGGTGTAGACTTGCTCAGTTTCGCGTCTAATCCTTTTTACGGTCCTACCGGCGTGGGAGGTTTGTATATCCGGCGTGGAACCAACGTTTGGCCATTGCTTGAGGGAGGTATTCAGGAGAATAACAAAAGAGCTGGCACGGAAAATCTGATCGGTATCATCGGGTTGGGCGTTGCAGCTGAGCTTGCTAAACGGGATATGGACGCGAGACTTTCTCAGTTCAAGAGACTCAGAGAGAAGTTCCTCAAGGAGCTTCCCAATTACGTCGATGAGTACATCATTAATGGACATCCGGAATACTGCCTGCCTAATCTTGTGTCTGTATCCTTAAAATACATCGAAGGAGAGAGCATTGTCCTCATGATGGACGATGAGGACATCGAAATATCTACACGGTCAGCGTGTGCATCGGGATCGCTGCGAGCATCGCACGTGTTACTGTCCATTGGGCTGCAGTTCGCTGAGGCTCAGGGTACGCTGGTCATTACCTTTGGCTTGGAGAATACCGAGAAAGACGTGGTTCGGTTCCTGACCGCCTTAAAGGAAACGGTGAAAACCCTGCGTAACCTCTCTCCCCTATACAAAAAGGCTCATCAGACCGAGCACTAGCTTTGTTCCCTGTTCATTACCAGAGCTGAACCTTGGAATATTCTCAATGAGCAAATCGACCTCAGTCGAAGCTTTTATTCGTGTATTTCCGGTGGCTAAATAGTTCGCTTGACTCTCCCAATATGCAGTTTTATTCTATTAATAAGAGTGCCCGCGATAGGGTCTACCGTTGATGGAATAATTGGGACCTGGGGGAGGAGTGGCAACAAGAGGTATCATTCATAACAACCTCATTCAAACCGGGAGATACGGAAGGTGCTTCTTGAGTGAATATGAAAACAGTGGGGGTCACGCCGTTACGTATTTCTTTAAGATAATCCTTGTAAACACAATATATTCTACTTATAATACTAAAAGACACAAGATATATGGAGTCATTTCGTGACAGCCATTGGCCTGTCAGGATCTGATTTCACCATTTCTCGGGCAATGGGTAAAAACCTTAGCCGCAGTATGAGGAGGGGCAATAAAATGAGTGAGTATTGTGTTGTAGTTACCGGTGGGGCGCGTGCGCGCTTCTTTACCTTAGAACCGGTGGAGCACCCCGAGTTGGAATCAGGGCCCAGACTGATTGAATGCGGGGAACTCTGTAACCCTCAAAAGGAGATCCCAAGACGGGACATTTATGCCGAGCCGAAGACCGGCCGCCATCGAGCTCCCCGTGGAGGCCCTACCCATGGCTATGACGACCACCGGTCTCAGCATGAAGACGAATTCGATCGCCGCTTCGCCCATGAAGTCATGGTGGAAGCGAGGCGTTTCGTACACGCAAACCAGGCCCGCTGCCTGGCGCTCGTAGCGCCCCCCCATATCCTTGGAATGATCCGCAGCGACCTCCAGAACATTCTCAAAAGGGGCATGGTGGTACAGAAATTATCTAAGGATATGTCCAAGTTTTCACCCAGAAAGATTCATGAGCATCTTGCAAGACAGCAGGTGCTCCCGCCGCGCAGGAGGCCAGGCGTATAAAGAGCCGCTGCACTTAATACATTATGCTTTCCGTGAGATTGTACGGGTTGCAGATCACTATTTCCCAGTCGGGAAAGGAGGTGAGAAAAATGGTTCAAGCTAAAATGCCCCACCCAGAACACGAACAACACCTTTGTTACCTGCAAAACGTAGGTTACGTGCAGTCAAACTTAGAAGATTACAAGAAACTCGTTGCCGAGCCGAAATTCATATGTAGGAACTGCGGGCGAGTAGCTGCAAGCGACAAGAACCTTTGTGCACCTGAGGGATTGTAATTGAAGTTCGAAGGGGTCATCCCTTGAGGAATTCATTAGAGTTGTGGGACTATGATCTGATCCGAGGGCTGTTCACCCAAAAAGAGGTATGGTCCGATTCCCACATTCTCGGGTAGAAGTTTCTCTGTTTGTCAACCACATCTTTATGCCGTTTGCGCACTCCCGACAAATCGACTGCGTCCTGGTTATGCGATAGGAATACCGCTTTTTTTACAAGAGGCAGACAAGCAATTCGTTAATCCATCGGGCCCCAATCGACATCATTGAAGTATTTGATGTGCACTCCTTAATCTCTCAGGAATCGGAACCCCATAAGGGCAGAGTGCCTCACATTTCCTGCACTCTGAACACGCAACAGCGTTTATGGCAAGCGATCTATACTGCTCTATTGCCCAGTCTTTTAGGCCGTAACGATCATGGTAGCTCTCGAACCGAAATATATCGGGTATGGGTATTCCCTCAGGGCAGGGTAAGCAATACCCGCAGTTCCTGCAAAATCCCTTCCCTGCGTCGCCCACCTCTTCTATGAGGCTCTTGATCTCATCTGGATTCAGCTTTCTCGGTTGCCTCCCAACACGCAGGTTTTCCTCCAACTCATAGAGTTCCTTCATTCCGGGTATGGCGCAGCTGATATTATGGTTTGCGAGAACATAGTACAGCGAAATCTGGGCAAGGGAGTCTCCCCCAATGAATGCCCTTGCTCTTGTCTCACCAGGGCCCTCCGCAAGGATCCCGCCGGCAAGGGGTTTCATGGCAACAACGCCCACCCCTGTTTTGTGAGCCTTTGGAAGGAGATCTGCCTCCAACCGGTCTTCATCAAAGGCGCTGTAAGCAACCATGAGCACGGAAAACACTTCGGATTCTATGGCCCTCCTCATCATCGGAGGGGAGTAGTGAATGCTCATCCCAATCTCCCGTATCTTCCCGTCCCTTTTGGCCGCTTCCAAGGTCTCCAGCCCTCCTCTTTCGAATAGTCGATCGTATTCATCACCTCGAACATCATGGAAGAGCACCAGATCGATCCAGTCTGTCTTCAGACGGCGAAGACAGCGCTCCAGTTTCCTTTGGACACCAGGCCCGTCCCGTTCGTCTATTTTGGTAGAAAGGTAAAATTCCTCCCGCCGCTTTCCTATTGCAGTGCCGATCTTCTCCTCGCTATCGCCGTAACAATCTGCGGTATCAACGAAGTTGATCCCCTCGTCAAGGGCCCTGTTGAGTAGAATGTCACATTCCCTTTGAGGGATCTGCGGCAGTTTAATGGCTCCAAAGCCGATTACCGAGACCTTCCAGCCTGTTTTGCCGAGCATTCGTTTTTGCATAGCACCTTGATTCCGGGCAAAAAGACCAGCCGTTTTTTCAGAAGCTGAACTCTTCCCAGCCGAAAGCAGCCAACCCCGATGAGGTTATGCCCGAACGCTGTCTGCGCTTAAGACCTCCGAATACGGAGGGTAACCGCGTTTTCACGATCGGGGCATTCCAACGTCAACTCATCCCCCGAGCTCCAAGGATAACTACCCCCGAATTGCATGACGCTCAGATTGGGGAAGATATCGTGATAAAAAAAGCCGCAAAGCCCGCCACAATCCCAGCAGGTCAGCTCCAGTTTATCGCCAACCTTATGCCCGGCGCTGCACTCTCCCTTTACCGAAATGACCTCCGCGGTCAGTGGTTTAACATCTGGTGGGTTAAGGGCCATGACAAACCTCCTTACTTTTGGTAGTCTATGTTCTCTGTCTCAGGTTGATAGGTTGGAGAGGCCACCCTTATCCTTTGGCAATCGACCCAAGTGGTATAAGTGGTGCCGCATTCCGTAGCAAAAAGAGTAGAGGAAAGATCTATTTGTGTAAATCAAAAAATTCTCTTAGCCTAGATCTGGCCTTGTGATCTCCTTACTGTTCGAGTGAATGGCACTTTGTGTATTCATTGTTGAAGGGTTTCAAGATCGTGATACAATGTAATCCCCTGAGATCATCAGGACGTTGTTGTTGCGATTTAATTGGGTATTTATCTCCTTCTGAAACAAAGTGCGCGCTCCGTTAGAGGCTACCGCCCCGAGCGGCTTTGATAATGAACCGAAAACCCCAAGACGTTATACTGTACGCGTTCTGCGAGTTCCCGTGCCACGGAAAAGACAGCTGAACCCTGTTCGAGGTAATTCAATGGAAGATGGAGTTGATGAGAAAGAACTGGTACTTTTCCTTGAGCTTCTGATGCCACATATCATTCATCTCAATGCCGTAACCGACCTGCTATTGGAGAAAGGTATCTTCACAAGAGAAGAATTTTCTACCAAAAGGAAGCAGGTGCAACAGCAATACGAGAATAGGTCAGAATGAAACAGGGAAAACAGCCACCACTGAACTGGTGGATGCCTCGTTTGTGCACAGGTTCACTCCCTGGGGTCTGTCAAGCGAGTAGAATTAGCACCATGAGCCCCAAGCTATGAAGCATTCCTATAGATCCAGATACCAGAGAAACCTTATAAAGGAGGTTTGCGGTGAAAAAATGGATCTTGATTATCCTATCCATTGTCTTTGGCCTCATTCTAGTAGTGGCGGCGGGAGGCTACCTGTGGTTTCAGCATACTCTCAAGAAAAGCTTGCCGGAAACCACGGGAGAGATCGTCCTCCCGGGCCTTACCGAACGGGTCGACATTATTCGAGATTCCTACGGCATACCTCACATCTACGCCAAAAACGAACCCGACCTCTACTTCGCCCTCGGGTATGCAATAGCACAAGACCGTTTCTGGCAGATGGAGTTTCACCGCCGGTTGGGCCGCGGTCGTCTATCAGAGATATTCGGTGAAGAATTCGTCGAAGTAGACCGTTATTTCAGGACCTTGGCCGCTGCAGGCCCGAATAGAGGGCATCTTGAGGATATCGGTTGGCTACAACAGTCGTTTGCAGATGGGGTTAACGCTTATCTGGATACCAATCGGGGTCGACTTCCCATAGAATTCACATTCCTCGGGTATACACCTGAACCATGGAAGGCAGACGATTACCTGGCCATACTCAAGGTGATTAATTGGGGCTTATGCAGCGGGTGGGATGCGGATCTGCTGGCAGCGGAGATGCTGGACAAGGTAGGAGAGGAAAGACTGTGGGAGGCTTTTCCCGCCTGGCCGGACGATGCGCCTGTCATTGTTCCAAAAGAACTAAAAGAAATATCCTTATCCCTGAAGCCTTTCAGGGAAACAGCCCGTTTGGCGAGACGGATCTCCGGTTTTCACAGCCCGGCAGCCAGCAATAACTGGGTGGTTTCCGGCAAAAAATCCGTCACCGGTAAGCCGATTCTGGCAAACGATACCCACCTGTCGCTAAGCAATCCCTCGCTCTGGTGGGAGGTTCACATGGTGTGCCCGACAATCGATGTGTCGGGGTTTGTTCTCCTCGGCACAACAGGGGTGCCGGTTGGGCATAATCGTCATGTGGCCTGGGGAGTAACCAATGTCATGGTCGACGATGTGGACTTTTTCATCGAGAAGGTCAATCCCGATAATCCCCGGCAGTACTGGTACATGGATCATTGGGAGGATATGAAGGTGGTGGAGGAGACAATCCCTGTCAAAGGAAAGTCCCCCGTCAAAGTGGAGATCCTCCTGACCCGCCACGGACCCATTGTCAATGAGATAAAAGAAGGTTTAGACGAAAAGGTCATTTCGGCACGGTGGGCGTTCACCGAGTGCCTTCAGCCCGTTCGGGCCGGCTACCTCTTGGCCAAGGCGAATACCGTAGAGGATGTGATAGAGGCCTTGAAATCCTGGGAGTTGCCCGGCCAGAATTTCGTCTTTGCAGACACTAAGGGGAACACCGGCTACTGGTGCTGCGCTCCCGTTCCTATCCGTCTAAAAGGAGACGGTCTCCTCCCGGTACCCGGCTGGACCGGCGAGTACGAGTGGGAGGGATATGTGCCCTTTGAAAAAAGGCCCCACCTCTTAAATCCTGAAGAGGGGTTCGTGGCAACAGCTAACAACAAGGTAGTAGGTGGAAGCTACCCCCATATCATCAGTCACTATTGGGAACCATTGGACCGAATTACCCGTATCAGCAGGCTGCTCAATGCAGGGGAAAAGATATCGGTTGATGATATCAAAGGCATGCATAAAGACAATTACTGCGTGCTCGCAGCTGAACTGGTGCCTCACCTGATATCCGTCCTTGATCGACGATTTTCCGGGGTACAGGCTCAAAAGGCGCAGGATATCTTCTCAAAGTGGGACTTTATGATGAACGCGGACAGCGTCGGGGCGTGCCTGTTTGCAGTAACCTTGAGAAAGATGATGGGGAATATATTCGAAGATGAATTGGGAGAAGACCTCTTCATGCAATACATAAAGATGGTGTCCTTTCCTCCACGTGCTATCAGGGCGATGATCAGAGACGGTTCATCACCGTGGATCGACAACGTCAACACCCCGGAAAAGGAGACCATGGAAGACATTTTGGCCGCGAGCCTCGGCCAGACGCTTTCGGAGCTTAAGGAGTCCGTTGGTGACGATATCAATGAATGGACATGGGGAAAAATCCACACGCTCACATTCAAGCATGTTCTGGAAGAGCAAAAACCTCTAGACATGATATTCAATCTAGGTCCCTTCCCCGTTGGTGGAGACAACCTCACCGTCAACAAGAAGCAGTACTCCTACGATAAGCCTTATCAGGTTGTTCACGGGGTTTCACAGCGAATGATCGTGGATCTCGCGAACATGAACAGATCGCTTCACGTTCTTCCAACAGGTGAATCGGGACATCTCAAGAGCCCTCACTATAAGGACCAGATTCGGCTCTATCTCAGCGGCGCATACCATACTGCATGGATTGATCGCGGTGACGTCGAAAAAAATAGCGAGGGAATACTGGTATTAAGGCCCAGGTAACGGGCTACGGAGATGTTGTGCGGTACATCGGCCGTTGCGGTCGAACCCATCTCCCCAAACCTCCCCAAATGACTCTAACCTTGACCTTAACGAGAGTTTGCCCTAGACTGCCCCCGGAGTAAAGAACAGTTGAGTCAATCAAGCCTTATCACAGGGTTTGAACATGGCGCAACAATCTCTCAAAGCCGAGGAGCGAATGCCATGTCAGCAGAAGACGGAAAGCGAGAGGCAAGATTCCATCTCTGGGGGTGGTTACTCTTTGTGGTTTGTGCGGGTTTCTTTATCGCCTCAAGCATTGAAAGCAATGATACCTTGAGTCTTGTTGGAAGCATCATCTTTCTGATTGCCTGTGTGGTGTTTATTACCCCCTTCGCGATGAAAAAAGGACGATCTGAAGATAAATAGACAGGAGCATTCCATCATGAAAGCCGTGGCATTTAATGGCAGTGCCCGCAAAGACGGCAATACAGCCATTCTGGTCAATTACGTGTTAGATGAGCTCAGAAAGGAAGGTATTGAAACCGAGCTGGTGCAGCTTGCCGGCAAAAAGATACGGGGGTGTGCTGCTTGCTACAAGTGTTTTGATAACAAAGATCAGCGCTGCTCAGTAAAGGACGACGTGGCCAATGAATGTATCGAGAAAATGATAGAGGCCCAGGGCATAATCATGGCCTCGCCAACCTATTTCGCCGACGTTACGGCGGAAATGAAGGCCCTGATCGACCGGTCGGGTTTCGTATCCAGGGCAAGTGGAGATATGCTTAAGCGCAAGGTCGGTGCTGCAGTTGTCGCCGTTCGTCGGGCAGGGAGTATCCACGCCTACGACTCAATTAACCACTTTTTCCTTATTGCTCAGATGCTTGTTCCCGGCTCCCGTTATTGGAACATGGGCTTCGGCTTGGATAAGGGAGACGTGGAAGGAGACGAAGAAGGCCTAAAGATCATGAAGACCCTCGGACAGAATATGGCCTGGCTACTCAAGAAAACCCATGGATAGCACTTCACGGCAACCCCATCCGGCCAGGATCGGCTTGCACTTCCCATGTTCAAACTCTTATGGGTTCTTGCCGGTAACTATGATCAGGTCGAAGACTGAAGGCCAGGTTAATGGCTTGAGAATGGCAT
>CP070657.1:1202000-1206691 GCA_020355085.1 Deltaproteobacteria bacterium
GGCTCTGCGTGAATGACAACAACCACCCGAACAATATCAATATCGATGAAATCAAACCGGACGGAGACAGGTGCAGGGTATGCGGCGGGGAATTGAAGAAAAGGGACGATGATCAAGACGGGGAGGCAATTGACCAGAGGCACAACATCTATTATAACACCGAGACGGGTACCCGCTCCGCCGTGCAATACTTCAAGGACCTATCGCGGCAAAACGGGATACCGGCTATTGTGGAGTTGGATGGCAGGAATAACGTTGAAGCGGTTTCCAATGAATTGATGGGAAAGCTGGACCTGTTAAAATAACCCGATGATCCCGCAACGAAAATCAAACCAAAAATAGAATTCACCTTCGAATCACTTGGAACCGATTTTGCAGTAAAGTCTCTGAATCTGATTTTTAGGCGGATTCTCATTGGTATTTGGCCTATCGATATGATGGGCCGGTGATTTGTTAAAAACAACAGGAAAGGTAGCATATGGAATATTCAATCAGCCCGGATGGAGAAAGGTTTCCCCTTCCCCAGCAGGATGACTTCGAGCGGGAATTTGAGAGGCTCGCCAAGATTGCCGAAAGCCAGCGAGAAAAGGGCAAGGAAATCGTGGTTGTGATGGGACTCGGGTTCGTTGGTGCGGTTATGGCAGCGGTTGTTGCCGATAGCGTGGACAAGGAGACCGGAGAGCCAAATAAGTTCGTGATCGGCATGCAAAGACCGAGCACGAGAAGCTTTTGGAAGATCCCCTTGTTCAATAAGGGTATTTCGCCCATGAGCGCGGAAGATCCGGCTGTGCAGCAGCTCATCCAGCGCGGAGTAAAGGAAAGAAAGACCTTGACGGCCACGTATTCCTACGATGCGCTCAAACTGGCAGATGTTCTGGTGCTTGATGTCCAGTGCGATTTTGTCAAGGAGGAACTGGGAAATCTTCACACGGGCCATGCAGAGATAAGCGCCATTGAGGAGAGTTTCAAGATCATCGGGAACCTGATTGAGCCAACCTGCCTGGTCCTCATCGAGACCACCGTGCCCCCGGGAACAACCGAGTATATAGCCTACCCAATTATCAAGATGGCCTTTAAGAAGAGAGGTATCGAAGAAGAGCCCCTCATCGCCCATTCGTTTGAGCGGGTGATGCCGGGACGAGAGTATGTGAAGTCCATCCGGAATTTTTGGCGGGTCTGCAGCGGCATCAACAAGGAGAGCGAGCGAAGAGTAGTCGGGTTCTTGAGCGATGTCCTTGACGTTGATAATTATCCATTAACCGTTCTTGACAAGCCGATTGAGAGCGAGACCTGCAAGATTGTTGAGAATAGCTACCGGGCCACGATCCTCGCCTTTCTGGACGAATGGAGCACCTTTGCCGAGACCAACGGAATTGACCTGATCAAGGTTATCAACGCCATCAAAGTAAGGCCCACACACAGCAATATCATATTTCCGGGGCCGGGGATTGGCGGTTATTGCCTTCCCAAAGACGGCGGCCTTGGGCTCTGGGCATACCGGCACCTACTCGGCTTTGAAACCGATATATTCAAGATCACCCCTGAGGCTATTAACATCAATGACACGAGGGCCCTCCACGCAGCCCAGCTTGTGCGGGATGCCCTGCGGAATATGGGCAAGATCGTTGCGGCCGCTCAGATAACAATCCTTGGCGCGTCCTACCGGGAGGATGTTGGAGATACGCGGTACAGCGGCTCGGAGCTGGTGGTCAGAAAGCTGACTGAGATGGGCGCAGAGATCAGGGTTCATGATCCTTATGTGGAGCACTGGTGGGAATTCGAGAGCCAGGAAACGTATCCGGCCGTAGGTGAGAGTCGATCCCGTTTTTTCAGGAATCAGGAGTACCTCAAAGACCTGAGGATCTGCCCGGACCTGGCTGAGGCCATGCAAGGCTCAGATGCGGTGGTTTTGGCCGTTCGGCACAAAGACTACCTGGAGCTTGAGCCGGATGATGTGGTGAGTATGGCCGGCGAGCCCCTGGCAGTGGTTGATTGTTTCGGTATCCTGGATGATAAAAAGATAGAACGATTCTTTGAGCTGGGTTGTGAAGTCAAGGGCTTGGGCAGGGGTCATATCCAGCGGATAAAGGAGCGATTCAAAAGGATATAGGGCTTAAGGGCTTCGCCCTAGGAGTATTGGAAGAATGGAATACTGGAATAATGGGTTTACAGGAAAAGAACAGGTATGCTCATTTCCGCTTTCATGACCAGATATTCCATTATTCCACAATTGGATTATTGCCTTAACTCCGCAACTAAGCTGTCCCGAACCATATGGAGATCTTCCTTTGACGTGAAATACTCCTGACCGGCCAGACCATGAAACTGTTTCTTAAGAGACTGGCGGGAGGGCGCAGTTCTTTTCGCGACTTGGGTATGGGGGAAACCGCAGCCCTGAGCCTGTCGAAGGGAATGCGGAGGGGGCAAAACTCCCCCGTAAACAAGTCGCTGAAAAAACAAGCCCGTGAGCCTCGGAACGAAAGAAAGGGTTTCATGGTCTGCGCTTATTTCAATTGAGGATGTTTTGCGGAGTTAAGGAAATAATCGAATTCCACAATTCTATCGATCTGTGGAGACGGCATGACTGTGTTGCCGCCAAACGATTCCCGATTTCACTGAGTTGTTGAATTTCCGAAATGCACCAGTACCGTGGTGCCTACCCTACATTCCCCACTGAGATCATGGGCTGCATTGCCCCCGTTAACTGCTATCTCCAGCGCGTTTAAGCTCCCTATAAGCGCCAGGGGCTGACCTTCAGGCACGTCACTGTATGTGGTGCTCAGGGTATTTAGGACGAGTTCCCCGATCCTGATAGTCAGATCCTTCGATTCGAGAAACGGGGCGAGGTGCTCGCGTGCAATGTTGGTGATGAGATTTCCGAAATGATCTATCCGTACGATCTCTCCCACAAGGGCACTGCCCTCCATGCGGGGTAGGGGAACTTCAAGGGGCATTGGATCGTCGATCGTTTCGCCCATGAGAAGGGGGTCTACACCCTGTGAGAGATGTGCGGCAACCGGGGCAAAGATATCTCTCCCGTGAAAGGTGGCACTGATTTCATTCACCCAGTATCGCTTGTCGGTGAGGTGGATAACATGGCACTGCCCGTCTGCCCCTATCAGCGGCCAGAAGAGGCCGTTATCAGGGCCCACAAAGAAATAGTTTTCCACAACCAACGCTATGGGCCTTCTCGGGCCGCCGACGCCGGGATCGACCACACCCACGTGGACAGTACCCGTTGGAAAAAATCGGTGTGCGTCTTTGAGTATGGAGGCACCCTCTGCAATGGCCCCGGCTGCAATCTGGTGTGTTATGTCTATGATCCGGGCTTCTGGATTGATGGAGAGGATAACCCCCTTCATCATGGCCACGTACGGGTCACGCTGTCCGAAATCGGTTGTCAGGGTAATGATGCCCGATGGTGTCAACCCATAGCCTCCACAAGAATGGGGAGCATCTCTCCCGCCTTCCCCGTGAACACGAAATCCATATGTCCGGATTGGGGTGTTTTCTCCAGATTAATCTCTGCCACGGTAGCCCCTCCTTGCTTGGCATGAAGGGAGAGGGAGGCTGCGGGCTGGACAATACCCGATGTTCCCACTATGAGCATGACATCACAGGTGCGTGCCGCATCAAATGCCTTGCCGAGAATATCGGGATCAAGGGTTTCGCCGAACCACACCACATTCGGCCTCAAGAGCCCATCACACTGGGAGCATCGGGGCAGCGGTCCCATATAGGGAGATCGATCCATGGTCAGTATGCCGCACTTCGTACACCGTACCTCCCACATGTTCCCGTGGATTTCGAGCAGATGCCTGGTTCCGGCCAGCCGGTGAAGGCCATCGACGTTCTGAGTTATGAGGGTGAAGTTCTCGACATGATTTTCCAGTGTCACCAGGGCCTTGTGCCCATCATTGAAGGAGACCTTGCTGAGCAGATCCCTTCTCCAATTGTAGAACTCCCAGACCAATTCAGGGTCTCTGGCAAATGCCTCAGGAGTAGCCAGATCGGTTGCCCGGTGATTCTGCCAAATGCCATCGGCACCCCTGAAGGTGGGAACTCCGCTTTCAGCGGAGATGCCTGCGCCGGTAAGCACGGTGACGCACTTAGAGTTACTGATGATTCCCCTCAGTCCACTGATCTCGTTTCTCATAGTATGGTACTTATCCTAAATGTCCTGGGTAGGTCAAGAAGGGAATAAAGGATGGTATGAAGCAGGGCATAGTATTGTTTTCATCAGGCATGGCGGAGGAGGGTGTGGGATGCTCGTAAGGTCTTCTCTTCTGTTCCAAGGCTCCCGGCCTTTTCTTTTCTACGCCGTATCAACGGGGGATTCTTGCCCCCTCCGCATTCCCCTCGACAAGCTCGGGGCTGCGGTTTCCCCCACTGATACGTCGTGAAAAGAACAGCGGCCTCCCGCCATTCACAGCAGAAAAGGCCTTACGAGCATCCCGATATCGGAGAATGTCTGATACTCTCCTGAGTATTTGGTTTTAGGGTTTGATATTTGAACCCAAGTGTGGTATCGACTGGCCTGGGGGTATATAGTTTACAAAGCTTCTCCTAAGAAACTCACTGGAGAAAAGAGCATGGAGATATCTTTTTTTGCTCTGCCCTCTCAACAAGGCCCTGTACAGGGCCGTTTCAAACCGACGCACCTCCCCATAAGCCTTAGCACTAAGGTAGCA
>CP070657.1:1206791-1220221 GCA_020355085.1 Deltaproteobacteria bacterium
AATCGTAGAAATACCGAGCGAGTTAAACGCAGTTGGGAGTTGGAGTTGTTTATATAAAGAGGAATGTCGCTCCTTTCTGTGCGCATAAGAATTCGATGCGGAGGTGCTTAGTTATGGATAAGAAGATAAATGCGATCCTGATTCATAACAATGATAACGTCATTACTGCCATTGAATCGTTGCAGACTGGCAGCGTTGCAAGGTATCGGGACGATCGGGAAATAGTAGAAATTGTGATCACAGAAGACATACCGAAGTTCCATAAAATTGCTGTGGTCGATATTCGTGAATCTGAACCGGTCTACAAGTACGGTCAGTTGATCGGTGAAGCTACCAAAACCATAAGTAAGGGCAGTCATGTCCATGATCACAATATTGCAAGCCCGAAAAGAATATCTTAGGTCGGGGGTATATCATCATGAAATTTCATGGCTATAAGAGGCTAGACGGGAAAATAGGTGTGAGAAACCACATACTGATTCTTCCAACCGTTGCATGTGCTAATGAAACGTGTCGCATCATTGCCGAGAACCTACCGGAAGCTGTAAGTCTGGTCAATCAAAACGGCTGTGGAGAGGTTGAGGGAAACCGACAGATAACGCAGAAGGTTTTGTCCGGACTCGCGGCAAATCCCAATGTCTTTGGCAGCCTCATGATTGGCCTGGGCTGTGAGCTGAACCAGGCGGAAGAGATGTCGAGGATAATCAGATCAAAAACGAATAAACCGTTAGAGGTGCTCCTTATCCAGGAAGAAGGTGGCACTCTGAATACTATCAATAAAGGTATCAGAATTGCCCAGGATTTAATAAGACAGGCTTCTTCTTGTCAGCGGGAGCTTTTTGATATTTCACATCTGACCATTGGGGTGGAATGTGGAGGCTCAGATTCCACATCAGGTCTTGTTGCAAATCCTGTCATCGGCAGGGTCAGCGATCTACTCATTGATCTAGGCGGCACAGTGATGTTTAGTGAGACTACGGAAATAGTCGGCGCAGAGCATCTCTTGGCTCAAAGAGCGGCCAGCCCTGAAGTCAGCAGCAAGATCTTTGAGATTGTTAAAAGACGAGAGAGTCACCTGCGCAGTGTGGGCGAAGATCTGAGGTCAGGTCAACCATCACCGGGGAACAAAGCAGGAGGTCTGTCAACGATCGAGGAAAAATCCCTTGGATGTATCCACAAAGGTGGAACAAAGCCGATTATGGAAATTTTAGATTATGCCAGTAATCCTAAGACAAAGGGGCTCGTGATCATGGATACCCCCGGATATGATGTGCTTTCTGTCACAGCAAAGGTTGCAGGTGGGTGCCAGTTAATCATATTTACCACGGGGAGAGGGAACCCGATAGGTAACCCTATAGCACCCGTTCTGAAGGTTACTGCTAACAAAGACACTTTTAACAAGATGAAAGATAACATAGATCTTGATTTCAGTGAAGTACTTGAGGGGGCAAGATCTATAGATGAAGTAGGAGATGAAGTATTGGAAGAAATAGTTCGTATCGCCAATGGGAAGAGAACTAAGGCAGAGGTATATGGCTTTGGCTTTACGGAAACTGTGATGAGTCGGATCTGCGATTACGTTTAACGATCCTCCGTTACGTGTTTCATTGAGGATTGGACATATGCTGGGCATAATAGACTTGGAAGGTTATGCCCATCTTAAAAGGGAGGGGTTTGAAATGAAAGAGAATGTCAAAATGCGGAGTGCCGGTTCATTGTGCGGTTTAGAGAATGCCGATATACGCAATGTCTTCAAGGCAATGGGATACTCGGATGATGATCTAGCCACACAGAGGCCGGTAATAGGTATTGCGAACTCGTGGAATACGCTCATACCGGGACATTTCAACCTTAATCAACTCAGCGAACAGGTGAAGAAGGGCATTCACCGGGCCGGGGGCACGGTATGTGAATTCGGCGTCATCGGATTATGTGATGCCTTGGCAAAAGACTATTTCAACTATGTATTACCCTCAAGAGAGGTCATATGCGATTCCGTTGAAATCATGGCCGGGGGGAATCCCCTTGATGGCATCGTATTATTGGCTTCCTGCGATAAGATCGTACCGGGCATGTTAATGGCTGCTGCGAGGCTCGATATACCGGCCCTCTTAGTGCATGGCGGGCCCATGCTGGGGGGTGCTGAATTCGGCGGCCGTAAATCAGATGCGACATCTGCCTCAGAGGCCATGGGAATGTACAAGACCGGCAAGATTTCATTAGAGGAGTATAAAACCATTGAAGATCTGTCTTGTCCCACATGCGGTTCTTGCTCCTTCATGGGCACGGCCAATACCATGTGCTGCCTTACAGAAGCACTGGGCATGAGCCTTACGGATGGTGCGGCAATACCCGCTGTTTATGCGGATAGACTGAGAATAGCCGAGCAATCCGGAGAGGCTATATGTCATTTGGTCAAGCAGGGCATTACCGCAAAAGATATCATCACGAATGAGGCACTGGAAAATGCCGTTAAAGTCTGCTTAGCCATCGGGGGGTCGACAAACGCCGTTCTTCATTTGTGTGCGCTTGCCTATGAAGCGGAGGCGGATATTAACATTATGGATGCCTTTGATGAGTTCAGCAAGAATACGCCCACTATTGCCCGAGTCTTTCCGGCTGCAAAGTATGACATGGAGGATTTCTGGAAAGCCGGCGGCATTCCCCGCGTAGTGGATCGGCTTCAATCCATGCTTCACATGGATGTAATGACATGTACCGGAAAAACCATGAAGGAAAACATAGAGCGCCACCAATACAGATTTGGCGAGAATAATGAAGTCATTACAACAGTGGATCAACCCTTCGCTACTTCAGGGGGTTTGGCCGTGCTCAGGGGGAATCTCGCACCGAATACGGGAATCAGCAAGCCTGCTGCAATAGATCCGAGCGTAAGGCAGTTCACGGGTACTGCGGTGGTATTTGATTCCGAAGAATCGGCGAACCAGGCCATTCTGGATGGAAAAATCAAGGCTGGAGATGTAGTGGTAATCAGGTATGAGGGGCCTAAAGGTGGACCGGGGATGGTGGAAATGTATAGGGCGTTGAAATACTTATACGGTATGGGTTTGAATACATCAACTGCGGTGGTTACCGATGGCCGGTTCTCAGGCACGAACAACGGATGCTTTGTGGGACATATTTCCCCGGAGGCTGCAGAGGGAGGTCCTCTTGCGATTGTTGAAAATGGAGACAAGATCAGCATCGATGTAATAAACAATGCCATTCAATTGCATGTATCAGATGGCGAAATAGAAAAACGCCTAAAGAAGTGGCAAAAACCAGAACCGAAAGTCAGGAAAGGGTATTTGAATCTCTATTCGAGAATGGCCTCATCTGCCGATGAAGGAGCGATTATCAGGCATCGATTCTGACACCCAAAGGAGATCTCCTTACAAGGATGTGAGATGTACCCCAATCCCCCTCATCTTTTGAGGGGGATTGGGGGAAGGTCGAACTGGGTCTTGTTAAATGGGCAAGAAGGTTAGTGTGCCATTTCCTACCGTTGATCCCACGACGGCGCCCATTTGAGGTCATATACCTTGGGATAAACGGGAAGCCGTTTGCCGTCCATCCACTGGAGGGCAAGGATCGGGGTAAGGCACAATCCTTTGTCATTGAATTTGAGATCGCCCATGGTCGTGCCTTTCGCTACGAAATTACCACTGAACATGACATCCCTTACTTTTGCCGATTCAATGGATCCAGCCTGCTCGACTGCCTGCTTGAGAACCCAGAGATTAGCATAATAGAGCCCTACGTTGACAGAATCCATACCGAAGGTATCTTTGAACAGTTGTCCAAGTTCCTTGCACCCTGGATAGGGTAAAGTCTCTGCCCAGAATCCGTCGTGGATAATATAATCAGCATCCTTACCAAGGGCGGTGTAAAACTCGGTAGGCCAGAATCCTTTATATCCATGGATGTACTTCAAATTCAACCCCTGCTCTTTTATCTGGCGTATCAGGGTGATGCTGTCAGGTGGAAAACCCAGCCAAAATAGGGCATCGCATTTAGCTGCCTTCGCTTTCAGAATAGAGGGCGTAAAATCCTTCGTTCCGGGCGTATATGGCTCATCTACAGCAATGTTGTAACCCAGGTTCTTTGCATGTCCCCTAAATCCGCTGGCAAACCCCTGGCCATCCGGATTGTCCTCCATCATAAGCCAGATTGCTTTTGGATGGTCGTCTTTAGGCTTCTGCGCCTTCCAAGTGTCAAACGGAGACAATGATGCGGTGACAGTTGAGAAGAAAAAGTCCGAAGCCCACGTGAATTTCTTATCCCCAATCTGATCTAGCCAACTACAAGTAATGAAAAAGAATTTTTTGTACTTTTCGGCAACGGTTCCAGCCGCAATATTTATCGGGGTGATGTTGGAGCTGAGAGCAAAGTCTACTTTTTGCAATTTTATGAGTTTTTCCATGGCTGCCGCCCCTTCAGCAGCGGTACTCTTTTCATCCGCAAAGACAAGCCTTATGGGCAGCTTTTTGCCCAAGTCTTTGACATACACACCACCTTGCGCGTTGATGTCAAAGACCGCCCGTTCATATGCCCATTTCTGCTGATTACCGGTCATAACATTTACGCCAGTCAGGGAATTGATAGCACCTACGAGGATCTCCTTTTTCTCCGCTGCGGAAACGCCGTTCAAGGGAATCAAGCATACCGTTAGGAGAAAAGAGAACAACACTAGCCATCCTGTAAAATGTTTCTTTTCCATTTTGCTCCTCCCTATGTAAAATAGGTTTATGTTTTGCAGCGGCCAGGACCCATTCCCGGCCACCTGATAACCAGCGTACCTCCTGTGTGTGATTCAATCCGGCAAAATAGGCTGACAATCGATCGATACAAGGCCCTTCACAGTTCGGTACATTTCCTATCCGCGAGATAGTATTTTGTCCTTCAGCCCGACGAGGCCTGTCGGCATGAACCTCATTACAAGGATAATAAGCAGCCCCGAAACTATGGGATGCGTCCCTTTGAAATAAACATCTCCAAAGGAAAAAACCGCAGTTATGAAAAAAGAGCCTATGATAGGACCTGAAATCGTCCCATTCCCCCCTAATACACACATAAGAAGGGGATAGAACATCCAGTTATTAAGATTCATTACGGAATCGGGGTTGATATGGAACAGGTAAATGCCATAGAGGCTACCACAAAGCCCTGCGAGAAAAGCCGAGAGGGCAAAAGCAAAGACCTTGTATTTCAGGATATGGATTCCGTGTGAGGCAGCTGACGTCTCGTCTTCTCTGATGGCCCTCAAGGCAAGGCCAACCCTGGACCTTACCATGAAATATACTACAGCGGTCGCCAAGAGCGCAAGAAAGAGGCTGGTCCAGTAATAGGGTTTCATAGACTCAAAGACAGTGGAGGGGAGATGCAGACCATCTGCTCCTCCGGTGACCTGGCGTGCCTTTATAAATATCACTGTGACAATCTGTCCTACTCCCAGGGTACCGAAAGCAAAGTAATCGCCCCGGAGCCTGGAAAGCAGAGGGATACCTATTATTATAGCCAGGATTACGGGAACGAGCCCGCTGAGGACCATGACAACCGGATCGAAGTAATAACCTGTTTTGGTTATATCACGCAGCCAGATGATACCAGTCGTATAAGCCCCGAGGCCGAAGAATGCGTGTGTACCCAAGCTGATCTGCCCGGTATATCCGGCTACAAGGTTCCACCCCTGGGCGACGGTAATATAGCAAAACACAAGGAATAAGTAATAGGCAAAATAGGAAGTTTCGACGTCAATAAGAAGAGGCACTCCGGCAAAAGCCACGGTAACCAGAACAACAATAATGATAGATCTCTTATCTTTCACGCTTTACCCTTTTTCAACCGACCGTCCAAAGAGACCCTGGGGTTTAAACGACAAAACCAACAAAAATACCAAAAAGGCTATGGCCTCGTTCCACCCAGCGCCGACAAAAAACGACCCCAAGCTCTCAATCAGCCCTAAGAGAATTCCTCCTAAAAGGGCCCCAACAACGTTGCCGAAACCCCCAAGGGCTAATGCGATCATGGCTTTTAGGGCGAAAATAAAACCATAAACGGGGTCAAAGGAGTAGACCGTTGCCAGGGTAACTCCTGCTATCCCCGTAAGTCCGATGCCGATAGCGAAGGCTATAGCATTGACCCAATTAGGATTGATTCCCATCAGGGCAGTAGACACTATATCCTCTGAAGCGGCCCTTACAGCCGTTCCAATAAGGGTCTTCTTGAGAAATAGTATGACCCCCGCAGTTGAAAGAACGGCTATCACTAATGCCATCAGCCGGGTAAAGGGCATATTTATCCCTATGGGCCTGAGTACATAGGAAGTGTATGCTGTGACGATTGACCTGGGATCGGCCGTCCAGAGCACAGTCATGAGATTTTCCAAAAGAAATATCAGTCCCACAGCGATCAAAAGGGAACTGACCCTGTCCTCTAAAGCGGCTGCTGCTTTGAAAAGACCATAATAAAATGCTATGCCGAGCAGCAAAGACATGGGAATAATAAGGAGCAGAGATAAATATGGGTCAATACCTAAGAGGGTGAATAACCAGTAACATATATAAGCGAAAAAGACGATCACTGCTCCCTGTGCAAAAAAAATAATCCGCATGGTGCCAAAGATCAGGCTGAGCCCAATGGCAGCAATCCCGTACATGGTCCCGAAAAGGATACCGCTGACTAAAAGCTGAATAAAGATTTCAAAAGTGATATATTTCCACATTAGCGTTTGCCCCAGCGTTCACCTATGTATGCCTTCTGAACTTCCGGGTCGGCCAGCAGCTCTTCGCCACTGCCATTCATGGCGATTTTACCGGTCTTAAGGACATAGGCCTGATGGGCAATCTTCAAGGCCTGATGGATGTTTTGCTCAACGAGCAGGATGGTTACCTTCTGTGTGTTCAGGGTGTTGATGAGGTCAAATATAGTCCGCACCAGAATGGGGCTCAGCCCTAGAGAAGGCTCATCAAGCATAAGAAGGGCTGGCTGGGCCATAAGGGCCCTTGCAATAGCCAGCATCTGCTGTTCGCCCCCGCTCAATGAACCCGCTTTCTGATCTTTTCGATCTTTAAGTACGGGAAAGAGACTATATGCTCGCTCTAGGGATGTGTCGAAAAGGCCCCTAGCCCTCGGGGGATAGGCGCCGAGCTTCAGATTCTCCAGGACCGTAAGGCCGGAAAAGAGGCGCCGTCCCTCGGGCACATGGGAGACGCCTCTTTCCACTACCTCCTGGGGCCTAAGCTTGGCCAGGGATTTGCCCGAGAAGAGTATTTCTCCGCTACTAGCATGGATTATTCCCGAAATCGTCTTCAGGAGGGTTGTCTTTCCGGCGCCGTTCGCACCCACAAGCGCGACGATAGTTCCCTCATCCACATGAATGGAGAGACCCCAGATGACCTGAATATCACCGTACAGGACATCCACTCCCTTTACTTCAAGCAGGTGCTTCTCCAAGGTATGCCTCTATTACTTTGGGGTTATTCGCTATGTCCTCCGGATTCCCATCGGCAATCTTCAATCCGTAATCCAGTACCGCTACGCGATCACAAAAATCAAGGACGGCGTCCACCCTGTGCTCGATCCACAGGATAGAGACCTTTCTTTCATCTCTTGCCCTCTTAATCACCTGAAGCAGCTTTCGGATCTCAAAAGGAGTAAGACCGGCCATGGGTTCATCCAGCAGGGTGACCACCGGCATTGAAGCCAGGGCCATGGCCACCTCCAATAGGCGCCGGTCTGAGAGGGTTATGTTTGCCGCCAACATATCCTTCTTTTCAGACAACTCGACAAGGTCCAAGGCTTCCAACGCCCTTTTCCGGGCCCCCTGAACCTGATGTTTCCGACCATAAACTGAGCCCACCATTACATTTTCAAATACCGACATCTTCAGGAAGGCCTTGACAAGCTGAAAGGTCCTTGAGATCCCCATACGGCAGAGTTTATGGGGAGCGAGGCCGGTGATTCTCTGCCCTTTAAGATAAACATCACCGCGATCCGGCTTGTAGATCGAGGTAACGACATTGAAAAGGGTTGTTTTGCCCGCGCCATTAGGACCGATAAGGCCCACGATTTCTTCCTGTGCCACGCTCAGGTCTACCTCGTTTAGGACTTGTAACCCCCCAAAGCTCTTGCAGATCCCATCCAAACTGAGAATAGAGTTATTCCTATCCATTTAGCGAAGTCCTTGTCATTGTTATCAAGGCGGTTGATAAAATTCCTTTTTTGGCGAGGGATTTAGGTAACGGCTTCATAAACGGCCTGACGTAATGATAAGAAAAGTGGGATGGGGAAAGGCTCGATGCACGGGTCACAGCCTTCTCTTAGCTAACTAAAGCGTTTCTTGAATTACCGATCCAAGCACCGGATAGGTAAGTTCGATTTTTCACCGGTTCGATATGCTGGAAACCAAGGTGTTCTCGTGTTCGATAACAACTCGGTAAACTGACCCAATGACCGCTTAGGGAAGGAAGCCCCCGATACGGTGAGGTATCAAGAGAGAATCTTTTCTCTTTTTTGGCTCGGATGTGGATAATACCATTAGTTGGAGGCCCACTCAATACATTTTTGCAGATTCCTGTAAATCTTGTCCTCATTGCGCTCAAGCACATGGGGTTGTGGGCCTCACCTCATGAGTGCTCACGTGTGTCGTTTCAACCCCCTATTAGTACAGGCATGAGTGCAATTTCATCTCCATCCCTCAGTTCACTTCCGAGCCCGTCTCTTAGGTTAGAAGAAGGCTGGCCATTGAGCAGGATCAAATTCGATCTCTTCACCTTTTTGGTTTGGGCATCGAATATCATGCTGTCAAATGCCCCTCCATACTGCCTTGACAAGGCCTCCAATGCATCCCTTAGGGTACCCTTTTCTATCTCTAGAACCACAGGAACGTGATCACCCATCACTGCTTTAAATTTCCAAGCCCAGGTCACGGTGACTTTCATTTATGTCTTGTTTCCTTTCAACAGCGTGCCTGCGACACACTGGCTTCATGATTGTAGCGCCTTAGCTGTGGAAGTGCCACATCAAAACTTGAGAAATTGATGTGACAAGCTTTAACGCCGTTTTCTTCTACGCTTTTCCCAGGGCCTTTAGCACAACGTCCGGGGTTATGGGAAAATCGTCTATCGAGACGCCTAGTGCATTGTGTACGGCAGGTCCGGCCAAGGCCGGTATGACGGTGGCCACATCTTCGCCAATGCCGATGACTCCATAGGGTCCATACCCCATACCTGTCTCAACCAGCCTTGTTTCAATGGGGCCGACATCATTCATGGTGGCGATTTTATAATCCAGGAGGTTCCCGTTGAGCATGACCCCGGTCACCGGATCATGCACGATTTCTTCGAAAAGGCCCCTGCCCACCCCCATGTACGTGCCTCCGTATTGCTGCCCTTCGCACCCTTCCCAGCTGATCACCTTTCCCACGTCATTCACGTTGACCACCTTTAAAACGAAAACCTGGCCGGTCTCAGTATCCACTTCTACCTCCATGAAATGGGCCTGCCTGCACAAGCGAAGACGGGAGTCTGAGTAGCCTCCCTGTTGGAGGTGCCAGCCGTGCGCAAAAAGCGGCACTGAGAAGTTACTTCTCGGAGAACCTTTTCCAAATTCCGGAGTGTGGCACATAGGGCCTTCAAGGCCCATTGGCTGAACGAATTCCGCCAAGGATAATCTGTTTGACGGCTCGGCTTTGACGTAGATGACACCGTCTTTGATGTCAAGGTCATCACTCTTATACCCCGGGAATGCTGGGGAATAGCTGCCCCTTTGGGTATGCCCGCTGGGGCTGACCGCCGCCCGCAGTATCTTTTGTTTGAGAAGCCTCGCAGCGTGTCTTACGGCGAACCCATTAATGGACATGTTCGTGGATGAATCAGGTGTCATGGCAAAGAAACCGGCATCGAGGTTGGGTTTATAAAGCACATCCTCCATGCGCATTCCCAGTTCATCGGCGGCAATCTGACAGTACGCTGTTTCAGCATTGACACCCACATCACATCTCATCCCGAAAATAGTAGCTGTGCCGTCATCACGCTCGATGCGTATGCCGATTTCACTGGACCCGACCGAATCTTCCCATTCATGGGTCCACGTAAAGCCAAGGCCGTGCATCTTTCCGTTCGGAAGCCTCTTGGCTCCGGGAGCATGCCATTTCTTGTCCCATTCTATGGCCGCCTTGCCTTTTTCGATGCACTCTCTCAGGCTGTCCCGGACCTGAAAACCCATTTCGTCCTTGCGCCGGTTGAGCCATTCCATATCATGACCGTCAGCCCCGTCGTTTTTAAGCGCCACCTCTGTGGGGTCAAGGCCCAGCGCATCGGCTAAATGGTCGAATACCAGTGTCAGGCTGTGGGTGTTGGGATTCTGTTCACATCGTGTTGGGACATTGGGCCCCTTGTTCACGTTAACGGCTTCTGTCTTTCCATAAACGTTGGGTATCTTCGTGTTTTCGATGAAGTGCTTGGCGACCCCGAAGATCGAATATATCATGTTTGACATGACCCCGCGCACCTTTACCGCTGTGATGGTCCCATCCTTTTTTGCACCTACCTTGTAATAGTAAACGCCTTCATCCGTCTCGCCGCCGTAGAAATCCTCCCTGCGAGTGAATGTCCATTTTACAGGTCTCCCTGTCCTTTTGGCGAGAAGTGCGGCGCAATAGTGCCCACCGAAATTCCATGGTACCTGGCTCCAGCCGCCGAAGCTTGCACCCTGATACGGGGCATGCATGGTGATCTTATTCATGGGTATTCCGCCAAGCCATGAGGCTACCACCCTCTTGGCGATCTGCGGTCGCTGCTGTTTCACCCACACCTCGGGGTACTCCCCGTTCCACCTGAACACCCCGCACGGCCTCTCCGGGCCAATCCAGGTGTGAAGGCGCCGTTTCGACTTGAATTCAAGAATAACGTCCGCCTCGGAGAACCCCTTTTCCACGTCTCCCAGTTCGTGAATGTCCAACATACCCTTATTGAAATAATTTCCCTCCGGATATCCTTCAGGATTTGTTAATGGCGCATCAGGCTTTAGCGCCTCCTCGCCATCCAACAGGAAGGGCCTTTGCACCCACTCAACGTCAATTAGTCTCAGGGCCTCTTCGGCAATAGCCTCTGAATCAGCGGCGACAGCAACCCCCACTTCTTCACCCTGAAAATGAGCAACCCGTGGGAGAACCGGCACGGATGAGGGAGCATGCCCACCAAGATCCGTCTCGGGAGGAAGCTCGGGATCGTCGTATCTTAGTATGGCTCTCACTCCTGGCAAGGCATCGGCCTTGCTGGTATCCATGTTCTTTATCTCTGCATGAGGATAGGGAGACGTTAGAAACCGCATGTAGAGCATGCCCGGTAACTGCACATCCATGGTATACGTTGCTTTGCCGCTCGCCTTTTCGTAACCGTCAATGCGACGGAGGCCTCTTTTTCCAATATGATTGTACTGTTCACGAGGGTGTCTATCGGCCCTGATGTTATCCAACACCTCCATGATCTTCTGTTTTTCCCCAATCGTCATTTTCGCCCCTCCTGTTTGCGGGCATTCCCCAAAGCGCGGTTACCCAAGGGCAAAGCCTCCTTCCGCTTTCCCTCGCGCAAAGACCTACACCGCCATTTCAATGGAGCTGGGATGCTGAAGATGGATTCAGCACAATGTTAGATGATTTCTACCACATTGTCCAAACAGCGGCAAGGCGGAATGAGCTTGAAGGCGGCGGTGCGAGGAAATCCGATGGCTGGTAATTTTGATGTGGAATTAGGAATGAAGTAACGATGAACTATAGCCGGCCTACTGGATAACCAGCCGCACGTAGTGCCAAGAACCTATTATTTGGTCCCGAGCTTGTCTCCGGGTTTTAGTCCCCGTTCTTCGGCGAGGTCGGCAGCCGCTACCTTTCCGCCGTGAACAGCTCTGCACTTACTGATGATAAGCCGTCCTCCTGAAACCGCCACATGGATACCCCGATCATCAATGCGAGCAATCGTTCCGGGCGCTGCATCGACCTTACCCGTAACAAACTTCGAGCCGTAGAAGCGAACCTTCTCTCCTTTCAGAAAAACGTACGCGCCCGGCTGGGGGTCGCAGCCGCGCACCAGATTGTAAATCTCTTGAGCTGGCTTGTCCCATGCAATGCCTGCCACCCGATCATCGCAGGGCGGCTCATACGTGGCCTCCGCCTCATTTTGGGGAATCCTCGGAGCCTTTCCCTCCCTTATCAGTGCGAGGGATTTGAGGATGGCATCGACACCCATGGGAAAGAGGTGGTTAAAATAGAGGGACCCGGTGGTGTCCTCGAGGGCGATATCGATTTCTTCCTGAAGGAGGATCGGGCCTGTGTCGATGCCGCCGTCGGGCCAAAAGATGGTTAGGCCGGTTCTTGTGTCCCCCATGATCACTGCCCAGTTGATGGCGCTGGCACCTCGATGGCGGGGCAAAAGGGAGGGATGGTAGTTTATAGCTCCGTAACGGGGTACTTCAAAGAAGCGCGCCGGGATAATGTCAGTGACAAAGGCCATGACGGCCAAATCAGGTTTCAGGTTCTCGTATTGGGCAAAGACCTGATCGTCCTTATATGTTTTTGGTTGAAGGACTTGAATGCCCTTGGAAACCGCCGCTTCCCTGAGCGGATCAGGGGCATGAGGCGGTATGTGAGCAGGGGTATAGACACCCACCACATCTTCACCCCTCTCAGTTAAAGCCTCTAATACCTTTGCCCCAAAACCTGCCTGGCCAATCAGTACGATCCGCATCCCTTGCCCCCCTTTCTTTGTCTTACAGAAATCGCCATAGAGTCGGACGGGTTAAAAGGAGTTGCTCCACTGTTTTGTTCGGCGATTCCAAAAGGGGCCTCAGCCGAAACCACGTTAGGCTTCTTGGAGAACCTTAAGAATCCTAACCAGCATTTCGTCTCTCCACAGCTTAATCTCCTCCAGGGTTTTCTTCTTCACAACCTCCATCTCCTTTACGCCTCGCACGACCGCCTTTTCTGCTGACGGAGGGATAGAGGTCCAGGTTTCCATGGTCTCCCAACGGTATTGGTAAGAGCGAGATAAATGCTCGAAAAACCGCTCGATGCCGTCTCCTGCCAGATGAATGCGCAGGAAAGGGCCGAACAAAGGATCGCGAAGGCCTATCCCGGTGCGGAAGGCTGTATCCACGTCTTCTGCAGTGGCTATGCCTTTGTCAACGAGGTCAATTGCTTCGCGCAGCAAGGCTGCCTGCAAGCGATTTACGATATAGCCGGGTATCTCTCGGTTCAAGACAACGGGTGTTTTCCCCATCGCTTTCATAAACTCCCGGGTCTCTCCTACGGTATCCGCGGAGGTTTGTTTGCCACCCACGATTTCGACCAATGGAAGGAGATGTACGGGAAGCATCGGGTGGGCCAGCACACAGCGCTGCGGCCTCTTGGTGACCTTCTGAATCTCGGTCAT
>CP070657.1:1220321-1223393 GCA_020355085.1 Deltaproteobacteria bacterium
AACTGAACATATCGTGAATCGAGCATCCATAAAGATCGATTCAGCCCGTGAACTGCCTGCGGCGCCGTCAGAACCCCAAGAGGCCACTGAAGCCCCCGGGACAGAGAGCCCCAGCCCTGCTGCTGAGCCTTTAACTGCCAGTCAGCCGGCACTGGAAATCCAGAAACCGACTGATTCCCCTGAAAAGGTGCCCCAAGGTACTGTCGCGGAAAAAGTAGAGCAACCGTACTTTAGCCTTCACATCGGCTCCTTTCGGGAACTGCAAAACGCGAGTGCGGAGGCAGAGCGCCTGAAATCGAGCGAGTTGGATGCCTTCTGGAAAAAGGTTGCCATTCCCGGGAAAGGCGAGTGGTTCAGGGTTTACGTCGGGAAGCACCAGACCAGGGATGAGGCATTAGCCGCGGGAAAAGAGCTCAAGGCCAAGGGGGTCATCGAGGATTACTTCGTCCATGAAATAAAACCAACTGCTTGATCAGGAGTTGGGGTTTTCCGGATCGTCCTGCTTCTTCGTCATCGCCACAAGAAATTACCTGTACCTCCTGTCTCTTCTTCTCCTTTTCGGCCTCGGTCTGGGTGGTTCGATGCCCTGTTTCTTGAGCCATTGTGCGGCCTCGGGATGGAGATCTCTGAGGGGAGAGCGCACCAAAATGGCTTTATACATCTCGATTTCTGCCAGTTCATCGCTGAGCCCCAGGCAATGGGAGAGTCTGCCCGCCTGCATGGGGTGCGCCGCTACGTGGGCCTTGAAGGCCTTCACGTTTTTTTCGCGGAGTATGCGGTTTAACTTCCGATGAAACGTGGCGTATCCTTTTTCTATTTCGAGCTCATCCATATCCCTTTCTCCATTTATCCCTCAGGGGACCTGTAGCTAGCCTACAATGCTGCTCCGGGTTGTTTCAGAGGAAGCTGAGCAATAGGCGAATGCAGTCTTTCGATCAATGCACTGCCAACCTTCGGGTTTTTAGCGAGATTGTGAAATAATGTTTCATGACCGCATTGTTTTCATTATAATGCAGATATATTTCCCTTGCAAAATCATACCGTGAGGCCTAAAAGGGACCTTTTCTGTACTGGCCGCTTGTGTTGAGGTGATCAACAAGAAATATCTAGGACTTTTTTCGGCAGGAACTGTTGATGGCAGATAATATTCGAAATGTCAGAAACATCGGGATCAGCGCACACATCGATGCGGGCAAGACCACCCTAACCGAGCGAATACTCTATTATACCAAGAGGATATTTGCGGTCCATGAGGTAAAGGGGAAAGATGGTGTCGGGGCTAAGATGGATTCCATGGACCTGGAGAAAGAGCGCGGCATTACCATCTCGTCTGCTGCGACCTACTGCGAATGGAAGGGGTGTAAGGTCAACATTATCGATACCCCGGGGCATGTGGATTTCACCATCGAGGTAGAACGTGCCCTCAGGGTGCTTGACGGCTCCATCATGGTCTTGTGTGCAGTCGGCGGAGTGCAGTCCCAATCTATCACCGTTGATCGACAAATGAATCGGTACAAGGTGCCGCGGGTGGCCTTTATCAATAAATGCGATCGGGCAGGAGCAAATCCTCACCGGGTGGTAGACCAACTTCGCCATCGATTGAATCATAACGCCGTGCTCATGCAAATCCCCATAGGATTGGAAAAAGATTTCTCCGGCGTTATCGACCTCGTCTCCATGAAGGCCATCTACTTCGAGGGTCTGTTCGGAGAGGAGATCAAAACGAGCGAGATTCCTCAACCTTTCCGAGATGAGGCAGTGGCTAGAAGGGAAGAGATGCTTGAGGCCGCAGCCATGTTTTCAGACGAGCTCATGGAGGCCATTTTCTCGGATACCGTGAAAGAGTCATTGATCCTTGAAGCCGTCAGGAAAGGAACCCTTTCAAGGCAGCTAACCCCGGTATTCCTGGGATCCGCCTACAAGAATATCGGGGTTCAGCCGGTTTTGGATGGTGTTATGCACTACCTCCCGGCCCCCGATGAGGTTGAGATTGCTGCACTCGATATGGACCGGGAAGAAAAGGAAGTGATGCTCTCCTCCAAGCCCGATGATCCTTTGGTGAGCCTGGCCTTCAAACTGGAGGTAACACCATACGGACAGCTCACGTACTTGAGGATTTACCAGGGCTCCATCAAGAAAGGGGATGATCTGGTAAATACACGGACACGAAAAAGAATCAAGGTGGGAAGGCTGGTGAGAATGCATGCCGATGAAATGGAGGATATCTCAAAGGCAAGGGCAGGTGACATCGTGGCCCTCTTCGGGATTGATTGCTATTCCGGAGACACCTTCACCGACGGCCGCCTGAACTTCAGCATGTCCTCCATGTTCGTACCGGAACCGGTTATCTTTTTGACTCTATCTCCAGAGGACAACCAATCCAGCGCAAAAATGGCCAAGGCCCTCAATCGCTTCACCAAGGAGGACCCTACGTTTCGGTCTCAGGTGGATCGCGAATCCGGTGAAACCATAATCTCGGGAATGGGGGAATTGCATCTCGAGATATATGTGGAACGAATGAAACGGGAATTCGGCGCAGCGGTATCTACGGGGATGCCCCAGGTCGCCTATAGGGAAACGATTGCACGGAGGGCGGAATTCAACTATACGCATAAGAAACAGACAGGGGGGGCGGGCCAGTACGGACGGGTGGCGGGATACCTTGAGCCTTCGGATGAGGGCACCTATGAATTCATTAATCAGGTGAAGGGGGGTGCCGTACCGAGCGAATTCATACCGGCTGTGGATAAGGGCTTTCAGTCCTGCCTCAAAAAGGGTCTGCTCATCGGGTTCCCGGTTACCAGGGTGAAAGTCATCGTCAATGATGGGAATAGCCATCCGGTTGATTCGTCGGAGAGGGCGTTTGTCCAGGCTGCTGTGGGGGCTTTTAAGCAGGTCTATCTCAAGGCAGCACCCGTGATACTGGAGCCGGTCATGAAGGTGTCGGTAGAGAGCCCGTCTGAATTTCAGGGAAATGTCATGGCCTCTTTCAACCAGCGCAGGGGAATCATCATGAGTTCGGCAGAAGACGGGGTATTTACCACTATCGAGGCCGAGGTACCCTTGGCTGAG
>CP070657.1:1223493-1227194 GCA_020355085.1 Deltaproteobacteria bacterium
ATATGCCGGGAGCCATTCGATACAGTTCATCATGAGATGGATAACCGTATCGCCCTTGTGAATGCCCCGCTCTATGAGTGCGTTCGCAAACCGGTTTGCCTGTTCATCGAACTCCCTCCAGGTTATCTCTACCCTCCTGTTTTTTTCGGGTTCCCGTTCGATGAGCGCAACCTCGTCACTGTACATCCGAGCGTTCCGGGCCAGGATATCACCTAACAGCATCTCTTATTCTCCTCATAATGTCCCTTTTCTTTTTTTCTTGACAAATCAGAGAATTGTGCATTATGTATACTGTATACTGAAAAAGAAGGCCAGAGAATATAGCTTGTGATGAGCTGAGTTTTTGCTTTACTGTAACTATTGCTTCCTGCACAGGATACGAAATATATCTCGGCGATCGGCCTAACGCCACCGACAGAGTAGCTGTTGTATAGCATAATTGCTGCTAACTAAGTCAAGGCTATATTTATGTTGACCGGCTCCCTCGGGCCTGAAAACAGCTTTCAACTCGCCTTTCTCAGGTGTTTACGCTACTACGCCTTTTTCCTCAGACACAGGACAATTCTTCCAATACTGATAATGCCAATAAAACACGGCCTAGAAGGGTGAGGGGTTAGGAGGCCCTATCATATATCCCTTCAGGCAAGAGATACATATTTAATAACTTAAAAAGGGAGAGCTGTTATGCGCAAAGTATTTGTATTAGCACTGATTGCAGGGTTTGTTTGTTTTGGTTTGGGCACCGCTGCTTGGGCAAAACCCATAAAGGCAGGGGCAATCATTAATCTAACCGGGCCGCTTTCAACCTGGGGCCAGTTCCACGCCAAAGGTCATAGGGACTATATCCGGTATATCAATGAGGTGAAAGGCGGCGTGGGAGGCAACAAAATAGACCTGACCGTTGTTGATCATGCTTATAAGGTTCCTGAGGCCATGAAATATGTGAGAATGTTCTGCACCTCGGATAAGATGGATATGATCGCAACCTGGGATGCGGGATCGGGCATCAATTGCAAGCCGATTACCCAGAGGTACAAGGTACCCAACATAAATTACTCCACCTTCCAGGCAATTCTTCAACCGCCCGTTGACTATGCCTATTTGCCCTTTGGCAGCTACATAATGGATTCCTATGCCGTTCTGGAATATATCAGGACCATCCATGAGGGCAAAGAGGCACCCAAGGTTGGGCTCTTAACATACAACAATGCCTATGGCAAGGCCATTCATGACCCGAGCAAGGAATACGCTGCAAAACATGGTATCAACATCGTTACCATCGAGCAATTCCCTATGGCGACCCTTGATCTGAGCACCGAACTCCTTCGCCTCAAAGAGGCGGGAGCGGAATACATCTTCATGCAGATCTTGGCCGGTTCCGTCATCCAGGCCCTTCAGGCTGCGGACAGGGTTGGTTGTGATTTGCCGTTCTTCGGGACCTGGACATCGACGGACCCCGATTTCTTCAAAAGGGGCAAGGGGTTGATCAGGGATCGGATGTTTATGGAGTTTCCCGGAGGGCTTCCCGTTGATGGAGTTCCGGCAATGGACCTCTTGCACACCTTATGGGATCGCTACAAAACGGTGGACGGCTTTGATAACTCGTACTGGGAAGGTGTTGTGATCGCTTCCATCATGGTGAGGGGGTTTGAGCGGGCCCATGAGAAGTTCGGCAAGGTAGACAGCGAAACCGTAAACAAGGCCCTTGAGACCTTTCGAGATGAGGATTTCGGCGGGCTCATGCCGAACATTACCTATACCGAGGACAACCACGAGGGCTCCTTCAAGGGCAGGATTGTCAAGGTTAACGAGGATGCCACCCTTACGCCGCTTACCACCTTTTACACTCCTGGAAAAGAGATTATTAAGCTCTTAAAAAGGTAGTTCATGAAGGCATTTAGGGGTCAGCCGAGTATCTTCGCCTCCAGGACGGCCGAACAAAACAAGGCCGAACTGGAGGTGAAGGACTTGTCCTTACATTTTGGAGGCGTTGTCGCCCTGGATAATGTGGATGTGTCCGTGCATACAGGGGAGTTACTTGCTATCATCGGCCCCAACGGAGCCGGAAAGACCAGTTTGCTGAATTCCATTACCGGGTACTACCGACCACAAAAGGGCACAATGACCTTCAACGGGCAGGATATCTTCCACATGTCTACCCATCACCTGACCAAGCTGGGTATTGGAAGAACGTTTCAGAATATTGAGCTCTTCCCCGGCATTAGCGTTTTGTCCAACATGCTCCTGGCCAGGCATGTCCACACCAAGTACGGAGTGGCTCTCGCGTCTGTCTTTTCCCGATCGGTAAAGAGAGAAGAAGTCCGGCACCGTCAAGTCTTGGAAGAGCTCATAGATTTCCTTGAGATGCAGGCCATCAGGAAACAGTTGGTAGGCTCCCTGCCGTACGGACTGCGAAAAAGGGTTGAGCTCGGCAGGGCTTTGGCCTTGGAGCCGAAGCTCTTGATCCTGGATGAGCCATTTGCCGGCATGACCCTTGAGGAAAAGGAAGACATGGTGCGCTTTTTGATGGAGCTGAACCAAGCCTGGGGCCAGACCATGATCCTGGTAGAGCACGATATGTCGGTTGTAATGAGTATATCTCAACGGGTTGTTGTGCTCGATTTCGGAAAGAAGATAACCGAAGGGCTGCCGGAGGCTGTTCAAAACCATCCTCAGGTTATCAAGGCCTATCTCGGTGACGCGGTGACAATCTAGAAACAATTGAATATTGTCAATTGAAAATTGAAGATTGAAAATCGGCTACGGCAATCTGATAGCAATTGAAAATTGACGATTGAAAACTGAAGATTGTCAACGGCAATCTGAAAGGAATTGATAATTGTAGCGCATGGACGAAAAAGCGCTAAAACAGAGAACAAAAGAATTTGCGCATCGTTGTGTAAAATTGAGTGTCACACTGCCGAGAACGTATTTAGGTAATCACATCAAGGGGCAATTGATCCGGTCTTCCACTTCGGTTGCTTCGAATTACCGTGCTGCTTGCATCGCACAGTCTAGGCCAAGTTTTATCTCAAAGCTGAGCATTACGCTTGAGGAAGCGGATGAGTCACATTTCTGGCTTGAATTTATTATTGATGAGCAGCTACTTAGCAAAGACCGAGTTCTCCCGCTCCTCAAAGAAGCCGAGGAATTGACAGCCATTCTCATATCTTCAAGGAAAACGGCGAGAAAGCAAACACCACCCATTGATAATCGAATATCGAAGATTGATAGAAGCACGGATGAGAGCATAGTCCCCGAGTCCGGGAATCGGAAGCAATCTTCAATCGAAAATTGAAAATTGAAAGGGTTTCGTTTGGAAAAGATTGAGCGATTAGATGAACAAACTCTATCCACACTCACCCAGTACACCCTGCCTCAGATGCTGGAAAAACAGGCCCGTGTATTAGGCTCAGAGCGAATCGCGATCCGAGAGAAGAATTTTGGTATATGGCAGGCATATACGTGGACGGACTATTTTGATTACACCAAGAAGGTCGCCCTCGGCCTGGCGGCCCTTGGACTTAAGCGGGGCGGCACCATCGGCATCATTAGCAACAATCACCCCGAATGGCTATTCACTGAACTCGGGGCCCAGTCCCTGGGAGCTATGACCCTTAACCTCTTTACCTCTGCGGTGGCCAAAGAACTCGCCTTTGGTCTTGGTAGGGTGCAGGCGCAATATCTAATAGCAGAAGACC
>CP070657.1:1227294-1229864 GCA_020355085.1 Deltaproteobacteria bacterium
CTTTCTTGAGTTTTCGTTTCAGTTTTTTGTAGTTCATATCGTATGCTGGATGTGGTAGATGAAGATCGGAATTTTCATGACTGAAAGGATGATAGGCATAATGATGCGGATGGTCAAGGATTTTCCCGGATCCCCCAACCCCCTCTTTGTGAGGGAAGGTTTAAGGAAATAGTTGGGCGGTGATCTTAGGTATGGATGCTGAAAAGATAAAGATGAGGAAGGATCTCGATCTTTTTCCCGTGCAAAGCGGTAATCGAACGCTCATCATGATCAAGGACAAATTGGGGCTTGTTGAGCAGGATAGGGCAATTAGCCCCGAACTCTATAAGATAATGGTCATGCTGGATGGCGCCCACTCCCTGAGAGATGTTCAAATAGAACTAATGCGGCATCAGGGTGGAAGACTGGTATCCATGGAGGAGGTTGAGGAACTGGTAAAACAGCTGGATAACTCATTTCTTTTGGATAGCCCGCGCTACAGGGATGCGAAACGGGAGATTGTTGATCGCTTCACCGCACAAAGGATACGGAGTTGTTCTCTAGCAGGCCTTTCCTACCCTGCACGGGAGGAAGATCTCAGGAGACGATTGGAGGAAATCCTGCATGCACAAGCGTTACCGGAAACTCCTCAGGGGAAAATCACTGCTCTGGTGGCGCCGCATATTGATCTGGAGGCAGGCAAGCGGGTGTACTCGAGCGCGTACCAGGCAATAAGAGATTGTGGTACGGTAAAGAGAGTCGTTGTGTTAGGTGTGGGCCATTCCCTTACCGAAAGAATGTTTTCGCTGACCACAAAAACCTTTGAAACTCCTCTGGGGCGTATAGAAACGGATGAGGAAACCGTCAGGGAATTGATGAAGGCAGGGGGCGACATCCTTTCCGCAGATGATTTTGTCCATAGAGATGAACATTCTATTGAGTTTCAGGTTATTTTCCTTCAGCATATATTCAGCGGCAGTTCCTTCGTCCTCGTTCCTGTGCTGTGCGGCTCTCTTCTGGGAAGCCTGCCTGCGTATACCAGGGAAGCATACCGGTCCGAGGGAGGGCGTTTCCTGCAAGTCTTGGCCGATGCCGTAAAAGACGACGAAACGATTCTGGTGGCAGGGGTTGATTTCTCGCATGTTGGGCAGAAGTTCGGGCACGATATGCCCGCTTCTCTTATGATTAACGAGTCTGAAAAGCATGACAGAGCGCTTTTGCATTTCCTCTGTGAAGGGGATGCCAACGGATTCTGGGGAGAATCGATAAAGGTGGAAGATAAGTTCAATGTCTGTGGGTTTTCGGCTCTGGCGTGCCTGCTGGAAGTGCTTCCCCCCGGTCATGGGAAACTCTTGGCCTATGAGACATATCGAGAAGAACCGACCAAATCCGCCGTAAGTTTTGCAGCAGTCATTTTTACGGAATCAAGCTCCTAAGGGAAAACCCTTGAGCATTAGCGGCGAATCATGAAACAGATTGCTGGTTGAACTTCTGGTATGCTGCGTAGAGCCTTTGGGTTATGGTAATACCCCCGCCGATGACCAATATCCACAAACCTACCAGAAGGTATTTGGGAAATAACAGCATGAGAAAGATGACCAAAATTCTTTCCGGTCTTTGCAAGAGTCCTATGGAGCCAAATTCCAAAAAATTCTCGGCCTTCGCCTTGATATAGCTCGTAATCAGCGAGATGATAAGGGCGAGGAGGGCAAGCACGAATATGCTTTTATTTTCCACTCTGAAGCCATACAAGATGATGGCAAACAGAATAGCACTATCTGAGAAGCGGTCCATCACGGAGTCCAGGAAGGCTCCAGCCGGCTTGGCAGTGTTGTTGCTTCTGGCAACTAATCCATCCAGTGCATCAAACAAAGAAAACACTAGGAAAAGAAATGCACCGAGCTTCCAGATCTCGTAATAAACTAATACAGAGGCCAGAACTGTACCGAGAAAGGCGATTATCGTTAGAACAGAGGCAGTGAACCTGTGTCTGATCAAGAAATCAGTGAAGGGTCGGGCAGCCCTTTCGAAGCGGCCTCTTAGCAAATGAATCATGGGGTTTTGCCTTCCGTTAATGGCGGCGCGGTAGATCGTGCCAATAGACGATATAGTAAGGCAAATGTGCCTTTTGGTCAAGGCAATGTTTTATGTATTTGTTTGCATCGGGAGGCAAGCGAATGGCTCTTTTCGCTGCAATCGCTGAAAGGAAATTATTGATTGACAGGCCAGCCATAACTTACTATGTAAATTAGCTTTGGTTTGTTTCTACACGGAAACGGTACATGGATCTCAAAGAATCACGAAAGGTGTGAACCCTTATGTACAAACCCGGCATGTCTCTTGGCGGGCAAGCCCGCCACAATTCTGGCGGACGATCCCGCGGGTTTCTGCATAGGCGGGTAAAGGTTACAATGAATTATGGCTTCTAAACATAAGAAGGGTTTTATCAAGATAGACGAGGAGTTGTGCAAGGGCTGCTATTTGTGCCAATCAGTGTGTCCTATGAACTTGATTTCAGTTTCCGAGAAGCTGAATCAAAAGGGGTACCATCCAGCAGCCTACAATGAGGAAGGCATGAAATTGGAAGAGCA
>CP070657.1:1229964-1235091 GCA_020355085.1 Deltaproteobacteria bacterium
TAAAGGAAAAAGGGCTCAATCGCGTAGTTGTCGCTGCCTGCACCCCCAGGACCCATGAACCGTTATTCCGGGACACCCATCGGGAGGCGGGAATTAATCAATATTTCTATGAAATGGCCAATATTAGGGAGCATAAC
Organism: Deltaproteobacteria bacterium; assembly: GCA_020355085.1. Classification (GTDB taxonomy): domain Bacteria; phylum Desulfobacterota; class DSM-4660; order Desulfatiglandales; family B25-G16; genus JADFWK01. Next base: position 1,230,102 of record CP070657.1, read on the forward strand.
TCCTGGGTCCACTCTAAAGAACCGGAAGACGCCACCCAGAAGGCAAAGGATATAACCCGGATGTCGGTGGCACGAGCTTGCCATTTGGAACCCTTACAGGAAATCGATCTGCCCGTCAACAAAACGGCGTTAGTAGTTGGTGGAGGTATAGCCGGCATGACGTGTGCTCTCTCCATAGCCAACCAGGGACATGAGGTTTACCTGGTGGAAAAGGATACAAACCTGGGGGGAATGGCTCGAAGAATTCATTATACCCTGGAAGAAATGGATGTTCAGGCCTATTTGCGTGATCTTATGCTCAAGGTTTATCGGCACCCCTTAATCCATGTATCTACTGATGCCGTGATCACAGAGGCTACCGGGTATGTAGGGAATTTCGTAACCAAGGTGACGTCTGAAGGAAGGGTCCGAGAGATAAAACATGGTGCAGCCATCATCGCTACCGGGGCTGAGGAATACAAACCCACCGAATACCTTTACGGGGAAGATGATCGGGTAGTGACCCTGCTGGAGTTGGAGGAGAGAATCGCCAACGGAGAAGAAAAGCTAAGTAACGTGGAAACGCTCGTGATGATCCAATGTGTAGGCTGCAGAAATGAAGGCAGAAATTACTGCGCCCGGGTATGCTGCAGCCAGGCTATTAAGAATGCCTTGAAACTAAAAGAGATAAACCCCGAGATGGATATCTACATTCTCTTTCGGGATATGAGAACATACGGGCTTATGGAGGATTATTACCGGGAAGCGTCCAGCGAAGATGTAAAGTTCATCCGCTATGAGCCGGATGATAATCCACAGGTGGAAGCTGTTGAACAGGAGGGTCGGCCTGTTTTACGGGTTACCGTGACTGATCGCATCTTAGGTGAGAAGCTCGCTATAGATGCTGATTTACTTGCTTTGGCTGCCGCCGTTATTCCCCCCGAGGGAACCAGGGAAATATCCCAACTATTTAAGGTCACTCTAGGACCGGATGGTTTTTTCAAAGAAGCCCATGTCAAATTAAGACCTGTTGACTTTGCCACAGATGGAGTTTTTCTGTGTGGGACAGCTCACTATCCAAAGCATATACCGGAAGCGATCAACCATGCTTATGGAGCTGCAGGTCGAGCTTTAACCCTTCTCTCGCATGATATAGTCACAGTTTCAGGTTCTGTGTGCGAGGTTGATGAAAAGAAGTGCATTGGGTGTGGGGCATGTATCTCAGCCTGTGCATATGGTGCCATTGAGTTCCGTGAGACACGACAGGGCAAAAAGGCTTTGGTGAATCCCGTTATCTGTAAAGGAGATGGTCTCTGTAACGCAATGTGTCCAACAGGGGCTATTGCACTGAAGCACTTCACCGATGAAGAGCTCCTGAGCCAGATTGATGCGGCGGTTCCAGAGGAAGAGATCATACAACAGATGGATGCGGCCGTTGGAGATGTGTAGAAGTATGCGGATGAATAAAGCCTGGATTACTAACAAAGGAGTTGAGAACGAATGAGTGCAGCACTCACATTTAAACCAAGAATAGTAGGTTTTGTATGCCATTGGTGAGCATACGGCGCTGCTGACAAGGCTGGAGTTTCCAGACTGCAATATACAACTGAAATTAGGCTTATTCGCGTCATGTGTTCCGGTAGAGTAGACCTGGAATTCGTACTTAGAGCCTTCTCAAATGGAATAGATGGGGTGTTTATTGGCGGTTGCCGTCTTAATGAATGTAACTATATTACTCATGGAAATTACCGTGCACTAAACATGGTGCTTCTATGTAGAAGAATAATGGAACACATAGGGCTGAACCCGGAAAGGCTAAGGATCGAATTTATGTCCTCCGGTGAAGGAATCCTTTTTACCGAAGTTATGAATGATTTTGGCAAGATGGTGAAAAAGCTAGGACCGCTTGGCAAAGAGGAAGAAATAGACAAAGATGAATTAAAGCTCAAACTTGAAGAAGTTACAAAGCTCGTTCCCTATATTAAGATAGCTAAGAGGGAGAAGCTGGAGTCACGTCTTGAGAACGAAGAAGAATATGACGGATTCTTTACTAGGGAAGAGATAGAAAAGTTAGTTCGCGAAGTACCGTCGTACTATATCGATCCTGAGAAGTGCCAGGCCTGCGGGATTTGCCTTAGGAGATGCCCTGTAGAGGCGATCGTGGGCGATAAGAATCAGATCCATGTGATCGACCAAGATAAATGCATAAAATGCGGAACCTGTTTTGAGGCCTGCCCCCCACGATTTGGTGCGGTGAAGGAGATTTCCGGCGAGCCAGTTCCGCCTCCCATCCCTGAAAAAGAAAGAACTATCGTCAGAAAGAGCAAAGAAGAATGAGAAGAGCCTATATACGTCTTGCGAAAACACGGGGTTCTTCATTCTCCTTGTGAGCCCCCCTTACCTCAATACTCAGTGCGCATAGATTAGCGACAACCAATCCGCTCGGGAGTAATAGTGTATGCGTTTGCTTGGTGGGTATATCGATACAGCAGCAAAAGCGCTAATAGCGGCGGTTTAGGCTTGACCAGGCACTGCGCGGTTTAGTAATAAGAAACGAAGTAAAGAGCCAGAACTGTGCCTCAGATAAGAAAAGAGGGTGCATAACACCCTCATTTCATTACTGCTTTATGGGGTGAGTGATGGGACTTGAACCCACGACCACTGAGGCCACAACCCAGTGCTCTGCCAGCTGAGCTACACTCACCGTTAGGTGGTATTGTTACCATACTCCTATTCTGTTGGCAACTCCATATTGCATGGGAGACTCAAGATAGGTTATGCCCGCAAAAGATAATAAGCACCTGATCCTCAGACACATACCATCAGTTGATCAACTACTGGAGGTGTCAGAGGTGAAAGGCTTGATGGCCACCGTGCCCCGCACTTTGATCGTGCGAGCGATTCGTGAGGTGGTGGGCGAGTTACGGGAGAGAATTCAGAAAAGTGGGGCTCATGGCGAAATGCCAGACATAGGTTTGAATGCGGTCATCCCGCAGGTTACAAGCAGGGTAACGAGATTGGTGCAACCGAGCCTAAGACAGGTCATCAACGCCACTGGGATCATTGTGCATACCAATCTGGGGCGCTCGCTGCTTGCAAAAGAGGTCATAGCTAAATTGGCTATTCTCGCAGGCTCTTATACCAATCTAGAATACGATCTCAATGCCGGCAAAAGGGGTAGTCGTTACATTCATGTGGAGGACATCCTCAAGGAGCTCACCGGGGCGGAAAGCGCTCTTGTTGTAAATAATAATGCCGCTGCTGTCCTCCTTGCCTTGGACACTCTGGCAAAAGGAAAGGAGGTAGTTATCTCCAGAAGCCAATTGGTTGAGATCGGGGGTTCCTTTCGGATGCCTGAAGTTATGAAGAAGAGCGGGGCAAAAATGTTTGAGGTGGGAAGCACCAATAAAACAACTGTGCGAGATTATGAGGCGGCCATTGTCCCCGATACCGCTCTTCTTCTCAAAGTACACAGGAGCAATTTCGAAATCGTAGGATTTACCCAGGAAGTGGGCCTAGAGGAGCTGGTTGATCTTGGAAGAAAACACGGTATCCCTGTGATGGAGGACCTTGGTAGTGGCTGCTTGATCGATCTTTCCCGCTACGGATTAAAACAAGAACCAACGGTTCAGGATTCCATACAAAAAGGGGTGGATATAGTAACCTTTAGCGGCGATAAGATGCTGGGTGGACCGCAGTGTGGGATAATCCTGGGGAAAAAGGACATTATTTCGGCACTAAAGGCCAATCAGCTTACAAGGGCACTTAGAATAGACAAACTGACCCTGATCGCACTCCAAGAGACCCTTCTGTTGTACAGAGATGAGGAGGGCGCGACCCGGCTGATACCCACGTTGGACATGATCTCTCGCTCGTATCGGAGTGTTTGCAAAAAAGCACAGAAACTGCTCAATTTGATCGGAAAGATAGATCAGACTAACTTTTCAGCTAGCCTGACCGATGGCTTTTCACAGGTTGGCGGCGGTGCCTTGCCCTTGGAGAGCATAAAAAGCAGGTTGCTGTGCCTATCTCCTAATCGACTTTCGGCTTCACGCATTGTGGATATCTTGCGCTCCTGCGATCCCCCCATTATCGCACGCTTAGAGAAAAACCACGTTCTGCTTGACATCCGAACAATCGGGGATCAGGAGTTAGATACAGTGGCCAAAGCAATACAGAAGACGTCAACCGAAGGATTACAACCACTCGTCTAAACGCACTGACGGACTACTTGATGTCTTGGGCCAATGCCTTACCAGGACGAAACCTGACCGCCTTACTGGCCTTGATCTGAATCGGTTGGCCGGTTTGTGGATTTCTTCCAGCCCGCGCTTTTCTATTTACCACCACAAAGGTTCCAAAACCAGCGAGGGGGAATCTCCCTTCATTGGAGATTGCTCGTTTTGCAAGTGTGAGAAAAGCGTTAAGAGCTCGTTCTGAATCGGCCTTTGTTAATCCCGTTTCTTTGGCAATCCCTGCAATTATATCTGCCTTTGTCATAACTCAAACCCCCTTATTTATAGGTTTTCGAACGGCATGATGCCCCTTAATCGCGATTTCTCTCTTACCTCTGCAATAGTCAGTGCAAGCTCACTTAAGAAGAAAGGTGATTCCCTTGGTTACGAAAGGTGCTTTGTGTATCGGAAAGACTCCAACAGGCCAATAAATTGATACCATCTAAATTTAGCACGTCTTTTACCAAAATGAAATGCTAATTTCAATATAAAATAGGAGAAATGGCGAGAATAATATTTGGACTTTTAACTATACTGACAAGCTGTTTTGATAAATATCTAAATATTAATCCGATGTTAAAGATATTCCAATCGATTTCTAGTTATATCGCATTTCATATTTAGGCATGTAGAGCCAGACTGGATCGAGCTAAATCCAACATTGACAAATTTCGCTTGAGATTATAACGTTAGGCGCGTGCTTGAAATCGAGTCACTGAACAGCTGCGGGATAGAAAAATGCAAGACATTATTGCAAGGGCCCTGAAAAAAAACCA
>CP070657.1:1235191-1240103 GCA_020355085.1 Deltaproteobacteria bacterium
GAGCGTGTCGAAGGGAATGCGGAGCCCCGCTTCTTTGAAGCGGGACGTAAACAAGTCGGTGAAAGAACAAGCCCGTGAGCCTTGGAACGAAAGAAAGGGTTTCATGGTATGCGCCTATTTCAGTTGAGAATGTTTTACGGAGTTAAAGCAATAATCCAAAATTCTAAAAGTTTCACCACCACGTGGCCCAAAAATCGGTTCACGTAGTTGGATGAATATGGTAGTAAGAAGTGGCTACAAGGATGCACGCAAGAAGGTCGGCAAGGCTTTGAGGGAAGCACACGATGCTCGAACGGATGAAAGCACTGGTTAGGGAAAAGGATATTTGCGTACTGGCAACCGTCTCCGGCGACAAGCCCCATTGTTCCCTCATGGCCTATGCTGCCGATGATGATTGCCGGGAGATCTATATGGTAACCCACCGCGAGACCAACAAGTATAAGAATCTAAAGGAAAACCCAGCGGTCAGCCTTCTCATCGATACGAGGGAGGAGCGGGGCTCCTCCCCCGGCTTTGCGGCACGGGCGCTGACCGTAAGCGGCGTATTCCAAGTGATAGACAAGAAGGACAAAAGGGAAGATGTTCGTGCCAGGCTGCTTGAACGGCATCCCAACTTAGGGGCGTTTTTGGATAGCTCCGATGCCGAGGTCCTATGCATACAGGTGAAATCCTTTTTGCTCTTGGACGGCCTGACTGATGCGCATTACGAGAAGGTAACGGAATAGAAGAGCCCTGAATTGAGCCTCCCACTTTAGTCCATCCGCGCAGATCTCCTGTAATTCGATCGAAAAACCGGAGACCGCCTTGAGGAAGCAGAACACCGATCGGGGTGCGCCTCGGGAGCAGGTCATGTACTGTGACAGTTTACAGCATTCCCATAGCGGCGAAACTCAACTGGAAATGAAGCCAAGAGAGAGAATTCGTTAGCCCATTCTGTTAGGGTCTTTCAGGTTAGACTGCCAGTCTTTCTCTTATTGATTCAGCATTACTTTCCTATTCCTCAATAGCGTAAACGGTCGCGGGCACAAAACCCCAATCAATTACTTTAAGAGGGGCGATTATCAGTTTGAATCTCTCCTTCTTGACCTCGCCACAGTTGACAACACCGCCTAGCATGTCACAAATGCGTAAGAATTCGAAGAATTCTCCATTCTCTTGAGCCATCTTCCCACTTTCAATATAGCGCTTCCCGGCCTCTTTAGCTTCAGGGGTGTTAGGTGCTGGTCGGGGCTTACGCATTCCCCATTCCCGGTGCAAACTGCAGAGATCTGTGCATTGCCAGGAGAGATTCGCCGTATCATAACCAAAAAGGGGGCACTTCATCCGTCCCAGGTAATCAGCCAAGGGCGGGATACTTTCAGGGATGAGGCACGGACTCCACAGCTCCCAATTACCCCTTAATTTGTAATATTTCTCATCATCCCCATGCCCAGTGTGAAGTACAATGGCATCACCCGGGCGTGCGGGGCATTTTTCAATCCCTGCGATCATTTCTTTTGCAGTGATTGGATTCCCCCCTTCCTTCGGCTCTTTCGGGATGTGGAGCATTACCCCCTCTTTCAACACTAATTTGTTCAATTCCTTTCCCAGTACGTCACCAATCTTCTTGGGGGGAACACAGAGGAAACGTGTCCCTGGTTCGGAATACATGGTAAATGACCCCAGGTCTAGTCCAGCACCGGCCTCTGTCGGAACCGTTCGCTCGGTCTTAAATATTACCTCCCATGGAAAATGACCTGTACAGTAATAATCCATTCCATCATACAAAGGCAGAGTTAAGTCTATTATCCTCATAGCTAAACCTCTCTGTTTGATATGTTTTGATGATTTATTTTCGGTGCCCTTTAAAGAACGGATGTCCCGAGAAAATTCTTCACGTAAAGCCAGTGGTGTTTCTTCTACCCATTCTAACCCTTGGGCCCATTCGGAACATGGAGAACAACCGTGATTCTTTCATAAAAGTGGTTGCAGTGTATCTCATTAGATTTGATTCCGTGGCGATGTTTCGCAGACGTGATGACCAGATTCAGATGCGTTCAAGGCTTCTGTGTACCACCAGATCGTCTCAGTTATACGACCTCTCTGTTTTTCGGGCCAAACACTCCTCCCGCCCTAAATTAAATGCCTTAAGGTTCATCTGCAGAGATTTGGGAACCGTTTGGGAGATGGCCTCCTCAAAGGAGTCGACCGAAAGACTTAATATATCGACAGTAGACATCGCACCCAACAAAACCATATTAGTGAATACTGCCCCGCCCGCCTGTATTGCCAATTCGGTTGCATCGAGAGAAACCACTTTAGCGCAAAGGGATTCCAAGCCGCCCAGAATCTTCTCAAGTGGCGGATATGTAAGTTTTCCCATGTTTACGGCTATTGGTTGGTTTGTTCGAGAATTCGTTACTACCAGGCCCTCAGGATGAACATAGCGAATAGCCGCGCGCAATGCCTCCATAGGCTCAATTCCGCAAATAATTTGTGCACCATGTTCTGGTGAGATAGGGCTTAAAACACCATCGCCGAGCCTAACATGGCTTGCTACAGAGCCGCCTCGTTGACTCGATCCAAACATTTCACCCACTATCGCATTCAATCCTTGTAATCGAGCAGCTTCGGCAATGATCTTAGAAGCTAGGATGTTTCCTTGGCCACCCACACCAGCAATAACAATGCTCTTCGTAATTCTTTCTTTCACCATTTACCCCTCCTCTTAGCTGATGGCACCTTTTGGACAGACCTGAGTGCAGACCCCACAGCCGATACAGAGGACCTCGTTAATTACGTAACTATCCTCACCTTTTGTGAGCGCCGGGCAGTACAGAAGATTGACACATATGCCGCAGGAATCGCATGTCTTTGGATCGATATGGCAAAGGGTCCTTTTTTCTCCCTGCTTGCGACCGGTTATGATGGCACACTCCCCCCTCGCGATAACCATCGAGGGCCCTTGGTAGGAGATCGCCTTTTTTATGGAAGAAATGGCGGATTCCACATGGAAAGGATCAACAACAGCTACGTGCTGAACTCCGCATGCACGAGCTATTTGCCCGATATCCAGCTTTGGTGTTGATTCTCCCATAGCAGTCACTCCCGTCCCCGGGTCAGGCTGGTGTCCAGTCATCCCAATTATGGAGTTATCCAAAACGATTACCGTAATGTCGTGTTGATTAAATACAGCGTTAACGAGTGCGGAGATTCCGCTATGGTAAAAGGTGGAGTCACCTATAACACACGCTATCGGCCCCTTATAGCCAGTAGCTGCATACCCGTTTGCGATGCCAATACTAGCACCCATACATATGTGAGAGTCATATAGCCGGTAAGGTGGATCTAACCCAAAGCCATAACAGCCTATGTCACCGGAGATCAATACCTTAGGTTTTTGTTTTCTGGTAGCTTTGCGAATTGCATAAAAGGTGCCCATGTGAGGGCAGCCGGCGCAAAGCACCATGTTGCGACTAACGACCAGATCGGTGATCTGGGTAGGCTGTTTATCTGATAGTGGAACGGACAAACCAGAGGCACGGGCCAATACCTTTATAGCTTTTTCCCTGGTCAGTTCACCTGCTACTTCAAGATCGCCCGATAGCTTTCCAATCAGTCGAGGAGGAGAAGGATGTTCGTAGTAAAGACTCCGAATTCTTTCCTCAACGAAAGGTTCGATCTCCTCGAATACGAGCACTGTTTCATGGCTATCTAAAATCGTCTTGATTAATTCCTCAGGCAGAGGATTGACAACCCCCAATTTAAGAAAGCTAACCGCATTGTCTAATTCGAGAGCAGCTATCGCTTCTAGAGCATAGTTCGTTGCATTGCCCGATGCAATAACGCCTATTTGGGCTTCGGGTTTCAAGTCAAGTTTATTAAATGGATAATCAGATAAGGCCTTCTGAAATCTATGTTTCTCCTCGTGGAGAAGCTTGTGCTTGGGCAGGGCAGGGAACCCACCCCTTACCTCACTGTAACGAGGGGTTTGCTTCTTTCTTTTATAAGGCCCTAACGTTACCGGACCTCGACAATGGTTAAGGCGAGTCACCGTTCGGATCATTACGAGTCTACCAAGTTCTTCAGAGAGTTGATATGCGTAAACAACCATGTCCTTTGCCTCTTGGGGCGATGCTGGTTCAAGGCATGGTATCTCCGCTGCAAAAGCCAACAATCTGCTATCCTGCTCATTTTGGGTGGACCAGCAATTTGGGTCATCGGCCACCACTATGACAAATCCACCTGCAACTCCCGTGAGATTCACCACCATGAGCGGATCCATGGCTACATTTAGGCCTACACTCTTCATAGCGCTAAAGGAGCGGACCCCTAGGAACGCCGCTCCGGCAGCGCATTCAAAGGCCACCTTTTCATTAGTCGACCAGTCCACGTATTGACCTGTGTGCTTTGCAATGTGGGATAGGGAGTCCACAATCTCGGATGACGGTGTTCCGGGATAGGCGGCAACCACTTGGACACCTGACTCCAGCACGCCACGAGCAATAGCCTCATTACCCAAGAACAAAACCTCCTCACCCGGCGAACCATTTATCAGTGCTTCACTGCTCATTATTTCCCCCAATCTTCTATTCCCGGACGGTTATTCAGTTATCTCCACACGCAGAGAAAACAAAAAAAGCATAGGCTCTTAACGTCTGTGTAATTCATGAAGCCAATAAACCCGCCCGAAAAAATTACTGCCTCCCTCTCATCGGAAGAATCCTGCCGAGAATCGCCAGAACATCGATTAACTGCTATCCCGAAGTGTCAATTACCCTTGGGGCCAAAATTTATGTTCGCCCTTTTGAGGATGGCAACCGCCCATTTTCATCTGGCAGAATTCCCCTTTTTGCTAAATCTTGAGCAACATAACCCAAGTCCAAATCATTTAATGTCTTTTTGGTAGGCATACCCTCTTTATCATATCCCC
>CP070657.1:1240203-1243939 GCA_020355085.1 Deltaproteobacteria bacterium
CCTGAGAGATGCTTAATAGCCTGGCACCTGAAAAGATGGAAAGATCACCCCGAAGATCTCCATAGGACAGCCTGACCCATCCCTGCCTAGCCCACCATCGGACGTCCAATCCGCGCTGCGCGCAGCCGATAGGCTCCCCCAGCCCTTGCCCATAAGGCCGGATCAGACGTGTGGCCGAATGCTTCACGGTCTTCCTTGAATGGCGAGCCCGCCAAAACGAAGATAATGGCCCAGAGACTCAAACCAACATTCCACCCCGCCTATTGAGGCATTGCTCAGGTGCTTTACGCGGGTCGAGGAGAGGCTTTATCGATTTTCAGGTATGGTTGATTCTCGATTGAGGCGACCTCAGAAAGGCCGGGGCATGTGAAATGAGATGGAAATTAGACAGTACGTATCGCTAAGTCACTTGACCTTTTTGAAAGACATCTTCTTTCCGGCAGGCAATGTAATTTCAAGGGTGTCGTTCTGGATCTTTGCAACAATGATTCCACCAGCTTTGGTATTCATCCTGATCTCGCTACCTTTTACATACCATGAAAAAGAGTTCTCCTCATCTTTCACCCGCCAGACACCCTCGCCATTTTCCTTCAATTCAATATAGGTTTCGGAGGGTTTTTGCGATTCGCTGTCTCGGGCTTCGTATAGGCCCGCGTATCTGGCCTTTGAACCGCATGAAAAGGCGAATACAAGCAGAAGACCCAACAAAGCAGGCCATAAGCGGTTGGAATATCTTTGTCTTGGTAACATATCTCTCCTTTTCAGGAACCGTGAAAGCTTTATGCCACTCTCTTTCTGAACATACCTCCCTTTCGAAGCAGAAAAAGTCTGTCGAAGAAGAAGACCTGAATCGTGAAGAGCAGCCATAAGGTATTCTTCATAATTTTCCACCAGCTCACCGGTTCCCCGACGGTATCGTAACATCCGCAGTTGATAGGGGAGCCCATAATAACGTTCGCTCCTATGAGGACGTTAAATGAAATTAAAAGCAATGCAATAACAGATGCCGCCGCTCGGGTCCTTAGGCCGATGATGAGGAATAGTCCACAAATGAGCTCTACCCACGGTACGACCACGGCCGCCAGGGGAATAGACCAGTACGGGAAAATCCGGTACTCTCCCATAAGCTCGGCAAATTGGGCCGGATAGGGAATCTTGCTCATGCTGGCGTAAATAAAGTAATAGCCTATGAAAAGCCTGAGCACAAGGGCGAGATATTCACTCTTCAGGATTCGCTTGATGAGCGCCAAAGTATTAGTCATGGTTCAACCGGATAACCGTTTTTTCTCCACTGGGACAATCCGACCCAGGTCAGAGGCCTGTATTGGTGTCCGGCTTCTAAGATCTGAGTGTTCTTATGCCCGCGGAGGATGAGTTTCCTGACTACCTCTTCATCATAGAGGCCGCTTATAGATCTGCCATAGACAATAATCTCTTTCTGTTTATCTACCTCACTTAATTCCATCATATACATGATATCGAAGAGTGCCAAAGGTATACTGATAGCACCCTTTATATGCTGCTGTTCGAAAAAATTGGACGGCCTGGCATCAATAAAGATGGTCTCATCTTTATCATATTTTTCCTTAGCCTGGGAGACATTTACCTTGGAAATCTCTTTCGCATCATAGAATTCGGGTAAGACGCTTATACGGTTAGGATTTGACAGATTGAAGATTATGGCAAAGATCAGGATCACAGCGCCAACGAAAACGAAATCAAGCAGTGATAACTGGGGCGCCTGATAATGGAGTTCGACATCCTCCTGAATTCTCCTCTCATCTCGCCTCAGGATCTGAGACATGCGTTTGATAAAATTCTTGAAAATTTCGGGATGATCCTTAAGAACCCGGTCAAATTCATCTTTGGTAAGGACGAAGAGGCTCGTTTCTTTCATAGCCTCTATGTTTATCGACCGAGGCTCATCGGTTAGCAGGGCCATTTCGCCGAAACTGTCGCCCGGGCCTAATTGGTTCAGATCAGTCTCCACACCGTCTTCACCTCTAAGAAATACTCTAATCTTCCCGGAATTAATGATGTAGAAACTGTCGCCCGGATCACCCTGTTGAAAAATAACGGTCTTGGCGGGCACAACCTTATCCTGGAGAACCTGGGCAATCTCATACAGTTTTTCCTCGGGAATGTCCCTGAAAATGGGGATCTCTGAAAGTCTGTTTTTTTTCCCTTCTTTAGTCGTCATGTTTCATACTTGAAAGGTGTGTTCCAAGAAAAAGACACGTATATGGCGAAGTCATGAACCTGCACACACTAAAGGTGCTGTTATTGCTTCTTGTGATATTCCTTTATCTGTCTTAAGAATTCGTCTAGGTCTTCAATAGCATGGCGGTGGGTCATTAGTACTTTGCCGCTATTGTTTACCAGAATCATGAAGGGTGTTCCTGTTCTTCCGAGGGCATTATAGATATGCTTTTTTTCATCGGGGAAAAGCGGAAACTGAACCCGGAACTTGGTTCTGTAAACATCAATATGTTTCTGGTTGTTCCCCGCCGCGATACCTATCAACTTGATATCACTGCTCAGCGCAGGATCTTCCTGAATAATATTATAGAGCCTATTAACTATAGGCGCGGCCTTGTGGCAACTGGGTCAGAGAACATTCAGTATCTCGATAAGGACAAGTTTGGCGGGAATCTGCGTTACGGACAAAGCTTCGAAGCTTTCTAGCCCTAAGTATTCTCGGTACTCTAGAGAGCTCGGCGCCTCTAATTCAAATTTGGGTAGGACCTCTGAAGGAGCAATCGGCTGAGTTGGCTCGGCTCCATACGCTGAAAAACAGGACAACCCCAACAAAACACAGATTGCCAACCACAAAGACTGATTGAACGGCGTAATTCGTCTCATATTATACCCCCCTTACTGGATTTTGTCTTAACAGCCCGATACCTCATACTTCTGATTGGAAGCACAACATTCTCTCGGAATTGAGGCAGGCCAATTTTCGGACAGATAAGACCTGGTGAATTTTCGAATGTTGAAGTATTATCCTCTTTTTTTCTAAGGCCTAGACACGACCTTGTCAAGAAGAATCTTTCACCATTCTGCCCGGTCCTCTAAAGTTGCTACGACAAACGGCGCTCTTGAGCCCCCAGGCCGATAGCCGCCTGGAAATAACCATCGATTCCGGGCGGTAGGGCCGTAAAACGCACGCTAAAAACCTTTGTATCGTCGTCGGACTGGACCATCACCTTCCCGTAGAAATCCTTGGAAGAGAGCTCTTCGCTCACGTCCACAAGGTTGAGTTTGAGATTTGTCAGCGGCTCCACTTCCGCCTGGAGGCGCAACTCCCCGGACTTGCGCGCGAGTCGAAGAATCGTGCCCGCGAACACCCCCTCGCCCATATACTTTCCGTTAAGCACAGTGCAGTTAATCGGAATTTCCCGGGCCAGGGTAACGAGAGTCGGGGGTTTGTCCTTAAGAGTGAGGTTGTATTCACCGACGATGCCGCCCACCTCGTAGACCGTAAGCGGTGTCTCGGCTCCCTTAGGATGGAGCTGCAGTTGCTGGTTGATCTGAAGGACTTCGCCCGCCTCTTTGCGAACCGATTCACTGACCAGGATCTGTCCTCCTACGGTGTATGACTCAATTCGGCCCGTCATGTTCACACCGCTACCCACCACACCATACTTACTTCGTTTAATCGAACCGACATTGCCAACAATCACCTCGGCCTCGTTCAGGCCGATCCCCGTCTCGAGCTCGGGCAGGCCCTGTTTGC
>CP070657.1:1244039-1248725 GCA_020355085.1 Deltaproteobacteria bacterium
AGGCACCTCAGTGCTATAGGCTGGAGGCGGGAAGGCTGGGAGGCACAAGGAGCATTAGGCTGGAGGCGGGAAGGCTGGGAGGCTGGGAGGCAAGAAGGCAAGAAGAATGGATCGCTGCGCAGAAGGGCCGCACAGCTCGAGGAGCACTTCGTTCGAGGATCGCTACGCTTAAGGTACAAGGCAGGGCCAAACTCGAAATCCTTGCCCTCCATTTCCTGAAAGCAGCCAAGCGTATCTTCGGAATCCCCGACTTCCGCTACTACGCCCTTGCCGATGGGATCAAAGAGGTGCTCTCTAAAGCCGGAAAGGGGAAAGTCCTGTTAATGAAAAATGTTTGACAAAACCATAAACGGGTTCTAGTGTGAGTTAGGCTAAAAGGAAAGGAGGTGATGTCGAGAACAAAGCGGTATAGGCATAATCGCAAATCAAGAGGAGAAACAAGAACCTTAAAAGGGAGGTCAAGCAATGAAAAGGGTTATCGCGTTTCTCACACTAGCTCTCCTGTCGGTAGGCCTGTCATTATCCCCCACCTTTGCTCAGCATAAGGAAGTAACCCTAAATCTTTACACTAACCCCTCTGGCGGCATCATGTACACTCTGGGATTTGCTTTGAGCGAAATCATAAATAAGAATTCCGAGTGGTTACGTTGCAACGCCATAGAGACTTCGAGCACTGCCGAGAACCTGAGGTATATCGTAGAACATCCAGATTGGAAGAACACCTGGTTTGGAGAAGCCGTTACCATCGGCGTTGACCAACTCTCCATAGGTATGAAACCGTATGACAAATTTGGACCCTGGAAGGGGACCAAATGGTTGGCCTTGATGGTCAATATTGGTTCTCCCCAGGTAACCCTTGATCCCAACATAAAAACCTGGCGTGACCTCAAAGGCAAGCGATTTGGTCTGGATGTCATGGGATCGACCAATCAGTTCATGCAAGAGTGGCTCATGGAGTATGCGTGGAAAAACAAGAAGGAGGTGAAAATAGAATACGGGTGTACCGGAAATATTGCTGTTGACCGGCTTCTGGACGGAACGATTGATATCACCTGGCAGGGAGCCATCTGTCTCGGCCCTGAGGAATACAAAGACTGGAATCCCATGCCAACTCTCGAGAGGCTGCTGGCTGCGAGAAAGGTCTATTTCATGGAGCTTGATGAGAAAGACGTAGCTGTTGTGCGAGACAAGACCGGCCTTGAAGCCATGGGGCTCATAGGTGGCAAGGCGAAGAAGATTGGCAAAACAGATGCCCCGAATTGGAAAGGCTTGCTGAACCAAATTGGTTGGCTGGTCCATGAGGATATGGACGATGAGATAGTAACTGAGATTATGCGCATTATCTACGAGTATTCTGACGAATTCGTGAACTATCATGCGGTAGGCCGAGGCATAACAAAACAGACCATGGGGCAACTATCAGTGCCGCGAGAAAGCTATCATCCGGCGGCCATAAAATTCCTTGAAACCAGAGGCCACAAAGTGGGAAGGTAATCTGAGACCATAATTCGTTCTCTTAACTACCCCCAGCTGCGCAACATTTGGGGGTAGTTGCTCATTGGGCTTTCTATAGCAGCCCCCACACAGCGAAGGTATGGTTCTGGGTTGTATCAGTTTTAGCTTCGCTTCGCAAATACAGTCGCGTATTTTGCCGAACACAACTGAACGAAATGTTTATTCCATTCGGCCGCTGCCTGTCGGCCATAAACTCAAGGCCGAATGGCTCAAATCGAACCGTTCAAGTCGGGTCATCCAGTTGAAGTCTTAATGAATTCGTTATCGACTTTTTGGATCGAAGGACTTATCTATATTGGGTGTTTATTTCGTTTTTCCACCAGAGAAGGGGAATAGAGCATGAATTCCGCGTCAGACAGAAACGGAGACTCGCTGGAGGTGGTTAAGGGTTTTTCCGGATGGAGAATTCTCGATGTAACAATCGTAATACTCTCTCTGGTGATGGTCGTATACCATTTCGTTTACGTGCGGGTTCTTGTTCAAGACGCGGTACTCCACGCCAACACCCACCTCGGGTTCGGTCTGGTTATTACTTTCTTGATTATGATTCGGAAGAACCACAGATTTTGGCACTTGAAACTGCTCCTAGCG
Source organism: Deltaproteobacteria bacterium (assembly GCA_020355085.1). GTDB lineage: Bacteria > Desulfobacterota > DSM-4660 > Desulfatiglandales > B25-G16 > JADFWK01. Next base: position 1,246,146 of record CP070657.1, read on the forward strand.
CTTCTTTCTGTTGTGTGTTTTCTTTACGTCCAGTTTTTTTACATTGATCTGGCTTACCGTATCTCATTTAACACGCTCCCCGACCTCATTATTGGTATCATACTGATTATGGTATGTCTGATAGCCTGTACCGAATCCGCGGGTTTGGTTCTGCCAGTAATAGCTGGCATCTTTATCCTTTACGCCTTTTTCGGCTACGTGCTTCCAGGCCCGCTTCAGGCCATGCAGATGGACTGGAAGTTAATCGTATCACGACTTGCACTTTCCTTTGGTATCTCAGGTATTTATGGGTATTTGCTTACCATCTCCGCTACTCTCATATTCATGTTTATGGTTTTTGCCATGTTAGTGACTGCCACGGGAGCTGTAAGCTTCTTTACCATGATTGGAGATTGGGTGTCTCAGCGATTCAGTTCAGGACCGGCCATGGCGGCTGTTTGCACTAGTGCACTGGTTGGGTCTGTGAGTGGCCTGCCAGGTCCCAATGTGATGATTACCGGTTCTTTCACCATACCGGCCATGAAGAGGGCAGGATATACGCCGGAACACGCCGGCGGGATTGAAACTGCAGCCTCAACCTGCGGGCCAATCGTGCCGCCTGTCATGGGAATTGTTGCTTTTGTTATGGTTGGTTTTACCGGAATTCCTTACAAGGACATCGTCGCCATAGCAATTCTCCCGGCATTACTCTATGTCTTCTCCGCCGCCCTATACGTCACCTTTCAGGCGGGAAATTTGGGCATTCAGCGCACTGCACCAATAAAGGTAGACAGAAGAGAGTTACTGCTTCGCTGCCCAATCTTCTTTGGACCGCTCATTGTACTGACTATTTTACTTCTATTGGAGTTTTCACCGATGTTGGCGGCCTTTTGGGGCACTATATTACTGGTTGTTATCAGTTTGATCAGGCCCTCGACCAGGCCATCCTTATCCACCTTTATAGAGGGATTATGCCGGGGTGCTGAGATTGGTAGTAGAGTCGCGGCAATGTGTGCGGTGTTAGGGTTAGTAATAATAACGATTACAATGACCGGTTTGGGGGTTAAGCTGCCTAGTGCTGTGGCCAACCTCGTTGGGGATAATCTACTTTTGCTGCTCGTTTTAACCGGAGCTATCTGTATCTTACTCGGATGTGGGATTCCTACCTCAGCAGCGTATCTGCTGGTGGCTATTACTTGCGCGCCAATGTTGCTCAAACAAGGCGTACCACTGCTTCAGGCACATTTCTTTGTTCTTTACGCAGCCGTTTTTGCTAATATAACTCCACCCATAGCTATCCCCGCCATCTTTGCATCTCAAATAGCTGGGGGGCAATATATGAAAACAGCGTTCCAGGCAGCATTTGCCGGTATAGCGGGGTTTCTCTTGCCCTTTATGATAATATTTGTCCCCAGCCTTACCTTTAGTTTTTCAGAGCCGTTCTTCGCAATCACATCGCTCATTGCCTGCCCCTTAATCTTTATAGGTCTCCAACCAGCTATCGTAGGGTACTTCATGAAGAGGCTTGGCATCGGTGAGAGGGTAGTCATTATCCTGTCGCCGGCGGCCCTCATGGCATACATTTACACTGCTCATTTTGTGTGGTTTAGTATCGGTGTCATTATCCTGGCCGCCTTCACGGCATGGCAGACCAGGGTAGTGCGGCGGGGAAAAAGCAACATCCGTTGAGCGGAAAGCCCTATGTGAGTCGTTGTAGGAGTCTTGAATGAGAATCAAGGATATCAGGATCCAGATTATCAGACGGGATCCTCCGCCTGTCCAAGGGGTTGGACCCAGATACGGAGGTGTATCATTTTTGAACGAGCTCTATGAAGTCCCTGTAGTGACCATAACGACCGATGAGGGCATCGAGGGCACCTCCTTCGGGAGCAATGGTCTGGCCCTAGCGCACTATCTTGTGAAACTCAAGCCCCTTCTGATAGGTGAAGACCCGTTGTGTAGAGAGAAGATCTGGCAAAAGATGTGGGAACAAGGGAGGATATTGTTTCTTCCGCCCACTGCACTCGGGGTGATAGATGTGGCCCTGTGGGATATTGGGGGCAAAGTAGCAAATCTTCCCATCTATAAGCTCTTAGGAGCTTACCGCGATAAGGTCAAGGCCTATGCCTCCTCTACGCAGCGGCCAACGACAGAATCATATGTGCAAGAGGCCCTAGAGGTAAAGGAAAGGGGTTTTACCGCGTACAAGCTTCATATACCTGGTATTCCCAGCAAGGATTTGGAGATATGCCGGGCAGTGAGAGAGGCGGTCGGTGATTCCATATCACTTATGCTTGACCCGGTAGCGCGATATGACCGGGAGCAGGCCCTCATGGTAGGCAGAGAGCTAGAGAAGTTGAATTTCTACTGGTACGAGGAGCCCATCTCCGATTTTGATATTGATGGGCTCGTTGAGTTGAGAAGGGCACTCGACATACCCATTGCCGGCCTAGAGGTCCGACCGGGCAATCTGTACGCGGTGAAGCAATATCTGGTGCGAGGAGCTGTTGATATCGTCCGGAGCGACGTACAGTTTAACGGAGGTATTACTCAACTTAAGAAAGTAGCCTCCCTGGCTGAGGCCTTCGGCATGAGGTGTGA
>CP070657.1:1248825-1258307 GCA_020355085.1 Deltaproteobacteria bacterium
CTCTGGACGCACCGGAATTCTTGCCACTTTTCCAGAAGATGGCTGAATATGATTTGCCGATTTATACCCATCCCTGGAGGGGCAATGACTTTGCCGACTATACAACTGAAAGCGAATCGAAGTACGCGATAGCCAGTACTTTTGGCTGGCCGTACGATACTACAGTGATGATGACACGCTTGGTGTTCAGTGGAATTTTTGAAAAATACCCGAACCTGAAGGTAATCACCCATCACTGTGGTGGAATGGTGCCCTTTTATGAACAAAGGATAGTGCAACATTACAGCCAGATGAGTGTACGCTATCACGACTATGGTGCATACATGCGTGGCCTCAGCAAGCAGCCAATCGAATACTACAAGATGTTTTACAACGATACTGCCATTCACGGGAATACCCCTGCCTTGATGTTAGCGTATTACTTCTGCGGTGCCGACCATATAGTTTTTGGAGCAGATATGCCTCTCGGTGACCATTATTTTGGCTTTAGGAGTTACCGGCAGACCATAAACGCGATCGAAGCAATGGAGATAACTGAGGATGAAAAGAACATGATATTTGTGGATAATGCCCTAAAGCTCTTGAAATTAACCGTTTGAGATAAGTAACACATCTTCGCCTGTGGCAGAAATTGATGCATTGGGGAAGAATTGGTCGCGCACCATTTGCTGACGAGAAACGGCTGTTTCGCCAACTCCCAATACCTCTGTTATTGGGAAATTTGGTCGGAGCTTACCCGCCTAGGCAGAAAGCCACGGCCTTGCCCGCCAGAATTATGGCGTGCTTGCCAGTGGATGAATGCGAGGCAGGGTAATCTACCGTAGGCCTATGGTGATGAAAGCGGATGTGCTTCGGCGGGTAAGTTCCATCGAGCTCAATTTGAGCGCGTGTGACATTTGATTTTCTTTTTCTTGTTCCAACGTGCGCTGCATAGAGCAAGAAACGTCTCAATAATCGACGACCTGCCCGTTCTTCAATTTCCGCACACTTTGCACAGAGTTCTCCTTTATGCAACATGAATCTTCTGGATCAATCTGGCCCAACTCTTTCTGTACGCTTTGGAGGAACATGCCGGTTCCAAGATGTAGGGTGCCTATTAATCCCGGTTTTGTTTTTTCCGTTTGCCCGGGGAGACATTGTTATGTTAGATAAGCTTGCTATTTATTAATTAAAACTGTCACAAACTTGATAGGCAGTGTGTGCTTGCGATACACTCGTTAGGATGATACCGGAGTGAAGAACGAAAAAGAAAACCGGGGATGAGATACGTATGAGCAATTCCGGCGAAGAAAAGATCGTCCGTACTATCTGTAACAGCCATTGCGGCGGCACGTGTGAAATGAAAGTGCACGTGAGCGATGGCAGGATCATTCGAATTGAGACCGGGGATGAAGGAGAAACGGCACACCGGATGTGTGCGAGGGGGCGTGCCTATCGTCAACGGGTTTACGCTCCTGAGCGCCTGCTCTATCCTCTTAAAAGGACAGGACCCAGGGGCGCCGGCGAATTTACCAGAATATCCTGGGACGAGGCCCTGGAAACCGTGGCCCATGAGCTGAAGCGGGTGAAGGATACCTATGGCAATGCCTCCATTCTTCACTTCTGCTCCATGGCCGATGCCTTTTCCCTGCACCATGTCATGGCTTTTCACAGGCTGCTGTGCCAGTTCGGCGGCTATACCGCGCCCTGGGGTACCATCTCGAACGAGGGCGACAATTTTGCCGCCGGCGTGACATACGGAACCAGGCCCTCACCACGCAACGCCGAAGCACATTTGAAAGAGTATGTGAATGCACGGCTCATTATTATGTGGAGCTGGAACCCTGTAACCACCCAGCAGGGCACCGGGGTATCCCAGGCACTGGTTCGTGCCAAGGAAAAAGGCGCCAGATTCATCTGCGTCGACCCCAGGTATACCGACTCAGCCGCCGCCTTCGCGGACCAGTGGATTCCCATCAGACCCGGTACCGACGCGGCTGTCCTCCTGGCCATAGCTTATGTGATCATAAAAGAAAAGCTGCATGACCAGCGCTTTATCGACACCTATACCTTTGGCTTCGACAAATTCAAGGATTGGGTATTCGGTCTGGAGGATGGCATCGAAAAGACACCTGAGTGGGCCGAGCGTATCAGCGGCATCCCGGCCGCAACCATCGCTGATTTAGCACGCGACTATGGCAGCACCAAGCCGGCGGTCCTCGGAACCAGCTTTGCGGCAGGGCGCACCGCCTTCGGCGAACAGTACCACCGGGCCGCAGCGGCTCTGGAGGCCATTACCGGCAACGTAGCGATCCCGAGTGGTATAGATTCGGCTGCCGCGGCCTTGGTGCGCAAATTACGTATTTCCAGCCCTATCAACCCGGTAGAAGCGAATATGCCGCCACGCTGGAACCGGCTCCCTTACCGGGGCGAGAGCGTCAACTCCAGCGCCCGAGTTAATGTCAATCTGCTGTCGGATGCCATCCTCAAGGGTAGAGCCGGGGGCTATCCCGCCGACTATAAGTTCCTCTGGCTTTCAAACACCAATTACCTGAACCAGCTTGGTGAGGTCAACAAGGCAGCGAAAGCCTTTAAAAACCTGGAATTTATCCTGGTGACAGAGCAGTTCATGACGTCCTCAGCCAGATTTGCTGACATCGTCTTGCCTGTGTGTACGTTCCTGGAGCGACATGATCTCTATGTCCCGATGGGCGGAGGCGTGTTTGCCCTCGTAAATAAGGCTATAGAGCCCTTGGGAGATTCCAAATCCCAACTGCAAATCTGTGAAGCCCTGGCTCTGAAACTCGGCATTACCGATTACAACGACAAAACAGACGAGGCCTGGGTGAGATCCTTCATCACGAAGCTGTCCGAGGCAGATGAGTTCCCGGACTACGATACCCTCAAGAACCAGGGCATTTACAGGCTCAGGCAGGGCAAACCGGACACGGTTGCCAAGAAAGAACCCGGGGAGAAGGAACAAAAAGCATTTCCGACGCCCTCGGGAAAGATTGAAATCTTTTCCCAGTTGGTGGCGAACATGAATCATCCCCTGATACCATCCATCCCCACATATATAGAGACCTGGGAAAGCCTGAATGATCCTTTAGCCGGAAAATATCCATTGCAGCTCATCACCCCCCATTTTAAGCGGCGAGCTCACAGCCAGTTCGATAACTTGCCCTGGCTCCGGGAGTTACAACAACAGACGATCTCAATCAACAGCATTGACGCTGAGCCAAGGGGTATTGAGGAGGGGGATATGGTGAGGGTATTCAACGAACGCGGGGAGATGCTCATCCCGGCCGAAGTGACGGAAAGGATCATGCCGGGGGTAGTTGCCATCCCACAAGGAGCCTGGTACGATCCTGACGAGAACGGCATCGACCGGGGCGGCTGTGCCAATATCTTCACCAAAAACGTGACCTCACCGGCCGGGGCATTCGCCTCCAATACCGCCCTGGTACAAGTAAAGAAGGCGCAATAGTTCGGCTTTCTTTGACAGGATGAACAGGATCTGCATGATTTTCATAAAAGGCTTACGTCTGAACTCCCGGAATTGACCTGTAAGGATCTTATCTACAGGATATTTGAACGAATACTTAAATATCCTGCCTATTCCGTTTGATATTTCACCAGCTCTGAATTGTTTCGAGAGGAAAAAACAACATCATGCAATACGGATTCTATTTCGACCAGAATCGCTGTACGGGCTGTTTCACCTGTGTGGTTGCCTGCCATGACTGGCATGATGTCCCCGCAGGGCCTGCAAGCTGGCTGAGGGTAAAGACCACAGAAAAGGGAAAATACCCGGATCTATTCACCTCCTTTCTTTTTGAGGCCTGTTACCACTGCCTTCAACCTGCCTGTGTGCCTGCCTGCCCGGTCAATGCCATCAGCAAGCGGGATCAAGACGGCATTGTGATTGTTGATAGAGAGGTTTGTCTGGGCCGGGACAGTTGCAGTCTATGCCTCGAGGCCTGCCCCTATGACTCCCCACAGTTCGGGGCTGAAGCAAGCGCCAGGATGCAAAAATGTAACTTCTGTATTGACAGATGGGCGGAAGGCAAGAAGCCGGCATGCGTTCAGAGCTGTCCAACGTGGGCGCTGGATGCGGGACCGATGGATGAATTAAGAGCAAGGTACGGCGATGTCAGAGATGCCGACAGCTTCGTTTACGATGATGAACTCATCCCTTCGATCATTTTCGAACCCAAGAGAGATTCCAGAGGTCTTGCCGTCCGTAAGGTCAAAACAAAACCGGAATAATTCACCACCACATACAATGTTCTGCACATACAGGACAGGTGATACGAAGTATCCGAGAATCTGCTATTTTCTTGTTCCAAAATAGGCTGAACAGAGCAAAAATAGCCTCAAAAATTGACGATCTCCCCGTTCTTCAATTTCCGCACACGCTACACGAACTTGCCCCTCGAACAGCCCTTCGTCTAATTGAGGTCATATCATCTCATAGGTTGAGGTTTTGATATTCTTATCGGATATTCATGTTTCCTAAACTGAATATCGTGGCAAGATCTCACAGATTTGGGCATGCTTGATTCTTAACGGATATGTCATTGTGCCTATCCCTATTGATCTGTCGTAAGCCAGCCGCGCTCTTCGATCATACTGATGATTTTCTCTCGCTGCGGTGAATAAACATTCTCAAACCGGTTGGCGTCATGACTCCAGAGGACCAACTTAAAGACCGTGTCATACTCCGCTTGCCCCTTAAGGCTCAGCTCAGGCGGGATCGTGTATTCTGTTCGGACATAGACAGAGACTTTAGAATCTTTGCTTTCAAGCCCGCGCTTTAACCATTCTATGGCTTCAGCATCTTCGATTGATATCCTAACGGTATTAATTGTAAGGGTGCTAATAATATCCTTGATTTTGTAACGTCTGGAGTGTCAGTCATTACGTTATGCATATCCAGCTCATCTCTTTTTTCATCAGGTGTTGAGTGGCTCGGTCCGAATAGAATTGAAGCCCAAAGAGGAATGTGGGATAAAACACATTGCAGTAAAGGTGGCTTCAACAAATTTTGTGGTGTTTACGCATTTAATGGTGTTCTTAGGGGGCCACAAGAAAGCAATCGACCTTATCGATTTAATCGACGCTTCAAAGAACTTCGTGCTACCATCTTTGACCGCTTGGCTACGGCGTGCTGTACTACCCAAGCCGTTACCTATCGACAGTTGGTTGCTGAGTTAAGTGGGTAGCTCTATCTGCTTATGATCTTTTCAAATGCATGGAGTTCCGCCATGCACATACGTACTTATTTTGCTCATATTAGCTTCAAATCGCCCTGCTTCAAGCAATCAATAGGTCTTTTGAGTTTCCTTTGAGACAGGATAAGAAGCTCATCTGTGAATGTACTTCGAGGTCAGACGCGACGTTCTGTTCCTGACCAGTATTTTTCTCTCATCTCCTTCTTAAGGATCTTACCAGCCGGGCTTTTAGGCAACGCATCAGCGAACTCGACAGATTTCGGAGCTTTAAAGCTGGCAAGTCTTTGTTTGCAAAAGGCAATGAGTTCCTGTTCAGTTAGCTTAGCCCCTTTTTTCAAAACCACAACAGCATGAACCTTCTCCACCCAGTAAGTATCAGGTATGCCCAAAACCGCTGCTTCCTGAACCGATGGATGCTGATAAATTACTTCCTCGATCTCACGAGGAAAGATATTTTCCCCTCCAGAAACGATCATATCCTTTTTCCTGTCTACGATGTAAATATATCCTTTTTCGTCGTAGCGACCTAGGTCGCCGGTATGTAGCCACCCATTGACAAGGGCTTCCCTCGTCTCATCTGGTTTGTGCCAGTATTCAACCATCATTTGTTTGCTATGAACTATTATCTCACCCACCTCGCCAGGCTTGACATCATTTTCCTTGTCATCTACTACTCTTACATGAGTTCCAAGACAAGGTTGCCCGCACGACGCTAATATCCCCTGCTCCTCAGATGGCTTGTCTAAGACGCTGTGAGACTGCTTTGACAAAAAGGTGACCATTGGCCCTGATTCTGTTTGTCCATATGCCTGCATAAAAATAGGCCCCCAAATATTCATCGCTTTCTTCAATAATTCCAAAGGCATAGGTGAAGCAGCATACCACATTCGCTTTAAGCTACCGAGGTTATACTTTTCAAAATCAGATAGAGCAAGCATGGCTACCAAGTGAGTGGGCACAACGTGAATATCCGTAGCTTTCTCATCCTGAATGCATTGCAACGTAGTGGCTGGATCAAAGAATTTCAGAATAATGTTGGTGCCACCAGCGTAAAAGAAGGCCCAGAAGTGCGCGTTCCCACCAATATGGAACAGGGGCATCACCATGACATGTTTATCTCCAGCCTCGACACCTAATGCTTGAGCGTAAATCCTGGCGTCCTCCATTTTGCGACGTTGAGTATATATAGCACCGCGCGGAATACCAGTAGTGCCACTGGTATAAAATATATAAAGCAGGTCATCCTCCTCCACTTGAACATCAGGCTCTTCCTTGGAATGAACAGCTATTATGTCACGATGGGCTATCATATCGGGGGCAGGGCTTTCAAAGGAGATGAAGTTTTCAACCTTGGGAAGGCGTGGTCGCAACGAATTAGCCATCGCTAGTAACTCAGGCCCAACGAATAGAGTACTGGCCTCTGAATAATTGATAAGATAAGCTAACTCATCCGCTTGCAGCCTGGGGTTGAAGGGAGTGGCAATGAATCCACCCTTCATCGCCGCTCCATAGACGTCAGCATACTCGAGACAATTCCAGGACAAGACGCCGATAATATCTGCCTTTCTGAGTCCCATTGATGACAGGGCATGTATTAAGCTATTTACTCTAGCATTAAATTCAGAAAAAGTTATTCTCTCGGGCCAGCACACAAAGGCTTCTTGGTCTGGATAGAGGAGTGCGTTTCTATAGATAATGTCCGCAAAAGTACCTATTTTGTAACGTGATAGCTCCTTTAGCAAAAACTCCGCTGGCATTTTTTTCTCCTATTTTCCTTTATATGGTCCGATGTTGACCCTGCCCAATCGTTTGGGCCATTGAAAGCTTGAGTCCTTCGCTAGAGGAAGTGGTTTCATGCTCTTCTATAAGTTTATAGGAAGCAACGTCCTTTAAGGAGCAGTGAGAGAACGTTTTCAGTTGTTGCAGCACCTCCAGTACTCCACCTTCTGCTGTAATTGCTGTATATACAGAAACCGGCGTTCATTGAGACATTGAACGCGAAACTTACCATTCTTTTGCGGTATCGGCAACAGGGAATTACCCTGCGGCAGAACCCAGAGGGAGATCCCAACTTCGAAATGCGAAACAATTCTAGTGCTGCAAATTCGAATGACCCAAAAATGCTGTAGGCCTTCTTTCTAACAGCCGCCCCGCTAATTCTCCCTATAGTTGATTCTTGTGTTATCTGTTATTAAAACGTAATCTGCAGCCCTTCAGAAGTCTTCGGATATGATCCTGAAATCTTCACTTCATTCACTCTCGCTCAAACGCCAATCTCTGCACCTAAAATCTCCGTATTATCGAGAAGTTCTTGACAAGCCAAGAGCGTGAAAGTAACGTAACTTAACCCTAAAAGGAGCACCCACCCATGACCCTTACCAAAGAAGATCTCATTGATACCATTTACAACGGGTTTGATTTCTCCAAGGCCAAATCCGCACGGGCGGTAGAATCCATCTTTGCAATCATGAAGAACACCCTGGCAAGCGGCGAGGATGTATTGATCAGCGGATTCGGCAAATTCATTATCATGAAGAAAAGGGAACGGAGAGGAAGGAACCCTCAAACCGGCGATGACCTGATGCTCAGGCCCAGGAAGGTTGTTAGGTTCAGGTGGTCCGAGGTGCTAAGGGAGAAGATGAATGGGGAGTGATCGACAAGCTCCACTTGTCCCTGTTGTGAAGGGTGCAGGTGAGTTCCCCCGTTCGGTATTTTGAAGATCGTTTCCCACTCCAGTACGATGGTTCCCACCCACGGAGCAAGCACAGTCACTGAGTGTGCCCCAGTTAAAATGGGCTCCGCATTTAACGGTCCCGATCGGGCAAAAGCCATAGTCCTTCGGGCAGTGTCATACATATCCCAAGGAACCTCCCCGGCAGATCAAAACCTTGCTTGGTGTATGGTTATGTTTCGGGGTAATCAAGATTAAGGTTGGAAATGATTGTGTCTCTTGTCTTCTTGACAAGCTCCCCCAATCTGTCGGCGGTATAATTGCGCGTTTCGATGGGATTACCGACAACGACCTCAATTGGGCCTGGATAGAACACCATGCTCCCCTTAGGTAAGACCTTTCTGCTGCCATTTACGGTGACAGGCAGAATGGGGAGGCCTTGCTCTATTGCCGTGACAAAACCACCCTTCTTGAATTCTTGGATGTTTCCATCAGGAGATCTAGTGCCTTCAGAAAAGAACAGTACGCTCACCCCACGGGGAAGACGCTTCATGCCCGCATGAATACTCTCAATGGATTTTTCCTTATCCGATCTGTCGATGAATATATTCCTCGATGCATGGAGTGCATGCCCGAACAGGGGGATCTTTAAGAGCTCCTTCTTGGCAATCCAGCGGAACTGGATGCCGAGCGTTGTCACCAGGGCCAGAGCATCGAAATGAGACTGATGGTTTGTGATAATGATATACGACTGCCCTTTCTTGATCTTGTCTCTGCCTCTAATTTCGCATCGTGTCCCTGTTACCGTGAGCATTATCCAGGCCCACACTTTGGAGAGAGAAAAGGCGAAGTTCCCTGTTGAACCAAAAAGGGCAGCTACGGTGATGGGTACAAACGCTGCAAGAGTGGCAAGACCAAGCCACAAGCTAAACCAAGCGAACTTAACTGTGCCGGACAAGAAATCCATTTTTCCCTTTTCAGGTGTACCACACTATTGTGTGTTAGAGGGCTTCGGTAGGCGCCTTTCAATTTCCCCTCTGAACTGGGCGGCATCACGGAACACCTCGGCCTGCCAGCCCAGGCTGCGTGCCGTTTCCACGTTTTCGAGGATGTCGTCCACGTACAGAAACGGCAATCTGCCGTTGCAATGGCGTTCTACCACGGCATGGTAGAGAGCAGGATCGGGTTTTGCAATGCCCTCTTCGTATGAGACCACCCAACCGTCCAGAAGCTCAAAGATGGGGAAGGTGTGAAGCGCGAAATCCCAATGCACCTTATCGGTGTTGCTGAGTGCCACAAGCCGGAAGTCTTTCTTGAGCTCCGAGAGCACCTGCCGCATGCCAGGCACCTCGGCCTTTATGATTAGGCACCAGAGCGCATGCCATTCGTCGATCGTGAGCGAGAGTCCAAGAGCACTGTTGATGGCAGGGAGTATGTCCTCCCAAGAGCGCTTTCCCACATATGCGTGGGAAAAAAGCTTCTCCAGGTTTCCGGGCAGGGGAAGCCCGATTTCCCTGCCGCACCGTTTTGAGAGCTCCTGGAGCACGGCTCCGGGGTCTACATCCACGAGCACCCTTCCCACGTCAACCACAATGACC
>CP070657.1:1258407-1261723 GCA_020355085.1 Deltaproteobacteria bacterium
AGAAACTTCCGTTACGGTCTGATTCTGCAGCGGCTCAGGCCACTGCGCACATGTTCATTGTAAATCCCCTTTCGGGCAGGTCCCTTGCTGGCCTGTTCAGCACGCATCCGTCAACAGAAGAGAGGATCAAAAGGCTGAGGGCAATGGCAGGATAAAGCATGTCGGCTTCGCCCCCATTAGAGTATTGGAAAATGGAATATTGGTGTGATGGGTTTGATTAAAGGATTACGCCAAAATTAGCTAGCTTCCCCATGTGCCGTATGACCCGCGCCGCGGGCCTCAACTATATCAAGAGATACTTTTTCCGTACCTCCTCATTCTCCTTTAATTCATCAACGCTCCCATGATATCTGATTGTGCCATTATCGATAATATACCCATAATCGCTGAGCTTAAGGGTGGTCTTCACATTCTGCTCAGCTAAAAGCACGGTCAAACCTGTTGTTTTCAGCGCATTCACCTGTTCCTCTATCGTCCTTACCATCAGAGGCGCCAGGCCTTCTGTTGGCTCATCCAAAAGGAGCAGTTCGGGGTTGCCCATCAGGGCCCTGGCTATTGCGAGCATCTTCTGCTCACCCCCGCTCAGACATCCTCCGCTTCGTGAGGCGATGTTCTTCAGCGCGGGAAAAAGCTCAAAAACCCTGTCCTTGTTCCACCCCTGAATTCCCTCTACTCTCCTTTCGGCGATCTCCAGATTGTCTTCAACGGTGAGGTCTGCGAATATCCTTCTGTCATCGGGCACATATCCGATCCCCATTCGAACGAGCATAAATGGCTGTTTGCCAGCGATCTCTCGGTCCTTATACCTGATCGAACCCTTCTTTGGCGGCGCTATTCCCATGATGCTCTTTAAAGTCGTGCTCTTACCAGCGCCGTTTCTTCCCAGCAAGCACACCACCTTTCCGGCCTCAACGTGAAGGGAAACCTCGAACAGGATATGGCTCAAACCGTAGTAAGTATGGATGTGCTCTACCTCAAGCATCACTCAACTCCCAGATAGGCCTGTAAGACCTCCTCATTCTCCCTTACCTGTGCAGGCTTTCCTTGGATAAGGGTCCTTCCCTGATGCATTACCATAATGCTCTGGGCTGTGCTAAACACCACGTCCATATCGTGTTCGCAGAACAAGATGGTTAGCCCTCTCGATTCGGCCAAACGCCTGATGAGGTCCATGGTTGTGCTTGTTTCCTCCGGAGACATGCCGGCAGTCGGCTCATCCAATATGAGCAGCTTAGGATCATTACCGAGAGCAATGGCTATTTCCAGGGTCCGTTGGTCTCCGTGAGAAAGCGAGCCTGCTGTGCTCCATGCCTTGTCTAAAAGACCTACTTGCTCAAGAATGGTGTTCGTTTGCTCAACGGCAATACCCCGAGCAGGACGGAAAAGCTGCTTGGTCCCTCTCTGTTGGGAAATCACCGCCACCTGGACATTAGCGAACACGCTGAGCCTGGGGAAGATATTGGCGATTTGAAACGATCTTGCAATTCCCCTTTTACATACCTCATATGGGGGCAGCTTCGCGATATCCTCGCCCATGAAAACCACACTTCCCTTGTCCGGCTTCAGTTGACCGGTAATGAGGTTGAATAAGGTGGTCTTTCCCGCCCCATTGGGGCCGATCACCGCAACCAACTCGCCTTCCCCCACGGTCAGCTCAGCTCCGTCAACCGCCATGAATTCGTCAAATGACTTGTAGATATCCGTTATCTTGAGCATTTAACTTCTGTCTCCGGATTCATAGCGTTGAGCGCCGGATTTCTCTGTTGCATAGCCCATTACGCCCTCGGGTAGAAAGAAAATAAGCAATATCAGTATAATCCCCAATATCAGGGTCCAGTATTCGGTATATATGCCCACAAACGTTCTGAGGGCCACCATTATCGCAGCCCCCAGCAGGGGACCAGGGAAAGTGAACCATCCTCCCAAGAGGCACATGATGAAAATCTCAAGGGAGAGGACCCAGAACAATAGATCAGGATGGACAAAGTTCTCCAGCACAACAAAAAGAACGCCTGCAATTCCGGCGAAAAAGGTGGCTATTACTATAGCGCTCAGCTGGTGGCGCCTGACATTCACACCTACTGCCGCGCATCTCTCCGGGTTGTCCCTAATAGCCAGAAGGGTTGTCCCAAAAGGGGACTTAAAGATAAGGTACATTACAACTAAGCAAATTGCCGCTATGATAAGGATAAAGTAGTAGGAGCTTTTCGAGGACGAGATAATGGCTGGCATTGGAATGCCGTAAATGCCATCATCTCCTCCTGTAAAGTCGTACCAACGGAAAACTATCACGTATAGTAATGAACCCAGCGAAATCTGGAGCATGCCAAAGTACAGTCTCGTCAATCTTACACAAAACCAGCCAATGAGCAGCCCTACCACTGCCGCTGCTATTGGCCCGGCGGCAAACCCGACCCATGCAGGGAGGGAAGTCTTGGTCAGTATGAGGGCGACGGTATAGGCCCCTGCCCCATAGAAAACGCCGTGGTGAAACTGAAAAATCATGCCGTGGCCTAATACCATATTAAGGCTCATAGCTAGTAGGCCTGTCACAAAGATGGAGGCGAGTATGTAGGTGTAAAATCGAGGAATTATAGGTGGCAAGATAAGCAAAACAAGAAAGATAACCGTGATAGGCCAAAAAGGCTTCCATGCAAGTAATCTTTTCACCAGTGTTCAGCCCCTTTCACCGGCTAGATTGAGGACCTGGCAGTTTCCTTGTGAAACGAGAACAAATACCTTTTTGCAAGGCTTACCAGACAGACTTGAGCATGCCTGTAGGCATCAGGATCAGAATTATTACAACAGCAGCATACGGAAATACGATGGCGAATTGCGGCCAGAGCAAGGCACCAAAGGATTGGGTCAGCCCAAAGATAAGGGAGCCCACCAGTGCTCCCCACATGTTACCCAATCCACCGATAGTAACTATGAGGAAGGCCTCAATAATTATGGTGTGATCCATCCCGATGGTAATGCTCACCGTAGGAGCTACTAAGGCACCACCCAGCCCCGCGAGGTAACAGCCGATCACAAAGGCAGCCGCAAATACCCAGCTTACATTTATGCCCACCGCACCTACCATCTCCCTGTCAACTGCCGCAGCCCGGGCAATTTTTCCTATCTTGGTTTTATTCGTAAAAAGCCACAAACCGACGGCCACCGCGGGGCCGATGATGAGCAGAAATAGGTTGTAACGTGGGAGAGAGGAGCCAAGGATAGATACTGCACCCTTGAGAAAAGGAGGCGCCGTGATCGACCTGTATTCTGCGCCCCAAATTATCTTTACCAAATCACCAAAGATGAGCATCAAGGC
>CP070657.1:1261823-1282909 GCA_020355085.1 Deltaproteobacteria bacterium
CATAAGGCGAACAAAATCGGCGATCAAAGGAATTCTTGGAACGGACCTTGCAGATAATGTATGGGGATGCGTGAGCGATTATGAACAAGACCCTAGACATATTGATCATTGATGACGATGCCTTTTTTGTGGCCTCACTCTCCGATTTCCTGATCAGCAAGGGCTTCAACGTTCAAACTGCCACTACCGGAAGAGAGGGGATAAAGAGCTTCGAAAACCGTGAACCTCCCCTTGCCCTTCTTGATCAGGAATTGCCTGACATCGGGGGTATTGAGGTTTGCCAGAAGATTCTGGAGATCAACCCTAATACTAAGATTATCTTCATGACCGCTTATGCTACCGTTCAGTATGCAGTTGAGGCCATGCAGGCAGGGGCATATAACTACCTTTCCAAGCCTTTTTCTCTGGATGAGCTTCTGATAGCCGTGAATCTGGCCGCCGAGAATGCTCAGCTCGAAGGAAGGCTCAGGATTCAGGCCTACGAGAGGGAAAAGGTGCGGCAGGAGCAAAAGCTCATCGGTTCTTCCGAAATCATGAAAAGAATCGCGGAGCAGATAAAGATGTCTGCAGGCTCCGAAGCCAATGTATTGATCACCGGAGAAACCGGGGTGGGCAAAAACGTTGTTGCCAGGGCGATCCACGATTTCCAGGATAGGCGAGACACCTTTCTCACGATCAATTGCTCAGCCATACCAGAGAACCTCATGGAGGCCGAGTACTTCGGTCACGAGAAGGGGGTTTTCACCGGTGCAGAAACCCGGCGTGAGGGCATTTTTGAGCTCGCCGATGGTGGTACGCTCGTGCTCGACGAGATCGGTGAAATACCAGTACATCTGCAGAGCAAACTCCTCACGGTGCTCGATGACAAATGCGTTCGACGAATCGGGAGCCGTCGATCCATATCGGTTGATGTCAGAATCATAGCTACCACCAACTGTGACCTGGAGGCAGCGATTAACAAAAGGCGTTTCCGGGAAGACCTCTATTACCGTTTAGCTGTTATCACTATACATCTACCCCCTTTGCGCGAGCATCCGGAGGACATACCTGAAATAGCCGATCACTTTGTGAATCGATTCTGTCGGAAGCCTGTCAAGATCCCTGTAAGTCACATGGAGAGAATGTTGGCGTATCCCTGGCTCGGTAATGTGCGGGAGCTCCGGAATGTTATTGAAAGGGCTTCCCTTTTGCTTCGCGGAGATGAGATAATGCCGGCGGACCTTCTCCTTCACGGCGCGCTCAATCAGAACTTTCCAGCCGATGAGACGATTCGGGCTGGCCAAGAGATACCTTCGCTTGAGGAGATGAAAAGACGTCACATTCTTTCTGCCCTGAAGGCCTGTTCCGGAAACAAGAGCCTCACTGCCCGCAACCTCGGTGTCTCGCTGTCAACTCTTAAGCGAAACCTCAAGGAGATGAACGTCAATTAGTCTTCTCTATCATGGATTCGGGTACGACAAGATGACAGAAATGCGACACCCGGCCTATTTTGACCCATTCAAAATGACCTCTTTTGTTTTCAATCTGTCTTTCTTTGGCTTAATTATCTAATAAAATTAAATACATAATGACTTTAAGGTATGGCTTAAGGGAGTGGTATATATTTTGCTTATTCCGGATATCAGATAGGGTTTTCGCCTTGGGCGACGCAGAACAAGGCGTATCTCGGAGGCCGTTGCCTGGAAATTGTTTGATCTCCTATCAGGGGGAATGGGGGTTTGCCTTGACGAGCAATGATATGGAACTAATCAGGAATCTGGAGCAGATCCTTTCAACTTTGCGACATGAGTTGGGAAACTCGATCAACTCATTAAAGATCAGCCTCGATGTAATGCGAGAGAATTATGAGGTCTTTGATGATGCAAAGAGGAAAGAGTATCTGGAGCGGGGCCTAAAGCTACTGATGCGCCAGCAGCAACTCGTAGATGCCATGAAGTCTTATTCGCAATTCAGGGTAAACGAGCAAAATGAGATTCGATTCCTCTCCTTTTGGACACATTTCTTGAGCGCGGCATCTGAGAGGTTAAAGGGTGGGAGGATCAAACTCATCTCTCGCCAAGAGATTGAGCCCTGCGTGATTCTGGGCGACAGGGCGGCCCTCAATAAGGTGATGACCAGTATCCTCGATAACGCGGTGGAGGCCATTGAGGAGCAAGAGGAGCCCCTGATTGAATTGGTGGCTTCAAAAAGTAATGGCTGGTTGAAAATAGTGCTCGCGGATAATGGATCGGGCATCAAAAATAATGACTTGAGGAGAATCTTCACCCCCTTGTTTTCAACCAAGTCTGGAAAGACAGGCATGGGACTTTCCATTGCCCAAAAGCTTACCCTGGAGATGAAGGGTAAGATGAGCATCGAAAGTAGTCCTGGCAAGGGCACGCAAGTGACCGTGTGGCTCAAATGTGCTGGCGTGCAAGAAAGGGAGCCTGAAAAAAGCACGGCAATTTCTGTGGAGGTAGGGCAGTGACATATATGCTTGGCCGGAAAGCGCTGGATGAAATTGAGGCGGTTCTTCAGCAGGATCTCTCTGATGTTGGGGTTGACTGTATTTTTCTGATCGATATGGCCGGCAATGTCATTGCTAACCTTGATAATGGCGAAATCAAGCACGACATCTACTCCTTGGCTGCTTTAGCCGCTGGCAACTTTGCGGCGGTGAGCACTATGGCAAGAATTATTGGAGAAGACGAGTTCTCCTTGCTTTTTCATAAGGGTGAAAAGGAGAGCATACATTTCAGCAAAGTACTGTCGGATTTCTTACTAATCACTATTTTCGGAAAGGGTATATCATTGGGATTCTTGCGGCTTAAGGTGGCTGAAGCCACGGAGAAGATTAAAAGAATACTAGAACCCTTTTGTACTCCATGATGTGGTTCCGCTGTATCGCGAATTTGAGCAGATCCTGTATGAGTAGAGTTCTTCTGAGAGGTATCTTCTGATGGCATTTGTAAATCTGAAAAACAAAGAGGTTCAGGCAAAGATAGTTTACTACGGCCCGGGAAGGGGAGGGAAGACCACTAATTTAGAGTATATCTACAATAAATTCAATAAGCGGATAAAAACGGAGATGGTAACCATCAAAACCCATGGTGATAGAACACTATTCTTCGACTTCCTTCCCTTTGATGTAGGAAAGATCAAGGGATACTCCGTGAAAATTCAACTGTACACCGTACCGGGGCAGGTTAAGTATGATGCCACCAGGAGACTGGTTTTAAGGGGGGTTGACGGGATTGTCTTTGTGGCTGACTCAATGGCAGTGAGAAGGGAGAAGAACATCCTCTCTCTCAGAAATCTTCAGAAGAATCTGGCAACCTTCAGAAAGAGCATCTTCAGGGTTCCCATTGTGCTGCAATACAACAAGAGGGATCTGGCGGAACAGGGCATCCCGCTCCTGTCCTTGGAAATGCTGGAGAAGGACCTCAATAGTAAACTGAAGGCACCTTACTTTGAGGCGAGCGCCTTACTAGGAAGCAATGTGGTGGCGACCTTAAAGAGGATCGTATGGATGACGATGTCTTCTTTACTCAAAGAACTGAAATAGGGAGTAACGGATTGACGCAGACGCGGGACAATACCCCACAGAGGGATATACATATAAACAATGAAGACACCACTGGGCAGAGCGGTAGTAATCTAAATGCAGCAAACGATGCCGACAACCCTGGTGGCAATCCCCTCAGGGAATTAAAGTCCATTGTCTTATCGCTGGATTGGGAGATTACCGACGAAGTTATGGGCAGATTCTTCCGGGAAATTCAAAGGCTTGAGGACGAGTATGGTGACCAGAAAATCCTCGTATCCTTCCTTCATCTCCTTGATTCGATAGGAAAATATATCAAAACGCATAAAGGTAAAGCCCATCCCCACGCCGGCAAATTACTGAACTCAGCCTTTATGAGCCTGGAAAAGGTAATCCGATCTCAGCATTTAACACCCATGGAGCGAAAGAGGATGCTTGTCAGAGAGCTCAGAAGATACAGCAGATTAAAGGAGCAGATTTCTTTCGGGAAGACTGGAAGAGTAAGGGAAAAGACAGTGGAGGGCGTTGATAAGACAAGCAACGATATTGCCCAGCGACAAGCCGCTTCACCCATTGAGGGAGGGAGCGGAGCACCCGATAAGACTGCCGAGGAATTCAAGGGCCCGGTTGATATGATTGAGGCGTTTGCAGGTGCCCTGGAGGAGCTGAAACAATTCATACATGGGGAATTTAGGGCCTTGAGGGAGGAACTGAAGGAATGGAGGAAGACATAAAGGATGTGTGCTTCCATCACTCAATTTGTGATCCAATTAGAAGAATGCGTCGGAAGCCAGCATACTTTTGAACGAGCGAGTAATGCGGTTTGCTGTGGGTCTGTGGCCTGCAGAGGGATGAACCATCGGAGGCGGTGATATGGACATTCTATCCGGTGATATCTATCCCTTGATTTTCAGGCGTGCTCCCAGCAGAGACCTTGGTCAGTTTTCCCTCGACAGTAATATGTTGGGCCTTCTCGTTGAGCTGGATGGCAAGAGAAGCCTTGCCGTTATTGCAAGAAAAATGGGACTGGACACGGGCACCTTGAGACGGCTGATTTCAAGGCTTTATAGTATGCGACTCGTTGAGCCGGTGGGAAGGCGTGTCTCAGTGTTGAGCAACAACTTTTTCGAATACCTCAGCGCCGAGTTGTCCCTTGCGCTGGGACCAATAGCCGATGTGTTGATCGAAGAAGCAGTGCATGATCTGGGGCAAACCAGGTCTGGATTTTCACGTACCCATGCCCCTGAGCTGGTAGACCTGCTTGCTCGAGAGATTCAGCGCGAGGATAAAAGGCTCACATTTAAGAGGAATATGGTCGAAAAACTAAGAGAGATGGGAGCATGAGCTGCTGTGAGGGCGTAGTTGCGAAGCAAAACGACAATCGAATTGCTCTATGTTTCACCGGAAATAATGATCACAGGGGGAGAAAACCATGATCGTATCATGTGAAGATTGTGGGAAACAGTACAGGGTAAATATTGAAAAGATAAAGGCCAGCAGTGCTCGGTTTAGATGTAGGGCCTGCGGGCATATAATAGTGGTGAACAAACCGCTACCACCTGTTGCTGAGGCCAAGAAATCGATTCATCCCACCCTTAAGCTTGGAACACCGAGGCCTGTTCCACCGGCGTTAGAAAAACCAAAAGCGGTAGAAAAAACTGAGACGGTGGAAAGACCCGGGGCGGTGGAACAATCCGAACCGGCGACGACGGCTCGGCGAGAAGTACCGGTCATGAAGTTGAGGGGCATCGGCATAAGGGCAAAGCTTATGTCTTTTCTTCTTGTTCCCCTCATCCTTGCCCTCCTCATCGGTGGCTACTTCTCATTGAGACAAATGGTGGACCTCGGTGGCCTGATCACCCACGAGAGCTCGACGATTGTTACACGGATGGCTGAGCAGCAGATTGCCGAACACGCGCGAGCGGTAGCCCTGCAAGTCAGCCTTTATCTTGCAAGCCATCCGAAACTAAAAAAAGAGCGTTTTCAGCAAGATGTCGAGTTTAAGGAGATAGCGGTGCAGAAGGTGGGTTCTACCGGATACACCGCTTTACATGGGGTACCGGATGAGAAGGGGATATGGAGAAATTGGGCCCATGTGAACCCTAAGATCGTGGGCATTGACATGAGCACCCTGAGAAAACCGATGGGTAAGGCCTTTCACGGATTCTGGAAGGTCTTCAGTGCTGGTAAAGATGACAAGGAATCAAGCGGATACTATACCTGGCAGGATGCCGATGGCAGGTTTCGGGATAAATTTATGGTGTGTGTTCCTGTAAAAGGAACACCCTATTATGTGGCCAGTACCACCTATTTAGACGAGTTTACGCGACCTGTGGAGAGGCTCAAGGCGGTAAGCAAGACGATAGCGAATAAAGCCAGGAATATGAATGCGGCCATAATGTTGGGTGCCATTGTCATTATCGGCCTTATTATTTTCTTCTATGGTCGCAAGGTAACGGGAAATATTAGGCATCTTTCCGAGGTTGCCGACCGGATCAGCGTTGGTGAACTGGATGCCCAGATAGAAGTTAGATCAAAGGATGAAGTCGGTGAGCTAGCAGAGGCGATCTCTCGGATGCAGGACAGCCTTCGTCTTTCCATAGAAAGGCTCAGGCGCCGGCGTCCAAGCTGACCCAGGTCTTTAAGGGATACGCATGATTATGATTCCAACACAGAGGCCCGTAGTTGAGAATCTGAACAGTCACTACGTTGATTTGTCCAGACCGACCGAGCACTGTCAGGGCGAATTCGGCTCAAGGGGCTTCACTCGGCACAATGGGTAGCGAGTTATGGTGAACACGGCTTTTGGCGTGGGTCCCGAATACCCGGTTGGGTGGTACGCGGGGTTCATCGACAGCATTCCCGTGGGTATGTATCGTACCACGATCGAAGGGAAACTCGTTTTTTGCAATAGGGCCTTTGCCCAATTGTTTGGGTTCGAAAAGGCTGAAGAATTGATCGATTACCCTGTTGTCAAGCTCTATAGGAACCGCAAAGACAGGGGTTTGCTGATTGAGAACGTAATCAAGCAGGGTCGCGTAACGGATCTACCTTTATACTTGCTGAAACGAAACGGTACGCCTATGGTCTGTTCCGTATCCGCCCAAGCGGTGCTAGACGATGATGGCGTTGTGGTGTATCTGGACGGAGTCATCAGGGAGATTACCGATCCAGAAGACGAGGAGAACCATTCTATCACTATGCCGAAAGACAAGACTGGCAATACCGATTTTGTCTTTCTTTTGAATCTCCGTGCTGAAATGGTTGACATGAACCAGGCCTATGCGGAGCTCCTGGGATTTGACAAGGAGGAGTTGACGGGGAAATCCTTATTTGAGTTCATGCTACCCCAGGAGAAATACGACTTTCCCCTGTTTCTTTCTGAGCTCTTACAATCGGGCCAGCAGGAGGGCATTTTAGCCGTGATCGACAGAGGGGGTGCGAGGCATTATCTCGGGATGCATGCCCTCCTTGTGGAGGGGAAAGGGGGACTCCATCTAATAAAGGTTGTTGCGCAGGAAGCAACGGAACGGATGAAACAGCATAAGCAGCAATTAAGCAGGGAGAGACTGCTTGGGGTTATGGAAATGGCCGGCGGAGTTGCCCATACATTGAACCAACCGCTGACCATAATCAGCAATCTGCTCCACGAGGTGTTGTCCGGTTTTGACCCCCACGAACGTAACTACGAGAAAATTGTGAAGATAGATACCCAAATTCAGAAGCTGAACGAGATTGTAAGAAAAATAGGCGCCATTAACCAATATGAGGCCATGGAGTATGTTGCAGGTATAAGGATCGTTGACATCGATAAGGCCTCTCGGATGAAACAGGGTGGGGAGGCTGGATGATAAGAACAGTGCTGATCGTAGATGATGATCGTGAAATGCTGCTATCCCTTAAGGAAGGGTTGGAGCGCTACTTCGAGAGCTTTCGTGTGCTCACAGCAGAAGATGGCATGATCGCTGTGGAAATGCTGAAGAATAAAACCGTTTCCCTTGTGGTCAGTGATTTAAAGATGCCTCGGATGGACGGTTTCAGCCTTCTCGCTCACATCATGGAATACTATCCGGATATACCGGTTGTTATCATTACCGGTTACAGCACCCCGGAGATGGAAAGACTGGCCCGGGAGGGGGGTGCAGTAGGCTACATAGCAAAGCCTTTCATGATTGAGGATCTTGCGCGGAAGATAATGGCCACCCTCAGGCATGAATCGGAGGGAGGGACTTTGCACAGCGTCTCCTCCGGTATGTTTTTGCAATTGATAGAAATGGAACAGAAGACCTGTACTATCAGACTGGTTGATAAAGCATCGGGGAGTCGAGGGGTGTTGTTCTTCCGTGACGGCGAACTTATGGACGCAAGGGCCGGTTCTCTGCAAGGTGAAGCTGCTGCATATAGGATTTTCTCGTGGGACGAAGTGAACCTTTTCATCCAGAATGCCTGTGCTCAAAAGGAAAAGAAGATTCAAGCAGACCTTCAGGCTATTCTCCTCGATGCCGCCCGATTAAAAGATGAGGCCGATGAGGAGACAAAGCGTGCAAAGGTGGTTGAGCAAGGGCAAGTATTCAGAGAGACGCCGAAGGTCGAGCAGCAATCAGAGGGATTGGATTCGACCGAGGGCATCAAGGTGCGATTACAAAGGCAGATGGGCACCATGCGTGGAGTAGAGGCCATCTATCACGATCGCTCGTGGAATGGTCTTATCGCGCAGGCTTCCCGTCTCGGAAGGTTTTTTAACATCGGAGAGCTGACCCTAGCCTATATCGATCGTGGCGGGCCCAATGATTTCATCGTGTTACCGGGAAGAGAAAACACGGTAGTTTCGGTAAACCCTCGATGTCCAAGGGACAAGATTATGACGGCTATCAGGGAGGAAGTGACTTCCCAATACTGATTACCCTATGCTTGTGAAGGATTATATGAAGGAACTATTCGATGATATTTTGAGCGTAACCGACGTTACTGGGGTCATGCTTTTTACCTTTGAGGGAAAACTCATCTTTAAAGAATTCTTAGCTCCTCCGCCTGAGGAACCTGAAACTACGGACTGGTGGCGTGTTTTCATGTATTCGCTTGAGGGTGCTCAGGAAGTAGATCTTGTGTATGAAAGGAGCAGATTCTATATCCGGAAAACAGAGCTGGGCTACCTGCTGATACTGATGGGAATTCTTGCGCCAACTGCCATGATGAGACTCAATTGTGACTTGCTCGCAGCTTCCATGAAAAGAATAAAAAGCACTAAAGGGCTGAGAGGTCTTTTCCAAACCAGGAAATAGGTTTTCGGGATGAAAGATTCGGGAAAAAGAGTTGAGTTGGCTTCTTATCGAGGAGATCCAGATATCGAAACTATTGAGCAAGGGGAGAAGATGAATTTGGAATCTAAGATCAATGAGGCGGAGGTATACCGCTCGATGGGATTGCTGGTGGAGTCCCTCGGCGTATATGAAAGTGTGCTTTCAGGTCTTCCCACCTCCGATATAGAAAACCAAGACAAGATAAAGCAGAAGATCACCCAAGTAAAAAAAGAACTGGTCGAGCAGGAACAACTCGACAAACAAGATGTTTCTTCGGAGGATATCTCTATTCTCAAAAATGGAGCTTCGGAGGAGGAGGATGTGCAGGCGGTCCTCGCCAGTGCCGCCGCGTGGAAAGAACTTGGCCTTTACGGTGAGGCGGTTGCCGAGTACGAGAAACTCTTTACCCTGGATTGTAACCCGGGAAAAATTGTTTCCGAAATGGTTGCATGTCTCTCCGTAACGCACACACCTTCAAACATCGTCGAGCACGTCGAAAAGATCGTGGACAAACAAAAGCTGGAGAAGAAGGAAAAAGTCCAGATCAAGTTGAGGCTCGGCATGGAAATGGAGAAAAGGGGCCAAAAAGAACTGGCCCTCGATCTTTACCGCTCCGCAAAAAAGATTGATCCGGAGGATACGGATATCAAGAAGAAGCTGGATACGATAATCGGTAGCCTCTCCTCCGGCTCGAAATATGACTACCTGCTTAATCAAAAGATGGTTACGCCGGAGAAGCTTCAGAAGGCCCTGGCTCTGTCAAAAAAGATGGGTAAAAGCGTAGAGTACGTCTTAATTGAGCATTTTAGGGTCAAGAAAGAAGAGCTAGGAAAGTCCCTTTCTCTTTACTACGGGTGTCCATTCAAGACTTATGATCCGGCACTACCGACACCGGTTGAGCTGGTACGGAGTCTGAAGAAGCAATTTCTCATGCATGAGCTCTGGGTTCCGTTGAGCTGGAGTAAGGAGGGTATTGAAATACTCATCGACGACCCCAAAGATCTGAATAAAACCGATCACATCAGGGCACTGGTAAAGACGAAGAAGATCAACTTTTCCGTTGCGATCAAAGAGGATATAGAACCGTACATCAAACGCTTTTTTGATGAGCAAAAATCCGATCCCACCGCGGCCCCGCCCGACATCATGGAGGGCTACGATTTGATCCCGGATATTACCTTTGAAGAGGAGGAAGAAGGGCTGGAATTGGAGGAAACCCTGTTTGATGAGACGTCAAGTCAGGTGGTAAGCCTTGTCGATCAGATCCTGATTGCTGCATACCGAAAGAATGCCTCCGATATCCATTTTGAGCCTTCCTCGGAGTCCAGGGTCACCTCGGTGCGTTTCAGAATCGATGGTGTCTGTCAGGAGTACACCAAGATCCCCAACTCCATGATTAGGGCGGTTATCATACGGATCAAGATCATGGCGGCCCTGGACATCACCGAGAAGCGTCTTCCTCAGGATGGAAAAATCAAATTCAAACGCAAGGGCATACCCACTTTCGAACTTCGACTGGCAACCCTCCCCACTGCAGGGGGCTATGAGGATGTGGTGCTGAGAATACTGGCCGGCGCAAATGCCATGCCCTTGGATGTGATGGGCTTGAGCGAGAGAAACCTGAAATTGATGAAGGAATGCATCGCCCATCCTTACGGTCTCATATTGGCAGCTGGTCCCACTGGGTCAGGTAAGACAACTACGCTTCATGCTGCACTCAGTTATATCAACAAACCGGGGATCAAGATATGGACGGCAGAGGATCCTATTGAGATAACCCAGCCTGGCCTACGTCAGGTGGAGGTAAGGCCCAAGATTGGGCTCAATTTTGCAAGGATTATGCGTGCATTTCTAAGGGCAGACCCGGATGTTATTATGATCGGTGAGATGCGCGATGAGGAAACCGCGGCGACCGCCATAGAGGCGTCTTTAACCGGTCACTTGGTTTTTTCTACCCTGCACACCAACACGGCGGCGGAAACCGTGGCGAGGCTCCTGGATATGGGGCTTAATTCGCTCAACTTTTCGGAGTCCTTTCTGGGTGTTTTGGCCCAGAGGTTGGTCAGAAAAATATGCGAGAAGTGCCGTAAAGAATACCACCCCACAAAGGAGGAGTTTGAGGAGATTCTACTGGATTACGGAAAGGATAATTCCGAGGGCAACGGAATAGAATACACATCTGATCTCACGCTTTACCGTCCCGAAGGGTGCGAAGAATGCTCTGGCAACGGGTACAAGGGGCGGATCGGCATTCATGAATTGCTCTACGGCAGTAACGAGATAAAGCGGTTGATCAAGAAACAGGCTGGCTCAGACATGATCCTCGAACAGGCCATTAAGGAGGGCATGACGACCTTGAAGCAAGATGGCATCAAGAAGGTCTTTCAGGGAATCACGGATATGGCTGAGGTAAGAAGGGTGTGCATAAAGTAGTATCGTTTTCGGCTGTTACCTGGTTCTAGCTGAACATGGCTGCCCTATGTTTTAGGCACAGTGGAGTGCTATTTAGATTTGGCAACATGCGTTAGAGAAATGGCAGTTGCCCAGTGAGTGCCGTAATTAGGGAACGATACAGCATTTAAGAAAAGCATACGAGGTCGTTAGGACTTCGCGGAGGTTCAGGATATGACGGATAAAAGGGCACTGGTAGTAGACAATGATTTCTTTTTTATGGAGTTCCTTGCTGAAGTTCTCGAGGCACGTGATTATGAGGTAATAAAGGCCTATGACGGGAAGGAGGGTATTTCGAAACTGGAGCAGGAAAACGTTGATGTGATTCTCGTGGACATGATTATGCCCAAAATAGACGGAGGGCAATTGATCAGATTCATTCGATCGAAATACCCTGACACCCGCTTTCCCATTATTGCCCTATCAATCATTGAGCAAATGGACGGGCTGAGTGGGATAGATGCTGATTATTTCATAGCCAAGAGTCCCGCTGAAAAGATGGCCGTCCATATCGATATGGTGCTGGAGAGGATCGAAAAACGGCTTATTCCCGCTTCCACAGATGAAGTGATGTTCCAGCCTGACGATATGATTCCACGGCATATAACCAGCGAGCTCATTCAAAGCGTGAATTTTCAACAGGCAATTACCGAGAGCATTGGTGTGGGCGTGATTGTGGTTGACCGGGATGCCAGGATCATCACTGCTAACTCCCTTGCGCTCGATATCATCGATAAATCCTATGACGAGGTGCTGAATCGAGAGGCCAGTTCCGTATTTCCAAAAGAGGAACGGTCGAAGGTAATGGGCTCGCTCAGGAGTGTTCTACAAAAAACAGAATTACGCAATGTGAGTATTTTCATGCTAATCAATTCCCGAAAGGTTCAAATGACCGTCTCCCTTCTCAAGCTTGGTGGAGAAACACACGGGTGGGTCATGAGTCTGTGCCCGGAGCCGGGAACATCTGAACGGCAAGGATGAAAACGGATTGAATGCAATTTAACCCACACTGTCCGACTCAACGCTGGTCCTACCTCTTGTCGAGCTTTGCTACGAGACCCCCCCTGCGCAGATATCTTCGATAGTCTTTCTCGTGGTTCTTGAGTATGTGCATGAGGTAGGCCATATGTCTTTCCAGGGCTTCCACATAGAGGTCCCGATCCAGTTTCCATCGCTGCTTGAAGTGGCTGCGCATATGTTCGTTTACTCCGCCAAGATCCTTCGCCAACCTCTGTCGGCTCATGCGATAGAAATCCCTCGTCTTTCTTAGGAGGTCCAACTCGCTTTTGTAACCCATAACGCCACCGTTTCTGAATTCGTCAAACAGGAACAGAAGCTTTTCCAGGTAAGTTCTGTCTGCCATTTGGCCCAGCAGGTCGGCGGTACCAATGAGTTTTCCCAACAGTGCAATCTCTGGAGACGGAAAGTGAATCTCGGCAATCTTTGCGCTCAGGTCAGTGCAGGTGAGGATAACAGAGGAATGCCGAAAGACCTCCGGTGATAAGCCATGGTCGGACTTATACTGGTCCATAAAGGCAATGCTGCGCCGGACATCGGTAAGGCTCTTAAGGGTCATTTCGCCTTGCTGTTCGTCAGTTTTCTGGATATATCCCGTGTCATGCATGAGGGCGCACACAAGGCCCAGGGTAACCTGCTCAGAGGTGAGTTGCTCACCTGAGAGGATGACACCGTGTATGAGCCGTGCCATAGCAAGAAAGGTATCGGTCGTATGTTTGAGGTCGTGATACTGAGTGCGACAGGGGCCATATCCCGAATACTCGCCCTTGAAAAGGTCTACAATATCGATGAAGACGAGGTCCAGCGTGGTAAAATCAAAGCTGGAAAAGAGCATAGACACAATCGTTTTGACCTCGTCAAGAACAGCACGGGGGTCTTCCATATCTATCAAACGTGAGAGTTGCACTGTGTCTTCACGTTTTGTAACGTCAGTGAAGGACTCCATAAAAACCCATAGTTCCGGTAAGGTTCCCGGCTAGTTTCACAGAATGTTTGTGTATATAACAGAAAAAGGCAGCTGGGACAAGGTTTGGTTTCGGTTGAGTTCAGTGCACGCACGATCTTGCCTCACACTGTCTTTGCACCTGCCTTATCGGACACTAGTCAACAAACCTTACTTTTTTATTGACAACTCCTCGCTTTTTTCTTTATGCTCTCCCGAGAAGTTCTAGAGGGGTTTCTGGGCATGATGCGTACGTCGTTGTATTCAAGCATGAAATATTCTTATTTTTTCTTTTTTGGCTATGTCTTCGTCCGCGGCCCGGATTGAATGCTCTAATGCAGGAATTTCGAGGCCGTGGAAGGACGAAAACCTCCACGGCCTTTTTTCATGTACATTTTAGTAAGGAGAGAAGCTCATGTCTGTTGCCAAGAAGATCAGCAGTTCCATTGATAAGGCGTCATGGATAAGGAAGATGTTCGAAGAGGGTGCTATGAGAAAGGCGCAATACGGCCCGGAGAATGTCTTTGACTTCAGTCTCGGAAATCCGAACCTTGAACCTCCGGAAAAGGTTAAGACAGTCCTGAAAGAGCTGGTTTCCAGCAATTCAAAGGGCGTGCACGGGTATATGCCAAATGCCGGATTTGTTGAAACAAGGAAGGCGGTAGCCGGTTATCTCAGCAGTCACCATAACTTCACATTTGATTATGACGATGTTGTTATGACGGCAGGCGCAGGCGGGGGGATGAATGTTGTTTTGAAGGCAATCCTCAATGCAGGTGATGAAGTAGTGGTGCTGACCCCCTATTTCATGGAATATGCGGCGTATATCGACAACTTTAATGGCAATACGGTAGAGGTACCCACCAATCAAGACTTCTCTCTTGATCACAGTGCGATTGAAAATTCATTAGGGTCCCGCACAAAGGCAATAATCATAACCAACCCCAATAATCCAACAGGAAAGGTCTACAAGGAGGCTGAACTGAAGCAACTGGGGGAACTGTTGACCCATTATAGCAATAAGAACGGCGAGCCGATCTATTTGATATCGGATGAGCCGTACAGCAAGATCATTTACAACGGCATGACATGCCCATCGATTTTTGATGCGTACACACAGGCTTTTTTGGTAACCTCCTTTTCAAAAGACCTTTCTCTGCCCGGAGAGAGAATCGGGTACGTAGCCGTTCATTCCGGTATTGCCGATAAAGATATGGTCACGGAGGCACTTGTCCTATGCAATAGAATCCTGGGATTTGTGAACGCTCCGGCCTTGATGCAACGACTGATACCGTTTCTCTTGGAGGATAGCGTAGACGCAATGCTTTATCAGCGAAAAAGGGATATTCTCTGCAAAGGACTTGAGGAAGGAGGATATACCTTTATGGTGCCGGAGGGTACCTTTTATATCTTTCCCAAGGCCCCGATACCGGACGATGTGGAGTTCGTAAGTTCACTCCGCGAGGAAAACATCCTTACTGTACCAGGCTCGGGATTTGGAGGTCCCGGCCATTTCAGGATTGCCTTCTGTACCGACGATAAGACTATTGAGGGTTCCCTTCCAGGCTTTGCCCGGGTAATGAAAAAATACAAGTAGGGAGGCTGTCATGTATTCAAAGGTGGTTCTTCTTAGATTTCCTCGGGATATAGTCGATCAGCCCATTGTGGTCAATCTGGTGAAAGAATTCGATCTTTCTTTTAACATATTGAAGGCCACGATTTACCCGAGAAAAGAGGGTATGGTTGTTATGGAGTTGGCAGGCATCCGTAAAAACTACAACGCCGGTATCAGATATCTGAAGGATCTTGGTGTCAAGGTCGACAACATTGGTCAAGACATCAGGAGAAATGAAGAAAAATGCTTTCATTGCGGTGTGTGCACGGCAGTTTGTCCCACGAAGGCACTCTATATTGCGAGACCAGAGATGAGCGTGCTCTTCGATAGGGATCGATGCAGTGCCTGCGAGCTATGTGTAACAGCCTGTCCCGCTCGTGCTATGGAGGTTAGTTTTGATAAGGCCCTGCTCGGCGCATGAGCGAGTGGTCCCAGAAGATCAGGATGGGTTAACCAGGCCAAGGGCATGAGCAGACAAAACAAAAGGGTTGTTGTTGCTCTCAGTGGCGGGTTGGATAGCGCTTTCGCTGCCCTCAGCCTGATTGATGAAGGATGGCACGTGGAAGGAATTCACCTTATCCTTCCTCTCCCGGCCAGAGAACAGGAAACAAAAGAGAAGGCCGTTAAGGCTATTGGAGAGAGGCTTCGTATACCCCTTCACCTCTTGGATGTGCGAGATCTATTCCGCAAGCATGTTATTGATTACTTCGTTCGGGCTTACTCCTCAGGGATAACTCCCAATCCATGTGTTGCGTGTAATCATCTCATCAAGTTTGAGCAGATAGTCACCTGGATTCGCGACAACGGGTTTGACTATATGGCAACGGGCCATTACGCCAGAACCAGGCGGAGTTCAAACGGAACCCATGTGGATTTGCTCAGAGGGAAAGACGCGAACAAAGACCAATCCTATTTTCTGCACCGGCTCAACCAGCACCATCTGTCAAGACTCATTTTACCAGCAGGGAACAGGAAAAAAGAAGATCTTTACAGAGAAGCAAAGAACATGGACCTGCTTGGTTCCATGCGTCATGAAAGCCAGGAGATTTGTTTTATTCCCGATAACGACTACCGGTCATTTCTGAATCGCCAGGCCGCCCGTGGCGCGTTATCATCCGGAAACATCGTCGATCTTGATGGTACGATTCTGGGCGCTCATTCCGGTACGCACGCATATACTATAGGCCAAAGACATGGGCTGGGAATTGCTTCCACTGAACCTCTCTATGTCTATGAGATCAGGGCTGAAACACATGAGATAGTTGTTGGTCCGCGAGAGACGCTCTATTCAAAGACACTTTGTGCCGATGATTACACCTGGGTAGGAATTCGACCACGTCAAAGGGAGATACGGGTGAAGGCTCAGATACGGTACCGGCATAAACCGGCTTCTGGTACGTTGACCGTAGTCTCTGCTGATACAGTTTGTTTCGAATTTGATGATCCACAATGGGCAATAACTCCTGGTCAGGCCCTTGTATGCTATGACGGAGAAAAAGTGCTCGGTGGCGGGTGGATAAGAAAGGCATAGGGCTCAAGCACTGCAAGATGTCAAAGGCCTTTAAGGTTATTACGCTTGGCTGTAAAGTCAACCAGTACGAGTCTGCCTACCTTGAAGAATCATTGGTATCCAAGGGATGCCGAAAGGTGGGTGCAGATGGTTCGGCAGACCTAGTAATCATCAATACCTGTATCGTTACCGCAAGGGCGAGTTATCAGTCTCGGCAGGCAATCAGAAGGGCCATCAGGGAAAATCCTGGAGCAATTATCACGGTTACGGGTTGTTATGGCCAGGTGTATCCCGACGAGTTGATCGGGATTAAAGGGGTGGATGTGATTTCAGGGAATAGGGGAAAGGAATCGTTGCCCGAGATAGTGGCTCATGGCATTCACCATGATCCGCCCCTCGTCCTCAAGGAGGATTTCGGGCACAGGTACCCCTTCGAACACACCAAAATCAAAGAGTTTAGTGGAAAAACGAGGGCATTTTTAAAGGTACAAGACGGTTGTGATTGCTTCTGTTCGTACTGCATTGTCCCCAGGGCCCGGGGTCCAATCAGGAGTCTGGAACCTAAGAAGGTTATGAGAGATCTGGATGACTTAGAGCAAAGCGGTTATAGGGAGGTGGTTCTTACTGGGGTTAACCTCGGGAGGTATGGTTTGGATCTGCGCAATGGAATCAACCTAACCCGCCTGCTCACCGAAATCAATACCAAAGGACGTGCACTGAGGATACGATTGAGCTCCCTTGAACCTACGGAAATAGATCTCGAACTCATTGAATTAGTGGCAAAGAGCGATTTGTTTTGCCGGCATTTTCATATTTCCTTGCAGAGCGGGGATGATTCTGTATTGAGAAGGATGAATCGGCATTATACTGCCGAGGCGATCACATCGGTGGTAAAGGATATCGTCGAACGAATACCCGGGGTTTCCATAGGTATTGATGTGTTAGTTGGTTTTCCCGGAGAAACGCAATCGGCCTTTCATAATACCTTCGGCCTCCTGGAGGAACTTCCGGTAACCTATATGCACATATTTCCGTTTTCAAAAAGGGAGGGCACGGCGGCTGCGAGATTTCCTGAGCAAATCGATTACAAAATGATCAAGGAACGGGCCTTCCTGCTCAGGCAACTGGACAAGCAGAAGAGAAACGCTTTCTGGTCTAGGCAGATAGGAGAAACCTTTCAGGTGCTCACTGAGGGGTGGGACTCCCGAGAGAAAAACGTAATCAGGGGTTTGAGCGACAACTATGTGAGGTTCAGGTTTTCCTCGACGAAAAAGAGCACCAATGAAATGGTCAAAATACTGGCGACAGAGGTAACGCAAAAAGGGATAAACGGATTGCCAATACCCGAATAGCGAGGAGATTTAGCTTATTTCCAAAACCTCGAATTCCTGGATACCACCAGGTGTATTAATTTTGACAGTATCTCCCTCCTCTTTGCCAATGAGGGCCTTTCCCAGGGGAGAGGTAACCGATATCTTGCCGGACTCGGGTTCAGATTCGTGTGGTCCCACCAGCTGGTAGATCACCTTCTGGCCGCTGGCGAGGTTTTCCAGTTCAACCTTTGTTCCAAAGACAATCCTTTCTCCTCGTAGCTCATCTATCTCGATTACCTCTGATGTGTTAATGGCGTTCTCTAATTCATTGATTTTCGCGTTCAATAAGGATTGGCGCTCTTTGGCTGCATGATACTCCGCGTTTTCGTTGAGATCGCCATGAGATCTGGCCTCTTCGATAGCCTTTATATTCTTTGGACGTTCAACAGTGAGGATATGGCGCATTTCCCCCCGAAGCCGCTCCAACCCCTCTCTCGTAATGGGTACCTTATTTACCATCAATGCCCTCCTCCAACGAGCTCGATCTCGGGTCAAGCTCTTGTTTGAGAGATTAGCACTTTACCAAGAAACGGTCAAACGCTTTAAAAAAGCGGGAAGGATATGCCTGTATTGAAGAGCAGTTAGGGAAATCGATGAGAACTTCTGATTGATGGGCAGGAGAGGCCCGAGCGGAATTCATAACATGGAAATGGCGAACATAGGGGCATTACGGCTAAAGTTTGCATTACGGGAAGACGATATATTCTTAAGAAGTTCATTGTCTTATATGGGTTTTTGGGCACCTGCGGAGAAAGCCTCGGGCCTACCCGCCAGGTAATATGGCGGTCTTACCTCTGGAAGAATGCTGGGCAGGGTAATTTGCTTGAGCCCTGTTGTAACGAAAACGTGTCTTAAAAGTTGTTCAAAATACGGCATAACAAAGGAGAGACGGTTTACTTCTAGACCTAACGAAAGACATCACGAGATGCCATGAACTCTTGTTCCTCGGGCGTGTCCTTGGGGTAGGTGATGCACGCTTTCGAACCTTCAGGAATCGGCGTCGGGAAAAATATGCCGCTTAAGGCATTGAAATGATGAGCAGAATTTTCCGAGAAGCACAAGGGAACTGTGATCAGAGGACTGCATAGCCACGATATTCTTTTGATTGATCAGCAAAGGGATATGCGTGTTCGGGGCTTTCAAAGCAACGGAGAGGGTAGGGGCCAAATGTGGGTTTGGCCCCGTGTATCATCAAGAAAGAATGGTACACGTTTTGCATCAATATGTAGTTGGTGAAGAATAATCAGAATAGGTCTATTCGTGTATTTGGTTTTTGGAACCCGTATTAATCTGGCTCGTCTCTTTGTGATTATGCTTGCCGCTAAAGCGCAGGGGACCTATTTCGGGGAACGGGCTCCCACAATGAATCAATATTCGAACAGTAAACCCACATTAGATTAGGAGGTTTTCATGACCTTTCCGGATTCGCTTATCATATGGCCTAGCTCTCCAGCCTTATCCCTGATTGTGGAACTGATTATCGCCGTTGTCTCACTTTACCTTGCCCGCTGGCCGGTGCATAAGGCTATCCATTCGCTCAGCGCGATCATCAATAACGGCCTCCGGTTGATGGCACGTTCGGTGCTTATCGCTGAGAAAAGGGTAGTAGAGCGCAACAAGGAAGTACTCCTCAGCGCAGGGGCAAAAGCAGCTGAGCGGTTTCTTGAACGGGAGTTTTATCGCGTCGATGCAGTGGTCAAGCGTGATATGAGTGCATATCCTGCCCTCCAGCGCAAGATCGCGGAACAGATTACACGGATCGATGAAGACTACCGCGAGAGCACTGAGATGCCCGTGCCGCCTCCCGATTGGGTAAAGGCGGTAGACACCCTGGCAAAGCTGCCGACACGAGGGGATAGCTGGATTGGGAATATATTGACCGAGATACATAAAACGGCCGCGGCCCAATACAAGAATACCATGGAGGAATACCGCAAGGCAGTCCGTGTACGACATTCCCTCCTGGAGAAGATGATGCCGTATTGGCGGAAGCTGTCACAGACCCTCGACCAGGTAGACAAGACCATTATCGGCTTGCATGAAAGGAGCAAAGTAATAGACAGCCGAATGGATGAATACGAAGAGATCCGGAAGAAAACCGACAAGGCCGCCCGCATGTTATCTTCCTCGGCCATGACCCAGTTCTTTATTTCTGCACTGGTTCTGCTCATTGCCATAGGTGGGGCCGTTATCAACTTCAATCTCATCGCCTTACCGATGTCTGAGATGGTGGGAGGGGGGAGCTATATCGGCAATTTTAAGACCTCTAACATTGCCGCATTGGTGATCATCCTCGTTGAGGTGGCGATGGGACTCTATCTCATGGAATCGCTTCGCATCACTCACCTATTTCCGGTTATTGGGCACATGGATGACAAGATGCGTACCCGCATGATCTATGTCACGTTTACCATCCTGTTGATCTTAGCGGGGGTTGAATCGGCCTTGGCCTTTATGAGGGACCGCATTGCTGCTGACATGCAAGCCCTGAGACAAACTCTTGCAACGGTAACGGAAGCACAACCAGTAAATAGCTGGATTCCCACGGTCGGACAGATGGTGATGGGTTTTATTCTGCCTTTTGCACTAACCTTCGTAGCCATTCCTCTGGAGTCCTTTGTGCATTCCTCGCGTAGCGTATTTGGTTCGGGATTGGCAGGATTGCTGCGGCTGATTTCATTTGCCCTAAGGCTTTTGGGGAACATAGTCAAGTATCTGGGGGAATTTTTGATTAATGTTTACGACGTAGTGATCTTTCCGCCGTTGTGGATAGAGAACTTGATCCGAAATAAACCCCATGTGGGTGATGTTGCCGAAGCCATAGTTAATGAGGAGGTGTCGTGATGAAACGGTTGCTAGCCCTGAGCCTTATGTTCATCTCATTGCTTGTGAGCGGATGCCCTGATACGACCACCCATTCACAGGGAGTCTATATGCTCTTGGATAGCTCAGGCACTTACCGCAATGAGATAAAGCGGGCACAGGCTATTATCAATTACCTCCTAGGAACCCTGCAATCGGGTGACTCCCTTGCGGTGGCTCGGATTGACAGTGGCAGTTTTAGCGAAAAGGACATCATTGCCAAGATGACCTTTGACAGGAGGCCCTCGGTGACAAACCAACAGAAGCGCCTCTTTAAACAAAAGGTGGATGACTTTGTTGCCAAGGTAAAGGGCAGCGCTTATACCGATATTACGGGAGGCGTCTTGCAGGCAGTAGAATACTTGAATGAAACGGGAGCGGGAAGAAAACACATTCTTATATTCTCAGATTTGAAAGAGGAGTTAGCTAAGGGGCACATCCGAGATTTTCCTATCCAACTGTCAGGGTGCAAGGTGGTCGCGCTCAACGTTA
>CP070657.1:1283009-1286235 GCA_020355085.1 Deltaproteobacteria bacterium
ATCTCCAGCCCCGAGGCACGATCTTTGTAAAGGAGAACACACCGGGTTACAAGGGGATGGTGGTTGGTGAGAATTCGAGAGAGAACGATATTTACGTCAACGTGACAAAGGAGAAGAAACTCACCAACATGAGGGCGGCAGGGGCGGACGAGGCCTTGCAGCTCATTCCGCCCAAGATCCTGAGCCTTGACCAGGCCATCGAGTTTATCAAGGAAGATGAGCTGGTTGAGGTGACCCCGTTATCCGTGCGCATCAGAAAAAGGATCCTCTGAGTGGGATAGATTTTCTTTTAGCGGGCCGGAAGAAGCATGAGTTTCAGATCTTCGTTCTTGACAAAATAAATGATAGGAGTGAAAAAGAAGACCTGACCCGGATTTTCTCGCTAGTGAAAGTTACGAGCAGCATGGTCCAAAAATTCCCGGGAGGATCTGGATGGCGTCTACGATGCGCTGGCATTTTTGGGCCCTGTCGCCAAACGTTATGAAAGGAGCCGCACGATGAGCAAACCACACATAGGATTTATTGGTATTGGTGTTATGGGAGCGCCCATGGCCGGGCACCTGGCAAAAGCCGGCTACTCGCTCACACTGCACGACTTGAAACGCGCTCTTGCTGACAAGGTGGCCGCAACGAACGAGGGCGTTTTGGTGGCAGAGACACCGAAGGCGGTTGCGGAGGTATCCGATATCGTAATTACTATGTTGCCCTCAGGCGAGTCCGTTCGCCAAGTTGCACTGGGAGACTCTGGCATGATTGATGGCTTTAGGGCTGGTGCACTGCTTCTCGACACCTCTTCGTCCGAACCTTGGCTGACAGTCGAGACAGCAAAGGCACTGGCCGAGAAGGGCGTGGACATGGTGGATGCGCCTGTCTCCGGTGCCGAGCCCGGTGCACGAGCAGCGGAACTTGTTTTCATGGTAGGTGGCGAAAAAGGACCGATATCCCGCGTACTGCCCTTACTCCAGATCATGGGTAAGCAGGTTTTCCTTCTTGGCCCTCTGGGAGCAGGGCATGCAATGAAATGCATTAACAATCTTATTACTTCAATTACCTTTATGGCGACTGCAGAGGGTCTTACCATTGGAAAAAAATTCGGTCTGGACCCGGATGTCATGACTGACGTGCTGAATGTCTCCACGGGCATGTCGTGGATCAGTCAGACCCACATCAGGCAGCGCATCACGAGTAGAAAATTCGATGACGCGTTCAAGCTCGACCTGATGGTGAAAGACATCGGTATCGCGATGGAACTGGCGAGCACCCTCGGGCTCCCGCTCCCGCTCTGTGGCCTCGGTCAACAGCTCTGGAAGGCAGCCCAACGCTATGAGGCGGAAGGCAGCAGCATTAGTAATATGGTACACTGGGTTGAGCACATGACCGGCACCGAGATTACCCCCGGCTCAGTCCGGTGAGCCTCGACCTATTAATCAAGCGATCAAGTCAATCATTGCCCTCTTTTGAGCATTCCTTGGCTCTTCAGCCTATGCTTGTCACATTTCTTTGCTTCGCCACTCAATCCAGCAGGCGCGGTAAAGAACGCTGCTGATCTCCACGTTAGGCAATTGAAAGCATACATTGTCGTTAACTAACCTCTTCGAAGACAAATTCTCTCCGGACAGCAGCAATTATTGGGCATGTATTTATGCTGCCCACTCTCAATTTCGATATTGAGCATGTGCAAGTTCCGGTCTTACCAGAATACATTCCCGCTCATCGAGGAAATATTTTCCTCATCACCCCGTCGTTTCCTAGGAAAAATAGTACATTTCCGGCCCTTGTCCCTATCTGTTTTTTCGTTTCAGCTTCTATAATTGCTTGAATTGATTAGATAATGAGCTTTACCAAAAGCTTGGTACAGCCTTTGCTCTTAGTGTGGGTGAATCCTCGGGATCGGAAAAGCCGGTATCCAGAACGCGTGGATCTTATGATCTTACAAGTAGCTTCCCCGACTCACCAGTTAACAAAGGATGATGGCGGCACAGCTGTGAAATCGGAAAAAGGAGGCAGCCGATTCGTTTCTAGTTCGGTGCACGTGGGAGGGTGGCATCGCTGAGCCTTGAGGATTGACAGATGTGCCCTCAGAGGCATTGGAGTTCTCGGAATTCATGAATAGATCGATTACCATTGCAAGCGGGAAAGGGGGCGTGGGCAAAACGAATATTGCGCTCAATTTGGCCCTTCATTTGGCTACCTATGGGCACCGGGTCTGCCTTTTTGATGCGGACTTGGGGTTGGGGAATGTAAATATTCTATTGGGACTCCACCCTGAGTACGATCTCTCTGATGTCATCCTCGACGGCCGAGACCTGAAAGACATCATCATGAAGGTTCACAATAGAATCGATATCCTGCCCGGAAGCTCGGGCCTGGAAGAGATGGCTAACCTTGCACCTGATCGCAGGGAAGCCCTTATCGAATCCCTTTCAGAAATGGATCGATACGATTTATTGCTTTTTGATACCTCCGCTGGCATTTCAAGAAATGTTATTTCCTTTTGCCTTGCTTCCTCAATAGTAGTACTCGTCATCACCCCAGAGCCCACCTCCTTAACCGATTCCTTTGCCCTGCTGAAAGTACTGGCTTTGAACGGATTCACAGGGGAGCCAAAGGTCATTATCAATCAATGCAAGGATTCAGATGTTGCCGCAATGGTGTACAGGAAGTTCAAGATTGCGGCGGTCAAACACCTGAACATGGATGTTTCAGCCCTTGGAGCAATCTATCAAGACCCAAAAGTTATGGAAGCTGTTAGACAGCAGAGGCCTTTTCTCTCACTATACCCTGACTCTAGTGCCTCCAGGTGCATCCGCCAAATAGGAGATTCTCTGATGACAGCGGGCACGAAACGTCGAGAAGCGGACGATATGGAGGGCTTCTGGAGCCGGTGCTTCCAGGTGATGGAGGCGCCTGTCAGATTGCTCGACGGTAAAAGAGAACGGGGTGAACATGTTCCTAGACCCCTGTTCAGCGGTGAGCAAGAAAGAGGGCAGCAAACCGCTGAATATGATCGACAGGAAGACTTGCTAAATAAATCAACAGACCAACACGAGAGAGCAGGGCCCCTTACTGAAATGCTTAGGGCACACAGTCTAATCTCATACCCGGAAGAAGGTCAGAAATCGGCTTCTCCGCAAGTGCCGAGCTCTGGAGCACCTGCGGGGGCATTCAATATGGAGCTACTCTTGCCGATTGCGGAGAAGCTGATTGGAAGCATTTCATCCCTTAC
>CP070657.1:1286335-1289473 GCA_020355085.1 Deltaproteobacteria bacterium
GGCCGCTGTCCTTTTCACGGCGTATCAATGGGGGAACCCGCAGCCCCGAGCTCGTGGAGGGGAATGCGGAGCCCCGCTTCTCCGAAGCGGGACGTCGATACATCGTAGAAAAGATCCCGCTTAACAGCGGGAGAGCCTTGGAACAGAGGAGAAGACTTCATGACCAACTCATACCGTCTTCCCTTACATCTAATGCAAATAATGCTATCCGTTGCTAAGTGAGTTTCGGTTTCCGCCTGAACTTCTGGCAGGCCTCCCTGGGCCTCAACCTCTAGAACCCGGACAAAGGACATCCCTTGCTCAGAAAACTGATAGTACTTCTCATATTGCTCCCTTGCCTCGCCCATGCAGCCGAAAGAAAGCAAAACAGTATCGAACTCGGCATCTTATCTATTGAGCAGGCAAACAATCTAAACACCTGGAGCTCAAACAACCGGATAGAGAACCTCATGTCGGAACCGCAGAGTCATTCGCGGCTATTACCGATTGTCCTGTTTGACCTCAATCTGAGGTACGGTAAAGGGAATTTCCTGTACCTCAAGACACCAATCCTTGAGCTGGAAAGCAGCGGCATTGCCCTGGGCACGGAATACCAATTAAGTAACGACCGCGGCGTGCTAGATCTTTCCGTCTCTTTCTTCCCCTTTGATGAGGAATGGAAAAACCCCTACCAGACGGGCGTCGATCGCCAGGATACCGATGTGACGAAGTTTGGGATCAAACTAGCGTGGAAAGAGATCCTCAATACCGGCCTGGAGGTTGATCTGAGCGCTCAAACAATCGACCTACAAGATGATGAGATAGGGGAGCTCTTTGACGCTCTCAGGCGGGATGGCACCACCTATGCGGCGTCCGTCAGCTACGCCTTTAAACTTAGACAATCAGTGCGCTTGAAGCCGGGGCTGAGTTTCAGGCGAGGTAACCTGGATGGTGAAAGCAATTCGTATGACGGGTACTCTGCCTCGCTCATGCTGATCTATGCGAAGAGGCGCTATATGCTCATGCCTCGGTTGTTTTACGGAGTGCGAGACTATGAAGGAACCCATCCTCTCTTCGAAAGCAAAAGGGATGATGTTTCTTGGGGTGCAGTTTTGATGGCAACATATTTCAGCCCCTTTGATCTCAAGGGTTACTTCGTGCGGGGCTTTCTTGGTTACGCTACAACCAACTCCAACATAGCTTTTTTCGATACAGAGGGTAAATTTGCCGGAGTAACCTTCGGATACAGCTTTTGATTTAATCTGTATGTTGGTGCTGACACTCCCATTCAAATATGCCTGTAACCCAGCCACCTCTTGTGGTTTTGGGCTCAAAGAGAGCCGCCCCTACTTCTTTAGCTCTTTTTGAAGCAATTCCCGTAGCTGAACAAAGAATTCATTTCGTATCTTTTCTATATGCAATGCTTCCCTGTAGTCGAGCATAGCTGTGTCTTTATGCTTAAACCTGTCCGGCTCAACCTGTAATGCATAAGAATTGACCTGCCTTTCCCAAAACCACTGCGCACAACAGAGCTGGATGTTTTTCGGATCGATGGCCGTGATTTCATTCAAGGCCTCAAGCAACCCTCTCCCCAAAGGACTGTTTTGAATACAAAGGCAAAGGTAGGCGATCCTGTACTCCACTCTGGCAACAGTATCTGTAACCAGCAAGGGCTCAAGGTTATAAGGATCCTTTTGATTGTTGTAGATAAAATGTCCATAGCAGCTCTGCATGGTGAAACAATAGGGCAACTTGTTAAAAGCGTTTATGATATCGACGATGGGTGCATCGATCATATCATCGCTGAGCCCGGCTAGGCCCTTCTGCCTTTGCTCTTGATAATCTGGGTTTTCTACCAATTCCTTCGGTTCAGTAAAGGTTTCCAACTATACTGCTGTTTATTATAAGATGATCGGTTCCGTTTTTCGGCCAACATACTGTGGGTAAGCTGCACCCCTTGGGTGCG
The DNA here is from genome assembly GCA_020355085.1 of Deltaproteobacteria bacterium. Classification (GTDB taxonomy): domain Bacteria; phylum Desulfobacterota; class DSM-4660; order Desulfatiglandales; family B25-G16; genus JADFWK01. The sequence continues at coordinate 1,288,281 of CP070657.1, forward strand.
ACAGATGCTTCTCTTACATCTGACGTGCCAATTGGGAAGACGGAGCCCGCTTACGTTCCAACCCGCTCTTCGGTTTCAGGATCAAAAAGAACTGCTTGTGATACGTCGATCATCAACTTCATGGGCTCCCCTGGAGGCTTAACAGCATTGGGGTCTGCACGGCATGTCACTTCTTTACCATTGATATCTACAAACACGAGGGTATCAGGGCCGGTGGGTTCGAGGACCTTAACAATACTCTCTATTTCATGTATGTAGGGATTCTCTCGCTGACCCGCAAATCCATGTGAAATCTTTTCCGGACGGATTCCGAGAATAACATCGCGATCAATCCATGCATCCAGTTTTACGCTTGACTGCTCGATAGGCAGAAAAAAAGATCTTTCGTTTCCCGTTTCAAGAAAAACCCCCTTTTCTTGACCTTGCTTGGCTATACGGCACGGAATAAAGTTCATTGACGGAGAGCCGATAAACCCGGCAACAAAAAGGTTGGCTGGGTTCTCATAGATTTCATGCGGGGTACCAAATTGTTGGATAATGCCGTCTTTCATGATGGCTATGCGATCAGCCAGGGTCATGGCCTCGATTTGATCATGGGTGACATACACGATGGTCGTCTTGATCCGCTGATGGAGCAATTTGATCTCCGTGCGCATTTCCACCCTCAGTTTGGCATCCAAGTTGCTGAGCGGTTCGTCAAACAGAAACACAACCGGATCCCTGGCAAGGGCCCGCCCCATGGCCACCCGTTGCCGCTGCCCGCCCGAGAGCTGCGAAGGCTTTCGATCCAGTAATTCGGATATCTGCAACGTGTGAGCGACCCTCTGAATCGTCTTTTCGATCTGTGCCGCGGGAACTCTTCGGGTTTCAAGGCCAAATGCAAGGTTTTTCCTAACATTCATGTTTGGATAGAGCGCGTAGGATTGAAAAACCATTGCAATGTCACGGTCTTTGGGCCTGATGTTGTTTACGACACGATCGCCGATCTTGATTTCACCGCTAGTAATGCTCTCCAAACCGGCGATCAAGTTTAATAAGGTTGATTTTCCGCAGCCCGACGGACCGACCAGCACCAGCAGCTCCCCGGATTCTACACTTAGGTTAATCCCCTTTAGAACCGCTACAGAACCGAATGATTTGTTTACATCTGTAATGGTGAGAGATGCCATAATGCTTCACGTTTCTTGAATGTA
>CP070657.1:1289573-1296012 GCA_020355085.1 Deltaproteobacteria bacterium
GCACATCCTGAATGCCGTCTCGAGGTTCTTGACCTGGCCGATGAGGTGAAAAGCACCTCCGGAATGCTGGACTTTGCGAAAGATGCGCAGAGCAGTGAGTTTATAATCGGCACGGAAACTGGGATTATCCACACCCTGCGAAAACAGAACCCCCATAAGACCTTTATCCCTGCCGATGATTGAATGGTCTGTATCGACATGAAGAAGATCGAGCTTGATGATATAATGCGCACCCTTAAGACCCTCTCTCCGGTCATCGAGGTCGAGGAAGACATCAGAGTTAAAGCCTATGGAGCAGTTAAGAGAATGCTCGAGGTCCCTAGGGATTGATATCATGGCCTTCTTTCTTGCCTGGAGAAATACGGTAAGGAGATCCTGATGCGAGGAGGAACAAGCATTGAAAAAAGCTGAATCGAGCCTGGAGTATCTTCGGAAACTTTTTATACTCCCCGACTCTGCCGACAAATTCATGGAGTTCGGCCTTGCCGTCTTGGAGATGATTTATGATTTTTCCAAGGGAAAGGAAGGGCTTCATAAGAAGATAACGCTGCCCGAATTGGCACAGGTATTTAATCAGACATCAATGCCGGAAGGCCCCTTTCTCATCAGGGACGTCCTGCAAGAGATCAGGGATAAGGTTACCGTGCATTCTGTTGTGGTGGGGAGCCCTTACTATATTGGGCACATGACCAGCGCCATACCCTACTACATGATACTTCTTGAAACAATCATCGCCTCGTTAAACCAAAACCAGGTCAAGATCGAAACCGCAAAGGCCTCCAGTTTTGTGGAAAGAGAACTTCTGGCCTGGATTCATAGAATTGTCTTTCAAAGAAGCGACGGCTTCTACCTAAAAAACATTCAGAACCACCGCGTTGCCCTCGGCAATGTTACATCCGACGGTACCCTGAGCAACCTCACCGCCCTTCTCATCGCCAGGGAAAAAGCTCTCCCTGCCGACCGGGACTTTCCCGGTATTCGTAAGGCTGGAGTCGAGCGGGCATTGCGTCATCATAGTTACTCGAGGCTGGTGGTGTTCGTTTCTCAACGGGGTCACTATTCCATAAAAAAGGCGGCTCACATTCTCGGGCTTGGAGAGGAAAATGTCATAAATGTGCCCGTAGATACGCGCAACCGGATTGATATCGATGCTTTGAAACGAAAGATCAGGGGTATAAAAAAAGATGATCAGAAAAATCGCCGCAAGACAAAGATCATGGCCATAGTCGGTATTGCCGGCACGACTGAGACGGGGAATATAGACAACCTCTGGGAGCTTGGCACCATTGCGCGGCAAGAAGATGCGTACCTTCATGTGGATGCTGCATGGGGAGGAGCGGCCTTAATTGTGGATGAATACCGCTCAATGTTTCGCGGAATCGAACGGGCCGATTCCGTGTCTGTGGATGTGCATAAGCTCCTTTACTGCCCAATGGCTATGGGCATAGTCGTTTTCAGGAATGAAAAGGATTTAGGTCTCATCAAGCAGGTATCACAGTATATCAACAGGCCGGACAGCGTGGACACGGGCAGGTTCACCGTTGAGGGATCCAGACCCTTTGCGTGCCTCAAGCCGTGGGCCTCGCTCAAGATCATGGGCAGGGACGGGTACCGGTTACTCTTTAGGCAAGCAACTGAGGCAACCCAAACATTTAAGAGGATACTCGAGAAATCCGAGAATTTCGAGATCTTAAATCATCCCGAGCTGTTCATCATTAACTATCGCTTCCTTCCGCCGTTTTTGTCCGAGAAATTCCATGAGTGGGAGTTGCAGAAGAAAACCCTCCGCAAAGGAGCCGAAATCAAGCATCTTACCAACAGAATGAGGGAAATCAATAAGATCCTGAATGCCCTCAACATACAATTACAGAAGTCAATACGGCAGGATGACACCACGTTTGTGTCGAGAACTACCCTTGAGTCTACCCGCTACAGGCCCCAGAGGATAGTTGTTTTGCGGGCCGTACTCATCAACCCGCTTATCAACGAGGAAATCCTCGATACCATCGTATCAACCCAGAACCGCATCGGGCTCGAACTCATGGAGCACCATGAGCCGCTACTCAGAGAAGCGTGCACCCCTGACCTCTCTTTTTGATCCTGGGCTTGGATGTCGCCTTGGCGAGACCCAAAGTTTGCCTTTCAAATGTCCCTGCAATCTGCTATTATGACTCCCGACCTTTCTGGAGTATGACTACTCCAAGCCGCTCTGCGAGGCCCGTATGATTTGACAGAATAGCTCAAAGACGCTGGAAAGGCTTTCTACAGAAAAGCCAGAGGAGAAGCCCTTGAGTCACGATCTGGATCAGGTCTTCAAGGTTCTGAAGAAAAAGGAAAAGGACTATACTACATACCAATTCAAGGCAAAAGAAACCATGGCCATTTTTGCCTTCTTTGACTTGGTCCAAGAATTTGCCACCACCAGCAACTTGTATAGAACAGCGGTTGCTGTGATAAAGTTCTTTTTCGGTTATGATAGTTGCATTTACACGATCAGACCAGCGGATGAAGCGCTCATGTTACAGTGCTGCACCACTGAGGGCCTGCTGGACCCCCCCATTCCGGCCAGAGCGGATATCGTGATTCACCAAAGCCCCTATAGGGCAGGTTACTCCTCTGTGTTTCCCATAATCGGGAAAAAGGCCCTAGCCGACAAGGTTCCGCTCTTCCTGGATGATCAAATCCTCGGCATGCTCGAAATATATCCCGTCAAGAGGATGAGTAACCATAAATCGCTCTTCTTTCAGAAATATGCCAACAGGGTCGGTTACAATATGCATAATAAACTCGTAGTGGAGCAGAATATCGAGCACATTCAATTCATCAATCAGATCGTATCCGATATCGAACACAACGTTATTGTACCCAATCTCTACTACAAGGCCTTCCTGATCAATATGAACAAAGATCTAAAAAGAAACTTCTCGTTATTGGAAGACTTGCGCTCCCTCGTCTCCCGGAACCAACCAGCGGATAGAGCGTCAGCAGAAGCCCTTGCGCGGCCCCTTGATGAACTCCGCAGTATTAGCGAAGATATGGCTGAGAAGATGAGGGATTTCGAAACCCATTTCAACCATTTGAGTCTCTTTATCGAAACGCTGTTTCGAAGCGATCATTTCAAGGCCGGAAGCTACGTGCTCAAGAGAAGGCACTACAACCTGCTAAGGGAGGTGTTCATACCTGAACTGGAACACTATAGGCAGAGATTAGCCTCTCGAAACATCGAAATCCTCGAGCCCCCAAGCGTGCCATCGGAAGAAGATCTGACCATATTCGTTGATCTGGGCCTTACAGCGCAGGTATTCGCAAACCTGCTCTCAAACGCCCTCAAGTACTCTGAGCCAGTCATCGATGATCATGGTAACCGCCGACGGTACGTATCCTACCATGCAGAGGCAGTGGCCATGGATTCACCGGAACCCCGGGATGCAATCAAAGTGAGCCTGTTCAATACCGGCAGACCTATCTCGCCGAAGGATGCCGTCCTCATATTCGAAGACGGCTACAAAATCGCCGATCACCAAGACAAAAGCGGATCGGGCCACGGCCTTCATTTCGTCAATAATATCGTCCAGCTCCATGGAGGTTATGCGGGGTGCACTCCGGAAAAGAACGGAAATACCTTTTATATCGTCCTTCCTGGGGTTTCCCCTAAAAAGAGGGCGGCACAGAGCAGGCACGCTTGAGCAATGTGAACCTTTCACCATTTTTGCACGCACCTCTACCATGCTCCCCATTGTCACCATAGTTGGTCGCCCGAATGTAGGAAAATCTACTCTCTTCAATCGCCTCACAAAAAAGAGAAACGCCTTAGTAGATGACATTCCAGGTGTAACCAGGGATCGCCTTTACGCAACCGTAGTGTGGAACGACAGAAACTTTGTCCTCGTTGACACAGGCGGTTTTGAAACCGCTCCTGCTGATACGCTTACCGATGTGATAAGAAAGCAGGTTCACATTGCCCTGGAAGAGGCAGACATAGTGATCCTCCTGTTTGACGGAAAAACCGGACCGGTTTCTGGGGACCAAGACCTAGTTGCGCTGATGAGGCGATCCGGTAAAAAGGTGCTCTATGCGGTAAACAAGATAGATGGTCCGAAACAGGAGCCACTGAGCCTTGAATTTTATGCCCTCGGTATAGACACGGTCTTCCCCGTTTCTTCGGCTCATGGCTATGGAATCGACTCTTTCATGGAGCAACTCTTGCTGGACCTGCCCGCCGGTATGGATCGTCCGGAGGAGGAAGGCCGCATAAAAATAGCAGTGATTGGACGCCCCAATGTTGGAAAATCATCCCTGATCAACAGGATTATCGGGTCGGACAGATTGGTGGTGAGTGAAATGCCGGGCACAACCAGAGACTCTGTTGATATTCTCTTTAAAAGGGAGGGGAGACCTTATCAATTTATCGATACGGCTGGCATTAGGAGAAAGGCACGGGTCAAGGAAAGGGTCGAGAAGTTCTCCATAATAAAGGCATTAAAGGCAATGAATCGTTGCCATATTTCCGTCATTCTTTTTGACGCATCAGCAGGGGTATATGAGCAAGATATGCGAATCTGCGGGTATGCGTTTGAGCAGGGTTGCGGTCTGGTGAAGGCCTTTAATAAATGGGACTTGGTGAAGGGTAACCCCTTGTTGCGAAAGTCCTTGGAAGATTCTATCGACCGCCAGTTGGGATTCATCTCTTTTGTACCTACCATACGCATTTCCGCCCTCACCGGAGAGAGGATCAACAAATTGTTCACCCTGATCGATGCCGTTTGGGAACAGTACAACACGCATGTGCCAACACCCACTATCAATAGGGCCTTAGAGCACATTGTTGCAAAGAATCCTCCACCACTTGTGAGCGGCAAGAGGCTCAAGCTCTTTTATGCTACCCAGGTCTCGGTCCATCCCCCTACCTTTGCCATATTCGTAAATCGACCAGATGCCGTTCGCCCCGCATTTAAGCGATATCTCATTAACCAATTCAGAGAGCAGTTCAGCCTGAACCTAATCACAGTGAAGATTCTCTTAAAAGAGAGGTGAAGGAGAAGAATCAATTGGGCAAAGACCCGCGTAAAATAACCACTCTACACCGTGAGTTGCTCCAATTCCGGTTTAGATTTGGGGCTATAAACAGTGAGTCGAAATCCGTAACGGGTCTCGTGTGGGGGCTAGGCTGAGGTGAGGTTGAAAATCAGTACTGCACGTACGGTTTTCGTTTCGTGTATCCTCGTTTTGTGCACCTCATACACCACGTATGCACACGAACAAGACACGATCAAGGCCTATATCGCTCTCGTCGCTCCCCTCTCAGGGCCCTTGTCCGAATTCGGCTGGTCAATGCTAAGGGCAGGCCGAATGAGGCTTGATGAAGAGGAGGATCGAGGTCTCCGCAACGCAATAGCGGTGAAACTGCTGGCATTGGACGACAAAGGAAATGCCGCCAAGGCCCTCCAATTGACTCGGACCGTGGCGGACAATCAATCAGTGGTCGCCGTGATTGGACACCTGACTACGACCTGCACCCTTGCTGCACTCCCTGTGTATAATGCGTCCCAACTCATCCACATCTCGCCCATAGCTACCGGAGAGAATTTGGAGCACATCACAGCACCCTTTACCTTCAGGACAATCCTCTCCGAGGGGAGGCAGGCGATGTCTCTTGCTGATTATATACATCGAAATACGGATGTGCAAAAGGTTGTCGTCCTCCATGAGAATACTCCCCTTGGAAATCTTCTGAGAGATTCGTTCATCCAGAAGGGCGAGGATAGAGATTTTTCAGCTGAGAGCATCGGCATAACTGGCAATTCCCTTGCATCTGTTTCGGAAGCGACGAAAAGGGTACTCACCATGAAAGCAAGGGCTGTCTTTTTGGCGGCACGACCTGAACTGGCAGCTGCGATCGTCAGAGAACTGCCCCAGGGGATTGATAGGCCCTTGGTCTTTGGGACATATAGGCTTGTATCAGAAGAATTCTTGCAGCTTTCGGGAACCAGCAACCGAGGGATTCTGGCTGCCCATCCCTGCGCCTGGAGTTTCGATTTCAAGCGAGGAATGGCAGTAAAGAGGAGGTACGAAAGGCAATTCAAACATACCATGGACTGGGTAGCCGTGCAGACCTACGATGCGGTCGACCTTTTGCTGTGGGCCATAGGACGGGCGGGGGCAGACGCTCCTTCAATCCGAAGCGCCTTGCTGGGCATCGACTCCCATGCCCGTGCCAGACCGGGTCTGGCAGGTCCCATCTATTTCAATGCCTCCGGATCCCTGGCCAGGGACGTTTCTGTGGCAGTATATACAGGTTCGGGATGGGTATTACGAGATGATTAACACACACCGTATCGGTCGACAGGCGTAGGCCTTGAAGACCTTTCTTATGGGCCACCGAAGGTTGGCTTTCCGGTAAGGGTTGGTGTGAGGCTTGGGATTTGCATGAAGCGGGGAC
>CP070657.1:1296112-1304089 GCA_020355085.1 Deltaproteobacteria bacterium
AGGACGATTTCATCGTTGTCACGATGAACATGCTCGAAGATATGCGGGTTGGGATCGGGCATCTCCCAGATCCATCCGAATTCCAAATAATCGTTGGCAGCCGGCACCAGGTTCCTGCCCATATAGGTCAACGTGGGATATGTTCTCCCTTTTACCAGATCGATACCAGGAACACTCACTTCCCGAAGCGGCTCCGTCACGAAATAGCTTTCTTCGAATTTGCCCATCTTACGCCACCTTAATCTCTATTGATTAAAGATTACAATCGTAATAGCCGCGACAGACATCGAATCGGCCCAACTGTGCTCCGCCCTCCCAAAGCTGTACGATCTTACAATCACGCCAGTACTTCTCTATGTTGTAGTCCCTGACGTAGCCGTATGAGCCCATAAGCTCCATGGCCTTATTGGTCACCATCACCGCTACCTCCGCTGCATAGACCTTTGCGATGCTGGTTCTGGAAAGCATGAAATTCGATGTGGGGGGACCGTATGTCTCGGGGTTATCCAACATGTGGGCCGCCATCAGGTAATAGGTTCTCGCGGTCTCTATCCCGATGGCCATATCCGCTAACATGCCTGCGGCAATGGAATGGTCTCTGATGGGCTTGTCCGCCACAATCCTCTCCCCGGTATACTTCAACACCGTCTCAAAGGCCGCCTGGGCATTTCCCAACCCTGAGGCCCCGGTGAGCACCCTTGCCAGAATCACATTGAAGTGGAGCAGCTCCGCATCCTTGCCCGGACCAGCCGCCCGGTATTCCTTGGGAACCCTCACATTATCAAGATACATGGCGGCATTTACGTCGGCTTCCATGCCTGCTTTCTGTTCCCACTTGCCGAAGGAGAGGCCCTTGGCATCCGCCGGGACGTAGATCAAGGCAATGCCCTCATCCCCCTCCTCGGGATCGGTGGTGCAGAGGACACAATAGAGATCTGCCACACTACTGTTGGATGTCCACATCTTCTGCCCGTTGATGCCCCACTCGTCCCCATCGAGTTTGGCAATGGTCCTGATCTTTTTCCCGTGTAGCGATGGGTTTTCAATGTCGCAGCCGCCACCCCCGTGGGACCCACCGGGCTCGGTCATGGCGAAACAACCCAGCTTCAGCTCGTCGCCACAGAACATGGGAGCAAAGGCATCCAACACCGCCTTATTGCCGGCTACGAAAGCTGCCATCCATGCCCACGTTGTGACATTGGCCGCAGTGCAAATGCCGCTGTCCCCGCGGGAGAGCTCCTCATGCATCACGGCAGCAGAAACTATCGATGAGACTCCCCCGCCGCCGTACTCCGGCGGGAACGCCGCCTTCTGGTGGCCCACGTTGGTCAACCCCTGCAAGATTTTCTTGATCAGAGCATGGTCCTTGTCATCGTCAATCTGGTGGCGTACCGGCATGATTTCTTTTTCAACAAAGCTACGGAACATCTTTGCCATCTCCACGTCTTCTTCCTTCAAGTAGATACCCAGATAGTTCTTCCAGTAGTCCATGGTTCTCCTCCTGCAAAAGGTTTTTGTGTTCGAATTTTACACGGATCTTGCCGCAAGTCAAGCAAGCACTCCTTGCCATATGCCAGCCAGTTTAGCCTTGACAACCAATGTGCACTGTGATAGCGTGTCGCCCATTCCATATAAAGAATGTACTTGTGCCTGCAGAACATCAATTAATTCATTGAAGCCACGTGCGTACCTTTCTCTATGGTGATACCTACCAGGTGAATCTACTTGCACCTGAGTAGGTTTTTTTATGCCTGCACAAGAAGCAAGTCGCTATTTATGGGAAGCGTTGTGTGTATTGCGGTGAGGGTACGGCTCCCAGAGGGTAAGCAGGAGATTCTGGATATGATTAATGCGGCCGCAAGGGGGCAAATCGGGCTCTAGCCGAACTGGATGCGGGCGTTTTGGGGAATCCCACTCAGATCTTCCGAATACGGCACCTAAGGGATTTCAGGTTTGGAAACCCTGAAACGGGATCGGCATCTTCTGTCCCAGTCAACTCATTGGCATTGGCCTCTTCCCATCCCTGGGGCATGTTTATCGTATCATAACGTATTCTTGGTGTAATATGGGCCTTAAGTTGAATCTCCCCATGAGGGGTTTGCACCTCGGCCACTTCCCCTTGAGATATACCATGGTGAGAGGCGGTTTCTGTATGATTCTCAAACAAAGGCTCGGGAGACATCTTTCTAAGCCTTAATATATCCCGGTACTGCCAATGCAAGTAACAAAGAAGATTTGCCCCGGTGGTAAGGAACAGGGGAAATTCGCCGGATTTTTGAACCGGTTGCAGGACATCCTCTCTGATAGGAAAAGGGTCATATCCAAAATTTCTTAGTCGCTCGGAATCGATCTCAACCTTGCCGGTAGGGGTACGGAATCCCTTCTGTTCATATTTCTTATATTTTCTTTTTCCATACTCATAGATTCCGCCCTGAGAAATCAGAGTTTCGTATGATACGCCTGCCTCGCTCAATAAATAGTCAATGCCTTCCTGGCAGGTCTGCCACGGGAAATACTGCTCAAATCCCATATGGTTCGCCAATTTTGCCCAAATCATCTGGTCTGGAAGACCTCCTCTTGGCTCCACCACCTTTGTTCTCAAAGCGATATGATGTAAGCTATGATCGGCATATACCCGATGCTCATCCCGTTCCAGAAATGTACATGCCGGAAGAACCACATCGGCATATGCGCAGTCAGGGGACCGAACCACATCTATGACCAGGAGGAATTCGAGCTTATTGAGCGCCTCTCGTACCCGGCTGCTATCGGGCCATTCCAAGGAGGGGTTTCCTCCCCCGATAATCATCCCCCTAATAGGATAGGGATACCCTTCCAGTATTGCCTCCGGGACGGCAAGTGCGTGCCCTTCCTGGCGCGTTTGACAGAACACGGGAAATTTTTCAGAACCCACAGGCGGCATGGAAGGCTGGGGTAAGGGCATGGACATGTCTCGGAGGTTGGGCCCGGGCGTGATGATATCTCCCCCTCGGACATCCAGGTTACCTGTTATGGCCTTCATGATAGCAAGGAAACGCATGGTGTTCACACCGTGAGTATGATGTTCAAGGCCATTGCCCAGATGAATACAGGCTGGTTTGGACGTGGCATAGGAGCGAACTACTTGACAGACCATCTTAGACGAGACTCCTGTCATAGCCTCCCCGTTTTCCGGCGAAAACCGATCTTGTCGAACTGTTTCGGAAAAGCGGTGGAATCCGTGGACCCATTTATCGGTGAAGGCCTTATCCCAAAGATCTTCCCGTAACATGACATGGAGCATGTTTAAGGCCAAGACCTCATCCCGGCCCGGTTTGACGGCCAAATAGTAATCCGCCCTTGAAGCCACTTCGGTTCTTCGCGGATCAATAACCACGATTTTGCCGTCCCTCTTCTTAAGCCTCTCTATTTCCCTGGGAAGTACAGGCTCGTGGGAAAGGAGCGGGTTCCCACCCCAAATCATCAGAAGATCCGTATTGGAAACATCTGGCTCGGCCCCCGCACCGTAAGTGAGCTGCTGAGCAAGCATCTTGGATGCGTGGCACAAAGAGCCCACCGAAATGAAATTGGGGGTTCCAAACACATTGGCAAAGCGCTTCATATAAAATTTGATCTCCTGATGCCCTACCCCCTCTCCGCGATAAAGGGCCACGCTCTCGGGACCATACTGATCTCTCAGTCGACCAAGCCTTTCTGCAGCGAACTCCAGCGCTTCTTCCCACTCTACGGGAACGAGTTTCCCCTCCCTCCTGATCAATGGAGAAAGCAGTCTGAATGGAGAACGGAAAGAATCCAGACCTGATCTCCCCTTAACACAGAGCCAGCCCTTGTTATAAGGGTGTTTTTTGGATCCTAGTAGTCTCACGGGCTGCCCATTTTCCACATTCACTTCAAGCCCGCAGCCTTGGTCACACATCCTGCAAAGCGTGAATATATCCTTTGTCCCTTTCATTCCACTCCCCTGAGACTTTCTCAGGGCCTTGAGAGTGTTAGTGCATATAGCGACCACCATCAACGACAAGGGCCTGTCCAGTGATAAAATCACTTTCATCGCTGGCGAAAAAGATGACCGCGCCAACCAGATCATTGGGCTGCTCCAGCCTTCCCAGGGGGGTACGACTGGTGTCGTATTTTGTAATATCATCGGTAATTGTTCTTGCCGCCTCCGTGTCCGTAAGCCCCGGGGCTACGCTGTTAACCCGGATGCCATATTCCCCCAATTCCGCTGCCAGAGAGCGGGTTAGGCTCAGGATGCCTCCCTTTGAGGTGACATAATGGAGGAATCCTTTAGAGCCCGTAAAGGCTGTTTCCGAGCTCATATTGATGATTTTTCCCTTTTGTTGTTCCTTCATCTGGGGAAACACCGCCTTGGCGCACAGGAATGCCCCTCCTAAATTAACGGCCATCAACCTGTTCCACTCCTCAGCGGATATCTCAGAGAACGGCCTGCGTCCCAGCCCATAAAGTATGGCCGCGTTGTTTACCAGAACGTCTATCCGACCAAATTCTCTCACGGTCTTCTCGGCCATCCGGGATGTCTCTTCTTCGGATGAAACATCCACCTTAATGCTTATGGAAGAACCGCCCTTATCCCTAATCTCCTTAGCTGTCTGCTGGGCTTCATTATCCAAGATATCCGCAATAACGACCTTGGCGCCCTCTTCTGCCATTGCCAGACAGAATACCTTTCCGAGTCCCCTTGCCCCCCCTGTGACAATAGCAACCTTGTTTTCCAGCCTTCCCATCTTATCCTCTCCTAGCCTCTATGACCCATTGGATGCCCCTTTTTTGGGTATGCCTTAATAAACTCCTCGCAGCACGCCGCAGGGGCCCTGATCGTTAGGCGTTTTCCAGCCTGACGATAAAGCTCCCTTTATCCACGTCATTCTTTTCAGAAAGCGGTCCGCATTTCATCTTCAGCATATAGATTATTGGTTTTCCCGAGACCTCGCCGTGTAAGGCCTCAAAATTAAAAACACCTTTTGCGATCACGAGGTCGCTTTGCCTGTAGGCGTCTTCTAAGGTGGTCGTGCTCTCACCAGGGAGAAAGACGCCCCTGGTAGTCAGTATACGATCAGCCAGCTTATCCAGACCGAAGTGAGAGGCATCCCTTTTTGTGGCATCCTCAAAAAAGGGATCCTCCTTCACCACGAGGGTCACCCTTAAGCCCATTGCCTTGAGTTCCCCTATCAAAAGGGAATCAAATCCTATTTCGCCTGCATTGTCGGAAAGAAACAGGACATGGGCCGCATCACTAGCCGCCCCGTAGATATCACCGATCACAACGGGCAGGTGATCTCTGCCCGTTATGATATTGTTCAGCTCAGGAAATTTCAAAGCACCGGAGGGGGCGCCAATAGGGGACACGTTTCCAGCCGATGCCAGATAGCATGCCCTCTCGAAACGTTCTCGAGGCTTATTGCCTTTCCTGATGAATCCTCTTGATGCCGGCAGCAGCTCCTCCACGGCCTTGTTTGTCTTCGCCTTGATCCCATTGTAGTGGGCTTTGGAGGCGAATACAAATTCACTCACCGCGTCAAGCGTCCTCTTGCAGATGAGGCCTACGTTGCCAGATGCGTTGAACTCATGAGACAGCACACCCAGTATGGTTCTCATCAATAAATACCGCTGCTCCTCGCTCGCTGAAGGCGCGGTCCTTTCATAGATCCATTTCACTATGCACGGTGCACACTCTACCAGGGGTTTCATATGGCAAAATCCCTCTCGCCCTTTTAAGCAAATCTTCTACCGATTGCCGAATTATCCCGGCGCCTTTAGCACTCGCAACATAACTTTCTCAAAGGCATCTCTCATAGAAGGGGGCTCTCGATAGCCACAAAGAGCCCCCTCGCCGTTACTATATGATCGACTCATTTATCCAGAAAGTAGATGGCACCTTCAGTGGCATCAACCCTTATATTCATCCCGGTCTTGATCTTTGCAGTGCCTTCAAAGCAGTTTACTATGGTTGGCAATCCATACTCCCGACCAACGATGGCCGTATGACTCAGCGTTCCCCCCCTGTCGGAGACAACGGCCTTGACCAGACCAAAAACCGGTGTCCAGGCCGGATTTGTCCCTGGGCAGACGAGGATGTCACCCTTCTGGACTTGATCCAGCTCGTTGTAAGTCATGATGACCCGGGCCGGTCCCTCGGCAACGCCAGGGGCTCCGCATACGCCATAGATGTCAGCCTTCAACTCAGGCCTTACCCTTGGCAATTCTCCGACAACTATTTTGATAATAATCGGATCTTCTGACGGCAGGAGATCCATCCCCACGGCTTCTTCAATACTTGCCCGGCTTGTATATGCAGGGGGATGCGTCACCGCATTTACTTCCGCCCAATTTTCATTCAGGTACTCCCAGCGTGCCCGCCGCCTGTTGGCAATGTACTGCAATTTATGAAATTCGGGCCCCATCAATACCATTTCCACTTCATCGGGGTTAAGGAAAAAGATATCTTCAGGTTTATCAATGGTCCCTGCCTCGGCCAACCGTCTCCCCATGCCAAGAAAGCTGCGGCGTAATACCGCATGCATGTAAAGCTCGCAATAGAGATCATGCTCCTCGCTGTAAGAGCCTGTCTTGCCGCCTAAATTTATGAGGGCCTCGAACCAGGGCTTCTCACTTTGTGGTACTTTCTGTAAAAGATCTGCAATCGCCTTTTCTCTTTCGTTGGACAAATTCGCTCTGACCTCATCCAGGTCATAATCACCGCCTTTTTTAATAAAGGCCCTGATGGGCGATATCACCGTGCTCGGATCTTCAAGCCAATAGGGCTCATTTAAATCCATCATTCGCACCATCCTCCATCCGTCCACCTCGAGGAAATCGTAGAGATCTCTGAGCCACTCTTTCCCCGCTTCACTCTTATCGAGCTCATTTATCACCTCCTCGATTGGGGTGTTCATGATAACACTGTCCACGCCCTTATCAGTGGCCTTCCTGCCTAATTCCCACAGCTTTTTGTCCACCTGGAATACCTTATTGTCAAACCCCCTGAACATGTTTTGGAATTCAGGGCTCTCCGATGTCAGCCCGTAGGGTTTCACCATGTCTTCAAGCAACAAAAATGCCACATAGGAGACGGTCATCCCTTGAAAATGTATCTCCCACATCCTGCGGTTTGCACTGATCAGATCCCAGAGATGGTGCATGAGATCAATACTTGTAGCCTCTTCCAAATCAAACCCTCTGAGTTTTTCGTAAATAGAGAGTAACTCCTCCTGCTGAGCTCCCCACTTGCCGTCAAAGTCCTCAATCCACGGGACCAAGGCCTCCTTGAACTTGGTCGTTCGTTTCTTTATCTCCTCCTCATTTTTTATAATGCGCATGCCGACATAATCCGAGCCTTCCACATCTCTCAGCGTAAATCCTTTATTCCTGGGCATGCTAAAGGTTTCGGCTGCATACTGGGACCCATAGGCGCAGTTCCTGATCCAGAACCAGCTATACATTGGCGTCAACAATGGCACGGCGTGGGTTCCATCGAAGAAGTATGAACTTATTTGAGCCAGATCAACCTCTTCGTTGAAATCAAACCCAGGTACCGAATCCCATATCCTCACCCTCTCTTTCTTTATTTCTCCCATTTTCTCCCTCCTTTTTGATTTCTGAAAAAGTTTGTGTGTCGATACCCTAAGTCTTTTTCTCCACCCAATGAGGCGTTCCTCCCCTGAAATGTAGTCTGTTTTCCAGCAACCCTTTGGCCAGATATCAAAGGATGCCTTTTTGTTTGAGCTGTCGGATGAAAACCAAAAGGCCCATCATCTTTCTCATAACATCCTTCAATAAACGCCAAATCCTTCCCTTTCTCTCCCCATTACCGCCTAAGTAGTTTTCCAGTTATTCCTTCCGGCAGGATAAGGATAACAATGATCATTATCGATCCAAGGATGATCATGAAATAATCCTTAAAAGAGGTAAGCAGATACTCCTCCAATAGTGAAAGGGCCACAGCTCCCACAACCGGCC
>CP070657.1:1304189-1307111 GCA_020355085.1 Deltaproteobacteria bacterium
ACGCAGTATCTGACGGTTCCAGAGGATGAGATAGCTTTCCGGGATCTGGCTGAAGGCGAGACACCGGGAGGAATCATAGGTCCAGAAGATACCATGGACGATCAACGGGCACCATCGGAACGGCCTGATTTCATGAGTACAGCCGATTCAAAGGAGAAGGCGGTCCAGGAAAAGACCCAAGGAGCGGATGCGCGGAGCGAGCCTGTTCAAGGCAAGGCCCAGGATAAACACGAAGACTACAAAATTGAGGGAATTCATCAAGAAACAATGGATGAACAAGGCCTGGGAGAGATCACTTTTGATCCCGAAGAGACGCAGTATCTGACGGTTCCAGAGGATGAGATAGCTTTCCGGGATCTGGCTGAAGGCGAGACACCGGGAGGAATCATAGGTTCGCAAGACACCATTGATGATGAGCGGGCACCATTGGAACGGCCTGATTTCATGAGTACAGCCGATTCAAAGGAGAAGGCTGCTCAACCAGCATACCCGAAAACCCATGCGGGGAAAGAAGCATCAGAAAGGCGGGCAAGGCAAAGGGGATCTGCCCAAGTTCCTGCACCTGGCAAAAAAGCCAAGCGAGCTGTCAAACAGATGGAAGACGCCCTTGCCAGAAGACCCGATGATATCGGTTTGCTCCAACAGCTGGCTCAAGCCAAGGAGGCCTCAGGTGATCTACAGGCAGCCTTGAGCCTTTATCAGAAAATCATCGACCTCTCCCCAGGAGAGGAGTCGGCGGAGGAGGCCTGCCTGAGGCTCAGCCTCAAATTACTGGATAAGAAGGAGTAAACTGAATACCTCGCTCTCAGCCCACCCCACTTTCACTGTTTTTCCATTGACTGAACAGCCGTTAACCACTATACCGTGAGCGTGCGGGATTACCCTGCGCCACGCGTGCAAGGAACCGGCTCTCGACGCTTTGATGGCCCTCTATGGTGCGTCGTACGTCAAGATCTCGCTTTTGATGAGCGCCTTGCTCTGGTCTCACACCTTGATGCAGGTTCCTGGTGGAATGATTGCCGATCGACTCGGGATTGTATGCACGAGCTATCTTGTTGGGATGGGCAACGCTCGATATAACCCTGGCAAAGAGGAAAAGCCCTATAGCGAATAGGGGCACTTAACCTGCCCAAATCATCCTCAGCTAGCTGCTCCCTTTGTTTCTTGCCCCTCACCCAGCATCCATGCTCCCAGTTTGTAGAACGGACAAGTCATACTGTTGGTTTTCCAGCTCTAATCAAGCCGGCAGCTCCGTTGCTTTGCACTCATGATTCCTTAGAAACGATAGCGATAACATCTAACTCCACCAGGAACTCTGACCTACCAAGGGCGGCAGGTTGCATAAAGGTACTGGCCGGCGGTTCATCAACGAGCCGAGGAGCATACTTCTGGTGATACTCTAACACGGTCTTCCGCATGACCTGATAATCTTTCACGTCTTTGAGGAGGATCAGGGTCTTGACGATATTCTCCATAGAACTCCCCACCTCCACCAACGCGGTCCTCACCTTATCCAGGCACACGATCATCTCAACAGCTATGGTACCGGTCAAACATGCACCTGTCTTGGTATCCTGAGCGGCCTTCAGGGCAATGGAAAGATACCTCCTCCCACAGTACAAGGGAACACCTAAGGCAAACAGATATAATAGGTGGGACAGTCCATGCAATGGAATCTGGATGCCTTCCCTATAGGTGCCGGTAAATTCTCCAAACCTGAAGCCACAGGCAGGACAACGATACCGTCTGTCACTGAAGGCATAGAGCTTTCGACTATACTGGCAGCGGGGATAGTGATGTCGTCCTTGCCATCTGAGTGCACCAAGACAGGCCTCACTTTTCGTACAGCTATTTGATAAGGTAAGTGGGCTTAGAGATAACCTATTCCAATTATATGCGAGTGCCAAGTGTTACTCAATTACGCAATTCATTAATGTACAATTTGACTTAACTATAGACTACGGAGTATAAAAGTAATGGATAATCGAGTGGGCGGGGAAACTGAGAATGCCGATCCGCCTTCATCCTGCTTCTCCGGCCATCCCGCAGCCAAGGACATATCGGTTTGTGCGAGTCCAAGCGCTTTGCTTCTGATTTCTTGGGAGATGAGTTTTCTCTATATTCGTCAAACTGGTCTTCTGATTTCTTCAGGCAAATAAAGTCAAAAGACATACCACCACCATGGCGGATATCCTTACAGTTGATTGTCTTACAAAGGAATTTGGTCGTTTAAGAGCTGTTGATGCGCTCTCCTTCGAGGTTAGGGAAGGGGAGATCCTAGGTATTATGGGCCCCAACGGTGCCGGCAAGACCACGGTGTTTAATCTGCTCACCGGGGTCTTTAAGCCAGACAGCGGGACCATCACCTTTCTGGGAAAAGACATCACCGATGAATCCCCGGCCCGGCGCTGTCACCTGGGCATGGGCCGGACCTACCAGATCCCCCGTCCCTTTGACAAGCTCACTGTGTACGAGAACCTCTTGGTCGGTGCTATGCACGGCGGAGGCCTGAGCGAGCGCCACGCCCGGGAGCAGATCCATGAGATCCTGGAGCTGGTCGATATGGGTTCCATGAGGGATACCCTTGCCGGGGGCCTGTCCATTTTAAACCGCAAGAAACTGGAGCTCGGAAGGGCCCTGGCAACCCAGCCGAGCCTGATTTTGCTCGATGAGGTGGCCGGGGGGGTCACCGAGAAGGAAGGAGAGCAGATCCTCGAGACGGTCAACAAGATCTGGAGCCGGGGGGTCACCATCGTGTGGATCGAGCACATCCTCAGGATGATGTCCGAGGGGGTGCACCGGCTGTTGTGCATCGCCGAGGGGTGCTTTTTACAGTGCGGCGATCCCAAGGAGGTCATGTGCTCACCGGAGGTACTGGAGTGCTACCTCGGGGTGGAGGAGGAGTGATGGCGGAAACGGTTG
>CP070657.1:1307211-1316978 GCA_020355085.1 Deltaproteobacteria bacterium
CTGGAACCGTCAGATACTGCGTTTCTTCAAAATCAAAGCTGATCTCTCCCAGGCCTTCTTCGTTCCCCATTTCCTCGGCAAACGCTCTTTGCTGTTCAGCTTCTGATTCTGCGTTCCCTATGGCTTCAGCAGGGGTGTTCGGGGCTTGAATCTCCTGAGGTGTTTCAATCTGTTCCACTTCTGCGTCCAGCGTGCGTTCCCCCAATTCTTCACCTGCGTCTACCTTTTCAATATCCGCCATGAGGTAATCATCATCCAGCTCCTCAATTGCCTGGAGGATATCCTTTTCATTCATAACCTGCACGCCAGACTCGGTCTTCTCAAGGAGTCCGTAATCAAGCTCCGCACCACCTGCATCTGGTTCCTCTCCGCTGATCTTTTCCGCCAGCAAGGACCTCAGGACCCTGTCTTTAGCCTCATCAGACATTGTGAAGCCATTGGTGGGCCCGATAATGATGCCCTCGGGGTTCTTTCCTTGCCTATAAAGGGTTTTTAGATCTGCGTTGACAGAGTATCTGATCCTGCTCAGGTTCTTCCGTTTTTTCTTTGTTGTGGCAGGATCATCAGCAATGCCCCAGAGCAACTTGATGAGTTCATCGGCGCCTATATCCCGTAAGGATTCAATTGAGCTTTCATCCTCGTAAAACTGCCGCAAGACAGTAACAAGCCTGTATTTCAATGATTTCTTGTTCTGGTAGTTGAGATTTGAAATGGCCTGGTCTATACCTTTAAGGGTAATCAAAGACGCCATGTGAATTCCCCGAGGTATCCTCTTGTATTAGAAGTTATTTGAACAAGGCAAAGTTCATGAATTAACATACAATATTTTTGCTCAATCCTCAACCAGATATGCAATTTTCGGACCGGCCCGATGATTGGGTCCCGGAGCGATGCTTGATGCAACTCATCTAGATGTTATTCTCGTGTTTTCGGATTGCCTGACGCACTGAAGAACCGCATCTTCTCGAGATATGAGACACCAAAGTATCACGGTAATCATGAACTCAGTAAGCATTGGTTATTTCGCTCAAATTGCGGAGAAAAGAACGGGGGCTGAGGAATGCTAAATGAGTCTATTTGCGCTTGTTCAAAAGCTGAAACCTCAGCTTGAGATAGGCCTCTTCGGCCTTCTCATCGTCCGGGGATATGGCGAGGATCTTCTTGTATAAATCGAAAGCTCCCTCAAGATCGCCCGCAGCCTCTTTGAGGGTAGCGAGTTGGTGCAGGAGATCTGTGTCTGAAGGCCTCAATGTGACCGCCTGTTCCAGTTCCTTTGCGGCTAAGTCATTTTTTCCCAGCTTAAGATAGGCCAGGACGAGGTTTTTTCGGAGCTCCAGATTCTCTGGATTGGCCTTTACACCGGCGCGCATGTATTGAGCCGCTTGATCAAATCTAGATTGATCCAACAGATAGTTGAAAATGTACCCATAGTAAGAAAGCTTCTTCGGATTGAGTTTGACCAGTTGTTCTGCTTGCTTAAAGGCAAGATCCTTTCTTTTCTGTCTCTGATAGATATTGAACAGCGATTCCCTTGCCTGCACGTCTTTCGGGTCAATCTCGACCAGTTTCTCAAAATAGGAGAGGGCCTTTTGCAGGTCTCCTTTTTCCGCCTCCATAACGCCGAGGTTAAAGAGGATTGTAGTATTCTTCGGCTCACGAGCCAGAATACTTTCATAGACCTCTTTCAAGGCTTTCTTGTCGCCTTGCTTTTCAGCTATGTGGGCCAACAGGGTGAGGGCTTCGGGGTTGCCTGGTTCCTTCCCTAGAACCTCCTGCAAATATTTCTTAGCCTCTGCGAATTCTCCCTTTTTGAACAGCGACTGTCCGAGCCTGAGCCTTCCATCGATGTCGTCCTGTTTCAGGTTGACGGCCAGACGCAGGTATTCTTCAGCCTCCTTTGGCCGTTTGAGCTCGTCGTAGATAGAGCCAATATTGTAGTAGAGGTTCGGGTCATTTTTGTCATGTTTGGCCGCTTCGAGGTACCATTTGAGGGCCTCATTTTTCTGCCCGCTCTGATATGACAGGTATCCCATGTTTTTCAGGGCCACGGTCTTTTCAGCCCGCGAAAGGTTTGGCAAAAGCATTTCATACTGGTTAACGGCCTCATTAAGCCTTCCCCTTTCTTCAAGAACCTCGGCAAGGCGAAGTCGCACTTCAAGGTTATCAGGCGTTTCCGCGAGAATCTTTTGTAATGTCCTGATAAGGGAGTTGTACTGGCGGAGGTTCTCGTAAGCATCGGCGAGCCGCATCATAAGGTTCAGGTCCTTCTCTTCTTTGATAATATCCTCGATGATACGCGCCGCTTCCTTCCAGCTCTTGAGCGCCAAATATTCATCCGCCAACCTCATCTTGATCTGGAGATTGACCCCTGTTTCTTGAACAGCCTTGTTCAAAAAGTTTATCCTTTTCTGAGGATCTATTATCTTATCCGCCTGCATTAGCCAATCGTCTACCGAAGGAGCGACAGTCAAAGCTACCTGACCAAGCGTATCATTCTTATATTTGATTTCTATAACGAAGTTATACTGGTGGAAAGGTTCTTCACTGGGCAGCAATTTTGCGATGACTGTCTCATCTCGAAAGGCATACACGTCTAAACCCTGACAAAAGAGTCGTATATGCCGATTAAGGGGAATGGAGGTGTCGATCTTTAAGAGCTTGAGGCTATCGGAAGGCTGAGCTTGAAGGGTCTCTCCTGATGTGAGCACTTTTCTCTCACCGTTGTGCTCAACCAGCAGGTAGTCGAACGCAGGAACTGGATTAAGGAGGCCCTTGATTGTGGCCTTGACATAGTCACTTCCTAGTCCACCCATCGATACATGGAGAAGGACAGACAGCAAGAGAATAACGAGTAAAGCGATAATCCGTCTCGTTCGTTTTCGCTTTGCTCTGCGTGACAGTCTGTCTCCAGCCAATTAGCTTCCTTTCCCTCGCTTCTTTAGGCTGCCCATGCCCCCCTTTCCAGGCTCTGCGCCCCATAATAGGAGAATAGGGCTTGCCACGAAAATGGAGGAATAGGTGCCGACAATGATACCGACGAGGAGGGCAAAGGCGAAATCATGAATGACACCGCCGCCCAGGATGAAAAGGGCTGCCACTACAATGAGGGTAGTCACGGAGGTCAATAGGGTTCGGCTCAGGGTCTCATTAATGCTTTGATTAATTAGTTCGGAAAAATCGCGGCGCCGATACCGTCGATAGTTCTCCCTGATTCTGTCGAAGACGACAATGGTATCATTCAGGGAGTAGCCGACAATGGTGAGCAGGGCTGCTATGACCGGTAACGTGACCTCCCGGTTCGTAAGGGCAAAGGCCCCGATGGTTATCATGACATCGTGAAAGAGCGCAATAATGGCTCCAAGTGCATATTCCAGGCGCAAAAACCAGCAAAGCCCTATGGTAATGAGAAGGGCGACAACGATAAGCCAAATAACGCTCATTCCGAGCAGAGACATGGTATAGACCGCAAAGGCAAGACACGCAGCCATGATGATACTCATGGTCCACTTATATTCGAATCTGCCCGATATATAGATAACCATGAAAAGGAGCGCATAGAAGATGGCAAAAAGGGCCTTTTCTCTTAAGTCTTTGCCTATCTTTGGCCCCACCATGTCCACCCTTCTGACTTCCACATTGGTTTCACCGAAAGCGGAATGCAAGGATTCTTTAACCTGCCGGGACAGGACACTCAGATCAACATCTGCTTGACCAAATCGTATTAGGTACTCGGATCTTCCTTTTTCTCCGAACTCCTGGATAGTGCTAGCTTCGAAAGCAACTGAGGTTAGGGCGTCACGGATTGCGTCTGGTGTTGTAGGTTGACTGAAGCGCACTTGAATCAGTATGCCGCCGGCAAAATCCACACCATAGTTAGGCCCGCCCCGAACCAGCAAGAGAACCATCGTGAGCACTATCAACGCGCTCGAAAGGAAAAACGCCTTCCTTCGTCGCCCAATGAAATTAATGCTGATGCCAGGTTTAATGAATTCCATAGAATGCTCTTTCCACTAAATGCTGATCCTCTTCATGCCCCGCTCGATGATGAGATAGTCGAAGATAAGTCGGGTGATGAATATGGCCGTAAAAAGGCTGGCAATGATACCGATACTCAAGGTTACGGCAAAGCCCTTAACAGGGCCTGTTCCAAACTGGAACAGAACCAGGGCAGCTATAAGGGTAGTGATATTGGCATCGAGGATGGTCACCAGCGCCTTGCTGTAACCGCCGTCAACTGCCGCCCGTGGGGTCTTGCCTAAGCGCAGTTCTTCCCGTATCCTTTCGAAGATAAGCACGTTGGCGTCGATAGCCATACCGATAATTAGGATAACGCCTGCTATGCCCGGCAAGGTGAGGGTTGCCCCGAAGAATGCCAGACCTGCGGCGATAAAGATGATATTCAAGAAGAGGGCTAAATCGGCCAAGATCCCTGCGAATTTATAATAGATGACCATAAAGAGGATCACGATCAAGCCGCCGATCATCATCGACTTGATACCTTTCTCGATAGAGTCCCTTCCCAGAGAAGGTCCTACCGTGCGCTCTTCGATGATCTTGACCGGCGCGGGCAGGGCACCGGCCCTCAAGACAATGGCCAGGTCTCTGGCCTCCTCCATGGTGAACCGCCCGGTTATCTGAGCCCTTCCGCCTGCAATCCTGTCCTGGATAACAGGCGCGCTGTTGACCATATTGTCCAGCACGATAGCCAGTCGCTTCTTTATGTTTGCCCCCGTTATCTGCTCAAAGAGCCGTGCGCCGCGAGAATCGAACGACAAAGAGACATACGGCTCGTTGTATTGCGTGTCTATCTGAACCCTGGCGTCGGTCAGATATTCTCCGGTTAGAACAGCCCGTTTCTTCAACAGGTACGGAATCTTTTTCTGGTTGCCCGGTTCGCCGGTAATCTCGTAGAGGATCTCATCTCCCGGCGGTATGTTTCCGCGTAATGCTTCCTCCAGGCTGTTTTCCTCATCAACGAGCTTGAACTCCAAGAGGGCTGTTTTTCCAATAATGTCTATGGCCCGTTTGGGGTCCTTTATACCCGGCAATTGCACCAGTATTCTCTCCCTACCTTGCGGCCGAATATCGGGTTCCGCCACACCGAATTGGTCAATGCGGTTGGTAATGGTTTCCACCGCCTGATCCACTGCCATTCGCCTGATATGCTGTTGGGCCTTTTCGGAAAGAACCAATTCCAGGGTGAGGTTACCCCCTCCCAATGGCCTGGATTGCACGCTGAAGTCGGAAAAGTTGTTTTCAACCATTGTTTCCGCGGCCTTTCTGTCTTCAGGCCGCAGCAAGGTGAGAGAAATCCTGTCAGGGCCGCTTCGCTTTAATTCCTGATACCTGATCTTGGACTTTCTGAGGCCGAATTTTATGTCTTCAACCATCCGCTCCAGATGGCTCTCCACCGCCTTCTGCGCCTGAACCTCGAGAATCAGGTGCATCCCGCCTTTCAGGTCCAGTCCGAGATTGATCTTCTCCTCGGGCAGAATATTGGGCCACCACGGGGGCAGCGTTTTGCTAATGGATGGCGTCAGGTAGACCAGTGCGATAGCAACCACTACAAGAACGAGGATTCCCCGCCATTGCAGTTTCTTGGACACGTTTTACTCCTTATTTACTTGAGCCTCTGCCTTTCGGGCAACTCCGGCTATGGAGCCTCGAGAGATCTTGACCCTTACTTTGGGGGATATCTCTACGGTCAGCACGTCATCGCTCATACCGGTAATAACGCCGTGCAGACCGCCTGAACTGACTACCTTATCTCCTTTTCTGAGCTCGGACAGGAGCTGTTTGTGCTGTTTGGCCTTTCTTTGCTGGGGCCTGATCAGCAAGAAGTAAAAGATGGCAAAGATGATAATCAAAGGCAAGAATGCACCAAGGCCACCTGACCCCCCTGCACCGCCTCCGGCACCGCCTGCACCCATAGCGTAAGCTAAATTAACCATGAATATTCCTCCTTTTTGTTAGATTAAACAGTTTGTAGGGATTCAGCTCCCTCTTTTTCGTCATTATGTATCTTCTGCGCGTAAAAATCACGGCTGAAATCAGCCAACCTATCCTCCCGTAACGCCGTCCGTATCCCCGTCATGAGCTTCGCGTAGTAATGGAGATTGTGAATGGTATTTAACCGATACGCAAGGAGTTCTTTTGTTAAGAACAGGTGCCGTAAATATGCCCTCGAATAATGTGAGCAGGTATAGCACGTGCAATCGTTTTCGATTGGCGAGCTGTCATCAGAGTATTGGGCATTTTTTATCACAAGCCTTCCTTGCTTAGTAAACAGCATGCCATTTCGCGCATTCCTAGTCGGCAAGACACAGTCAAACATATCCACGCCCAGGTTCACCGACTCGACGATGTCTTCAGGTGTTCCCACGCCCATCAGATACACCGGCTTTTCGTCCGGCAAGAATTCCCTCGTGACCCCGATCACCTGCTCTCGGGTGGCACGCTCTTCGCCTACGGACAAACCGCCAATGGCATACCCGTCAAAACCCATCTCAACGAGGCCTTTGGCACTCATCTCTCGCAGGTCAGGATATGTCCCTCCCTGAACAATTCCAAAGAGCGCTTGTTTATTATTATTCTTGCCAGCCCGGCATCGCTGTGCCCACTGCTCCGTAAGTTTTACGGATTTCAGGATATAGTCGTGGTCCGCCTCAGCAGGTGCACACTCATCCAACGTCATGGCAATGTCCGAACCCAGGGCATCCTGGATTTCCATTGCCTTTTCCGGGCTCAGGAAATGGGTTGAGCCGTCGATATGGGACTGAAAGGTAACCCCTTCCTCTGAGATAGTCCTAAGCTTCGAGAGGCTGTAGACCTGAAATCCTCCGCTATCAGTCAGTATAGGCCCTGACCAGTTCATGAACCGATGGAGACCACCGAGCTTTCGTATCAATTCATGGCCGGGCCTCAGGTACAGATGATATGTGTTAGCCAGGATTATTTCCGCCCCCGCATCCCTGGCTTCATCAGGGGTCACTCCCTTGATTGCGCCTGCCGTGCCAACAGGCATGAACACAGGGGTTTCAAAGCTTCCGTGGTCTGTTACGATTTCACCAACCCGTGCCCTGCTTGCCGTATCTTGCTTCTGAATAAGGAATTCCACGACTTGGTTTTCCTTTACCGTCCAGTCGACTCTGCCTGGCTCAGCTTATCAGCATGGCATCGCCGTAACTGTAAAAGCGGTACCGCTTTTCGGTGGCCCATTGGTAGGCCCTCAGGGTCAGTTCACGACCGGCAAATGCCGCCACCAGAAAAAGAAGCGAAGACCGGGGCAGGTGAAAATTCGTCAACAGGGCATCGATAGCCTGAAAATCAAATCCCGGGTAGATCAAAAGATCTGTAGACCCGGAATCAGCCTTTATTGCCCCTTTCTTTTGAGATACGGTTTCCAGGGCCCTGACAACGGTCGTTCCAACGGCGATAACCCTTTTGCCCTCGATCTTGGCTCTCCGGATCGTGCTGGCGGCAGCGGGGCTTACCGTATATGACTCACTTTGCAGGGTATGTTCCCTGATATCCTGTACCCTCACCGGTCGAAAGGTGTCATGACCAACCAGGAGGGTTATACTCACTATGGTTCCTCCCCGGGATTGTAAAGCCGTGAGGAGATCGCGGGTACAATGAAGGCCTGCCGTCGGTGCTGCCACCGCCCCTGAATAACGGGAGAATATAGTCTGGTATCGTTCTCTATCTATCTCCGCTCTCTTATCATTGTTGTCTCTTTTAATATAAGGGGGTAGGGGAAGGCAACCTCTTTTTTTCAACACGTAGTCAAGGCCGTGTTTCCCCTCAAATCTAAGCAGGACTTTTCCGTTTTCACTGAGCGTTTCTACAATACCCGTAAGGCCATCCGGAAAGACAATAGCCGATCCCTCTTTTGGCCTCTTTGATGCCTTTACCAGGCACCAGCGTCTATCCTGCCCCCCCTTGAGGGGCTTAGCAGGGTGGTCGATGACCAAAATCTCTACTTTTCCACCCGTTTCCTTTTCACCGTACAGCCGGGCAGGTACCACCTCGGCATCATTCACCACCAGAAGGTCGCCTGCCCTGAGCAGCGAGGGCAGATCATAGAAGTGATGGTCGGAAATCCGTTTACTGCTGCGCTCCACAGAGAGCAGACGTGACTCATCCCGCCTCAGAGCAGGCACCTGGGCGATCAGCTCGGCAGGCAGGTCGTAATCATAATCCGCAACGTGATACATATAGCCTACCTGAAAAGATACGTTAAAAGCAGGCCCAAGCACATGGCCAGAAAACCGATTGCCCTGAGCTGATTATCGGGCACCTGCTGCACCTGCCGCAGCCACTTCTTCATCTTATCCGGACATGCCAGATAGGGCAGCCCCTCAACGATGAGAACCAACCCCAGTAGGCAAAACAGAAGTTTCATCTAACTGTACCTGTCGAAAGATATACCTTTCAAAAAAGGTGTATATTTAGTTTTGGTCATTTGAATTTTGAAAATTGCCTATTTGTTTCGGCCTGCCCTGGCGCGACATTGCTGTTATTGGCTATGGTTGTTACAATATTTCGTAATGCAGTCTTTTACACTCATGCTTTGCAAACCAGGTCTGGGCCAGGGATTTCGATATTCGCATTTCGAATTTAATATTCCCATTTTCACAGGATGCTCCAGACATAGAATTACTATCTGCCACAAAAAGCAGGAATCCTATTCTTAAGGAACTAAGCATTGATGATAACCCAGATGCCTACCCCGATAAAACCCAAGCCCGCAACCCACGATATGTACTTGGGGTTCAGGTAGTGTGCCAAGAGCGAGCCGGCCACAACGCCAATCGCCGACGTCACGATTAGGGCGAGCGCTGCCCCGAGGAAAACCGTGAGTTTGCTGTTTGTGGGGCCGGCCGCATACAGGAGTGTAGCAAACTGGGTTTTATCTCCCAGTTCGGCAACAAAGACAGTGCCGAACACCGTTAAGAGTAACTTCAAATCCATTCCAAACCTCGTAAGAGATACGAATTAATTGTTAAACGGAGGCCCTGCCGGGGTCTTTATTCAAGCCATCCCGAGTACTTTCCCGTCATGCTCTCTATCTCAACCTTTATAATGAGCATTTTCTCCATGATAGCTGCCGAATAATCGGATGGTCGGCCTCCATAATGTCGCATGACAATATCCAGGGCCTTACGCTTAGATTCGGGATCATCTACTAAAGAAGCATTCCCAAACCCGACAAGGCTGCGATACTTCATGCTCCACTTGCACGCAGTCTCATTGGTCACCAGTTCATGGTCGCAGTCGACCTCGAAGCAGACCCTGTTATTCTTCTTGAGTATGTCTATCTTCTTTCCGTCCCGGGCCGTGTGAAAATACAGGGCATTATCCGCATACCCAAAGCACAGGGGAACGATGTAGGGGCGATCATCTTTTGATAAAGCGAGCCGGCATACCGTTGATTTTGCTATGATAGATTCAATTGCCGCTCTGTCGGTTATCTCCTGTTCTTTTCTCCTCATCACAGAGTTCCTTTATGATTGCCATGCCTTACAAATGCCCCCGGGTTAACCGGGGGTTTCGCTGATCAGTCATAATAGGTGAATTTCGCCCATACATAAAACATCTAAAGATGAACTATACTTATACAGGCAAAGGGAAATAAGATCAATAGAATCCGCCGAAAGCTCTAACACAAACCGAGTCATCATTTACCTTTGATAAGGCCGAGGCGTAGCGATTCATCGAAGCATTATACTTACCCGCGGTGTTTTCTTGAAAGGATTGTAGAGGAC
>CP070657.1:1317078-1322799 GCA_020355085.1 Deltaproteobacteria bacterium
AAGAATGGAGCGATCAAAGACATAAACAAGGGGTAACGTATCGTCCATGGACGAGTGCCCCGTGAACAAGGGTTTGTTGCAAGAGTAACTCTTCAATCGAACATCGACAAGTAATAGGTGGGAACACCATGAGATACGCACTGTTTCAAGGCTGTCAGATCCCGGCCCGGCTGCCTCAGTACGAGACAGCGGCCCGTGCCGTGTTGGAGAAGCTCGACGTAGAGCTAGTTGAGATCAGGGAGTTTGCCTGCTGTGGTTATCCGATGAGAAACACCGATCGAACCGCATCGCTTCTGGCCGCAGCACGAAACCTGGCCATTGCCCAGGAGCATCACCTCCCCCTACTGGTACTGTGTCAGTGCGGCTACGGCCAGCTCAGATATGCCGCACACCTTTTGAACGAAGAGCCAACGGTAAAAGAGCAGCTCAATCACACCCTCACCCGAGAGGGCCTGGAATATACGCACGCACCCGAGATCAAACACCTCCTCACCGTGCTGTACCATGATATCGGCAAAGAGGCCATCAAAGAGAAGATACAACGACCCTTCACCGAGCTTAGGATCGCTACCCACTACGGCTGCCATGCCCTCAGGCCCAGCGAGATCACCGCCTTCGATGATCCGGTCAACCCCACCCTCTTCGATGAGCTGGTGGAGCTGACCGGGGCAGAGAGCATCATGTGGGAGGCCCGGCTTGAGTGCTGTGGGGCACCGCTTTTTGGCAGTAACGATACCCTTGCCATCTCGTTGATGGCCAAAAAGATCACCAGTGCCCACAGTGCAGGGGCACAGTATCTGGCCGTGGCCTGTCCGTACTGTCACCTGCAGTTTGATTCCGTACAGAAGATGATGAGCATACGGGATAACACCAATCACACCCTGGCCCCCATCCTCTATCCCCAGCTCCTGGGCCTGAGCATGGGTATGGATGGTGAGCGTTTGGGCTTGGGGATGAATGAGTTGGATATCACCGGGGTTGTGGGGTTTGTGGGGGAGTGAGGGGCCCCTCTCTACAAAGGGATTTGAAAGGCATTAACCGCGAAGTGAAATACCCAATGGGCCTCAAGCCCATTCTACATACAATATCTTACGTGACGTTTTCTTAATGCGCCTAGGTTAGCCCACCTTATCCAGGTGCTTGGGGGGAACATGCCGGAAGAAAAAACCGGGGCCGTCATGGTTGTCGGCGGTGGTATCGGGGGAATGCAGGCTGCCCTAGACCTCGCCGATTCTGGATTCTACGTATATCTGGTCGAGAAATCCGCTAGTATCGGCGGCCGAATGGCACAACTGGATAAGACCTTCCCCACTAACGACTGCTCCATGTGTATCATGTCGCCTAAGCTGGTGGAGTGCGGCCGGCATCTGAATATTGAGATACTCACCCTTTCAGAAGTAGAAAACGTTTCAGGAGAAGCGGGAAACTACGAGGTCAGACTCCATCAAAAGGCACGGTATATAGATCCTGAAAAGTGCACCGGATGCGGGGATTGTGCTCAAGCGTGCCCGGTAACGCTCCCGAATGAGTTTAACCAGGGGTTGGGGAACAGGGCCGCAACCTACCTAGCATATCCCCAAAGTGTTCCTCGAATCTACGCCATCGATAAGATGGACCGCCCTCCCTGTAATACCGCTTGTCCTGCTCACATCAATGTGCAGGGCTATGTGGCTATGGTCAAGGCCGGAAAGTATAAGGAAGCGATCGAGATCATCATGAAGGATATGCCCCTTCCCGGAGTCCTGGGAAGGGTTTGTGTCCGGTTTTGTGTAGAAAAGTGCCGCCGCCGCGAGGTGGATGAGGCCCTCTCCATTAAAGAGCTCAAGCGGTTTGCCGCCGATCAGGTCGATATCCTCTCCCTTCCCCTGCCGGAGATAACCCCCAAAGAGGAGAAGGTTGCCATCGTGGGATCGGGCCCCAGTGGCCTCGCGGCAGCCTATTTTCTGGCGTTGAACGGGTACAAATCCACCATTTTCGAAGCCCTGCCGGTAGACGGGGGATGGCTGGCCGTGGGCATACCGGAGTATCGTCTGCCTCGTAATGTACTGCACACCGAGATTGAGAATATCAAGCGCTTTGGCGTAGAAATCAAGACCAATACCCCAATCGGCAAAGACAAAACCATCGATGATCTCTTTCAGGACGGCTTCAAGGCAGTCTACATCGCCGCCGGTGCCCATAAAGGAGTAAAACTCAATATTCCCGGGGAAGACAGCTTTTAGAACTTTCACCAGTGTGATCCCTGGCTCACCGATGTAAACCTGGGCACCATCACCCAGATCAAGGGCACGGTTATCGTGTTGGGCGGAGGCAATGCGGCCATTGACGCTGCTCGGGTTTCCCTCAGGCTGGGAGCCGACGAGGTTCATATCGTCTATCGAAGAAGCAGGGATGAGATGCCAGCGGACCCAGTGGAAATCGACGAAGCCCTGGAGGAGGGGGTAAAACTCCATGTTCTGGCGACTCCGAAAACGGTTTTGGGAGTTGATACCACCCTCACGAGCCTCGAATGCCTTAGAAACCGGCTCGGTGAACCCGACAGCTCCGGGAGGAGAAGGCCTGTCCCCATAGAGGGCTCTGAGTTCACCATCCCGGCAGATCATATCATAGCTGCCATCGGACAGAGCGTTGATCGTTCCTTTGCAGACGGAGCCGAAGATCTCGATTTTTCGCCTGCTGATCTCGTGGCGGCCAACCCGGACACCCTTCAGACCTCCAGGAAGGGTGTCTTTGCCGGAGGAGATGTGGTCACGGGCCCGAAGACAGTGATAGAGGCCATGGCTCACGGGAAAAGGGCGGCGGCGTCCATTGCTGCATACCTTCAAGGCCAGGACATGCCATCCTCTGATGATGCCGATGACCAGGAGAAAGTCTATAAGCCTATTGATGCAGGTGAAGGTAAACTACCCCGAGCCAAAATCCCTACAGCCAGTGTAAACGAGAGAATAAAAACGTTCCAAGAGACCATCCTTTCCATGGATGAAGAGACGGCTCAAACAGAGGCCTCCCGCTGTTTGGACTGCGGTGTGTGTTGTGAGTGTTACCAGTGTGTGGAGGCGTGCCAGGCTCAGGCCGTGGAACACAACATGACGGATAGGCGGATGGACATCAAGGTGGGATCAATCATACTTGCCTCCGGTTTTCAACCGTATGACCCCGCTCTCCATGATACCTATCACTATTGCCGCTACCCCAATGTGGTTACCAGCCTGGAATTCGAGCGTATCCTGAGCGCCTCCGGCCCCTATGAAGGCCACCTCATAAGGCCTTCCGATGAGAAGGAGCCAAAAAAAATCGCATGGATACAATGTGTGGGCTCCAGAAATATTCACGCCGGGGATAAGGGTTACTGCTCGGCGGTCTGCTGCACCTATGCCATAAAACAAGCCATGGTGGCAAAAGAGCATAGTGACTCACCCCTTGACACCGCTATCTTCTACATCGATATCAGGACGCACGGAAAGGAGTTTGAGAAGTTCTTTAATCGGGGCAGAGATGAGGTAGGCGTGCGGTTTATCAAATCGAGGATAGATAATGTGCTTCCTGGCGACGAGCCCGGGAACCTGAACATTCACTATACCGATGAGGCTGGAAAGGTTATTCGCGAAGAATTCGATATGGGGGTCTTATCGGTAGGTCTTGATATACCACAGGAGGCCATCGATCTGGCTCACAAGATGGGAGTTGAGCTTAATCAACACAACTTCGTTGACACAGGCTCCTTTAACCCTGTCCAAACAACCAAACCGGGCATCTTTGTGTGCGGGGCCTTTCAAGGACCGAAAGACATACCCGAGACGGTGATGCAGGCAAGTGCATCTGCTGCTGCCACCTCTACCCTTCTATCAAGCCAGAGGCATGCCCTGACCCGGGAACGAGAGTACCCCGAGGAAATCGATACCACCGGCCAAGAACCCCGTATCGGTGTTTTTGTCTGTCACTGCGGCATCAATATAGGAGGCGTAGTTGATGTCCCCGGAATTGCCGAATATGCGGCCACGCTGCCCAACGTGGTGGTGGCGGACGAAAACCTCTTTACCTGCGCGCAGGATACCCAGGATAAGATAAAGGAACGGATACGGGAATATAACCTCAACAGGGTTGTTGTAGCCTCATGCTCGGCACGAACCCATGAGCCGCTGTTTCAGGATACGATCAGGGAAGCAGGCCTCAACCCCTACCTTTTCAGCATGGCAAACATCCGGGATCAGGACTCATGGGTACATCAGTCCGATAAAAAGCGGGCAACCGAAAAGGCAAGGGACCTGGTGAGAATGGCGGTGGCCAACGCCGCGAGGCTTTCCCCCTTGTATAGAACAAAGCTCCCCGTAGTCAAGAGGGCCCTTGTCCTTGGCGGTGGCATCGCCGGTTTGACGGCGGCGCTCAATATTGCAGAGCAGGGCTTTGAAGTGGTTTTGGTTGAAATAGAAAAGGAGCTGGGAGGCTTTGCCAGAAAGATCCATAAAACCCTACAAGGCGATGATATCCAAGAATACGTAGATGATTTGATCCAGCGGGTTACGCACCATGAAAGGATCCAGGTCTTGACGGAGACCCTCGTGGCCGATTTTTCGGGGACCAAGGGGGATTTCAAGACAGCGCTATCAGTGGGACCAGCCATGTACCACAGGGAGGTAAATCACGGGGTGCTCCTCATCGCGACAGGCGCTACCGAGTATCGCCCCACAGAACATCTTTACGGACAGCATGATTCGGTGATGACCCAGGTTGAATTAGAGGATATGCTGCTGAATAATGCGCAGGATATGGAGGAGTGGAAAAACGTGGTCATGATCCAGTGTGTCGGTTCCCGAAATGGAGAAAATCCGAACTGCAGCCGTGTTTGCTGTCAGCAGGCAGTCAAGAATGCCCTCGCCATAAAGGAGCGTAATCCGAATACCAATGTTTTCATACTTCACAGGGATATCAGGGCCTACGGATTCCTGGAGGACTACTATCGAAAATCAAGGGAAGTGGGAATTTACTACCTACGATTCCCCGAGGAGGAACAACCGCTCGTTGAACAGGTTAAGGGAAGCCTGCATGTCACCTTTAAGGATCTTACGCTGCGAAGAGGAATAAGACTAAGCCCCGATAAGGTCATCCTGAGCACTGGGGTTGTGGCCGGGGATACAGAGGAGCTTGCAAACATACTCAAGGTTCCCCTCACCGGTGAGCGTTTCTTTCTGGAGGCTCACGTCAAGCTGCGGCCGGTCGACACACAGTCAGATGGCATTTTTATTTGTGGCATGGCCCATTCACCCCGATTAGTTGACGAATGCATTTCCCAGGCTTTGGCTGCCGCTTCAAGAGCCTGTTGCCTGCTCTCCGAGGATGCCATAGAGGTAGGAGGCGTTGTGGCCAAAGTTGATCCTGAGCTCTGCGCAGCCTGTCTTATCTGTGTCAGGGCCTGTCCTTACGAGGTACCGATGATCAATGCGGACGGGGTTTCGGAGATCGACATTTCCAAGTGTCATGGATGCGGTGTCTGCGCCGCCGAATGTCCGGCCAAAGCCATTACGCTCTCCCATTATGAGGATTCGCAGATACTGGCCCAAATTGATGCGCTCATGGAGGCAGTGTGAAGAGGGGGGAATGGAGCGGATCAAAATCTGGCGGGAGTTACTGCTGAAAGTACAGAATAGTCTGCTATATCAGGATGGTCATGAGGTCATTTCGGCAGTGACTGGCGGGAGGGCGCCGTTCTTTTCGCGACTTGGG
>CP070657.1:1322899-1327008 GCA_020355085.1 Deltaproteobacteria bacterium
AGGATGAGCATGAGCATCCCCATATTCTTCGAACCGGTTGACCTGCAAGATAAAAGCGGTCGGACACACCTCATCGTAGATGGCGGGATACCCAGCAACTATCCGATCTGGCTTCTGGACGACGGGACCAGCAGCCCCCCCTGGCCGACCTTTGGGTTTAAGCTCATAGAGCCCGGCAGCAGATCTATAAAAGGCCCCAACAGAAATCCCATAAACAATCCCATAGCCTTTTTCAAGGCCCTCGCCGGCACCATGATGGATGCTCACGACAATTATCATATCTCCGAATCAAAGGGGGATTACCAAAGGACAATCGGCATTCCCACGGTTGTAACAGTTGATGGTGTTGAAAAGGAG
Organism: Deltaproteobacteria bacterium; assembly: GCA_020355085.1. GTDB lineage: Bacteria > Desulfobacterota > DSM-4660 > Desulfatiglandales > B25-G16 > JADFWK01. The sequence goes on from CP070657.1 coordinate 1,323,257, forward strand.
GTTAAGACTACTGATTTCGGCATCACACAAAAAAGAGAGCAAGGCGCTCTTCAAAAACGGAGCTGATGCAGGTCAGAGATTCTTAAAGACCTGGGACTTCGAGTCATGGAAGAGAAACTACAGGCAGACTACCGCCTAGCGAGAGACGCCGCTGATTGAGGGGCTAAAGCGTAAGATACCCATCAGGGGCAAGACTGGTTGCCAACATCACCATGTTAATATCGCGGTGCTCCGTCCAGGTGTTGACCTCTCTGTTTGTGCGCTCAAGCCAGAACATCTCAATGTCTTCACGCAACTGGTCATACCGCACCAGGCGTTCGATCAGCGAACGCAAGGGATGTGTTTTATCGAAACAGCCGCGATTATACTTAATCAACTCCTTTAGCTTCTTGACTGCCCGTAACCCAATAGACAATCCCAGCTCCCGAAAGGCAAGACGGTAGTCGGCAGGAACCGCAGATGGATTCTCTTTCACGTAGGATTCCAAGCCCTTTAGGGAAGCATCCAATAGAACCTCCGGAAGGTCGGCGTGTTCAAAGTCTCCGGCAATAATCAATTGTGTCACCTTGAATGCGTCGCTTAGAAGACCGCCGATACCAAGCGGGTCATCGGTAGTCCAGCTTTTTCCTTTACAGATATAGCCCATGTCGGCTATCTCGGCGTCCATATCCAGCCCTGTTACTGGGTCACTATCTTGGGCGCGAGTTGCCCGAAGCTGATGGTAGGTGATAAATCCGTCCATAGGATCGTGATGTCCCATGGAGGGTACGAGCGGATACGAGAGGTCTATGCTCATTTTCCAGTACATCCGTTTTGCACCGCCGAACGATGGAACATATGTAAATGCCGCATGGGCTGTTTTGGCAAGCTCTATCGCCCATCTATTGTAGGTTGCATCTCTAATGACCCGTCTTACACGATTGAGAGCATGCATCCATTTCGTCAAGTAATGATAATACTGCCCGTCCCGATCCCACTCCAGTCGATCATCCATCGGATCACTAGGGCTCCGTTCGTTCATTGCTTTGCCGATTCGCAACCCGCCCTTTGTGGGGTGCATGGTGCCCTCGTGCTCATCCAGGCCGCTGATCCAGCCGGTCCGCGGGTCGTCTTCACGGTGCCGTCCCAGTATCCTGTGCACCTGATCGACCACGCGCAATGCCAGCTGCTGGTATGTTTCATCGCCCGTGTGACGATAAAGTTCCAGGAAGTTGCAAACGGCAAAGGCGTCAGTCCATAGGTAGCGCCGCGGCTGGCCCTCATCGTTCGGCAAGAGCCCGCTCAGCGTTGCAAATTCAACCATAATTTCTCTAACTAGAGACGGGAGTCCATTCTGTTTCATCTTTCCTCCACAAGTTACGCTACTAATCCATACCTGATCCCGATCCTTTCCCGCCAGGTCCGCTCGGAAATGAAGTGACGATCTTCCGTGCGTTCCATTTGATCACAAATCCGCATGAATGTAAAATAATTCATATTTGAGTCCCATCTTGCCGTGCGAAGCAAAGAGCAATATCGCAAACGGGCCTAAGGGCTAATACGATCCCATAAGCACACGGCCCATATCGTATGCAGAGGAAATCGCACAAGGTATTATCGGTTCCGGCCGGCCCAAGGTATTACCGTCCAACAAATTTCACAGAAGATCCTGACCAATAAAATTATCGATCATTGCTTTAACTCCGCAAAAGATTCTCAATTGAAATAGGCGAATACCATGTTAAAAAAGGACATCCATGGCTCTTGTACGGCAGTACTTACGGAGTTGAAGCAATAATCGGTAAAACTATATTCGCCTGTGGCCATCGTTGACACACAATGATCATTTTTTTATACTGGCATACATAGAAAGCGAGTTTTTCATTCCCTGTACTCTTTTCCGCACGAAGTTATTTATATTATTTCAAGGCTTGGAAAGTCGTTCGTATGTCTCGCTGTTTCCGAGGGCATCGAGGTTTTGTGCTCTGTTAAGATGAATTCATAGGAGGAAGGTTGAAGTGATGGAAGATCCCAAACAGAGGCTTGTCACCAGCATTTCCACCGCCGAACTGGAGCGACGATGGAAAGCAGTCCGAGAGATGATGCGGCAGCACAACTACGACTACCTGATTATGCGTAATGATGAGGAGTTTCTTGGGGGATACGTGAAATGGTTTACCGACATACCGGCGCGGCACAGTTATCCGTACACCGTCATTTTCCCGGTGGACGATGAGATGACCCTGATTTATCCGGGGCCTAATCCTCCGGGTGATCCAGGACCGCCACCATGGGCGGTTCGGGGTGTAAAACAAAGATTGGGGGCGCCCTACTTCGCCTCGGTTCACTACACCTCGTATTACGATGCCGAGCTTGCCGTTGGGGTGTTCCAGGAAAAAAAGGAGCAACCATCGGGCTCGTCGGGCGCTCCTACATTCCTGTTACCTTTTTTGAGTACCTGAGCAAGCACCTCACAGGCGCACACTTTGAGGATGCCACGGACCAGATTGACCGGATCAAGGTCATCAAGAGCCCTGAGGAGCTCGACTTAATCAGGGCCACGGCAGAACTGCAGGATAGGGCCATGGAACACCTGAAGAAATTCATCAGGCCGGGGCTCAGGGATTTTGAGGTGTATGCCGAGGCGCTCTACCATACCACTCTGAGCGGGAGTGAGCGCCAGCTTATCTTGGTGGCGTCCGGACCTCAGGGAACAGCTGTGCCCCTTGCGTCGCGCCATTTCCAGAACCGCGTGATCAGCGAAGGAGATCAGGTCTCGGTCCTTATCGAGGTAAACGGTCCGGGCGGACTTTACACGGAGATCGGAAGGATTTTCTCGGTCGGGAAACCCTCTCAGGAACTGGAGGATGCCTTCCAGGTCTCTGTGGAGGCGCAGGAGGTGACCGTGCGTCTCTTGAAGCCCGAAGCGGATCCCAAGGAAATCTGGGATGCCAATAATGCGTTCCTTGAGAAAAATGGTTACTTCCCTGAGAGACGTCTTTTCGCGCATGGTCAGGGATATGACCTGGTTGAGCGGCCCCTGATCCGATATGACGAACCCATGAAAATCAAAGCGGGAATGAATTTGACCGTGCATCCGGCTGCGGTAAGCAAAAGCGTCTGGGGAAGTTTGACCGATAACTACCTCATTACCGAAGACGGGGCCGGCCCGTGCATCCACAAAACGCCCAAGGAGATCATTGTTGTCTAACCGTGCAAGCGATGGGGGAAACATGCACCTGCTGATCATTGACGATCGCGTGGCTTATATTCAGAAACACATAGCAGCCAAATTTCCAGAACTGGTCATTCATGGCGCGAACGACGAAAGTGAGGTGGGGGATTCTGCGGAGAAAGCAGACATCCTCCTGGCCCTCAAAGCGTCCGATGAGCTAGTCGGGCAAGCCAAAAGGCTTAAGTGGGTTCAGTCTATGGCTACCGGTGTTGACTTTTTCCTGAATCTCCCATCCCTCCCGAAGGACGTTCTGCTCACCTCCAGTCGTGGTATGCACGGGCCACAGATGTCCGAGTTGACCCTTATGCTCATGCTTGCCCTGAACCGGCGATTTCAGGATAACATTCTAAACCAAAGCAGGAAAATCTGGTATAGGTGGCCGGGGATGTTACTGTGGCAGAAAAAGGTGGCCATTCTCGGGGTAGGCGTCATCGGGCAGGCTATTGCGGAGAAATGCAAGGCCTTTGGAATGACGGTTTATGGAATTGATACTGTTAAGCGGGAGGTCCAGGCGGTGGACCATTTCCTCGGACCGGAG
>CP070657.1:1327108-1333466 GCA_020355085.1 Deltaproteobacteria bacterium
GATCCAGACGAGTATGAAGGAGGCGTTTTCGCTCATAACCGTGCATAATCTCAGTTGGGCAGATTTCATGATATTTGCCGAAAGGATGGTCACCTTATTCATCTTGGCATTGAGCCCTGTATTGGCGGCTGTGTTTATTGGAGCCGTTCTTTCAAATATTATGCAGGTCGGATTCATGCTTTCCGGTGAATTGATAAAGCCCAAATTGTCCAAGTTGGACCCGATCAAAGGATTCGGAAGGCTCTTCTCCAAGCAATCCTTCATGGAGCTGTTCAAGTCCTTATTGAAACTGGCAATAGTGGGGGCAATAGCTTACTGGTCTATAAAGGGTGAGATGAAGCATTTACCTGCTCTGGGTGAGATGGAAACACACTCGATCCTGACATATATCCTCGTTACCGTTTTGAAGATATTCATCAGGTGTACCCTGGCTATGATTTTTCTGGTGGTCATTGATTACTCCTTCCAGAGGTGGGAGTTCGAGAAAAAGATCAAGATGAGCAAGAAGGAGGTCAAGGATGAATTCAAGAGGACCGAGGGCGATCCCCTGATTAAATCGAGGATAAAGAGCATCCAGATGCAGATGGCCAGAAGAAGGATGATGCAAGCGGTTCCGCAGGCCGATGTGGTAATCACCAATCCAACCACTCTCGCGGTTGCGCTTAAGTATGACAGCATTTCCATGGGGGCACCGAAATTGCTCGCAAAAGGTTCGGGAAAGATAGCGGAAAGGATCAAAGAGCTGGCCATGAAGCACGATATTCCCATTATAGAGAATAAGGAACTTGCCAGAAGTCTCCATACCCTGGTTGAGATCGGGCAAGAAATACCGCCCATGCTCTATCAGGCCATTGCTGAGGTTTTGGCATACATCTATAAATTGAAGGGCAAGCATGTATATGCAGATGAGCAGAGATCGGGCATTTGAGGGATTAGACGTTTTGTACCCGCGAGGCGCGAGGGAGTGAACAGCTGCCATTTGTAACTTTAGGCACTTTTAACCTTAGGCACTTATAACTTCAGGAACTTCAGACACTTACCATGGAAGATGTTTTAAGATCAAAATCAAGTCCAGCCGCTGTGAGCGAGATGCTGACAGTCGTTGGGGTAGTCACTGTCCTCATAGTCATGATTATCCCATTACCGCCGATACTTCTGGATTTTCTGCTGGCCCTGAATATAACCCTTTCCATAACGATTCTCCTCATCGCCATGTACACACTCAAACCCCTGGACTTCTCCATATTTCCCTCGCTGCTCCTCGTGATGACCCTCTTTCGGCTTTCCTTGAATGTGGCGTCTACCCGCTTGATACTGCTCCATGGGAACGAAGGGCCTCTGGCGGCAGGAAAGGTAATAAAATCATTTGGCAGTTTTGTGGTCGGAGGGGATTACGTTGTCGGCATGATTGTCTTTGTGATCCTGGTCATCGTCAATTTCGTGGTGATTACCAAGGGTGCAACCAGGATTGCAGAGGTTGCAGCGCGATTCACCCTCGACGCCATGCCTGGCAAACAGATGAGTATTGATGCAGACCTTAACGCCGGGCTCATCGATGAGGATGAAGCGAGACGGCGTCGGGCCATGATCGGGCGGGAGGCCGAATTCCATGGTTCCATGGACGGTGCAGCGAAATTCGTTCGAGGGGATGCGATCGCAGGGATTATCATCACGCTCATCAACATCATCGGCGGTTTCGTCATCGGGGTCCTTCAGAGAAAGATGTCCGCTATTGATGCCGCTCAGGCCTATACCCTCTTGACCATAGGCGACGGCCTGGTATCGCAGATACCAGCGCTCACCATTTCGACGGCTGCGGGCATTGTTGTAAGCCGCGCGGCATCGGAAGACACTATGGGAAAGGAGTTCGGAAAGCAGTTTTTTGATTATCCAAAGGCGATCTATCTTGCTGCTCTCACTATCTTCTTCTTCGGCCTGATCCCCGGATTGCCCCACATACCGTTCATTGTGCTTTCGTTGCTTATCGGCGGTAGCGTTTACCTTGTGAGTAAACGAAGGGAGGCAGTTAAGACAAGGGAGATCGAAACCAGGAAGAAGGAAAAGGTGGATGTGGGGCCTGAACCGGTGGAACACCTACTGATGGTTGATCCCTTAGAATTCGAGGTGGGCTATGGACTCATACCCCTGGTTGACAGGGAGCAGGGAGGAGAGTTCCTGGATAGGGTCCGTTCGATTAGAAGACAGTTTGCCGTTGACATGGGGGTGGTAATACCGCCGATTCATATCAGAGATAATCTCCAGTTAAATTCAGCTGAGTACCAGATTCTCCTTAAAGGGGTGAAGGTGGCGAACGCTGAATTGATGGCAAACCACTATCTGGCCATGGATCCCGGTGATGTCACTCGCAAGATTACAGGGATAGAAACAAGGGAGCCCTCATTCGACTTGCCTGCCATCTGGATACCCGAGGCCGAGAAAGAGGAAGCGAAGCTTGCCGGGTATACAGTTGTGGATAATGTAACGGTAATGGCCACCCATCTGACCGAAGTCCTGCGAAAGCACCTCGCGGAATTATTGGGCCGGCAGGAGGTTCAAGGCCTGTTGGATAACCTGAGCAGGTCATACCACAAGGCTGTGGAGGAGCTGGTGCCGAATCTTCTCTCACTGGGTGGGGTGCAAAAAGTATTACAGAATCTGCTGCGGGAACGTATATCCATCAGGGACATGCTAACCATTGTTGAGAGCCTCGCAGATTACGCCTCTCTCACCAAGGATCCTGAGCTCTTGACCGAATACGTCAGGCATAAGCTTTCCAGATCCATTGTCAGTCCTTATATAAGCGAAGACGGTGTGCTCAAACTGATAACCATGGCTCAGGACGTGGACGATATCCTGGCAAAGGGCATACAAAAGACTGAGCACGGCTCGTATTTTTCCATCGACCCGAAGGTAGCAGATCCCATTATTGCCTCCATCAAGGAAGAAGCGGAAAAGGCCATGGCAAAGAACATCCAGCCGATTCTTCTGACATCCCCCACGCTGCGAAGGCATTTAAGGCAGTTGGTAGAGCATTTCGTTCCTTCTCTCATTGTGCTGTCCCAGAGCGAGCTGCTCAGTGACATGAAATTTCAATCTATCGGAGAGGTACGGTTAAGCTATGCAGGCTAGAAAATATCAGGCAGAGACAATTCAAGAGGCTATCGCTCTGGTTAAGAATGGTTTGGGGTCAGACGCCCTGATACTCTCAACAAAAAAGGTAGGGAAAACGGGCGAAAATGCCCTCTTCGAGGTAACCGCAGTGCCTTCAGGAGATGACATGCCCGTAACCAACGGAGGCCCTCTGAACGAGGTGAAGTCAGAGCTCATGAGCATAAAGGAAATGATCTACCTCCTGGATCATTCCGGTGGCGCTCTAAGAAAAATGATCCTAAATCCGGGGCTCCTGAATCTGTATGCGAAACTGGTCAAAAGCGGTGTTCATGATCACTATGTCAAGCTTTTCTTGGAAAGGGCCGGCGCATTCGCCGAAACCTCACCCCGAAATGGGGACAATATCCGGGAGAGGACTATACGAGAGATTACCCAGGTAATTGACATAACGGATGCATTTGAGGCACGAGACAGAAAGCAAGAAATAGCGGCCTTTGTTGGGACAACAGGTGTGGGTAAGACAACCACCGTTGCCAAGCTTGCCGCCCAACTCATGCTCAAGGCAAGGAAAAAGGTAGGACTCATCTCCATAGATAACTACAGGATAGGCGCCATGGAACAGTTGAGGATCTATGCCAATATCCTGGGCATACCCTGTTTTCCGGCATTTAATAGAAAAGACCTGGTCTTCGCCCTGCAGAGGATGGAGAAGGCCAACGTTGTGCTCATAGATACCGCAGGCCAGAGTCAGTATGATCTTGCCAGGATTGAGGAACTGAAGAGGACGATAACTGATGACTTAACGATAAGTACCCATCTCCTTTTAAGTGTTGCCACAACGGAGTCGGAGATGAGCCGAACAGCCATCAATTTCAGCTCGTTGAAATTTCAGAGCTACATTTTTACCAAGATGGACGAGGCGGAAAGGTGTGGATCAGTAATAAACCAAATCATGAAACTACGTGCACCTATATCTTATATCACAACGGGACAGAATGTGCCTGAGGATATTGAAAAGGCCCAAAAACGAAAAATCCTACATATGTTGTTGAGCAAGAATTAATCTACTATTCCTTGGAGCGCGAGGCGATGGATCAGGCGACAGGACTGAGAAAAATGGTAAAGGGGAAATCCGACAAGATTTACCGGCTAAGGAGCAAGGACGAAAACGAATCATCTTCGCCACTGACAAAACCGAAGGTTATTGCCATAACGAGCGGAAAGGGGGGCGTGGGGAAGACAAATGCCGTCGGTAACTTAGCTATCGCGTGCCAAAGAATGGGAAAGAAAGTCCTGATATTCGATGCCGATCTAGGCCTTGCTAATATTGACATTATCTTCGGCATCAACCCCAAGCATACAATTGATTCAGTCATAAAAGGAGAAAGAGAGCTATCTCAGATCATCGTCAAAGGGCCGGAAGGGGTAGCAGTCATGCCTGCCAGTTCGGGGGTGCAGGAATTAGCTCACTTGACAGAGGGCCAGAAGATAAATCTCCTGAACGAGTTCGACAGCCTGAATAATAACTTTGACATCTTCTTGATCGATACCGCTGCAGGGATCTCCTCAAATGTGATTTATTTCAATTTGGCGGCCCAGGAGAGAGTACTGGTAGTAACACCTGAGCCCACCTCTATTACCGATGCTTATGCGCTTATGAAGATAATGTTCAACCAGTACGGGACCAAGAGCTTTTTGCTGTTGGTCAACATGGTCAAAAACGAGAAAGAGGCACGATCCGTCTACAAGAACTTGAGCAAGGTTGCAGCCCGATTCATGGGTGGCGTATCTATAGACTATGCTGGGTTTATCCCATGGGATAGGTGTCTGCAGGAGGCAGTTACAAGAAGGGAGCCAGTGGTATGTTGCTACCCCGAGTCCACCTCAAGCAAGAGCTTCCACGAATTGGCCCATTATCTCGTCGAGCAGACGGCGAAAAGGCCGATAGATGGCAATATCAAATTCTTCTTGAAAAGGCTTATGGCCGGAGCTCCAAATCAATAAGATGAAAGCGGGCATTAACAGATATCAGCAGAGTTACTATATAGAGCAGGGGAAGATTGATCCAAGGCTCAGGGAAGAGCTCATCGTCAAATATGCTCCCCTGGTCAAGTATATTGCGGGGCGAATGGCGATCAGGGTGCCCCCCAATATTTCCAGGGAGGAGCTCACCAGTGCGGGAATAGTCGGCTTACTGGATGCCCTCGATAAATTCGATTCGGGAATGGGGATTAAATTCGAGACATACGCAGAGCATAGGATTAGGGGGGCAATACTGGATGAGTTGAGGAAGATGGACTGGATTCCCCGCTCTGTGAGGAAGGATATTCACAGGGTTGAAGATGCGATCACGGCTCTCAATTCCAGGCTTAACAGGGATCCAGATGACCTGGAAGTGGCCCAGGAGATCGGCGTTGACATCGATACGTACTATAAGATGATCAGCAGGGCCCAGGGTGTTGGCCTGTTAAGCCTCGATAAGGTTATGGCAGATGGCTCAGCCCCGGCGTTCACGAAACAGGCGTCCGGTGGGCCTTCGCCCTTTGATGAATTGAAGGTGAAAGAGGTAAAAAATGTCATCTCGACGGTCCTTTCAGATCTGTCGGAAAAGGAGCAGTTGGTCATAACCCTTTATTACTATGAAGAATTAACGCTAAAGGAGATTGCCGCGGTATTAGACTTGACAGAATCAAGGATATCGCAGATCCATTCAAAGGCCATAATACGGTTGAGGGCAAAGCTGAGATCTTATTACGAAGGTTAATCATGGATTCTTCTGATCAGGAAGAGGGCGTAGAGCGTTTCATTGACAAGGCCCTGGATAACGGGGGACAAGATCAACGGCCGGGTTCAGACCCGGGGCACCTCGAAGAGTTTTCGGAGGAGTACCTTCTTGAAGACAAAGTACGGGAGCCAGCCGTACTAGATGAACAGCAAGAAGAAGAGTCACAGCCAGTTTTTGACCTGGAGGACCTAGAAAAATTTGTAGAGGAGCCCCTTTTTGAAACAAAGGCACCGAAACCAGCTGTACCAGATGAACCGGAGAAAAAAGAGTCACAGCCAGGTTCAGATGAAGAGAGCTTAGGAGCGCTTGAAGAGGAGCACCTTTTTGAAGACAAAGCATGGGAGCCACTAGTACTAGATGAGCCGCAGGAGCAAGAGTCACAGCCAGGTTCAGAACAGGAGCACTTAGGGGAGCTTAAAGACGAGTACTTTTTCGAAGAGGGACCACAGGAACCAGCTGTAC
>CP070657.1:1333566-1337505 GCA_020355085.1 Deltaproteobacteria bacterium
AAGAGAAAGACATTCCCCAGAAATGTACCTTGTGTGCTCACCTGTTAGATAAGGGATGGAAGGAACCGCGGTGCGTCGAGGCTTGCCCCACCGGCGCTCTGGTTTTTGGAGACCTGAGCGACCCTAATAGCGAAATATCGAAGATTAAGGCTTCGCAGGAGGTGGAAGTACTTCATCCTGAATATGGGTTAAACCCGGGCGTATGTTATATCGGATTACCAAAAAGGTTCATTGCCGGTGAGGTAATATTAGCCGATAGGGAGGCCGAATGTGCGCAGAATGTGAGTGTGTTACTGGAGGATAAGGCAGCAAGAAGGACGATTAAAACCGATAGCTTCGGGGATTTTGAGTTTGAAGGGCTTGAACCTGACACAGAATACACCATAAAGATCGAACATAAAGGATATGCTCCCAAAGAATTCAGTGTCAACACAAGGACGGATGTGTGCCTGGGAGAGATAGTGTTGGACCGAGCGGAATAGAGTGCCGAAAGGGTTGTTGCAGAGGCTGAACAGATAGTATCCCTGGTTCATGATATTGAGAACCTTGAAGACGTTCGTGTCTTGATTCCCTTGTTTTTGCCATAAGCTAACCACATATGGAGGGGCAGCTATGAATCTGGTGCACATCATTCAGAGAAATGGTCGCTACTATCCCAATGATACGGCATTTATAGAGGTACGGCCTGTATCAAACGTCAGAAAAGCCATTGCATGGGGACAATTCAGCGAGCGGGTAAATAGATTTGCGAATGCCCTTACCGATCGGGGGGTAAACAAAGGGGACAAGGTTCTCATATTCGGAAGAAACTCCATTAACTGGCTCGAGGCCTATTTTGGCGTCATGTCCGCAGGGGCGTGGGCCGTTCCGCTGAATTTCAGGTTTACAGACAAGGATCTCGAGTTCTGTGCCAGCGTGGCTGAGCCTATCGCGTTTATCATGGAGGAGGAGTATGCAGCCCGGGTACATGCGCTTCGCTCCCGCCTTCCCATGGTGAAGGAATATATTTGTGTGGGCACCTTTCAAGAAATGGTGAGCATGGAGAAGCTCATTGAGGACGCATCGCCAGCACCTCCGAAAGTGAATGTAGAAGATGAGGATGAGTGCGCCCTCTATTTTACCTCCGGCACCACTGGAGCGCCCAAGCCGGTACTGCATCTGCACAGGAACATGATGTGTGTTGCTATCAATGAGATGGCCTGTGAGCACTGGGATCACAGAGATTGTCTGTTGATGTTGCCGCCCTTTTATCACTTGGCCATCGGGCATCTACTCGGGTGTATGCTTGTGGCAGGACGAGCCGTTCTGTTAACCGAGCAGATTAACCCCCAGTACATTTTGGAGAATGTTTCACGAGAGCAGGTGACCCTTACATTTCTTTTGGTACCGTGGGTTATTGACATCCTCGAGGCCCTCGATACGGGAAAACTCAACAAGGACGATTATGATCTTAGCACATGGCGTCTGCTCTATATGGGTGCGCAGCCTGTCCCCCCGAGCCTGGTGCAACGGTGGAAGGAGTATTTTCCACAAATGCAGTTTGATAATACCTATGGACTGAGTGAAACAGCCGGGCCACATACCCTTGGCCTTGGAATGGGAAATGAGGGAAAAACAGGCTCCATCGGAAAACCGGGCCCCCTGTGGGATGTTCGTCTCGTCAATGACCGCGGTGAGGACGTGCCCCAGGGGGAGGTCGGCGAGATAGCTGTCAAGGGTTGTGGAGTCATGAAGGAGTATTACAAGAACCCCCAGTTGACAGCTGAGACGATTCGAGACGGCTGGCTGCATACCGGGGATCTTGCCAAAATGGACGAAGAAGGCTTTATCTACATTGTTGATAGAAAGAAGGATCTGGTGATTAGCGGAGGTGAGAACGTCTACCCCGTGGAGGTTGAGGAAACGATCCAGCGACATCCAAAGGTTCGTGATGTGGCGGTGATTGGGACGCCGGATGACAGGCTTGGTGAAATCGTGACAGCCGTTATTGAGCCGGTTCCCGATTCGGTGTTGACGGAAGAAGAAGTAAATTCATACTGTGAAAAGAATCTTCCTCGGTATAAACGCCCGCGCCGTATCATCTTTGATACAGTGCCCCGTAGCCCTACCGGCAAGGTGGAAAAACCCAAGCTGAGAGAGAAGTGGGCCCGATAGTCAGGCAGGGCAGCCCTGTTTGCTTCGCCCTACTGCTGATAGCATAAGACAGTTTGCACGATCGGGACGGGCATGGGAAAGGCCTCTGTTAGAAAACCCATGGATCTGTCATTTTTGTGCGCCTATTCTCTTTCGCACCCTATCCCAGGAGGGCGTTATAAGGAAGCTCTCTTCCATGTTCTCCACCATCCGGCGAAACTTGCTCATGGTAACTGCAAAGGTCAGTTCATCCTTGCCAACATACGGCCGGGCGGAAACATCGAACATGCCGATAACCCCTCTCGGCCCTTCGGCATTTCTTTCCAGATAGGGATACATGACAATGGAACCGCATCCGGCGGAGAAGGGTGCGGAAACGCCGTTTTCCTCCACTTCATCATAGTTTGCAAGGGTAAATAGGCCGGAGAGCACATCAGATTTTGTATAGAAGATGACCACGTCGGGATTGTCTGATTCGTCAAGCTTCTCCCACTGCTTGAACACGATGAACCTGGCCGGCGCTTTGAACTCGGGCATCCTTTTCATCGCCTCCCGAACCAGTTCCGGAGATTTCTTGTACCGTTCCCCTTCCAACTCACCCGGGATCCCGCAGGAGAGAAAGTATTCGAAGTTCGGCATTATTTCCTGGGTAAAGCCGGTGTATCGCTTTCCTCCGCCGCATCCTATGGACTCGCCCTCAAAGAAAAGCGATTGCCCCTTGCGGACCTTGGAAAGTACACCGATGAGACACTGGTGCGTAGTCGGCGCCTGCACCAGTTCACCGCGGCCCTGCTCATTGGTATAGCAAAAGGTGATCGGGAGTTCCGCTCCGTTGAAGTATTTTCTCCACAGCTTCATGAACCTCTCTTTGAATCCTAAGTCCATACCATCCCTCCCTTTTTTTGCTCTCGTCTCCGACTTTGCACCCAGCAGATGACCTGAGGGTTACAAAACCTGCTCTCCTTTTTAGTTTTACACAATCATCCTTGTCAATAGGAATGCTCCTTGCCTTTCCCCTACGCCAATTGGCACCCGGAGATTTTCCCTACCATTCTCTCTGTACACGTCTTAACTACAATTTGATAGGCGGGATAACCCTAATTTATCAGAGCTTGTGAATCTTTTTGTTTGACTGACAGGCCTCACTTATCCATAGTGATAATACGAAAACAAAGTGCCATTCACAAGAATATTACACGATGAGTCGCCCCGCCCTTCTCAGGAGATGAACCTCCGAGGTTTGGCTCCGGTTGAAAAGAAAAAAGACAACTACACCCGGATAACACTTTTCTTATTTCCGGCAGCCCGCGTTTGTATGGTTGGCAAGATTTAACCGAATTTCTGCGAGCACGCTATGAAGCTTTGTCAAAATTGTGGTCAGCTGGTGGCCGAAGAGATCACTACCTGCCCCTCCTGCGGCAGCGAGGTTGCCGAAGGGAGAAGATACATTGATGATTACCATATCGAGAAGATCCTCCATGAGGGCTATGCAAGCATCCTCTGCAAAGGCAGGAAGGAGGGCGAGGAAGAGCCGGTAATGATCCGCATCTTTACACCCCAATCCGGAGTCGACGAAACGATCGCCCTTCGCCTTAAACAGGAATTGGAGAAACTCAAGAAACTTCCCGAAGAGTATTTTGTAAGGCATTTCGATATCCGGAGATCTTCCGACGGGTTGTGGTACCGGGTTAGCGAATGGATCGACGCGGAAAACTGGGGTACTTTACTAGCTTCCGGTCGCCTTCAGGACTACCGAGTGGCCTTTAAACTCTTTTACAGAATAGCCTCCATCCTTGAAGGCCTCCA
>CP070657.1:1337605-1345159 GCA_020355085.1 Deltaproteobacteria bacterium
ACAAAATCGGAACCGACCTGGGCCCTTGATTTATTTATCGCGTTACGAAAGATCCTGGTTCTATTTTCGAAACTACCTCCGTATGCGTCGGTGCGGAGATTGGTGCGAGGCGAAAGAAAATTATCCCCCAGGTAACCATGGGCAAAATGTAGCTCCGCCCCATCAAATCCGCATTCCTTCATCAACCGCACGGTCTTGGCATAGGCATCTTCAATCCATTCAATTTCCTCGATAGTTAACTCATCAGGTACCGGGAGATTCTTATATCTGTCCCAAAGGGAAGGAATGCCTTTTCTGGCTTCGTATTCCACAGATCGCTTGGGAATATTCTCCGGGGGTATTTTCACAATTGGTAATGCAGAAGGGGCCTTTGATTTAGTTCCTGCAGCCGTCTGTCTTCCAACGCCGCCTACTAAAACCTGACCGAAGGCTTTGGCGCCGAAAGCATGGATCGTTTCAACGATCTCATTCCATAGCGGAATATGGGCTTTCTCCGAAAGAAGCGGAAAAAGTACGTGCGTCGGACTACCGGGAAAAAGGTTTACAGCCGGTGGAGTAACGAGGAGCCCTACGCCACCTTTGGCACGAGCGGCAAGAAATGAAATCAACTGCTCATTTGGATACCCGGCTTGAGTATAGTTGGTGGTTACCGGTGCCATTGCCAGCCTGTTCTTTAGGTCAATGCTACCAATTCTGATCGGCTTGAACATCTCGGTGTATGCTGTTTGATCCATCCTGTTATTCCCCCTTGCTTTCATCTGTATTACCTTCAAAGCCAAAGCATATGGCAGACCTCACCAGTCCTATTCAATAAAACCACTTTTTTGCAGATCGCTGAAGACATCCTGCAGATCAGATTCCACAAGGGTCTCTTCCGTGGGAATTCCCGTTTCAATATCCCAGCCTCGTTCGTGATAGTAGTCGTCGAGCAGCTTGTTGCAGTCCTCCCGTGACAGCGGAGTTCCAAAGTAGTCACAGAGCACCATGGTGCCCCTGTCAGGGGTCTCGAGGGGCTCAAACCATCTGTCTGGAAACACATCGTCTTTCCGCGAGAAGCCCGCTCTCACATTTAATGCCTTATATAAATTGTAGCAGCGTCTTATGGCTGTTCTTAACTCCGCAAGAGAGGTCTCGAATCCGGTGACGGCCGAATAGGCCTCTGACCAATCCTCGCCCTTAAGAAAGTTATCCACCCTGCCCCTGAGGCATCCCATACCCACTGAGTTCATGAATGCTACCCAGTCTTCGGCATAGGAACACAATCGGGCTATATTAAAATAGCCAGATCGAGGAAATATCCGGTTCAAGGCCTCCGTGGGTACACCCCGATCCTTGAGCCAATCCCTATATCCCTTAGGATCGGCATCCTTTGACATGTATAAAGTACTGGCGCCTTGAGGGGCATGGGCGCCGCGAGGATTCACCACTTGATTAAATTCAGCGCTGCTGACCCGATTGATCCGAGGATCGTACAGGGGCTCCATTCCCTTTACGTGAACCGCATACTTCTCGCAACCACGACCAATGTCCTGAATGGCTTTGTTATAGCCTTGGGATAAGATTCCCCCGAGTCCCTCGCGCCTGTCCGCCTGCTCGGCTAGGTACATGGTGGTCTCAAAATCGTGCCTCAGCTCAATACCACCCGTATCCTTCTTGGTTAAGACCCCCCTCTCATAGAGCTCAACTGCCCAGTCAATGAGGGCTGTATAGGAATGTATACAGAGGCCCGTGCGCTGGAAAAACTCCTGCGCCTTGACGTTTTTCTCATAGCTGCCCACCTGACACCGCGCGGCCATATGCACCACCCGCCCGTAAAAGGACGAGACCCAGGACTCAGTACCCGCATACTCACCCTTCTGAACTTTTACATGGTCCTTGCACCCCATCGGACAGGTGGGATCCGAGACCCTACCCACGTTGATATTCTCCAGGTAGTAGTCGGTGTTGTAAAGCCGGTAGGCCTCGTCTGTGGGGAACCGGCTCGTCCAATTGTTCATCGACATCCCGTGGATATCGGCCCAAAAGACAAACCCATCCATGGTTCCCAGATCAAGAAGCTTTTGCCGATCCGGGTAGCTCTCAAACCGCTGCTGGATCATACGCGTCCGCTCCACCAACCGCTTGGGATCAGCGACCTTTACGCCTTTATTTCCACAGGCAACGAAGGCCTTGAGGTTCTTCGAGCCCATGATCGCCGGCAATCCACCCTTTCCCCATGAAGTGCATTTATCTATAAGACATATGGTGGTGTTGACCAGACGCTCACCAGCCGTTCCCACGGCAATGACGGCGTAATGGCGCCCGTGTTTTTCCCACAACATGTCCGTGGTCTCATAGTTGTCCTTGCCCCACAGATCGCTGGCATCGCATATTTGAACGTCATCGCCGTTGATTTTGATGTACACCGGTTTCTTGGCTTTTCCCTTTATAATCACCTGGTCATAGCCGGAGAGCTTCACGTTGATACCGAAGTCACCGCCGGCCGTGCCGGGAGATATTGCCCCGGTCGAGGGCCATTTGCTCATCACCGAGTGCTTGTTAGAAGCAGGTGCCGCTGTGCCGAGCATCGGCCCCATACCCATAAAGATCATATTGTCAGGAGAGTAGGGGTCCACTTCGGGGTCTAAGAGGTCCCATGCGAACTTGCAGTTCAGCCCGAAGCCACCCAAGAATTTCCTTGCCATATCCAGATCGAGGGGCTCCTTCTTGATCTCTTCCTTAGTCAAATCAATATAGAGAACCTGTTTTGCATATCCTCCTGCTCTCATCACGCAACTCCTTTTCTGCCTCGTTCTGATTCGATCACTTACAGAGCATCTCGAATATTCTGCCTAAGTTCTCTGCTCCCTTGAGTCGAGTCTTTCTGCCCCACTCATCCATGGTCAGGAATTCGATGGCCTCATAGAGGCAGGACTTCACACACTCGGGATCACCACTGCACAAATCGCATTTCATGGCACATCCCTTGATATGGTGATACAAAACCCCACCAAGGGGGCAGGCGATTACGCAGGTCTTGCAGCCCACACACAGATCCTCGTTCACCACAAGCGCTCCTGTCTCCTCGTTGCGGGAAATAGCCCCCATAACGCAGACATCCGCGCATATAGGATCATGACACTGCTGACACACAATGGGAATGTTCTCATTCGATCCGCCGCCATTGGTCTTCATGATCCCAATTCGAGAAAGGGTTAGATTGCATTCACCATCATGGACCAGGGAACAGATCATTTCACATGCATGGCATCCGGTACATTTTTCCGGATGAAGAACGAGTGCTTTTTCTTCCATTGGTTCGCCTCACCGCTTCTTTTTCGTCTACTTCATTCTGAAAAACGGCCTAATGCGGTGCAACCACGGCCTGCGGTCCATGAGCGCCTCATTCGCAAACATCTCAAGCAATCCGGCAATGCTCCTGCGCTTGACCATGATGCCCCACAACATGCCAATGTCCCTCGTAATGTTAATAAACTGACCCCCTATACACCGATCTCCCAGGATCACCAACCGATAGTAGCTCCCATCCTGCTCATGCTCGATGATGGATAAATCGGCCAGTGTTCCATGGAGGGCCGGGATATCCTGAAATCGATGTGCGGCCTCCTCGGTAAAGCCAAATCCGGCAACCTGGTTCCCAAAGATATCGAGGTTCACGATATTCTCGGAGCCGGGATAATCGGCGCTCTGCCCTATACAGTTTTGTGCCGCCACTGCTCCTTGGCGATTCGCATTGTGCCAGAACAAATTGAGATACGACTCACCGGTAAGGATATCGGGAGATTCCACGCAATCACCGCACGCGTAAATCCCTGATGTGCTGGTTTCCATATGTGCATCCACCCTGATCCCGCCTCTCTCTCCTATGCCGATGCCTGCCTGTCTGGCCAACTCCACCCGCGGGCGCATCCCCACCGCCCACACAACTGTATCGCATTCAAGTTCGCGCTTATCAGTCGCCAACCCTTCAACCCGTTCCCCGCCCAACGTCTTGATAGCACGCTCGCCATTCAAGACCGCTATGCCCCTCTCTTCCAGCATCCCCCTAACCTTATCAGCGCCACGTTGATCCAAACCGAGGGGAAGTATCTGATCCATCATCTCAACCATGGTGACCTTATAGCCCCTGGATCGCAGGGCTATCGCAATCTCGATGCCGATCGCCCCTGCCCCGATTACCACTGCCTTATTACCATCGTGCTCAATGATCTCATCGGCGTCTTGTAAGGTCTTGAGCTTGAATATCCCCTTCTTATGTTCACCGAACACAACGGCATCGCTACCAATGGCCAGAACAAGCCTATCATAGGGCAGGCGTCTTCTATCGTCAAGGGTGACGGTCCTCCTTTGAGGGTCAATCTCCTTCACCTCCAGGCCAAAATAGGTGTGGATGTGGAGCCTGCTGTAATCCTTGTTTGTTTTTACAAAGGCGTGATCACGGGAAATTTTGCCCGAAATGTAGTCCGGCAGCACACAGGCAGAATAGAGAGGGATCGCTTCTCGAGCGATCATGGTGATTTCACATTGCTCATTTAGCCGTCGAATCGTCGAAGCGGCGCTGAATCCCGCAATGCCGTTACCGATAACCACTACTCGCATTGCGGACATGAGCACCACCCCCTTTATTGAGCACAAAGAGACAGAAATACTCCCGAATCAGGAATTCTTCCCTCTCTGGAGCACGGAGTCAAGCCTTGCATTTGGAAGACAATATCCATCACCCCTTGAATCAATCCACGTGTTCCTCAAACCGCTAGCCCTATTTCACCCCCTCAACTATCCCCCGAAACTCCTCCTCCGTCAGCACCCTTTTAAGGTCATGGGATTGGAGCTTAACCTGTTTAAGCACGGCCATGGCCTCATCGTCGGTGAGCTCGATGTTGAGCTTCTCCGCCCAGAGATGTATATTATCCAGCCCGCTCTTTTTTCCCATGACGATTTGAGGGGGTGCATGACCCACGAATTCGGGGTGTATTGGAAACACGGTGGTAGGGTTGTTCTCAAAGACATTCTTGAACCAGCCCGTGACGATGCCGGACTCTATCGTATAGGCATCCTCTCCGATAAAGGGCCGGTTGCCGGATACCTTCACCCCTGAGAGTTCCTGCACGAGCTTGGCGGTCTCATTGAGCTTGCTATAGTCGATACCGGTATCGATCCCGTACATCGTTAAAAGGGCAAGCACGGTCTCCTCCATGGGGGTGTTGCCGGCCCGCTCACCGATACCGGTGATGGTGGTATGGATGACCTCGCCGCCTGCCAAAACGGCATTGATGGTATTGGCAACGCCCAGGCCGAAGTCGGGGTGGAAGTGGATCTCGATTGGTTTCTGGATCCGCTCTTTTACCTTTTTGGTAAAAAAGGTGGCTGCCTGGGGTGAGAGCACCCCGAAGGTATCCACCAAGGTAAAGGCATCCATATGGCCCTCGGTGGCAACCCGATCTACCAGATCCAGAAGCCAGGTCAGATCGGATCTGGTGGCATCGATGGTGAAAAACACCGTATAGAGCCCTGCCTCTTTTGCCGCTGCGGTTGCCTTGATAGAGAGATCAATGGCCTTCTCCAGGGGCCATTGGTAGCCCTGCTCGATCAGGTGCTTGCTGGAGGGTATTTCGATAACGATACCTTGTACCCCGCAGTCTGCCGCCAATTTTACGTCCGGGACCATGCACCGGCAGAAACAAAAGATCTCTGAGGGGAGGTTTCGCTTTGCGATCTCCCTGATGGCGGCCTCGTCATTGGGGGAGACCGCGGGCATGCCCGTTTCGATACGATGGACCCCGATTTCAGCGAGCTTATCGGCAATCCTGATCTTATCGTCTTTGGTAAAGATGATGCCGGCCTGTTGCTCGCCGTCTCTCAGGGTGATGTCATGGATCTTGACCTTTTTGGGGGGGGTGAAGTCCTTGGTGACCTCTTCCAGATAGTTCCAGGGGCTCACGTGCCAGTGGAGGGTTTTGTAGGGATGATCCCCCTTTATTCGAACATCGTTCATTGTGCGTTATCCTCCTTCGTGTTTAATATCAATGAGATTTACAGTGACATGGAAATGAGTTCCGTGATATCCATTACTTTAATGGCTTCCTCTTTTTCTAGCGATTTCACCGCGTCATTGAGGGTGATGTTGCAGAAGGGGCACGCGGTAAGCAGTATCTCGGCGCCGGTTGCAAGTGCCTGGTGAACCCGTCTCTCTGCGATCGCCTGTGAGGAGAGCAGGCCTTGGGGGGGCTCCATCCACATTCGTCCCCCGCCCATGCCGCAACAGTCGCTGTCTGCCCTCGCGTTTTCCATCTCCACCAGGGTAACCCCGGGAATCCTTTGTATAAGTTTCCGGGGTTCCTCGAAAATCTCGCTATGCCTGCCCAGATAGCATGGATCATGGTAGGTCACGGTTTTGTTTACGTTTTTCGATAACTTCAGTCTTCCTTTGTCTATCAATTCATTGAGAAACTGGCTGTAGTGTTGCACCGTAAGCCCGTTTTCCTGCTCAGGATATTCTTGGGTGAAGCTGTAGAAGCTGTGGGGATCGCCAGTAACAATATGGTTGATTCCGGCTCCCTTAAACATCTCCATGTTTGCTTCGGAGAGGTAGGCGAAGAGTCCGGTTTCACCCATCCTCCGGGCTTCATGTCCGCTACAGGTCTCGTTTTCAAGTATTCCAAAGCTAACGCCCGCTTCTTTGAGGATCTTGCTGAGATTCTTCGCGATCTTCTGCCCCTGTGCATCGTAGGAGGAGGCACAGCCCACAAAGTAGAGCACATCCACGTGATTGTCTTTTGGGGCAAAGGGTATCTCAAGGCCCTCAGCCCACTTGGTCCTCTCATGAGAAGGATTACCCCAGGGATTACCGCGGACGTGCATATTCTTCAACACTCCTACTTGCTCAGGCATCGGGCCTAACATCTTCTCTACCAAAAGGAATTCCCTGGCCTTTTCAAAGATCTCAACAAGTGGCAGGGCACGTGATACCTTCTTGCACATGTCTACACATTTATTACATGTTGTGCATGAGTAAACCAAATCCCGAAGCTCCTCATTGAGCTCATTCCACTTCAAACCATAATATATGGCTCGATTTATGCCAAACGGCCCCTGGGTGATTCGCGTATCCACGATGGGGCACACATTGTGGCAGAAATGACACTTCTCACATGAAATAAGGGCTTCATTCAGGTATTTCTCGAAGTCTTCCTCGAATTGCGCTTCTTCCATCATACCTCTCCTTCAACATTGCCACGGTTCAGGATGTTGTTGGGATCAAAGAGCTTTTTCATCTTCACAATGAGTTCGTAGCTGGTTTCTCCATATTTTTCCCGAAATAAGGGTACACGATGGGGGAGCCACCCCCAATCCCCGCCCACACCACCATATTTCAATTGCAGTTCTTTTTCCAGATTCCATATTTGATCGACGACCTGTTTCATCTTCTCGGTTGACCAGTCATAAGGGAATGCGAAGAGACAGTGGAGTGAATCCGAGCCAACATGGCCATAGAGGTAGGCCTCTGTCTGAGCGATTAAATCGTTCCTGCCCTCGGTAATATGGGTTAACTCC
>CP070657.1:1345259-1348305 GCA_020355085.1 Deltaproteobacteria bacterium
CATTGATTTCACTGGTAGGCACGACGGGATTTGAACCCGTGACCTCTACCGTGTCAAGGTAGCGCTCTCCCCCTGAGCTACGCGCCTATGTAAGGCTTATCTATCAACCTCCCTCTTCGTCTGTCAAGCAAAATTACTATTCGCGCCCTGATTCAGAATGATCAATCCTTCCCTCATGTATTGGAGACCCGAGGCCACGGTAACCAAGGTAGTCACCCAGACAGCGTATACTTTCAAAAATTGGACGCTCATAAGACCATTGGACAATACGATAAGGATGGTGATCACCTGCATGCACGTGGTGGCCTTGCTCAAGAGCGAGGGTTTGATCTTTATGGGGTAGCGGTTCAGATAGAGTATGAGAACCCCGAGTAAAATAATCACGTCCCTACTGATGGTCAGAACAGCTAACCACGAGGGGATGCGGTCAAATATCGCCAAGGTTACGAACGCGCTCATGAGGAGCAGTTTATCGGCAAGGGGATCAAGATGGGCGCCCAAGCTGCTTTTCTGATGAAGAATCCTGGCTATGAGTCCGTCCAGGGCATCGCTGATCCCGGCAATAATAAACACGATAAGAGAGGCCAGCACCCTATTGTTGAGCATATAGATTATAAAGATCGGAACGAGAATGATCCGTAGAATGGTAATCAGATTGGCAACAGTCATCGCACGTACACGGTAAAGCCCTGGTCGCTTAGTTCATAGATCTCAAAGGGAAACGGCGCGTCGGGATGATTCAGCACCTTTTCCGCTAAGTCTTTGGACCCCCCCTCTATCTTAACTCCGAGCGTAACGGAGTTCTTTGTCAGTCTTCTCTCCAGTACTGAGGTTATCTGAGGAAAATTGCTCTTCAAGAAATCCTTAAAGAGGAGAAAATTCCCATAACTGTCCAGACCATTAACCTTTATAATCATCTCGCTGACAATCCTGTGGCCAGGTTCGAGCCCCGCCATAATATGCGGGATCATGTCATTGGCCCAGCTTGTAACGGCTAACCCTATGGCCTTATCTTCTCCTTCGGCAGTGCCTCCCGATACTCCTTGCCGGTATCCCTGAGCAACCACGACACCTTCCGGGAGCTTAACCGCCCTTAAAAATACCGTTGCCCTCGATTGCCCGTAGAGATTCGCCTCACCTGCGACAACTATCTGAGCGGAAAAGAGCTTACCCCATTCTGCTACGTCCTCATCGCTCAAGCCCAGCCTAAGCATGCCCTCATCGTAACTTTCTTCCGGAGGTAGAAAAGACCTGTTAATGACCCTGAAGCCTCTTTCTTCGAATACCCTGCTCAAAGCCAGCTCGGTCTCGGTGATTGGTGCCGGACGGGTAGGATCGCCCCACCAATAGGTGGTTGCGAAACCCTCCTTCTTCTGTGAAACCACGAACAGAATGTCAGTTCGTACGACATCAATTTCAAGCAATCCCATGGTCTTGAGTTTCTGCTCCAACACCACTTCATTTACCCTGGCCTTCATGAGCACCCTGACGTATCGTTCTGTCCTGAACTCGGAGATTATTTGATAATCCTGTACTGCCTCTTTGGATCGGGAGAGGATCTCTTCATCCAGTCGTTGAAAATTGTTTGCCATGCCCTGGGGCCCTATCCTGCGAATCAGGTACTCTTCAATCGCTTTTACAAAGGCCTCTGATATGGCTTCGTTTCGAGCATCGGCGATGTTTTCATCAATGACTCTTCCGGTTCCGATGAAAACATCCTCGTTCTCAGTTTTCTCCCCCGTCTTCTGAGCGTGACAATGCTGACTCAAAGAATGCGCGGCAAACAAGACGACGATCAGCAAAAAAAAGGTCCACTCGTATACGCGTGAGCTAGCACGAAAAAAGGTGAGAAACCTTTTATCACGCTTCCCTTTCTCCCTCAGATCCTCATCCTTTTTCATAGGTGAACCTTCAACAAAATCCCGAATTATTCTCAGCTCTTCCTAAGTTCTTCTTATGAACACAGGGCCAGGAGCGGAGCTCGTTTTCATGCTCGGCTTCCCTCTCGTGCTTCCGCCATCCTTCAGGTTCCTCAGAAAGAACCGGGCTCTCGTGTAGTATGGCCGCAATCAACACCATCAATAGAGACAGCGCCTCCTAGCAGAACTACACAACTTCTTAGCCTAATTAAAACGGCTTCAAAGGTCAAGTCTTTGCAGAAATTCCGCAACGGAATTCAGTATGTTAGATCTATCGGCAGGCTTGACCCACCTAACCTCAGGATCATGGCCGAACCAGGTGAGTTGCCTCTTCGCATACCTTCTGGTATCTCGCTGAATCAGTCGTATCGCCTCACCCAGGTTCCATCGACCTTCGAGATACCCGACGATATGCCGGTAGCCTATTGCCTGCATGGGCTTGAGTTCTGGGCTATATCCACTCTGCAAAAGTCCTTCTACCTCAGCAATGAGACCTGACTCAACCATTGCGTTTGTGCGCCTGTTAATTCTGTCGTACAGCGCCTGTCGGTCTACACTCAGGCAAAGATGAAGTGTTTGAAACCTTCGATCGGAAAAACCATGCTCTTTGGTAAGCTCGGAAAAGGGACGTCCCGTAAGCTCGATTACCTCCAGGGCCCTGATGATTCTCACCTTATCCGCTGGATGGATCCCCTCCGCCGCGGGCTTATCGAGCTGTGACAACCTCCGGTGAAGAAACGCCGGACCTTTATGCTTGCATTCCTCCCGGAGAGCCCGCCGTACGTCCGGCCGAGACGGTGGCACCCGAAAAAGACCTCCCACAAGGGCCTTCACATAAAGCCCTGTACCCCCCACTACGATAATGGGCACCCTCTTTTCACGAAGTTCCCCGATCATAGTGTGGGCATGATACCGAAACAGTGCGGCATTGAACTCTTCATCGGGATCAACAATGTCTATGAGATGGTGAGGGATTCCCTTTCTTTCTGATACGGGAATCTTAGCCGTGCCTATGTCCATTCCCCTGTAAACTTGCATGGAGTCCGCATTTATGATCTCCCCGCCCAACCGTTGGGCCAGTTCTATGCCTAACGCGCTCTTGCCCGAACAGGTTGCTCCGCTAATTA
>CP070657.1:1348405-1361490 GCA_020355085.1 Deltaproteobacteria bacterium
GATCTATAGCCCAGTTCATAAAGCGCGGCGGCCAGTTTTTCTCCAACGCCCGGGAGCATAAGCAAAGACTTATATCCTTCCTTTAAGAGTCTGTTGTATTCCGATTCGCTTCTCACATCCAGTTTCCAGTTGGTAACACGAGATGCGAGCCTCACATTCTGACCCTTTTTCCCAATGGCAAGAGATAATTGGTCGTCCGGTACAACAACCTCCATTGCCCTGTTCTCCTCATCTACAATAACCCTCAAGATTTCCGCAGGGGCCAAGGCATTGCAAACAAACTTGGCCTGATCCGGATCCCAGGGTACGATATCGATCTTTTCGCCCCTCAGTTCTTGAACTACCGCTTGCACTCTCGAACCTTTCATGCCTACGCAGGCGCCAACTGGATCGACATCCTTATCCTTTGACGCAACAGCTATCTTGGCCCTGCTACCCGGTTCTCGAGCTACTTGCATAATAGTCACGATGCCCTCGGATATTTCCGGCACTTCGCTCTCAAAAAGGGCGGATAAGAAGTTAGGGTGGGTACGGGATAAGACAATCTGGGGGCCCCTGCTGAATTGTTTTACGTCATAGATATAGGCCCTGACCCTGTCACCTTGTGTGTAGGTCTCTTTTGGGATTTGTTCCCTGACCGGAAGTTCGGCTTCTGCTTTGCCGAGATTCGCAATAATTGCGCCCTTATCAATACGTTGAACAATGCCATTAACTATCTCGCCCTTCCTATCCTTAAACTCCCCATAGACCGCATCTCGCTCAGCTTCTCTCAACCTCTGCATTATTACCTGTTTGGCTGATTGCGCCGCTATTCTTCCCAGGGCATCGGTGTCCATCTTCATGCCGAGACTATCGCCGATTTCCGATTCCGGATCAAGCTCTCTGGCTTGCTCCAAAGACACCTGAATTCTCTCATCAGTTACTTCATCAACCACCTCTTTGAACTCGAAGACCTCAATTTCGCCTATTTCCATATTAAAGGAGACTTCCAGTTCGTATTCGAGGCCGAACTTCTTCTTGACCGCCGACCGTACAGCCTCTTCCAGCGCTTCTATGAGAATCTTCGCATCAATGCCTTTATCTCGACTGACTTGCTCGATAGTCCTCAGTAAATCCGTAATCATGTTCAATTCTCCATCAAGCTATCACTTGTTAAATTCGTATTTCAGTCTAGCCTTTTCAACGTCCCTCAAGGGTAGCTCTACGAGATGATTATCATCCAGAGAAAGACGCAATATCCCCTCCACGACATCGCTCAGACGTCCGGTGAAGTTTCTCCTGTTGTTGACCGGTTGCAACATGGTCACTTTTATTAGCTTACCAATTGAGCGCGCGAAATCGCGCTCCTTCTTAAGGGGCCGGTTTAACCCAGGAGAAGAAACCTCGAGCACATAGGGAAAGTCAATCATATCCTCTGCATCAATGAGATCCCCAAGCTCTCGGCTCACTTCAGCACAGTCGTCCAGAGTCACGCCCCCTTCCTTGTCCATATAGATTCGGAGGACCCATCTGCCCCTTTCAAACAAGAACTCCACATCCACAAGCTCTAAAAGCCATGAGCTTAGGAGCGGCTCAGCAAAATGCGAGACCTCATTAACGATTCTCTTAGATTCCGACTTCACCCGCCAACCTCTAACACAAAAAGCGGGCTCAAAAGCCCGCTCCCTCAACCTGTCTCAGGTATGCTCGAATTTCACTCATCCACTTTTCAAAGTACTCACCATGCGCTGAACGACAGCTGCCTACCTCGAAAAGGGAACAGAACTCTTTTGTAACTAGTCTGGAGCGGGCAACGGGGCTCGAACCCGCGACACCAAGCTTGGGAAGCTTGTACTCTACCAGCTGAGCTATGCCCGCCCGGCTAATTGTTTTGATTTATAATGGAATACCTCAGGATAGTCAAGAATAAAAAACCGTGTAGATCTGGGCCTCGCTTGGAGAAGCTGGAGGGTATCCTAGCGAAGGCGAATAAAACCAGCCGCGATTGCATAATGAGCCAGATTCTACTATAAGAGGGCAAGATACTGGTGTAAGGGCTGGGCACATATGTTCTTATCAATGGGAACCATCACATATAAGGATGTGGGGCTCGCTATCTTGTGCGGGCTGCTGATGACTGCCAGTTTCGCACCCCTTAGTTTGGATTGGTTGGCATGGGTCTTTCTCATTCCTCTTTTCCTAAGCCTCAAGAATAAGTCGCCGTGGGATTCCTTCAAGCTCGGCGGCATCGCCGGGCTTTCCCACTACCTAACGCTTATCTACTGGATAATCGTGGTTCTCTCCTATTACGGTGGTCTCAATCCCGTCTTTGCACTTAGCGCCCTTTTGCTTCTCAGCCTCTATCTAGCACTCTATATCGCATGTTTCGGTCTCATCTGGAATACCCTACAAAAGGACCAACTGGCGCCGGTGCTGGCGGCAGCTAGCTGGGTAGGCTTGGAATATGCCAGAACATTTGTTATGAGCGGCTTTCCGTGGTGCCTCCTGGGATACAGCCAATACCTGCGATTGCCGCTGATCCAAATCTCGGACATCGCCGGTGTCTACGGCATATCATTTCTGATTGTGATGGTTAATGTGGCCATATTCAAGCTGATTTCCTTTGTGCGCCCCGATTCCATCAAAGCAAAGGTAACGGAAACCGGCGTGGTTATCTTGATCATGGCCTTCACCCTCGTATACGGGTACAACTGCCTTGGACGAAAGGCAGCTACCGCCCCCGATACAAATGTGCTTAGGATTGCTGTTGTCCAAGGAAATATTGATCAGTCGCTTAAATGGAATCCCGAGCTGCAAGAAAAAACGTTGCTCCTTTACGGGAAACTCACGGAAGAATCGGTTGACTTTAAGCCCAAGCTAATTATTTGGCCTGAAACTGCTCTCCCCTTTTTCTTTCAGGACAATACGGCCCTTTCAAGAGAGGTCTTTAGGATTGCTGCAAAGATGCATTCGAATATCCTTTTCGGCTCCCCTGCATACACCAGGAATAGCAAAGGAACACATTACTATAACAGGGCCTACTTCATATCAGAAGGAACGATCTATGATTACTATGATAAGGTTCACCTGGTCCCCTTTGGAGAATATGTTCCCCTTAAGAGATTCCTTCCTTTTGTAAACCGCCTTGTGCCAGCAGCAGGAGATTTTTCATCTGGGGGGGAGGTAAAACCAATCAGCGCTGCTGGTCTTAGAATAGGGCCCATCATCTGTTTCGAGGCCATCTTCCCGGATATATCGCGAAAGCACAGCAAACAAGGCGCTCAACTCTTGGTGAATCTCACCAATGACGCCTGGTTCGGTCGAACGAGCGCCCCCTATCAACATATCAGTATGGCTGTTTTTCGATGTGTAGAAACGGCCTTACCAATGGCGAGGGCCGCAAACACCGGGATCAGTGCCATTATTCTCCCGACTGGCAAGATCATAGCCAGAGGCGGGCTCTTCACAAAAGAGGTGTTATGCGAGGAATTGACCCTGGATCATGCAAAAACATTTTACTCACAATTCGGTGACATTTTTGCTATACTGCTTACACTGCTAGCCATACTTAAGCTTGTAGGGAAATTCATACATAAGAGGAGATAGGATTATGTACGATATAGACACTGCGGAAAAGACTGATCTATTGAACAGGAAACTCGATGATCTCTGGGACCATCTTTGACCTGGCTGCCAGCGAAGAACGCCTGAAAAAGATCGAAAAAACCCTATCCAACTCAGATTTTTGGCAAAAAGACCACAGCGAGGCGACGGAGCTGAGCCAAGAAAGAGGGGTGCTGATTAATCAACTGGAACAGTGGCAGCGATATAAAAACGAGTTGGAAGAGCTTGATATCTTAACGAATGTCGCACTGGAGGAAAACGACCAGAACTCCCTGAAAGATCTCAACAAGGACCTTCTGGAGCTAGAAAAGCAAATAGAGCGATATGAACTTCAGTCACTGCTTGGGGATAGAGACGACAAAAGGAACGCAATCATCGCGGTAAATGCGGGTGCAGGCGGAACAGAGGCACAAGATTGGGTCGAAATGCTTCTACGGCTCTACCTGAGGTGGGCTGAGTCCAGAGGGATGAAAACCCAAATTGTTGACCATTTGCCCGGAGATGAAGCCGGAATCAAAAACGTGACCTTTACTGTTGGCGGCCCGTACGCTTATGGATACCTTAAATCGGAAGATGGGATTCATCGGATGGTACGGATCTCGCCCTTTGATGCCAATGCACGTAGACATACCTCTTTTGCATCGGTTTCTGTGCTTCCCGAGATTGAGGATGACATTACCGTAGAGATCAATGATAAGGATATACGGGTTGAGACTTTTAGGGCAAGTGGGCCGGGTGGACAGCATGTAAATAAGACCAGTTCCGCTGTAAGGATTACCCATCTACCAACCAATATCGTTGTACAGTGCCAGAATGAAAAGTCGCAACACAGAAACAGAGAATTGGCCATGAAGATCTTAAGGGCCCGCCTGTATGGATTAGAAAAGGAAAAACAGGAAAAGGAAAAACAACTCAGACATCAATCTCAAAGAGACATAGCGTGGGGAAACCAGATACGGTCATATGTATTCAACCCTTACCAGCTCGTGAAGGACCATAGGACCGATGTTGAGGTCGGAAATATTGAAAGGGTGATGAATGGTGATATCGACGTATTTATCGAGGCCTACCTCAAGTGGCTCCAGAACTAGCAGTGCCGCTCCTGTCTATTGATTTCCATCCCGCACCTGATTTTTCCCGCCCTAACGAATGAGCGCACGTAGCACGGAAGCGTGTCGATAGCACTCCCTGTATCATGTGATAAACAGATTTCTCGATGAGAAATTTGCATCACTGGTTAGATTCACGCCCAAACGCCTCAGACCTGCTTCGTCTCCCGGGGTAGGCATATGCGTCATGTGCACCTCGCAGCCCCTCAACTCTTTCAGCTTTTCAATGGCGATCTGAGCCGCAGAGTTGGTCGTTGCACTGATGCTGAGCGCAATCAACGTCTCTTCCAGATCCAGACTGACTGCCTTCTCACCGAGTACCTTTGTTTTGAGCCTCTTAACCGAATCCATTATGTTTGGCGGTAGCAACTTGATCTTAGGGGGAATACCAGCCAAGTGCTTTATGGCATGTAATACAAGACTTGAGGCGGCGTGAAGGAGCGGAGAATTACTCCCCGTTACTATGGTACCATCTCGTAGGGCTATTGCGGCACCGCAATAGATGCCCTTGTGGCCCTTGTCTTTCTCCTGAGCCTCTCTGGCTGCTTGATGTGCCGGTTCAACCACCGTTCTTGATCTCAATTCAAGGCTGAAATCCTTTATGAAAAGCTCCACCCTCTGAACGGTCTCCTTGTCGGCAAATCCCATCAAATATTCGCATTGATACCGAAAATAGCGTCGGATAAGCTCCTGTTTGGCAGCCTCACAGGTCCTTTCATCGTCGATAATGGCAAACCCCGCTTGATTAACCCCCATGTCCGTCGGAGACCGGTAAAACGACTCGCCCCCTGTTATCTTCTCCAGTATTCTCTTGAGCACCGGAAATATTGCCACATCTCGATTGTAGTTTACTGTCGACTTTCCGTATGCCTCCAGGTGAAAAGGATCTATCAGGTTGAAATCTCCGATATCGGCTGTAGCTGCCTCGTATGCAATGTTGACCGGATGCTTGAGGGGTAAATTCCAGATAGGAAAGGTCTCAAATTTGGCATATCCAGACCTGATCCCTTTGCGATAGTCGTGATAGAGTTGAGAAAGACAGGTTGCCAATTTCCCGCTCCCCGGGCCAGGACCGGTGACAATAACAAGGGGTTTTTCGCTTTCAATATACCGGTTTGCCCCATACCCGTCCTCGCTGACAATCAGATCTACATCGGTAGGATATCCTTTTGTGTAAGGATGGGTGTATACTGCCATGTTTCGCCGCTCAAGTTTGTTCTTGAACAATATGGCAGCCGGCTGGTTATCAAATCGCGTTATGACCACACCGAGCACGCCAATTCCCCATTCCCTTAAATCGTCAATGAGCTTGAGAGCATCGGAGTCGTAGGTAATGCCAAAATCCGCCCTGATTTTCTTTCTCTCTATATCGCCTGCATAGATGCAGAGCAGTATGTCGGCTCTGTCCTTCAGTTGCTTGAGTAATCTCATTTTTGCATTCGGATCATACCCGGGAAGAACCCGTGCGGCATGGTAATCATACAGAAGCTTGCCGCCAAACTCGAGATACAGTTTGTTTTCAAACCGTTTAACCCGTTCCAGGATTGCAGCAGTCTGCTCACTGATATATTTTTCATTGTCGAAGCTGGGTTCGTTTTCTAACATGTGCCACTCATTAAAGGATCAGCTCTATTTGCTTTAGTGTAAGGCCCTATCCTCCCTTGTAGGTCAATTCCATGTCCTCTATGTACGAAGCGATGCCCTTCATGATACCGTCGGCAGTTCTGTTCAGATAAGCAGGAGAGCAGAGCCGGCCATTTTCAATATTATTGGTAATATAGCCCACCTCCACCAAAATCGCGGGCATTTCAGCACCGATCAAAACATAAAATGGGGCCTGCCTTACGCCCCTGCTGTTAACCCGTTTGTAGCCCTTGCGCAGTTCCTTCATGAGACCCTTATGCACGAACTGCGCGAGCCTGCCCGATTCATTGATTTTCGTGTTGAGCATAAGGTCATTGAGGATCATTTGGAGATCGCCAATGTTCTTGGTTGAAGTGGCATTTTCCAATGCAGCCAGATTCATGGCATCTTCGTCTAAGGCGATATTGAGGATATAGGTCTCTATGCCGCTAACTCGCCTATCCCTGTGGGCGTTCGTATGAAGTGAGATAAACAGATCACCCTTCTTCGTATTGGCAATTGCGGTTCGATCCTCTAGGGCTAAAAACGTATCACTGGTTCTCGTTAGAATAGCCTCGCATTTCAGATCGTCTCTAACCCTGTCCGCCAGTATTTTCGCGAGTTTCAACATCACGTCTTTCTCTTCTATGCCGTTTTTTCCTAGTGCCCCCGGATCCTTGCCGCCATGGCCCGGATCGATTATGATCCTCTTCACCCCCAGTCCCAACTGCTTGGCCAAGGAGATTCCCTTTTCATCTCTCTTGGTTTGTTTTGGCTTTTCAGGCGCCTTTTGTGCAACAATCTGCTTTTCTGGTTTCAGCAGCCGCTCTTTGCCCCTCACATCAACGACAATCCTGAAAGGGTCATAGAGATGAAAGATCTTGTAGCTTTCCATGTTGTCTATATCCAGCACAACCCTTACCGTCCTCTTGTCGTACTGGCCAGCGCGGGCCCTTCGCAGCAGCCCGTCCTTTATGGGTATGGAGCTCTCTATGTCCTTGCTAATGCGGGCATTGAGCAGATCCACAAATAGCCTCCTGGGCTTCCTAAGGCTTGGATCCCTCTTCAGAAGATGCTCTCTGTAAATGACCTGGCTTTCAAGATCTACAACAACCCTTGTATATGAAGGGGTTGACCAGTGCCTGATATCTTTCACCACTACAAGCTGCTTTTTCTCTGCCGTTTCTCGTTTGCGTTGTTCTTCGGCTACGAGCCTTTTGCCCAAAACACGTTCAAGTTGGTTCATCATTTTGGTGGCTCTCGCCCGCATATCCCCATTCGGGAACTTCACCTCTACCTTCAGGAATTCGACATAGGCCTGCATGGGATCCTTTTTATACTTGTAGAAGATCTCCCCGAGCCGATACTGTGCATCATCAGCCAGACGATGATCTTGATGATGCTTCACCAGTTCTCTATAGAGCGATATTGCCGTATCGATGTCAGACTCCTTTGATGAATACCTGTAGAGGTAAGCCCAGAGCTCCCCCGCCCCCAGCATGGCATAAACAGCCTCGTTCGTGCTTGGAAATCCCTTATAGACTTTCTCATGGCTTCTAATGCATCTCTCCCAGTTATGTCGGTACTTTTTCTTTGCAGCAGATCCATAAAGCTTCTCTTTACAAGCCCTCGCCTTCTGCAGGAGAACACTAGCCGAATTAGATGACGCAAAAAGCTCTTGCGGAAAGGAAACAAAGAGCAGGAAAACTACCAAGGAAAGTACGGGGGCCCTGACCATGTGCTTACTGAATGTTAGTCTATCGTGCATCTAATAAACGCCTTCTCCACCTGCATATCATGTAACATAGTACCCGCAATAGACGTGATTTCGTGAAGCTCACGAAAGCGAATGCCCGTTTGGCAAACCAAGAGGAGGGGGTTCCATTATGCCAATTGAATCCCATTTCAAGCACTGTGGACACCTCCACGCAAGCTTTTCCGGACGGTATCCACAGTTGTTGCACCGAAACTGCAAAAACGGAAAGTCCAAGCTCAGCAGAAGCTCTTTATAAGCCACAAGGGCCTCTTCATTTCTCCCCTCCTTCAACAGCACTTCACCCATGAATTTTCTGGCATCCAAAAAAGAGGGCGCGAGTTTGATTGCCTGCCTCACCTGGTCAACAGCAGCGTCTACCTCCCCCTCGTTGTAGAGGTACCGGGCGAGGGCTAACTGGGTAGACACATCCGAATTTTGGCGAGCAACCTCCTTCAGAAAATCCCCTACAAGCCCGGGGTTATCCATCTTGGCATAAGCCCTCTCAAGTCTCTGATAAGCGAGAAAGGTGAACTCCGGGGCCACATCAACTATCTTTTTCCATTTTGCAAGAGCGGCTTTATGCCTTTGCTGAGACAGATAGAGGTCGCCAAGGTGAAGATAGGCATCGACGCACCCATCGAAGATGGAGATAGCCTCCTTGTAAGCCTTCTCTGCGCCGACTTCATCGCCATCCTTCTCACGAACCTTCGCGAGCTCAGTCTTGTGGTGGGCCAGGATATGACGATGATCCCCCTTCACCAGTTTTGAGATAGTTTGCCTTGTCTCAAAAGCCCTACCCCAGTCATGCAGATCTTCATAGATTCGCTCAATCTGCTCATGGGCCTCCAGATTGTTGGGCTCACTCTCGATAACCTTTTGAAAAGCAGAGAGGGCACGATCCAAAACGCCCCCCCGTTTGTAATCCGACCCGAGATCGAAGATGGCCCTCAACCTTATGGCACTGTCTAGATTGGGCCGGAGAATAATCCCCTGGCGTATCCTGATCGCCCTCTCAATATCCCCTGAAGAACTATACAGATTGGCTAAAGCAACGTAGGTTTCTATGGTTTCTGAGTTAATCTGAACTGATTTTGTGAACTGCTCGATAGCCCGATCCGGCTCATTCGATAGGATATGTTGCACACCCCTGAAAAAGGCCTTATCCCCCCTGTCCAGTCTACTTCTAATCTTTTCGGCGCTTCCTGACCTAATAAGCCAATTTGCAACGAGACCTGCAACAAAGGCAAGGAATATCCAAAAGGCGAAACTCAATCCTTGTATTTCAAATAACAAAGAGTTACCTTCCTCCTATCCTTTGCATTAGACGGCTCTATCGTTATTTGATAAGGCGCTTTCACTGTTTGTCGCTACAACTGCCGAAGTATCCTCAACCTCTTCCTCAACAATGGGTAAGTTCCTGTATGAATTCAACTCCTTATCTTTTTCCTTGTTTTCCTTTGAAAGCCGCTTAATCTCCCTCTTGAGCCGAAACCGCTCGAATATTCCCAGGAGTCCTGCAACAAAAACACCGATGAGAAATGCAATGATCACGACCAGATAGAACGCCATTGGACCGGTTTTTGCGCCCCAAAAAAGCAGATCTATCCGAAGCGTCAGCGTCTTGGATAATTGCTCAAGGTTCTCAACAACGATTATCACAACAAATAACATGACCAAAATGCTTGCTATAGCTTTAACGTGCCTCATAGGGTCCTCCTGTTTTGCCCGAAAAATTGCTGAGTTTAAATCTATTTAAAAAAAGGCAACAGCTTCTCGTACGTAGCCTGAATATGCTCCGGAATAATCCTGACTTCCCCAAGAACCGTCATATAATTAGTGTCCCCGCTCCATCGCGGGACGATATGAAAATGAATATGATCTTCAACTCCGGCCCCTGCTACCTTTCCCAGGTTCATGCCGATGTTGAATCCGGCCGGATCCATGACCTCCTTTAAAACGCTCACCGACCTTTCCACCATGTTTAAGAGGTCAAGCTTCTCATCCGGTGAAAGGGAATCGAAAGAAGAAATATGCCGCAATGGGGCAATCAACAGGTGTCCATTATTGTAAGGAAACCTGTTCATAAGGACGATGCTCCATTCGCTTCGGTAGAGTATCAGTTTCTTTTCATCCTGAGTCCGGTCATGGCCCGGACAAAATATGCACCCCTCGTTTGCCTGATCCGAGCCAACATATTCCATGCGCCAAGGCGCCCAAACAACCTTCATCCCAAAACCTCAAACGCCAATAATAGTCCCCTTTATGTCCTCTCCGATATGCAAGATTCCGACCGAATGTGACCTGGATACGGAAAACCCGCTGGCCGATCCCGGATTGAAGAACAGAACATCGCCGCTTCTGTGATTTGCCGATCGGTGAGAGTGGCCATAGACAATGGCGTGCACCTCGCCAAATTCGGGCCTAATCCTCTTCTCTATGCCCAACGGCGATCCCCATCCGTGTATCAGCCCGAGGCGAAACCCGTTTACCTGGATTACCTCCTTTTCGGCAAATCGAACCTTTACGGCCTGACAATCCATGTTACCCTGCACTACATGAAGAGGCTTTTGGCTCAGAAAATCAACGATATCCATGGAAACAAGGTCTCCCGCATGAAGAATCATATCAACGTCGGAGAAATGCTCCTCGTAGATCCTAACCAACTGTGAGGTCACCTCTTGGAGGTGCGTGTCCGAAATAACCCCGATTTTCATCTTATAAGATCTCGTGAAACGCTCAGTTTGCTTCCTACCTATTAAATCACGAAGTATAGCAAAATAGGAAAAAGAAAGACAAGCTCAAATGGGTTTAGCAGTCGGGCAATTGGTGTTGACATGGTCTGGCGATCCACCTATACTCGTGCACCACAACAACGGGGCCCATAAACTATTTGCATTCCACTGAACCGCTCAACACCTTAACGGGAGGGAGATAATGAACGTTCTCGTCTATGGTACGGGAGGAAGGGACCATTCCCTTGCTGACAAATACGGAGACAGCCAGCACGTCGAAAAGGTCTACTTTTGCCCCGGAAACGACGGCGTGCCTCATACGGCAAAGGGAAAGAGGGGCTTGATAGAATGTTACGATCTCAGGGATTTTGCCGAGGTTGCTAAGTTCTGCTTCGAAAATAAGGTCGACCTTGTTGACATCGGTTCAGAAAACCCGCTTGAAGAGGGCCTAGTGGATGTACTCAATGAAAAGGGAATTAGAACTATAGGACCGAAAAAGGAATTCGTCAGGCTGGAGTGTGACCGGGAATTCACCGATAACATTCTGAGGCACATCGGCGTCGGTAAGCCGGAATACCGCGTTTTTGAGAATCCGCAAGAAGCCAAGAAATACGTCAGAAATATCGGCTATCAAGTATTTGTTAAGGCTAATGGCCTGGCAGCGGGAAAAGGTGCCATAGGATGTGATGACGTCGCGCAAGCCGAGGAGGCAATCGACAAGATAATGGTCCAGAAGATATTCGGAGAATCTGGGGATAAGGTCGTTATCGAAGAAAGAAAATATGGCACGGAGATCTCATTTTTCGTCTATCTGGACGGCGAACACGTATTGCCTCTCAGAATGTTCGTCCAGGACTATAAGAGAGCCTTTGATGAAGATGATGAGGAATCAGTCAAGGAGTTCGACGGAAACCTCAATACCGGCGGAACAGGTTGCTATTTGCCCCATAAACTGGTGACCCCATGGCTGGTAAATAGGATCGTGAAAGAGATCGTAAACCCCACGGTGAATGCGATTTACAATCGGGGCGATCTCGGTCTGGGATGGGATTACAAAGGGGTCTTGTACTTTGGCCTCAATCTCGACCCTTACAATAGCCTAGATGTCTTTGAAATTAACGTACGACATGGCGACCCCGAGTGGGAAGTTCTATCCCGAAAGTTAAGTACCGACCTATTCGAAATTGGTATGGCGGTCTGGGAAGGTACGCTGGATCAAATCACCCCTGTCTGGAATAATCAATACTACGTGGACGTCGTTGCCATGGAGGGCCGCTCA
This sequence comes from Deltaproteobacteria bacterium, assembly GCA_020355085.1. GTDB lineage: Bacteria > Desulfobacterota > DSM-4660 > Desulfatiglandales > B25-G16 > JADFWK01. The sequence goes on from CP070657.1 coordinate 1,360,508, forward strand.
AAGGCCAGCAAGGGATGGAACAAGGGCTACCCCGGGCGTTACGGCAAAGGCCATCAACTCACCGGCTTAGATAGGCTCGAAAGGGGAATCGCCATCTATTTCTCAGGGGTCAGGGAAGATCCTGAGAAAGGCCTCGTCTCTGACGGGGGCCGAGTACTGCACATAATCGCCGGTGACTCAACCCTTGAAGGCGCCAGGGAAAAGGCCTATCGCAATATAGGTTATCTGTCGTTACTGGATCATAACAACAATAATGCCAACTGCCTGCGATACAGAAAGGCCATCGGGCTTTAGGGTTACACTATACCGGCTTTTCAAACAACGGCTCATCGAAATCCAGAACCTTAAGGGGGCTCTTACCCGTAAATAGTGTAATGATCTTTCCAACGGTATAGGCATTGCCCCTTAGCAGCAATTTGCAATTCTCAATTCGGCAATTATCGATCTCCGTTTCGCCCTTCTCGAGCACAACCATGCAGTCCTTGAAGGTGCAACGGCTGAAAGACTTGCCGTCCAGCTCGATTTTCTCACCCGAAAAGGTGGAGTTTTTATACCGAATCTTAAAGCCTTCCACGATATCACCGTTTGGCGCGAATCATCTCAAATCACTGTATCGCCCCTAGGGATGTATCAACAACCGGCCTCCAAATCAAGACAAAATAACTCCTAGACTTTTCGCCTTAGGGCATCTATCCTGGTTAGAGTATACTCAGTTAGCCTTTGAAGAAACCGGAAATAGAGGGCATCAAGTCGAACGAGCAAACATAAAATCATGTAACACGTTACCCCTTTGAAAAAGTGTCGCTCCTTTCCATTTGCTGATGTCCAGTGGGTATTCGTAACGGAACCCAGGGAACCGAGCATGGAGATGTCTTTTTTTGACTCTGTCCACCCATGGTTCAGAGAAGTGGCCGTTTCAAAACGACGCACACAGGCTGCTACCTTAGTGCTAAGGCTTATGGGGCGGTGCGTCGGTTTGAAAC
>CP070657.1:1361590-1372244 GCA_020355085.1 Deltaproteobacteria bacterium
CCGGAGGATGAAAGGCTTCTCAGGAACTACATGGAGACGTTTCGTTCTTCCTAGGAGCTGGGAATCGATTCAAACCGTGAATCATCTGGTAACGAAACGGATAAGTCAATACCATTGGTAACTCTTTCGCTTCTCACCACCTCATCATTATCTTTCATTTTCAAACGCTCTCGTGACATTCATAAGGCAATACGGCAGATATCACAACAATTGAGAGCTTTGATAACGCCTATTCTCTAAAGACGATGGGCTTTTTCTCAGTTCCGAGGCTCCTGGGCTGGTCTTTTTCTGGGATGATAGAAATTGTCGTGCTTTGCAAAGGCATCAAATTGTTGTCAGCATTGTGAAACCTGTGATCTGTGGGTAAATCTGCTTCATCTGCGAATGAAATGCTCTTTAATTAGGTGGGTTATTCACGGCGTAGTGCCTCAATAGGATCCAACAGAGATGCCTTGTGAGCGGGGTAAAAGCCGAAAAAGATCCCCACAGCTGCTGAAAAACTGAAGGCTAACAGAATCGATTGGGGATCAATGATGGCCCTCCACTGGCTGTAGGTGGACATGGCAAACGATCCGCCGACACCTAAAATAACCCCTAATATACCGCCGATTAAGGACAGGACGATGGATTCAATGAGAAACTGGGACATGATGTTACCGCCGGTAGCGCCTACGGCCATCCTGAGACCGATTTCCCGGGTACGTTCGGTAACCGACACCAGCATAATATTCATGATCCCGATGCCGCCCACAATGAGTGAAATGGAAGCCACTGCCAGTAGCAAAAGGCTCATGGCCTTGGAGGAGTCCGCCCGGGCGTTCATGAATTCCGCCATATTCCGCACCCTAAAATCATCATCCTTGTTGGGCGCAATGCGGTGACGCTGGCGCAACAGCGCGGTAACGCGTTCCTCGGTCTCAGTGACTACCTCTGCACTCTTGGCCTTAACATAAATGCCTCCAACAAGGTTTCCCGCCAATTCACGGCCTCCCAGGACGCGTCTTTTGGCGGTTGTTAGGGGGATGATTACCGTATCGTCCTGGTCGCCGCCCGGGCCGGCCTGTCCTTTGGGCTCAAGGAGCCCGATAACGGTAAACGGCACTCGGTTGATCCGAAGGTTTTGCCCCAGTGGGTCCTGGTTGGGAAACAGGTTTTCGGCAACGGTTTCCCCTAGAATGACCACTTTTGACGAACCCTTGATTTCTTCAGGGTCAAAAAGACGTCCTTTGGTCAAATCCCATTCCCGGGCGCCGAAAAAATCGTTCGTTACCCCCTGGACAGTCGTGGACCAGTTTAGATTGGCGGAGATAAGGTGGGCACCGCCTCTGACATAGGGAGCGACCAGCTTAACGGTACTGATTTCATTTTGGATAGCCCATGCATCGTCCTCGGTCAGGGTAGGTAGCGATCCGGCACTGCCGGAGACGCCGCGGCCGAAGCTGCGGCCCGGCATAACCATCATGATGTTGGCACCCAGCTTGTCAATCATCTCATTGATCTGGTCTTTGGCGCCGTTACCGATCGAGACCATGATGATTACGGCCCCTACGCCTATGATAATGCCCAGGGTGGTTAAGACACTGCGCATCGTATTGCTTTTCAGCGAACGAAGGGCATCCAGAAATGCATCCAGGGTTTTCACGCGGTTTCCTCATCATCGAAATGGTCCGGTATTGCCTTGTGCAAATCAGCCAGGATCGATTTTGCGTCCGATGTTTTTCCGTTTGCTTTGTCGTTAACCAGCGAGCCGTCTCGGAAGATCAGGCGCCGTCGGGCGAACGCCGCGATTTCCGGCTCATGGGTCACGATTACAACGGTCATGCCTTGTGCGTTGAGGTCTTGAAAAATGGACATGACTTCAATGCCGGTGCGCGTGTCCAGGGCTCCGGTGGGCTCGTCTGCCAAAATAATGGCCGGTTGACAGACAAGGGAGCGGGCAATGGCCACACGCTGCTGCTCGCCACCGGAAAGCTGGGAGGGGTGGTGGTTCGCTCGATCACTCAGCCCCACCATGCTAAGGACTTCTTCAGCGCGTTCTAGGCGTTTTTTTCTGGGCGTGCCGCTGTATCTCAAGGGCAGGGCCACATTTTCAAGGGCGCTGGTTCGGGCCAGCAGGTTAAAACTCTGGAAGACGAAACCGATGCGCTGATTGCGGATATGGGCACGTTCGTCCGGTGAAAGTGAAGATACCTCGTTCCCTTCCAGCAGATATTTGCCGGCGGTCGGTGTGTCCAAGCAGCCCAAGAGGTTCATAAAAGTCGATTTTCCGGATCCGGACGGTCCCATCACTGCTAAAAATTCCCCTGAGGAAACACTGATGGATATCCCGCGGAGGGCCTGAACCACCTGATCGCCCATTCTATAGTCTTTTTTCAAATCAAGGGTTTCAAGTAAATGCTGTGCCATACCCAATTACCCTTGTTCGATGCCGATAATGATTTCCATGCCTTCCTTGATTCCAAGCCCGCTAATCTCGGTGTGTGATGCATCGCTGGACCCCAGGGTGACGGATATGGCCACCGGCTGGCCGTTTTCATTGAGGCGCCAGATTCTTCCCCTCTTGGGCTCGCCCGCTGCCAGCATTTCCTCATAAAGGCCGCGCTGTTCGTCATTCAAAATTCTCAATATAGAAGCTTGCACTTCCTTTCGGATCTTGTCCCTTAAACCGCTCATTCCTTCAGGACCACCGGGGCGGCCGGATTGGATTGCCGCCCGCAATTTCTGCCCTGTCTGTTGGAATATCTTTCTCAATTCTTCCTGCTGAAACTCGGTCAGGTTCAGGCGTTCTGTGTACTGTTTAATTCTTGCTTCCGGATCCGGTCGGCTCCCTTGCAGCAATCCGCCACCGGCAGCCATCCCCGTTTGTATAGTCCCTCCGGCGTCAGCCTGGACACTTCTCGGCTCGCTTTGTTTGGCATTCGGGGGCGTGAACCTCAGTGCTGCGGTAGGAACTGCCAGTACTTGGGGTTTTTTCAAGAGCTCAATTTGCACATCTGCAGTCATGCCCGGCATGAGACTCAAATCCGGGTTGTCGGCGGAGATGATCACCTCGTAGGTGACGACGTTTTGAACGGTCTTGCCCATTTTGCGGATTTGCTTGACCGTGCCACTAAATTTCCGGGTACCAAATGCATCCACCGTAAACCGTGCTGTTTGGCCTTCCCTGATCCGTCCGATATCGGCTTCATCCACGAATGTGGAGACCTGCATTTTGCTCAAATCTTGAGCAATGGTAAACAGGGTGGGGGCCTGAAGGCTTGCAGCGACCGTTTGTCCCACGTCCACACTCCGGTCGATCACCACTCCATCGACAGGAGATCGGATAATGGTATTTTCCAGATCCACTTTGCGCTTGTCCAGGGAGGCAACTTTGAGTTGAACGTTGGCCTCGGCTTCCTTGATTTGGGCCTTGGCAACGGCAAGACTGGCGTTGCAGGAGGACACTTTGCTTTTTGCCGCAGTCTCTTGCGCTTTCGCTATTTCAAGCTGGGCGGTGGCTTCTTCGAATGCGGTCTGAGCCTTGTCATACTCGTTTTTCGAGACAAAATCCTGTTGGAAGAGTGTCTTCTGCCGCTCCAGGTTACGTTCGGCATCTTCCAGCGTTGCTCTGCTCTTTTTTATTTGTGCTCGTGCCTCAGAAAGGTTGGCTTGCGCATTCTCCAGTTCCGCCTGAAAGCGTAGAATCTCCGTTTTCCGGGTGAACAGGTTGGCCTCCGACATGGTCAGTTCCGCTTCCGCCTGACGGACAAGCGTTTCATAGCTCTCTGGATCAATCCGGGCGATGATCTGGTTTTGCTTCACCGGGGAGTTGAAATCGACCAGCAGTTCTTTAATCTGACCGGACACTTCCGACCCCACTGCAACGGTTACCACTGCACTGAGGGCACCGGTAGCGGAAACACTGTTGATCATGTCACGTTTTTCGATGTTGGCAAAACGGTATTGGGCTTGGACTGCCTTTGGAGTAAAATAGCGAGCCTTACCCCAATACCAAGCTCCAGCGCCGGCACCGACAATCAGTAGAAAAATGATAAATTTCTTCATTTTCCCCCATCCTTACTGTTGATTCGTGCAGCGTTTGTTATACTCTGGCCTATCTTCATATTCCCAATTGACCGCCCACGGCGAATTCCAATCCGGCCAGCGCCTTGTGATGCTCGTACATGGCCTGAACAATAGAACTTCTGGATTCGGTGTACAGAACCTGGGCGTCACTGAGTTCGATAGAATCACTGACCCCGGTTTTATAGCGTCCTTCGGCCATATCCAGATTTTCCTTGGCTTGTCTGAGGGCGGTCTCTGCCGTTTTAATAGCTTCCACTGCTTCGTTCACCGTGAGATAGGCCTGTGTGACTTCTTCGATCACTGAAAGAATCTGGTTTTCGTAGAGTGCATTTAGGCGTTTGACATTCGCTTCGGATTCGGAAGCCTTAGCGGTTTGCCTGGAGCCGGTGAAAAGCGGCCAGTTCAGACTTATTCCCACCTGCCAGCGATGGTCTAATTCGTGATCCAGCGGAGAGTCGTCCCCAGAGTAGTTATATGATCCTCTTGCATTCAGACTGGGATAAGCACTTCGCTTAGCAGATACCAGATCGGCTTCAGCTGATTTGATTTGAGCTTTGACATTTGCCAGCTCAGAGCGCCGTTCAAGAGCCAGATCGATCAAGGTTTTCAATTCCAGAGGTGTTTGAGACGATGGATTTTCTTCTGCCAGGACATATGCCCCGGATTTCGGTGGCCCGCCTAACAGTTTCTCCAAGGCGATAATGGATCTCCGAAGCCCGTACCGGGCGATGACCAATTGCAGTTCTGCCTGCGAGACTTCTACTTCCCCACGGGTCACATCGATCCTTGGGCGCATCCCCTCTTTGTAAAGAGCACGGGACTGCTCCAGATGCTTTTTTCGGACATTCAACGCCTCTTCCCCCACATTGACCAGTTGTTGATTCTTCAGTGCTTCAAAATAGTACTGTTTGATATCCTTGATCAGTGTTTTTTCAACCGTTTTCAGGTTGTTCTGTGTGGATTCAAGACTTTGATTGCTCTTTTCGACCTCAGCCGGCGTCTTTCCAAAATCGTAGATAAACTGGGAAACGGAAAGGCCGGCGCTATAAGTGTCCACACTGTCGTTCGTGTTAAATGAGCCGCTATTCGTATTATACCAGGTTTGATCATATCCGGCTGATGCACTTACCTGGGGGTAATACGAAGCGGCAGCCTGGGTTACCCTAGCGCGAGCGGCGTCCACCTCACTGCGTGAAGCGACCAAGAAGGGGTTCCTTTTCATCGCGATTTCGATCGCTTGCTCAAGGGTGAGCACTTCGGCGGCATGCAAATATAAGGGAATGGTGAGTACCGCAAGAGATAACATGAGGGCTGCGGCGCGAATACTATTTGCCTTGCTCATGATAGAATACCATTGCTCAGTTTTTGGTGCAGCATATCCTTGAAACGTCTTGTTTGACCAAGGAAGCGGGAACACAGTATACTCGGGCAGCTCTCAGGGTGCTGGGCACTCTGAGTTCCGACCCGGCGGGAGGTGAGAGTGTTCTAATCAGGGATTCGGGGCCTCTTTCTCGGATCTTTGGCACGTTTCTCTCTAAGCATTTTCTCCCACGAAGCGCGCATGCCCTTCAGTTTCTGGAATTGCTCGACCGAGAGCACCTGGCGGGTGTCTATGGTCATCTTGAGTCGCTGCTCAGCCTGTACGGCATGGAGTTGGCCAAGCCTTTCGGCTACCTGGTATGCCTGCTGTGTGTCAACGGTGGTTTTTCCCAAGAGGTTTTCCAGATCCAAGTATGCCTTTTCTATTTCGCCTCTCGTGTCAATAAGCTGCTTCTGATGATCTGTCCAGATCTCGTTAATCCTCTCTGTCTGTTCGTGCGTTAGTCCCAACTGTTCACTGATGCGCGGTATCTCCCACCATTTGCCGTCACGTATGGGTCCACTCCAAGCAGCGGGGCTAGGCAACAGGAAAAGGCATGATGCCACTAGTGCTACGGTTACCGTTGCGAGAGTCATTGTTCTCATAGTGTTCCTCCTCCAATGGTGAAAAGAAGTCAAGGAATTGGCGGAAATCCTGCCTGTCCCATCCGGAAAGGGCCTGGAGACCATCAGGAAGTTGCGATTCCACCATATCCTCACTAAAACTGTGAATACCATCCAGAAAACCTACCTCTGCCATCTTCGTGCTCTTTAGAGGTATCACGCCAACTTGGCTCAGAAGGAAAGCACACGCGATTACGACAAAGGCAGAAGCAACGACAGCTCCCCATCGTAGGCTGAAAAAGGGCAACCCACGATCGGCACTGCTTAAGACGATCTTTGCCCTTATCGCATTCAAATCGATCTGCGTTGCTGCAAGCTGTTCGTGAAAGGTTACCGTGAATCCTTTCAAGTCGCTCAGTCGCTTGCGGCACGTGCTGCATTCCTTGATATGCATGTGGATCGTCTCATGGGCCTGCTCGGGTTCGATGAGCAGGGAGCTAATCTCTGTTTCACTCAGATGATCGGAGCTCATGGATTCCTCCATTCGGCGAGGTGTTTCTGGGCCTTGCCAAGAGCTCGGTACAGATAGGTTTTTACCGAACTCTGGCTGAGACCGGTCGTTTTTGATATTTCCTTAATGGTATATCCGTTTCCGAATCGAAGCGCGAAAACCTCATTTTCCCTTCCCTTGAGGCCCCTCTGAAAGGCCTTAACGCTCGCTCGGAATTGGTTTTCCTTGAGCATTTCTTCCGGCGATTGGTGCTCATCTGCGATGGCATTGATCTCACGATCGGAAAATGTCCCCGGTTTCACAAACACGAGCCTTCGCAACCGTTCTTTCCGAAGATGGTCTCGCACCTTGTTTATGGTAATCCTGACCAACCAGGTTTCAGGAGAGGCATCAAATCGGAACCCCTCGTATGATCTGAAGGCCTTCATGAACACCTCTTGGGTGATATTAAGGGCTTCATCCTTATCACCAAGTATACTCAGGGCAACCTGAAAAACCCTTCTCTGATAGGAATCAACCAGGTCGCCGAAAGCGCTCTTCTCGCTTTGCATAGCGTCTCTCTTTGGGCCCTCTATCGTATTAGACGATTACGGTAAGAAAAAGTTTACAAGGTTAATCTAACATAAAAATAGGAACAACGTGACATTTATGGAGCTACCAGAATACCATTCAATAGTTCCAGAACCGGCTTCTCGCGTTTTGTTAGTGCTGACTGCGGTAAAGACCCATGAAATCAGGTGCTTGACCATGAGGGCTACACAATAGCCTAGATTTTTTGTGATTTTGGTGATAATTGGACTATGTGATAGGAGGTCCAAAGGGAGCCTTCCAGTACCAGCACTATCACGCACCACATCACGCGTCTTATGGTTAAAGAGTATCTATGGACAGAGGGCAGGTTTCAGCACCTGACGATGGGGGATGTGGAGCAGATACAATCTTACGTTGATACGTTTAGGGATCGCCTCGTGAGAAGGGAACACGGAGAATCCCTTTAGCCGAGAAAAGGATGGGTAAACGCAGAGAGGAGGATTGACATGGATTATTTTCTTAACTCTGAGGGCCAAAAAACCTATTTCTCCCTCCCGAAGGGCTGGAATGTCCTCTGCTGCCAGGACAATCCTCCTGTCTCCGGTGCTGCCGACCCGCTGACAGAGATAAAAAATGCGCTCGACCACCCCATTGGCTCACAAAAGATCGAAGAATTGGCACGGCCGGGGATGGAGGCTGCGGTTTTGTTCGATGATCTACAGCGGCCAACACCGGCTCACCTCGCCCTGCCTGAAATTCTTAACCGGCTCAACAAGGGGGGCATTCCGGATGAGCGGATTTTTGGCATTTGCGCCCTCGGGACCCATCCGAGGCCCGGTATAGAGCAATTAAAAAGCAAGGTTGGAGATGAAGCCTTTTCCCGGCTTCAGGGAAGACTCTTTGCCCATGATCCCCATGCGTCCGATAACGTTATCATCGGTAGAACCCACAGGGGAACGCTCGTTGAGGTCAATCACCGTGTTGCATTCGCCGACTTGATTATAGGAGTCGGAGAATGCATACCCCATCCTATTGCGGGATTCGGCGGGGGGTGCAAGATCATTGTGCCTGGCGTAGCCTCATATCGTTCGGTGGCCGACCATCATTTTACCTGGATGCGTCACCAAAACAGCAAGGTGAACCTGTTGACCGGCAACCACTTCTACGAAGATATCGTGGATGCGGGCCGCCTTGCGAGGTTAACGTTCAAGCTTGACCTTATCATCAACGAGAAAAGGGAGGTTATCCGCGCCTTTTCGGGAGATCCGGTTGAAGAACACAGAGAGGCCTCCAGCTTTGCTGCATCCCTTTATCTGGTTACACTGCCCAAGCTCGCCGATGTCACCATTATCTCGGCCTTTCCAATGGAGATAGGCGTTCAGGCTCCGAAGGCCCTGGATATGGCAGCCTTCTGCACGCGGTCTGGAGGGGCTATCATATGGGCAGCCCCGCAGAAGCAGGCAGGGCCCATCATGCCGTTGATTCAGGAAATGGCAAGTGATGAGACAGCCGGCGATTTCCATCGGCGGCTCGCACAAGGAGATATACCCGAGCACCTCCGGGTGTTCGGAATCTCTTACATCATGCAGGTTGTATACTTCAAGGCCAAGGCCGAGAAGTTCGACGTCTATCATGTAACTCAGGGACTAACGCCCGAGCAGGTGGCGATGATGAACTTCACCCATGCGCCTACCATACAGGGGGCAGTCGATCAGGTTGTCCAGAAGATGCCCCACGCCGATGTAGCCATTTTCCCGTCGGGAGGCACGATCATTCCTGAGGTGCAGTAGTAGCTAATTTTCTTTAGATGCCGTGAAGTAAACCGGTATTTCCTCCCAAACTCTCAGCGGAAGCAAAAAGAAGCAGTCTCGAGCCACCCTTGCCGCATGTGCATGCGTTGAAACGGCACAAGGTGGTGCAAATCAGTTAACACCTTGGGCGCCGCGCTGTTTACGATCCAGACGCCAGGAGCGGTAGAGCTTTAACGGGAGTATGAGACCGAAAAAAGGAAAATGGTACATTGCTGCGAGGGTGGCTTCTAAAGGCCCGAAGAACTGGGAGGCAAATACAATGATTAATACGCTGTTCATATTTCCCAAACTGATTACACCGGCCAGTTGATTCTCCAAGCTTGCGAGCGGGAGAGACAGGATCCCGGCCAAAAGATATATCCCCGATAGTATCACGGCAATGGCCAGGGCCGTGAGGATTGTAGCAGGCTCTTGGCAGAAGAAGTCGGCATACTGTGAAAAGACCCCCATATTGATGATAAAGAAGATGACCAAGGATATGGGGAATTGTCGTCTCATGAGCCCGTCTATCAAGGCCGGTTTAAAGCGTCTGAGCGTTTCAACAGCAAAGATGGGAATAAGGACGACCAAACAGAGCATGCGGATCATCGCAAAAAGGGATATATCCACTGAGCGAGCCAAGAGTATCTTGATGATGGCAGGCAAAGTAAAGGGGGCAAGCAAAGAGGTAATAACTACAACAACGAGAACTAGGGGGCTATTGGCTTCTACCACGTTTGCAATGAAAGGCGCCACCACGCCTGTCGAAATACCCGATAGCAGGAGTGCCGCAAGGGCATAGGAGGGGCACAGAACCTTGAAGAGGAAATAGACCCCGATGGGCAGCACAATCGTTTTCACCACGGCCAGAAGCGCGATGGTCCCCGCAGCTTTTTTGAGTGTCAGGTAGATGGTATCCGTCTTGATGGTAAGAAAGCTCAAGAAAAGCAGAAGCATCATTAGATAGAGAACAAAGGGCTGAAATAGGGAACCTATGCGTGGGAGCAGGACCCCTGTGAGGATGGAAACGAATATGACCAAAAGCAGAATGAGATCTTGTATGCGGAACATGTTTTCCTTCAAAAAACCTGATAGTCGCGCGATAGCAGAGCAAAATTCATAGCACAGAAGACAATGAAGCGGAAATCAAAAAGGACGGGGTAATGGTGGTGGCATCGAATCTCCGGACAGGCACCCTATTCAAGAGGACGGGAGATGAATAATCTTGAGTTAAGCCCTCGCCTTTGGCTGGGAAGGATTATTCAATGGTTTGACGATGGATCAGCATGACAAAAATAGCTGGAAAGTGTCGGACTGGGAAATGTCTGTTGACATGGCGAGTGATATTAGGTCAATATAATAAGATATGGTTTAATCGCTTGTCGATGTGCGGGGCCATAGCATTGTTCTGCGCGTCGAGGCGGCGGATTGCTCTACTGAAAGGAGGTGAAAAGACCTTTTGGAGATACAATGGGGGTGGAGTTGAGGCTGAGACGCTTTTGACGCCACCGTAAGGCCGATCACTTTTGGCAATAGCAGGAGGTGTGAGATATGAGAACTGGCAAACTTTTGCTGCTTGGTATCATGGTAGTGGCTTTGGCGTTTTTGCCGGCCAAGGGTTTTGCTAAGGAGACCTTGGTATACGGGACCACCGAGAAGGTCATAGATATGGACCCGGCCAACGCCTACGATTTTCACACATGGGAGATCTTTTACAATATTTACCAGGGGCTTCTCAAATATCCCCCAGGCGAAACCAACCTCGTTCCAGGTTTGGCCGAATCGTATGAAATCGGTGCCGACGGCAAGGAATATACCTTTAAGCTCAGAGAAG
>CP070657.1:1372344-1375857 GCA_020355085.1 Deltaproteobacteria bacterium
ACGTGCATTCTGCGCAGGCTTTGACATCAGCCCAAGACCGGAGGAGCCGGAGATCTACGAGCGCCAAGCCGATGAGTGGCGCTCGATTATGAAGGGCAATCTAGATATCATGCTCAAGATTTGGCATTCCAGCAAACCCTATATCGCTGCAATTAACGGCCATGCGGTAGCCGCAGGCTGTGAACTGGCCCAACTTTGCGATATAAAGATCGCCTCAGAGCACGCAACCCTGGGGGAGCCCGAGATTCGTTTTGGCACCGGGCCGCCTGTACTCATCACGCCCTTCAGTGTCGGGCTGGCTAAGGCCAAAGAACTCCTGTTTACGGGGGATGTGCTCTCGGCGCAAGAGGCAGAGCGGCTCGGCATGATCAACCGAGTGGTGCCCCATGATCAGCTCATGAGCGAGTGCGAGAGGACGGCCCGTAAGCTGATCAAGATCGCCCGGGTGGGCATCAAGTACAATAAGGCTGCAATAAACAATGCCTTCGAGAATATGGGTTTTCTCGAAAGCATCTATAAGAACCTGGAATTTGTCGTCCTTTTTGACACCACACGGACCGACGAACAGGAAAGGTTCAACGAGATCCGGAAAGAAAAAGGATTGCGTGCGGCCCTGGACTGGCGAGACGAACGATTCAAGGACGAAGACTAGGATCCGTAGGCAGAATGAGCGACAGACAAATAGTGTTGATGTCGAACCGGTAGCAGGACGTGCGAATGATTGGAGATGAATAGGGAATTCGGGATAGAGCCGACCGATATCACAAGGCGTAATGTTAAGAACGCCTTTAGTGCATCGCTAAAATTGTATTGAAAAATTCACCTTTCTCCTATATCCTCTTGGCGGCGAGAGCGCCGAAACTCTCTATTCACTTCTGCTATTGTTCTTCGGTGCGGATTGGGTACCATCTCCTGCAAGGCTCACACAGAGCCCCGGTTCGTGCCGCGCTGAAACGCAAACTCATGCTCGGCATTGCCACAACAATTATAAGCCGTATCATCAAAGGTCAAGAACAGACCCCTTTTCATTTGTAAAACATCTCAAGAACATGGGCGAGGCAACATGAAGAAGGTAAACGTTACGATTGACGGCACCGCGGTAAGCAGTCAACAAGGGATGACCATTCTCGAGGCGGCACAAAAGGTCGATATAGAGATCCCCACGCTCTGTCACCAGGAGGGCATAACGCCATCCGGCAATTGCCGCATCTGCGTGGTAGAGGTGGAGCGATCACCGCGACTGGTTGGTTCGTGTCACACACCGATTTCCGAAGGCATGGTCATCTATACCCGTTCTGCCAAGGTCCTGGAGGCACGCCGGGCAACCGTGGAACTCCTGCTTTCAGGGCATACGGGCCCTTGTGTGACGGACTCGGAGGCCGAGGAGTGCCGCTTGCACGAGATTGCATCGGATCTGGAGGCGGGAGCTCCCAGGTTTCAGGTGAGAAGACCGCGGTTCTACCCGGTAGAGGATGTGAGCCCCTATGTGCGCCGGGATATAGCCAAGTGTATTCTGTGCGGAAAATGCATTCGGGCATGCAACGAGATCGCCGGCCAGTATGTATATGGCATGGCCTATCGCGGGTTTGGTTCCAAGGTCGTGGTGGATTGTGACGTGCCCCTCAACAAAGAGGTATGTAAGGATTGCGGGATCTGCATAGAGTACTGCCCGACCAGTGCCTTGATGTGGCCGGAAGGAGTGAAGAGAAGAGAGGGTGTGGCCACGGCAAAGGGCAAGGCGAAGCCTGCGCCGGAAAACGGAAAGAGAGAAAGGCTGCTTGGCATGCTCGAGGCCCGACAAAGGGAGGCGGGGTATATCTCGGAAGAGGCAATCGGTGATATCGCGGCTACTTTAGGCCTTTCGGTGGGCGACGTGTACGGTGTGGCCACCTTTTATGCCTTTCTTTCGGCAAAACCCCAGGGGAGGCATGTAATCAGGATATGCAAGAGTACGCCCTGTTATATCAAGGACGCGCCCATGATTATTGAGAGCGTAGAAAGGGCAATCGGGATAAGGCCAGGCGAGAGAACGCCTGACGGACGGTTTTCCTTTGAGCTGACCAACTGCATCGGGGCGTGTGATCGGGCCCCGGCCATGCTGATAAACGATGAGGTATACGGGGACTTGACCCCTGGGATGATATCCGACATTTTGGAGTCCCACAAATAGCCTTTTGTGGAGGATAAGTCGTGGCAGAGACGCGAGTTGTTTTAAGAAACTGTGAGGTGATTGATCCTGGTGATATTGCCACCTACCTGAAAAGGGATGGCTTTAAGGCGCTGGCAGCGGCCCGCAAGATGGCACCCGAGGAGGTGATTTCACAGGTAAAGGCCTCAAAACTCAAGGGCAGGGGAGGGGCCGGGTTTCCCTGCGGTGTGAAATGGGAGCTGGCCAGGAAGGCCCCCGGGAAAGAGAAGTTTATTATCTGCGATGCCGATGAAGGCGAGGTGGGAACCTTTAAGGATCGCTACATCATCCAGCATGACCCCTTTGGCCTGATTGAGGGCCTTGCCATTGCAGCTCATGCCATAGGGGCAAACAAGGCCTATATCTACCTGCGGGGTGAGTACCACTTTCTGCTGGATCTTCTCACCAGTGCCTGTGATCAGGTGCGGCAGAAGGGCTATCTCGACGGCCTGGATATAGAGATCCGTGAAGGTGCCGGTTCCTATATCTGCGGTGAGGAATCGGCCCTCATGAACTCCATCGAGGGAAAACGGCCCGAGGCCCGGTACCGACCGCCCTTTCCCCCAAGCAAGGGGCTGTGGGAAAAACCAACCGTCATCAACAACGTGGAGACCCTCATGAACATCCCCCCCATCATCTCTCAGGGGGCCTCCTGGTTCGCCGGGATGGGCACCGAAGAGAGCACCGGCACAAAGGTTTTCTCGGTAAGCGGCGATGTACAAAGGCCGGGTGTGTATGAAGTGGTCATGGGGAGCAGTCTCAATGAGGTGGTCACCGAGCTTGCTGGCGCAAACGAGGTAAAGATGGTCCAGGTGGGGGGTGCTACCGGCGGCATCGTGCCCGCCTCCATGATCGAAACCCCCCTTTCATACGAAACCGTGTTGGGCTCAGGTGCCATCACCGTATTTGACACTACCAGAGATGTGATCGACTTTGTGTGCCGGACCATGGAGTTTCTGAGCGAGGAGTCCTGCGGGAAATGCACACCCTGCCGCGAAGGCACCGAGGTTATGGTTGAGATCCTGGAGAGGCTGACCAAAGGCGAGGGTGTGCACGAGGATATCGGGGTTTTGGAGGAACTCTCCAGTGTGATGATGCTCTCCTCCCTGTGCGGCCTTGGCCAGGCAGCGCCGATCCCGGTGTTGGACACCCTCAAGTATTTCAGAAACGACTATGAGAACCGGATCAAGCAGTCGGTGTTCTTAAGGGCCCTGAGGGGTATAACATAAGGAGGAGAAAATGTCTGAGGCGCCTATTGACAAATCGAGATACCAATGTCCTTACTGCGCGACCACCTTTGATACCTTTGACGAGCTCAAGTCCCA
>CP070657.1:1375957-1379510 GCA_020355085.1 Deltaproteobacteria bacterium
ATTGTAACTCAAATAAGTTGAGCTAATACATTATTAGCACTAGCGTTTTGAACAGAACTAAAGTATATGGGAATTTGAAGGTATTACCATAAGTTACATGACAAAACGCTTAAGATTCTATCCACCTGCCGGAACAACGAGAATCACATCTCGTTCTTCTTTTTGCTTATCTGTGTTGAAGCCCGAAATCGCAGACATGACGACTTAACCAACTTTACTAACCAATAGGATAGGAGGTAAGTTATGACCAAAAAGAGGAAAAGTATGCTTAAGGCCGGGATGACAGTTTGTACCGTCGCCATCTTACTGTTACTGTTCAGTGGTGGTGCTTATGCAGCGTCGAAGACCCTCGTGATCGCCGACCTCAACTGGGACAGCGCTCAGGTGCACAACCGTATCGCTGGCTTTATCATTGAAAAAGGCTATGGTTACAAGGTCCAATATACGCCTGGAGCAACTATTACCTTGTTCACCGGGTTGGTGAGAGGCGATGTAGACATAAACATGGAATGCTGGGTTGAACGTCAGCAGGAGGCCTATGACAAAGGAATTGCAGCAGGAAAGGTTATTGATCTTGGGAGCAATTTCCCTGATAGCTGGCAGGGCTGGCTGGTGCCGACGTATGTAATCAAGGGAGACACCGAGCGGGGCATCAAGCCAATGGCACCCGACCTGAAGTCTATCAACGACTTGCCCAAATACTGGGAGCTCTTCAAAGACCCCGAAGATAGGTACAAGGGACGCTTTTACTCCTGCATACCCGGTTGGGAGTGCGAGAAAATCAATGAGAAGAAATTTGAATCCTATGGGCTTGACAAGCATTACAATATCTTCCTCCCTGGCTCCGATGCCGCATTGAACGGTTCCATGGCAGCTGCGTACAAAAAAGGAGAGCCGTGGTTCGGGTATTACTGGGCACCCACATGGGTTCTGGGAAAATTCGACATGACCCCAATCGAAGAGCCTGCTTATGACCCAAAGCTATGGGGCACAACCTATGCCTGTGCTTATCCCTCTGTGCGGGTGAACATCGTAGTCAACTCCGGTTTGCAAGAGCAAGCCCCGGAGATAGTGGAGTTTCTCAAGAAGTACGAGACGACCCAGGCAATGGCTAACAGGTTCCTGGCATACATGCAGGATAAGGGGGTCGATACGCAAAGTGCGGCCCGTTGGTTTTTGAAGAATTATGAAGGCGTATGGACTGGCTGGGTGCCGGGAAAGGTGAGCGCTCAGGTGAAGGCGGCTTTAAAGTAGTCCAAGCTAGCCGCCTCAAATGGCGTCGTGTCATGGGATCAAACAGCAAGAATTCCTCCGGTAACGGGGAGATTTGTGTGGAAGTAAAGGATCTCTGGAAGATCTTCGGTCCAAAGGCCGAAGATCTTCTGGACTCCGATAACCCTCTTTCCTCAAAAGCAGAAACACTGGAGAAAACCGGTTGCGTGTTGGCGGTAAGGAATATCTCTTTTGCTGTAAAGCGGGGAGAGTTCTTCGTGCTTATGGGTCTTTCCGGAAGCGGAAAGTCCACGGTCATACGCTGCTTGCTGCGACTCATTGAGCCCACAAGGGGAACCATTCTCATCGACGGTGAGGATATTTGTGCATACGATAGGGCGCAGCTGATGCATCTTCGCCGCCACACCACTAGCATGGTCTTTCAGTACTTTGGCCTGTTTCCCCATCGCAGTGTTCTTGATAATGTGGCCTATGGGTTGAAAGTGCGAGATGTTTCAAAAGAGGAGCGCTATGCCAAAGCTCAGGAGGCCATTGAAACAGTAGGGCTGAAAGGATGGGAACACCAAATGCCCAGTGCCTTAAGCGGTGGAATGCAGCAGCGGGTGGGAATTGCCAGGGCACTCACTACTGAACCTGAAATACTCCTTATGGACGAGCCGTTCAGCGGATTAGACCCATTAATCCGCAGGGAAATGCAGGATGAGCTTATTGAACTGCAGGATAAGGTTCAAAAAACCATTGTATTTGTGACCCACGATTTGCACGAGGCCCTGAAAATGGGAGATCGAATAGCCATCATGAGGGACGGCGAGATTATCCAGATCGGTGCTCCGGAGGATGTCATTTCTCAACCTGCGGACGACTATGTTCGGGAATTCGTGCAGGATGCATCGCCTGCCAAGGTATTTACCGCCGGCCGTGTTATGGATGAACCCGATGCCATGCTCTATGAATGGCAGGGCATAAAGGCTGCCCTCCATGTCATGAGCTCATCCAAGGAAGATTATGCATTTATGGTGGGCCGAAACCGAAAATTCTTGGGGCTTGTAACCCTCAAACGCTTGAAAAGCCTTCTGCAGACCGAGGGTGCCTCTATCAAGGATGCCCTAGAGCCGGATCCACCCATAACGGACCCTGATGCAGTACTTGAAGACCTCTTTCCCCTTGCTGCCGAATCGGATTATCCCATTGCAGTTGTTGGTGGTGATGATGGAAGATTTATGGGGGAGGTCCAGATCAGTGCTATCTTCGAGAACATGATTCAAGATAAGGGGTAAGGAGCGGATGAGTAGTTTTCCCGAATTCGTGAGGATTCCGCTCGCGGATTGGATCGATGCCATCATGGACTGGCTGCTGACTCAATTTGCTACCTTGTTCGACACCATCGGACATATCCTCCTGGTGGTGCTCCTGTATATCGAACGGTTTTTCCTCTGGTTGCCCTGGTGGTTGGCGATTTTGCTGGTGGGGGTTGCAAGTTGGTGGGTTATGAGAAACTGGTGGATGGGGTTGATAATGGCGGGGCTTCTTGTCCTTATCGGGAGCTTTGGGTATTGGGAATTGGCCATGATGACCCTGGGGCTGACAACAGCTGCTGTGATTGTTTCTCTTGCGGTCGGCATTCCCGTTGGCATTATTATGGCAAAAAGCGATGTGGTTGAATCGATCATTCGACCCATACTGGATGCCATGCAAACCATGCCCAGTTTCGTGTATCTCATCCCCGCGCTCATGTTGTTCGGGTTGGGGAAGGTGCCGGCGCTATTCGCCACGTTGATCTATGCGGTACCGCCGGTTATTCGGCTGACCAATGTGGGCATACGGCAGGTTTCCCCCAACGTGATAGAGGCAGCCAGAGCATTCGGCGCCAGTTCCAAACAGATACTTTTTGAGGTTCAAATACCCTTGGCAGTACCCTCCATTATGGTGGGCATTAATCAGACAACTATGATGGCGCTGGCCATGGTGGTAATTGCATCCATGATCGGGGCGAGAGGGCTCGGGCTGGAGGTACTTTTGGCAATTAACCGAATCGAGGTCGGACGTGGCTTTGAGGCAGGAATTAGCATTGTGTTTCTGGCCATAATCATCGATCGACTAACCCACGCCTTGGCAGCACGCCAAGAGAAAATGCTCGCGTCCTAGCGCGGTCCACTGGGAAAAAGGCTGAGCCTTTCAAAGGAGATCGCCCTACCTCTAGACATGCTCAATTCCTCATGAGCAAAATCCTTAGTCCATTTTCACCAGTGATGACTCGTATCCCGTCAAGATCCTCACAGATTCAATTGACTATTGTTGTCAACACTCTAAGAAAATTCGG
>CP070657.1:1379610-1384929 GCA_020355085.1 Deltaproteobacteria bacterium
CACTGGTTAGGAACAGCCAACCCTCCAAACATACTGGCGCCGTAAGCAACCTGTATGTCCTTGAAGTCCATATCCGCATACCTTAAAGCCCTCGTTATAGCCTCAGTCCCTAATTCGTATATTTCTTTGTACGGCCGGCCCTTTTGCCCATCATATCTTCCGAATTCAACTAAGCCTATGCCGGCTATGGCTACCTCTCTCATTCAATCAAGCTCCTTTCCCCTATTCTTTAGCAGGAACAAAGCAATACCCTAAAATCTCATTGCCTTCGCCATCTTCCTGCATCACATCTATGTGAAGTTCGACCTCCTGACCTATTTTAAAAGTTCCAGCCTCAGCACCCAATAACCTGGACCATATCCTGACCCCCTCTGGCAGTTCCACATACCCAAGGTCAAAGGGAACTGGCCCCTTATACCACTGTGGCGGGGCTAGCATGACAGTGCTGTAGCTCCAGATTTTGCCCCTGCGGCTCAGTTTAATCTCGCGCATCTCTTGGTTCTGGCAGTTAGCACAGACCTGGTTTACCGGGAAGACAACCTCACCGCAATTAGTACACTTACTGCCAATCAATTGTGGTTTATCATCGGAGAATGAAGGTGTACTCCATAAACCGTCCCTGCAGGGTATTTGGATTTTACTATTCGCAGCCATTTTTCCTCCTTAATTCATTTATTGCTTGTATGATGTTTTTTCCTCTGTCTTGCTGAACGCATTGTGAGATTCGAGAACCTTTACAATTGCGCACGTAAATTATTGTGTCCGAGATCCTCCTCAAGGCATCCTTCTTTCCGTCCAAAAAGAAGACGTAGCAAAAGGCATACGATCACGATCTTAGCGGAAAGCGTCAATTCCAAGTAATGAACGAGCCACAATCAGTTTTTGCATCTGGGTTGTGCCATCGGGTATAGTGAGGGACCGGGCGTCTCGAGCATATCTCTCTACCGGATACTCTTCGGACAAACCGTTTGCCCCGTGTATCCGGAGTGCTAATGAAGTAACCCTAACAGCCATCTCCGTGCCAAACGATTTTGCCGCAGATGTCTCTTTATCACACCGAACCCTTTTGTCCAACATGGAGAAGCCCTTATAGGCTAAGTATCGTGCGGCCTCTATGTCTGCATACATATCCGCTATCATCTGCTGAATCAGCTGAAAGCTGCCTATGGGCTTTCCAAACTGGCATCTTTGTGTTGCGTATTCGATAGATGCATCGAGCGCAGCCTGAGCTATTCCGGTAGCCCCAATGCATAATTGACAACGCGGCATTTCGAATATATGCAAGATTTGTTTGAGCCCTGCACCAGGCGCAACTAGAAGGTTTTCCTTTGGAACCCTGCAATCTTTGAAGATGAGCTCAGATGTTGGACAGGAGCGAACTCCAAGTTTAGGAAGCTCTGTAGCCTCATATGGCGAAACCTCCCTGTCCACAAGAATATGACAGAGTCCCGCCTTCTCTGAATCCTGCTCCATTTGTGCAAGAACCAGTGCAACATCCGATATGCTTCCAGCACTAATCCACACCTTGGTCCCATTGATTACATAATCATCTCCATCCAGAACGGCGGTCGTTTCGATTTCAGCAGTGCTTGATCCCGCGTTTGGCTCTGTAACAGCTGTACACCAGATCTTTTCCCCTGTCATGACTGGTCGAAGAAATTTCTTCTTTTGCTCAGGAGTACCCATCTCATAGACTATACAGGCGATGATCTCGGTGCCCACGAGCATCGCTAAGGAGGCATACGCCCCGAACAGTTCCTCCATCAATATTCCATACGTTATGAAATCCATCCCGGCCCCTCCCTCCTCCTCTGGGATTACATGACTCAAATAGCCAAGAGGCACCAGTGTATCCAAAAGGTCTTTCAATATCACACTGTCAAAGAGTGCTTTTGTGCGATCATACTCACTTGCAACCGGAATGATCTCTCTCCGCATGATCTTACTAATCGTATCTTTAACCATTCTCTGTTTATCCGTAAGTTCGAAATCCATAAACTCTCCTTACCTGTCCTAAACCATCGGCCCAGCTGTCTCTTTCTTCGCTCGATTTCTTCCAGGATAGGCATGATCAGGGTCGTTACTCAGTGCATTGGATATATACATGAAAAATAGCAGCAATTCCAGGTGCTCTAATCCACACTGTGTGTTCAAACGTATAAATCGATCGAGTCCCCTGAACGGCATGTCCTTGATGCTCGTCCTTGATTCGCACAAATTCATCGGCAAAACGCGTTTTGTACTCTTCCATGAGCCGAAGAACCAACTCACCTTTCGTTTTGAAATAGGAATAGGGTACAGCCTTGCTTATGCCGACTCTTGCGGTGATGCCTTTGATGGATGTGCCATAGTACCCTTGGTTAACTATCAGGTCAAGCGCGGCCTGTAGGTTTTTTCCTTTTGAGATAAGCCTGTTCTTTTGCATCCCCTTTGGCCAAACACGAAGCCACTCCCCATATAGTATTGACAGTTTCGCCTTTACATACAGAACCATTTCACCTATACTCCGGCCCGAAAAAATGGGGGTTCCCATCGATTAAACCAAAGCCCTCTGTGATTCCCGTGACCGAGGGGAGCAGAGTGCCGTTGAATCTCAATATGCACAAGGGGGAGTTGGGATGGTAACCGTAGTTACGGTTTAGGAAGATCAGTCAAATAAAGGAGAGGAGTATCATGTTGGAAGGAAAAACATGCTTTGTGAGTGGTGCAGCGAGAGGAAGAGGGAATGGTAGGGCTATAGCGCTAAGGCTAGCCAAGCAAGGTGCACATGTCGCCGTCGGAGATATCCGGTACGAAGAAGCGCAAGGGGTGGCCGAGGAAGTGCGTTCCCTGGGATGTAAATCCGTGGCTGTCGATATGGACTTGAGCGACTATGATCAGGTAGAGGCAGGCTTTAAGCAGATAAAGGAGAGTATCGGACCTATAGACATCCTGATCAATAACGCTGCAATCATGACCAACGTGGCCACCATTTCCAAGATGGAGAGAAAGGCCTGGGAAAAGGAAATTGCCGTGAACCTCTCCGGGGCCTTTTATTGCGTAAAACAGGTTTTTGATGACATGGCAGAGAGAAAATGGGGGCGCATCATCAATATTACTTCCGTGGCAGGTGTTATGGGAGGTTTTGGCCAATGCAGTTATTCTTCAAGTAAGGCCGGCCTCATCGGATTGACCAAGACCATCGCCTTGGAGGGCGCAAGATTCGGCATCACTGCCAATGCTGTAACTTTGGGCGTTATCGGAACGGATGCATTTTATGATCTGCCGGAGAAGGTGCGTGAGAAAATCCTCGCGCGGATAGCCCTGAGAAAGCAGGGTGATCCCGATGATGTCGCTGCCATTGTAGCCTTTTTGGCCTCCGATGAAGCCAAATACGTAACTGGAGCAAACGTGATGCTAACAGGTGGTTTGGAGCTTTTCGTTTTTTAACACAGGAGGTGTGAGAAATGCCCGAGGCGCGCGAATTCGTGGACTTCCAGATTGAAGATGGGATTGCTATCGTTGTGGTGGACAGGCCGCCGGTCAATGCCCTCAATCGTCAGGTTGAGGATGAAATAGAGGATGTATTCGGAGAACTCGGTTCTCTCAATGAGATCGGTGCTGTTATTATTAGAGGAGGTGGAGAAAAGGCCTTCATGGCCGGCGCAGATATACAAATGCTATCGGAAAAAGGCGCGAAGGAAGCTTACGAGATGTCGGAATCTACAAAGAGGGTTTTTTCGAAGATCGAGAGATTCGAAAGAGTTGTCATTGCTGCAGTTGATGGTTGGGCACTGGGAGGTGGCTGTGAGGTTGCCTTGGCCTGCGATATAAGGGTAGCGGACGAATCTGCTGTTTTTGGATTTCCAGAAGTTAGCCTCGGGCTGTTGCCAGGAGCCGGGGGGACTCAGCGCTTGACGAGGCTTGTGGGGAGTGGAAAGGCCAAAGAGCTGATTTTAACAGGAGATCCTGTCAGTGCAGATGAAGCAAAAAGGATTGGCCTCGTAGAGAGGGTAGCTCCCAAGGGCGAAGCAGTTTCGGAAGCAAAAAGGTTGGCACAGCGTGTATTACTGAGAGGTCCCATCGCCATAGTCAATGCCAAAAAGGCCATTAACGAAGGTTTACACATGACACCTGAAGATGGTTTCAAGAGAGAGTCACAACTTTTCAGCGCCCTTTTTGAGACTCGTGACATGAGAGAAGGTGTCGATGCATTCCTCGAGAAACGAAAACCGAACTTTACGGGAAAATAAAAGTGGGAGATGCACAAGAAAACGTTTTGCAGTCCATGAGTTTTCTGGGAACGAGTGAACTTTGCATGAAGACTTTGGTTTTTTCGTATAGTTAACCAACCGGTATCAGGCAAAGGGGGTGGTTAGTGGTGAGGAACATTGGCGATGTCCTTCGCATCAACGCTCATTACTATCCCAATAAAAGGGCTGTTGTGGATTCTGAGAAGGAATTCACCTGGAAGGAGGTACATGAACGCTCAAACCGGCTCGCCAATGCACTAATAGGCTTAGGGTGCAGAAAAGGAGACCGCGTTGCCATTTTGGCCTACAACTCATCGGAGTATGTCGAGAGCATTTTTGCATGCGCAAAGGCAGGCCTGATCTTTGTGCCGATAAACTTCAGACTAGCCCCACAAGAGATAGAGTACATTCTGAATGATTCAACTCCAACAACCCTCCTTTTCGGGGAGGACTTTGCCGATATTGCATCCAGCTTGAGGCCGTCCTTCTCCTTGAACTACATTTGTGTAGGGGATGACCTTACGTGGGCCAAAGATTATGAATCATTGATCAATGCCAATTCATCGGTAGAACAGCCAGAGGAACTGGTTTCGGAGGATGATCCGGCGGAGATCTTTTACACGAGTGGAACTACCGGATTGGCAAAGGGGGTTATACACACTCACCAAGCACGGCTGAGAGGTGCCCTCATGTGCGTCCTTGATGGTGAACTCAGTTATGATGATGTATACCTCGTAAATGTACCAGCTCTCTGTCATGTGGCGGGATGGGTATGGACCTTGGCAAACGCCTATGTAGGCGCTTCAATAGTTATCTCCAAGCTCAGAGGGTTTGACCCGGAAGGTATACTCAAGGCCATACGTGATTACTCTATTACCAATCTTCAGATGGTTCCAGTTACCATTATGGAACTCATAGAATTTCCCCGGATAAGAGAATACGACTTCTCCTCATTGAGGATGATTTTCTATGCAACGGCTCCGATGCCCGCTGGCCCCCTCAGAAAGGCATTGAGCATATTTGGGAATATTTTCATGCAGCCCTATGGTCTTACTGAAACAGGGCCTAATGTCACGTGTTTACGCAA
>CP070657.1:1385029-1401760 GCA_020355085.1 Deltaproteobacteria bacterium
GATAGAGTGCCGAGATGGTAATCCAAATTTCAAAGGTTAAATAGGTGGCTGCCATCAGCTCCATTCCCTGAAAGGTGAGCTCCTGGCTGGAAATAACCGAGACGATAGCCGAATCTTTAATTAAGGAAATGAACTGACCTGCCAACGGCGGCAGGATGCGCTGCATCGCCTGGGGCATAATCACGTACCGCATCTGCTGCAGCTTTGACAGACCTAAGGCATAGGACGCCTCCCACTGCCCTTTTTCTACCGACTGGATGCCAGCCCTGACTATTTCCGTAATGTATGCCCCTTCGAATATCGCCAGAGAAACGACCGCCGAGATAAAGGCAGAAAAATACGCTGGCGGCGCAAAGAGCACCTGACACACCTGCTGCACCCCTCTGGATTGCGCGGAGAGGGAGTCCTGCAGATGGAGTACGGGCATGATCTGATCGCTCAGAAAAAAGTAGAAAATGAAGATGAGGACCAGAGGCGGCATGTTACGAATCAACTCGACATAGGACCGGCCTATCAATCTGAGAAAAACGCTTCTGCTGACCCTGCAGAAGCCCATTATACTGCCGAAGATAGTTGCCAGGATGGTGCCCCAAAAACTCAGGCGAATCGTGTTAAACACCCCAATCACGAGCAGATTGGCCACCCATTTGCCGCTTTCTTGGTCATACCGCCAGAGGTACTGGGGGATGATTGCCCAATTCCACTTGTAATTGAGCCCCGCGACGATCCGAAACCCGATATACGCCGCTATTGCCAGAATGAAAATCGATACGATGATGTCAAGCGGTGTTATCTTGGTTCTTTTCCTGTTCACGGGGGCGCCCCTGTGTGACAAAAATGCCTGCAGAGGCCGCCGTGAGTTCAGGGTGTAACCTCCGCAGGCCTTTATTGTGCAAGGCTACTTGATCATGTCCTCCCAATCCCGGGTGTTGAACCAGTAATTATGCCGATCCTGCAACCAACCCTCTGCACCCACCGTGGCTATCCAGTTATTGAGATAGTTGAGCGTATCGAAATCGCTTTTCCGTATGGCGATCCCAATGAGCTCTCTGGTGAATGGCTCAGTAATGGCAAAGAGCTTATCGGGGTACTTTATGGCCTGATACGCGGGCATCGGCAGGGAGCCAACAACGGCGTGAACATTCCCGTTGAGCAGTTCCTGGTAGGCCTGTGCCTCGTCATCAAAGAGTCGGAGTTTCGCCTTTGGCATATGTCGTTTGATGGCGGGAACCGAGGATGAGCCGAGCCGCGCACTGATCGTCACATCAGGGCGGTTAAAATCCTCTACCGTCTTGAAGCCTGCGGCCAGGTCCTTATGGGCACAGATCGTTTGTCCGCTGTAATCATAGGGAATGGTGAAATTGACCTTGAGATTGCGGTCCGGACGAATAGTCATTCCACCAATGAGCACATCGAACTTCCCCGTAAGCAGGGCCGGGATGATTCCTGCCCACTTCGTGGGAATGAACTCGATTTTTACCCCCATATCCTTTGCCAGCCGGGAAGCAACATCGATCTCAAACCCGATCCATTTTCCGGTTTTGTCCTTCATCGCCCACGGCACAAACGTTGACATGCCAACACGCATGGAGCCACGCCTGATAATCTGCTCGATGGCGCTTTCCTCAACCAACTGCTTTTGCACTGTCCCAGCGAGGGAAATACCGGTTACCGTGCAGATCAAAACTGCAACAAACAGCGCTTGAATGAATGGGAAACGATTTCTCATTTCTCTCCTCCTTTCTCCTACCCTTCATTTTAAGGACTGTCCAAAAACTCTGGGGACAATCGAAAAACCGAGCCCTAAAGGATCTGACTTAAGAAGAGTTTTGTCCGTTCCTCCTGCGGGTTCGAAAAGAAGTGCTCCGCTGTCCCCTCTTCCACAATCCCTCCGTTTTCCATAAAGATAACCCGATCGCTAACCTCACGGGCAAACCCCATCTCATGGGTGACTACAACCATGGTCATACCCTCGCGCGCAAGGGTTTTCATGACATCCAAGACCTCGCCGATCATCTCCGGATCAAGCGCACTGGTTGCCTCATCGAAAAGCATAACCTTTGGCATCATGGCCCGGGCCCGAGCAATGGCGACCCGCTGTTGCTGACCGCCGCTGAGCTGACTGGGGTAGCTGTTGGCCTTCTCCGGAATGTCAACCTTTTTGAGGAGCTCCATCGTGGTCTCTGTAGCCTCTTGTTTTGTCTTCCTGCGCACTCGCCTCTGGGCAAGATTCACGTTCTCCAGTACCGTCATGTGGGGAAAGAGGTTGAACGACTGAAAGACCATGCCAACCTCTTTACGAATCTCCAAACGGTTCTTCTTGTTGTCGTCCAGAGGAATACCGTCGATGACAATGGAGCCGCTGTCAATCTCTTCCAGGCCATTGAGGCACCGCAAAAAGGTGGATTTGCCGCCACCGGAAGGCCCAATGACCACCACAACGGAACTGCGTCGAATTCTTGTGGAAAATCCCGTGAGGGCCCGGACCCCATTCGGAAACGTCTTACTGATTCCCTCTACTTCGATAATATATTCCCGATAGGCTCCGTCTTTCATAAGCGCATCCATACGTCCCTCAGTCCGCTACCCTGAGCCGGTTTTCCATGACACTAACCACGGTGGAAAGCACCACCGTCACCACCAAGTAGAGCGCCGCAACCGTAAACCAGATTTCAAAGGTCAAAAAGGTCTCACTAATAACAACCTGACCCTGCATGGTTAGATCATAGATAGCAACAGTGCTGACCAGGGCGGAGTCCTTAACCAAGGATACCGCCTGGCTCGTAAGGGGCGGCAGGATTCTGCGAATCGCCTGTGGAAGGACAATATACCGATAGGTATGGAACGTACCGAGTCCCAGACTGTATGCCGCTTCCCACTGACCTCTCGTAACTGAAAGGATTCCCGCTCGAAATATCTCCGATGCATATGCCCCCTCGAAAAGACTCAATGCAAGGACGGCTGAGGTAAAACGGCCGATGCCAAGCACCGGCGCCAGCACAAAATAAAGAAAGAACAGCTGCACCAGCAGCGGCGTATTGCGTATGAGCTCGAGATAGCCGCGGGCAATAACTCGGCCCATGAAGGAATTCGATATCCTGAGCAGCGCGGTTACCAGCCCAAAGCAGAAGGCCAGCACCAGGCTCCAGGCACTGATACGAAACGTGAGCAGCAATCCGTCGAGAAGCGGTCCTCTCGTGAATCTGCCGTCCTCAAAACCAGCTATGTATCTGGGCACTCGATGCCACTGCCAGTGATACCCCATCATCTCCGTTCCACGATACATGAGCCACGTAAGTGCTGCTACAAGCAGCAAGAATTTCACCACATCGCTCGCCGTTGAACGCATGAGGACAAACCAAATCCTCCGGAGCTGTTTCGCGTCGTATTGAATCATCTTAGAGTATCCGGAATTGAACTCGACAGCCAGTGCCCCTGCCTGACTCATCCGATATCAATGGGACTCCCTGTTAGTGAATCAGTGGTTACCCATCACCTAGGTGCCAAGCCATATTCTGAGTTGATCCATGGTACACGGGCAAGCCAATCTTGAAGGAAGTCCCAACCCCTTCCTGGCTTTGTACCGAGAAAGAGCTTCCTGAATGCCTGTCGATAATCCGCTTTGAGATACACAGACCGAGCCCTGTCCCATGCCTTTTGGTCGTAAAAAAGGGTGAAAAGATCTTCTCTTTTTCCCCTTCCGCCATCCCACAGCCATCATCAGCAACCACTATTTCCACGCTATCCCCTGACAGCTTGCCCTGCACGGAAAGCTTCCCACCGCCCTCAATCGCGTCTATTGCATTCTTCACGAGATTTAGGAATACCTGCTTCAATCTGCCTTTGTCCCCTGCCACTATGAGGGCGTCATTATCCAGCTTTAATTCCGCCTGGATCTTGTGCTTCTTGAAGTCTCCCTTTGCCAGTGAGAAGACCTCTTCAAGCACATCAGCTATATTCACGGGGTCTGATGCCATTGCCTCTGTTACATAAAACTCCCGCAGGTCCGAAAGTAATCGCTCCAGACGCTTGACCTCTTCGGTAATGATGTTGAGCTTTTCAAGTTTCTTCTTGTCCTTAGTGTCCCGTGCCAGTTGTTGGGCAAAACCACCGATCATCACGAGGGGGTTCTTTATCTCATGGGTAATCTCGGCAACCATCTGACCAAGGGCAGCCAACCGTTCCGACTGGAGTACCTGTTCTTGGAGCGCCTTTGCCTCGGTCAGGTCCCTCACAATACCGGTAAAATAGAGCCTTCCTCCCACCTCGGTGACTGAAAAGGAGATCGACGCGGGAAAGGTTTCACCGTTCTTCCGAGTCGCCACCATCTCCGTTTCGTGTCCAATGCGCCTGGGGATCCTGGTCTTCGCGTAGCGTGCCACCGCCTCCCGGTGCCTGTGGCTACACGCAGGCGACATAATAACATTGAGATCACGCCCGATAACCTCATCCCGGCCGTAGCCAAAGAGCCTTTCCGCTGTTTTGTTGAAGAATAAGACCATGTGATCTTGGTCAATGGTGACGAAAGCTTCATTGGTATTCTGAATCGCATGCTCCAGAATCATGAGTTCCCGGTGCTCACCTTCTGTGCAATCCCGATTCATCATGGTGCGTTAACCTTTCTTTCTCTGGGTTTTGAGCCCGTTGCGCAGACCTAGGCAACACTGTTTCCAATCGTGTCGGAGCAAGGGTCTTTCGGTGCCAACAATGGTGTTTGTCTCTGCATCCCAATCCCTTGTGGTAGGCAGGCACAGAGGCGTTAACCGGGCCCGGCCGGAACACGGTCTACTCCCGCCTCGATTACTCAATCGCCTGGGCCAGTTCTTTTCCGGCGTTATATGCCTCCTGCAGGTATTCGGGGTGCTTCAATACATCGCCCTCGAAATCGAGGCCCCTATACAGGAGATGCCTCCAGAACTCTGCATCACAGACGTCGAAGAAGTAGCGAACCGTGAGAAGGGTCCCCTCAAAGAGCCTTTTGCCGCTCGTGGCACCCACTGAAACAAACAACCCTTTCTTTGTTCGTTTACCTTGTCCTCGAACCGCCTTCTCTAGAAGGTATCGCTTGACCCACAAAGATTGGCACCGATCCATAAGGATCTTGGTATGGGCACTGACCGTATAGAAGAATATGGGAGAGGCCAACATAATCCCTTGGCATGCTAGGAGGCTATCATAGACACCCTGGAAGTCATCCTTGATAACACACCTCCCGTCCTTTTTGCACCCATAAATCTCAAGACACGGGGCCATCTTCAGATCGCGGAGTATAACTTCCTCCACCGCAGCACCTTGCTCCTTTGCTCCCAGAACAGCCTGTTTCAGCAGAAGTGACGTATTGCCTTTACGACGAGGGCTTCCGTAGATTGCAAGAATGCTACTCACGATTTACACCTTTTCCCTTTAATGGTGTTGCCCGCTCAAGTTATATGAACCAAAGCCGGCTGACTTTACGATTGGGAAGGCCCAACGCGGATCGTCGCCACAAAAGCTTTAAACCAGGGATTTGAGTTTACTATTTGTTTCAGTCTAATAAAATCCCATGAACGGCTGCAAGGAAATTCTACTGCCTCACCGCATATATATTATGGAACAGATGCTTTTCGATTCGCATCGGAGGTGACCTTGAAGCAGGGCTCTCGCCGAGAAATATCCTCTTATCTCGGCGTTCTACTTTTTGGCCGGATTCCATAAACCCTACGAGCAGGTTCACGTATAGAACCTCAAGTCTGCCCTTTTCCGCTTGATCCATGCGGTGCTTTTCACTATACTTTTTTTACAGGAGGCGCTACCGCTGTGATCAGGAGTGCCGTATCCGACCATGATTGTTCGGCATAACCAAAGATACCCGTGCCTCTGTGTTAAACGGGTACGGCGATTGAACTCCGAAAAGGAGGCAGATACATGGAAAAACATCACAAGTTCTCTATCTGGTATGTGTTAATCGCCATCTGGATAGTCCTTATCCTGCACAACGCCATCTCCCAATCCTTTCGAGTGGAACAGGTCCCCTATAGTGAGTTTGTCAGGGCTCTACAGGATGGAAGGGTAGTAGAGGTGGCCATTACCCAAGACCGTATCCAGGGTAAGATGAAAACCACCAAGGATGGGCAAGGGGCGGAAAAAATGTTCAGCACGGTCCGCGTGGACCAGGGTCTTTCGGAGCTCCTGGAAAAATACAACGTGACCTTCAAGGGGGTTGCTGAAAGCAACTTTCTGAAGAACCTCGCCTCGTGGTTCTTTCCGGTTCTGCTCTTCTTCGGCATCTGGTACTTCATGATGCGCAGATTTTCCGCTCAACAGGGGAGTTTCATGACCTTGGGTCGAAAAAAGGCCAAGGTATACATGGAAGACGAGGTTGGGGTGACCTTTGATGATGCTGCCGGCGTGGACGAGGCCAAAGAAGAACTTGTTGAGGTCATCGAATTCCTCAAAGCGCCTGAAAAATTCACGCGACTCGGGGGAAAGCTTCCCAAGGGCATACTGCTTGTCGGCCCTCCCGGTACGGGGAAGACGCTGCTCGCAAAGGCAGTGGCCGGAGAGAGCGGCGTCCCTTTTTTCAGCATGAGCGGCTCCGAGTTCGTTGAACTCTTTGTGGGAATGGGTGCTGCAAGGGTCCGCGATCTTTTTGCCCAGGCAAAGGAGAAGGCTCCATGCATCATCTTTATTGATGAGCTCGATGCACTGGGAAAGGCTCGAGGGATCGGCATGACCGGTGGTCACGACGAGAGGGAGCAGACCTTGAACCAGCTTCTGGTTGAAATGGATGGGTTCGATCCTAACCTGGGCGTCATCCTCATGGCAGCTACCAACCGGCCGGAAATCCTAGATCCTGCCCTGTTGAGACCCGGCCGTTTCGACCGTCACATACTGGTTGATCGGCCTGACAAAAAAGGTCGTTCGGAAATACTGAAGGTTCACATGAAGGGAATTACGTTAGATAATGATGTAGACGTAGATACTATCGCTGGGATGACACCCGGGTTTGTGGGAGCTGATCTGGCCAACCTGGTGAATGAGGCTGCGCTTTTGGCCGTACGCCGGAACAAGGCTGAAGTCGGTATGGCGGAGTTCCAGGATGCCGTTGAACGTCTCATCGCCGGGCTCGAGAAGAAGAATCGCCTCATCAATAAAATGGAAAGGGAGATTGTAGCGTACCACGAGGTGGGGCATGCCCTGGTAGCCCTTTCCATTCCAGGAACAGATCCGGTACGAAAGATCTCCATCATACCTCGAGGGGTGGCTGCGCTCGGCTATACCTTGCAGGTACCAACCGAAGACCGTTTCTTGATGAGCAAAACCGAGCTCCTGAGCAAAATCGCCGTGGCATTGGGAGGGCGAGCAGCAGAAGAGATCCATTTCAAGGATATCTCAACAGGCGCCCACAACGACCTAGCCAGGGCTACCGATATCGCTCGGAGCATGGTAAAGCAGTACGGCATGAGTAACGAGTTAGGCCATATCTACTTCGAGAAGGATCGGCAGAAGCAATACCTTGAAATGGGCTTCCCATCTACCAACGACTACAGCGAGGATACGGCGCAGATCATCGACCGCGAAATAAAGGGGATCCTCGATTCCCAATACGAGGTGGCAAAGGGGATACTTATGAGGCACAAGAAGACCCTGGATAAAGGGGCTGCCCTCGTTCTAAAGGAAGAGAATATCGAGGGCGATCGGCTCAAGAAACTCCTTGAAGCTGATGGGAAAGGGCAACGGTCCAAAACAGGGGGCAGCACAAAAGGAAGACCGAAAGCCGAATCTCGCAAAGTGAACGCCACCGCCGGCCGATGATATGCATTTATGCCCCATTCTTTAGTTTCTTTAGCGCCATATTGGCTGCAATAAGTATGGGGTCCCATACGCTGGCAAAGGGTGGGGCGTAGGCTAGATCCAGACGAGCCACATCTTCCACCGTCATTCCGGCGTAGAGTGCGGCAGCTAAGGTATCTATCCGGTGTGCCACTCCCTCTTCGCCTACCATCTGCGCCCCGAGGAGCCTTCCCGATCCCTTCTCAACGACATATGTTACGGTTATGGGCTTTCCCGCAGGATATGCGCGGCTCCGAGACCATCCTTCTATAGTGGAGCTAAAGAATTCGTAGCCCTCCCCTTCGGCCTCCACAGCCGTGAGCCCAGTACGTGCGACCTCTAAGGCAAAGATCTTGGTAACGGCGCTACCTACTACTCCCTCGAATACGCTCGCCAGGCCAGCGACATTCTCGCCTGCTATTCGCCCTTGCTTGTTGGCGGTGGTACCCAAAGGGATATATACCTTTTTGCAGGTCACCAAATGCAAGGTTTCCGCACAATCGCCGGCAGCGAAAATTTCGGGCACATTAGTCCGCAAATGCTCATCAACGGCAATAGCCCCCCTCGCTCCCAACTCGACTCCCGCCCCTTGAGCCAATTCAGTATTCGGCCGCACCCCCATGGCAAGTAGTACAAGATCCGTGTCAAAGGATCCTCGATCAGTGATCACCCTTCGAACGACACCTTTGTCTCCTTCAAATCCCTCAACTGACGTCTCCTTGTGGAGTTCCACCCCTTCAGCACCCAGCTTTCCCTCAACTATGTCGGTGATCTCCGTGTCCATGGTGCCGAGGACCCGATCCATCTTTTCGATGACCGTGACCTTCAACCCCCTCTTACGCAGTGTCTCGCTCATCTCCATGCCGATATAGCCGCCCCCCACGATGACGGCGCGCTTTGGTCGCTCCTCACTGGCATATGTCTTAATAGCCATGCCGTCGCCGATGGTTCTGATGGTAAAGACGTGCTGTAAGTCAATTCCAGGGAGCGCGGGTACGATCGGTGACCCGCCAGTAGCCAGAACCAGTTTATCATAGGGAAGCCTCGTCTCTTTTTCCCTTTCCAGATCATGCACCAGCAATTCCTTCCGCGCGTTATCGACGGCCACGACCTCGTGTCGCGTTCGAACTTGTATCCCTCGCTCCTTCTCAGCAACATCCGGGGTTAACGCGAACAAAGACTTCACGTCCTTAATGTCATCGGAAATGTAATAGGGAAGGCTGCATGCGCCATAGGAGATGTATGCGTCTCTCTCCAGCACCACAACCTCCATTTCCGGCCTGATTCGCCTGGCACTGCTTGCAGCGCTCATCCCTGCAGCCACTCCACCAACAACCACCAACCTCTCTTGATGTGCCATGGTCCCTCCTCTCTCGTCAAACAAGCCACAGATGTGAGAAACGAAATGCCTATCGGCTGGGTCCCTCATGTTCCATTTCGTCAGGTTATGTCCTCGCATGGCCCCAGCACTGTGGAATAACCCTCCTGACTTCATCAAATGGATTTATTCACGAATAGTTCATAATAGAGTATTGGCACAATAGGATCAAAACAAAATGGGCCCTCGACACGGGACCAGGAAACCCAGCTGATCTCCAGACTCCTTTTAACTTGCTCACCTGCCTACTTTGATACTAAAGTGAAAATAGTTTCAGGGTTATACCAGATGAGCCTAATTGTGCCATTCTGAGGAGGGAAAGCAATGGAAAAGATAGCCAATCTGAGGGATATCAAGGTCGGCGGCTCGCTCACCTTTGACTACAAGGGGAAAAAGGCCATAGTGGTGCGCACCAAGGAAGACCAACTAGTCGCATACATGGCGGTTTGCCCCCATGCGGGCGGCGCTATCGAATGGGACGAGCAGATCAAAAAGTTACTCTGCGAGACACACCTCTCTCTCTTTAACGCCGAGGACGGTGCTGT
This sequence comes from Deltaproteobacteria bacterium, assembly GCA_020355085.1. GTDB lineage: Bacteria > Desulfobacterota > DSM-4660 > Desulfatiglandales > B25-G16 > JADFWK01. The sequence continues at coordinate 1,394,765 of CP070657.1, forward strand.
GTACCGGCACAGCTCAGCCTTCGAGGTAAAAGACGGTTTAAGCAGGATCGAGCTCAAGGTGGATGAAAACAGCAATATCTTTGCCCTCTGATTAGCTCCCCAGAGAAACACTCGATTTCCACACCCGCCTGAATTAGTGCCATATCCGTGACGCGAGGGGCTTTCGTCAAAGTCATGACGAAAGGTTCACGGCCCTACATGGACATGGGGCAGATAGACGTCGAAATCCTCGAATCGCTTCATATTGTCATTTTCTATCTCAAGCAGCCTATAATGCCCCATTTCCATTGAGGCTATATACGCTATCATCTTGTTGAGCCTCGGGTCATCCTCATACAGCCCTGCCAGTTGCTGGTAGAATTCGTACGCGGCTGTTTCCGCATTCATGGCCATTGAGAACACCTCGCTAAGCGGCATCATTTCATCGGTAATTCTAATCTCAGGCAGAGGAACGGGTGAATCCTCAGGGATCATTATCTCCTTGTTCGGAAACCTCTCCTTGTAAACCCCTTCAATGACGCTGCGGTGTTTTTCTTCTTCAGTGGAAATGAAGTTCAGTTTGTCCTTGAGCAAGGCATTCTTAACCCTATCCGCAACCTGCTGATAAACCAGTTTGCTGTCGATCTCGCTTCTGAGCGCAGCCAAGAGAAGTGTCTCTTCATTAAACTCACCTAGATCCATGGCAATACCTCCACCGCTTGGCCTTTCCTAACTGCTCTTATATAATAGTTCAGCTGATTGAATACGCCGGCCAGCCTCCACCGCAGTTGAGCGCGCTTGATCTTTCTGGGTAGTGGGAATCCAAGACCACATAAACAGTGGAGATTGAGGTTTCCCACGAATTCGGTCAGTATCCCGCCATGAAACGCAGCCACCCGGACCCCTTTTGAGTTTGCGCAAAGAGGTCCTAAGCTTGGTCCTTTAAGGCCTTGGCCACCTTTCGGCCCAGGTCCGCACATTTCTTCAGGTCATCGTCTTGAGGCACGTATTGGACCTTGATGCCGGGATCAAGGATTTCGAATTTCATCTCTTCCATAGCGATGGTAATCAGCTTGACTGCCTCGCCGCTCCATCCGTACGATCCGAAGGCTGCTCCAATCTTCTTGGCAGGTCGCAACCCCTTCATGTAATGAAGCAGATCAGCCATATGAGGCAGCATCCCGTTATTAAGGGTTGAGGAGCCGATAATGAGCGCACCCGCATCCAGAACCTCGGTTATGATATCACTTCTGTGGTTGGTTGAAAGATCGAATAATTGAGCACTCACGCCCTGTTCAACCAGCCCCTCAACAATGGCCTTTGCCATAATTTCGGTGCTGTGCCACATGGTATCATAGACGACGAGCGCCTTGACCTTGCTCTTCTGTTGGCTCCACACATCATAATGCTCGAGTATCTTTTGAGGATTTTTCCTCCAAATAAGGCCGTGGTCAGGGGCAATCATATCTATCTTGAGGCCAATCTCACGAACCTGCGCTAAGAGCTTCTGGACGAGGGCGGAGTATGGGAGGATGATATTGGCGTAGTACTTGGCAGCGTGTCCTAGAAGCGTTGAGAGGTCAACCTCATCGTCAAATCGTTCGGTAGAGGCCACATGCTGACCGAACGCGTCGCTCGATATAAGCAACCGATCCTCCGGAATATATGAAAACATGCTGTCCGGCCAGTGGAGCATCCTGGTTTCGATAAACTGAACCGTCCTCTTGCCTAGGCTAATGGTATCTCCTGTTTTTACCGCCTCATAGGGCCAGTCCTTTTGGTGAAAATGGGCAAGCAGGTTCTTTTTACCCATTTCAGAGCAAATAATCTTCTCCGGCTGCACAAGATCTGCGATTTCAGCAAGAAGGCCCGAGTGGTCCATTTCTACATGATTAACGATCAAGTAATCTATCTCGGCAGGATCAATAATCTGACGGATATTACCTATGAGGTCGTTTTTGAAGCCCCTTTTCACCGTATCGAAAAGAGTGACCTTGTCGTCTATCGCCAAAAAGGCATTATAGCTCGACCCCTTGTCGACCGAATATCCATGAAAATCACGGATATTCCAGTCAACAGCACCGACCCAGTAGATATCCTTGAGAACCTCAATTGGTGGCATTACACCCTCCTTTCACATTTCTCCGCACAATAGAAGAAAAGAAAAAAAGAGCCTCAATAAAATAAACTCCTCTTGCGGCAGCGAGTTCCATATTGGCGGTGTAAGCTGCCGCGTGTGTCGGAGGCCTGAAAAGCGCGCCGCTGCCAGTTGAAAATAATCTTACCTGGTTTGAGGCCACAAAACCACCGAGAAGCAACAGTACTTACTTCAATCAGGATTCCTTCTCGAACTCGTCTTTCGAGGCTCCGCAGACAGGACATTCCCAATCATCGGGCAGATCTTCAAAGGCAGTACCCGGTGAAATCCCGTTGTCTGGGTCTCCAACAGCAGGATCATATACATACCCGCAAACCTGACAGACGTATTTATCCATAATTCTCTCCTCCCCGTTTCGTCTGGTTCATGTTTGATATTCGCTCAGCAGCTACCACACGCCGAGATAGTTCCAAAAAGGACTTGAAATGCATCATGACATATCCGGAAACTAACCTTCGATATAGGTCGGTGCAGCCTTTGGTGACTTACCCTTTATCACCTGATGATAATAGGCATAGGTCATAGGCTCACCCTCACGAATGATCTCGCCGTCAGTTACCTCGCCAATGAAAATGGTATGGGTCCCCATATCGATCTCTTTCTCGACCTTCACTTCCAGAAAAGCCATACTGTGCTCTTCGAGAACCGGATTACCCGATTGAGTCAACCGGTGCTTAATGCCGTCAAACTTCTCGATATCCCTGCCGCATTTGAACCCAAATCGCCCTATGAAAACCATCCCGGCCTCTTGATCCAGGACGTTCACGGTAAGGGAACGGCTCTCTTTGATGAACTCGTGGGTGTAGTTCTGCTTGTTAATGCTCGCCGCCAGGGTGGGCGGTTTAGAGGTGATCTGAAAGACGGTATTTGCTATCTGACCGTTGATCTTATCACCCTTTCGTGACGCAACAACGTAAAGGCCGTAGCTGATTTTATGGAGTACTTTCGGGTCCATTTCCTTCTCCGCCTCAATGTATTTAACCTAACTCCCCCAATAACTTATACTCACATGGCCTCTAGATCCCTTCGAGCGGCCATATCAAACAGCACCCTCTCCCTTGTTTTATCTATACCCAAGGCTTTCCTCTTTGTGTCAATATGTTCTATCATCATGTGAGCCATCTCATATGGATCGGCGGTAAACCCCCATTTCCCAAAACCCACCTCCTCCAGGCCCTCGAACAGCAGCTTGTGGAACTTTGTCTCCTCGATAATCGGGAAGGTAACGCCAAAAACAGTGTATACACCAGACGCAACAAAGTATTGACCGATTGCAATTGCCTTTTCACTCATCCACTCCGGGGCGGCACCGGCAACCGGCAGATCAGCAATGCTCTCTCCCAGGCCTCCCACCCGGACCATTTCTGAGCACGCGATCAAAATCCTGCTGTTGTCAACGCACGAACCCACACCCAAAACAGGTGGCATGCCGACCGCCTCACACACCTCTCGAAGGCCCGGCCCTGCGAGGTGAGCTGCCTCAGGTTTATAGAATCCGGCTTTTGCCAAAGCGATCTGTGAACATCCGGTCTGGACAACCAATACGTCGTTCTTGATCAATTCCTTTACCAACTCAACATGAACCCAGTCCTGCTTGACTCTCGGGTTGGTGCAGCCGACCACCCCGGCTACTCCTCGAATCCTGCCGTTTATGATATTGTCATTGAGCGGCGTATAGGATGCCCTGAATGTACCCCCTAGCATATAGTTGATATATTCATGGGAGAAGCCGAAAATCCCGATATTGGTGTTCTTTGGAATCTCAACCGGTAGCTTCCGATTCTTGAACCTGACAATGGCCATCTCCACAATCCTGTCCGTACACTCTCTTGGCTCATGCTCCTTGAATTCAATGTGTTCGGCGCCTTCAATATGGGCCCTTGGATTTGTAGTGAAGAGCTTGGTGCCGTAGCACTCAGCAACCTTTGCCAAACCCTGTTTGATGCACTGCACATCAACACCCAGGGCATCGACTGCGCCTGTGACCAGAACAGCTTCCGTAGACATAAAATTTCCCGCATGAGGGATCCCATGACGGGAGAGCATCTCCGCCCCTGAACAGCACATCCCCACTAGGTTTATTCCTTCAGCACCCGCATCCCTGGCCGCAGTAATGAGGCTCGGATCATTGACCGATTCGAGTATGGATTCGAAGAGGTTCGGCTCATGACCGTGGATAATGATGTTGACCTGGTTTTGCCTCAGGCAACCCATGTTGACCTCGGCCCTCACCGGGGTGGGAGTACCAAAAAGAATGTCTGAGATCTCCGTTGCAACCATGGAACCGCCCCATCCATCGGCAAGAGCTGTGCGACTGCATTGATTGGTGATATTCGCATAGTGCTGATCAACCCCCATATGGCTTCGATGCATCAGTTCCATGATCTCCCGCATGGCGCCACGAGGCACCACTCCGTGCTTGCGCCATGTTTCCAGCGTCTTCAGCGGCACCCTTTTGGCAAAGGGTATCTCACCTTCCACCTGGGTATAGGTACGCTCAAGCTCTTTGTAGAGATCGGTTGCAATATCCTTGATCTTCCTACCATCCGTCTCTATCCCGACGGATTGAGCTACTTCTTCCAGTTTTATAGGGTCTTTTATAGTATAATCTTTGATGTTCCCGTTGACCACCTCCCTGAAGAGGTCCAGCATCGACATTCCGTGGTCAATATGGGCTGCGGCGCCACTGGCTACCATGCGGGCAAAGTTCCGAGACATGATCGTATCAATGGTGGCCCCACAAACACCGACCTTTCCGTAAGGATCTTTGGCGTTTAGTCGGCAGGGCCCCATGGCGCAGTGCTTGCAGCAAGCGGAATCCGCCCCAATCGGACAGGCCTTCATGTTTAGGGCGCGGTCAAAGGCGGTCTCCACGCCGTCTCGCTGTGCCTTCTCAAGCATTTGTGCCGTGCTTGCACAAATGGTGGCCTCCTTAATGTCGACCTTCTTCATCGGGACGACCTTTTTTTCATCTTTCACTTCTTCAGTCATTCTCTTTTACCCCCCTTAATGTGACTACCGTATTCCCGGTCGTTAGCTTATTTTCTCTTGAGCGCGATGCAATTCTTGCCAAAAACACCTCAGCAGCAGTGACTTCCGTTCTTGTCTCTACTCCGGCCACGTAGTTAAATGGTTCCCTTTTTTTCTGCGCCTGCTCATGTTTGTCTCACACCATTCTATTTCCATATCCTCTTTTCCAGTTCATAGAAGAGCCGAGGCCTCACGCCGCGGTGAAGATCGGAGCATCCTCATCATGGATGGCGAAACTGCACTCCCACAACACGGCCTGAACAGGACCTTATAGGTATTGCATTACAGGGCGAGACCTTTTTCCTTATGATGCTTGAATGCTGCATTTGGTAAAATCGATCTCCTGGCCGCACCCATGGCATACATGCCTTTTGTCAAACTCGTCAGAGAATATTTCCTTTTCCTTACCGCAATTGGGGCATTTACAAATAAACGCCTTGAGATTCTTCAAATCCTCAAAACCCGGACAGTGTCTCGGAGTTGTCATGAATCCCTCCCGATTAATATTCTTGCCTTGCCAACTTATGTCCAATCTCCCGTCCATAGTCCTGCGCCATCTGCACACCACCCCCCAAGGCGGCAGATTTCAGTCTCAACGGCCCACTCACCATATCCATACGAAAGATGTTTTTCATAGTGTCATAGATGCGATCGGGTGCCTCACCACTCCACCCAAATGCACCAAATGCCCCACCTGGTTTCCCCTCCAGATCGGCCTTTTCAGCTAGAAAAAGAAGCGTCTTCATGCCTTGCATCATCTCACCGTGATAGGTGGCAGACCCAAAAACATATCCGTCATACCCATCAAGATCAGACTCCTTTTTCATTTCATTGGCATTTACAACTTTTGCTTCGGCACCATTAAACCGGATTCCCTCAGCAATAAGCTCAGCAATCCTTTTTGTTTGTCCGGTTCTGGTCGCATAAACAACGAGTGCTTGAGCCATTTCTTCTTACCTCCCTTTTATCGCATCTCTGACAGCATACATATTACGTTGTAGTCAGGTTCCTCTGTCACCTCTGGATCCTCCACAAACCCAGCTCTAGACATTTTTGCGAAAAGAGGTTTCCTTTCCCCTGCACTCCGGACATATCCCCAAGAACTCGAGTCTGTGCCCCGTTATACTGTAATCGCTCTGATTCCGAACCGCATCTTCGAGGTCACCAACAGATATGATGGGAGCATCTTCCACCCTCCCGCACGATACGCAGCGAAGGTGATAGTGGTCTTCTGTAACACCATCAAACCGCATTTGTTGAGAAGCCGGACCAATCCTTTTTATCAAACCCCGAGTAGCGAGAATCTCCAAGTTCCGATAAACGGTCCCCAAGCTTATTCTGGGCAGCCTCTTGCGAACCAACTCGTACACCTCGTCCGCTGTGGGATGTGTTGTTACCTTTCGGATCTCATCCAATATGACCTGTCGTTGATGGGTCATCCGGTATTTTTGGCCGGATTCAAACGGACTCTTTGTGTTCATTTCCTATCAGGGATTCTTGTCATTAATTAAACTCATAGGAACTCAATTACCCTAAAGCCACTTCTTCTGTATTCCAAACTCCAACATCATTCTAAACACGAAACGCCCACCCTGTAGGGAGCCATTTTAAGGCAGAGATGGCGGGCTCCTATTTCCCCAACCCCTCCAGGGCCTTGACCAGCTCCTCGAGCTTGGGCCTTTGATTAATATCATTGACGTTAATAAAACGAATGATCCCCTTCTTATCGATGACAAACAGTGCCCGCTCGGCCGTTCCGTCTGAACGCAGCACCCCGTACGTGTCGGCTACCGCCCCGTGGGGCCAGAAATCGGAGAGGACCGGAAACC
>CP070657.1:1401860-1405090 GCA_020355085.1 Deltaproteobacteria bacterium
GTCAAAAAAAGATATCCATATCCCTTGGGGTAGCATAGTTAGGGAGTTAAGCAATAATCGATTTTGAAATCCAGCCAAACCAAAGACAGTGAGAGCATTTTTTTATGGTAACAGAAGAGAATCACCTTATCACCCAACCGATACCACAACTCATTCGAAAAGTGGCAATTCCGGCGAGTGTGGGGTATTTTTTTAACACCATGTACAATGTGGTGGATACGTATTTCGGCGGGTTAATCTCAACTGAAACATTGGCCGCCCTGTCTCTTTCCCTGCCTGTCTACTTCATCATCATTGCCATGGGAACCGGCGTATCAACCGGTTCCACAGCACTCATCGCCAATGCACTTGGCGCTGGGAACAGAGAAGAGGCAGAACGATTCGCCCTTCAAGGGATCTCCTTCGGGGTGGTTACCTCTATCATCCTGATGTTCGTGGGCATTCACATCTCGCCATCGCTATTTTCAGTGCTCGGCGCTTCCGATGAATACCTGAAAATATCTCTCAAGTATATGGACATTATCTTTCTGGGCACCTTTTTCTTTATGCTGGTCTATATGCTCAACTCCATCTTAAACGCCCTAGGCGACACCAGATCCTTCAGGAATTTCCTGATCGCGGGATTCCTCTTGAACATCATCCTTGATCCGTGGTTCATTTACGGTGGACTGGGAATACCCCCTTTAGGGATCATGGGTATCGCATTGGCAACAGTTCTCATCCAGTTCATCGGTTGCTCATACTTGGGGATCAGGGTCTCTAGAACGGGATTAATCGCCAGAAAAGACCTCCGCGATCTGCTGCCAAGGCTGCAGTATTTCAAAGAAATCTCCCGCCAGGGGTTACCTGCCAGCGTAAACATGTTCACGATCGGCACCGGCATCTTTGTGATCACCTATTTTGTTAGCAAATTCGGACAAGAGGCGGTAGCCGCTTACGGGGTTGCCATGCTAGTTGAGCAGATCGCTCTCCTGCCTACCATTGGCTTGAATATCGCAACGTTAACCATTGTTGCACAGAACAACGGCGCTCACTTGTTTAACCGCGTCAGAGAAACACTCGACAAAGCCTTACGGTACGGCGGTGTGGTAATGACGTTCGGCACAATTGCCGTATTTGTTCTGGCCGAGTATCTGCTGAGGTTTTTTACAGACGACCTTGATGTCATACCAATTGGTGCCACATACCTGAGAATCGATGCCCTTGTTCTGTATTCTTACGTTATTCTCTTTGTTCATGTTGCCCTATTACAGGGTATCAAGAGGCCGATGTATGCTGTTTGGATAGGACTATACCGCCAAATAATCGCACCAGTAGTTGTCTTTTACGTGCTAATTCATGTATTCGGTATCGGTTTACTCGGCATCTGGTGGGGAATATTTGCGGTCACCTGGAGCGCGGCCCTGTTTACGATATTTTACGCGCGCCGGGTGATACGGAGAGTAATCGAGGCACCTGTTGAGAATGAGTGATCATGCATTTGTGCAGGGTCGCAGGCCACATAACGCAGAGAGCCGGCAACCTCCTCTCATGCTTCTCTCTCTCTAAGTAAAACGATCAACTGCTCAGGGTTTCGACTGCGGATCTCCGGGGTCGGTACCCGCCGCAAATTCCTGATCGTTCGTTGAACCGTCGCCATCGGAATCTAGTGCTCCCAAGGCTTCGGTATATTTCTCTCCTGCTGCAATGGCAATCCTTCCGTAGTCTTTGCCAAAGGAGGTCCGTTTTCCGCCTCCATTTGGATTCACATGACAGGTACCACAACCGAAGTTCTTTCCTTTATCCGGCAGTTTGCCTAACCGGAAGGATCTGGCTGAAACGATAGGCGCAACAGCTACTGAAAGCGCCAACAGCCCGCACAGTATCACAAGGTAACCAACAGCCCTTTGTTTGCATTGCCTCACTCTCATGATGAAACCTCCCCAATTTCCGGCGCTATTCCTTGACGCCCATATATACTTCTTCGTCTCTTTATTTCGATAATGAATTAATTCGAGCTTCGGCTGAGCGGCTGGATGTGACCTTGTCGACACGTCTCAGTCGAAGCCCCAGGACCAGGCACTGCCCTCGGCCATGAGCCATTCGACCTCGAGCTCGTGGCCGAGAGGCTCGGGACGAAAGAAGTCAGTTTTCCCCAGCTCCGTTCGTTAAAATACGTGACTTTATTTGCTAATCGAAGCACTCAATAATGCTCCATTTTTTTATATTCTCACGCTTTAATGCCTCTGTAAAGAGTATTTATTGTGGCAAGCCTTGTCGGAAATAACCGAGAAATAGGAAATTATCACCCTTGTATGCCCTTAAAGGTGAAAAGCACTAAAGTTTTGCTCTCAGATGCCGATACCAAATATGGATATTTGTGTTAACTCCAGGTCTCTCTGAAATACAGCCTCCCAGAGCACAAGCTCCTAGAGACTATACGAAACAGAGGCCTACCAAACGCTGTGAACGGCTTTCGGCGGTAATGCGTGGACTCGCGGGAAATCCAGCTCGCTATGGGGTAAACGCCCATCAACAACTCGGTATAACCATACAAATGCAGGAATGGTTCCACGCATCTTACGCCTTGAGATCACTAATACGGTGCAACCCTGGTGACACGTTATGAGGATTACCAACAACGCCAGTTATATTAGACAGCAACAACCTGGGGAATTCAAGAGAGCAGATGACGGCGCAGGCCCATATCCCCATGTGAATGATCGGAAGCTCGGCAGTACTGCGGAACAGGATGACTGGGCCGTCTATATCAGTAACGAGAATCTCGTTGCCATAGAAAAGGTGACGGAATCTGATTTCCCCAAACTCTTCGATGTTGCCGCTGGGATCCAGCTCACTTCTGAGAAATCGCTCCCAAACCAGAAATACGAAAGCACTCAAAAGAATTATGACAATACCGGTAAGTCCCAAAGACCGGCCAAGCAGCAATGGCTTATAGATCAATGGGCCTGAATAACCGCAGATTATAGAATCCGCAAGCATAGATAAGCAACTTGGGTGTCGCCTGTTTTTAGAATGGAGTAATTGCCTTGCCGGCAAGACCTTGCACGGCTATCGTGATGGTCGAAGGCCCCAGCTATAGAACAGCTTGAAGAACCCCTTTTTGCTGCTCCGGCCTCGCGGCCTTTGTTTTATCGAACTTTCCTGCAATCAGATAACATGATCATCAGCTTCATCACATGAGGGGAGCAGAGGAAGTTATGTCCTCTTAAAAGGGCAATTATTCCGCA
>CP070657.1:1405190-1412197 GCA_020355085.1 Deltaproteobacteria bacterium
CTGTGTACCTGGCACGGTCTAGAATAAAGAGAGGAGAATCGAATGGCTATTAAAACGCCACAACAGTATATAGACAGCCTGAAGGATGGCAGAATTGTTTACTGCAATGGAGACAAGGTTACCGATGTGACTGAGCACCCAATCCTGAGAATCTGCAGGGACTGGGTGGCCATGGATTACGTGCTTAACAACGATCCGAAGTATCATGATCTTTTGACTGAGATAAACGAAGATGGGGCAAGAGTGAGCTTTGCCTTGATGCCCCAACGCACCAAGGAGGATCTCTTGAGGCTTAGAGAGATGGTGAAACTCTGGGCCCGCGTTTGTTTCGGCAAACCTCCGGGGGCCAAGTTCGTGGCAAAAGACGGGTTAAATGCCCTGACCGTGGTTAGTCAAAGAGTGGATAAGAAATATGGCACCAATTATGCCGAACGAATCGAGGGCTATCGAGACTATCTCCAGAAAAACGATCTGGCCTTTGCGTTGGCCATGACCGATGTCAAAGGGGATAGAAGTCTCCGGCCTTCCCAGCAAACACCTCACCAGGACTACTATGTCAGGATTGTTGAGGAACGCAAGAATGGCATAATAGTAAGAGGCGCCAAGACCCACATCAGCCAGGCCCCCCTATGCAATGAACTCCTCATGGTTCCATGCCGCGCCATGAGAGAGGACGACAAGGCATATGCCTTATCGTTCGCAGTACCGGTCAACAGCCCGGGGGTCACCCTTATTTCTGCCGAACCGGAGGTGCATGATCCTGGCAATCTCTTTGATCACCCCATTGCCGGCAGTGTCTATATCAATGATGCCACCATCATCTTTGAGGATGTCTTTGTCCCGAATGACCGGATATTTCTGAAAGGAGAGTGGGATTTTGCAGGTCAGGTCGCTTACATGTTCGCTAACTTCCATCGCCTCAGCGCCGAGACCTATAAGGCCATGGAACTGGAGCTCTTTACCGGCGCTGCAACACTCATGGCTGAATACAATGGTGTGGAGAGGGCACCCCATATCCGGGAAAAGCTTACCTGGCTGGTGATGTATACCGAGGCAGTTGAGATCCTTGGCAGGTCTGCATGCGAACATTGTATCTCAGAGCCGGATTCGGATCTGGTGTACCCCAATCCCCTGTATGCCAATATCTGCAAATTCTATTTCGCCGACAACTGGCACCAGGCAACCAAGTATATTCAGGACATTGCCGGGGGCATTGTAGCCACCTGTCCATCTTCTAAAGACTTCTTCAACCCCGAAATTCACGATATGCTGGATCGGGCCTTTGGTGGAAAGGCGGGAGTACCCACGGAGGACAGACTGCGGCTGGTAAAACTCATCAGGGATCTAACCTCATCATACGAAGACATACTTACCATTCACGCGGAGGGATCATTGGAGGCGCAGAAGATGTCTATAATGGTCCTCGGAGATTTTGCTCGGTACAAAGCAGCGGCAAAGCGGGCGGCAAGGATTGAGGATGGGTCAGGCCATCCGCTGTTTGATGAGCTTCCTGAGTTTCCGCCCAAGCTTTAGGAAAACCTTGCCCCTTAAGGGTAAAGGCGATATCCATAAAGGAACATGCAAGCTTCTATCATAATTGGAGGGCGTTTATGGAAAGGAGATGGTACAAAGTATGGCCGGTATGGATACCTAAGAATTTCGAGGTGGAAAAACCTACATCCGAGTATATAAGAGAATGGGCTACCTACACCCCTGATAAAATTGCTCTCAGCTTCTATGGACGGGATATCACTTACAGGGATTTTAACAGCCTGATCGACAGGACGGCTTGGGGGCTGGTTGATCTGGGCGTAAAAAAGGGGGACCGGGTAGCGATTCACATGGAGAACTGCCCGCAATTTGTGATCAGCTATTTTGCGGCCCAAAGGGCGGGTGGGGTAGTCGTGCCTGTGAATCCGATGTTTAAGCAAGCTGAGCTTGAACATGAAATCAAGGATGCAGGGGCTGAGACACTGATTGGTCTGGATTATCTTTATCCCGAGGTGGAGAAAGCACGCGGTGCGACCCCGCTGAAAAACGTGATTCTTACATCTCTGAGGGATTACCTGCCTGATAACCCTCTCCTTCCGTTGCCATCGGAGGCGACGGAAGAGAAACGTTCCTTTCCGGGCACACTCGATCTGGACGAGCTAATCTCAAAGTCTCAAGATCGTCCTATATGCAAGGTCTCCGACCTGAAGACCGACCTTGCCCTCCTTCAATATACAGGAGGGACTACAGGCATTCCCAAAGGCGCCATGATCAGTCATCATACCCTCGCCTATGTGTGTATCGGCACAATGCATTGGTATCATCATCGGGAAGAGGATGTTCATCTTGGGGTCACGCCTTTCTTTCATACAATGGGTCAGCAGCAGTTGATGTGCACGCCTCTTGTTTCAGGGGGCCGCGTTGTCATTCTCGCCCGATTCGTCCCGGAGGTGGTTGCTCAGGCAATCACCCATTATCGGTGTACGTATTGGGTGGGCGCCACAACCATGGTTATCGCCCTGCTTAACCTTCCCAATATCAAACAGTACGACTTTACTTCATTCCGGTGTCTCTGGAGTGGCGGGACGCCGATATCGGTCGAACTCCAGATGAAGCTGAAAGAATTGGCGCCCGGCGCGATCATAGGCGAGGGGTACGGGCTTTCAGAGACAATATCCCAGGGAGGCGCCATTACCCCGCTATACCGTTACAAGCCAGGCTTCCTGGGTATTCCCCAGCTGAGCGATATCAGGATTATGGATTTGGAGACGGGAACTCGCGAGATGGAGCCCAATGAGGAAGGAGAGATAACGATCAAAGGGCCAGCGGTGATGCTTGGTTACTGGAACAAACCTGAGGAGACAAAGGAAGTCCTGAGAGACGGGTGGCTTTATACTGGGGACATTGGTTTGATGGATGAAGATGGGTATATCAAGCTTCTGGGCAGAAAGAGGGAGCTGATTAAATGCTCAGGCTACAGCGTCTTTCCTTCAGAAGTTGAGAACTTGCTTTATAGGCATCCAGCAGTCGTGGAAGCAGCAGTGATAGGAATCCCTGACTCATACAGGGGGGAAAGCCCGAAGGCCTATATCATTCTAAAGTCGGAGTATGTTGGCAAGGTAAGTGAGGAAGATATCTTGGAATGGTGTAAAGAAAACATGGCAGCATATAAGCGTCCACGGGTAATCGAGTTCAGAGAAGAGCTTCCGAAAAGTGGTGCGGGGAAGATATTAAGGAGAGTATTAGCAGAGGAGGAAATGAAATAGATGTTTTCGTGTGACTTACTTGGCCACATACCGTGGTTCTGCAGGATACCCTATTCGACTACACATTAGACTACGGAGGAAAATGAGAAATGAACAAAAGAGATCCGATTATCGTATCTGCGGTGCGAACGCCTATTGGCGATTTCGGCGGTTCCTTAAGGGACGTATTGCATGAGAAACTCGCTTCTACTGTCATGCATGAGGTATGTGAGAAGGCGGACTTCCCCAAAGAAAAACTCGACGATGTCTACTGGGGGGTCGTCATGCTCCGTAGCGACGAGAATGGATTGGCGCGGTGTGCGGCGGTAGCGGCCACGGTCAGGCGATTCTTATAGAGAGGGCGTAGCTTGCCCAGGTGAAATGCATACAATCGTTTGCATAAAACAAGTACCGGCAACGAGTGAGATTGAGTGGGATCCCAAGACAGGGACCCTGATGCGGGAAGGTGCCGAGGGTGTTCTCAATCTCACCGACAAAAATGCCCTTGAGGCAGCGCTCCAGCTGAAAGAGCGACATGGAGGCCATAGCACCGCACTGTCAATGGGCCCTCCCCAGGCAGAAGAGGCCCTTAGAGAGGCCTTGAGCATGGGAATTGACCGCGCGATATTGCTGAGCGACAAGGCCTTTGCCGGGGCAGATACCCTGTCTACCGCCTATACCCTGAGCCTCGCCGCCAAAAAAATCGGGAGTTACGATCTCATCCTCTGCGGCAAGGAGTCATCCGACGGCATGACCGCCCAGGTCGGTCCCCAGGTTGCGGAGTTTTTGGATTTGCCGCAACTCACCTGCGCAACGGAGATCACCATCCAGGACCCATCGGTGAGGATCAAACAGAAGATCGAAGATGGCTTTAGGATATTGGAGGCGCCTCTCCCGGCCGTGATAACCGTTGAAAGGGAGATCAACCAACCGAGGATCCCCACTATGGATACCATTATGGAGGCTTACAGGAGCAAAGAGGTAACGGTGTGGAGTGCGAGTGATCTTGAGGGTGATCCAGGGCTCTTGGGGCTCGAGGGTTCTCCCACTCAATCCAGAGCGGTATACACCAGAAAGGTAAAAAAAGGCGAGGTGACCATGCTGGATGGGGAACCGGATGAGGTGGCAGGTAAGCTGATTGAAGCGTTGCAACTTAAGGCGTTGATCTGAGGAGTTATGTCGGGTGGGAATATAGACGATTACAAGGGAGTGTGGGTGTTTGTCGAGCAAGGGGATGGAAAGCCCGCCCGGGTTTCCCTTGAACTTCTGGGCGCGGGCCGCGCGCTTGCGGACAAGCTCGATGCCCAGGTTACGGCCCTGGTGATCGGCGATGGTATGAGGGAAATCGCCCAGGAGCTGATCTCATATGGGGGAGACAGGGTTATGGTGGCACAGGATGCGGTTGCCAAGGAGTATCGCACCGAGGTCTATGCCGATATTATCGTGGAGCAAGCCCTTACCGGGAAGCCGGAGATACTGCTGATCGGGGCCACGTACTTTGGAAGGGATTTGGCGCCAAGGGTCGCTGCACGGTTACGCACGGGGTGCACGGCGGACTGCACCGAGCTTGATATTGACAAGGACAAGGGCGTGCTGGTAGCCACAAAACCGTACTTCGGCAGAAACCTCATGGCCGACATCGTCTGTCCGTTTCACAGGCCTCAGATGGTGACCGTGAGACCAGGCGTGATGGAACTAAAGGCCCAAGACCGAGCAAGGCACGGGGAGATCATTCCAGTCGATGTCACCATAAAAGAGTCGGATACCAGGGTCAAGGTCATTGAGACCGTCAGATCAGCTCCCGAGGGAGTGCCTTTGGAGGAGGCGGAAAAGGTGGTAATATGCGGTATGGGTGTTGGTGATGTGGAGGGGTTTGAAACCGTGCGAGAGCTCGCTGATCTGCTGGGGGCCCAGCTGGGGGCAACGAGCCTCCCCATAGACGAGGGCTGGATTAGTGAAGACCGTAAGATCGGCCAGACGGGAAAGACAATCAAACCCAAGCTCTACATCGGTTGTGGGGTTTCAGGTGCCATACAGCATTCTGCCGGCATGATTAATAGCGAATGTATTGTAGCCATCAACACAAACCCAAAGGCCGAAATCTTCGACTTCGCCGACTACGGTATCGTGGGCGATGTCAAGAAGGTTGTCCCGGCCGTAGTACAGCAATTGAAAACCCTCAAGGGATGAGAAGCACCAAGTCTGGAAGTCCATTCACCACAGATTCTATAGCCCTTCTCTCCACGATTAAGGAATCGCCGCAATATCACCATAGGCACGTGAAATAGCACATGCCTCGCTGCCAATGTCTTTACGGTGATCTTCGTGAAGGCCGAAGAAAAAAGAGAATCTCCACCGGGATTTCAACTACCAATTATATGATTCGCGTTCGATGATGGTTGCTACACCCTGTCCGCCGCCCACGCAAGCATTGGCGCAACCCCAGCGGGCGCCATTGATGTTCAGTATGCGGGCCAATGTGCCCACGAGGCGAATTCCCGTAGCGCCCAAGGGATGCCCGATGGCGGTGGCGCCGCCCATAACATTAACCGTGTCGGGATCTATCCCCAGTTCCTTGATGCAGTTCAAGGCTACTATACAGAAGGCCTCGTTGATTTCCCAGAAGTCGATATCGGAAGCCTTTAGTTGGGCCTTCTCCAGGGCCATTCGGCTCGCCGGAACGGGTCCGATCCCCATGACGGTGGGGTCCACACCGGCAAATCCAATGGAACGGATTGTGGCCAGGGGTTTGATCCCCTTCTTTTCGGCCGTATCCTTTGACATCAGCAACATGGAGGTGGCGGCTGCATTCAGGGGCGATGAGTTTCCCGCGGTGATTACCCCGTCCTTCTTGAAGGCCGGCTTGAGATCAGCAATACCTTCCACGGTCGCATCATGCCGCACGGCCTGGTCTTTGTCCACGGTTATCACCGTGCTGTCATCCTGCTCTGCTTCAATGGGGAGAATCTCGCCGTCAAAGAAGCCCTCTGCTTGGGCCTTGGCAGCCAGTTGGTGGGAGCGAGCGCCCCAGCGGTCCATGTCCTCTTTGGTAAACTCCGTCTGAGAAAAGAGCTTTTCTGCAGTCAACCCCATGTTTATGGTAGTCATCATATCCCATTTATGAAAGGCGGGGTCCGAAAAAAGCGTCAGATTTGGGGTGATAAGTCCTCTGCCCGCGGTAGACTGCCCCATGGGTACCCGCGTCATGTGTTCATATCCGGCAACCAGAACGATATCGGCGAAATCCTGGGCTATTTCCATGAACCCGATATGAATTCCAGCCATGGCCGACCCGCACTGCTGGTCAACGAACTTAGCGGGAATTGTCTCCGGCAAGTTGGCCAGGAATAGGGGAAAGCGTCCACCATAGGCCCATTGCTCACCTACAGCTGTGGCGCATCCTACCAGAAAATCATCGATCTCTTTTGACTCGATTCCCGTCCGCTTGATGAGTTCCGGCAGCAATTTGGCTACCAGCTCATCTCCCCGCATCCTGCAAAACCAGTCCCTTGCCGGATCGTTCGGCCGAGACCTGGATTGCGCTGTCCTCAAATACCCTGCGATTACCACCTCTTTCATTGCCAAACCTCCTTGACGTTAGATGTTCATAAGGATTCAGCCGGCGGGGGAGCCGCCAACTAGATTTGTCAGAGGAATGACTTGCGTAATTTGCACGATCGTACAACTTCCAGAAAAACGACATTGTAAATCCGAAATCCGAATATCGAAATACTAAAGAAATCCGAATATCAAATGACTAAAACCCACAGC
>CP070657.1:1412297-1429680 GCA_020355085.1 Deltaproteobacteria bacterium
AGTAGTCTCCAGTGGAAATATGCCAAATTGATCTTCGCTACGGTAGCAATCATAACCCTCCTTCCCTGCCGCTCCAGTAAATACCATGTACCAAGCCCTACCGTCCGCGTCATCAAGGGCAAAGGCAGCCACTTTCTTGTTGGTCTTGCCAGCGGAAGCACCCTGGGCACCGAACCAAGTAGGCATCATCAAATATCCAGGATCACCATGCCGGAAATCTCCCTTCTCCCGTGGAGCGGCTATGCCAGGACCATAAGTGAAGCTGTATTTCCATGTTGCCCCAGCCGACTGCTTCATAGCCATCCAGGATTCAAAAGGACCGACTCCGTAAACGGCTGGTATCTTATACTTGTCTGCCATCACAGCTGTACCCTGGCGCATTGTTGGCACCTCCAGACTCGGTCCAATGAAATTTATCTTTTTACGGAGAATCAGGTCTTCGGTAAGAGGCGCTGCCTTGAGCGGGTCGCTCGCAACATCGACGGTTATCCATTTGACGGGCAATTTCTTATCGTACTCTTTTATATATATTCCACCCTGTTTGTTCATATCCTCGAAAGCCGCTTCCACCCCCCATGAATTAAACCCGAAGCCTGCATAAGGACCCGTATAAGACACAATATCGCCTATCCGGAGGTCCTTGGGTTGTGCCCCTGACTTTGCTAATGCAGACTTGGCGCCATCACTGAGAACCAAGGCACCCAACAGTGCAATAAACAACGCCACTAGAATAAACGCTTTCTTGTCTTTTTTCATTGCCCCATCCTCCCTTTTTAATGGTTCAAAGCCTATTAAGCATTATCCCTTCCCTAAAAACGGGCACACTCATTCAATGCGTTTCAAAACAATGGCCCGGTCTTCTCAATTGCTTGCTATGGGATCTGGCGAAAAATGCACCAATACCCTCGGAATAATTTCCGAACCTTTTATTTTGGCTTTTTCCCAGATCCAAGTATCCCGGGAATGGGAACTTTATAGACCAGAATCCGTTATAAAGGATATATTTAGTATCTTTTTCTTTACTTTGAAATCAGAGTAGGCAGGCCAGCACTTAAATACAGTTTCAATTAGCGCTGATGTTTAAAGTAAACCTCGATACCGATGATGCCATCCCGCTCATCCATATCTTCCTCATTGTCAGATTAATGAGATCTTTTGGGCCATTATGACTTTCCACCATTTTTGTTGACTTGTCAAAACAATTATATATATACTCCCATAAGATTTTCTTATGGGCTATCCCACATGCAAACCAATCTCAATCAACTAAGGGCCTTCTTCCTTGCAGCAAGGGAAAAGAACTTAACCAGGGCCGCAGAGACACTCTGCGTGACCCAACCTGCTATCACAATGCAGATAAAATCCATGGAACACAACCTTGGCTTGAAACTCATCCAAAAATGCGGGAAGGATTTCCATCTCACCGAAGCTGGAGGCGTCCTGTTCGGATATGCGGAAAAGATATTTGAAATCGTGGAGGAGATGGAATATGCCTTGAAGAGTTATTGGGATTTGGCCCAGGGATCTCTCAGATTAGGGACCACTCATAGTTTTGCAAGATACTTCATGCCCGATCTAATCTCTCGATTTCAGGAGCTATTTCCCAAGGTGAAAGTCCTTCTAAAGGAAGGAAATTCACAGGAGATAGCTGAAGGTGTACTGTCGTTCAAATACGATCTCGGCCTCATCGGCAGGCTTCCCTACGATAAAAAGTTGAAGTTCGTACCATATATAAAACCCGAATTCTGGCTGGTTACTCCGCCCGGCCACAGGTTTGCCGACAAAAAAGAAATATCACTCCATGACCTTTATGACGAACCGATTATCCTACAAGAGCAGGGTTCAGGGGCCAGATATGCCATGCTTTCCTTGCTTCGCTCTCACGGTGTCAATCCATCGGTACTCGTAGAAGCAGGAAGCGTGGAGTTTATCAAAGAGTATATCATGCAGGGGGAGGGGATATCTTTTCTCTACAAAGCCGAGGTGGAACGTGAAGTCAAGATGGGGCTTTTACAGGTCTTGAAAATCAAGGAGGGCCCGATTTTTCTCCAGACGGATATTGTTTTCCTTAGAGATATAGAACTTGCGCCTCCTTCACGGGCCTTCCTTCGGTTGATCGAGGAGACCAAAAAAAGCCTGGAAAGGATGTACCCTGGGGCAATAGGGAAGGTAGCACAGGCCATGTTTGCCATCAAATCCAAAGGGGTCCCCTAGGTTTCTCCTTAGAGCACTCAGCCCGCCCTGGTGCGACGGACTCTTACTATAGGGATGCAGGCTGTCCCTAACTGCAAAATTGGTTTCCGGGTATATCGTGAGGGGGATCGGTCTGGGCCAGGGATTCTCACGTCCCGTCCTGTTGAGGATTATATCTTTAACAAATTTGGAGAAACAAAGCGATTTCCAAGGACCCTGTCCACCCATCGAGTATTCCTCTTAGTTGCAATACAAACACTACTTCATAAGGCTTTGGGGAGGTTGCTCATTTGTTCATGACTTCCCTCAGCATGATTTAGCCCGAGTTTATCCATGATATGGGGATATGCCATGATTAACATCTTTTTCATTTCAGACAATATAATCGAAACATAATCTATGTTCTCCTCAACATAATCCCAGAAATCAATGTGGCTGGGAATCCTTTTATATCTTGAATCTTCATCCCAACTCAGGTTCCCGTCCCACTGCGATATTTCTCTTATAGTGAATATCTTTGAGGCTGCCTCTGGATAGAGATCGATAAGGTCCGTTTTCTGCTCGGGATGCATCGTGATGATCATATCAACTTCTTTTACGACCTCTGGAGTCAGGGGTTTCGTCCTCCATCGCTCGGGCACAGCAATACCTTCCTTTAGCAAAACTGTCCGGGTGGATAGTGCTAAAGCTCTCCCAAAAAAAGGATCCGGAAAACCAACGTGCAATGCCGCTATCTTTTCCTTCATCTTTTGTGGAATAAACCCATATGACGATAGCCTTATCTTGGAGGCGAGTTCCTTATTCCTTTCACTGATCAACTTTGAAAAGAAAAACTCAGCAAAAGGGCTCCGATTACGATTGCCTACACAAACAAAAACTAACAGGCGCTTCACTTTGTATCCTCTCTTGTTATCCTTCTTGTTCATTCCCAACCAGGACAAAGCAACCATAGTGGAGCCTGCATTGCGCCCTAAATTGTGCGCCAGTCCTAGGCAGGAGTTCTGCTAGGGGTTACCGGATGGTTTACAGAATGATGGGTACAATACTTAATTCTAGGCTCAGAAAGCAACCAAAATAGAACCCCCTGAAGGTATGCGAGATAAGCGATTGTGGGTATGATACTGGCTTCTAGCTGGGCAGGGAATGGCTATTTGAGAAAGTCTTGGACTAATCCTTCGAGGAGTACTCTAAGGACGCGGAGGGCTTTACAAGTGAGCATGATCAATAAGGACGGGTGTTGATATGATGGGCTCGTGGCAACAGATTAAAGGTTTTGACAAGTCCGAAATTCATGACGTATTCTCAATATATCTGGTTGGCACCTGTTTCCTGCTTTGGATCTGATATTGTTGTAGATCGTCAAGATTTAAAGTAAAAATATGGTAAACTAGAGGGCGGCGGCGATTACATTTTAATGCAAGGAGATGCTTCTTATGGGGCTTACTGAGATCTATCAGAAAGGTAAAAAGATTCTTGAGGAGAAGGAGTTCGGATGGGCGCTGGATGCTGTTGAAACCGGATTTATTCTCGAGCATGACCGGCACATCCTTGATCGGTATACATTTCAGCCTCAGTACATCGACGGCGTTGAGCCCAAAACCAACTGCCGAATCCTCGATGTTGCAATGAAAACGCCGGTGATTATGTCGGCCATGACCATGCCCATTCCGGCGATAACGGATAACGGCCTGATCGATGTTGCCCAAGCCCTTAAAGATGCCGGCAGCCTTATGTGGACAGGCACGCCTATCCCAAAGCATTTAAAAGAACTGGTGGCAACCGGTGTTCCAATAGCAGCTAATGCTAAGCCTTTCAAGGATCGAGACAAGCTGTTCCGGGATTTGGAAGGGATACAAAAAGCCGGTGTTACCTGGGTGGGGATCGAGACGGACGCCGGACAAGGAACCAAGATCCACGACAAGCAGAATGTCTCTGACTGTGCACCGCTTTCACTGCAAGAACTCAGAGACATCCGTAAGAAGGCTTCTTGTCCGTTGATCTGCAAAGGGATTTTGAGTTGCAGGGATGCAGAAAAATGTGTTGAGGCAGGTGCCGACGGCATGGTTATCTCCAACCACGGCGCCCACACCCTAGACTATTTACCCCACGCCCTCCAGGTAATGGACGAAATTGTTGCAGCTGTCGGAGGTAAGGCCCTTCTGATTGTCGACGGAGGTTTCCGGCGTGGCAGCGATGTCCTCAAGGGACTGGCATTTGGAGCTTCACTGGTCGGCCTGGGTCGTCCTATCCTTTACGCCCTCGCCGCCGAAGGCCGGGAAGGTGTTTACAATCTCATCAGTGAAATCACAGTAGAAATGAAACGTATCATGAGTCTGATCGGAGCAGGCGATCCCGGAGAGCTTAGACGCGACATGCTCATTGAAGATCCCTGATTCATTTAAGCAAAGAGAGAGAAAAGGGGCCGGTAATGGGGCATTCGTTACATCTGATTTGGGTTATTATGAATTAATCTTTATAACAAATGAAAATGAAGCGCCCGCAGCGAGCTGTGGGGCATCGCAAATGGCATGCCAGAACAACAATTGAGGACGTAGTCTGTACTGTATTGAGCTTGGAAGGGTTTCGATTTGCATTAGCATGCGCAAGCTGAGGTGCAAATTCTCCCGTAATAAGCTCATAGCAGAAAGCTTCATTTCTCGGATGAAGGGCACAGATAGCCAATTGATTTGGATCATCAAAGTGTGCTAATAGCACCCATTCTATAAACCCATTTCCCGCACGAAGACCTTTGCGATCGATCAATTGGTGGTGGATATGCTCCCTTGAAAGATATACAATTATAACAATGTAGCTATCATCCGTCATACCGTTAGCGAGGAGTTCTGTAGGTGAATGGGCGCACCTTGTGGGTTTTTGATCTACTGCCCTGGTTCCTTTTGGCGAGGCAGGGATATACTCCGCCTTGGCCAAGGACTCTTGATTCTGAGCTCATTTTAGGGTGTTGCACGTAATGTATACCGCATTCTATGACTTGAAAGAAAAACCCTTTAACCTAACCCCGTCGTCGCGGTTCCTCTATTTAGGTGAAAGCCACAGAGAGGCCCTGAATATGTTGAGGTACGGGGTCATGGAGCGAAAGGGGTTTATCCTTTTGACCGGGGAAATTGGTACTGGTAAGACAACGATGATCCAGGCGCTCCTCACCACCCTTGATGACAGTGTCCGCTGCATCTACCTCTCCAATCCCCTGCTGACGGTGGAAGAGTTCATGGATTACCTGGCCTTCTCCGCATTCAAGAAAAAGGTGCATTTCAGATCCAAGGCGGATTTCCTCGTTGAGTTTGAGGAATTCTTAGGGGAATGTCTGCGAGACCAGACCAATGTGATCTTGATCATTGACGAGGCACAAAGACTCTCTTTCGAATTACTTGAAGAGATCAGGCTCTTGTCAAACATGGAGACCGGTGATGAAAAACTGATCAATATCTTTCTCGTTGGTCAGCCTGAGCTCAATGATAGGCTGAGAGAGCAAAGGTGCCTGCCCCTACTTCAGCGCATTAGCATGCGCTACCATATCCCCCCTCTTGATCTTGAGGGCACGAGGGGCTATGTGGCAACGCGCCTAAAGATAGCAGGGGCGAAAGACCCCGGTTCCATTTTTTCCACAAGTGCGGTCAAGGAACTCCATGACTGCTCCCAGGGATATCCTCGGATGATCAATATCCTGGCAGACAATGCCCTGCTCCTCGGCTATTCGCAAGGGAAAAAATCAATTACTGCTTCCATGGTTAAGCACTGCCATGACGATATGAGGCTGGATGACGCCGTTCCTAAAAGGGCTCGAGAGGTGTCCGAAACCGTTCGAGTAAGAAAGACCCGGCAGTTCTACATTGCGCGTTACTGGAAGTGGGCCGCAGTCGCGGGAGTTTTGATCCTTATTTACACAACAGGCCTAGGTCAAAAAGGACGAAATCTCATAGGGGAGCTCGCTTGGCTGAAATCAGTTGGCCGTCAGCTCTCCTCCGATCGAAGCATTGAGGGACAAGTGAAAGGCGGAAAAGAGGAAATTCCAGGAGCAGGGGGCGTAGCCAACGAAACGCAAATGAAACAGGAGTTCCCCGCCAGCGTTAGACCAGAAGAACAAAAGCGTCAATCCCCCGGACACTTGAAGAAAAAGGAACCAACGGAAAGGGAGGAACTCTTTAAGGAGAAAGACAGGGAATCCCTTGGGACTGTTTCTGTCACCGAAGCAGTGATCTGTCGCGATGTCCTCTATGGGAGGCCTCTCGTTGTCGGAACAAGCTTCAAGTCCTCAGTGTACATGCTCTCCTGCTATACTAAGATTGCCAGTATTCAGAGCCCTACTGAAATCAGCCACGTTTGGTACTTCGGCGAGACCGAGAAGGCCAGGGTGAAGCTCCCGGTAAAATCCTCCAACTGGCGGATCTATAGCTCAAAGGAGATTCAAAGCCATGAAATCGGTGACTGGCATGTTGACGTGCTCGGCCCACAGGGAGAGCTATTGCAAACTCTTCGATTTGAGATTACCCCGTGAAAACTATAAGGGCTCCTCGAAACCAGCACCTTCTTGGGCCCTACGGCTAAGAGGAGATTCGGAGATTATTTTGAGCTAGGATTCCAGAGAGTCAATAAGGCACTAAGCTCTTCCATCAGATGGGCCTCCAAGATATTGGGGCCGGTTTCATCAATCGAAAAGTATAACATTCTTGCCAGAACCAATACGCGGCTATCTAACAGTTCTGTTTTAGCTTAGGATCGGTAGTGGTGGGTTTTTAAGCCTCTCAATTCCTTTCATTGATGGCAGAATGCTACAATCTTTTCTTAGAAGCCAAGAGACAAATTGAAGCGCTTTTTCATTGGAGTGCGTTTCAGAAATCTGTGCAATATATCCTCCTGCTATTCAAGTAGTTTCGTGACCTTCCCCGATAGTTCTTCCATCTTGAAGGGTTTCTGAATGAAGCCGTCACAGCCACGGTTCAATATCTCTGTTGCATGGCCGTTTATGCTATATCCACTTGAAAGGAGCACCTTGACATTGGGGCTCAGCTCTTTCATCTTGTCGTAGGTCTCGCCTCCCCCCATAGCTGGCATAATCATATCAAGGATAACAAGGTCGATCTCATCTTTATGTGCTTCATAGATATCAATCGCCTCCCTTCCCCCTTTGGCCCCAAGCACCGTAAAACCTAATTTCTTAAGCATCTTTAAGCCCACCTCCAAGACCATTTCCTCATCGTCGACGAGGAGCACCGTCCCATTCCCTTTATTGAGGTGTTTGATGCTCTTGAGATCCTCTTCTGCCCTCCTTTCTGTTGCGGGGAAGTAAAGATAGAACGTACTCCCCCGGCCCTTCTCAGAGTCCACGTCGATATACCCTCCGTGTGCCTTGACGATACCGTAGACGGAGGCCAACCCGAGACCCGTACCCCTTCCCATGCCCTTTGTGGTAAAGAAGGGATCAAAGACCCGCTGCATAGTCTCTTTGTCCATCCCGATGCCAGTATCCCTTACCCTCAGCAAGACATAGGCTCCCGGCCTCGGTCTGTAGGGCTTACCCTTCATGTCTCTGTCAGTAACATTCATGGTCTTCAGGAACAGATCTCCACCTCCCGGCATCGCATCTGCGGCATTGACATAGAGATTTAGCAGCACCTGCTCTGCCTGCCCCTGGTCCGCTCTTATTCCCAACAGATCACCAGCAAGCTCCTGGTGTACTGTTATGTCCTTTCTGGTAGTGGCAAAGGTTTCAGCGGTGTTTTTTACCACCTGGTTGAGGCTGATGGGCCTGACCTCATAGCTGCCCTCACGCGCGTATCCGAGGAGCTGTCTTGTAAGCTTGGCTCCGCTCTCAACGAGCTTCTCGATATTTTTTAGGTTCTCATAGCTTGGGTGGTCGGCATCGGTACCTAGCAGCATCAGGGATGCATTTCCCATGATAGCCGTGAGAAGGTTATTGAAATTGTGGGCAATGCCCCCGGCTAGGGTACCTAACGCTTCCATCTTCTGGGCCAGCCGCAGCTGGGCCTCGAGGTGTCGCCGTTCGGTCAGGTCCCGAACGATCGCGAACACGGCAGGGCTTCCCTGATAGGTGATGAGCCCGACATCGATCTCGACGTCCACCCTGCTGCCATCCTTGTGCCTGACTGCTGCCTCATAGGTCGATGGGGCCTCCTCTCCTGCCATTCGCCGGCTGTGGGTTTCCAGGACACTGGGGAGCTCATCGGGGTGGATATAATCGCTGAATTGAGTGTCGGTGAGCTCATCGACACTGTGACCTATCATTTCCGCCAGGTAGTGATTCACGTATTTGAGAACGTCATTCTGGACAATGGCAATCCCTTCACGTGCCCGCTCAACGAGGTTGCGGTATTTCTCCTCGCTCTCTCTAAGGGCCTTCTCGGTGTGTACGCGTTCGGTGATGTCTCTGCCCGATCCCCGAACGCCAATAGGCCTTTTTTCTTCAAAAACCAAGGAGTTTCGATACTCAACGATCCGTTCGCTGCCATCCTTGGTAACAACCCTCATTAATCCCTCATCGCTCCCCTTTTCTCGCACTCTCCTTAAGTACTCATCGAATTGATGCCTATAGCGTTGGGGTATCAGATCCCGAATGTTTAACTGAGCCAGGTCCTTGTCACTGTAACCAAACCCCCTCTTCCAGGCCAGATTAGTCTCAACTAAATTCCCTTCTAGATCATGGAAATACAGAAAGTCAGAGACGTTCTCAAAGATGTCACGGTACTTTTCTTCGCTCTTCTGTAACGCCTCCTCCACCCGCTTGCGCTCAATGGATTCTTTTTCTAGCTCCACAGTGCTTTGTTCCAGTTCTTCATAGCTTGGCTTCTCAGGCATAAGAAAACGCCTTTCTATTAGTTTTGATATCTTTTTTCAGGGTGTGCGCAGAACTGCTTGGGTAACAGCCTTCGAATGCGACAACCTGCTCCGTGCACCTTGTGTTAACTCTCTTGTGGGTTCGAATCATTTGACAATTACTTCCCTATTGACACACCGTATCCCCCTTAAGGTGCAGCAGAAATTATGCCAAAACACGGTTAGTCATAAGTACATGTAATTCAATATGAATATGGCTTCTCTGTACAAGTACTATTTAAGTCCCACTCCGACAGCGTGTCAGATTCTTGACTGGTGGACACCTCATGAGGATATGCGCTCATTGTGTCAGGAGGATTGGAAGACTCTGACCGATAAACGGGAGAGTCTAGAATGGATCTGATAATTTACGGATATGCGGGTGGGATGGCATGACTCGTGGTCTTGATGAATTTGATCTCGCTACACTATGTTGGAGGGTTTGCCTAGCAGCGAAGTCTTTCAGTATTCTTACCACAATCCTCATCCGGCTATCTGGGAGTTCGGTTATAGCTTGCGATCAGTAGTGGTAGATTTTTGAGCGTCCAGAAATTGTACAAGTATATCAGCTATACGCCTATTCTGGGGTGAAAGACTGAGACACAAAATATGGGCATTCTGAGAAAGGAGAGCGAGCGGTTGGGAACGGTCGAAATCACTAGAATCTAAGCCGAAAAAAGGCCTTGATCTTCTTTGTGCGCTGGATTCTATTCTTGTACCTCGAATCGTCTGGTGAAGGTTACGCCGATTCCCTGGGAGTCGATCCTGACAACCTGGCCAGTAATCTGTATATATTTCTGGCGGTTTGGATAGGGAATTCTGAGTCGAATCTTCTGTCCAAATGAGAACGTGTTGATCTCGTTGGTTTGGAGTAACAGTCCGCCGACGCTAATATTTTGAAGCGCGCCCCTCTGGAGGCCCTCTGGAGTCACGTAATCTACAGAGACGATGTAGCGTTTCCTGGGGTGCGCACGTTTTTCTGCAATGTGCCCTTCCTCTAGCTTTTCTAACAGGTCTCGTTGTTCGCCATCGGACATAACGGTGATTAATTCAATCAGTCGAGCGGCAACACTTGATCGATTCGATTGTGTATCGCTACTGCTCATAGCATAGCTCCTTCATGCGCAACAAAAGCGCGTTAGATAAATCTTTGTGGATGAGACTTCGATTAACCACCAAGAAATCCACAACCTTTCCTGCCATAAGTGAAACTGGGTTGGATTTCAAAAGATGAGAGATGTTATATTTCAATATTCTGTGGTTGCCCCTGCCGGATGGAAATTGCACACTTCTGGCCATAGCTGGCAGCTGGCTATCTCGCAGTTCAGTTTTAGCTTGCGATCGTTAGTGATAATTTTTGAGCTTCTAGAAACTGCAGTAGTATGGCAGAATCCCTTACTCTCGGGTGTTAAGCCAAGACCACAATATTTAGACCTTAGACAGGTGAGCCAGAATCATTTCTGATCATGGCTTTGTAATACGATTTATGACTTTATGACTTCCAAACTACTTTTTTTTGGGTGTGAGCTCAAGACTGTGCTCATGGCGTCGCTCACCGCGTATTTCGATGGTGGTCTGTGTCTTCTTATAGCCCGTGACCTCGACTTTCACTTCCCAGACGCCATCACGAAGATCAGCGAGTTCGTAGAATCCCGAGGCACTGGTCTCTGTGTGCCGTTTGCCCTTCCCACCACCCGTGACGGCGGCAGTTGTGAAGTATTTCAGGTTCACGCTGTCGCCAACCTTCACGTAATTCAATGACTCCGAGTCCTCGGTTACGAACACGCATATACCCTTTGAGGGCATATTACGTCCCGATCCGAGGCCAGTATCCAACGATATCTTCATCGTTTCCCAGTAGAATAAGCTGATCACCCAACTGGTACCGACTGCCCACACCTATTGCTGCGTGTATACCTGTCATCAAACGGCAAAGTCCGGCAATGGATTCGGTAAGGCGGAGAAGCATATCTTTGTCTCTCTCAACATCTCGTGCCCTGGAGTGAACCATGACTGTAAAGCGGGGTCGGTTGCTTCCCCTCTTTTGCTTGACAACCCGAAGCTGAACAGCTCGGTGCTCCAAGGCATTTCTGATACCCTTTTTGCCAGGTAACGGAGATCTCCGCCGGACCGCATTGAACCATTCGGTATGGTTAGAAACGGCTTCACTGAGAAGAGTGAAGTCGCAAAGTGGCTTACGGGATTCGAGCTGAGAGAGATTAGCGATCCAGTCCTTGAATTTCTGTGGAACTGACTGCCAGTGTTCGAACAGCAGTGGTCTACAGGCCATGACAAGTAAGTCCGGTGTCCGACGAAGATATGAGAATGCCAGATCGATATACAGAGGCGCCATTTCATAGGCCCGATGATCAGCCGTGAGTGTCAATGGATCCAGATTACCAGGAAAGTTACCCGAGAGCCGCGTAATTCGATGCAGTTCACGAAGGGTTATTGCCAGGTTTTGAAGGGTGGCCAAGAATGCGAGGGAGTCATGGACAATACGCGGATGTGATTGTCCCGATCTACCCTTCTCTTCCAAGGTCTTGCGAAGGAACTTGAACAGACGCAGGAGTGGAAGCCAGAGAATCTTTGCCCCTTGCGAGTTGATGGCCCAGCCGTGCTGAGGAAACAGTTTCGCTTGTTTTGGATCAGAAAAGTCGAATAAAAGATGCGCCATGCGGCCTCTTTTATCAGGGCAATTAATGAATCTCTTAAATAATGCAAGAATCATGCAGGAATATACATCAGAAATATTGATTGAATTTCAAATACTTAGCGAAGAGCATGCGAAGGTCTGTAAAGAAATACCATCTCTATAAGAAACTCAGTTCCCTTTTAGTAGTAAACTTTTACATACTTGTAGGTGGGCTCGGGAGGAGAGACAAAAGGAGTGCTAGAGGCAGTCAGTGATTGAGACAGATGCTTAACTTTGCTTCATAACATAAACTACCATATCTTGTGTCTTATGCGGTTGGTCAAAAGTTGGTGACTTCTTGCCAGAGCCTTTATCTGAGCATCGCCTGATTTCACTAAAGATTACCGAATCAAATCTACAATATCAAGGAGGTATCGACTTCTTAGAGACCTCGTTTTTGGGGCCTCTCTTTCTACTCTCTGGCTTGGAATATCATGAGGATAGCAACAATAAGGGGGCGTCTTGATAAGATGCGCTCATGGCAAAGCATCTGATATCTGAGATGGCAGATTAGGATATAGCGCAGCAAGAAATTTGGCGAGGAATGATGAGCATGGCGTGGTGTCAAGGCAAGAAAGCTAAGATGATATCAGTCCCGCTCTTCTACCGCATTGCTAGAATTATATTGAAAAATTCCCTTTTCTCCTTTATTCTTTCGCTGGCGAAAACGCTAAGGTTCTCTTCCAATTTGGGCTACTCATGTTCAGTACGAATTGAGTAACGTTTCCCACATATCTCATTACGAAGCTGATCGAGCAGCACCGCCGCAAGAGCTCACTCAGGGTGGGGCTCAAAAACAACACCAAACTCTCATTCGCCGAAAGAATCTTAGTCTGGCAGTCAAGGGTCAAACGGAAATTTGACCCCTTTTCGTTGAGGGGGAAAAGATCCTCATATTCATGCCAAGCTATCACTTTTCACTGCAAGCAAAAGGAGGCATATCAAATGGAGGCTGAAAAAGATGTGTATCGGGAACTGCAACGGGAGTTGGATACTATGCCTGTCGGTTTTCCTGCTACCAAATCGGGCGTAGAGATTAGGCTACTAAAACACCTGTTTACCCCAGAAGAAGCGGAAATTGCCCTGAATCTCAGTGCACTTCCAGAATCTCTGGAACGTATTCACAAGCGAGTGAAAAAGCGTGGCATATCCAAGGAAAACCTCGAGCAGATCCTCGATCGCCTAGTCAAGAAAGGGGCTATTACGGGAGGAAAACACCTTGCCAAGGGACGCAAAGGGAAATACTACAGCAAAGCGCAGCTCGCGGTAGGGATGTATGAAGCTCAAGTGAATAGGCTCAGCGAAGGGTTTGCGAAAGACTTTTACGAGTATCTTCTTGATGAGGGATTCGCCGAAGAAGTTCATACGACAAAGACCTCTCAGATGCGCACCATTCCCATCAACAAGAGCCTGAAGCCAGAACACCATGTGGGAATCTATGACGATGCCAGACAGATTGTCATGAAATCCGATGGACCGTTTGCGGTGATCAATTGCGTATGTAGGCAGGCAAAAGACCTGCTCGGAGAGCCGTGCAAGCTTACAGATATCCGCGAGACGTGCTTGGTGCTGCAGGGTTTTGCAAAGGCACTCATCAAGAGCAGGGTCGGCCGTGAGCTTAGCAAGGAGGAGATGCTTCAGTTGCTGGATCGAGCAGAGGAGGTCGGTATGGTGCTCCAGCCGGAGAATAACCAAAATCCCCTCTTCATCTGCTGCTGTTGCGGATGCTGCTGCGGGGTTTTAACCAGCGCTAAGAAGTTTCCGAGGCCGGCAGAATACTTTGAAACGAATTTCTACGTGCAAACGGACCCCGAATTGTGCAATGGGTGCGAGATCTGCATAAACCGATGCCCGATGGATGCCAGATCAATGGTTGATGATATTGCTACGGTGGATCTAGACAGGTGTATTGGCTGTGGGCTTTGCGTCACCACTTGTGAGCAAGAAGCTATCCAGCTTATGAAAAAGGAGAAGGAAACTCTTCCTCCGAAGGATCACGATTCCCTTTACAAAAAAATAATGATGGAAAAAGTTGGGCCGTGGGGGACACTCAAAATAATGGGGAAAACGCTTACGGGTATGAAAATCTAGTGTCAAGCAGCCACTATCTGCCGATGAAGGCACTAATCTCGTCTTTGAGCCAGGTAATCCAGGTATCTATGCCCCGGCCTGTCTTGCATGAAACTTCCATAATTCTTATTTTGGGGTTCAGGTTTAGAGCCCTTTCCCTCACGGCATCCATATCAAAATCCTCATAGTCCAGGTAATCGATCTTATTAACCAGGAGCACATCACATATCGTAAACATGAGAGGGTAGTGCGGTCATCTCGGGCGATAGCATGATGTATCCCTCAGGACTTCTTCATGAGCTTTTTGAATTTTTCAAGCTTTCCCTTCTCTGTCAGAACCTTCCCGAGCATCTCCTGATTGGTGGCCGGAATCTCCGGCGCATCGCTCCGTCTGACCAGGGCGATGGCTTCCACGGGACAGGCCGTCACGCAGAGGCCGCAGCCGATGCACTTCCCGGTCTCGACAACGGCAAGGTCTTCTTTCATCTCGATGGCGTCAACGGGGCAACGGTCATCAGCGCAGATACCGCAGCCGGTACACTCTTTCGCCTTTACTTCGGCCAGGAAACCGCTTGGGGCGAAGGCAGTTGGAAGGTCAAGTTTCGTTCGGGCCGTCAGAAAGACGCAGCAGCACCTGCAGCAGTTACAAATAACACCTGCCTGATCGGCATTGTTGTTGCTTATGTGGACCAGACCCGCCTCTTCCGTGCGACTGAGAACGGCGTAGGCCTCCTCACGAGTGATCTGCCGGGCGTATTTCTTCTCCACCAGAAACCGGGCCGGCGCATTGAAGAAGAAGCATGTCTCCGTTGGCTTGTCGCATCGGTGGAGACTAACACGGCAGGCGCAATGGCCGAGGCCTATGAAATCCACGCTGTCGATGATCTTCTTGACCTCCTCGTAGGGATGGACCTGGAGGGGCGGGGTGATTGATTGCTCAACGGGAACGACGCGGACCAGAGGTGTAGGGTTTCCAGCGAAGGCCGCACCGAGTCCGTCGCTTTGGTATTCGTCCCAGAGCTTCCCCAGTTTCTCCAGTTCTGGCGTCATCTCGCCCCGCAAGAAGGGGTATTCGTAGAGGCCGGGATATATTGGCAGCAATCCATAGGACCGCTTTCCGTCCTTTTCCCGGCTGAAGACAAGCGCCCGGTCGGCCATGGCGCCCAGTATCCCGTCGGCCTCCTCCACGGGCACCCCTGCGGCGGCGGCAATCGCCTCGCCCGGCTTGTGTGAAAAATTCATGTGGATCAGAAGTGCTGCTTCCTCGGGCGTGTAAAGTATCTTCAGGATTTTGTCAAAGACAACCGATTTAGGCGCTCCCACAGGGTGTGTATCGAGGATCTCCCTCAGTTTTTCATAGACGTCCATTGTCTTCTCCTCTATTTCTTAAATGCTTCAACCTCTGCCTTGAGCCATTGTGTCCAGGCAGGTATGCCTTCTCCCGTCTTGCAGGAGACTTCAAATATCTTTATGTTCGGGTTTAGGTTTAGAACCCTCTCCCTCACGGCATCCATATCAAAATTTTCATAGTCCAGGTAATCGATCTTATTAATCAGGAGCACATCACATATCGTAAACATGAGAGGGTACTTCAGCGGCTTGTCATCTCCCTCTGGAACGCTCAGTATCATGGCATTTCTGGTTGCACCTGTATCAAACTCTGCTGGGCATACGAGATTGCCCACATTCTCTATGATGAGAAAGTCAAGCCCGTCAAGGTCCATGGCCTCCAACCCCTTTCTCACCATGGCCACATCCAGGTGACAGAAGCCCCCTGTCCTTAACTGTACAGCGCTAATGCCCTGGGCAGCTATTTTTTCAGAGTCCACCATAGCTGCTATATCCCCCTCTATTATGCCCATGCGAAACTCATCTCTGAGTTTCTCTATGGTCTTGAGTATCAGGGTTGTCTTGCCCGCCCCAGGCGATGACATAAGGTTTAAGAGATAGGTTCTTCTCTCCTGCATTTCTTTCCGTAATGCATCTGCCATGCTCTTGTTATCGGAAAGTATCTCTTCCTTGATCTCAATAAGCGTCACCTCTTTCATTAAAGCGCCTCCATATCCTTGATGTAGTATTCCCTGCCTGATAGAAGTGAGCAACACTTGCTGCCGCAATCCGGGCATTGAATTTCTCTTGCCTCCCGTATATTGACTGCAAAAGATTTCGAGCATACAGAGCACTGCATCACCACCGGCATCCTTTTAATCTCAAGTTTCGCACCTTCTGCTATAGTGCCTTTACTCAGGTAATCAAAATAGCGCTGTATCCACTCATTCTCCAAATCGCTGAGTTCGCCAATCTCCAAGTGAATGGACAGTATCCTGCTCACGCTATTTGTCTTGGCGTGCACAAGGGCGATATCGAGTATGCTCTGTGTTACTGGGAGTTCATGCATGTGTTAAACACCTGTATCCCGTAACTTTGATATCTCAGAGATTATAATCGAGTCAAACGACATTTTAAGCAATCTATTATGGAGATATGTTCGTTATCTCTTGTAACATCCCAGCCAACACAATCGGCCAGCATCATAACCACCTTTGCGTGCGTACAGCATTCCCTGAGGTTCCCGGTTGGAGAAAGAGATGCTCTCTAGGGTATCTGATTTCCACCAGTACGAACGTCTTACTCTGTCCATTTCCCCCTTTCTTGCCAGAGCCTTTATCTGAGCATCGCCTGATTTCACTAAAGATTACCGAATCAAATGTACAATATCAAGGAGGTATTGATTTCTCAGAAACCTTCACTTCTAGAGAACTCGTTCTTGGAGCCTCTCTTTCTGCTCTCTAGCTAGGAATATCATGAGAATAGCAGCAATAATGAGGCGTCTTGATAAGGTGCGCTCGTGGCAAGATATCGCCACTCCTCTCTCCAGCTCCGGTCAATTTACTCATGGCTCACGGAGCAACAAGAGGAGGTAATCTATATTCTATTGCGCTTGAAACGGTTTAGGTTTGCGTTTGTAAGCGCAAGCTGAAGTGGAAATTCGGCCGGAAAAGGCTCATGGCAGTCGCCAATAACTCTACGATGAAGACACACATACCACTTATACTGATTAGAATAAGACAAAGGCAGGGCCGGCTTGGCCCTGCCTTACCGTAGCTTGAGCTCCTATATAACCATTTTCATCTATATCACTCTTACTCAAGAGTTTTGTTACCCTCCCCTTTGTCGACTACCTTGCCGCAAGCTCCCACGAGCAGGTTATTGTCGCCCTGAAGCAGCACATGTGCCATGGAAGCCTTGAAAGCGCTTGTATCGTTATCCACAAAGCTGTTTCCACACCCCTCGAAAACCTGACCCGGCATGGCAATCATACTGCATAGGCCCGAGCCCGTGATCTTGTTGTGTGCAATCAATCCGTTAGAGCCAATTGCCAAGATACCTTTGGCCTGAGGCCCACCGTTTAGAATGATATCATTGGACATGAGGACTACACCATCTGATAAGAGAAGGATTCCTTGAGAAGTTTCACCTCGAGTCTCGACATGATTCCCCACAACTATGATTCTGGGATTCCTTAAAGGATCTTTAGCTCCCGACATGTCGAGAAACCAGCCAACCAATATG
>CP070657.1:1429780-1436771 GCA_020355085.1 Deltaproteobacteria bacterium
CCAGGCAATGGCCAGGTCCGGATCGTCCCATCTGATGGCCCGCTCAAATTCAGGCGCATAGAAGTCGGTGCATTTGTAGAAGAACTCCGCCCTTTCAGACAAGACACAAAATCCGTGGGCAAAATCGAGCGGTACGTAGACGGCCGTCTTGTTTTCCGCAGAAAGCCGTATGCCGAACCATTTTCCGAAGTTTGGCGAAGACCTCCGAATGTCGACGCTTACATCGAACACTTCCCCATGTATTACCCTGACCAGCTTGCCCTGAGGTCTTTGAATCTGATAATGCAGACCCCTGAGCGTACCTCTGGCTGACATGGATTGGTTATCCTGGATAAAAGCCCTATCGATACCTCCGGCAGCGAATTCTTTCTGATGATAGGTCTCCATGAAATAGCCCCGCTTGTCGGCATGGACATCCGGCTGTACTATAATCACGTCTGGAAGCACGGGAGACGGGCTAAAGATCATCAGTATCCCTCTGCAAGGCTCTGATGCTCCCTGGTCTATCAGCTAAAACCTCCAGGAGGTACCGCCCATAATCGCTGTCTTTCATATATGTTGCAAGCCTTTCCAGCTGATCTGCGGATATGTATCCCATTCGGAAGGCTATCTCCTCAAGACAGGCCGTCTTCAATCCCTGGCGCTGTTCGATAGCATAGATGAAGTTTATTGCTTGTATCATGGCCTCATGGGTTCCTGTATCAAGCCATGCAATACCTCGGCCTAGGGTTTCAACCTTTAATTCGTTCTTTCTCAGATAGGTCATGTTCACATCGGTGATTTCAAGCTCTCCTCTTGTTGATGGCTTAAGGTCTGCTGCGATCGAGCAGACCTGATCGTCATAGAAATAGAGCCCGGGAACGGCGTAGTTCGATTTGGGAACCCGAGGCTTTTCCTGAATGCTGATAGCCTTGCCTGCCTCATCGAATTCCACAACCCCATATCTTTCCGGCTCCTTTACCCAATAGCCGAATATAGTAGCGCCCCTTTCATTGCTTGCCGCTCTTCTCAGGGAACTCAAGAAGCCGTGTCCATAGAAGATATTGTCTCCTAAGATGAGACAGGAGGGATGATCATCGATAAAGTCCTTTCCTATAATGAAGGCCTGGGCCAATCCCTCCGGTCTCGGCTGTTCCGCATAGGTTAACGAAAGACCGATCTGTTTTCCATCACCTAGTAGCTTCCTGAAATTCGGAAGATCCTGTGGGGTAGATATGATGAGTATAGTCCGAATGCCGGCAAGCATAAGAACGGAAAGAGGATAGTAGATCATCGGCTTGTCGCAGATGGGAAGGAGTTGTTTGCTCACCGATATGGTGATGGGATAAAGCCGAGACCCAGTTCCACCAGCCAGAATGATACCCTTTGTAGTCTCTTTTGCCATTCACTCGCCCCGGTAAAGTTCCCGATATCGACCCGTTTCAATGTCTTCCACCCACACCTGGTTATCCAGATACCACTCAATCGTTTTTGCTATGCCGTTCTCAAAGGTCATGGAAGGCTCCCAAAGGATCTCATCTCTTATCTTGGAGGCATCGATTGCGTATCTTCTGTCGTGCCCGAGCCTGTCGGGAACATATGCTATCAGTTTCGTTCTCGGCTTTTCATCAATCAACCCGAGCCTCTTATCCAAATAATCGCAGATCAAGGTAACCACTTCTATGTTCTGTTTTTCGCAGTTTCCTCCGATGTTATATTTTTCACCGAGTCGCCCGTTTTCTAATGTCGCCAGGATAGCTTCACAATGATCCTCAACGTAGAGCCAGTCCCTCACGTTTTTGCCGTCTCCGTATACGGGTAGAGTTCTTCCCTTGATGGCGTTGCTTATGGTGAGAGGAATTAGCTTTTCAGGGAATTGATATGGCCCGTAGTTGTTAGAACAGTTCGTGATGATCACCGGCAAGGAGTACGTTCTGTAATAGGCAACTGCCAGGTGATCAGAGGCAGCCTTACTGGCTGAATATGGGCTTGACGGGTCGTAGGGCGTGGCTTCTGAGAAAAGGCCGGTATCGCTGAGCGAACCATAAACCTCGTCGGTGGAGACATGGAGAAAGCGCTTCTTGTCGACATCTGTTGCAGCATCAAGCCAGAATTCCTTAGCCGCCTCAAGGAGCGTGAATGTTCCTAATATGTTCGTATGCAGGAAATCGGCAGGGTCAACGATACTCCTGTCTACGTGGGATTCAGCGGCAAAATTGACGACCCAATCAATGCCCGATTCCCTGAAGATATCCTCAACCAGCTTCTTGTCCCTGATGTCACCCTTTATAAAACGGTAACGGGACGGCGCATACTCTTGAAGGATGTCAGCGAGATTTGCGGGATTTCCGGCGTAGGTGAGCTTATCCAGGTTTACAATTCGTGATTCACCGCGCTTTGCCAGAACATATCTAATAAAATTACTACCTATGAAACCGCATCCACCTGTTACAAGTATCGTTATCATCGATTGTGTCTAGGAGCCAGCCTCTATCGTTTTGTCGAAAATGGCAAATGCAGCGGTTACGGCCGGATTATCATCCGGTAGGGTGACGGTTGGATTGCCTCTCATATCATAGTCGTATAAGAGGTCGTCCTTGGGAATGGTGCCCGCAAGCTGCAGTCCCTGGCTTTCTATCGCCTCTTGGAGGCCGTCAGGTAACCCGTCCCGTACCTGGTTTATTACTAAATAGCGCTTTACTGCCCGTACCTTTAGGTCATCCACTAACCGATTAATACGTCCGGCCGCCTCAATCCCTCTCATCGAAGGATCGGACACAAGAATAAGGATATCGACATTATTGGTAGTCAAGCGGCTTATATGCTCCATTCCCGCTTCATTATCCATCACCATATAGGGATAATTATCTATGAGATTACCCAGATACATTGACAGCAAATTGTTGGCGGCACAGTAGCAGCCGGGACCCTCCGGCCTTCCCATGGCGATAAGGTCAAAGCCCTCTTCTTCAGTTATTGCCTCGGCCAGCTTCATCTCTATAAACATCTGCTTGGTCATTCCTTGTGCCACGATCCCCTCTTTCATTTCCTCTCGAGTTGTGCCCAAGGTAGCACCAAGAGGCACACCAAGGACCTCATTGAGGTTGGCGTTTGCATCAGCATCGACCGCCAATACCGGGGTCTTCCCCTTTTGCACCAGATATCTAATCAAAAAACCGGCAACCGTAGTCTTGCCTGTCCCCCCTTTACCGGCCATGGCGATTGTGTAGGGCACTGTTTTCTTACTCCTTCCCTGCTCCTGGAAAAGGCTCAACTGACATGGGCTTCATTGTAAACAATGAGCGAAACACTGTCAACGACGGAGATTGGCATACCCAGCTTTATGATTTCAACTATTCTGGCCTTGACATTTTTTTCCAGTAGGGTAAGTTAGACAATCATTTCAGGATGTGTGTGCCCAAGGCATTGTCTGTGGGTGAATTTGGGCGGATATGGTTTCTTGAAAATCAAGGGGATAGCATGACAAAAAGAGAAGAACAAATGAGAAACGTGGCCTTACTGGGACACAGCGGTTGTGGAAAGACATCGCTGGCAGAGGCCATTCTGTATAACACGAAGTCGGTAACTCGATTAGGCAGAGTAGATGATGGTACCTCGACTATGGATTTTGAACCGGAGGAGATTAAGAGGAAGGTGAGCCTCGGCACAGCCTTCCATCCCTTTAAATGGAAAAACAGGAGACTCAATCTCATTGACACGCCGGGGGAGAATGACTTTATTTCCGACGCAAAGATATGTCTGCAGGCGGCGGAAGGGGCCGTAGTTGTCGTGGACGCCGTGGACGGTGCGAAAGTGGGCACCGAAAAGGTCTGGGCCTTTGCCGATGACTACACCGTGCCTCGGCTGATTTTCATTAACAAGTTGGACAGAGAACGGGCCGATTTCTATAAGGTTTTGGAGGAGATAGAAAAAACTTTCTCCATAAATGTAACACCCGTATTTCTGCCGATTGGAGCAGAGGATGGTTTCACTGGCGTGGTCAGTCTTATTGAGTTGAAGGCCCACATGTACAGCAAAGACGGTACCGGATCCTCTAAGGACGGGGATATACCAGGTGCTATGTCAGAAGATGTGGAGAAGTGGCGGGAGAAGATGATGGAAAATATCGTTGAGGTCAACGATGATATTATGGAGAAATACCTCGACGGCCAGGAAATCACTCCCAAGGAGATAGAAGAGAGCTTTAATGATGGCGTTAAGAGCGGGCTCGTAGTGCCTGTCATCCCAGGGTCAGCCCTCCTCAACATAGGCGTCAAAGAGCTTTTGACCATCATAGACCAGACGTTGCCCTTTCCGAATGAAAGGGGCACGGTGAAAGGGCACAAGGTGAATAGCGAAGAGGTGGTTGAATTTGAGGCCCTAGATGAGGCGCCCTTTTCAGCACTCGTTTTCAAGACCTTGGCAGATCCCTTCGCAGGAAGACTGAGCCTCTTTAAGGTCATGTCTGGGAAGGTGGATTCAGAGTCTACGGTTTTCAATGCTACCAAAGGGACAAAGGAAAAGCTGGGCCAATTGCTGCAGATTGAAGGCAAGAAGCAAACTCCTGTCAGCAGCGTTGGCGCAGGGGATATTGCGGCAGTGGCCAAGCTCAAGGAGACCGCCACTGGTGATACCTTTTGCAGGGAAGATAATCCCATTGTGTTTGATCCGGCCAAGCCCCTTTCGCCAACCATCTCCTTTGCGATAAAAGCCACTGAAAAGGAGAATGAGGACAAGGTCTTCTCTTCTCTGAGCAAACTGACGGAGGAAGACCCCACCCTCAAGGTTGATAGAGATCAATCAACCTCTCAGATTATTCTGTCGGGCACGGGCCAGATTCACCTTGAGAATACCAGGGATAAACTAAAGAGAAAATTCGGCGTGGAGATCATACTGAAAACGCCGAAGGTTCCCTATCGGGAAACGATAAGAAGCGCGAGAGAAAAGATAATCTATCGCCATAAGAAACAGACGGGAGGGCGCGGCCAGTTTGCCGAGGTACATTTTGACATCTTCCCCCTCAAGAGAGGTGAGGGCTTTGTTTTTGAAGAGGCCCTGGTTGGCATGAACGTGCCGCGGGGTTTTGTGCCTGCTGTTGAGAAGGGAATAGTCGAGGCTATGAGGAGCGGCGTTTTGGCAGGGTATCCTGTTGTTGACTTGAAAGTCCGTTTTTTTGACGGAAAGTCCCATGAGGTGGACTCTTCTGAAATGGCATTCAAGATCGCCGCCTCCATGTGCTTTAAGAAGGCAGTACAAGAGGCTACCCCTATCCTCCTGGAGCCGATAGTAAGCATGGAAATACGAGTACCGGAGGATGCCATGGGAGACGTGATCGGTGATATCAACGGTAGGAGGGGAAAGGTCCTCGGCATGGACAGCGATGGCAAGCACCAGATCATTAAGGCGGAGGTACCCCTTGCTGAGGTCCTGCGGTACTCCTTCGACCTGATATCAATGACCGGAGGCAGGGGCAGCTTTCAGATGGAGCACTCCCACTATGAGGAGATTCCAGCGCACTTGGCTGATAAGATAATAGCCGCCGCTAAGGGCGAGGCCGGTTAAAGGTTGCACATCGATGATTACGGCCGCGGTACTCACGATCAGCGATAAGGGAGCTGCGGGGCAGAGAGAGGATGAATCCGGTGCCCTTGTTGCGGATATGCTGGCAAAAGCCGGTTACGCAGTTGAGAAATGGGACGTTGTGCCCGATGACGAGAAAAAGATTGCCAAGTGCCTCATTGATTGGGTTGACAGAGACGGTATCAGATTGATTGTGACAACGGGTGGCACAGGGGTTAGCCCCACTGACGTGACGCCAGAGGCAATGCTGAGGGTTATCGAGTTCCAGGTACCCGGTATAGCCGAGGCGATGAGGGCGGAGAGCATGAAAAAAACGCCTCATGCGATGCTCTCACGGGCAATGGCAGGCGTGAGAAAAACGAGCCTTATCATCAACTTGCCGGGAAGCCCTGCCGGTGCCCAGGAAAATCTAACAGCTGTCTTGCCGGCTTTGAGTCACGGGCTGGCAAAAATTGGCGGTGATCCAACCGAGTGCGCCCAGTAATGGAGAGATCTGGAAAAGCTTCACCTTCCCGGGTGGTCTCGTATACCCTTGACCGTTAACCGTTTCCAACCGCCCAACCGGAAACCCCTTACGCTCCCAAGTATCCTTCGACCTCTCCCTTTCCAATGGTAGCCTGCTTGGCTTTTAGACCGGTTCCGAAAACCTTCCGACTAACGCAGATTGGAGATTATCCTGCCTTTGCAACCCAGAAAGCGGCTCCTAAGAAACTCACTGGAGAAAAGAGCATGGAGATATCTTTTTTTGCTCTGCCCTCTCAACAAGGCCCCGTACAGGGCCGTTTCAAACCGACGCACCTCCCCATAAGCCTTAGCACTAAGGTTGCAGCCTGTGTGCGTCGTTTTGAAACGGCCACTCCTCTGAACGATGGGAGGACAGAGTCAAAAAAAGATATTTCCATGCTCACCAGAGCGTTCCTTCTAAGTATAACCCTGAAGCGAAGCGCCCGGGTCAGGTGCTAAAAGGCTATATGTCGCGGAAGCCTTGTGCCACGAGGATTTCAGCATCGGTGGTAAAGGCCTTGCTGATTATGGTGATAATACAGAGGCGATTTTCTTTTCGAAAGAAGAGGATCGTTTTGGGAGATTTGATCGAGCTGAGGAAACGTCAGCCGTCATCGGGTAACTTGATCCTGAAGAAACTGATGAGCGAGTTGAGCTCTACTCTGCCGGAAAACGCCAACAATCCAGCGGCGAATTCGGTAGTCTGAAAGACAAAGGATCTGTCTGTCTTTAGCTCCATCTCCGCCGGAATAGGCACATCCTCGAAATCATAGTAGCGTGCAGTTTCGGGCTCCACCGCTTCTACAGCTTCATGGGATTCACCCGGAGCAGGCGTCTGGTCGGAGAAGGTGCTCGTAGCGCAGCCTATAAGGGCTGAGAGCAAAAGCATGGGCAGGAAAAGTGCCGGCAAAACCCGATGCCATCGCAC
>CP070657.1:1436871-1441816 GCA_020355085.1 Deltaproteobacteria bacterium
ATCCTCCGGAGCCGTATCCCAGTAAAGTGCAATATTGTTGCTCTGTTGAACCTGTGCCCATTGGTCACTGTGATGGTCAATCTGGCAGTAAATTGCGCGGGCTCTGCGGGGCAGCTCCTCGGGCGGGGCAGAGAGATGCTCCATTTTTATCCCCGGAAGCGCCCGGGCGATCAGTATGGGCAGTGATTCCCTTGAGCTTAACTTAGTAATGGTCGCCAAGGACTGCACCACGGATTGAGGATCTGTCTCTGTTTCAAAAACCAGATAAAACCGGTTTCCACCTTCGAATATGGCCGGCGGTAGTTCCGCGGCATAATAGGTTCCGTCAAAGAGCAGCTGGAAGACATATTCCGGTCCCGCCGTTATCTCGTCAAGCAGTTGCGTTATCATTGCACCGGCCCCTGCAAAACAACCCCAGAGGTTGCGGTGATCGTAATCCAAAACGCCTTGGCTTCCGTCTGCCAGTTCCCCCATGACGGTGATTTGCCCTGAAAAGGTGGAAAGCTCTCCAATCATCTGTCTTAAGAGTCCGTATACGTGCCAGGGATGTGTGTGGTCGGAAGCTAGCACGTGCTCAAGGAAGGGGATGTATCGATTCAGTGATCTGAGCGCCAACAGATATACCGTATCCCTCGCCCCGAATTCGGCAGTATGAATCCCACGGTCGCGCTTGTAGGATTCCAGCTGGCGGCCGCGGGATGCGGTCTGGTCTTTGATGTCCACAATCAGCCTCAAAAGGGTCTCTGAACTCTTAATGGTAAGGGCCGGCGGAATGAATTTTTCGGAAAGCACAACGTGCTCGCCCATTCTGTCGAGCTGCGCAACTGGCATGAGATGATACTCCCCAAGCTGATCTTTTTCAGTCTCCCAGAAGACCTTCAGGACATGATGAAGGCGTTGCACCTTAGCGGGGGGACCGTTGTGATGCAAATCCTGAACCTCTTCCGGGTCAACCGATGTGACAAAACGCGTATTCACTTCAGTAAGATTTGAGAGCTGAGAAAGGACGGTTACATTTTCGCCGGTTTCGTTCCATTTCTTGAGCCCCAGGTATACACCAAGAGGCTGGCCGCCTTCCGCCCAAGCGTCCTCAAAGGAGCGGGCCTCGATGATTGCATTGCCCGGTAGGTCGACATAGGTCATATCCGGGAAAATGAAGTTGCCCCTCAACAGATTAAAGGTCCGGTTATCCAGTGCGGCTGTCTGAACTTCCAACTCTCCGATGCCCCACGGATAGGGACCAAGAT
This sequence comes from Deltaproteobacteria bacterium, assembly GCA_020355085.1. Lineage (GTDB taxonomy): Bacteria > Desulfobacterota > DSM-4660 > Desulfatiglandales > B25-G16 > JADFWK01. The sequence goes on from CP070657.1 coordinate 1,438,119, forward strand.
ATCTGTATAGGGGTGTCAGAAGGGATTGAACGTGCAAATCCGCCAGCTGCAAGTGCTGGGGTTGCAAAAAAAGGCCCTGATGCCAAAACAGTGCTCGCTCCATAATAAGATACCTTTTAGCTTATAGGATTTGTTCGGGTCCCAGTTTAAGGTCAATCACCAGGATATCCAGTTTTTTCCTTTTGGTGCGTCTGATAATCCCCTTTTTCTCAGTAACGACCGGAATTTCATATAACCGAACGATTCTATCTCTTTCAATGAGATAATAGCCGGCTGCGACTGCCACGTATTTAGCGCCTTGTGCGCGGTCTAGATTGAAGGTGGTATCTTGCCCGGGTTGAACAATCAATCTCTTTGCCCCGGCCACGCTGGCGTCGAAAAGCCCGCACTCCAGGAGTTGATACAGCCCGTCCTCATCACCGGCGAGTTGATTGAGCGGGTTGGGGTCTTTGAGCTGATAGACACACACCAAGAGGGTATGGGGTTTTCCTTCACTGAGGTTCAATTGAGGATCGGCTTTCACGTGGATTTTGATTGCTTCCTCCTCATAACCCAATTCAGGTGGTGGAAGCTGTTTGGGCGCGCACGACCAAACCAAAAAAACCGATAACAAAAAACTCAAAGTGACAATTAACCTTCTCAATGGCCCACCTCCTTACTGTAGGAATAGTTTTTGGCAATTATTTTCGAACTCCCTCAAGAGCTCCTCCATGAAGCGTCCGGATTCGAACCAGTCTTTAAATGCCTTGAATCTATCGGCGTATAGGTCAAACGATTCGGCCTTGCGCAGGCGGCCAAGCTTGAAACCACTGCCCTGAGAGGCGGCAATCCGTTCGGGGTCTAGTTCGACCATGATTTCCTTTACTTTTTTCTCCGCTGCCACCTTGAATGCCTGTTGAGCCGTCAGAAACGCCTTGCTAATTTGGCCGAGGTAGCTTTCGAGGGATCTCGTGTGATCTTCTCCTTCAAGATGAAAACCGATCATTTGCCGTATGGTCTGCACCCCTTCGCCCTGGCCCAGAAATGTCTCATTAATGACCCCCACTAGCTGATTCAGCATATCAAAAATTGTATTCAACGAATCGGCCAGTCGCTGCAAAAGCTCGGCAGAGGATAGATCGGCCTGGGTGACCTTTTTGCCCAGAAGGAACGAGAAAATCGGGATCAAGACCTCTTGATCAACATTAACCTCCTCAGCAGTACAGACGTCAGTTGCTTCAAATTTGCTCGTTAGTTCGTCTAACAATTTGATCTTTTCATCCTTCGAAACTCCGTTGAGCGAGCTTTCGAGGAATTCTTCGATGAGATTCTCGGCCCGCAGCTTGTCTGTGTGGTATATTTGCCGAATTTGGTTTGCCAGCACATCCAGATTATGTTGCTCAGTCATTGTCTTGTTGCTCGTTTCTTTTTTTTGTTGGGTCAAAGATCACCGTCTCAGGTATATCATCGTCTTTTTCTTTGCCGCTTGCCGGCTTCTCCTCAACTGGCGTCTCGCCGGGTACATTAGAAATGCTTTGCTTTGTCAGTTTTGAATTGTCTGCTTCAGCCGGTCGCTTTTGTTCAGAACTGATGCGCGGAGCCGAAGGCTCTTTCGATGAGATGATAACAGTTTCCGGAATATCGCTGTCCCTGGATTCTGCAGGAGATGACGTTTCTCCCTTGGGAGTACCGTGGGCAAAAATAACGGTTTCCGGTATATCCTCAGCCGGTTGTGAATCAGGAGTGGGGGTTTCAGCCGGTGCAGCATGTTCCGCTTTTACCATAACCGTTTCAGGGACGTGGTCTTCTTCGACCTCTGAAGAGGGGGGCTCTCCCCTGAAATCATCGGCAGAGAGTATAACGGTCTCCTTTATTACCACATCCTCCGGTAGATCCGCCACCGCCTGAACGATCTTCTGGTCCTCCATAGGCAGGTCTGCTGAGATTTCCTCTGCTCCGGAGGGAACCGATTGAATAGTGCTTTGCCATTTTGTGGCTATATTCAAGAGTATCTCGTGAATGGCCTTATTGTCATCAATCGGGGATGTGCGTACGCCCGCACTCTTAGGCATGAATAGGGCCTTGCTTATATCAGTTCTGAGGTGCTCATATTCTTGCCAGAACTTGGTCTGGGGAAATTGGGATGTCTCGGTTATGCTGCCCTGGATCAGGAGAGCTCCCAAATCGAGGGACCGTGTCCAAAGAGCCGCACAGCCTGCATCGACTGTTTTTTGGCCCGGGTTCCAGAATATGTTTTGGGGAGAAGAGATAGCTAAATCGCGAATCCTTGAGGCTAATTCAGGGCCGAAATCGTCTTCCGATGGGAGATTTTCAACAACCTTGGCGATTTCCGCATGAATCTTGGAGAAATCCTGTGTGGAGTTGGCGAGCAGAACGCAGAACCAGTTGAATCCGAGAAAGGAGAGGGCATACGATGGAGACGATTTGTGCGTTAGAAACGCTTGAGTGGAATCACCCCCGATGCCCATCACATTCAATCTAAAGTTCCAGAGACCCGGTAGTATGTCGCTTTGTCCAGCGGTAGTGACCCAGATCTTATCCATGGACAGTCCCAGATCAGGGTAGGCGAATCTGTCAAGGCCGGAAAACGCGATTCTAGCCATCTCCCCCAGCAGAGAGAGCTTCAAATACAGCAGTTCCAGGAAAAACTGCTCATGTTTATCAAATAAAAACAGATGCTTGTGTGAATTACTCTGTTCAAAATCCCGTAAGAATTTCAGTCTTCCCCGCTGGCCAGCGGCCTCAAGCCGAGCCGCTAAACCATCAACATCAGCTCCTGACAGCAGGGGCAGAAAATCAAGAACATGAACCGACGGGGCGTCAAGAACCATCATGTAAAAGGGGTAGAAGGAAATGGGCACGATCCGCGTCGTTGATAGATGCTGTGTTTCATAGCACTCTTGAAAATGGGCACATCCGATACAAGGAATGCTCGCATGCTCGGTTCCAAGGCCAGCCAGTTGGCCGAATCCCCGTATGAGATCCTTATGGTCTTTTACGACTTCCGGATCGGAGTCAGCTAGTGAATGTACATAGAAATCGGATTCACCCAGGGCATCGATGCAGTTCGGGCAAAACAGGTAACGTTTGAGAGAAGTGGAATAGGGTTGAAGGTCCATCCCGGACAGCAGATCATCGTCATGGCAAATTTGAAGCGCAAGTCCACACTTAGGGCATGGTGGGTGAAAGAATATTTGTCGGTGTGCACAATAGAATAGGGACTGCCAAGGAAGAAATTCGCCGTTATGGCCAACTTGATCCTTTAAAATAACAATCGAATCATGTTCACGGGAAGCGGTTAGGAAAAAAAATAGATTTTGCCAGGCTTGGTCAAGGTCCCGGTTGTTTGCCGGCCAAACCTCATCCTTCGGTAAGTGATATTCATTTTTTTGGATCAGAAGGAATACATCTTTGATCAACGAACCTGCATCGCTTACAACTGAAGCCTCAAAGATTGAAGCGAGCGGATCAGATTCATCTATGACTGAGAACGGAGAATGAGTTTCGTTGGGAGCAGAGCTGTTTAAGGTGTTCAACGATAACCTTAGATGGAATTCAGCATCGTTGGACTCCAGATAATGAATCAATGAAGGTATCTCGGCAGTGGAATTCACATAGAACCTCGGCTCTAAATCTGGGGTTGCTCATTCTTACAGACTTTCCACCTAAAATCACTGACAATCTTGGTCAATCTGCGG
>CP070657.1:1441916-1446647 GCA_020355085.1 Deltaproteobacteria bacterium
CCTTATCCACGACAAACTTGTCGGGGTTTACGGAACCGGATACCACCGTCTCCCCCAATCCCCAGCTCCCTTCTAAAACCACCTTGGACGGGTCTCCGTTTGTGGGGTTAAGGGTAAACATAACACCCGCCGCCCTAGAGTTGACCATCTTTTGAACCCCGACGCTTATAAGCACCTTGTCATGGGCAAAGTCATTTTTTACCCTGTAACTGATGGCCCGAGGGGTAAACAGACTGGCCCAACAGTTCTGGACATTTTCAAGGACCCTGCCTATTCCCTCAATCCAGAGGTAGGTTTCCTGCTGTCCGGCGAAGCTCGCTGTTGGCAGGTCTTCGGCAGTAGCGCTGGATCGCACGGCCACTGGCACAGCTTTGACAGAGCATTCCTTGCCTAGTTGTGAGTAGCTCTCTCGTATGGCTTTCCCAACTTCATCCGGCATCGAGGCATTCTTGATCAATTGTTGTACTTCTGAACTGGCATTGTTGAGGGCATCCATCTGTTCCACGTTTAGGTCAGAGAGGATTCCGTAAATCCGATCTTTGATTCCGGTTTCGGTTATGAAATACAGGTAGGCATCGGTTGTGACGGCAAAACCGGGTGGAACTCTTATTCCCGCCTTGATCATCTCTCCCAAGCTGGCATTCTTGCCCCCAACAAGTGGGAGTGAATCCTTGTTCACGGCATCAAAATTCAGGACCAGGACATAGTCCATCTCGATCAGCGCCTTTCCATTCCCCGCCCCCTTTCAGCCATTGGCTAATGGGAGCGGGGTCATAGCGGGCATTCGTTTGAAGATTTTGAATGTCTTCCGAGCTAGGCTCCTTGCGGCTATTTAGGCAGCCCTTTTCACAATGCTGACCACACCCGTATCGCCATCGACCCGGACGGTATCCCCGGTTTTTATGACCGATGTGGCGAAGCCGGTGCCCGTAACGGACGGCAGACCATATTCCCTGGACACGATAGCGGCGTGGCAGGTGAGTCCACCGATGTCCGTAACCGCAGCGCCAATCTTCCCGAACACAGGCGCCCACGACGGGTTGGTGCAAGGGCAGACCAAAATCTCTCCTGGTTGAAGGTCCGTAATCTCCCCGAGGAGCTTGAGCACCCGCGCCTTGCCTTCCACAACGCCTGCTGAAGACGCGAAGCCCTTGAGTTCCGAGACTTCCTCGCCAGCAGGTGCTTCGGCACCTTTAAGCCATTCCTGCACTTTGTCGGTAGTGATCCCCCACAACATGACGGTAAATGGTTCTGCCACTTCTTCGGGTGGGATCCCTAGAGCCGGCACCGGGCTCCACTTCCTGGCTGCCTCCAGGATCTTCTTCCGCTTATCAGCCTTGGCCTTATAGTAGTCGCTCCTTAAGGGTACATCCACGCCCAATGCCCAGGCGGTGGCCACCTCCGTAAGGATCTGAGGAACCTCGTAACGGTTAAACATAAATATGTCATCTGCCTCATTGAGCATTCCGGCATTGACCAGAAGCTTTCCAAGGTCCCTTATCTTGTCAAACCAAATGGTATGGAACCAGTGCTCAACCCAAAAGAGGTGATCCTCAGCAAACACATAAATGGTCCTTACGGTTTTGTATGCGTCATCAAATGCCTTTCTGTCTTCGTCGGTCTTTATGAGATCACGGTATTGGGCAACGATTTCGTCCCTTTCCTTTTCTATTTTGTCCAGAGACCGCTCGATTGTCTCTCCCTTTTCAATCCGTTCTACGTAGCTTTGGATATAACTATATGGAATATCGGGTTTGTTGAGCCAGCTCCCCTCATAATGGAACCAGCCGCTGCCGCATGATACGTAGAACCACGGGTCTTTGGCCTTTTCATACTCCTCGAGCCATTGCCTTCCGTCCGGGGTCTTTTTAAGCTCAGCATCCTTCTGACTGACTGACATCCCACTCTTGAGGATATCTGCGATACCGCGAGAGGATGTCGCCAACCTTGAAAGTCGGCAGAGCTCTTCCTCGGGACGGAACATTGATACATAGGCCCCGGCTACCATCTTGCCGATGGCGCTCTCACTGATACCCGGAAAGAGCTTTCTGGCTACATCGGCAAACATGAGGTAGGCAAGATAGGTCAAATTGAGCATCTCGAAATGATACTGCCACCCCTTGAACATCATGTTGACCAGCCTGTCGAAGGCCTCTTTCAGATCATGAGAGACATAACTGCCTGTAGGCGCGGGTATAACCTGCTCTTCAGGAACGAATTTTGGAAGTTCCTGAGGAATCTCGACCGCGGCCATCTCTTCTCCCAGTGCCCGAAATTTGGTGATCCACTTGTCCCATAATTCATCATAGTGCCCAAACACATAGAACGCCCGCTTCTCAAATAGCCCGGCCTTCTCGCCGATGACTTCCTCCGGTGGGGGGTTAATGGCGCAGATGTACATGTAACATCCAACCATTCTCTGGGCGATTCCCTGGGCCGGCGGGATGCAGAATACCCTGGTAGTGTATTGGGCCAATGATATCTGCCATGCCTCATGAAAAATCAGATCCAGTGGCGGCATGGGCTCTGGATCATGTATCTTGTCCTGATACCAGAATTGGCTCTTTTCCCATTTCTCCCTATCCTTGGAAAACAGGTAGTGAGATGGGTACATCTCCTCCCACCCCTCAAGCTCGGGTGGAACCTGAAACTCGTGAGGATCCGGAAACCTTCCTGCTTTTTTTTCCGCCATTTCTGTCCCTCCTTTTTGGCAAAGGTTGATTATGAAATCACTGAACCAGCCAGAAACGATTTAAAGGCTAATAAACAAAAATGCGTAACGGATGTAGGAAGATAAGATGAGCTGCAACTGTCGATACAGAATAAGATTCTGATATGAGACACCATGAATTGGCCAGGATTGGAGGTGATGAATAAGAACTGTAATCACGCTGACCCAAGATATACGTAACTATCTTCCCCTATGAGAATCATGTCAAGTTGTTTTTTGTTATGGTTTATATAAATTATGGTTATGTATTACTAGATTCCATAAAAACTATTTAGGATAAGATGAATAGGATATAATGGATTTTAACCAATACGTCATCTCTGCTTCGGCACACATGTTAAGCCACTGACTTGACTAGATACGCAATGAAATCCACCACATCCTGCTGTCGCCAGCCGGCTTTCAGACCCATCTTTCGTCCGATCTTCTCATATTGTTTTGAAACTTCCGAAGGCTCCTTGGAGCTTAACTCTTTGAGATCGATACCCTCCTTGTTCACGACCTGCTTAAAGAGCGTAATAATTTCCGAGAAACCTTTCCCTTTTTTCTCCAGAGAAAAGAAGTGATCTGTTTTGTGGCCTTCCCTATCCGATCTCTCTAAGGTAAGTTCAAATGTATCCTTAAAGGCTATTCTCTTCAAATCAAGAGGCCTTCTCACAACCTCAATCAATTCGGGATAGCCATTTTGCTTGTTGATTGAGAGGCGACCGACGTGCTCCACTCGGCTGATTACATAAAACCGATTGATGTCTGTGCAATCGGGACCCACCTCAATTACTTCCCTCCAGCCGTCATCCCATTCGAGCAGAACGAACTTTTCCTCCTCGGGATTCGGGCTCGCCTTGCATGCAAAGGGCTGTCTCATGATCTCAAATTGAAGCGAGTCCGGTAAGGATTCAAAAGGCGCTCTAGCCATTGATCCGTCATCGAATTTTACCGTTATCTCCTGTGGCCTTGGCCTGGGCATGGTCTCTACCTCCCCTTCACAATCTTCTTAAGATCTTCAAAGGAATTGATGACCACATCAGCTTTGGAATTTCCGAAGTCATAATAACCGGTATACTGAATGGTCTTGAAGCCTCGATCATGTGCGGGGTCAATGTCGGTCTCCGGTTTATCCCCCACCATTAACGCTTCCTGAGGTGCAATGCCCTGTTCTTTGAGTTCCTGAACCAGGACATCGTAAAGGCTGCCATCCTTCTTGGTACGCCCTTTGTACCGAGGATCGAGGGTGTCATGTTGCAGGTCAATTTTGCCCTGAGGGGTGATGAGTTCTTTGAAGTACTTGAGGAGACCCTTCCTCTTCAGAAACTTGGAAACGAGATCAGTGCCCACCGGCCCCAAGGTTTTTTTCATCTCCGAGATAACCTGGAGCTCAATCCCTTGGGATTTAAGGTACTCAAGGGCATCTACCAGGCCCTCAGCAATCGCAAGGCGTTCTTGCTCCTGCTCGCTGAAAAGCTCTATTGCTTCCGGATCATTATCCAGCACATAGCTATGAATTTCGTCCCGGTGACCCTCCTTGATCCTGCCATAGGTGCCGTATTTTTCCTTCAATATCCTATACTTCCTCATCTTGTCAGGGATGAGCTCAGGCTTTCCCAATTCTTTGCAGATATCCCCAAACACGAGGGGATTTCTCAGCCCCCCCGGATGCATTATGCATTGGCCAAAATCAAAACCGCACCATTTAACTTTAAAGACCATCAACAATTCTCCATCATCTTAGGACAATCAAATCTTGATATTTTCGGAGTTCAATTATTGCATTAACTCCGTGACTACGCTGTGCCGAGGGATATGGATGTCTTTTTTTGACACCGAAGAAGCCCATGCTGTTATGCTCGCATATGCTGCAAATGGAGGCGGGCGTGCTGCTTTGAAGGTGACTCTCACGTCTTTAAATCTATAGTGCTAAGGTGAGAGCAGACGCCCGCCTGGATCATCGGGAAAGAGCAGGCTCAAAGCGCCTGCCCAGTTCGGTGCAAAAAAAGATATCC
>CP070657.1:1446747-1450582 GCA_020355085.1 Deltaproteobacteria bacterium
ATAGCGCGCTACCACCTGGTTAGCTTCAACCAACCGCTCAATGGTCCCCGATTCGGCATAGAACTTGCCTTCACCGTGTCTGACCGGCAGCTCGAGGGTGGAAATGCCTTTGGTAAAGGCACAAACCGTATTCTCCTTGATCTTGAGTTTAACCCAGGTATCGACGAAATTGCCTGAATCGTTATAGGTCAGGGCAACCCTTCTGGATCGGTAGTCGCCGTCAAATCCCGGCAGGAGCCCCAGATTCACCAGCGCCTGGAAACCGTTGCAAATCCCCAGGATGAGTTTGCCTCTCTCGATGAAAGCCTCGATCTCCTCGCCGATATTGTATCGCAGCTTTGCTGCCATGACGACACCGGCACCGTGATCATCCGCCCAGCTGAAGCCTCCGCCAAGCACCAGAATATGATAGTCATCAAGGCTCACCGTGGAGCCTTCTTTTCCGCCCGATATAACCTGGTTAATGTGGACCTTCTCGGGAACGGCCCCCGCCGCTTTCAAAGAGAAATACGTCTCATAGTCACAGTTGAGCCCGTATCCGGTGAGGATAATGGCTTTCACATCCTTCATACGAGATCTCCAAACGGTTCCTTCCAGGCACTTCTCAGATCAGCGATCTTCTCTTTGATAATTTCCCCACCCTCTACACCTAATACTGCAAAGAAGTCATCATCTCTTACCGTTCCGATACAGGCATAGTCAAGGCCTCCCATCCTAGCCTCAAAGGCCTCCTTTTTCTTCGGATCTACGGTGACGATGAACCTACCGGCTGACTCGGAATACAGCACCTTTGCATTCGAGGGTGCTTGATCCGCGGGGACACAGCCGAGATCTATGCTCGCTCCCAGATTACCGCCCATGGCGCACATGCCGAGGTGCACCCCAAGGCCGCCCCTCCCAAGTGCGTGGCACGAGGCAACCAGGCCATCCTGGATGGCTCGATACAGGGCACGATAGAGAGGCATTGCCGCTTCGGCATCGACCTGGGGGAGGTTAATCCCTGTACAGTTCATCATTGCATAATATTCGCTTGCCCCAAGCTCGTCCCTGGTTTTTCCCAATACGTATATCAGATCGCCGGGCACCTTAAACTCCATGGTCACGCATGTACCGATATCCTTTATTAGTGCAGTGGCGGTAAACTGGAGGGTGGGAAGACCCGATACCTTTTTGCTCATTCCGGACGGCCCTTTCAGTTCACCGTCGGTATACATGCTGTCTTTGCCGGAAAGCAACGGGATCTGAAAGGCAAGCGTGTAGTCCCTGAGCGCCTTACAGGCCCGCACCAGCTGGGCTGCCTTATACTTTCCGTCGGGATTGCCCACCGGATCATAAATGATGGTGGGCCAGCAGAAATTATCCACTCCTCCCAGCTCATCCGGATCGCCGCCTACGGACACGAGTCGCCTGACTGCCTCATCGATAGTAACGCCCGTCATGTGATAGGTATCAATGAGGGAGTAAAACGGGTTGATCGCCTGGGTAATGGCAATCCCTCGCCGGGAATCAAGAATCGGCCGGACAACCGCTGCATCGCTCACCATGTCGTGATCTCTGCCAACCAGGGGTTTTATGGTGCTCCCGCCCTGAACCTCATGATCATACTGCCTTTGAACCCAGGTCTTGGCGCAAATGTTCGGTCGCCTCAACAGGGCTTTGAGGAGCGAGCCGTGGTCCTCCGGTTCGGGCAGTTCAGGCTCTTCGAGTCCCCGGGATGCCGGTGGAATCCACTCGGCGTCAAACTCCCACTGGGGAAATCCCGACTTCAGCAGATCCATGCGAACGTAGGCGCAGGTCTTGCCATTATAGGTAAGATGCAAGTATCCCGAATCGGTATACTCGCCGATGACGGTGCTTTCCACCGCATGTTGGCCGGAGAGCTCAAGAAACCGGCTGGCATTTTCAGGCCGTACTGCCACCGTCATCCTCTCCTGGGATTCGCTAACCCATATCTCCCACGGGTCTAACCCCTCGTATTTGAGCGGCACCTTCGCCAGATCTACCAGACACCCATTGCTCCACCGGGCCGACTCCCCTATCGACGAGGACAGGCCGCCGCCGCCGTTGTCGGTAATGAATTCTATCAATCCCTCATCCCTGGCCTCGAGCAGAAAATCGTGCATCTTCTTTTGCGTGTAGGGGTCTCCTATCTGAACGTGACCTGCCGGCGTGGTGTCGCTATACGTCTCTGATGCAGCAGTAACCCCATGGATGCCGTCCTTCCCGACCCTGCCGCCACACATGACGATCAGATCCCCTGGATGGGTTTCTTTCAGGTGGGAGGATCTTCCGTCAACCTTAGTCGGCATAATACCGAGGGCAGTTACAAAGACCAGGCATTTCCCCATATAGGATTCGTCGAACACGACCTGCCCGAATGGCGTGGGGATACCGCTCTTATTTCCGCCGTCCTTGACCCCTTCGATTACACCGTCGAGCAGCCGTCGAGGATGAAGATGGGGTTTGAGTTCACCGGCATAGTCCCGGGGGCCGACGCAGTACCCGTAGGTTCCCAGGACGAGCTTTGACCCCTTTCCCGTGCCCAGGGGGTCTCGGTAGATTCCCACGATTCCGGTAAGGGATCCGCCGTAAGCCTCCATATTCGACGGGCTATTGTGGGTCTCACCCGTAATCACGTAGTAGTGGTTTTCATCAAATCTCCCCACCCCGGCATTGTCCCACAGCACGGAAATAACCCAGTCTTTCCTCTCCTTTATCAGAAGGGTAGGGCCCTCAATACATGCCTTGAAGGGGTTGTCAAGGGTCTCCTGATGATTGGTTGCCATATCACGGTATCTAAAGAGGCCCCTGAAGGTATTGTGGTTGCAGTGATCGCTTCGTGCCTGGGATATGTACTCGAGTTCAACATCGGTGGGGAGATCCAGGCCAACAGCCCTTCTCTCCAACAGTACATCATCTCGTAAGAAATACTCTCTTATTATCGGTATATCCTGTTCCTGAAGCGCCAGGTTCCTCTCCTTTGAAAGCCTCATGAGTTCAGCATCGCTCTCTATGGAAAACGTACCGACGTGGGGCACATTATCGAGGGAAACCCTGGGAATGTGAATGCCTATCCCTTCTCGCTCATCCCACTCGTCCCTTTTGAATACGCTCCATTGCTGGATGATATCATTCGCCAGTATCTCCCGGGCAACGATTTCAACCTCATCTTTACTGAGCTCCCCCCTCATCTCATACATACTAGATGTGTAGACCGCTTCGCCGTGTTTGAATTTCACGCCCAACAAATCCTCGATGGCTTCAACTGCGGTGCTTCCTTCCGGATCTCTTACCCCCGGCCTCAGGCCTACCCAGATGATCCAGTCAAATCCATCTGCCAGGGGTGAGAAAGAAGACACTTCCGTAACAGGATTAGTAAATATGTCAACCCTGATTTGCTCTAACTGATCGGCATCCAGATCAGCGTCGATGGTCAGCACCCTGATGACTCTGGCGTCACAGACCGAAATCCCAAAGTAAGCGGAGGCCTTGCGGCTAACACTCATCCCCTCCGCATCATCGAGCTCGGGCCTTAATCGAATTTCGAGTCTCGCGGGCATGGTATCTTTTACTTCATGGTCTCCGATTTTTGGGGTACTATTGAAGGGCAACCGAGGGATTTCCCTGAAACGCCACGGGGAATCTATAGCACATTGGTGGCCTTTCTTACACAGAAAATATAATCGATTATTGCTTGAGCTCGCAAACTACGTTGTTCCCAGGGATATGGATGTCTTTTCTTGACACCGAAGAAGCCCATGCTGTTATGCCCCCAGAAGTTGCTGATAGAGGCGGGCGTACTGCCATTGAGGTGACACCCACTTCACTTTATGTG
>CP070657.1:1450682-1455914 GCA_020355085.1 Deltaproteobacteria bacterium
ACTGTAAACGCCACTTCACCCTCACCGTTAATGGAACACGAGTCGAAAGCGACGTCGATTGCCGAATGACCTTGGCTGAGTTCCTTAGAGAAGAGTTGGATTTGACCGGGGTCAAGGTCGGCTGCAACCGGGCGGAATGTGGGGCCTGCACCGTGCTGCTCAATGGAAATCCCGTCTATTCGTGCACCATGTTGGCAGTTGATGCAGCAGGCAAGGAAGTGCTGACAATCGAGGGGCTGGGGGGCGAGGGGAACCTTCACCCGCTCCAAGAGGCCTTCATCGAGCACGATGCCCTGCAGTGTGGGTACTGCACCCCAGGGATGATATTGTCAGTTAAAGCCCTTCTAGACAGAAACCCCCGCCCGACTGAAGATGATGTCAGAAATACCATTGACGGCAACCTGTGCCGATGTGGTTCCTATCCGAACATAATAGAGGCGACGATAGCCGCGTCCGAGAAACTGGATCAAAAGGAAAGGGTTAAGTGATGGCAGAAGGCAAGCTGCTGGTCAAGGGCACGGTACCTCCTCCACTCGACAGGGAATTCACCGTTGTGGGCAAGCCCCTGAATCGCAGAGACGGTGTCGAAAAGGTTACGGGGCGTGCAAAATACACGGGAGACATCAAACTGCCCAACATGCTCTACGGCAAGATTCTTCGTTGCCCCTATCCCCGCGCCAGGATCGTGAAGATCGACACGAGCAAGGCAGAGGTATTACCAGGAGTAAAGGCTATACTGACCAAAGAAAACACCAAGGGCTGGCGTACAAAATGGTATCTGATACCCCAGATCGCCTTTCCCGAGTGTATCACCTATGAGGGACAGGAAGTCGCGGCAGTAGCGGCAGAAGACATCAGCATCGCGCGAAGGGCCGTGGAACTCATAGACGTGGAATATGAGGTTCTCACGCCCATGCTCGACGCAGAGGAAACCTTGAAGAGCCCGCCTCCCCCCTGCATAGCCGATGAGGAATACCCCGGACGCGATATCTATGATAGGAAACCATTCGTGATTGAGCGTGGCGATGTGAAAAAAGGGTTTGAAGAGGCAGATGTTATCATAGAAGACACCTATACCACCCAGGCTCAATATCACGGGATGATTCAGACTCGCGTGTGCATAGCGGATTGGGACGGCAAAAATCTCACCGTCTGGGATTCTGTGCAGGGGGTATGGAATTCCAAGCGAGTTCTCGCCGATTCGCTGGGCCTCGATCGAGACAATGTCAGGGTCATCGTTAGGTATCTGGGTGGTGGTTTCGGATCAAAGGCCTCATCTCAAAGGATCTCTTTCTACGCAGCGAAGCTTTCCATGATCACGGGAAGGCCTGTGAAGATGGAGCGGACCAAGGGAGAAGACCTAGTAAATCATCCACACCGGCCGCACTGCAAGATGTACCTCAGAATGGGGGCCAAGAAGGATGGAACCCTTACAGCCGTCTATCAAAGGGCAATCGTGAACGTGGGCGTTGCTGCAGGGATGGCCAATTACTATCCCAGACAGATCATATGGCACACCTCAAACCTCTATAAGTGCCCTAATGCATATCTTGAGCAAATAGGTGTATATACCAATTTGCAAATCATCGGGCCTCAACGAGGACCATACAACATGACCGCTATATTTGCCCTGGAATCGCATATTGACAGAATAGCCCAAGAGTTAGGCATTGATCCACTGGAATTCAGGTTTAAGAACTACGCCGCATATGGGAGTGATAGTCATGAGGTCTCGGGCGGACAATTCGAGCCCCTCTCCATTACGAGTGGGCAAGAGACTAAGATCCCGTACTCGAGTAAGAAACTCGATGAGTGTATGAACCTCGTCGCACATGGAATCGGATGGAACCGGAGAAAGAGCTTGAAACAGGATAACCGAAGCAGGCTTAAACGAGGGATTGGCATGGCGACTTTCGTAGTGGGTCAAGGGGTCGGTTTGCCACCATACACTGCAGAGGCTGATGTCGTCATCAAGCATGACGGCACAATCAGTTTATTCATTGGCGTTGTTGACATAGGAGCTGGACAACTAACCATCTTCCCCATGATCGTCGCAGAGGAGCTGGGAGTAAATGTAGACGACATAACTGTGATGGGAGGAGATACAAAGGATACGAGATATGCCCCCTCGTGTCACGCATCACGGGCCACTCCTGAGGTGGGACCGGCTGTTTTGCAGGCTGCCGCTGAGGCGAGACAAGAGCTCTTTGCAATAGCTGCCCCGATATTAGGCGTGAAGCCTGAAGAGCTTCAATCCAAGTATGGCGAAATATACGTGAAGTCAGATCCATCTAAATCTATTTCCTTTAGAACCGTATGCGGGAAAATACCCCCCAACAGACCAATCAAGGGGAGCGGAAGCAGGGCTCCTACCCCTAGCGACAATCCCCGGTTTGCAACGTTTGGTGCGCAAGCCGTTGAGGTTGAGGTGGACGTTGATACTGGTGCAGTAAATATCCTAAGAGTGGCCGCAAGCCAGGATTATGGAAGGGCTATAAACCCGAAGCTCTGCATCTCTCAAATCTATGGCGGCATAGAATTTGGCGTTGGCTATGCACTATCGGAAGAGGGCATTTTCGATCCCAAGACCGGAAAGATGTTAAACAGCAACTATCATCAGTACCGAATGCCGACCTCGCTTGATATGCCCCCCATAAAGCCCTTTATCGTGGAAGATGAAGACCCATACTTCGCCTATTCCGCAAAAGGCGGGGGGGAATGCTCAAACGCGCCCACTCCGGCGGCCATAAGAAATGCCATATGTAACGCCGTAGGTGTTTGGCTTAATGCCCTCCCCATGACCCCCGACAAGATCGTCAACGCGATTCGTGAAAAGGAAAAGAGGTGATTGAGGTGCTGCTCTATGAATTACCGAGTTTTGAACTGCTTGATGTAGGAACCGTAAGGGATGCCCTCGCTTGTCTCAAGAAGTATGAAGGGAGGACAAGAGTGATCGCCGGCGGCACAGACCTGTTGAGCCTCATGAAGGACAGGGTAGAGGGCCCTGAGCTTCAGATTCCAGAGGTTCTCGTCAACATCAAGAATATCCCTGAGCTAAACCAGATCACCTATGATGAGCATACAGGCTTAAGGATCGGTGCTGCGGTAAAGCTCAATCGTTTACAAACCTCTGATGTCATAAGGCAAAAGTTCACTGTCTTGTCCCAGGCAGCCGGGCACGTGGGTACAACTCAGATTAGGAATATGGGTACTATGGGAGGCAACATCTGTCAGAGGCCGCGGTGCATGTACTTCAGACACCCATATTTTCTCTGCTATAAGAAAGGGGGCGACAAGTGCTATGCTGTAGGAGGGGAGCACCGATACTATCACTCGATCATGAAGAATGGCAGATGCGTGATGGCACATCCTTCCGACTTAGCCCCGGCCCTTGCTGCATTGGAAGCTGAGGTGGTCATAGCCAGTTCCGAAGGGGAAAAGACGCTGACCTTGCAGGACTTTTTCACTCCGGCAAATGATGGCACCGAGACCGTTCTCAAGCCCGGTGAATTCCTGACTGGGGTTCACGTTCCTAATCAGAAAGGGAAGACATATCAGTGCTTCTTGAAACATCGGATACGGCATGCTTCAGATTTCGCACTCGCGAGTGTAGCCACGGTTGCACGGATAACAGATGTGATCTGCGAGGAAATCCGAATTGTGCTGGGCGGTATAGCTCCCTTCCCTTATATGGCTTTCAGGGCCGTGGAAATACTCAGGGGAAGGAAGTTTACTGAGAAACTTATATCACAGGCCGCAGCGGCATCCATAGCCGAGGCTCACCCGCTCCCACAAAACCGCTATAAGATTGATCTTGCAACGGCCTTGGTGAGACGTGCCCTGGCTTCAATGTGGCATAAATCTTCAGGGATATAGATGTCGAATCATTTTCCCTTTACGATTGGTCGATTTTCGGGTCAGGACGGAAACGTATCTTATCTGTTTTACCACATTCTCCTAACGTACGTTTCTGATAACATTGGAACGTCTGTGTTCAGCAGTGAAAAACTATGCCACATGTTTCGCTCAGATCAGACGGAAGGGTGAAGACCAAAGATCTTGAATGGCCGTGATTGATATGATACGAATAAAATAGGTCTAAGCAACAGTAAACCAAAATCTTTAGAGGAGGTTTCAGATGAAAAGACAGACTTTGTTACTGGTATTGGGTTTTGTCGCGTTCGTGCTTCTGGCAGGAATGGTACCATCCAAGGTAGTTTGTGCTGGCCCAATAGAGCTTAATTGGGCAGGATTTGTACCCAATACAAGGCCGCCAGCCTCAGGCGTTCAAAAGCTATTTCTTGACAAAGTCAACGAACGCGCCAAGGGCGAGCTTGTTATCAAGTACCGTGGCGGACCGGAGACTATCCCACCCTTTGACCTGGGCAAAGCGGTACAGAAGGGTGTGGTCGACATTGGCGTGGCTCCTGTTGGCTTTTATGAGCCGATAGCGCCTGGAATTGGGGGGGCTGCACTTACACAGCTAACCCTAGAAGAAGAGCGGAAGCCAGGGGGAGGTTATGATTACCTCAACGATCTCCATAAGGCAGGCGGTTTATTCTATCTGGGGCGAGGAACGTTTTCAAAGGAGGACTATTTTTATTTGTGGCTGAACAAGAAGGTTGAGAAACCCGAGGATTTCAAAAAGATCCGGATAGGGAGTGCAACCGGCTCTAGGGCTGCCGTGGTAGGATGGGGAGCTGTTCATGTTAGTATTGGTATGAGAGAGTACTTTCAAGCCATGGAACGAGGTGTGTCCGATGGGATTGCTGGCGTCCCGGAGACGACTTATGTCTCTATGGGTATTCACGAAGTAACCAAGTACTGCGTCGACCATCCGTACTGGCAGTCTACTGTCGCAGTCTTCATGAACAGGGATAGCTGGAACAAACTTCCTGAGAATTTGAAAGAGCTGATAATGGAGTGTCAGATTCAGGCGGAAAAGGACTTTATCGCTTTAGATGCCAAGGATAGGGCTCTCGCGCGTAAGAAGGCTGAAACGGCTGGGGTAGAGTTTTATAAACTTGCGCCGGATATAGCCAAATGGTTTCTTGATACCGCCTACAACGCCACATGGGACTATCAAATGAAGCGATTTCCGAAGGAAACACCTCGATTAAGAGAGCTGTTATCAAAGTAACAAGTTATTATGAGGTTATTCATCGAAACCTTTGAGTCTACCCGCTTGCCTTGACCTGAAAAAAAAAGATTCTGGATAATCTTTCGAAAAGC
>CP070657.1:1456014-1459191 GCA_020355085.1 Deltaproteobacteria bacterium
CATGCCTCCGTCTGTCTTGGGGTCGCGGTGACCGTGTCGCGTAAACAAGATTCTTCCGTCATTTTTCCTAAAGCATTCGATAAGGGAAATAACATTATCTACAATAGGTTGTGCTACGGGTTTAAAGTAGAATTGCATATCAATGACGAGCAGAGCGGCTTTTCCCGGCACCGCCCATGCCTGCCGAAAATTGTAATCTTTTATTTGCGTCAAATATCTATTCTCCACGACTACCTCCTCTCGTTCAAATCTTATGGCAGCTTAGGCTAATAAGATGAAAAAGACAAGTTACACTCACCCCATTCTATGAGAAATACAAATGCACTTACATAGGCAGTGGCAATGATGGTAGCACCGGGTCAATGCAGTATGGCAATATTGCTGGAACAGGTTAAGTTCGAGCGTATGGAAAAAGATTTGTTTAGGGGTAAATGGTTTGCCTTTTTTGTGGTGCTATGGCAAATACTTTTTCCAGCCCAGTCTTAGATAAAATGCAACCGCTGACATAGGACGTCATGCGCAAGCTTGTTATAGACAATAGAATATAGGTTTGAGGTGAGCGGTGGTCTGCGTCAGTCTGCGGTTTGTTGCCTTAGTATCGAGGCGCAAGAGACACAACTGATATTGTTATTTCCGCTGAGGAGAGGCTGAGAATTGAGTAGCAGAGAGGAGAGAGTATTCATGACGGATCATGTGAAAAGGACGGAGGCAAAACCAATGCCCCTTGAGGGTATATGTGTGGTGGAGTATGCGGTTTTTCATGCAGGCCCGGGCACCAGCGCTATTCTCGGCGATTTAGGGGCGGAGGTGATTAAGATAGAAAATGGAATGGGAGACCCGGAGCGTCATTGGAATGACGTTGGAGGTATGGATCTTTCAATGCCTAACGGGGAGAGCGTGGTATTCCAAAGCTCAAACCGGAACAAAAAGGCGATTTGGCTCGACATTAAGAAAAAGAAAGGACGGGAAATCCTCTTTCAGCTCGTCAAGGAGGCAGACGTTTTTGTGACAAACTTGCGGAAGAGCACCAAGTTGAAGCTGGGCATCGACTATGCAAGCCTGGCCAAAATCAATCCAAAGATCATCCATGCAAACGTATCCGGCTATGGTCCAGAAGGCCCTGTGAGTGATCAAGGGGCTTATGATCCCATGGGGCAGGCTCGATCAGGGATGATGTTTGCAACTGGGGTAAAGGAGCCAATGCTTGTGAACCTTGCTGTTTTGGATCAGGCTACGGCCATTGCCGCAAGCCATGCGATACTGACGGCGCTATTTTTTAGGGAGCGGCGCGGTATTGGCCAAGAGGTGCATCTGTCTCTCTTTAGTACAGGATTGTGGCTGATGTATATTAACATGATGGCGATCGGAAGCCTATCGATTGACCCTACTGCAGACTGGGACCGCTTTCAGAACTCTCCTTTGCGCAATCGTTTCTGTTGTAAAGATGGGAAGTGGCTCATAGGGGCGCACCATCCCGAGAAGAAATACTGGCCCGGATTCTGTGAGGCTACAGGGCAGAGCGCTCTATTAAAGGACCCACGGTTTAAAGACGATGCTGGCCGTAGGGGAAACTGTCGGGAGCTGATCGAGCTTTTCGATGGGGTTTTCGCAACCAAAAGGCGGGATGAATGGTTAGAGATTCTAGGGGCGAAAGGGCTCATGTTCTGCGCGGTGCAGGATTTACGAGAGGTGTTTAAAGATCCTCAGGCTCTGATCAACAACTATGTGGTGGATTTCGAACACCCCACCTACGGCCCGTTGAAGATCCCCGGCTATCCGGTGCACTTCAGTGCCGCACGGGCCGGAACACAAACCAAGGCGCCGGCACTAGGAGAGCATACCGATCTGATCATGCGACGGATCGGTTATTCGGAGGGGGAAATACATACTCTCAAAGCGGAAGAGGTGATTCGGTAAGCCGGTTTGCAGGACCTAAAATAGGCTTCACCGCTCCGTACCCCCTATGAGAGATGCTCGATGATTATCCTCAGTATTCTCCGCAATGGTTCTGCAGCACCCCAGAGAAGCTGATCACCAACAGTGAATGCAGCCACATATTCGGGCCCCATCAGCATCTTTCGCAATCTGCCTATGGGCACGGTCAGCGTGCCGTTTACCGCTGCAGGTGTCAAGGATTGAAGGGTGGAGTCTCTATCATTGGGTACCAATCTGACCCAATCGTTGCCGGATTGAATGAGATCAGACAGCTCATCGAGCGGGAGATCTCTTCTTAGCTTGATGGTCAAACCCTGGCTATGGCATCGCATGGCGCCCACGCGAACGCACACACCATCTACGGGGATCATTTTGCCTGTCTGCAGGATCTTGTTGGTCTCCACAGAGCCTTTCCATTCTTCCCTGGTCTGCCCCGATTCCATTGGTGAGTCGATCCATGGAATCAAACTCCCGGCGAGTGGGGCCAGGAAGTTCTCAACGGGGAAGCCCGTGCTTCTTAGCTTCGCCGTGACAACCTCATCTATGGCAATGGCGGTGGACCCCGGGTCATCCAGGAGTTGCTGGGAAGCTTTTCCCAGAACTGCCATCTGCATGATAAGCTCTTTCATGTGTTTGGCACCTGCCCCTGATGCAGCCTGGTAGGTCATGGTAGAGATCCACTCGATATGACCGGCGGAGAAAAGGCCTGAGAGGGCCATGAGCATAAGAGTCACCGTGCAGTTACCACCTACATAGAGTTTGATTCCAGACTTCAGGCCAAAGTCGATCACGGGCCGGTTGACAGGATCCAGCACGATAATGCTCTCATCATCCATCCGGAGGGCAGAGGACGAATCGATCCAATAGCCGGTCCACCCCCGTTTCCGCACTTCAGGGTATACCTTTTTCGTATAATCGCCGCCCTGACAGGTAAGGACAATATCCATTGAACAAAGAAGCTCGATGTCATAGGCGTCCGCCAATGGAGGAATGTCAAGTCCAACCCCGGGGCCTTTCCCTCCGATGTTAGAGGTCGTAAAAAAGACCGGCTCAAATCCCTTAAAGTCCCGCTCTTCTTGCATCCGGCTCAGGAGAACGGAACCAACCATGCCTCGCCACCCGACAAAGCCAATTCGCAACATAATACCCTCCACACGCATCGGTTTCTGGAATGAAAGATTCTTATATAGACTTAATCTCTCCCGGCTTCAAGGAAAAATTTGCATTGTTGCCGTACGATTA
>CP070657.1:1459291-1462996 GCA_020355085.1 Deltaproteobacteria bacterium
TGAATGCAGTCGCACCTGGCCTGACTGACACAGGAGCATTGGCTGCTACCCCCGAGGAGCACAATGAGACACTCATAAAGGCGATTCCATGGGGCCGAATAGCAAGGCCAGTGGAGATTGCTCGAGTCTTTCTCTTTTTGGCAGTGGATGAAAGCGAGTATATTACTGGGGAGACATTGTTGGTGGACGGTGGTAACCTTGCTGGCCGCTATTTCTTGCCCCTAAGCGGAGGGGAAGAATAGGGTGGGAGAAAATCATAATACAACAAGAAGGAGGCTCATCTATGAAAAATGAAATAGGGAGGAGGCCGCCGATGGAGTGGCCGGACAAGGCCCTCATCTGCGTTTCCGCTACGATTGCCTTTGAGGCGTTCCGCTTCCACGGCCACTACACGCATAACCCGAAAGGGCCGGGACAACCGGATTATTTCTCTCTGTCCTATGCCGAGTACGGGCCGAAGGTAGGGATCTGGAGGATATTCGATGTGCTCGAGCGCAATGGAATCAAGGCTACCTTTGATGTTGGGGGACTCGCCGCGGAGAGGTACCCCACTATCGTTAAGGAGATGGTCCAGCGGGGCCATGAAGCCGCAGGCCACGGGTATGCCAACGACTTCTATCCGAGTGAAGAGGACCTTGAAGGTGAGCTTAAGGATATCCGGGCAACAGTCAAGGCGATCGAGGCAAGCACGGGGCAGACACCGGTTGGATGGGTAAGCCCGGGCAGCGTCGGCACCTCAAAGACACTGGAATATATGGCTCAAGAGGGCTTTCTATGGAACGGCGACGATGCAAGCGACGATGTACCTTTCGTCAAGGAAATCGACGGAAAAGCTCTCGTGATCCTGCCCAGGATCAATTTTCCCACGAACGATCTGATCGTCTGGATAATGCCCCAAAACCCGCCCAGCGCTTATTTCGATGGATTTAGGGAGGCCTTCGAATTTCTTTATGACGAGGGTCGGAGAGGAAGCCCTAAGTGGGTCGACCTGTTGCTCCATTCGGACATGGGAGGAAGGCCTGCTCTGATGGGGGTATTCGAGAAGGCATTGCGCTATGCCAAGGGATTTGAGCGCGTATGGTTTGCTCGCCGCCGCGATATCGCCGAATGGGTGTTGAATAACCGTACATAATTGCCTAACAGTTTTTCCAGCACTTTCAGGAAAGGATATCGAGCAGGCAAATGTGATTGTGTCGGGACCCCCCATGTCGCTGAATTCTATGACGGTTTTCAGCGGCGGTGCGACAAAAAGAGAAACGAGAACTGAGATACCAATGGGTGAGAAGCACAAAACAAAAGAATCTCTTAAGAAGGAAGCATTCCAATTTATCGATCGAAATAGCGGAGAAATCGCAAAGATCGGTGATGCCGTCTTCTACTTCGCTGAACTGGGAATGCAAGAGTTCCAAACATCGGAATATACGGCCGATGCCTTACGGAAAGCAGGCTTTACGGTGGAATCGGGCATCGCTGGCATTCCGCCTGCATGGATGGCCACGTGGGGTGCAGGGAAACCCGTGATCGGTGTCCATTGTGAAGGGGATGCCCTTCCAAATTGCTCACAGGTGCCAGGGGTCGCAGAGGAGAAACCGATCATTGAAGGGGGTGCGCCCGGGCATGAAGAAGGACATAATACAAACATGGCCGTGATGATCGGAGGCGCGGTTGCCGCCAAGAACGTGATGGAGCACGAGGGCGTTCAAGGAACGATCAAGGTTTACTTTGCACCTGCGGAAGAACAAGGAATCCCCCGGCCCTATTTCCTGCGGGACGGGTACTTTGATGGGCTCGATGCGATTTTTCATCCTCATGTGATGGATGAGTTTTCCGCGCCTTATGGGATCTTACAGTATGCGATCATCTCCGTAGAATTCATATTCCATGGCAAGTCCGCACATAGTGCCATCGCCCCTTGGTCAGCCAAAAATGCCTTGGATGCCGTCACCCTGATGGATGTCGGGTGGGGGTTGATGCGACAGCAGCTGGAGCCTTCTCAAAGCAGCCATCGCGTGATCCTGAACGGAGGAGACCAGCCCAATGTCATACCCAGCCATACCAAGGCATGGTGGTTTTTTAGAGATAAGAATATGGATCTGGCCTATGCCCACTTTGAGAAGGCGAAAAAGATCGCTGAGGGAGCTGCCCTCATGACGGGCTGTACATACGAAGCGAATATCGTTTCAGTGTGCTGGCCTAACCGTGCCAACAGGGTGATGGCCGAGATCTTACAGAGAAATATGGAATTGGTAGGAATGCCTCAATGGTCTGAAGAAGAAGAGACCCTGGCCAGAGAGGTTCAGAAAAAAAACCAATTGCCTGTGATAGGGCTTCAAAAAGAAATCACGCCTCTCACGGAAGCAACTCAGATTACCGCAGGCAATGATTCGGGTTGTGTGGCATGGAGGATCCCTACCGGACAGCTTCATTTTCCGGCGAACATCCCCGGATGCTCCTTTCATAAATGGCCCGCAGGTGTCGCCTTAGCGACCACGATCGCACACAAAGGGGAAGTCCATGGAGCAAAAGTGCTCGCCGGGAGCATGATTGACCTTTTTATGGATGAAAAGCTGGTAGATAGGGCAAACCAGGTGTTTCAGGAGGAGATAGGGGACTCTCACTATTTTTCCATCATCCCCGATGGCCAAAGCCCGCCCATAGATCTGAATCGAGAGGTCATGGAAAAGTGGCGTCCCTTAATGAAGGAATTTTATAAAACGGAGAAGGTCACCTGGCGGTAATCGGGTCTCTGTTTCGCAGCTCTGGTTTCGTGAAGATCAAAAGGCCATAACACAGCGGTGAGTTACCAAATGGATCGCTAAGCATTCAACACGTTCTGCACCAACGAGCTGTGCATCCAGTACCAAACACTTATACCTCACGAGGTAGTTGAAAAGCCTGAAGATGAGTGCATGCTGCTGCTACTTTTGGCTTCAGAACAGGTATATGCAGAAGGGAACTGCCTGTGTCTCGAAATTTATCCCGCGCCAGAACAAAATTGGGATATACAGTTGCGATACGCCGAATCCGATAATCGAAAAAAGAGAATGCGATAACTAAAGATGGAGGAGGAGAAAGATAAACAGTCTCCACTTTGTAATATCCCTCTGTAGTATAGAGCGATTTTCGGGTCGGTTTTAGGTGCCATCATGGTGGGATGTCTTGAAGATTAGTCAAGTATTATATGTAAGTATCCTTGCACGAACGAGTCAAAAGCTAACCAAGAAAGTTGTATCCACCGAATCGATTTATACCGGAGCATAATCGAGATTCATCACAGAGTTATGTGAGAAACCTCACTTATGATCTCTTTTTTCTGTGAAATAGTAGCAGGGCACCTGCTCGATAGGGATGATGCTAAACCTAGAATAATGAAGAATCTCGTGAGCGGCTATGTCTTGAATTATCAATGATTCGAGATAGTTACATTTTTTACGGCAGCATAGATTTCCTCCAGCATATACAAACTGCAGCACAGAGGCAATTATTTACAATCCAAGACCTTACCCTGTTATTTCCCAGGGTAGTGATCATATGCCCGTCAGGGCTCCGGGTTGAATTATGCGTGGGGGGAGTTGATAGAGAGCCATCGCAATAGCCACTATGGGCAGGGCTATTGCGATGGCTCTCTAGGAACCCTTCATTATAAATCTCACTTTCTCGCTTCAGAGGTGTTAGGACTATTTTGCCTAACGAAGCAACTCAGCA
>CP070657.1:1463096-1470731 GCA_020355085.1 Deltaproteobacteria bacterium
CCATTGTTGAGCTCGCTGCTTAATCGCTGAAACAAGTAAGCCGCAATGTTTTCCGAAGAGGGATTCTCATCCTTGAACTGAGGGAGTTCATTAAGGTAAGCATGGTCAAGATCTTCCAAGATTTTGTTTGCGGCTGTCTTGACGTCTTTGAAGTCTACGAGTAATCCGGCTTCGTTGAGCCTGTCTCCTGAAAGAACAACCTCTATCCTCCAATTGTGCCCGTGGAGTTTCTCGCATTCGCCCCCGAAATTCCTAAGCTGATGAGCTGCAGCGAAGTCCGTAATAACCTTCAGTTCATACATACGTTGCTCTTGCTCTGCCAGTGGAAACAGCTATTTTTTCTTCTTACCACTAGCTCTTTTTCCGCAGATATTGCATTTTCCATTTATTATGATTCCAATGCAGTTACCATCACTGCACGGGACTCTATCTTCCAGGTCAAAATCACCTGTCTCATCGGCTGCTGAGTGATCCGCTTCCTCCGAAGTACCCGAACCTAGTTCGACACCGCAATAGAGACATTAGTTGCTATCCTCCGGTATTGTTTTTCCGCATTCAGTACAGGTAAGACCTGGTATCTCTTGATGGCAATGTGGACACTCCATGACTACTCCTTTATCAGGTTGAATCATGCTCCGCAAACGATTCTATCTTTAATTCATTCACATCCCGTTGTCAATCATTCATGCTTGCAAACCAGGGGTCTGTGATCTTCAACAGGTAACCAGTTGAATCCACGTGATATTTCCTATAATATCTTTCCCAGAAGACCGAAACTGCGAGCACAAAATTGGAATCTGCGGTTGGTTTGGCATTACCCCAATATGGGGTATTATTTAATTGACAAATATGAATTTTTTGCAATAATAAATCGGTTATGGCGGTGTAGCTCAGGTGGTTAGAGCATACGGCTCATATCCGTAGTGTCCGGGGTTCGAATCCCTGCACCGCCACCATTTCAGATCTATGGGATTGACATAGGGAATTTTTGTATTATCTTCTTCTTGACGTATGGGCCTGCAAGTATTCAATAGAAAACAGTTACATATTCTTGGAGAAGCGCTTGACATCGCTGAAGATTCGACCAGCAATTACTTCAAACTCTCGCAATCACACTGGAGCCAGCATCCTTTTGATGTGAAGACCCTTTCCGGTCTATTTGGGGATGATATAAGAGATAATATCTTCGCCCTGCTGAAGAGGTATGTGCCAGGAGATGATGAAAACGACCAACTGCTTCGCAAGAATCGTGAACTCTATGTAATCTGTGTGCAGGATCACCAGATCTTGAAGGCCCTTCAGAGAGATAAGGAGTTGAGGTTGCTTCCGCTCCTAGCATATGTACTAACCCATGAACTGGTGCATATTGTAAGATTTTGCAAGTTCCAAATAAGATATGATACGGAAGAGGAGGCAACCAGAGATAAAGAAGAGAACATTGTGCATCATACGACCCATGAGATCTTGAAAGAATTACCTTTATCAAATCTTGGCTATATTCTCGGTTCTTACAGGCTTGAAAACAAGACCGTAGACGAATGTATGGTTTGATCAGTTGTTTGCTGTGTGGAGGGGGCTAAATGCCGATTTATGAATACAAATGTGATACATGTGGCCATGTCACGGAGGCATGGCAGAAATTCTCAGATCCACCCTTGAGTAAGTGTGAAGTATGTGGGAGAGCGGTCAAGAAGATTATTTCGGCCAACACCTTTCATTTGAAAGGGTCAGGATGGTATGTTACAGATTATGTCTCAGGGTCATCCGGGCATAAGACGGCCAAGACAGAGCAGAACGAAAAATCATCGAAAGATGAAGGAAAGAATGACACTAAGAAGGCTGCTGACACAAAGGAAAAGGAGGCTTCTTAGGGCAGCGAAATCAGCGTCTGATAAGCTTTTATTCTCAGCGTACAGCGCAAGATGGTTAAACTGGTAACCAAAAAATGAAATACAGATACAGTGGGAGGGTCCAGGACAGGCTCATAAACAGGTTAGAACGGAAAGAAAAAAGAGAATCCTTCAGAAGAGATCGCTTTTTTAGATTCAAATTATCGGAAATTCACAATAAGCTTGCTCAGGCCTTACTCCTGAATAAGATTATCGAGACAGAAAACCCGCAGGCAGTCTCTGGTCTCGTGATGCAAGGGCTTAACAAGGCTTACAAAAGCAATGAATTTGATTTCAAGTATTTTATTGCTCCAATAAGAACGCTAGTGCCTCGCCCAAATCCATACGCCCTGTACCTCACCCAATACATCCTGGAAGTAATCATTGACGACCCTCATGTAATAGACGTTTACGGAACAGACCTGGAAATCTACACCTTAATCGCGAAGATTATCACCCAAATCAATGAACGGTTTGAGAGAACAGAGGAAGAGGTCGTCCGACAACTGGCCCGCAACAAATCTCTTGTTCCCGGATCTCGGGACTATGAGATTGCCCTTGAACAACTCTTTAACAGGAAGATAGGATCAGGCGAAATACCCTCAAAGCAGACGACTTAGAACGGATTATTTCACTAATCCCCTGAGTGCTTTTCTTCAGGTTCCCCTTCAAGCTTTCTGCCGGGGTACTTTAATTCCTCCAGCGTTTCCTCCAGGGTTTGCAAATCCTCCACCCTGCATACTGTAACTTCCGGGTATTCATCAGTAATTATCTTTTGTGTTATCTTCCCCGGACCGAAGATTATTACCCTTTTTATTTGATATTCCTCAACTATCTTCCGTATCGTCTGTGACCATAATACAGGATGGCTCAGCTGATTGGTAAGCTCCGCCTTAATGTCATCCGCGTGAGTGATGACCCTTGGATCAACTTCATCGTCTGTCAGGGTATTAGATACTATCGGTACTTGAGCCTCCTTGAAAGTGATCTTATGTTCCTCTATATAACGCTGCAACTGCTCGCTCCCTGCAGCCATAAGAGGCGTATGCCACGGACCTAATACCGGCAGATCTAAAGCCCTAAATTCCGATTCCTTCAAGAGTTGCTTAGCCGCGCCGATATTCCGGTTTGTACCCCCAAACACATTCTGAATCGATGAATTATAGAGGGCTATGTAAAGAACCTCTCTCCCACCATACCAGGAGATATTTCTGACATCCTCCTGAGTAATCGCCCTGTTTTTGTTGATAATCGCCACTAGGCCGCCATCTAACTCCTTGGCGCATGAGATCATAATGTGTTCACGTTGGTTGACCAACTGCAAGCCCGTGTCGTAATTGATAGCCTCAGCAGCAGTAAGGGCAGTGTACTCACCGAAACTGTGCCCTGCCATAATCTCCGGTTCGAGATTCACCTTTTCGTCCTTCATTCGCTCTCTAAAGGCTGAATATGCCGCCCAGGAGGTGATATAGGTTGCAACCTGAACCTGTTTGTCCAGATGTGTCCTAAGTACTTTCACCCTGTTCGCCAACTTATCAGGTATCTTACCGAATATGATCTTTTCGAATTCCTTGTCCAGCACCCTGTTGGCACGATAAAAGACAAAGGCGGCGATTTCAAAGTGATCATATAGCTCCTGGCCCATCCCTAAATATTGAGATCCCTGACCAGGAAAGATGTATGCTGTTTTAGGTTGCATACTCGACTCCGTTTTACAAAGAAAATTCACTACACTTTTTTTGCCTCGATAGCAATACCATTATGGCACAAATGAGCGGTGTGAGGCAATAGTAACTCCGTTCCAGATTGAGGAGCTACTTCTTCAAATTAATACCTGATCCAAAACCGCCCAAGACATGAGCAGCAACCCAGAAAATCATGGGGAGTTTGTTAAAGTCAAATTCCGCTACTTCAGCCTAAATCCCTGAGCACACGGACAGGTGTCATGACGTCACTCTCTCCTCCAGGGATGAAGGTGGGTGATACTTCGAACTCCGAGCCAAGGAGAATCTTCTTTTAGCCACGATAGAGAAGGTGAGAAAGGATCAAGGGCTCAGGGAAAGGAAAAACCGAATGGCATTATCCGTATACTCGTTGAGATTCGAGAATTTTACGCCCACCCTCCGCATGCTTCCCCCATCATCCTCTGTGACCCGCACTATTTTACCGCGAATCTTCTTTACATCATTTACGAAAGGAAGCGAAAACAAGAAGG
Source organism: Deltaproteobacteria bacterium (assembly GCA_020355085.1). Classification (GTDB taxonomy): domain Bacteria; phylum Desulfobacterota; class DSM-4660; order Desulfatiglandales; family B25-G16; genus JADFWK01. Next base: position 1,467,201 of record CP070657.1, read on the forward strand.
TGAGAACAACCCCGCTGCCATAGTGTTGAGACCAGTTTAGGGAATTACTTCTAACAGCCATACCGCGCCTCGATATATCTATAATCCTGCCGTTTCGTGCCCTCTGGTCATCGAGTCGGCCTATGTCAAAGGGGGAGTAGGAAACGGGAATTGAAGCGCTCTTTCGGTAGCAACTCCTCCGATTTGTCTTGACCAAAACGGTTTCTCCACAGTGAGGACAATGCACCGTGAAGTCGGGCTCCGAGAGCTGTTGCCTTTTTATCCTACCTGTTGCCCCACAATACGGGCAACAGATTCGCACAATCAGTGATGGATATACCGCGCTAGGTTTCATGCCCGCTTTTTTTTGATCTGAGCTCGCACCCCAGTTTTCTTAAAGCCAAGGATTTCAAACTAATTACCCTCATTGCAACCCCTATTCAAGCCTAAATTACCGCATCACGCTGAACGCTAGAGCCCTTCGCTCCGTCAGTTGGGTGCTATCCCTAATTACCTTAGTTTTCATCGACCTTGCATGAGAGGTCGCTGCCGTTTTCAGCCATGCGGAAAACAGGAGTGAAAGCCCCTGAGCGGGAAGGAGGGAAAAACTCAAGGGCTTTGGAGAAAAGAGCCATTGCTAAATCTTTCAACTATAAATATAACACCGAAAAGGCAAAATTCAATCACACATTTCCGCAGAGCCATAGTCCGCCCTAAAGATAGGTTACCATCGCCCTTGCCAAAATCCTGCACCCCTCCACCCGTACCGGCGCCGAAGCTCTTTAGTCCATTTGGAAATCGGGCTTACTGAAACAGCTGAAGAAAAGCAAAGAAAGGCAGAGGACTCACGCCTCTGCCTTCCAGCTCTCATTATGGTGTTGGCGCTGCTGATTTGTTTACCCTATGTTCTTATATCTCTTGCAGACACACTACTCCGCTGGCTCACTCCAACCCAGTCGGCCCTTCGCTCGAATTCCGACCTTCGCTCACTCCAGGGCCTCCGCTCAACGCCCTCGCTGAGCCAGTGATCAACATTCATTACCCTGCGTCTATCCGCTCCTGAGCTTCTGTCTATACCGGAGCGCTCCTTCTCAAACATTCTGCGTGCTCCATAGGTACGGTATTTTAGAATTCAAAACATCCCCACGCTCTTCACGCAGGCCCAAAAAGCTTTATCTGCTACTAATAGCAACAGATGTGCCACAAGGGCTGCACGAAATATTCATCACGATTTCAAGTAATTAACAGCCGCTTGATACCCTTCGAATCTTCGAATGTGCAATCAGTTACCATTCTTTTGAGAAACAAAATCCCACTTCTTTGCATCGAATTTCATAAAGTGGACACCATAGGGAATTTGAGAGCTTTTCACCCAAAGCTTCTTGCTTGACACCAAGACCCGATTCTTCTAGATTCGCTTCCCAAAACCATCCATTATATGCCAGTAGGAACAGCCGGCTCAAACTTCCTATTACTGTATCGAGCGCGGCTATAAAGACTCTTAAAGGTCGGAGAACCAGATTGGAAAAACGAGATGGCATCTTCTACGGCTGGGTTATCCTCTCCGTAGCCTTGATCACTTTGCTGCTTGGCTTTGGCATCAGAAACGCCTTCTCTGTCTTTTATCCAACCATTGTAGCGGAATTTGGTTGGGGAAGAGGCAATACCGCCTTGATGTTCTCTATTACTATCATTGTCTATGGCCTGGTGGCGCCACTTGCGGGCAGTCTGGTGGATCGGTTTGGCCCAAGACTTGTCATGCCGGTCGGAGTTTTCATTGTGGGCGGTGGGGTAGCTCTATGCGGCACGGCAACGGCCCAGTGGCACTTTCTTCTCTTCTATGGGGTTATGGGAGCTGTCGGTCTGAGTCTGATAGGCTGGACTACGCAGGCCACCATAGTATCGAAGTGGTTTGTCAAAAAACGTGGCCTAGTCTTTGGGATTCTGGGCGTCGGTTTCGGTGGTAGCCTGGTATTCGCCTCCGTCGCGCAATTCCTCATTTCCACCTTCGGCTGGCAAACCGCGTATGTCATCATCGGGGTCTGCTCGATTGCCATTATTGCGCCGCTCTCCGGCCTTTTGATGCGTCGCAGCCCCCAGGACAAAGGGCTTCTGCCGGACGGTCTATCGCCGTCCTCACAGGAATCACGGCACCTGAATGAGCTTGAGATATCATTGGAGTTGCAAGGGAAATGGGCATCTACTACCTGGACGCTTTCCCGTGCTATGAAGTCCTATCAATTTTGGTTTCTTTTCTCGATTGCTTTTTGCCTTATGGGTGTAGCCGAGACAATAGCTATAGCCCATCAGGTTTTCTTTTTCCAGGACGTAGGGTATGCCCCCATGCAGGCCGCCAGTATCTACAGTGTCTTCGGGATTGCCTTTGTGCTGGGAAACTTGTGCACCTTCCTTTCAGACAGCCTCGGGCGTGAGAAGGTTTTTATCACCAGCTGTCTCCTTAGTGCCTCGGCTGTATCATTTCTCTTTCTGACCAAAGACACTTCCCAGCCGTGGATGGCCTTCTCATATGCTTTCTTCTCCGGCCTGGGGATAGGCAATGCTGGCACTGTACTCCATGCTACGGTAGCTGACCTTTTCCAGGGAAGGCATTTTGGCTCTATTCAGGGCACAATAATCCTGGGATTTGCCTTAGGTGGTGCTATCGCTCCATGGCTTGCGGGCTTTCTCCATGATAGAACTGGTAGCTACTTCTCAACGTTCCTCATACTATTATGGTCCCTGCTGGTCTCCATGGTGCTGATGTGGCTCATCGCTCCTTCCAAGATACGGCCAGTCTCCAGCAAAACAGCTGAGATTGAATCAGAGACTTCACTGCCCTAGCTTGATCCGGCCCATGCTTTTGCATGATCTATTAGCAAAAGCTCTTCCGCATACCTATCCCACGTTAGCAAAACAAATCGCGGATCGCATCCTCAACACCTTTCCGGAATATTACTCATAACTTCCCTGTTCAGATATTTTGGGATGATTATCATAGGGTATTTGCATTCCCCTCTTCAATGCGATAAGTTTTATAATTTAAGTATAGCCTCCTCCTGCGTTCGGTTTTTTAGAGACTTTCCGACAGGAAAAGCCTCTTTTATTTCTCGCCACATCGGTAGAACCTATCGGGACTCACCGCAAAAGGAGGTGGGTTCAGTTACAACGAATAAACCCATTCTTGAACATGAGGTCAGCAGATGAAAGGATATAACGGCAGGATCCTCCGGGTAAATCTTGCGGAGGGAAAACACTCGGTGCATGAATTTTCTGAAAGCTACTATCAGCATTTTTTGGGAGGCCGCGGATTTATCATCCATACGCTCTTAACAGAAGTTCCCAAGGATGTTGACCCTTTGGGGCGCGAAAACAAGCTCGTTTTTTCTTTAGGGCCCATATCCGGCCATCCGATCCCGGGCAGTGGAAGGAATAGTGTTGGGGCTAAATCCCCACTGACAGGAGCATACGGTGAAAGCGAAGCAGGGGGTTTCTGGGGCGCCGAACTTAAACGATCCGGCTTTGACGCAATCATAACAGAAGGAGCATCCGCTA
>CP070657.1:1470831-1473991 GCA_020355085.1 Deltaproteobacteria bacterium
GAGGTGAGCAGCAGATGCTGTCCATTGGCAGGGCTCTCATGTCACAGCCCCGTTTCAGCATCTTCGATGAGATCTCTCTGGGACTAAGCCCCGTGGTGGTCAAAGAGCTTTACAGGACCATAAAAAGAATCAATCAAGAAGGGATGACAGTGGTTTTGGTGGAGCAGGATGTGAAGCGGAGTCTCAAGGTTGCTAACTTTGCCTATATCCTCCAGGAAGGCAGGATTACGCTGAAAGGGAACCCTCAGGATCTTACTGAAGAAGCGGTCAAAAAGGCCTATTTTGGCGTGTGAGTTGGGGAAAGATCTGCCCTTCAGACTCGCTTAATTCGTAATCAATTCGCCGATAAGAACAGGGCAAAAATTATGTTACGATTCTTGGAACCGATCATCAATGGCTTCTTGCTGGGAGGCCTCTATGCGGTAATCGGCATAGGGCTCTCCATGATCTTCGGGATTATAAGACAGGTTAACCTGGCGCACGGCGAACTGATGATTCTCGCAAGCTATTTTAGCCTTCTCACTCTGCAATTGTTAGGGCTCCATCCTTTGCTGACTTTTCTTTTCGTTCTTCCGGCCATGTTTATCTTTGGTTATCTCATACAGGCCCTTCTTTTTAATCGGGTTATGGGAAAAGGAATGGAGCCTTTTCTTATGATCTCCTTCGGGCTGTCAATCATTTTGCAAAACGCCTTACTGCTCATCTTTACCCCTGATGCCCGTTCACTTCAGAACATCCTGGTCATCCAGAGCCTCAACGTCTACAATCTCTTTCACGTGCCCTTGATTTACATAGTAAACTTCGCAGTGAGCATTCTGGTAATCGGGCTGCTCCATCAGTTCATGAAAAGGACCTATCTCGGGTGGGCCATCAGCGCTTCGGCTGAAGACCTAAGTGCCGCTAAACTAATGGGTATTAATCCGAAAAGGGTTTACGCCCTGGCCATGGGCATTGCAGCGGTAACCGCTGCCATCTCAGGGGTGCTCGTCGGGATGACCTTCACCTTTTACCCTCATTCCGGTACCCAGTACCTGATCATTGCATTCGGCGTGGTTATTATCGGGGGTCTGGGAAGCCTACCTGGAACATTTTTTGGAGGTCTCATTTTGGGCATTTCTCAACTGGCCGGAGGGCATATCATTGGTCCCGGATTTCAGTTGCTAAGTGGCTACATCATCCTGCTTGTGGTGCTGACCATCAGACCTCAGGGAATATTGGGAAGGGGGTAGCCGTTTCTATGTCTGCCAAACGGATTCGTTTTATCTCGATCCTTCTAGCTTTGGCAGTCCTTTTGACCATACCCTTTGGGGACTCACCGTATGTAATGACCGTCTGGCTGCTGATATATGTTTACGCAGCATTGGCCTCCATGTGGAACCTTCTGGCTGGCTATTCTGGTATGATCTCTCTTGGTCAACAGGTGTTCATCGGACTGGGAGGTTATACCCTTGCCGTATTGTCTGTAAACTATGGACTTCCCATTTTCTTGAGCGTTCTCCTTGGAGGGATGTTGTCCGTGATCTTTGCGGTCCTCATCTCCCTGCCTATCTTTAGAATGAAAGGGGTTTACTTTGCGATCGGAACCTGGATCATAGCTGAGGCATTGGGAATTTGTTTCAGTAACTGGGGGTACGTAAGATACGGAATGGGCATGTTTATACAGCCTGCCTATAAACTCTCCATGTCCTCAGTTTATTATGCGGCTATGATTATCTGCATCGGTTCAATTGCCCTCGTCTATGTTCTGCTTCGTTCAAAGCTAGGGCTGGCATTAATGGCAATCCGGGATGACGACATCGCATCGGAGACCATGGGGGTCAATATTTTTCGCTGCAAGTTCACCTGTTTCTTGGTTAGTGCCTTTGTTACAGGCATTGCGGCGGGAATACTGTACTTGAATGCTATATTCATCCAACCATTTGAGGCCTTTGGTATTGGCTGGAGTGTCAAGCTGCTTTTCATTGTTATTATCGGAGGCATCGGGACTGTGGAAGGCCCTATTGTTGGAGCCGTCATCTTTGTGCTTTTACAGCAATACCTTTCGGAATATGTAGGGTACAATCTGATAATTCTGGGAATTATCACTATTATGGTGCTCTTTTTTGCGCCTAAAGGAATTATTGGAACTATTCAGAATAGATTCAGGGTGGGACTCCTTTCAGTCCGGCGCCAGTAGTTGAGTGAATGGGCGAGTTCCCGCTGTGCTGGGAAAGGGAGCAAAGGTTGACAATGCAAGGGAGCTTTGAACAACCACATTGGTCAATGGTCGCTTCAAAAGATAGCGCCAGCGCGAGTTTGATCTCAAAGCGCTTAGTATATCGATAAAAAAACAGCCACCCTTTTTCGAAGAGTGAAAGGCTGTTGAAGTCACTCGGTGACATAACCAAAAGATCAAAAGATGATACCGGCTATGCTATGAGCTTACTCTAAGAAAGGAGGGTGAAGTGGCCGGAAACGATGTGGTCTTCAAGAAAGACGGGGCCGTCGCTCGTATTACGATAAACAGAGAGGGGGCATACAATGCCTTAAACAGCGCCATCCTAAACAGACTCGAGGAGATTTTTTCAGATTTAGAGGGCGATAAAGAGGTAACAGTGGTGGTTATAACCGGAGCAGGCCAAAAGGCCTTTATTGCGGGGGCTGACATCAAGGAGATAAAAGAAGCCGGCGATACAAGGACCGAGCTCGTGAAAAAAGGGCAGGAGATTTTCTCCAAGATAAGGAATTCAAGTAAGGTGGTTATTGCAGCGGTTAACGGCTACGCCCTGGGCGGCGGATGTGAACTCGCCCTCTGTTGTGATATCAGAATCGCTTCAAAGAATGCAAGATTTGGCCTTACGGAGGTGAAGCTCGGGCTCATGCCCGGGTATGGGGGCACACAATTGCTTCCAAGGTTTATAGGAACAGGAGCGGCAAAATACTTGATCTTTTCTGGAGAGATGATAACAGCCGAGGAAGCATATCGGATAGGTCTTGTTGAAAGGGTTTGCAGTAGCGAAGCCCTCATGAAAGAGGTTGATGAGTTAGCAAGCAAGATCTCTTCCAACGGCCATTTTGCAGTCAGGGCCTGCAAGCGAGCCATAAATTTTGGGACCCAGCTTTCCATCGATGATGCCTTGAAACTTGAGCTTGAGATCTATGACAAGGTGGCTCGTTCGGC
>CP070657.1:1474091-1477792 GCA_020355085.1 Deltaproteobacteria bacterium
CTTCAAGCTGTTCTATAGCTGGGGCCTTCGACCATCACGATAGCCATGCAAGGTCTTGCCGGCAAGACCTTGCATGGCTATCGTGATGGTCGAAGGCCCCAGCTATAGAACAGCTTGAAGAACCCCTTTTTGCTGCTCCGGCCTCGCGGCCTTGGTTTTATCGAGCTTTTTTACAATCAGATAACATGATCATCAGCTTCATCACATGAGGGGAGCAGAGGAAGTTATGTCCCCTTAAAAGGGCAATTATTCCGCACATGGTCGAATTATCAAAGTGAGGGCTATGACGCTTTCATATTAATTGATCAGGGTTTAGAAACGTGGTATAAAAAGGTGTTCTCCAGTTGTATACGGTTAGTGGTTGACCAGGCACACCAGCAGGAGGAAAGCAGGCACTGGTGTGCTAAAAGTAGTAATCCCGATTGATTGGAGCCATCCAATGGATGAAAAATCACTCATTGATCTCGTTGAAGATAAACTGGAACGCAAAGATTTCGATCTTCCCATATTTAACCAAGTGGCCTTGAAGCTGCAACAACAGATTACAAAAGGTGATTACAGCTTGGCAGATATCGCCAAGATAATCTATAGGGATCAGGGACTTGCCTCCGACGTCCTCAAGATAGCCAATTCCGTGTTTTATTCTGGCATAAGACCAGCGAAAACAATTCAGGATGCCACCGTACGCCTTGGCACAAAGGCCATTTACAATCTTGTCACCGCGGTAACCCAAAAGCAGCTCTATCGCACTCGGAATAAGAAATATGGACGCTGGGCCACGCCGCTGTGGAGTCATTCACTCGGTGCTGCAATTTCCGCGCGTTGGCTTTCGCTTAATCTTCGCCGGCGTCAACTCGCCGAGGAAGCCTTTATGGCAGGGTTGCTTCACGATATCGGAAAACTCATTCTCCTTAAGGTATTGGAAGATCTCGACGACCCTAAAACCACCCCTGGAGGCATCTCGGCGGATCTCGTCAATGAAATCCTCGAGAATATGCACGCATATCACGGTGAACGGTACTTGAGGCGCATAAATATACCCGATGTTTATAGCGAGGTAGCGGGAATGCACCACGACCCGGGAATTGATCCCGAGAATGTCATCATGAATGTGACAAGGTTGGGCAACCTCGCTTGTCGAAAACTCGGCATTGGGTTCAAGCATCAACCTGAACTTCGCCTTGATACCACAACAGAGGCAATAAACCTCAATGCCAACGATCATATCTTGGATGGTGTGCTAGAACAGTTGAAGGAATATAACGCATGGCTGGAGAAGTTTTTGGCTTAGCACCAATTCACAGCACTTCTAATGCATCCAAACCTCGCATCGCTGGCATCGAACAACCGATGGGATCTTCGCATTTGCCATATGGCGAGCGCTGCCCAATCGAGTGCCCGAGTTCAACGAATTCCAGTAGGCGTATCTCATAACCATCTTCAAAGTTGGGGTCGCACACTTCACTAGATGTTGTGTTATGTCTTAACTTGACATACAAAAGATTTTATTCTTATACTTTTATAAAGGTGTTTATCTTGCTCTGAAGAGGTTCATGAAAAACGCCAGAGTGCACTGCTGTGCAGGAGGGGCCTACCGACGGGGGATTGGCTTTGTCGAAGCGGAGCTGGTCAACAGGGTGGTAATGAGTTAAAATTTTCTTGGGGTGTCTCCATTCTCAAGTATCATTCCGCCTGCAGGTAGCCATAATAAAATCCATCAAGCAGGTTCTCCGTAGGATACCCGCGAGCGTTTCCAAACGATTCAGCTCTTATAGGGTGCTATGACGTAAACATGGTAGGTCAGCCAATAGGAACAGGGTTTAAAAAGATATCTATGGGGGCATCGCATGATGGCGTTAGGCATCCGGTCCTCTTATTGGGAGCGGGAGGCAAGTCTTGGATAAGGTATATGTGATTGACGGCCCAAACAAGGGCGCGTCTTTTAACTTGCATGATGATACCACTACTTTCGGGAGAGGTCGTGATAATGATATCCGCATCTCAGATAAAGCGGTTTCCCGGCACCATGGCAAATTCGTGAAAGGAAATGACCAGCTCTTCGTTGTCGATCTGAATAGCCTGCAGGGGATCTTCGTTGATGGAGAAAAGATAGAGCCAGAGCATGATGTGGAGCTGACGAAGGACAGCAGCATTTGTATCGGAAAGACAGTTCTTTCGTTTCAGCCGGAATTGCCTCAAGACAAAACCAGCCAACCACACCCCCTCTATTTACAGAGAAAACTCTTTGATACAACCACGCCCCTCTCAGTACAAGGTGGCTCCAAGAGCTATGTTCGCAATCTGGAGTTATTGCTTAAGGTATCAAATATCTTTGCTCAATCTCTCAATATCGATGAGCTCCTTAGCGAGGTAATAGATCAGATCTTTAATCATTTGCAGAAAATAGACCGTGGAGCCATTTTGCTGTTGGATCAAGAAACAGGCGCCTTGAAAGAAGCGGCCTCAAAGACAAGAATGGATGATAAAGAGGGCCTCTTTTCGAAAATCAACTATAGCAGGACGATTGTCAATAGAACCATAAATGAAGCCAAGCCCGTAATGATGTCCGATACGAGCAACATGGACAAGGCCACCCTTTCCAACAGCATCGAAAGCATGCATATCATGTCAATCATGTGCGTACCGCTCAAGTATAAAGACAAGATTGGGGGCGTTATCTATGTAGACTCCCTTGGCCTGGTTGAAGGCTTCCGAAAGGATGACCTCCAGTTGCTCACAGGCCTGAGCAACACGGCCGCCATTGCCATAGAGAACGCACGGCTCTATGATGCGCTCAAGCAGGAGCTGGCTGAGCGAGAGCGGGCGGAGAAAGAAAAAGCCCAACTTGAGGCACAATTCCAGCATGCCCAGAAGATGGAGGCCCTTGGGACTCTGGCAAGTGGCATAGCCCACAACTTCAATAACATCCTCATGGGAATTCAGGGTTACGCCTCCCTCATGCTCATGGATATTGATTCTGCCCACCCACATTACAAGAGACTGAAAGGCATTGAGCAACAGGTTCAGAGCGGATCAAACCTTACCAAACAGCTCCTCGGTTATGCGCGGGAGGGGAGATATGAGGTCAAGACCCTTAACATAAACGATATAGTAAAAGAAACCTCTGACACCTTTGCGATGACCAAGAAGGATATTAGCGTTCACCTAGCTCTCGCAGAAGACCTGAACGTAATAAAGGCAGACCAAGGACAGCTCAGACAGACCCTCTTGAATCTCAACGAGAATGCAGCCGATGCCATGCCTCGTGGAGGAGACCTTTTCTTGAAGTCCCTGAATGTCACTGATCTGGATATGAAAGGAAAACCTTATACCCCAAAGCCCGGTAATTACGTTCTACTAACCATCACCGACACCGGCACAGGTATGGACAGCAAGACCATGGAGCGCATCTTCGATCCGTTTTTTACGACAAAGGGCATGAGTAAGGGGACCGGTCTCGGATTGGCCTCAGTCTATGGTATCGTCAAAGCCCACGGTGGATATATAGATGTGGACTCTCAGAAGGGACACGGAACCACCTTCAGTATTTATCTGCCAGCCTCCGATATTGAGGGCACAAAAGAGAAAGAGCTCGTTACAGAAGTACTCAAGGGTAAAGAAGGGATTCTTCTCGTAGACGACGAGGACGTAATTATCGATGTTGGCCATGAAATCCTTAAGACACTCGGCTATGAAGTCCA
>CP070657.1:1477892-1503778 GCA_020355085.1 Deltaproteobacteria bacterium
AAGAAATAGAGACCCTGCTTTTTCAACTATTCGAGCACTATGGACATCTTCTCCGAATTCTCCGTAAACCGTGAGCCCATAAGGTTGTTTGCACCAACCACAAAAGGGGTCTGTTTAAGATCATCGTTAAGGACCTCAAGAATCGTTTCCTTGTCCATTGAAACCAAAAGTACTCCATCTCCGGGGTTGACAGAGGGGTAACCGATAGGCTCCATAGGAAGATGAAGCATCGTTTAACAGCCCACTTGCCGAGCCCTCTGGGCAATCGCTCTGGACTTCGTAGTAAAGGGCAGAACAGATAATGTGAGTGGTATCTCGAGCTCCATAAACTCATGGGCAAGGGAGCTCTCATAGCCCAAATCATCTATGATGATGCCGATCTTAGGCCGAGCTAAACGTTCAGGCAGCGGTATGCTGTCACCCACGAGGTTAAGTCTGTGGGTAAAAAGACCGCTGCAGTATATATGATATGTGATTTCCCCTAGTGAATGTTGGACCTCGGCAATCTCAACCGGAATACTGAGGGCAGCGACCCTGCTTCTGATTGCCTCTCCCACCCGAACGAGCGAATTCCCTTTTGGGATCGTAGCCTGTATGCTGTTGAAATCCCAATGAAAACCTTGACTATATCGCGGAATGACTGATAGATAAACGATATGCTCCGCTGGCACCCCGACAGCATCAAATCCATCGGAAATAGCCTTATCCACCAGCCTAATATTCCTGCTCAATCGCCCGGAAGTTGCGTACACCTCCTCGTATGGCAAGGGCGGTGCTTCTTTTTCGAGTCGCCCCACGTAACCAACGAGTATGGCCAAAATAATCGCTACAGAGCAAAGGGCAATCAGGACAAACTTCGGCTCCCTTCTTTTCTTCCGCTTCTTTGCCATATCCTGCTATCTCATCATTCTTGCGCTGTCCCTTTCGCCATGGAAGAAAAGATGTTCCAGGACCGAAGTATTTGCACTGCCCTGTTCAACTGATTGTCGCTAGCGAGGCGTTTTTGGATGTCCTCCTTCTCATCAGCCAATATGTCTCCCTCTTCCTCTGCTTCCGCCTCTGGCCTCTCGCTCTCCAGATGGCCTTCCAGATCCCTCTCTCTAATTACTGGTCCCTTTTGCGCGGTCGGCTCTTCCGCCGGCGGCACAAAGGCAACCTCAATATCCGGCTCAATGCCGCTTGCTTGAATCGATCTCCCTTTCGGGGTGTAGTAGAGCGCTGTTGTGAGACGCAAACCGGAGCCATCTGTGAGAGGAAAGAGGGTCTGAACAGAGCCCTTTCCAAACGTAGTGGATCCCAAGATGAGGGCCCTGCTGTTGTCTTGTAGCGCGCCGGCAACAATTTCAGATGCGCTTGCACTCCCCTCATTGACAAGAACAACCATGGGATATGTTCGAGGTTCCTTATTCTTGTGGGCAACGCTTGTTTGCTCCTTGTTATCGCGGCTCTTGATAGAGACAATCAGACCTGCGTCAAGGAACTCATCTGCAACCTTTACAGCCTGGGACAACAACCCCCCCGGGTTATTGCGAAGGTCCAGCACGAGGCCCTGCAGCGCCTTTTTGTTTTCCATCTCTCTGAGGGCTCTAACAAGGTCTTGCCCGGTATTGCTTTGGAAGTTCGATATCCGTATGTAGCCCAGATCAAAGGGAAGATAGAATGAGCGTACACTTTTGATGGGTATTTCATCCCTGGTGATTACAAAATCAATTGGCTTTTCCAGCCCCTTCCTTTGCACCGTTAGCTTTACCTTGGTACCCTTGGGACCCCGTATCAGCTTGACCGCTTCCCGAATCGTCAAGTCCTTTGTTGCCTTGTCCTCAATCATAATGATCACATCCCCTGCCTTCATTCCCGCCTTGTATGCGGGTGTTCCTTCGATGGGGGAAACAACAGTCAGGGCCTTGTCTTTCATGGTTATCACAATCCCCACGCCTGGAAAGCTCCCCTTAGTCTCTATCATCAATTCCTTGTAGTCTTCAGGGGTGATAAATGAAGAATGGGGATCTACCGTCTCGACCATGCCCTTTATGGCGCCGTAGATAAGCTCGTTAGCATGGGTTTCTTCAACATAGTTGTTTTCAATCTTTCGCAAGACATCGGTGAACACCTCGATGTTCTTGTATGCATCTTTGGTGTCTGCCACAACGTGCCGCGAGCTTCCGTTGATCAGAAGCAAGACTATCAGAACCATGAAAAGAGGTGCCTGATACCAGATGTGGTTACGCTTTGTTATTGCCATTCCGTTCCCCCTATTTAGCGTAAATGTTAGCCGGGTAACTTATCGCCGAGCAGTCCAATCGATCGAGACGATTGTCATGAGGCATTATAGCCAATACATGATTCCCTCGTGAATGATCGCTCATAGCCCCAGATTCCAGATCACACGGTTCGAGCCCATTGATCCATGGCTCCGAACCCCGTTTTACTGCAAGTATTACGCCATCTCACTCCCGCACAAGGGTGCAAGCTCATTCTGGCTTGTGTCATGCAAACCCTACCCTGTGTTAAGCCATGCGTTTGGGTCAAGATGCTCGCTGCCCTTTCTTATCTCAAAATACACGCCAGGACCTGCATCCCATCCCGGGTTTCCAACCAGGCCCAGTGGTTCATCGGCTTCGACCATATCCCCTGTTTCCCTCATTCGTTCATCCAGGTGGGCAAAAATGGTAAAGTAGTGAGATCCGTGGTTGACGATTATGAGTTGTCCATATCCCTTAAACCATCCCGAAAAATCTACTCTGCCGGGAAACACTGCCCTCACCTCCTCGCCCGGAGGACCGGTTATATACACTCCCTTTCTGTGCATAAACGGATTGGATCTTACCAGTTTCATATCCCTCAATATCTTTCCCTTTACTGGCATGGAGAGCCTGCCCTTCATTTCCGCAAAGCCTTTCGTCAGGAGCTCCTGCCTCTCTTGTGACTCCAAGCACACCACCGCCTCGCTCAGGGCTTGGGCAGCGCCTCTCAACTCCTTTATGGCCGTTCCGTAGAACTCCTTCTCCCTGTGCACTCTCATCAGCAAGAAGACCTTCTTTTCAATAGTCTCTTCAAGAAATGCTATCCGTTGGTCCTTGGCCTCCCTTAAGGCTTCAAGGTGCCCCATATTCTCCTTGAGCCTCTGTACCTCATGCTCAACTTGGCTCCTCCGCTCGCCTAAGGTATCAAGCATTATCCTGTCCTGAGCCATCAGTGCCTTTGCGTACTTGATGGTCTTTTGAAATTCTTGCAGAGACGTGGCAGTGACAAGAAGGCGCAGATATCCAGGCCTTCCGAATTTGTAAAAGGCGACCAATCGCTTCTGCAGGGCTTTTTCAACGGCCATTGCAGCAATGTTGAGCTTCTGAATCCTCTCTTGGCCGCTTCCAATCTCTTGTGAAACCTCCTGTATTCTATCTGTCAGGCCTCTGATTGCCTTCTTCTGCTCGGCCACGTCCTTTTCCAATGTTTCCAGTTGACCCAAGAGATCCCTTTCCTTGCCGTGAACACTCTCCAGTTCCCCTTCCTGCTCCTGAAGGTATTTCTCTATCTGCTGTACCTGGGAACGGTCGCTGTCCCCAGAGGCTCTTTCTTGGGCTCGCCCCAGCCCTCCAGACAGGGAGCTCAGCAAGAAAACAGCGATCATACAAAACGGCGAGAGAAAAACGCGGTTATGTATATTCATATTCTAAAAAACCGTCCTAACGATACGGTACTTCCGATCAACCCAGCGATCACACTTGTTGCAACCAATAAGAGAATGAACTCGGGAGAGAGAAAGACTAAGTCAAGCGCACCAAATCCGATTCTGAGGTCTACCTTGTTTGTTACCAGTATATACCCCAGGAACAGGATGCTCATTGCGACCGAGCCGCCAAGAAATCCTTGAATTGATCCCTCGATCAGGAAGGGGGCCTTTACAAAGCCGTTCGTTGCTCCCACCAGCTTTAGTATCTCAATCTCATCTTTTCTGGAATAGATAGTCAGTTTTATGGTGTTTGTGACGATAAAAAGCGCGGCGAGAAAGAGCAGACCTCCAAAAACCAGACCCACGATCTCTATCACGCCCAAGACGGCCTGAATTCGATCGATCCATTCCTGACTATATTGCACCTCATCAACGTGCTCGATTCCCTCCAGCTTCTTCTTCAGCTCGTAGGGGAGTGAATCATCGATCTCGTCTCTGGAGAGAATAATCTCCAGTGAAGCCGGTAAAGGGTTCTCTTTAAGCCCATCAAGCAGTCCGGCCCTCTCTCCGAGCTGTCTCCTGAGGCTCTTCATGGCATCTTGTTTGGAAATGAACCTCGTAACGCTTACCGGATAATCGAGCAGTTCCCTTTGTATGTCTTCGATTGCGCTCCTGTCCGGATCTCCTTTGAAATAGATAGACATGGTCAATGTTCTTCCCCGTTCCTGTGTCCAGGCATTCATGTTTACGAAAGCAAGGACAAAGGCATCAAAGATCAGAAATGCTATGACCATGGTGCCAACCCCGATAAGATGAACCATCCGATTCTCGAATATATTGCCCAGGGCCTGCCTGAAAAAATATCGCAAGAACGATATCCTCATTTAGACTATCCTGCCTTTGCTGAGCTTGATTATCCTTTTCATCGTTCCAGCGAGCAACTCTTGGCTATGCGTTGCGATAACCACCGTAGTCCCTCTCCTATGAATCTCCTCCAACAGGGCCATTATCTCCATGGTCAATTCATGATCGAGATTGCCTGTTGGCTCATCGGCCAAAAGGATCAGGGGATTATTGACGACTGCCCGTGCGATTGCCACTCGCTGTTGTTCCCCGCCCGAAAGCTGAGGAGGGTAATATCCCTCCTTGTCCGCGAGACCCAAATACCGCAAGGTTTGGTGCACCCTCTTGCGGGTTAGGGCAGGTTGTATCCCTGCCACCTCCAAGCTGAGCGCTACATTTTCAAACACAGAACGCCGGGTGAGGAGTTTAAAATCCTGAAAGATCACACCTATGCTTCGGCGGAGCAAGGCCACGTCCTTATCCTTGATCCTGTTCAGGTTTCTTCCGTTGACCAGTGCATGCCCACTGGTTGGTTGTTCCGCACAGAAGATCATTTTTAGCAGCGTGGTCTTTCCTGCCCCGCTCGGCCCCGTCACAAAAACAAACTCTCCTTTTGTCACCTCGACACTGATGTCTGTGAGCGCAGGGTTCTCTGCCCCATAGCTTTTGTAAACATTGAAGAGCCTGATCATGGTATCAAGAGCAAGCAGTTATTGCCCAGAAAAGCCAGGATGACCGCCACCCCCATGACATTTGTGCGCAGGCGGATATTCGGGCCAACAAAATAGTCTCACAAAAAAGATGAATTTCAATGTCCCGGGCTGGCCAACTAGTTTTAACCTATGAATAGGGTAGGGGTCTACGGGGTTAGTATTAGCAATGTATGGCTTGGAGTAAAGAAAAAAATCTTAACACGCCTCTAATTTTGCACAAAGGCTTCCTCAACCATCTCAGGGCCACGCTCTACTTTGCATATTCAATGGCCCTGGTCTCTCTTATTACGGTTACCTTGATCTGTCCTGGATAGGAGAGATCTTTTTCTATCTTCTTCGCTATCTCTCTGCAAATCATGGTTGACTCATAGTCATCAACCTTATCGCTTTCTACCATTATCCTGAGTTCCCTGCCCGCCTGGATTGCATAAGACTTATTTACGCCCTTAAAGGATTTTGCGATCGTCTCCATGTCTTCCAACCGTTTCACATATGACTCGAACATCTCTCTCCGAGCACCGGGCCGTGCACCCGAAAGCGTGTCAGCAGCCTGAAGCAGCACATCCATTACCGAAGATGTTTGAATATCCTCATGGTGAGCTGCTATAGCATGTACTACTTCATCGGGTTCACCATACTTCTTGGCAAGGTCAGCACCTATGGTTGCATGTGCGCCCTCAATTTCATGGTCCACTGCCTTACCAATATCGTGCAGAAGCCCTATCCGCTTAGCAACTTTTTCATCCAACCCTAGTTCCGCTGCCATAATGCCGCACAAGAACGCAACTTCAAGGGAATGCAGAAGGACATTCTGGGCATAGCTCGATCGATATTTCAACCGACCAATCAGCTTTATCAGTTCGGGATGCACGCCGTGAAGCCCAATATCAAAAGTGGCCTGTTCTCCGGCCTCCTTAATGCTTGCCTCGATCTCCCTGGTCGCTCTTTCCACCACCTCTTCAATGCGGGCTGGGTGAATTCTGCCGTCCTCGATCAATCTCTCGAGCGCTATCTTAGCGACCTCTCTGCGCACCGGATTAAAACCTGACAGCACCACGGCCTCAGGTGTATCATCAATAATGAGATCGATTCCCGTTGCTGCTTCAAGGGCCCGTATATTTCTCCCTTCTCTGCCGATAATCCTCCCCTTCATTTCATCATTTGGCAAATTGACTACTGATACGCTCTCTTCAGTTACATATTCACCGGCATACCGCTTAATGGCCAAAACCAAGATCTCTTGTGCCTTCCTGTTGGATATTTCTCGAGTTTCGGTCTCTATCTTCTTTATGAGTTTGGATGCCTCATGGCGCGCCTCGGATTCCATGGAAGAAACGAGCATCTCTTTGGCTTCAGCTGCCGAGATCCCGGCAATCCTCTCCAGTTTTCGCCTTTCATCCTCTATGAGACCACCGAGTTCGTCCTCCATTGTCTTTAACTCGCTCTGGCGATGCGCTAAGCTTGCCTCGGTCTTGGCGTTAGCTCGCTCCCTCTGTTCCAGTTGCTCCATCTTCTTATCCAGGGTTTCTTCCTTTTGGAACAGCCGTTTCTCCTGGTTTTGCAGCTCTTTTCGACGAGACCGTGTCTCCTCATCGAACTCGAGTTTCATCTGATACAGTTTGTCTTTGGCCTGAAGCTGGGCTTCTTTCCTGATGGTTTCCGCCTGCTTGCTTGCCTCGAGCATAACCTTTCTTGAATACTCCTCTGCCGAGTCGAGCTTGCTTTCCACCATTTTCTTGCGAACGATAACCCCAATCACCGCCCCCGCTATGACACCTGCTATCGCAATAATAACAAACTGAGTGATCATCATGGTTACATCACCACCCTTTGCTTTATAGATTGAACGTGAGGAAAAAGAGGGGTGGATTGTGGCTCAGCGGAATGATAAACAGGAGATGCGATAAAGAGGGAAAAAAGACAAAACTACTTATTCACACTAGAAACCCGTGACATTTAATTCTCATATCCAACATATGCTCTCTTCCCTGTATGTTGATTCACCCTCACCTCGCTATGACTGGAGATCGGGCCTGTTTGCCTGTTTATTATAGGTTAAGCAGCAGAGCGCTCCTTAGCCCAAGACTATCAATCCACTTTTTGGGTTCCCCCGCAATCGTGCCGTGGTGGAAACCCTTTTTGAACCTAATACTCATGAGGTGGGCGCTCTATTACCCCCTTAGGTCTCTTTTTGTGCTCGAAAGAGACACACAGAGGCAAGAGGGAACTCCCGTTCACTATGCTGTTGGATCAAAAGCGTCCCATCAATCACGAGCACAGCAGGGGAACAAATCAGTCTAATGCCAAATCCAGGGTCTGTATCAACCTCTTAGACCTGTCGTTGATCTCGGCTAGCAGATCCTCCTTTTCCTTTAACAGCTGAAAGTAATCGCCTGCAATATCAAGGGCAGCAAGAATAGCTTTCTTATCTTCTGATATTCCCCTGGCAGAATCACCAACCTCTTTCAGCTTTTGGTCAACGTATGCAGCCACTTGTAATATTTGCTCTCTATTATCGCTGCCTTTTACAGCGAATTCCCTGTTCTGTATTTTTATTTTGACCGTTGCTGTCATGGGGTTTGTCACCCGCAATCACACTTCACATTCGGCGATCTTCTCCAAAAGGCCTGCTATTCTCTTTTGAACCACGTCTCTGTCAGCCCTCAGCGTATCGATCTCGCTCCTTAAAGTACCCAGTTCTTCTTCTTGGGTCCTAGCCTTTCGTTCTAACATCATCTTCTGTTCGTTCAGGGAACCAAGGGCTGAGATTAGTGTTTCTACTCTCTGTTCTAACAGCTCAAACTGTTCGATTTCCTTTAGCCCCATACCAACCCTATTCTACCCGACAGGGTCAGTATATCCTTTTCAAAGTGAAAGTCAAGTGTTAAGAAAATCCGCACACCGGCAAACCGCATCGTTGAAGTCATCAAGAAAACCGTCGAGAACTATATTAGCACATGACCCCGACGCTTCGTTTCAGGGTTATACATGAAGAAAACGCTCTGGTTAGCATGGGGATGTCTTTTTTTGCTCTGCCCTCTAAACAAGGCCCTTTACAGGGTCGTTTCAAACCGGCGTACCGCCCCATAAGCCTTAGCACTAAGGTTGCAGCCTGTGTGCGCCGTTTTGAAACGCCCACCGCTCTGAACCATGGGAGGACAGAGTCAAAAAAAGACATCCCCATGCTCTTTTCTCCAGTGAGTTTCTTAGGAGGGAACAGGCGTGATGTGCTGTAAGGGAGGGTTTGCTGGCCGGTCTTCGATCAAATAAACCTTAGAAACCGAAGAATAAAAAAGAGGATTCCCACGACCATACAGAAGATCGCACAAATCTGGGCGATCAAAAAAAGATAAAAGAGTTGCTTTCTGGTGTCCCTGTCTCTCTGAAAAGCGCTGTTTCTTCTGGTCACCCCTAATCTCAGGGTCATGATAGACCGTTCACCTCTTTTTATGAATCACGCATAAGGGCTTGCCTACACGTGATGGTTGCCATTTATAGCTCCCAAAAAACAATGCCATGGGCAAGAAACAGAATCTATGTGTATAGGTGGTGAGCTTACTTCCGTGCTTCAAGGGATGCCTTAATCTTCTTCAGTCGCATAAAGCTTTCCCTCTCGATCTCTTCCATCCTCATTTCTATATGCTTGATCGTGGCCTTGAGCCTGGGGATAACGATGTATTCCAGCGCATTGACCCTTCTCTTGGTCTTTTCTATCTCTTCGGCAATCCTCCTGACCGATTCCTCAACCTCTGCCAGGCTAAGGAGTAGCGTGAGGGATTCTTCGAAACTCTTAGCAGCATCATCGAGTTTGGCAGTGGTGCTCAAAAACCCATAGCCTCTCTCGTTCACCTTCCTCACCAGATCGTAGGCTTTCAAAACGGGGATCGAGACCCCCATTATGTTCTTTATCGAAAGATCAATGTCAATATCCCGGAGGGTTATATCGCTTATTTGTTCAATGTCCCGAAACCCGAGCAAGACCTCAGCCATGAGAAGGTTTTGGAAGGCGGTCCGTAGGCTTTCCTCCGCGAAATTTCTTGCCTCTCTGTATTGCCTTATTATTGTCATGAACTCGGAGACCAGTGCATCTCTCTTTTCCTTTAAAAGCTTGTGCCCTCTGTCAGCGAGCTTCACCCTCCTCCTGAGCTTTAACAACTCCATTCTGGTGGGCTTAACATTTGCTAAGATCTCTGCCATACACTAATCTTCCGTCTTCATATGAGACCACTTCTTATAGTATTGCTTTATGTATTTTTCATCAATCCTCTTGAGTTCTCCCTCTGGGAACATGGAGAGGAGCTCCCACCCCAACTCAAGTGTTTGTTCAATGGTTCTGTCTTCATCGACTCCCTGGGTGACGAATCGCTCCTCAAACACCTCCGCAAACTTCAGGTTGAGGCGATCTCTTACGCTCAGCGCCTCCTCCCCGACGACTGCAACAAGGCTCCTCACATCCCTGCCCTCGGCATAGGCCGAATAACACTGATCGGAAACTCCCAAGTGATCTGCCCGGGTTCGCCCTTCACCGATCCCCTCGTTCATGAGCCTGGAAAGGCTGGGCAAGACATCCACCGGCGGATACACCCCCTTCCGGTGCAATTCACGAGAGAGAACGAACTGTCCCTCGGTGATATATCCGGTGAGGTCAGGTACGGGATGGGTAATATCATCATCCGGCATGGAGAGGATGGGCATCTGGGTGATAGAACCCTTTCTTCCGATAATCCTTCCGGCCCTCTCATAGATAGTCGATAAATCCGTATACATATAGCCCGGATACCCCCGCCTTCCCGGGACCTCTTCCCGCGCCGAGGAGATCTCTCGCAGGGCCTCGCAGTAATTGGTCATGTCAGTTAGTATAACAAGCACATGGGTATCGTAGCTGAAGGCCAAAAACTCCGCCGTGGTGAGTGCCATTCTGGGCGTGATAATTCTCTCTATGGCTGGGTCATCTGCAAGGTTGATAAACGAAACGATCCGCTCTAGGGCCCCGGTAGATTCAAAGCTATTCATGAAAAAATTGGCCTCTTCATGGGTGATGCCCATGCCCGCAAAAATAACACTAAATGGTTCTTCCGAACCCAAAACGGTGGCCTGCCGTGCTATCTGGGCTGCCAGTTCATTGTGGGGCAATCCGGATCCTGAAAAGATCGGGAGTTTCTGTCCTCTCACCAAGGTATTCATTCCGTCAATGGTGGAGATACCCGTTTGAATGAACTCGTTCGGGTATGCCCGGGCCGTTGGGTTTATGGCGGCACCGGTTATGGGCATTCGAATCTCCGGAATGATTTCCGGGCCTCCATCAATGGGTCTACCCAGGCCGTCGAAGGACCTTCCGAGCATCTCCTTAGACAAGGAGATCTTCATAATGTCTCCGGAGAATCGTACCCTCGTCTCATCCGTGTCAAGCCCTCTTGTGCCTTCAAATACCTGGACAATCGCCAAATTTTCCTGGGATTCCAGGACCTGACCCATGCGGTTTTCGCCTTCAGGGGTTCGAATATGGACAACCTCTCCATACGCCACCTCTTCCACGCCCCCCACGATCATGAGAGGTCCTGCTACCTGCGTTACTGACCGGTACTCTCTCGATTTTATGTCCGTTGCTTGTTGTGTCATGTTTGATTCCTCAAGGCTTCAAATTCACGCTCGATAGATTGCACCAATTCCTCATATCTCATAGGGAAATCCGGATTCGGTGTATATTTCATTCGGGCTATTTCATCCTTGACCTTGACCGCCGCTATCCTGCCCGCTCCAACGCCCGATTCGATCGCCTTGTTAACCTCTTGGTAGAATCTCCAAATGATCTTAAGCATAAGGAATTGCTTCTCCTTTGAGCAATACGAGTCTATTTCGTGGTAGGCATGCTGTTGCAGGTAATCCTCTCTGATCATGCGTGCTACCTCCAAAAGGGCTCTGTCCGACTCTGGCAAAGCGTCCTGGCCAACCAGCTGCACAATCTCCTGAAGCTCGGCCTCTTTTTCCAGCAGGGCCATCATCTCTCCTCTGAGGGTCTGGAATTCCTGGTCCACGTTTTCATCAAACCACGCTTTAACGAAATCCAAATAGAGCGAATAGCTCGTGAGCCAATTGATGGCAGGAAAATGTCTTCTGTCTGCAAGGTTGGTGTCCAATGCCCAGAAGGAGCTTACTACCCTCAGGGTATTCTGAGCAACGGGTTCGGAAAAATCTCCTCCCGGCGGCGATACCGCCCCAATAATCGAAACCGAGCCAAAGCGCTCGTCGCCCCCCAAGGTTTTTACCCGGCCCGCCCTCTCGTAGAAATCGGCAAGCCTTGTGCCCAGATATGCTGGGAATCCCTCTTCACCGGGCATCTCCTCCAGTCTGCCCGAGATCTCTCGTAATGCCTCAGCCCACCGAGATGACGAGTCAGCCATCAGGGCCACATCATACCCCATGTCCCGGTAGTACTCGGCAATGGTAACCCCTGTGTAGATCGAGGCCTCTCGAGCTGCAACCGGCATATTTGATGTGTTGGCTATCAAGGTAGACCGCTCCATGAGTTTCTCCCCGGTATTGGGGTCGTCTAATTCGGGAAAGGTGAGTAGGACCTCGGTCATCTCGTTGCCTCTCTCCCCGCAGCCTACATATACAACAACCTGGGAATCAGCCCATTTGGCCAACTGGTGTTGGCTCACTGTTTTTCCGGTGCCGAAGCCTCCCGGAATTGCAGCCGTCCCCCCTTTTGCTATGGGAAAGAAGGTATCGTAGATCCTTTGGCCTGTCAGCAAGGGAACCTCGGGATCGAGTTTCTCTATGAGGGGTCTTCCGATCCGGACCGGCCATTTCTGTTTCATGGTTAGCTCTAACTTTTGTCCATCCCTCTCAAGGACAACTACTACGTCATCGACTGTAAAACTTCCGCTCTTGATCTCGACCACCTTTCCCTGCATCCGGGGAGGGACCATGATTTTGTGCTTAATGACCTTTGACTCTTGAACCTCGCCCAGGAAATCGCCCCCTTCAACTTCGTCCCCCTTTTTCGCGGTTGGCGTGAAGTCCCATTTTTTCTCGGGATCCAGGCCGGGAACATTAACGCCTCGCGTAATATAGTCACCCGCCAGATTCTTGATAGCAAGCAACGGTCGCTGTATCCCATCATAGAAATTGGTAATGATCCCTGGGCCAAGCTCAACTGACAAGGGAGCTCCTGTCCTTATGACCTCTTCTCCTGGTTTGAGCCCGGTGGTGTCCTCGTAAACCTGCACGTAAGCCAAGTCCTCTATCAGCTTTATCGTCTCCCCCATGAGCCCTTCCTGGCCCACCCTTACAACCTCATACATCTCGCAGCCTTTCATGTCTTTGGCTATTACGAGCGGCCCAGCAATGCTCTTTATCTTTCCTGCCTTAAAATCCGCCATGTTTTCCTCACTGTGTTATTTCGAACCCAACCGTTCGTTTAATGAGGCTCCGGATCGGGTCAGCTTTACCCTCTAACGGGCCGCCACTATCCGGAATCTCCAAGATAATTGGCACGATGCCCTTTCTAAACCTGCTCACCTCCTCCAGTGCACTCCTTATCTCAGTGGCTGCCTTCTCGGTAATCAGGATAATCCCTGTGTTGCCATCGAACAAACTTTTCAGAGCCTCCCTGACATCGGTGGTTTTCAGTTCATCTATCAGGAGGGTTTGCCTAACGCCTGCAAGCTTGAACCCATACGCGGTGTGTCTGTCTCCTATTAGGGCGATTTCCACGAGTTCCTCGTTATTGCCTCTCTGACCTCTTCTCTGTTCAACGCAACCTCTGTGCTCCTCACCAAGGCCAACAGGTTCCTCACCTCCATCTCCTTAGCGACAAGAAACCCGATGAGGGGCCCGGGGCCAAACGGCCTCTTCTTTCTGATATCCTCTCCTCTTGCGACCACGGCACCATCGAGCATCTCTTCAAAGACCAGAATGAAACCGGTGCTTTCGTACTCGGGCTGACGAGAAACGAGGGATTCAAAATACGGTGTGCCATCCAGAAGCGGCAGAAGTCCCGCGATGTCCTCCTCATCAAAGGCCACCAGCAGTTCGTCGAGGATCTTGCACTCGGGTATCAAGCACAGCTCAATCTCCTCACGCAGGAGGCGACCCTGTTTTGCCCTCAGAATAATCTTCAGGTTGTGGGTCTCCACGCATACCTCTAAGAATTCTCTGAACCCTTTGCTGGCTCTGCGATTCAGAACCTCAAGCCACAGATTCTCCCAGAAGGCCTTATCCAGCAAGGACTCCAAAAAAAACAGATTGTTGGTCTCAGAATACCGAGCCAAGCCTTGGCTGAGCGAATGGTATGGCGTTCTTGTTAACATACCCACAAGATCCTCCATGCCCTCCGCATCGACAATGGTTCTGAGAAAGGTGGCATCCAGTTCACCACCTTCAACAAGTGAAGCTAGGATGTCCTCTTTCTTTGCCCCGCTATGCATTCCCCGGATTGCCGTTCTTAGATTAATAACGTCCCATTTCCTAAGCAGATACTTTCTTATCGGCCAGGCCCCTCTCGGAATAATCTTGGCAATCTCCTTCCCCACAACGGAAAACTCGGCCAGGATTGCCTTTTCCAGTTCCCTGGCATCACTGACTGCGCCTTCCGAGAGATACGGAAAATAGTCGGTTGCCTCCAAAAGCGAGGCTACCTCGCCAGGCGAGGTAGCCCCCCAGAGATCTTCCCATCGTGATTGAGGGATGAACTTTCCCTCCTTTGCCATTACGGTTGCGTTCACATAAAGGTATGAGAGAACATCTCTCATTACAGCCTATCCCCGAAAAGGATCTTGGCCACCTCCACCCGCATGCTCTCCCTCAGCCTGCTCAATTTTGTCTCAAGTGTATGGTCAACCTCCACGGCATTCTCCACATCCCTCACGACCACCCCTCCAAGGAATGGGGCAGGCTCATTCGCCAAAGCAAGGGTGTTCTCTCTGCCCGTCCTCTTGTTGGCCTCCCTGGTTACCTCAGTCAGCATTTCTTTCTTGAACGACTTTCTATCCCTCTGATTGAGGACCAACTGCAGCTTCGTACCAGCAACTGCCTCGGTGGCTGAGACAATCAGATTCAATAGAATATCCTTGTAAGCGAGGCTGTCTCGCTTTCCTTTGTCTGCCAGCTCCTCCAAGGCCTTTCGAGCCTCTGCAAAGGAACTATCGATTGCCTCCTCTTGAGCATCCATTCGTTTTCGCCTCACCTGGATGCGGGTCTCGGCCAACATGCGCTGCTCTTCGAGCGAGGCGGCTCGTTTGCCGTCTGAGAGAATCTTCTCGGCCTCCCGTTCCACCTTCTCTTGAGCAGCTTGCTTGATCTTATCCGCCTCTGCTTGAGCCTCACCCAATATCTCGGATATCTGTTTCGCGGCTTCGGCCTGTATGTGGGATACTATTTTTTCAATCCCTTCATCCGACATAATTGCTCCTTACTCAAAATAGATACCCCGCTCGGGGTATGTGGCCTGGTTAGCCGCCCATAATCTTAGTCCCTACGAAGATCAGGATAGCTATGAGGAGGCCGAAAATGGCGAAGGTCTCGGCCATCACTGCGAGAACGACCGATTGCCCAAATGTCTCGGGTCGCTTAGCTACCGCTCCCATGCCGCTGGCAGCTATAGCTCCTTGGGCAACGGCCGTGAAACTGCTGAGTCCAATAACGATGCCGCCTCCCAATGCAGCGTATCCCATTGCAGCAGGGATCTCCTTAACGGCTCCGCCGAGCACGCCAACGCCGATAAGGATCAGAACGGCCCCGAGGAACCCGTAGATCCCCTGGGTTTGTGGCAGGGCTTGGAGCACTAAGACAGGTCCGAATTTCTTTGGATCCTCTGAAATAACTCCTGCCCCTGCAACACCGGCCAGACCGACCCCAATCCCCGAGGCAATCGCAGCCAAACCCATGGAAATCGCCGCGCCAATAATTGCCCATACTATCCCTGGTGATAACTCCATAAGTATACCTCCCTCTTATTTTATCTCTATGGTGTCGAATTTCATTTCAAGGGGCGCGAATTCGGTGCCCCCGCTCTGATAGAACTTGGTAAAAAACTCCACATAATGCAAGCGAAGCCCGTGCACAAAGCTCCCCATGGCATTAATGAGGAAATTGAATACATGGCCGAACAGAAAAATAATGATGGCCAGCACTATTCCGAGCCAGCCAACCATATACAGCATGCTGGCGAGCACGTTAACGGTCATGGCAATCCCCGTTGTACACAACCCTAAGGCCATGAGCCTGGCGTAGGAGAGGACATCCCCCATGAATCCGGTTATCTGAAACATGGACATGGCCTTATGTCCTCCCAGAAGCAATATCAAGGCGATCACAATAAACACCAGGCCAAGCGACTTGTGGCCTGACACGATGAAAATAAGGCCTGGCTGAGCAAACAAAAACCAGAGGTTCCCGCTGATAGCCTTCCATCGCTGACCTGCTTTCAGTTTATGTGCCACATTGATAACGACGCCCACATTAACATGAGCCAAACCGATGATAAGCGCAATCAACAAGAATGCGGTAACCTGAACCATGGGGTCGAATACCTGGAGGGACGCGAGTAGAGGCACTTTTAGACCAAAACCGCCGAACCACCCGCCCGAAAGCGCCCCGATTATGATGGTAGCAACCCCTGCAGAGGAGAGAATGATTCCACCGTCCTTTATCATCTCGTTATATTTCCCGCCTCCTCTGATCAACAGCATGCCCAAAACAAGGGCAATGAGCCCGTAGAGTGCATCCGTCAACATAATCGAAAAAAACAGGAGAAAGCCCGGCGCCAAAAACAGGGTCGGGTCCACACCATCATAGGTTGGCAAGCCATACAGACGCGTTAATAGCTCAAAGCTCTTGAAGAACCGAGGGTTTTTGAGCTGTACCGGTACGTCATCGTTGCCGTCCGGTTCCGTCAGGTCTACCACGCACGCTCCGCTCGTAATGCTTCTGACCTCCTGAACGGCCTGGGCAACCGACTCACTGGGTACCCAGCCTTCAATAACCACAACATGCTCCATCCTGGCAAATTTCGTGTGGTTTTCTTCCCGCTGCCGTTCGACCATGAGGAGTTCTCGGTGTTTTCTGAGTTCATCCTTCCTCAGTCGTGCGATATCCACGATCACGCGCTCTTTTTCTCGCTTCTCCTGGTCCAAGTCCTCCAGTCTTCTATCAATGGAATCAATGGCTTGTCTCGGCGTTCCTTGAAGCCCCGGTATCTCAACTCTTTCCCAGTTCACGCGACGCAGATTCGTCAATACCGCCGCTGCCTGTTCCCTGAGGCAAACTACTACTGTTGCAATTCTATCCTCTAATGTCTCGCGGGCGCCCAGATAGAAGGCGTTATTCGTTATGTCGTCTAATCGTTCTCTCAGGTTATCGAGCTCTTGTTTCGGGGCAACCCCCAGCAACACAGACGTAAAGCCCGAATCACCGACAGCCTCCAGGTCTATTTCCAAGGCTGCTACCAGCTCCAGTAGCCCTCTAATCTTTTCGCACTCGGCTATCTCCTCCCCAATGCTCTCCAGATCCTTTACCGGCTGCGCCACCTCGCTGTCTACTTTCCCTATAATTCCGTCAACAACATCAAGAAGCCCTGGGCCAAACAGCTCTTCGGTTTCGAGCTTTTTCGGCGGCATCGGGGCAAACACAAATTTTATGAAGCCCTCCCGGGGCTCCGGGTCATGGCGTTCAAAAAGGTCCAGCAACCGATTAAGGGCGATATTCTGAGCAGCTATTCTCCGTATATTCGGTGAGATGGGGTGGGTTTGCAGAAGATCCTTCAGGTGAGGGTCGGTAATCGCTTCGGAATAATCGGTAAGGTGGACGGTGCCGAGCCCCTGAAGCCCCTTAACAATTCCGTCCCTGAACCCTTTAAGGGCGACTATTTGCAACTTTTTCATCCGCGTTGGGCGCAACATAGTGATTTCAACCTAACAAAGAATGTAAGATAAAGTCTCGGGCCTTTTCTAGGTTCTCATGAGCCTCTTGTGTCAATTCGGCGGTTTCCTTCTGCCATTCGACTGCAAGCTCCCGGCATTCTTTTCCCGCCTTTTCCGCCGCCTCCTCACGCATCTTTTCCGCCAGACGCCTTGCATCGCTTACCCGGTCTGCCAAAAGTCTTTCTGCCTCTTTCTTGGCTTCTTCAACCAGTTGCGCCGCCTCTTGCCTGGCGTCCTCTGTCTTCTGCTTTGCCTCTTCTTCTGCCTGCTTAATCTTTCGTAAGGATTCTAAGATCATTCCAAACCTCTGCTGCGCTTCGAAATCTGGATAGGATTCTGAGGGGGGCAACGACTATTTCAAGATAGAAAGGCCTTCGTTTTCCTTTAGAGAGGGGCTCAGTTCCTTTTTTTTATCTTTTCCCAACTCCTGCATCTTACACTTTCCCTCAAAGATAACGCCCTCTTCGATGACGAGTTTCGGGGTCTGGATATTGCCGAACATCTTACCGGGAACGCTTATCTCGATCTTGTTCTCCGCGACAACATCCCCATTAACCTCACCGCTTATTATCATATCAGCAACGCGTATTTGCGACGTTATCATTGCGGCCTCCCCCACTATCAGGGTCCCGCTCGATTCTATTTCACCGGTGAACTTGCCGTCTATCCGCACTGCACCGGTGAAGGAAAACTTACCTTCGAATTCCGTGTCCTTGCCAAGAAAGGCATTAATTTCTTCCTTAGGTGTCTTCATCCAACCTCTCCCTATCAGGCTTTTTCCAGCGGCTTAATACCATACCCGCGCCAACGATTGCAAGAAAAATCACGGGCCACATAGGTAGCGCAATGCCCAACCATTGCTGCCGCGCGGTCATGCTTGAAACATGAACCTCCTCATGCTCACATTCATTACGAGGCCCATGGCTGCCATCGTGGAAATAACAGACGACCCGCCATAGCTGAATAAGGCTAGTGGTATTCCTACAACGGGAAGCAACCCGGTGACCATGCCCACGTTTATCGTGAGGTGCCAGAAGATAGATGCGGCAACGCCGATCACAAGCAGGGCGCCAAATCGATCTTTGCTGCTCCTCGCTATGTTGATGCACCAAAGAATCAAGAATAGGTAGAGAAAGAGAACCACGGCTGAGCCGACAAACCCCCATTCCTCCGCCAACACGGAAAAAGAAAAATCAGTATGCTGTTGGGGCAGAAAGTGTAATCGTGTCTGAGTTCCTTTCAGAAAACCTTTTCCCCAAAAAAGACCCGAACCAATCGCAATCTTCGATTGCGTAACATGATAAGCTGCACCCAAGGGATCCAGATCAGGCCTGAGGAATGCTATAATCCGCTTCCTCTGGTACCCTTGGAGAGTAGCCCACAAGAGTGGTGTTGACAGAACGGCAGTCGACAGAAAGATGACAATGGATTTCCAGTTAACATGAGCGAAAACTATGATCGAGAACGAGACTATCAGCAGCATGAGGGCCGTTCCCAGATCGGGTTGATAGACAATGAGCATGAAGGGAATGACAGTCAAGATCAGCGGTCTGACCAAGTCTCTCAAACGGTAGTTCCCTATTCTTTCATCTTCAGAGAAATGCTTGGCGAGAATGATAACAAGGGAGATCTTTACAATCTCCGAAGGTTGGACAGAGAAAAGACCGAGGCTCAGCCACCGTTGAGATCCATGGGCAACCTTTCCCACCTTGAGAACGGCCACCAGAAGAACAAGGGAGAGAAAGAATAGTGGATACGCAAGCCTGTTAAGCATATGGTAATCAAAGGTTGTCATCAGCAGGAGAATCAAAAAACCGACGCCATACCAGCAGATTTGCTTCACGAAAATCTGGCCTCCCCCAAATGCCCTGACCGTGTAAGTTGCACTGTAGAGGTTAAAAACGCTCAGCAAGCCCATAACGATCAGCACAGCTAGCAATATCCAATCGAAGTTGTCTATCAATCGACGGTCGAACATACTGGCCCCTCACTCCTCGTGGCTCATTTCATTTCCGAGCATGAGAATCGCACGACACACCCCCTATTACAGTGCCTCTGTTTTATAGTATTCTTGCAATAGGGCCTTTGCTATTGGCGCTGCCACCGCCCCGCCCTTGCCACCGTGCTCCACGACAACGGCAACCGCTATCTCTGGGTCTTCGAAAGGCGCAATAGCCACAAACCATGCATGATCCCTGAACTTGTAAGGAATGTCGTTTTCCTGTCCTGTTTCCTTGTCTTCCGGCAAGGAAATCACCTGGGAAGTGCCTGTCTTGCCTGCAACGGAAATGTTTTTCAACCGCGCCCTCCAGCCAGTGCCATGGGGCTCATTCACAACCCCGTACAGACCCTTTTTGACAAACTCCATATTCTGCTTCGCAAGATCCCATGTCCCTGCTGGCTCTGGCTTAAACTCAAACAAATCCTTCTTACCGTTTCTGCCGATCCACAGGGTCGCTTGGGGTTTGTATAGGATGCCTCCGTTGAAAAGGGCTGAGACAAAGCGTGCGATTTGGATCGGGGTAATCAGGACAAAGCTCTGCCCTACAGCCACGGAAAGTGTCTCCCCGTCTTGCCACGGAACGTGCCATCTTCGTAACTTCCACGCCCTATTCGGTATGAGCCCTTGCTTTTCATCGCCGAGTTGAATGCCCGTATTGCGGCCGAGACCGAGGTGCTTTGCGTATTTTGCGATCGTTTCAATGCCGAGCCTTTGGCCCATCTTGTAAAAATAGACATCGCAGGATTCGACTAAGGCCCGATGTAGATCGACATACCCATGGCCTCCTTCTTTCCAATCTCGGTACTCCCTGCCTTGAAACGTGTAACTGCCCCCGCAAAAAAGCTTTTCGTCTGGATCAATGATCCCCTCTTCGAGCCCTGCTAGGGCTACCACGATCTTAAAAAGAGAGCCGGGAGGATATTGGCCTGATATTACCCGATTCTGCAAGGGGAAATAGCGATGAGAGATGAGCTCCTGCCAATCCCTCTTATCCATCCCTTTAGCAAAGTCATTGGGATTAAAGGTTGGGCTGCTTGCTGCAGCCAGGATCTCGCCGCTTTTTGGGCGCATGGCCACAATAGCGCCGGCCTGATCCTTGAGTGACTGCTCCGCCACCACCTGAAGGTCCTTGTCTATGGTCAGATAAACATCGGCCCCCGGTTCTGCTTCCTTTTGGTAAAGCACTCTGAGTATTCTTCCGGACGCATCTACCTCAACCTGCTGGCCTCCCCGTGTCCCATCCAGGTACTCGTGCCACTTTTTCTCAATGCCGTATTTTCCTACAAAATCGCCGAGCTTATTGCCGGCATACTCCTTTTTCCCAAGTTGTTCCTTGTCGATCTCCCCAAGATAACCGATGAGATGAGCAGCGAGAGTCTCATTAATACAGTGTCTCTGGGGCTTCACTTCTATGGTTACCCCGGGCATAGTTACCATATGGGTTTCTACTCTGGCCAACTCGTCTCTGCTGAGACCTCTTTTCAAATGAACACACCGAAAGGGGTCTCCTGTCAGGGCACGTTTTATCTTTTCTTCTGCCGTCGAACGATCAATATCCACCAGCCTTGATAGGTCACTCAGCAGGTCATCAAGATTTCTGACATTTTCCGGTATAACACCCAAGATGAAGGAGGGTCTATTGTCGACCAGCAATCGACCATTCCTATCAAACACAAGGCCCCTAGAGGGCATGATATCGCGCAAATCGATTCGATTATTCTCCGATTCTGTCCTGTATCGGGACCCATGGATGATTTGCAAAAACCACAGCCGCACAAACAAAATACCAAAAACGACAACCATGAAAACGGTCAACCTTGTCAGTCGTCTCTGATATATCTCGGCTTCTCTTAGATCAGAATCCGAACGCCACACCATGATCCGTCACCAATGAAAGACAATACCGGGTGCTGCCGCGCTCTCTAAGCATGATCTCTGTCTTCCCTTCCCCGGATCACGTCAAGAACGTAGAACAGTATCGGGGCAATAACACCCATAATGAATGCAGAAACAATAACCGTTACAAAATTAATCGAGGGCACCGATTGAGTCAACGGTAGGATACGCAACACAATCGAAACAAAAAACCACTTTGCCAAGAGAAAAAGGGCCACCAGCAAGGCTGCAGTTCTGACATTAGCAAGATCAAAAAACCGTCGTGTCCTGTTGATTGCCAGGAGAATCACGGTATAGGTGAAAGCAAATAAACCCAGCTGGCAGGCGGAAAACATGTCCATCAAAAGCCCCATAAAAAGAGCGAGGCAAAGGGCCTTAAGGTCTTGATCTATGGCAATGAGATATACCAGGAAGACAGGAACGAGGTCAAAATCGAGCAATGCAATTCCGCTGAGATGCGCTATGTTTCCCCGCAAAACCACAAACAGACCACACGCAAACCAGATGCTAGGATGGAAAAAGAGGCGGTTTTCTCTCCAGTGCCTTAAATAGTCCTTCGTCCCCACTCCACTATCTATCCGAACTAGTTGGTTGGTTTCTTAATGCTCAGGGTTCGGCAAGGACACCACCCCGGATCGAGAAACGACAAGAACCTCTTCCAGTTTTGAAAAATCCACAGCCGGAACCACCCGAACATCTTTGAAGAGTTTGTTGGGCGAATCCTCTATCTGGATCACTGTTCCCAAATAGAGGCCTTTCGGAAAAACCCCTCCCATCCCGGAGGTTACAATGGTGTCCCCGTTTTTGATGTCACACGTCTTTATGACATACTCAAAAAGACACTCGCTTGACCCTCTCCCCTTCAGGATACCTCTTCCGCGTGATCTCTGCACCAACCCGTCAACAGAGCTGTTTCGATCGGTAACCAACAACACCTGTGCATATCCTGGGGAAACCGAAATAATCCTTCCAACAACGCCCTCCGCATTGACCACCGGCATGCTTACTGTGACGCCATCATGATCTCCCTTGTCTATCGTTATGGACTTGAACAATCCACTCGAGTCCCACCCGATGACCCGTGCCGGCAATAACAGTTCATCGGTGTTCTCTTGAAAATTGAGGAGTTCCTGTAGGCGCCTATTGGCCAGTAAGAGCTCTTGATACCTGCTGTTTTCGAGCCTCAGGCGGTCCAACTTTCTTTTTAGGAGCACATTCTCTTGATGAGTTTCAACTAAGTAGAAGTACTTCGCCCAGATATCCCTCACGGTATGTATGGTGCCCACAAAGAATTTCTGAAATGGGGCGGCTATCTGGGCGACAACCTTTTCTGCGGGGTTCCATTCTGGCCCCCTGCCGATACTAAGAGAGAGCAAAATGAGGGCTATGAAGACGAAAACGTAGGAAATCCATTTCGGTTTGCGCTCAAAAAAGGCGGTCAATTACTGTAAGCCCAACCCTTCAATTATTTTACCGTAATTTCTTTCAATAGGGAAAGATTATCCAAGACCTTCCCGGCACCCAAAACCACCGTAGTCAACGGATCATCGGTTATGGTTATTGGAAGGCGCGTCTCCTCGCGCAGGAGGACATCAAGACCCTTCAAAAGGGCTCCGCCTCCCGTTAGCACAATGCCTTTGTCCACCACATCGGCAGAGAGCTCGGGCGGGGTTTGTTCCAAGGCGATTCTTACCGTTTCCAGAATGGTTTCCACTTTTTCGGATATCGCCTTCCTTACCTCCTCTGAGTCTATGGTAAGTATCTTCGGTATGCCGGTAACAAGATCCCTGCCTTTGACTTCAATGCACTCCGGTTCGTCCGTCGGGTATGCATTTCCAATGGTGATCTTAATAAGCTCTGCTGTTTGCAGGCCAATCAAGAGATTGTATTTTCTCTTGATGTGCTGCAAGATAGCCTCGTCCATCTTATCACCGCCGACCCTAACCGAACGAGAATACACGGTTCCCGCCAAGGAAATAACAGCCACCTCGGTGGTCCCCCCTCCAATATCAACCACAATATTGCTCGTGGGCTCTGTTATCGGTAGGTCTGCGCCGATCGCCGCAGCCATTGGTTCTTCAATTAAGAAGACCTCCCGCGCCCCAGCCGATTCCGCCGACTCACGAACTGCCCTCTTTTCGACCTGGGTAACGCCTGAGGGAACAGATATGATTATCCGCGGTCTCACAAGGGATCGCCTGTTATGGACCTTCCTGATAAAATACCTGAGCATGGTTTCGGTAATATCAAAATCGGCAATAACCCCATCCGCCATTGGTCTGGTCGCAACGATATCCCCAGGCGTTCGGCCCAGCATCGTTTTTGCCTCTTTGCCCACCGCTAGCACCTTGTTTCTGCCCTGATCCCTTTTCCTTACAGCCACCACGGAAGGCTCATTCAAGACTATCCCCTTGCCTCTAACATAGACTAAGGTGTTGGCCGTGCCGAGATCAATGGCCAAATCGTTGGAGAATAAACCGAGCACTGGATCTAACAACATCCGAGGTCTCCTTTCCAGTAGTATGATCCTGAAACGGCCCTAGCTTAATGAATTTTCAGATATTTATCAAATATAAAATACTTGTTGTCCGCTTCTTTTCGGTTAGCACGGTGGGCTTACTCCTCGGCATCGGCAGCAAAACCACATGCCTTAGGCATAACCCAACTGCAGCAACCACCCGTCCACCGTTTGGATTTGTTCCTGCTCTTTTATCTTGACATCATAGCGAGGTGTGATTAAAACTTGGGTAATTTTAAACGCGAACAAGGGTTTTGTGAATGAAACGAACATTCCAGCCAAGCAACGTAAAAAGGTCCCGCGTACATGGTTTTCGAGCTAGAATGAGTAGCAGAGGGGGCAGGAATGTGCTAAAACGAAGGAGGGCAAAAGGTCGAAAAAGATTGTCTGCCTGACATATCGACTCCCATACTGAGACATGGGAATTTTACCTTGTGTTCATAGCGATAGCTTGCTATGGGATCATTCCGCTTCAGGAAAGAGGAAAGGATATTAAGGGGGGCAGAGTTCAAGCAGGTAAACCTTCATGGCAGACGGCATTATACCGAGCACTTTCGTGTAGTCATCGAGCGGAACAGCATGGGTAGTACCAGATTAGGTATAACCGTCGGCAAAAAGGCCGGGAATTCCGCAAAAAGAAATAGGATTAAACGACTGATAAGAGAGTTTTTTAGGCTTAACAAACAACACATTCCTGCCGGGTACGACATCTTGATTAGCCCCATAAAGGCTACCGATGCGCTTACTATGTTGAAGGTGCAAGAGGAGTTAGGAGATCTACTAATTAAAAATGAGGCCCTTTTTTTGTAATCCTCGGACCGCTGTAACAGCCCTTATCAGAGTCTACCAAATCACCGTATCTCCCTTTCTGCCTACCTCGTGCCGCTTTATGCCTACGTGTTCCGCCTATGCCTCCCTTGCTATTGCTAAATACGGTATATTAAAAGGAGGATACCTCGCTTTGGCCAGGATTCTTAGGTGTCACCCGTTTCATCCGGGAGGCTACGATCCCCTTAAATAAAATCACATTCCTGGTGGTTGGGTTTTTCTTTAGGGTTTACCGCTGAGCCTGTGAGTGGAACAGGTAAGGCCCGGTTTTCATGACGACGATTAGGATTCATGGATAGAGTAGGATTCGTTTATGGATAAGCGAGCATTGTTGGCTCTGGCGCTTTCGTTTCTGGTCTTTTTTCTCTGGTCATCTTTGTTTGGGCCCAAGCAAAAAGAAAAGCCGCCCGAAGAACAAGTGACCGTCACGGAAAAAGAAAGCAAGCCGCCCCTGGAAAAGAGAGTAGCTCCTCTTGGGGTTGAGCGGGACGTTATGTTGGAGACTCAAACGGATTTTCAGGACATTACCGTCGAAACTGAGCTCTATCGGGCTGTCTTTTCCGGTTCCGGTCCACAGATCAAGAGCTTCCAGCTAAAAGAGTATCGATCAGAGCTCGGTGAAAACACGCCGTTAAAAGAGTTGGTTCACGTTAACGATAAAGATGGATACGGGTTGAAGCTTGCATTCTCCGAGAAAGGCGTTCCCGCCGCCACATGGGGCCCGCCCAGAATAAGTCGCACAGCCGTAACACTTAGGCAGGGCGATCAACCTAAAAGCCTGGTATATGAGCAAAAATCACCTGAGGGGATCAAGCTAAGAACTGCGTTCCTCTTCCACCCGAATAGTTATAATATCGACCTGTCGGCAGAGGTTACGAATGCGTCTAATAATGCAATCGATGGCAACATACTCTTGGACATAGCTCATATGCCTCGAGAAATGCGGAGGGCTTACGGATCATTTGAAGGCATGGCCATGTTTATGGGCAACAAGCTGAAAGAGGTCAAAAAGGACAAGCTCGAGGGTAAGGAGTTTATGGGTCAGATATCCTGGATTGCCTATGAAGAACCCTATTTTATGACGCCACTCATTGACGAGGACACCAAGAAAGCAGGTGTCAAATCCACGGTGCTTCCTGACGGGGAGATCAGGATCGCCTATGCTCCTGCCAGCCTTAGCCTCGGCCAGAACGAGACCGCAATGAATCGTTTTACCCTGTATCTGGGCCCAAGGGATTTGTATATTCTCAAGGCGCTCGATAAGAATCTTGAAAAGGCTGTTAACTTCGGGTGGTTCGATATTATTGCCAAACCGCTCTTGGTTGCGCTCCGTTTCTTTAACAAGTATCTATCCAATTATGGTCTTTCGATTATCTTGCTTACCATTCTCATTAAGATACTATTTTGGCCCCTTACCCGTAAAAGCTATCAATCCATGAAGGAAATGAGGAAACTTCAACCAATGATGGCCAAGCTTCGAGAAAAATACAAG
>CP070657.1:1503878-1506774 GCA_020355085.1 Deltaproteobacteria bacterium
CTAGATGCAACAGGAAATCAGATGCTACATTGACACCGACCTGCTTCATGGCGCACAGCGATCTGAGCTGGGAAAAAGACGCTGCAGCGGCAACCTCCAGCGCCACTTTTTCGTTTGTAGACCATTCCACATAGAGGTTTCTTTCCTTGGCCACCTTCGCGAGACTCTCGATGATTTCTGAAGAAGGGGTACCTGGATATGCGCTGGCGACGCTCACCCCTGCCTCCAGGGCCCCGCGCGCAATAGCCTCGTTGCCCATGAGCAAATGCTCCATTCCTACACGGTTATCCGTTAAATACCGCATGTTGACCTCCCTGCGTATTAGACGGTAACCCTCTCTAGGGTCTCAGTATTTAATCTCAAACAAGAAGCCTTATCTTTCTCCAAGGTATTTACAAGCTTTTCTTGTCTTGCCTTTATAAGGGCCCTTCTTTTCTTATTGCCCGCCGCCCACTTTAGGTGCTCAAGGTTTTCCTTTGGTATGTCAGAGAGGATCAGATAGCCCTCTTTTCGTGCTTCATCTACTATCCTTTGGCCTCTCTCTGTCCTGACTATGAGGGTATTCATGTCACGGCTACCCTCCAATACTCCTATTGATATGTCAGAGAATTCCGCCGTCATATCAATACAATAAGAACATCCCTCCGGCACCAATTCCCTTACCTCGTCCAAAGGGATCTCTATTGTTTCCCCTTTTCCCATGTATATCTCCATCTTATCAGCGGGAGGTGGGGGTATATCCATCTGTGCTATCCCAGCTATATCTAGCCGTTTCGAGATAAATTCTTCAAAGCCTCTGAAATCCAGGGCCCATGTACAAAACAAACCAACCACAAGTCCTGTAGGGTCAGCAAAGCCCTCGTCCTCTAACGGGTTAGAGCGCATGAGAGCCGTAGCCAAGGTCTGACAAGGAGTGGCTACGATACCTATCTATCTGAATCCGTCTCTTATTCCCTGATTCAAAGCAGAGAGCGTCGGTGCCACAGTATACTTGGAAAAGGAGCATGTAAAGACCTCTTCTGGGTTCGTGATAAAACGAGGTATCGGAAGCAAACCTTCGCGATCTGTGAGAACTGCCCCATCTAAGTACCCTTTTCTCAAAGCGAAGTAGATGATGGCTGATGCCGTTCCTCCTGCCTGAAAGCCGGTCCTTTCGATCTTCTTTCCGGCCCTTGATATCATGATCATTCGATACGATCCCAGGGAATCACCATTATATGGTCTTCCGAAGAATTTCTGCGACAAATCATCCAGATCCACCTCGACCTTTGGGCAGTAAGCAAAACACCTCCCTTGGGTAAGGGTACAGGGGAACAGAATCGCGGTCCGCCCCTTGTAGGATTTGAAATAAGGGCAAAGATCAATGCAGCCCCCACATCCAGTACATAGATTCTTATTCAGAATAACCCTCTGAAGCTCCTCCTGGCCCTTGATTTTATCTTTCCTACCCATTCAAATCTCCTAGGCGTCCCTCGCCCATTTTTCGAGCCACCCTTCTCTTATCTGCGGGTTGAGCCCATACTTTGGCCACTCTCCCTTTAAGGCCATGACTACCTGGGTCATCGGCTTGTAAAAAAGCTCCTTGTCTGAGGTTGTGGAGTAAAAAGCGCTGTGTCCTGTAAGTATAACGTTATCCATGGTGATGAGCGGGTTATCAGCCCCTATCGGTTCCTCCACCGTCACATCGATCCCCGCACCAGCGATGAGACCGTCCTGGAGGGCCCTGATGAGTGCTGGCTCATCCACGCACCGTCCCCTCGCGGTATTGATGAAATAGCACGTGGGCTTCATGCTCTTAAATTTCCCGTAGTCTATCATGTTATGTGTCTCCGGGGTCAGCGGCGTATGAAGACTTATGAAGTCCGATTCCCGCAGCAATGTCTCTAAATCTACCGGCTTGACCCCCCTGCTTTCCATTACTCCTTCCAGGACATAGGGATCATAGGCGATTACCCTCATCCCCAGACCCCTGGCTTTGAGCGCCGTGGCCGTGCCGATCTTTCCCAAGCCCACAATACCCAGGGTCTGATCACGCATCCGAAACATAGGATACCCCACCTCCTCTACTGCCTGCCGACTTCCGGTGAAGTTGATTTGTCTCTCCCTGACTGCCTTATCGATCTGGAACATCTTATGGCCAAGGGCAAGCATGAAGCCGATGGCCAAACCCGAGACCTCATCCATGCAGTAATCTGGCACATTAGTCACTGCAATTTTGTATTCCGATGCAGCCTCAAGGTCTACCGCGTCAAATCCTATTGCAATACCTGCAAGGATGCGGCAGCTGGTCAGGGACTCGAGAACGCGGCGGGTGAAGGGTTGCCTGGACACAGCCCCAATTATCGCATCGGCGTCCTTTGTGTTGCCGATAATCTCATCCTCTGTGGACCACACTCCCTTAACCAGGGTTGCATTCAAGGATTTGAGTAGCTCATCTCCATGATCTACCCCATGCAAGGCATATGTATGAACGACCTTAAGGCCCATCTTTTACCTCCTCAGATGATTTGCCCACCATCATCTCATAAAATAAGTTGGCTCGAATACCTTCACGCCTTCGACTGGCATCGAAAAGGGGGCTGTTGATTTATTGAAGAAAGAGGCATGAAACGGGTTATTCAATTATCCGAAAACGGCATATGGCAGCCAGGTTGCTATCTTTGGGAAGATCATGACTATGGCCAGCCCCGTTGATTCAACTATGGTAAAGGGAATCACCGATCGATAAATATCTCCCATGGTTATGGAAGGTGGCACAATACCCTTGAGGTAAAAAAGGTTAAAACCGAATGGTGGTGTCATATAGCCGATTTCCATATTGATGGTGAACAGGATCCCGAACCACAGGGGGTCAAATCCATGAGCCTTGACAAAAGGCAGAAATATGGGAACGGTA
>CP070657.1:1506874-1510474 GCA_020355085.1 Deltaproteobacteria bacterium
CCTGGCATCCGAAGTTAAGGTCTGCTTCGGTTCCGATGCCCCTATCAACAATGTCGAATGACTGGGAAAAGAGGATGCCGAGCATCCTGTCTCTGACCGTTTGCTTCGCCTCCTCAGATACTTCCACCGTGCCGCCTGGGCGCACTGTGTGCCACGCGTCAACGGAGCCAAGGATGGATGCGGGCCTATAGTGAGGACCCTCCTCCATCTGGAGCGTGTTGGTTTCGATGATAATGGGATTACCATTGGCCAAATTGAGCACATAGAAGGGCCCTGCAAACACAAATTCCCCTGCTACCGAGTCGATCTGGCTGGCCGTGGCAGCATCGAGCAGGTATGCGGCCTCGTTGCACCAGTTATCGAAAATCCGGTCCAGCATAAAGCAGATGGCATTATCGGTAATGATGGGGGCCTTGCCCGTGTGGGCAAAAAGCCAGAAGAGGTAGCCAATAACCTCCGGACTGGCTTCCTTCCACCGTATTACCTCAACCGGTAGGCTCCTCCAGGCCGGAGCAAAGAAGTGAGTAATGGTTGTTCGCCCCGGTTTCTTCACAGCCGAAAAGATCCTGTCGGCAGGAATGGAACTGGTGTTTGAGGTGATAATGGTATCTTCACCGACTATTGTTTCAACTGTATCGAAGATTTTCTGCTTTAATGGGATGCTTTCCGTTGCAGCCTCGATCACCAGATCGCAGTTCTTGATGTTGTCGTAGTCCATGGTATACATGATATTTTCGAGGACTTTCTGCGCCTGGTCCTCTTTCATCTTCCTTTTTTCAGTAGCCTTTTGCACATAGCCGGTTATTCTCTTTTCAGCGTTCTTGAGGGGCTCTTCAACCACGTCCACCAGATGGAGCTTTATGCCGGGCAGGGCCGCCTTGAAGTAATATCCGATGTCGGGCCCGACAGTGCCGGCTCCGATGATGGCTATTTCCGTGGGAAGAGCTCTGCTGGGCTTGAAAGAAAGGGGGTTATGTGATGCGGGGTAGAGTTTTTGTTCGGTATCCATAGATCTTCCTTTCTCGTAGTGACCGGTGAATACAGGCAGGCGGGAATATTTCCTTGACTCCAAAATGTATACTGTATACAAAACCTTTGTCAAGGCAAAAAATGGTGTCAGATGGGAAGGACAAGAACGGAATATCCTGTTTATCTTATTAAGGTTTACAACGAGCGGTGCAATGGGTGCGGCCAGTGTCTTGACTTGTGTCCCGTATCTGTATTTGAGTTTCTGGGGGGAATAGCCCTCCCTTCCCGGCCCGAGAATTGCCTGGGTTGCGGCACCTGCGAGGCCGTATGTGAACGCAAGGCCATTGTTGTGACGGAAATATGATTGTGCATTATTGTCTCGGCGTTAACCTAGTGGTAACGAACAAATACGCTGATTGAACGAATCAAATATAGGCACATTCCATGTCCAACGCAATTCTCATAATTGGAGGTGGCATTGGCGGTATCAATGCGGCCCTGAATGCAGCTGACTACGGCTGCAAGGTGTACCTCATAGATGATACAGCCAGCATAGGCGGAATGATGGCGAGGCTGGATAAGACCTTCCCCACCAACGATTGCTCCATATGCATAGAATCTCCCCTTATGTATGAGGTCGACAATCATCCCAATATAGAGATCCTCACCAATACCGAAATTAGAAGGGTTAATAAGGAGAATGGGTCTTTCAAGGTGCGGGTGATGAAGAAGGCGCGGTGGATAGATGAACAGAAGTGTACCGGTTGCGGCTCATGCGTGGAGGCCTGCCCGGTGAGCGTTCCCGATGAGCTGGATGGAAAGATCGGCGGCATAAGGAAGCTGATATACATGCCTTTTCCCCAGGCCGTGCCAAATGTATCGGTCATCGATTCCCAGTGCCGCTACGGTAAGATGCGTGAGCAAGGTGCCTGCGTCGGGGGATGCGTGGTGGACTGTAGCCAATGCAGGGAATGCCCCATTGCGCTGTGCGTGAAGGCGTGCAAAGAGGAGGGAAAGGATGCGGTGCTCCTGTGGCAGGCTGACAGGCCCATGGACATTGAGGTTGATGGGATTATTGTGGCTACGGGCATACGATCTGCGGAGCCAGAAACAGGGCTGTACGGCTACAATCTCTACGAAAACGTGATTACGAACGTTCAGTTTGAGAGGTTGATGAACGCAGGTGGCCCCACCGCGGGCGAGATTATCAGGCCCTCTGATGGGAAGCACGCAAAAACCATCGCCTGGATTCAATGTGCGGGCAGGGGGTTAACCAATGGCTTGCCGTACTGCTCGAAGGTGTGCTGTATGGTGGCCACAAAGCAGACCATCATCACCAAGGAGCACGATGCAACCGCTGAGACCACGGTATTCTACAACGACCTCAAGGCATATGGAAAAGGGTTCTGGGGGTTTTATCAGAAGGCCAGGGAAAGCGGCGTCAGGTATGTCAAGGCCAGGCCTTACGATGTTTTCGAGGATCCGGATACCAGGGATTTGACCGTGAGGTACGAGAACCTGGATAAGGGCGAAATCGAGCAGCAGCAGGTGGAGCTGCTTGTTCTTTCCACCGGGCTTATTCCAAGCGAGAGAAACAAAAGGCTGGGAAAGGCACTCAAGATCGAACTTGACGATCTGGGCTTCTTCAAGGAGAGGGACCCCCTGTTGGCGCCGCTTGAAACGGACGTCGAGGGAATATATGTATGCGGTGGTGCCACTGGTCCAATCGATCTCTCCGAATCGGTCGTCCAGGCGGACGCTGCTGTGATGAAAGCGGTAGGGAGAAACACAAAAGGTTAGTCCGATGAGCGAGGAGATCAGGGTAGGAGCGTTTATCTGTGATTGTGGTTCGAACATCGCGGGTATCGTAAATGTGCCTGAGGTCGTGGAGTATGCTAGGGGACTAAACCACGTGGTCTTTGCCGATGAGGGAAAATGGTCGTGCTCGGTAGATTACCTCGCCACGATGAAGGAGCTTATCAAGGAACATAACCTCAACAGGGTCGTTATCGCATCGTGCACCCCGAGGACCCATGAGCCCCTTTTTAAGAGGACAGTCAAGGAGGCGGGGTTGAATCCGTACTTGCTTGAGTTCGTGAGCATCAGGGAACAGTCGTCCTGGGTTCATCGCGAGAACCCCCAAAAGGCTACAGACAAGGCCAAGGATCTCGTAAAGATGGGCGTTGCCAAGGCTGTGCTTCTCGAGGAGGGCGAGGAGATACGGCTCCCCGTAAATACGGACTGCCTAATATTAGGTGGTGGCATGGCAGGGATGAGTGCGGCACTCCACATAGCTGATCAGGGATTTCAG
The DNA here is from genome assembly GCA_020355085.1 of Deltaproteobacteria bacterium. Classification (GTDB taxonomy): domain Bacteria; phylum Desulfobacterota; class DSM-4660; order Desulfatiglandales; family B25-G16; genus JADFWK01. Next base: position 1,510,155 of record CP070657.1, read on the forward strand.
GCAATACTCGTTGAGAGGGAATCCAAACTGGGCGGGCTTCTCAAGGGAATAGCAGCCATCTCTTACGATCATGGAACAGTACCCACCGATGAGATCGTGAACTCCACGGTTTCTCGTGTGGAATCTCACCCCAACATCACCGTGTATACAAACGCCGAGATTGAAACCGTGGAGGGCTATATTGGCAACTATAAAGTTACGATAAAGGCAAATGGGGCAAAGGAGGAGTTCGATATCTCAACCGTCATTGTGGCCACCGGGATGAAGGAGATAGACCCGGTCGGACAATTCAAATACGGCCACGACCCTCGGGTGGTTAC
>CP070657.1:1510574-1514393 GCA_020355085.1 Deltaproteobacteria bacterium
CCTGTCAACTTCGACGGGCCTTACAGCGATGAGGTTCGTCGATTGTTTATCGAAAACGCGGTCTACTGGATTACCGAATTTCACATCGACGCCCTTCGAATCGATGCCGTTCACGCAATCTTGGACTTCTCGGCCCAGACTTTTCTTTCAAAGCTGGCCTTTTCACAGCACAGGCTGGCAGATCAGCTTAACCGCCGAATCTACCTTATTGCCGAGAGCGGGCTCAACGACACCCGGGTAATCCACCCGCCCGAGCGCGGTGGTTACGGGCTCGACGCCCAGTGGAACGACGACTTTCACCATTCCCTCCACGCCGTCTTGACGGGTGAACAAACCGGTTACTATCAGGACTTCGGTGAATTCCAACACCTCATCAAGGCCTTCAGAGAGGGATTTGTTTATTCGGGACAGTATTCACCCTACCGGCGACGGGGACATGGCAACTCCTCCCGGGACGTACCGGCTCAACAATTCGTCGTCTTTGCCCAGAACCACGATCAGGTAGGCAACCGGATGCTGGGCGAGAGGCTATCCGCGCTGCTGTCGTTTGAGGCACTGAAGCTTTGTGCCGGGGCTGTACTACTGTCTCCGTTTATTCCCTTGCTCTTCATGGGCGAGGAATATGGGGAAGAAGCGCCCTTTCTCTACTTTGTGAGCCACTCCGATCAAGGTCTCATTGACGCTGTTTGCCAAGGCCGAAAAGGGGAGTTCCAGTCCTTTCAATGGCAGGGAGAGCCTCCGGTCCCGCAAGACCATGAGACGTTTCTCCGCTGCAAACTGAAATGGGAGGAGAGACACAAGGGAAAGCACAAGGCCCTGTGCACGTTGTACCGAGAACTGATCAAACTCCGAAACGCCATACCAGCCTTACACTACCTCAGCAAAGACAACCTCGAGGTATCCGGTGTGGAAGAAGAACGGCTTCTGCTGCTGCGCAGATGGTATCATCAAAGCCAGGTATTCTGCGTTATGAACTTCAATACAACCGACATACCCGCTCGTATAAGCCTCCCGAAGGGAAGGTGGAAGAAAATCGTTGATTCTTCAGAAAAGAGATGGCAGGGCCCTGGCTCCGTGATACCCAAAACATGGGAGAGCGGAGCGAGCACGAGCATTAAACCGCTGAGCTTTGCTGTGTTTGAAGAGGAGAACTTACAATGAACCGCTATGTTTGCATCCACGGTCACTTTTACCAACCTCCACGTGAGAATCCGTGGCTTGAGGACGTTGAGCTCCAAGACTCGGCCTTTCCCTTTCACGATTGGAACGAGAGGATAACCGAAGAGTGTTACGCACCGAATACAGCGTCCCGTATCCTGGACGCTGAAAGAAGGATCGTGGAGATCGTCAGCAACTATGCCAGCATGAGTTTTAACTTTGGCCCCACCCTGCTTTCCTGGATGGAACGGCACGTACCTGAGGTATACGAGGCAATCATTGAAGCAGACCGGCACAGTCAAAATCATTTCTCAGGCCATGGATCGGCCATCGCCCAGGTTTACAACCACATAATCATGCCCCTAGCTAATGTCAGGGACAAGCGCACGCAGGTCGTCTGGGGAATAAGCGACTTCGAACATCGATTCAAACGCAAACCAGAAGGCATGTGGCTTGCCGAAACCGCTGTTGATCTTGAAACCCTTGATATTCTCGCCGAGCATGGAATATCCTTTACCATTCTGGCGCCTCATCAAGCTAAGCGAGTCCGAAAAAAAGGGGAAGTAGGTTGGAAAGATGTGCGCGACAGCAGGATAGACCCCAGTATACCGTATCAATGCCGACTTTCCTCTGGAAGAACAATCACCCTCTTTTTCTACGATGGTCCGGTATCCCGTGACATCGCCTTTGGCGACCTCTTGAAGAGCGGTGAAAATCTCGCTGCGAGACTAGGCAGCCTTTTTTCCGACAAACAAGACCCTCAGCTTGTGCACATTGCTACCGATGGAGAGTCGTACGGGCACCATCACCGCTTCGGAGATATGGCCCTTGCCTATGCCTTGTATCGCATTGAATCAAAGAATCTGGCCAGAATCACCAACTATGGAGAATACCTGGAAAGCCATCCTCCTGATCACGATGTCGAGATTTTTGAGAACACCTCGTGGAGTTGTGCTCACGGCGTTGAACGGTGGCAGAGCGATTGCGGGTGCAACACGGGTATGCATCCCCGCTGGACCCAAGCGTGGCGTGCCCCCCTTCGCGAGGCAATGAACTGGCTCAGGGATTCTCTTGTTGGCGTTTACGAAAGGGAAATGTCCCCATATATTGATGATCCGTGGGGAGCGAGGGATAACTGTATTGGGGTTATTCGCGACAGATCTCCAGGGAATCTAGAGCTTTTCCTTTCAAAGTACCTTGTTCGTGAGCCCGCACACGAAGAGCGTGTGAAGCTTGTCAAACTGCTTGAAATGCAGCGTCACGCCATGCTCATGTTCACGAGCTGCGCCTGGTTCTTCGATGATGTCTCCGGTATCGAAACGGTACAAGTAATGCAGTACGCGTCCAGGGCATTGCAGCTGGCGAGGGAGGTGAGTGGTGAGGATCTGGAGCCTGAATACCTGAATATCCTTGAAAAGGCTCCAAGTAATGTACCGGAATTCAAAAACGGTGCAGAGGTATGGGAGGCCCTTGTGAAGCCTGCGATCATTGATCTCCTGAGGGCCGGAGCCCACTATGCCGTATCTTCCTTGTTCGAGGAATACCCGGATACGATCAAGATCTCCTGTTATACGGCAGAAAGCGAACTATATGACTTGAGCGAGGCTGGAATGCAAAGGCTTGCAGTGGGAAGGGCCAGGGTGAATTCCGATATCACGGGAGAGGAATGTACCATAGGATTTGCGGTCCTGCACCTCGGAGACCACAACATTATGGGCGGGGTTCGCGAATACATGGGAGATGAGCCCTTCTCGCTCATGCGACAGGAAATACAGGATGCCTTCGGAAGAAGTGATGTCCCTGACGTCATTCGGCTCATGGACACGCACTTCGAAACACACAACTACTCGCTGTGGCATCTGTTCAGGGATGAGCAGCGAAAGGTCCTAAGCCAGATCCTTGACTCGACCCTGAAAGAGGTGGAGGCTTCCTTCCGTCAGATTTATGAACGTCATTACCCGGTTATGCAGGTGATGAAGGAGATGCGCATCCCGTTACCGAAGGCCTTTGAAAGCGCCACCGAGCTTATTGTTGGCACAGACATTCGCAAGGAGCTCCAAAAGGAAGAGCTTGACTTTGACCGGATTGAGAAGCTGGTTCAGGAGGCAAAGAAGTGGGGCTTAGAACTGGGCGAGAAGAACCTTGGTTTTGTTGCGAGTCAGAGGATCAATTCACTTATGGAACAGCTATCCAAAGCACCAGAGAAGATCTCGCTTCTCGAAACAATTGAAACCACTTTTAAGGTCTTGAGCGCTCTGCCTCTGCAACTGGACCTATGGAAAGCTCAAAATATCTATTTCGCACTCGGCAAAGAATGGTACGATGAGATGGAGGGGAGGGCTGCAGGGGGCGACGAGGCTTCCAAGGAATGGATAGATCATTTCAAGAGGTTAGGAGACAACTTGCACGTTCTCAGCTCATGATGCGCATTCCAATAGCAACCTATAGGATCCAGTTCAATCCCTCCTTCACCTTCGGGGATGTGAGGGAGATTGTGCCGTATCTGGCCGATCTGGGTCTTTCCGATATCTACGCCTCCCCTATTTTTAGAGCGAGGAAGGGAAGTACCCACGGATACGATGTGGTGGATCCGGATCAGCTCAACCCAGACCTCGGAGGTGAGGAAGGGTTTGAGGCGCTGGTCAAGATGGCCCAAAATCA
>CP070657.1:1514493-1518191 GCA_020355085.1 Deltaproteobacteria bacterium
CGCACCCCAACTGCATCGAAGATAGCGTTAAGGACAGCGGGTGTTACGGGCACCGTGGCCACTTCAGAAATGCCTTTTGCTCCAAAGGGCCCGTTCGGATCATGATCCTCGATCAAAATAACCTCGATAGAGGGCGCCTCCCCGATTAAGGGAACCCCAAGCTGCCCATAAGTTCCCGTTTGGGGTCGGCCCTCCTTCAAGAGGTATGCTTCGGAGAGAGCATATCCCATGCCCATGACGCAACTCCCTTCTATTTGACCTTCGATCTTTTGGGGATTGATAGCCCGACCACAGTCATGGGCTGCAATGATCTTAAGAACCTTTATCCTGCCTGAATCCTCTTCCACCTCCACAATGGCAACCTGAGTTGCATAGGCATAGCCGGGGTAGTTGCTGTATTCCTCAGGCGGCACGTGTTGCCGAGCCTCCTTGTCCGCCAATGCATAAGTCTTCGGAGCCACATAGTAATAGGAGACTTCAATGCTTTCACCAGCTTCCTCCACCTTCTTGGCCAACGCTTCAAGGGTTAACAGAGGCTTGTTATCTTGCCCCAGGAAAACGCCCTCCTCCAACCTCAATCCTTCTAATTGACCACCGCACAGATCAGCAGCCCTTTCGAGAAGCCTTACCTGGAACTGTCTGGCGGCGATTTCCACGGCTCGGCCGTTAATCAGGATCTGCCGCTCCCCAACAGCCCCCCCATGCCGGATAGTCAACTCGGTATCCCCGGTAATGAGATCGAATCCCTCCTCCCTCACCTGCAAAACTTGAGAGGCTATCTGCAACAGTGCAGTCTTTATACCCTGGCCCATATCAACGGCAGAGGCACGCAGCAGTATGCGGCCATTCGGCTGAAGGATAAAGATCGCTCCAGCGTCATCAATCTTGCCCTTTCCTGCGCCCACGTTCTTGAAGCCGCTGGCTACCCCCACACCAATACGTCGACCAGAGCGCCGCAGAGACTCGATTTCCGGTATCTCCTTCGCTAGAGCATCCCGAGCCGCCTCTATTGTAGCCCGAGTAGCGACGCTCGCCCTAAGGACCTCTCCAGAAACCGTTTTGTCCCCGACACCGAGGGCGTTATGCAACCTGATCGCAAAGGGATCGAGCCCCAACCGCCGGGCTGCATCATCTATGAGACTTTCAATAGCCACCGCCGCCTGATTGATACCAAATCCCCGGAAGGCGCTGCCATTCACGTTGTTGGTAAACACCGCCCACCCTTCCACATTGAGATTCGGGACCCGGTAAGGCCCACAGGAAAATATGCAGGCCTGATCGATCGCCCGGGGGCTCAGCGTCGTGTATGGGCCCGCATCGGATAGCAACTTGGCGTCTACCCCAAGCAATGTTCCCTCCCCATCGAAAGCCACCCGATAGTCCATGGAATATGGATGGCGTTTCGTGCTCACCCGAATGGATTCGACCCGGGTGAGCGTAATCTTAACGGGGCGCTTGAGGCAATAAGCCCCCAGAGCGACAAGAGCTTCAACGGTGTTGTCGAGCTTGCTGCCAAAGGCACCTCCCAGGGGCGTTGCGATAATCCGTACCTTTTCTTCTGGCAAAGCCGATACGGCGGCTAGTTGTTTCCTCATCTCAAAGGGAAACTGTGTGGGAGCATACACGGTCAGCGTACCATTCTCGCTTGGAAGCGCAAGGCCGGCCTCAGGTTCTAGATAGGCATGTTCGACAAAGGGCGTTTCAAAGTGGCCTTCCACCACGACCGCGGCCTGGTCAAAAGCCTTGTCCACATCACCTTGTTCATGAGTCAGATGCTTACATACGTTGCCGTGTTCATGGATTTTCGGGGCACCTTCACTCATGGCCTCTCGGGGAGAAAACACCCCTGGCAGCGGCGTGTATTCCACTTCGATCAGGCCCACCGCTTCTTCGACAGCTGCTACCGTTTCGGCAAAGACCGTAGCGACGGCGTCTCCCAAAAAGCGAACGCGATCTTTACATAAGATAGGTTGGTCAGGTGTCAGAAACCCCATCCCATTATGCCCGGGCACGTCTTTCGCCGTCAGCACACCTACCACACCGGGAAGTGCTTGAGCCCGATCTATAGCCAGGGAGACGATTTCTGCGTGGGGATGAGCACTCCAAAGGATCTTACCGTAGACCATACCTCCTATTTCCATGTCATCAGCGAAAACTAAGGAACCCTTCACTTTCGCCCGACCGTCCTGATCCGGTAAGGATCGACCAAGTCCGATGCCTCCAGTGGAAAGTGCCGCATTTTCAGGATGGCGAACCCACTTGGCAGCCAAATTCACGGCCTCGATGATCTTGGTGTAACCCGTGCAACGGCAGATGTCGTTTTTGAGTCCCTTACGTATCTGTTCAACTGTCGGTTTCGGATGCCGACGCAAAAGGCCCTTCGTTGCCATAATCATCCCAGGTGTGCAGAAACCGCATTGGACAGCTCCGGCAGCGAGAAAGGCAGTCTGGATTGGGTGCAAGCCGTTCGGTCCCTCCAGCCCTTCGATGGTCTCAATCCGGCGACCATTAATCTTGGGCATTTTGAGGCAACATGACTTTGTGGGCCGATCATCGACGAGGACGGTACAAGCACCGCAGTGATTCGTGCTGCAGCCATTCTTGGTCCCCTTCAGATGAAACACGTCCCGAAGGTAGCGCAGTAGGGTTATATCCTTGCTAACGCGCGTTTCGATGTCCCTTCCGTTAAGGTTAAAACAAAGATCGATTTGCGTCGTCATGCAGCAGCCTTTCCTTCATGCTATCTTGCATTTCAAGCAGTGACAACCTAAGAAATCCTTGGAAACTCGCCCCCTGGTCGGGCCACCGTCTAAAGCCCAGAAGCTACTCGTTGAAATCAGGCCCGACTAAAAAAGTCCACACCGGTTATGCAAGGCACCCGATTCGCGAGCAGGTCGGAAGGTAAAGGGAAACCCTTCCCAATTCGGCAACTTGGGCTTCAAACTATAGGCAAGAGGGGTTTTGTGTGTCAATATCAAATTCCGTTAGGAGAAGAGAAGTACCGTATGGAGAGAAGGAGGAACTTGACAATTCGGGGTGATGCGGTCTATCCATAGCTTAGGCATTCCAGAGGCAAACAAAACCCACGCCCCTCAAGTGCAGTCTTCTAGCAGAAGGGATCGCACGGGACGACGTTTAGCGAACTTCTGGTAGAATCACAGGCGTGTTGAAGCGGCAGGGATTTTGAAATATATTAAAATTTGCTGCAATCCCTGGGACGCTGAGAAAGGCTAGTGCACGAGAATTGTTAGGAGGAGGGCATCATGACAGTTATTATTGTCGGAGGTGGATGGGCCGGTTCTGCAGCTGCCCTTTCTGCTCGCAAGCAGGGCGCTGAAGTCACATTGATCGAACGCACCGATATGTTGCTGGGAACGGGGCTGGTGGGCGGAATTATGCGTAACAATGGCCGGTACACGGCCACCGAAGAGATGATGGCTATGTCCGGCGGCGAGATTTTTCAACTCATTGACGGAAACAGGCTGCATAAGGATATAGAATTCCCGGGACACCATCATGCCTCGCTTTACAACGTGGCCACCATGGAACCGATCATCAAGAGAGCCTTGCTTGAAAGGGGCATTACTATACAACTCTCGACCCGCATCACGGATGTGGAGATGGCGGAAGACCGAATACAAGCAGCCGTCTCAAAAAAGGGAAAGGAAGAGATCCGTTTTAAGGGTGATGTGTTTATC
>CP070657.1:1518291-1521180 GCA_020355085.1 Deltaproteobacteria bacterium
CCCTTTACCGGGATAGGAAGTGCGGTTTAGCGTTGTATGGTTCTAAGTGCAAGAACTGCGGAACCATACAGTATCCGGTTCAGCGAATATGCATGGAATGCCGAGCCAAAGACAACTTCGACTTTTATCCTTTTGCGGACAAGCAGGGAAAGGTCGTAACCTTTTCCCATGATAATCTGGCTGTCTCGCCTGATCCTCCGACAACGCTTGCAGCAGTGGATTTTGAGGAGGGCGGGAGAATCATGATGGATATTACCGATCGAGATCCTTCTCAAATCACGGTTGGTATGCCTTTGGAAATGACGTTCAGGAAGTTTCGCAGAACCGATGGTGTCCAGGTTTACTGGTGGAAATCGCGACCGATTAGATGAGCCGATCAAGGATTCACCTGCTTCCGATTACCATAAATAGTGGGAGGTCAAGCCAAAATGGAAAGCATAAAAGATAGAGTTGCCATTGTGGGTATGGGATGCACCAAGTTCGGAGAGAATTGGGATAAAAGCTCCGATGACATGATAATAGAGGCTGTGTACGAGGCGTGCGAGGATGCCAGTATCTCACCACAGGACGTACAGGCACTATGGATTGGGTCTTATTGGTCCAATCTTCCGGCGCCGAGCCAGCCCCTTGCCACGCTTCTGAAGCTGGACTATAAGCCCATCACCCGTTTAGAGAATATGTGTGCCACTGCATCGGACTCCCTCAGAAATGCTGCCTACGCCGTTGCCTCAGGGGTCTGTGACATCGCCCTGGCAATCGGGGTTGAAAAACTCAAGGATTCAGGCTATAGCGGCCTGCCTACGGATGATATTGCCATGGGAATTACGTCAACCGGCCCCAATACCTTCAGGAGTAGAAACTTCACGGCGCCAGGACATTTTGCCATGATGGCAACCAGCTATTTCAACAAATACGGGTTGGATCCCGAAGAGGGGAGAACCATGCTCGCCAAGATCATGGTGAAAAACCACCATAACGGAACCATGTCCCCTAAGGCACATTTTCGAAGAGAGATCACGGTTGAGCAGGTCTTGAAGGCGCCTATAATCGCATGGCCCCTGGGTTTGCTGGACTGCTGCGGTGTAAGCGACGGCGCTGCTGCGGCTATTGTGGTCAGGAGGGATATGGTAAAGGATTTCAGGGCCGACCCAGTGTTCATCAAGGCATCGCAGATCGTTGTCGGGCCGTCGGAGGGATACATGAATCCAAAGCACGACTGGTCTATGGTCAAGGAAACTTACCGGGCCGGCCAAGCGGCGTATGAAGAGGCCGGCGTAAAGGACCCGCGAAAGGAAATCAGCATGGCCGAGGTGCACGATTGTTTTTCCATTACCGAAGCGGTTACTTATGAGGATCTGCAGTTCTCCCCGAGAGGGCGGTGCAAAGAAGATATAGAGGCCGGGACATTTGAATTGACCGGCGAGCTCCCGGTGAATATTGACGGTGGTCTGAAGTGTTTTGGCCATCCTATTGGGGCTTCAGGGCTCCGCATGGTCTACGAGCTCTACAAGCAAGTCCAAGGCAAGGCCGGAGAGCGGCAGATAAAGAATCCCGTGATGGGCCTGGCTCATAATCTGGGAGGTACCCCGGGAGGCTGCACGATTTCGGTCAATATTGTCGGGCCATAGAACCGCAATAGGCAAGTTGAATGGGGCTCCCCCTGACGCTGTATACTCTAAACCGTCTTGTTGAGACAGTGACAAAGGTGCAGGATGTTCGATTTTGAAAAAGGAAGGGTGAAGTTGATCCGTGGTGGCCGCTATCCCCACTGCAATACCGTTTTTATCGATGATGAACACAGGGCTCTCATAGATGCGGCGAGCAAGGAGGAAACGCTCAGGGCTATTAACCGGGAAAGGCCAATTGAGATCCTCATCGTCAGCCATGGCCACGAGGATCACATTATGTACAATTACCTCTTTCCCGATGCCCGCTTCTGGGTGCCCCAAGAGGATGCCCCCGTTTTCAAGGACATAGACCGGCTCATCGACGGCTATGCTCCGGAAAGCGAGGATCAGCGAAGGGAGTGGAGAAGACTGCTCATTGAGGTATGTCACTATGAGGTTCGTGACCCGGACTGGCTCTTTGCAGACGGAGACATCCTGGAATTCGGTACCACCCGATGCCAAGTGATCCATACCCCAGGACACACGCCTGGACACTGCGCCTTTCATTTTCTTGAGGAACGGGTCATCTATCTCGCCGATCTGGATCTTGTTAAGGCAGGGCCGTACTATGGAGACACTACATCGAGCCTTGAGGACACCATTCATTCTCTTGAACGTATTGCATCGATTGATGTGGATTTCTACCTCACCGGCCACGGTGAGGGGATATACGATGGAAACCCTGATCACATCTACCGGTATTTACAGGTGATACGGGAAAGAGAGGGCAAGCTCCTGGAATTCCGGTCCGGCGGGCCAAAGAGCTTAGAAGAGATCACCGGGCAGGGAATCATCTACGGCCCACCGCGGGTGATTGGGGGATTCTGGGATGTTTCCACATCCGAGCGGGCCATGATGCTCCAGCACCTCGAATACCTTGCAAAACAGGGACGGTTGGAGGTGGAAGGCGGCCTGCATCATCTGGTAGAATGATTTTGATGTATGTGCAGTCCGGCAATCCGCTAACCAACATTTGCCCTGCCCCAGCTTTTCTCCGTGGTATATGCACCCAGCCACTGCTTCTTGCCAAATCTACTTGACGGAATCCCCTGAAATTACATACAAAGAGAGAAGGCAGGCCCCAGGTTTTCCCATATCTCTGTTTTCGTCGACCGGTGAGAGCGGTGGATGCTGGGGCTGCAGGAGGAGGCCTGGTGATATGATGAGAAAGCTCACGCTTGAAACAGAAAAAGCAGCTCAGGACATGAGTACAAAGGTCGGC
>CP070657.1:1521280-1523970 GCA_020355085.1 Deltaproteobacteria bacterium
AGCACATTGTTCACAGGCCTGCCGAAGATGTTATCGGTGAGATGTCCCAAGGTGTTAATGCTCACTGCTCCACCGACACTGGAGCCAATCTGGGTTTGGATCGGGAGAAAATAGCCCAGTTTCCCCAACTCCTTAATTACCTGACCCGTTTTCATACCCGCACCGCATTCAAGCCACTGATGCTCTTGGTTGATCTCCAAAGAGGTTAGTCGCTCCGTGCTCATGGTTATGCCATGGTGCTTGGGCTTGGTGCCGAACATGAGTGAGGTGCCAGAGCCATAGGTCGTTACTGGGATTTTGTGCTGATTCGCATACTTCAGAACCTCGGAAATCTCCCGTGCATCAGCAGGATGCACCACTGCATCAGGTAGATCGCCCTCATCAACATCATAAGGCAATGAAGTATCAGCATAGTTCACTCGTTCAAACAGCTGCGTATGTGCATGATCCTCGCCCACTATACCCTTTAAGCCTTGCGCTAACTGCTCTTTATCCAAAACCATTTGAAGGTTACCTCCAATTTCAAGAATGATTCTATTGAACTTTGTTATATTCCCTTACGGCTTTGCTTTGTAAGCCCGTGAGCCCCTTCTTGTTCGGTATTAAAGGGTATCTTCAAACACATCATTCCGCAGGCATCTGAAACATTTGATCTCTCTATGCGAGGTTTCTTTGAACAGACGGGCATCGTGAAATAACACATTGCTGATTTTAAGTCAGGAACTATACTTTGACCAATTTACCAAGTCAAGCAGGTCTAACCATTGTGATCCTAGCTCAATCCCTGTTCCGATGAAACTCCCCGCCTAAATGCATGGCAATAAGGTGATCCTGACCTGAGAACATATTCCTATCATCATTTAACAATGAACAAAGCATTGAAACCGAGACAGTCTTGGGGTCAGAGACCTTGCTAATTCTGTCAAAGGTATGGTTTTGATTATGTGGATGTGCTAAATGAAACCTAAGGATATTGCAACATATATTTAGCGGGCGAAGGCAAATATGGGGGGAATTATCCCGGCCTTGTTATTGATCATGATTGAGGAAACGACGGAATGCTTCGGATTTGAGGCTTGGCAGGGCAGTCAGGCCTGGATTCGGTTTGAACCGGATTCTCTCCCAAAGATGCTTAGGTAATCGATTCCAAATGAGAGAATGAAGATTCAGCAGAGAGAAAAATTTGAAAAAGGAATCGCCAGTTCGCCGGAAACGGAAAGGACTTCTGCTTCAACAAGAGCTACGCTCCCATTGCAACGTAATGGAGATATGACATGGATCAAACAGGTACCGGAGACAGTCTCAAGCAGAAAGTGCTCATCCTTATCATATGTGCTATTGGCATCGTTGCGGTTTCATATGGTGTAGCAAAGGATCATGACGTAATCTTTGTTATTGGAATTGTCTTTGTCATCGGGGGGTATCTGCTCATCAGAAGAAGGATTAAGGAGCATATCAGGAAAAGGTCATAGCATCCTTCGAATTCTTGCTGAAGATGACAACGTCCTCAGAAACTAATAGTTACTATCCGGCCGTTGTCGGCCGGATAGTAACTGAACTAGTCTGCTTCGCTCTGCCTCTTCCGCCGGCTATTCTTCCACCGTCAGGGTGAGAAAGAGGGTTGAACCACGACGTTTGATCAAGAACAGAATGGTGTCCCCAGCCTTGTAACCTTCGGTCATCTTATTGAACTGCTCCAGATCCTTCACCTCAACCTGATCTAGCTCCAAAATTAGATCGCCCGGCGCCAAGCCGGCCTCCTGTGCAGGGCTATTAGCCTGAACCTGAACAATTACAACCCCGCTCGTCTCTGATAATCCGAAATTCCTTGCGAGCTCCGGAGTGATCTCCCTCACGGTAAGGCCGAGATTAGGTCTGGCTTCGCTCGCCACCTGGGGTTTCTCTTCTTCCTCGAGCTCCCCGATCTTTACCTGGATGCTTTTCCTCTCACCCTTGCGGATCACCTCTACCGTAACTGTTTTGCCAACAGGTGTAGAGGCCACGATATAGGGGAGGTCATCGGACTCACTAATCTCCTTTCCATCGAAGGTAACAATCACGTCTCCCCGTCCAATTCCGGCTTTTTCAGCTGGTCCGCCCTCCACCACATCAGCAACTAAGGCTCCTTTTTCAGTCGAGAGTTTGAGCTTATCCTTAAGCTCAGGTGTGACTGGTTGTATCACGACCCCGAGCCATCCTCTCACCACTTTGCCTTCTTTCAGCTGAGGAAGCAAGTCTTTGGCCATATTGATGGGTATTGCGAAGCCTATCCCAATACTTCCGCCACTCTGAGAAAAGATGGCCGTGTTTACCCCGATTACTTTTCCCGCAGTATCCAGAAGGGGACCACCACTATTTCCGGGATTAATAGATGCATCCGTCTGAATGAAATTGTCGTAGGTGCCCGCACCTATTTGTCGATATTTTGCGCTTACAATACCGGCAGTGACGGTATGACCCAGACCATAGGGATTCCCGATGGCCATAACCCAATCGCCTACCTCCAATCTGTCCGAATCCCCAAGAGGAAGTGCTGGCAAAACCTGGTCTGACTCGATACGGATGAGGGCCAAGTCCGTCTTGGGATCGCGGCCGATGATCTTCGCAACAAATTCCCTCTTGTCAGCAAGGGTCACCGTGATCTAGTCTGTGCCTTCAACCACATGGTTGTTGGTGAGTATGAATCCTTC
>CP070657.1:1524070-1527703 GCA_020355085.1 Deltaproteobacteria bacterium
ACATGCCGGACGGGCTTTTGCCGTGGGTACGTGACAAGATCGAAGAAGAGTGCCCGAGATGTAAGGTCAGAAATGTGGCAACCCGTAAGACCTGCCGCGTTTGTAGTGCGCCACTCGACTAGTAGTGGAATGATCCTAAATATGCTTGCGACATAAGAAGTGATTGCGAGCGAAGTGAAGCAATCTCTAAGCCGTCGAATTCGATTGAGATTGCTTCGTCGCGAGGCTCCTCGCAATGACAGGAAACATGCAGTGTCGTTTTAGAATCATATTGCGAGAATGGGTGGTTTTTGATGAAGGGAGCTTATATGGACGCAAAAACAGCATACACGGAAAAACCCTGGCTAAAATACTACCCTGAGGGAGTTCCCGAGGAGGTGGATGTTCCCAAGATATCCGTACCGGAGATATTTGATCAGATGGCGGATAAGTACGGGAGCAAGACCGCCTTGGTCTTTTACGGGAACAAGATCACTTACAAGAAACTCAAAGAGTTGATTGACCGTTTTGCCACGGCCCTGGCAGATCTCGGAGTGCACAAAGGCAGTACGGTGGCCTTGTACCTTTTGAATTGTCCTCAGTTCGTTATCGCTTATTTTGCCGCCCTCAAAGTCGGTGCCAAGGTAACCCCCATTAGCCCGGTGTATACCAGTATAGAGGTCAAGCATCAACTGGAAGACAGCGAAGCCGACACGATCGTCTGCCAGGATATCATGTACGACAATGTAGAGAAGACAGGCCTTACCCTCAAGAATGTAGTCCTGACCAGTATCGCTGAATACCTCCCTGCACTGAAAAAGCTGCTGGGAAAAAGTGCTCTGGGAAAGGTGTATCGGGAAATGCACGTGCCGACTCCCACATTCATAGAGGAGGCGGGCTTGCTGCAGTTTCAGAACCTGATCAAGCGGTATTCGCCTCAACCTCCTCACGTAGTGCTCGACCCCGATAAAGACATTGCCGTGCTCCCCTATACGGGGGGAACAACCGGGCTCCCCAAGGCCTCTGTCCTGACCCACAGGAATCTCATCGCAACTCAGGCTCAGGGCAGAGCATTCTGGCCCGTTCTTGAGGAAGGGCGGGAGGTGGTTATTGCTTTTCTGCCCTTTTTCCATATTTACGGACAGTCTGTGGTTATGATTATGAACCTGGTTCAAGGTGCCACCCTCGTTCTATTCACCACACCGGACGTAGATGATATCCTCTCGGCCATCGAACGGTATCAGGCCTCGGGCTTTTTTGGAGTACCCACTCTGTTCGAATACCTCAAGGAGTATGAAAAAACAGACCGGGTGAACTGGAAGCGACTCAAGTTGATCGGTTGCGGAGCGGACACCCTCCACGAATCCACCATCAAAGACTGGGAGACACGAACAGGTACTAAGATATTAGAGGGTCACGGAATGACCGAGACCTGCTCCCTCAATCACGCCAGTCCTTATCAGAGGCCAAAGGCCGGTTCCTTTGGGGTTCCTATACCGTATGTCAAGGCGGCTATTGTCGATCATGCAAGCACAGAATTCTTACCCCCTGGAGAGATAGGCGAGTTGATTCTGGCTGGCCCCAATATTATGCAGGCCTATTGGAAACGGCCGGAGGAGACCCGCGAGGCAATCATCGAAATTGACGGGGAAAAGTGGCTGCGCACTGGGGACCTGGTCAGTATGGATGAGGAGGGCTATTTCCACTTTTTCGATCGCAAGCGGGATCTTATCAAATACAAGGGGTATTCGGTGTTTGCTCGACACGTTGAGGAGGTCCTGTATCAACACCCGCAAATCAAGGCCGCCGGCGTTGTAGGAGTCCCCGATCCAAAGGTGGGTCAATTGATAAAGGCCTATGTGGTGCTCCAGAGTGAAGCCAGGGGCAAGATCTCTGAAGAGGAGATTATCGAATTTTGCCGCAAGAACATGGCGCACTACAAGATCCCCAAGATCATCGAATTCCGGGGTGAGCTTCCAAAGACGGACGTGGGAAAGGTCTCCCGAAGGGAACTGAGGGAAGAGGTGGAGGAGAGCTGATATGGGCCAACCCTTCCTGGAACTCAACGGGCTCTTCAAGGACTTCGGAGGTCTCCGCGCCATCGATGATGTCGGTTTCAGTATGGGCCGAAATGAAATGTTGGGCCTCATCGGTCCCAACGGCGCAGGCAAGACAACCCTTTTGCGGCTGATAACCGGTATTTTGAGGCCCGATTTGGGCAGCATCCGTTTCAGAGGGAAGAATATTGTTGGTCTCAAGACCTGGGATATCATAAACCTGGGTATTGCCTGCACCTTCCAGAATATGAGGCCCTTTCGCCGTCTCCCCATTATTGCCAATGTCATGGTCTCATGTCTTTGCCCACGGGCCATGAAACGGGGTGAGTGGGTCAAGAGGGTCGAGGCTAAGGCCCTGGATGCCTTGGAATTTGCGGGTATTTCGGATATGGCCCTTGAGAAGGCCTCTACCCTGTCACAGGGAGATCTCAAGCGGCTGGAAGTCGCCCGGGCCGTGGCTACAGAGCCTGATTTGCTTCTCCTCGATGAGCCGTTCGGTGGGCTGAGCCCTGCTGAGACCGAGCTTATGGCCAAATCAATTAAGAGGTTGCACAAAGGCGGCCGTTTCGGTCGACTGCACAGCGAGGGGCCGGCCATGATTATCATAGAACATAAGCTGCAGCAGCTGATGAAGATCGTGGATCGAATTATCGTGCTCAACTTCGGGACGATCATTGCCGATGGAACTCCTGCGCAGATTGTTGATGACAGGCAGGTTATAGAGGCCTATCTGGGCGAAGGAGAGATGTAGCTGTGCTTCTGGAAGTTGCACATCTGACGGTTTGCTATGACAGGGCCATGGTCATTAACGACCTGAGCATGGGCGTGGACAGCGGTGAGTTGGTGAGCCTTGTTGGGCCTAACGGCGCCGGCAAATCGACGCTGCTCAAGACCATAACCGGTCTGGTGGCGTGGGAGCGCGAAATCACGCGCCGATCAACGGCAGGAGATATAACCATCGGGGGCACGGTGACCTTTGACGGAGAGAGAATAGATCGGATACCGGCTCATGAAATCGTTAAGAGGGGTCTGATTCACTGCCCCGAGAGAAGAAGGCCATTCAGGGAAATGACCGTCTTGGAGAATCTTCACGCGGGGGGCTATCTCCTTAAAGAGAAGAGCGAGGTGGAAGATAGCCTCAAGAAAGTCTACAAGTTGTTCCCGGTGCTAGAAAAGCGATCCGCTCAGATCTCGGGCACCTTATCAGGCGGAGAGCAACAGATGTTGGCGATTGGCAGGGCGCTCATGTCACGACCCAAGCTCTTGTGTATTGATGAGCCTTCAACGGGCCTCGCCCCTATTCTGCGCAGACAGGTGTTCGAAAGGATAGGAGAGATACGCAATCTGGGGATTACGGTTCTCCTTGTTGAGCAGGAGGTGAGCACTGTTTTTAAGATGGCCTCGCGCAATTATGTGCTTTCGTCGGGGAAAATCATCGCCCAAGGAACTGGTAAACAGTTGCTCAAAGACGAGGTGATCCGCAAGACCTATCTGGGGCTTTAAGAGATCCTAATAGATACCGCAACTGCTTAGGATTCAAGAAACACCCGGTAGCCCTTGTAGGTCATGTAAAGGTCCCCCTTGTGAGCGATTTCAA
>CP070657.1:1527803-1532404 GCA_020355085.1 Deltaproteobacteria bacterium
ATAAATGAATGGCCTCAGTAAGCGGGGTGTGTTAGGTCTGGAAATGATTATCGTATATATCAAAGGTGTCCGGTAGTACATTTTTCGAATAAAACGACTCTACTGCATCATCGGGTATGACGTGCGGCATGCCGACTCCTGAGCAGGTGACCAGGGCGGCGCCGTTTTTGGCTTTATTGGCATAGTGGGTTATCAGCGCCTCTGTAGGATATGTTTCAGAGCCCTGGATAAATCGCGGGGAGCTCCGCGACGCGATCAGCCTGTTTCTGAAAACGATATTGCCCACTTTTATTGGTGACAGCAGATTCTTGTATTTTCTGGGCATAGCGATTCCTCCTCAGTTAGTGTGCGGCCACGTGACATATACTATATTTCATGGGATGTTCCCATGACTAAGACAGGGGCTTTTGTTTCCTTATTTAAAGACAAATCCATGAATTTTCAACAGTACTTTTTCAGTCCCATCATATTCTGATGAGCTAAAAGTAAACTTCAGGATAAGTAGGGCAGAATCCCTGCCGAAAATAGGTTTCTGCTATCAAGGGCAAGAAATCAAAGCCCAAAAACCTTGAGGTTCGTATTCGTAGTCTATGCTCTTGGTGCGCTAAGGCTAATACCTGCAACCCTTCTCATTTCATCAGCGACATCCAATTCACTCCCACAATTAATGCCTTTTCCAGCACAGTGCAATGAGGGAGTGTGCTTCTGGTCTATGGCTCTCTCCGCTGACATATTTCGGCATATCCTGACGATTTTCGGCGGATTGTGGCGTCATATTTTCCTGAGAGTGAGTTAAGTATTTGAAATTTATCTTCTTACCTCTATCCGAGAACGTGGCATGATTTTGGCGTTATCGATGATTTAAGAAATTAATCGGCTCTGTGGGTGCCTTAGCATATATGCATTCGAAAAATGTCGCCAAGGAGTTACTCACGGCAGGAAGAGTATCCAAAGGAATGAGGGGAAACACCTGATGAAAAGAAATACTGACAACAAAGGCTTTACCCTTATCGAGCTTATGATTGCCATTGCCATTATTGGCATATTGGCAGCTATTGCCATTCCGAGGTTTAATGCATACAGAAACAAAAGCTATACTGCTGCAATCATATCAGATGGCAAAACCGCCTATGACGCTACAGTGGGTTATTTTCTCGATAATCCATGCAGCGTGTAAGCTCCACCCACGATCGCCGGTCTGGCACCTTATGGCTTCGCTCCATCATCGAACGTTACCACGGTCTTTCTCAATAAGACCATTGAGAATTTCTCAATCCAAAGTACACACGATAGAGGCGGGCAAAAAGTAGTATTCGCACACGACGGATCATTTACTGTCACTAATTAGATCCGCACCTCCGGTGAATTCGAGTTGCAAGTGAACCATTAGATGTTTTCCAGAAGACTTCCTGGGGTGACCACTCCCGTGCTAGATATCCCTCAAGGGCCGATTCGCACTGGCATTCTCAACAACTGCTGAGAACTGGTGCAACGCGTCCTGAATCTTTTCCAATTCCTCCGATTTCTCCACGGGGATATCATCTGTCCCCAGTCCGTCCAGCGCCTGCAATACATAGCTGAGCGTCAGGACCTCTACGTTTCGGGCAGGCTGAAACCTCGGATTGGTCTCTATTTCACCGTTTACCTCGGATAGGACGCCGCAGTGGACCAGTTCGAACAGGATCTGGTTGACGAGCCGGATCGGGATCTCCAGTGCCCGGGAAATCTCTTCAGCATTTCGCGGTCTCTGTCCGTTGCAAAAATCCTTCACGCACAAATTTGCGATGCGCAGGGCCAGAATCCGCTTAAATGACGGCTTCACGCGCAAGGCGTCGGGTTCAAACTCATAGGTATCCACATTCTGCGTGGCAAAGGAGATCTCTGCGCCAAAGAGCACGATCATCCAGCTTAGGTGAAGCCAGATCAGAAACAGGGGCAATGCGGCAAAGCTCCCGTAGATGGCCCCATACTTGGTCACCCCGACTTGGAATGCAATGTAGCCCCACTGGACCAACTCAAATATGGTGCCTGCCACTATGCCCCCCACCAGTGCGGCACGCACGCGAACCTTTGTATTTGGGAGAAAGACATACATAAATGTAAAAAGGGCCCAGATGACCAAAAAGGGAAGCAGTTTTAACGAGAACAGGATCAGGGGGCTTAACGGACCCAGCAGGCTGATGCGCTGCGTGAAATGCTCGATCTGTGTCCGGATGAAGACCGTGACGCTCCCGGACATCGCCAGGAGCAGCGGCGCAATGAGCATGATGGAGAGGTAGTCGCTGATCCTTCGAAACAAGGATCTTGCGTGGGTAACCCCCCAGATATCGTTGAAGGATTTCTCGATGTTTCCCAGCAGTTTGATGATCAGGTAAAAAAGAAAGGCCACTCCCACGCCCGCAATCAATCCCCCTTTGGTAGTCTCCAGCATGGATCTGGCAAACTCCATGACTCTGGCGATGACTTCTTCCTGTCCCCTGAACTGCTCCATGATCTCCCGCTCGAGGAGTTTTTGAAGGCCAAACCCTTTGGCAATGCCAAAGGCCATGGCCGCCATGGGGACGACGGACATGAGAGAATAATAGGTGAGGGCTGAGGCTCGCAGGCTGCACTTGTCCTCGTCAAAACCACGAAATGCCAAGATGATCATCCGTAGCTGCCGGATGAGAAATGATTTCCTGGGCGGTAGTTTCCGAGACCGAATCCGCCACAGATCGTAGCTGAGGAAGTCCTTGATTCTCTGAAGGATGCTAGATTGCTTTTCCATGCTCTTACCTCGCCAGTCGATGAGAGAAAACCGCGAACGTTCCGCAGGGCCCTTCGAATCACTTGCCAAAGGGCAGCTTTTTGATGAGGTCCTTGACCGCATCACCGGATGGGGCGACTCCTTCCCCTTCCTTACCCTTGAGCACACCTTCCATCTGTTTCTGCAATTTCTCTTTGACGATCCCCTTCAGATCCGGCCTGAACTTGGGGGATGCGAAGCTACCGCTCACCAGGATGGGGACCAGGATGCCGGTGCGCTCTTTGGCATCTCCCTTGCCCTTCAAGGTGGCCACGGCTTTGGGCTCGACTCGGAAGTCCATGCTCTCCTGGACCAGGTCGGCCTTACCCGTTGCCACCAACCGCATGAGGGGCGTCACCATAGTAGTTCCCGGTGTTTGCACTACTCCATTGGAGGCGGTAAAGGGGACACGGAGTTCGCTAAAATCAGTGCGCGCTTTTTCTGTTTCTCTCTCGGCGCCGAAAGCGCTCTTCAGATTCTGGGCCATGTCCGTCAAATTGATGCCCTTGATTGCACCATCGGTGAAGACCAGCTCGCCCCCTCCGGTAAGGGTTTGCTTCATCATCTGTGCATCATCCCCTTTGAGGGTAATCTCCAGGTTCGCCAGAAACTTTCCTTCCAGAAAATCTTTTTGAAGCATAGTATTCAGCAGGGGGTTCACCTGGATGCCCTTGGCATCCAGGCTGGCTGCGTTCTTCAAAATGTCCGTTCTCACGTCAAAGGTCCCCTTCCCTGCCACAGAGCCCTCGTACATGTTCAAGGAAAGCGGATCCATTCGAAAAAGCCCGTTGCGACCGCTTATCTTCATCTCCAGATTCTTAACTTTGACCCCTTTGACCTTCAAATCTCCTATCTGGATCTTACCGTCTAAAATCATGCGGCGCAGCGGCGCATAGTTTGTCTTCTTGCGCTCCGGTGACCGTGCCTTCTCATCCCTCGCCGGCTTCTCCTCTCCGGAAGGGGGCAGGTACCGATCCAGATCGATGGTGTCCACATTGAGGTCAAAGGCAAGGTTCGGCTTCTCGAACTCCTTGGCATTCAGGGAAAATGTGATCTTGGAATCATCCAGATTTATAGCGCCGTCGGTTACAAATACACTCCGCGGATTCCCTTTTATCTTAACATTCAGGGCTACCGCGTCCAAAACCTTGGGGTCGCTGGTGGCCACCGGGAACGGTTGCTCCAGCGCCCCCATGAGCTTCCTGGGAGAAAACGGCGAAACAACCAGACCCAGATCGAAGGTGGGATCGGAAGCTGCATCCTGTATCGTTCCCTTCACTTCCAGGTTCATTTCCTTCAAGGCCGCCATTTGAAGATCAATGGGCATGGCGCCCTTCCCAGGCTCCTTGCCTACAGGACCAACTGTTCCAGTGAGGGAGACCGGACGACCGTCCAGTGTGGCGGAGAGAGCCACTTGGATGGGTTTTTCCAGGGACACGTTTTCGAGTTCCAAGCGGAAATCCTGGATCTCCTTCTTCGTTCCGGTGGTCCGATCGATCCAAAGGACGGAACCATCGCTGACCAAGAACTCACCTACAACCAGTGATCCGATCGGCAGCTGGGAGGGTTTTTCTTCCTCCGGTGCTTTGGGCTTCTCCGCCGGTGGTGCGGGGGGTTTTCCGAGGCCCTCCCAGTTCCCCTGACCGTCTTTGCCCTTGATCAGCACAACTCGCGGGCTGTCCAATACAAATCTCTTGATCTCCACCTGCTTGGACAACAGCGGCAGCAGCTTGACCCTGACCTCAAAGGATTTCACGCTCACAAAGTCCTTTTCCTCAAAACCGGAAGGATTTCCCAGGTGAACGTCTGATAGGGC
>CP070657.1:1532504-1535600 GCA_020355085.1 Deltaproteobacteria bacterium
CATGAGGTCATTTCGGCTGTGACTGGCGGGAGGGCGCTGTTCTTTTCGCGACTTGGGAATGGGGGAAACCGCAGCCCTGAGCCTGTCGAAGGGAATGCGGAGGGGGCAAGGATCCCCCGTAAACAAGCCGCTGAAAAAACAAGCCCGTGAGCCTTGGAACAGAAGAAAAGACCTCTTGACCATCCCACGTGGTTATGCCTGATACAAACACTAACATGCTCTCGTTAGTAAGTAAGGAGACTTTTTTCAGGTGGAAGAGTATAAACCGATTATCGTAGCGTTCTGTTGCCACTTTTGAGGGTATGAGGCAGCGGACCTGGCAGGTTCCATGCGACTCCCTTATCCTGAGAGCATCAGGATAATACGACTCCCCTGTACTGGCAAAGTGGATGTAGCCCACATGATGGAGGCTTTTGAAAAAGGCGCCGATGGGGTTTACGTTGCAGGGTGCCTGGAAGGTGAGTGCCACTTCATCAGAGGGAATCTGAGGGCCAGAAAGCGGGTAGAATACGTCAAGAAGCTGCTGGACGAGATCGGGGTTGGGGGAGAAAGGTTGGAGATGTACAACATAGCTGCTTCTGATGGACCTAAATTCGCGGAAGTCGCACGGGAAATGCACGAAAAGATAAAGACCCTGGGCCCCAGTCCAATTAGGGAGGCAATCAGAAAAAAGAAAGCTGCATAGTAAACTAATTTGAAAGGTGTTGCTCTATGATCGTTGCGGAAAGAAAACCCATGGATGAGATTATCCAATTCATTGCCCCTTGCAAAAAGATCCTTCTTGTCGGATGCAATGAGTGCGTAACCGTATGCTATGCGGGCGGCAGAAAAGAGGTGGAGATCCTGGCCTCAGCCCTTAAAATGGCCTTCATGAAAGAGGGGAAAGAACTCGAGATCGACGAGGTTACATTGGAGCGCCAGTGCGATCACGAGTACCTGGAAGAGATACGAAGCACTATTGATCAGTATGATGCTGTTATCTCCCTTGCATGTGGTGTTGGAGTGCAATTCATGGCCGAAAAATATTTGACCATACCCGTTTATCCGGGCCTTAACACTTTGTTTATGGGCGTAACCGAGGAGCGGGGCGTATGGGCCGAACGGTGTCAGGGATGTGGCCAGTGCATCCTCGGACAAACAGCAGGGATCTGCCCCATCTCCCGATGTGCTAAACGACTCTTGAACGGCCCCTGCGGCGGGTCCACCAAGGGCAAATGCGAAATCAACAAAGAGCTTGATTGCGCGTGGCAGCTCATAATCGATCGGCTGAAAGAATTGGGCAGGCTCAATGACTACGATAGCCTTATTCCCATCAAGGATTGGTCTTCTGAACGGGCAGGTGGGCCACGAAGAGTGATCAGGGAGGATCTGAAATGAGGAAGATTCAGACACCGAGCAAACTGGAAAAGATCCTGGCCGCAGGTCATCTGGCGGTCACATCTGAGTGCGGTCCCCCTCGTGGCAGCGATGGAAAGGCTATCACCAAAAAGGCAGAAATAATCAAGAACCATGTAGATGCCATCAACATAACCGACAATCAAACCTCGGTGACGCGCCTTTGCAGCCTGGCATCCTGCATCCACCTCAAACTCATGGGCTTGGAACCTACCCTGCAAATGGTTACCCGAGATAGAAACAGAATCGCGCTGCAGAGCGACATCTTAGGTGCCGCATCCTTTGACATCTATAACATCCTATGTCTGTCGGGCGATCACCAGCAATTTGGCGATAACCCCCAGGGCCAGAATGTCTTTGATCTGGATTCCATGCAACTCATACAGACGGTGCGGTATATGAGGGACGAGGGGAAATTCTTAGGCGGGGATGAGATCGAGCGACCGCCGCAGATGTTTGTTGGCGCGGCAGCCAACCCGTTTGCCGACCCTTTTGACATTCGCGTCCGCAGGCTCGCCAAGAAGATAGCAGCCGGGGTCGAGTTTATCCAGACACAGTGCATTTATAACCTAGAAAAGTTTGAACTCTGGATGAAACAGGCCCGAGATCAAGGTCTTCACGAGAAGGTTTACATCCTCGCAGGGGTAACCCCGTTCAAATCGGCCGGTATGGCAAAATACATGAAAAACCGCGTTCCCGGCATGGACGTCCCGGACGAAGTAGTTGAGCGAATGAGCGGTGTTCCCAAAGAAAAACAGCCTGAGGAAGGGATCAACATCTGTGTGGAGACTATTCAACGGCTCAAGGAGGTAGAGGGAGTAAGGGGATTTCACATCATGGCTATTGAGTGGGAGGAGAAGGTACCGGAGATCGTGGAGCGGAGCGGCCTCTTTCCCAGGCCAAAAATTGAATAGAAACACTGATTATCTCGTCAGTCTGCCGAGCAGTCCTAAAGCTGAGGGAGAGGCCGAGGTATCCGCCTCCCCCCTATGTCATTTCCCCCTCATTCAAGGAATACAAGAGCTTTCCCTCGTGCATTTCCCCGAGGACCTTCTCCTTTTCCCTTAGGTATTTGAGGTGGGCAATTGCCTCCCCCGTGGCGAACCATTTTTGCGATACGGGAAACCGGTCCCACGATTCCCACGTAATGTCCCAGGTCATCTCCGATGCCACCTGAAAGGCATTCTTCCTGCCCCTTTTTAGGATCGTGATAATCTCATCAGCCCTATTCCGATGGTGATCCTTCAGTTCCTGAATACGCTCTCTGCAATTCACGAAGATACGTCTGTGCCCTGGCAATACAACTGCGACATCGAGCTCAGAGACCTTATCCAGGCTCCAAAGATAGGTTTGCAGTGGATTCCCCTCATCGGCCCATGATTGAATGTTAGGCGTTATATCTCCAAGGATATGATCCCCGGACACGAGGATTTCCCTGTTCGGTTCATAAAGACACATATGCCCCATAGTGTGGCCCGGCGTCTCAACACATCTAAACTGGTATTCTCCAACGTTCATGGTGTCGTCCTCTCTCAAGATCTTGAGGGGCACATTGAATGTTGATCCATACTTATACCCCGGGTGGTTAGAAAGTGCTGCCTTTAGCTCCTTTTCGGGAAAACCATTCACGCCTGCATATTCGGCCATCTTATCCCATGGAGCGCCCCTCGTAACCATATCTGCATCCGGCTCGTTGAAATA
>CP070657.1:1535700-1538854 GCA_020355085.1 Deltaproteobacteria bacterium
GAAGATATTCCTATGCTGATTGAGCATTTCTGTGGGGTTCTGAAAAAGACTTATAAAAAAGACAATAGCGGCGTATCGGATGAGGTCCTGCAAACATTCATGAACTATCCTTGGCCGGGGAACGTCCGGGAGTTAGAAAACGTCTTGGAAAGGGGCTTTGTGCTTTGCCGAAACCGAACCATTCAGTTGGAACACATTCCTGCTGAAATCAGGGATTATGTTCGCGTTAATAGACGGTTTTCCGAAAAGACGACGACTGATGATCCTGAAAAGATCCTAAAGGCCTTGGAAAAAACCGATTGGAATATTTCAAAGGCTGCTCGCTCTCTGGGTATCACCCGGTGGACTATGTATCGAAGATTTCAAAAATACAATATCAGCAGGCCAACGGAAAGTTTGTAGCATCGCACATAAGTGTAGCCTAACAAACCTGTGCGGTGCTACACTTATAATGTTTATGCCGAGACATTCTTCTCCTGTCCGATGTCTACAACTAGTTAAAAATACAGCAAATATTTTTTACTTTTTCCTCGTGTTGTCCTGGCATTTTGTTTGCTGTAATACATGATAAGGTGCAACACGTACGATATGCTAAATTCTGGGTCTTTTTATGTCTACCCTGTAGTATCGAGTTGATTTCATGGGGGTAGATTGCAGCTATCCTGAGAAAGAAACAAGGATGTCTTTTCTTAATTGAGATTTGTTCAAGGTTGGTAGAGCGGGCCTACCCCATGGATGTAAATTGCGGAGCTGTGTAAGAATTGCTAACGGGCATTCTCTGGATCCCGGGCACGGTTCTATGTGCAAAGGGTGATATCCAAAGACAAACCCTTTTCCTTAATCGTTAAAAGGAGGGATGAATGGCCTTTAATCTCAGGAACAGGCATTTATTAAAGCTCTTGGATTTCAGTCCGCAGGAAATACTATTCTTGTTGGAGCTTTCAGCAGATCTGAAAAAGGCAAAATACGCGGGATTAGAGCAGCCTAGGCTGACAGGAAAGAATATCGCCCTTATCTTCGAAAAGGCGTCTACCAGGAACCGCTGTGCCTTTGAAGTTGCGGCCTATGACCAAGGCGCCCATGTCACCTATCTGGGTCCATCCGGATCTCAGATGGGCACCAAAGAATCCATGAAGGACACGGCCCGGGTGCTGGGTCGGATGTATGACGCCATTGAATACCGGGGGTTCGGGCAGGACATCGTGGAAGAACTGGCCAAACATGCCGGTGTTCCCGTGTGGAATGGCTTGACCAATGAATTTCATCCCACCCAGGTGTTGGCGGATTTCTTAACCATGATGGAGCACAGCGACAAGCCGCTGAGCAAAGTTACGTTTGCCTACCTGGGCGATGCAAGAAACAACATGGGCAACTCACTTTTGGTTGGAGCCGCGAAAATGGGCATGGATTTTCGATCTGTGGCCCCGAAGGGTGTGCAACCCAATGCAGAGCTGGTTTCAAAGGCGAAAAAAATCGCTGAGGAAACCGGCGCCAAAATCACCATTACCGATGATTTGGAAAGCGGCGTTAAAGGATGTGATTTCCTGTGTACGGATGTCTGGGTTTCCATGGGCGAGCCTGAAGACGTGTGGAAAGAACGGATTGCGTTACTCAAACCCTATCAGATCAATGCCGCGGCCATGAAGAAGACCGGCAATCCTAATACAAAATTCTTGCACTGCCTGCCGGCGTTTCACAACCGTGAGACGGTCATCGGTGAGGAAATCTACCAAAAGTTCGGTCTGGACGGCATGGAAGTCACAGAAGATATCTTCGAGTCCGAGGCCTCGATCGTATTTGATGAAGCTGAGAACCGTATTCACACCATTAAAGCAGTGATGGTGGCTACACTGGGAAGATAGATAAACTGGCACGTCGTTACTGTGGGTCCATGCAACGGCACAAAAATAGGAAATTTTTTTCGTTATGGCACGTGCCGGCTGACCGTTTTGATTTGCAATCCGGAGAATCACCTCCCTGTGGGAGTATGAGAAGATGGAGAAAAAGCAGGTTGTCTTGATCGCCCTTGGCGGCAATGCATTAATTCAAAAGGGACAGAAGGGCACCGCCGAGGAGCAATTCGAGAATCTCAAATTAACCATGAAACAGATTGCGAGACTCTCGAAGAAATACACCGTTGTTATTACCCATGGCAACGGTCCCCAGGTCGGGAATCTGCTGTTGCAGCAGGAAAGCTGCCATGAGGTCCCCAAAATGCCGCTGGAGATTATTGGAGCGATGACCCAGGGGCAGATCGGTTACATGATTGAATCCTCGCTGGACACAGCGCTTATGGAAATTAACAATAATGGGTCACAGCTTTTTGTCACGCTGATCACCTATGTCGTGGTCGACGAAAACGACCCTGCGTTCCAGCACCCCACTAAGCCGATCGGCCCTTTTTATTCCGAAGAACAAGCGGCCAATTTGCCCTATCACATGGTGAAAACGGACAAAGGTTACCGGAGGGTTGTGGCCTCCCCCAAGCCCATGGCCATAGTGGAGCACCGGGAAATCAAAAAGCTCATTGACATGGATTTTATCATCATCTGCACCGGCGGCGGCGGCATTCCTGTGATTCGCAAAGAGCGCAAGTTCCGCGGCGTAGAAGCAGTCATCGACAAAGATCTGGCCAGTTCAGTCCTGGCCCAGGAAATAGAGGCGGATATCTTTGTTGTTGCTTCAGACGTCCAAGGCGCTGCAATCCATTGGGGAACGCCGGATCAAAGAGTGTTGCGAAAGGTCCGCCTGGGGGATTTGGGGCGATATGTTCAGGAGGGTCATTTCCCGGCCGGATCAATGGGGCCGAAGGTAGAAGCGGTTACACAGTTCTTTCAAAACACCGGCAACAGGGCTATCATCTGTCACCTTGAAGACATTGAAAAAGCGATCGATGGCAATGCAGGAACCGAAATTGTCGAATAAAGCATGCCAAAAATAGCGAGGAAGAGAGCTTGTTCGCTTTTTTTAGACGTCATCTGAGGTTGTCAGCCCAAATCCGTGCCTCATGCAGTAATGAAGAACGTAAGGGCAACATACAGACATTTGTCGAAAGGAGATGAGAGAAGGTATGTCGAAGAAGAATGTGATCATTATCGGAGCGGCAGGAAGAGATTTTCATAATTTCAACACCTATTACCGAGGCAATGAAGCC
>CP070657.1:1538954-1544216 GCA_020355085.1 Deltaproteobacteria bacterium
AAGTGATGGTGCAAAAGAAAAAGCTGTTCCCCAAGAATGGGAAAAAAGGAATCTTCTTGCAGACTCGTACCTTCGATTCGTCTCATGGCAGGGCCTGAAACCGATTATTTCACTAAGATTAGTCGCAAATTCAAACTAATAACGGACTCTGATTGACAGGCATGATCGATGGTTTAGGTTCCCAGCAAAGCAGCAACGTTCTATGAGGAGCAGACTGCCCACATTTTGCGCGTTCCTCCACGGGGCAAACTCTAATCAGGAGCTAACTGCTTAACAGAAACCGTCTGTCTAATAAAACCAAAGAAGTCTCTCAAGTCAAGAAAAATCGGTTTCCAGAATTGTCTCAGGGTCGCCGTTTGGCCTCATAAAGGTGCATCCGCAAGATGGGGGGTTGCTCCTGCATAGGAAATACAACAGCATGTCACGTTAAGGTGGTCTTCTCTCATCGCTCAGTGGTGAGGTGGTTGTGCCAAAATGAATTTGATTCCGGAAGCTAGCGAAAGGGAAGATGTGGTTCAGCTCATGTCTCACATAAAGACTTGATGTACTACAACTCATGAAGGAAGCTGATTGCTGAAAGCTAGAATGCTGATTGTGGCAACGGCACGCCTTTCATCCCGAAACACAGCAAGAGCAAAACTTTACCCCGGCTCTCTTCGTCAACTTGGTTCTTTGAAAGCTATCAGGCCCGCACACGAATAGGTAAGGACTAAAAGGTGCCCCTGTGTGCTTTATCGTGAAGTTATTTCCTTTCTTACGGACGTCTACCACCGGATAATTTACTTAGAATTCTATTCTTAGTCGCCGGCAGGTCATAAATCCTCACACCCAGCGCATCGTTTATGGCGTTAAGTACTGCCGGTGTTACAGGCACCGTTGCAACCTCAGAAATTCCTTTTGCGCCATATGGGCCACCCGGATCCTCTTCTTCGATTATGAGCGTCACAATTTCAGGAGTTTGATTTATTGTGGGAATACCGCATTTTTTTAAGCTATCGGTAAGTGGAATGCCACGGCTCAATTCATAGTTTTCAGAAAGAGCATAACCTATTCCCATCATGATACTTCCTTCAATTTGGCCTTCAATGTTCTGAGGATTGATAGCTTTTCCCACGTCAACTGCAGAGATAACTTTCTTAACGGTGACCACGCCGGTGGACTCATCTACCTCGACAACGGCCACGCTTGTTATGTAAGCATATGAGAGATAATTCCGGTATTCTTCTTTGCTGATTCGAGTTTTAGATGGAGCATAACGAGCCATGGCCGTACCCGCTTCGGGTATCCCGCCAAAAGAAATCGGAAAGGTTTTCGGCGCAATGTAGTTGTGTTCAACTCTTATTTTCTCACCTTTTGAAGCCAATATTCGAGCGATATCTTCAAGGGTTAGATTTGATTTTACCCCTTTATTTTCATGTATAATCCCAGCCTCATCGAAAGCAAGGTTTTTGCGGGGAATATCCAAGTGCTGCGAAATCTTTTCGATGAGTCTTTTCTTAAATTCCTTGGCAGCCATGATCACTGCATTGCCCGAACAATAGGTGGCTCTTTCACCCGCAACACCAACAGCCCTAAGAACCAAATCGGTGTCTCCGATTATGATTTCAACTTTGTCTTGCTTTATTCCCAGCTCATGCGCAATCATCTGCATTAGTACCGTTCGATTCCCTTGCCCCATATCCACTGTTGAAACATAACTTCTAATCTTTCCATTTTCGGTAAGCTCAATGATAGCTCCAGCATTGTCAGTATGTCCCTTTCCTATCCCCACATTTTTGAACCCAGAAGCAACGCCAACCCCTACCTTCTTCTGCGATTGTAACGGGGGAAGGGCACTCATAGCCTTTTGAGCGGTCCGTATCGTTTCTTTAATCGGAACGCTGGCGCGAAGAATTTCCCCTGACACAATGCTTTTTCCAATCTCGAGGGCATTCATCAATCTCAATTCAAATGGGTCTACCTTCAGTTTTTCCGCCGCAATATCCAGTTGCTGTTCCATGGCAATGGCAACCTGGTTTATTCCGAAACCCCTCATGGCCCCACCGTTGGCATTATTCGTAAACAGCGCCAAAGCTTCGATCTTAACATTTGGAATATCATAAGGCCCGCATGAAAAAATACTCGCCTGGTCAAGAACAGTGAGGCCGACATCCGCATAAGGTCCCGTGTCCAAAAGTATTTTGGCATGATTTGCTATGATCTTTCCCGCTTTTGTGAATCCGGTTCGGTAATTCAAAAGACTTGCATGCCTTTTTGTGCTTGAACACAAAGACTCTTCGCGGGTCAACACGATTTTGACCGGTCGTCTGGTCACGAGCGCCCCAAGGGCAAGAAGCGCTTGGATGGTTATGGGTACTTTCCCACCGAAAGCTCCCCCCAAAGGGGTCGTAATGATACGAACCTTTTCCTCGGCAAGCCCCAGGATGTCGGCAATCTGGACTCGGAATTCAAAGGGCATTTGGGTACAGGTCCATACATTGATTTTGCCGTTTTCCGCGAGAGCAGCAACACCCGATTCGGTTTCAAGATAAGCATGGTCTATGAAAGGCGTTGAATATTCTCTCTCTACAATTAAATCAGCTTCCGCGAACGCTTTCTCGATATCGCCTACAAGGTGTTGTATTTGTCTCATAATATTCCCCCCTTCATGGATAGGAGGGGATTCGGGGCTCAGCGCTTCTTGAATCGAAAAGACACCTTTCAGGGCCTTATATTCAACTGAAATCAAATCGCGGGATCTTCGTGCTATTTCTTCGGAATCGGCAATAACCAAGGCAACCGGATCACCTAAAAACCTTACTTTATTGTCTGCCAAAACCGGCTGATCAGGTTTCAAAATTCCAAAGCTATTTCGACCGGGAATATCCTTTGCGGTTAAGACTGCTCGCACACCTTTCACCTTTTCTGCTTGGACCGTATCAATCGAAAGGATTTCCGCATGGGGATGTTTGCTCCACAAGATGCTCCCATATCCCATGTCTTCCATGAAGATATCGCCCGCAAATTTCAGTTGCCCCTTCACTTTAAGTGACCCGTCAATATCTGGTAGTGAAGCACCAACGGAAATATCAGCAGGAGATTCTGAAGATACTCTGGTCCTATGATTCTGTTGGCTTCTGATCAATGTCGAAGCCATTTTAACCGCATCGATTACCTTCACATAACCAGTACAGCGACATAAATTATGCTTTAATCCTTCTTTAATTTCTGCGTCGGAAGGGGATGGATGTTTATCTAAGAGCGCTTTTGTAGCCATAATCATTCCAGGGGTACAAAAACCGCATTGTACTGCTCCTGCCGATATAAATGCTTCCTGAATTGGATGGAGGCCGCCATTGACGGAAAGACCTTCAATCGTTTCTATCCTTTTGCCGTCAAGCTTCGAAACCCTTTGAAGGCAAGAACGCACCGCTTTGCCATTGACAATCACCGTGCATGCCCCGCAATGTCCCTTGCCACATGCTTCTTTTGCCCCCGTCAAGTGAAGATCTTCTCGAAGAAAGCGTAACAAAGTAAGATCTCGATCCACCTGTCTCTCTATCCATTTGTCATTGACTATGAGTTTTACCTTCATCTTTCATCCTGCTTAAGGCTCTTGGTTGATTGAGGTTATTGTCGTTGCGCACGACCAAATAAAGTATATGAACCAGCTAACAGTATACAATCCTGGCGTTATTAAGTATCCCTCCTCCAGTGAAGCTAGGGTCCGGCCATAGCCTTTGGCGAAGGAGAGAAGAGATTTGCCCCACTGTGTTACAAAGTCATTTACTCTCTTACGGACGGCCTCCTTCCAACAGGTTGGCGTTTACTCCTCTGCCAGTTTTTTTGCGATGTCCTCTCTCAGGGCCGCCTTGTCCGCCTTGGCTGCCTTGGTTAGGGGTATCCGATCGATGAATTCAATCCGTTCCGGAAGTTGAAGAACTGAGGCTCCCCTGTTTTTCAGAAATGAGACAATGCCCTCGAAACTCAGTTCCGCAGATGAGGTCGGTTGAACATAGGCACAGATCCGCTCCCCGAGTTCTTTGTCCGGCATGCCGACGACCGCTACATCCTCGACATCGGGGTGTTCGATAATGAGCTTCTCGATATCCGCGGAGTTGATGTTCTCTCCGCCCCGGTTGATTACGTCCTTGATCCTGCCGGTCAGTCGGATATTGCCGAATTCGTCCACCCGTGCCAGATCACCTGTCTTGAAAAATCCGTCTCTCGTAAAGCTCTCCTTGTTCTCCTCTGGAGCCTTGAAGTAGCCGGCAAACACGTCCGGCCCCTTTGCCATAAGCTCGCCGTCCGTATTTCGTGGAACCTCGCGACCGTCCTTGTCCACGATCCTGTACTCGGAATAGGGGCAACAGGGTCTGCCCGACGTGCTGCATATGGTATCCAGGTCGTAATCCAGCCGTGTCATGATGTTCAGGCCCTCGGTGGAGCCGAGGCCGTTGACAAAGATGCAATCAAGCTTTTCATCCACCGAACGGATCAGCTCAGGAGTGCTGGGAGCGCCGCCCACGTGCACCTTGAGCAGAGAGGACACGTCATAATCCTTCAGACCGGGAAAATTGACAACACGTATGGCCAGAGCAGGGGCCATCACTGCACAGGTAGCCCTCTTCACTTGCACGATCTCACAGAAATCCTCGGGCTCAGTTGAATCCAGTAATACGAGCGTGCCGAAGCTGAAAATGCTGCCGCAAATGGCAATGGTAAACGTCATGTCATGTCCGACAGGCGTCACTGCTACGCAGATGTCCCTGTTCGTCAACTCCCACCCACGGACTTTATATTCAACGTTGCAGATGAGTACGTTGTGGGTCCGGGGGGCGACTTTCGGCAGACCCGTGGTCCCGCCGGTCGGGCCCAAGTGGGCCACTAATGTGGGCTCCGGTCTTCTCTCCAGAAGCTCAGCCCGACGCTCGTCGGTCAGATCGGCGTCACGGATCATGCTCTCCAGGGTCTTCAGTCCGGGAGCGCCCTCACTCCTGACCAGGATAATATGCTTCAGGTCCGGGTTTGCCTTCCCCACATCCTTGATGATCGGCAGGTAGTTGATCTTTCGGTATTTCTCAGGCACGATCCAGGCGACCGCCCCGGTTAGCTGGCACAAGTGGTTGATTTCCAGCTGGGCATGCCTGGGGAGCAGCAATACCACGATTGCGCCAATTTTCTGAAGAGCGAAGTAGGTGTATACGAATTCGCTCCAGTTTGGCAACTGCATCAGCACGCGCTGCTGTGGCTGAATGCCCAGCTCCATCAGACTGACTGCCA
>CP070657.1:1544316-1549357 GCA_020355085.1 Deltaproteobacteria bacterium
AAGACATTATTGCAAGGGCCCTGAAAAAAAACCAGAGGACGGTAGAAGAGTTCGTCACACAGAATTCGACAAATCTAATACGCTGTGCCGAGGTCGTTTCCAATGCGTTTAGGAATTCCAGAAAGCTCATGCTATGTGGAAACGGGGGGAGCGCAGCGGATGCTCAGCATATTGCAGCCGAATTCGTCAACAGGTTTCAGATTGAACGCTCTCCATTGCCGGCTCTTGCACTTACCACCGATACATCCATAATCACAAGCATTGCCAATGATAACAGCTTTGATGATGTTTTCTCTAGACAGATTGAAGCACTTGGAGGTGAGGAAGATGTTCTGCTCGCCATATCTACAAGCGGAAAGTCGAGAAATATTCTCCGCGCTCTGAATACAGCAAAAGATAGAGGGATTTACACCATTGGTTTAATGGGTGCAGGCGGTGGAGAAATGCTTTCGTTGGTGGACCTTGCCCTGGTTGTTGAGAGCAATCAGACTCCTCGGATTCAAGAAGCGCATATCCTGGCAGGACATATCATCTGCGAGCTTGTAGAACACATGCTTTTCCAGGGAAAAGGTATCTAAGGACAAACTTCAACCGCTGTGACCTTACAATATATCAGGTGAGCGAGGCAAATAGGACGATGGCTTTAGTAAAACCACTATCGTTGAAGGATGTGAAGACCTATCCGCTGAAAAAAAGAACAAATAAGGTTTCGATAAAGGACTTTGGGGCACCCTGGACAGAAGGCGGCAACCTGAGGGTTTGGTTTGAAAAACTGCCCGGCATTTTGGCAGTAAGGGAGTTAAGGGCATTGGTGGATAGGGTGACAAAAGCTGCAAAGGAACATAAGACCGTCATCCTTGCTATGGGCGCTCACACCATTAAGATCGGATTAAGCCCCATAATCCTCGATTTGATGGAACGAGAAATTCTGACTGGCATTGCAATGAACGGTGCTGGCATCATTCATGATGTGGAGATTGCCATGATCGGGGCTACATCGGAAGATGTTGCCTCCGGGCTTCCCGAAGGGCAATTCGGAATGGCCCGTGAAACCGGCGAGTTCCTCAATAATGCAATCAAAAGAGGGGCTAAGGAGGGATACGGATTGGGCTATTCGGTGGGTAAGCATATCCTCGAGGCATCTCTTCCTTTTACCCAGTACAGTGTTGTGGCTGGAGCAGTGAGGCTGAACATACCCATTACCGTTCACGTGGCCATCGGAACTGACATTATTCACATTCACCCAGAGGTAGATGGAGCAGCGATAGG
This sequence comes from Deltaproteobacteria bacterium, assembly GCA_020355085.1. Taxonomy (GTDB): domain Bacteria; phylum Desulfobacterota; class DSM-4660; order Desulfatiglandales; family B25-G16; genus JADFWK01. Next base: position 1,545,586 of record CP070657.1, read on the forward strand.
AGAGACCTCTCACCGTGATTTTCGGATCTTCTCAGCCTTGGTTTCGCGCCTTGAGGGCGGCGTATACATCAACCTGGGCTCTGCCGTAATTCTGCCGGAAGTGTTCTTGAAGGCGCTGACCTTGGTCAGAAATATGGGAATTCAAGTAAAGGATTTCACAACAGTCGATATGGATTTCATAAAACACTATCGGCCTGCCACCAATGTGGTTGAGAGGCCTACCTCAGAGGGAGGCCAAGGAATTTCGCTTATCGGGCACAATGAGATTATGTTTCCCTTACTTGCGGCAGCCGTCATTGAAGCATTGGAAAAAGAAAGGACCTAGGTTATTCAGAAAGGATGGCAATGGCTCAAGAGGTGTTTAGGGTTGGTATCGGCTACGACGTGCATCGGCTTGTTGAGGGAAGGGATCTCATTCTGGGGGGAGTACCTATTCCATATGATAAGGGTCTTCTCGGCTATTCAGATGCAGATGTGCTCATACATGCAATCATTGATGCCATTCTTGGCGCCCTTGGAAAAGGTGATATTGGTCAACATTTTCCCGACTCTGATCCCGCATACAGGGGCGCAGACAGCATTATGCTTTTCAGAGAGGTTGTGAGTCTTGCCCATGAAGAGGGGTTCAGTCTTAACAACCTCGATGCCAGTATTATTGCGCAAAAACCAAAGCTAGCTGCTTATCTGGGGGCTATGGAAGAGACGATAAAAAACGTCCTTGACGAGCCCTGTGCCGTCAATGTTAAGGCCACTACTACCGAAGGACTGGGATTCTGTGGACGAGAAGAGGGAATTGCTGCTTGCGCAGTAGTGAGCCTCTTAGGAAAATGACGAAAACCTGAACGTGGGCTGAGCACGAAAGCTTCTGAAGGAACGGCCTAATGTCTTTTAGGTTATATAACTCCGCAACCCGAAAAAAGGAAGTCTTTCGCCCCATACGAGAGGGACAGGTTGGGATATATGTTTGTGGCGTTACTGTATATGACCTGTGTCATATCGGTCACGCTCGCTCGGCAATTGTATTTGATGTCTTGGTCAGATACGTGAGAGGTAGGGGATATTCCGTCACCTATGTGCGCAATTTCACCGACGTGGATGACAAAATCATTGAACGTGCAAGGCAGACTGGCGAGGACACAGCAAGCCTGGCCGAGAAATACATACATGCCTTTTACGAAGACATGAGCGCTTTAGGTGTGCTCGATGCGGATATTGAGCCAAGGGCCACCGAACATATTGATGATATGATAGATATGGTGAGCCGACTGGTGGGCAAAGGCCATGCCTACGTCGTGGATGGTGATGTCTACTTCTCCGTTGATACCTTTGACCAGTATGGCCAACTCTCGGGCCGGAACCTCGAGGATATGATCGCGGGTGCTCGGATCGCCGTGGATGAAAAGAAAAGGAATCCATTGGATTTTATCCTCTGGAAAAGCGCAAAGCCAGGTGAGCCCAAGTGGAAGAGCCCGTGGGGTGAGGGGAGACCGGGGTGGCATATGGAATGCTCAGTTATGAGCTCCAAATACCTGGGCGCCAATTTCGACATACATGGGGGGGGCAGAGACCTGATATTCCCGCACCATGAAAACGAAAGGGCCCAGGCAATGGCAGCCAACGGCTCCAACTTCGCCAACTATTGGGTACACAATGGCTTCTTAACCGTCGAATCGGAAAAAATGTCTAAATCCCTGGGCAACTTCATCACGATAAGGGATGCCCTGAGAGCATATCACCCACAGGAGCTAAGGCTTTTCCTGCTCTCAAAACATTACCGGAGTCCGCTGGATTTCTCTCGGGCTGGCATCTTTGAGGCCAAATCTGGGCTTGTCAGGATCTACAGGACACTGCAACGCCTGGATGAAATGCTTGGCCATCGGGAACTTCCGATAGAAGAGACAACCCGCCCGCTTCTCGCTAACGACGAAAAGAGTGACTTCAAAGCTCGGTTTATCGAAATAATGGATGATGACCTCAATACCGCAGGAGCACTAGGGCTCGTTTTCGATAAAGTGAGGGAGATAAATAGGTTGATCGATTCTTCATCCTTAATAGACGACATGAGGCCTCAGCTGCTCAGGGACAGAAGCGATATCCTTGATTGCGGCAAGATCATGGGTCTTTTTGAGTTACCTGTGGATACGTTCTTCAGCGAAATAGCCGGGCCCACTTCTGAAATAAGTGCTCCGGAGATTGAGAGCATGATAGACGAGAGAAACGAGGCGCGCAAGAACAAGGATTGGGTTAAGGCAGATAGGATTAGAGAGGAATTACAACAAAGAGGCATTGTTCTTGAGGATGGTTCTAAAGGGACAACATGGCGACCAAGGATTGAAAGGCGTGAATGAGCTCCTCTAGTCTTCCGCTTTCCTCTATTTTCTCTGCATTAAGAAGGAATTGCCCCTTAAGCAGACGAGGTACTTCGCAAGAAGCCTAACTATAACATCAGAAATTAATGACGATTTCGCCATAAACGTTGAAAAGGGGAGGTGAGGTAAGAGTCAAATTGGCCAGAAACAGGACTTTTGAACTAGTTTCTTCGTTTGAACCAGAAGGTGATCAACACCACGCAATCGATGCCCTTTCCCAGGGGCTGCAAGAGGGGCTCGAGCACCAGGTTTTGATTGGCGTGACGGGGTCAGGAAAGACCTTTACTATTGCTAATGTGGTAGCGAGAGTCCAAAAACCAACCCTTGTTATCGCTCCCAACAAAACCCTCGCTGCCCAACTTTACGGCGAGTTCAAGAACCTTTTTCCCCATACCGCGGTTGAGTATTTCGTCAGCTATTACGATTACTATCAACCTGAAGCTTATGTGCCTCAAACCGATACCTATATACAGAAGGATGCCTCCATAAACGAACATATTGACAAGATGCGGCACTCAGCCACAAGGTCACTCTTCGACAGGGACGATGTTATCATCGTAGCAAGCGTATCTTGTATTTACGGACTTGGTTCTCCCGAGGCCTATCATGGTATGCTCCTCTACGTGGAAAAGGGTGGTTCTATTAACCGCGAGGAAGTGCTCAAAAAGCTCGTTGAGATACACTACGAAAGGAGTGATTATGATTTCCATCGCTCATCTTTTAGGGTCAGGGGTGATGTAGTCGATATCTATCCGGCATACGAAGATTACTCGTCTGTTCGATTAACATTCTTTGGAGACGCAGTCGAATCTATACAAGAGATCGATCCGCTCACCGGTAAGGTCATGGGGGAACTCAATCGGGCTGCCATATACCCTGCCAGCCACTATGTGACAACAGTGCCACGGCGACAAGAGGCAATTCAGCATATCAGAGAAGAGCTGGAGGAGAGGATTGAGTTTTTCAAGGAACAACAGAAATGGATTGAAGCACAGAGGATAGAAGAGAGAACACTCTATGATTTGGAAATGATTGAAGAAATGGGTTATTGCCACGGAATTGAGAACTACTCCAGACATCTAACGGGAAGGCGAACCGGCGAGCCTCCCCCAACGCTTCTTGACTATTTCCCGGATAACTCCCTCATCATTTTGGATGAAAGCCACATCACAGTTCCTCAACTTGCAGGGATGTATCGGGGCGATAGGTCCAGAAAGGAAACACTCGTGGAATTCGGCTTTCGTCTTCCTTCCGCGCTCGACAATAGACCTTTGAAATTCGAGGAATTCGAGTCCCGAGTCAACCAGAGGATCTATGTCTCTGCGACCCCAGGCCCCTATGAACTGGAAAAGGCAACACATGTAGTGGAACAGATCATCAGACCCACGGGCCTCATTGACCCG
>CP070657.1:1549457-1555305 GCA_020355085.1 Deltaproteobacteria bacterium
GATGCCAACGCCGACTATGCGAACCAGCACTACATCGTCGTTCGGATCACCGAGTTCCAGTTGTTCAATGTTGAACTTTCCCGATTGTTCATAAACGACTGCTGCCTTAGTTTCCATTGTTTCCTCCAGAGTTTAGATTATTTCCCATCAACTTGTGCCGACAAGCCCCATGATCGGATCTTGCTTTACACTGAGTTTAACCTCGCTTATAGCCATCAGACTGTCAAATTCCTTGGCGATATTCTCTAGTCGGAAAGTTACAGTATTGGCGACGCTGCCCATTTTTTTTCGCTTCACGTTACGAAGTCGCTTTTGCTGATGAGGAAGGGTTCTGTCAAGAGGGAGTGGTATTCTGACCTACTGAAAATGCTTTCTTGTTTGACAAACAGTCTCGTTTTTAAGCAGAGGCATTGAGAAACTTGACAGGAAGTAACTTCTTTGAGCAAGAGCATAAAAGAACCCCCCTGTAAGTCAATGAGATGGACTGTGTTGCCCAAGTTGGTCAATACGTTAACCATCAATATTGTAGATATTGCGTCCTGTCAATAGTTTCCTGGCTAAGCCACAATCTTTTTTGGAACTTCAGCAGGCTGAGCAAGGTTTCACAAGTAGGTCAGCAAAATGCGACAGCGTATCTGAGAATCGAAGCACCCCTTCGACTGGGTTCAGGGTCGATCGAATAGCGTGACCTCCCCGCCTTGCACTGGGATGAGGGGTTTTTTCCGGATCTTCGCGAGAAGTGGTCGTATGCCGCAATGGCCCTTGACTCGCATTACGAGATAGAATATCAAAGTAATATAGACGTGCTTTTTGCCCTCCTAAATCATGCATCAGAGTTTTTGACTCTCACTTCGTTAGACATGCTGAGTTTCCGGAGGAGACAGCAAGGGGCTTGAGTTGTGATCTAAAAAGAGAGGAACTAAGGAGCCCTTAAAACCACAAGAAGGATCTGATATCGTGACACCTCCCGCACGGAAAATAAAGGGCGTTATTTTTGACTTGGACCAAACACTCATTGATTCTTTACAGGCGTTCACTGAGGCCTTTAATAAAGGGATAGAGCACTTGGGGTTGGACCCTGTCGGTAAGGAGATGGTTGCTTCTTTTTTGGACAACGGCTGGCGGATGGAGAAGATGCTTTCTGAGGCTTTCCCTTCTGTCTTCTTTGAAGAGGAGACCCGGAAGCAATGTCAGGATGAGATACGGAAGGCATATTTAGAATTGGAGCCCACAAAGGTTTTATTGAAGTCGGGAGTAGAACGAACGCTCCGATCACTGAGAGAAAAAGGAGTCAAGATAGGGATAGTCACTGGAAGAATGACTAAAGGTGACGGTAAGTGGCTCGAGCTTCGCAGGTTGAACATTCACCAGTATATAGACGCCATGGTTACTGCAGCCGAAGCACCCAGTAAGCCAGCTCCCGACGGTTTAATTTCATGTGCAAAAGCGTTAGGGCTTTCTACAGGGGAATGTGTCTATGTCGGAGATTCCCGGCTCGATATCAGAGCCGGAAAGGAAGCAGGGTTGTTAACAGTAGGGATTCTGACTGGCGTTGCTGGTAAGGAGCTGCTTGTCAAGGAAGGGCCCGACTATATTCTAGGTGAGGTGAGTGAACTCTTGAATTACCTCAGTGAATGGGAGACAAATGGGGAGGTTTATCATGGGAGAATATGAAGCACTTTTCAAGTTTGCCGCCAAGGCAGGTTCCCTGGAGGGATATCTGTATGAAAGGGAGACAATAGAGCCCCTCTCTAACTGGGTGAGCAATTTAGAAACGATGTACGCGAATCTTCCAGAGGAGGTAAAGGCCCAAATCAGAAACGAATTGAGCGCTGTCTTGGAACGAACTCTCAACTATGGCGGAACACGCCTGGAGGAAGAGATAAGAACAAGGCTCAACAACTTACGCTCCTCGCTCTGAAAGGCTATGAAGCGTTCATCTTCTATGAATGTCGTAATAAAGGGAACACTGGTTGAAGGCATGAAGGAATCAGGCCTTTTCATGAGTATCCCTTGGGTCAGGGACCAATTCATGGAGAAGCTGGGTATTGATCCCTACCCAGCGACTCTCAACCTGGAGGTAAAGAATCCTCAAGACCTCGACAAACTCAAGGGGGTGAAAAACCGGGCAGGCATCGAGATACTCCCTATGGATCAAGGATTCTGTTCGGCAAAATGCTTTCATGTGTTGATATGCGGAAAGGTAAGGGGAGCAATCGTCCTTCCCCTTGTTGAGGGTTATCCAGAATCCAAATTAGAGATCATCGCCTCAGAAAGGCTCGTGGATCTCTTGTCGCTCGAGGTTGGCGACATAGTGCCGATAGAAATCGATTTAAGAAGTAGGCCCTAGGATAGCTGCTTTAGAAAAAGAGATATAATAAACTGCTAAACCAAGCTATTGGGGGAGTTTATAGTGGGACGTCCCATGTCCCCCATTTCACTACTGGATAAAGCTTCCTGCACAGAGCTGCCCGGCCCGGATATGCCTCTGAATCTGCAGGGGGATACTATGAGCTGTCAATCACCCGGCGGACGTGATCTGCCACAGCCAGACATGAAGTCAAGGCGGGACTCCCCATGCCGAGCAAATGGATGCAGGAAGGATATTTCTCCTCTCTTTGTATAAGCCAGTCCAGATGCCCTGATAGGTAGCCTAGCACACCGGTCTGATAGGGTTCTAGATCGTTTGCCCTAAGCCCCGGGAAATAGGATGAGACTGTATCAAAGTACTCGGACATGGGTCGGAATTCTCCTGCGAAATCCTCCTTGCTTTTCGCGGGAAAGGAGATCGGGCCAACCGCCATAATTGGTGCTGGTTTCCAATCCCCTTCAGGCCCTGGTTCAATGGTGGGGGTGAGGTGTGTGCCGACGGTCCAGTAGCTGCCGCTGGGCAGACTCACCTTGAAGGGGGCGGGATATATGTTCATATGGCACAACAGATTGGACCGTTTGGTCCGATAGAATCGGGCGAACTCGCAGCGCATAGGGTCCACCAGATAGGGGGACGCCGGATTAAGCATCCGGGCTACCTGATCAGCGTAAAGACCGGCACTATTGATCATCTCCTTGGTAAGGAAGGTGTCCTCGCTGCTGTCCCTGTTTCGGACCGTCAATTCGAGCCCTTCGGAGCGGGGCCTAATGTCCACCAGTTCGGTTTCGGTCAGAAAACGGACGCCATGATTGGATGCCAAAGTGAAAAGTCTGTAAACCAGCCTTGTCGGATCGACCACACCGGCACTGGGCAGATAGATCGCGGCAAGGACCTGGACATTGGGTTCTTTAGCGCGCACTTCTTCGCGGTTCAGCATCCGGGCTTCTACACCGTTAGCGCGGGCCCTGGCCAGATAAAGTTCTAGATTAGGCAAATCCCTTTCGGAGGTGGCCACAACCAGTTTACCGCAATGAAGGTGGGGGACTTCATGTGCCCGGCAAAAAGCATAGAGCATACGGTTACCTAAGGCACAGAGCTTTGCTTTAAGAGGACGAGTCTCCTGATCGTAATACAGGCCTGAATGGATTACACCCGGGTTTCGGGAAGACTGGTTCTCGCCTCGGGTGACACCAGGGTTTTTCTCAATAACAAAAACCTCTCGCCCATTCTTGGACAGTTCATGGGCGACCGCTGTTCCCACAACCCCGGCCCCTATGATCGTGGTTTCGACAACTTCCATTGGTTTCGTCTCTTCAGCACCTTAATCCCGAAGTTCCCTGAGGGCTTTTGTTTCGATTCCACAAACGGAATGCCAATACCCGCCCTTTGATTAATAGTACACTGGCACGAAATCGCTCAACAGTTTGAAATGCGCAGACCCACTGAAGGTCGGGAGACCTCTTTAGAATTGTATCCTTCTTCCTCATTATTGCAGGTAATAATTGATGGAACAGGAAATGTCAAAGTGCAAGCAGATGTGTTTCGTGAAGATTATTTTGCTAAGTCAAGAAGATCGATCGGTGCATGATAGCAAAGTGCAGCCGGCGGCGTCAGCGCCTATAGTTGATCACCATGGGTTGCCGAGCGCTGCTATTTAATTGCCGGGGTGGTCACTGGTTGAGCTGCACGGATGAAGACGGGATAGCCTTACCAGCGAATTCACCGTGTAGAAAGGTTGTTGTGTCGGAGTTTCAGGTCTGTTTGGCCACCTTGTAAACCTTTACCCTCACCGCAGTCTCAATGGATAAGGTCACGGGGCACTTGTGTTCCATATCATTGATCAAGAGGTTATTAAACATCACACCCTTGTTCTTGGCTATTGGTCGCCCCTTGGCCCAGCCTCCGCCACCGGCGACTGAAGCAACCGCCTGGGGGTGGATGCCGGTCATGAGCTTGGCCCTGCCGGTCATTCGCCTGCCCCTTAGGCTCTCCACACAGATCATATCCCCGTCTCTAATGCCCTTCTTCTTGGCTGCCTCGGCGTGTAAGCAGATATTGTAGGTAAAGGGGTTATTCCTGCTCATCTCATCAAGCATCGGGTTTTGATAAGTAGCAGTCGCCGAGTGCAGGATATCCCGATAGGAGAAGGCGACAAATTCATAATCGGGATGGGCCTCTCCTTCATCATAGATAATGGAAGGGAAGTACGTGAGCAAAGGCGTGTACTGGTTCCAGTCCATCTTGATACCCAGTTTTTCACCGATTGGCATAGCCTTCTCTTTGGTGTTTAACAGAAACTCGAAATAGATGGGGCCTCTTCCGGAGCAGAAGGTCCGCCAGTAGGCCTCTTCCGGTCGTTTCTTCCAGGTTACGAACCCTTTTTCCCTTAACCATTCCAAACCGCATTTGTCGCCAAACATGTGTTTCAGGGTCCTGTCTATGAATTCCTCGTTCGACAGCCTTTCCTCCGGCCTGATAATGGGAAACTCTTTATCATGTTCTTTCATTTCAGCAGCCCCCCACTTGGTCAGCTTTCCGGAGAAATAGGTATCCAGAAAAATGTTGTAATGGGCTCGTCTCTCCGGCCCTAATCTGTTTGCCAGATCGAACATGATGTCTAACACGTCCCTTTCTTCATGTCGATTCTTCACCACAGGTTGCCGCATGTGAAAGGACCAGTCATCCATTCCGGTAGGCCAATTGAAAAAATAGCCGATAGAGCCGCTTATGTCCAACTGTTCCAGTGGATGCTTTTCCGGGAGAACGATGTCGAGATAGGCTTCCGTGGTTTCATTGTGCTCGGTAAATACCCCCCAGGAAAAAGGCACTTTCGAAAGGAATCGTCCTGTAGATTCGATATCAGCAGTGCTTTTAAAGAGGTTGCCTCCCATATAGGCAATAATCTGGCAGTCATAGGGACGGCCCGCTCTTTCCCATATCTCTTCAAAATCCTCGGAATACGGGTGCCCTGATGTGTGGGAATGAACAAAGAAATCTTGCAGTGTCAATCTCTCGGGCCATTTTGGTTCTTCTGGAGGCCACGGATCGTGCGTGACCCACATGCCGGGGGTGAGCATCCCGTCAACCCCTGCATATGGTTCGTATCTGGGATATCCCGTATCGGGGTGGCCAAACCCCCGGGCCGGCCAGCTGATCGTGCCGCCAACAGCTTCCACATTTCCCACGAGCTGGTTCAAAACGCATATGGCAAAATACTGGTGAAAGCAGTTCGAGTGTCCTTGTCCGCCTCTAAACATGCAGGTGGCAACGGGCCTGTAGGGCAACCGGACCCCTTCGATCTCAATGGTGGCGCCGATTCGCGCCTCTTCCAGGAACTCCCTGGCAATCCGGTCGATCTTTGACGCCGGAACGGTACTTACCTTTTCGGCCCATGCCGGTTCATACTGTTTCAGATGTTCTTTCAGAAGCTGAAAGGAAGGCCGGCATTGTATGCCATTCACTTCAAAATCCCCCAGC
>CP070657.1:1555405-1558353 GCA_020355085.1 Deltaproteobacteria bacterium
ATCTCAATTCATCTGTTTTTGCCAAAGTTTCTTGTTGAACAGGATACAGCTCATATTCTTCGATTTTTTTAGGGATTTAAATTTGCGGAAGAATTACAAGGATACGCTTTGAGTTCCGGCATAATAATTAGCTTTTGTGTACACTTCAGAGCGCTCAGGGAGCAGTGCTCTTTGCTGAAGCGGAATGCATTGGAGAATAGAGGTGGACCTATTTTACGGAACAGAGCAGAAAAGAGAGTTAACGATTGTTTCTTGTCGAAGGCCTTTCTTCCAACCAATATTCCTTATTGGCTGACTAGCCCGACTCAAACGCTTTCACTATATCATATTGCCTGAAGCGAAAGCAACAAGCAACCCAAAATCCCGGGCTACCGGATGGTCAAAGGATTTCCCTCTCCTGTCAATACGCAGGTGCCCGCTGCGTTGGAGCAAGATTCGTCATGTCATTACCTTCTGGATTTCACACATGGAATAATCGCTCATCCTTCAACTCTCCCTCGCTGATTTCCTTGCGCCGAGAGCACGCAAACTGCTCCGACGACATATCAATTGCTGATTGAACAGAAAAAGAGCCGGAGCTTCCACAACAGTAAGATTGTGGTGAGCAGGAATAGCAACTACTTTCTTGTGGAGAGCTTTTGTTCGAGATGGTATTCTTACCAGTTAGGCCCCAGAGAGTCAAGGCAGAGTAAACCCACATCAATGAATTCTTCAAGAGGGTCGGATGAGCAATAACGCTTTACAGGAGAACGATGTGGAGGCCAAAGGGTGGGTTGAAGATTCTTCTAGATTCGGCTCAATCGGAAGATAAAGGATAGAGCTCGATGTCACGTGATGCAGGGAAATCGCAGTTTTTCTATGGCTATGTTGTTACTGCAGCTGGATTCAGTATCTGGTTCATAGGCTGGGGGACGTTTACCCCTTGCTTCGGCGTGTTCTTCAAGCCCCTTTTGAACGAGTTCGGGTGGACCAGAGCAGCGACAACCCTCGCCTATTCTCTTTCGTTTATGGTGCAGGCTGGCGTGGCGATCGCTATGGGATGGCTCACCGATAAGCTTGGGCCACGGGCAGTGCTGACTGTTTTTGGCTCTTTCTTGGGGATATGCTATCTACTCCTGTCACAGATTACCGCCCTATGGCAGTTCCAGATAACCTATGCACTGGTGGGAGGCATTGGTGTAAGCACCATTACGGTACCGGTAATGGCCACGGTATCCAGGTGGTTCATTAAGAGGCGAGGGCTCATGATCGGTATTGTGCAGGCGGGGGTTAGTATCGGCGGTTTTCTTTTTCCTCCTTTTTCCGTCTGGCTCATCCTGGCCCACGGCTGGCGCACTGCCTACGCAATTCTGGGCGTCATCGCGTTAGTTGGCATTACCGGGGCAGGCTTCTTTCTGAGGCGAGATCCGAGGGAGTTAGGCCAGTGGCCAGATGGCGCGCGGGAGGAAATGGCAAAAGACGTGGCCCAGCCACTTCCAACCTCGCTGACTCCGGTGCTCTCTCTTCGGGAGGCGATCCGAACCAGTCAGTTTTGGATACTGGCGGGACTGTATGGTAGCTTTGGGTTCTGCAGGACCACGTTTATAGCCCATATTGCAGTCCAGGTTCAGGATCTGGGTTTTACCCTCTTCGATGGGGCTAATGTGTTGGCTGTCCTTACCGCATCAAGCATGATCGGTAGAATCGGGATGGGCCGCGTGGCGGATAAGATCGGAGACAGACCAGCCTTCATCATCAGTTTTGCTGCCACAGCGATCATCCTCGGGTGGGGTTTGATGGCGCATAGCTTATGGGGACTTCATCTGTTTGCCCTTGTCTTTGGTTTTGCCTGGGGAGCCCAGGCCGTTCTGAGGTTTGCGCTTACCTCTGAGGTTTTTGGGATGGTCTCACTCGGGCTCTTTATGGGGCTTTTCGGGTTTGCTGAGTCTGGAGCAGCTACCTTTGGCTCGTACATTGCCGGTCATATATTCGATGTTACCGGCACTTATCGGCAGGCCTTCTGGTGGGGTATCGTAATCTCAGTTTTGGGAATAGCCTTGGCCTGGCTTTTGAAACCACCCGAAACAAAGGATATGTGATGCCAAAAAATGCTATGCCCGTCCACAAGGCAATTGATGATTTGGAGGCAGCTCTTTTTGGACTCGGAGCAGGATAGCTATTGAAAACACACATGTATTCAATGTATAAATTGTGCTAGATCTACCTTCAGAGGAGGGCTAAAACTAAATGAAACCGGAGAATTGGGATTCCCTTTCACCGCAGGACAAGCAAGATGTCGCCCAGGAACTGTTGTATTCTCATAGAGGCAAATACATTGTCTATAGAGCCCTTACCTTAGCAATAGAAGCCCTCAGAGAAATACCCGAGTCCCTCAGGGAATATGATACCATCGAGGACATGGAGATATTGTTTGAATTATTCCCCAAGCCTGACTTTGAGACTCGAGGCCTGGGAGGGACGTGAGGGTACGCTTACCTCACCTCCTTGTGGGGCCGTCCGAGATTCGCATACCTGTGCTGATTAAACCATTAGAAAGATGCGCTTGGATCCTAACAGTACTGAACGATAAGAATTCAGCTGGAGGCAATCGACTTGCCATTTTGATTATCTCCTAAGGCAAGTATTGTAGCTCGCTCTTCTCGGGTTTTCACCAAGGTCAAGATGGCTAGAATCATATCGTCGAAGTGTTTTGCGATTGTCGTTCATCAGCTACACCAAGGGCGGCAAATATATTTTGGCCCGCGAGTCGGGAATGGCCTTCTTCCCCAGCCGTTCCAGCCCCTCCACCAGCGACGGCAACTGCGACAGGGGGATACCCATGAACATCATGTCATCGCCGATGTCGGACGTCGCCCGACAGCCGTAGCAGCCCAGCGACAGGTTGATTTCGCCGGTTGTGTATGGGAAGACCGTGGTCTCCACGCATTGCGCATTATAGGAACTCACCC
>CP070657.1:1558453-1563048 GCA_020355085.1 Deltaproteobacteria bacterium
CAGGGACAGAGTCAAGAAAAGACATCTCCATGGTCTTTTCTCCAGTGAGTTTCTTAGGAGCCCTTTGGAATGATTATGCCGGAATCACGGAACCCTTTCTCTGGTTCCAACGCTCCCACGCTGGCCCGCCTGAGGCGGGCTGGTATTTTCTGCGATTTATCTCTGTGGGAAACCGCAGCCCTGGTTCCGCCTACTTTCGCTCCCGCTCCTCAAATCTTTGAAGCGAGTCCTGTCGCTCCTTGGTAAACACACAGGCCAGACAGGCCTCTATCTCATAGTCCATGAGCGCCTCGAGGCTCACCTCACCTCGCGCCATATTCAGGCCCTGTTTGATCATCTTGATGGAGAAGGAGGAGTTCTCCGCGATCTTGGCGGCCATCTCGCGCGTTGTTTCCACGAGCTTTTCCAAGGGAACTGCCCTGTTCACCAGGCCGATCCTCTCGGCCTCTTTGCCGTCTATGTACTCGGCGGTAAACAGAAGCTCCTTTGCCTTCCCGGGGCCGATCAAATCCTGCACCAGCCGCATCGCTCCCCCTGTAACCGAAGAGGTAACCCGAGCCTCGGGAGAGCCGATTTTCGCCTCCTCTGCAGCTATGCGAATATCACAGGCAAGGGCCAGCTCATACCCCGATCCAAGGGCATACCCGTTGATCGCGGCAATGGTGGGTTTTTCAAACCGGATAATCTTCCTCGAGGTCTCCTGGAGTTCAACCAGGTAGTCCCGGTACTGCTCCGGGGTTCTGTCTTTTGAATCCTTAAGGTCTGCTCCTGTGGAGAAGGCCCTGCCCTCGCCGGTGATGATCAACACCTTGATCTCCGGATCGCCTTTCACATCCTCCAGGGCCTCCTGGAAATCGATCCAGAGCTGTCTGTTCATGGCGTTCAGGACCTGTGGCCGGTTCAGCTTGATGGTGGCAATGCCCGCCTCTTTCTCATAGATAATGCATTCGAAATCCATTGCTCACTCCTTTCCTACAAGACAAGTCATCTCCTTAACCGCAGACACTCGCAGACACATGCCTGGCCGACTTGGCCAGGCATTATGTGTCATGCCCTTTCCCGAAGGGACCCTCGTCCCACCGGGACGGAGCAGGCACATCCAGGACCATTCTCCTTATTTCAGCCTTCGGGTGCTTGAAGTTGACCAAAATCCGAACACGACTGAATTTTTTCGTTGGGCCAACTCGGCCCAACGAAAAATTACTTCTGTCTGTGTGCGTCTGCGGTTAATCCGAGCCAAGGATGATCCGTGAATCCACAATGGATGCCCCCCTTTCATGCACGATGACCGGATTGAGATCTATCTCTGTAATCTCGGGATTATCGATGGCCATCCGGGAGATCTTGCCGATGATATCCTTGAGCGCATCCACGTCCTTTACTTTTTCACCTCTGATTCCCTTTAGCAGCTTGTAGCCCTTGATCTCCTTTATCATCTCATCAATGTCCTCCTGTGCCAGCGGGGCTACCCGAAAGGATACATCCTTGAGCACCTCGACGAAGATCCCGCCCAGACCGAACATGATCACGGGCCCGAACTGGGCGTCACGGATCATGCCGATAATGCACTCCTGACCCGGTGCGGCCATGGGAGAAATAAGGGTCCCCACAATCCGCTCTTTAGTGGTGGCCTTTTCTGCATTGATCATGATATCCCCGAAAGCCTTTCCCACCTCTGCTGCATCTTTCAGGTTCAGCTTGATGCCCCCGGCATCGGATTTGTGAATGATGTCGGGGCTCACCACCTTCATTGCCAGGGGATAGACCATTTTAGTAGCTGCATCTCGTGCCTGCTGAGCAGTTGTCGCCAGTACCGCTTCCGGCAGGGCAATGTCATATTCCGTGAGCACCGCCCTGGATTCGGTCTCAAGGAGGTTCAGGCGGTTTTCTTGGCGAAGCTTTTTAAAAAGCGCCGTAACTGCAGCTAGCTGTTTTTCCTGTTCGAAGGGTATACGAATCTTGCTGATTTCTTGCTGATTAACCGAAAAGTGCATGAGGGCGCTCAGGCACTGGGCAGCCCGGTCAGAGGATTCGATGACCGGTACCCCGGCAGACTTTAAGATCTCTAACGATTTTATCGCCTCCCGGGCAAAGCTGGTGTGCACAATCAGGGGCTTTTTGTGCTGCTCCACCAATGCAGCCATATCCGTCGAGGCCTTCTCCTCCAGTTCAGCCACGTGGGGGGCGATGATATCCTTGAAACCCCCAAAGAACCCCGTGATCAGGACACCATCCACGAGATCGTCCTCCATGCATACCTTCACGCACTCGGTGATCATATGGGGGTTCTCCTCTGCCGTTCCTCCATAGTCAATGGGGTTACTGGCAGGCATACCCTCCAGCAGAAAAGGCTTCATCCTCTCCTGGGTTTCCGTACTCAAAACCGGGACCTCCATTCCGTACTTTTCGGCATTGTCTGCTGCAATGGAGTTGTCTCCCCCTCCCTCGGAGAGGATGCAAACCCTGTTGCCTTTGGGCAGCGGGCACCCGGCAAATGCGGCTGCAATATCGAACAACTCATCCACGTTTGACACCCGCACGATGCCAGCCTGCCTGAAGGCCGCATCCACGATTACCTCATCGCCTGCCAGCGAGCCGGTATGAGATGCGGCCGCCCGCGCCCCGGCGGCGGATCTTCCGACCTTGAGGGCAACTACCGGCTTCTTCTTTGCCGTGTCTCGGGCGACCCTGACCAGGTCGTTTCCATTCTTGATCCCTTCCAAATAGGTCATAATAACCTTGGTATCAGGGTCATCCTTGAGGTACTCGATGTATTCGTGGAACTTGACCCCGATGGCATTCCCGACGCTGATGATCTTGCTGAAGCCCAGCCCCCTCATCCGCGCGTAGTGGCTTAAAGAATCGATCACGTTTCCGCTCTGGGCAAGCACCGAGATAGGGCCTCGTTGCATCCGTGGAACCCCTAAGAGATTCATATCCGCTGGGGCGCTGAACATGCCGCTGCAGTTGGGGCCTATCACAAAGGTTCCGGTCTTGGCAGCCTCCGCCAAGATCTCCGCCTCGATCTTTTTGCCTTCCTCACCGCTCTCACCGAGCCCGGCCGTGATAATAATGATTCCCTTGGCGCCCATTTTTACGCTATCTGCCACGGCAGCGGTGAGAAACCGCGGTGCAACCACAATCATCACCAGATCAACCTCATCGGCGATCTCGGTGATGCTCGGATAGGCCTTCCGCCCAAAGAGTTCTGATCTCTTGGGATTAATCAGATAGACATTCCCCTTGTAGCCGCCCTCGATGAGGCTTCTCGTTCTTCGCTCAGAGGCCTTACCCGGAACCTCGGAGGCTCCGATAACGGCAACCGATCGGGGGTTGAATACATAATCCAAAGATCTCTCCATGCGGGATCCTCCTTGCCTGTTTAAGAAATCTCAGTTAAATCCCTCACTGTTGTCAGAGCCTACTGAACTACCGGCTCATTTCAATCAGGTATTTTGCTCAAATGCCAAATAATCATACTCATTGATTTACGGGATTGGTTTGATCCCGTGATTATTCCCTACCCCGCTAGGCGCAAGCACCCAGAGTGAAGCCTCCAGACCCAGAGCGGCTGTGTCATGATTACTTTCTTGTCATTGCGAGGCGTGAAGCGACGAAGCAATCTTACAGCAATTCATCCTCAAATCAAGATCAGTTGAGTTTTGCGAACGCAGTGTGAACAACATAAAACAGGGGGCAGGTACTTCCGACAAAAATACGGTGAGGCGTTCAAGATGCTCTATTTTATGGTTCGTACTGGAAGTGCCCTGAAATTCTTCTTAGTGAGCATAAGGGTCGAATAGTGATATCCCTTTCTGAAACTGAAGGCATAGGCCGAAATAGCCTCACTATCAATGGTCCAAACCCAAGCACAGCTGAGCCGTATGATAGGATAAATCTTTACTTCCAGCCCGCAATCCGACTCATAGCCTTCTAAATCTTTATTGTATAAGGTCCTGAGCTCCAGGATGGTTGGCAAACGCCAATCCAAGTATTTGTATCCGGCAATAGGCGGGGTTTTACAATATATCTGTGCATCATGCCACGTGATGTCTCCCATGTTGTCCGCTTGTGCCCACATCAGATTGGTGAGCGTATCGGTCACAGTACCATCGCCGTTGTCAATGAAGCGTTCACCCGCCTGAGCCACCAAGAGGGGGCAAACCATGAGCAATAAGCAAAGCATTAACGAGACAAGGAATTTCTTTGCCACTTCTTCCCTCCTTCTAGGAATCCCGCACCTCAGAATCGACCGTTATTGGTAATTACAGGTCAGAGTCGGTGACACCTTTCGGGATCGGTACCACAACCACAGGCCGCCTGCTTCGCCTGAGCACCTTTTCGGAAACCGAACCCAGAAACGTATGGCTTATGATTCCCTTGCCGTGGGCCCCCATGACAATAATATCACTGCCCTGCTTCTCGGCGGTTTTCAAGATCTCATCAACCGCATCCCCCTCATGGACGAGAATAGAGGATATCAAATCTGCCTCCCGTTCCAGATTCGAAAGCTCCTTCCGGCTGAAGTCGTGCACTTTCATTTCTAAGTTTTCAATGATCTCTTTCGACCGCTCCTCTCGCAATTGGTAGTACCG
>CP070657.1:1563148-1567761 GCA_020355085.1 Deltaproteobacteria bacterium
GGCGGGAATCCCGGTAATGACATCCCTGCCCCTAACTGCATACTATTCGTCCGGCCCTTGTTTGAGATCACCCCGGCTAATGTTTGACAAAAGAAACTTATATGGAATTGGTACCCATAGATTTTCGGTCAAACGCCTTACCGATATCATATGAACATTCTTACCAATAAAGGCAAAGCTGTTCTTCACCTGTCAGCCAATAGGCAGGACTTCGCCTCAGACGATTGCTGGGCTAGAATTCCACGACCTTTTTTATGGCAGGGGCGCCTGGAGTGTCAATTCTTCAACAGAAAGCTATAGGATTACTATCGCCCTCTCAAAGTTCTGTTTCAGATGCTATCGGCCCATTGTCTCTTTGGCATACAACTCGGGAAGCAGATCGGCAAGATTGCCCATTTCTTCAATGCAATGTTGCATGAGCGCACTACCGAACTCCTCGGGGGCATCGAAAAGCCAGAATCGACTCCGCATTTCACAGCCGAAATTGGTATCGCGGACAAAATGGATTAGGTGACCCAATTGCTTATCCTCTTCAAGCAACCCCACATCCCCACAGACAGCAGCTCCAACCTTGGCTTCTTTGAACCGTGATGTGTCGAAGAAAACAGACGGTTCACGGAATGTAATTTTTAATTTGACAAGCTCCCCACCCACGTATTCGTGGACAAGATGGCTTGCACCAACATAGTGACCGGGTCTCCAGTGCTCATCCCAGTCCCCGATTATGTGGTCCTTCGGATGCCACAGTTTGTATTTTTCCGTATCCCCGGCATATCCAAACCACCAGTCCACCATTTTTCCGGCGCACTTGGGCATCCGGGTTAGAACAGCTATATATATTTGATTGTTTGGCAGGCGCATGTAACCGGTCTCTGTTGGCAAATACCCTGGTTTCAGAAGCTCACTTACATTTTCCAGTATCATAGTTCTTCTCCCCATGTTATCGATTGCCGTCCGCTGTTCTGTCTCTTAAACGGTGTATCCCCATGCAGTCTTTTCCGTAAATATGGACTACAACGACTCAAAGGCATACTTCGTGACAAACTAAACAAATGCCACTCTTGCCTCTCGTGGCAAATTTCTTAGGCCCCATAAGCCTCTTTGGTACTTTGTATTAGATGCTCCCCTTAGGGACGAGGGTTTTCCTTATCTCGGTGAATACTCACCATCTATAGCCCTAGCTGGTCAGCTACATATCCAAGGCCGAGTTCCTCAAGCTTTTTTCGGGTTGGAATACCGGAGTTAAGATCCCAGCCCCTAACCGTGTAGTATTCGTCCAGCATCTGTTTGAGATCGTCTACGCTGATACAATGACCTTTGGAGGCGCCGCCCTGCAAAGGCTCCTTCATCACCCTCTCTGGCAGTGTATCGTCTGCCCTGCTAAACCCCTCCCGAACATTGAAGGCCCTTGCCAAATTATTTATCCGCTCGCCTACCTTTTCGATCTCCTCGGGTGTATAAATAAGCCCTGTAACAGCCTCCATTAAAGCCGCTGTATTTTGGGTAGCAAAATGGGAGACAGCCATGTCCAAAAGAAACACACACATGGTAGGACAGTCAGCTGTAGCCGTTCGTACATCCTGGTTCCACTTGGTAAGTTTGCCTTTACCTTCCGTAGCAAATCTGTCCACTGGATAGGGGGTGGGAGTCCCGAAAATCTCCTGAAAGGCATAGCCCCTGTTGTGGTCGGCACCGGTGAAGGCCGTGGCATAATTCAACCCATGGGCCTTGGCGCCCCGGACATCATATCCGGGCAGCTCCAGGCCCTTTACGTGTAACGCGTATTTCTCTGCCCCTTTACCTATCTTCTCAGCTGCAACCAGAACCCCATCGGCAAGGATGTCTCCAAGCCCCTCCCGGAATGCCATCTGCCGAAGCAGGGTTACCATCGCTTCGTGATTGCCAAAATTAAGCTTGAGGCCACCGGTGTCGGAGGTGCCCAAGATTCCCTTCTCGAATAACTCCATGGCAAATCCGATGACCACCCCTGCCGATATGGTATCCAAGCCGAGTTCGTCAGCGAGACGGTCTGCAGCGATTATAGCGTCCATGTTGTCAACGCCTGTCTGTCCACCAAACGAGTACATGGTTTCAAACTCCGGACCTTCAGTCAAAATTCCAGTATAGGGCTCTGTGCGGGCCAGCTTTAACTGGCTGCATCCTACAGGGCATCCGTAGCAAAATTCCCTGCCAACATTCCGGGTCTCAAGGGCCTCTACCCCGATTTGCTCTACAGGGGTGAACTCACCCGTAGCTGACCAGTTCTTGGCTGGAAATATCCCCAGGGCACACGTATTGTCTACATTTGAGGGAGTGCCAGTTCTTGAAAATTCAGGATAGAGCACAGCGCTTTCTTTCATCGCTGCCTTCATCTTTCGGCTTGCGGACTTCAGTTTTTCTTTGGAAGCCACGCCAATGGAGCCGGTGCCCCGCACGGCGATTGCCTTGAGGTTTTTGGACCCCATCACCGCACCAAGTCCTTTACGCCCTGCAGCCCTCATCTCATTGATGATACAGGCTATTCTGCTCAGGTTTTCGCCTGCAGGCCCGATACAGGCAATACGCACATTCTGGTCCTTCAGATCGTTTTTGATGATCTGCTGGCAGTCTGTGGTTTTTAGACCCCATAAACCACGTGCGTCACGAAAACGAACGTCACCATTCTTAATCCAGAGATAGGTGGGCTTTTCTGCCTTGCCTTCAATGATCAAGGCGTCATACCCGGCGAACTTCAATTCGGCAGGGAAATACCCTCCGGTGAGGGCAACACCAACCGCATTTGTCAAGGGAGATTTGCCAGTAACGGCCATCCGGCTGGAACAGGGCACGGAGGTCCCCGAGAAAGGTCCCGCAGCGAAGATCAGCTTGTTCTCTGGTCCCAAGGGGTCAGTGCCTTTGGGAACCTCATCGAACAGATACTTAATTCCGAATCCTGCTCCGCCGATATAGTCCCTGGCAACTTCCTGGGTCAATTCCTCTTCCCTGGCGGTCTTATCGGTGAGATTAATCCGCATGACTTTCCCCGTATATCCGCCATCAAACATCTCCTACCTCCTCTTTGACCTTACTGGTGTCGCTCACTGCTATGTAGCAAAGAACCTTTAATCAATTCGCCGGGCATGCGCTACCTTTTGTAGAGGCAAACTACATCATCCTCCATCTATGTGAGTCTATTCAGACTGTCCAACCCATGCATCCTCACCACGCAGAATGTAAAAATCACCAGCCCACTTAGCTAACCATCCTGCCAGAAAATCCTCCTGAAAGGATTTAGAGTCGAAATCCTTTTGCCAATCCTCCAGATTTGTCAGATCCATGATACCAATAAATCTCCACGGTGATTTCACCTCTACCGGTCGGCTATTAGGGTCGTTGCCATCTCCCTTTACACCACCCTCCATTTTTGCAAGGGTGAAACCCTTGCATGCAGGCAAGTTTATCATAAAAGGCCCCTTAAACTCCTCGCAGTATTTTATATATTCTTCATCCGTAACCGTACCCTTCAAATTATAGAGAATGATCTCCTTTGCCATTTTTTCTCTCCTTTCCTTTCAGATAAACCAACCTATCGCGAGGGCGTGACTTAATAACCGAGGCAATAGAAACCGCCTCACAGGCGTCGTTATGCAAAACCTGACAAAACTCCTCATCTGCTTTCGAGGCAATGTCTTAATTCAGGAAATAGTACACGCCATGCCGTGATTTAATGGCACTTGAAAATCAAGGTATCCATCGTCTGCCAAGCCCTTGTGTTTTAGACGATTCACCTCCTTTCGCAATTGAAAATGATATGGTCCAAAAAGTTAGTTTACAGGATATTCCCTCTCAGTCGCGGATCGAGATCATTTTCGCCTGAACGGGCAGGTTGTCGTAATTTCCATTAGACACAAGCATCGCTTCAAAGGGGTATTTCTCTCCCTTTACCCATTGAAGACATCCAGAAGGTACGATGGCAATATTATCTTTAGTGAATTTTGTAAGGCCTTGTAAGGTCTCGAGTTTGGTATCGGCGAGGGCCTTTCGGATTGTCTCCTTGTCCAGCGTTTGAGCCCGCCTCAAGGCGTCGGCCAAAATCTCATACCCGGAATAAGACCCACCGAGCGGCTGAGTCCATTGTTTGCCGGTCGCCTTCTCGTAGGCATCGCTAAATTGCTTACTAGTTTCACCGGTTAGAGATGACTTGAATGGATAAGCAGGGTGCCAAACGGCCTCCGATGAGACGCCGCGGCCCAAGTCACCGCCGATAGCTTCTATAGCTGAGGGAAACATTCCCCCTCTGCCGACAGTGCAGGCCTTTGGTATAAATCCCATACGGTGGCAATGTCTCCACAACGTAGCGAAATCGGGTGGCGCCATGTTTGCAAATAGAATCTCCACATTCTCTTTTTTCCAGCCATTTATCTGGGTGGTATAGTCATTGGTCCCCTCGGGAAACCTACCCAAGTCAACGATCTTATAACCTGCTGCTCTGAGCGGGCCATAGGCTCCTTCAGCCCATGCTATTCCATCAGCATCATTCTGGGCGCAAAGGCCAATAACTTTGTTGGTATCAATTTGATCCCAGGCCTCCAAGAAGGACGCACTATAATCCCTTACGCTAAAAGAAGCGTCAA
>CP070657.1:1567861-1572332 GCA_020355085.1 Deltaproteobacteria bacterium
ACCCCATGGCTGACTCCTTCCTGGCACGTATCTCAGTGAAGATTACCGGGTCGCAGCCCTGAGGCGATAAGAAAAAAGCTGTATTAAGCAATTGCAACTCTCCTTCCAAATTGCTACATTCCCAATGCGACACTTTGCCGTAGTCATATGAAGGCACTTGTGCTTACTGTTGATATCCAGGCACAAGAAACATGGCAAGTGCGAATTGTGCTGCTGGGGGAAAGCAAAGAGATCTTTGCACACCCACGGCAAAGGAAAGTGCTCTTCTGAACGGATTTCTCTGAAAACGCGCAGTATACCTTTAACTCCGCCCACTGATTACGAATAACTGAAAGGGCCCTGCGTTCCGGGGGAATACAGCCCGTGAGAGTCGAATTGATAAATCCCAACAACCCCACGAATGCGGCTAACATCCCTTTTCTGCAAAGGGGGCTCCTCTCACGGACTGCGAAGGCCTATTCTCCTCCTCTTAATCTTTCTATGATTGCGGCATACACTCCACCGAATATTAATGTCTCGATAACCGATGAATGTGTAAGCCCGATTGATTTCGAAAAGGATGTGGACTTGGTCGGACTCACAGCTTACACTAATAGTGCATGCCGCGCCTATGAAATCACAGATGCCTTCCGCAAACGAGGAGTGACGGTTGTCATGGGTGGCGTTCATGTATCGAATCTTCCGGGAGAGGCCCTAGAGCACTGCGATGCTGTTGTGGTCGGCGAGGCGGAAGGGGCTTGGGAGCAACTGATGCTCGACTTTTCACGCAGTCAATTGAAAAGGGTCTATCAAAACAACCACCTTGTCAGTCTCGAAAGCCTTCCAATCCCGAGAAGAGATCTCCTCACTCCCGATGATTACGTTACCATCAACACGGTTCAGACCACGCGCGGTTGTCCCCACAACTGCAGCTTCTGCTCGGTAACCCGGTTCAATGGGAGAACCTATAGGTTTCGACCCATTCCAGAAGTGATTCGGGAGATCGAGAGTCTCCCGTCTCGAAATGTCTTTGTAGTAGATGACAATATAATGAGTAATCGGTTGCGAACCAGAAACCTTTTTGAGGCCCTGACTCCGCTTGGTCTTCGGTGGGGTAGTAAGTGTACCATAACCATTGCACAAGACCCCGAAATGCTGGAACTGGCGGCGAAAAGCGGGTGTATCGGACTGGCCATCGGTTTCGAATCCTTTTGTAAAGAAAGCCTAAAGGGTGCCCATAAGCGCTTCAATAGTCCCGATCAGTACTATAAGGATATCGAAACTATCAAAAGCTACGGAATTCTCATATGGGGTTCATTTGTCCTTGGATTCGATGAGGATGACGAGGCAAACCTCGAGAAAACGCTGTGGCGTGCAAAGCGATCAAAGCTTGATTTCGCATGTTTTAATTTTCTGACACCCCTGCCTGGCACGAAAGTATATGAGGCCTTCGAGCGTGATGGTCGCCTGACCAGCAAAAATTGGGCCGACTATAACATGGCCAATCTCGTCTTTCGCCCTATCCGGGTAACCGACAAGGTATTGAGAGAAAAGGTGAGAAAAGCGTGGCTGGAATTCTATTCCCTAAAGGCCCTTACCCATCGACTAGGCCTATCATTGGGAAAAATACAGCAGTTCATCTGGCTGGTGAACCTCGCTCTCTGCTTCTATACGCGTAAGAAACTGAAGTGGAATTGGAAGGCCAGATATTGAGATCGCAGGCATCTCTTCCGGAACACAAAATCGATCCAAACATCCGCAGCCTAACTTCCAGCTTCCTTACCTGCCCGCACGGTCAGCACAGCCGTATTGCCGGAATGCAATACCTTATCGGTAACACTTCCAAAAACCCACCGGCTAATCCCCGAGCGTCCGTGGGTTGACATGGCTATGAGGTCTATTTCGTTGGCCTCTGTATAGTCAATAATCTGGTCTGCCGGAGGACCCGAGCCCAAAGCATGGGAGATGCTGAGCCCTTTTTCGAGGGCCGACTTTCCGATGTCCTCCAGATATGCATTGGCAGCTGCCCTTCTGAACTTCTCTTCTTCCTCATACATCTCAGAAGACATGGCTGCGCCTTCAGTTGCCAAAACCATTACGTGCTTCACAACCTGGTATAAGATGAGCTCTGCCTCCAATTGCTGAGCCAGCTCCAGTGCCCACGGGAGTGCTGCCTCTCCTACATCAGAACCGTCCAAGGGGACGAGAATCCTCTTTACGAGCCTGTGCTGGGTACGGGCCTTCTCATCGACCGAAGTCCTGACGAGCAACGCTGGTCTGTTTGTAGCCCGAAGAACCTTAGCAGCAATGTTTCCTATGTGCCACGGGCCTTTCCTTGAACGACCCCGGCTTGCCATGATTATGAGACTCACATCTTTTTCGTCGGCGTATCCGATTATTTCACTGGCAGGGCTGCCTACAAGAACCTCACTGTGCACCGCGGGCTCTCCAGCGATACCCCAGCTTTCGAGTTCAGACAACACCTGTCCTTCTACACGCTCAAGGTAGGACTGATAAAGGTGGTCTTTTTCGTCAAGGCTCGGCTCGGTCACGCTCACTAGAAGCAGTTCCGCCCCAGTCTTGGCAGCAATTTCCTCCGCATAAGGCAGGGCCATCTCTGCTGCATCGGAACCATCCAAGGGAACCATTATCCTTTCGTACATGAGTACCCCCCTCTCCCCTTACAAAATCAAGGGATCTTGATTTAAGACTCGGTCACTGTGTGTAGCAAATTTAATCACAAAGCGCCTTCCATTTCAAGGAGTTTTAGACCAATTCCCTTTTACCTTTTAGCAGCCTGACTCATATGATATACAATGATATCAACTAGATTCAGCAATTCTTTATAATGCAACATTTGGCAGGTTTACCCGAATTGCCTGCTTCAGAGGTTGATGCATGAACGCCTTTAAAGGTGAACTCAGACAAATCGGTGTGATACGCTCACCTTACCGCGAGCAAAAGGATGCCCCGTCCCAGGGAAGGCATGCCCGTGACGAAAGCACCCTCGAGGTATTTAAGGAGTATGAGTCCGCACTTCGTGATATTGAGCAGTGTTCCCATCTCATCGTTCTTTACTGGCAAGACAAGGCAAACCGAACCACGCTCCAGACCCGCACCCCTTGGGGGCCTGAGATTCACGGCGTGTTTGCGACGCGTTCACCTAACCGCCCCAATCCCATAGGCTTATGCGTAGTCGAACTTCTGGAGCGCAATGGGCCTCTTCTCAAGGTTCGCGGTATGGACGCCATTGATTGCTCGCCCTTGATAGATATCAAGCCCTATTCCCCACAGCTTGACTCGGTTCACCATGCCCGAATCGGCTGGCACAAGAAGCAAGATCTCAAGCCTGAATAGCAGGAGCATGAAGAAAAAAACAGAAGCACATAATGCCCAAGATCAAGATCATAGTCGTTGATCACACCAGATCGCACTTTCTCAAAGAAGGCGAGGTATTCTATCTGGATCGTCTTCGAAAATACATTCAGGTGGACTGGGTTGAGGTTAAACCCGTCAAGATTTCTCAAGGAGGGTCGGAACAAAAGATCCTGGCTGTAGAGGGCGAGAGAATAATCCAAAGGCTGGGCCAACGCGATTATTGGGTGTGCCTTGATCGATCTGGAAACCAATATGACTCAGAAACACTCGCAGCGTGGTTAAACTCATTACTCAATAAGGGGGAACAGTGGGTGAGCTTCATAATAGGAGGTCCTTTGGGGCTTTCGAAGGATGTCCTCCATCAATCTCGTGAGGTCTTATCTCTTTCTCAATTCACGTTGACCCATGAGATGAGCCGCCTGATCCTTCTGGAGCAATTGTACCGGGCTTTTACCATTCTCCGGGGTCAGAAGTATCACAAATGATCATTCGGTGACGGGCCCCATTTAATATGCGTTTTTAGTTCCGAGAGCATCAATATAACACACTGTTAAGAATGTCATGAAGTCTTCTCCTCTGTTCCAAGGCTCCCAGCCTCGTCGTTTCTGCGACGTATCAACGGGGGAGTCCTGCCCCCTCCGCATTCCCTTCGACAGGCTCAGGGCGGCGGCTTCCCTTACTGAAACGCCGTGAAAAGGACAGCGCCCTCCCGCCAGTCACAGGAGAAAAGACCTCATGACCCTCTCAAACCATTCTCTATTAGTCTAAGTGTAAGCAGCAATATCTCTCGAAAGTAACGAGAGCTCGCAAGACTGACTCTACCTCACAATCACGCAGGATGAGGGGGTCTTGGCAAGTAATTGAAATGACTTATCTATTTGATTTTCTTGATCATAAGGAATATAAACAATAGAAAGAATATAAGCAAAAAAAACAATTACTGTCACATTCTGTCACACTAGTGATAGGGGCAAAATGTTAAAAATTGGTAGTAAAAGTATATTAGTGTGCATTTTTTCCTTGATTTTTTCAAAAAAGTCACGATTATATAAATGTAGGCATAATTAAGTTGATGATCGCCCCTTTCTTACGTCTTTGATCGAGAGTGAGGAAG
>CP070657.1:1572432-1577918 GCA_020355085.1 Deltaproteobacteria bacterium
CTAAGGTTCTGGGGTCATCTCAGAAGATGTCAATACCGCCTCGGGAGAAGGCGGAAGGTATCCCTGACGGAGAGAATGGCTTCTCGGGAACCGAGGTTTCAGATTTCCGGCTTGTTCCCTTGGCTACATCTCAGATGAATAAAGAACTCCCGGTTTCCCTTAGCACCTTTGATCGGGGATTCGAACGTTCCACACACGGATAATCCAGCATCGGGAAAGAAGGCCGCAAGATCGCCGATGATCTTCTTCTGTAAGGCCTCATCCCGAATGAGTCCACCCTTTTGCACCATGCTTTTTCCGGCCTCGAACTGTGGTTTGATCAGGGCGAGGATGAAGCTCCCCTTTTCCAAATGTTTCGCCGTGGCAGGGACAACGATCCTCAATGAGATAAACGACGTATCGATGACTGCTCCATCGAGGTGTTCTTTTATTCTGGAGGGCGACAGATGCCTGATATTGGTTCTCTCGATTACCACAACCCGTGGGTCTTTTCTCAGCGACCATGCGAGTTGCCCGTAGCCAACATCAAGGGCATATACCTTTTTTGCGTTATGCTGAAGGAGACAATCGGTGAACCCGCCGGTGGAGGCCCCCACGTCCAGAAGGGTGAGTCCGGTCACGTCGATAGAAAACTCCCTCAGTGCAGCCTCGAGCTTTATTCCCCCCCTGCTTACATAAGGATGGTCAGGGCCGGTGAGTTCGATTGAGGCAGAAGGATGAACCAGATGGCCGGGTTTATCAACCCGTTTGCCGTCAACCGTTACGAGGCCGGCCATTATCATGCCCTGGGCCCGCTGCCGACTGACGAGCGATTCCTTTTCAAGCAAGAGTTGGTCGAGCCGCTTCTTTGACTGAGTCATGGTACTGGCAGAGCGCTCTGGCCTCGGCAAGGATCTTCTTGGTGTCGATTCCGCACTGCTCCCGCAACAGGTCCAGTGGGCCGTGTTCTATAAAGGAATCAGGAATACCGAGCCGCCTGACAATGACCTGAGATAATCCCCGATCGGAGATGGCCTCAAGTACTGCGCTTCCAAATCCCCCATGGAGCGTGTTCTCTTCCACGATCAGAATTCTTCCGGTGCGTGCGGCCATATCAGGGAGCCGGGGGTCCAGGGGTTTTACAAACCGGCAGTTGATAACGCCGACGGAAAATCCCTCCCTGTGCAACTCTTCAGCTGCCTTTACAGAAGGGTGGACCCTGTTGCCCAGGGCGAAGATGATAAGGTCTTTTCCCTCAATCAGGATCTCCGCCTCACCGATGGGTATCTTCTTGTATTCCTTGTCCATCGGAACACCCACACCTTTGCCCCTAGGATATCGGAGAGCTATAGGCCCCTGAAAGGACAGGGCGGTGAAGAGCATGTGCCGAAGCTCATTTTCATCCTTTGGGGCCATGATGGTCATATTAGGGATGATCCTCAGATAGGACAGATCGAAGAGGCCGTGGTGTGTTGGTCCGTCTTCACCCACAATGCCGCCCCTGTCCAAGGCGAAGGTCACTGGTAGTTTCTGGAGACAAACATCGTGGATTATTTGGTCGAATGAGCGCTGCAAAAAGGTAGAATAGATGGCGACAACGGGCTTAAGCCCTTCCGCAGCAAGTCCGGCGGCATAGGTTACTGCATGCTGTTCGGCGATTCCCACGTCTATGAACCGGTCGGGGTATTCCTTGGCAAAATCGGTAAGACCGGTCCCCTCGGGCATGGCCGCGGTAATAGCGAAAAGCCTTTTTTCTATGGCTCCCAGTTCAACCATGGTGCGACCGAACACCTCTGTGTACGATGGTGGCCCTCCTGATGAATGATTCTTGCTCAAGCCGGTAGCGATATCAAAGGAGGTGACTCCGTGGAAATAGGTTGGATTTTCCTCTGCAGGCGCATACCCTTTGCCCTTGGTTGTCAAAACATGCACGAGAACGGGCCCATCCAGGAGGGCCACATCCTTGAAGGTCCTAATGAGCAGGCCAATATCGTGGCCCCGTATGGGGCCTATATATCGAAACTTCAAAGCCTCAAAGAGCATACCCGGTGTCAGGAGACCAATCAGGGAGTCCTCGCTCTTTTTAAAGAGGCTGAAAATATTCTCCCCTACGCCCGGTATTGAGCGCAGGAAGGTCTCAAGCCTTTTCTTGAGATTAACGAACCGGGGTTCCGATATCTTTCGACTCACATACGAGGAGAGGGCGCCCACGTTTTTTGCAATGGACATCTCGTTATCGTTCAGGACAACGATCAGATCTTTCTCCGTATGCCCGGTCTGGTTGAGCGCCTCAAAGGCCATGCCGGCGGTCATGGACCCATCGCCGATAACGGCGATAACCCTGTTATTGTCGCCCTTTATGGATCGGGCCGTTGTGATACCCAGCCCTGCTGATATGGAGGTTCCGGAATGACCGGTATTAAAGGCATCGTATGGGCTTTCTTCTGTCTTCGGGAAACCGCTAATGCCTTTGTATTGCCTTAGGGTGTGAAATCGCTCTCTTCTACCGGTAATTATCTTATGGGCGTATGCCTGGTGCCCGACGTCCCAGATGATCTTGTCGCTCGGTGTATTAAAGACATAGTGGAGTGCGATGGTAAGCTCAATCACACCGAGGCTCGGCGCTAGGTGCCCCCCGGTTTGTGAAACCGTTTCAATAATGAGATTTCGCATTTCCCCAGCCAGTTTTTCAAGGTCGGCCGGTTTCAGATTCTTCAGGTCCGCAGGACTGTTAATGCAGTCCAGGATTTTCTTTGGTTGCCTTTTGTTATTTCTGTTTTGTACCATGTTGCCAGTTTCCAAGTGAGATAAAGGCCAAGAACTGCTTAGTACCTATTCCGTACTCCCTATTTTTACTAAACTTTCCTTTTGATGATATATCGGGCAATTTCCCTCAGTGGATCTGCCCTGTCATCGAAGGGGTTGAGAAACCCGATCGCCTGGTCGATCAATTGGTTTTGGATATGCTTAGATTCGGTCATTCCATGCACCAGAGGATAGGTGATCTTCCCCCGTTGCTGATCGCCCCCGGTACCCTTACCTAGGATATCCTCATCTCCTTCAACATTGAGGATGTCATCGGCGATCTGAAAAGCCAACCCTATTTCCTGTCCGTACCTATTGGCAGATCGTATCTCCTCTTCGCTACCTCCTGCAAGAATTGTTCCCGAGGTTACAGACGCTGCGATCAGGGCCCCTGTTTTGTGGCGGTGGATGTAGTCAACCACGGTAGGGTCCGGGTTTTTGCCTTCGTATCTGATATCAACCACCTGTCCGCCGACCATACCTTTGCACCCGGCAGCGGAGGCAATGAGGTCAATTACCCGCAATATCGCGTCTTTTTCTGCCGGTTTCTCCAAGCCAAACCGGGCCATAAGGTTGAAGGCCAGGGTCAGCAATCCGTCTCCGGCCAGAATCGCTACTGCCTCCCCGAATACCTTGTGGTTTGTGGGCTTACCCCTTCTGAAATCATCATCGTCCATTGCCGGAAGATCATCGTGTATGAGGGAGTACGAATGTATTAGCTCGATAGCGCAGGCAATACCCAATACATCATGAGCAGACCCTCCTACTGCCTCTGCACCTGCTATGCAGAGAATCGGCCTGATCCTCTTGCCGCCGGCAAAGAGGCTGTACCGCATGGCCTCGATGACCTCACCTGCCAGTCCGGCAGGTTCAGGGATACAATCCTCCAATGCCTTGTCCACAAGTAACTTTTTGTTCTTCAGGTATTCTTCAATCGCGATCGGCATCTTCGATCTCTTCTGCTTGGAAGGGCTCCTGTCTTACGCCACTCTCATCAGCAATAAGGATAGAGATCTTTTTTTCTGCCTCTTCAAGCTTTTTGAAGCAATACCTCGATAGCGCTATCCCCTCCTCGAAGATCTTGAGTGATTCCTCCAGGGGCAGATCCCCGCTTTCGAGGCGCTTCACGATCTCCTCGAGCTCTTTCATGGCATCTTCGAATTTTTTTTCCGTCATGGTCTCTCCAGTCCCTCGCTGACCTCAATGAGCTTTAGGGGATTAATCCTTCTCCCATCGAGCCTGATACCAAAGTGGAGATGAGGGCCGGTGACCCTTCCTGAGGAACCAGTCAGCCCGATAAGATCGCCCTTTTTCACCATCTCCCCGGCCTTTATCGAAATACGGCTCAGATGGAAGTACATACTATGGATGCCGCCACCATGGTCAATGATGATGCTCTTACCGCTAAAGAAGTGGTTTGCCGTAAGGACCACGTCTCCCCTGTTGGTGACCTTGACGGGAGTCCCTGCTGGTGCCTTGAGGTCAATCCCTGAATGGGGAGACCTCTCCATGTCGTTAACTATATTCCTGCATCCAAACGGGCTAATCACGTTTCCGGGTACAGGCCTCGTCCATCTTCCCCACCAGAGCGGGTTCTCAGCAGATCTCGTGAAAAGCCCTTTCACGACCTCGATTTCCTTTCTCACCCTGGCGAGGGTTTCACTGTCGAGTTCGACCATATCCCTGGGAACGGTGATACGCCTGGTGCCGTGATCCTTTGAGAGAACCGTTACTGTTATGTACTGAGGATCACCGCCATCACTGCTCCTGATTTTAAGTTTATACCTTCCCGGGGGCGTAGTCAAATCCGCACCGAAAAAGCCGATCCACAGATTATCGCGATTACTGAAGGCAAGGGTAACCTTTTTCTTTAACCACGTTACCTCAGGCTCGAATGCCTTAGCCTTTACGGTTACCAGGCCGACTTCACCCTGCCCGATCGCGGGGGGTGTTACCGTCACATCATCTGCAGGTTCAGGGAATGCCCTTTCCGGTAAACACACGGAAAAGAGGACTGCTGCCGTAAGCACAAAGACTATTCTTCTCATTTCCGATATATCACTTTCCTGGCTGAGTTTTCTCTACGCGGCAGTCAATATTACCCTTGGCAAGGAGGATCCTGACCTCATCGCCGGTTGTCACTTGGCTGGAATCCTTGAGCACGATCATATCCGGGATTTTTCTGGTAATACTGTATCCCCTCTCCAGAATAGAAAGAGGACTCAGCGAACCCAACTTGTCAACAAAGGAGCGGACATCCCTCTTTTTTCCCTCTAAAGAGCCGCCAAGGGCCTGGGCGAGGGAGCGCCTATGAAAGAGCAGCTCCTGAGAGAGCAGCGTGATAGCATGCATGGGGCTGTTCAGGATGAGGGTGCCGTTGACCGCCTTAAGTGTTCTTCCGTGATCCTGGGTGTTTTTCCCCACCCTGATCAGCATGCGATTGTGTAAGTCATCGAGCCTGAGCCACATATCGGCAAGGGCCCGCCTCGGGTCTCTAATGCGGGAAGAAAGATATGTTACTCTATCACCAGTAGAAGGATATGGATTCTTCCTTATCCCAACTAATTTTGATCAACCAACCGACTTTAGAAATAGTGATGAAGGGTGTGATAACTTTAACATACCTTACACAACATTAGGTACAATTACTATTGATGATGCGAACGGATTCCCAATAACATATTATGTGTATAGAACAACAA
>CP070657.1:1578018-1581118 GCA_020355085.1 Deltaproteobacteria bacterium
GCGGGGCTGAAGTGACGTGATGCCAACCACTGTATATTGTTTCTGATCTATACTCCCTAGAAGTGCATGTTTCTTGCCAGGAGTTAAGGTTTTGCTGCGGTTCAGGCATGTTAAATATCGGAATGATATGGGCAAAATGGGCGAGCCTTACATTGATGGCAGACATCAAATCCTCACACCCGATAATGCCTACCACAGAAACTTGAGGTTGGCGAACTGAGGGACGACACTAGCTTATTTGAGCACTTCAAGCGATTTTGTAAGAACTCCCCCCTAGGCGAGCCTGTCTGATCGCGATACAAATATTGTATAATCCATATTACCCAACAGCCCCCTATTTCATCTTATATTAATCAAATCTCTCACTGGATACCATCACTTCAGCCCCGCCTTCCGCAGGCTGTCAAATAGGCGCTCTGATATGGCTTGATCTTTATAGGGGATTCTCTGCCTCCAAGCCTTCGTAGAGGTCTTGGAGCTTAGCTTCATGACTTGTGCCGCCTGAGCCTGCGCCTCCTCGTTTCTTCCTAGCCTAATGTAACTGGCAGTCAAATAAATGTGGGCAGGCAGAAAATCCGGGGTGCGGTCAAGGCATCTCTTGAGTGTTTCAATCGCCTCCTCATACTGATCAGTTAGGAAATAGGCATGGCCTAAATTCCATAAGTACCAGACCGGATACATGGGGTTGAGGCGCATCGCCTTCTTTACCAACTCAATAGCCTTCCCCGGCCTTCCAGTCCAGTTCAGAATATTCCCCAGCCTCACAATCCCATCAGCATCATTGGGATTGAGAGCGATGGTCTTCTCTGACTCGGCGACGGCCTGCTCATGTTGCTTCTTCCACAGATAGACCTCTCCCAATATGGCATGGGCTTCGGGCAGTGAGTCATCCAAGGCTATTGCCCTTTGAGCCAGTTCAAAGGCCTGCTCGAGAGACTGGGGATCTTGGCTCCAGCCCAAGGACCACTCATGGAAGTGGGTCAGACCCAATAGCGCATACGCCAGCGCAAACTCGGGGTCCAGAGCAATGGCTCTCTCATAAAGTTGCCGTGCCTGAAGATTCGCCTCTTTCGTATAGCGATTTTTATACTCCATGCCCTGCAATAAGGAGTCATAGGCCTCCATGTTGTCCGTGTATCTGCGCACAAAACGCTTTTCCTCATCCTCCGTCAACTTCACTGCCAGAGCCGCTACTATCTTCTTCGTCACCTCGTCTTGCAGGGCGAAAATGTCTTTCAGGTCCCTGTCATATCGTTCGGCCCATATGTGCCCCTCCGTGGTTGCATCCACCAGCTGGGCCGTGATTCGAACCCTGCCGTTCGCCTTGCGGACACTGCCCTCCAACACATACCGTACGCCAAGTTCCCGGCCGACCTCCGCTGTTTTCACCACCTTCCCCTTATAGATAAAGACGGAGTTGCGGGCAATGACGAAGAGGCCCGAGATTTTGGAGAGATCGGTGATCAGATCCTCGGTCATCCCATCACTGAAATACTCCTGCTCAGGATCGCCACTCATGTTGACAAAAGGGAGCACGGCAATCGAGGGTTTGTCGGGGAGAGGGAGAGGTGGGCGTTCTGGTATCCCCGCTCTGCGCAAGGCCTCAAAAGTGTGTTTCAACTGCAGCGAATCTTTAAAAAAGTTGCCTTTTTGAAACTGTTCTAAGGAAAAATTGGGCTCTACTTCCAGGATCTCCTTTACATAAGCTTTGGCTTCGTCTTCTCGACCGAGAAACATGGAGTTAGCAACAAGTCCAATAAGCGGTGTAATAATATTCCCTCCAGCCTCTTTTCGACGATTGAGGAGTCTCTCGTTTAACGCTCTTGCCTCCTCATGATCCCCGATCATACTGTAAGCCATGGCTAAAGGCTGCAGGTACCAAGACGGATAATGGGGATTGAGCCGCATAGCGCTCTTCACAAGCGTTATAGCTTCCTCAAACCTTCCAGCAAAGAGCATTGTCTGAGCTAAGATTGCTCTATTGCATGCGACATTGGGTGCGAGGGCAATGGCTCTTTCTCCCTCGGTGAAGGCATTATCGTACTGCCTTTGGAACAGATAAATACCCCCCATCAAGGCGTGGACGTCAGGCTGTTTGTCGTCCAGTTCCATAGCTTTTTGCGCAATTTCAACTGCTTTTTTAAACGACTCACTGCTAGATTCACTATATCCATACGTGGCATCAATCCAATGGGTCCAACCCAGCATCGCCCACGCATAGCTATACTTGGGGTCTGCCTTCACAGCCCGTTCAAATAGCTGCTGCGCCCTCGCATTATCGTCTTTCGTAAACGATTCAAAATGACTGACCCCTTCGACAACATAGCTCCAGGCCTCGAGGTTATCCGTTGTTTCTTGCACACGTGCCTGTTCGCCATGCGTAAATTTCACTCGCAAGGCCGAAAGAATATTCAGCGTCACTTCATCTTGGACAGCAAATATGTCTTTCAGATCTCTGTCGAAACGGTCTGCCCACAGGTGGTGTCCTGCAGTCGCATCAATAAGTTGGGCTGTGATTCGTAATCGCCCATCCGACGTCTGTACGCTCCCCTCCAGAACATACTGTACCCCCAGTTCCTCGCTCACTTGCCTGATTTTGACCGGCTTTCCCTTGTAAGTGAAGACGGAGTTTCGGGCGATAACAAAAACCTCAGGAACCTTTGAAAGAGCCGTGATAATATTTTCGGTAATACCGTCAGCAAGGTATTCCTGCTTAGCGTCGCCATTCATGTTGACAAAAGGGAGCACGGCGATGGAAGGCTTATCAGGCAAGGGAAATGCCATCCTTTCCGCGGAAGCAGGCTCAATTGGTGGAGGGCGCAAATAAAAATTCCAGATCACGGCCGAAATGACCACAATAACTAAAGCGACACTACCAACCAGAATCGCCTTGCGTCGCCACACCGGCACAGCTTTTTTCTTTTCAATCTCCCTTGCCACCGTTACCCTGGGCTCCATCAACACCCGATAGGCTCCTACCGGCTTGGGAATGTTCTTGACCGTCTGTTCGCCCAGATACTCATAGCCCAGAGGCAGCTTGGTCTCGATGTGATCGAAGGCCGTCTTGGAGATGCAGATGCCCCCGGGTTCTGCTAAAGCC
>CP070657.1:1581218-1586890 GCA_020355085.1 Deltaproteobacteria bacterium
GAGAAGGCTTTCTCACTTTCTCTCCCCAAGCAACTCTCCGCATCAGTCAATCGCTTTTCCGTGCTGGATGAGACTTACGACGCCCCGGGCGATGTTCTTTTCGCAGTCCTTCCCCACCCCGAAGCAGGCCCTGGGCGCTTGGCCCTGTTCCTGTCTTTTTCCGATGAATTCGCGGCTGCTGCGGCACGGAAGATCTCCCACTATGGGAAGTATAGCTACCTTGTCTTTCGGAATGGAGTCAACCAAGCAAAGGGCACTTGGCCTGTTACCGTGTCTCCCTTAATTCACGATTTCATTGCCGAGGAGGTGATCCCATGAAGCGCATTTTTCCATTTATCCTCCTGCTCAGCGTCGCGGCCCTCAGCCTCATCTGTCTTTACGCTTTTGCGAATGAGGTCCGGCTTCTTCGAGTGTCTGATCGGGCCCAAATAACCCTTAGCGAAGCAACCGACGATTTGAAAAGGGCTCAGCTGATATTTGTGGGAGAAAACCACATAGAAAATAGCCACCACCGGGCCCAACTGACTGTCATCCGGGGCCTCCACGGGACGGGCGTTTCCTTGGTGCTGGGCCTTGAGATGTTTCGGAGGCAGAGCCAGGAGAGTCTTAACCGTTGGATTGCTGGCGAGCTGAATCGGCGTGAATTTCAGAGTATCTATTACGACAACTGGAACTACCCATGGACACTGTACCGAGACATCTTCCTCTATGCCCGAAAACATAAGATCCCCATCATTGGCCTTAATGTACCGCGGGATATTACCCGGCAGGTCGCAACGCAGGGTTTTGCGTCCCTCACGCCTGAACAGATTGGGGAGCTGCCAGAGGTGGCCTGCAACGTGGATCAGACTTACATGGAATTCATCCGGCGCTCTTTTGGGGCACACGCCCACGGTCATACGAACTTCACCTACTTTTGCGAAGCGCAGATCGTCTGGGATACCGCCATGGCCTGGACACTTCTGATCTATCTCAAAGGAAACCCTGAGGCGACGGCCGTTGTGCTGGCTGGGGGCGGCCACGCCTGGAAGCGGGGAATTCCGGAGCAGGTCCGGCGCCGATCAGACGTTCCATACCGCGTGATTCTTCCTGAGGAACAAGGCCGTCTCGACCGAGACACCGTCTCCCTGGAGGACGCGGACTACCTGTGGTTTTCGATGTAATGGGAGCCCTTGACGGCCAACAGCCATTTCCATTTCGCCTCACAATCCTCTTTGAGAGCTTACCATGAATGCATCCGATATCCGGAATTACGTCAAAGCTTCCGTTGCATCGAACCGCCGTTTTGAAAAATGAGCAACAACTCACTGGTGTGGTCAACGGGAGTTATAGTATAATAAAACATAATTCTCCGAGATCAAGGAAACAAAAATGAAGGGTATGCTTTGTCTCATCATGCTGGTGCTTTTCTCAGGAGGTGTAATGGTCGGGATAGGTTCCGGGCGACCCCAGGGTACGTTAGATCTGGGGGCATACGTTTGGAAGCATCGATTGCTCCTCGTATTTGCCTCCTCAAATGAAGATGGAGCCTACCAGGCATTCATCAAGAAGCTTCAGGGGCAAGAGGATGAACTTGTTGAGCGAGACCTTCTCGTCTTCTCTATCTTCGAGCGCGGCCAGAGCCGGCTGGGAAACTCAGTGATAGATCGACATTCAGCGGCTTCGCTGAGAGACAAGTTCTCGATTGCGCCCGGTCAATTCACTGTGGTGCTCGTCGGTAAGGACGGAGGAGAAAAACTCCGCAGAGGAGCAGCAGTCGATATCGATGACATTTTCTCAGTCATTGATGCGATGCCAATGCGGCAGAGGGAAATGAAAGAAAAGAAGCGGTAGGCGCTGGAGGGCAAGGACTTAACCCACTGCGTTTCATGATGCCCTTCGTGAACCCAAAGGGCAGCGAGGGCCAAAAGGACCCAGCCAAGGATGGGAGCATTCCGCCCTGCAAGCCGCTCGGCGTTTCCGGGAGCAATAAGGACTTGCTGAAGGACCAAGATCAATGGATGGCACAGAATTAAGAAAGGCAATAAAGGACCTCCTCGCCTCTCAGCAGCTCGCGGTATTGGCTACCCAGGGGGGTGGACAGCCATATGCTAGCCTTGTCGCTGTTGCAGCTACAGACGATCTCAAACACCTTCTTTTCGCAACGACCCGCACCACGCGTAAGTTTGCCAATATTTCGAAAGAGTCACGAGTCGCCTTGCTCGTGGACAATAGAGCGAACCAGGATTCCGACTTCCACAATGCCATTTCGGTGACTGCGATGGGCATTGCCCGGGAGGTGAATGATCGTGAGAGGGAACATTTCCTCAAGCTCTACCTGAAAAAGCACCCCCATTTGCAAGAATTCGTCACGTCTCCCACCTGCGCCCTGCTGAACGTGAAGGTGGAAAGGTACTATATGGTCAGCAGATTCCAGAATGTCATGGAGCTCCACGTCGACGAATGATTCCGGTAATTCCCATCCATAGCGTATCTCAAAAAGACCGGAGCCGTGTGGGAGGCAAGGGCTTTGCCCTTGCAATGATGGCACGAAACCGGATGAACGTGCCCGATGCCGCCTGCATTGGGCAAGAGGCTTATCGTGAATACGTAACCGCAACGGGACTGCGCGAACGGATCCTGTTAGAGTTGCATCGCAAGGACTTCGGTGAAATGCGCTGTGAGGAGCTGTGGGACGCTGCCTTACGTATCCGCAATATGTTTCTGAATACGCCAATTCCCCCTGCACTTCTTGCTGCCTTGAAGCATCCTATAGAGGCAGCATTTCAGAAGAGGGCCGTCGTTGTTCGATCCTCAGCACCTGGAGAGGATTCAGCAAAAGCCTCCTTTGCCGGCGTGCACGAATCGTATGTGAACATCCGGGGCCCCGAGGCAATCCTGGAGCACGTCCGCCTCGTCTGGGCTTCTCTCTGGTCGGATGCAGCGCTCCTCTACCGCCGTGAGTTGGGGCTGGATGTTGAAAAAAGCACCATGGCTGTGGTTGTGCAGGAAATCATTGCAGGCCAACAATCTGGCGTTGCCTTCGGAAGGAATCCCAATGACGACTCGCAGGCCGTCATTGAGGCTGTCTATGGATTGAACCAGGGGCTGGTTGATGGGACAGTCGAGCCGGACAGGTGGATACTCAACCGGAAAACCGGGGAGGTAGTCTCCCACACGCCGGCACACCGGCAAAAGGCGATGGTACCATCGGTTGAAGGCGTAAAGCTCAAATCCCTGCCCCCCGCCAAGTCGGGGGCACCCCCACTGGATGAGAAAAAGATCAAGGAGGTTTTCGATCTAGCCCTG
Organism: Deltaproteobacteria bacterium; assembly: GCA_020355085.1. Classification (GTDB taxonomy): domain Bacteria; phylum Desulfobacterota; class DSM-4660; order Desulfatiglandales; family B25-G16; genus JADFWK01. Next base: position 1,584,507 of record CP070657.1, read on the forward strand.
AGGGCCGAGCGGCTGTTTGGGCTCCCCCAGGATGTGGAGTGGACATTCACAGAAGATATGCTGTACGCTCTCCAATCGCGGCCCATTACCACCAAATTCCAGGACGACTCCGGGGACAAGCGGCCCTGGTACCGCAGTCTGCGCAGAAGCTTCGAGAATCTGCAAACCCTTCGGACAAAAATAGAAAAGGAGCTCATCCCCGCGATGATTGAGGAAGCCAAGGACTTAGCCTCTCAGGATTTGACAAAGCTCTCCGATATCGAACTTGCCGACGAGATCACTCGCAGATCTGGCATCTATGAGAAATGGGTCGATATGTACTGGCGCGAATTTATTCCCTTCGCTCATGGCGCCCGATTGTTCGGGCAGGTATACAACGATGTGATGCGGCCCTCAGATCCCTTCGAGTTTATGAACCTTTTGGCAGCCACTCAAATGAAAAGCCTGGAGAGGAACCGGATGCTCGAAAAGATGGCCTCGATGATACGAGCCAATCCTGCACTCGCGGAGGGTTTAACAAACCCGCAGGTGGAGCTGGATGAGGGATTCAGGAACACCCTGAATGAGTTTGTCGCCAAGTTTGGGGATTTGTTCCGTGGTGTGGCTCAATCGCGGCAACAACAGGAGGCGATTTCCAAATTACTCCTCGAAATGGCCAGTCGCTCTCCACAAGAAGAGCATGGCCGGCCCAAGGAAATAACGGCCCTGAAAAAGGGTTTTCTGTCACGCTTTAAGGGAGAACAGAGAGCCCAAGCTATTGAGATGCTCGAACTGGGCCGGGCGAGTTATCGCTTGAGAGACGACGATAACATCCACCTCGGTCGAATTGAGGGGCAGATGCTGGCCACAGTAAATGAAGGGAGGCGCCGGGTCAGGCATCGTTACCCGGATGAGGCTGACCATTTGGGCAAGGACGCAGTCATTGCTGCCCTACAGGACCCGCACTATATCCCGCAGAAACATGCCTCGGCTGAAAGGGTCAGGGAGGGCTATCGGGTGAAGGTCAGGCAGCTGGTCGGTCAGCCGGCAGGGCCCGGAATTGCAAAGGGAAAAGCGCGGGTGATCATGAATCCATCTGATCTGTTGGACTTTAAGGCCCATGAGATACTGGTATGCGACGCTGTGGACCCCAATATGACTTTTGTCGTGCCCCTCTCGGCTGGAATCGTCGAACGGAGAGGAGGAATGTTAATCCACGGTGCCATAATAGCTAGAGAATACGGCCTCCCCTGCGTAACCGGGGTCCCAGACGCAACATCCCTGATCCGAACGGGAGATCAACTCAGCGTTGATGGGTATTTGGGGATTGTCATACTCGGGTAGATGCCAGCCTCAAATCCTTGTCGACCGGTCAACGACCTTTTTTCTCCACCCGTCCCTTCTATCCTTGGCGAAGGCAAAGAGCTAGATGAACAGATAGAAGGGATAGGACTCCACCTGAATCAGATCATCCAAGACCAATAACCCGGACTTCACGTGAGAGGACGCTGCATTATGATTAGATCTTCTGCCGGGGGCTCGGGGTTTCCGATAAGTGCGGTAGAGTCGGGATCATGGGTTTTGTATCGTCTCAGGGCGATTTCCGGGTTCATGGTGGAATAGCAGTAAGGACAGCCATGAGGGCAGGTATCGGTCATGCCGATGTCACGGCTTGTGGCGCAGCAGCAGTGCTCGCGCTGCCCGGGGTCTTTTTTGGATGAGACCGGGATGCCCCAAAGCTCGCGGATGAGCCCGGCGTCAATACAGCTCGAAGGCTTGATGCCCAGATAGGTGTAATCCTTTCTTTCAGCGCAGGCAAAGATATCCATTCCGTGCTCGGCTGCGCACGCGGCCATGTTTGAAAGGAGCGCTTCTGTTTCAGGATTGTCCCTTGGATCCGCGTCGAAGGTGTATCCCTTCTTTTCCAGGGGGGCAAGGTTCCGGAGGGTTTTCCTGTATAAAGTGATGATGCTGGTGATCACCCTTTGGGTGTGCCCTGCGAGCTGCCGGCACAAGCTCTCAAATGTCTTACGGTGATAGGAAGCATCGGTTTTGTTGGAAAGGATGATGGGGTCATAGCGCCAGATCACCCGTCGCGGCCCGAGCCTCTGGCTCAACTCGATGAAGGTGGAGATGCGCTCGGCCAGGGGAGGCAGGCCGGGCTCCAGGTCCTTGGGATAGTCGTTCAACGTGAACAAGAAGTAAAAACGGTAACCCATGCCTTCCACCTCTGGAAGAAAGGGGAGCATGGGCGCGGGATTTTTTGACCAGAACACGATGGCGTCCACGGATTCAGGCAGAAGCGAGATGCGCGAAACCTGCCTGGGATTGAAGGGGTTGTGCACCAGGCAGTATCCCTGCTGCAACCGGTTCGCAAACCATTCGGAATAGAATGCCGGTATATC
>CP070657.1:1586990-1590289 GCA_020355085.1 Deltaproteobacteria bacterium
AGCCTCCCGGATGTGAGGGCAGACCTGCAAAAGGCCGATCTGGTTTCATTGAAAGTTGATGCCGTGAGCAGGTCAGCGTGGCTCAAGGTTGATAGGCCGAACAAGGCACTTGACCTCGAGACAATACGTGAGGGGATGCGCCAGTTCAGCGCCGAATTCGGCGGTGAAATGATAACGGAGACGATGTTGTTGCAAGGCTTGAACGATAGCCCTCGTGAGGTACAGGGGATAGCCGAATTTTTGGCCTCGCTCAAACCACACAAATCCTATATCGCTATCCCTACCAGACCTACAACCGTAAAGGGAATACTGCCCGCCAGCGGTCAGGCCCTTAATATGTGCTACCAGGTCTTTCGGAAACGGTTACCTCGTGTAGAACTTCTCATAGGAGAAGGGGGGAACGAGTTTGGCTATAGCGGGAATATCGAAAACGACCTGCTCGACATCACCTCAGTTCACCCCATGAGCGAGAAAAACGTCAGGGAATACCTAAACAAGGCAGGGGCGGAATGGCGGATAATCACCGAACTTATAGAGAAGGGCTTTCTCACAGAACTGAAGTATCGAGGGAAAAAATTCTACCTGAGAAGATTGCCGAGGAAACCCTGATCATGCTGAAAGCCTGAGAAATACCTCTATAAGTTCTTGTTTTTCATGTCGAGGTTCGGCCTTTATGCCTCCCGCGGCGGCTTCAGTCACCCTCAGTAACGGTAATTGCCTCCTGCTCGCAGACCTCCACGCAGCTCTCACATCCAATGCACTCTTCTGCATTGACAGGAACTGACTTTTCATCCTTCATCTCATAAACATCTACAGGACAGATATTTACGCACTCCTCACAGCCTATGCACTTCTCTTCATCAACCTCTACCTTATACATGTCAATTCTCCTTTTGAATGCGATGTACGGTGACGGGTATCTCTTAAACCTTTTACCGAAATTGTCAAGCTCTTTTCTTGAAACCAGCAGGGATTTGAACGTGACAGGTAGTTATTGAGCCCTCTTTCCCAATCTTCTAACAGATTGCTGCTTCAACTCCGTAGCTACGCTGGCCCGAGAAATCTGTCCCGATGTATGGACACTCTGGGGTATTCTTCATGAGGATTTGACGTGGCTGCAAAAAAAGGCAAGAACTCCTTACTGCGGACCGGCTACCTCGGGAGGCTTGTTGTGGAAGTGATTGTAGATATCCCGCGCAACTGATTCGGCTATACCAGGCACCCGCACCAGGTCTGCGAGTTCCGCACCGGCGATGGTCTGGATATCACCAAAGAACCTAAGTAGTGCCTTTTTTCTTTGGGGCCCAATCCCGGAAATTCTGTCCAACTCCGAGGTGGTGAGTTGCTTCTTTCTCCTCTTCCGATAGTAACTGATAGCTCTCCGGTGCGTCTCATCCCTCACGCCCATGAAAAAGGAGAGCACCGGGTGATTCCTGGCCAAATCCAGGGGGTTTTTCCTGTGAGGAAGATATATCCTATCAATGCTGCGGGGTTTTGTGCGATCGGCTTTTGCAATGGATATGACATCAGGTGGGTTATCCAGCCTCAGATTATCGATCGTCTTGATGGCTACCGCCAGGTGGCCCTTTCCGCCGTCGATAACAAAAAGGTCAGGCGGTTTGCCTTTTCGCAGCCTTCTTGTGATCCCCTCAGCAATCATGGCATAATCATCCACCCCTTCCACGCCCTTTATTCGATAGTTGCGATAACCCGACTTTTGAGGTACCCCTTCAAAAAAGCTCACAATACAGGCGACGGCAAGATCACCTCTGAGATTGGACACATCTATAGCTTCCATGTGTACTGGCACCCTTTCAAGGCGCAATGCACCTCGTATCTCCTCGAGGATAGCAGAGCGGTCGGCCTTTTGTCTCCTGAGCAGAATAGTTTCGGCGTTCTCTCCTGCCATTTCGGCAAGCCGTCTCTTATCTCCCCTTGAGGGAACCGTGATAGACACCTTTTTTCGGGCTATTTCGGTCAGCCATTCGGAGATCACTGCTCTATCATCTATGGGATGGGATAGTATGATTTCAGGAGGCACAAACTGTCTGTCCCGGTAATATTGCTTGATAAAAGACTCCGCTATATCGCTCGAATCCTCCCATTCGCCACGGATTGAATAACTTCTGCTTCCAACCATGGCGCCCCCCCGCACCATCAGAATAACGACCTCCGCTTCCCTTCCTGAGCGAGATACCCCAACGATATCCTGATCCTTCATCTTGCTTGAAACAACAGTCTGCTTTTCTACTGTCTTTTCTATTGCCCTGATCTGATCTCTCACCCCAGCTGCCTTCTCGAAGTTGAGCTCCTTTGATGTCTTTTGCATCACCCTGTTCAGCTTTGAGATCAGTTCCTTGTTCCGCCCCTCCAAAAAGAGCCTGACCTGATCTACAATCTCCATATATTCCTCCCGGCTCACCTCTTTGCAGCACGGCGCCAGGCACCTTCCGAGTTGATAATTGAGGCAGGGTCTTGACCGTTTGGGTACATCTTTTGTGGTGCACTTTCTTAAAGGAAAAACAGGGCCGATCAAGCGCAAGGTTGAGCGCGCTTGCGTTACGGAAGGATAGGGGCCGAAATAGAGTGCTCCGTCGTTTTTCATCCTCCGTACAACGCTTACGCGCGGGTATGGGTTAGTGATATCTAGCTTAAAGAAAGGGTAGTTGGCATCATCCTTGAGGTCCACATTGTACCGAGGCCGGTGTTTCTTTATGAGATTTCCCTCGAGGATCAGTGCCTCGGTTTCGGTGGCAGTTATGATATGCTCGATTTCCTCCGCATTCCTGATGATGCGTGACAGCTTGCGTGGTCGATCGTCGCCATGAGCGAAATAGGAGTTGATGCGTTTACGCAGATTCTTGGCCTTGCCGATATAGATTATCTTCCCGGACTTATCCTTGAAGAGATAAGCACCTGGTTTTTGAGGAAATTCTCTAATGCTTTCACTCGTCAGCATTCTGCACCTTCATCCAAAAAATGGGAGGCAGCGCTCCTGTTTCGCCAATCAGTATATACCATAATCATGTAAAGGGCAGGTACCAAAGAAATTTTCTTAGTATTTGAGGGAAAAATGTATTACAAGCTAATGGACCAGCGTGCTTGACAAAGAATATTCGACTATTACTTTAGCTCTGCAGAGCAATAATGAGCATCTATCTCGCTTTAATAGCTGCTATTAAGGGATATGGATATCTTTTTTTGCACCGAACTGGGCAGTTGCTCTGAGCCTGCTCTTTCCCGATGATCCAGGCGGGCGCCTGCTCCCACTTAAGCGCTAGAGATTTAAAGAAGTGGGA
>CP070657.1:1590389-1598131 GCA_020355085.1 Deltaproteobacteria bacterium
CTCACAGTGTAAAAGGCAAGAGTTAACAGTCCATTACGCAGCACCCCCAATTAAGGCCGCGATAATGGTCTCATGACAGGTCAGGATCAAAACCTCATTCAGCATTTTGCCACTCCAAACATCACCATGAAGATCCATTATGGGATTGCTTCCTCTATAGCGTCAAAGGTGGCCAATGCCGCGGATGCAAGAACGATCTTCTTTGCAGTTGACCTATCAACGAAGTTCAGAAAATCCTCCATGGAAGCCAGCCGTTCGCGAGCTCTTAATATAATCTCATCTTTAAGCTCTTGAGAGATTTGAACCTGGGGGATTTTTTTTGCCCGTTCAGGGTCTTTGATTGGGAAACTATAGTGATTCCCTTCAACTTTTATATTTAACGAAGCGCCGCGACCGGTATCGGGTGAAAGGTCGAATTCGACAGTTCCAATTCTCTCTAACAAACCATTCCAGTCCAATTTCTTCACCTTTTCATTCCGACTGCGAAAAAGAAATTCTAGCCCTCCGTAGGTAGTTCCACAATAAACTTTGTGCCCTTTGGTTTGTTATCCTCAACTCTAATAAAACCGTTATGATCACTGATTATTCTGCTCACGATGGCCAGTCCCAGGCCGGTACCGGACTTCTTGGTTGAGAAATACGGCTCAAAAAGGCGATCTTTATCTGCTTTTGGTATTCCGGTACCCGTATCAGTAACCTCAACCCTGAGGACACCTAGCGGCTCATCGTGATCAAGCGTGACGGTGATCTTTCCCTTGCCAGGGATGGCAGCCACAGCATTATCCAGGAGATTAATCATGACTCGCTTCATCTGTTCTTTGTCGAGCTTTATGGTCGGAACATTGTCATTGTCCACGAAGTTGAAAATTATATTCTTGTGCGCCTCTTTGTATAAGAGTATTGCGTCCTGAATTATCGGTTTGATATTGTCAGGTACTGGGTTGGATGCTGGCATGCGAGCAAAATTGGAAAACTCATTGACCAAAACCTTCAGCTCTTCAACATTGTCAATGATCAACCGCGTACACTCGTCAAAGACATCGCCATCTTCCTGCGCTAAGCGTTCACCGTATTTTCTCCTAAGCCTTTGCGCTGAAAGCTGTATGGGGGTCAACGGATTCTTAACCTCATGGGCGATACGCCTGGCCACCTCCCGCCATGCCGCCGTCCTTTGTGCCCTTTCCAATTCAGTGAGATCCTCGAATACCGCTACTAGCCCAATGTAGTTGCCGTGATCATCTCTCAATACCTTCAGCGAGATCAACAGCTTTAGCGATCGACCCCTGATCGCAATTCCCATCTCCCTTTGCATAAAACCCTTATTAAAAAGATTCTTATCCGCCATAAACCCGCTAATAATCGATCGATATTTACGGCCAAGCACTTCCTTGTAATGTCTTCCGATGACGTCGTTTGCGGAGATGTTGAGCATCTCTTCAGCCGACTTATTGATAGTCGAAATAATACCGTGGGCATCAGCGGATACAACACCGGCAGCCACGTTTTCCAGGATCGTTTCCAAATACAGCCTCCGCTGCTCCGATTCCCTAGTGCTCCTCATTAAATCTCGGTTAACCGAATCGAGTTTTTTCCTACCATCCCGTAAATCCTCGGTCATCTTATTGAACGAATCCACCAGAACACCGATCTCATCCTTGGGCTGCAGATCGATACGAAAGCCGTAATCACCACTGGCAATCCTCTCAGTAGCCTTAGCGAGCTCCTCAATGGGAATCGTCATTCCCTTAGATAGATAGAATCCGAACCAGGCCGCCGAAAAGATGACCAAAATCGTTACAATGGATAAGGTAATCAGGTGACTCAGTTTAATTGGCTTCTTGAGCATCTTGAGCTGTTTGTACCCTTGCAGACCCTTATCAATGGTCGCTAGTCTAGTTGAAACCATTCCAGGGATAAACTTGGCTAAGAAAAGTGCACCTACTTGTGCCTTGGTCTCGGTCCGAGAAAATATGGGAACAATTCCCCTTACCAGATCGCCGTGGGAGGCGGTTTCAATATCCCGAATATCGGTTGAGTCCTTGAAACTCTTTCGCAGCAGCTCAACGCTGAGCCCCTTAAAGGGCTTGAGGTCAACACTTCTATCATTAGCTATCGCCCTCGATTCAAACTTTGAGGAAAATACCTGTATCGTGGATAGGTTGTATTCCCGCCTCTTTTCCTCTACGAACGACTGGAGCTGATCTGCACGGGCTACCAGCATATATCCTTCATGGGTGATTAACGAACTCAAGCTGTTGCCAAATGCCAGAACCTCCTCTCCAATCCTGTTATAGTAGTCCTGTCCTGCTTCCAAGGATTTCTGGAGGGACTGTTCCACTTGAAGATTGAACCAGTAATCGATGGAGAGAAAGATAAACTGAACGGAAACAAAGAAGATAATGATTGTCGGCAATAGAGAGAGGATTACAAAGGCAAATACCAACTTAGCCCTCAGGCCTGAGCCCATCACCTTCCTTTTCCTCTCGAACACCAGTTTTACCAAATTTCTCATGGTCAGAAAAAGGAGGACTAGCACCAGGATGACATTGATATTGATGAGGGCAAAGATGAGGATGCTGTCAGCAATGGGTAATTCAATACCCAGGTCGAGGATCTTCGTTCCCAAATAGGTGAGGAGGATAAAGGTGGGCAGGATAACACATATGGTGATTATTTCCCGTTTACGCCTCTTTAGATCTTGGCTCGTGGCATTTCCCTGCTTTTTCATGGTTCTCAGTATTGAAACCTCACCGTATACCAGTCGGTTTCAAAATCCCACAAAGAAAGAAAAAAGAAAACGTAGTTTAAGTAGAACGGCAATTCGATCTTATCGAGTTCTGCCTTCATCCTCAGGTGATACTCGAGCCCCTTGTTCAGGTTATCAAGACTTGTCACGGTCAAGGCCACCACATCTGCCATGAGTTTTTTTGCCTCTTCAAAGTCCTTGGTTATGACTTTTCTGTTGTTTTGCTCAGGCAGGAAAAGGGTGAATTCATTTTTCAAGGTATTGTATTGTATCGTATGAGTCAGCGTGATGTCAGCCAATTTGATATCGAGCCACGTGGGCTTATCCTGATACAATTTGACAACAAAAGTGAATGTGGTTGAAATCCCATTCATTATGGCCTTGTTCATCTCCTCAGTAAAGCAATCCTTCACCTTAAAATACACAAGCAGATCATCGCGGGTATTGGTAACGATAATATCAGAAAGGTGGGCCTCTTTCTTGGCCCAAGTCGACTGAGGTGAAATGCAGACGAGGAGAAAAATACCTAAAGCATAAAGAGAACGCCTTTTCAGCATAGTATTTGGAGCACGATTCCTTTTGATGCCTTAGAGCAAAGCCCCCACCTGCTTTGGTAAATCCTAGCCCGACCCCTGCCGACGAACACGGGAAACCAAATATGGAAGAGGACTTTAAAGGCCATGTTTACAATTGCAATGGGGGTATCATAGAAAAAAGGCGGGATTATTGCAAGGCATAATAACAGCAAAAGAGCTGCCTCAGAAACTGGCAGCTCTTAAGGGGATTAGCGATAATCTGGTATCACTTCACGCAGACACCGGATCTAGGGTACCAAACGATGGTATTTTCACGTCATCGTACTCGTGCGCATTGTCAACCTGTACCAGATCCCAACACTTCTCCAGTGCCACAAATTTCCTGAGCAATTTCTGATTCAAATAATGCCCGGATCTCTCCACGACAAAATGCCCTATCGGTATATGGCCGAGTATTGCCAGATCGCCTATGAAGTCTAAGACTTTGTGTCTCACGAACTCATCTTTGTATCGCAATCCGTCCTCATTGAGGACCCTAAACTCATCCATCACAATGGCGTTGTCCAATGAGCCGCCCTGAGCCAGACCATTCTTCCGAAGTGTCTGAACGTCTTTCAAAAACCCGAAGGTTCGGGCCCGGCTAATCTCCTGGACAAAGTTCGATTGTGAAAACGACAACTCATAGGTCTGATTCTTTATCAAAGGATGATCAAAGTCGATCCTGTATGTTATCTTTAACTCGTTGCAGGGGTAAAGGTGTACTGACCGGTTTCCATCCTTAACACTGACCTGTCTTGTTACGAGCACAAACCTCTTGCAACTATTTTGCACAGTGACACCTGCGTTCTTTAATAGCCAAACAAAGGGCGCGGAACTGCCATCCATAATGGGAACTTCGTCACCGTCGATTTGCACCAAGGCGTTGTCGATACCCATACCGAAAAAGGCAGCCATGATATGCTCTACAGTGGAAACACTCGACCCGTTAAAACCGATGGTAGTAGCATTATTCGTGGCAACAACATGATCAAAAGAGGCCCTAACCGCGCAACACGGTGAGATATCGACACGCTCGAACACTATTCCACTGTTTGGTGGCGTGGGTTTTATGGTTATGTTAACCTTCTCACCTGAATGCAAACCTATACCCGTGCAACTAATGTCTTTCGCCACTGTTCGCTGCCGTAAATCCATTATAACTCCCCGACCGAAGAAATCGTCTATCAAAACACCGGCCTCTACAGGCGCTTTTAATATAGCAAATGCTGTACCAACTCAAAAACCAAGTCAAATGAAACAAATGATTGACTTAACTAATTGAAATTATAACCTTTACCAAAAGAACACTATTGTTTTGTTTCCTTTCTTATCCAACAGATGTGTTAGTTTCACCACATCCTTTGTGTTGAATTGACACACCTCAGGGATTTTATCTCTGCTCTATGAAAACCGCAATCGACGCATGGTCAGATACCCAAAATGCGCTGAGCCCACATTCCCTTTAGGACTCGTGCTGGGCTACGGCAATAGTATAAGCAAGTCATATGCCGCCATCATACACGAGCACTTGAGGCGGAGAACTGAAGGATACAATGCAGTGCTCTTTGAAACCTAGAAATTCGTAGCACAAGGAATGAAGACGAGCTCTGGATGTGATCCATTACTCTTTTTTCTTGTATTTGGACAAAGTTTCCATCTAAAATTAAATACATGTTACGGGGTTTTCGGTATCTTTCAATATTCGTGATCTTACTTCTCATGAGCGGGTGCTACCCCCTCGTTAAGAAAGAAATCAAAGAACCCATCCGCGCACTTCAGAGGCAAAGGTATTTTTGGCCCGAGTTTCAGGACGATATGGACGTCCAGTCCCTGAGTCTTGCCATCGAAAGAAGTTTGGAATACCTGAACCGCCTGGAGCACGGTACCGTTTTTACCTACGGACCTGATGCGTATCCCGTTGAACACATCCGACACTCTTTAGAGACCTTTTCCCAGATCATCAAACAGAACTACGACGTTAAGCGACTTAACGAGGAACTACGAAGCAAATTCTTGCTTTACAGGGCGGCCGGGTCTCGGGGAAATAGGAAGGTACTTTTTACTGGATATTTTGAGCCGGTCTTGGAGGGAAGCCTTAGCCCTGATTCCGTTTTTCAATATCCAATCTACAAGAAGCCAGACGATCTTTTAAAGATCAATCTGGGTCTCTTTCGGCCCGAATGGAAAGGACTCCGCCTCATGGGCCGGATAAATGGAGAGACAGTTATCCCTTATCATACGCGTAAAGACATAGCGGAAGGAAACGTTTTCGAAGGAGAGAACCTCGAGATTGCCTGGCTCAAAGATCCCCTCGACTCAGCAATACTTCAGATTCAAGGCTCCGGAACAATAACGTTGCCTACGGGGGATTCAATCCGGGTTGGCTATAGTGCCGCAAATGGTCATCCATACAGAAGTATAGGAAGGTATCTCATCGACAAGGGATATATAGAGCCCGAAAATTTATCCCTTCAGACCATCCGATCTTTCCTTAACGAGCGACCGGAAATAAAAAACCAGATACTGAATTACAATCCATCCTATGTGTTTTTTCGTCTACTCGAAACCGGGCCTCTCGGCAATATCAACGTTCCCCTTACACCCGGAAGATCACTTGCCTCTGACAGCAGGTTGTTTCCAAAGGGGGGGCTCACATTTATTCGCTGCCAGAGGCCGGTTCCAGGAGAAGACGGAACTATAGTCCGGTGGATTCCGTTTTCACGTTTTTTTCTGAATCAAGATACAGGAGGTGCAATCAAGGGAGCCGGGCGAGCGGATATCTTCTGGGGCAGCGGAGAATATGCCGAACTAGCTGCAGGCCATCTGAAGCACGACGGCGAGTTGTATTTCTTGGTTTTGAAACCAGAGTTAGAGCATGACCGCTAAATCGAGAACTTGGAAAAATCTGCTATCTGAAAAAACAAGTCCCTTAGGTTCATTAGGATCGCAAGCCTGTTTTCCCTCACGCTCTTATCCTCTGCCATGACCATAACCTGTGAAAAGAACTCATCAATAGGTCCACTTAAGGCAGCTATTATGCCTAGGGCCTCAAAATAGTTTTCGCCCTCTATCTCCCTGACCGCTTTGTCTCTTACATCAGTGAACTCGTTCCATAAATCCTCTTCGCTCTTGCTCTCAAAAAGTTCCGGACCCACCTCTTGAGACCGCTTAAAATCCTTGAGGATATTCACAATGCGTTTATAGGCGGTGGTCAGTGGCTCGAAAAACTCCGACTGGTCTCTAAACCTTTGAAGCGCTGCGATCCGCTTTTCAACCTGATGCAACATGCCAAAGTCACTCGTTATGACGGCGTCGATAAGATCATGGGGAATGTCTTCTGACAACAGCATGTTTCTGAGGCGTTCCTTAATGAAATTGAGGACCCTCTCGATCACCTGCTCCGAATCGAATGAAAGAGATTCGCTTAGAATCGATGCCGAATTCTTAACGAAGTTCGGTATTGACACGGTGATATTCTTGTCTCTCATGATCCTTATGATCGCCAGCGTCTGTCGTCTGAGGGCAAAGGGATCTGCCGTACCCGTCGGCTCCAGGCCTATTGCAAAAAACCCTACGATGGTATCCATTCGATCAGCCAGTCCAACCAGCGACCCAACTAGTGATTCAGGCAAGGTACTGTCGGCCTGAGTCGGCAGATAATGATCGGATATTGCGCGACACACGTCTTCAGCGTGCCCATCCAATCGTGCGTAGATCTCGCCTATCACGCCTTGAAGGGATGGGAATTCCATAACCATCTCAGTAACCAGATCACACTTGCACAATTTGGCAGCAAGCTGTACCTCATCACTCTTTTCCGGTGCTGTCTGCTCTGCCAAGTGTTCAGCTAACCTGGTGAAGCGTTCCACCTTGGCAAAGGATGTCCCCAGTTGGGCTTGATAAATAACCTTCTTTAAATCCTCCAGCCTGTCTTCAAGAGGCCTTTTTCTGTCTTCTTTGAAAAAAAAGGCGGCGTCAGCCAACCGAGCTCGCAGAACCCTCTCATGGCCCTCTTTGACAACAGATTCATCTCTTGCGACCGTGTTATTGATGGCGACGAAATGGGGCAACAATCGACCATTATTGTCCCGAACTGAGAAATATCTCTGATGCTTTTTCATGGCCGTTATAAGCACAGGGTCAGGCAGATCGAGGAATTCCTTGTCAAAGTTCCCGCACACAGCAGAGGGGAATTCGACCATATTGGTTACCGTAGAGAGTAGCTCATGGTCTTTGAGAATTGTTCCCGATATCTTCTGGGCAGCCGATTCCGCAGCCCTTTCTATCTCCGCCTGCCTCTCGTTTTGATCGATAATCACGAACAGTTCCTTCATCTTCCGCAGATACTCCTCGAGACCATGTACTTCTGCGGCCTGAGGTGCCATGAAGCGGTGCCCCTGAGTTCTATTGCCGCTCGTCAC
>CP070657.1:1598231-1607514 GCA_020355085.1 Deltaproteobacteria bacterium
CCAAAGCACATACGGTTGCGTCAATGCGCCCTTCCTGAACCGCCTTAACAGCTGCCACAACTTCCGTCACAGGTACCGTCTTGACATCGTCAATGGTGAGGCCTCCATTTAACAGAACAGCCAGCGTGATCGCGATGTTTGGTGGAAAGGCGGTCCACTCCCATGCGATCCGTTTACCCTTCAACTCGTGAACGTATTTCAGGCCGGAGTCCTTTCGGACGAGCATACTCATTTTAAATGCAGGCCCTGCATTGAGGATTCGAACGGTCGGGGTCTTGGGGTAAGGCGATTTACCGCCAAACCCCTTTGGAACAGGCTCCGGCGCGATGATACCCGTCCACATCTGCGCGATACTTGCGAAGTTTTCCATACCGATGTCGATCGTTCCCTGCTTGGTCATCATGGGAAGCCACGTATAAGCCCCGGCTGTCGGTACCACGACCACGGTCATGGGGGATTTATCCGAAGCGACCTTACAAAGACCGCTAATGAGGATATAAAGCAAAGAACCCGGTGAAAGGGACGCAAAACGAACGATCTTCGGGTATTTCAGCTCCGATTTTGCCGAAACGGGTCCGGCCGTAAGCCCCATACAAAAAAGGGAAACGATGATAAACAGTGAACAAACAAGATACCCTTTTCGCCATCTTTCTCTTCTCATAACCTACCCTCCCTTTGATTAGGTTACCGTATAAAAAAACATCCCATACCCGCTCCTTGAATACTCTAATGGGATCATACACAATCCCAATTGAGCGGAAAAAGTAATACTGAAAGTCAAGATTAAAGGTCTGCAATCTGATAATGAATAAACTTAAAATTGCAGCGTATAAATGAGGCAAAGGGCCTCGGGCGCAAGGCTCAGGAAAGTAAGAATTGTCTCCTCTACCGTGGGCCTTTAACCTTATGCCTTGAGCCGTTTGTTCTCGCCTCATGCCTCAACATTTCATCGCTCCCCACCGCACACGGCATCTTCAACAGGCGGGATTTCGCAAGCTCAACGTGCATTTGGACCCGGTTGTGGCGGGATTACTTTTCGATTCCATTTTCGGACTTCTTCCGAGGCCATCCCATGTAGTGCTACCGGGTGTAGTGAAAAGAGTCCATCTCCCTCACTATTGTCACATCGAGCAGAATAAATGCTTATCATTATGCTGCGGAACTAAGACACTAATCAGAAGAATTCCCAATAAAAATTGTAAGTGGAATAGATAAATGGGTCTTTGGAGTTATAATACGCTATCCCTGGTTAAGGTTTAAGCTCTCCACTAATTTCGTTCCCCGGTAGCCAAAAAAGAGGAGATCACCATTCAATTCGGGATGCTGATGAAACAGTGTTAGACTTCTTGATTACTGAAAGCCTGGCGAGTCTATCTATTTTGTTATCCGTTCATGGAATATTTTCTATGTAAACTTTCGTTTCCTGACTGTCAACGAAAAACGATGTTCAAGATCAAGGACTACTCTCAGTTCATATGCATTGCTTGTACACCCAAAACATATGACTTTGGCGGTGCCACAAGCTCTGTAGCCATCTTTTTGATCGCCTCATTTGGTTATGGAGCAAGGCTCCCGCTGAGAATTGCCATATCCATTCCTTTGGCAATATACAGCCGTCTTTCCATTTCCTTTTGCTGCAACAAAGAATCACCTATGTAGGTTGTCGTTTCCTTATGGTAAACGAGAACATCATTCAAAATACAGTCATTCTGAAACCGAATGACAGATGATCAGAGACCATAATTTCGAAGCACATGCCCTGTGGCCTGCCCGCCGATAGGAAGACAATGCCAAAGAGCTGATGCGGTTGTCGGCATAGAGCTTGTTTAGCAAAGAGGTGTTTTCCTTAAAGGCACTGTTCTCCGTTGAGCGTTAGATATCGACGCGTGTTATCTTGCTTCATCCATAGACACCGTATTCCCTGGTGGTATCTACCATGGCCTTTACATTCTCGGGTTTTGCCTCATCCGGAATACCAATAGCCCCGTCCAAGATAAAACCGCCGCCCTTACCCACCACATCAATCAGCTTCTTGCAGTACGCCCCCACATCCTCGGGACGGCCGACGCAGAGCAGAGTGCCCGGCACATTTCCCCGGATACACACCGTATCTCCCAGCATTTCCTTGGCCTTGAAGATATCCGTCCGCTCAAACCAGTAGATCGCCTTCCCCTTTGGGATATCCTTTATAGTCTCCAGGCGGGACGTGCAATCCCCTTCCCAGAGGACCATTGGAATGAGCCCTTCTTGGATCAGGCTCAGGATCACCTGTTTCAACGGAGGCCAGAAGAAGGTTTTGAACTGATCCGAGGACATGAAGCCATCCAGGCCCTTATGCATAGGCATGAAAATGAAGGGAATCCCGGCCATCCTGGCTGCAGGAATAGCACCCTCGAGGATAAAGGGGATCAACTTATCCATTGCTTCGAGGAGTTTGTCCGGTATCCGGTACATATCGAGCATGATGCCTCGGGTGCCCCTGAGAAAATCCCCTATGTAATCAAAGGGAGCATAAGCCACGCCGCCGATCTGTGGGGGAAACCCCAATGCTGTCATTTCATCCGCAAAGGCCTTCGACCTTGCCAGCATACGGCGCGCCTCGGTACCCGCCTTCACAAGGGCATCAAGGGCCCCCGCAACCTCCGGACTCGCAAAGGCCGCCGTTCTGGTTACGAATCGAGTATAATACATGGAAGGCAAAGGGGGAAGCTGTTGAAGCGGTTCCAGGGCGCCGTAGACCCGCGGGAGAAACTGTCGCAACATGAAACCGGTAGGATCAAAGAGAAGGTCGTCATACTCGTCTGCCGTAACATACTCCCCTTCCACAAACTGGTATGAATGATGGGCAGGGAGACCATCGCCGGGCCACATGAGGTACTTGCAGTCCAGGGCTTCCAGGGTGGGCCCCAGTGCCACGAGGACAAAGGGGTTATTATACATGTCAGGTTCAAAATCCGTAATGGTTTTTTTGGCGGCCGTCGCGAGCTTGTCGTAGTCGTACATGGCCTCCTGACACGTGATCCCTCCGTATTTCGCGTGGAAAAAGTTGAAGAAGGGCATGAAAGGAACCCGGTCAGGGACCTTTAATCGAACTGCATCCAGGACCCTATTGGTCCTCTCTTCAAACAGCGCTTCAGGTGTCTTTTGCATCTTTCTCCCTCTCCATTCAAACAAAGGTACTCCACTAGATACAGCGCGATAGGGTAAATACCATATCGTTCAGGAACTCTCTGTCATACTCTTGCCTCGTTGTGCATATACTTGTCTAAGCTGTCAACCAACACTTTCGCTGTCTCCGCATCCTCAAGGTTGCAATCTATTTCCTCGATTTCAAGGGGAACCCTGAGATTCTTCTTCAGTTCCTCTATAAAAACCCGGTCTTCACCGGGATCATAGAGGATACTCCCTTCTCTGTCTAAAGACGACCAGCCCCTCAAGGGAACCACCATCTTTATGGGGCCTTTGGCCTTGTTTATCTTCTCCGCATAAAGCCGGGCTCCAATCTTCATCTCATCCACCGGAAATCGGGCCATGGCCCTCATCTCGTCAATCTCAAGAACCTTTCCAGAGGCAATATACTTCTCCCTGTTAGTCCTGGTCGGGCCCGCACCTGTAATGTTTAAGCAGCAAGGGGCCCATACCTGGGGGATTCCCCTTTCAGCAGCGGCGTCAAGTCTTGCCATACCAGCAGGCCGATTTCCCTTGAACCGCTCTTCGATCAGTCCAGCAGGTACTATCTCTATGACGCCATCGAAGAACCCCTGGGATATCAGCCGATCCATGGCTTGATCACTGATGCCTTGGGCATGAAATGGATATACGTGATATCCTTTCTCCGTGAGCAGCTGCTCTACATACTTGGCGCACTGATCTGAGAACCCCAGTTCGGTAATGGCAATAGATGGGTACGGGAGCCTCAATGATGTGTAATCATAAGCCTCCTCCACCATCCCCGAGATCGCGCCTGCCACCTGAGAAATGGCATTCTTAATGAGGTCATTCATGCCGGCAATTTCCATAATGAGCTGCATTATGATAAGGTCAGTGGCACCGAACCATCTTCCTACATAGACCGTCTGAGCAGCGGGGACGCCGATGACCTTAGGTATCCCAAAGGGCAATTTTGACATCACCTGTGATGCAATCAAGGCAATGGTGCCCCCTCCCAGTGATACAATACCGTGGAGTTGCCCTTGTGAAAGGAGGTCTAACGCCTTTTGCTGCCCACCAAAACTCATTGCGTTCGTAATGGTGAGCCTGTCTTTCGAGGCCCAAATCTCCTCTATATCCTTACCTGCCAGACCTGCAATTTCTTTCGGGGTGATGTTTGCCTGATAGGAAGGCTGCCCTCCCATGCTGATATCCATGAGGATCGCCTCATGCCCTCGAGACTCAATCCGCTCCTTCAGAAGCCGCAACTGATCACCCTTGGTGTCAACAGTGCCGATGATGACAATGTTCTTCTTCATCTACGTTCCTTATCCAAATGATGGCAATAGTCTCTTCGTATATCGCCTTTTTGACAGGAATGCTGCAGCATCGGGGGCTACCGAGCGATTTTGATCCCTGCCTTTTCTCGATCCCAGGTATCTTTCGTAATGCCAGCCTCCCGCAAGCGATATTTCTCAATCCGGTTGGTCGGGGTCTTGGGAAGTTCGGGGACAAACTCCAGATACCGAGGAACGGCGAAATAGGCCATCCTCTCATCACAGTGTTTAATCAAATCCTCTGGGGGCAAGGTCTCACCAGGTTTAAGTACGACATTTGCCTTAACCTCATCCTCACCAAGCTCTGAGGGGACGGCAAAAACGGCGGACTCCAAGACCTTGGGATGCGTGTTGATGACCTTCTCCACCTCGAAGGAGGAAATATTTTCGCCTCGTCGACGAAGAGCGTCTTTTTTTCGGTCAACAAAATAAAAGAATCCGTCCTCGTCTTTCTTGGCGTAATCTCCTGTATGGAACCAGAGATTACGATATGATTCAAGGGTCTTTTCGGGCATCCTGTAATATTCTGTCATCATGATGTAGGGCTTTTTGGGCCGGACCACGATCTCACCGATTTCTCCGATCGCCACCTCCACATCATCGTCATCAACCAGTTGCACCTCAAAGAGGTCATCCAGCACCCTGCCGCAAGAACCGGTTCTCCTGTACTCTATGGCATCGTGAACGGCTAGGCCTATTTCAGTCATCCCAAAACCCTCCAGGCAGATGAATCCGAAACGCTTTTCCAAATGCTCCATTACGTCTGTCGGACATGCCGCACCAAAGGCTATTCTGACCGGATTATCGGCGTCGTCTTCTCGAGGTTCTTGCTTGGCAAGTATGGTCATAACCGCCCCCAGATAGTTAAATTGAGTGGCTCCATACTTACGGATATCGTCCCAGAAGGTCGATGCACTGAACCGCTCGCTCAGCACCATTTGGGCATCAGATACCTGGGCTGCCAATGTGGTCATGAGCTGGGCATTGATATGAAAGAGGGGGAGAAAGGTGTACAGGATATCCTGTGAGTTGGCATCACGGAGTTGGGCCACAAGCCTTCCAGTATGTACATAATAGTTATGGGGGCAGACGGCCCCTTTCGAAAGGCCGGTGGTTCCGGAAGTATAGATAATGGCAGCAGGATCTGCCGGGCTGATATCCACTTCAACTGGGTTCGAGGAGAATTTAAAAAAATCCTCGATGGGGGACACGGGAACGGGAAGTGACTTGGAGATCTCCTGTTCAACCTCACCAAAGCAGATGATCCGTTCCAGCTTTGGAAGGTTATCCTTAATGATTAGAAGCCTGTCTAAAAATGAGCTATCGATAACCAATAGTCTTGAATCCGAATTGTTGATGATATGTTGAAGAAGATCTCCCTTGTAGGCGGTATTAATGGGCACCTCCACAATCCCCAGCTTGGAAGAGCCAAACCATACATACAAATAGTTCGGGTGATTCTTCATCATTATGGCAATCTTATCGTCCTTTTGAAGGCCCATGTCCTTAAAGCCATGAGCAAACTGGTTGGACAAGAGGTCTAATTGCTCATAGGTGACCTTTTCATCCTTAAAATACAAAAAGGTACGATCCTTATGAATACGTCCTTTTTCCTGAATAAGCGTACCCACTACATTTATTTCCTTGGCGGACATAAGGCGCCTCCTTACTAATTAGAGCATTTATAAGACTGGTTATAAGATTTTTTGTTGCGTGTGAATACATTTCATTTGGAGCCCTCTATCATTGCCTTCCGTAGTTCAACATAGGGAGGAGGTAACTTGAACTCTAATTTGAGATAACCAGGGCTAATAGGATAACTCTGTCTTCCATCATGTGAGAGCTTTAATCCACTTGTGAATTCATCAAATCGGTTCCTGGGCATTGCAAATACCAATTCCCCATCACCAATCAGTGCCGCACGTCGTTCTCCATTACCGGGAACACCATACTTGCATTCCCCTTCAAGAATTGGTGCCACAATGGGAAGAAGACAACCGCCACTCCCCGATGACTTTGATGTTAAACTCTCACCAGATGCAAACACAGCAGCCTGTATCATGCGCATCACTTGAACGCCACTCCCGTAAAATATAATTACGTCCGGATCAAAGTCTGCACTGAGTATCGGGGAAATCAGAATATAATTGAACCTTCCGAACTCAAATTTTGGTACATCCTCAGCAGTTTTTTTCTGGGCTTCCGCAGGCCGGTTCACAGGGGCAAGTGCATATTTACCGCTAAGATATTCTTCCGGCCTCACAAATCCCAACCCCGCCAGTGCTATGGGGCAGGACTGACTTTCCTTGTCGAGAACTATGGTCAAGCCCTCCTTGCGCCCCAGAGCAAGGGCCTGGCAAAGCGTGAAAGATGCCTTATAGTCTTGTAAGGGCCTCTTTGCATCCTGCGGAATCTCATCTGGGCTTTTCAGCATCTTAATAGCCAGTGGGTAGGTTTGGTGTTTCACGTATGTTGACATTGCCTGATCTATGTTTGCCAGACTCACCATTTCGTATCCCCCTAGTGTTTGTAGTTGCACAATGGGTTACCCGCTCTTCTTTGCATCCAGGGTCTCCTTTATCTTAGGCAGGTTCAATCTTCTTCGTTTCTTTTTCTTTCTTATCTCGTCAGCAGCCGCAAAAATGGCATAATCCCTGTCAAGAACGGAATCCCCCCACTTGTCATCATCCACTATTTCAAGGCGCGTGTAAGGCGGTTCCCACCACTTGTCTTTCGTGTTGATTCCCCTGCGACCCAAATCTCGACCTGGGCCGGTGAAACGCATCCACAGCGGAGGATACTGCAACATAACAGCCTTTCTCTCCATTTCAGCAGGACGATAATCCTCTCTTCCGGTTCCCGGCGAAAAATACCAGCGCTCCTTGCATGGGCCTATAGGCACCACAATAACCAAGGTGCAGCCCTCCATATACCCCATGCGCATGAAAGCGGTGGAAGGGATCATACCTACTCTGCTCTCTATATTCAATCTGTGTGCTGCTGCAGCGGCCCAATCGATACTGATCCCCAGTTCTATAGTCCTCCAGATACAGCTTGGTCCTTTCATGAGCCATCCCCAAGGTTCCGCGCCGGTCTCATTCAATCTGTTCTGACAGTTGATTACCGCCTCACGGCATGTCTTGAAACCGCAGGCTCCGCAGTCAAATCCCACTTGGTCGCATTTTAGACAGCGGGTTGTCTCAACCAGTGCTTCCTGTTCGGCAAGGCCAAGCTCGACCTCATCAAAGCCGGCCAATGCTTGCTCAACGGGCACGAGCTGTATTTGAGGCCTTTCAGGATCACCGCCCACTTGTCCTAATGCGTCCTCGGCAGGGGAAACCTCTAGGACCTGCTCAGGCGGAGCCAGTACCTCATCAATTATTCCCAAACCGCCCAAGTATTGGTCTATACTGGCTGCTGCCTTTCTGGCCCCGGCGATGGCCTCTATAACAGAAGCTGGGCCTGTCACTGCATCACCACCTGAGAATACTCCCTCTCTATCGGTAGCATTGGTCTCAGGATCCACTTGAATCGTATTTTCCTTACCCAACGAAAGGCCAAAGGCGGAAGGCACCTCAGGCGATTGCCCTGTTGCAATAATCACCGTATCTGCGCGCATATCAAATTCGCTCCCTTCAACTGGCACTGGAAGGCTTCTGCCATCAACATCGGCATGGCCTGGCGCTGTCCGTATGCATTCCAACCGGAGTTTATCGGTCTCTGACTTTATCTTGGAGATTGTGGCCTGAAATTCGATTGTTACCCCTTCGCGAAGCGCCTGCTCCACCTTGTCATTATAGGCGGGCATATCTGCCCTCGTGCGTCGGTAGAGGACGGACACCTCTTTCGCGCCGAGGCGCAATGAAGTCCGAGCAGCATCCATAGCGGCATTGCCACCACCAATCACTACCACACTATCTCCTACCGTGGCCTTTTTGCCTAAATTCACATCTCGCAAAAACGAGAGGCATTCAATCACACCGGGTAAGTCCTGACCCGGAACCCCAAGGCTGGTGTCCTGATGTGCTCCCACAGAAACAAAGATAGCGTCATAACCTTGCTGGAAAAGCTTATCCAGAGACTTTTGTCTCGAATTTACCTTAATCTCTACTCCAAGCTTTTTTATTGCAGCAATCTCCCTATCGAGAATGTCCCGTGGTAACCTATAGGAGGGGATTCCTACACGCATCATTCCCCCTGGCTTGGAAAGTGCCTCAAAAACGGTCACAGCATGGCCGCACACCTTCCTCAGGTAATAGGCTGCTGTCAGCCCCGCAGGCCCCGAGCCGATAATGGCAACGCGTTTCCCAGTGACTTCAGCTGATGGCCCACTAGAGTCTATTTTGCCTGCATGATCTACCGCAAAGCGCTTGAGTGCCTCTATTGCAATAGGCGTATCCCTCAGTGTGCCCCGCCGGCACTTGGTCTCACAGGGGGCGTGACAGACATACGCGCAGACCGAAGCGAGGGGCACCCTCTCCCGGACCACCGCCACTGCCTGATCATATTTGCCATCGCCGATCAGGCGAATGTATCGAGGCACATCTATTCCCGCCGGGCATGCAGCCCTACACGGCGCTTCAACAATCGGAGTAACGTCAGCACCAATCAGTAAAAGCACCGGAGGCTCTCCCATTTTATAGGCCGCCTTATAGGTCTCCCCACCGAATCTGGCACCTAGTTTGTTGGCAGCGTCCTGCACACTAAAATAGTTCTCCAGCTCTTCTCCTGCCACGATTTCCATCTTAACCTCGGTTTTTCCAATGAGTTGGGGGGCATGCAGTGCCGCCTGAGCA
>CP070657.1:1607614-1614483 GCA_020355085.1 Deltaproteobacteria bacterium
CAGCTCTTTATCAATATTCCTGCCCTTATGATCGTTGTGGGCGGAACGCTTGGGGCTACCATGATCAATTACCCCTTGCGCGATGTTTTTGGTGTTTTCAACGTAGTCAAAAAGGCGCTTTTCGCCAGAAATACCTCCGTTGCCGAACTCATCAAGAGGTTTATGGCATTTGCACAGAAGTCACGGAAGGAAGGCATTCTGGCTTTGGAGGCCGAGGTAAAACAGGTCAATGATGAGTTCTTGAAAAAGGGCGTGCAACTTGCCATCGACGGGCTGGAGCCCCAGGAGATCAGCGACATCCTGGAAACAGAGGTAGAGTTTGTCAGGAGCAGGCATCAGCTGGGGGCGGAGATCTTCTCCACCATGGGAACCTTTTCCCCCGCCCTCGGGATGATAGGAACCCTAATAGGACTCGTCCAGATGCTTCAGACCATGGATGACCCCAGCAGGGTCGGCCCGGCAATGGCGATTGCCTTGCTCACGACCTTTTACGGTGCCATCATAGCCAACATCGTGTGTTTGCCCATCTCGGGCAAGTTAAAGACGCGGAGCAAGGAAGAGGTGCTCACAAAGGAGATGGCGATTCAGGGGATTGTATCGCTTTCAAACGGCGATAATCCGAGGATACTCGAACAGAAACTACAGGCCTTTATACCACCTAATCAGAGGGAGTCATAGTAGGCATGGTTAAAGGAAAGCGAAATCGAGAAGACAGGCCCCCATTAAACGTAACACTGGTTATGATGATTTCCCTGTTTCTCATCCTGCTGACCTTTTTTGTCTTGCTTAATTCAATAGCGATCGTAGATGAGCAGAAGAAACTCATCGGCATCGGTTCAGTGCTTGGAGCCTTTGGAGCACTCCCCGGGGGCATATCGGCCTCGAACAGCGGTGAGTCCGTAACAGCGCCTTTTGCATCGATGACTGACGAGAGACCCGATATTGTGGAACTGCTCTCTCTCATGGACAAAATGATGGTGGGCCAGGTTAGACGTGAATCAAGCAACGACAAAGAAGTAATTACCATCAACGACAGCGTTCTCTTTGGAGTTGATAAACGGCAGCTCAAACCGTCTGCGTTTCCGCTGCTGAATAAGATCTGCGGCATTGTGAGAAAAGGCGACTACCCGGTTGAAATCGTGGGGCACACTGACAGCAGGCCGGGTGAAAACAAGGGGTTTAGGTCAAACTGGGAGCTTTCGAGCCTGATGGCAATCCAAGTCCTCAAGTATTTGGTTGGAAAGGGTGGAATCAGTGCTGAGAGGCTTTCAGCTTATGGCAGGGGAAGCACTCGCCCGGTTGCCTCCAATGATACCAGGGAGTCAAGGGCCCAAAACAGAAGGGTGGAGGTTATTCTGGATTTCAACGCACCGCTGTACGTGAAAAGGATATTGAAAAAGACACCGACAGGCAGCTTCACATACAAGGACTTTGATTTCAAGCTTTTTTAGTCGTGATGGCAAAGAGAAACTACAACAGAGAGGGTTCAACGTTCAATCCCAATATGTGGATGGTTACCTTTTCGGACCTGGCCATGCTTATGCTCACCTTCTTCGTGATGCTGCTGACTATGTCTTCCCTGGACAATAAAAAGCTCATGGAGATATTCAAGTACCTCAGAGAGGCTGGCGGTGTGCTTGAATTGGCCGAAACGAGGGGCATTACTGATTTGGCCAAACTTGTATCGGAGTTCAATGAGACCCAAAGGTCATATGAGATAGATGAGACACTGCTCATGGATCTTTTCATACCCCTCATCAAACCGGATGAAAACGCCGAGCAGAGGTTAAAGGAGCTGAGCGAGCTGATAACCATAATGGATGATGAGCGGGGTATTGTGTTTTCCTTTCAGGAAAAGATCCTTTTTGATCTAGGCAAGGCAACCATAAAAGATGAGGCATATGCAGTTCTAGACTCGATTACAACGGCCATAGCAACATTCACCAATGATATCCTCATTATGGGACATACGGACAATATCCCGATTCATGCCGGAGTGTTCCAATCAAACTGGGAACTCTCAACATATAGAGGGCTTTCGGTTCTCGAGTACCTTGTGGAGAAAAAAGGGCTTCCGCCGTCACGCTTTTCTGTGGGCGGTTACGGCCCGGCAAGGCCTTTATACCCAAACGATACTGAAAGACATAGGACCTTAAACCGGAGAGTAGAGATCATCTTTAAGCATCTACAGGGGGTTTAAATGGCACAAGAAACGGATACGCAAAAAGAAGTATGGGCCAAGAGGTCTACGTTCACTTTAATTGTCCTGGCAATAGTAGCTATTATGCTTGGCGCTGGAGGGCACATGGGCTGGACCTCGTTGATGAAAGGTAAATACCAGGAAAAGAAGGAAGAGTCTCAGGTTTCTAAGTCCAATACCACCAGTAACGAGGATGAAACGAAGATGGTGTTTCCCCTGGAGTCGTTCATCGTAAACCTGGCCGATAAGACCGGGCTCGGAAAGAGATACCTTAAGGTAACGCTTGCCCTTGAGGTAAACGACGAGGACAAGAAGAAAATGGTGGAAGCACATACAGCAGAACTGCGGGATACGGTACTCCTCCTCCTTTCCAGCCGATCGTTCGGAGAGATCAGCACCATGGACGGCAAGCTGGAATTGAAGCAGGCACTCCTGTCCAGGATTAATCAGGCAATAGGTAGAGTGGTGGTTCGAAAACTGTATTTTACCGAATTTGTGGTGCAATAGGTCGCAGTATGGGAAATGTTCTCTCCCAGGATGAAGTTGATTCCCTTCTTGGTGGAATCAGTAACGGAAATGTTAAGACTGAGACGGATACTCCGGAGACCGGTAAAGAACTGGGGATGTACGATTTTAGCTCTAGGGCCCGGCCTTCGCAGGATAGTATGGCTGTCTTAAGAGTTATCAATGAAAGGTTCGTTGATCTCCTAAGAGCAAGTCTCACCGCTGCTACCGGTTCCGTTGTGGAGGCAACCACTTCTTCCGTTGAAGCGGTCGAATTCGACGAATTCTACCGTTCTATTAAGCCTTCGGCAAGCCAAAATGTCTTTAAGATGGACCCATTAAAGGGCTCAGCCCTGCTCGTGCTTGAAGGTCCTTTGGTGTTTGCCTTTGTCGACAGATTCTTTGGTGGAGAGGGCTCGAGCCAGGTTGAGCTTGAAGACAGAGAGTTTACTGCTATTGAGGGTCGGTTAATAAAAAAGGTGGTCATGATCATTCTCAGCGACCTTGAGCAGGCATGGGCTGGTATTCATAAGCTCAAGATGAGTTTGACAAGCTCGGAAATCGATCCCCAAATTTCAAAGGTTGCTAGGCCCAAGGATCTGGTTTTGGTCCATAGGCTGACCCTAGAGCTTAAGAATACCTCGGGAGGCATGATGCTTTGCGTTCCCTATGCTACCGTTGCGCCCGTAAGCATTAAGTTTGGGCTTGGGCTCCAGAATGAAGAGGTAGAAATCGATCAGACGTGGAGGAAGCACTTTGCAGAGAAGATACGGGAGCTGAATATGAACCTGCGGTGCATCCTGGGTACGGCAAGGATAACTGGCAGAGAACTACTGGGGCTGAAGGTCGATGATGTGATCCCGTTAGATAAAGGAGTAGGTGATGTCATAACCGTTAGTGTGGAGGGTATTCCTAAGTTCAAGGGTTTCCCAGGGGTATGTAACAATAAAAAGGCAATAAGAATAAGTGGCAGACTAAGCAAGGAGTAAGGAATGGAAGAGAGCGATACAGCAATGGAAAACGGCCAGGAAGAGGCATCACAGGGGTTTAACCAGACAGGTAAGCGAGAAAAGCACGATTCTGAACCAAATGAAAAGTATGATCTTGACCTTATTCTGGATATTCCCCTCCAGGTATCGGTAGAACTGGGCAAGGTAAAAATGCTGGTGAATGATCTGCTTCAGTTAGGCCAGGGGTCAATCATCGCATTGGAGAAACCAGTTGCCGAGCGGCTCGAGATATACATAAGCGATAAATTGATCGCTCGAGGAGAGGTTGTGGTTGCCGATGAAAAATTCGGCATACGGGTTACGGATATTGTGAGTCCGGCTGAGAGGATAAAGTCTTTGGGCTGACAGGATACCCGATTAAGGGTCTGTGATTGCGTGTTTCTCGTCCAGGATCGAGAATGGACGTACCGGAGCTGATTTGGGAATGAGGTGAATGAACGCAGCATCTTAAGAGGCAGTGAGCGGGGCACAGTACCTGCATATATCTTTAGGCATTTTCTATATTAGCTCACTTTAGGCACTTATGGCGTGTGGCATGTCTGAATTGAATCTAATAGGAACGGGTCTTAGAACAGTGGCCATGCTCTCTATTGTGCTGGGCCTGCTGGTACTCGTTCTCTATCTCATGAAGCGGTTTTTATTCATAAACCGAGGGGCAAAGGGAGATCTGCTTATCAAGATCCTTTCTTCATTGCATCTGTCGCCCAAGGAGCGAATTGAGGTCATAGAGATATCAGGTGAGAGAATTGTATTAGGCATTACGCCGGGCAACATAACCTTTTTGACGAAACTCGACGATTTGCCGGGAGAAACAGGTGAATCAACTGGAAACAGAGAAGATTAAGAGATCACGAAATAGCGGGCCTATGAAGGTGGTTCTATGTTTGCTCCTCTCCGTGGCCCTATACCTCGCTTTATCTCAGGAGAGCTTTGCCGCCGGTTTCATTTTTCCGTCGGTGCAGCTTGGAGTTCAGGAGGGAGAGAATCCGGGGGATATCTCTGTTCTGCTTCAGATCGTTTTTCTTTTGACCGTTCTTTCACTGGCGCCGGCCATCCTCATGCTGATGACATCATTTACACGACTTGCCGTGGTGTTTGCCTTTTTGCGACATGCTCTGGGTACCCAGCAGACCCCCTCGAATCAGATCAGTGCAGGGCTTGCCCTGTTCTTAACCTTCTTTATTATGATGCCTGTTTGGCAAAAGATCAACGGTAACGCGTTACAGCCGTACCTGAATGAGGAAATATCTCAAGAAGTTGCGTTAACCAGGGCAGTCGATCCCATCAGGCAGTTCATGTTCAGGCAGACGCGGGAGAAAGATTTAGCCCTGCTGGTCAAGATGGCAGGCAGGAAAAAACCGAGAAATCAGGAGGATATCCCTACATCAGTGCTGATTCCAGCCTTTGTTATCAGCGAGCTGAAGACCGCATTTGTTATCGGATTTGTGCTCTATGTTCCGTTCTTGATTATAGATATGGTTGTGGCGAGTGTTTTGTTGAGCATGGGGATGATGATGCTGCCGCCAATCCTCATATCGCTTCCCTTCAAGCTCATGCTCTTTGTCTTGGTGGACGGCTGGCATTTGATTGTCGGCTCCATGGTAAAGAGCTTTGTAGGTGGATAACTATGACCCCGGATTTTGTCGTTACCTTCGCCCAAGAGGCTATTAAGACGACCATACTCGTATCTATGCCCATGCTCGGACTGGGGCTGGCCGTGGGATTGATTGTGAGCATCTTTCAGGCTGTCACCCAGATCCACGAAATGACCCTGACCTTTGTGCCGAAGATACTGGTCGTGTTGGTGGCGCTTCTGTTTTTCGCCAGCTGGATGCTCGAACATCTGATGCGTTTTACTTCGACAACCATCGAGCAGATACCTTTCTTTATACGATAGGAGTCCATGCGTGGAGATTGTCCCCTTATCATACGATGAGTTCAAGACATTCTTTCTCATCCTCACAAGGGTAAGCGTTATACTATTTCTGTTCCCCTTTTTCAGTTCACGGGTTATCCCGGTTCTTACCAAGGCTGGTCTTGCCCTTGTCATAACGGTGATCCTTTACCCCGTCATAGATACGTCACCAGGGGCGTTCCCCGCTACCGCCTGGGGAATGGCGCGAATGGTTCTTTCAGAGCTTATCATTGGTATGATCTTGGGGCTCTTGGTCCAGATGTTTTTCGAGGGCATCAGGATAATGGGCCAGTTGGTCGGTTTTCAGACGGGTTTTGCCATAACCAATATCCTCGATCCCCAAAGCGGGATGCAGGTTTCAATCCTCTCGAATATGGCATACCTCGTGGCCATGGTTCTTTTTCTCCTTCTGAACGGTCACCATATACTACTGGGTGCCATGAGGGAGAGTTTTCAGATCATAGAAGTGGGTTCGCTAAATCTCAACGGGCAGATATTCCAGAGGGTTATGGCCAGCTCTGCTGACATGTTCGTCATAGCCATCAAGATCGGGGCGCCTGCGATTGCGGCGCTGCTCTTCACAAAGGTTGCCTTTGGACTCATCACGAAGCTGATGCCGCAAATGAATATCATGATCGTGGCGTTCCCCGTTCAGATAGTAGTAGGACTTCTGTTTTTCGGCGTGTGCCTGAGCGTGCTCTTGGGATCTATGGAGAAGTACTTGGGTGGTCTGGGTCCTGTTTTGACGAACACCATGTCCTGGTTGAAGGTGTAAGCAATGCCCGAAGAGAGTTTTGAGGAAAAGACCGAACAACCAACCCCACGAAAGCGGGAAGACGTCCGGAAGAAGGGGGAGGTAGCAAAAAGCAGAGAGCTGCCGTCGGTGGCCGTGCTCTTATGTGGCCTGATTACCCTGACACTCTTTGGATCCTATATATTCGGGCAGATCCAGACGAGTATGAAGGAGGCGTTTTCGCTCATAACCGTGCATGATCTCAGTTGGGCGGATTTTATGATATTTGCCGAAAGGATGGTCACCTTATTCATCTTGGCATTGAGCCCTGTATTGGCGGCTGTCTTTATTGGAGCCGTTTTTTCAAATATTATGCAGGTCGGATTCATGCTTTCCGGTGAATTGATAAAACCCAAATTGTCCAAGTTGGACCCGATCAAAGGATTCGGAAGGCTCTTCTCCAAGCAATCCTTTATGGAGTTGTTCAAGTCCTTATTGAAACTGGCC
>CP070657.1:1614583-1620488 GCA_020355085.1 Deltaproteobacteria bacterium
ATTGCGACTTGGAGGAGGTCATCGAACGAAACGTCACCTTTCTGCAGACTGAATTGGATAGGAAAGGGGTCATGCTCAGAAACGGGAATCCGAGTGACAGACCATGCACCATCCAAGCAGACCCGGCACTTCTCCATAGGGCATTTTTGAATATCTTTATAAACGCCATTCAGGCCATGGAGAATGGTGGAAACCTCACGATAGGAATTGAAGCGGGAAAAGAAGATTTTACGGTAGCAATCGAGGATACGGGGGTCGGCATCAGGCAGGAAAACCTCAGAAAGATATTCAGCCCCTTTTTTACAACCAAGGAAAAAGGCAGCGGTCTCGGGCTTTCTATCGTAAAGAATATCATCGAGGGGCACAGAGGAAAGGTATGGATAGAAAGTGAAGCAGGAGTGGGGACCAAGGTCTATGTCACGTTACCACGCAAGCATTAGCATATAGGGTTTTTTATGGAAACGATTTTGATTGTTGACGACGAAAAGAACTATCTCGTTATTCTCGAAGCCTTGCTCGCGCCGGAGGGTTACGAAATAATCACAGAAGACAACGCAGCTAATGCCCTCCGCATCATCAGGGATACAGATCTGGATCTGGTGATCACCGACATGAGAATGCCTGGAAAAGACGGGATGGAGCTTCTGGAAGAGACAAAGAAAATAGATCCAGAACTCCCGGTTATCATAATGACCGCGTACGGAACCATAGAAAAGGCCGTTGAGGCCATGAAAAAGAGGGCCTACGATTACATTACCAAGCCTTTCAGGAATGAGGAGCTAAAGCTGACAGTCAGAAAGGCCTTGGAGTTCAGCAGGCTCAAGAAAGAAAACAGACTGCTCAGCGATGCCTTATCAGATCGCTTTAAATATGGAAATATCATCGGCAAAAGCAAGCCCATGCTCAAAATTTACGAAATGATCGGCAAGGTATCCCAGTCCAAGGCATCCGTCATGATCACAGGTCCGTCCGGCACCGGCAAGGAGCTGATTGCCAAGGCCATTCATTACAACAGCCCCAGGAGAAATCGGCCTTTTATCTCCATAAACTGCGGTGCATTGACTGAAACCTTGTTGGAAAGTGAGCTCTTTGGGCACGAACGGGGTGCTTTTACTGGGGCTGTTACCATGAAAAAGGGACGGTTCGAGCTCGCTGACGGCGGAACCCTGTTTCTGGACGAGGTGGGAGAGATGCCGCCCTCTTTACAGGTGAAGTTGCTGCGAGTGCTCCAGGAGATGGAATTCGAAAGGGTAGGAGGCACAAAAACCATCAAGGTTGATGTCAGAATTTTGGCAGCATCTAATCGAAGGCTGAAAGAGGATGTTGACAATGGCATATTCAGGGAGGATCTGTTCTATCGTTTGAACGTGGTTCATATAGAGGTGCCTCCACTTAAGGAGCGGGTTGAGGATATTCCCTTTCTGGTAGCACATTTTGTTGATAAGTTTCGACCTTCCAAGAATAGGAAAATAGAGCTGGACCCTGAGGTTTGGAAGGCACTGTATAGATATGGCTGGCCGGGCAATATCAGGGAGCTTGAGAATACCATTGAAAGGGCGGTTGTGATGAGTTCGGACGCGAACATTGGTCTAAGGGATTTACCTGATTATGTGCTGGAGGACGAGGGAGAAGCTATAGACCTGGATAAAATCGTCCCATCAAACCTTCCCTTGGCCGACGCCCTTGACCAGATAGAGGAAAAGCTAATATCGAGGGCTTTGAAGTATTCCAACAATGTACAATCAAAGGCAGCTGAAATGCTCGGGATTACTCGGCATGCAATGCACTACAAAATGAAAAAATACGGAATGTTGAGTTAAGTGTTAAAATATTTTAACAACGAATATACCATTGATTTTAATGAGTTATATATTATTCATGGCGGCTTGGCACTAGAATTGTTAAAATATTTTAACAGCACAATATTCGGGAATAAGAAAAGGAAAATCCTGGACAAATTAATTATTACGTTATTTCAATGGGTTGCATGAATACCTCTCAATCGATTCATTTTGGCACTTATATTGCATATGAATAACACCAGAAAATGACTCTTTTCTCCTAACAAGAAACCGACTGCCTTTTGGTGGTCGGTTTCTTGGTTAATATCCAAGCTTCCTCAACGAACGCGTATTCTGAGTCCAGTTTCTCTCCACCTTCACAAAAAGCTCGAGGTAAACCTTCTTCGAAAACATCCTTTCCAAATCAAGCCGTGCGTTTTTTCCAATCGTTTTGATCAGGCTTCCCGCTTTCCCTAAAACAATGCCCCGCTGTGTTGCCTTCTCCACATATATGACTGCCTTCACCTTCAAGAGATTTCGTTTTTCTTCTTCCTCGATCTCCTCAACCACCACTGCCGAAGAATAGGGCAATTCTCCTCGGGTGGCATAGTAGATCTTCTCCCTAACCACTTCTGCGATGAGAAAGCTTCTAGACTTATCGGTGACCGTTTCCGGAGGGAAGAATTGAGGTCCTGCTGACAGCCTCTTCCTCAATTCTTCTCGCAAGATTTCCACCCCATCTCCATGAAGGGCCGAAAGCGGAATAATTGCGTCAAAACAGCCCAGTGTATCGTATGACGCTATCAGAGGCAGCAGGTTCTCTTTCTTTATGAGATCTATCTTGTTTATAGCCAGCAAAACGGGCCTCGCCGTTTTCTTGAGAACCCGTACAATCTCTATCATCTCGTCTCTATGGTCAGCCTCCCCCAATCCTACCACGAGCAAAATAATGTCCACTTCTTGCAGCGATGCCCTAGCCGAACTCACCATGCTTTTGTGGAGGGCCGACCTCGTCCGATGGATACCCGGGGTATCCACAAACACGATTTGGCACCCATCCCCGTGATGAATTCCTAGAATCCTATTTCGCGTGGTCTGAGGCTTAGGGGAGGTGATGGCCAACTTTTGCCCTACAAACCGGTTGAGAAGGGTGGATTTCCCGCTGTTAGGCGGTCCGATGATTGCTACGAAACCTGATAGAAAACCCATAGGCGTCCTAGATCTCTATCTATGCCTCAATGCTCTTGGATCTAATCGAGTTTACGAGGATATGGGCCTGCCTGATTGGTTCGGGGATTTTGTACCGTGAGCACGTCTCGAGCACCATCCCAATACAATCATCCAGGGCCACACCATAGCCAGGGGAAACAAAGAGCGGCTTAACCCCTTGCCGCGTTCTCATCACCGCCCCGATTACCCTGCCTCCGTATCTAAGAAACGAGTAGTCGCCTTTCAATTCACCAACCGGATCACAATCACCAACAAGCCTGCTCTTTGCGCAGCCAATAGTGGGCTTTTTTAAAATCACTCCCAGATGAGAGGCAATGCCCAAACCCCTGGGGTGAGCAACACCCTGGCCATCACAAAAGATCACATCGGGCTCGACCGTTATCTGTGTCAACACATCGAGCAGTGCGGGTATTTCTCGAAAGCTCAAAAGGCCCGGCACATAAGGAAAAGAAACCTCCCGCTGAGCCCATCTTTTCTCTACTACAGCCAGGTCGGGAAAACCCAGAACCACTGCTCCTGCCCAGACCCTGTGAGTCCCCTTTTCATACGACACATCTAACCCGGCAACGTAATTGGGTCTCTTAGAGATCTTTCCGAGGATCACCTTGCCCCTGAGCTGCTCTTGGATCTTGACTGCCTCTCTGTAAGTCACATCCCAGGGATGCAAATCGAAAATGTCCATCGCGTTTACAATAATCGATTATTGCTTTAGCCCCAAAACGGGGTATCTCGAGGGATATGGATGTCTTTATTTGACCCAGAAGAAGCCCATGCTGCTATGCTCGCGCATCCTGCGGAATTAAACTTTTTCCAAACTCGTATACCCAAGATGAAGCAACTTGAGGCCCCTGTCTCTGAAGATCACCTCTACCTTCTCTTCGCTCAAGAACCTGGCTATGACTCCCGCGCCAAAGGCCGGATGATGTATCCGATCGCCCGGCTTCAGGACCGATTGGCCTTCAGAGGGCGAATCAGATGTACCAGTAATAACGCCGGGGGGGAACGGCGCACGATACGGACTATAAGAGGATGAACGTGTGGAACGGTATTCAATAACTTCCGGAGGGAGTGCGCGAACAAATGATGTGAGTCCCCCTTGGTTACTCGTACCCCAACCTTGAGCATTGTGAAACAATCCCTGCCCGGGATACACGAGAACGAGCTTGTCCTTGGCTCGCGTGGCAGCCACATACAGGAGCCGAAGTTCTTCCTCAAGGCTGTCCATGTTTCTAAAGGATTTTGCAGGTGGAAAACGTCCGTCTACCAGCCAGATTATAAAAACAACCCCCCATTCAAGGCCTTTTGCCGAATGAATGGTGGAGAGCGTTAGATAATCCGACCGGTCTAACGGCCTCACATCCACAGGACTTGCAGGAGGCTCAAGCGAGAGGTCATCAAGGAATGCCTTCAAACTCCTGTATCGGGATGCCATATAAACGAGCTGATCCAACTCCTGTTGCCTTCGGGGGAAATCATCGAACCGTTCCTTTAAGAGGGGGTTATAATATTCGAATGCCAATCCAACCGCCTCCTCAGGGCTGACCCGCGGTGCGGAAAGGCTTTTCAGGAGTTCGCCCAGTTTGTTCAGCCCTTCGTTCTCTTTATTACTGCCGGGCCATTCGGCCACGTGCGCCGGCGCCACACTCTCGTGCTTCATCCAGTCCATGATTGCCTGACTCTTGCCCGGGCCGATATTCTTCAACAACCTGAGGAGCCGACCCCAGCTCAGAATGTCGTCTTTGTTAACAATGATCCGGAGATGAGCCAACACATCTTTGATATGGGCAGATTCCATGAACTTGAAGCCGCCATATTTTGCATAGGGAATTGCGCGCCGTGTCAATTCAAGCTCAAGCTCAAAAGAGTGATAGCCAGCCCTGAAAAGAACGGCGATGTCCTTCAATGGCTGTCCCTCCTCCAGAAGCGCCTCGATCGTCCTGCACACATACACTGCCTGATCGCGTTCAGTTCCCGTGTCCATGGAATAAGGTAGCTCAGTTCCCTCCCTCCGCGTGAAAAGGCATTTGGTGTATTTCTGGCTCGCCTGATCCATAAGGGCATTGGTCATCGTAAGTATGGGCTGGGTCGACCGATAATTCTCTTCCAGTTTTATGATTCTCGCCTCAGGGAAGTTGTGGGGAAAATCGAACATGTTTTTGAAGTTGGCACCCCGAAACGAATAGATTGATTGGGAGTCGTCACCAACAACCATGACGTTTTGGTGCGCAGAACCT
The DNA here is from genome assembly GCA_020355085.1 of Deltaproteobacteria bacterium. Taxonomy (GTDB): domain Bacteria; phylum Desulfobacterota; class DSM-4660; order Desulfatiglandales; family B25-G16; genus JADFWK01. The sequence continues at coordinate 1,619,829 of CP070657.1, forward strand.
AAATATCGGATGATATCCGCCTGTACCGTGTTGGTGTCCTGATATTCATCAACCATGATGTATTTATACCTGTTGGCCAAGGCGAACCTGACATCCTCGTTTTCCATGAGGAGAAGCCGAAAAAAGAGGATAAGGTCGTCGTAGTCCATGAGGTTGTTTTTTCTCTTATAGGCCTTGTAGAGTTGGTGCAGGCGCTCTATAAGGGCGACCGTCGGAAAGAACTGGGGATATTCCGTCTCCATGATCTCGCCTACCGTTTTCTCGGTGTTCGCAGCCTTGCTGAGGATCGTTGCAATAGTGGCACTCTTCGGAAACCTCATAGACCTTCTTTCTTCATCCAGTTCATGAACGAGGGCGCGTACCGCCTCCTCCATGTCCGACCTGTCCATGATGGTAAAGGTTGAACTGAAACCCAGCCGCCCGGCCTCTTCCCTCAACACACGCTGGGCAAGGGAGTGAAACGTGCCACCGGAAACATGTGCACACCTTTTATCTCCCAGCTTTGCCGCCCTCTCCAGCATCTCCTTAGCAGCCTTTCTGGTGAAGGTCAGAAGGAGAATCTCCTTTGGCTGCACCCCTTTTTGAACCAGCCAGGCAACCCTATAGACCAGTGTCCTGGTTTTTCCGCTCCCAGCCCCTGCGATCACCAGGATCGGGCCA
>CP070657.1:1620588-1624604 GCA_020355085.1 Deltaproteobacteria bacterium
CATATTCGGTTTTCATGTTAATCCTATCATAGCTTCAGCTTTTCTTGAATCCCTTTCCAACGTGCCATGCCCTGGCGAGGCGTTCCCCGAGTTTCCAATAGCTCTTATCATTCATAGCGAAGAGAATTGGCTCATTGTTAGCTATTAAGTATTCGCTCTGCCACAGCATCTCCCATGTCAGTGGTTCCAACAGCTCTGCGTTTGTCAAGGGCTATGTCGGCAGTACAGATGCCGGCCTCCAGCACATCAGCAACAGCCCCTTCTATAACGTCGGCAGCCTCTCCGAAATCAAGGCTGTGCCGCAAGAGCATGGCCGCAGACAAAATCTGGGCGATGGGGTTGGCAATCCCCCTGCCGGCTATATCGGGGGCCGAACCCCCTGCCGGCTCATAGAGCCCGAATCGGCTCTCGTTGAGGCTGGCGGAGGGCAACAGGCCGATTGAGCCGGTGAGCATGGCGCATTCATCGGAGATGATATCTCCGAACATGTTCCCGCACAGAAGCACATCGAACTGGTGTGGGTCTTTGATAAGCTGCATGGTAGCGTTATCTACGTAAATATGATTGAGTTCAATATCTCCATATTCCTTGGCAATATCGCTGACCACCTCTCTCCAGAATACCATGGTTGACAGTACGTTAGCCTTGTCCACAGAGGTAACCCTTTTCCTCCTGCCGCGGGCGAGTGCGAAGCCCATCCTGGCAATTCGTTCTATCTCCTCCCTGGTATATACCATTGTATCGAATGCCTTCTCGCCTGGGCCGCTACCTTGTCTACCCTTGGGTTGTCCGAAGTAGATACCACCGGTAAGCTCCCGGACGACCAGAATATCAAACCCTTGTTGTACTATTTCAGGATGGAGCGGGCTGGCGTCGACCAGGGCCTCGAATACCGTGGCGGGCCGCAGGTTGCAGAACAGATCGAAGTGTTTTCGCAAGCGGAGAAGCGCGGCCCTTTCCGGCTGTTTCTCGGGCGGCAGGCCCTCCCATTGAGGGCCTCCCACGGAGCCGAAGAGAATGGCATTGCTGGATTCGCAAAGCCGCAAGGTTTGTGGGGGCAAGGCTTCTCCGTGCTTGTCGATGGCGCATCCGCCCACATCGGCCAACTCGTAGGTGAGTTCAAACGAAAACCTCTTCTGTGCTGCATCGAGCACCTTGACCGCCTCGTGCATGACTTCCGGACCGATGCCGTCGCCGGGCAGTATGGCGATTGTGTTCACGCTTCAGGCTCCTTTCCGTAGTTTTGTAATCAGTACTGGTTTAACGAACACCGGATCTTCAAGGGGATAGTGGTGAAATTCCTAAGTGGTCCAATCCTGATCCAAGATGATCTCAGAGTTGGATCCTGCCGAACATATGGCGAGGCTATTCCAAGGCGGAATGTTATCAGGTGAGGATGTCTTTTGCAAATGAAAAGGATCAGAGCCTTGAAGCCGGAGATCGAGGACTTCGCGCCCAAAATGGTAGGGGAGCGTTTCAGGGTGATTTGCTAGTCCGCCCGCTGTCCGTGATGGGTCGTTAGGATGTAAGTGAATCGCTTTATCTCATGCCCCCTGAGCATGAGGATGAATTTGACCGTGTCCAGGTCTACCTTCTCAAAGGTGCCAAAATCCCCGGACTTGGTTAGGTCCCACGATGAGGTGCCGAAGTTCCGCATTACCTCCACCTTTATGGGGATATCGCGGGTATTCTTGATTTCCACCTCGAAGGTGCGAATCTCATCCCAGCCGCTGATGTTGCCGTTGTTATCAAAGAGATATCGATCGGTCTCAAACTCCATGAGGGTGGGCTTTACGATCACGTTGGCAACCGGGCCAAGGTTCAGTTCAACATCCTCATTCACGGGAATATACTTAAAACTCGACTGTCCTTCATAGGACAGGTGAGCCGACTCGTCTAACGTGCGGTAAACCTTCAAGGTGCCACCCGGAATGGGGGTGTCTCCCAGGTTGTGCTCTGTATCGTTTTTGAAACTCAGAAAGCGCACGACCTGATTGCCATACCGCTCCTGTTCATATTTGTAAAGATTAACAACGGGAACTTCATCAACGGCAAAGCTGGGCAGTCGCTTGGACCACCCGTGGGGAATGGTTTCGGTTCCCTCGATCGTGTACAAGAAGTATTCGCTGAGACCCTCCTTCTTGATCTCCTTGGGCCTAGCCAAGGCTGCCTTGTCAGCCTGCACGTACGCGCGCTTGACCTCTGCCATTTCCTCCTCAGCTAAGGCTATTCCCTTTGTTGGCGCTGCCGGAGCTGGGCCGGGCCGACCGTATGGATACTGCCTGCGCGCCAGATCGACGATCCTGTCTATGAGGTGAATCTTGCCCACAATCATACGAACCTGGGCGTTTTCATAATCTTCGCCGCTGTTATTAGCAACGCGCACATAACCCTGCAGGCGCATCACCTTTTCATCGGTGCTCAGGGTTCCCATGTAGAAGGCACGCCATGAGAGACCGCTCGTCAGATAATTGATTTCCACGGGCACCTTGCCGCTGATCTGGCTTTTGACATGCCACAGACCCAGGTTGCGCACCCGGGGTGGGAAGGTAAGATCAAGGACATCGATCTGATCGGCATGCATTGAGGGCAGCATATCCAGGCTGGTGGGATCAATGAGCGTATTGGCCCATGAGAACTGGAGACTGTTGAGCCCGCTCTTCAGGGTGAGGGCCCTTTTTTCCCTTACTAAGGTCAGATCTGCCGAATTATATATGGTCAGCTGAACGGTGTCGCGTTTTGGGAGAATAACCAGGTCCACCTTGGCCGAGGCAACGTCATATCCCAGCAGTAATGCGAATGTCGCGAACAGTATAAGCTTGCGTATCATGATATCACCTCCTAGGGACGAACGTTTCGGCGATGAAAGTGCATGGAGAGCTCGGTCTTGCCATAACCAGCCAAGGCGATCTCGAATTCCAGGGTGGAGGCGTCCTTACGCTTGTACTGGAGGGTGCTCTCCTCCATGTCCCATTGCCCGGGGATATGTTGAATCATGGTAAGCTTGGCCGGCCTGTCCTTAAAATTCTCTATGGTCGCCTTGATTAACTCATCGGTGTCGTAAAGGACCACGCGATTCTTCTTGTTTCTGCGAATATTGATCCTTTCGTCCCGCATTTTGCGCTGTGTTACGACAATATCACGGCTGTCGCCGATATATACGTCCACGTCTTCACCAACAGGTACCACCTCGGTGGCGTCTTCTCCCAGGAAGATTGTGCTCCCGTATCCGTCCTCTTGAAAAACCCGCACCTTGCCCTCGGAAAGGGCAAACTCACCAAGGCCAGCTGTTGCGGCGTTCTTGATTCTGTAAGTCACAGGGATTCCCACGTTGGTGTCAATCTTCTCCGGATCCCACGGGAGCTTCGCGGCATCAAAGGTCCAGATCTTCTCGATGGGTACTCCATCCTTTTCAAGGAAGAGCAATTGCTTGGTCTCTTCGTGGTCAATGCTTTCCTCGGAAGACTGGCCGCTCCCCAAGAGCACCGATGCGTTATAGAAATCCTCGCCCGAGAAATTGCGGAGCACCAGGAAGCTCTTCAGGTTGACCTTTGTTTCGCCTTTGTCTGCAACTGCCTTGTAGGTGGTCAGCCGATCGATAAACGAGAGCAGATAGCTGATGCGCACCGTAACCTCGGAGGCATCGACACTTGAAATCTCCCACACCAGTGCGGCTTCGTTGGGGGGATAACTCACGCTGAGCAGGTTTACCTTGTCTGGAGTAGTGAGGACGGTGAGCCTGATGGAGTCGGGATCGATACTCACCCCCTTCCACGAGAAGTCCACGTGATTGAGCCCCTTCTGAAGGGTGAGGACCCGTTCCTCCTCGATCAGGGTAGCCTGGGGATTATCGAGACGAATGATGGTCTTGCCCCGTTCCGGGAGCGCAACCATCTTGATTCTGGCCTCGGCGCTGCTCATCAGCAGTAACAGGACTACCCCCATGATGGATAAGAGTTTAAGCAGGGTTTTTGTGTTTACCATGGTTAACACCTCATGTGTTGCTGTTTCATGTC
>CP070657.1:1624704-1628025 GCA_020355085.1 Deltaproteobacteria bacterium
ATCCCTCAAAGTGGGACAACCTTTGGAGCCAGCTCCCTTTTCCGTATAACAAATTCTCCTGTTCACCTCCAAATCACAGGCTGCACAGGAAGGGGTAAGTTTACTGCTCTTTGTTTCCATGATGACATCACTCTCCAATTTACGAAATTAGGTTCATGATGAATAGCTTTTATGCCGTGGTAGGAGAAAGCATAGGTGAAAGGTCCGCATGTGTCAATGGATTAAGGCTCCTTTCTCACCTGGTTGAGCGCTTTCCCTATCACGTCTTAACAAGGGGCCAAGCATCAGATCCGTCGTGATAAACAGATTATTTGATTCCAAACGAGGAGTAAGTTGATATATAAGAAAAGAGAATTCAGGATTTCGGATCTTCCATTTGTATCTTCGGGATCTAAGGTGGCAGGAACAGCAGTTCAGTTTATGACAACGAAGCATGTCTTAACGACATGTGTCTACTGTGGGTGTGGATGTGGACTTTACCTTGTCTCTGATGGGGAGAGATTAACTGGAGCGTATCCCAGTAAGAACCATCCAGTATCAAAGGGGGCACTGTGCGTCAAAGGCTGGAACTGTTTTGAGTTTGCCAACAGCTCGGATCGACTGACAACGCCCTTGATCAAAAAAGGTGGAACGTTTTCCCCTGCTACCTGGGAAGAGGCCTTGCGGTTGATCGTCTCAAAACTTGAACATTTCCAGGATGAATATGGTCCGGATAGCCTTGCCTTTCTAAGCTCGGCCAAGACCACCAATGAGGAAAACTACCTGATGATGAAGCTGGCGCGAGCCGTATTCAAGACCAATAACATAGACCACTGCGCAAGGCTCTGTCACTCATCGACGGTAGTAGGGCTGACTGCAACATTCGGCTCTGGAGCGATGACGAATTCCATTAGCGAGTTTGAAGATGCCGAGGTCTTCCTGATTACCGGTTCGGATACAACGGCTCAGCACCCCTTGATCGGCTCTCGCATTATTAATGCTGTGAAAGATAAGGGGGCCAGGCTCATTGTCATCGACCCGAGGGAGATAGAGATTGCAAAATACGCAACTATTTATGCTAGGCAGAAAAATGGGACCGACGTGGCCTGGATTAACGGCCTTATCCACGTGATTATTTCTGACGGGCTCTACGATAGAGACTATATAGAGGAAAGAACCGAGGGATTTAAGGAACTAAAAGAACTGGTGAAGGGCTACACTCCAGGGTATGTCGAAAAGATCAGTTCCATACCAAAGGAGAAAATTATCGAGATTGCTCGAGCTTACGCTGATGCCCGCAAGGCCATGATCGTCTATTCCATGGGTATTACGCAGCATACCACCGGGATAGACAACGTAAAATCCCTGGCGAACCTTGCGATGCTCGCGGGTCACGTGGGATTTCCCTCGACAGGGGTAAATCCCTTGCGGGGGCACAATAATGTCCAGGGTTCCTGTGATATGGGGGCACTGCCGGATGTCTTTTCCGGGTATCAGAGGGTAGCCGATGAAAACGCGAGAAAGCACTTCGAACGGGCCTGGAATGTGGAGGGATTGCCTAAAGGTGCCGGGCTTACGGTCACGGAAATTATTAATGCCGCAGGAAAGGGAAAGATAAAGGGGCTCTACATCATGGGCGAAAACCCGGTGATCAGTGATCCCGACTCAAATCATGTGAGAGAGTGCTTAACTAAGGCCGAGTTTCTGGTTGTAGGGGATATCTTTCTATCCGATACGGCACAATATGCCCACGTCGTTCTTCCCACGGGCAGTTTTGCCGAAAAGGACGGTACTTTTACCAACACTGAAAGAAGGATACAGAAGATAAGAAAGGCAGTCGATCCTCCTGGCGAAGCAAAGGCGGACTGGGAAATACTCTGCGAGGTGGCTCGAAGAATGGGATACAGGGGGATGAACTACAGCCATCCCTCCCAAATCATGGATGAAATCGCGCAGGTAACGCCCATCTATGGGGGCGTGAGCTATGAGCGGATGTAGACCTACGGATTGCAGTGGCCATGTCCGGCGCAAGATCATCCCGGTACGCCTTACCTTCACAAAGACGGATTCGTAAAGGGTAAGGGAATTTTTATGCCACGCCCCTACATCCCGCCCGCCGAATCAGCAGATGAGGAATATAATTTCACGTTATCCACAGGAAGGGTTTACTGGCACTGGCATACCCGAACAATGACCGGAAGAACCTCAACCCTTGAGAGAGAGATTCCGGAGGCTTACGTGGAGATCCACCCGGAAAGCGCCGAAAAACTAAGGGTAAAGACAGGCGACTATGTTAAGGTCAGCTCCCGCCGGGGGCACATCAGGATAAAGACCAGGGTTACCAGAGAGGTGGCGAGGGATTCGGTATTCATTCCATTTCACTTCAGAGAAGCACCTGCTAATGTCCTGACAAATCCGGCGCTCGATCCAGTAGCAAAGATACCGGAATACAAGGTGTGTGCGGTAAAGGTGGAGAAGATAGAGGATGAAGACTATCCACAAGGCGAGGATTAAAGATTTACTGCGGGAAGTCAACAAGGAATGGACCACTTATGTCCCGCAGAGGAATGTAGGGGGAGATATCTGGTACGAGGCGCTCCCAAAAAACGAAAAGGAGCTTGATGGTGCCCTGAAAAGTATTGCCCTTGAAGATGAAGAAGTGGTCATCTCTCCCAAGGATATCTTCTTCCCCCAGCTTGAATGCATGTTTAGGTTTGAGGAGCATAAGATACAAGAAGTGGTTGAATCTTCACCCAAATTCGTCTTTGGTAGCAAGGCCTGCGATTTGGCGGGAGTCCTCTTTTCCGATGATTTTTTTAAACGGGGCTTTGGGGACAAGTATTACTTGAGCCGGATTCAGGACAGATTCCTTGTTGTGATCGGATGCCTCAACCCTCCGCGCCCAAGGGCCTGTTTCTGCACATCGGCCAAGACAGGGCCATTTGCCGAGAATGGCTTCGACTGGCAACTGGTTGATAACGGAGATTCCTATTTTGTCGAGACAGGGTCTCAGATAGGCGAGGATCTCCTTGAGAAATATGGGGAGTTCTTTAAAGATCCTCCGGCGGATGCCGAAGAAACAATCGATTACATAAAGAGAAAGGCCTATGAGGCAGTGGAATTAAGGGTAAATTTTCAGAGGGCACTGGATCTCATGGGTGACGACCAGTTTTCCCCGGAGGAGACCTACAGAAGGATAGGTGAAAGGTGCATCTATTGTGGCGCCTGCCTCTATGTCTGTCCCACCTGCACCTGCTTCAATGTGTTTGACTACCTGAAATGGGGGCAGGGAGCCCGTTACCGGGGTTGGGATGCCTGTGTCTTTCAGGGCTACACCCGGGA
>CP070657.1:1628125-1631030 GCA_020355085.1 Deltaproteobacteria bacterium
AATAGGATAGAAAGGGCGGTGGGTGGTCATGACACTGGCGTGGGGCTGCGGGCGATAAAGGACTTGAGGACACGGTCTGCTTATACCAACGAGCTTGAAGAGACCTCAACTATTGTGCTTTCAAAGGAAATGGCACGCATGTTGGATGGGAGGTCTGGATTTTCCAAGCGAAGGTGGGCCTTCCCTTCACTCCCTCATAGGCTCGAGACTGTTCAGAACCCCAGGGCCATTTCGGCTAAAGACGAAGCAGATGTGCTCTATCTGGCTAACGAGGTGGCTCGAGGTTTTGACCCTTGCGTTCGACAGGTGAGAGTTGTGTACCGTGCTGCTAACCAAAGGATCACGGTGGCAACGAGCGATGGTGAGGCGAGAAGCGAAGAGAGAGTATCCACTGTATTTATGGTTCATGTTGTCGCCGGAAAGGGAGATCTTATCCAAACCGCTCGCGAGCAAACTGCCGAAGCAAGGGGCCCTGAGCTGTTGAGTCGCGAGAGGGTAGAGGGCCTTGCGGTAAAGACTTCTGAACGGGCTGTCCGGTTGCTGGATGCCAGGCCTGCCCCGTCAGGTCCCATGACCGTTGTGCTTTCGAGCACGGCAGGCGGCACCATGGTCCATGAGGCGGTTGGACACGGTTTAGAGGCAGATCTTGCTCAGGAGGGACTGTCGGTCTATTCAGGGAAAATCGGCGAGCAGGTGGCAGCTGAGGAAATTTCGATTATCGACGATGCGACTATCGACGCAAAAAGGGGTTCTTTCTGCTATGATGATGAAGGTACGCCTGCCCAAAGAACAGTGCTCGTTGAGCATGGCTCGTTGAAGGGCTATTTGTATGACAAGCTGACTGCAATGAAAGATAGTACTCTTTCCACGGGGAATGGAAGGAGGGAGTCTTACCGTTTTTCTCCGATTCCGAGAATGACCAATATATTCATTGCCCCGAGAGAATCAGATCCAAAGGAGATTATCAGCTCCGTGAACAAGGGTCTGCTCGTACTCAAGATGGGCGGCGGCCAAGTTGATACGGTCAATGGGAATTTCGTTTTTGAGGTCAGCGAAGGCTACCTCTTGAAACGCGGTCGAACGAGTGACATGGTGCGGGGGGCAACGCTCATAGGCAATGGTCCCCAGATAATCAAAGAGATCGACATGGTGGGCAACGATTTGGGTTTCGATGTCGGAACCTGCGGTAAAGACGGGCAAGGAGTACCGGTATCCGATGCGCAGCCAACCATGAGGATCCCGCTGATCATAGTTGGCGGAACTGAAGAACAGGAGTGAAGAGTGGCTACAGGTTAGAGAAGGGAATGAGATGGCCCGATAGGAGGGCCTATCGGGCCATCGATTGAGGAAAGCTTGCTATTCTTCCAAATACTTGAATGAAACGTTTATCCTGGCCCTGTAACTGGTGATCTTTCCGTTCTCAATAGTAACATCTAGTTTCGTGATTTCTGCGATCCGCAAATCCCTGAGACTCTTCGAAGCGGTTTCCACTGCGTTTTTTGCCGCTTCCTCCCATGAATTGGGGCTCGTTCCCACAAGTTCGATAATCTTATAGGTACTTCCCGGTGTCATTGCTGCCTCCTTCTTTGATTAAGATTAACAGTGATTCCCGAGGGGTTATTGCTCACCTCCTTTCTGTTGTGTAAATTTCGGGGATAGCGATCAGCGGGTGATAAAGCTTCCTATATCAACTATAGGCAACGGACAGCTAGCAGTCAATCACAAAACCTGCCGGCAGATTTCTTTGCCCTTTGGTGCCCGGCCTCAAACACCTTACGATTTATCTCCTTAAAGCGGTCTGGACTGATCCTTTCGATGGTTTGTAGTATCTCTGCCAAGGTAAAAGGTTTCTCGCTGAAGCCGGAAAAAAAGCCGAGCAATGCCAAGTTACTTGACCGGGGAGCTCCAAGTTCCCGCGCTAGAACCCCAGCCGGTACGGCTCGATACAAAATCTCTCTCATGTCCAGGAAGGCCTGTACGTGCTCTGGGGGAAAATGACTGGAGTTAGTGTTTACAAATAGCCTTCCTGTTCGAGACAAGAAGGGGAGATTTCGATAGCCCTCATGCTCGTCGAGGGCTAACAATATGTGGGCTGTGCCGGTTTGAACCAGAGAGCCTTGAACCTCGCCCAGCCTGAGGTGGGAGACTACCGATCCGCCCCGCTGGGCCATGCCGTGGGTCTCTGCCCCGATGACATTATAGCCGTTATCAAGGGCGCTTTGGGCCAGAATCCTGGTCATAAACAGGATCCCCTGTCCGCCCAATCCGGTGAGAACGATATTGGTGGATTTCACGGCCTTATCTATCTCCAAGCGTGACCCTTGATTTGGTTTGCCCATTTGTGCACAAAGCCATGAGCTTGTCCGCCATAATTCTGGCGGGCCTGCCCGCCAGGCTCCACAGGAGTTTCAGGAGATTATGCGCGGGGAGTTTCAATCAGTCTGAACCTCTTTAATGGCCCCTTTTGGGCATATCTGAATACAGAGGCCGCAATCCACGCATAGCTCTCTGTTGATGGCGGTGCGCCCCAGTTCCTGGTCATGGTACAGGGCAGGGCATTCAAAACGTTCAAGGCAGAAGTTGCACTCCGTACAATCCTCGGTAATTATTACCCGTTTCCTTTCCGGAATAGCACTATCCGAGTAGGCGATAACACAAGGGTGCCGCGCGATGATAACGGCGATTCCCCCTTCAGGCCCTTTCACGTATTCGGTTGCCTTTTTCATGATGTCCGTCATGTTCTTGATATCATACGGGTCCACTACCTGGATAAAATCAACACCGCAACCCGCCACAATCCTCTCGAGGGTTATCGCTCGGCCTTTACTCCCGTCGGCGCGGATTCCAAGGGCCGGCGTGGGCTGCATACCGGTCATGGCCGTTGTGAGATTATCCAGGATTACGA
>CP070657.1:1631130-1636064 GCA_020355085.1 Deltaproteobacteria bacterium
AGGGCAGGCCCAATCACGGTATCATAGGGTTGGAGTGCGGCAAATGAGTCCTGGATGAAGGCTACCGGCAGATCCGGTATATCGCTGCCGATGACAATTACTGGGTCGAAGCCCTGGGCAAAGGAATCTGTCATTCCATTTTTCATCCTTTCCCCCAGATCTTCCCCGTACTGGGGTTGAAAGGCATATCCATCTCCGACAATTCCCTTAACGTCATCGAGGGCATCTTTAGGGTAATAGCAGATAGTGATGGGAAAATCGGTACTTTCAAGCGCAGAGAGCATATCGAGAATGAAGCAACGGTAGAGATCGCGGGCTACATTATGACCCAAGGTGGCGGCGAGCCGTGTCTTAACCTCGCCCCGTTCGGGATTCCTTACAAAAAATAGTATACACCTATCTTTCAATGAAAGATCTCCACGTCCAGATGCTCCAAAACCGCCTGCACAAGAGACAGGTCGCTATTCCTTCCGGCTTGTCCTTACGTTCTTGCATCAGCGCCAGCCCCAATAGAAATGAAAGGGACTGTATGTTATAATTGTTTATAACATATTGCGGCGCTATTTTAACGGACAAACAGTCCATTGGAGTTTCATAAGGGCTCCATCATGAGAAACCCTGTGTGGCTTGACCTTTCGAGAGGCATATAATGGCCAAGCTCTTTGGCGATTATGTGGAGAAGGCTAAACGCATACTCGACGACAACTGGACGGGTTCATCGACCAGACCTTCCCAGACGCTTTACCCCCACCAGTGGAACTGGGACTCGGGGTTCATCGCGATCGGAAGATCAAATTACGATACACCACGAGCAATTGTTGAGATCGAAACGCTCTTTGATGCGCAGTGGTCCAACGGAATGCTTCCACAAATCGTTTTCAACCCGAAAGAGCTTGGCCACTACTTCCCCGAGCCCGATTTCTGGCAAACAGAGCGCTCGCCCAATGCGCCGACCGGCAAACTCACCTCAGGGATTACGATGCCTCCTGTTCATGCAATCGCTGCGGAGAGGATCTATCGAAATGCCAGTAGGCCTCGAGATGCAGTTCCTTTTCTCGACAGGATCTACCCCAAACTCCTCGCACTCCATGATTATCTTTACAGGGAGCGAGATCCCGGGGGCGAAGGGCTCGTATATATCAGACACCCGTGGGAGTCGGGCATCGACAACTCACCTACCTGGGATAAGCCCCTGAGGAGGATGGATTTCGACAAGGCAAGATTGCCCCAGTATACCCGCAGAGACCTAAGACCCGGGATCGACACCAAGATGCGTCCCAGTGATGACGATTATGATCGCTACGTATACCTGGTTCACCTGTTTCGCAAGTGCGATTATGACGAGTTTCGCATACGGGAAACCTGCCCATTTCTCATCCAGGACCCCTTGTTCAACTCTATTCTGTGTCGAGCTAATGAGTCCCTTGCTCGAATTGCGGAGATTATTGGGGAATCTCCCGCAATACCTCAGTCATGGGCAAAGAAAACGGCTGCGGCAATTCGCGAAAAGCTCTGGCATGAGGAGCACGGCATTTTCGATGCCTATGACCTGGTCTCGAGGCAACTGATCGAGGTAGATACGGCCGCCGGCTTCATGCCTCTTTACGGCGGCGCTGCGTCGCGAGAACAGGCAAAACGACTCTACGATCGACTGAACTCCTGCTCGTTTTGCTCTCTCCACCAGGGAAATTGCTTCACCATTCCAAACTACGATACACACAAGGAGGATTTTGATCGATCAAATTATTGGCGGGGCCCGATATGGATCAATATCAACTGGATGCTTGCTCAGGGATTGCGGCGATACGGTTATACCCTCAAGGCCGACTCGCTGCAAAAAGACCTCTTACAGCTTCCAATCCGGTTCTGCTTCTATGAGTATTTCGACTCCTTAGACGGAAAGGGTTACGGCAGCGATAATTTCAGCTGGACTGCGGCCCTTTTCATTGACCTTATCCAGGAATTCTATGAAACCGAAAGAGCCATACAAGGCAACGTTCACGGCATCAAAGGTCTCTTCGCACGGGAGACCATCCTGAATGCCGGCACCGAGATGCCCGATGTTGACCCCGAAAACCTTGCCGGCGAGTTGATGCGCACGATCCGAATGCTCAGGAACGAATTCTATAATGCGGATCGGGGCCTGGTGGACTACGAGAGGCTGAGGAATTCGCCTGAATTCAAGCAGTACCGCATTCTCACAAACGGGCTTCGGGAATTCAGGCCCTCGTGCCTCACCGGTCGTAAGGAGAAGCTCGCCTTCTGGACGAACCTTTACAACACAATTGTGGTGGACGGAATTGTAACACTCGGTATCAGGCAGTCGGTAAAGGAGGTGCCGGGTTTTTTCAGGAGGGTGAAATACACAATCGGACCCCACCTATTTTCGGCAGACGACATCGAGCACGGGATCTTGCGGGGAAACATGAGACCGTGGTTTTCTCCCTTCCGGTCTTTCGGACCTTGGGATAAACGACGAAACCTGATTTTGACACCAGTGGATCCTCGAATCCATTTCGCCCTGGTCTGCGGTTCCAGATCCTGCGCCCCTATCGAATACTATGATCCCGAACACATCTACGACCAGCTCGAGGCAGCAGCCACGAGCTTCGTCAACTCCTCCGAGGTGCTGGTGTTACCCGAGCAGGGCAAGATGCTTATTTCCAAGATATTCCGATGGTATGAAAGGGACTTCGGCGGAAAATCCGGTTTAATGGATTTTATCTTCGACTATCTGGTAGACGAACATGCCCGTCGTTTTATTCAGGAGCATTACAAAACGGTGCGCATCGAATACCTTCACTACGATTGGAATCTCAATCGTTGAAGAAAAATGTCCCTGTCAAAGCGGTTGTTTGCTTACCCACCTTTCCGCCCGAGAGGAGTGAAGCTGCCGGTTGATCTATCATGAAATACACCATTCCCTGCTCGAGGTGTACGTGAGACGCCGGCAGCCTACTTTCCTTATTTTCTAGTATCTCTTTCAATGCCTTTGCCTTGGTCCTGCCGCTCACGAGAAACATAATATTCCGTGCGTTATTGATGACTGGCAAGGTCAGGGTGATACGCTCATGGGGAAATTTGTTGGCAGTGACAGGGATTGCGAGGCGCACTCTTTCATGTAGTGAAGACTTCCCGGGAAACAATGAGGCCGTATGACCGTCTTCCCCGATGCCCAACATGATGAGATCAAACTGCGGAACCGCACCGCCCTCAATACGAAAAAAGCTCCTGATATCCTCTTCATATCTTCTTGCCGACTGCTCCAAGGTGATTCCCTCTGTTTGTATTCGGTGCACATTCTCGTCCAATATGCTCACCTGTCTCAAAAGATGTTTTTCAATCAAGCCATAATTACTCTCATCATGAGAGGGAGGCACAAAGCGTTCATCCGCAAAGAAGAGGCGCGTCCGGTCCCATGAAAGGATATCCTTTGAGACGGCAAGTCTCTTGTAGAACGCGACCGGGGTCTTTCCGCCTGACAATGCCGCCGAAAAATACCCCTTATCCACGATTGCCTCAGATGATATCTCAATCCATTTAGTTACGGCAAAATCGGCCACACCCTCATTGTTATCAAATATAAAGATGTTACCCTGATGTATCATGTTGGAGCCTTTTCTTTGGCGGGCGCGCCATGGGCAGCTATAGATAGACCCCCTCGTCCTTCATCCACCTACGGCCATCCTGTTCCATCAGTACATCTTGTCCTTCCGGCCCCATGCTGCCTGCGGGGTAGTTAGGGAAATTCCCGGCAGGCATCGCATCCCATTGTTCAATAATGGGATCTACCACCTGCCACATCGCCTCTACCCCATCCTCCCGGGCGAAAAGGATCAAATCCCCTCTGAGGCAGTCGATAAGTAGTCGTTCGTAGGCATGGTGCCGCTCTATGCTGAACGAGTGCTCGTAGTTGAAATCCATACTTACGGTGTGGGGCTGATTTCCCACACCTGGCTGTTTGACACTAAGAGACAGGGATATTTCTTCCTGAGGTTGTACGGAAAAAACCAGACGATTGGGCTCTATGATATCGCAGGTGCGCCCAAAGAGCTTGAGGGGCGGCTGCTTGAACTGCACTGAAATCTGAGTATACCGGTCGGCGAGGCGCTTGCCAGTGCGCACGTAGAAGGGCACACCTGCCCACCGCCAGCTGTCGATATAGAGCCTTGCCGCAAAAAAGGTGGGAGTGTTTGAATCGGGCGCCACGTCCTTCTCCTCCCGATACCCAGCGACGTCGACGCCATCTATCGTGCCTGGGCCATACTGCCCCCGCACTGTATATTTGCTGATGTAATCCGCATCCATGGGACGAATCGTACGGAACACCTTTACCTTTTCATCACGGATGAGTTCTGCCTCAAACCCAACAGGGGGCTCCATCCCAACGAGTGCAATGAGCTGCATTATGTGGTTCTGCACGATATCTCGTACCACGCCTGTCTGTTCATAAAAGACGCCCCGTTGCTCAACACCCACCTGCTCGGCAACGGTGATCTGCACATGATCGACGTAGCGACGGTTCCAGAGAGGCTCGAAGATGCTGTTTGCGAAGCGGAAAAAGATGATGTTCTGAACCGTCTCCTTGCCGAGGTAATGATCAACCCGATAGACCTGGTTCTCACCAAAAACGCTCAGCACCGTTCGATTAAGCTCAGATGCTGAAGTCTTGTCTCTTCCAAAGGGCTTTTCCATGATGATTTTCGGCACAAAGCCTTCTCCGCAAAACTTGTGTTCCCCTATCTTTGTAACAATAACGGGCGCTTCAGAAGGTGGAACGGCGAGAAAGAAAACAACCTCCTTTTTGTTCTCAGGTGTAGACCGGCACGTCTCACCAATTAGATTGTACAGATTTATGTAACCCGCATCGCTTGTGAAATCCGAAGAGATATGGAAGAGATGCGGATAAAATTCATCCCAGAGTTCTTCCTTAA
>CP070657.1:1636164-1644244 GCA_020355085.1 Deltaproteobacteria bacterium
CTTTCGAGCACGATCTCAACGCCGTCCAATTTCCTCACCGCTTTAATGATCTTTTCGCTTTCCACCTTAATTTTCATTGTACCCTCGTTTTGAGAACATTTGGTTTTTGCCTATCTTCTCCAGACACTCATTTATCTTCGGCCCTGCTAGGCTGGTATCATCATAGAATATCTTGTATATTTGGAGCAATTTCGTTTTTATACTATAGTCTTCTATAGCTTCATCAATGGAAAGCTTGCCCCTTACGTCATAAAAATCCTTGAGTTTCCGAAAGAGCTCCTGTAAGAACAGCTCTTCATCTTCTTCCTTCCAGGTTCTCCCCGATATGTGTTTCAATAAGGAAAGCAATGGCTTACGATATGTGGGCATTTGTCTATAGTTGTAGTAGTACATAATCCTTTCGTCTCGAAAGCCCTTAGGGGCAACCTTTTCAATACGCTCAATAACAGGGTGGAAAACATCCTGTGGCTCTTTTGTTTTTCCTTTAGGTCCAAAGATATCCCATCCCATGAAAACGGACCTCGCCCTTTTGACACCCTCACAATTATTCCATAGGAATAGTGACGAGAAATGACTTCATTGTCAAGGTTTTCTAGACCGTACGGATGAAAGGGGTTGTTCAAAGACGGGAGTCGGCAACCCAACCTAGTGTGGGTCTGGCCTAAGCGATCCATCAAGAACAGGGAATCATGATCTTGGGTTATGACCCATCCGGAAGACTCGATTCTTTTCTCACAGAGGAGATAATCTCCTGTATCTCCTCGTGAAAGGCGGGCGGTGCACTGATGTAGCCCCACCCTTTTTGAGTTTGATACAGACCGTCATAGGCGGTGTCGTAGTAAGAAGCCATGATATGGGGTATATCACGTTCCGTGAGTATGGAATCGACGAGACGAGCCTCGATCTCATTTTCTAAAATCACTGCCTTTTGGTATTCGTCATGTACCATCACGACTCCGGCAACACCCGTATATCAGGCCAGGTTCAGGCGGTCTTCTTGTTTTGACGTTAGGATATTCAGAACCTGCTTCAGCGGTCTTAAAATCTGTACAGGATTTTCTGGAGACAGGCAAGGGTATTTTTCTTTACAGTCGTATAAGGGGTATCGTATAAGTCATTTGCTGGGGCAAGACCCCGTATCTCCCATCAATAAGCAGTTGTATTGTTTTAACCTCTCAATAAGTTTGGATGACTCCTAGCCACTGCTATTTAGCGTCATTGCGAGAAGCGCAGCGACATGGCAATCTCGTCGCGACAATTGACATTTTCGCTATAGTAGATTTCATTACAAGAGGGAGGAATCATGAGCCTAACACGGTGTGCCTTTTGTGATCATGAGTTAGAACTTGAGGGGAGGGTTTCTCGTAATGACACCTGTCCTAACTGCGGTCGTGATTTACACAGCTGCTTACAGTGCAAGTTCTATGATCCAGGTTCATACAACGAGTGCAAGGAGACCTCTGCTGTGCGGGTCGTTGACAAGGAAAGAGCGAACTTCTGCGACTATTTCGTCTTGAAGGGCACCAAGGAAATGGGATTTGGCAGAGAAGCGGCTGCAAAACAGGCCCTGGAGGATCTCTTTAGAAAAAAAGAGGATTAGGAGCTAAAACGGTGGATCACTTGATAAAGATTCTGCGATCTTTCAGCGAGCACGAAGAGGACAGAGCGTTTCTGGATAGGTTTGTCGAACTGCTGAAATATAAGGTCATGACAAGTGTCCAGTCCATGTATGCAGCCGGGCTTGAGTTTCAAAACGGCAAGGTTATTTTCCCGCCGCCCTGGGAATCGATATGCTCAGAGCTTATTGAAATCGGTCTGTTCAAACGGTTTGTTCCCATCGAATATGGGGGAGGCAGTAAGAGCGAAGAGAACATCTATACCATTATGGAGCTCTTGGGATATACGTGTCCGAGCCTGGGCGTTATTTTTGTTGCTCACAGCCGCGCGGTGGACCTGATAGGTGCTGCGGGAGAACAAGACCTAAAGGAAAGGTTTCTAGCCCGGTTGTGTGATGGTGATTTTGGTGCAATTGCCATGACTGAGGAAAAGGCGGGCACAGATGCAAGTGCCATTGAGTTCTCTGCAAAACGTCAGGGGGACTATTATGTTTTTGATGGAGAAAAGATCTTTATCTCTAACGCAGGTCTCGCCAATATCTATACCATTCTCGTTAATACAAAAGGGAAAAAAGGCGCGCGATCCCTTACCGTCTTTGCAGTCGAGGATGATGTAGACGGGTTTACGGTAGAACTCCTGCCTGAAAAGGATGGGCTCAAGCTCCTTCCAACCGGCAGGCTTACCTATACGAATAGCCTCATACCAAAGGATAACTTGCTTGGAGAGGAGGGCAGGGGACTTTTTCTGGCCCTTGATGCCATAGACAGGGGGAGGATTCTCTTGGCAGGTATTGCCTGCGGCCTTGCCTGCAGGATCTTCGATGAGATATTCGAATACTCCAGAAAAAGGGTTCAGTTCGACCGTCCTCTTACAAGCAGTCAGGACATTAGTTTCAAGATGTCCGATATGTATACCCAAATCAATGCCGCACGAGGATTGTGTTTTCACGCCTTGAAACTGGCCCAGAGCCCGTTTTATAGGAGTGCGTCTTCACAGGCAAAACTCTTTGCCACTCATATGGTCATGTCGGTGGCCCATCTGGGGCTAACGATAATGGGTGGAAGGAGTTACTTCAAAAACAATATCATCAGCTTGCTCAGCGCCGACGCGCGAGGGATGGAGTATTTGGAGGGGACTTCCAGCATACAGAAGATGATTATCTCACGGGAACTCTTCAAGAGTTATATGTAAGCGCCTGGTTGCCTTCGGTCTATCTTGGCCCCCGAGATCCATTTTGCCAGGAGATTATTTGCTCGAAAATTCTTTTGACATTGGTTAGCAAATCTGATATTGGCATCCCCATCTACCGACTTTCGCAACTTCCAAGAATTATCAGACTTCGCTCATCGGAACTTCAATTGGGGGGGGGTTCAGGCATGAAATGTTTACATATTTTCTGTATCGCTGCCCTTTGTAGCGTCTTTTTGATTCCCCTTGGTCCCTTCACAAGCCAGGCCTATGAAGATACCCAGTGTTTTATCTGCCACACAAGCGCCAAGAAGCTGATAGAAATAACCAGGGAGATTGCGAAAACGAGGCCAGCAGTTACATCTGCGGAAACAGAAGGGGAGGGATGGGGCGGTGCTGTGGAGCCGTTGGCTCCGCACGAGAAGATCTTCGTTGACAGCGAAATCGTAGATGATGAGAATCACGGTTTAATTGCGTGTCACGAGTGCCACGGCGGTAATCCCGATGACCCAAACTGGAAGACAGCCCACGAGGATGTCGTTAAGGATCCAACATATCCCGATGCTACCGCAGCGTGTGGAGACTGCCATGATGAGATAACCGAGCATTACACAAAAAGCCTCCATGTGAGCCTGAGGCCCTACAAAGTGATTATCGGCACGAGGGCAAATCCCGAAGGCGTGATCCCCGACAAGCTGCTAAAGGGGATGGAAAACCACTGCTTTACCTGTCACAGCAGCTGTGGGCAGTGCCACATCAGCAGGCCGAATTCCGTTGAAGGTGGCCTGCTCAATCGCCACCTCTTCGTGGGGGAACCTCCGATGGAAGAGGTGTGTGCTGCATGTCATGGAAGCCGGGTGAAGAAGGAATATTTTGGAGAAAAAGACGGTCTTCAGCCCAGTGTTCACCAGGAAATGGAGATGAAATGTGCTGACTGCCATACCGCTGAAGAAATGCACGGTGACGATAATGAGTATGCTCACCGGTTCGAGGTGGAGAATGGACCGAAATGTCTCGATTGCCACGAGGAAATCTATGACCGAGATGCGGACAACGTGATAACCCACCGAATCCATAAGGATGAGGTGAGCTGTCACGTCTGTCATGCTCAGCCTTACAACAACTGCTCTGTTTGCCATGTGGGAACTGACACAAAAGGGCTTACCTTTTACAAAACAAAGGCGTCGTGGTTTGGTTTCAAGATTGGGCTTAATCCCTTGAAATCGGAAAAGCGGACCCAACGTTTTGTACCGCTGCGGCATGTACCAGTTGATCGAAAAACTTTTGCTTTCTATGTAAAAGGTGGTTTGAGCGATTTTGACGCTGTGCCGACCTGGAAACTGGCAACCCCGCATAACATTAGACTGAAGACGCCACAAAACGCTTCCTGCAATTCCTGCCACGGAAATAAGCCCCTTTTCTTGCTGGAAAAGGATGTGGAAGAAGCAGAAAGAGGTGCAAATAAGGGTGTCGTCGTCCCTGCTGATATGATTCCAAGAGAGCAAAAGTGGCAGCCTAAATAGACACAGGAGTGAAAGGAGGTGAGAGCGACGGGAGGACAGAAGAGGATTAGCGTTCAATAAGTTTAAGCCAGTTACTCTAGTATATGCAGTTCTTTTCTGCATTGTTGTCTAACAAAGAATCAAGAAAAAAAAGGCGGGGGAATACTCATGGTAATGCGTAAGACAATTCTGATCGTTGCTTTGATGCTCGGCATTGCCTTTTTTTTCTAATATTTTTCTTTTTTTTTTCATTTCTGTTTTGGTATCATTATTATAATGGTATGTGTCGCGGTGTGAAGCCTGTGGAGGCACGGGTTCATGGCGCGGTATCAAGTAACCATTTAATCCGGTTTTTTAAAAAAGAAAGGAGATAGCTTATGAGGGTTAATCGGCGGGAATTTTTAAAGATCTCTGCGGGAGCTGCGGCCGGGGTGATGGTCCTGGGTCTCGGCATGGATTTGAAGCCGGTCAAGGCGTATGCCCAGACCTTGAGGATTAGATATGCTCGAGAGAGCACTACCATCTGCCCGTATTGCGCAGTGGGCTGTGGGATTATTGTCCACGCCACCAAAGGTGCGAGTGGAAAAGTCATTAATACAGAGGGAGACCCCGACCATCCTATTAATGAAGGGTCCCTATGTGCTAAGGGTGCGGCGCTGAGCCAGCTGGTCAACAATGAGAACCGCCTCACAACGCCGTTGTATAGGGCACCTTACAGTACCCGTTGGCAGAAGGTGTCGTGGGACTGGGCACTCTGGCAAATCGCCTCTAAGATTAAGAAGAGCAGAGATGCTAGCTTTACACATAAGAATGACAAGGGACAGGTGGTCAACCGTACCAATGGCATTGCCAGCGTGGGCAGTGCTGCCCTGGACAACGAGGAATGCTGGCTCATACAGGCCATGATGAGGTCTTTGGGGCTCGTATATATCGAGCACCAAGCCCGTATCTGACACAGCGCTACTGTTGCGGCTCTGGCAGAGTCGTTCGGACGTGGCGCGATGACCAATCACTGGATCGATATCAGAAATAGCGACTGTATCTTGATTATGGGCTCCAATGCGGCCGAGAATCACCCTATCTCCTTCAAGTGGGTGACCGAGGCAATGAAGAGCGGAGCCAAGCTGATTAGCGTTGACCCGCGGTTTACGAGGAGCTCCTCGAAGGCCGATTTCTATGCCCCATTGAGATCGGGGACCGACATCGCCTTCCTGGGGGGAATGATCAAATACATCATTGATAATAACAAGTATTTCAAGGAATATGTGGCAGAATATACCAATGCCTCGTTCATCTTGAGCGATAAATACTCATTTGAGGATGGCCTCTTTTCGGGTTACGATTCCAAGACCCACAAATATGACAAGAGCACTTGGGCCATTGAAAAAGATGGAAATGGTGTTCCAAAGAAAGACAGGTCGCTCCAAGATCCCCGCTGTGTTTTTCAACTCTTAAAGAACCATTACAGCAGGTATGACCTGGATACCGTTTCGGCTATTACGGGCACGCCAAAGGAGGATCTGGCAAAGGTATACGAGCTGTATTCGGCCACCGGTCAAAAAGGGAAGGCTGGCACCATTATGTATGCCATGGGCTGGACCCAGCATACGGTAGGTGTTCAGAACATCCGGACGATGGCCATTATCCAGCTCCTCTTAGGGAATATGGGAGTTGCCGGTGGCGGCGTGAATGCCTTGAGAGGGGAATCAAACGTTCAAGGTTCCACTGATCACTGCATCCTCTACCATATTTGGCCCGGGTACCTTGCAACGCCCAGCACAAACTGGCTTTCCCTTGACGACTACCTCAAGAGAAGGCCCAAGAGCAATGACCCGCTGAGCGCTAACTGGTGGCAGAACGAGCCTAAGTACATGGTAAGCTTATTGAAATCGTTTTTCGGAGATAAGGCGCAGCCCGAAAACGAATTTGGATATCAGTGGCTCCCTAAGATTGATGCAGGCAAGGCTTACTCCTGGCTGGACATCTTTGATGTTATGTATAAGGGAGGGTTCAGTGGTTTCTTCGCCTGGGGTCAGAATCCGGCAGGGTCCGGAGCCAACTCCAACAAGACTCGCGAGGCACTCACCAAGCTGGACTGGATGGTCAATGTCAACATCTTCGACAACGAAACAGGCTCTTTCTGGAAAGGCCCAGGCATGGACCCCAAGAAGATCAAGACCGAGGTCTTTATGCTGCCTTGCGCAGTTTCTGTGGAGAAGGAAGGGTCCATCACCAACAGTGGGCGGTGGATGCAGTGGCGGTACAAGGCTGCTGAGCCGCCGGGAGAGGCGAGACCTGACGGCGATATCCTGGTAGACCTGTTCAAGAAGGTGAGATGGTTCTATCAAAAGGATATTAAGAAAGGGAAAGCGGCAGTCTTCCACGAGCCGATCATAAACTTGAAGTGGGATTACACTACACATGGTGAGTTTGACGCCCATAAGATGGCCAAGGAGATCAACGGCTATTTCTTGAAAGATATGACCATAGGAAACAACTCCTTCAAGAAGGGTGATCTTGTTCCCAGTTTTGCTTTTCTTCAGGCAGACGGCTCCACCAGCAGTGCCAACTGGTTGTACTGTAATTCCTATACGGGTAAGGGAAATATGGCTGCCAGGCGCACGAGGGAGAAGTCTGGGATCGGTCTGAACCTCGAATGGGCCTGGTGCTGGCCGGTCAACAGGAGGATAATCTACAATAGGGCATCGGTTGACATGCATGGTAACCCCTGGGATTCCGAGCATCCCGTCATTAAATGGAACGGTACGAAATGGGTAGGCGATGTTCCTGATGGTGGCTGGCCTCCCATGCTCAATCCGGATGGCACTCCCAATCCCAAGACCAAGTATCCCTTCATTATGAAAACCGAGGGGTATGCCCATGTTTTTGGTCCGGGGCTCGCGGACGGGCCGTTCCCCGAGCACTATGAGCCTCTTGAATGTCCCGTGGAGAAGAACCTCATGTCTGGCCAGCTCATCAATCCCACGGCACCGGTCTACGAGACCGAGATGGACGTGTATAGGACATGCGATCCTCGATATCCCTTCGTGTGCACGACCTATCGGGTTTGCGAGCACTGGCAGACCGGCGTTATGACTCGCTGGCAGCCGTGGTTGCTGGAGGCCCAGCCTCAGCTTTTTGTGGAGATGAGCCATGAGCTGGCCAAGATGAAGGGGATAAAGAACGGTGAGAAAGTAATTGTGGAATCGGCAAGAGGGAAGGTGACAGCTGTGACCATTGTTACCCACCGATTCAAACCCTTCACGATCCAGGGTAACGAGATCCACCAAGTTGGACTGCCATGGCATTATGGGTGGGTCCATCCGGAAGACGGCGGCGATTCGGCTAACCTGCTGACACCGTCAACCGGTGATCCCAATACCAGAATCCCGGAAACCAAGGCCTTTATGGTCAATGTGAGAAAGATGTAAAGGAGGTGATCTGATGAGCGGAAAGGCATTTTTTATCGATACCACATTATGTACTGCATGTAGGGGTTGTCAGATTGCCTGCAAGCAATGGAATCAACTTCCGGCTACCAAGACAGAAAACTGGGGCAGCTTTCAAAACCCCAAGGACCTGTCATTTTATACGTACAAACTGGTCCGTTTTTCTGAGGCCCTGGGAAGTGATGGTAAACCCGTTTGGTACTTCTTCCCAGATCAGTGCCGCCATTGTGTGGAGCCACCGTGCAAGGAGATGCCGGAAGACCCCGATGCAATCATCATAGATGAGATGACGGGGGCAGTCCTCTATACCGACAAGCTCAAAAA
>CP070657.1:1644344-1651426 GCA_020355085.1 Deltaproteobacteria bacterium
CCACTGAACCAATATCATATTCGATCATTGCCTTAACCCCGTAAATACGCTTGCCCGAGGGACATGGATATCTTTTTTTCCATTGTAATAGGCACATACCATGAAACCCTTTCTTTCGTTCCAAGGCTCACGGGCTGGTTTTTTCAGCAACTTGTTTACGGGGGATCCTTGCCCCCTCTGCATTCCCTTCGACAGGCTCAGGGCTGCGGTTTCCCCCATCCCCAAGTCGCGAAAAGAACAGCGCCCTCCCGCCAGTCTCTTCAGAAAGAATTTCATGGCACTACCGGGTCAAGAGAACTCCGAGTGGGTGATAACAATGCAATGCTCCCCGTCTTTCTATTAAACAGGGCCCGGCCAGTTACGGAGCTAAGGCAACAATCGAGTACCGGAAAAAATCGCCGTGGACATTATTTGAGGGCATGTAGGTTAATTACCTGATTGACAAACCAGTAACAAGACGTTATAAAGGCAACCAATGGACTGTAGGATTCGATCAATGAACAATTTCACCTGAGGGAGGAAGCGGCCTTGGCACAGGGCCACCGGTATAAACACGCCTATTGACCTACCTGCTGGAGTGTGAAGCTGCCCAAAGCGGTGGGCAGGAGCACTTCTGTCGATCTGTTTTTCTAGCAACGCATACCTAATAGACCTTTTATTAAAAACTTTTTTCACGAATACCGTTAGTGCACAAGCGGCGAAAGCAGATTTCCCGTGTTGCAGTGAGGAGTACGGGTCGTGAGTCGCACGTGATTATGAAAGGAGCTTATCAAGAATGGAGAGTCCTTTTGGTAAGCACATACTGGCTGAATACTTAGAATGTGAGTGCACCTTTCTTGACAGCGAGCCTGATATAAGGAGCCTGATGCTGGAAGCGGCCACCAGAAGTGGAGCAACGGTAGTAGGGGATATTTTCCACCATTTCAGCCCCCAGGGGGTTACTGGGGTCGTGGTGGTGGCAGAATCCCATCTGGCCATACACACGTGGCCCGAGTTCGGATATGCCTCGGTAGACCTTTTTACCTGCGGCACCCGGGTGGATCCGTGGATTGGCTTCGAATACATCAAGGAAAAACTGCAATCCAAGAGATGGGTGAGTAAAGAGATCGCGCGAGGGGACTTGGAAGAAGAACCCGCTTCGCTTTTGGAGGCAGCATCCGGATAAGGCAATGGTGCCCCATATCTTTCGCTATGAGATATCTCCACATGTATGGGTATATCTTGAGTGCAACGGAATCCTGCATTCAAAGAGGTCCAGGTTCCAGAAGATAGAGGTAGTTGATTCCCTCGATTTCGGCAAGATGCTCGTTCTTGACGGGGTTATTAACGTCTCGGAAAGGGATGAGTTCGTCTACCATGAGATGCTCGCTCATGTTCCCCTGTTTTCCCACCCGGAACCGCACCATGTGCTTATTGTAGGCGGTGGGGACGGGGGCACCGCTCGTGAAGTGCTCAAGCATGAGGGCATCAGCAGAATTCAGCTCGTTGAGATCGATGAGGAGGTAATGTCTGTTTCCAGGGACTATTTTCCTGCCCTGGCCCAATCCCTTGATCATCCCAAGGTACACGTCCTGGTGAAGGATGCAGTTGAATACCTGAAAGAGACCAAGGAAAAATTCGACATCATTCTCATTGACTCAACGGATCCGGTCATTGAACAGAGCGGGGGGTTATTTACCGTACCGTTTTATAGGGATTGCCTGAATGCCCTCACGGACAAGGGGATTATGGCTGCCCAGGTGGGTGACGTATTCTTCGAGTCGAATCTGGTCACGAGTGTGCTCAGGAACCTGAAAGAGGCATTTCACATTGCCAAGCTTTTCTCTGCCCCCATACCTTCTTATACTATTTTTCCATACTGCTTCGCATTTTGCTCGAATAGGATCAAACCCCAGGGGGGGTTAGGATTGTCCCGTTTTGACGGCAGCTTTGAAACCAAGTATTATAACCCTCAGATTCATCAAGCGGCCTTTGCCCTTCCGGAGTACCTGAGAAGGGATTTCGAAGGGTAGTTTGCCGGTAACGGTTCTTCGAGTAGCTTAAAGAGCTTGTTGCGGCTTCCATCTTCACGGTTATCCCAGGACAGTGACTAAAGTGAGCTAAAGTGCCTAAAGTCAACTAAAACTGTGGACAAATCGGGATTGATCATAAACAGACTATTAAGGAACTCGAAAGGCGGACTTCCAGAATAAGATTGCTATTTGTGCAAGGGAACCTAGTGAGACTCAGTATTCATCAGAGGTAATTGTCGAGATGGATTGGTTGCCCTGGGACAAAGTGAAACATGCACATATGGAGTGTAGTAAATTCATTGCTATTTTTACATCTATTGGAAAAAGCAAGTGACCAAAGATGTTCGAATTTCTGGGTATGGCTTTCCAGCTATTGAATAAACTTTAGGCACTCTAGCTCACTTTAAACTTTAGCTCACTTTCAATCAGCCAGTGCTTCCAGTGTGCTGATTTAGCCATTCTGAAGGGTAAGGAGCGTGCCATGAAGGTTATATTCCATCCTGATTTCTACCGGGTTTACACCTCAGATCCGGCGGCTGCACCCGGCAGGATGGAAAGCATAATTGACGCTATTTCCAGCCATTATGAACTTACCGAACCTGTTCCTGCCACGGAAGAGCAGATTGCCGCTGTTCATACCACCTCCCACATAGAACACGTCAAGGAATGGGGCCTCTATGACATTGCGGCTCTGGCAGCAGGTGGTGCCATTCAGGCTGCATCATGGGGATTGCAAGAGCCGTGTTTTGGCTTGATCAGGCCTCCCGGTCATCATGCCTCGACAGATACATCGTGGGGGTTCTGTTACTTCAATAATATGGCTATCGCCCTTGAAAACCTGAAGAGAGAAAAGCGCATAGAGCATGCCTTTGTTTTGGATATCGATCTTCACTTTGGCGACGGGACCGTGAATATCTTTAAGGGGAGCACATACGTACAGATCTTTAACGGATCCCACAACGCTCGGAAAGGCTATCTAAAGGAAATAGAGCAGGCGCTGGAAGAGCAACAATCCAATATCATAGGCATATCAGCCGGATTTGATAATCACAAAGATGATTGGGGAGGCGTGCTGGAAACGGACGACTACGCCGCCATAGGCAAAATGGTCAGGGAGAAATGTACCGAGGTCGGGTGCGGCAATTTTGCAATCCTCGAGGGAGGTTACAATCACCAGGTATTGGGCGATAACGTGGTTGCGCTCCTCAAGGGTATGGCCGGATAGGAATCGGCGGGCCGTTTTCTGTTGACTCGTGAGCCTCTTGTGATATAGGTTTCCCACATTAAGCAAAGGAGATTCATAACCTGCAAAAGAAAGGAGCCTCCAGATGAAAAAGAGCATTACCCTTTTAGTGGTTTTGTTTTTCGGTTTCCTTGTCATGATTGGGTGCGAGGCAACGACCAGCATGATGGAGAAGAAGACGGAACCCCAAGCCAGGGCCGATACAACCCTTACTGATGAGCTTGGCCCATACAGCGGTCCTAAGGCTCGACTGGCAGTAGCCGACTTTCAATGGAAGGTTCAAACAACAGGGAGAAAGATTAGCATCAAGGGTATCCCTGGTTCACAGGGCATCACCATCAGTGAAGAGGAACAGTACATGACCGGCCTTGAGGATATGCTTACGACCGCTTTGTTCCAATCCAAGAGGTACAGGGTGGTAGAGAGGCAGGCGTTAGGAGCAGTGCTGCAGGAACAAGAACTGGGTAAGGCTGGTGTCGTGAGCAAGCAGACAGCGGCAAAGACGGGTGCAGTAAAAGGCGCTGATATTCTTGTAGTAGCGGCGGTTACAGGATGGGAGCCCGGAACTTCAGGAGCGGCCGCCGGTGGTGGCGGCGGTGTTTTCGGAAAGGCAGGTGCGCTGATAGCAGGTATTCGAGGGGGCATGAAGAAATCTTCCATGGCAATGGATATAAGACTGATTGAGTCCTCTACCAGTGAAGTGCTGTCCGCAACGAGGGTGGAAGGCGTTGCCAAGGATGTGGATTTCGGTGCGCTGGCCGGGGGAATCATGGGCGCCGCAGGTCTAGGAGGTGGCCTATCGGGATTCTCCAAGACTCCTATGGAGAAGGCGATTAGAACCTGTATCTACGAGGCAGTTAAGTTCACCATAAACGAAACACCTAAGGAGTACTTCAAGTACTAGCCCCACAACCGAATCCTGCCCGAGGGACTGCTATTCCCATTCCCCAGGGCAGGATTCCCATTCAAAGAAACGAGCGTTTCGGCGATAGAAGGCCAAAAGGGGGAGGAGGGACTTACTTTCTTTCGTGTGGTCCGCCGCCACAGACTAGGTTGCACGAGGGCTTAGCGAAGCGGCTAAAGAATGGGATAAATGGTGAACTAAAAGGACAATGGGAAGAAAAGGGGCGGCGTACCACGGTTGCCCTGCCCCTTTTATTATGACAGCACGATAGAGTCTAGGAGCGTAAGAGTTGCGCTGGCGGGCTGACTGCCGACAACGGCCCAGCTTTGAAGCCATGAAGAGCATTGGAAATCTGTGCCTTAAGCACAGATATTGCTTGAGAACTGGTTGCATGCCAGCGTGGTGTATTTATTAGGATATGTGTTTAAGTTATCAACGTGAGGCGAAAAAGCGGATTTTTGCTGAGCTGAATGCCAAATACGGAAGCACAAGAAGGAACCGATAAGAGCCGTCTTTCTTTTGAGAAGGATGGCTCTTTGCTTTGTATCGATTGGTCGTATAGGCGCAAAGGCTTCAATGCATAAATGAATCAAGAAGAACCCGATTGCGATGCCCTATCGGCGCCCACTCTCACTGATAAGGGCCGGTCAAAAACGGCATTATAGATAGGGCCCTTGTCTCCCCCTTCAATAGTGGTTGACATCTGGCAAGTTTTCGACTACATTTTCACCCAGCTAGACTACAGCTGATTTTTTCGGGTTCTTTCGGGCCTCAGGATCTTGAGCGGCACCAGCAGATCTTCACCTGGAACAAGGCACAGTGTCCGCAACGACGAAGCATGAGGTTCTTATACCTTTTGAGCGCATTGGTTGACCTATGAAACGAACCTCTTATCCTCTTGCTGATCCACCTGTTAATAGCAGCGCAGTCGCTCTTCTCATTGTTTTTCCCACTGTCTTATCTGAGGCGAAAATCGCAAGAACCGGTGAATCAGTTCGAGCACCTTTGCTCCACACTCCTTTAAGGTGACTCCTCAAAGAGGTTTGGTTCGTACTGATTGCTCAACCACCAGGCATGTTTTCTGCTCATTTATTCAATATACACACGGACGTGAGTCCTTGCCCACACGATACGGCTCTCATTGTCCGGATACTCTCGGAGTGAATGGTTTCAATTCAACGCAAGCGGATAAGGCCCGATAGAGTGCTTGGCAGGGAGTTCCTGTCTGGCCATCCGATAACACTTGTTACCCTTTGGACCGCCGATCAGGCGATCGCATTTCTTGAGAGAGGAGGTGAAATATAAGATCTTGAAATTAAGGGCAATCAAACCGTAAAGGAGGGAGCACTATGAAAACGAAATCTTTTTTTATTTTCGTCATTCTGTTCGCATCTTTGATCGCACTGCCGGCAGGGTTGGCTCTGGCTGCAAAGCCCATTGTCCTCGGCGCCCCTTTGTCCACGGCCTTTCTCTATGGCTGGGATGCTGAGCGGGCGCTTACCCTGGCTATTGAGGAGATCAATGCCGCTGGCGGGGTTGATGTAAAGGGCGAAAAGAGGCCCTTTAAGGTGGAGGTCATCGATACGCGGGATCTGGAACCGGGGGTGCCGGTGAGCGAGGCCCTTCTGGTGGTGGAAAAGCTGATCTTAGAGAAGAACGCGGATTTCATCGTGGGAGGTCCTGTGCGCTCCGAGGCAGCACTGGCTGCTATGGATTTGCTGTCTAAATACAAGAAGATATCGATGCTCTCAACCGGCGTCTTAACCCCTGCGTACCATGCCCGGGTAGCCAAAGAATATGACAAGTTTAAGTACTGTTTTAGGATAACCGGAGAGGCTATTTGGATGACTAAGGGGGAGATCATCCCCTGTCTGTTGGAGATCGAGAAGAAGTATGGCCTGAACACCATATATATCATGATACAGGACGTAGCCCATGCGCGGTGGGGAGGAAAGACAATTGCAGAGGATATGGCAGCTAAGGGATGGCACGTTATCGATAAGCCGGAGGTATACCCTACGGGAACCACCGATTTCTCCATGGGCCTGCTGAAGGCTAGACGAGAAAAGGCACAGGTCATCCTCATCTGGATGGATATGCCGGAGGCGTCGATTATCCTCAAACAGTGGTACGACATGAAGCTGCCGGCCCTTCCGTTCGGCTCCATCATCAATCCGGCTGAACAGCCCGGCTTCTGGGAGGCGAGTGAAGGGAAGGGGGAATACTGCCTGGCCAACCTGGTTAATGCCGGTAATGCCCCGAGCAATGCCACACCATGGACCATGAAGTTCGTTGAGGCATACAAAAAGAGGTGGAACATAGAGCCCGAGGGATACGGCACTTCCAGTAGTTATATGGTTCCCTATGTGTTGAAGGATGCAATCGAGCGGGCTGGTTCTATGAAAACGGATGCGGTGATAAAGGCACTCGAAGAGACCGACATGATAGGTGTCTATGGCAGGATCAAATTTAACCCGAAGAACCATCAGATCATCCCGAGCCTTGACCCTGAAGAGGGGGCTGTCGGCACCGTCTTTCAATGGCAGGCAGGCAAGAGGGTGGTTGTTTTCCCCAAGAAGATAGCAATGGGGGAGATACAGTTGCCTCCGTGGATGAAGTAATAGAGGCTTCTATTCTGGGTTTCGGGTTGTGTGGTGCGAGTCTGGGAGAAACAAAACCCGGAACCCAGAACCTGTAACCCGCAACAGCTTTTCTGGGCATTCTCATGGATATCCTCATCTATGGAACGATCAACAGCATAGCCCTAGCCCTCATGGCCTTGGGGTTTGCCCTGGTGTATGGCATCAGCCGGGTCCCCAACTTCGCCCACGGCGCCCTCTACGTGATAAGCGGCTTTGTCACGTGGACGTTCCTCCGGGCCTTGCACGTGCACTACCTCCTCAGCATCCTCTTGGCCATGATC
>CP070657.1:1651526-1656446 GCA_020355085.1 Deltaproteobacteria bacterium
CAGCCTTGCGCATACCAGGTTTTACATCATCTTCGGGCTGACCTGAGCGCAGATGTTTTGAGAAGAGGTGAGGCGTTTTTATCGGAAGCGACTCTCCCGAGTCTCTTACAGGATAACGGCTTCCAGGGGCACATAGCAAGGGTGAATCCCAAAGGAGGGGCCTCGACAGGATCAGGTTATACCTGACTCTTGGTGGGATACCATTTCCCGGGAATGGCTATCAAGGTCTTTGCGCACGTGCTTCGGTATGCGAGCGAGATGAGGCAGGCCTCAGGGTCATGACAGACCCGAAAGGACTCGTATCTGCTCCATAATCTTGCCGACAAAAGAGCTAGTCGAGACCTCTGGATTTCCATAAACGGGCTCACCGAATTTGATCCGAACATGGGTCCGAAGCCCCATGGGGGAGTAATTGATCCCCACGGGTTCAAAAGGCAGGTCAATCCGGGAAAGCATGAGCTTTACGATGCCTGCTCGTCCAGGGCCCATCTTGTTCCTGTAATAGGTGCCTTCGGGGAACACTGCTACCCCCTCCCCGCTGCTCAGGCATTCAATTACGGCTTGTATCGACCGTCTGCTCTCAATGGGCCGCTGCCGATTCAAGGGGATGCCCCCGAGGGACCTTAAGAACCAGTTGCTGAGTGGGTTCTCGAACAGATCATATCGTGCGACATAGTGGACGGGTCTTGAGGCAGCAAGGCTCAGCAGGGGAATGTCCTCCCACCGCTGGTGTTTCGGCAAAAGGACAAAGGCCCTTTCCCTTGGTATGTTCTCTCTTCCGCTTGTTTCTAAGCTAAAGATTGGCCAAAAAAAGACTTTTGCTGCGCATTTTGTAGGCCACAAGACCCAATTCTTCCTTCCACCCATTGTCATGCGCCCATATTAATCGGTCGGCAAACAGGGTTCAAGGCCTCTGGGCCTAATCGTGTGATGCAAATTGATGAGCACCCCGTCGCTCACTCCTTTACGGTGAAATGCTTTTCGTTGCTCACCGATCCGCATGGCAATGACACGGTAACCGGACCAGATTTTGCAGATTCCGGTACAACAACCCAAATCCTGCTGTTCTTCCAGTTTACGATCTTGGCCTCCACCTCGGGGCTAAAGGTAACCTTTCCTGCCTCCAGTCCGAATCTCCGACCTCGTATTCGTACCTGGTCACCGGGCTCCCCCGCATTTGGAAAAAAGGTGTTTATGTACGGCTGAAGACATGGTGTCTCCTTTTCCTGTGGATGAGCTTGCCTCGGGCTAACCAGGCCAATCAGTAAAGATGTAAGCGCCAAGCAGATCATAACCGTAGAAACTCCTTGCCGGCATTTAAGATGATTCATGGTGTCCCCCGTGTTGCTCTTATCGAAACGTGCTATCTATGGAATTCTTGATAGTGCCCTTACGAAAGCAAGGCTTTCTTTGATCCTCTTACGGGCTACTGCGGCTTTCTCAGTATTTCTGGGAAGCCTTGATGCTCAGGCTAGCATAGCAATGAGTCGTTTGCCAACAAATATGGAAGCTACCCCTTACATTCATGAATGATTGCTCTGTGTCACCAAGAGCATGTGAGCATCGCCATCATCTCCCTCCTCGTTCTCGAGAGGAATCTTCCACCGCGGTTTACGAAATGAGGCAAGAATGGTATTGTAACGAGCACGGAGTCTCTTACTAAGCCCCAGTCTTATGAGTGCTCGCTTTAGTGAAAAAAGCATATAAGAAAAGACCTATGTGGAAGCCCATATTTGCAGGCGGGATCCTGTTTTTTGTCGCTATGGGAATGGCTGCTCTGCTTTATTGCTGGCATCTCTCGGACAAGATCGATAAGCGTTTTTCAGGCCGACGCTGGAGCATCCCCTCAAAGGTGTTCTCCGATATTACGATCCTGTATCCGGGGCAAACCATAAATCCAGTGTTTTTTCATCGAAAACTGCGTAGCCTCGGGTACCGAGAGGTCGCGCATAGGCCGGAACGCGAAGGCGAGTTGCGTGAGGTGGGCTCAAACATTGAGGTTTTTCTTCATGAACTCAAAACACCATCGGTGAAGCGTGCGGGCTTCCCTGCAAGGATATGGGTATTGCAGAATCGCATTGCATCGATCACCCGGTTGGACAACGGCATGTCTCTGCCGATCTTGGAGCTCGAGCCCGAGGAGATCATGCGCTTTTTCGGTCCGGAACGGGAGCAGCGACAGCTGATTTCAATAGATCAAGCCCCTCGGCACCTTATCTATGCGGTGCTTGCTGCCGAGGATAGCCGCTTCTATCGACATCACGGCTTTGATTTACGGGGAGTCCTTCGTGCCCTTTACACAAATCTTCGACACGGCACCATACGCCAGGGTGGATCAACCATCACTCAGCAGCTGGCCAAGAACTACTTCCTCACTCCTGAGAGGACCCTGTCGCGCAAGCTGAAAGAACTCCTCATGTCCCTGACCATGGAAGCCATGTATGAAAAGAGCGAGATTTTGGAAATATATCTCAATGAAATCTACCTGGGGCAAAAGGGCTCTGTCTCCATTAACGGTGTGGGCGAGGCATCGTATTTCTACTTCGGCAAACCGATTGGGGAGCTCTCGCTGCCGGAGGCAGCAACCATAGCTGGTTTGATTAAGGGTCCCAATCACTATTCGCCATACGGAGACATAGATCGCTGCCGCGATCGGAGAAATGTAGTGTTGCATGCTATGCACCATAACGAATGGATCTCAGAAGAAGAGCTTCAGGCTACATTGGGCCTACCGGTAAAAGCTGTCAGCCCTAAAGTATACGGCAAAAAGGCGCCCTATTTTATGGACTACCTTTCCGAGCAGCTTACCACGCTGTACTCCCCCGAGGCCTTGTCCGACCTCGGGTTTTCCATATACACCACCCTCGAGACCCAAGTTCAAATGGCTGCCGAGAGGGCCTTGACCAGGGGATTGGCCCGGTTGGAAGACATGAATCCGGCCCTCAAACGGCTGGAGCATGAAAAAAAGCTCCAAGGAGCTGTCATCGTAATACACCCCAAAACAGGTTACGTTTTGGCTATGGTAGGAGGCCGTGATTACAGCGTAAGCCAGTTTAACCGGATAACCCAGGCTCGCCGGCAACCTGGGAGCGCATTCAAGCCCTTCGTCTTTCTCAGCGCACTGGATGAATTCACACCTGCCTATCTCTTGTCCAATGAGCCCAAGTCATATGAGATTGATGGTACCATGTGGCAGCCGCAGAATTATGAACCGGTAATGGAGGAACGGGTGAGCCTGAGATCTGCTTTGGCACGGTCTATCAACATAGCCACGGTAGATCTGGCCATGCAGGTCGGTCTCGATCGTGTGGTCCGCACAGCAGAGGCATTCGGTTTTTCCACACCCCTAAAGCCTTACCCATCCCTCGCACTGGGAGCATGCGAGGTGGTCCCACTCGAACTCGCCCGGGCTTACTGTGTCTTTGCTGCCGATGGAGTCCTCCCCTATCCTTTGACCCTGAAAGCGGTTTTGGACGAAGAGGGAACGATGCTCGAGCGGAGACATATGACCATTAAAAGCGTGGTCTCCCCGGCCAAGGCCTTCATCATGAGCTCGATGCTTCGGAGCGCGGTAACAGAGGGTACCGCTCGCTCGCTCGAGAACATGGGAATCAGCGTTCCGGTTGCGGCAAAGACGGGCACGACCAATGGTTTCAGAGATGCGTGGTTTGTAGGTTATACCCCGGATATCCTCGCCCTCGTATGGGTGGGCTTTGACGATGAATCTTCCCTTCAAGCCCCTGGCTCGATCGCAGCTCTGCCCATATGGGCTGAGCTCATAAAGAGCATACCACAAAATATTTCGGGCGATTGGTTTAAGACACCGCCGGGAGTGGTCAAACGAATCGTCTGTACCGAGAGCGGGCACCTGGCCATTCCCGGGATCTGTCCCGAGCAAAAGGAAGAGGTATTCCTTGCTGATACCGCGCCCGTTGATCCATGCCCGCTCCACAAGCGTGTTGGTCCGTTCAAAAAGATCATTAAGGGGGTTAAAGATCTATTCAAAAACCGCTAAATTGTTCCTTTTATTGTTTTTCGGAGGGCTTGGGCTGGCCATATTGGGATGCGCCGCCACGACTTCAACGCCTCCTCCTGTGCCAGGGCATACCCCGTCTGCGCACGTGGAGGAGTCGGCAAGAGCTGGTGACCAACACGGTCCTCGAGCCCTGGCCTCTCTCGGCTTGACAGAGCAAGGGCGGTTGCTCTTGGAGAGGGGCAACCCTGATGACGCCATCAGCATGCTCGAACGGGCCGTGAGCCTGAATCCCACGAATGGGATCAACTACTTTTACCTTTCAGAGGCATGGCTCATGAAAGGGGACACCGTTCAAGCGGAGGAATTCAATCGTTTGGCCACCATCTACCTGAGGGAAGATAGCGAGTGGATTGCTAAAGCGAGAGAACAAGAGGAGCGCATCCTGAGACAGGCACCATGATGTTGTCATAGTTTGAGGCAGTTATCCACCACCCCGGGCGCACGCGAATACTGTGGGCTAACACGTATATGGATAAAAATGATGATAGCAGAACCCGGCCGGGTCTCCCAATTGCTGTTCAACATCTGCCATGCATTGCCCGATCATTTTCCTGGATACCTCACCGTAATCCGATCGCCCTTCCTCCTTCTTTTTGCAATCCAAACATATGGGCTCATCATCATAAACGGATAGGATCCTCTGCTCCTGTGCACCGAGTTCCTTTTTACACCGCGTGCATGCAACGGCGCACGAGAGCTTTTCTTCCCAAGGCTCTTTCATGGTGCATTCACCCCCTTCCGTGAGCCATAAGAAACATGCTGCCTGTAGCATATCCTTCACGCTTTGCGGTCTTCACGCAAGAATCGCCGTGTATTATCCAATAGTACTTCCCTCGTCAGTTGTTTGTCCGGATCGCTTGCAATGAGTCTTTCAGCCACCTCGG
>CP070657.1:1656546-1660809 GCA_020355085.1 Deltaproteobacteria bacterium
CGTGGGATTGGTAGCTCGCAAGATTAAGGAATATCGTTTAAAATGCGTGGTCGTTGATCCGGTAATGGTGGCAAAAAGCGGTGATCCCTTGCTCAAGGAGGAGGCCCAGAAGTCCTTGCGAGAAGAACTCATCCCCCTCGCGCATGTGGTGACCCCTAACCTCCCGGAGGCCTCGGTGCTCTGTGGGTATACCGTTCATGACTTTGAAACCATGAAGGAGGCTGCCCGCGACATCCACGGTTTGGGCCCCAAGAACGTTTTAATCAAAGGAGGCCATCTTGAAGGAGAGATTATCGATGTCCTCTTTGATGGAAAGGCCTTCCACGAGTACCGTGGACCGCGTATTTCCACCAAAAACACTCATGGAACCGGGTGCACCTTTGCTTCAGCTATTGCCACAGAGCTAGCCAAGGGAAATCCCGTTCACGTGGCAGTCAAACGCGCCAAGGATTTTATGACCATTGCAATCCGTTTTTCCCTTCCGTTGGGTAAGGGCCACGGGCCTACCAACCCATATGCCCTGATAGGCAGCGAAGCTGAACGCATCTCAGTTTTGGACGATCTGAGGGCGGCCTTTGAGAAATTGAGAAGAAGGAAGGTAGGCTCCTTGATTCCGGAGGTCCAGTCCAACTTAGGCTATGGGCTACCTTATGCACAAGGTCCCGAGGATGTGGCAGCCTTTCCGGGTCGAATCAGCAGATTTCACGACTCAGTTGCCGCACTTTCAGGCCCGGAATATAACGCCTCAAGACACATCGCCAACATCATCCTGACCCTGATGAAACACGACTTACGGTTTCGCTCGGCAATGAACATCCGCTTCTCAACAAATATCATTGAAGCCTGTAGGAGCGCCGGCTTTACCGTACGCAACTTCGATCGGTCAGGTGAACCTGCACAGAGCAAGGAAAGAGAGGGATCGTCACTGGAATGGGGAACGGAGCAAGCACTCAGGGAAGGCGGCATTCCCGACATTATATTCGACAGGGGAGATGTTGGAAAAGAGCCCATGGTCAGGGTTATTGGGAAAAACCCCGATGACGTAGTGCGAAAAGTCTTCAAGATCCATAGGGAAATGGGGGTTAAGGCGGTAAATATGTAAATACGAAGCAGGAAATCCGAAGCTCCAAATGCTTCGACCAGCTCACCATCCTGACCCAAGTTGAAGTAAAATGAAAAAAGAGCAATTCGATTATTGCTTTAACTCAGCAGCTATGGTCCCGAGATGTATAAATGTCTCTTTTTGACGTGGGATTCTCATGACTGGCGCGACCATGAAACCGTTTATTAAGAGACTGGCGGGAGGGCGCTGTTCTTTTCGCGACTTGGGTATGGGGGAAACCGCAGCCCCGAGCTTGTCGAGGGGAATGCGGAGGGGGCAAGACTCCCCTGTAAACAAGTCGCTGAAAAAACAAGCCCGTGAGCCTTGGAACGAAAGAAAGGGTTTCATGGCATTTGCCTATTGCAATGCAGACTGTTTTCCGGAGTTAAGGCAAAAATCGATTGAGTGAAAAGAAGTGCTGCAAGAAACTGGTGACATCTTGGTGAACTGATGGTTTCTCTCATTCGATATATAGGCAGTGGTACTATCGAGATCATCCGAGAAATGGGGCAGATCCTCATCCTGCTTTGCCGAGCCTTCATGTGGGCAGTGATACCCCCGTATCGCCTTAAGGCGGTGATCAAACAGATGGAATTTGTTGGGGTCAAATCGATTTTCGTTGTTGTTTTGACGGGCATCTTTGCAGGAGGAGTACTGGCCCTCCAGAGCCATCACGGATTTAGACTTTTCGGTGCAGAGACCTTGGTTGGCTCTACGGTTGCCTTGGCAATGACCAGAGAATTGGGCCCGGTTTTGACGGCCTTGATGGTCAACGGAAGGGCAGGCTCAGCCATGGCAGCCGAACTCGGGACCATGAGGGTAACCGAGCAAATCGACGCCCTGTACGTAATGGCTACCAACCCCGTCAAATATCTCATAGTTCCGAGGATTATCGCCGGAGTCGTCATGCTCCCGATTCTTACTATCGTAGCGGATTTCTTGGGCATCTTGGGCGGATATTTTGTAGGCGTCATTCTGCTCAAAATAAACTCGGGGATGTTCGTGGCAAACATAGTCGAAATGGTCGATCTTGAGGACATCTTTCACGGACTCACCAAGTCAGTCTTTTTTGGCCTCATTCTAACCCACATAGGGTGCTACAAAGGCTTTTACACAACAGGAGGAGCAGAAGGTGTAGGTAAGTCAACTACTCAGGCGGTAGTGCTTTCATCTGTTTTGATCTTGGTCAGCGACTATTTTCTTACCTCTATAATGTTTTAAAAAAGTGATAAATCTGGTAGATATACATAAATCATTCGGGAACAACATCGTATTGAACGGCCTCGATCTGTTCATTGAGGTGGGCAAAGTCACGGTTATTATCGGCCAGAGCGGGAGCGGCAAGAGTGTTTTACTGAAACACATGATCGGCCTCATTCAGCCCGACAAGGGCAAGGTGGAAATCGACGGCCAGGACATATCCGGCTTTAACGAGCGCCAGCTGAACGAGATCCGAAAAAGATTCGGCATGCTCTTTCAGGAAGCAGCTTTGTTTGACTCTATGACCGTAGGCCAAAATGTCGCATTCCCTTTAATAGAGCATTCCAAGCTCCCCAAAAGTACAATAAGGGAAATCGTCAGTGAAAAGCTGGCCCACGTAGGCCTAAGGGGGGTTGAAGACAAGATGCCTTCAGAGCTTTCAGGGGGCATGAAGAAGCGAGTGGGTCTAGCCCGGGCAATCGCCCTTGAGCCGGAAATTATCCTTTTTGATGAACCTACAACCGGCCTCGACCCGATTATTGCCGATGCAATAGATCAACTCATTGTTGATATCCAGAGCCGCCTGAATGTGACCTGCGTTGTCATCAGTCATGACATAAAGGGTACGTTCAAGATCGCTCACAAAATCGCGATGTTGTATCAAGGCAAAATAATCGAATATGGAACACCCGAGGAAATAGAAAACGGCAGAAATCCCATCCTGAAACAGTTCTTAGAGGGCAACATGGAAGGCCCGATTAAGGTGATTTAGTGAACCTGAAACCCTGGCTCGGGCGAGCGCTACAATAGGTACAAGTATGAACAACTACCGTGCAGAAATAAAGGTAGGTCTTTTTGTCCTGGTAGGTATCGTTATTCTCGCTTACATGTCCTTGAGAGTGGGCAAGTTTGACTTCGGAAAAAAGAGGGGATACGAGATCTCAGCCTATTTCGATAATGCCTCTGGACTCAACCAGGATGTACCGGTGGAGATAGCAGGAATCGAGGTGGGGAGGGTGGAGCGAGTTGATCTGGATAGAGGAAAAGCACTGGTGGCCATGAGAATCAATCCCGATATCTCCATACCATCGGATTCCAGCGCTCTCATAAGAGCGCGAGGTCTCATGGGCGATAAGTTCATAGAGATCGTCCCGGGCAGACCCGATACTCCTCTTCTCGAGGATGGCGATACGGTGGTTAAAACCTATGCGCCAACCGATATCGATCAATTGCTCAATAGACTCGGGGATATCGCCTTAGACATACAGAAGATCTCAAGATCCCTGGGTAACGTTCTGGGGGGAGAAGAGGGTGAGGTGAAGATGAGGCAGATCCTGGATAACATCAATGACACAACTGCCTCTTTGAATAGGGTCATTGCGGAAAACGAGAAAAGGGTTAACGCGCTTCTGGTCAATTTCGAGGAATTCAGCAAAGACATGAAAGAGGTTTCGGAGTCCAATAAAACGGCTATCAATGAAATCGTGGAAAACTTCAGAAAAACGACGTTCCAGCTCAAGGATGCGATGGAATCATTCAACCAGATCGCCCAAAAGATCGAACGGGGAGAAGGTTCCCTGGGAAGACTAATAAACGACCCGAGTACTGTAGAGGATTTGAACAGGACCTTAGTTCATCTCAGAAGCATAACCGAAAAGATCGACTCCGGTGAAGGCACCATTGGGAGGTTGATCAGCAAAGAGGAAACAGGAGAGAGCCTTGACGCGACCTTAGCATCGTTGAAAAACATAACGCAAAAGATCGAATCCGGTGAAGGCACCATTGGTAAGCTGATTAATGACGAAGCCGTGGCAGAGAACCTAGGAGAAACACTCGAAGGAATAAACGAATACTTTACCAGGACCGATGCCTTCAAGTTTGATGTGGATTTCCATTTAGAGCATCTTGCCCGACACAATGATATCAAGACCTACCTCGACGTCAAGATCCAACCCAAGGCC
>CP070657.1:1660909-1665253 GCA_020355085.1 Deltaproteobacteria bacterium
CTATAGCTTCCAGCTTGCTTCGCATCTAAACCGACGTTTTGCCACAAGCCCTCCCCTTTCACGTATGAGACGTTGCAAAATGGTCAGCTCTCGGTTTCTAAATTGTTTCAAGATGAACAGGCGGGGCAACTGATCAGGTGATTAAAACCCCGCTCTTTCCCCCATGAAAGCGGGGTTTTTTTGGCATTCAGACAAGAAGTGAGTGATGAGCACCCGCGTTGAAGGAAAAAATGCGGGAATGTTTCCGCCCGTCCATTCTGACGGATGTACTTTTTGGTTCACTATGAGGCGATTAGGCCCTGTAATCGACTCAATTATTGAGTCGAAAAGGAGACTTAAACGACTCACGAAACACGAAAAAGCCGGGTCACCTCTCCCAAGGCAACCCGGCTTTTCGCCTGAGGCGTGCCTGTGGCTTTCACCCCCCTTTCGCCACAGGGCTGACGTTAACTAGCAACTACTTATGACCTCGCTTTCATAAATAGCCAAAATCATGCCAATTCATCAATCCATTCATCATCTCTTATTCCTATTCAATTTCAAACAGTTACATCACCCAACCACAACCCCAACTGCCCCGTATGTAACAAACTGCCCTCACCTGTGTGAAATTCTTTACCATCTATTGGCAAGACTCTAAACATCCTCGAACCTAGCGCTTGGTTACCCTCAATCTGGGGCATCATAAGGGTCCATGGGGCTATGGAGACGCCGTCTGTACCGGTATTGCCCGTGCCTCAGCGGTGTTTGGCCCGCCCTTTGCATTGACACAGGGCGGAGTTTATCCTATATTCGTGAACTAAAATCAGCGCTTATCTTTTTCGAGCTATCATCAAGGCACGGACAAGGTGAGTGACTTCTCGGGTGCCGGGCGGAGAGTTATTCGAAGAAAAACCCCGTGGGGGAGGATTCTCATGATACTCAAACAGCTTCTCGGCGAAATCATGACTGAAATGGGCTTTGTTACCAGGGAACAGATCGAGGAGGCCCTAGAGAAACAGAAAA
Source organism: Deltaproteobacteria bacterium (assembly GCA_020355085.1). Lineage (GTDB taxonomy): Bacteria > Desulfobacterota > DSM-4660 > Desulfatiglandales > B25-G16 > JADFWK01. Next base: position 1,661,915 of record CP070657.1, read on the forward strand.
CCATCTTTGAGGAGAAAACCCTGCCGGAACAACTGCAAAGGGCCAGGCTCATCTCCGAGGCACGCCTGGCAGCTGATACAACTCCTTTGCTGGGGCAAATACTGGTGGACATGGAGTTTGCCACTAAGGACCAACTGGAGGAGGCCCTGGTCGAGCAAGAGAAGATGGTAGAGGCCTACAAGACCCTCAAAAGCGAGAAGGTGGCGGCCGCGGTTGAGATAGGCTCTATCGTTAATTCTACCCTCAACCTGGCCGAGGTACTGGGGCTGATCATGAGGTATGTGAATCGAGTTACCAATTCGATGGCAAGTACCCTTATGCTCCTCGACGATAAAACGGGGGAGCTGGTGCTCAGCGTGCCAACGGGTCCCAAGGCAAACAGATTAACCGATATACGAATCCCCAAAGGTGAAGGAATAGCGGGCTGGGTGGTTGAGCATGGAAAACCCGTCCTGGTTTCCGATGTCAAAACCGACGAAAGATTCTACAAGAAAATAGATAAAATCACTCGATTCAAGACGAAGTCCATTGTGTGTGTACCGCTCAAAGCAAAAACAAAGGTGATCGGGGCCCTGGAAGTGATGAATAAGGTCGATGGTACTTCGTTCACCGAGGAAGATCTGGTGCTTATGAGCATCTTTGCCTATCAGGCAGCTATGGCAATAGAAAATGCCAGGCTCTACAGCGAATTGAAAGAACGACTGGAAGCCGAAATAGAGCTCCAGAAAAAGCTCGCTGAGTCAGATAAGTTTCGGGCCCTCGGACTGATGGCATCCGGTGTTGCACATGACTTCAACAATCTTCTCATGGGCATTCAAGGAAACGCGTCGTTGATGCTCTTGGACATCGATTCGGTTCACCCCCACCATGATAGGCTCAAAAACATTGAACAATCCGTTCAAGGTGGAGCTGAGCTCACCAAACAGCTTTTGGGCTTTACCAAAGGCAGCAAATACGAGGTGAAATCCACGGATCTTAATGAGGTCGTGGAAAAAACCTCACGCATGTTTGCCCCCACCAGGAAGGAAATCAAAATCTACAAGAAATACCAGAAAGACATCTGGGCGGTGAAAGTGGACCAAGCCCAGATTGAACAAGTGCTCCTGAACCTTTACGTGAACGCATGGCAGGCAATGCCGGGGGGTGGGGACCTGTATCTGCAAACGGAAAACGCAGTGCTTGACCGCGAGTTTGTAAGGGCTATCGACTTGAAACCGGGAAAATACGTAAAGATTTCGGTGACCGACAGCGGCGTGGGTATGGATGAGAAAACCCGAAAAAGGATATTTGATCCGTTCTTTTCCACCAGAAAGATGGGCAGGGGAACAGGCCTGGGGTTAGCCTCTGCCTACGGCATCGTAAAGAATCATGGTGGATACATAAATGTCGCGAGCGAGAAGGGGGAGGGAACTACCTTTACCGTCTATCTCCCAGTAACGGAGGAGAAGGTTATGCGAGAAAAGAAACCCACAGAACGGCTCATGAAGGGTGAAGAAACCATTCTCTTGGTGGATGATGAAGCGATGATCCTTGATGTGGGCAAGCAGATGTTAGAGAAGATGGGATATAAGGTGATTATGGCAGACAGCGGAAAGACCGCCTTGGACATTTACCGGAAGAAAAGGGATGACATCTCGCTGGTAATACTGGACATAATCATGCCGGAGATGGGCGGAGGCGAGACCTATGATAAAATGAAAAAGGTTAATCCCGACACCAGGGTTCTTCTTTCCAGCGGATACAGCATAGATGGCGAGGCAACCGAGATTTTGAAACGAGGTTGCAACGGGTTTATCCAAAAACCATTCAGCGTTGCAAGCCTGTCATTAAAGCTGAGGGAGATTCTGGATAAAAAATAGCCCGTGCCTATTCCATTATCCTCTACAACGTTTTAATCTTCAGAGGCAAAGCGGATGCGTTTGTTCAAGTTTCGCCAAGAGACCCTCGATCCTGAGAAGCCTTCCCCATGATTGATATGTACTAAGAAGCCTTTAGTTTGCTAGGTGCATAAGGCAAAGGAGGTACTATGAATATCCTGATCACGGGGGGCCTGGGGTTTGTCGGCACACAACTTTCTCTACGCTTCCTGGGGCGTGGTGACCAGGTTACCGTGATGGACCGCTCACCTCAGCCGAGGCCCTATACGCCCAAAGAGGTCAATTACGTAGCCGCAGATACTGCCGTGCCTGGAGCATGGCAGGAGGAAATTCAAACCCAACACGCCGTGATCAATCTGGCAGGGACCTCCATTTTCACTCGGTGGACCAAGAAGACCAAGCAGCTCATTCATGATAGTCGAATCCTTACGACAAGGAACGTGGTTGAAGCCATATCAGCAGGCAGGGAAACGCTTCTTTGCAGCACATCGGCAATCGGATACTACGGGTTTCGCCATGATGAGGAACTGACAGAAGCTGATAGTCCGGGAAGTGATTTTCTGGCCAGGGTTTGTATCGACTGGGAAAAAGAGGCCGGCAAAGCGGCGGATAAAGGTGCTCGGGTGGTGATAACCAGATTCGGCATTGTGTTGGGAAAAACCGGGGGCGCCCTGGGGCAGATGGTCCCCCTATTCAAGATGTTTGCAGGAGGGCCGCAGGGCAGCGGGAGGCAGTGGTTTTCATGGATTCACATGGAAGACCTGCTGAATGCCTTTGTGTTCGTCCTCGACCACAAGACCCTCCGCGGGCCCGTCAACCTCTGTTCACCCAAGCCGGTTCGCAACAGGGATCTGGCCAAAGCCCTGGGAGAGGTTCTGTCCCGGCCCTCATTCTTGAAAACGCCTTCTTTTATGCTGCGCCTCGTCCTGGGAGAATTCGGATCCATGATCCTGAAAGGCCAGAGGGTCATCCCTGCCCGGCTTCTCGAGCATGGATTCACCTTTCGGTATCCTGAGATCATCGTTGCTTTGGCCGAGGTTTTGGGATAGGGCAGCCTGCAGCAGGACCAAATCGCCGCATTTTTTCTCTGTGTGAGGATTGATGCCCAGAAAAGGCCTCGACACACTGGGACCACTGCTCACCGAGCAAACGCATTGAATTCCGGAAGACTTGTTTGTATAGTTGTTGGAGTGGCATACTTGCAATTTGTTTAATGCCTGCTATGGCTTGGCAACAAAAGAAAAGGGAGCGATTAACCAAAATGTATAATCCAGATGACCCGAAATCGGTTGAAAAATACTCGTCCGCGGTAACCCTTTCCGATATGGAGGTGTTCATCTTCCCGGAGCTGATGCTCGCCCTCGTACTGGCGAATATCATGTCGCCCCGTCTCTGGGAATGGCGCAATGATCAGTGGTTTGAAAAGATGCCCAAGCTCAGCCCCTACCGGAGGATTCTCCGC
>CP070657.1:1665353-1671037 GCA_020355085.1 Deltaproteobacteria bacterium
GGGTATCAGATTGTAAATCCCGAGGCTGTTCGCCGTGGCAAAAAACCATGGGACGGCAATGATCCACAGGTCTCTTCGGCGCAGCACACGGATGAACTGGATTTGTTTTTCCCTGTGCGGATGGGGGTCTGGGGAGAACACCCAGAAAAAGACGAGAAGAACCAAGCAGGATGCACCGAGAATAACCAAAAGGGTTCTCCAATGAATAAACCTGACTGCAATGGCAGTCAGAACAGGAATGGAGAGAACACTGAACGATGCCCCTGTATCGTGGAGGGCAATGACCTTTCCCCAATTCTTAGGTTCAAAGATCTCTGTTAACAACGGAATGGCGCTGGGAATATAGAAACCTGCTCCAAGACCGATGAAAAACGCAGCTAGGGCAAGAGAGGTGAATGTAACAACGCATTTCAGGCTAAACAGGGAAACGGCCGAAATCAGGAAACCCAGAGCAATGCACTTCTTATAACCGATCCGTGCGGCCACTAAGGCGGTCAAGAGCAGGGTGATGGTAAAGCCGATTGAGAGAAAGGTGAATATGCTGCCTGCCAGTGCGTGAGTAATGGCGAATTCGTCCTCTATGATCGGCATAAGAGGGGACAGCACTGCCCTGGAGGAAAAATTGAGGTACCACAGGCCCCAGAAAAGGAAGAGTGGGAGCATTTTCATGGCCGGAGTCTACAGCTTGAAGGGAGGTTTTACAACCATTATATATAGCCGAGTCACGCTAAGATCAGCTGCTTGCTGAGAGGCGGCAGGTTCCCAACATATACGGGACCAGAGCTAAACGGTAACAATAGCGTCGACGGAAAAAACCCTGAGGCAGGGTGATAAAAGACTCTGTGTTTTCAGATACTCAAACAAACCACGAGTTGCAGAAACAAGCGAAAGCCTTTTGTGGGGCCTTTCATGAAATCTGACGTTCAGGTTAAGGGGGCATATCTGTTCCCCTCAACAGAACTCGCTAATCAAGGGTCTTTTCCAGGTTAATGAAGCTCGACCTATCAAAGCCCAGGGACTTAAAGAATGACAGAAGGTCAGTCGAATCCCACCCGACTGAGGAAAAGATGTTCTTAATACCCATTTTCTTTAATGAATCGAATACCTGGTGGGCCATTCTTTCTCCAACTCCCCGGCCCATGTATTTCGGGTCAACGCCAAAGAGCCCTATCCAGGCGCTTTTTTCCACGCCAAATGCACCGTACAGGATATACGTAATGATGAATCCCACAACCTTGCCGTTGAGCTCAGCTACAAAGCTTACCCTGTCATCCCTCTTCACCTCTTCTTCAACCGCCCTTTGGTAGTCTTTGGTGCCTTGTTTTTCTGTAATTGCTTTCAGGATCTGTGAAATTTCCGTGACATCCTGAGCCTCTAACCTTCTTAAGCGCAGCTTTTCCAATTTGACAACCTCTCAGTACAAAAAGTTCAGTTGCTAATCGGTCCTGATTATCTTTACGTGCTTGCCCACCCAATCTGGTGGGAGATAGACCCGCCCACTGTTACCGCTCATTTTGACGGTTTTCTCGAGCATCTCTTCGCCAAAGATCTCAAACTTCACCTTCTTTGGCATGTCTTCTGATGCACTCAGGTCTTTCTCTTCGTCGTTCACTGGGTATCTGCCTTTCTTGGCGCGAGACGGAGTGAGAAAACCGAAACCGGCAGTGCTTTCGGCCCTGGGTTCGGATTTCTTCCAAACCATATGACACTGATGCATAATAGCATAAGTTACAGCTATTATCTAACCATAATGTAACTCTTTTGATATCGTCAACAATAACCGGTCAGCTCGGTTGGCTCTCGATGCTGTAAGGAAAGATGTAGGGGTTTGGCTTCCCGATGCCTGCTTCATCTCAAGGGTAAGAGAGTGCGTTAGGAAGAGGGCATGAGATCATTGGTGAGCTTCATTTCAGGGCGGCCAAGAGTTTTGATCGAACTCCTTGAACAGCAGATATTCCATAACGTGATGTACGGTCTCTGATTTCTTCAGATCCGAGAGGGCCATATGACTGAGAATCTCTACGGGCGTGGAAAGAGCCGTTCTTATCATGGATTCGCGCAGCGGTTCAGTCATGGCCTGAGCCTCGCCAAAACTTGCTTGTGAAGCAAATTGGTGGAAGATCTCTTGTTCGATATCTACGTAGTGATCTCTTTGAGCTTTCCTAAAGGCAGACCACGCGTTCTTATCTTGCTGAATCCTTGCCAAGGTATCCCCGACTTCATCGGCGATTCTGAGTTTGAAGGCAGTGAACCCTTGTCGTGCCAAAGTTCTATCATGTTCTGGCAATTGCGCCACGAGGTCCGTGAAAAGCGCTTTGATAATTGAGTCATATATCCTGGCTTTTATGCTTCCCGAATCCAGATCTATCAATAGTTCGCTGTACTCTGGGCTCACAATGCAGAGAAGGGATTTAGCATAAAAGGTTAGCCGGTTACGAGGTCTCTGCCCAACATCATCAACGGCTTCAAAATCAAAGGTCAATGAGACACTGTCCAGGTAGTCCTGTCTTGTAAAGCCGTCGAAAATAATCCAATTCTTCCGGGGGAAGCCCTCCATCGTACTGCGCTCTACTACCGCGCTTTCCTTGTATTTGGTTACCTTGGCTGAAAGGCTGATAGGGTCTATGACGGCCTTACTTTGAATCGTGCAGAATACGGGGTTGGCTACAAAGCCCAGCTTGTATCTAATGACAAAACCTGCTATCAATGATCTGGGGTTATTGACTTCGCCAATGGGTTTGCCATGGACGAAGATGCGTCGGCCCCAATGCTCCTCGATCTTCTCAGGGGCGAACATGTCCTCCATAACCTGCACATCTTGATACGCCTCTGCAGAGCCCCGAATGAATTGCTCGCGGCCTGATGAGCCCAAGGCCGTATATTCGTATCCTTTGTGCAAGTACGGCGTTATCTTGATTGATGGTCTTTCCAGTTCTATGGCAATAGACCTGGAGCAGTCAGGGCTCTCCAGTTCAACGGTAATAACGCGGGCATATGAATCTGGGGCAACGACGAAGTGCATGGGTACGGTCATGGTTCCAGCGCTGGCGGGACAGAGTCTCTGTACATAGGTGATGTGGTCTCGTGGATCTTGATAGGCAAATCCATCGACCATTATGGTAAAGCGGGGGAGGTAGTTGCAGTTCCAAGAAAAAGTGAGTTCGTAGCGGTCGCACCTCACTTTCCGGTTATAGTCAAGGGCAAGTCTGTCTGTAAACTCACACTTACCAATGGTCAAATCACGAACGTCGGGGCCCGGTGTCAGCAGTTCAGCATAGGAAACTGCATGATCTGGCAGCGCCCCATGGCCATCCTGCAACGATCGGAGCGTTTCATGTCGGACTACCTCCATTCTTCCACGGGAGCCCGGGAAGCTGCTTTTCTTGCCAATCCATATCTGCTCCATGCCTTTAAAATCGACCTTACGGCCCACCTCATCAAAATCCTCCCTCATGAGATCATAACACTGGTGATCTTTTGTGAGGTTGAAGGTGCCAACCACGACCGGTGTCAAATCACCCGATCGCCACCAGTTCTTTATGGCGGATATAAGATCTTGCATCTGCTTTGTCTCAATGCTCGCTCCGGTTTTCGGGTCTCGTGAAACTCCGGCGCCGACGTTGGTTGTATAGAAGGGGAAAATATGACCGGTGGACTTGATTCGTAACCGAGCCCCCAAGACCCTCTTTCCCGATGGCTTGAACCATGTCCCCCCCAGTGCCTTATTTTTCACTAGCCCTCCAAGGATCTCGAATTTCTCTCCTCTCGCTAAGAATCCAACGCTCCCTTTCTGCCGATTGATATTTGCGTCGGGCGTACCTTTCCGACCCTTATTAAGCTGCAAATAGGTTGCGAGGCAACGGGTAGTGAACTCTTTTCCAATGCTCGGGCCTAAATCATCGGGGTCATGGGACAGGCAGCGATGAGGAGTTTTCGTGCAGGCCTCGAAGATACCCCGAGGCTCGCAATATGCCTCGCTCAGGCCTATCAGGTCCCAAGACCTGGTGCCGGATACAAGGCCGTCAAGGAGTATCTTGGCTATGCTATCGAGGCTCGCTGCCAAGCCATCCGGGCCGAGCTCCTTATGGGCAGGATTGAGATTGATGGTATGAACAGAGATTCGTTCCCTTTCATGCGAATGAGCTGTGTGGGGAATTAAAGGTAATGCAAAGAAGAGAAGACAAGGCACGACAAGACGCTTAACTGTGTTCATTATGTTCCTTTCTTGGGCGTGTGTGGAGATGCTCAGGCACTGCTCAGCTCGAATAAACCCTTCATACGTCGATCTTGAAAGAGAGTCGGCAAAGCACTCTATGAATCTTGGCCCCCGTACCATACTATAAGTTTACGCAAAATGCCAGATTGCCCCCCCGAGAGCAGAAGCTTTGTCGGAAACCGTGCGTCAGTGTCGAGAGAATACTGTGGGGCAAGAATACGGGGCATGATCTTGACAGCAGGGGGCATCGGTATCCAAGCTCCTTATGTTTTGTCATGGTTGTACACTGATCTCGCGTATCTGGCACTGCTTTTGCAACCTCTAAGACATGAATATGTAATCCGTTAATAGGATAACTAAGTTGTCCAAGGTTGGAGGGTTGAAAGTCAAGCCGCTTCACATGCGTGATTTTGGCTTTGAGCGCTACACGCAGAAGCAGCAAGGAGGCGTTATCATGCAGCATACAATTCTTATTGTTGATGATGAGCCCACCGTTACAGCGGTTTTAAGAGATGCCTTGTCCCGGGAACCGTACGTTATCCTTAGTGCCGGTTGCGCGGAGGAGGCACTTCCGATCCTGGAGCGAAAAGAAGTGGATGTGGTGATCTCCGACGAGAAGATGCCCGGCATGTCTGGGACGGAATTTCTCGCCATTGTCCGGAAAAAATATCCCGATTCAATCCGGATGATCTTAACAGGACATGCCAGCCTTGAATCAGCGGTTCGCGCTATCAATGAAGGAGAGATCTATCGATTCTTTACCAAACCGTGCAATGTACTTGATGTTGCCCTATCGGTTCGAAAAGCGTTGCAGCAACGTGATCTCAGAAAAGAGAGCCAGCGTCTCCTCAGGCTACAAGAACATCAATTTGCAATGGTTAAGAATCTGGAGAGACAATACCTGGGCATTACCCAGGTAAACAGAGACGCTAAGGGAGAGATCCTCATTGACGATTCGGTAGACAAAAGGAAATGGGATACCCTCATCAGGGAGATGGGCCAAGCCGTGAGATATCGTCGCTCCCCCGTGGTGGAACGAGCGTGAGACTCAGTTTTCTGACATGACAGAGCAACACCTACCCCTATTCGAGGATCTCTCTTAACTTTTGCGATAGCTGAGTAACGTTGAAGGGCTTCTGGATGAAGCCGTTGCATCCCCGACGAAGTATTTCTGCCGCCTGGCCATTGAGGCTGTATCCGCTCGAGAGCAAGACCTTGATATCAGGATTTATCCTCTTCAATGTGTCGTAAGCCTCTCCACCGCCCATATCCGGCATGATCATATCCAGGATAACCATATCTATCTTGTCTTGATTCGCCTCGTAGGCATCGATAGCCTCTCTTCCGCTTCTTGCCACGTGGACTTCATAGCCGAGTGTCTTAAGGATTTCATGGCCAACATCGATAATTACGTCCTCGTCGTCTACGAGAAGAATCCCTTCTTTACCCTTGAGTACTTCTGTAACGA
>CP070657.1:1671137-1676041 GCA_020355085.1 Deltaproteobacteria bacterium
GCTATCTTACGCAAACGAGGTATGGGAATACCAAACGCATTATCCGCATTGATACCGTATCCAGCCATTGCTCCAACTGCTTGCGGATCGCATAGAGATTTCAACATCTCCAAAACTTCCGTATACTGCACCTGTATCCCACCTCCTTCGCCTATCCAAGTCCAAACCCCAGCTCGTGCACGAAATAGAACCCGGGTCAGGCATCCTCAAACCGATTCAGTTCTCTGTATTTGCGCACCTTGTCCGGATCAAAGATCCGCCCGTTCATCGCGATATAAACACCGGCGGGCAAGGTCTGTACTGCGGCAACAGCGAATCCCACATTGAACTCGGCATCGCTCGATTTAAATTTGGCAGGCTGCATAGCACCGGTGAGTACCACTGTCTTATTCTCTATGCCCTGAAGCTTCTTCGCGGTTTCGATCATGGTATCTGTACCGTGGGTCACTACAATATGTTGATTCTCATCAGATTTTATCTTTTCAAAAAGCATTTGACGGTCGGCATCCGTCATATCGAGGCTATCTTTATGAATGAGCGAATCGCACTCATAATCAAAGGTAACCTTGGCCTCCCTTAATATATCCACAAGCATCGACTCGCCAACCTGGTAATCGCTTATCCTGTCGAAGTACACCTTATCTATCGTACCTCCTACGGCATAGAACTTGATGTTCATTCCTCCCCAACCTCAGATATGTGGCGGTTAGCTGTCTCCCAAAACCCCGTAATGAAGAAAGGCTACGTGCCGCCTTCTATAACAGGCTTGGCGTGCTCTCCCTGCACGATTCGGGTGCCAGGCTCGATATCGTGGGTTAGCCACACATTCCCCCCAATGATCGATCCCTTGCCAATGCGCACCCTGCCAAGGATTGTCGTACCCGCATAGATGATCACATCGTCTTCCACAATGGGATGTCGAGGAATTCCCTTTACCAATGCCTCGGAATGATCTTTGGGAAAGCTCTTGGCACCGAGAGTCACGCCTTGGTAAAGCCGCACATTACGACCGATGATGCAGGTTTCACCGATGACCGTGCCGGTACCGTGATCGATGAAGAAACGCTCGCCGATTGTGGTTCCTGGGTGGATATCGATACCCGTCTGAGAATGGGCCATTTCAGTTATGATCCTGGGGATGATGTCCACATCTAAGAGTTGCAGCTGATGAGCGATCCGATAATTAGTAACTGCCTTGATGCTCGGATAGCAGAAAACTGTCTCGCCAGGGTTTTTTGCAGCCGGGTCCCCCTCATACGCAGCCATCACATCGGTAGCCAAAAGCCTGCGGATTTCTGGGAGTGAAGAGAGAAACTCGCTGGCCAAGTTCCGAGAGCGGACCTCGCAATCCTCACAGGTTTCCTTTTCTTGGATCTCACAAGAAAAACAGTATCCCCTTTTAATCTGTTCGGCCAGAAGCCGCTGTACTCGGTCCAAATTTGAGCCGACATAAAAGGCCATGGTTTCTGGTGTAATCTCGGAGTCGCTGAAGTAGCCCGGAAAAAGCACTGCCCTGAGTCCTTCCACTATCTCTGTCAGGGCCTCAATAGACGGCATAGAGGCCTCCAGTGACGGTCTATGATAGACGGAATCATAAGAGTCGGGACTGCACAGTTCGTCAACTACCTTCCTGATGAGATCCTTGTCGTGAGACATACTGCGCTCTGTATGTTTATGCATGGCACCCCTTTTAACCTTTACATGCACCAGATTATTATCTGCATTGCCCCCCAATTTTCGTCAGGACGCTGAGGCTTATAGGGTTATTCTTGAAACAGCTCCGTACTCAAATACCGCTCACCGGTGTCGCAGACAATGAAGACGATTAGCTTGCTGGCGTTTTCTTTTCTTTTGGCAACTTCCACGGCGGCGTGTGCTATGGCTCCTGAAGAAATCCCACAGAGAATACCTTCTTCTCGAATCAGCCTTCTCGCCATGGTGAAGGCTTCCTCGTTTGACACTTGAAATACCTCGTCAATAAGATCCTGTTCCAGGATTTCAGGCACAAACCCCGCACCTATGCCCTGAATCTTATGGGGACCGGCATTCCCACCAGAGAGAACCGGGGAATCCTGCGGTTCCACAGCAACCGACAGAAACCCGGGTTTGCGCTCTTTCAACACTCTGGACACGCCTGTGATGGTCCCACCGGTTCCTACCCCCGATACAAAGATATCCACCTTTCCATCGGTATCCCTCCACAGCTCTTCGGCTGTTGTACGGGCATGAATACCCGGATTTGCCGGGTTTTTGAATTGTTGGGGCATAAAGGATTTCTTTATCCCTGCGGCAAGTTCTTTGGCTTTAGCAATGGCACCAGGCATACCATTCTGCGCAGGGGTAAGTACCAGCTCCGCCCCAAAACCTTTAAGGAGTTTCCGTCGCTCCAGGCTCATGCTCTCCGGCATTGTTAAGAGCAGCTTGTACCCACGTACAGCACAGACGAATGCGAGACCGATCCCTGTGTTTCCACTGGTAGGTTCGATGATCACGGTATCCTCATCGATATATCCATCTTTTTCCGCCTGCACGATCATGTTGAAACCGATGCGATCCTTAACCGAACTGCACGGATTATAGAACTCCAGCTTGGCTGCAACAGTGCCCGCGCATCCTTCGCTGACCTTATTCAGTCTAACCAGAGGTGTGCTACCTACCAAATCTGTCATATCAGCGGCGATATTCATTTCATGGATCCTCCAAGCTGTGAGTTCGTGTTTAATCAGACTCAGGCGATGCGTTCATTGCCGAATTCACACCTCACAGAAGTGCTTGTTCTTATAGGCCTCTAAGAGTTCGGTCACTTCCTGTTCACACTCCCCACAGCCGGTTCCAACCTTGGTCATCTCCTGGAGCTCATAAAAGGTTCTCGCACCTTCCAGTACAGCATGTTCAATTTCCTGGTCGGTAATGTTCATGCATTTACACACAACCCGCTCTTCCTCCTTCTTAACCTTGTCTTCCATTCCGTTGCGGACGTAATAATCGTTTATCGCCATGCGCAGCGCCTTGTCGCCCAGCACGGAACAATGCACCTTATGCTCCGGTAAACCACCAAGCTCTCTGTTGATATCTTTTGCGGATAGATTATAGGCATCATCTAACTTCATCCCCTTGACCATTTCGGAGAGAACAGAGGTGCTCGCAATGGCGCTTGCACAGCCAAAGGTCTTCCATTTGCAGTCAGTGATAATTCCTTTTTCCTTATCGACCTTGATGACCACGATCATCTCATCGCCGCACTTCACATTCCCAGTAACGCCCTTGCCGTCTTCCTCATAACTATCTTCATCCATGAGAATGTTCTTGGGGTTCATGAAATGTTCCTTAACGACATCTGTATATGCCCAACCGGCTTCAGTCATTGCACCCTCCTCCCATAAACTGTTGACATATCCCTGATCTTCCCTATTACACGAGGTAGTGTATCAATCATATACGCTATCTCTTCCATGGTGTTCTCGCGGCCTAGACTAATGCGTATTGAACCGTGAGCGCATTCTGCCGGCAACCCCGTTGCGAGAATCACGTGGGAGGGATCGAGAGAACCTGACGCACATGCAGACCCTGTTGAGACTGCAATTCCCTCAAGATCCAGGTACAGTATGATCGCTTCTCCCTCAGCCCCCTCAAACGACACATTCAATGTGTTAGGAATACAATCGGTAGGATGCCCTACAAATCGCACATCAGGAATATTCTCTTCTATGCCCTTTTTCAGTGCCGCTTTCATTTCGAGCAGATGCTTTTCATCAGATTTCATTTCTTGAGCGCGCATCTCAACAGCCTTTCCTAGGCCAATTATCCCAAGCGTATTTTCCGTTCCAGCACGCCTGCCTCTTTCCTGGTGCCCGCCGCGAATCAGGGGGCAAAACGGAGCCCCTTTCTTTACATACAACGCACCGATACCTTTTGGCCCGTACATTTTGTGGCCGGAAAGCGTAAGGAAATCAACATCCAGCTCCCGCACATTAACCGGTATCTTACCTACTGCTTGAACGGCATCCGTGTGAAACACTGCACCCCGTTCATGCACAATCTCTGCAATCCCCTTGATATCCTGTATGGTGCCGATTTCGTTGTTTGCCATCATCACCGATACGAGTCCTGTGCTTTCGGTAAGCGAATCCCTCAATTGTTCAAGGCTCACTTTTCCGTACTGATCCACCTCCAAGTAGAGAACATCAATACCCCTCTCCCGAAGACACTTAGATGTCTCCAGCACACAGGGGTGCTCGATAGTTGATGTTATAATCTCATTGACTCCTTCTCGACGATAAGCACACTGCTCTCGTTGGCAGGTCAGGGCAGATAATACCGTGTTATTTGCCTCTGAACCACTTCCAACAAACATGATCTCCTCTGGTGAGCAACCAATGAATGAAGCGACTTTTTCGCGCGCTGCTTCAACAAGATGTCTCGCCTGTCTGCCAAAAGCATGGAGGCTGGAAGGATTGCCAAATACGTCCATAGCCTCTATCATCGCCTTTTTGACCTCGGGATGAAGAGGTGTTGTTGCATTGTTATCCATATAGATCTCTCTTCCAGGCATTACCCCCTCCTTAATTCAGTTTACCTCTTTATCGCACGTTCTGTCATCATCCTCTATTCTACCACGTTTTCATCCGAGTACATGATCCATATCATGATCTAAAATCTAATGATTTTATTTGTGAATTCAATCCAAATCCACTTCTTTCCGAAACTGCACATAGGCTACAGAGTTTTGCATAACGCCTATTTCTTAAAGACGATGGGCTTCTCCTCGGTTCCGCGGCTCTCCCGCTAAAAAGCGGGATCTTTTCAGCAACTTATCCATGGAGGAGTTCTGCCCCCTTCGCATTCCCTTCGACAGGCTCAGGGCTGCCGTTTCCCCCACTGATAAGTTGCGAAAAGACAGCACC
>CP070657.1:1676141-1684366 GCA_020355085.1 Deltaproteobacteria bacterium
GTACCTTGGGGACAATTCTTAAAAATGAAGTTATATTCCTCGGCCCGCTGCTGAACGCGATCGAGGATTTGCTTCCTGTTGGCCAGAATTTCATCCCGGTTGAGTATCTTCTTGGGGATCCCTTCCTTAGACAGTTTCTTTATTCTGGCTTCAATGGCCTGTACATCCCAGGCTCGTTCCGACAGTTCCTGTACTCTTGCCTTTAGCGCCTCATAGTCTGCCATGGGTACAGTCACCTCCTCTTCATTTTTGTTTGAGAAGCAAGTATATTATGATTCGATCCCTCTTTAGAGAGTCAATTTCTCTAAAGTGCCTGGAGTTTCAAACCTCTTGCATCTCGGCATCTTCTGCCAAACTTTCATGGCGTAGATTTTTCCACAGACTCCTGCGAGCGCTTTAGGCTGGCCTCGCCCAAAGCGTTGGCTCCAATGATGGCCCCCAAAACCAGCTCGGGATTGATTTCGAAATAGGAATTGTGCGTTGTAAGGCCTTCCATGCAGGCGACTTCTGCGGCCTTCATGAGGTTCTCCGGCGATGCATCCGAAATACCCAGCTGCCTCAAGGTAACAGGCAGTCCCACGGCATTGCAGAAATCCAGCACCCTGTCTATTTCCTCTCTCGAATAATTTTCCATTACGAGCTGCGCAATGGTTCCAAAGGCAACTAATTCTCCGTGCAAAGCGCCTTCAGCTCCCTCTAAGACAAGGAGACCTTCGTGAATGCCGTGGGCGGCAGCCAACCCGGAACTTTCAAACCCCAATCCGCTCAACAGGATATTGGCTTCGATGACCCTCTCAAGCGCCGGAGTTACAGCATTTTGGTCAACAGCCAGTCTTGCGCTGACACCATAGTCCATGAGCGTATCATAACAAAGCCTTGCCAGGTTGAGAGCGGCAGCGGTCGTTACACCGCCGGGGAGGTTCTTTGCGCCCGATTTCGTGCAGGTAAACGCTTCAAACCAGGTCGCAAGGGCATCACCCATGCCTGCAACAAAATACCGCGTCGGCGCTTCGGCGATAACCTTTGAGTCCACCAAGACAACATCCGGATTTCTTTGAAGTATCAGGAACCGATCAAGCGTGTGGTTCTCGTTATGTTGAACGGACAGGGCACTGCACGGTGCATCGTTCGATGCCACAGTCGGTATTATGACAAGGGCTGACCCCAACTCATGAGATACGGCCTTTGCCGTATCGATTGCCCTGCCGCCACCGACTCCTGCAACAACATCTGCCCCAAACGTGCGTGCTTTTTCCGAAAGCTTTGCTGCGCCAGCGCGGGAACATACTCCTGAAAACGGCTCAAACTGGTACTCGATGGAATGCCTTTTTAGGCTTGCCGAAACTTCATCATTCACAGTGGCTAGTGCAGTGGGGCCGCCAACAAAGAAAACCTTTGATCCCAAATGACCGATATATTTGCCCGTCTCACTGAGAACCCGAGGCCCCTGTATATACCGGTTTGGCGCGATCAGTATCTTAGCCATGGTACTTGTTCGTATGTGGCTCCATGTTTGCTTCACTTCTCAACAGATCTTCGATCATTTATCGAGGAGCGCATGGTTTCGGCTGCCACTTGGCCAGCGGGATTATTTCAATTGTCAGGGATTCTCAGACTCTTTGACTAAGTCACCGATTATCTTCCCGAATTCTGAGAGATACTGTTCCTTGCTGGCATGCGACGGAAGATGCGTTTTCATCTCATTCAGATTTTTCGCTATAATCGGTATCCAATGATAGGGAATGGATATCAGTATCGATCCCTCTTCAAACAACTCTCTCCCTTTCATCCCGTGGACCATCTCCGGTATTAGGTAATTCACTTTGCCGCTTTGATATGGATAGATACAAGTCCACGCGCATCCCATGACAGGTGTCGTTTTGGAGACATATAACTCCCCGGTGGAATAGGTCATGGCCCTCATCACTATTTCTGCCTGGCTCGGAAAGGCGGTAATGATTAGTACGTCAGGCTCGAATTTTAGTCTGTCTAATGGAGAGAAAACCACGTAGTTTACAATGCCTTTTTCAAATTTGGGAACGTATTGATAAAATACATAATTTGCACGTGGTTCCTGGAAGATACCCAATCTGGCTCCAATCTGGCCGCTTTCTGCGAATGGCTCCATATCCTCCATTCCCAAAAGGATTTTCCCGACACACGCCTCGTTATTCTCCTTACCGAAGTAAAACGGGGTTCCGGTTTCCTGGGCTTCTTTCAGCATTTCACAGAAGGACAGATTCTTGTCTATCGGTAGCTGGTCAATTCCTTCTGGCCTGAAGAACAGGAAATTGATACCTACCGGTGGCCTCTCAAGATTTAATTTGTTGAATATGGAAAGGTCTTGTGTGAGTGGTCTCACCTCTTCACCTCATCTGATGTAGCTCATGTGACCAGAAAACAAGGGCTCAAAAGCAAGGTGAGATCATGCTTGCGAAAACCGCTGTAACGTGGTGTATCATTCTTCGTCAATGAGAGCGCTCTATTTCTCGTATTCGCATCCTTAGCAGGACGCACTACCTTAAAGCCCCAAATATGCCTTTCTGATGAGTTCTTCTTTCAGAAGCTCTTTACTCTCTCCCTCCAAGACAACACGCCCGTTTTCTAACACGTAGGCACGATCCGCTATCTCAAGGGTTTGTTGCACATTCTGCTCGATCAAGAAGATGGCAATTCCCTGGTCGCGGAGGCCTAGAATGATCCCGAAGATTTCATCCACAATGAGCGGTCCCAGGCCACTTGATGGCTCATCAACAATGCACAACCTGGGCTGTGACATTAAACCCCGGCCCATGGCTACCATCTGCTGTTCGCCGCCACTTAACGTACTGGCCAGTTGCCCTTGTCGTGCCTTTAATATGGGGAACAGCTCATAGACCCTGTCAAGGATTTGCTGCTTATCCTTCCATACACGTTTTGTATAGGCACCCATCTCCAGGTTCTCACGGACCGACATGTCGGGAAAGAGCTTTCTGCCTTCGGGGATATGGGACATGCCCAGCTCCACAATGGCATGAGGCGTCAGTCCATCGATTCTGGTGCCCAGAAACTCGATGCTTCCTGAAGCCGGATGGATCAAACCGGATATGGTATTAAGCAGGGTTGTTTTACCGGCCCCGTTTGAGCCAACCAGAGCGACTATCTCTTTATCATCGATTCTGAGAGAGACGCCCCATAATGCCTGAATCTTGCCATAAAAGGTATCAATGTCCCTAACTTCTAGCATGGGCCTTGTCTCCCAGATATACTTTGATAACCTCTTCGCTTGTGGCGATTTCCTGGGGCGTGCCCTCGGCAATCTTCTGACCGTGATGGAGTACCATAATCCGTTCACACACGTTCATAATGGCCTTCATGACGTGCTCGATCATGATGATGGTAATCCCCTTATCACGAATCCTGGCTATTAGCTCCATGGCCTGGGCGAGCTCGGTGGGGTTTAAGCCTGCCATCATTTCATCAAGGAGCAAGAGTTCGGGATCCGTTGCTAACGCCCTGGCCACTTCAAGTCGCTTCTGGTTTGCCAGGGTCAGGTCTTTCGCTGGGGTGGCTTTCAGTGCTGACAAGCCCACAAATTCCAACAGTTCGGTGGCTTCCCGAACAGCATCCTTCGAGGAAAGGCCCGGCGACATTCCGAAATGAAAGCCCAATGTAACATTGCTTAGGGCCGGCAGATCCGGGAAAACCTTAACTGTCTGAAAGGTCCTTGCGATTCCCATCCTGCATATCTTGTAAGGCTTCAGCCCCGTTATGTTTTCACCCTTGAATTTTATTATCCCCGACTTGGTGGTAAGGGCGGCCGAAATCAGATTAAAAAGGGTTGTCTTACCGGCGCCATTCGGACCTATCAACCCAAAGGCTTCCTTCTGTTCCACGCTAAAATCCACGTTTGATACGGCGGCCAAGCCTCCGAAATACTTGGTTACTCCTTTACCTTCAAGTATCGGCATGTTTCCTCACAGAGAATCGTTTCCATGATGCTTGAATCAATCCGACCAGCCCGTCGGGAAGATATAGTATAGAAATCACTAATATGATTCCGAAGATGAGCATATATACCTCCGGGAATCTGGTTATCAGTAATTCTTCAACGTAGGTAAAGATTGCCGCGCCTATTACCGGGCCGTAAAGCTGACCCATGCCGCCGAATATGGCCATCAACACCGGCATAAAAGAGTATAGCATATAGAAGGCAATACCCGAATCTATGTAGGTCCATTTTGTCGCCATAACACTCCCGGCGGCACCCATAAAAAAGGCGCTGACGGCAAAGACGATCACCTTCACCATGACCACATTGACGCCGGTATGTTCGGCGGCCTCCTCTTCCTGGCCGATGCTCATCAAGGCAAGGCCGTATTTGGAATGTTTAATGATGGTAGCGGTAATCATCAACAGCACAAAAATGCCGAGCATAAAAAGATAGATCGTGTCATAACCCTTGACCATGACGAACCTGCCGCGCGTGCCCGTAAAATGGATTTCGTAATAATTGAAGGAATTCGCGATAAGCATAAGGAGCCCGAAAGTGAATACGGCGAAATAGATGCCCCTCAGCCTCAGGGTGAGGGCGCCCACGATGAGCGCGAGACAGAAACTGGCAGCACCACCGATGGCGACAACTACAGCGAAGGGTATGGCTTTCCCTATGATGGCCGAAGTATAGATGCCGAATCCGAAAAAGGCGGCAGGCGCCAGGGAGATATATCCGGTAGGGGCGGAGAAGATAACCCAGCCCACCGTCAGGATCACATACATGAGGATACTGCTCAGCAGGATTACGGGATAACCCGGCCCGTAGAGGGGCAGGGTGGCCAAAAGGACCAGTATGACAAGGAGGATCGCCCCTGTTATTAGATTTTTCGGTGTTTTTAACATGGCAATATCCATTTCCCTATTTCCCCAAGATCCCTTTGGGTCTCACTAAGAGCAGGAGTGAGAAAATAAAATAGAAGACAACCATGTACAGGCTCGGCTCTATGTAGCTTACTATGATGCCTATTAGACCTAACAGAAAACCGCCAACAAAACTGCCCACAATACTCCCCAAACCGCCGAGGGTGACCACGATAATAGCAATTACCGTATATTCCAGACCCATGGTCGTTTGAATAGGATAGCACATACTAATGAGCGCCCCGGCAAAACCGGCCATCACAGCTCCAAAGCCGAAACACAAAGCCAGTACCTGGTTGATGTCTACCCCCATGAGCCCGGCGGTCCTCGGGTCCTGCGCCGCCGCTCGAATCGCCTTGCCAAGGCGGGTAAAGGCCAAAAAGAGATAGAAAGCCGTACCTATAACGACGGCATACAGAAGAGTTACCAGGCGATTGGCGGCAAATACCGCCCCCCCAATATTGACCCCGACATTTAAATAGGAATATCCCTTAAAATCAGTGCCCCATATGAGCATGGCAAGATTTTGGATGATAAAGAGAAGACCGAAGCATGCCAGCATGGATTTGCTCTCAAAGATGTCCATGGATGGGGAAGAACTCAGGAGACTTCTGAAAAGGGTTTTGTGCAGGAAAAAACCGATCAAAAAAACAAAAGGGCCGCAAATAATCAGAGAGATCAGGGGGTTTATATTGGCCGTTGCATACAGGATCCAGGTGGCAAAGGCCCCCAACATAATAAATTCGCCATGGGAGATGTTAAATACCCGTGCCACACCATACTGCAGGCTCAGCCCCACCGCGATCAGGGCATAGATACCGCCCAACAGCAGACCGGCGATTATGATATCAAGGAGTTCTACTATCATAGTGAAAGCTTCCTGATTTTTGGAAACTACGATTGCAGGCTGTCCAAAGGGTGTCCATAAAAAGGCGATGTTTACACCCTTTGAGACAGCCTGCCTGTTAATTCTAATAGTGAACTATTAGAGTCAAGTCTATGTCATTACTTCTTTGGCTTTGGAGGCGGCCATGCTGGCTTCGGATATATGGGCGCCGCAGTGCGTTTGGGCCCGGGATCAATGACTTCAAATATCCCGTTTTGCCACTGTCCGATCTGACCCGCGTAACACTCCTTTGCCAGCATCTGGTTCTCAAACCAGGTCTCTCCCAGGATCGTATTGAACTTTTCAGTAGCTATACATTTCCTCAGCTTATCGTGGTTAAGGGAACCGGTTTTCAGGATAGCCTGCTCTAAAACCTCCAGGGAGCACCAGTATACATCATGTCCCCACCAGTCAAGTTGACTTTCCTTATTACCCGCCGCCAAGAAGTCTTTGACGAATTGCGCGTGAGCCGGGGAGGATTTGGCATTCCATGCGCCTTCACTAATGATACCCTCGATCACTTCCGAACCACCGCATACGTATTTTATAACCTCGAAATTACCACCAGGGCCGAGCCCAAAGACCTTGGGGTTATAGCCGATGGCCTGTGCCGTCATGACCGTGGGGAAGGTGACCGGGGGGTAGGTCTGGGACCAAAAGGCATCCACATTGAGCCTCTGGGCCTCCTTCAGGATGGGCGATACATCCTTGATATCCGGAGGCGTGCTCTTGATCATCTTTACCTCAATACCCTTTTTGGAGAATTCCTTGGCAGCCTCGCCGGAGTACTCTATCCCGTGAAGGTCCTCGATGAAGATGAAGGCCACGGACTTGACGCCCATTTCCTCAAAGACATCGGCCAGGACCGGCATCTGGTAGTGGTTGGAAAATTGCAGGACCATGAAGAAATAGGGCACCGTATCCATGATCTCACTGAGACTCGTGGCACCGCCCTCGGCACCTATCATTACATACTTATGCCTGTTGGCGACCGCACTTGCCGCGAAGAGGAAGGCCGTGCTAACGGGGGGAAATATTAAATCGACCTTATCCTGTAAGATCAATTTGTCCAGGAGCCTCGTCATGGTTCCCATATCGCTCTTATCATCATATACCTTCATCTCTATTGGCAGTTTTTTGCCGTACTCTTTCACATAGATTCCGCCCTCGGCGTTTTTCTTCTTAACCCACATCTTATAGAGTGGCCCGAAGGCATTTTCCTCAAAAAATGCATGCATGCCTGATAGAGATCTTGACGCGCCGATAACGATTTTGTCCTTGGCCAGTGAGTTTGTGGCAAAAACACCGACCATGAACGCCACGCTCACTATAAACATGAAGCAACCGAACAAGACTTTGTTTTTCATTTTATCCCTCCTTTCGAGAACGAGTGGAATGATTCTAAGTCTCGTTATCATAAAACCTCTCATTACCTCTCAACTGCCTGGAAAACATATCTTTATTTATCTCCTCCTTTCTTATTCTCTGTGCGACTATTGACCTCACCTCCCTCCTGCTTCAGGTTCGGGGGACATCGCAAAAAAGGCACCCACCATTATCATATTTGCCGATGTCCTCGTATCTATGCTTAATCAGTCAAGACCTATTCCTCGGCCAGCAGTGGTCTTTTCAGTCTATAGTGCAGTCGCCAAACTCAATGTCTATTTCTTCTTTGGCCAATCAGGCTTTACGATCGGTGGGGCCGTACGCTTCGGCCCAGGGTCTATTACTTCAAAAACCCCCTTTTGCCACTGGCCCCATTCACCGGGATGATTCACGAAAATTCGCCTCTCATCGTACCAGAACGGGCCCAGAGCTGTATCGAACTTCTCTTTAGCCATTATATCCCGTATCTTTTTCTGGTTCAGGGTACCAGCCTTCTCGATAGACTGCTGAAAGTGCTGCAGGGCAGAGTACCAGTATAGCGCGCCCCAGTAATTAGTGACAGGTTTTCCCGTGACTTCTTTGAAATGCTCAGCGAATTCTTTGGCTCCAGGAGAACTTTTCTCGTTCCAGGCACCACCACCGATTACTCCCTCTGCTAGCGGACCAAACGCCTCTGGATAAAACGTAAAAGCCGGGCCCACAGTGAATCCGAAGACCTTGAAATTCATGCCAAGCTCAATCGCCTGGCCGGTGACAAGCATAACCTCACCAGGATAGCTAAAACCAATAAAGGCATCGGCATTAAGCGACTTCGCTCGCTTCAGTACAGGTGATAAATCCTTGACGCCCATCGGGTAACTCTTTTTTATAACAACCTCAAACCCCCGATCGGTCAATGCTGGAACCGCTGCCTCACTATTCTCAACGCCATGGAGGTCGTCATGGTAGATTATCGCTACCTTCTTCACGCCGAGTTCCTCAAGGATGTCAACCAAAGTTGGCACCTGGGTTTCGGCAAAATTCAAAGTCTGAAAGTAGTAGGGTAGGTCAGCACCAA
>CP070657.1:1684466-1688400 GCA_020355085.1 Deltaproteobacteria bacterium
CCGATTCAAAACCCAAGGCCTTTATTGGAGCGGAGCCTTATCTGGGGGAAATTCAAAAGGTTTGAAAGAAAGGAAATGGGCCCCCAATTAAAATTGCATTGGGAGCAAGAGAAGACCAGGTTTTCAAGAGTTTAGAAGACGTGTATTCTGACAAAAAGGAGTTTTCTACATACCCTGCAGATGACGATGATACTGCTAACCTCCTGTATACATCTGGCACTACGGGGGTGCCTAAGGGCGTAATGCTGACCCATAGAAACCTGGCCCGTGATGCGAAAATACTCGCGGAAATGCGGGGTCAGGTAGACCCAAAGACGATCGTTATAGGTGTTCTTCCCCTTTATCATGTGTACGGAATAACCAGCGTACTGAATGTTTCGATGTATCTGGGACTCACCATAGAGCTTTTTTCTCAATTTGAGCCGGAGAATGTTATCGAGGTAGTAGAAAGGGAAGAACAGACAATCTTTTTCGGTGTGCCCACCATGATAAGTCGTTTGGTCCAGGTTGCATCCGAAACCCCCCCAAAAAGGTCATCTCTGAGGTTTTGCATATCAGGCGGAGCTTCCCTTCCTGTAGAGTTCCTGAACCGATTCGAAATGCTTTTCAAAACCGAGATCCATGAAGGTTACGGGCTTACGGAGGCACCTGTGTGCGTCGAGAATCCTTATGGAAGGGAGACCAAGCCCGGATCCATCGGCCTTCCCATCCCTGAATTCAGTGCAAGGATTGTTGATGATAATGGGAATGATGTACCTCAAGGTGAGGTTGGAGAGCTGCTTATCAAGGGGCCTGCCGTGATGAAGGGATACTTTAATCGCCCTGAAGAAACCAAAGAAACGATCAAAGACGGCTGGCTCTATACTGGGGATGTGGCTCGAATGGATGAGGATCATTACATTTATATCGTCGATCGGAAGAAAGAATTAATCATCCGAGGAGGATACAATGTGTATCCTCGAGAGGTTGAAGAAGTGCTTTACCAAATCCCGGATGTATTGGAGGCTGCTATTTTCGGGGTGCCTCATGAGGATCTTGGAGAGGAGGTGGCGGCCGTTGTTTACCTAAAGGAGGGAGCGCGAACGGATACGAAAGCGATCCAGGCATACGTTAAGGAGCGGGTCGCACCCTACAAGTATCCTCGAATTGTCAAAATAGCCAAAAACCCACTTCCCAAGACAGGCTCAGGAAAGATTTTGAAGAAAGAGGTTAAGGCACAATACTAGAAGCATTGGATGTGGAACCAGCACCAGCTCAGGAAGCAAGCAAAACTCTGGGTTAACATGACCAGAAATTCGTTGTTTATATAGCCGTACTCTTCTGACCTTTCACCTTTGGGTGGTTAGAGGGGAAGAAGATCGTATTCAAATTCTAAAAGGGAGAGATCAATGCGAACCAAAGAACGGTGGCTTGAGGGCATAAGAAAGATGAAAAGGAACCTGTATATGGCAGGAGAGAAGATCGGCCGTGATGATGAGCGTCTCCTACCCGTTTTTAATGTCATGGGAACCACTTTTGAGTTTGCCTCTAAACCCGAATATGAAGACCTGATGACAGCAACCTCACACCTTACCGGAGAGAGAATAAACAGGTTCTGTCACGTTCACCAGAACACCGGTGATCTCCACAAGAAGCAGGACATGACCCGTGTGCTCTGCCAAGTCGTCGGCGGCTGCGTCCAGAGGTGCATGGGAACCGATGCAACAAATGCGATCTACACCGTATCCTATGAGGCAGACAGAGAGAATAAGGGGGCAACGGAATACCACGAGAATTTCAAAAAGTGGCTGAGGCGTTTTCAAAGCGAAGACCTGGTTGGATGTTGCGCGCAAACGGATGTGAAAGGCGACAGAATGAAGCGCCCGAGTGAGCAAACAGATCCCGACTCGTATGTCCACGTGGTGGAGCGAAAAAGCGATGGGATTGTGGTGCGAGGGTGTAAACTGCATATCTCAGAGGCAGCTGTCGCAGATGAAATACTGGTGGTACCTACTCGGGCGCTTAAGGAGACTGATGCTGACTACGCTGTTGCCTTTGCCGTACCCGGTGACTGGGACGGCGTAAAACATTTGTTAACGATCCATACTTATCGTGACCGAGAATACTTCACCAAAGGATTTAATGCAGGCAGTTGTGATTCCTATGTTATCTTCGATGATGTCTTTGTTCCCTGGGAGAGGGTTTTTCTCTGCGGGGAATATAAACATGGGGGAATCTTAGCGTTGCTGTTTGCCCTTTTTCACCGCCACAGTTATTCAGGCTGCAAGCCGGCTTTAGGTGATCTCTTGCTTGGCACCTGCGCCCTTGCAGCGGATGCAAACGGTATCGCAAGGGCAAAGCATGTCACGGATAAGTACGCGGAGATAATCATGGTTAGCGAGCTGGGGTATGCAGCGGGGTTCACCGCATCGGAGCTGGGTAAGCCGGAGCTCTTCATTCCGGGTGTTGGGTTTAGACCCTATGGACCGGGCAACTATATACCGAACTCCATCTTCTGTAATGTCGGCCGTTGCTTGACCGGTGAGTCCGTCTACCACGAAATGGAAATACTCGCAGATATTTCCGGAGGGATGCCGGCCACCTTCCCCTATGAAGGTGAGTTTGTAAATCCAGAGGTCAAGGAACTCGCCAAGAAATACACAACAAGAAACCAAACCATCTCGCCTGAAAACCAGGCACAACTGTGGCGACATATCGGCGACATTGCTTGTTCCGCGAAGGGAGGCATTTCCTGTTTTGGGGCACTGCACGGTGGCGGTTCACCAAGGATGGAGAAGATAGCAATCACCTCACAGTACGACATCGAAGCCAGAAAAGAAATGGTACGCAGAATAGCGGGTATGAACAAGGATTAAGGCACCAGGAACTGAAAGAACTTAGGCCACAATAGCGTGCTGCTTATAGATACGAGGGTGAGCGGATTCTCATGAAGCAAGGGCAAACGTTTACAATGTGGATCGGAACCGGAAAACAGCATGACCTGAAGGGGGGCTTAAGGGCGTTGAGGTTTTCAGTTATTTTAGTTGCAGAGTAACGTGCAAAGAAGGGAGGTGATGGTGTTTGTCATAGCACAATAGAAGGTGGGTCAAGTTTTTTATGAATCTCATCAATAATATGGAGGGGAAAAGTCATGAGAAGATCTAAAAGAATCTTTGGCCTTATTTCAGTGTGTATCTCGGTTATGTTTTTGGCGGGCATTGTGCTGGTTTGTAATCAACCGGCAGCGGCAGCAGAAGAGGTAATCAAATGGAGATGCCAGGTTCACTGGCCGGCTGCAAGTTCGTCCTACAAGGACAGTCTGCTGGTCGTCATTGATAGACTCAAGAAACGGACCAATGGCCGGCTTATCATAGAGCCTTATGCCGCCGGTGCCCTGGTGACCGCAAAGGAAATCTTCAATGCTGTAAAGCGGGGCATGATCCCGATAGCTATTACTTCCTCGGCCTACCCTCGAGATGTGATACCCTTGATGAATGTTGCTTCAGGTCTCCCTTGCAATTTCGGAAACGTATGGGAGGCCGTGTATTTTCATAAGTGGCTGGGTTTCGAGCAGATGATGAGGGACGAGTGTGCGAAGCATGGTTTGTATTACTCTACTGATAAGGTATATCCGACGGAACTTTCTCTTAAAAAACCGGTGAGGAAGTTTGACGATTTTAAGGGGTTAAAGCTGCGCTCATCAGGTATTCTACAGGTATTCCTGACCTCTATCGGGGCTGCTGCCTCCTACATACCCGGCGCCGAGATTTATCCAGCCTTAGCCTCAGGTGTTGTGGAGGGAGTCCATTGGGGTGCGGTTCAAGGCAGTTACAGCATGAAATTTTACGATATCAATAAGTACCATTTTAGGCCGGCCCTCAACATTGCAGCCACGGACATCTGGTTGATCAATAAGAAGGCCTTCAGCAAAATCCCAGAGGATATACAAAAGATC
>CP070657.1:1688500-1691406 GCA_020355085.1 Deltaproteobacteria bacterium
CATCATCATCAACACTGTAGTCGCCCTTAAGAGAAAAAAGGCCGTCCTCCATCGGGATCAATTTCTCTTCAAGATCACAATACCTCCCAGGGTGAAACACATCACCGGTGCCTACAACTCGTATTGCTTTTCGGCGGGCCCAAAAATCCAGATTCTCAGGTGTGAGCGCCTTGCTCGTGGCCACCGAATAATGGGAATGAATATGGAAATCAGCAATAAAACGCATCCTATCAGTGCCTTTTCCAGCCTTCCCCCTCTTCTCTTCTTCCATTATTCCAGCCTTCCTCAACTCCCTAATCCCCTCATCACCCAATTGCTCAATCCCTCAATTCCTAAATATATCCCCCCAGCATTCCAACATTCCATTATTCCAACCTTCCTCGATTTTTCGCTTACAGTCCCAATCTCCACGCGTCCTCCCTCCGCTTCCTATAAGCCGCGATGATCTCCGCACAAAACAGAAAAATAGCTGACGCGTAAAAGAACCACAGCAGCATGAGTATTATGGTGTTTAAGGATCCGTAAACAAGGCCGTAGTTGGGATTATGTCTGACGCTCCAGCCAAACACATGCTTGGCAACCTCAAGGAAAACAGCGCACATCAGGCCCCCTATTATAGACTGCCGAATATAAACCTTACCCGGTGGCACAATAGCATAGAGCGCGCTCAGCAAAGCAGCTGTTAGGAGAAAGGGAAAGATATATTTCAAGAATATATTGTTTAAGAAGAGAGGTATGATGGCAATGCCAAAATAATTGCTCAACCTCATGAATGCATCTACAAACAGATTGAAGGTTTGAAGAAGAATAAATACAAGTCCGGCAACCGGCACGAAAAGCAGCGACATAACCTTAGACACCCAGTAAGGGCGGGCATTATCGAGTTTGAAGACCTTTTTCAGAGAGAACTCAATGGAATTAAAAATGAGTGTGCTCGTCCACAACATAAAGAAGACGGCGAACCACGCAAAAGTGCCGCTGCCCAGGTTAATTCGACCTACTTCACGGAGCACCGTCTTGCTGATAAAGGGAATAAGCTGCGTTATAAAGGAGCTTACTTGTGGCAGCACCTCACCCTCGGCGCCCACAAAAAAGCCTACTATCGATACAATCAGGTAAAGGAAGGGTATAATCGCTAGAATAGCGTAAAAGGCGATAGCAGCAGAGAGATTCAGACACCCATCATCCCAAAATGAGAGGAAGGAGCTTTTAACAATTGATAATACAAACATCTATCTGACCTTGCTATTCGAGAAGACACGCACCGTTTTTCCGTCCGTGGGACGTGGGGTTAGGCTCACAATCTATATTGTCTCAAACCTCATGTCAACATCAGCCATTGCCCTCGCCAAGATCAAAGCAATTATCCCTGCTGACCGCCAAATTTCAATTACCCACGGGCAGAGGGAGATTTGAAAAGTCGTGGTATGTGATTATTATATTTGATATAGTACGTTTCTCGAAAATACTGAGCCAACAACCTCCAGAATGATGTCAGTGGTCAGTCGTCATTTGTCAGTGGTCAGGGCCTGTGGGCCAGGACTCAACGGACAACTGACAACAAACAACGGACAATTACATATTGTCTCAGTGGTGAGACGGAGGAATGAATTGAAAGGCCCTTACAAAGGCTAATAAGCCGGCGAACCGAGGTGAATACGTGATAAGCAGCGTACCGTTAAGTTTTGAGCAAGGTCCTATCAGGCCACCCAATGAGGCACGGAGCCTCCTCTTGCGCATAACGCGCAACTGCCCCTGGAACCAGTGTCTTTTTTGCCCGATCTATAAGAAAGAGAAATTCTCGCTCAGAACAGTGGAGGAAGTCAAAAAGGATATACAAACTGCCAAGGACTTCGCCGATGATATCAAAGCTATTTCGTGGAAGATGGGGGAAAGCGGTCAGGTAACCAATGCGGTACTCAACTACCTTCTCTCTAACCATAATTATAGCTACAGTTACAAGAGCGTGGCCATGTGGCTTTATTACGGTACCGGAGAGTGTTTTCTTCAGGATGCCGATAATCTCATCGTGAAGACGAAAGACCTGGTTGAAATCTTGCTTTTCCTGCGGGAGAAATTTCCCGACCTCACGCGAGTGACTACCTATTCACGGTCAAGAACCGTGAGCCGAAAGTCCCTCGACGAGCTGAAGCAAATAAAAGAGGCAGGCTTGGATAGGGTGCATATCGGGATGGAAAGCGGCTATGATCCGGTTCTCAAGTTTGTAAAGAAAGGCGTTACGGCGGCGCAGCACGTAGATGCCGGCACAAAGGTCATAGATGCCGGTATGTCCCTCTCCGAATACATTATGCCCGGGCTCGGCGGAAAGGCCATGTGGAGAGGACACGCAATCGAGACAGCCAAGGTGCTCAACCAGATAAATCCGCATTATATCCGTCTCAGAAGCCTCAGGGTTCCTGAACGAACCCTTCTCTACCAAAAAATACTGGACGGAGAGTTCGAAATGCTCAGCGATGACGAGGTAGTTGAAGAGATAAAACTGTTTATCGAAACCCTTGATGATACCCTCACCAGCACCATTACCAGCGATCACATCATGAATCTCCTCGAAGAGGTGAGGGGAAAGCTTCCTGAAGATAAACAGCGCATGCTCGAGATTATCGAAAAATATCAGCGACTTTCCGAAGACCAACGACTCATATACCGCATTGGCAGACGTGGTGGGCTCTATTTGTCAACAGACGATCTCCTTCGCGACCAAACAAACTACGACAAAATCAAGAAACTCGCGTCCGAGCTCGCCCAAAAAGGCGCGCATGAAACTGAGCGATTCATAACAGAAATAGGAAATCAATACATATAAGACTCATTTCTCGATTCTCGTTGCTGGTTACTGGTTCAACGAGAAACAAGCAACAAGAAAATGCCTTACTACCCTATTTTTC
>CP070657.1:1691506-1694246 GCA_020355085.1 Deltaproteobacteria bacterium
ACAACTGTCGAGCCTCTCTTCGGGCACCTGAAGCACAACCTCGGGTACCGTCAGTTTCTCCTGCGAGGCCTTGAAAAGGTCACGGGTGAGTTCCGATTGATGTGCATCGGCTATAATCTCAAGCGGATGCATCACCTGTTGGCCCCCATGATATAGAAAGGGGCAGGAGGACTGGTCTCTGCAGGAAGTGTGCGGGCACAAGCGCTGGATCTGGGCATTTTTAGTCGATTTCTGCCATTGCTTTTCAACAACAGGGTGAGCTCAATGAGTCCAACAATTCTCGGTCAGCCTGTTGACATGTGACATGAGCTGGAGCAGGCTACCCAGTTGCACCAACTAAAGTAATAGCCCTTGCTGTTTCGATTAGGAAAAGAAACCTGGACTTTCTTCGAGTAGAAGATTTTGGCAAGAACTGCCGAGAATTTTCCCATCGCTGCTCAGCACAACATATGGGGATCTGGCGAAATCGCCGTTTCTCATCTTCAAAAGATAGATGATTAATTCCTCCGCAATTCGTCAATTCCCGCCGTTGGCTGAGACTGTGTAGTCCGGTTAGAAATCTTGGCGACTTTCCGATTTTTTACTGCTTTAGGTCTTCGGATTCTCGTTTGAGCATTTTTAATTCCGTTAATAGCCCATCTATCTCTGAGATGAGTGGCTCTTTAGGGAGCGTATTTCCTGCTAAAATAGCCCAAACATGTGTCTGGATACGCTTCATAACTTTCAGAAGTTTCTCCCCTCTGCCCCGGCCACATATCTCTTCTAACGGGCAGCCCGAACACGCCTTTATTTGGTACTCGAAGCAGAACGGCACCGCTAGGTTAGCTGCCTGGTATAGCTGTTGAAAATCACTGAGGGTGGAGGCAGTGTTAATGAACATCTGGATACGAACCCACTTCTCGATCGTCAGATCAAAGGGGTCCTCTCGTTCTTGATACCTTTTCTGCATCTCAGAGAATGTCATTAACTGGCTCATGGATCGCTCTCCCTCTTATTGAGCTGAACGCGGCCAACCGCCTTGAACAGGGAAAGAAAACTAACTGACGCCTCAATGGCCATTTCTTCGAATTCCACAGGTGCCCTATCCTTGTTTGAAATGTTTCTTAACTGTTGCGACTCTTTAGCGATGACTCATGCTTTTTCGCTTTCTCTCTCCCGGGGTGCGCCACTACTCGTGTTCTTTTCCTTTGTTGCATGGTGGGTCGTAATTATCGATTAAATCCTGCACAACTTGTGCTCTGGTATCTCCATCTGGCTCTTCGCGGATACAAACACAATTACCTCCGTATTTGCCAAAACATGATTGCTTGGGGTGATCGTCGAATTCAGCTGAGAGATCCGCTGTTTGCCCGACGTGAATCGCACCATGAACATAGCTCCTATCCTTCTTCAGGTACCGATTTGTCACGCAGTAAGCGGCTCCAAGGCCCTTTTTGAAACTGGTGCCCCGCGGATAGACCAGAAAGTTGTATATTCTGCCTGACCTGCCTTTAAAATACACTCTCCCCATCCTTAGCATTGGATTGCCCCATAAAGAATCTCCAGAGGCGAAGGGTTCTAACGGTTAGCTCGAATCTTTGCAGCTCGCGCTTTCAGCCTCTCTGCTTCATCTTTCTTTCCCATCTTCCTGCAACGCTCTGCCATATTACTCAACACTAGGCCAACCCTGAAATGGTCTGGCCCGAGGGCTTTCTCCAGTATTGCCAGTGCCCTCTTGTAAAGGGGCCCGGATTGAGCATATTCACCCTGACAATCATAAAGATATGCTAGGTTGTTCAAGGATATCGCCACATTGGTATGGTCCTGACCGAATGTATCTTCTGCGACTTTCACCGCTTCTTTAGCTCTATCAGTCGCCTCTGAAAATCGCCCTTGACCGTAAAGCTCGAAAACTTGGCTAAATAGATCTTCCAACAAGGCTTCTTGGGCCTGGCCTGCCATGGGTAGCAGAATAAGTACCATCGCCATCAAGAAGACCTTCGAAAGTATTCTCATTTTTTTCGATTCCATTTTCCTTTTCCTGGGTTTACCGACAACTAACGTTATGTTGGAAAACGGGGTTTAGAACGACTCCTTTACGCTCGCTTACCTCTGCAAATTCATCTTACATGCCCACCTTGAAAGGTGAACTTGGTGCCCTTACAATTCCCGATAGATTGCAGATATTTTCTATGGGTGAGGCGATAGTTACAGGACCTCTACCCCACTGCTAGGACGAAATAATGGGCAGCATCATTCGAGGAAAGGACAGTTTCAAGAGGTATTCATGTTTTGCACTGGGAGAGATAAGACTTGTTCTACGGACTGCCTCAGCTCAAAATGACGTCGAGCTCAGCAAAATATCTGATATGAATCTATGCCCCCAACAGAACAGACAACCCCCTATCGGGAGCGAGAATTGCAGACTTTGAAACATTTTCTCATGAAGTAAGCACCAAAATGAGGTCAAAAGATTGAAAAGTAGACCTTTAGTTTATGCAACGACAAAAGCTTTTTGAAGTCAAGTAAAATCGACCCTGAGAACACCTTTATGAAGAAACGGTGTCAGGGCTTGACATGTGACATGAGCTAGAGCAGGCTACCCCGCTACAGCGACTAAAGTAAAGCTCCCCGTGCTTCCGCGCGGGGTATCTGTTCGAAAGGCGAGCGGAACTGCGCCGAAGCCAACCCGACTTCCCCCTACGGGGTACGGCGCGGTCGCATGTCGCCATTGCTCCCCGTGCTTCCGCGCGGGGCATCC
>CP070657.1:1694346-1700812 GCA_020355085.1 Deltaproteobacteria bacterium
CCCTGCCTCTCCACCTTCTATCGCAATTGAACCTAATTCAATATCATAAGTTTTGCAAGAGATGTCAAGTGTTTTTTATCTATATTTTACAGCTCTGTCTTATCGAATAATGCTTATAATTCTTGTCATTCCGAGATATATGCTTTATTTCATGCTGAAGCGCGATAAAATGAATTACGTTCAAAATTTGATTTTTAAAAAGCGGCTCCCTAATTGCCCGAGCTTTCCGAAGGCGGTGTTTGGCTCTGTTTCCTTACTGACTGTTCTTACAAGAAGGGGGACCACGGGACGGGGATTCATGCAGTGTGTATGCAGATCAAAAAACCGGCATAAGGAAATATAGACCTTATGTTTCCAGGGCTTGGGACCGGCCGTGTGCCCGCACTTGCCGTTATGATGCTTTTTAGACGTCAGCCGAGGCTGGAATCCACGCTGGAAGCCCTTCAAAATTTTGAAGGAAAAGATAGGACACCCTTGACTTGATTACCTTGCCTTACCTGCCTGCTGTTCGTCTTCGTTCATTCGAGTTAAAGCTTCAATCTGATTGAACCGCTCATTGACGAGTCTCTGAAGCTCCCTTTGTCCTTCCTCGTCCAGATGAGAAAACCTGCCCATCAGCTTGGTGAATTCCCCGATAGGCTTGGGTCGATCCACCTGATAGGTAAACCTGAATCGGGAACGCTCTGCCTCCCACAAAGGCCAATAGTTGGTTTCCACTGCCAGGCGGCAGATATCAATGGTATCCTCGGTTCTGGCCCGCCAACCAGTGGGACAGGGAGAGAAGAGATGAATATACGACAGCCCATCTTTCACTGCCAGGGCCTTGGTTAATTTACGGGCATAGTCCTCTGGGTGGGAGATCGTGGCAGTGGCCACATAGGGTATGTTGTGGGAAGCCATGATAAGCGGCATATACTTGGGCGGCTGTGGCTTGCCGCGCCATGTACCTCCCACAGGGGAAGTTGCTGTCTTGCCCATAAACGAGGTGCTGCCACTTCTCTGGTTACCGGTTGCCTGGTAGCCTTCGTTATCGCAGCAGATATAGATGAGGTTTTCACCCCGTTCAGCGGCACCGGAGAGGGGTTGCAAACCGATGTCCACGGTAGCCCCGTCCCCGACAAAGGCAACACACTTTACATCCTGTCCCAGGTGCCGGTAATAACGCTTCACCCCGGTCATGGTAGAAGCGACGTTGGTCATCATGCATATGGTGGTAGGCGCTTTGGAGATAGCCTGCAAGCTCGCCCCGCGCATCAGGAAAATGCTGCAGCCTTGACTGGCAAACATGAAGGTATCCTGCCCCAAGACCTTCAGGGTGAACCGCAGTGATAGCTCTACCGGACACCCCAGACAATTCGGAACTCCTTGACTGAATGCGTCCTCAGCGCACACGTAGCGCATGACATCCCGGCTTTTGAGCAAGGAAAGCAGACCTTCAGGACAGGGATCAATGCACTTCGGTTCGCCGTCACACAGGTCACACTTGAAGGCCTTCTGTGTATCGAAATTGTAGTTCACCCCGCCGTAAGGGCAGGCCAGGGTGCAGAGGCCGCACCCAATACACGTCACCTCATTGATCTTTACAATACCGTCGTCTTTGCTCTTGGTTATCGCCCCGGTGGGGCATATGGCGAGGCATGCAGGGTCGCTACACTGATTGCACCGCAGGGGAGTATGGAACCCGACCTCAGGAAGGTGGATTGCGGTTATTCCCGAACATGCTTCCGCACCTGATCGTTGCCTGACGCACGTAAGCTCACACGCCGAACAATCCGGCGGGCACCTGTTATATGTTACCTGTAATACATCATAGAAGCTTCGCACCCAATTCCTCCTACTCTTCCAAAGACATGGCCTCTTCTTTCTCAGTTTTGAGCATCAACCAACAGCTGGTCTCTTTCGGTTTCTCAAACAGGAGCTCTGCATGGGGTCCGATGTTTACGTTGTTGCTGATAAGGTAGTGAAAAACCCCCGGGAAGACGTCAACACCCAAGAAGGAAGCGCCAACCAGGCTATCGCCCTGGAACACCAATTTCTTGAAGCCCCTTCCCTTTTTATCAGTAGCCTGAAGTACCCGCGTATCACCATTTTCCATAATGCCAACCGATACGGCCCGCTGCCCGAAGAAGTGTAAGATGTTCATCGGTATCCACCCTTCATAGGTCGCTTCCTCACCAGCCATATTGCGGCCGGCAACCTTGCCCTGACCGATGGCGCTCGGCAGGATGGGGCTCAAACCAGGAGTGCCCGTGAAGAAGTCAGGTGCCTCAGCAGCATCACCGGCAGCGTATACATCGGCCCTATTGGTCCTCATGCCCCGGTCAACGAGCACGCCGTCACTACATGCAATGCCGGTGTCACTGAGAAACGAAAGGGAAGGCTTTACCCCGAGACACACAGCGATGGCCTCTGTCGTGAGGGTCGTAGCGTTAGAGAGCGCTACTTCAACGGTGGCCTTGTTTTCTTTGAGCGCTTCTATCGTGCATCCTTCATGGATCTGAACACCGTTACTGACGAGTATGTCTTTTATGATAGTGGCAGCCTCCGGGTCAAAGTATCGTCTCAGGATCCTGCTTCGCACGATGACCGTAACTCGGTAGCCGGCTTCTCGTAACGCGACGGCCAGCTCTATCGCCACCAGGCCGCCACCATAGATCGCGATATCCTTCTTGCCGTTCAGCTGGCCCTGCAAACGTCTCAGATCAGCGAGGGTGTGAAAGGGCAGAAAACCAACTTCATCGAGCCCTTTTATATCCGGCTTGAGCGGGTGTGAACCCGAGGCGATGAGCAGGGTATCATAGCTCTCTTGCTCTCCTCCAGCATACGTAATCCGCTTCTTGTCGGGGTTCACCGAGGTAACTTCCTTCCCCCTCACCAGGGAGAGTTGCAACTCGCGCACCTGATCATCGTCTAACAGCCAGAGATCCGACTCTTGCATTCTGCCCGATATGAGGTAGGGCAAAACTGCTACATAGTACGGGGGAACGTCTTCTCTGGTTATCAATACAATCTCATCGTCTTGGGATACACTGCGGATCTCCCGTGCTGCCGCCAGAGCAGCACTCCCAGCGCCGATTATGAGATGCTTTCGCGTGGCCATACGCCCTCTTCTCCTCGCCTATTCCAAGGCCAGCCAAGTAGTTTCTTTAACCGGTTTACCCTGAGCCGCATCACGGGTGATATCTATCGCTCGTTCCATATGTTCGACGGTTATATCAGCGCCGCCGGCGCCAACCAGGAAATCTACCATAGGGATCCGGGTTTCCAGATCGTTTTGGAGTGCCTTCAGTTCAAAAAAGAGGTGACCGCACCCCCAGCCAAACACGGGATGCCGGTCAATGACCCCAACGGCCTTTTTCCCGCTGAGCGCTGTGATCAGCCGCTCTCTGGGGAATGGTCGAAACATCCTGATCTTGATAAGTCCTACCCGCACGCCTTCGGCTCGTTTGCTATCAATGACCTCTCGGGCGGTGCCCGTTGCACTGCCCATGGTGAGGAGCACGATATCAGCATCCTCAGCTCTATACTCCTCGATCTGCCCGCCGTAGCTGCGACCAAATGATTCCGCGAACTGCGTATCGATAAGATCCCATATGGTCTTAGCCCGTTCCATGGCAGCACAGTGTTTGTAACGGTATTCCATGAACAGCGGATCAGCGGGGTTTAGTTCGGCGGGAAAGGTGAGGGGCTCTTCCAAACATAACGTGGTCCGCTTCATCTGCTTAAGCGGGGCTAAGAAGGTGTCGACGTCCTCCTGATCCGGAATGTCTACCCGTTGGGAGAGGTAGGAAAGATAGAAGCCGAGGTAACACACGTTCACCGGGAGCAGGACGTTTTCGTCCTCAGCCAGTCGGTACGCCATGATGATCGTATCCAGGATCTCCTGGCAGGTCTCAACATGGATCTGTATCCAGCCGCCGTCCTTCACGTAGAAACTATCCGATTCTCCTGCCGCCAGAACCAACGGGGCAGGCTGCTCCCGCAAGGCTATGGGCATGACGATCGGCAGGCGGCTTCCGGCTGCCCAGAGATAGGCGTCATACATAAATACCAGCCCCATGGAGGAGGTGGCGGTAAAGGCCCGTGCACCGGCAGAGGTTGCGCCAATCAGCGTGCTCATCGCCGAGTTCTCCCCTTCGACCTCTACCATCTCTGCATCCAGAAACCCTTTGGCACTAAAGTCATACAGCTTCTCCAGGACTGAAGTGGCCGGTGTGATGGGAAACGCGGCAACCACATCGGGCCGGCACAAGGTAGCCGCATAGGCTACCGCGGCATTGCCTTCCAGGACCTTTGTTTCGGCTTTGATCTTGGGCACGTCCTATACCTCTTCTTTCACCATTTTGATTGCATCAACAGGGCATACGCGGGCGCAGATACTACAGCCCTTGCAGTAGTCGAGATTGGCAGCAAAATAGCTTCCTTTATCTTCAATACATCCCGTGGGGCAGTAAATGAAGCACCAGCCGCACTGGCAGCACTTCTCAGTGGTAGTTATCGGTCTTTGGTACCTCCATTCGCCCGTACTGAGCGTACACAGCGTTCTTGGGTCTGCCCATGGTCCCTCATGGGCAGTTCTGAATTTCACCATTTAGTTACCCTCAAAATTAAGGACCTGTGTTGTGGTAAATCCCCTGCGTACCGCACTCGCGTTCTTCTCCAGCAACGAACCGCTAAAGTGCTCTTCCAAACTCGGCAGGATAAAGTCCAGGCTTGTCCACCCGGTCGTCTTGGCAAAGACACCGAGCATGCAGGTATTGACGATTGGCCTGCCGATTTCCTCGAGTGCGATAGCCGTCGCATCGGTAAAGCCAAGCACCGCTACGTTGGGGTGCATTCTCTCAGCTATTGGTTTGGAGGTGTTTAAAACAAGGATGCCCTTCGGTTTTAACCCAGTGAAGGTGGCCGGCTTTAGCTGGGCTGGGTCTAAGACTACCAGACAGTCAGGCTCGTATATCTGAGTTGTGAACCGTACGGGCTTGTCGTCAAAACGAAGAAACGCAGTAATCGGGGCGCCTCGTCTCTCTGCCCCGAACATGGGAAACGCCGATGCATGCTTTCCTTCGAGGACAAGGGCCGATGCCAGGATTTCAGCTGCCATACGCGCGCCTTGACCAGCCCTCCCGTGAAGCCGTATTTCTTTTGCTGCCATGCGTACTCCTTTATTCGTGAATCCGCTTGCTGTGCTTTCAATGGGTTACAGGTTGGTTTGTTCTAAAGACATGGCTCTGAATGTCTTGTTTAGCGTAGTCCAGATGCTCCACCAATGCGGATTCAATACCCTTCATATCCCCGTTTTTCGGGCAATCAAAAATCCGGAGGTGACCTTTAAAAGCCGGCGTGACCGCGCCCAATCCAAAAGATACCCCTCCTGCCTCTATGGATTTAACACTTTGACTTCTATAGCGCAACATGAGAAGCCTGAGCTGTTTGTATAATTCCGACAAGTGCTTGCGGTCTGCTAGACCGACCAGTATGTCATGGAACTGTTCACCAAATCCAAAAAATTTGCCTGGGAAGCATGAATCTAAAGCTGCCCTTGTTCCATCTAGGTTGTCTTCAAACGCCTGCAGGCTTTGGTTGGGCAAAGAAAGCAAGCAATGCTAGAAGAGCTACTCTTTCTGTGAGGTTTTAACACTGTTAATCGAAAAGAGCCAGCAACTTTAAAGCGAGTTCTGGCATGAGAGGCATTCTATTATATTGGGGACCAAATGATCAAGAAATGACGTGGGTGACGTCTTCCTCTTGCATAAGAAAGGGGCGCTCATCAAGAGTGTGCGAAAACTAGAAAACGGGCAAATCGTTACAAGGAAGTAGAACCCATGGATTGTTGACGGCAATCCTGAAGAGCTCACTAGCTATCCCCAAAGCCTTTTCTCTGCAAAGGCCCTGCCTTAATGGCTTTTACGCTCAGTAGAATCGCTTCCTGTCCATAGATTTTAGGCCTTCCGCATTCCCGCTAATCAAGGCTTCCTTCTTTTTGCGTGTCCACCTCTTGATTTGAAGTTCACGCCGACGTGCGGCCTCCATGGTGTCATGTCTTTCGGAAAAAGCCAGATAAAGCGGCCTTCGTCGAGCAGTGTACGCCGCGGCTCTACCTTCTTCATGAGCCCGGAGACGTTTTTCTAAATCCCGGGTGGAGCCAATATAGTAACTCCCATCGGCGCACCGGATGATGTAAACCCAGTAGTCTATTCTTGTTTTCATTTCCTAAGAAGTTGCAATAGATTGTTTGGGATTTAGAAAGGATAGAAATGAGCGTATTGATAGGCCAGTCTATTCTGGTGCCCTTCGATGCGCTCGCCTGGTTCGCTTACTCAGGACACCATTCGATGCTTGGACAGGTGTTTCCCGACACCTAAGCATTAATCTGTCTGGCTTGCCATGAGTGAGCCCCGAGGAAAACGAGGGGCGCATCGAATGGTGGAGGCGGGGGGAGTCGAACCCCCGTCCGAGAATAGTCCAC
>CP070657.1:1700912-1708602 GCA_020355085.1 Deltaproteobacteria bacterium
CCCCATGGTAGGCGGAACAGGATTTGAACCTGTGACCCCCGGCTTGTAAGGCCGATGCTCTCCCACTGAGCTACCCGCCCATAATTAGTGTGCGGTAACGGTAGGTTCCGTTTCTCCTTTTGGTATCTCTCCTTTCGGCAAAGCGAACGGCTCGAAGGCGTCCTCCGAGAGAAAAAGCTCTTCCCCTTCCTCTAAAATGAAGGCCTCCTTGAGAACCGAATCCATATGGTCCACTGGTACCAACTCGACCTTCTTGAGCACCTTCTGGGGAATTTCTTCTATATCCTTCATGTTTTCTTTGGGTATGAGAACCCGCGCTATGCCTGTCCTATGGGCGGCTATTATCTTTTCTTTGAGTCCCCCGATCGAGAGAATTCTGCCCCTCAAGGTTATTTCGCCGGTCATGGCCAGGTTTTTCCTAATGGGCTTTCTTAACAGGGCTGAGGCAATCGCCGTAGCTACCGTGATGCCTGCTGAAGGTCCATCTTTCGGTGTAGCACCTTCAGGTACATGCACGTGGATGTCAACGTTTTCATAGAAGTCATCCGGAAGGCTAAGCCTTCTTGCCCGCGAACGAACATAACTTAAGGCAGCCTTAGCCGATTCCTTCATTATATCTCCAAGGGTACCGGTCAAGTCCAGATTGCCCTTTCCAGGCATAACAGTGGCCTCTATCTGAAGCAATTCGCCGCCAACACTTGTCCATGCCAAGCCTGTCGCCAGACCGATCTGATCTTGCTCTTCGGTCTTGCCGAAGTCAAATTTCTCCACACCAAGGTAACGATGAATGGAATTCGCCGTAATTCGGACCCTCGTGGATTTACCTTTTCTCGCCACCTCTTTGGCCACCTTTCGGCATACAGCTGCTATTTCCCTTTCAAGATTTCGAACACCAGCTTCCTTGGTGTAATGCCGAGTAATGCCGAGGATAGCCTGATCGGAGAAGGTGATATTATCATCTGAAAGGCCGTTTTGCTGAGTCTGTTTCTTTATGAGGAATCTCTTTGCAATATGCAACTTCTCGAGTTCCGTGTAGCCGGGAAGCCGAATGACCTCCATTCTGTCTTGCAGGGCCGGCGGTATACCAATGAGGTCATTGGCTGTGGTAATAAAGAGAACCTCTGAGAGATTGTAATCCAGATCGAGATAATGGTCGTTAAATGCATAGTTCTGTTCTGGGTCAAGCACCTCTAGAAGAGCAGCCGATGGATCACCCCTGAAATCAGTACTCATCTTGTCAACTTCATCCAGACAAAAGACCGGGTTGTTAGATTTCGCTCGCTTGAGATACTGGATGATCTTTCCGGGCATAGCCCCAATATAGGTTCTTCTATGTCCTCTAATCTCAGCCTCGTCCCTTACTCCGCCCAGAGAGACCCTGATGAAATTCCTGCCCAAGGCCCGGGCCACGGATTTGGCCAGGGAGGTCTTTCCAACACCTGGTGGACCGACAAAACAAAGAATGGGGCCTTTGATCTTCTTGGTCAAATTTTGAACGGCTAGGTACTCCAGAATTCTTTCCTTCGGTTTGGAGAGGCCATAGTGATCTTCTTCGAGTATGGCTTCTGCCTCGTCAATATTGAGTTTGTCCTTGGTCTTGGTGAGCCATGGCAGAGACAAGATCCAGTCGATGTAATTCCGCACCACGGTGGCCTCTGCAGACATGGGCGTCATCATTTTCAGTTTCTTGAATTCATGCCGTACCTTTGCTGCAGCATCCTTAGGCAGATTCTTGTTCTTTATTTTTTTCTCGAGATCCTTCAGTTCGCTGGCAAAATCATCTTGGGCGCCCATTTCCTTCTGTATGGCCCGCATCTGCTCGTTAAGATAGTAATTCTTTTGGGTCTTCTCCATCTGCTTTTTGACCCGCTCCCTCAAGTTCTCTTCGAGCTTGAGAATATCGATCTCCGCGATCAATGTCTTATATAATGTTTCGAGCATCCTTTCGGCGTCTTCCATCTCCAGCAAGGCCTGTTTTTCCTTTGCCTTTGACGATAGATGACCTGCCACGGTGTAGGTCAACTGAAAGGGGTCGGATACGGTAGCAACGGCTTCGGCTATATCCTCACCAACCTTTTCGTTCACCTTAGCATACGATTCAAAGGAGGATTGGATGCTTCTGATAAGGGCCTCAACTCTTGCGCTGGGTTCGTAATGTTCTTGGATTTTTTCCACCTCAACCATAAAAAAGCCGGTCTCGGGGAGATAATTAGTGATTTTGGCCCTGGTTTTCGCCTCCACCAAGGTCTTTACAGTTCCATCGGGCATCTTCAGAAGCTGGAGAACAGTGGCAAGGGTGCCACAAGCATATATATCCCTGAGGCTCGGCTCATCTACCTTGGCGTTTTTCTGGGTGGCCAGAAAAATTTCCTTTTCCTGAGACAGAGCGAATTTCAGCGCATCAACGGATTTTTCCCTGCCCACAAACAACGGGACTACCATACCAGGAAATACCACGATATCCCTGAGCGGAAGCAACGGAACCTGCTTTCTCGTTTGAACTGACACACTATCTAAGGAGTTTTTCTTGAACATAGAGATACCTGTTATGCATATTCTATCTGGTTTTCATACAACAGGAGAGGAGCGTCATTATTGATAATAACCTCTTCGCCTATGACGCATTCGGCCACTCCCGATCTGGAG
This sequence comes from Deltaproteobacteria bacterium, assembly GCA_020355085.1. Taxonomy (GTDB): domain Bacteria; phylum Desulfobacterota; class DSM-4660; order Desulfatiglandales; family B25-G16; genus JADFWK01. The sequence continues at coordinate 1,703,559 of CP070657.1, forward strand.
GGGAGATCGTACATGATATCAAGCATGACCTTTTCAAGGATGGCCCGCAGCCCTCTTGCACCGGATTTTCGGTCGATCGCGTCTTTGGCAATGGCCCGTAAAGCATCTTTGCTGAACTTGAGCTTTACGTCTTCGAACTCAAAGAGCTTTTCATACTGTCGGACGAGGGCGTTCTTTGGCTCCGTCAAGATCCTCACCAAGGCATCCAGGCTCAACTCGCCGAGCGATGCTATGACGGGGAGTCGGCCTATGAATTCCGGTATTAAACCAAACTTGAGGAGATCTTCTGGTTGAACCAAGGCCAGCGTTTTCTCAAGGTCCAGTTCACCTTGTCCCCTAATATCTGCCTCAAACCCCATGACCTTGGCCCCAATCCTGGATCTGATTATCTTTTCAAGGCCGTTGAAGGTGCCTCCGCAAACAAAGAGGATGTTCCTCGTGTCCACCTTGAGAAAATCCTGTTGCGGGTGTTTTCGGCCGCCTTTTGGGGGGATATTGGCAACAGTGCCTTCTAATATCTTAAGAAGAGCCTGCTGGACACCCTCGCCGGAAACATCTCTGGTAATTGAGGGGCTATCGGTCTTCTTGGCGATTTTGTCTATCTCGTCAATATACACGATGCCTCTCGATGCCTTTTCGATATCGTAATCTGCCATTTGAACGAGGCTGAGGATGATGCTCTCAACATCCTCGCCTACGTAACCCGCCTCAGTCAAATTGGTAGCATCGGCTATGGTAAACGGAACGTCGAGTATCCGCGCCAACGTTTGGGCCAGCAGTGTTTTTCCAGAACCCGTGGGACCGATTAGCAGTATGTTGCTTTTATCAATCTCAACATCATCATTATCAAGGTTCGCACCAATCCTCTTGTAGTGGTTATGCACTGCTACCGAAAGGACCTTCTTGGCCCTTTCCTGCTCAATGACGTATTGATCGAGCTTCTGCTTTATCTCTTGCGGCTTGAGGAGAAAACCCCCCTCTCTATCCTTTTCCTTCTGTTCGTATTCTTCTTGGATGATTTCGTTACAAAGGGAAACGCACTCATCGCAGATATAAACCGAGGGCCCAGCGATCAGCTTTTTTACCTCATCTTGGCTCTTACCACAAAAGGAGCAAACGAGCTCCCCTGACGAGTTTTCTTTTCTAGTCATTAGGCTTTACTCCCCTTATTTTCCTCCAAACTAACCATTTCCCGTCTGGTAATCACTCTATCTACGATGCCATACTCCAATGCCTCTTGGCCGCTCATGAAGAAATCCCGCTCCGTATCATTTCTTATCTTCTTTATTTCCTGGTTTGTGTGGAGTGCAAAAAGCTCATTGATTGCCTGTTTGAGCCTCATGATCTCTTTGGCCTGGATATCGATATCGGTAGCTTGTCCCTGCGTGGCTCCCATGGGCTGATGTATAATAATTCTGGAGTGGGGAAGGGCAAATCGTTTATCCTTTGCCCCAGCTGCTAGCAGCAGCGCAGCCATACTACTGGCCTGTCCGGTGCAGATGGTGGTAATGTCAGGCTTCACGTATTGCATCGTATCATAAATGGCGAGGCCGGCAGTAATGGAGCCCCCAGGAGAGTTGATATACAGATTGATATCCTTATCCGGGTCTTCAGATTCCAGAAACAAAAACTGGGCGATAATAATATTTGCCATGTCATCGGTAACCTGTTCGCCCATGAATATGATTCTATCTTTTAGCAGGCGTGAGTAAATGTCATATGCTCTCTCACCCCTCGAGGTTTGTTCCACGACAATCGGTATTAACATGTGCCTACGTGTCCTTCCTTTCTTCGTGGCTCTTCTCGGATATCCGCTCTACCTGAGTAATAGTAGCACCTTGAACGCAATGATTCAATATCTTTTCAACGAGGAGCTGATTCCGGAATGAATCCATCAAGTGGTTTTCTTCGTAATATCTTCGAAGCTGAGCCATATCCCTCCCCGTTTGGGCTGCGAGGTTCTTGAAGCCCTCCCGTATGGTATCTTCATCGAGATCGATATTTTCCAGATCGGCAATCTTACCTAAGACAAGATTTTCCTTAACCTTTTGTTCAGCGCTTTCCCTTAAATCCTCCCTCATTTTCTCCTCGGAAAGACCGGTCGATTCGAACCGAGCTCCTCTCAGCATGAGATTTTGCTTTAACATGGCCACGGATCGTTCAATTTCTCCTTCAACCGCCACCTGTGGAAGCTCGAAGTCTACGGAATCGGTTATCTTCTTGAGAAGCCGCTTTTTGAGTTCTCTTTCCACTCTCCTTTCTTCTTGCGCGAAGAGTTCTTCCTTGACCTTCTTTCTTAGGCCGGCAAGGGACTTAATATCGCCTCCTAAACCCTTTGCGAATTGGTTGTTCAGCTTGGGTAGTTCTTTTTCTTTAATGTCTTTGATGTGTATAGAAAAAACCACATCCTTGCCAGCCAGTCTCGTGTCGTGGAAGTCTTCTTTGAAAGCGACAGCTATATCCTTGCCCGATCCTTTCTTCAGACCGAGGAGACCTGATTCAATTTCAGGATAGAAATTCCCGCTACCAACCTGTATCAAAACATCCTGAGCATTGAGATCTTTTAGGGGTTTGTTGTTCCAAAAGGCCTCTAAGTCAATAATGACATAGTCACCGTCTCTAATTTTTCTGTCTGTAGTAATAGGATTGAGGTCAGCATGGGCTTCCCGTATCTCCTCAAGCCTCTTATCGACATCATCCTCCGAAACATTTACGATTTCTTTCTCAACGGAGATTCCCATATAGTCCTTCAGCTCGAAATCCGGTTTTACCTCCATGACAATGGTATACTTAAAGCTCTCACCTGGTTTCATGACACCATCTTCCAAGGAGGGCTTTCCCAGTGGATACAGGTTGCTCTTTTCTAGTACCTGTGAGAAGGATTCCTCAATGAGGTCGCTCTTTACATCGGATAACACCTGTTGGGAGTAATATTGCTCAAGTATCCTTCGCGGAACCTTGCCGGGCCTGAAGCCTTTCACCTTGGCCTTCTTGGAAAGCTTTTGGTAAGCCTGATCCAGTTTTCTAGTTACCTCTTCCGCATCGATTTCAACATCAATGCGCCTTTTTACCTGATTGATTTCCTCGATATTCATTTCCATGCTTGCTCACCGGACAAGAAGAGTCAAGAATCTCTCAATTGATAGCAACCCATTTCACGGAATAACCCCTTAAGAGTCTTTGAGAATAGGGATCCTTTTTTCAGCCAACCACCCTCAAGATCCGATCGCTCCATAAACCGACCTAGGGGTGAAAACGATAGCCTTTTCGCCGCCCTCACAGGCGGATTGCTCAGATTCACTTGGAATGCTGGAAAACCAGAGTACCAGGCACTGAAGGAGGTACGTCAAAGGGGTTAGATCGTCTAAAACTCTACTTCCAATATTCCCTTAATGCAGCACTCCTATGGTCGAAAATCGTATGACCCCGAGGAGTCTGTTATAGCATCTTGGCTGGTGCGAGAGAGGGGACTCGAACCCCTATCCGACGAAGCGGGCTGGATCCTAAGTCCAGTGCGTCTGCCAGTTCCGCCACTCTCGCACTAAGCCTTTAGAGCAATTACTCCTTCATAACGAGTAATTCTTCAACCAGGATGTGTCAAGGGGTAAAAGCCATTAAACCTGAAAACCGGAACTCCCAACCGGGGATTCTGCTCCTCGTTTTAGTCGCTGCTTCACAGGGAGGTTTTCAGTTCTTAGGGTATAGGCCAATTCAAAGGTAAGGCCAAGAAACGTGCCAAACGGAGATGATTGCATTACTGGTGCCCGTTCAGGCCGCCCGCCATATCTTCTTAAGGAGGATGGCCCTACTGATACACTCGCCCATTCCATAGGAACATTACCACATGCCTTTTTCACGCAGCCCCTTAAACTCCATAAGGTGAGCAATTGCATCTGCCCAAAGATAGAATCCCGGAATACTGCGAAACACTTTCTACCAAAACAGCCCGGCGAGAGTCCATTGAGGACTCCCACAAAAACCCTGTGCTTCGTTACCCTGCCGACCTCCTTGAGTGCTGCGAGGGGATCATCGAGAAACTCCAAGGTAATGATCAGTGAGGCAGCATCGAATTCATTATCCTCAAACGGGAGATCCTCAGCCCTCCCCATCTTAAGGGTTACCTTATTGCCCAATCTTGACCGCGCGATATCCAACATATAGGGAGAGGCATCCAGGCCGGTCACATCGAGTCCTAATCGGTGAAAGAGGAGTAGATGATTTCCCGAACCACAGCCAACATCCAGAATTCTCTCTCCCCGCTGAGGTCTGAGCAAGTGGATTATCAACTCAGTGCTTAAGCGGTCGACTAATAGTCCCTCTGGGGATTTCTCCCATGCCCCGTAAAGCATGGCCAGCTTTTGATCGAATACACAGCCCATGAAACAGCTTTGTAGTTATTATAGGAGAGCGGACATTACCTTGGCCAAGCGCTGAATCTCATCGAACACCGGCCAACCGGCGCTCTCCATTCTCCTCTTTATGTGCTCTGCTTCATCTTTGAGGCCTGCGATCCATACGAGAACCGGCTTCTTCCGGTTCTTAATGCCGTCCATTATCTGTAAGAGGTCAAGCGCCCAGTGACCAACTCCAGCAAAAAGGTGAACAATCACCCCATCTACTCCGCGATCGGCATGTAGAGCAGAAAGCCCTTCTTTCAGGGCCTCCAGGACACCATGCTTTTCGATGGCAGGCCAATAATCCACGGGGTTGTTGACCGGCATCCAGGGGGGCAATTTCTCTTGCAAGCGTTTCGTCGTCTCGGGTGATAATGTTGCAAGATTGAGTCCATATTTCTGTAAATGATCGGCAGTTACAATACCAGAAGCTCCGCTATAAGTCAAAACTGCAACCCTACCCGGGCCCTCAGGCCTGCGAGCAAACCCCTTTTCGAGGCACCGGGCAATATCTACCATTTCAAAAAAATCATCGGCCTCCTTAAAACCAACCTGCTTGAGGCCCGCCCTGAGTATAGGGTAGTTTCCGGCCAACGACGCAGTGTGGCTGAGCGAGGACCTGGCGCCAGCATCGCTTTTTCCGCCCTTTA
>CP070657.1:1708702-1712325 GCA_020355085.1 Deltaproteobacteria bacterium
GGTAGACAATATCGTTTTGAGTTCACACGAAGATCTTCGTGACGAAAAAGTTGAAGAACTGAAAGATGAATTCGAGAAGCTGCGTGCCATAACCCATTCATGGCAAGAGCTGCAATGGCCACAGGGAGGCAAGAGATGGAAAATCAGAATAAAGCTGGCTAGTGTCGATATAGCGAAGGTTAACAGACTATGCGTTGATATCAGAAATATAGTCGAGAGAACTGGGAGCACTATGCAAGAGCCTAGACTACTACCGACAAAGAAATTGAAAATTACACAAGACAAGTTCCCTGTTTATAGGGCAAAAGCTGCAGCAGAGACCTATGAAGCCCTAATTCACCAAAGGCTTATCGATATGGACCTAAACGAAAAAGTCTTAAAACAGATTATGGAACTCTCTCGTCCTAAAGGGTTAGATGTAGATGTGGTTTTTATTCAATAGCACTGAAAGCAGCTAAGCCCGCATTTGGCTCTTAGGAGTGAGCCGGGCTGCTCTCTAAGAATGGCAATAGTGAGGATTTGACCCCGGCTCACACGCACGGGTGTCTCCCATATATCATACCCGAACCAGCAAGTTACAGGCCCAAAAGGGTGCTCACGGTCTTTATTGCTTGCCATCACAGACTATCCGAGCAGGAAACCGATGCCTACCAATACGGGGGTCCCAAGCACTATGATTACATTCATGCTCATATAAGGGATCAACCTTTCCGTGTCTTCCGCATATCGAACTACCCCTACAAATGTTGGTGCGGCGATGATAACAGAGATAAGGCCGATGAGACTCATGCGAGGTAGACAGGTGCACCACACTCCCGCTGCGATACAAGCGTAGGCCGAGAAAAGAAATGTCCCGTATATGAGAGCGCTGTTCCGTTTGCCCACCGTTATCGGAAAGTGTCTTCTTCCCACCGTTTGATCGGCATCAACATCGGGAAACTGATTCAAGAGCAACAGGTTGCTCACCAGAAAAAAGGGGATAAGTGAAGCAATGAACGTGGCCCATGAATACCCACCAGTCAGGGCAACCCCCGTTCCCATTACCATGAGTTGACCAAAGCCCAAGCCAGGGGCAATGAGACATAACAAAGGGCGCCGAGTAAGCCATGTGGTGTAGGTGAAGACGACAACAAGACCAATAACCGCCAACGGCAAGAGTAACAGGCCCCTGACACACAAGAAGAATACCCCTACCAGGCTCGTGACACAAAATGCCGTCAACCCAGTAACCAGGGCAAGGCGTGCTTCCTGGGGCCTTTGCGGCAAGGTGCCGCTGCCACCGCTGAAGGGTGTCATTCTAGTTCTGAGATCTAGGCCGCTCTTGAAATCATAATACTCATTGAATGCGTTAACGCTTACATGTGCGGAGAGGGCACCGATCAGCACCAGGAAAAGGTACCAGAAGTCCACCCTCCCGGAGGTCCAGATAGCACCAGCAAAACCCAGAAATACGGAAGTCGGCGTCAATGCGAGAAACCGTATGCGCATCGGGCCTAGCAGGTATTTGATTCGGCTCATCGTATGATAATTCCCTATCACCTCATCCAAATGAACTCCACGACCCAGGGGCCTTTTTGCGATGGCATGCCGTTTTCACTTTTTCTCAAAGTGTGCGACCGGTCCCCGGCACCCCACAAATCTGTCCTCCCGGAATTCATGGAGTTTGCCGAATTGCCCATGCACCCAAACCCGCACTATCCTCAAAGCCTGAAAGTCTTCCTGAGGCTCCTGGGCTCTGTTAGCGAAACCTGAAAATCCCAAAGCATCCTGGGCAACTAGCCGATGGTATTCAGTGTCTCTGCTCGGCTTCTGAAAATCGTTGATAGCACATTCTATGGGTTTCCGTCAAAGATAGACACCCTCTCTCGGGCAGCAACAATCGTGGGGGCGAAACAGCTCAGCACCTTGCTCTCGGGATGAATATCATAAAAATATTTAACCCGAATCACCTCCTGCTTTCCTTCTTCTCGGTTCTGCCATGAACCGCCTACTTGGCCGGGATGATCACAGATTACTCAGATTCCCAAGTCCAGGCTCATTAGGGTGGTCAACACGATTACCAATTGAAATCGTGAAGTAACAGCAACTTCGATGCTGCCCCGTGCTTTTGGCACATCTATTCGTTTAATAACGCTTGGCTGAAGAGTTGCAGGCCCTAGTTTTAACGAGGGCAAACAGAATGGAGCAAGAAGCGTTCAGCCAATAATAGATCTTTCTTGAAACAACCAGACGACCTGCACAAGATGCGGTAGAGAGATGAAATCCGCGCTAAAACCGTCATTGTAGGGCTCTCCCGCTTTCCCGCATCCGAAAACGGACATATGAAACCGAAATCGGCTGCCGCGATTGGGCTGTGCTCAAGATCCCTCTGCTCGCACCAAGTCGTTCATACAAAACCGTTGTCTCTATGCCATTAATCTTACAGAATTGTTGTTTCTGATGGGGAACCAAATCCGGTATTTTTAAACAACTAATTGATATTATTAGATATAGTATTCTGGCCCGAGTTTTGCCCTTCAAAGTAGTATCATTTTCATGAATCCGTGCTGATACCAGGAAAAACCGAGGAAGCTTTTTCCGAAGAAGCAACGCGGCCAAGGGGCGGAAAAAAGAGCAGAAAAGCATCTCCTTTTTTCCGCATTTTTTTGGACGAAAAAAGCGAAGATCTTTGGCTTGCGCTTTAGGAGCGATATATGACGGCAACACTTACTGGAGATGAACTCACCGTGGCCCTCTTTTACTGCCACAATACCCCTGGAAGCGGGGAGCACGAGAGGCGTTCTCTCGAGAAGCGATTTGGAGGATTTCTGCGCCTTTACCCCCTGGCCTGTGGCGGCAGGCTGGAGGCTCGTCACCTGCTCCGAGCCCTTGAGGAATTCGCGGACGCGGCCTTTGTTATCACCTGCCCGGCAGGGGACTGCCGTTACTTCGAAGGGAACCTGAGGGCGGAAAAAAGGGCTCAATGGGTTCGGGAGATCATCAGGTCCGTCGGACTTGAAGACGAACGAGTCGGTTTCGTGATGAATTCGAAAGAAGACCCAAAACCGCTTGCAAACCTCGCTGAGGGCATCATGACTGACGTTGCCCGGCTTGGACATTCACCTGTGTTACGCCCTCAGTCTACCTGGGCGGACAGCACAGAAAAAGGGGAAATGCATTGTGATTACCGCTGAACAGAAACCCATTGAAGAGATCAGGCGGATGATTGAACCGTACACGAGAATCCTCCTGATTGGATGCGGCTCTTGTGTTGCAGAATGTGCAGCAGGCGGAGAAAAAGAAACCGCGATCCTGGCATCAGCCCTTCGCATGGCAGCCAAGATGGAAGGAAAAACACCCGTCATCCACGAGAAGACGCTGGAACGACAGTGCGTTGTGGATTTCATTCTACCCTTGGACGAGTGCATCGATGACTATGAGGCTGTCCTATCCCTTGGCTGCGGAGCTGGGGTCCAGGCAGTAGCCGATCTCTTTTCTCATGTTCCAATCCTTCCCGCTCTTAATACGGAATTTATTGGCGAAACCCGGGATCAGGGATACTGGGTGGAAAATTGTACAGGGTGTGGGGATTGTATGCTTTACTATTTCGGCGGTGTCTGCCCCATCACACGGTGCGCCAAGCA
>CP070657.1:1712425-1715553 GCA_020355085.1 Deltaproteobacteria bacterium
CAGTTCTCCTTAGGCCACTTGGTGACATCCAGGCCAACTTCAGAGATGACGGTGAACACCGTTAAAACATCATAGCTGATCCTCCGTTGTGATTTAAGGTTTACAAGAGATCAGCTATAGATAAATAAGAAACACATTTATTTGGGGCAGAAATATGGCAGAAAATTGTCAGGGCAGATTATTGCAGGTTTCAACCCGCATTCGATAAAATCAACAAGGTGGAAGGATGCCAGGATTCAGTTAGAAATGTTGCACCCAGCCTGTAGATGTTACGTATAGTAATCGAAACCTTTTGACACCAGTCTGTCGCATAGATTTATAGCAGTAAGCTAACCCTCAGAGCGGATTATGGGAACTACAAGATGTTGTGGTGGCCGAATTGAGGACCGGCACTAAGCGATTTGGACACTCCAAGCGATTTCGCAAGGACTTCCCGCCAAGGCCAATCTACTTAATTGCGATACAAATATCGTATAATTCCAGGTGGCTTCCAGCACCCTAATTCATCTTGAATCAAGGATCAAGGCGGCCGGTATGTAATGGCTATTACGCACGGAAAAGCTCCCCAAGGAGATTATGCGATAACAGGAAATCCTAGCAGTGCCAGTCCGATCTCAAAGCAAAGATTGACTCTGGTTGGGGGGTAGTACCATAGAGGAGGGGCTTCGAGAATAGGTCAAATTGGCCAGGCAGTATAAGGAAACTGGGCTATCATTTTGGAGAGGCCTCATTTCGGCCTCGGTAACCTCCATTGCGTGGCGATTTTAGCCCTAATCAGCATATTTTGACTGTGGCTTTGCGTTTGTCACCTTGGCATATTCGGTAGGGCATGCGCCGTAGGGCTTGAGCGCTTCGTGATAGCAAAGATGAGGGATATCAAACCTGTTATCCACAGCAACCTCAAACACGCTCTGTTCCTTTTCGCCTTCAACCTCAATAATGTCTATGGTGAATGTAATCATCGTTACACTACCTCGATTGTTAGGGACGGCGTGCTTGTAGAGTCTGGCGCGATTGCTTTGCTCAGCCGGTAGTTGCGGACGGTCGGCGAGCACAGCAGGATAAAAAAAGCGATGATGGCGGCAATACCAGCGAGAATAATAGTAATCATCTTTGGCCCTCCGAGCAGGTCGGAGCCAATTCCAGCTATTAGACCGCCCAGGGGCATCAGTGCCATATTCAAGTTGACAACACTGGTTACTCGACCCCGTAAATTGTCAGGTATGGAGAGTTGAATCAAGGTCTGATTGGTAGTCAGGAAGATCATTTCAAAAAACCCTGCAAACGCCAAGAGTGCAATAGAAATCAATAGCGTTGTGCTAAAGGCAAAGCCTATCAGCGACAGACTGAGCAGGAAAAGAGATGCAATCTGCAGGAGGCCTCTACGCTCTAAATGGCCCAGAGAAGCGGTAACGAAGCCGCCGGCAATACCGCCAACGCCTACAGATGCCATGAGGAATCCTAAAATCTTGCCTGATCCATCACCAAAAACCTCCACGGCGTAAATCGGTGGCAGGATGACAAATATCGGGATGATGAGCAGGGGAAGGACCAACCCCATCATCATAAAGGCTTTGGTGGTAGGTTCCTTCATTATGTACCGAATGCCCTCCCGGATGTTGTCAAGCGAAAACCCCTGAATGCCACCCGATGTTCTTATAGGAAAGCTGATTTGCATGATGGTGATGGCAATGAGGACATAGACGCCCGCCTGGATGAGGAAGTTACCTCCAGGGCCAAACCACAAAATAAGCAGACCTCCTATGCCAGGGCCAAACGAACGCATCAGACTCCAGCCTGTCTGGACGAGTGCTACACCATTGGGGGTAAGGGAACGTGGTACAAGGTCAAAGACAAGAACTTGTCTGAGGGAAAAATCAACGGTGTGGACCATGCCAGCCAGGAAAGTGAAGACGAAGAGGTAGGAGATATTGGAGTGGCCTAGAATAAGCATAAGCCCGAGTGCAGAGGTTATTGAAAACAGCCAGCCATTTTCTATCAGGAGAATACTACGGCGGTTGAGGCGGTCTATCAAGACGCCGGCCATCGGTATCATGCCCAGCAATGCTACCGACCGAACCAAATTGATAGTCCCTAAAATCGTGCCCGAACCCGTCAGGTCATACACAAGCCAGCTCAAGGTGACATGCTGAATCCACTGGGCCGCATTCGAGAGGGTGGTTCCTGTCAATAGGAGGCGGAAGTTAGGGATACGGAGTGAGGCAAAAGTGCCGATCTTCTCCACGGGGGCAGAAGCCCCACCAGGTATAGCGCTCTCTTTCTCAGTCTTAGAATTTGGGCCTGCCATTTCGATCATAGTCCTTTTCGCTGGCCTGAGCCGCCGTTCCTGCCTCCACCGTCACACAGAATCAAGAAGTTTTTAATGCGGAAATAATTTCTTGTCGAAGTGGCTGACTAGATAGTATCGAACGCTTTTGTAGATTTCAACTGGAATGCTTGAAGATTCCCAGATCTTGTTTTCTTACCGTCTTAGCAGTGTCTTACACTTTGAAAAAAAACATAGTGATCACCTGCGCCTATGCAGCGGCAACAATAGCGGCCAGTAAGGGGGAGTTTTTGGTTTTGGCATCGGAGAAGGAGAAGCCAAGCACTCCCTGAATCATAACACAACAATATCCTGTATCCTGTGCGAAGTAATAGCACAATTGACGGCCGTATGCTCGAATGTGTTCGAATCTTACATGCTTTGGTGCCCAATTCGACTTCTAGGAAAAAATGCGGAGGACAAAACAATGATCTTTAGTCTGCCCCTGGCATGGGGCAAAAGCGAGGGATTAGGCCTGCGCGTGACTCTTAGAGAAAATGGATAAGGGTCAAACATATACTTGACTACGTTGCATTTAGCATACAGATGACTTCATTCAGGCTCACTTTGCTTATTGCCAAATTGAACCGAAGTGTCGTATATTTTTTTTGTTGGATCACGGTCTCTTTCTTCTTGGTTTTCGGTGCTAACGTTAACCATGGAAAGAGATTGCGATTTAAGCAAAAACCCTTTAGGCCTCAACTTTTGAACGTTACCAAACAACTAACCCATCAATAGTCACTTAATGAATTCAATTCAATAAACCTCTAACAACACAGGGGGGTGGAAATTAAATCAGAAG
>CP070657.1:1715653-1723727 GCA_020355085.1 Deltaproteobacteria bacterium
ATTCACATGGCGCAGTCGTTGGTGGGGAAGGTCTTATCCAGCTGTGCCATCACCCCACCTATAGAGGGTGATCGCTCCACCAAATATACGTAGTAGCCAGAGTCTGCAAGATCAAGCGCAGCCTGCATAGCGGCAATACCTCCCCCTGCAACAAGTATCGAACCTAGCTTTTTCTCTGACACAGGGCACCTCCAGTGCTAGGGTTTTCTCCTCGGTTTCTATTCCCTTTTTTGAAGTAAGGTCTTGGCCGCCTCAGCCAATTCAGGAAGAGCAGGAAGGCCTGCCTTCGCCCTCTTCTTATTATCAAACTCATCAATAATGTAAATCTTGCCTTGCTCCTTGAGGAGTTTCTTCTGAGTGCTCACGCCAAGGGGGACATTCTTTTCACGAGTGGCAAGATTCTTAAGGTGATTGATGATATCGGTGATCCTAACCTCCATGGGACAGTTCTCTTGGCAGGTATAGCAGTCGGAACAGAGCCAAATCATATCACCCTTCAAGAGTTCCTCCCTGAAACCCAGTACCAGCATCCTCATTATCTTAAGGGGGTCATACTCCTTATTCACCCGGTGCACCGGACAACCTGCGGTGCAAGTGCCACAGGTGTAACAATCCCTAAACCCCCCAATGAAGTCAAATAACTCGATCTCATGTACAAACGCATGGTCCGAATCACGTAAGCTGAACCTTTTCATTACGCTAGCCTATCTCTTACCATACTTACTCCTCAAAGGCTGACTCCAGCTCTTTTGTGCTTACCGAATTAAGGTTGAGCCCGAGCTCCTTACGACTAAACCCGAAAGCCAGACCCATGATCTGCGGAAGATAGAGGACCGGGAGATTGAATTCATTACCGGAATTCCCCTCGATACCCTTCTGGTTGGCGTCGAACATTAAGCTGCAGAAAGGACAGACCAAATTCATACAGTCGGCTCCTACATCCTGCACCTGCTTGAGCTTCTCCTCGGCCACGCTGAGGGCTACCCGCTCATCCGAGAGCAGGACAGGTCCTCCGCAGCAATCCTTCTTTCGCCTATACTGAACGTTAGTGGCTCCCACTGCCTCGAGGATAACCTCTAAGGTCTGGGCATCTTGAGGATCGTCAAAGCCCTCATAGATGTAAGAGGGTTTGAGGTAATGACAGCCGTAGTGGGTGGCTACCTTGAGGCCCTTCAGATTCCGTTTGACTTGGTTTTTGATCCGTTCAAGCCCCACATCCTCTAATAGTATGCGCGCGAAGTGTTTTGCCTGAACCTTACCTTTGTACTCTTTGCCGATCTTAAGAAGCTCCTGATTTACCTGATCCCGCAATTTGCGATCGTGATCCAGATGATAGGCCGTTTTGGTGAGCATGGAGGCACATGCGCTGCACAGCACACAGATATCCAATCCCCTTTCTTCCGCTACACACAGATTCATGGCGCCCAACAGCACGGCCCCCTGTTCATCAGAGGCCTCAAGCGGAAATCCACAACAGGAGAACTCTTCAATATCAATAAGCTTAACACCCAGGCTGGAAGCTACGGCCCGTGCTGCGAGTTCATAGTTCCTGGAGCGAGCAGGGATCGTGCATCATAGAAATAGGCCGTACTCCATTTTGCCTTTCTCCATAAGTAGTAAAACAGTTCAGAAATCGCTACCACGCAGCTCAACAACGGGAATTTTGCGCGGGGAAAAAGTATAGTTTCGCCTTTGCGAGCATGTCAAGCACTAATCTCGGATACCCAATACCACAAGAATTGAATCCTGAAACCCTCTTGTATCCTGTATTTTCACGGAATGGCTTGCCTGCCCAACCCAATGTTGATCTGTGTTAAAGATAATCACGAATTGAACTTGTAAAAAGCCCAGAAAATCCATGCCGGGCAACTAAAAGATATTGACCAACCGGTATGCTTCTGCTAGAAACTGAATGACCATTCAGGTTAAGAATCTCAGCCGATAACGTCTTTTCAGGTGGCAGCAGCATGAGGCAAAAAAACCAAGAAAAATACAAGAGGATAATCGATGCCGCGACAAAGGTATTTGCCGAAAAGGGTTTTTACAAGGCCAAGGTATCTGAAATCGCTCAACAGGCGGGCGTAGCTGACGGCACCATCTATATTTACTTCGATCATAAAGACGACATTCTGATCTCCCTGTTCGAAGAAAAGATGAAGGAAGTATTGAACAACATGAAGGAGCAGATACGTTCAGAAACCGATCCGCTGAAAAAGATCGAGAAATTTGCATTAGTCCACCTCAAATTGATCAGAGACAACAAAGATATAGCCGAGATAATCCAGGTGGAATTAAGGCAGAGCAGCAAGTTCATGAAGAACTATCATAACACTAAGTTCTTCGAGTACCTTGACCTCATCGGCGATATTATAGAAGAAGGAAAGGAAAGGGGTTTAATCAGAGATGATATACTTCCCGGAATCGCCAAGCGAGCGTTCTTTGGGGCACTCGATGAGATGTCGCGATTCTGGGTCTTATCAAAAAAACCAAAATACGACATAGAAACTGCCTCAGAGCAGATCAGCAGCTTTTTCATAAATGGCATAAGGAGATAGGGCTATTTCATAGCCGATCGCTATTGACATGATAAACGGTTTAGTGCTAAGCATGTGCACCAACTGGACACGTAGTTCTAATCAGCCGAATTGGTTGTATTTCATATCTAACCGCACATATCATTATAAAGGAGGATGCCGTGAATATTTTAGTCTGTTTAAAACAGGTACCAGACACTGAAACGCAAATCAGAATCGCACCAGGTTCCAAGGCAATCGTAACCGACAACATCAAATGGGTGATGAACCCCTATGATGAGTACGCGGTGGAAGAGGCCTTACGCATCAAGGAAAAATTCGGCGGCGAGGTGACCATTATCGGGGTGGGCCCACAGCGGACTACCGAGGCCATCAGAACCGCCCTGGCCATGGGTGCGGACAAGGGCATATTGGTTGATGATCCGGCGCTTACCGGCACTGATTCACTCGGGATAGCTAAGATTCTCGCCGCGGTTATTAAGACGCTTGAATATGATATTGTTTTCTGCGGTAAGCAGGGGGTTGATGATGACTACGGTGTAGTTGGATCGAACGTGGCAGAGCTCTTGAATATCCCGCAGATATCGGTAGTCGTTAAGCTGGAGGTCAGCGATGACGGATCTAAAGTAAAGGCCCACAAAGAGGTGGAAGGTGGGACCTATGTTATCGAGGCTGCCCTGCCTGCCTTGATTACGGCTCAGAAGGGATTGAACGAGCCGCGGTATGCGTCATTGCCGGGGATCATGAAGGCCAAAAAGAAACCGCTCGATGTTAAGACGCTCGCCGATTTGGGTATCGATGCAGGTGAGGTTGGAGAAGGCGGAGCAAAGATACAGGTTGTTGAACTTACACCGCCTGCAGAAAGGGCTGCCGGGAAGCTGGTAGAAGGTGAAACGCCGGAGGAAAAGGCTGCAAATCTAGCTACCTTGCTTCGCGAAGAGGCAAAAGCAATTTAGGAGCTTCCGCAACAAAAAACAAAGGAGAAAAAAATGGCACAGGGAATTTGGATAGTTGCTGAACAAAGGGAAGGTGAATTAAGGAAGATATCCTTTGAACTGGTGAGCGAGGCAAGGCGCCTGGCAGATACGCTGGGTCAGCCGGTAACTGCTCTCTTGTTGGGTTCTAATATTAAGGAAAAGGCCGCAGAGCTTGGAAAATACGGCGCAGACAAGGTCATCGTTGCCGACGATGAGCGGCTGGCAACCTATACTACCGACGCCTACGCATCTGTACTCGCACAGTTGGTCCAAGCCGGTGAACCGGCGATACTCCTGTTAGGTGCATCGGTTCAAGGTAGGGATCTATCAGGCAGGCTTGCGGCTCGGCTCGGGGTTGGTGTGGCCCAAGATTGTGTAGAGTTCTGGCTTGATAATGGCAACCTCGTGGCCAAGCGACCCATTTACGCAGGTAAAGCTTACGCAAGCGTTACCTACAAGAACAGCGTCCCGCAAATGGCCACAGCGCGGCCAAATGTTTTTGAAATGAATGAACCGGACGAATCAAAATCGGCCGAGGTGGTTGACGGCCAATTCAGCCTCGATGACTCTGAACTCAAGACGAAGGTGGTTGAAGTTGTGCAAGAGGCAGGCGGTAAGGTGGATCTTACCGAGGCTGAAAGAATTGTCTCTGGCGGACGAGGGATGAAAGGTCCAGAGCACTTCACGGTGATAGAGGCATTGGCCGATCTCATTGAGGCGACGGTTGGTGCATCACGCTCGGCGGTAGACGCAGGCTGGCGGCCCCACAGCGACCAGGTGGGGCAAACCGGGAAGGTTGTTTCTCCAAATCTCTATATCGCCTGCGGTATTTCGGGAGCCATTCAACACCTGGCGGGAATGAGCACTTCTAAAGTCATTGTGGCAATAAATAAGGACCCCGACGCCCCTATTTTTCAAAAGGCAGACTACGGAGTGGTCGGTGATCTCTTCGAGGTCGTGCCGGCATTGACCGAGGCGCTCAAGAAGGTGCTATAAAGAACCTGCCCTATCAGCCGTCAAACTAATGGCGGCTGATAGGGACCGGTGTTGTTTTGCGTGTTCCCTCAAAAGGTCTTCTTTCCAGCGATTTTACCCCTCCCCCAACCCTTGCTTCATAAAAACAAAATACCGTTCTGAGCAAGCATCTTGGCCTTTATTTTGCATTCTTTTGTCACAGAATATCTGTTTTCTGAGAATGGTGCAGGATAGCACCTGTTCTCCATTGCACCTGAGCTCATGACCGCACTATCAACAGCGGCTTCCGACAAATGCTATGTGCGGCTCCCTGAGCCTGAACCATGACGTGGGGCTTTCATACTCCTCATTGCAGCCCCGGTTTTTAAGAGTTCAAACTCGCACCTGTAGGCTATTATGCCGGGGACGTAGCGGTGCAGAAAAATCGTCTATGCCTTTGCCCAAATTGATGCAATGAAAGCGGCAGTAAAGAGCAAGGAAGGATTTTCCCCCGAAGTAGCCAAATCGCGTCAAAAGTTGCCTCAAGCGACAAGACTGAACTCCCCGTACAAGCACCTTGATGAGCCCTACAAAGCACTCTTCGAGCAGTCGAGGGATGCCATCTACATCACGACCAGAGAAGGGGCATTCTCTGATTTCAATCAGGCTTTTTTAGATCTCTTTTGCTATACCAGCGAAGAACTAACACGCATTAAAGCACACGAAACCTATGCTGATCCCGCTGACCGGTCCCGTTTTCAGAAAGAAATAGAAGATAACGGCTCTCTAAGAGACTTTGAGGTAAAGCTCCGGAAGAAAGATGGAACTGAGATGGAATGCCTCCTTACAGCGAGCCTCCGGCGCGCTCTTGACGGAAGGATTCTTGGTTACCAGGGAATCATCAGAGACATTAGCCAGCAGAAGAGGGCTGAAGAGTTGCTTCGCCTCACACAGTTCAGCATCCAGCGCTCTTCCGAGGCCGCTTTCTGGATAAATCCCGATGGACGATTCTCATACGTGAACGAAGCTGCATGCCGCAGCCTCGGCTATTCGCGAGAGGAATTGTTGGAAATGACGGTGGAGGACATCGACCCGGGCTTCCCGAAGGGTATCTGGGCCGAGCATTGGGAGGATCTCAAACGCCGCGGCTCTTTTAATATTGAATCCTATCATCGCGCCAAAGATGGTACCCTGTTCCCCGTAGAAGTAACCCTAAACTACGTTATATTCGGCGGCAAGGAATACAATTGCGCGTTTGCACGAGATATAACGGAGCGGAAGAGGGCCGAAGAGGTGCTGCATCGGGAAAAGGAAAAGTTCCGCGTTCTGGTTGAAGAGTCACCGTTTGGGGTATCAATGGTGGATAAGGACGGCCACTATCAATATATCAATCCTAAGTTCGTTGAGATATTCGGTTATACCCTGGATGACACGCCCACAGGCCGCGAGTGGTTCAAAAAGGCCTTTCCCGATCCAGAATATAGGCATCAAGTGATCTCAACATGGATCTCTGATCTTGAACGCGCAACACCTGATGAATCCCGACCGAGATCGTTCACCGTTACCTGCAAAGACGGCTCAAACAAAGTGATTCTCTTCAGGCCTGTAACGGTTGGATTAAAAGATCAATTCTTAATTTATGAAGACATCACTGAAAAAAAGTACTTGGAGGAGCAGCTCCAGCTAGCGCAAAAGATGGAAGCGCTCGGAACCCTAGCAGGAGGTATCGCCCATAATTTCAACAACATGCTTATGGGTATCATGGGAAATGTGTCGTTGGTACTTCTAGACACCGATAAAAAGAAGCCACAATATGAAAAGCTAAAGAATATCGAAAAACTCGTTGAGAGCGGATCAAAGTTGACGAGCCAACTCCTCGGATACGCAAGGGAGGGCAGATATGAGATCAGACCCCTAAGCCTGAATCGTCTGGTGGAAGAAACCTCTGATACCTTTGGAACAGCCAAAAAGGAGATTCGGATTATCCGAGATCTTGCCCCGGACCTGCTCACCATAGAGGCGGATCAAGGTCAAATAGAGCAGGCGTTATGGAATCTTTATGTGAATGCAGCTGATGCTATAACGGGCAGTGGAGATCTTATTTTAAAAACCGGCAATGTCACTAACATGAACATGGCCGGAAAGCAGTATAATCCGAGGCCCGGGAATTATGTTTTGCTAACCGTTACCGATTCGGGCATAGGCATGGACAAAAAGATTATGAACCATATCTTCGAGCCATTCTTCACCACAAAGGGTGTTGGAAAAGGCACCGGCCTTGGACTGGCCTCGGTCTATGGTATAATCAAAGCCCACGATGGATACATTGATGTGGAATCTCAGAAGGGACACGGAACTACCTTCAAGATCTATCTGCCTGTATCGAACAGAAAGGTTACCGGAAAGGCCGAATTAGCTCAGGAGCCTGTCAAGGGCAGCGAGACCGTTCTTCTTGTAGACGACGAGGAAACGGTGATTGACGTTGGCAGACAAATGCTGGAAAGAATGGGCTATACCGTGTTGGCTGCCAGAAGCGGAAAGGATGCCATTGAGCTATATCGGGCTCATAAGGACGCTATTCATATCGTAATCCTCGATCTGATAATGCCGGAGATGAGCGGCGGAGAAACCTATGATGAGATCAAGAAGATCAACCCCCATGTCAAAGTGCTCCTTTCAAGCGGATACAGCAAAGACAGCCGCGCTACTAAAATATTGGCACGAGGCTGCAACGGCTTTATTCAAAAACCCTATACCATGAAAGGGATGTCTTTACGAATCAGGGAGATCCTTAAATAAGGATCTCACCACTGCCATTTCGGAGAATCCTCTCCTTCCCCCATTATCCCGAACCAAGAAATCGGCCTGTGTCATCAATATCGCAGAGACTCCAGTCCCTATTACGCTGAGCCCTGCATCCTATGGTGAGCTGAAGTGGACTAGGATATCGTCCAAACGCCTTCAACTTATTGATTTCTCTTATTTTGAAACCCAGAATCCCCAAAGCAAACTGCCCGAGAAGCCCAGAGCCTGAGCACAGGAAACTACTAAAGTTTCAACAAAAAACATCCGATTAAGTTTAGTGACTTGAGGAGTAAAAGGGGAACATTGACCCAGCTTCACGATGCTTCAAAACGGACACCTGTTCTCATTGGGCTTATGAGTTTCACAAACCGGATGATAGAACGTGAAGCTTCAGGTGAGCTTGAAAAGGCTTCTCGGATGCGCGTAAATCTAAATTACCTGGCATCCCTTAAAACATAGGTAGCTTTTGTTCAGACCGGGGGATAACGCCATCTCGGGAAGCCCTTCTTTTGTTAGCTCTCCTTTATTACCCTACGGTATCGGTATAGATTCTAACTTCCGGTCGTAGAGGTTATGGGTAGTCCCTCCGTGAGATCTTTTTCGGCGGAGTTGATTGATCTCCAGAGTTCAAAAACAAGGTAAAGGCTGAAGGGAGAGTTCAATGGAAAACGAGCCAAGCTATGAAGAACTTCAACGCAGAATCAAGGCCCTTCAAAGGGATGCTGTTGAACGCAAACGGGCTGCAGGAGCACTTAGAGAGAACGGAAAAAGGTACCGCATTTTAATCGAAAACGCCAATGACGC
>CP070657.1:1723827-1728147 GCA_020355085.1 Deltaproteobacteria bacterium
AAGGTGTATCGCCGAAACAGAAAGCCAAGTTCTCAGCAGGTGGATTCGAAACATGCGAGGGTTCAGGCCCACTTCCTATATTGAAACAAATGTCACAGCTCTGGGACAGAACGTGGGGGGTCTGCCCAAACTGGAATGGTGCAATAATGGGTTGTTCTTTTTTCTCCCCCACATTCCAGCCTGTCCGGCCCATGAGAGTCTAGTGGGAGGTATTCTGCTATCCAATTATTCCGCGCGGACTGCACATCCGAAATTTACCATAGCACCCTGTGATTTTAAGTAGTTGAAGAATCTCTAAAACGCAGATCAAATCTCAAAGGGAAGGGAGGTGATATCTGACGCACAAGAATCGAGGCCACGGATTTCAGTCACGTCAATCCTTAACTCAAACATAAGGAGTTCAGTGAATGAAAAAGAAAAATTGGATAACCCTCGTCTTTGTTTTCACCTTTGCAGTGTACATGTTCGGCATTTTCAATCCCCCCACTGTCTAAGCGGCAAAACCGATAACCCTCTCCATAGCGAACTTCTTCCCACCCATGGCTTTTGTAGAAAGGATTCAAGTCGAGAATTGGGTAAAGGATATCGGAGAGGCAACAGGGGGCGCGGTAAAATTCAATCGCTACCCAGGGCAAACCCTGCTCAAGTCCAGGGAGATGTATGATGGCGTAGTTGCCGGCACCGCCGATCTCGGTATATGGCTTCCTGCTTATACACGGGGTCGTTTTCCCGTCTTGAGTGGCCTTGAGATTGTGGGCATCTACTTCGGAAGCTGCGGGGCCACAACCGCCGTTGCCATAACTAGGGTCCCCTTTGCCTTGTCTGAATGGGTGGCCGGACTGGAACTGCCCCCACTCGTTGTCATGGGAATGATCATCATGGTGTATCTGATCGGCGGTTGTTTCATGGATGCCCTGGGCCTCATTCTACTTACAGTACCCATAATTTTTCCGGTAGCCGTATCCCTGGATTTTGACCCCATATGGTTCGGCATCATCATAACCAGGGTTTCGGAGATCGGGGTGATTACCCCGCCGGTTGGCATTAATGTATATGTGATGAAAGGGGTGGCCACGGATGTCCCCCTCTCCACTATTTTTCGGGGGCATACTCCCCTTCCTGGCGGCCGATGTCGTGTCCGTAGGGCTCCTGTTGTTCATCCCCTAAATCGCCCTGTTCCTGCCGTCTATCATCAGATATTGAGCAAAGCAAGGGCCTTTACAGGCTGTTCAGATCTGACCGACTTTCCTAAGTCTGGTAAGGGACTAATGGAGGGCGTTAAGGGTCTGGCAGTCTGGCTGGCTTTAGATGCGTTCACGTTTGTCACCGGGCAAACTGTTGTCCGGGAGTAGCGCATAATAATTGCATGTGATATAAGCCCTTACAAGTAAACAGAGGAATTCAAGACTGGAGGCGCTATGTCTAAACCGGATTCTGAGCGGATGGAAAGAAGATGGAAAAAACTTCAGGAAATGCAAGGCTATACAGATGAGGAAATGGCTATTTTTCGCTCAACCCCAAGCTATGTACGGGTAATGGAAAACGCACCCAAATTCCTTACACATCGCATTATCATTGAAGTAGTGGAGGCACATAATTGCAAGGCTGGGCATAAAGCAGGTGATAAAATTGCCATTATGTCAGGTGATGGACTTCTCTTGCCCTCTATGATGCCAGAGCGTGTTTGTGCTTTCGCCCTTACGGCATCGATACCCAAAGTATATGGTATCTGGGAAAGATTCTATGCGGACCTTGACCCTAACGACCTGTTTGTGAAAACCACGCATTGTCCTGATATCGGTTGCAGAAAGGGAGGCTGGGGAGAAATCATCATGAAGATTTATGCTGAGGAAATCCCTAAAGAAGAGCGGATGAGGAATGCGCGGGCCTGACCCTAACTGCCACGCTATTCCTCGTATTTCCAAGACTTGGCTGCGATCTCCGCTATGCCAATAATCAGCACAACCGCTGCCACAATCCACAGGATGACGTGGCCCCGCAGAGGTATGCTCAGTGGCACAGCCAACAACCAAACAAGCAGCGCTCCACCGCCGCAGAGGTTGATTGCGATCGCTCCGCCAAGACCAAGCCCGCGGATACGCGACGGAGCTCCATACATCTCCAGTAAGAGCGCCACTCCAATTCCGAAAATGACTGCACCGAGGATGCTGGCGTAGAAATATGTGTTGGTGGGCGGTAACCCCAGAAGTTCCACCAGACCAGCAGGAAAGAAAAGAAGAATCGCACCAAGAACGAGGTTGACCACACCGTCGATAGCCAGCAGGACTTTGTGCTTGGGCTTCATTTGTTTATTTTCCTCCTTCTTGTTCCAAAAAGACGCCTCAAAGGCTTGAGAACGACTTCATTTCTCCCCCGATTTCGGAAACCCTATCCATTTCGGGGTCTTATTCATATATTCACGATAAGAGTCGCCGTATTTCTCAAGCAAGAAGCGTTCTTCAGACGGTAACACGAAATGGAACAGGCCTATCCACAATATGGCACAGAGGAGAATAACCCAGGATGCGGTGGCTATGCCTATACCGATGTACAGCAAGAAACCGTTAAAGTATATAGGGTGTCTTGAAATCCGGTATACCCCTTTTGAAACAGGCTCATCCAGGGGGGTAGTAGCATAATTCACACTCGTTATCACCGACATGGCTAAGGCCAGGACAAAAAATACCAGACCTACGTACAGCCATGCTATAGCTATCTTGAGCGGCAGGAAGATGGAATAGAGAACCGTGAAAGGCATAATCACAATATGGGTAGAGTGAGCCAGGATTTTTTGAGCCTTACTGCGTGGAACAGATTCAGTTGCCCTTTTTGTTCTTTCCTTACCTTCCTTGCTCATCACGAGTTCTGGAACAATCAGCGTAAGAAAGAAGAGAACTTGGAGTATCCAGGCGTTCCATATACCTATTTCAAAAGCCGGTATGAGAGACATGATTCTCCTCCTTTCCTTTAGTTGACGTTCATTCAGCCGCAGAGCAAACACTATCGGTTATTATACAGTTTCTCACTAATAAGGAAAGTTTTTAATGGGAAAGATCCGCTGTTCCCCTTCCTTCATATTACGTTGGTTCCGGAACCAACCCCCCTTCTTGATAGGCGCTTCCCCTTTACGTCTGCTTTCACAGAATATTATGCTACCTTATATGCCAACGCATTGACATCGGAGATAGTTCTAGCGTATTAATAACAATATAAGGGGGAGAGATGAGCGATATGGACCTGAATCAACAAATAGAAGAGGTGGCTGATCTTGTTGTGGTATCTGAGCGCATTATAGCCTTTACCGGTGCCGGCGTGAGCACAGAGTCGGGGATTCCTGACTTCAGGGGCCCCGGCGGTATCTGGAGTAAATATGATCCCGACGATTTCACCATTCAAAAGTTTCTCTCCGATGGAGCTGTGAGGAAAAAACACTGGGAACTCCTGACCGACTCCGAGCTGAAGATGACCGGGGCAGAGCCGAATCCCGCCCATTATGCCATAGCCGAGCTCGAACAGATGGGCAAGCTTTATGGGGTTATCACCCAGAACGTGGATGGTCTGTACCAGAAAGCGGGTGTTTCCGATGATATGGTGTTCCAGCTTCACGGGGACATGAGTCACGCAAAGTGTTTGAGCTGCGGAACACGGTACCCTATGGAACAGATGGCGGAGCGGGTGAACAAAGGCATTGAAGAGCCAACCTGTGATCATTGCGGCGGCATTCTAAAGCCGGACGCTGTCTTTTTTGGGGAACAGCTACCTATGGATGTGCTCATGGAATCGGAACGCCGTTCCAGAACCTGCGACCTGTGCATCGTGCTCGGTTCTACATTGGTGGTTTTTCCCGCGGCAAATATTCCCATCTACGCCGCGAGGTCAGGGGCAAAACTGGTCATTATCAATGTGGGCCCCACAGAGCTGGATGAAGTGGCCCACGTTCGTATCGAGGGAAAGGCAGGCCAGGTCACGCCCCGGATCATCGAGAGGGCCAAACAAAAGATGGGACTTGTATAGATGTTTCGGGATTCCTGAATAAACTGGGGTCAAGTTTTCGTTTTTTTCGCTCTTATTATTTCGTTTTCGATTATTGCTTTAACTCCGTAAGCACTGCCGTACAAGGGCTATGAATGTCCATTTTGACGCGAATTCTCCTGACCGGCGAGACCATGAAATCGTTTCTTGAGAGACTGGCGGGAGGGCGCCGTTCTTTTCGCGGCTTGGATATGGGGGAAACAGCATCCCTGAGCGTGTCGAAGGGAATGCGGAGCCCCGCTTCTTTGAAGCGGGACGTAAACAAGTCGGTGAAAGAACAAGCCCGTG
>CP070657.1:1728247-1734952 GCA_020355085.1 Deltaproteobacteria bacterium
GCAGGATTACTGATCGAGGACCGTGTTTTTGATTTGGCGATGGCCCTAGAGACGGCAGACCTTAGTTTTCATTTTCAAGCGACTTCGGTCATTTCCGTACTCGCCGCTTGGGATGTGGCTCGTACCCAAATCGATAATTTGGTGTCAAAAATCATTGCCGCTCCTATGGACTTTCGCGAACCACTCAGCCAACCATTGCACAAGATTAAACTCCTCGCGCCGGTTCAATACCCCGGCGTACTTTACTGTGCGGGTGCGAACTACCGCGACCACGTCATTGAGATGACGGGAAAGGAACCAGCAAAGAACTATAAGGAGCCGTTCTTCTTCCTGAAAACTGTGGCAGGCACGATTATAGGACCTGATCAGGAAATCCGATTGCCGCCTTATTCATCGAAGGTCGATTGGGAAGCGGAGATCGCTATGGTGATCGGACGAGTAGCGAAAAGAGTCTCCGTGGAAAGGGCCATGGAGCATATTGCCGGATTCACGATCATGAATGACTTATCGGCGCGGGATTTGGACAAACGCGATGATGTGCCGTTCGTATTTGACTGGATTAGCCAGAAATGCTTTGATACTGCGGCCCCCATGGGCCCATGGATCACGCCATCGGATGCGATAGTCGACACAGACAAGATGGATATCAAGCTGTGGGTCAATGATGAATTGAAGCAGAATTCAAACAGCAGCCAAATGATATTCAAATTCAATGAACAGATCGCCTATCTTAGCAGTCGTGTAACCCTGAATCCGGGTGATATAATAGCAACCGGGACACCTGCCGGTTGTGGAATGCCCCGTGGTGAGTTTCTTAAGCCAGGCGACCAGATCCGGATTGTCGTGAGCGATTTGGGGGAACTATGTAATCCCGTTGTTGCGGATAGATCGACCTGATTAGTCCTGATTTAGCAATGCCTTTTTCGCTTTTGCGGAGAGAGTCGTACAAGTAAGCACGTAATATGAACTCACCACTTATCAGCAATTGTGGCCATTCGACCTAGAATAGTGTTTTGGTATTTGCAGGTTGTATCGATAAAGTTTGCCTCTGCCTGGTTCTATTGGGGCTCAATCGACTGTAAACGCTAGTGAATTCTGACAAAGAACTAAACTTTCAATATAGGAGAAAAAAACATGGTAGATTATGGAAACAAATACGACAGGCTGTACGTGGCGATGGTAACCCCGCATAAAGACAATACCTACGACCCAGATGAAGCTCAATTGCGCAAGTTTTTACAGTTCTTTTTGCAGCCGAACTATGTTGATGCCGGCATCGGAATCATTATAAACCCGGAGGCTGGAGAGATATTCTACCTGAGCCGAGAAGAAAAACGGCGGAATGTCGAGATCGCAATTGATGAGGTCAAAGGCAAGGTACCGGTCTTTGCCGGGGCGATTGCCCCCGCTACTGCCGAAACCGTGCAGGTAGCCATCGATGCCAAGCAGGCCGGAGCCGACGGCATATTCGTGATCCCACCCATGGGAGCAATCGATGTGACAACCGCCTGGGACGCCGCCAAGTACCCTGAGGTTTGGATCGACCTGTTAAAGGCCCTGCAGGAAGGCGTTGGCGATATGCCGTTCATTTGCCATCCCACGGGTAATCAAAGCATGAAGTATGGCGAAGGCTTGCCCGTTGAGGTGGCGGTCAAGACGTGTGAAGAGATTGAGAACGTTGTCGGCTGGAAGATGACCTATAACTACACCGGGTTCAGGATTGTTTCCCGGGCTCTCCGGAAACTGGACCGACATGTTGGCATTCTTGGTGCCCCGGCTATCAACTTCCACGAGAACCTGGCCTCAGATCGTTTTGATGGAACGGTCAGCGGGTCTTGGAACTATGCACCGGAACCCATGCTGGATCACATCACTGCCTGGCGTAAAGGCGACCTGAACGAGGCACGCCGCATCTGGGACTCGGGTCTCGCTGAGATCCAGGAATACGTTTACTCCGAGTTCTCACGGCTGCATATCCGCTACAAAGCGGCCACCTGGCTGCGGGGATTCATCTCAAACCCCTTTATGCGCCCACCCATGCCGAAGCCAAGGAAGGAAGAGATCCAAAGGCTTACCGAAGTGCTCTCGAACGCCGGTCTAAACGTTATTGAGGGTGGGAAGATTAAAGAAGTAATGGATTCTCTGCCGCTGTAACTGGGTCTTTAGTTCAATGTTCATAGTGAGGCAGAACCCCGACACTGAATGTCTTCGTGGTATGAATTGAAGCTAAGACCCAGAGACGAGAACAATGAACTTCTCCCGTCAGCGACCCACGATCTCAACAAAAAGGAGGACGGAGCATGGTTTATGTTGATGGATGGCGAGGAAGGATTGGATTAATCACGCCGTCTCCGGGCAGTTCGACCGAGGCGGAATTCAACCGATACCGGCCGGAAGGGGTGGCCGTCCTAACTACCCGGATACCGCTTCATGGGATTTCGCGGGAAGCACTGGACAAGATGAATACCTATGTTGATGAGGCCGCGTCCCTTCTGGCCACTGCCGAAGTGGATGTCATCGTATTCGCCTGCACGGCCGGGAGCCTCATAAACGGGCCTGGTTGGGACAGGGAAATCATAGCAAGACTCGAAAGGCTAACCGGTAAAAGAATCACCACCACCTCAACAGGCGTTCTAGAGGCGCTCGATGCCTTGAATGTCAAAAGGGTAGCGGTGGCTACGCCCTATGCGGCTGAGGTAAACGAAGCGGAAAAGGCCTTTCTGAATGACTCCGGTTTTCAAGTAACATCCATACTAGGGCCGCTCTTATCTGATTCCAAGCTGGTGCCACAGATCCCCCCAGGAGAAATGTACAAACTGGCCAGACAGGCAAACACGGATGAGGCTGACATCATGTTCATCAGTTGCACAGGGCTCCATGTGCTCGGCATCATCGATATGTTGGAAGAAGATCTCGGCAAGCCAGTCATTACCAGCAACCAAGTCTCGCTCTGGTCGGCGTTGAAGAGATTGAATGTTCGAGACAAAATCCAAGGTCTGGGCAAGCTGTTCACCTTGTGAGTCCAGTCATGGATATCTACAAGCAAATACTGCGTCCCCTGTTGTTCAAACTAGATGCGGAAAGCGCTCACAACCTGGTCAAAAAACTGCTCCGCCGGCCTGCTTTGAGCCGGCTTTTTGCAGGATCGAAGCTGTTCATAAAGGATGAACGGTTAAGGGTTGATTTGAGCGGAGTCGAGGCACCAAATCCGGTGGGGCTGGGTGCCGGATTCGACAAGGATGCGGATATGGCCAATTCCCTTATGCAGTTCGGGTTCGGCTATATCGTTTCCGGCTCGATCATGTACCATGTCAGACCTGGGAATCCGCGTCCCAGGATGATCCGAGACCCCCAACGAGAGGCACTCTTCAGTTGCATGGGTTTGCCAAGTCTGGGTTTGGATTATGCGGTGGGCAAACTGCGTAGACGGCGTTATTGTAACGTTCCTCTGATCGTCAACATCAACGCAGAAAATTTCGAAGAGTATCTGACCACCTTTGAGGCGGTCCAGCCATACGCCGATATCGTGGAAATTAACCTATTTTGTCCTAATGTGCCTGACGAGTCGAGCGGTTTTTTAGATCCTGATGGTGCAGGGCCGCTTTTGGGCGAGATTGCCAAGCGGAAAGAGAGGCCGGTTTTCATAAAGTTACCGGGATACGTTACCGAAACCGAGCGCCAAAGGCGGCTGGATCTAGTTTGGACCATCCATAAACACGGGATTGAGGGCATCGCATTCGCCCCGGAAAGCCTTGTTAAGGAAAAACGGCTGTCGATCGGGCAGGGCACCCTTACCGGCCGACCGTTTTTTCCGCAGATCCTGGGCATTATCAGAGACGATTACAGCCTGGTGCGGAATAACATGGTCATCAAAGCCTCTGGTGGCATCGTCACGGGTGACGAAGCATTTCAAGCGATAGCCGAAGGGGCTTCCTCGGTCGAACTTTACACTGGCTTGATTTACGAAGGTTGGAACATTGCGCGGAACATCAACCGCCGGCTAATCAAGTTGATGGATGACCACCACGTCAAAAATGTGAAGGCGCTTCGGGGGAGCAGGATCTCGGTCGAATGAACAGATCGGAGCACGCACAATTCAGCAGAGAGCAGCTACGCCTTAACGGGAACAAAACCTCCTTCCGAAACAACTTACCATAAGCCTTAACACAACAAAATAGTTATGTTAATAGGTTGGCTTAGAACTTATGACCTCCTCCACACGACTATGGCGGTATGGATCATCGCGAAAGAAGAGCACTCCGGCCGGCACATCATGAGAAATCTCAAGAAGCTCGGGGTAATAGACTCCTTTCCCGAATCCCCGACCAAACGGCAGTACCTGGCCACAGAAGTAGAGATGCAGGAATTCTCCGAAGCCGTTCAAATCCCCATGAGCCATTTGGATTTGGTGCTGTGGTACAAGGAGACAGGAGAGATACTGAAGTAGCGCCGCCTCGGTCATAAAAGCCACAAAATCGTCACCGCCAGCTAAAATGTTTCTTGAGATTTCTCGAAAAATATGATAAAGAAATCCCGCTTTACCGTACTTACGTATTTTTCGGAGCACTGAGCATGCTTAGGCTTTACCGGTTTGAAGATGCTCGTGCATTATAGCCTGGGCTACTGATTCCTCCGGACTTCTGCTTTTCTGCGCAAGATTCCTCGCTGATAACTGAGCCGTATAAAGGGCTATCCTCTTTCTGGGTTCAACTTTCCATGGAGGGCGTGATGAAGAAGCGAACCCTCTGTCTCATTTCTCTCCTTTTGTTGGGAATCACCATCAGCTCGCTGATCTATGCCCAGGGGCCAACCGTCTTTGGGCCAAAGCAGTTCACCATCTCATGGTTGCGTATCCATCTGTCTTTCAACCAGTTTATTGTTGATGATCCGGGGGATGGCGTTGCCACCATTACGAAGAGCACACCCGACCTGAAGCTCACAGGAGGGTTTGTTCTCTGTAACAGAAGCACGATTCAGCTCCGTGAGTTTTTCCGGAGGGGTGATACAAATCTCGAAAAGGCGATCTCGCTCCGCGCCACCAACCGCTTGATGGTGCTTCTCTGGGGACAGCCAAAGGCCTCGATCAGTTTACAGATACGGAAAGAGAACCCCATCGAACAGCCGCCAGAGGTAACCATTTCAGCAGTACCTGAATCCATCCATATCGGGGAATCCAGCACGTTGACCTGGACTACTACAAATGCGTATAGCGCAAGTATTGACCATGGTATAGGGAGTGTTGATTTAAGCGGTTCGACGCCTGTCTCGCCGACCGAAACTACTACCTATATCATTACGGCCACGGGTTCTGGAGGTGAGAGCACTGACAGCGTGACAGTAACGGTTGTAAACAGTCCTCCTGTGGCTGATTCACAAGCGGTGAGCACGGATGAGGATGCATCGGTTTCCATTACCCTTACCGGCTCAGACGCTGACGGGGATCCGATCACCTTCCAGGTGGTCACGGCCCCGGCAAACGGAACACTCTCAGGCACCGCCCCTGATCTCACCTATGCGCCTAATGAGAACTACAATGGGCCTGACTCCTTTACCTTCAAGGTCGACGACGGCCATGCCGACTCAGAGCCTGCCACGGTCTCGATTCAGGTAGATCCTGTCAATGACGTCCCAAAGGCCAATGATCAGACAATGTCTCTCAACGAGGATGAGGCACTGTCCATAACCCTCTCTGGCTCGGATATTGATGGTGATCCCTTGAACTACCTCGTCATAGCCAGCCCATTCCACGGCACATTAACCGGCTCAGCGCCGAATCTTACGTATACGCCCGGTGAGAACTATAACGGCAGTGATTCATTTACGTTCAAGGTTAATGACGGGGCATTTGACTCGGAAACCGCAACGGTTGCCATCCAGGTGATGGCGGTAAACGATCCGCCTGTTGCGGTAGATGATGAAGTGACAACCAATAAGGAGACCCTGGTTATTACAGGTAATGTCCTTGCCAATGACACGGACGTGGACGGTGACACCCTGACCATCTCAGGCTTTACCCACCCTACTAATGGCACAGCTATAAACAACGGAGATGGCACATTCACCTACACCCCGAATTCGGGATTCCACGGAGAAGACAACTTTACCTACACTGCGAGCGACGGAAATGGCGGCACTGCAAGTGCTAATGTGACCGTTACTGTGCTGGATAAGATTGGCCCCCCTACTGTAAGGATGCTCAAATTATAGCTGAGGCAGCCGAAGCAGACCAGGCGGATTATTACGTTCTCGGAGATATGGACAAACTGGTTGAGTTTTTAGAAACGAATTCAATCCGCTGCAGTGCATTGGCTTCTTACGATGTAATTGAGCATATATATGATATTGAAACGTTTCTTTTGAAGCTTTCTGGTTTGTCGGACGGGCCGTTTAATGTCGTGGTGGCCTCAAGTGCGAACCCGTTTAATCCGCTGATAAGAAGACATCATAAGAAATTTCAGAGAAAAGCCGAACACGGGGGAAGAGAAAAAAAACAGGGTTGCCGCGAAGACTATCTCACGAAGGCCTACCTCATTGTCCGGCAGGAAATCATATCCAAACACGCCCCCTCACTTTCGGACCCAGAGGTCCGGCAATTAGCAGAAGCTACGAGAGGCCTAATTGAGCCGGACATCAAAGAAGCGGTCGATGAATATCTCAAAACATCAAACATCCCTCAGGAACCAACCCATCCGACAAATACGGTCA
>CP070657.1:1735052-1737823 GCA_020355085.1 Deltaproteobacteria bacterium
AGGTCAGGCACACTGGACAGGAATCAGATTGCAAATGCCCTAGCCGCAACCAACGTAGTAACTCTTAGAGGCCCTGTAAAGTTCGACAAGGAGGGGAAGGCAATCCTTAAAGAGGGTTGGCGTCAATGGCAAAATGGCAAGCAAATATTGGTATACCCGTTAGAGAATGCTGTAGGTCCGGTGCTCCTCGCGCCACCGTGGGGTGAGTAATAGGTTACGGTACAAGGAACCCGCCTCCATCCCCTTCCAAATGGAGGGGGATGGAGGTGAGGCAATATCTCTTTAGAAAGCGCTCATAAATAGTCAAGAAGCTGCGGGGAGCTTTCACCCAAGCTTGCTAAGCAAAGGCTTTTTCGCGGTTCTTTGGGTGAGTGCGGCACCGCATCCTCGTTACTCCTCCTAACAAATCTGTTTCCGAAAATACACGAGGCCAGCGGAGTAGCACGGTAATTCCGATTGAAATACTGTCCCGCCGCTCAAAAACTGATGGTAGGAATTTCCAGCCCACCGTTTTTCGATCGATGCATCGGATCGGTTTTGCCGACCCTAAAATGCTCCTCGATTTCACAACAAGGGATCCGCTTCGGAAGGTTTCACAAGGAATATACCTGGCTGACCAGGTCTTCCGAACGATGCGGTAAGAGATTAAGCTGCTACATCTCTTGTGAGTTTTAGAGGCCTACGATACTATTTTCAGGAGATTGCTGCCAGTGGGGCTTATGCGCAAACGCGTGGCACCTCCATATTCTTCGGCGGACAAGCCCACAACAAATCGGCGGACAAGCCCATGGCTTTCTGCGTAGGCGACAAACAGAGTGATCTTCTTACAACAATCTCAAATAACTAACCTGTTTTTTCAGGATCAACACGCTAACACCGGGGATGATAGTCATGTCGATTGAAGGGTTCACCCCATACGCAAAGGAGCAAGAACAGCTGTACAACAAATACAGGTGGTGGCTTGGGCTGACCTGGGGGGACGTGCTGGACAGGGCCTCCGACTTATACCCTGGGAAGGTGGGTCTGGTGGATGACTCCTGTCGTCTCACCTATGGAGAACTCCGCGACAAGGTCGACAGACTGGCCAAGGGACTCGTTGAGCTCGGCATCCAGAAGCATGACTTTGTGCTCATCCAGATCCCTAATTGGCATGAATATGTCATCGCTTTCTTTGCCGCGCAAAAGATCGGTGCCGTTGCCGTCTTGTTGCTTCCGCGCCACACGGAACTCGAGATCAACCACCTCTCTACGCTTACAAAACCCAAGGCATGGATACTGCCAGAGAGATACAGGCGCCTAGACTACTTGCCGATCATAGAAAAAGTTCGGCAGGAGAACCCTCAACTTGAACACATCATCTCAGTCAGGCCTGAAAAAGCCATAGGCTCTATCAGCCTGGAACAGCTCATAGAGGATGCTCGACTGACGGAGAATGATCTTCGCGGGCTTGAGAGCAGAAGGCCTGATCCCATGGCTGTGGCGCAAATCATGCCGACTGGCGGTACAACAGGCCTGCCCAAGGCCGCCCCCCGCACACACAATAGCTTCCTTTGTAACGTAGAGTACCATTCTCGGGCCTGGGAGATCACCAGTGAGGATACGGTATTGACGATAGCCCCGGTTTCCCATGGTCAGGGCATGTTATGCGGTGTGGGTGGGGCCATTTTCAATTTTGCCAAGTTCGTATTGATCGATTCTACGGAGCCGGTTGATATTTGCAGGGTCATTGAAAGGGAGAGGGTAACGGCAATCCCAACGGTCCCTGCAATCATTATAAGATTGATTAATTTCGAAAGGCTCAAACAATACGACTTGACCTCTCTCAAGAAGGTTTACGCTGGTGGAGCCGCTAGTACACCCGACCTCGTCAAAAATGCTGTTGATAGATTAAATTGCAAGTTCGTCAATGCATTCGGGTCGGTGGAAGGCTCCAATGCCATGACGCGCCTAGATGACGATTTTGTAATCGTGTGCAACACTGTTGGAAAAAAGTGTTGTCCCTACGAAAACTACAAGATCGTTGATCCCAATGAAAATGCGCTCCCTCCTAATACGGAAGGTCAGCTTGTGACCAAAGGGCCCGGGATTTTTACGGGCTATTTCAAATCCGCGGAGGAGAATCAGGATATCTTCACAAGAGATGGGTTTTTCAAGACCGGGGATTTGGCAAAGATCGATGAGTCTGGCAACATAAAGATAACGGGCAGAATTAAAGACATTATCATCAGGGGTGGTGAAAATATTAGCGCAGTGGACATTGAAAAACTGATCAGTTCACATCCTAGGGTAGAGGACGTGGCCGTGATTGGAATGCCCGATACAGAACTGGGTGAAAGAATATGTGCTTACATTCAAGCAGCTTCTGGGACAACACTTTCTTTTCAGGAGACTATTTCATTTTTGAAAGAGAAAGGAGCATCCGTATTGCAGCTTCCCGAAAGAATCGAGTTCGTTGACAGTATTCCGCTCACGAAGGTGGGCAAGGCCGACAAGGAAGCGCTGAGAGCTGATATCAGGAAGCGGTTAGCGATTTCATAAGGTTGCGGTAACGTACGATAGCTAAGGAGACTGGCATTGCCTTTGAGAAACTCTATTGCGTTCAGTGGGAGCAAGGGAATGGCAGTTTTGAGCATCCTTTACCCCAAGCAATTCGATCCGTCGAGACTCTGTGGGTTCACAGTCCTGAATATCTCTAATAGCGAAAGTTCAGCCTGTCTCTAATAAGCTAGCCAGGAGATTTATCAAATGAAATACCCTAACCTCTTCTCCAT
>CP070657.1:1737923-1742968 GCA_020355085.1 Deltaproteobacteria bacterium
CCCTCCCGATGGAGACATCGGGACTAAAGACCCCTTGAAGACTACAAGGTTGATAGGCCGGGTGTGTAAGTGCAGTAATGTACTAAGCTGACCGGTACTAATAGGTCGAGAGGCTTGGCCATAATTATTTACCTTTTTTGTTCAACCTCCTCCTTTCATCTTATATGGTTTTCGGTGGCAATAGCGAAGAGGAAACACCCGTTCCCATCCCGAACACGGAAGTTAAGCTCTTCAGCGCCGATGGTACTGCGTGGGTAGCTGCGTGGGAGAGTAGGTCGCCGCCGGGATTCTCTTGAGACCCCTTGCTGATTCGTCAGCAAGGGGTCTTTTTATCCCCCATCTCATATCTCGTCTCTTAAACTCAAACCCCCCCATTCATACTGGATAATGGATATGAGTGACAGGGCTGCTGTGTCTGCACGGAGGATTCTGTTTCCGAGGGAGACCGTCTGAAAACCGGATTTCCTGGCAGCATCGATCTCATCCGGGGCAAAGCCTCCTTCGGGCCCCACAACGGCCCAGATATGAGGCGGCGGGCTGGGCCGGTTGAAGATCTCTTTCAGGCTTAGGTTTTCCTCGTTTTCCCACAAAAGGATCTTGAGTATATCGTTCTTTGGCGCACTTTCGAGCATTTCTTCAAAGGGAACGGGAGGCTCGAGGTTTGGGAGGTCGGCCCTGTTGCATTGCCGGCATGCCGATTTCATGATCTCCCTCCACCGGCTCATCTTGGCCGTGGCCCGCGCGGGCTCTATCTTGATGACCGTTCTTCCCGAAAAGAAAAGCCGGATTGCACCTACCCCTAATTCGGTTGCCTTCTGAATAACGTAGTCCATGGCCTGGGCCTTGATGAGGGCCTGACACAGGGTGATTGTTATGGGTGAAGATAGTTGAGGAGGCATTAGTCCTTTGATCCTCACCGTCACCTCTTGGTAGCTCACCTTTTCAATCGCGCACGCAAAAGACCGGCCTTTGCCGTCCATGATAATCAGCTCTTGGCCTTTTTTCATCCGCAAGACGTTATTGATGTACCGTGCTTCCCTGCCGGTAATTGTGAGGCGATCCATGGACGGCTCGACGGCTTCGACCAAAAACCTTTTCATGTATCCTCTTCAATGTTCATGCAATGCTCGACACTCTTATAGCATAGAACTGTGGTGAAATGAATTAAACGCTTGGGATAGGAGGTTTGTGAATGAGGGGACGGTTAGACTGGATTTATTAGGCCGCGGAAAAAAACCGGCAGGGCCGATTTCATCGGCCCTGCCTTCGAAGTCCGTAAGATGCTCGATACGTATTTCTAAAATACTAGGTTTGCCATTTCAGATCGGACACCAGCAAACTGAGCCACTTGTTTATCCTCAGCCAGTCCTCCCTGCGCTCGAACTGTGACCTTCGCTCACTTCCGCTTCTTCTCTCGACCCCCCCGTTGGTTGAATAGACGGAATTGTGGTTTCTGCGCCTGTCTCCTCCTGAGCGCCGATCGAAATCAGTACATCTCTTCTCTACCATGAGTTCGTCTCCTCCGTCTGCTTTTCGAATTGCCTTATATGTCCGAAAATAGAAGTATCTTCGAGGCCGTCTCTTGACTAACAAACCTTCGGGCCCGGCAAATCAGCTCCAACCACCAGCATGGCCCCGGCCGGGCGAAAGGGCTCGGCGTGGTGAGCGTGTTTTAGGTGTGACACCAAACAAAGGCCGTAACAAAGCCGGCAACAAAACCGACTGAAAGGGCTACTAATACGGTTATCATGTTCTGTCCTTCCTCTTTTTCCTTGTTGCAATACCGTTCCTACTGCAAAAAGTGTGCAAGAAGCATGGTGATGAAAAATTATATAGATATCGATTAGTTATCACCGATTATCGCGGTGGTGCCGATTGGTATGAAATAAATTACCAAGGTAATCAGAAATAATATTCCACTTTGTTGGTAATATTTTACATAGGTCAAGAGGAGTGCTAGAAGACGACGGATGTGAAGGCAGGCAGATTAAGCACTTTCCGGAAAGATACCATATCACCGTAAGGATTGGCCGTAAACTCAAATACTCAAAAGGCAGCCCATAAGAGTATGTCCAATGCTCTCTGAACCCGCTATCCGTATTCATATGGATGCTTCTTCTGAGCCCGGCTCCTTGAAGCTAGTCAGCCGTGTTTAGTCCTCATCCTCTTCGAGCTGATCCTCATCTAACGCTTCAATGGCTTGGGCTAGCTCTGCTTCCTGCACAACCTCCCCGTGACGTTCTGCCGGCTTATCTTTACTCCGCTCATCCTGGGCAATATCTCCTGGCTCATCGCTCACTTCGGGTGTATCCGTAGCTCCAACTGTTTCCTTTCCCATTGATAATGTCATAAATGCTTCGGCGGCAAAGTCAGCCAGCTCCTCTGCATCTGAACCTTCTTTTTCCGAAAGGCCTCGCACAAGATCCTTCAATTGACGTATCTTGCCTGATAGACCATTTGCACTTTCCTTATCTGCGGGAGTGTCTGGACTTGATACGAGCTCATTGAGGAGTGTGAAGATCTCAGCTATTTGACTCAAGGCACCGAGGCCCTGTTTCTTCATAAAATTCCTGAATGCCCCAAGGAGCTTATCTTTGGCTTCATCGGACATAACGAAGGTGTTGTTGCGCCCGATAATTATCCCTTCAGGATTCTTCCCCTCCCTGTATAGCCTTCTCAAATGGACGTTTACGGAATACTTGATGCTGCTCAGGTTCTTGCGCCTCGATCTCATTGCCTCGGGATCATCCGCTGAAATCCACAAGGCCCTGACGAGTGCCTCCGTAGGAATGCCTGCGAGAGATTCAGCTAAGCCTTGGCTCTCATAGAATTGCCTGATGGTGTCAACAAGCCTACACCTTAGGGTTTTTTTCTCTCCGTAATTGAGATTTGAGATGGCTTGATCTATGCCTTTGAACGTGATGAACGAAGCCATGGGTAGCTCCTTATCTATGCCTTTTTGGTGAATGAAATAAGATGTCGTTCAACCTAAGGGCGGCGTCCCTAGAGAGCAAGCCATGAGGAGAAGGCTCACTAAAAAATGAGGAGCTTAGGCTAGTTGCTGAATGACGGATGCGTCAACGATTCTCTGTTTCCAATTTCCGTAAGATTTAGTAGCATAGAGCGCGGATTTGGCGTTGCTACCACTCAGGGGTGCGAATTGAGGGCAGGGCGGTGGTGCTGACGTATCCTGTCCGTGTGTGCAGATTTTTTCAATTCGCCCGGATACGCTCACAATAGCCTTGAAATGCTCAGGGAAATTGTCAGAAAAATACTTGCATCGCCAGCATTGTTTGTTGACCCTTTGGTTTTTCGTCATCAAATTCCTCACCCGTTTACTTCCTGGAATCTCCTTCTAACAAACAACCTTCTACTCCAACTTCGCTGAAGATAAGGCAGAATGCTTTGTTGCCGAGACAGCGCCCGGAGGGGCGGTTGAGATGGTGAGGCCAAAGAGCGCTCCTCTCTGGGGTGCCAGCTCGGATGCATTCTCCCCAGTAAAGACGAGCTCAACGGATTGGCCCTTCAAGAGCGCTAAATGCGTGTGGAACACATTTTGTCCAAAAGGATGGATACTCCTCAGACAACTGGTGTGTATGAATACCCGTGAAGACCGTCTACTGTACCGCTTTAACACCCTGAGCAGCTCATGGGCAGAGATACCATCGAAATCGCCCACCAATTTTAGATGGATGTTTTGATCGTTTCTGTGAACAGAGATTCCAAACTTCCTTGCCATAATATTCAATTCTCTCAGTAGTGCGCGAGGGATCAGCAGTGCTCCCAAACGAAAGCGGGCACGAGCCAACAATAAAGCCGATAGTAACTCCTCTCAAAGGGGCTATCGTTGCCGCTATCCTACGTTATTTTCTTGTATGTTTTGGTCAAACCTTCGAGCCTCGGTGAAAACCTAGAGCCGATGCTCTTACCTGTTCACACGCTAAGAGCTTTATAGTCGGCAGTCAGAGTTGATTATCTTCTCTTGAACTCTCGCCTGATCCTGTAGTCCCTGTTCATAGCGAAGAGAACACAAGTCACGGTTCTGATAATCCAGCTTAGCCAAATGAATACAAGGGCTTCGTAAGATTTACCTATTGAGGTGGATATCCTTCTGCCGAGCCCCCTGTCTAACAAACGGCAGTACACATGAAGCGGGTTCAGCCGATGTTGTATAGCTAAGAATCTTCCTCCCAAGGTCTCTTGTCTAAACGCCATATGTCTGGCCTTTTACGAGGTTCCAAATGCCGAAGATGCTCAGGCCCGACTAGCCCCGCTCAGTGTTTTGAATTGCGTATGATCTAACCGGGCCAAACTAAAGGGTTAGGCTGATATGTTAACCATCAAACTGAACTGCCGGCCCCTGTCTTCCCAAATGCCGTTATCTCCTCCGGCCACAGTGCCTGTCATATCCCCTGCAAAGGCTTGCGGGATGCCCTGCAGAACAGATGACACACATCCGCGAAGCCCTGGCAGGTGCCGCCTAATACATCTTAGGTGTAGAAAATTGCCATAATCATGCCACCTTGGTTGGTTGCTAATTTCTATATAAATTTCAATAAGTTAATACTAGCCTTTGGAAAATACTCCTCCA
The DNA here is from genome assembly GCA_020355085.1 of Deltaproteobacteria bacterium. Taxonomy (GTDB): domain Bacteria; phylum Desulfobacterota; class DSM-4660; order Desulfatiglandales; family B25-G16; genus JADFWK01. Next base: position 1,742,515 of record CP070657.1, read on the forward strand.
AATGTGTAACAAAATACCAAATTAAAGAGAATAAGTTGCTACTTTCTGGTAGACCTTTACACATATTGGAGTCAGGAGGCACACAGAAAAGCCTGAGGAATCACAAAGTCGGAATAAAAAAACAGGAAAGCCAGCCTCAGAAGCCACGCGCTGTGACAACGCCAGGTGAGAGCCCTATAATTCTCGGAGGTGAAAACCTAGCGTAAGTCTCGGCTTACAATAGTGCGGCAAGCCCTTATAGAGTTCGGAGGTGCTAGCGGTTGTAATATATTTTGTCACATGCTGACGGTTTTTTGGTGGGTCTTTTGGGTAGGTTTGCAGTTAGATTAAGTCGTTTAGCATCTTAAATACGATTGATTTTTCGAAGACCTCGGCTTTTTATTCTTCCTATATAGCTTGCTCGCCATTGCGGAGCGCTTCGACTCTCAGCAGTAAAAGAAATATACGGCTGGTA
>CP070657.1:1743068-1749140 GCA_020355085.1 Deltaproteobacteria bacterium
CAGGTTTCCCCTCAGGTCGCCGGCATACACGTAATCTACCTTGTCGTCATAGTCCACATCGATTGCAACTGGCGTTGAAAGGCCGTTACATGAACCGACATCTGTGTCTATTCTTGTGAGTTCCGTGCCGTCCGAGGCATTGAGGATGATAAGTACTGCGTTGCCGCTGGTGCTATTATATCCATTTCCCACAATCACAATCCAGCCTGCCTGGGAGTTAACGATGGCGGGCCTGGCGTATGTGTAGCCCAGGTCTGTATCCCCGCCAAATTCCCACAGCACCTGATCTGCCACAGCCGAATCACTGGCAAAGGAGGTGCTCTCGTCTATGCCGGTAATATCCAGGGCATAGTAGCCTTTGCCTCCTCTGCCCAGTCCGCCCACGAGCAGTGTTTTCTCACTTCCCGGCGAGAGCTCCACGCCTTCCTGGATGGCCGGGCTCAAATCCACATAGTACATATGGTTGCTGTAATAGCTCGGATCGGCGAGGTTTGCGAGGTTTTCAAAAACGATGTTCGGGATATAGGCAAAGATCTCGGAACCGTCGGTTGCCCGAAATGCGTGGAGCATACCATCGTTGCCACCCGTATAGAGCACCCCGTTTTCAAACACCGGCGAGGAGTGGACAATGTCGCCCAGCCTGCTGAAGCGGTTCCTGAAGGTGCCGCCGTTTTGCAGCTCAAGGGATCTATCACCCCTCAAGAAGTCTACTATAGTTGCGTCTGAGTTGAGCTGGGTCTGCTGAGTACCGGTTAGGCTGCCATACTGAAAGGGAATTCCGCTTGGAGTATCGGGGTTATAGGTTGCGATCTTGCGATTGGACAGCAACGTGGCATCCAGCCAATCGGCCGCCGACCACTCAGGGGTTTCCGAGACCTCCCCGGTGGTTGGATTTACCGCGTAGGCCTTTACATCACCGGTCCACCCGTCGCTATTGTAGGTGGATTGAAACATGTAGAGGTCCACTCCCGCCTCTTCATACAGTTCAACGCCGTTCACGGAAACCGGGGCAGCCGATCCCGTGCGAGCCTCGATATTCTGTTTTATGGAAAGCAATGCATCCGCCAGTTCTTCAGCATTGAGGGCACTCAGAAATTCGCCTCGGCCGTTCACGGCCGCATGCCACACATCATCAATCTTTTGTGGATTACCCGCAGCTGGGTCGGGCCAGGTGGGGTAGGGGCCGCTTTCCAGATCATAGGCAGTCGGATCCAAAGTTCCGGATACACCGAAGGCCACGGTATAGGTTACCATGTGCTGATAGTCTGCCGCGTCCTTCAGGTTGGTTGGCACCTCGTCTTCCAGAGCTGAATAGTGGTCGTTGTCGTAGTAGTACATAGCGACATCGGCAAGGGTATCGGAATATCCATCCGCATAAGGGACTCCATTGTCGCCGTCCTCATTGTCAAGGGATGTGTTGAGGGGCGGGTCCCCGTTCCAGTACCCGTCGGTTATGAGGATGGCAAAGGCTTGCTGGCAGGCCCCGCCCTCCTCTGTGGCTTCATAGGGGGAGTCATTGCCTGCTGTGCCATCGAGCTTGATATTATCATCCTGGTCGAAATACCTCCCCACTGACTCAAGCCCTTGTCTTAAGGTCGTGAGCGTATCACCTACCGTAAGGGTGTAGAGCTGATCCAGAAGAAGATTAGCCTGATTTACTCCCTGAGCCTTAACCTTTAGAACCGTCTGTATGACGCTTTTATTAATGCTGTACAGTCCCACGTTTACGCCCTGCATAGCTGTAATAGCATGAGCTACGGCAGCCGTGGCTGTGAACTCGCGCCGTCGATAATATGAATACCAGTTCGCGAAGTTCTGTCGTTCTTCGGCAGCGGAACGAGCTGCTCTGACCGAGTCAGGGACGCTGGCTTCAGCAACCTCCACCAAATCGGTGACCTCTTCTGTTGGGCCGCTGCCGCTGACGGTTGCCTGATAGTATCGTGTATTGTAAGCTCCGCCCAAGCCCTCGATGACCACGAGATACACCGGTTCACCAGCATCGTATTGGCCATCGGTATCAACATCTTCAAATGTATAGTAGTGGGCGTTCTTGATGTCTATTGGTGAGTGGGCAGTAGGCACGAAATTCACAGCATCTGCGACCGTAGTTGTGTCAGCGGTGCTGCCTGCATGTCGTTTTATCGAAACACTTCCCGCCATGCCTGCTGCAAAGGGATAACTTCCGAGCGAAGTCCACTGCCCGCAGCACGGGGACAGGGAGAATGGGTTGCCCGGCTCATCACAAACGGGAACGTTATCAGAGTACGAACTCTGATTCCGGTAAATGATGTCGGTCCCTCCCTCATGGGTGACGGTAATCTCGGCGTTCTGATCGCGTCCCGTCCAGCAGTTCCACCAGGCGTAAACCTCATAGGTATCAGCTACCAAGAGTTCCGGCGTAAAGGTAGCCGTTGAGTCTAAAGTACTCGTCCATCGTGCCGACCCGTTGTACTCGGGTTCGTACATCGATTCGTCCCAGGACCCAGTTTCCTGATAGAGGGGAGACGCATCCCAGTTATCCACGATGATGCCGAAATCTAAGAGATAGTAGGTGTCGTTCAGGGCAAAGGTGGGAGTGGCATTTATAGGGTGAGATGGGGGTATGTCGGGGCTCACGTTACTAAGAGTTGGCCATGGCTCATACGTAACAGTGGGATTATAATACAGCTTATTGTAACCCGACCACTGAGATTTCCATTTCTTTCGATCGCCCCCACTCAGAATATATTCCGACCCGGGAAATACGTTGTCCCCCGGATTGTTAAAGACGTACTCGTAGTCCTGAAATTTGCCATCGTTCTCCGTAGTCAAAAACTCCCAGTCCATGCTTCCCGAGTCATCCAATACAAACATGATGTTTGGCGGGGCTGCACGCTTGATGGTGCTGAGGGGTACTGAGGAGAGGTCTGAACATTCGGCTGGCAAATTGAACACGACCTCAATGTAGTGGTTAGAGGTGACGTTAAAGAAGGTTATGGTGGACGGCGTTCCGATCGAGCCGCCGTCTATCAGGACATCGGCGATGGAGTTGCCGGCGTCCGGTGTGATAGAAAAGGTCTCGCTGTCACCATCAAGCACGGCCACCTGCCCTGCCGGCGAAATCGTGCCTCCGTATCCTGCGGAGGCCGTGATGGTATGGGTGTTTAATGAGCTGAACTCTATGTGCAGCAACGGCGCCCTCGCGCTGCTCCCGTTATAAGACCAGGCATCCCGCTCGTCATCTTGGCCTAAAAAGATGAACACCAAACTGTTCCCTTTAACCCAACCGGGCCTGCCCACGATTTCGTTCACAATGGATGTGAGGTCAGGACTTACGTATGTTGAATCATCCAACCACGAGGTGCTACTAGACCAGGTGACCGAGGCGGCGGTTGGCGTTCGGTTTGAGATATCATAATTGCTCGAGGTGAATGTGGCCGCGTCATCGCTGGCCTCTCCGGTAATCCCAAGTGCCCAGGAACCGGAGTCTGGGTCTTCAGCCGTAAACATGATGTAAGCATTCGTTATGACTGCTCCCGGGGGCACCTGGATGCCCTGAAAGCGCACCCCTACCATGACGCCCACTTCCAGATCTAGATCACTGGCCCCGGTTGACACCTCTCCGGTGCTCACTTGCTCTTCAGCGTCGTCAGAACCGGTTGAAACACGGTACTCTCTCGTGAAGACTGCTGACTGCGCCGGTTGAGGCAGGGCAACAGCCGCACATACAACACCTATCAGACAAAGCAGGGTACAAAGTTTACATCGCATTTCGATACCCTCTCTCTTAGAGCCCTATTGTGGCCTGGAATGTGCAACCACCTTCAATGGCAAAACAGGGCTGGGTTTTCCTCAATTTTCAATCGTCAATATTCAATCTTCAATTCAAAGCGCCTTCCCCGGCGAAAGAATTGTGATCATTTTGTGCATAATTCCATTTGCTGGTGCCTCGTTGGTCGCAGCCTCACTTGAAGGACTTCCAAAAACCGACCTCCACAATAACCAGGTTATTATTTCTGTTGCACCATCCGTACACCGAATATTCGTGAACCCTGGTTTTGGTCATGTCCAGAGAGCTTCCTGACGCAATCCCCCTTGAAACGCTCGCATAAGCGGTTGTTGCCGGGAGTTCGGTGAGAGTGTCACTGAGAATGTTGTTGTCCAAGCTAATGATATCACTCTGAGTCTGGGTCGCGCTGTTTATTCCGTTCAAATATGAAAGACTCGCTGTCCTCAGATCCTGGTCCTGCATGTCTTGGGCGCAACGATTTGCTGCTGCCTCAGCGCAGTAGAGATTCTGTTTTTGGGTATTCTCGTTTCCGATGATCCGGATTTCCATGGTTGAGATGGAGAAGGTCGAAACCCCCAGCAGGGTAAAGAACGCCAATACGAGCAAGGCTATGATGAGCACCGAGCCCTCCTCGCCGAAAAACAAACGTCTTTCTTTCATGGTTCTTTCCTCACACAACTTTTTCATCATAGTTCTGAGAAATTGCGAAGTGAGGAATTCAGGAATTGCTGAATTCACAATCTCGTCTTTATGCACTTGAGCTCGATGTTTTTCCTGAGCCTATCGCCCTCAACCTCTACCTCTATCAGCTTGTAATTATCGGCGGCATATTCGGTCACAGTCCATGCCACCTCATAGCCGCCCGGGGCGGTAACAGGAGAGCCGGTCGCATCCAAATCCTCATAAGGCAGTGCCAGAAGCTCTTCCATCTTGTCCTGGGCAAGGGTCATGGCTTCTGTTTGGCGATTTGCATCCGTATTGCCCACGATCGACCTGCTCTGGGCCGTGAACACGGCCATAAGGCCCACGGCCAGAATAGAAATGGCGACCATCACCTCAAGAATGGTAAAACCGGCTTTCCCGGTCATAAACCTCGGTTTACGAAAGATTTTCATGGCATTTTTTTCGGCTAAAGCCCCAGGTTCCGACACTTTATATTCGTCCTCAGCACCTTCCGGCGGAAATGCACGTCATCGCCCGTCGGGGTAAAGATGGTTTCAGGTACCTTGTTCTGATAACTTGTAGAGTCTGTATATTTCGGATCCTGCTTGCCGGTCCGAGCCACAACGGTGACTTGTACCGATCGTATCTTATCAATGTGTTCGGGGTCTGTAACATTGCCACCACCGTCATTTAAACGGGTTCCCTCCCCATCCAGGTACACGAAATTGATTGCATCGATATTTTCAGCGATCCGCTGGCCGTTCCTTAGGAGATCGGATCCGGGGAGGCTGTAAGTCATGTTTGTCACGGCGCCGTCCCCGTCGCCATCCTCGGTAAAGGTGATCGTATTGACACCCGCCGTGGTGATCCCGGCCCCCGCTTTACCGGTTGGGTCGCAGCCTGCCATCCGGATCTCCTTCTCCATGAAGTACATGGCAGATCTCAGATTTCGCTGCATGGCCGATACCTGTTCCTGGCCCAGGGTTGCCCTCTGTTGGGAGGTGTAGGCAGAATAGATGGCCCCCATGAATATGCCCGATATGGCAATGGCCACCAAAAGCTCTACGATGGTGTAACCCCCCTTGTTCGTCATTGTCGCCACATACTTTTTCATATTACCGTTGCCACTATTCCCACGCAGTACCTGTCCACTTCCTCATGAGAATGAGACCAGTTGTTAATGCCCCAACAGCATAGGTTGCGTTTTTTTCGTTCTGGAGGTACACATATCCCTCTGAATCACTCATGCCGCGGGGCCGGAATACTATCGTATTGGTGAACGCACCGCTAAAGGTTATCTCATCATCCCATCCCCCGCTAATGGCCGCGGTTGCACTTCCGTGCCCGAAGCAAATCCCGGTCCCATAATTGGCAAGGATGACCGTCTTATTTACGGCAAACCCACCCGGATCTTCTGAGTATGCCCCGTCAACCCCTGTTCCGTACCGGATCTGGTATGCATCGAAGTTCGGATCGAAGTATATGGCCCACTCGGCATTGTCCCGAACGGCACTCATCTTGGCCAAGTGAAGGTTTGAATACAGTTCCGTTGCCGCACTCTTAAGCCTGTAGCCCGGAAGCCACCTCGAAAACCCGGGAATAGCAGCGGATACCGCGATTCCCATGATTGACAAGGCAAC
>CP070657.1:1749240-1751759 GCA_020355085.1 Deltaproteobacteria bacterium
GCCGGGTACACCCTGGGCCGAACCGATAAGACATATACCTCAGCGGGGTGGCTGTTCCCATTAACCATGTTGGGTTTTCTTGTCTTGATGCTCATCTTTGCTGAAATCCAAGGGGAGGCGAAAAGCGGGATCCTCTTCTATAGCGTCAAAGGCCCGGGGTCAATGCACGCTCCCATCTTCGCATCCCTTTTGATAGGTCTCGCGATCGGCTTCCTGGCCCAGCGGAGCCGCTTTTGCACCATGGGGTCGTTCAGGGACCTCATCCTCTTTCGCCAGGGCCACCTCTTTTCAGGGCTTGTGGCCCTTGCGGTATTCGCGTTCATCACCAACCTTATCGTGGGGCAATTCCATCCGGGCTTTGCGAACCAGCCGGTAGCGCACACCATGAGCGTTTGGAATTTCGGGGGCATGGTCTTGGCTGGTCTTGCCTTCACCCTGGCAGGCGGATGTCCGGGCCGGCAACTCTTCCTGGCAGGCGAAGGTGACGGCGATGCCGCAGTCTTCGCCCTCGGTATGATCGTAGGGGCCGGCTTTTCACATAACTTCGGCCTGGCCAGCTCTCCCAGCGGGGTGGGGCCACACGGAATCGCAGCCCTTGTCATAGGGCTACTCGTGTGTTTGTTTATAGGTTTTACCATGCGAAAGAAATAGGGAGCGCGTGTTATGACTAAAACCGTAGACGCAAGGGGCTTCTCTTGCCCACAACCGGTATTAATGACGCTAGATGAGATAAAAGAGGCGGATAAGGGGGAGATTCTGATCCTGGTGGATACCGACACCTCGAAGGAGAACGTGAGCCGCGCCGCCACGAGTCAGGGGTGGCAGGTGAAGGAGGTGCTGGAAGAAGGCGGGGGATACCGGATCACCATCTCAAAGGAGCAGTAATGGCCTTTTTCGATGTCTTTAAGCGAAGGCATGCGGAGACTTCTGCCGGGGGAGCGCCAGGGGATAGAGGGCTCCTGATATTCGAGAACACCAGCGAGGTGATCCGAGCAGAGCGGGTACTTAAGGCCAGGGGATGGGAAATCAGGGTGATGGGGCCACCGCCTGAAATCCGTAGTGGATGTGACCTGGTCATAGAGATCCCCCTTATCGAGGAGCTCAACATACTACGATCGCTCCAAGAAGCAGGTGTGCTGCCTAAAGACGTGGTGCCTGTAACCAGCCCTCTGCTGAAACCGGTGGATCTGTTCAAGGTGAAGGAGCTTGACAGGTACCTTATGGTTCGAGCGGCAAATATGAAATTGACCGTTGACAAGGAGACAAAGACTATAGTGAATGTCTCTGGCGGTGGGTGTCCGGACGTTCCGTATCTGGCACAGGAGATGGTGGGAAAGACCCTTATGGAAGCACCCAGCCCCCGGGAAATTGGCCATACATTATGTGGCTACGCCTTGCAACTCGCCTATAAGGAGGCAACGCGCCGATGCACGCAATAGTTGGTACCATTCCCCGTGAACAATTCCCCCTGATACCCGGAGAGGTGGGCCTCATGGATAATGAGCTCTGCATTGGTGGAAACAGGGTCCCTGTGAATCGGGGAACCCCGGCGCTGTTGGCAGCTGCCATAAAGGCAGGAGAGTTATTGGGGCTGCCGGCTCCCTATGGATATGTGGTAGGGGATATTGGCCACGGAGACGGCAGTCGAAGGCTCTACGAATACTTGACACTGCATCTGCCGCAATCAGACTTCGAATCAATCACGCTTCATTATCTACTGCCCGATGTCAACTGGCACAATCGAGTCCTTGCGAAACTGGATGAGGCAGTCAGGCGCCCTCGCCTCATCGCAGACGCCGGGTTCATGTATGCGGCCAAGATGAGCGGGAAATCCTTACAGTATGATCTGTTCACACCCGATATCGGGGAGCTGGCCTTTTTGGCAGATGAGGAGGCGCCACACCCCTTCTATACGAGGGGATTCATCCTTCATGAGGAAAGCAGGGTCCCGGATTTAATATCACGCGCCTATGCCCACAATAACGCGGCACGCCACCTCCTGGTCAAGGGGGAAAAAGACTACATTGCCAATGAGAAAGGGATTCAAGCAATCATAGACCAACCTGTGGAGGAGGCCATGGAAGTTATAGGCGGCACGGGAGATACCCTAACGGGGATCGTCACGGCCTTGATCGACACCGGCATGGAAATCATCGAGGCCGCGAGTGTTGCCGCACGCGCAAATAGGCTCGCTGGATACTATGCGAAGCCCAACGCTGCCACACAGGTAATCGAAATAGTCAATCACATACCGAAGGCTCTGGAGGAGGTGCTCGGTGAAAACGAGAGAGGGGCTCCATGGGAAGAGCTGTCACAAGGGGAGAGCGCGTGATAAGGTTGCTTGGCCCTTGACCGCTTCTAAAGCGGTAGATATACACCCTGTGATGAACATAAAAGGATGATCAAATGGACAACGAGAAAAAAATACGGCTTACTGAAACGGTGAGCGGTGCGGGGTGAGCGTGCAAGATAGGTCCGGGCGACCTGGATAGGGCACTGTGCGGAGTGCCGCTTATCAC
>CP070657.1:1751859-1757303 GCA_020355085.1 Deltaproteobacteria bacterium
ACGCTGCCAAGATCCATCAATAGTGGCCTTCCTCAACATCCAGTGTCCCTGAGACACAGGCCATATGTGAGACATATCCTAGAAGACGCGAGCGATGGTGTCAATGGCTGGACTGTGGGCCTATTGGCGATGAGAGCGGAAGAAGATAAGCAGGCTCTCTACCAATTCCGCCATAAAGCGGTAATCCAGCTTCTCCATGGTATCCGATGGCAGATGGTAATGAGGATTTCGGTAAAAGGATGAATCGGTGATCATGACTGCCTTGAACCCCTGATCCCAGAATGAGGCATGGTCACTGAGTCTCACGGCAGGTACCGGCCATCCTCTGAGTGGGACGGTGAGTTTAACTGCCGGCAGTTCCGTGTTTTTTTTGAAAGCCTGGAAGAGGGATTTGGTGAACCTGCTTGAGCCTGTATTCCCTACAAGACCGATAAAATTTCCCGCTTTCGGGTAGCCCATAAACATTAGGGGAAACGGGTATCTCTGGCAGCCAGGATCATGACACGAATAGCCCACCATCTCCAGGCACAGCATGCCATCAATCTTTTCGTTTGTTTTTTTTGCCTTTATAGCGTAGACCCTGCTTCCCATATGCCTGGTCCCATAGACAGGAGGCTCCTCCAAGGCGAAGGAAACGAATTTCACCGCCAGGTCCAGCGGTTCACTATCCTTCAGTGTCTCTAACTCCCGGGCCGTCTCCAATTGAACAGCTATGGCACTGGCGTTGTCGTCAGCACCTACCGTTCGGATTACCGAATCATAGTGGGCTCCCAAGAGATACCGTTTCGACGGATTCGGGCAGAAAGCGATTTCGGCAATCACATTCGCCACCGTGAGATCGCCATATCCATATTCCTGTCTATGGGCCGAGAGGTTCAATGCCCCATAAAAGGACTCGATGTAATGGGCTGTGCGCTCAAGGTTAGCCGGCAACGCAATGCTCCTCTCACCAATGGATACGGTGAGCATCTTCAGGTGATCCTCCAATCGATGGATGGTCTTCTGAATGTCGATCATTGTCGTCCCCCTTTCTCCTGCTTTTACCGGGGAGACATTAAGTGTTGTCAGTGCTAAGCTCAGTAAGACAACTGACAGCTTCATTGGCAAAACAAGCTGGAATTGCACTATATTTGGTGGAGCCATGGATTCGCTCTCTCGGTATTGGATGTGTCAAGCGCAGTCTCATAAAAAGAGAGCAAAGTTGTGCGATTGTATATGTAATGATAAATGAATTTCAAAAGAGTTCAAGCATTGATTGCGGCAACGACAGGAGCGCTATTCGCGTCGCTGTTTTTCGGATTTAAGGTAATAATCGATTTTGATATTGCAGGCTATGGCATCGGCGTGGCTTCGAATTACGGGGGCGGGGTAATGCCCAAATCAATAAGGAGCTTTCTGACAAATTCCATTCCATCCGGTTTATACGCAGGAAGTTCCCATGGCATATCCCGCAATGTCTGGAGGATGGAAGATAACAGGTCAAAAGGGATGGAAATAAGTTGCTGACCTTCTGGAAATAACTTCCTACGCTTCATACCATGGCCAAGACCCGTAACGATATAATTCAGCTTCCCGGTTAGATATGGGTAGATGTAAATCCATGCGCATCCTATCGCGGCTGTGCACTTGCTCTGCCACATTTGCCCGGTTTTGTAGCTCATTGCCCGGAGCAAGATCTCCGTCTGGTTGACATTGGCGAGGATGATCAATAGATCCGGATCGAATGGGAGCTTGTCTAATGGGGAAAAGGCAACATAGTTCACTACGCCTTTACCTATCTTTGGGAGATCCAAGTACAGCCTGCTCGCCGAGCGCGGCGCATCGAAGATCTTTAGCCCGGCTCCAAACTCCCCACTTATGAAAGGCTCCGGGGCATCTGCCTGCCCCAATACATACAGTCCTGCCTCACAGGTATGGTTTTCTATATCAACATAAAAGGCATCCTCTTCCTGTGCTCTCTTGAGCATTTGGCAGAAAGTCATGTTTTCGCCTACCCTCTGGACCGTGTCCGGTCGCTTGACCGAGAATTTAACGCCTACGGGTTGTACTGCAAAGTCGAATTTGTCTAGAATAGCCAGATCCTTTTTGGTGACAGTCATTGTATCCTCCTGTAACTATAGAATTTGAACTACACTAACATTGATTACCTTCCAGTCTACCTGCACCTGAAGATTCCCAGGGTGTCGTCAGGAAAGCCATCGCTTTTTGCTTACCGGCGTTCTACTCTCCATTCAGCACAACCTTCTTAAATTCTCTATTGCCTCAGCGGTTGGTCTGCCGTCACTATCTCAGCTCCTGAGTTTCTGTTCGATGTCTTCTCGTAAGGCCGTCTTGTCTACCTTTTCCGCCTTGGTGAATGGCATGGCATCCACAAACTCAATGCGCTCCGGAAGCTGAAGCACCGATGCCTTTTTGTCTTTAAGGAAGGAGATGATTTCATTAAAACTCAGCTCAGCTCCTGGCTTTGGCTGGATATATGCACACACCCTCTCACCCATGTCCGGATCGGGCATGGGGATCACGGCAACGAGCACTACATCGGGATGATCGCTGATCAGCTTCTCGATCTCGGCAGCGCTGATGCTTTCGCCGCCCCGGTTGATCATTTCCTTTATCCTTCCCGTGAGGGTGACATAGCCCTTTTCATCGATCTTTGCCACGTCGCCTGTTCTGAAGAATCCATCCTTGTCAAACACCTCCGCGTTTTCCCCCGGATTTTTGTAGTAGCCGGTAAACACGCCGGGCCCTTTGATAAGGAGTTCACCGGGGGTGTTGGCGGGTAATTCCCTCCCGTCCCTGTCAACAACCTTGTAGATGTCGTGCGGACAGGTTGGCCTTCCCACAGTCTTATAAAGGGTTTCAAGGGCATCATCGGATCGCGTTATGGTGGTCTGGCCCTCCGTTGCACCGTATGCATTGAAATAGGTGCATCCAAGCTTCTCGTAGACAGCCTTGATCAGGTCGGGCAGGCTGGCCCCTCCGCCGCAGTGCATCTTATTGAGTGAGCTCAAGTCATAGTCTTTGAGGCCCTCAAATTCCACCAACCGTTTGGCCAGGGTAGGCACCCATACCAGGGCAGTAACCCGTTCCTTTTCGATGGTACTGCAGATGTCTTCAGGATCCGTTGAATCAAGAAAGACCGCTTTCCCGTAGGTCAGCATGCTGCCCAGGAGGCCCTTGCTGAATGTCAAGTCATGGCCTATGGGTCCGGCAAGCAGACAGGTGTCCCCGGCATCTATGTCCCAGGCCTTGGCGCAGCACTCTGAGCCGCACAGCAGATCATTATGGGTGCGGGGGACGATCTTCGGTCGCCCCGTGGTCCCTCCAGTGGGGCCCATGTGGGCCACCTGCAAGGGGTCCGGCCGTGTTTGGGCCAGTTCCGCGAGATTTTCATCTGTCAATTCGGCATTAGCCAATAGCTTCTCAAGGCTGAAATAGGGCTCATGGTCTCCCCCTCGCACGAGGATGACGTTTTCGACTTGAGGGTGCTCTTTCAGCACATCACCGACAATGGGCAGGTAATCTGTTTTCCCGTATTTCTCAGGCAGGATCCAGGAGGTGGCACCGGTCAACTGGATAAGATGCTTAATCTCGTATTGCCGATACCGGTCGATCAACAGGACGTTGATAGCCCCTATTTTCTGCAGGGCAAAATAGGTGTACACAAACTCATTCCAGTTTGGCAGTTGCACCAGTACGCGATCCGTCGGCTTTATGCCTAGGTTCATCAAGCTGATGCCCAGCCTGTTGGCCCTGTCCCGTGCCTGGGCATAGGTCAGGCGGCTGTCTTTGTCGACAAACGCCTCCTTGTCAGGATAACTATCTGCGGCCCTGTCGAGTATATCGCCGAATGTCAGGCCCGCCCAACACCCAAGCCGTTTGTAGCTTTCGGCATCTTCTTTTCTATAGGGGGTAAAGCCTTCAAGCGCCGTTGTCATGTTACCGCTAGGCTCCCGGGGCCAATACAGAAATCCGCTCTGTCATTCCCCGGAAAGACTGAAGATGATGTGCCGTATCGACACGTAGTAAGATGGGGGGTTTTTTCGAAAAAGTCAACTATATTTCTGGATAGTAGGGCCCTCTTAACCAGCGTTCTGGTTATCTCTATCTTGTATGCGTTCATGCTGAGCGGCTTTGCACCCGCCACTGCCTGCTCCGCCGCCTCCGCGGCTGCAGCTTGGTCGATTGGCCGCCCTTTTATAACTTGCTCGGCCTTCTTTGCCTTTACGGGCGCTGGGGCCACGGCCCCAAGGGCAATGCGAGCATCCGTACACACCCCTTCCTGAAGGGTGATGACTGATGCCACACTCACGATGGCAAGATCAACGGGATTCCTCAAGGTAAACTTGAGAAACGTTTGCTTCGCCGCTCCCTCAAGCCTCGGAACCGCGATCTCAGTTACCCTCTCAACCAGTTCATCACCGGTTTTTGCCTTGGGCAACACTTCATCGTAGACGTCCAGATACTTAAGCGTGAAGTCGATCCCAGAGGCGTGTTCGAGGTGGAGTTTCTCGGGAGCGCAATGGCCCGGAGTAACAACCCGGGGATTCATCTCATTCAATCTGTTGAGGCAGGCGCGCCATTTATTGCGGCGGGCTTGCCCGCCGCTCCGCCACACAAACAGCGGACAAGAAGGATGCCAAATAAACTCGCTCTCTGAGGTCCAAACATGGGCATCGTTGTACACGATGTCTGTGACGCACGTCACGCGAAGCCAAGGACACCGGATCATTGTGTTATTCGCGCAGTCGCCGTCCCAATAGTCCGAAAACTCAAAAACAGCATGATCCTCTCAGCACTCGATATCGAGCATGGGTCGTCCTGCGAAGTCAAAACCCACCTCTTTGATGGTAGAGGTGGATTTTCTCTTGACTTCACTTTTCATGTGTGCGAAGTCAAAAACCACCTCTTTGCTGGCACCGGTGGATTTTGTCTTGACTTCACTTTTCATGTGAGACCCTTTAAGATTCTGAGCTTCACCCTTAGCCAAGCAAAACTTTGCTTTCCAGCCCTGGCTATATCAAAATTCAGCCTTTTGAGGAGAAGGACGCTTTCGGAGCAAGGGTTTAAATTCGTAGGTGGGAGATAGCAATGAAGAGAAACAAAGCTATAGGGGGAAAAAGGGAGGGAGCAAGCAAAGGGGCAGCAACCACTAGAAAAACCGTGGAGAAGAATATCAGTCTCACGGTGAATGGGAAGCTGCACGAGCTTATGGTTGGTAAAGACGTCAACCCTGATCACACACTGGCTTATACCCTCCGGGAAACGCTGAGGTACACCGGAACCAAGATAGCCTGCGACCACGGTTCCTGCGGATCCTGCACCGTTCTCATGGACGGAGCGGCGGTTCTATCCTGCACGATGTTGACTGTAGAGTGTGATGGTAAGAAGATAACCACCATCGAGGGTTTGGAAAATAGAGAAACCGGGGAGTTACACCCGCT
>CP070657.1:1757403-1765478 GCA_020355085.1 Deltaproteobacteria bacterium
ATGATGAATCTGATCGTCTTGTTACCCTGATTCTGGATTCGATTGAGTTCATTTCCATGTTACGCTTATAGGAGTACATCACGGCTAAGATCTTGGCCTTTCTTGTGCCGATACTTCTACCGGTATGGGGAATTCCAGAATCAAAGTAGACGCTATCCCCTTCATTCAAGATATATCTCCTATTGTCATAAACGAATTCATGGACTCCTTCAAGGGTGTACATAAACTCTTCGCCCTCGTGGATAAAGATCGCTCTTTCATCAACGCTCGGCATGAGAATAAAGGGTTCCATATTCTTGCCCTTTTTCTTGAAGGCCAGGGCTTCGTAATGATAACCTTCAAGGCTTCCACTGGAAATCCTTTTCCCTTTACCCTTTCTGACAATGCATAAATTCGTATCTTCGGGTAATTCCAATTCTTCAGAGGTCAGAAGTGCAATGTCCGTATCAAGGGCATGGGCGATCTTACTTAATGTAGATAAGGGAGGAGCTTTATCTGATTTCTCGATCTTAGAGATATATCCCTTCGTGAGGCCGCTCAGCTTGGCTAGTTTTTCTTGAGACAGGTTCTTGTCCAAGCGAATTCTTTTTAAGTTCCTGGTTATCTGTCTTTCATCCATTGGCCAACAACTCACTTCCCTTCATGGCAATCCTACATGATGCCGTCTGGATGGAGAAAAGGAAGAAATTCATTTCCACGGTCTGCTTTCCGGTTTTTTTGTTAGGAAACCTTTATCACACAAAACTTTGACAATGAGTAGTTCTTTTCGGACCAATGAGCTATCGTTGTGTAACTCATTTCCCATAACGCATATACACGCGATCCCTCCCCAAGCTGATCCGTGAATAAGGGTTTCAACGGATGGCTATCCGCGGTTCATCTGGGTTACGGCGGCTACAGCAGCGATCGCCGCTATTTTCTTTTTTTCCGAGAAGGGTTGGGGGAGCCTTTCACCCAGAGAATCTTCCTGCTCCACTATTCTCTTTATGTCGTCCAAAAGGCCAGTTTCCCTGTCGATAAAGCCAGTCTCCAGCTCTCCCTCGACATAGCGCGGGTTTTCCATAACCGCCATATGGAATGGAATGTTGGTTTTAACCCCGACAATAACGTATTCATATAGGGCCCGTCGCATTCTCTCAATGGCCTCATTGCGGTCCTTACCCCAAGAGACGAGCTTCGATATCATCGGATCGTAGAAAGGGGGTATCGAATAATGGCTGTAAACACCGCTGTCCACCCGAACTCCGATCCCACCCGGAGAGCGGTAGTCCTTGAGCTTGCCGGGTGAGGGAGCGAAGTCATCCAACGGGTCTTCGGCGTTGATGCGGCATTCGATGGACCAGCCGTTAATATCAACTTGTTCCTGCCTTGTGCTGAGGGGAAGTCCAGAGGCAATTCTTATTTGCTCCTTTACGATATCGATGCCCGTCACCATCTCTGTAACCGGGTGCTCGACCTGGATTCGGGCGTTTACCTCGAGGAAATAAAACCTTCCGTCGGAGAAAAGGAACTCCATCGTCCCCGCTCCTTGATAGCCCACAAATCTGGCGGCGTTCGCGGCTATCTCTCCCATTTTTGCGCGCATCACCGGAGTAACCGCCGCAGATGGAGATTCCTCGATCAACTTCTGATGTCTTCGCTGGATAGAGCACTCCCGCTCCCCTAAGTGAATTGTATTACCCCTTGAATCACCCAATATCTGGAACTCTATGTGGCGTGGGCCTGATAAGTATTTTTCAAGGTAGACATCACCAAGCCCGAAGGTGGTCGTCGCAATTGCCTGCGTGGATTTAAGCGCATTCTCTAATTCCCTTTCGTTGGCCACAATGGTCAACCCGATTCCCCCTCCCCCGCCGGAAGGCTTGATGATCACCGGATACCCAATCTCATTGGCTATATCTCTTGCTTGCCCGAGTTCCGCCACGCATTCATCCGTGCCCGGCACCACAGGGACACCCGCTTGGATCATCTTACGCCGGGCCCCTACTTTGTCGCCCATGAGCTCAAGCACCTCACTTGAGGGTCCGATGAACTTTATGCCCTCTTGTTCGCAGGCGAGAGCGAATTTTGGATTCTCAGCGAGGAAGCCGTAACCAGGATGTATAGCGTCGGCCCTGCTTTCCTTTGCTACTTCAATCAATTTTCGAATGTCGAGATAGCTTGCCGTTGCCGGTGCAGGACCAATACAATAGGCCTCATCAGCGTACTTGGCAAACAAGGCTTCTTTGTCCGCTTCTGAATATACGGCAACAGAGGCAATGCCCATTTCCCGGCAGGCACTCATAACCCGGATGGCGATTTCACCTCGATTTGCTATGAGAATCCTCTTGATCATTATTCCACCACCATCAAGATATCTTCAGGGGCGACCATTTCACCTTCACGGGCCAGAATATCCTTTACCACACCCTTGCGGGGTGAGTTAACATGTCTCCTCATTTTCATGGCCTCGATAATTGCCACGAGATCTCCTTCATTTACATGAGCACCTACCTTTACCTCGATCGAAAGTACCAGCCCCGCCATCCCGCAAAGCACAGCCCCGGGGGGTAATTCCTTTGGCCTCTCCGGTGTCCCCGGTCTCTCTGATTCAATAATTCCTTCAGTTGTTCCGGCTCCATTCCCTGCTGGCCTGATCTTAACGTTGAATACCTCCCCATCCACGTCCACGGTAAACTCCCTGGGGAATTCGGCCGATGGGCTAACGGGCCCCGTCGTTCGGGTCACGGCAGGAGTGGCCTTCTTTTTGGCCTTCGCCCGCTTCACCGGTTTGCCCGGGATCAGGATCTTGAGCAAGAGATCGTCATCGGAAAGCTCCGGGCCGAATTCCATACGCAGCTCCTCAACCGATTTATCGTATGCCTCGGGCCTCCAATTCTCAAATTGCTTTGCTCTGGGTAAGCTCATGACCCTATCCATGACGTTCGGGTCTATAGGAGCAGCCGGCTCTCCATAGTATCCTAAAACATACTTGATGGCCTCATCAGTCATCTGTTCATACCGCTTGCCCGAGACCACATTCTCTATTGCCTGGGCACCTACGATCTGCGAATAGGGGGTTGCCATCACCGGATATCCGAACTCCTTGCGGACCAGAACGATCTCCTCCAAAAACTCTTCCAGGCGGTGTTCCATACCCACCTCCCTGAGCTGTCGTGTGAGGTTTGTCATCATTCCACCGGGCACCTGGTGCTCGAAATGAAAGAGATCGTATTCCATGGGTGCACCCATGGGGAGCCCCTCTTTTTCGGCGATGTTTCTAAAATGTGAAGAAACAGTTTCCAGGGCCTCATCATCTATATTCGCAGTGAAGCCCAGTCGGCGGGCATTTTTCAGAACAGTTTCGATAGCAGGGTGAGACGTGCCGTTGGCGAGGGGTGCGACTGCCGTATGCAGCGTTTCGACACCTGATTGGATCGCTTCCAGATAACACAGGGGAGCAAGTCCCGAATTACAGTGAGAGTGGAACTCGAGCGGAAGTCCCTCGCAATTCTCTTGAACGGTGGACACCAGCTCCCTGGTGCCTTCCGGCGTTATAACGCCTGAGGCATCCTCGATCATGATCCGATCGATATATTCCCTCGCTTCCATTAACGTTCGGGTCTTTTGCGCCCAATACGCATTCGTATGTGCAGGGCTGGAGGTATACATCAAGGCCGGCACGACCTCGGCACCCTCAGCCTTGGCTATGCGCGCGAAATAAATGAATTTCTCCATTTCATACTGGTAATCGCAAACCCAGAAACTCTTTATCCCATTGGCAACCGATCGCTTGATCCAGGGGGTGATGATATCGCGCGGGGTGCTCAGATCAAAGGAGGAAAGGCTTCCGATCTGATAAGACCCACGAAGGGGGGTTCTGGTTATCAGTTGGGAAAGGATCCTGATCCTCTCCCAAGGGTCCTCGTTGAGATTGCGCACCTGCACCGTAAATGCTTGACTGCCCACCGTCGCGATGGCCCTGTATCCAACCTTATCAATCATTTCGGCGATCGGGGTCATATGATCGGTTCTCATCATATAACCCCACAGGCTCTGTTGCGAATCTCTTAAAGTTTGATCAACAAAGCTGATCTCCTTCATTACAGGTATGGTTCTCCTTTTCGTAAATTGCCATAGAAATGTTTCATCTATCGATCCTATGCAAAGTCAAAAGATGTGAAAAGCGGCTAGGGGAGTAATATGATTTCCTGATTCCAGAAAAGACTATATCGCTCTGTTTCCTGTTTATCAACCTCAAATTATATTGTGTGGCTCTATCACTTTACCGTACAGCGTCATTGTGCATGGAGAAATTATCTCGGAACTCCATTTTTTCGGACAAGTGTACTAATATATTGATATTAAAGTATATTCCAATCTACGACTCTTGTGCTGCCCTTGACAATGCCTGTTGCGGGTTAGATACTTGTTTCTGATAGTTCATCAAAGTTTCCTAATATTCAACCATTATTTACCACATGTGTTTAGTTCAGCGCCCTTTGCAGCCGCCACCTGTTTAAGCCTGCGCTATGCTCCACCCTTCAACAATGACAAGAATAATGGACAAAAAGGACGTATTTGTCGCGAAGAAAACCGCTAATGACGGTATTCTTCTAGTGATTGCTCAAGGCGATTTACATTGACTCCCAATCTTCTTATCGCTATGTTTAAACTCCTTTTTCCTTTAATTATTTGACTTCTCAACGATATCATGATTGCTGAAAAGCAACTCAAGCATCTTTCGTAGCTCTTTTAGTAAAAATACCGCGAGAGGCCATGTCCCTCTCTTTATGGAAAGAAAAGCCTGGGGTCGTTTTCTTCAGTCGGCTTGACCAGCTCCGGTGTAATAATGCACCAAAACCCTAACTCATGGAGGTAAGACAAATGATTATTGATGCATACAATCACATTCTGCCCAAGAAATATCAGGACACATTGGAGAAAAAGGTAACGGGCCGCGATCCCAATCTCCCCTCCTCCCGTTGGGCCAAGACCGTGTATACTCTGGCTGATTTAGAGGCCCGGTTTCGAATCATGGACGCCTTCGACGGCTATATGCAGGTGATATCCATCGCTGCTCCGCCGATCTATGCCATTGCGCCAGCCCCTGTAGCTGTTGAGCTTGCCCGGATCGCTAATGACGAACTTGCAGAGCTGGTGCAAAAATACCCTGATCGCTTTGCCGGCGGCGTCGCAACCCTGCCAATGAACGACCCAGAGGCTGCCGTGGCTGAGGCCGAACGGGCCATCAAAGATCTCAGGCTCCGCGGGGTGGAGATCTTCTCTGACATTGCGGGCAAGCCCATAGACGCACCGGAGTTTATGCCCCTGTACGAGAAGATGGCGGAGTTCGGGCGCCCCATCTTTATCCACCCGCGAGGAGAGATGAGCACGCCTGATTATGAAGGGGAAAAGGTCAGCAAGTATCGGCTTTGGACCAAGGTCCGGTGGCCCTATGCCACCACCATGGCTGTATGTCGTCTTGTGTACAGCGGTGTTTTAGAGCGGTTCCCAGGCTTGAAGGTCGTAACTCACCACTGCGGAGGGCTCATCCCTTATCTGGTGGGACGACTGGACTGGGCCGACGACGCCAACGAAATGCTCTTCGGTCAGCGCGATATCGATCTCAAGGAACATGCCTTGGTCTACTTCCGCCGGATCTTTTACGACACGGCCGTGAGCGGAAATGTAGGGGCACTTCAGTGCGCCCGGTATTTCGCTGGCGTGGACCAAATCGTTTTTGGAACGGATGTGCCCTTTGGAAATCAGCTTGGCCGACGACTCATCCGCCAAGCCATTGAGGCGGTGGAGGGGATGGGCCTGGATGACGAGGACAAGCGGAAGATCTATCAAGACAATGCCATTAAGCTGCTGCGTTTGCCCCTGGGTTTCCCGCTGGAGGCAAGGTAAGGCCTTTTCTTCACGACTTGGTGAGAGAAACGGGGTGCAGCGGGTTTGCCCGCTGAACCAGGGCACAGATCCGGCCATGTGGGACTGGAGGGACGATCAGCCTCCGTCATGAAGTCAGCCCAAAAAAGCATTGACAGGAAGGGATATTTAACATATTGATATTCAACGTATTAACTCATTCTCCTGGCAGTCACTTTTTCGGTAGCTCCCTCGCTTCAAACCACCAGGAGTGGCCGGACAATGCAAGGGTTAAGATCTATTGTAACGGATTTACCCCGACGTGGAACGGCTCGCTATCTTTCAGCCGCCAGCCCAGGATATGGATCGGGCAGTATGATCAAATTGTAGGGTTCACGTTCTTCTGGGTTCCGTGAAACCCCAGTATTTTCCTATTAGTCTATTTACAGACCGCTAAAGGTATCCGTTGATTATCGGCTT
This sequence comes from Deltaproteobacteria bacterium, assembly GCA_020355085.1. Lineage (GTDB taxonomy): Bacteria > Desulfobacterota > DSM-4660 > Desulfatiglandales > B25-G16 > JADFWK01. The sequence continues at coordinate 1,763,734 of CP070657.1, forward strand.
CCATCTTGGCCAGCTTCACAGTACCGGGGCCAACTAGGATGATCGGAACGGTCAAAAAGCCCCTGCATGCTGCCTAGGAGTCACGTTCGAGCCGGGAGAAAGAACGTCCGTATTGTGTAAGATCTGCGGTGAGCGAATACATTATCAAATGTAATGCATCTATCGGGACGAAATGCAGAGGTTCAACACGAAACAGTAAATACGGGATTTGAATAACGTGCCAAATAACCTCATACTAGAAGAACTGTGTCGCTATGACATAGGAACCTTTGCTGATATCGTTTACAGAAATGCCCTTTTGCATTCCGGCGCTGAGGCCTTTGTATGTGGTCAGCAGAGAATAACGTTCGCCCAGTTCAACGGGCGGGTAAACAGCCTAATCCATGCGCTTTCCTCATCAGGAGTCAAGAAAGGGGATGTCTTAGGCATTCTTTCATGGAATTGCCTTGAGTATGCAGATGTCTATGGGGCTGCCATGAAAGGGGGATTTATTGCCTCACCCTTCAACCCCAGGCTCCATGGTGAGGAGCTGGAATACATCATCAATTACTCGGAGGCAAACACGCTTTTTGTCGGCCCTGAACTCATTGCAACGGTTAAAAGCCTCCGATCCCGTCTTCCCGGAGTCAAGCACTATATCGCCTTTGAAGATCCTGCCCCCGGTATGCTCTCTTATCACGAGTTGCTTGCCACCCATCCATCGGATGAGCCTGACATCCAGATACATAAAGACGACCCATATCTCATCTTCTATACCAGCGGCACCACGGGTGTGCCCCGCGGTTCTCTCTATACGCACATTCGCAAGCTGGAGGCCACGCGAATAAAGGTTCTGGAAATGGGTACGAAGCCCGATGATAGGCACATCATGGTGCTGCCGTTTTTTCACATCGGTGGAGATAGCCATGTGTGGCCATTTTTCGTGGTTGGGGGTTGCAATGTGATCGTGCCAAATAGAACCTTTGATCCTGTTTCTGTGCTACAGGTGATTCAAGATGAGAGGGCTACAGACATCCAGCTTGTTCCCACACAACTCAATGCTATGTTGTCCCGCCAAGACTTAAAAGACTATGACTTAAGCACCTTGAATAGGATCTATTATGCGGCATCCCCAATGCCGGTGGAGTTGTTGCGAAAGGGGCTTGAGATGTTCGGCCCGATCTTTTCACAGGGCTATGGACAGACCGAATCAGGACCACAGATTACCTCCCTCCCCAGGAAGTCTCACCAAGTGCTGGACAGGCCATTAGAAGAACAAAAAGTGCTCACTTCTTGCGGACAACCAAGTCTCGGCGTCCACGTGAGAATAGTCGATGAGAACAACACCGATGTTGAGCCCGGAGCGGTAGGTGAGATAATCGCGCAGAGTAATTCCATCATGGTCGAATACTGGCACCGACCGGAAGAAACCAGGGAGACTATTATCGATGGATGGCTCCATACCGGTGACCTGGGATACTATGATGAAAACGGATTCATCTATATCGTAGACAGAAAAAAGGACATGATCGTTACCGGCGGCGAAAACGTATATTCCCGAGAAGTAGAAGACGTGCTCTATAAGCATCCTGCGATTGGCGAAGTCGCTGTTGTCGGTATCCCCGATCCAGTATGGGTCGAGCGCGTTCATGCTGTGGTTACCTTGAAGAAGGATGCCACTGCTTCTGAGAATGAAATCATCGCCTTTTGCAAAGAGCACGTGGCTTCTTACAAGGCACCGAAGTCGGTTGAGTTCCTTGAAGCTC
>CP070657.1:1765578-1769963 GCA_020355085.1 Deltaproteobacteria bacterium
CCTCTTGATGCCTTGGCAGAAAGGGCTTCTCTATGCACCACTGAAGGTGGCGCCAATCTACATGTCCAAGGGGGATTTTCCGGGCTCTCCATTTCACCGGGGAGGATTTTGTCAGGAAGTCCGTTTTCGTAAAATGAGATTGGTTTGAGAACAGCAGGGATTATGTCTGAAGCACGGTCTTAGATTGCTCGGAGCGCCAGAGTTCTATTGTGGTATTTGCGCATACCCAGACACAGGACGGGAAAACTGGCCTGCCACGATGACTTCCATCCAAGGCTGGCTTGCCTTCTAAACGGGGGCGAGCCAGTAAGTTTGAGCCTATCAACTCTTCTGTTGAGAGCCAACAAGGGAGGCTAACAATAATCTTGACAAGTAATTCCTCTTGAACTAAGTGCAAAAGAGACTGTCCGAGAGCAAAAGAGATCGAGAAAAGTCTTTCTCATTAGATATTGCCGACAAAGGACTAACCTATGATTAGTGGAGGTCTTTAAATGAAAGAGACAATTCTAAAAGAAGGGTGGAGTGAAAGGGACAGAAAACACTTGCTTCATGGTGGCGTGCCTCTGGATGCTTTTGCGGAGAAGGGCAGTGAGATGATCATAACTCAGGGTCGGGGTATAATTCTAGAGGATTTTCAGGGCAGGGAATATATTGACGGCCTCTCAGGAGCGGTGTGCGTCAACCTGGGATATGGGCGCAAGGAGCTAGCTGAGGTAGCTATGGCCCAGATGATCAATTTGAGCTACAGCCTGGGCTGGTCAAATTTTGCTAACACAGCAGCTATTGAATATGCCAGCAAACTGGCTGAATTTACCCCCGGCGGGCTCAAGCGCTTTTTCTTTGCTAACAGTGGATCTGAGGCGAATGAGAGCGCCTATAAAATCGCCCGTTTCCACTGGATAAGGCAAGGCAAGGAGGATAAGAGCAAAATTATCAGCCGTCAACATTCATACCATGGCCTTAACCTCGCTTCAATGACAGCTACTGGTATGGAGCGGTTCCACACAAAAATGGGCCCCCTCGTGCCCGGGTTTATCCGAATCCCAGCAGCTTATTGCTATCACTGTCCCTTTGACAAGCAATACCCTGGCTGTGAGCTCGAATGTGCTGAGGCACTCGGTGAAGCCATTGACCTGGAAGGAGAGGATACTGTCGCTGCCTTTGTTGCCGAGCCCATTAGTGGAACTGCTGGCACCATTATGCCACCACCAGGATACTGGTCTCGGATAATGGAGATATGCACCGAGCACAACATACTCTTGATTATCGACGAGGTTATGACAGGTTTTGGTCGAACTGGTAAGATGTTCGCTTGTGAGCATTGGGACATCATCCCTGACATGATGCTACTGTCAAAAGGGATGATAAACTCTGCCCTGCCTCTTTCTGCAGTTGCCTTAAGCGACAAGGTCTTCAATGGTATGGTTGGTCCGGACGCCTTCTACCATCTTTACACTTGTGGAGCTCACCCCGTATGTTGTGCCGTCGCCACAAAGAATCTTGAGATTCTCATCAGAGAGAATCTGATAGAAAATTCAGCCAGAGTGGGCAATTATATGCTTGAACGCCTTAATGAACTCAAAGAATACCCCCATATTGGGGAGATTCGTGGACTCGGGCTGTTTGGGGCCTTTGAGATAGTACAGGATAAGGAGACGCGGGCTCCTGACAGTAATTTAGCAAAGAAGCTGGTTGCTGCCGCCAGAGAGCGAGGCTTAATTGTCCGTTTGGCCGGCACTGCGATCCAGGTCGCGCCACCCCTCATAACAACCGAGGCGGACATTGACCAGATCATGGGCATACTTACCCCAGTCGTAGCTGAGCTTAGCTCCTGAAGCTTATGGTACGGTGGTACGTACCATACTAGGATATGGATTAGGCCGTTGTTGCTGCGAGCCCATTTCCCAACAGCATCTACTTCTCCTTCTCGGGTTGGCGATGGAAGTTGTAGCAGGTTCTGACTTCCAGCAGGCTGAAAGGGGAAGGTATAAGAGAACATAAAATAGCACTAGTGACCGAGGTGAGGAGGAAAAGCCCTGATGCATGGCTGGATAGGAAAGATATTGCGGGTTGATCTAACGCGGGGTAGCTACGCTATCGAGGATTTGGATCCAAGTATGGCCAAGAGCTTTATTGGCGGCCGAGGCCTGGCCTCGAAGCTCCTGTTTGATGAGGTGGACGCCAAGGTTGACCCGCTTAGTCCTGGGAATACCTTGACCTTTGCCACCGGCCCACTAACTGGCAGCGGTACCATAGGGGGAAGTAGATATATGATCGTAACTAAATCACCATTGACCATGGCTATCGCCTGTTCCAACATCGGTGGCTATTTTGGTCCTGAATTAAAATTTGCTGGCTATGACATCGTCATCCTCGAGGGGAGAGCTCCCGATCCCGTTTATCTATCCATTGAGGACGATCATGTAGAAATCAAGCCAGCAGAACACCTATGGGGGAAAACCACGGTCGAGACCGAAGACAGAATCAGATCAGAGATAGGAGATCCCCGGAAGGCCAAAGAGACCCAAATAGCAACTATTGGCCCTGCTGGTGAGAATCTGGTAAGGATAGCATGTATTATGCATGCCGGTCATGCCGCCGGTCGCTCCGGAGTAGGAGCAGTAATGGGTGCTAAGCACCTGAAGGCAGTGGCAGTCAGAGGGACAAAAGGGGTGGCGATAGCTGATGCTGATAGTTTCAAGGAGCTTCTTGCTACGCTTTCGGATAAGATAAGAAAATCCCCGGCCTTAGAGCGAAGGCCTCTTTATGGCACATGGACTGGAATATCGAGGGCCAACAAATTTGGTGTACTGGCAACCAGGAACTTCCAGGCCGGGTACCTTGAGGGATTAGACGGGACTGAAAAGGTTTTGCGAGAGAAGTTCTTCGTAAAATCTCACACCTGCTTTAGCTGTCCCTTCCAGGAGTTCAAGACAACCAGGGTAACCGACCCCGAATTCCAGGGCGAGGGTGAGGGACCAGAGTGGGAGAGCTTCGGTCTGTTGGGCCCCGACTGTGGCATTAGTAACTTTGCCGCAATTGTTAAAGCTAATTATCTATGTAACGAATTGGGAATGGATACCATCTCAGCAGGGGGCACTATCGCCTGCGCCATGGAGCTCTATGAAAGGGGATTACTACCTGCTGATGATATAGGCTATCAGCTCAATTTCGGAAATGAGAAAGCCATGGTTGAGCTTGTTAAAAGGTTGGGGCTGCGCCAGGGTTTTGGGGATATATTAGCCGAGGGAGCCTACCGGTTAGCCGAAAAGTATGGGCACCCTGAATTTTTCATGGGGGCAAAGAAACAAGAGTTTCCCGGCTTTCATCCTCAAGGCTTTCAAATATTGGCCCTAGGTTATGCTACCAGTAACAGAGGTGCCTGCCATCTTAAGAACGTCGCGTATTACGATGAGACTCGATTTGAAACAGCGGGACAGGCTGCCATCGCCAAAACCGATCAAGATTACATTGCTGCGATAGATTCCAGTGGACTCTGCCATGCTATCTATATCCGCGATTTCTTTCCATGGAGGGAGGAAATTGCGCCGGCATTACTCGAGGCAGCCACTGGTGCTGGCTATGGTAAGGAAAGCATGCTGCTGACCGGTGAGAGACTCTGGAATTTGGAACGGCTGTTCAATCTAAAGGCGGGACTCACGGCAAGGGACGATACTCTCCCCAAGAGGATACTCGAGGAACCAATGCCTGAAGGACCAAGCAAAGGACAGGTGGTCAGGCTTGGTGAAATGCTACCTGAGTACTATGAGGTCAGGGGATGGGATGAAAATGGTGTTCCTACTGCAGAGAAGTTAGCCGAGTTAGGGCTGAGCCAAGAGGGGGTCAGATAGTGGCCAGAATCAAGATAGACCATAATAAGTGTTGTGAGTGTTGCCTTTGCGAGATAGTTTGTTCGCTGCAATATAATGAGAATACCGTTAATCCCAAGAAGTCACGAATAGCGGTTCTCTTCAGGAAGCCCGATATCGACATAATAGGCTGTGACCATTGTGGAGACGAGCCGCAGTGCATCAAGGCATGCCTTAGTGAGGCTCTAGCCTTGGCAGTAGGATGAAGCGGAAAAACATTTCTCAATCTCTTATCATCTCACACATAACTGCAGTGATTACCAACCAATAGACCACCCCCTTTCAACGAAAAAGCTTGGTAATTTGCGCCATCTATGACGTCAGATACTATCGCACCGTTTGAGAGTATCGAAAAGTGATTGTATAGGTAGGGGTTGGATTTTTAGCGTTAAGGAATTCATCGAAGTCCAACAGGATTAACGATGAACGATTTCATAACGAGTTCTCAACGATAAAGCTCAATCACGCCTTATAAACTTTACACAGAAATCCCCTTAGGTTGCTAGAACCCATCTC
>CP070657.1:1770063-1788409 GCA_020355085.1 Deltaproteobacteria bacterium
AAACGAGTAACCAGTCTCACATCCTCTCAATCTTTACCCAGCCCCAGAACCCATAAGGCATGAAGAGTAAAAATACTGCCATAAATGCAAAGGGAAAGATCTCCTTTACCCCTCCGGGAAAATAAGCATCTAAGTAAGTGCCGGCAAGATTCTGCAGAACCCCGATGATCAGCCCGCCGACTATGGCTCCGGGTACCGAGTTAAGGCCACCCAAAACTACGGCCGGGAGCACCAGTAATCCTAAATAGCCAATGGATATATTAACCCCATTAATATTTCCCAGGAGTGCCCCCCCTACACCGGCAGCCATAAAGGCAATGGCCCAGGATGCGGCATATACAAACCGGGCACTTACTCCCAGGGAGAGTGCTGCTGTTTCATCATCTGCTGTTGCCTGCATAGAGAGACCCCACCGGGTATATTTAAAGAAGGCAACAAAAACGAGAAAAAGAACTATAGCCAGCACAAAGGACCAAAAGTATACAGTTGAGATCTTCAAGAAACCGATGGTAAACGGCTTAAGGGAAAAGATGGCCGGCGTGAAGACCCTGGTATCCGTGCCCCATATGAAACCAATCAATCCTTTAAAGAAAAAGGAGAGTCCCACCGTTACCATGATTACGGCAAGGATTGGCTCACCAATCAGTTTATCCAAGAATATTCGCTCAGTCAGAATGCCCAGGACTATGCCAATGATGAGCGTACATAAAATGCTGAGGACGAAGGGAATGCCAACTGAATAAAAGTAAAGGGTGGTATAGGCTCCAAAGAGGGTCAGCTCTCCCATAGCCAGGTTCAATACCCCTGAGCACTTGTAGATTAGAACCCACCCCAGGGCAACCAGGGCATATATCCCCCCCACCATAATACCCGTCGTCAAGGTCATAAGAAAAAGTTCCATACTTCTTCCTCTCTCCTTACTGCTTGCTGCCTACTCCCTAATGCTTACATATCACACCGTGATCTCCTGTATGCGCAGATCAGTCTTGATGGGCTGTATCCGCCCGTCTTCATACGTAATGGTCATATCGAGGTGCACCGTGTCCGTATCCTTGTAAAGATTGTCTACGATATCCTTGTATCGCTCTGCCATAAAACCCCTTCTGAGTTTGCTGGTCCTGGTTAACTCGTCATCATCCGCATCAAATGCCTTAAAGAGGTTCACGAATTTCTTAATCCTGGCCGGCTCCGGGAGACCCTTATTGGCCTCTTCTATCTGTTTCTGGATAAGATCGTAAACCTTCGGATCCTGAGAGAGTTCCGGATAGCTTGTATAATTGATCTTGTGCTCATCTGCCCATTTACCGACAACGGAATAATCAATACACATGACGGCCGCAACGTAGGGCAGTTTGTCTCCAACCACCCAGGCATCCTGTACATAAGGGCTGAACTTAAGTCTGGCCTCCAGATACTGAGGTGCAAAGGGCCTGCTGTCATTGAGGATCATGACATCCTTTGACCTGTCAAAAACCACCAGATGCCCGTCATCATCAATAAAACCGGTATCACCAGAGTAGAGCCACCCATCCTTGAGTGTTCTCTTGGTCTCTTCCTCCATTTTGTAGTAGCCCTGAAAGACCGATGGGCTTCTGGAGAGTATCTCTCCGTCCTTGGTGATCTTGACCTCGGTTTCGGGAATTGGGGTGCCCACGGTGTCAAACTTTATATCTCCATCCCTGTGTGTAACGGATATTCCTGCTATCTCAGTTTGTCCATATATCTGTTTCAGGTTTACGCCCAAGGCATGAAAAAAGCGAAAATGATCGGGCCCCATTGCAGCACCCCCGGTATATGCATGCCGCAGCCGGGACATTCCAAGGTGGTCCTTGAGCTTCTTCTGCATAATGACGTAAGCAAAGTAATTGAGGACCTTGAAGTACCATTGGATGGGTTTCTTTTCGAACTTGAGATCAGCAACGTGATACCCTATCTTCGTGGCCAGCTCATATACCTTCCTCTTTATCCAGGTTGAGTCCAGGTATTTCACCTGCACCTGCCGTGTGAGGCCCTCGTAAAGCCTGGGGGCGGCAAACATGACATGTGGGCCAATCTCTCGAATGTTATGCTGCGCCGTTTCCGGTTCCTCAGGGAAATTAATTGTATAGCCAACCTGAAGGCCGCAGGAGACAGACATCATCTGCTCCCCGATCCACGCAAAGGGAAGATACGAAACAAAGTCGTCCGTATGATAGCAGGGATCAACTGCCATGAGGTTTCGACCCATGCTCAGCATATTGTAATGGGTTAAGAGGGCTCCCTTTGGCAGAGCTGTAGTCCCGGAGGTATAAAAAAGAAGACAAATATCCTCACCATGCCCTTCGTTGATCATTTTCTCAAACAGGTCAGGTTCTTTTTCATCAAGCTCCTTGCCAAGCTCCTGGACTTTTTTTATGCTCATTAGGAATTCCTGATGGTATCTCCTCATCCCCTTAGGGTCATCCCATATGACATATTCCAGTTTTGGGCAATTAGGCATAATAGCCAGGGCCTTATCGACCTCTTCCTGGGTCTCTCCTACAAAAAACCTGCTATCCGAGTGATCGACGATGTATTTGACCTCATCCATCATACAATCTTGAAAAAGCCACACCGGTATGGCGCCGGCGCACATTGCTGCCATCTCTGCCCAGATGCCTTCGGGCCTGTTGTCTCCGATCATGGCCACCTTGTCTCCCCGTCTCAGGCCGAGACTCACCATTCCCAGGCAGAGATATTTGACATTATCGAGGTAGTCTTGCCAGGTAAAAGGCCGCCATATGCCAAACTCCTTCTCTCTCATGGCAACCTTTCCGCTTCCATATCGCTTGCATTGCCTATAAAACAGTTGAGGAATAGTCAGATCCCTTGTTATCTCTCCCGTTTCCTCACCCATCTCATCTCCTCGTGATGTAAAGATCTTCTTCGCCGAGATACGCCTTGATAACTTGAGGGTTCTTGCTCACCTCCTGCGGAAGCCCATCAATAATCATATTTCCGAAATCAAGGACGAGGACTCGGTGAGAAATGTCCATGACCACACCCATATCGTGTTCTACCAAGACGCAGGTCACCTTCCATCTCTCTTCCTCGTTTATGTCAAGAATGAACCTGGCCATATCCTCCACTTCTTCCAGGTTCAATCCCGCCATTGGTTCATCTAAAAGGATCAGCTCTGGTCTTAGTGCCAGCGCCCTTCCCAGCTCAACCCGCTTCTGCAAACCGTAGGGAAGCATATGAGCAACCTGATCTCGGATGTCTTCAATCTCCAAGAGATCTATGATTTCCTCCTCAATGAAGCTTCGCTCCTCGATCTCCTCTCTCTTTGTCCTTCCGGCGTAAACAGAGCCGCTCAGAATACCGGATTTGAGATGGATGTGAGAACCCATCCTGATATTATCAAGTACGGTCATCCCTCCATACAATTCGAGCTTCTGGAAGGTCCTGCCAATGCCAAGCTCTGCTCTCTTGTGGGGGGAGAGCCTGTTAATCCTCCGCCCCCTGTAATAGATGTTACCCCTCTGAGGGCGATATAGGCCGTTAATGCAGTTCATCATTACGGTTTTTCCGGCACCATTCGGCCCAATAATGGAATGTATCTCGCCTTTCCTAACCTCGAGATCAACGCCATTGAGCGCTTGCACCCTTCCGAAGGCCATAAAGATATTCTCGAGTCTCAGGAGAATCTCACCCTCAGGTACCTCTCCACCATTATTCATCTGGGCCTCCACGCAGTGCTTGCCGGATTTGGACCGCCTAGCGAATATAAGGCTCGCAGAACCTTTGGTTTACGCAATGCCCTCTCCTGCGCTTCTATTGCTGTGCCAAGGTATAGGTATAGACGGGCTGGATATACCTTTCCCTTCCTCTCGAAACTATCCCGTTAGAGTGTGAAAAAAGGCCTCGCTAATGATAAAAAGCCCCTCGGTGCTGTTCACACGAGGGGCTTAACAGAATTCCTAGTAAAGTACCTCTTTTGATGGACAAGGGTAACCTTGTCCTTGTGGTGGGTTAGCGAACGCATTTTTCTGGGCCAAGCAAGCTTATTCTCAAGATTATTAGGAGCCGTTTACTTCTTTATTTGTCTTTTGTCAACAGTTTTTTTATGTGTCGTGTAAAAAATGTAATAGTTACATATAGTTACAATATAGCTTTTTGATAGCCACTCGCCTCTGTTCTGTGCTTTCACTGGTACTCACAAAAGGTGGGCATCCCGATTTATTCGCCTTCGCCAGAATACCCTGAAGCTTTCTGCAGGGATGAATGGCGAGGCGAGCGCGCCGTAGCTCACAGAGCGAAGGCGGGTTGGCTTCGGCGCAACTTGCCGTGCCGCAGCTTTTACACGAAGGCAGGTTCCGCTTGCGATACTCCGCAGCTCGCTGCGGGGAGCTTCATTAGCAGTCTAATAATGATCTGATAAGATTTGAGGCATGAGGTTCTCCTGACACTGGCGCAAGAAATAGTCATCCGTCATCCCTGCGATGAAATCTCTGACGATCATGGCAGGTGGTGTATTCCGCCGGTATTCGTCGGACATCCCGTCCAAAAACTCCCTAAAAACAACCGAACGTTCATCGCCAGTTCGAAGGTCCTCGTAATACTTCTCGAAAAGCAGCCGAAACATCAATCCCAATTTGTGCGTTTGATGCTTGGCCCGCGGGTGGGTGTAGATTCGTTCCTGATTGAAATCCTTAAGCCTCTTTAAGGCATCTGCAACCTCGGGGCTAAATGAAACAAAGGGTTTTTCCAGGCTTACGGTGAGCAAATCCTCAACCAAGTTATACACAATTGTTCCGTTGGTTCTTCCGAGCCGCCGTGCGCATTCCACGGGCAAATCATCCCTTGTGATCAACCCCAGCCTTATTGCATCCTCTATATCCCTGCCTACATAGCTGATGGTATCCGCCATTCTTACGACACATCCCTCAAGCGTCATCGGCCAAACCTGGAACGTGGGGTCTTCCGTAAGCTTGCTAATCTCCTGCTCATGCGCGTTGAAGTCTTTGTCTTTGTCGGGGTAAAGATCTGGGTTGTGAACCTCGCCGTTATGGGTCAGCATGCCGTCTAGAACCTGAAGCGAAAGGTTCCAGCCCTGCCCCTTTTTTTCTATTACCTCCAGAAACCGCTCACCTTGTACATTGTGGAGAAAATTCCCCAAGCCGTACTCCAGCGATAACTCCGAAAGGAGTTTCTCACCGTCGTGACCAAAAGGTGCGTGCCCCAGGTCGTGACCAAGGGCAATTGCCTCAATCAGATCTTCGTTGAGCCTCAGCAGACGCCCGATGGTTCTGCCGATCTTAGAGACCAATTGCACATGGAGGACGCGGTGGGTAATATGATCATTCTTAATGAGGTAAAATACCTGGGTCTTGTCGATGTATCTGCTATAGGCTAACGAGTGGAGAATCCGGTCGGCATCAAGAGAGAAATTCTCCCGGTGACCTTCTGCAATCTCCGGTTCTTCTCGGCGCCTCATGGCCTCAGAACTGAGGGTTGCATAAGGCGAAAGCCTTTCTTTTTCACCAAGACGGAGACGCTCCTTTATCTTCTTCAAGGTTGCGCTCCGATCTTCAGCAGAGCCTCTCAATCCCAATGGAAAACCTCCACATAAGTCCAAAGGCATTGTAGTAAAAATAAGCGCAAAGAATCAATACATTTAAGGAGCCAATCGATTACACAAATTCCTTTATAGGAACTACGCTTATTTGGTATCCTACCCTCCAAACAAGATACCTCTTCGGCGCCCATGGGCTTCTGCAAATTACGAGCTCAACTCTAAGAACGGACAGATCTCATGTTGAATCTGCATCCAACGGAAAAAAAGGTCCTCTCCACCATCTTCGATCATAACATGGTCCAGGACGGTGACATTGTCGTTGTGGCTGTGTCAGGTGGAGCAGATTCGATTTGTCTTTTGAGGATTCTTTATGAGCTCAAAGATACTTTGGCCATGAGCCTAATCGTTGCCCATCTCAACCATGGCCTACGACCACCGGAGGATGAAAAAGAAACCGAATTTGTCGCGGACTTGGCCGGCGAATTTAATCTACCCTTGGCACAAGAAAAAGCCCATAATCTCCTCAAGGTTCCTGGAACCTCTCTTGAGGAAGAGGCGCGGATAATCAGATACAGTTTTTTCGAAAAGATCTTATCCGAGCACGATGCCCAAAAGGTGGCCCTAGGTCACAACATGAACGACCAAGCAGAGACAGTGCTCATGAATCTTCTGAGGGGCAGTGGCTTAAAGGGGTTGTCGGGAATCCCTCCGATACGCGAAAATCGCTATATTAGGCCCCTCATTCAAGTGACCAGAGATGAGATATATGCATACCTGAAGGAAAGGAAAATGTCATTCATCGTAGATAGCTCAAATCTCGAAAAGAAATACCTCAGAAACAAGATTCGCTTAGACCTGATACCGCTTCTCTTAAGCTACCAACCGAGGTTTATCGAGCACCTCGGGGAGCTCGCCTCCCTGTGCAGAGAGAAGAATCAATTGCTCGAACAGGAGGCACGAAATTGCCTGAAGAAAGCTACCCTTCATGTTTCTCATGGTGTAATGGACCTGTCAATTGGCGTCCTTAAGGACCTACCCATGTCAACCCGGTTTGACGTTATCAGAGAGGCAATCAAACAGATAAGGGGGACCTTGCGAAGGATAAATGGGGAGCATGTCAAAGCAGTGAGCGATCTTATCAATAATTCTAAACCTCAGGTCAAGACTAATCTTCCGGAAAAACTCGTGGTGACAAAGACTTATGAGCGGCTCAGATTTGCCGCAGATGCCGAAGTTGAGATCGAAGACTTTTCATATCGGATAGAGCACATGGGAAGCATCCATATTCCTGAAACCAATCAGATTCTTTTCCTTGAAAAAGTCCCAAAAAGGGATTTCTCAGAGTCCTCTCCTTCACCTCATGTGGCGTTCGTGGATCTCGACAGAATCGAGTGGCCGCTGTCGGTGAGAAACTTCAGGATTGGCGACAAATTCATGCCCCTTGGGCTGAAAGGCTCCAAAAAGGTGAAGGATGTTTTCATAGACAAAAAGATTTCCCGCCAAGAAAGAAAACGGATGCTTATTCTAACGGATGCCAATAACATAATCTGGGTCTGCGGCATTCGCATCGATGAGAGATACAGGGTCAGAGGTAGTACGAGGAGAATTTTAAGATGTGAAGTTGCAGAAAGTGTGCTATAAGATTATGTTTTAGATATGGATTTTGCTCTTTCATTGTTTGCAAACTTAGGTGGAGGAAAAAGTAGTTGAATGCATTCTCAAAAAACTTGACACTCTGGCTCGTAATCAGCCTTATGTTGATCTTGCTCTTTCAAATCTTTAAGAAAGAGACAACACAGACAGGACAGTTAAGCTACAGTGAATTCCTGACGATGGTGGAAAGAGGCGACGTCGTTGAGGTGACTATTCAAGGGGATAAAATCGCCGGTATGACGAACCAAGGCAGAGCGTTTAGGACCTTTGCGCCCAAGGACATTGAATTGATAAAGATCCTCCGTGACAAGGAAGTAGAGATAAGCGCCAAACCGGAGGAATCCTCTCCGTGGTATATGACTGTGCTCGTTTCATGGTTTCCTATGATTCTCTTAATAGGGGTCTGGATCTTCTTTATGCGTCAGATGCAGGTGGGAGGCGGCAAGGCACTTTCCTTCGGCAAGAGCCGTGCCCGACTGGTTAGTGACGACAGAAATAAAGTAACTTTCGAAGATGTAGCCGGTATCGAAGAGGCAAAGGAGGAACTTCAGGAGATTATCGAGTTTCTGAGAGACCCAAAGAAATTCACCCGCCTTGGGGGGAGAATACCCAAAGGTGTACTCCTGGTGGGCGCTCCCGGAACCGGCAAAACCCTCTTGGCGAGGGCTATAGCAGGAGAGGCAGGGGTCCCATTCCTCAGCATTAGCGGCTCTGATTTCGTGGAAATGTTCGTCGGCGTTGGCGCCTCGAGGGTACGTGACCTGTTCGTTCAAGGGAAGAAGAATGCCCCTTGCATAATATTTTTAGATGAAATCGATGCTGTTGGCCGTCACAGGGGAGCTGGCCTTGGAGGCGGCCACGATGAGAGAGAGCAGACCCTTAACCAACTCCTCGTGGAAATGGATGGATTTGAATCCAACGAAGGGGTAATCCTTATCTAAGCTACCAACAGGCCAGACGTCCTCGATCCTGCTCTCTTGAGACCAGGCAGATTTGACAGGCAAGTAGTTGTTCCCGTTCCCGATGTTAAAGGTCGGGAGGCAATACTCAGGGTTCACACAAGGAAAACCAGGATGGCAGAGGATATTGACCTTTCTGTGATTGCCAGGGGAACGCCTGGTTTTACCGGCGCGGACCTTGAGAATATGACCAACGAGGCAGCTTTGCTCGCAGCCAGGCGAAACAAAGACAGGATTGATATGTCTGAACTGGAAGATGCGAAGGATAAAGTACTCATGGGCACAGAGAGAAAGAGCATGATCATAAGCGATGAGGAGAAGAAAACAACAGCTTATCATGAAGCAGGCCACACCCTTGTGGCCAAGCTAACGCCGAATACGGACCCAATACACAAAGTTACTATTATCCCCAGGGGAAGGGCTCTCGGACTGACACAGCAGCTCCCTCTCGATGACAAGCATACCTATACCAAGGATTACCTCATCAACAATATCCGCATCCTCATGGGAGGAAGAATAGCTGAGGAAATCGCCCTGAATACCCAGACCACAGGAGCCAGTAATGACATCGAAAGGGCAACGGAGATCGCGAGGAAAATGATCTGTGAATACGGCATGAGCGAGAACCTCGGCCCCCTTGCTTTCGGGAAAAAAGACGAAGAGATATTCCTGGGACGCGAAATAGCACAACACCGAGACTACAGCGAGCTGACAGCCCAAAAAATCGATGAAGAGGTCAACAATCTGGTGAGCGAAAACTATCAAAAAACGTTTAAGCTAATCAGCGAACATATGGACATTCTTAATAAATTAGCTCAAGCACTCTTGGAAAGAGAGACCTTGGCAGGCCCTGAAATTGAAGAAATCATAGGTAATAAGAAAAAAGGCAAGCAACCCAGAAAATCCCCAAGGAAAGAGAAAGTTGGCTCGGCAGGTACAAAAACCTGAGGCATTGGATTGGTCGGGCCATCATCTTGATCTTGCCTGCAGAACAGCGGTCATGGGCATACTGAATGTTACCCCTGACTCTTTTTTTGATGGCGGAGCCCATTTTACCCTGCATGACGCGGTGAACCATGGCCTGACCCTGGCAAGGGAAGGTGCTGATATTATCGATGTTGGAGGTGAATCCACCAGACCATATTCAGATCCACTTCCCCTTGATGAGGAGCTCAGGAGGGTAATACCGGTTATTAAGGCCCTCGCTCAAGAAACCGGTCTCATTATAAGCATAGACACCTATAAGAGCGAAGTGGCTCGACTGGCTATCGAGGCCGGCGCCACAATGGTAAACGACGTAAGCGCTCTCAGGTTTGATCCCGGCATGGGCCCTTTGGTTGCAGAGGCTGATTTACCTATTGTCTTGATGCATATGAAGGGAACCCCTCGGGACATGCAGGTGAATCCAACCTATGAGGATCTGATCGGAGAGATACTAGCATTCTTGAGGAAAGCAGTTGATGAGGCCCATTCAGTAGGCATCAGAAAAGAGCTTGTTATCATTGATCCGGGCATTGGGTTCGGGAAATCGTTCGACGATAATCTTAGGATTTTGAGAGAGTTAGACGCCTTTTCATCTCTCGGGCAGCCAATTATGGTGGGCACTTCCAATAAGGCCTTTATAGGTCATACACTCGGCCTTCCGCCAGATTCACGTGACGCCGGAACTATGGCAACTGTTGCTGCCGCTGTTATAAATGGTGCAGATATTGTGAGAGTTCACAATGTAAAGACTGCCAAAGAAACTGTGCGTATGATCGATGCAATTAAGTCCGGCAGTTCTGCTCTAGAAGCCTAGGTAAACCGTGCTGTTACTCCTATGTGTGTAAGTTCTGGTCCGGACAGTAGAAGAATGTGTCATGTTGTTGTTCTGCATTGATATCGGAAATACCAACATCGTACTCGGCATCTTTAATGATGGTGCCATGCTGAATCATTGGCGAATAAGAACAGAAAGGGATATGACCGCCGATGAGCTGGCCATATTAATCAACAATCTCTTCATCCCAGCGAATTTGGATCTGACGCAAATTGGCGGTGTAATTATATCTTGCGTTGTGCCTCCCCTCTTGAGCGCTTTTAAGGATTTTTGTGTCTGTAATCTGCAAATAGAACCCTTGATTGTAGGACCAAGCATAAAGACAGGAATGCCCATTAAGTATGATAACCCAAAGGAGGTCGGTGCCGATAGGATCGTTAATGCAGTAGCTGCATATCGGAAGTACAAGACAAAACTGATCATTGTGGATTTTGGAACGGCGACTACGTTTGACTATATCTCTTCAGATGGCGTGTATGAAGGAGGCGCAATAGCTCCTGGAATTACCATCTCAGCCGAGGCCTTATTCCAGAAGGCTTCCAAGTTGCCTAGGGTTGAGATATTCGCTAAACCAAAAACCGTTATCGCCAAAGAGACTATAAGCAGTATTAATTCCGGACTTATCTATGGGTATGCCGGCCTTGTCGATGGCATCGTGAACCGGATAAAGAAAGAGGTAGGGGCTGATGTTACTGTTCTAGCTACAGGAGGCCTAGCCCCTTTGATCAAGTCCGAGGCCACTGCTATCGACTATGTTGAGGAATTCTTGACCCTTGAAGGACTGAACGCCATATATGAATTAAACTCATCGACGTAACTGTCCTGAAACCGATTGTTAGTCTAAACTTCCCCCATGGCTCTGGCGGGCCGGTAGGCCACAAATCTGACGGACAATTCCGCTTCACTTCGACAAATTGCTAACGCGCCAAAGCCGGTATGGCAACGGTGCGCCGGGGTATTCCGAAGAAGACGAACAAAGATTGTGAAAAACAAGAAAATAGGGTAAAAAACCCTCAACAGAACGCACGGCAAAACCGGAAAGAAAATACGGTCTCAGAAAGGTATCGCGGCTTATGACTGCAATCTATACACTTGATGATTTACCTCAGGATATGAAGAGCCCTGTGGTTACGATCGGCAACTTCGACGGGGTCCATAAGGGACATCAAGCCCTTTTTGAAATGGTGAGAAAGAGAGCAGAGAATTTAGGGGGAACCTCGGTGATTATGACGTTTGAGCCCCATCCCATAAAAGTGATGTCCCCCAAAAAACTGAAGCCACTGATTACTGGGATCGAGCAGAAAAAAGAACTGGTAGCGAGCCTGGGGATAGACATATTGATCCTGATCAGGTTTACTATGGAATTTTCTGACATATCTGCGCGAGATTTTGTCAAAGAAGTCCTCGTGAAAAAGGTTGGGATCAAAGAGATAGTAGTGGGTTATGATTATGTGTTTGGCCATAATCGAGAGGGTAATATCCAGCTCCTCAGGGAAATGGGTCAGGAGTTCGGTTTTGAGGTTCACGAAGTTGCACCTGTCTATGCGGGCAATACCCTGGTGTCAAGCACCTCAATCCGTAATCTGATTATCGAAGGCAGGTTATCCGACGCCAATCGATTGCTCGGGAGAAGCTATCAGATCAGAGGCAAGGTTATTGAAGGTAAGAAAAGGGGTAAGTCCCTGCTCGGCTATGCAACCGCCAACATCAGCTTGCCCGAGGGCCTTATACCTCGCGAAGGCGTATATATCGTTACCGTGGAACTGGAAGACAAGGTCTTTGAAGGGCTCACGAACATAGGCCGCAATCCAACCTTTAAGGAGAAGGCTCTTTCAATTGAAACCCATATCTTCGGCTTATCCACCACCATAATGCATAAAGAGATCAAGATAAACTTCCTCAGGCGCTTGCGAGATGAAATACCCTTTGCCAGCGCCGCAGAACTCTCTCAGCAGATCAAAAGGGACATTGAAGAGGCAGAAAGATTCTTTCAGGGGTAAGAGAGTTCTTAGATAACCCCTCCCAATCCGGAGGTCCAAGCCGACGATAATGGCTCTTCCGGTCTGTTTTGGTTCAAAGCATATTTTCGGCCTGTCTCTGTCTCTTGACCCCCTCTTCCATGCGATTCAGAGTTTTTTTCATCTCCTCAAGAATGCCAATAACCTTTTCTCGAACTTGCTCATTCAATGACTCGCGTCTTTTTTCCGTCTCCTCAACGAGCGCATTCAACCTCTCCTTGAATTGGTCGAGCCGCATTTCCAATTGATCCTGATTTTTGCGATACTTGTCCAGGTTTTCACGGGAAAGCTCTTCCATTTCAGCAAGGTTCTCCTTGAGGGCCTTCTCGAGTTTCTTGAGTTCAGCCAACGTCTTCCGAAGTGTCTGGACAATGGATTCCTCTGCCTGCTTCTCAAGGGAATCCCCCTTTTTCTTAAGTTCCCGTTGCAGCTCCTTCAGCTCTGCCTCGGCAATCGCTATACTGCTTTCGATAATCACACTGATAGAATTCAAGATTTCCAGAATAGTCTCGCTTATTGTCGTCCTTGTATTGGTTTTATCATCGGCAAAAACCAGGTTCCCCGATGCGCCCAATAGGATAACGAGAAAGATAATACAAATATTCTTCATCATGCCGTCACCTCCCCAACACTTCTCCATGAGATCTCCCTTACGCCATCTCGTGCCCAAAAGCAAGCCGTTATATAGCCCTTTTCACCTGTATCTGCAAGAACTCATGAGTTGTCAGAAGGTAAAAGCACCTCTTGACGAGAGCCATCAATTTTGTGTTATTGTATGTGCGACAACCCACGCAACCTTTACTCGAGGTGATACCACCGTGGCGGTCGTTGTTAAGCTGGGCCCGACACTTAAATCCTGTATTGAGACTACTGCTAAGAGGGAATACTGGAAGCGTGTACACCACTATCTGAAAAAGCGGGTTGAGGACAAGGGACTTGAGGAAAGAATTGAACTGCTTAGAGGCTTTCTGGAGACTGCAAATTTCGCCGAGCTAAGGAGTCAATCAGAAAAGCAGCTAATCGATGGCAAACGAGTCACTTTCAAACTCTCCACGAGACAGGGGAAACTAACGTATGAAATGATCGTAGATGAGGGGCCCTAAAAAACTCGTGAAAAAGAAAAAAACCTTGTAATAAGATAATTCAAATGATATAGACGAAAAAAATTTTTTGGGGGACAGAAGTATGCTTAGAGGAGCCTTTCAGCCCATGGAACAAGCAAAGCTCGACAGGAGAGAGTTCATAAGACTTTCTGGTATTCTTGGCGTTGGCCTGGCAGCGTGCCCCATAAATGCTCCCTTGGCCGAGGCGGTAAGGTTTGACAATCAACTCTATAAGGTATCAAAGTCAGCAATCGGCATGGGGACTCTTGTTTCGATAACTGTGCTTGACCCCTCCAAAGACCATGCGGAGGAGGCAATTGCCCAAGCCTTTCAAGAGATCGAAAGGCTGAGCAAACTGTTGAGCAGATATGATAACGAAACACCCCTTTTTCAACTGAACCAATCTCAAGTCCTCAAGGATGTTCCTCCTGAGCTTCTGTTTGTAGTGGGAAAATCCCTGCAGTACCACCAGGTCAGCCATGGCTTTTTTGACATAACTATAAAACCTGTTTTGGATGTCTTAGCTCAATCGCCCATGAACCAAGGTGATGTTTCGCTGCCAAACGAGACTATTGCCAGACTCCTTGAAGTTGTTGATTCCAGGCTCATTTCCCTTGATGGATCGGCTATTGCGTTCAAAAGAGACGGCATGGGGATTACCCTGGATGGCATCGCCAAGGGCTTTATCGTGGATAAGGCAGTTGAGAAGCTGACGCAGCACGGTATCCAGCATGCTCTTCTCAATGCAGGGGGGGATATCAGAACGATAGGAGATAAGGGAAATAATAGGCCTTGGAAAATCGCTATCCAAGACCCGCTGAAGAAAAGGAATTACCCCGATACGATTGCGATTACGAATGGCTCTATTGCCACATCCGGAAACTACGAGCTATTTTTTGACCGCGAAAAGGTCTCTCATCACATCGTTAACCCTAAAACCGGCATATCACCGCTTATCTACACGAGCGTTTCAGTTACAGCCCCAACGGCAATGGAGGCCGATACCCTTTCAACTACACTCTTTCTCCTTGACCCAACGCGGGGAATGCGCTTGATTAACGCATTGCCCCACTGTGAGAGCCTCATCATTACAAGGAATCAGTATAAGATCAAGTCCAACGGGTGGCAGGGTATCAGAATATCCTAGCTTCAACCTCTTTTCGTAACCCTGATAGGCTAGCACGGTCGAGAGCCGAAATTGGAATTCCGCCTAGTTTTTTGGGTAGATCTGTGTAGTGGCCCCCCTTCAATCTATCCGTCTTGTTCAAGACAAGAATCGTTGGTATCCTCGTTAGATCAAGAATGAGCAATAGCCTTTCCACTGACGCTATTTGATCCTCCACCATTGGGTTGCTGACATCGGTGACATGAAGAAGGAGGTCTGCTTCATGCAGCTCCTCCAGGGTTGCCGCAAAGGCCTCCAACAGGTCTTCAGGCAGATCTCTTATGAACCCCACGGTATCAGTGAGGATAGCTTCCCTGCCATTGAGTCTTAGTCGACGGCTCGTAGGATCGAGGGTAACGAATAACCTATTCCCTACCTTAACGTGACTTTTAGTAAGCGTATTCAGGAGGGTTGACTTTCCTGCATTTGTATAGCCGACAATCGAAATTATTGGGGAACCCCTGTTCTCCCTCTTTTTCCTTCTCTCTTTCCTTTGCCCTTTTATCTTGCCCAGCTCCCTATTGAGGAGTGCAATCCTATCCCTTACCCTTCGTCTGTTTATCTCCAATTTGGTCTCTCCCGGACCCCTACCACCTATACCGCCGGTAAGTCGTGACATGGCCGTATTCTTAGTAACCAGTCGGGGCAGAAGATAGCGTAACTGGGCAAGTTCCACCTGAATCTTGCCCTCTCTGCTCGTCGCTCTACGAGCAAATATATCCAAAATGACCTGGCTCCGATCGATTATCTTCATTTCTGTGTAGTCGGTAAGAATCTTAACCTGTGCAGGGCTCAGCTCGCCGTCGAAGATGAGGAGATCTGCCCCCTTTTACAAGGCATATACAACGAGTTCGCTCAATTTTCCTTTGCCCAGAAAGAGACGAGAATCCGCGTCAGGTTTCCTTTGGATAAGGGATCCCACCACCACCAGATCGCATGCGACAGCTAGCTCTTCTAGCTCTTGAAGTGATTGTTCCGCTTCCCTTCTTGAGGCCTTGGTAACACTTGCAAGGACGGCCCTTTCCACCTTTTTCATGCCCACACCTGCCGCAGTCCTGGCAAGCTCAGTTTCAAGGTCTCTGATAAATCCCGAAAAATCAAAACGGAGCCCGCCAATATCAGATATATGCTCTATATTCCACGGCTGACCTAATTCGTTCTCGGGAAGAAGATGGGCGTAGCAGAGCTCAGCAGGCAGGCCTCGGGTATTGATGATAATGCACATCATTAAATCAAGTTTAAGCAGTGATAGATCCATAAGATCTTCATGGCTCAGCGGTTCTCCATGGATATGGGTATGTACGCACCTTAGGCCTTTCAGCCTCCCCGTACCAAATCGATACCGGGTCAGGTCAGGGATCACGATTCGCTGATCGCTGCCAACGATCACATACTCCACATCGCCCTTCCTTCCGATGAGGAGGGCTATCTGTCTATTAAGCTCAAAGGAGATCTCGGCAATTCGGCGTGCCATCTCACGAGAGATTACCTCGTTCTCGGAGATGCGTCGTCTGTAGATGTTTTGGAGTCTTCTTAAGTGGCTGGCCTTGAGACCACCTGTCTTTCCGAATACCTTCTTTATGGTTATGCCTCAAGTTTCAGTTGTGGATCAAGCAACTAGCGGGCGCCAATTACCCCTCTACCATATCTTCGCGGTAGTAATTATCGAATTTCGTATATTTCTCTCTAAAGGTCAAGTCAACCTTACCGATCGGTCCATTTCTGTGCTTGGCAATATTAATCTCCGCCCTCCCCTTGTTTTCCTCTGTTCGGTTATACAATTCTTCCCGGTAAATAAAAAGGATCACATCTGCGTCTTGTTCTATGGCGCCGGACTCCCTCAAGTCGGCCAGTATTGGTCGCTTATTGGGCCTATCCTCAACCTTTCTATTAAGCTGGGAATGGGCCACCACGGGAATATTCAGGTCCTTTGCGAGGGCCTTTAACGATCTAGAAATATCGGAAATTTCCTGCTGTCTTGATTCAGCTGACTTCCTGCTCTGCATTAATTGGAGGTAATCAATGACCAGCAAGGATATGTCATATCTCTTTTTCAACCTCCTAGCCTTAGCCTTGAGCTCCAAAACCGACAACCCGGAAGTATCATCGATATATAAGGGGAGCTCTGAGAGCCTGTTTGCCGCATCGGTCAACCGGCCCCACTCATCATCCTGCAAAGACCCCCTTCTCAGCTTAGATGCATCGATCATCGCATCCAATCCCAACAACCTTATGCCGAGTTGGAGTCTCGACATCTCAAGCGAGAACACAGCCACACCTAACTTATCCCCCAGAGCGGCATTGTATGCCATATTCAAGGCCAGTGACGTCTTGCCCATGCTGGGCCTACCGGCAATTATGATTAGGTCGGAAGGCTGAAGGCCCGCGGTAATGTTGTCAAAATCAGTAAATCCGGTGGCGACGCCCGTAATGAAGCTGTCTTTATGAGAGGTGCTTTCCAATTTCTTGAAGCTCTCCTTTATGACCTCATTCATAGGAAAAAAATTCTGATCGATGGTTCTCTCGGCAATGTCAAATATTGATTGCTCCGCCAGATCAAGAACCTCGTCAGTATCATTCGCGAACTCGAAACACGCCTCTGATATCCTCGAACACTCTACGATTAAGCCCCTTCTCGTAGAAAGATCTTTCACAATGTTGGCATGATGTATAATACCTGCTGATGTTGAAGTCGCCTCCGCCAAGGACGCCAAATAGTCCGTTCCACCAACCTTATCTAAGAGATTCATTCCCTTTAAGATCTGAGAAAGGGTAATGAGGTCAACAGGATCATCCCTGTTATACAGGCTCAGCATCGCCTCATAAATATGAGCATGGGCTTCCCGGTAGAAGTCCTCGCTTGAGAGGATGTCCACCACTTGATTGAGCGCATCATTATTGATTAGTACGCCCCCCAAAATCGTTTGTTCAGCCTCCAGGTTGTGGGGTGGCACCTTGTACCTGGACAAATTGCTTTCTTGATTCTTGCTGGGCATGCTTACCTTTTCAGGACTGTTCTTCCTCGGGTTGGACAAGGACTTTTATGCTGGCTTGAACCTCCGGGTAGAGTTTGATCGGCACATCAAATTCACCCAAGGACTTAATCGGCTCGTCAAGGCTGATCTTTCTCCGGTCTACAACAATTCCCTCGTTCTCAAGCTCCTGGGCAATATCTCGGGTTGTGACGGAACCATATAATTTGCCTTCGGCGCCCGCCTTCTGCTTTAAGGTTATGGCTACCTGGACGATCTTTTCCTTTATCCTCTCTGCTTCCTCCTTGTCCCTTATGCGTTTAGCCATTATTTTATCTTTCCTCATCTCCAAAGCCTTTAGGTTGGCTTTTGTGGCCTCAACAGCAATTCCCTTTGGAACAAGGTAATTCCTCGCATATCCCCGTGCCACCTCCACCATATCACCCTCGAAACCGAGAGATTCAAAATCCTGTTTTAGTATTACCTTCATATCACCTCTCCATTTGCAGTTTCGCCCGCTAGGCGCCGTAAAAAACGGCCCTTTTCAGTACTATTTCATGCTTATCGCAATCAAAAAGCTAGAAAACGCTAACCAAGCCCCAGTTTTAGCATTTCAACTAAGAACCCCAACTGATGCGGAAGGCCCATCCTGCATGTGAAGGCCCTTCGGTATCGGTTTGTCGAGTAACCACGACTTGGAAAAACCCTTAGGCAGTTGCCTATCTCTTCTCCCCAAATCGCGGGTTCTCTTGCTAAACAAATTCCAAAAAGAGAGGTTCACAAAGAGTAATAAGAGATCAGGGCAGCAGCAATGTAGCAAAAAGTAAAATGGAGGCTACAAAAACACATACTCCTTTAGCCCCCATATCCAGCTCGTCAACCCGAACAGTTGTATTAGTATTCTCGGTATTCCCTGGTCCTAACCTTCGCTGTCGTAAAAGGCAAAAGGGCAATGTTTCTGGCCCTTTTAATGGCCAAAGCGAGCATTCTTTGATGCTTGGCGCAATTGCCAGAGATTCTTCGAGGTATGATTTTGCCCCTCTCGCTGGTGAAGATGGCAAGCGTCTTTGGCTCTTTGTAGTCGATCTGTAGGCTTGGATCAGCACAGAAACGGCATATCT
>CP070657.1:1788509-1793102 GCA_020355085.1 Deltaproteobacteria bacterium
CAATCATCTTTTTCAGGCCCGGAATGGTGATATGGAAAAATGACTGTGCCCTGGTAGCCCCGTCAATAGCTGCTGCCTCGTAAAGCTGTAAGGGGATCGATTGCAAGCCTGCCAAGAGGATCAACATCACAAAAGGAAAACCCCGCCAGAGATTAACGAGGATTACGCTAAGGAGCGCCATGTTCGGATTTGACAGCCACTCTATCGGTGTGTTGATGAGCCCGATCTTCAGGAGAACGTCGTTGAGCGCACCATAAATGGGATCGTACATCCATTTCCAGATGATACCTGCAACCACGTCGGGTACAACCCAGGGCAGTAAAGCAATGATACGAAAGAGCGGTTTTGCGGGCAGGGCACTGTTTAAGACTAGGGCCACAGCCAGGCCCAGAACCATATGGGCGGCCACGCTGAGGAATACGAAGACTGATGTATTCCAGAAAGTCCTCTTGAAAAAAGGATCTTTTGTGAGATTAGTGTAATGGGAAAAAGTGTAGGAAGGGGTGTCGCTGCCTTCAGCCTTGATGCTGTAAGAAAGGCTCGTTATGGCGGGAAAACCGAGCACCAATACCAACAGAAAAACCCCTGGGAGCACAAACAGCACCCACATATGGCGGTCTTTTATGCGATTTCGAAGACTCAACACCCTTTCTACTCCCCAAAAGGGGAGTGTACCAAACACTCCCCTTTTAGCATGGTTTGTATATCTACCTGAAGAAGCGCGCTACCTGGCCAGGATGGCGTTGATCCTCTCGTGTGCTTCGGCCAGGGCCTTTTCAGGCGTCTTCATCCCTACAATGGCCTCCTGAAGAGAGGTGGTGAAGGTGTCTATGATTTCAGGCCACTGTTTGATTTGGGGTTCCACCTGCCCGTGAGCGAGTTGAGAAGCCATGACACTGGCGAATTTGTCATTCAGGATCTCAGGGGCGACACCGCTTACATCCTTTCGGGAGGAGGTGACGCGATTATCGACGAACCACTTTAGTTCTATCTCCTTGCTGGTGATGAATTTCATGAGCGTCCAGGCCTCGTTGGGGTGCTTGGTGTTGGGGCTCATGACCCATGAGCTGAGCCAAATGGCTGTTGCCGGTTTTCGCTTCATGGGAGCAGGGGCAGCCTTCAATACTTCAAATGCGTTCAAGTCGGGATTGATTTTGTTGACAATAGGGGGTGTCCAGCCAGAGCCCATGATCATGGCCACCTTTTTCTGGGCGAGCTGTGTTCGAACATCCTGGGCACCCATGGCCGTCATCCCCGGTGGAACAACCTTGTGCTTTGTGTAGAGCTCAACAAAGAAGGTAAAGGCCTCTTTTGCTTCGGGCGTGTCTAGGGCAGACCGTTTCATGTCTGGGGTTAGGTAATCGGCTCCAAAACTCCAGATAAAGGGGCCAAACCTGAGCGTAAAACCAGGGCTCTTGGATCCGAGGGTGCCGAAGCCCCACTGGTCGAGCTTCCCGTCTCCGTCGGTGTCACGGGTTAACTTTTTGGCGTATGCGAGAAAATCATCCCAGGTCTTGGGCGGTTTGTCAGGGTCGAGCCCTGCGTCCTTGAACATCTGTGTGTTGTAAAACAGCACCATGGTCATGTAATCGCCGGGCATGGCATGGACCTTACCGTTATGTTTCATCAATTTGATCGGTAAGTCATACCACGGATCAAGGAATCCCGGCCCTTCCTTTTCGATAAAGGGCGTTAGGTCTTTGGCGAAGCCCTTGCCGAAAAACATGGGCAGGGAAAAGGCATGGACGTGAAATACATCAGGCGCTCTACCTGCGGCAGATTCAACAGTGTATTTCGTCT
Organism: Deltaproteobacteria bacterium; assembly: GCA_020355085.1. Classification (GTDB taxonomy): domain Bacteria; phylum Desulfobacterota; class DSM-4660; order Desulfatiglandales; family B25-G16; genus JADFWK01. The sequence goes on from CP070657.1 coordinate 1,790,310, forward strand.
CTTTTTCGCCATACGAAACGGGCTCGAGATTTACCTGGATATTGGGATTACGCTTATGGAAGATGTCCATGCCTTCATTCAAGGACTTGTTCCAAACGTCTTCAGTAAGATGCCAATCGGAAAATCTTAGTGTGACCTTGGCTGCCAGCGCGGTATTAAACGTAAACATAACGAGCAAGACAGCCATGCAAGTGATAATAGTTCCAAATTTTTTCATCTCACCTTTCCTCCTTTTTTATTAGGTTCTTTTTTTAGAAAAACCCTAAGCTCTAAGCTCTATAGGTCCACCGATCACCTCCTTTCCTTGGCGATTCCGCTTTTGTAGCCAAGCTTTTTTGAGATTTCCAGGGCGGATTTCATGAGCTGCTTTTCTAGCCTATTGTGAATCCTTTCTTCGGTCAGCCGAACAGAGGGCCCTGAAATGCTGATGGCAGCGATGACCTCCCCTCGGTCGTTTTTTACCGGAGCAGCAACACACCGAATACCTTCTTCATTTTCCTCATCGTCCACCGCAAAACCTTGGGTCCTTACGTCAGCTAGATGCTTTTTGAGCTCTCCGGGACGAACAATAGTGTTTTTCGTCAACCGCGGCAAACCTTTCTGAGCGATGATCTCGTCCACCTCAACGTATGACAAGGCTGCCAGCAGAACTTTACCCACAGCACAACTATGGGCATAATTCCGCATGCCGATCCGGGATGCCATTCTCAGGCTCCTTTGATCATTCACCTCTTCGACCTTATCGAGGTAAACAATTTCCCCTTGGTCAAGGATGACCAGATGTACAGTTTCCTGAGCCAGCCTGGCGAGATTACCGAGAAAAGGTTCTGCCAGCTTTCGGAGATCGATTCGATCTAACACCGTATGGCCCAGCTCCACCAGGCGGAATCCCAGACGGTACTCCTTTGACAATTCATCTTGTGCCACGTATCCAAAATGACGGAGCGTTGAGAGTATCCGGTGGATTGTGGGCTTTGGGAGGTTCAAGCTTAGGGACAGATCCTGAATGCTGTAACTCTGTTTTCCAGCGCTGAGGTGATCAAGAATCCTGCACCCCCTTTCAATTGCCTGAACACTGCCTGGGTTTTTTGTCTTTGAGGAGGGCATAGAAGCTATTTCGTATAATGGAACTCCATTTTATTTTCTATTTGCCTGAATGTCAATGATTTTTCGGCGGTATCCATGGCGGACTTGAAAGGCTTCATAAAAGAAGAAAGCTCTGCGCGCCGCCTCATTAGAAATCAGCCTTTTACCGTGCTTTCTTGATCCATGCCAAGACCTGTTGCACCTTTTCTGTGATCTCGGCCCACCTGCTGGCCGCGACTAAATCCTTGCGGATGAGGTTTGAGCCAATACCCACACATGCAACGCCTGCCCCGAACCATGCTTTGATGCTCTCTTCAGTGGCATCGACTCCACCGGTAGGCATAATTCGCGTCCATGGGCACGGCCCCAGCACTGCCTTAACAAAATCGGGTCCCCCAACTGAATCTCCGGGGAAGATCTTAACGATCTCTACTCCCAGTTCTTCGGCATACGATATCTCCGAAACACTGCCGCAGCCCGGCATATAGGCAACCTTTCTTCTGTTGCAGAGCCTTGCAACAGCCTCATTGAGAAGGGGGCCAACCACGAAGTTTGCGCCATAGGCAATATACAGCGCAGCAGTTGGCTCGTCGATCACCGATCCCACCCCCAAAATGACTTCAGGGGACTGTGTGCTCAGATGTTGTGAGAGTTCCTTGAACACCTCGGGCGCAAAGTCCCCTCTATTGGTGAATTCTACGACAAGAGCCCCCCCATCGGTGCATGCTTTCACAACGTTCTTTGCTGTGGTGATATCGGCGTTGTAAAAAACCGGGACGAGCCCGATATCTATGATAGTATTGTATACTTCCAGCCTCTTAAAATGTGCCATAATTCCTAGTCTCCTTTCTAAACTCATTAACGTGATACGCGGCCCGAGGTATCTCCGGCCACGATTTTTTGGACCTCAGCGGTGGTAACCATATTGAAATCGCCCAGGACTGAATGCTTTAGGCAAGAGGCAGCTATTGCAAAATTCAGTGCCTCTTGCGGGTTACCCTCATAGGTACGGATACCATAGATCAAGCCGCCCGCGAATGCGTCCCCTGCTCCTACACGATCTACAATATGGCTTATCTCGAAGGTAGGACCAGTGTAAAGCGTCCCCTGGTTCCATAAGGTGCCGGACCACGTGTTATGGCTAGCTGATATGGAACCGCGCAGGGTTATGGCAATCGTCTTCAACGTGGGAAAGCGCTTTGCCAATTCTTCACAGACGGGGCGGTATTTTTCGGCCTCCACCTTGCCTTTCGTGACGTCAACCTCAGACGCCTTGATGCCGAACACCTTGTCTGCATCTTCCTCATTGCCAATGGCGACGTCAGAGTAGTGCACGAGTTCGCTCATTACCTCCTCGGGCTGTTTTCCCCATTTCCAGAGTTTCGCCCGATAGTTCAGATCACATGACACCGTGAGCCCCATCTCCTTAGCAATTTTTGCCGCTTCAACACATACATCAGCTGCGCCTCCTGAGATGGCCGGCGTGATACCGGTCCAGTGGAACCAGTCGGCATCGGCAAAAACACGCTTCCAATCGATCATGTCACGCTCAATTGTGGCGATGGCGGAACCGGCTCGGTCGTAAATCACCTTACTGCCCCGTTGCTCCGCGCCCATCTCCAAGAAATAGACACCTATTCGGTCGCCTCCACGTACAATCTTTTCCACACCCACCCCGTATTGCCGTAAGAACTGGATGCACGCTTC
>CP070657.1:1793202-1797329 GCA_020355085.1 Deltaproteobacteria bacterium
CCATCCAGGCGTCCCGAAACTTCCACAGCTCCGAGTGTGCTTGCCTGTCCAGGTCTGACACAGCACCTGCCTCTCTGGCCTTGTGCAAGCTGAGCAGTCCAACGGCAGCCAAGCCAGCACCGCCATACTTGGCCAGGTCCTTAAAAAATTCTCTCCTTCCTTTGCCCTTGTCCATAGTACCCTCCTTTTTTCATGTGTCTGTTCCCCTTTTTGGGCTATTCTTAGGCCCATACAACTAACCGATGCAAATAGCTACGACCTAGCCGAACCACTTATATCACCCCTCACATCACCCCCTTTCGCTTTTTCAGCAAGCCTCGCAGAGTAATCGGGATCGTATCCCGATATATGTCAATCCAAAAGGCCAATGTCAAGGGTTTTCTGATGCCCTCTTTTCCCCGTGCAAGAATTAAGAATGATAAGAACCCCTTACCTCCTATTGAATAATCTCATCCCTCATGTATCTATTCCAGACATTTTCAAACCAGGTATCTTCATCTGGAATGGGCCTGACATCGACCCATTTTTTCTTGACCTCAAGATTGGAATCTAAGGAGATTTCCAATATCTTTCTCTGTACAAAAGCGCCTTGTTCATTTAAAGAGAATTTCCAGTGATCGCTGAGTTTTTCATTTGGTTTTTCCCCTTTGGGATCGACTACAAGATATGAACCGCGGCTCTTACCGCCCTTTTCCAGGTATTCACTGATTGCTTCCAGATACAGGGCATGGGTGAGGCAGAGATCAAGATTCTTGAAGGCTGATGATAGGTCCCTATGTGATGGAATCTTGATTTCTTTTTTCAGTTTTGAGTACAGGTCCCATGCCTCAGCGGTTGCCTGCCTGATCTCCTCATAACTACGAATATGGGCGCCATGGGCAGACATTCTCTCCTGAATTTGGTCTCTTGCGGTTGTTAGAAAGCCCGCATTCCCCCCCGGTGGACCGATGATCTCCCGAGAAAAATCGAATCTCCTTTTTATCTGTCCAGCAGCAGCAGCAAGAAACCGCTTTTCATCCATCGGCCCTTCCGTGCATCTCTTCGAAATGTATAATGCTGCCCTCATGCTGCCAACCTGCCCTGAGTTCAGAGCAGAGCCACCAGGCCGATAGACGCCGTGCGACCCATTGACCTCTCCTACCGGGAAGAGATGTTTAATATTCGATTCCCACCAGAGATTTCCCTTGAGACCACCGTTATTATGTTGGGCACAAACAGCGATCTCCAGATACTCTTTTTCTATATCGATATCGTGGCTTTTGTAGATATCAATTGCTGGCTGGTTCATTTTTGCCAGTCTTTCAATGGGCGTGCCGAGCAATGCCCCCGATTTTTCAAGATAGGCATAAGCCTCCTTATCTAACAGATCAAAGGAGAAATCTTACAGGATTCCACATCCACTGGGGTTCTTCTGGTAATCGAGAAAGACTCTTCTGCCCTTTTTGACCCTTTCCTGATAAACCAAAATATCGATGAGGGACGAGCCGTAACTATGAACCTTCTTTGGGTCAAAGGGCCACTGATAGCCTTTTAGGAAAATGGCCCTTGTCAGTTTCCCCATATCAGGGAAATAGTCGTTCAAAAACTCGTGTTCATCATTACCGTTTTGGTCCGTTGATACATATCTCGGAATGACCTGTTGATATGTACCGGAAAGGTTCCACCTGAATTTAATCGAGGCAAGTCCGTATTGTGACTCGGTTAGATTGTTTCCGACAGCGCCAATCTCATAAGCGAGCCCACTTGAACCGAGCTGACTTTCAGGATAAACCGAGGTCTTGTAGATACCCGCGGGTCCGCCCGTTCCAAGAACCACGTTCACAGCGTTAAAAACGACAAATCCAAGATACTCGGAATCTAGATTCTTGAGATCAAGTGCTACAGCGCCAATCACATGGATCGCTTCCCCTTGTTTTTTAGTTAAAAGCGCGATGATTTCATGATAATCGAAGATTCTGATTCCCTTGGTTTTTACGTCTTTTGCCAGAGCTTGAAAAATGAGTTGCGCTGTTAATGGGCCTGCAGAGGTCGCCCTTTGGCGTGGGTCATGATCTGTTTTGTAACCGATAAAGGCGCCGTACCGATCGTGAGGGAAAGGGACCCCAAGACTGACTAGATGTAAAAATGCCTGGGCGGAATTCTGCGCTTCACATAAGGCAATGTCACCGTGCATACAACCGCCCATGTATAAATCATTTGCCATCTCGCGGGGTGAGTCTGGCAAATCACCCGAAAGTGAAAGCTTGTAATACGTCTGCTTATCAGCGCCGGTATTAGCAGACGTCCCTCCACCGCATTTATCCGTAACGATGGCAATGTCCATTTGCCCATTCTCGACCAGATTGACAGCGGCATTTAAGGATGCCGCCCCACTGCCGATGATCAAGGTATTTAACGAATACAGTGGCATCGAGATATCATCAATTCTAATCTCAGATCTTTTCATCGCAAGCTCCTATCTCAAGCCAAATCAGCGATCAGCTGTAGAAGCGGTGGTATGAGGAAGGTCCCTAAAAGGGGCCAACGCAATCGTTCTCTCTCACTGGCTGAAAATTCCAATATCGAAGCACGAAATCCGAAACAATATCAAATGACAAAAATCCAAATGACCAAAACCTACTCACGGCGAAGACTATCTCAGGAACAACCTCTGTAGCATGTTTGAGACTTTTGAACATTAGAATTTCGGATTTGTTTCGGATTTCGAATTTATCCTCTTTACCACAACGCCTGTAACGGCAGAGCCTTTTCAATTCTAACCCCGGCAAACTGGGTGGATTAACAATCATTTAACATCTTACCTGAGCTACCCCACCCCTTTGGATCAGGTATCTTTTATCCTTATCCGACGGACAAATTTGGTTTTCACTCAATTGGGGTGTTACTAAAGGGTTCTTAAGTGGAAGCCCCCGTCGATATTTATGACTTCTCCAGTAGAAAAGGGAAAACAATCTGTTGCGATCGCAAAGACCGCTTTGCCCACATCTTCGGGAGTTCCCCATCTCATTATTGGTGTCAAACCATCGGAGATAAGCCTATCGTACTTTTCCTTGACGGGCTTGGTCATGTCTGTTTTGATAATGCCCGGCCTTATTTCATAGACCCCTATCCCGAATTCTGCAAGTCTGATTGCGAAAAGGGCCGTCATCATTGAAAGGCCGGCCTTCGACATACAGTATTCTGCTCTCAAGGGAGACGCTGTGAATGCATTTATGGAGGATATATTGATAATCTTTTGGCTTCTGCTGGGGTCGTCTTTTTTCTGATCGATCATCCAATTGGCGACATCTCGAGTCAAGAAATAAGGTCCCTTCAGGTTAGTGTTGATCGCGAGATCAAAGCTTTGTTCCTGTGCAATGAGGATATCTTCTCTCGGCTGCGGAACCACACCGGCATTGTTGACGAGGATATCCAGCCTGCCAAATTTCTCCTTAACGTCGGAAACCAATCTTTTCCTGTCATCTTTTTGCGAGATATCGGCCTGGATGTATTCACAAAGGCATCCCTTTTTCCTTATCTTTTCAACGGACTCCTCAGCGCTTTCGGGTTGGGATACACCGTTCAGAACTATATTGAAGCCGGCCTCAGACAGGGCCAAAGCGATACCCAGGCCAATTCCCCTTTTCGATCCAGTTATAAGGGCCAACTCCCCTTTTCGATCAAACCTCTGAGATATCCTTTCCATTTCAGAAACCCTCCTTTCAAACGGTGCTCCAATACCCCAATTGGGGCGAAGCACCTAACTCAAAGGCCTGAACATTCATTTCAACTCCAAACCCAATGGATCAGGGCGGAATAGGCGTTTGTCCATCAATTCGAGGTTGGGGCTGACACGCAGCGGAAAATCGGCTTGGCCGAGAACGTCACGCTCCAGATCAATACCAGGCGCGACTTCAACAACAGTGAGGCCGTCCCTCTCCAGGCTTAATACACAGCGTTCGGTCACATATCTGATTTTTTGTTCCTGTTCCAATGCCCTTCTCCCGCTAAAGGTCACGTGCTCAACTTCACGAACAAATTTATGGGCTCGACCCTCCTGGAGGATATGTATTTCGCCGTCATTGAGGTCAAGTTTAAGTTTGCCGGCTGTAAAGTAACCGCTGAAGACAAGATTAGGGGTTCGGGCA
>CP070657.1:1797429-1803562 GCA_020355085.1 Deltaproteobacteria bacterium
AAAGCAGCATGCTTACGCCTTCTGAGTTTGCTCGGGTCGCTGTGATTCACGGCACGGTAGGTGCCGTATGCGATCCGCACGAGATTGCAAACGTCATGGGAGTGGATGGGATCAGATACATGATTGCGGACGGTGATCAGACGGCCTTCAAATTCCACTGGGGAGTCCCCTCATGTGTGCCTGCCACAAACTTCGAGACCTCCGGTGCACGTGTCGACGTTAGTCATGTAGAAGGCCTTATGAAAATTGAACAGGTGGTATGCTTGGGCGAGGTGATGAACGTTCCGGGGGTACTGCAAGAGGATCCGGCGCTTATGGCAAAGATCAAAATAGCACAGACCTATAATAAACCGATCGACGGCCATGCCCCTGGGCTTCGGGGAAAAGAGCTGGCTCAGTATATCGAGGCAGGGATATCAACCGATCATGAGTCCCTTTCAAAAGAAGAGGCCCTTGAGAAGATCCGCCTAGGCATGAAGATTCAGATAAGGGAGGGCTCTGCTGCCAAGAACCTCGATGAATTAATTCCATTGGCCCGAAAGCACATGGAAAGCTGCATGTTTTGCACCGACGACAAACACCCAGATGATTTGACGGATGGGCATATCGATACATTGGTCAGGCGGGCCATTAGACATGGCATCGATAAGATAGATGCGTTACGAATGGCATCGCTCAACCCTGTCAGGCACTATGGATTAAGTGTGGGTCTGCTGCAAGTAGGTGATGCTGCTGATTTTTTGGTCATCGACGGATTTTCAAGGATGGACATCTTGAAGACCTTTATCAACGGCAAAGTGGCAGCAAACAACGGAAGGACTTTCATAGGGAAGTCAAAGAACGACCTCGCGAATAACTTTGCCACGCCAGAAAAAAGGTTGCACGACTTTGCCATCAAAGCGAAAAACCAGAAGGTGCATGTTATCCAGGCACATGACGGCCAACTCGTAACCGGTCACCTGGTGGACGAGCCAAAGGTTGTTGATGGTCACCTTGTTTCCGATACTGAGAGGGACATACTCAAAATGACGGTGGTCAACAGATATGAAGATGCACCTCCTTCGCTGGGCTTCATCAAGGGTTTCGGGTTAAAGCGGGGGGCTATCGCTTCGAGCGTTGCCCATGACTCTCACAATATCATCTCAGTCGGTACGAATGACAAAGACATGTGCAGGGCAATTAACGCTATCATCAGGAACAAGGGCGGCATTAGCATAGTGAATGATGATATGGAGAATGTGTTGCCCCTGCCGATAGCCGGGATTATGAGTGATTTGAATTATGAAGACGTGTCTAGAAGCTATAGCGAACTGGACAGGCTCTCGAAGGCATTGGGCTCGCCTCTAAAGGCCCCCTTTATGACACTCTCTTTTATGGCGCTTTTGGTCATACCCGAGATTAAGCTTGGCGATAGGGGATTGTTTGATGTGAACAGGTTTGAGTTTATCGATCTGTTCGCCTCTTCCTAGCATCACGTCCTAAAAGAAACTTATGAAAACGAAGTAAGATTCGGTTATTCGTTTTGAGCTGTTAAGATCTAAAATTCGAAGCACGAAATTCGAAACCCGAAACAATTTCAAAATTCGAATTTCCCAATTATTTAAACAAGTTTTTGGTCATTTGATATTCGGATTTGTTTCGCATTTCGATATTCGAATTTCGGATTTACAATGTTGTTTTTCCGGAAGTTGTGCGATCGTGCAAATTATGCAGGTTATTGTTGGGACACTACACTAGTTTTCCGGTGTATCTATCCTCCCGAAATCATCCTCGAGCCTTTCGATATCATCTTCGCCGAAATAGTCTCCTTGCTGTATCTCGATAAAAACCAGATTGTCGATCCCAGTGCTCTTAATCCTATGAGTTGCGCCAGTGGGGACATCACAAGACATCCCCTTTTTCAGGGGGAATTCATGGTCATCTATGGTAACGAGCGCCTCTCCGCGCACGATATTCCAATGTTCCGATCTATGCCTATGCCTCTGAAGGCTCAGCCTCCTACCCGGATATACGACAATCCTTTTTACCTTATGATCTGGCTCATCTGAAAGGACAGTGTAGAAGCCCCAGGGGCGATGTTCTTCTCTGGCGTTTTGTTGAGCGCTCATCATTGTGACCCTAATGTTTGCTATATATCGATTAAGAATTCCCTGTGCGATTATAACGGAAAAGAGAACAATGTCAATTGGCGTTCATTTTCACTTGTTATCATAGGCTATTTGGTTTAGTAAATGTACCCAAGCTTTTGTGCCCCTTCGCCAGGGAGGTTGTAAGGTATGGACATTAAACTCAGCAATATGGAGGCACTCTTTCGGCCGAGCTCGATTGCAGTGATCGGTGCGTCGGACAAACCCACCAAGCTTGGCTTTCATGTGATGCTGAGCCTGACCAAGGGCGGTTTCCCGGGTATGATTATTCCGATCAATCCCGGTTCTGCTCAGATAATGGGACTAAAAACTGTGCCCTCTATCTCCGATGTTCCGGAACAGATAGACCTGGCCATCGTTGTGCTGCCGGCTGCCCTTGTTCCCGCTATATTCGAAGAATGCCTGGCAAAGGGCGTAAAAGCTATCGTTCTCATTACTGCCGGATTTAAGGAGATTGATGACCCAAAAGGCGCCGAGCTCCATGAAAAGCTTGCAAGCATCATGAACAAGACGCTGGTGCCGGTTATTGGCCCTAATACCTTTGGTATGATAAATCTGCGGGCCAGCCTCAATGCATCTTTTACGCCGGAATTCTCTCTCATGAGGAACGGTGTGATTGGGCTGGTAAGCCAGAGCGGCGGAATATGTCATCTCATTTCTTTTTTGGCGGTAAGGGACGATATCGGCTTTAGCAAGATAGTGGGGATCGGAAATAGATTGAATGTTGATTTTCCGGAGATGGTTGAATATTTGGAACAGGATACTGACACGGGTGTAATAGCTTTGTACATGGAGGGTGTAGACAGGCCACGGGAGCTTATTGAAACAGCCAAAGCGCACAGAGGTGCGAAACCGATTATTGCCTATAAAACGGGCCTAGGTGCTATAGGAAATCAGGCGTCTCGATCCCATACCGGCTCGTTGGCAGGAAACCAGGAGATCTATTCAGGCGCGTTTAGCCAGGCAGGGATACTGGGAGTAGACAGCGTGGAGAGCCTTCTGGATACGGCTAAGGCCATGGCCGCCTCTGCCTTTTTAAAGGGACCGGCCGTTGCGATACTTTCCTCCCAAGCTGGTCCGGGTCTGGCTGGCGCTGATATTTGTCAGAGGGCTGAGCTTCACATAGAACCTTTTGGCAAAAAGACCCAGACAAGGATCAATGCTATTCTGCCCCCTCTGGCAATGAGGGTTAATCCAGTAGACATGGGCCCGGCGTGGTATAACTCGGAGGCAACAGTCGGGATTCTGCAAGCCGTTCTGAAAGACGAAAACGTGTCAGGAATCCTTCTGTTTATGATGTTTGCCTCTGCCAATGTTGATTCCATTAAGGCCTTGAGCTTTCTGCTCGAAGGCTGAAAACCTGAAAAGCCGATAATCACCTGCCTTTCTGCTCCTCCCGGAATCTGGGATGAGCACATAAGAAGGTACGAAGATGCCGGGATTCTCGTCAATTTCCCCACTCCGGAAAGGGCGGCCCGAGTCATGGTAAATCTCAACAGATATCGAGAGCTCGTACGGTAAGATAAGCTGGATTAGCCTTGTGAAAGGGGAATCACAGAGTGAATATTTCTTGTGAGGGAAAGGATTAAAGGTGGGGAGCGGGGCTATTCGTCTTCCTTATTCCTGTCTTTTACCAGTTCTATGAAATCCTCGAGACTCTGTTGAGACCCAAATACCGTATTATACAGCTTCTCACTCCATACACTCAGACCCAACTTAAATATTTGATGAATGACACCATCAGTCCCCTTGGCCCCTTTGAGTTTTAGCATCTGATAGAGGAAATCATCCGGTATCTTGATAGGATAGACAGAGCTGTGCTCATTTGAATCTGACTTTAGATATTCCTGAGTGCTTTTCAGAATCCTGAGGTTTATATACTTGTTGGAGTATTCTTTTTCATCCATGTCTTGAGCCAATCTGCAGGGGCCATAAAGGGCTATCTTTATTTGCTATTGTTAACTAAAGTCGGCCAAATGTCAAGATGCGAATGCCGTGAGGTCCATTATATGATATTTTCCTGGTCGGCCAAAATTAGAGTTGAAAAAGGGAGCAAATGTGATATATAGTCGCAGGGGTAAAGATATGGTGTAGATATGATAACAGGTCTTGTTATTTTTCATGTGTTGATTTGTGTCGGGTTAATTATCGGGATACTTCTGCAGTCCGGAAAAGGATCTGACTTGGGAGCAGCTTTTGGCGGCAGTAGCCAGACCTTATTCGGAAGCACCGGAGCCATGCCGTTTCTTAACAAAATGACCGCGGCCGTGGCTATTCTCTTTATGATAACCTCTCTGTCCCTTGCTTTTCTGGCATCGAGGCCTTCCAAATCCTCTGTTATGGAGGGAAAAGGCGCGACTCAACAGGAGATGCCGGTTCAGCAGGGAGAGCAGGCCGGTGTTCCCTCCGGTGCACCTCCTGAGTAATACAGTTGTGCAATGCCGAAGTGGTGGAATCTGGTAGACACGCTATCTTGAGGGGGTAGTGGGTTACGCCCGTGCGGGTTCAAGTCCCGCCTTCGGCACCATGAGAAGGTTAGAGGATTAGCTGAATGTAGGTTAATCCTCTTTTCTTATGGAAATGGCGCTTTATTGTATCTATTTGCAGACATCCACCCATTGGGCCTCAGTGATCCGGCAGAGCTCATCCGCGGGGATTTCGATGTATGGTTTTGGGAGCCTTTTACCCGAAAGTGCTGACATTAGGTTAGGACGAACTTCCCCTCTTTCCTCGGTCCCCAATGAATAGAGCTGGAGCAATAGGCCGATTGCCGAGGTGCAGGAAGTACTTTACCTCACAAATCCCCGACAAACCGGCACCCAGAGCTCGATTCCCTGTTCTTATCCCTTTTTCCCTAAAAAGAATTCCTGTTCCGGAGGTTTCCTAGTGGGATCTTTTTGAGGCCTTGAGGGGATTTAGTTTATGATTCTCCGCCGCCTTTTGGACTTTTGCATGAGTTGCCATATTGCAAATTCCTCTTTTCCATTTGAGGGCGGGGTCAGGAAAACTCATGCAAAACGTTCCGGTGGAGTACTCGGCGACTCTTTCACAGCCATTGCACTGTTCAACAATGGGGTGGCAGCTGCCGCCGTTAAACTGGCACCCTTTCTTGGTCATGAAGATGCATTCATGGCCCTCTCTCAAAGTTGTACAAACCATGGGTATCACATCCTTTCTTTGTGGATTCTAAAATAAGAACCACGAGCTCTTATTGCAGTCAGCCGAATAGACCGGACTCATATCCGGACATATTGTGAAAAGCGCTCTTCTATATCCCTTATAGGTTTTTATTGTCAAGAAAAAAGCGCGGTCAATTGCGCTAAAAGGTAAGCATGCTATCACGTATGTCCAGCCCTCGCCATACAGTTTTTTTCGGGAATTGCTAGCTGATGAGAAAGGCAGAGAGGATCATGACCACCTTTGGAGGTGTACAGGGCTTGTTTGGTTGCATTAGGGAAGCATTTGAGCTGATGGGGCAGGGAGGTTCACTCGAATAGACCCATCAGCCCTTTCAGTTTCTTGACTGCTTTGGGGAGCACGTCTCCAATGCCTTCATGAAATCTCAAGTGCGCGTGATTATCAAAGGGGGTTTCACCCTGGTTGATAATAACCAGTTTTGCTCCTGAGCGGAGGGCTTCAGCGGGCATGTCTGCGGCAGGCGTTACTACAAGACTTGAGCCAACAACCACGAAAAGGTCGCATTTTCGTGAATGCTCGAACGAAAGCATGAGATCTTTTTCCGGAAGGGATTCGCCGAAATCGACTACACTGCGAACGAGGTCTCCTCCGCATGAGCATGCAGTCATGTTAGCAGCCTTATCCACCTTTTTGCCGCACCTCGTGCAGCGGAGTTTTGCTATGTTTCCATGAAGCTCGGCCAGCAAATCCGGGCGTATTCCGGATTTGAGATGCAGGTTATCCACGTTTTGGGAAATAAGGAAGGCCAGTTTGCCCATTTCTTGGAGATCAACAATAGCCCGATGACC
>CP070657.1:1803662-1817007 GCA_020355085.1 Deltaproteobacteria bacterium
GTCGTTTCAAACCGGCGCACCGCCCCATAAGCCTTAGCACTAAGGTCGCAGCCTGTGTGCGCCGTTTTGAAACGCCCACTGCTTTCAACGATGGGAGGACAGAGTCAAAAAAAGACATCGCCATGCTCAGCAGAATGTTTCTTTCAGGTCTAAGCCTGAAGTGAAACGTCAGAGTCAGGTGCTAAAATGTATCGCGGACTGATTCAAGAAACCGAAATCAGAGGGGATCGGGCCAAGGGCAAAACTTTTTGACGGGGTTTTCGTGTTGTGTTATACCAAACATCGTGGAGGGATGTCCGAGTGGTCGAAGGAGGCGGTCTTGAAAACCGTTGTCCCGAAAGGGACCGTGGGTTCGAATCCTACTCCCTCCGTCATGCTGCGGAGAGATGGCCGAGTTGGCTGAAGGCGCTCGCCTGCTAAGTGAGTGTGGGGCGAAAGTTCCACCGAGGGTTCGAATCCCTCTCTCTCCGCCACCTTTTGTGTACTTCCTTTGAGCTGACGTCTAGCCCCTTATTATCCTCCAGGTTGTGCCCTCCCTGGTGTCAATTACCTCAACCCCCAATTCGTTGAGCTTATTCCTTATTTGGTCGGCCTTTTGCCAATCCTTGATTTCTCGGGCTGTGGTCCTTTCCTGTAATAATTGCTCTATTTCTTGAGAGGGCTCCAATCTCTCCAGGTCCATGATCATGAGCACTGAGTTTAGCCCGGAGAGGATATCCTCGACCTTTTTTCGATCAGTTCGATGTAACCCCTGGGAGTCCATGATTCGATTTATGGCGTGGATAAAGCCAAAAAGTGCTGCTAAGGCTTGGGAGATATTGAGATCATCATCCATGGCGGCAACGAAGTGCTGTTTGAGGTCGTAGATGAGCTGGTCGATCTCTCCCGCTACTGGACCTTCTTGACAGGTTCGAAGCTTATCAACGAATCGGTCTAACCGGGCCACCGTTTTCTTGGCCACTACCAGCTTGGTCCACGAGAAATCAAGGGGTTTTCGGTAGTGCATATTAAGAAGCCAGAAACGGACCTCCCTTCCGCTATATCCCTTATTGAGGACCTCCCTGAGGGTGATTGCCTTATCCTGAGTCGTTTCAGGGGGTTTTATCTCCCTCGCCAGTTCGTTATGCACCCAGAAGTTGGCCAGTGGTGTGCCGGTGAGGGCCTGCGAAATAGCCATGTCATTTTCATGGTGTGGGAAGATGAGATCCGTGCTTCCCGTATGGATATCGAAGGTGCCGCCCTGGGCTTTCAGGGCTATGGCGGCGCACTCTATGTGCCAGCTGGGTCGGACCTTTCCCCAGTTTGTGGTGAAGAAGATGCCTCTCTTGAGCTCATGAAGGGTTGATCTCTTGAGCAAGGTAAAGTCTCTGGGGTTGTCCTTTTCATAGTGGTCAAGATCGACCGTTTTTCCGACCCTCATCTTATTGAGATCCACCCCGGAGAGCCTACCATAATCCTTGAAACGGGAAATGTCGAAATACACGGAGCGCAATCGCTCATAGGCAAACCCCTTTTCCAGGAGTTTCTGGGTGATTTCTATCATTTCCTCAACGTGTTCGCTGGCCAAGGGGTACTCGGTTGCCCTTTGGATTCCAAGGGCATCCATATCTTGCAGGAATTCCCGGTAATACTTTTGGGTAAAGGTGCTTAGTTCTTCTCCGGCAGCCTCAGCCCCCTTAATGGTCCTGTCATCCAGATCGGTTATGTTAATAATATGGGTTACGGCAAAACCCTTGAACTCAAGGTATCGTCTCAAGAGGTCAGCAACCAAATATCTCCTGCAGTCTCCGAGATTGATGAATTGTGATACGGTGGGCCCGCATGAATACATGGAAACGACGTGTTCCCTGATCGGAATAAAGGCTTCCTTTTGCCTGCTGAGGGTGTTGAACAGGGTGAGGCCAGTCTTTTTTCGATCGGTAAATAGGTTGGTACTCAGGTATCGTTCGCCACCGTCGGGCAATATGACCACAAGGAGGCCTTCGTTCATCTCCTGAGCTACCTTGAGAGCGGCGGCCACAGCTGCTCCTGAACTCATGCCCGCGAATATGCCCTCTTCTTTGGCAAGCCGTCGTGCCATCTGGAAGGCCTCCGCATCTTCGATATGTACGATACGATCCAAGAGGTTTTTGTTAAAGATTTCGGGCTGATACGATTCCTTCATGTTTTTCATTCCCTGAATGCTGTGGCCCAGATAGGGTTCAACCCCGACCACCTGGATGTTCGGGTTCAGCTCCTTTAGTTTGCGAGAAACGCCCATAGCCGTGCCCGTTGTACCCATGGCAGTGACAACCATGGTCACTTTTCCCTGTGTCTGTTTCCAGATTTCAACGGCAGTCCCGTAATAATGGGCCTTCCAATTGCTTTCATTGTTAAACTGGTCCGCTAGCCAGTATTTGCCCGGCTCTTCTCTGGCCAGATTGTAGGCCTCTTCGATTGCTCCGTCGGTGCCGAGTCGTGACGGGGTGAGCCTTAACTCTGCTCCCAGTGCTTTGAGTATTCTCTTCCTCTCCTCGCTCACCGAATCAGACATGGTGAGCAGAACCCGGTAGCCCTTGATCGCCGCAACTAGGGTAAGGCCTATCCCCGTGTTACCGCTCGTAGCCTCCACGATTATCTTGTCTTTTGTTAGGTGGCCGCTTCTCTCGGCTTCTTCAATCATCCATAGGGCTACCCTGTCTTTGATAGAACCTCCTGGATTGAAGGATTCGAGCTTGGCAACTATGTGGACCTTATTATTGGTGTTCAGATGCCGTATCGGCACGATCGGTGTATTGCCAACGGTATCGAGTATATTGTTGTATTTCTTGCTCATCGCATTCTCTAGGCCGTACTCAGGGTTAATCTTCGGTGATGGCCTTGCGAACAGTCAAGCCTCTTCTAATAAAGGAAGAGTGCTAACGCCCGAACGGACATACCTTGATACAAACTCCGCAGATCGCAGCGTCTATGTTGGGCAGTTTTGAGAATTCATTTGTGAGCTTTTCCATACATCGTGAGAAATACAGGGCTTCCTCTCTGGATTCATACCTATCTTCTGTGCTGACGCCCTTTATGGCTCCTACGGGACAGGCATCCGCGCACCGGGTGCAATCTCCGCAGCGATTCTCCATAGGGCTGTCCACCTCAAGTGGGGCATCCGTCAAGATGGTTGCGAGCCTGATTCGAGGGCCATATTCGGGACTGACCAGAAGGAGGCTTTTACCTTGCCACCCCAGCCCGGCCATCCGGCCTACAGCCTTATGCGTAATGGCGCCAAACCAGTGCTGTCTGTCAATTACCTGAGATGCGGGAATTGGCAGACCCGCAAGTCCATCTTTTTGGAGGAGATTTGCAGCTCGAAAGGCTATTTCATCCAGGATCCCATTAGCAGATCGGTACACAGAGGCATATAGGGGGGTAGGTCGATCATCTATCTGTTCGAACACGGCCTTGGGGAGGCTTATGGCAATTGCAATCGCCCGGCAAAACGGATCCAGTAGTGTTGGTGGATCCAGCCGCAGGCGTTTTAAGGGTTCGGTATCCATCACACCGACAAGATCTGCGCCTAGGTCTTTGATCTTGGCTTTTACCTCTTCGGTATAGCCATGACCCGCCTGATTCCTCGTCATTCTCACTACCTCCTCTAAGCCCCTGCGCATGTTTCTACCCGCAAACTGTCAACCCGATCATTCGAGATCTAGGTCATTCGGTAATGCGCCCGAAAACTACGAAGCGTAACACGGATTCTGCCGATGGTCAATAAATACGAGCCTCACAACCAGCAGCGATAACCTTGCCCAATTCCTCGCAGCGATCTAGGATAGTCCCGTCAATCTCTCCCCTGGCTATGACCGGCTCATGGACCTTCTTGAATTGATAGCCCACGCAGATTCTTTCAATACTTGTCAAGGCCCCTGAGCCATCATTCCCTGCGGAGATGAACACGGCATGGGGCTTTCTGAAGATTTCCTTTCTGCCCCGAGCCTCGTAATAGGTCCGGTCGAAAAGGTCTTTGAGGGCACCAGCCATGTAACCGAAGTATTCAGGTGAACCGATGGCCAGACCATCACAACCAATAAGATCATCAAGGGTCGTTTCCCCTGCCTTTTTGAGCACCGTTCTTACATTTGGAATAGAACTTGACCCCTTGGCCACTGCCGTGGCCATCTTCTTGGTTCTGCCGGTTTGAGAATGATAAACGATCAGGATTGTGACCACAAAGAAAACTCACTCAGATGTTATGTGCATAAGCCCCCGCCGATTGTGGTAGGCTACCTAGTGGAATAGCTGTCTAAATGCCTTCTGGTATGATTCATAAACCTCACTCCCGAAACAGACAAAGAAGACCTTATTAATCGATTGATCGGCCTGAAGGAATGATTTCGTTTCTCCCAAGGCGATGTTTATTGCCCTTTCAAGCGGAAAGCGGTAGGCACCAGTGCTTATCGACGGAAAGGCCAGCGTTGCAGCACCGATTTGTACTGCTGCCTTAAAACTATTCTTATAGCAGTTCGCCAGCAACGCGTCCTCATCTTTCTTGCCGCCCGACCATATGGGACCTACGGTGTGTATAACCCATTGAGCAGGCAATTTGTATCCTTTGGTTACGCGCGCTTCCCCGGTGGGACAGCCGCCCAGTGTTCTCGTTTCGGCGAGCAGTTCTGGGCCGGCAGCTCTGTGTATAGCGCCATCAACACCTCCACCACCCAGAAGCGAGGTGTTGGCGGCATTGACAATGGCATCCACCTCCATCTTGGTAATATCACCTTCAAGGATCTCAATCCTATCATGGAATCCCTTGTCCATCTTTTTCCTCCCTTTCAGTGTATTAGCTACAGATATTTCAAACCAGTGGTGAAGTCAAGAACAAGAACGGAAGGCCCCAGCGAGGGCGATAGGGCTGCGAAATCTCAAGGTTTGGGGTGAAAAGTCGATACGCTAAGCTTTGCTGAAGTACCCGTTTGCTCTTATGGATTGTAATAGGCGAAAGATTTATTTAGAATAGGCCCATGCTTAAACTCGGTACGCTCACGTTGGAGAATTGGCTGGTGCTGGCGCCGATGTCGGGAAGGACGAACCTGCCTTTTCGCCTTATCGCTAAGCAATGGGGGGCAGGCCTCGTTATTACCGAGATGATCAGTGCCGCAGGCCTGTGGCGGGGTCAGGAAAAGACGCATGCCTATTTCAAGAGCCATCCCGATGAAAGGCCTGTTTCAGTCCAGTTTTTTGGGTCTGAACTTGAGGCCCTGGCCATGTCGGTCGGGATAGCAGCTGAGAAAGGGATGGATGGGGTTGATATAAACATGGGGTGTCCGGCGCGGAAGGTCGTCAAGTCAGGGGCTGGGGCAGCCCTGATGCGTGATCCGCAAAAGGCAGGGAAGATCATTTCGACACTCCGTCGAACGACGCCCTTACCGCTGACGGTAAAGATCAGGGCAGGATGGTCACCTGAAGAGGCGAATGCGCTGAATATTGCCAGGATCGCTGAAGACAACGGGGCGGACGGTATCTTTGTTCACCCACGGTTTGCCAATCAGGGATTTTCGGGTAGGGCTGACTGGACAGTGATTGCGGAGGTCAAACGGGCCTTGAAGATCCCGGTCATCGGCAGTGGCGATGTAACGGAACCTGCCCTGGCTCTTCGAATGCGCTCTGATACAAATTGTGATGGGGTCATGATAGGTAGAGCGGCGTTGAGCAGCCCTTGGATCTTCAAGCAGGTTCTCGAGATGGAGAAGACTGGGCAATTTACAATCCCCCGCCTGGAAGAGCGGTATCGAGTGGTAAAGGATCACTATTTCCTGCTTCTAGAGTATCTGGGAGAGAGGAGGGCAACGAACATAATGCGGGGTTTTCTGCTTTGGTACACAAAGAGCCTTCCGAACAGGAGTTTTCTTAAGGGCGTGATTTCCGAAATAAATGGAAAAGAAAGGCTCATGGCTGTTGTCGATGAGTACTTCGGATCCATCCAGGAGGGCATGGGGCGTGAAGGTTAAGCTTGCCAAAAGTGCTGGCTTCTGCATGGGTGTCAGGAGAGCAATGGAGATGACCTTGTCGGAGGCCAATAAAGGGGACGGGAAGCTATTCACCTATGGGCCGCTCATCCATAACCGACAGGTACTCGAACTCTTACGGTCTAAAGGGGTTCATGTTAAAGAGGTTATTGATGAGCATGACCACGGCAGGATAGTCATCAGGGCCCATGGGATAACACCGGCTGAGAGAGAGAAAATTCGAAACTCGAAGTTTATGATAATCGATGCGACCTGTCCACGGGTAGCAAAGGTACAGGGGATCATTAGGCACTATAGCAATAAGGGCTATGTTCCGGTTATTTTCGGCGATGCTCGTCATCCAGAGGTTGTGGGTCTGTTGGGCTATAGTAACGGCAGTGGAATAGTGATCAGTTCTGTTGAAGACGTGAGAAAGCTCTCCCAAGGGAATCGGTTTGTCGTTGTGTCTCAGACGACCCAGAATGCGGAGGCGTACACCGAGGTGAGCAGTGCCATCAGAGCTCGATTTCCAGAGGCCCTGATCTTTGATACGATCTGCGATGAAACCTATAGGAGGCAGAGCGAGGTTCAATCATTGGCCCGCGAGGTTGATAGCATGGTGATTGTTGGTGGATACGACAGCGGTAACACGATTCGCCTTTATCAACTCGCAAGGTCCACGGGAAAACCCACCTTTCATGTTGAGACCGAACAGGAGCTTGAAGAGCAGTGGTTTTCTTCAGGGGAAACCGTTGGGGTTACTGCAGGTGCTTCAACACCCAACTGGATGATCAAAAAGGTGATCAACCATCTGAAAATCATGGGCAAGACCAGACAGGAATCCCTCGCCGGTTTGCTCATAAAGGGGACCCGATTTCTCGTTAAGATCAATGTGCCTGAGGCGGTAGGGGCCTTTTCCCTGACTTATGCCGGGCTGGTTTTATCAAGAGGAAGTGCCGCGCTCATCTACCCGGTGCTTGCTCTTTTGTATGTCTATGGCATGCACGTGCTCAACCGGTTCCTCGACAAGGAGGCCAGCCTTTACAACGATCCGGGTGTGGCCTTCTTCTATGCCCAGCATAGAGGCTTTCTCGTGGCCACAGCCCTGGCAGGCTTAGGGACGGGAATCATTCTATCTCTCTATTTGGGGCTAATAGCCTTCTTCGTGTTTCTGGCACTGACGCTTCTGGGTCTAGTTTACAGCCTACCAATAATCCCCTGGAAATTCGGCTACTTAGGGCGTTATGCTAAGATCAAAGACCTGCCTGGATCGAAGACTATGGCAGAGGCATTGGCCTGGGGTACTATCAGCTCACTGCTGCCCATTATCGGGCGGACGAGCCTCGAATGGCCCGGCGTTCTTGTTTCGTTTCTGTTGGTCTCTTCCATGTGCTATATTCGCTGCGGCCTTCTGGATATCCTCAATATCCAGGGAGACTTGATCGTTGGCAGAGAAACGCTCCCGATAGCCCTGGGGGAGGAGAAGGCGGTGAAGCTCCTGATAGCGTCAAACCTCTTGTTTGGAGCAATTGTCCTGCTGGCAGCTGCCCTGAAGGCAGTGTCAAGCCTTGGGTATCTACTCCTGATCTGCTTTCTCAGTTCATTTCTATATCTCACCGCTTATCAAAGGGGGTGGATGCACGGAGGCCCTCGCCTGCAAGGCTTTGCCGAAGGCAATCTTCTTTTGGCGGGCTTGCTGGCCCTAGCCTGGAAAGTTCTGTAAACGATGCCTGAGGTCAGCGTCATAATCCCCACGTATAACAGATCCGATAGGGTAGTGAGGGCAGTTCAATCGGTTCTGGATCAGAGCTTCAAAGACCTGGAGATACTTGTAGTTGATGATGGTTCAACGGATGACACGGAAGAGCGCCTTGTTCCCTATGGTACCTCGATCACATACATGCGGCAATCGGCTAACCGTGGAGTTTCAGCAGCCAGGAATAAGGGAGTAGAGAATTCGAGTGGAACCTGGATTGCGTTTCTTGACTCCGATGATTATTGGCTCAAGGACAAACTGCGCTTTCAGATGGAGTTTCTGCACCGGACCCCGGAGGCCGTAGCTTGCCAGACTGAGGAAATCTGGATCAGAAGGGGCAGACGGGTAAACCCGAAGAAAATACATAAAAAGCCTTCCGGGGAGATATTTAAGCGTTCTTTAAGGCTTTGCATGGTTAGCCCGTCAAGCGTTATCCTCAAGAGATCTTTATTTGATGAGATAGGTCTGTTTGACGAAACTCTTGAGGCTGTCGAAGATTATGATCTTTGGTTAAGGATTTCGTGCAAGCACCCGATTCACCTGATTGATCGGGATTTGGTGGTGAAAGAGGGAGGCCACGAAGACCAGCTGTCCCGGAAGTACACTGGAATGGATCGGTTCAGGATCAGGGCAATTGCTAAGCTAATTAACAGCGGCGTCCTCTCCTCGGATCAAGTAACGGCAGCCCTGGAGGAGTTGGCCACTAAATGCAGAATATACGGAAATGGATGCATGAGAAGAGGTAGGCAGCAAGAGGGCTATTTCTACCTGTCGCTGCCCGAAAGGATTAAAAAGGAGGGAAGAATCCCCCAAGACCACTTACACTTTCTTTCCTCCTCCCGTAATGATTTGGAGAACCTGGTCGATAAGGTGGGGAAGGGGTTCAGTTGATACCCCAACAATCTTGATTTTCTCCTGAGTCAAGGGGATTAATACCTTGAGGGCCTCGCTCGATGAGACTGCTTTGGCCATCTCGCCGGTTACTTCACCCATCATGGAGTTAGCCATGATGATCGCCACCGGACCGATGATGATATCGGCTTGGGGTGCCATGGTTACAATGGCATTCTCACCGGTTGCCCCTCGATTTGCGCCGGCCTTCATCATCTGGGCGGTCGCTACGGAATTCGTTCCCAAGGCGAGTATTTCAGCTTTGTCTTCGAGGGACTCCCGTAATCTCTTGATGATGGCCTTTCCTATGCCACCTCCCTGCCCGTCGATGACCATGAGTAAGTCCAAAGAAGCCCCCTGATACAGATTACGTATTGCAGCCTTCCAAAAACCCGTTTATTGTGTTAACGTTGCGCGGTGCGCGGCAAGCCTGCTGATCACTATATACCAGGAAATCTCCATTTGAAAAGGGTTTTTATTCGCCCTCGCACGAATGCTTTGCAGCATACTGCAGGGGGCTGAATTTCCTATGAAAGGGATTAACAGGGATGTGGACGGCTTTCATAGGTTTCCTTATAGCCGCTTATCTGTTGGGGTCAATTCCCTTTGGTGTTATGATTGGCCGTTTTTTTGGGCACGTAGATATCAGCAAGGTGGGAAGTGGAAATATCGGGGCTGCAAACGTTGCTCGCGAGGCGGGTGTTAAATGGGGCTTGCTAACATTGGTACTTGATGCCCTTAAGGGTTTCCTGCCGGTGGCCTTGGCGTACCATAGTATCGGACCGGCAGTTGATACGACCGAAGTTCTCGTCGGAATAGTAGGAACGGCGGCCTTGCTGGGACATCAATTTCCTATCTACAATCGTTTCAAGGGGGGAAAGGGAATAGCCACCGGGCTTGGTGTTTTCTTGGCCCTTTCACCCATGGCGTGCTTGATTTCGGGAACCGTATTTGTTTTCATGGTGATTCTGTGGGGTTATATCTCACTCGGTTCAATACTGGCTGCCCTTGGCCTGCCGCTTTGGCTCCTGATTTTGGGCCATTCGAAGCAGCTCGTCCTGCTTTCGCTGGTCATTGCATTGCTGATTACCTTTCTTCATCGAGGGAATATCCAAAGGTTGTTGCAGGGAAATGAGAGAAGGTGGCGAGATGCAGGCTATCTCAATCGCTCGACCAGTCGGCCCAACTCGTCATCAGAGTAGAATTCGATAATAATCCTGCCTTTCTTACCTTTCCTTTCTATAGCCACTTTCGTGCCGAGAGAGTCTTGGAGATTATTGACTAGGGATTCTAAGTACGAATCTATTTCATCTCTGATTGCCTTTGGTTTCTTGGAGGTAAGAAATCTTTTGACTAAAGCCTCTGTTTGGCGAACGGACAGAGACCTCTTGATAACGAGATCCCTTATCTTTCTCTGGATTGACGGTGAGTCAATACTTACCAGTACCCGAGCATGGCCCGCACTCAATCGACCATCGATGAGATCCCTTTGAACATCATTAGGGAGCTTGAGAAGCCTTAGGAAATTGGCGATGGTAGTACGGTTTTTTCCTATTCTCGCGGAGAGTGCCTCTTGAGTGAAGTTGAACTCCTGTAAGAGTTCCTGATAGGCGGCTGCCTCCTCTATGGGGTTAAGGTCTTGTCTCTGAATGTTCTCAATCAGGGCTATTTGAAGGGCTTCGGCAGGGGATACGTCCCGTATCAAAGCCGGGATCTTATCCAGGCCTGCCTTCTGTGCAGCACGCCAGCGCCTTTCGCCAGCTATGAGCTGAAAACCGTCCTTTGTTTTCGTAACCAATATAGGTTGGATTACGCCCTTTTCCTTGATGGACTGCGCCAGTTCTGCCAACTCGGATTCGCCGAAACTCTGTCTCGATTGGTGGGGATTGGGAGAAATCGACTCGATGGGACAATAGAATAATCCCCTGTTCTCTTCTTCGATCACCGTATCCGGAAAGAGCGCTGAGAATCCTCTTCCGAGAGCCTTACGTTTGGCCACCTTTAGTCCCTCCTGTCAAGATGATTTCCTTTGCGAGCTCGAGATAACTCTGAGCCCCTTTAGATCGGATATCATACAGAATGATTGGTTTTCCGAAGCTCGATGCCTCGCTGAGCGTAACGTTTCTTGGAATGACCGTCCTGAATACGGAACCTCGAAAGTGTTGGCGCACCTCTTCGGTAACTTGATATGAGAGATTATTGCGAGGGTCGAACATTGTTAGCAGGACACCGAGCATATACAATGATGGGTTGAGCGTTTTCTTTACGAGCCTGACGGTATTCAGTAACTGCGTTAATCCCTCCATGGCGAAATACTCGCACTGAAGGGGTACAAGAAATGCATCAGCAGCGGTCAGGGCGTTGAGCGTGAGAAACCCAAGGGACGGCGGACAGTCGATGAAGATATAGTCGTATTGATCCCTTATATCACGCAAGATACGGTGCAAGAGGTATTCTCTGTCTTCTATCGGAAACATCTCAACCTCTGCGCCGAACAGGTCAGGATTAGCCCCGATGAGCTTGAGCATGGGAATCGGCGTATCTAGGATGACGTTGTTTCCCCTGTGATCACCCAGTATGAGGTCGTAAAGGCTTGGTGTCAGTTCTGCGGGATTTATCCCGAGGGCGGTAGTGGCGTTTCCTTGCGGATCGCAGTCGACCAGAAGGCACGTTTTCTCGGCAGCAGCAACACAGGCAGATAGATTGACCGCTGTTGTTGTTTTGCCAACTCCTCCTTTCTGGTTAACTATGGATATTATAGATCCCATGTATTAAAGTGCAATTCACTTGCAGAAACGGTTGGATCATGAAGGCGACCGCCAAGTGTTTCACGTGAAACAATTCCCCGTATCTCACGCACAGGTTTACCATAGCCTCTCGCATGCGTTACACGCCGCTTCGTTTGGATGACGCGATCTGTATTATTTCGATGACACTGTACATGGTGCGCCCAGCAGGATTCGAACCTGCGGCCTACGGATTCGTAGTCCGTTACTCTGTCCAGCTGAGCTATGGGCGCACTTGCCGAAAATTAGCATGCCTTGAAGGAAAAAGGAAGGAATTTTTGCTTAACGGAGTTCCTGAGAGTCAAGATCTGCGATCCTGCGAATTATGTCTGAGGTAGAGTAGTGCGGGATTAGGGGTATTCGAATGACCTCACCTCCCTGTTTGGTGATGAGATCAGCCCCTATGATATCAGTTTCTTCCCAGTCCGCACCTTTGACTAAGACGTGAGGTTGGAGGTACCTGATTAGGGCTAAAGGATCCTCTTCATCAAAGATCACCACCCCGTCAACGAAGCAGAGCGCAGCGAGCAGCTCCGCCCTGGCCTGTTCAGGGATTACCGGCCTATTTGCTCCCTTAATGCTTTTAACAGACCCATCGCTATTAACACCCACTACCAGATAATCTCCACAATTCTTGGCCTCATGGAGATAACGGAGATGACCAAGATGAAGAATGTCAAAACAGCCATTCGTAAAGACAACCTTCTTGCCCTCCCGTTTTACCCTTTCTATGGCTTCTTTCATTTCGCTTTTATTTCTTATTTTTTCCCGGTAGTCTTCCATTCGAGGTACCTTTTCACATATCCGTCCACCATGAGGGCTTGGTCCACCATGAGGGCTTGGGCATAGACCTTCAAGAACCCCTTGAGATATACAAGGGCAGGTAGTTTCTCGAAATTATCCTCCTCAATATCCTCTAGAGTTTGTTTTGGTATGTTGGTCTTTCGGTACACCTCTTCCAGGCTCATTTCCCTATTCATTCTCACCATCCGTATGCTTGAACCCGTTATGTAAGTGTGTGTAGCGAAAAGCTCGAGGTTATCGCCAGGCGTTTCGCCGGAACCGCTGAACTCTTTCTCATGGGTAATGCTCTCTAACGTCACTTCCCTTAGCCGCGTTTCAGGCAGTTCGGTGCCCTCTGATGCAAGCCCCTGGATTTCGTCTGGAGAGAGTTCCCCCTTTTCTATCAAGAGCTCATTGTATTCCCTTCTGAGGTGAGTGTTGGTCAGGGTCTTGTATGCCTCGAGCAGGCGAGCGATTATTTGTTTTCTTTCTTGTTTCGTAAAGAGCGAATAGGTGACGATCGAATCGATCTCATACGCTGCTATAGCCTCATCGTACGCTGCCTGAACCTCTTCAAAAGAGGCCTTCGGAGAAATGTCGAGCAGGTCGTAATAGTTCACTTCAGTCAGCCGTTTCATGCCCCACCGAGATTCTGGTACAACGAAAGTTAATCAGCGGAAAAGCGCAGACCCAGTTGGTACACAGGCGAAATCCTTTGGCTAATTTCATCGACTTCCTTGAACGCTTTGGAATGGAAGAAATAGGTACTCAAGGGTTTCATCTGGAGCAATCCTTTCCTGATGCTTGCGTCATGGCTTACATTTCCCAAGAAGTCAATATTAACCCCGAAGTACTTCTTGGCTATGAGCGACATCTTTTCACCGATGGCCCGGTCTCTCTCAGTTCTTACCTGATTGGCGATAAGCTTGATATCCAGGGATGATAGATATCGTGCCACGGAGTATCCGAGATTCGGCTCGATCTTTTCAATGGCCTCCAGCAGATCAAAAACTGAGTCGAATCTCTGTCCTCCCGTGTGCCTGACACCGCTATCTATAAGGGATTTTACAACTTTTTGGTTGATGGTTTTTCTCAAATAACGGAAAAGGAGGCTTTTGATGAAACGGTAGGTGTTTTCAACAGAGGTGGGCTCA
>CP070657.1:1817107-1822370 GCA_020355085.1 Deltaproteobacteria bacterium
CCTGACGCTTTGAGCGGATGGGGTATTTTCCTTTGAGCGTATACCTTTTCGAAAGAGCCCCAACACCTTGGCGGTGGAAGGCGTTATTAATACAGGAGGTTATAGTATGGTATCTTTGGTGAGAAACGATAAAGGAGAACTGGCTAGATTTGACTATCCCTTGAGCCCCCTTGAACGGGGCTATACCAATCGAACGCTCTATATTGATCTTTCCCATATGAAGATTTCAAGTAAACCGGTTTCCGTTGAGATGAAAAGGACATTCAACGGTGGGCGCGGGTTTGACCTGTGGTTGCTCTGGAATGCTACGAGCGAAAAAACCACATGGAATGACCCGGAAAACGAGATATGCATAGCCTGCGGTCCGCTGGGCGGTACCACGCTGTACCCGGGCAGCGGCAAGAGCATCGTGACCACCATATCGCCGGAGACCGGTACGGTTATAGATTCCAATGTTGGCGGGTACTTTGGTCCCTATCTCAAGTTCTCAGGATGGGATGCCTTGGAGATCCAGGGTAAGGCCAATAACGATGTGGTCATTGTGATAGACGGTGACAAAGGTGTTGTACGAATAGTGGTCGCGGAAGGCCTCCCGAGCGATACCCATCTTCTTGGCACGATCCTGGGTGAGCGGTATGATGGGGGAAAACCGAGGTCCATTGCGTCCGTTTCGGCAGGCTCAGGGGCGGAACATACCTTGATGGGTTGCCTTAACTTTTCGTGGTATGACAATGCCCGGAAGACCTATCGGTATAAACAGGCAGGCCGCGGGGGCACGGGCACTGTTTTTCGGGACAAGAGAATACGGGCCATCGTTGCCAGATTTTCCAAGGTAATCGCGGAGACAAATCAACCCGCTGACCTGGACAGACTCAAGGCAGGGGGAAGGCGATACACCAAGGAGATCACGACCCTCGATCCCCGGCAGAACGAGATGGCTCGGGTTGGAACAACACATCTGGTAGATATCATGAACGATCACGACTGCTTTCCCGTTAACAACTTTCGATTCGGCAGTCACCCCGATGGAAAGAACCTGGGCAGGGAGGTATACCGGGAGAAGTTCCATCGCGGTTTTGATGGCTGCTGGATGGGCTGTTCGGTGGCATGTTCCCATGTTGTTAAGGATTACGTCCTCAAGACGGGCCCTTACAAGGGGCAAAGCGTGTGGGTTGACGGCCCCGAGTACGAGACAATTGCCGGGTGCGGTTCCAGCTGGGGTGTATTCGATCCCGATTTCCTGATAGAGGTCAATTTTTATTGCGACACCTATGGCCTGGACACCATCTCCGTTGGTACCTCCGTTGCCTTTGCCATGGAATGCTATGAAATGGGGCTCATAGATAAGACCGTTACCGGAGGGTTAGAGCTCCGTTTCGGAAGCAAGGAGGCGGCCTTAGAGGTGATTCACCAGATGGCAAGGGGTGAGGGTTTTGGCGCTGTAGTAGGCCAGGGTGTGAGGAGAATGAAGGACCTATTCGCGCATAAATACAACGCTGACAAAAACATCATGCAGGATATCGGGATGGAGTGCAAGGGCCTGGAGTTTTCGGAATACATAACCAAAGAATCTCTCGCGATGCAAGGCGGATACGGACTCGCGCTCAAGGGGCCCCAGCATGATGAGGCATGGCTGATTTTCATGGATATGGTCAACAACCAAATCCCAACATTCGAGCAGAAGGCCGAGGCCTTGCACTGGTTTCCCATGTGGAGAACCTGGTTTGGCCTGAACGGCCTGTGTAAGCTTCCCTGGAACGATATCGTCCCTGAGGATAATAAGGGGACACCGGAGCCAGCAAAAGTAATGAAACACGTGGAATGGTATGCGGCATATTATTCTGCTGTGACCGGCGTAGAGGCCACGCCCGATGATTTGATCAAGATGAGCGAAAGGGTTTACAATTTTCAGAGGATCTTCAATCTCAGGCAGGGGTTTGGCAGGAGAGAGCAAGACAGCATACCGTACAGGGCAATGGGGCCTGTTACGGTTGAGGAGTATGAGTCCCGGCAGAGCAGGTATGACGGTCAGCTCAAGGAGCTGGGCATCATGAATCCTTCGGGCAAGGGCACCGAGGAGAAACTGAAGGCCCTGCGGGCATACCGCGAGGATCAATACGAGAAGCTCAAGGATGCAGTATACGAACGGCGCGGTTGGACTTCCGATGGAGTGCCGACGCTAGCCAAGATTAAGGAGCTGGGAATAGATTTTCCCGATGTGGTGGAGCTGGTATCGAAGTACCAGTAAGCCGAAATGAGCCAGGCTGAGCGTGGCCTTGCCGAATCCTCATACCGGGTTTTTTCTTGACTATTGGCAATCAGAACCTAAAATGATGCGATCGCGCCCCAAGGAAGGGGGCAGTACCCGTAAGGTACGAGCCGGGATTAGGACTTCCCCAGGGGTGCCTTTTCTTTCATCCTATAGCGCAGGAGAAACAGAATCATGCTGAAAGACAGAAAAATAGGTATTGTGGGATCAGGTAATATGGGTGAGGCCCTCATCAGCGGGCTCGTGCAATCACGATCGTCCGCTCCCGAGAATATCATCTGCTCGGACATTCGGAAGGATAAGTTGAAAGCAGTAAAGGAAGCTTACGGGGTAACTACAACCAGCAACAATCTCACGGTGGTCAGCACTTCGGAGATCGTAATCTACGCGGTCAAACCTCAAATTATGGCAGCGGTACTAAGGGAGACCGCAGATTCCTTGGATATGTCGAAGCTGGTCATCTCTATTGCGGCAGGTGTTCCCCTGGCGGCTATTGAGTCGTGCCTTAACAAGGATTTGCGCCTCATTCGGGTTATGCCCAACATACCTGCGTCTGTTAAGGAGGGCGCCGCAGCTATTGCCCCCGGTAAGCACGTGCTCAAGGACGATCTTAAGATAGCCAAGGCTATCTTTGATTCCGTGGGAAAGAGCGCCATCATCGAAGAGGAACTCATGGATGCAATCACGGGGCTCAGCGGCAGTGGACCTGCGTATATCTTTCTCATTGTAGATGCCCTGGCCGATGCAGGGGTCAAGATGGGTTTGTCACGGGAAGATGCCCTTTTTCTCTCAACGCAGACGGTCCTGGGGGCTGCTAAGATACTGATGGAGACGCAAGAGCACCCCGGCAGACTAAAGGACAGGGTCACTTCACCAGGCGGAACCGCAATTGCCGGGCTGCATACATTAGAGGAAGGGGGACTGCGAACGACCCTTATTAATGCCGTGGAGGTTGCCACCAAACGATCTAAGGAGCTGGGCGAGATGATGATCAAGAACTTCTCGGAGAACTCGGTTCCAGGATATGGCAAACCCCAAGAGCATTGAGAAATCCTTGTATAGAACTGCAAGTAGCGAGGAGAAATCGTGGGAGAGATCAAGAGCACCCTTGACCTTGTCCTTGAAAAGACCCGAAATCTGACACTGAGCGAGGAGGAGAAACGCAACATCGCACGGGAGGAGTTGGACAAAAAGATCCGAGGTATAGTAGGTAAGTACATGGACGATCTTCTGCCTTTGAACCGAATTAGAGAGGAACTGGAGAGTATCGAAAGCAGCGAGCCTGACCTCCCGTACAAGCTCTTTACCGTACATCTTTTGGCTCATGTCGATCTCGACGTTGATATAAGCGCAATATTGTCCGCGCTCAAAGAAGTGGTTGGTTCTGATCCAGCTTCGCTTGAGGTCCTCCAGCAAGAATACAAAGCAGACAAGGAAACGGCCCGAAGGTCTTTTGCAGAGGACAACCTGTCAGCCCTCAAAGAGAGAGGTGTTTCCGGTTCTGCCGTGGTGCCCAACCTGGATGGGATTCCGGAGTGGGTTCAGTTTCTGAGCGAGCTGTCTGAAAGGTACTGGGAAAAGATCGGGGGATTAGGGGAGGGTTGAAGTGAAGAGAGGGGCTCACCCTACAACAAGCCGAAATATATATATTCTACCAAAGAGAAATTCCGTGCTACTTCCTCCCGCCCCTGGATAATGTTACCGTGTCCGGGCAGCAGCAGTTCAATATCAAGCGTGGACAGTCTTCGAATACTCTCCTTCAACAGGTCTCCGCTTCCACCCGGTAGGTCGGTGCGTCCCACCCCCTGCTCAAAGATCACATCTCCGGCAAACAGGGCCTTGTACTGCGGCCAGTACAGGCAGACGGAGCCAGGCGAGTGGCCGGGCGTGCCGATAACCTCGAGCTCTGTTGTGCCTGCTCTCAGTTTACCCTCTGTCAGGAGAAAGTCGGGCTGGAGATCAAAACCAAGAACATACGCGGCCCTTTCCTGAACATGTCGGAATTCCAATTCACCCATGGTTATCATAGTCGACAGCGTTGAGAAGGACTGAAAAGCCTCTATGTGATCAGGGTGGGCGTGGGAGCCGACCACAAGGGCAATGTCCTCGAGTTGAATATCCATCGATCGTAAAGAGCTCACCACCTCACCGAAGAGATGCTGATGCCCGGGGTCAATAAGGATCTTGAAATCGCTATCGATGAGATAGCTGTTGCAGTTATTCTCCGTCATGGATCGCCAGGGAAAGGCATATAGGTCTGAATTCAGGCGCATAGGCTAAGCCTCTTTTTTGGGATGAAAACAGTCTTGAATTTCGCTATACTAACGAGGACGTATTTTACAGAAAAATAGGCTGAGCTGCACCATTTTTTTCGGGAGGTTCAGCGACGAATGCTTGTGCAGGAGGTGATACGAGTTGCCGATTTATGAGTATCTTTGTCAGGCATGTGGGAGGGAGTTTCAGTATCTGATATTGAAAAAGGATGATGAGAAGACGCTCGCCTGCCCTGAGTGCAAGGGTCGAACTCTGAAGAGACTGGTCTCAAGGGTGGCCTACCATGTTTCAGAGCAGGACCGGCTTGCGGCATTTGATCCAAGTGCTCCAAAGGATGACGCTTTTTACAAAGATACACGGAACATTGGGCTTCACGCAAAGAAAAGGGCTCAGCAAATGGGAGTTGACTTAGGCTCCAGCTTTGAGACAAAACTCGACAGGCTCCGTGCAGACCCTGGGAAGGTTTTTGATGATGCTGAATAGATATTGCGCCGCTCTCTTTAAAGTCGATTCGCCTTCCAGAAAATACTCCAGGCAGGATTATGGATACTTTCAGCAATTATGGCTTGAACTATCACTGAAGAATGTATAAAGAATAGGTGTGCCCCCGTAGCTCAGGTGGATAGAGCAAGGGATTGCTAGTCCTAATTGAAGGATTTCGGCAAGCGCGATGTCGCCAGTAACTACGCAGAACACAGATTGAGTCTTTAGGGCGAAACG
>CP070657.1:1822470-1826928 GCA_020355085.1 Deltaproteobacteria bacterium
CTATTTCTTCGAAGACCGCCAGACTGAGTAAAGAAGGAGAGATGTATGCTTTTATCTATCAATCCGGATAATCCCCAGAAAAGGCTTATAACCAAGGTAGTTGAGGCCCTGGACCAGGGCGGTGTCATCATTTACCCAACGGATACCTTTTACGGCATCGGGTGTGATTTATTCAATAAGAAACCAATCCGCCGTGTATATCAGTTAAAGAAAAGGCCTCTGTCAAAGCCGTTTTCGTTTATTTGCGCGGACCTAAAGGATATCAGCCTGTACGCGCAGGTCTCGAACAATGCATACCGAATCATGAAGAGAACCTTGCCCGGTCCCTACACCTTCGTATTGGAGGGAACAAGGCTGGTGCCTAAGCTGATGCTTACGAGCAGAAAGACCGTAGGCATTCGGGTACCCAAGAACAAGATCTGCCTTTCAATTGTTAAACAGTTAGGGCGCCCCATTATTAGCACGAGTATTAATTCAAAGGACCCCTCCATAATCCATGATGAGTATGCTTCTCTTGTTGACATGGTTATTGATGGCGGGGTTATCTCTTACGAACCCTCCACGGTGATCTCTTTGGTAGATGATAATCCAGAGGTAATCAGGGAAGGAAAGGGGGGGATTGATTTTCTTTAGCCCGATAAGTCCGGGCTACCGTTCCAGCGATAGTCCAGAAATCCAAGTGGTCGGTCGATTCTTTCTAGCACTGCCTCGGTCAAGTCCCGGAACAGGAGATCCCACAGAAACGACCTTCTCCTCTTCGGCGGATACACGAGTTTTACTTCTCCCTTGATGTGAGCCAGCCTCTTGGCTACGCTAACTGCATCGCGGAAATTGCCGAGCGAATCAACAAGGCCAAGGTCCTTTGCCTGCCTGCCCGAGAATATTCTGCCGTCGGCCAGCGCCAGTACCGCCTCTTCAGGCATGTTCCGTCCTTGGGAGACGGCGGTTACGAACTGGTTGCGGATGTCTTCCAAAAGGGTCAAGAGCATCTCCTTCTCTTTGTGGGTCATCTTTCTGTTGGGTGAACCGATATCCTTGAACTCACCGCTTTTGATAACCTGCATCTCAACCCCGATCTTCTTGAGTAACTCCTCGACCCGCACGAACTCCATGAGCACACCGATACTACCGGTAAGGGTTCCCGGATTCGCCACTATAGAATCAGCCGCAGATGCAACGTAATAGCCCCCGGATGCAGCGACGGATCCGAGGGAAGCTACCACCTTTTTCGTCCGTGATGTTCTCCTAGTCTCGCTGTATATCTCCTGGGACGGGCCCACCCCGCCACCAGGGGAATCAATCCTCAGGATTATGGCCTTAATCTGCCTGTCGTTACGAAAGGCTATCATTTGTTCGATAATGGTATCTGCATCCCGAATGATCCCGTTAATGGGAACCACGCCTATCTTATTTGTGAATGATAGGGCAGGCCCGTGGTCGGAGAGGGAAAGGACGATAGCCATAAGGGTTCCAAAAAAGAGAATGGCTACGCCGAGTATGATGAGGACCACTGTTATAGGACGTTTCGCCTTGGCCATGAAGTGTTATCTTTGCCTTGAACGGGGAGAGGTTGAGGTTCCGAAACAGGTGCCGTGCATCGTATTGGTGTGAGTGATCAAAGGCCCTTTTAGGGTCAAGAGCCAGTCACCTTTCTTAAGGGTCGTTATTCACTCTTCGAGGGCTCCCCTTCTTTGGCAGATTCACCTTCCTCGGGAGATTCGGGTTCATATACTGATGCCCCTTCCTCCAGGGATTCGGGTTCTTCTCCTGTTCCCTTTTCTTCCGGAGGTTCGGTCTGGGCATCGGCTGATGCTGTTTCTTCCAAGGATTCGGTTTTTTCAACGCTCGAGTCTTCTTCTGGAGATTCCGATTTTTCTAATACCGCCTCTACCTCCGCAGATTCGGCATCTTCCACAGGCGTCTCGTCTTCCGTAGATTGGGTTTCTTGTGCCGATGCCTCTTCCTCCAATGATTCCGATTCTTCTAATACCGCCTCTACCTCCGCAGATTCGGCATCTTCCACAGGTGATTCATCGGCTGCAGTTTCCTGTGCTTCGGGAGAGGTGGGTTCTTCCGTTGTTGCATCATCCGCACCCATTACTGTGGAAGCTTGCTCGTCTGCGATCTCTTCAGCCTCTTCCCCTTGTTCTACGGGGAGGTTGGCATGAGCCTCCTCCATTTTCTCTTTAATAAGCATTCCAAAGGCAGAGGGTGCCCCTTTCTCTTTATCCTTATAGGTGTCATAGATATCTTTGAATTCCTTTTCCTGCAGCTTTCGTATTGAAAGGCCGATCTTCTTGTCCTCTTTGGAAACGTGCACCACGAGGGCTTGAATAACATCATCGATCTGAAACTTGCCAAGCGACGATTTGGATTTTCCCTTGCTTAGCTCAGTGGAATGAATGAGGCCCTCTATTCCTTCTTCCAATTCAACGAATACGCCAAAATCGGTAATGTTAGTCACCTTTCCGGTGACCTTGGTGCCCACCTTGTATGTGTATGGGATATCTTCCCAGGGATCTTTGGTCAATTGCTTTATGCCCAGGGAGAAACGCTCATGTTCTTTGGAAATGGAAAGAACCTTTGCCTGCACCTCGTCGCCCTTTTTATATAGTTCGGCGGGATGCTTGATCTTTTTGGTCCACGAGATATCGGAGATATGAACGAGCCCGTCGATGTCGTCGTCAATGCCGATAAATATCCCAAAATCGGTAATATTCTTGATGCGACCCTCGATAATGGTGTCAACGGGGTATTTCTCGGCAATGAGATCCCAGGGATTGGGCTTAACCTGCTTCATTCCCAGTGAGACCTTTTTGTTTTCGGTGTCCAGGTTGAGTACTACAGCCTCAACAACGTCCCCAACGCTTACGATCTGGGAGGGATGTTTAACCTTCCTGGTCCAGGACATTTCTGAGATATGGATTAACCCTTCTATACCCTCTTCTATCTCCACAAATGCACCGTAATCGGTAAGATTGACCACCTTTCCGGTGATCTTTGTGCCAACAGGGAACCGGTCAGTCGCATCGACCCAGGGGTCGGGCTTCAGCTGTTTGAGTCCTAAGGAAACCCGCTCTCGTTCCCTGTCAAAGTGGATAACCTTAACGGTTATCCGGTCACCGATCTTGTGCATGGTTGAGGGATGGGCGACTCTGCCCCAGGACATGTCGGTTATGTGCAGAAGCCCATCTATGCCGCCAAGGTCCACAAAAAGCCCATAGTCGGTGATGTTCTTCACCGTTCCCTCTAAGACGGCTCCTTCCTCAATGATGGCAAGGGTCTTTGCCTTTTTCTTCAAGCGCTCGGCCTCGAGAATTGCCCTCCGCGATATAATGATATTATTGCGTTTCTTGTTATACTTGAGAATTTTCAGGTCCATTACCTGGCCGACAAGGGCATCGAGATTCCTGATAGGGTGCAAGTCAATCTGAGAGCCGGGCAAGAATGCTGGAAGCCCGATATCAACAGAAAGGCCCCCTTTCACCTTTGATATGACCCTTCCCTCGATAATACCGTCGTTATTGTAGACATCCCGGACGCGATCCCACACCTTTATCTTCTTAGCCCGTTCCATGGAAAGCATTACACGCCCATCTTCGTTCTCCTTTTTCTCCAGCACAACGTCTACCTTATCTCCCACCGTGGCCGTAATGTTTCCGTCGGAGTCTCTAAATTCGCCAATGGGGATACTGCCTTCAGACTTATAGCCGATATCGACCAAGACGAAGTCTTCCTCGAGCTTGATAATCTCTCCTGTAATCAGTTCCCCTTCGTTGATCTGCCTCAGGCTCCGCTCATACATCTCCTCCATGCTCATTTCCGTTGCGTCTTGTTTTGCGGGAATAATCTCTTCACGAGCAACAGCTTCTGCCTCGCCCGGCGTTTCGGTCTGCGGGGCCACCTCTTTATCCGTTACATCGTTGACTTCTTCTTTGGTTTCTTCTGTTGGTTCACTCATTAACCCTTTTCTCCTTCATAAAGAATTTGCCCCAAAAGAGGCATAACTTACCTCTATAACAAAAGAACTAGCAAAATACAACATCTTATTCCGCCAGGAGGCGTTTTTGTGCCCTCACCTCCTTTAGCTCTCCGCTTTGCACAATAACCATCCCTACTACCATCTAAAACGCCTCACAGGGGAAACCGGATATACTCACGGCCCATAAAAACCGCCGTTTGACAACTGTTTTCCTTTGGTATATCAAATGTGAAATCCGATTATTGCTTTTACTCCTAATACAAAAAGGAGGATCTATTCTGCTTAAGCTGGTTTTATGGAGGGATATGGATATCTTTTTTTGACACCGAAGAAGCCCATGCTGTTATGCTCGCATATGCTGCAAATGGAGGCGGGCGTGCTGCTTGAAAGGTGACTCCCACTTCTTTAAATCTATAGCGCTTATGTGGGAGCAGGCGCCCGCCTGGATCATCGGGAAAGAGCAGGTTCGAAGCACC
>CP070657.1:1827028-1830477 GCA_020355085.1 Deltaproteobacteria bacterium
ACCTTGCCAACCAATGAAAATATCTTGGTGCCTTTGCTTCCCTCAGTGCCGATTGAGGTAAGGAAATCAGCCCCGTTGGTAATAATCAAGGGGATATTGGCCCATGTCTCCACATTATTAATATTTGTTGGCTTGCCCCAGAGCCCTTTCACGGCCGGATAGGGCGGCCTCGGTCTGGGCTCGCCGGGCTTGCCCTCCAGAGACATAAGGAGAGCCGTTTCCTCACCGCAAACAAAGGCGCCGGCTCCCTGATGCACTTTGATAGAGAAATCAAAACCCGAGCCAAGGATATTTTCCCCGAGAAATCCATACTCCTCAGCCTGTCTGATAGCAATACTCGCATTCTCTACGGCTAAAGGGTATTCTTGACGAACATAGATATAACCTTCATGAGAACCGATGGCATAGGCTCCGATGGTCAACCCTTCAATGACTGCGTGGGGATTCCCCTCGAGCAAAGCCCTATCCATAAACGCGCCCGGGTCTCCCTCATCGGCGTTGACGATTACATACTTCGTCTTATCACGGCTCTTGCGAGCAAATTCCCACTTTAACCCTGCAGGAAAACCGGCGCCTCCCCTCCCTCTCAGGTTGGAATTCTTTACCAGCTCCACTACTTGCTCCGGGCTCTCCTCACAAAGGGCTTTAGCCAAAGCAGAATAGCCACCCACTGCGAGATAGTCATCAATGCTCTTAGGATCGAGCTTAATATTATTGCCGATAAGGTTCCGCATCTGGTTTTTATAGAATGGTATCTCAGATTCGTGGACTATCTTCTTGGCTTTGTCAGCCATGGGAGCCACATAAAGCAACCGATCGATGACCTTCTTGGCAACTACTGTCTGAGAGACGATCTCTTCCGCATCGCCCGGTTGCACCTGAAGATAACATATCTCCTCGGGATAGATTACAAGTAAGGGGCCTCTTTCACAGAATCCGGGGCAGCCTGTTTCCCGGACATCCACTTTAGTTTCCAGTCCCTGTTTTTTGATCTCTTCTTTCAGGGCGGTAACGACATTTGCTGCGCCCAGAGCAAGGCAACCCGTTCCAGTGCATACGGCGATGCAAGGCTTATCCGGATCCCTTTTTGATATGATGTCCTTCCTGAATGCTTCCAATTCGGCAGGTGATTCTATCCTTGGCACAATCTTCCCTTATTCATAGTTTTTCAAAACTTCTTCTGATTTGGCCGGTGCCATCTTGCCATGATATTCGCCATCGATTACTATTACCGGTCCTAAAGCGCAGCAGCCGAGGCAGTTAACAGTCTCCAGGCTGAACTTTGAATCCATGTCCGTTTCACCAGGTCTGATTCCAATCAGGTCTTGAACCGAGTCGAGGAGACGTGGCGCACCACGAACGTGACAGGCAGTGCCCGTACACACGTGAACCTCGTGACGTCCTCTGGGAACTAAACTGAAGGCTTTATAAAAGGTCACGATATGCTGTATCCGGTTTAAAGGCACCTTCAATTGCTTACTGACCTTCTCCAATGCCTCCTTAGAAAGCCAGCGATTTTCCCTCTGAATCTCCAGCAATACCTGAATTAGTGAACCGGCATCACCCTGATATTTAGCTATAATCTTATCGATTTTGCTACTACCCGTAGCCGCTGTGCTAACCTTCTTCTTCGCCATAGTCCTGTGCCTGCTCTTTAACGTTACGCGGGGGCAAAGCGCTTCAGGCTTTCATCGAACCTGACTAATCCTTGCCGTGCTGAACTAGTAAGGTGTCTTGATACTTCAGACGGGTTTAGGTCTAAAATCTCGGAGATTTCTCCAGTCGAAAGCGGTCTTTCCCGCAAGAGCACCATAATCTGGCTCATTGTCAATTTATCAACAATTAATTCATGAAATAACCTGTTCACCTCATCACTGGAGAAAAATTCCTTATACTCTTGTTCTGTCTCAAAGCGCACTCTCAGTCTTTCCCTTTCCACCAGCTTGATGTATGGGAGTAGATTCTTAACCGCTTCAAGTTTGAACTTTAACCCGTTTTGGTCTATCCCTTTGCCTGTACCAAGAGGTCCTAACTCCTTCAGCTTCCCGGTAAAGTCAGTGATAACTTCTGCGAAACGGATTCCTTCGGAAGCGGATACCCATTCAAGCCGTAACCTTTCTGGGTTCACCCCTATCAGTTCCAGTAGTTTTCTACATATATGGATCACGCTTAATGCTTCGTAATTTCCTTCGGTAATATAGTGGCATTCGCCAGGCCAGCAACCACCGATAAACACCCCGTCTGTTCCATTTGAGAAGGCTCGGAGTATAAATGCCGGGTCGACTCTTCCGGAGCACATCAGCCTTATGACCCTTATGTTGGGGGGATATTGATATCGGGAAACTCCAGCAAGGTCCGCCCCTGCGTAACAACACCAATTGCATAGAAATCCTAAGATCCTCGGTTCAAACTCATGCCGTGCAGCCATTCTTAGCTCACTCCTCGTTCATGCTCATCCATAAACTACCGTTCTTGCATTTGCGCTATCAGCATTCAGCCGCCAGCGAAAGCCATTGAAGGCGGTTTTTCTCTGATTGCTGACCGGTGAAAGCTCTATCCAGAAATTAGTTTTTTCCGGATGGATGTTCTTACACATCCCCAACCGCCACATCCATTTGTTGTATGATCTCTTCCTCTGGGACCTCCGCGTCAATTTGGCGAAAGACCTCTTCATCGGTATAGTGCTTTAGAGAAATAGCCCCAGTTGGACACTTTGCGTTACAAAGACCATCTCCCTTGCAGAGAATAGGATTAACCCTGGCCTTCTTGCCTTGTGGTGTTTCAACAAACTCTATAGCACCATATTTACAAACGGAAATACATGCCCCGCACGATACGCAATCACTTTCGTTCACCTCGCAGATTGCGCCAGAGGCTATGACCGCATCCTTGGTAAGAACCGTTACAGCCCGGCCGGCAGCACCGTAAGCTTGGCTAATCGTTTCCGATATATGCTTTGGATAGTGAGCCATCCCGCAGAGGAAAACACCATCTGCGGCAAAGTCAACGGGTCTCAATTTTACATGGGCCTCTTGGAAGAAACCGTCCGGGTTCAAAGGTACCTTGAATAATTTGGATATTTCACTCCTTGTTGCCGAGGGAATAACAGCGGCAGCCAAAGCAAGTAAATCGGCATCCATAGCAAGCTTCTGGCCTAAGATGGGATCGCTCACGGTAACCCTTAATGCAGGTTTACCCTCTTCCTCAACAGCTTCTACCTGAGGTTTATCCTCCGGCTCATAGCGGATGAACTTAACATCTTTATCCGCCGCTTCCCGGTAATAGTCTTCTTTGAACCCATACGTTCTCATATCCCGAAAGAGGATGTAGATATCCACCTCGGGGTTTATCTCTTTCAGGTTCAGGGCATTCTTTATGGCCTGATCGCAACATACCCGGCTGCAGTATTTCCTGCCTTCATTTCTGCAGCCCACACATTGGATCATCAC
>CP070657.1:1830577-1834473 GCA_020355085.1 Deltaproteobacteria bacterium
TAACTATGTGCTTTATGGACAGGGTGAACGGATTACCGGACCATTTGTAAAGCAGACCGACTACTACAATCAGGACATCAAACCCCTCCCGTATGATCCGGAAGGGGCACTAGAACTGCTCGAGGAGGCGGGCTGGAAACGCAATAACAAGGGCTTGCTCGAAAAGGACGGAAAACCGTTTCAGTTCACCCTTATCACCAATAGCGGCAATGACCTTCGGAAGGCCATTCTCACCATTGCCCAGGACTCGTGGAAACAGATCGGCATCGATGTGCGCACCGATCTCCTGGAGTGGGCTGTGTTCATCCAGGAGCGCGTGGACAAGGCTGATTTCGATGCCTTGGTGCTGGGTTGGAGCATGGGCATCGAGCCAGATCTCTATCAGATATGGCACTCGAGCCAAACAAACCCCTATCAGCTGAATTTCGTTGGCTTCAAGAACGAAGAGGCCGATGACCTCATCATCAAGATCAGGCAGGAATACGATCATGATAGGCAGGTGCAGTATTGCCGCAGGCTCCACGAAATCATTGCAAGAGAGCAGCCCTATAGCTTTTTGTACGTGGGCAGGTGGACAGCGATTCTGGACAAACGGATCGTGATTAAGGAGGTCGATGGGCAGGGAAACGTAGCCTATAAGCAGATACAACCAACAAAAACGGGCAGCTTCACGTACCACTTCAACAAGTGGATAAAACTCGCACAGCCTCCCGACTTCGCGCTTGATGGATAATCGTGTCTATTTGGTTAGCTGTGTTGATTGTGTTTGTGGTGTGATGATGCCTCATGCTGTTGGTCTGAGCGCAACGACCCAAAGAACTCAATGAATTCAACAGAGTAAAGATAGTAATCATGGTATCGTTTATCGGTCGAAGCATCATACAGAAGATCATCACCCTTTTCTTCGTCTCCATTGTGTCTTTCCTGATCATCCACCTTGCCCCTGGTAAGCCCAGCCAGGTTGATCCCCTGAATCCTAAGTTCACGCCGGAGATGGTAGAGCGATTTCGTAAGGAGTTTCATTTAGATGAACCGCTTCACATCCAGTACCTGCTCTTTTACAGGGATCTCTTCACCGGGAAGACCGCCTCTTGGAAGGACAACCAGTCGGTGCTCGAGAAGATATGGGAGCGATTTCTTAACAGCCTTCCGCTCTTTATTGTGGGCACCATACTGACGTGGACGCTCTCGTTTCCCGTGGGAATTCGTTCAGCGTTATTCCGGGGAGGACTGTATGATCGGAGCACCACCTTCTTTTCTTATCTTCTGATCTCCATACCCGGATTCTTCTTCGCCTATATCCTGATTATCTTTGTGGTGAACAGCTTTCATATACCGGTCATCGGCATGGAGACCTTTGGAATCGGAGATCCGGGCTGGGGGAGATGGGCCATGGACAGGGTCTGGCATCTCCTCCTGCCCTCTGTTCTGGGGGCAACGGGCGGCATTGCTGTGCTCTCGCGGTATGTCAGGAGCCAGATGCTCGAGGTGGAGAGTCAGGACTACGTGCGGACTGCACGGGCAAAGGGCCTCCCGCCCGAGGTGGTTCATTACAAACATGCCCTCAGGAATGCGCTTTTGCCCTTTGTAACCATGTTTGGCCTGATCCTACCCGGTCTTATAGGCGGCTCTGTTATCATCGAGTCCATCTTCTCGTGGCCGGGAATGGGAAGGATGGCGTACGAGGCGATTCTCGCGAGGGATTATCCCGTAATCCTGACCGTTAATTTCGTTTCTGCCGTGTTGGTACTGATTGGTACCTTTATATCCGACCTTTTGTATATGGTGGTTGATCCGAGGATACGATTGTGATGAACTCCCAACTCACGCTCGATGAACCCTTAGCCCCGCGAAAAACGAGGCTTCAAGAAGCCTGGCACTTACTCAGGCAAAACAGGCTTGCCGTTGTTGGGCTCATCATATTCATCCTCTTCTTTTGCACCGCCCTCATCGGGGTAGTGCTCACCTCAGGCCAAGATCCTGTGTTTCATCCCTCCCTGGTGCGGCTGCAAGAAAAGCTTCGTCCACCGCTCTCGAAACCGAATCTCGAGACCCTGCGACCCGATGAGGTTCCGATGTTCGGCGTTTACCTATTCGGAACCGATGATCTAGGACGAGACGCCTTCTCGAGAATGCTGCAAGGAGCATGGGTGTCTCTTACGGTAGGATTTGTTGCCGTTGGCATATCGGTGCTGGTCGGCATTTTGCTGGGAGGAATTGCCGGCTATTTTGGGCAAAACCACATCTGCCTCGATCACATCTTCATGGCTCTTCTCTTGTTTCTTGGAGCAGCATTACTGGTGATTGGAGTTATCCCTCTGGGTGTCGTGCTCGTGGCCCTTGGTCTCGCTTACATCTTCTACTACACCATGGCGAGAAAAAAACCAGGTACGAGGGGGCTGCCACGGTTGTCCGTCCTTCACATAAAGGCGCTCTCGATTGACACCCTCATCATGCGGATCGTCGATATCATGCTGTGCTTCCCGAGCTTCTTTCTGATACTTACCGTGGTGGCTTTGCTGCCGGCAAGTATCTACAATATTATGATCGTGATCGGCCTGACGAGCTGGATGGGGACGACCCGGTTTGTCCGAGCGGAGTTTCTTTCCCTCCGAGAGCAGGATTTCGTGACTGCTGCCCGGGCACTTGGTGTAAACAGTTTTCGTATCATCTTTCGGCATATGATGCCCAATGCCATCGGGCCTGTGCTGGTTTCCGCCACCATCGGTATCGCAACCGCGATTTTGACAGAAGCGGGCCTCAGCTTCCTGGGTTTCGGCGTGCCTCCACCTCATGCCACCTGGGGCAACATTCTCTCCGACGGAAAACGCTTCATCTTCGATGCACCATGGCTTACCTTTATCCCGGGGTTCGTCATCCTGATTGTGGTGCTTTCCTTTAACCTCTTCGGCGAGGGGCTTCGGGACATATTGAATCCAAAGCTGAGGGAACGATACTGATGCTTCTTTCCGTTCAGGATCTCAAGGTATACTTCCAGGTTGATGGCCAGCTCGCCCGGGCCGTTGACGGGGTAAGCTATGACATAAGCAAGGGAGAAACCGTATGCCTTGTGGGTGAGTCGGGTTGCGGCAAGACCGTTTCCGCCTTGACCATTATGGGGATTATCCCGCAGCCCCCCGGCAAGATCATGGGCGGCACGGTGCTCTTTAACGGAAAGAGCCTCCTGGAGCTGGATGAGGAGGAGATGCAAGAGATTCGCGGAAACCATATCGCCATGGTATTCCAGGAGCCTATGACCTCGCTCAATCCCGTATTTACCATCGGGGATCAGATCAAGGAGGCCATTCTCGTGCACGAAAGGGTAGAGGAATCTGAATTGGACCGAAGGTGTATACAGGTTCTGAAAGATGTGGGTATCCCTTCTCCAGAGGAGCGCATTAAAGACTATCCCCACCAGCTCAGCGGCGGCCAGCGCCAGCGGGTTATGATCGCCATGGCACTGGCATGTAATCCGGATCTGGTAATTGCCGATGAGCCAACCACTGCCCTCGATGTCACCATCCAGGCGCAGATCCTGGATCTCTTTGAGGAGCTTCAGCAAAATCGACAGATGTCTCTCTTGTACATTACCCATGACCTTGGCGTGGTAGCAAATATCGCCGATTACATCTACGTTATGTATGCGGGTATCATTGTGGAGCAAGGGGATACGACTGCGATCTTCCGGAACGCTCAGCACCCCTATACCCAGGGGCTCCTGGCCTCCCTTCCCACGCGCGCAAAACGGGGGAGCACACTTCACAGCATTCCCGGTACCGGTCCCGACCCTGCCTATAAGCCGAGTGGCTGTCCCTTTCATCCCAGATGTGGTTTTGCTGTCCAAACCTGCCGGAGCAATTTCCCCAAGATGTGTGACTACAAGGAACGACACCTGA
>CP070657.1:1834573-1840118 GCA_020355085.1 Deltaproteobacteria bacterium
GGCAGGTGAGTTGCCCTGAAAGAGCGCCGTGATAGTATTCTGTCAACGAATTCACTGGGAAGAAGCTGGGGGAGATTTCTCTGTGAAGTCCCGCCTCTCTTGCCAATTACACACATGAGCATAATATTCTGAAACGAGCGGTGAGGCGTACCCCTATGCCTATGGTCTCTGGAGCTAGGTATCCATAACCACGGGCTCCAATATTCCTCTGAAGGGTCATAGTAATAACATCGACTCTAAAGGTAGGAAGGCCAACCAGGTTCTAGCCCATTCCTTGTTTGCTTGCGATAAGAAAAGGCAGGCAAGTGGACTCTATATTCGGGGCGGGGTTGTTCTGACTCTGCCTTTTTTGGCAGCATTCCCATATATTGTATCCGTGCCACCAGCCTCTCCACCTTTGGGATACTCATGCACTTACCACTACCGATCGTAAGCTAAAACCGAGCTGCTAGATAACCGGATGAGGATGGTGGCAAGTATCCTGCACTCTAGAGCTTTTGAGGACAACCTCAATATGCTGTATAATTTGCGAAGAGTATACTATTCAAAATTCTCAAATACCGCTCTCTAAGGATTATCTCTTTTAAAAGCTGCATATCCGATTCGAGTATCCCTGTCTGATCATAATCCGATTTCACAATCCATCGAACAAC
Organism: Deltaproteobacteria bacterium; assembly: GCA_020355085.1. Taxonomy (GTDB): domain Bacteria; phylum Desulfobacterota; class DSM-4660; order Desulfatiglandales; family B25-G16; genus JADFWK01. Next base: position 1,835,227 of record CP070657.1, read on the forward strand.
ATTTCCATCTTCTATATTTTCGTTGATAGTTCACGATGTTAACGCTCTACAATACTACTTAAATAAACTAGTTGAAAAATAGCTTGACAAAGGAGCTGCGATGTACCATTATATACCACAATGTGGTATTTCACCTTTAACGATTATTTCAGCAGAGGTATAAAGTATCGCCAATGGGATGGAGCGAATCAATGCACCTGCGTAGTTAGGCACTATATTCACATGAAAAGCGAGTTCTTGCTTTTAGATCATGATAGAATTTAGATCCTTCTGTAATTCAGTACGAGTACGCTGCTTAGTCATTATTGCTATAATCTTCTTGTCCCTGGTCATCACAAAACCCTCCTCAGGCAAAACAGTACCAACTACGAAGGGAAAAGACAGACTGGTCATCTGTATCTACAGTCCCATTGAAAAACTGGATCCAACGAATTACCGGGACAGGAATATTCAAATCATATTAAAGAATATGTTTGACAGCCTCACAACCAGGGACGTCAACATGAAGGTAGTGCCCCAATTGGCTGAATCATGGAAGGCCTTAAATGACACCACTTGGAGGTTTAGGCTAAGGCGGGGAGTGAAATTTCATAACGGTGATGATTTTACTGCTGAAGATGTAAAATTCACCCTGGAACGGGTGGTTGAGGAAGGGGTAATAGATGGGAAAACCTCACCTCGAAAAAGTCTGCTGGGACCATTGTCAGGGGTGAGAATTATCGACAACTATACCGTCCAAATTGAAACAGAGAAACCATGGCCAATCCTACCTTTGATGCTCACTTTACAGGAAATCGTCCCAAGGAAATATATGAAAGCAGTAGGCTCACAGGGGTTTGAGAGGAAACCCATCGGTACGGGTCCTTTTAGATTTGTCAGAGTGGAAGGGAGAAAACTCCTGATTCTTGAACGTTTTGAAGACTATTATGGGGGTTCTCCTGAAATTCCTCCGGTACAAACTGCGCCGCTCAAACATCTTGTATTCAAGACAGCGTTGGATAAGGCAGAATCGGTTGCCATGTTGAAGCAGGGTGAAAGTGACATAATAGCCAATGTGCAGCCGGAGGCAGTGCGGATATTGCAAATAACACCCAGGATCAAGGTGTTAACCTCCGGGGCTACGAGAAGTTACTTTGCTGAAATAAACTCCATTAAACCCCCATTTAATGATCGGCGAGTTCGCCTTGCAATGAACTATGCCGTTGATATGCAGGCAGTGGTCGATCATATTCTGGCGGGACGTGGCAAAGCCCTACCAACCATTATACTGCCCAACGCCTTTGCCTATAATGGTTCTCTCAGGCGATACCCGTATGATCCCATCCTGGCAAAAAAACTGCTAAACGATTCGGGTTTTCCCGAAGGCCGCTCCATCATGATAAATTGCATCGAAAGATACAGGCAATTTGCCAACATAATCGCCGTCTTTCTCGCAAAGGTGGGAGTAAGATCGGTAGTGAAAGTCATCGACAAAAGCGCGGAGAGGGCCTCCATGAAAAATCTTAATTGGGACATTCTTGTTACTTCCTGGGGGAATTCGACGCTGGATCCCGTGGGTATTCTTGTGCCCAAGTTCAAGAGCGGCGGACGGGCAAATTACTCGAATTATAGCAATTGGGAAGTGGATAGATTGCTTTCTCAGGCAGATGCTTCACTGGATCCTCGGGTTCGCGAGCATTGTTACAAAAAGGTTCAGGAAATTATTCACGCGGATTCACCTATGATTTTCGGCTATGCTGCTGAGGAGTTCTATGGTGTAAGGGAACGAGTGAAAAACTTTATACCGTCTTCCAGCGGCATGATGAACATGCATGATGTTTACATTGGCAAAGAGAGGGAATAGTGGGGCTATTCAGGGTCATATTCAGAGATAGAAGCCTTGGGTATAAGTTTGCACTGCTATCCATTGTGCCCAGCATCATCGTGACCATCTTCATAGTCCTTGTTATAATCAACGGGCTGGAAAGATCGATTATCGAGAAAACAAAACTCCGGATCCATGGACTAACCAATCTATCCGTTCTCTCCATGTCAAATGCCTTTGTTGTCTATAATAAAGAGCTGCTTGACAACTTTGTTGACAGCCTGGCGAAAGAGGAAAACATCGTTTATGCAATGATGGTCGATTCCACGGACGGCAGGATCCTTGCCCACAGCGATCATGCAAACGATGGCAGGATCTTTGATGATCCTGCAACCAATAAGGCCCCAACCACGAAGCAATTGCCATCGCAACTAATGGTTACCACAAGACAAGGGGATATCTATGAGTTATCTGAACCTATAATTATTAAAGGTGTAAAGTATGGCGTTTTGAGACTGGGGTTTTCCCTGGAAACGGTTCACAAAGAGATAGCTGGTATGAAGACGAGGGTCATTACCATCGCCATTATCGCTATAGTGCTGGGCGTGTTTTCCTCCATTTTCTTGGGCCGGATCATAAGAAAGCGTATTAGAGGCTTAGCCGAACAGGCCGAAAGAATAGGCGAGGGTCATTTTGAACGGAGAATGATCTATGAAAGCAATGATGCCCTCGGTAAGTTGGCCTCATCTTTTAATAAAATGGCAGGGGAGATAAAGCGAAATATCGGCATGCTTGAAGAAGATGAGGCGAAGTACCGTGCCCTGTTCGAATATTCGCCTATGTCCCTTTGGGAGGAAGATCTGACTCAGGTCAAAAAGTACATCGACGGTTTACGGGATAATGGTGTCAAAGATTTCAGGAAGTACTTTGATGACCATCCGGAAGAAATCTCCCCTGTCATCAATATGATAAAGATCTTGGACGTGAATGAGTCCACTTTGAAGCTATATGACGCCGAGCGTAAGGCGGAGTTTTTGAATAGCCTGAGACAAATCCAGACAGAGGAGTCGCACAGAATCCTTATACAAGGGGTGATAGCCCTTGCCGAGGGAAGACCCGTTGAGATTGAGACTGTTTACCGGACTTTTACAGGTAGAAAGATCACGGTCCTGGTAAAGGCAACCATACCCCCAGGATATGAGGATACTTGGTCCAAGGCCTTCATTTCAGTCCAAGACCTGACAGAGCGTGCACGGGCCGACTTCCTGAAGAAGATGTTTGGCCGTTATCTCTCCCACGAGGTTATGAACTCGATGATCGAAAACCCGAACGCTATACGGCTCGGCGGAGAGAAACGCGATGTCACCATCATGATGAGCGACATTCGAGGCTTTACGGCCCTCTCCGAGCGTCTCGAGCCCGAGCAGGTGGTTCAAATGCTCAACATCTACTTTGAGGCCATGGTGAACCTGACCTTTCAGTACAGCGGTACCATCATCGAAATCATTGGTGACGCCCTCTTGGTCATCTTCGGTGCGCCCCAGCAGATGCCTGACCGTGCACAGCGGGCCATCGCCTGCGCTATTGCAATGCAGAACGCCATGGCGGAAGTGAATGCACAGAACCGCAAACAGGGCCTGCCCGAGCTCGAGACGGGGATCGGCCTGAACGAGGCCGAGGTGATCGTTGGCAATGTCGGTTCGATTAAACGAAGTAAGTATGGCGTGGTGGGGAGCGGTGTCAATATGACGGGCCGAATTGAGTCATACACCGTTGGAGGACAGATCCTGATCAGTGAATCGGTTCGCAAAGAGGCGGGCGAGGTCCTTCAGATCAACCAGCAGCTGCAGGTCCATCCTAAGGGAGCTGAGACATCGCTTACGATCTACGAGGTGGGAGGCATCGGTGGTCAATACAACCTCACCCTTAGGGACAAACCTCCGGTTCTTATTACCCTGGCCCGGGAAATTCGGATTAAGTACACTATACTTGACGGAAAGCATATGGGCAAGGGGGTGTTCGCGGGCACCATTCTTCGACTTGCGCGCAAGTCTGGGGAGTTGCGCCTTCAGACGGAATTGGATCCGTTGACAAATCTCAAGCTCAACCTTGTGGACGTGAGCGAGGAGCTCTGCTCCAAAGATTTCTACGGGAAGGTGATGGTTCGGTACGACGACGATACAAAGGTCTTTAGCGTGCGTTTTACGGCCTTGCCACCAGGAATCGATGGTTATTTCCAGGCGGCTGTCGGCCTGGCGGCTCAAGAAGACCGCGGGTAGTAGCAACGATAGAGCGCCAGGCAGAAAAAATGGTGAAAGATTCTTCTTGACAAGGTTGTGGGTTAGTTTTAGCTTAAGGATTGGGGGCTTGAACTCGCTACCGATCGGTTTTACGATTTGTCGCACGAAGATCTAGCTGATATGAATCCCCGCAGAATATCGTTTTTTCAATCATGATTATCAGGCGCTACGTCGGTGAAATAAAGTCCAGTAACCGGGAGGTATGGTATGAGACGATTTAGGTTGGCTATACGCCCTCTTTGGTTGGCGGTCTGTATTTTGTTCGGATTGTCGTGTTTTTCAGCTTACGGAGCCGAGCGAACTCAGCCGATTGCTCCTGGAGAGGTCCTACCCAAATTTGAGCTAAAGGCGCCCAACTCTTTAGAGTACCGAGAATACTTAGGGCTAGAAAGCCTCGAAGCTCTGTCAGTAACACAGATTCCCGCCAAACTCATCCTTATCGAGATACTCAATGTTCTCTGACCCAGTTGCCATAAGGCCGCGCCTATAGTTAATAGGCTCTATAATATTATTCAGCAAGATCCTTTGCTAAGCAGTGACATCAAATTGATAGGTATCGCCGCGGGGAACAATCAGAAACATATTGATGTTTACAGAACCAAGTTCCGGGTTCAGTTTCCCCTTTTCCCCGATGAAAAAAAGGACATCTATACTGCCCTTGGAAAAACAGGAACACCCTTTATGATTCTGGTAAACAATAGCGGCAAAGTACTAATGACCCACCGCCATGCTATTGAAGACCTAGACGAATTCTTAAGACAGATAAAGGAATATCACAAGAAGCAATA
>CP070657.1:1840218-1845216 GCA_020355085.1 Deltaproteobacteria bacterium
AAGTGCCTGAAGTCAAAAGGCAAGATTACTTTATGCGCTTTCCCCTTTCACTTTAGATCATTTTAACTTTTTCTCCGGCCATGGCAGCTGCCCGCAAGGGCGGCTGCCACCTTCTCCTGCAAGCGCTATCGCCTTATTTAATCACTATTGAGTTCACTGATCGCAAGTTACAAGAGGAGGTTCAAGAATGAAAAAGATTGGAGTCATCGGCGCAGGTAACATGGGCGGTGGAATCGCCCAGAAGACGGCCCAGGAGGGCCTATCCGTCATCCTGGTGGAGGTGAAACCGGAATTCGTGGAAAGGGGAATGAACAATATCCGCGGCACACTACAGCAGGGGGTGGAGCGAAAGGTTTTTCGCCCTGAACAGGTCGATGAAATTCTCTCCCGTATCAAAGGTACGGTAAATTTAGCTGAGACAAAGGACTGCGATCTTATTATAGAGGCTGTGTTTGAAGATTTTGCGGTCAAGAAAGAGCTTTTTGCCCGGCTCGACAAGATCTGCGAGCCAAAAACGATCTTTGCCACTAACACATCATCCTTTTCGGTTACGGAGTTGGCCAAGGCCACGGCCAGGGCGGACCGTTTTGTGGGGCTTCATTTTTTCTACCATCCTGCAATGAACCGCCTCCTGGAGATTATCCCAGGTGCCCTTACCTCGCCGGAGACAATTGCAGCCTGTAAGCAATACTCCATTCTCACTGGCAAGACCGATATCCTGGTCGCGGATTCTCCCGGATTTGCAGTAAACCGCTTTTTTGCCCCCTTAAACAACGAGGCGACCCGCATCCTGGAAGAGGGCTGGGCCAACATTCCCACGATTGACAAAGCGGTCATGGATGCCTTGGGGATCGGCATGGGGCCTTTCAAGCTGGTCAACGTGACCGGCGTCCCGATCGCCTATCACGTCTCCCAATCCCTATTCGGTCAACTTGGGCATCCCTTTTACGCACCATCGGCCAGGTTAAAGGCCCAGTTTGAATCGGGCGAGGATTTTCCTCTCGATGGCGAAGTGGATGAGGGCAAACTGGATAACGTTACTGACAGGCTTCTGGGTGCCGTCTTCTTTATCTGCTGTACCCTCCTGGAGGAAAATATCTCGGATATGGCGGACATCGACCTGGGCGCCAAGGTAGGACTGAGGTGGAGTAAGGGGCCTTTTGAGCTCATGAACCTTGCGGGCATTGATAAGACCTACAACATGGTGCAAGACCTTTTGAAGGCCTGGCCCGACCTTAAGGTGCCCGATAGCCTAAAGGCCCAGGAGGACAAAGGAGAGCCCTGGGATATCCGTTATGTGAGATACAGCCGTGATGGGGGCATAGGGCGGGTATACATATCTCGACCAGATGCCATGAATGCCCTGAACCATACCATTGTCAGACAATTGGACGAGGCCTTCAAGGAGGCTGAATCAGACCCTGACACCACGGCCATCATTATCGCAACCGCCGGAAAGGCCTTTGTAGCTGGCGCTGACATCAAGTTTTTTATCGATTGCATCAATAACGACCGGCTGGAGGACAATTATGAATTCACATCTTACGGTCAAGAGGTCTTTAACCGCATAGACGATAGCGAAAAGCTAGTTATTGCCAAGGTGGATGGACTTGCCCTAGGCGGCGGGTTAGAACTAGCGCTCTCTACCGATATCATTGCGGCTACTCCAGGTGCTGTCATGGGATTTCCTGAGACGGGAATCGGGATCTATCCGGGACTCGGAGGTACTCAACGAACCAGCCGCTTCGCTGGTAAGGAACTGGCAAAGTATATCATATTTTCGGGTCGGCTGATTTCCGCTGATGATGCCCTTTCAATTGGCCTCGTAGACTATGTGTTCGCCCCCGATCAAATCGACGACAAGATACTGGCGCTCATTAAGGAGGGAAAGCCCGCTCTCCGCAAGGCTAAGAAGACGGAAGAACTCCCTCAAGATTGGCGCAAGCTGAAAGAGCTTTTTTCAGACGCCAACATCGATGCGTGGTTGGGCGGAGAATATATTGAAAGCGATGATCCCCTTGTGGCCAAAACGGCCAAGATGGTCGCGAGCAAAGCCCCTATCGCACTTCGCCTTTCCAACCAGATAATTGACCAAGGATATGAGAAGCCATTGAAGGAGGGCCTCAAAGAAGAATTGGCCCACCTCTACGAGATCTTTTCGACAAGGGATGCCCTCACCGGGTTAACCAGCGTCGGCAGGGAAAGGCCGAAGTTTGAAGGACAATAACAGGAGAAGCCTTCGGCTCCGCTCTGGCCCGGGCTCTATATTCCTACCCGCTCGCTTGCTATGACAGCCGCACCGAGCGCGGCTGTCAGGCGGGGCTCGGGTGGTACAACGATTTCAAATCCGGTTATCTCCTCAACCGCCTTGATTAGGCCTTTATCCCTGGCCGCACCGCCCACAAGTGCAAATTCCCTTTCAATTCCCACCCGCTCTGCAAGGCTGTTGATCTGTGCAGCCAGGGCTCGGTGAATCCCGGCCAGAAGATCCTCTTTTCTCACACCCTCAGCTAACCGTGAAACGGCCTCGCTTTCGGCGAAAACAGCGCAGCCGGTATTAAAATCTACCTTTTTCTTGGACTTGAGGGACAAGGCTCCGATGTCTTCCAGCCTGATCTGGAGTACCTTGGCAATAACCTGCAAGACCCTCCCCGAGCCTCCGGCACACTTACCACTCAGCACGAAGGTAAGGATAGTGCCCCTCTCATCCATCCGAAAGGCTTTACTGAACAAATCCCCAACATCAACGGCAGTTCTCACCGATGGAGCAAGGTAACAGATGCCCCTACCCTGACAGGATATGTCTGTTATTACCTCATCCGCAAAGCCCACGTTCTTGGCCCCATATCCAGTGGCTATTGTGTAAGAGACATCTCTTGCAGATAAGGTCGATTCCGAAAGCAACTCATCTCTTACCCTATCGGCTGCGACCCGGTAATCTCCACCGGAGGGGATAACACAAGACCCTTCCATCCTACCGTCAACCAGGGCAACGCCTTTGGAGGAGGCAGAGCCAATGTCTATCCCAACATAGCAATCCATCCGATTTTTCACCTATCCTCGCTCTCACCTGACCGCTTTAATCGAGTCGCTTCCTGAATCTCTTAACAGCGCTCGTGAAGACTATGAGCCCGAGCAGCAATAGCGCAAGAAATTGTGGCCAAAGCACTGTGAAACCAACTCCCTTTAGAAATACTCCTCTGATGATGACCAGAAAATACCGCAGGGGATTCAAATAGGCAAGCCATTGAATGGCCGGTGGCATGCTAGCGATGGGGAAAACAAAACCGCTGAACATGAAGAAGGGCAGAATGAAAAAAAACACCGTCATCATGGCCTGCTGTTGCGTTGCCGAGATTGTCGATATGAACAGGCCTGTGCCCAAGGTACTCAGGAGAAAAAGACACGCCGCAGCCACAAGAAGGAGAAAGTTTCCCCTGAGCGGTATGGAGAACCACATGATGGCGAAGCTAATCACGATAATCATGAGTGTCTGGGCAATTATGATATAGGGGATGATTTTTCCCAGAATGAGTTCAATGGGTCTCAGGGGTGTAACGATAAGCTGTTCTATGGTGCCTGCTTCTTTCTCTCGGATGATAGCCATGGAGGTGAGGAGGAGGGAGAGCATCATGATCAAAAACGCCACGATGCCCGGCACAAAGAAGTTACGACTATCAAGGTTCGGATTATACCATGTCCGCACTCGAGCATCAATCCTGCCGTAATCCAGCCGTTGCCCGTAAAGCTCCCTAATCATATGCTGATTAAACCTATCAAGAACGAGCGAAGCATAGGCGATTCGCACAGCAGCCATATTGCTCATGCTTCCATCGGCAAGGATCTGAATAGGCGATGAATCCCCTCTCCTTATGCGCTCACTGAAATCGGGGTCGATCTTCAGGGCAAGATCCACCTTTCTTCGCAACAAGAGTTCCTCGAGTTCTTCAGGATGTTTTGGGTAATAGACTATGCGGAATGTCTTGTTTGCATCAAAGGAATCCATCACCATGCGGCTCTCTCGTGTGCGGGACTGATCAAGGAGCGCGACTCTTACATCCCTTACGTCCGTGCTGAGCACGTAACCGAAAACGAGCAACTGCACAAATGGCGCGATGACTAGAAGAGGTCTGTTCTTTTTGTCGCGGAAAAGCTGGATAAATTCCTTTCGGACCAATTCGCGAATCCTGAGCCAATTCACCTCACATTCCCTCCCGCTTGAGCATGGCGAACCCTATGTTGCCAAGGACGATCAACATGCCGATCAGGACTGCGTAGCTAGGCCACAAGTGGACAAGACCAAGGCTTCGGAGATAAATCCCGTTGAGTATATCTATGAAATACGTTGCCGGAATAACATATGTCAGGATTTGAAATATCTTGGGCATATTGCTTACGGGAAACACAAAATTGGAGAGCAGCAAAGAAGGCAGAAACGTAATCAATATGGCCATCTGGTTTGCTACTAATTGGGATTTTGTTGCGATGGAAATGAGCAACCCTAGGCACAGGGCAACCGATATGTAGATTGCGGAAGCGAGCACCATCAACCAAAAGCTGGATTTCATGACAACGCCAAAGAGCACCTGCCCCATAAAAACTGCCACAAGCACATCAGTCAATGCAATGAGAAAGTAGGGAATGGCCTTGCCCAACAGAAACTCCCCACTGCCGATGGGCAGCGATCGTATCGTCTCCATGGTGCCATTTTCGTATTCTCGGGCAATTACCAGCGAGGTCAGCATAGCTCCTACGATCATGATAATTATCGCTATAATCCCCGGCACGATGAAGTTCTGGCTGTCCAGATCCTCGTTGAACCATACCCGTATCCGTCCCTCCACAGGAGGTCTTATTTCCTGTTTTCCTTTGCGATTGAGAAAACTCAGGAGGCGATCTCGAATGTAAGCCTCCACAAACGCCGTGATGTAGCCCCTCGAGAGCCCGGCAAAATGTGGATCGCTGCCGTCAAGCAGGATCTGGAGCGGCGCCTCACGG
>CP070657.1:1845316-1853612 GCA_020355085.1 Deltaproteobacteria bacterium
CGAGGTAATCATCCCTGAACAGGCGGCAGGGTCTAAGAGCATCGCAGGCGGAAAGACCGTTAAGAATGTATCGGGCTATGACATGAGCAAGCTCTACATCGGGTCTCTGGGTACCCTGGCGCTTATTGTTGAGGCCACCTGCAGAATACTGCCCGTGCCTGAAGACCAGGCCACCGTTGTAATGGGATTCCCCTCTTCAGAGCAGCCCTGGTCCCTCACGTGGGCGCTCTTGGAGTCTCAGCTCTTGCCCTCCTGCATCGAGCTCTACAATCCCACGACCGCATCTATGCTCTTCACACAGGGGAATTCATCGGCCGAAACAAAGATGGAAGCGTGGGTTGCCGTAGGTTTCGACGGCATCAGGGAGGCCGTGGAGCGCCAGATTGCCGAGATTGAAGGGCTGGCACGCTCACAAGGGGCAGAGCAGATCGAAATCCTTCGAGGATCAGAAGAGGTTACGTTCTGGCAACGGGTAGGCCGACTGGCACTCGAGGTGTGCGCAAGAAGGAGTCGAAGTATCGCTCTTAAGGTGAGCGTTCCTCTCTCCTTCACCCATCAGATGAACGCAGTTATCGATGAACATATGGCTCGCGAGAACGTGGTGTACTCCCAACTCTCTCATGCCGGCAGTGGAATCGTATACGCCCACCTGGCCCTTGACGATGATCTGTACACGAGAAAAGAGGAAGCTCTTACTGAGATATTGCATGACGTTCGGAACCAGGCCGAGGGCATGGATGGCTCTGTGGTCGTAGTGTATGCCCCACCGGAGTTCAAGGGAAAAGTCGATGTATGGGGTGACCGAGGAGGGATGCTCCCTATTATGAAGCAGCTCAAAAGGGCATTTGACCCCAAGGCCATTTTGAACCCCGGCCGATACGTAGGGGGATTGTAGGGATGAACAAAACAGACCCCGCGGGTGACAACATGGTAGGCCGGGAACTGCTGCCCATTTATGACGAGGTATCCAGGTGTAACAAATGCGGGTTCTGCCTGAGCACCTGCCCGGTGTATACCATTACCGGCGAGGAGCGGGCAGTGGCCAGGGGGCATAATGTGCACCTGCAACACCTGATCGAGGGCAGGCTGGAAATGAGCGAAGAGTTGAAGGCACCACTCTTCGAATGCCTCCTCTGCCGGGCCTGTGTCGCCAACTGCATGTCCGGGGTGAGGACGCCTGAAAACGTCCTTAAGGGGCGCTCCGTGTATATGCAGGAGCTCGGCGAACCACGGCTGTTGAGATTTGTGGCGACGAGGCTCCTTCCTAATCCGAAAAAGATGGACCTCTATGTCCGCCTTGCGGCCCTGGGAAAGAAGAGCAGGCTGGATCGAGCGGCCAGAGTATTGGGGGTCTTGAAATGGTTTGGACGTGACAGGGAAAAGGTGGTGGATCTTGTGGAGAGACTGCCCCTTCGCTTCTTCAGGGAGCGCACGGGCGAACTTGGACCATATCCTAACATGGCAACACCGCAGATTGCATACTTTGTGGGTTGTGCCACGAACTACGCCCTGCCCCAGGTAGGGATTTCCACTATAAAGGTGCTTCGAGCAGCAGGATGCAACGTGAAAATCATAGACAATGTGTGCTGTGGTCTGCCAGTAGCAAGTTACGGTGATGAAGAAGGTGCCAAAGAACTTGCCCTTCTAAACCTGGCCATGATGAGCCGTCTTGATGTGGATGCCATCGTCACGGATTGCGGGAGCTGCTCGGCATTTTTAAAGGAATACCCATCTGTGTTTGCCGATGACCCCGCGTATGCCGATACAGCTGCCCGGACAGGGGCAAAGATACAGGCACTGAGCGAATACCTTATACAGATTGGATTGCCGGAATTTGAGAGGCAGATCGAGGCGCGAGTAACGTATCACGATCCCTGTCATATGAGCCGGTACCAGAACCTGATCGATGAACCACGGGAGATCATCCGCATGATTCCCGGGATCGAGTACCGGGAGTTGCCTGAAGCGGATTGGTGCTGCGGTGCTGCCGGTACTTACAACATAGCCCATTACGGACAGTCCATGGAGATCCTGGATCGCAAGATGAATAACGTCAAAAAGACGGAAGCCGACACCATAGTAACGACCTGTCCGGCCTGTTATATACAGCTGGCGTATGGCGTAACAAGGCACGGCCTCGATTGTGAAGTCCTTGACCTTGCTGATCTCATCGACCGTGCCCTGAAGCCACCGCGCTCCTGAGCTCCCATCCTTGGGACCAAGGGGATATCGAAGACCTCATCACGTTTCCGTATCTATTTGAGGCATTTAGTCTGAAAAAAGAATGAGGATAACAGGATGTCTTTGATCCAGAAGCCTGTGAACGGCGTGGAAAAAACCATAGGCGAGTCGTTCAATGAGATAGCTGCCCGATACCCTCACAATACCGCCATCGTCCATTGCGAACGTGATATCCGGTGGACCTATCGCGTGTTTCTCTCTCAGGTAAATAGGGCCGCCAGGGGCCTTATGAGGATTGGCATAGGAAAAGGTGATAAGGTTGCCCTATGGGCGCCGAATATCCCTGAATGGATTATCTCCCAAATGGCCGTAGCAAAGGTTGGGGCCGTTCTGGTGCCGGTGGATGTGGGAGCAGGCACGGAAGATCTTCTCTATTTGCTGGGCCATTCGGGATGCCGCTCGCTTATCATGACAGGAGGGCAGCAGGATGATGATTGTGCAGATATACTCTCGGAACTGAAACATGACTCATCGCTCGAACGCGTCATTCTCATAGATGAGAAGCCGGATCCTCACCGCATCTCTTGGAGCCGATTAATGGAGATAGGCGAAGAGGTTGACAGGGAGACTTTGACTAAAAGGGAACGTGAGGTAAGACCAACTGATCCTGTGGCCATTATGTACACCTCGGGAACGACTGGAAAACCCAAAGGTGTTGTCCTGAACCACAGGGGCCTGATTACCAAATCAACAGTGTCAGCGAAAAGGCAGGGGCTCAACAACCAGGATCGACTGTGCCTCTTCTTCCCCCTTTTTCACACGTTCGGAAATACCTGCATCGCCCTGACAGGGCTTCTCGCCGGGGCCTCGATTATCATTCCCTCTCAAACCTTCGAGCCAACCAAAATCCTGTCGGCTATCTATGGGGAAGGCTGCACAGCCCTCTACGGATCTCCGAGCATGTTCATAACGCTCATAGACCATCCCGAATTCAGGGTTGAGAACTGCAGAACACTGCGTAAGGGAATAATCGGTGGGGCTCCATGCCCCATGGAGCTCATGAGAAAGGTGGTAGAATACATAGGCATCTCAGATATAACGGTCGCTTATGGAATAACCGAGGCCTCTTCGTGGATAACCATGACGCTGCCGGAAGACCCCCTCGATTTGAGGGTTTCTACCATTGGCACAGCGCTGGAGTGCAACGAGGTAAAAATCATAGACCCAATAACCGGCGAGGATTTGCCTGCCGGTCATCCGGGTGAACTCTGCACAAGGGGCTTCTTGATGATTGGATACTATGCTATGCCTGCAGCCACGGCGGCGGCCATCGATCAGGAAGGCTGGTTTCACGCCGGTGACCTTGGAGAGATGGACGAGGCTGGCTATATCAAGATAACGGGCAGAATCAAGGATGTAATCGTAAGAGACGGCGTAGAGATCTATCCGACTGAACTCGAGGAGACCATTTATCAGCTGCACGGCGTCTCAGAAGTTCAGGTTTTTGGTTTCCCTCATCCTACAAAAGGCCAAGAGGTTGCCGCCTGGATAAAGCCCTCGGACCGGGCGGATTTGTCGCTCGATACGGTTGCACGCTTTGTCACCGATCACGTGGATAGGGAAAAGGCACCACGGTACTACAAACTCGTTACGGGATTTCCCATAACGCGGACAGGCAAGGTACAGAAATTCAGGTTGGCGGAGCTGGCAACAGAGGAATATCGGGATCAGTGAGAATCAGACCCGCCGTGATATGAAGCAGAATGACCTACCGCGAAAAGGGAGAAACAGAGACCTTCTCACCATAATCCTGCCGATAAGGAACCGAACAGCAGGTGGGTTGAAACCGGGGTTTTAGCCCGAGCTCTAAAACGAGATCCACGGTCTTCTCCGACCACACGGCCATCCTCGTAGCGCCTGCATAGATAGCGAGGGCTTCCATGAGCTCATTTCCCTTGTTTCGTGGCCGCTCGCAGCCGAGAGAAATGGGCATATCCGGCATCACTACCCGTGCCCGGGCAATCAACCGGGCAACCTCGATCGGAGGTAGCGCTGGGACATGCGCCATTGGTGTGCCTTTTAATGGGGTGAAAATTATCACCACCAGAGCAGAGGGCTGAAAACGGCGTATGATACGGAGGGCCTCATACTCACCCTGTATTTGGCCATCGTTGAGTCCTGCAACGATATGGGGCACTGTATCGAGTTCCGATCTGGAAAGGGCTGCCAAGGAGTTTACCACCTCGTGAAGGCCGTCAAGGAGGTAGATCTTTTGTGCAGTGTCTTCATCGCCCATGATATCTATCAGGGCCTGATCCACGCCTGCCGCTCTTAGGGCCACTGCTGTCTCAAAGTCCAAGAAGCCACAATGCGCCGATATGAATAGACCGGTCTCGGACTTTACACGCGAGATGGACTTTACAAACTTCCCCCACGGAAGTCTGCCCCTCTGGTCGGACCCACCGCTCAACAGCAAGCCTGCATGACCTGACCGTGCTAACTTCAGACACTTTTCGACAAGGGCCTCAGGGGTGACCGCCGGTATCATTGGTTCGAGGAGCAACCCCTTGCAGTGCTCGCACTGCAACTGACACTTATCGCCGGTTAACGACAGGGCCGGATAGCAGCCCCTTATGCTACCGTACCTGATCATTCCGGGCAGATAGAAGGTGAAATCGTTTCCGCGGGTCTTCCTGGTAATCTCCCATGCCCGATTAAAGAGATCCCGATCCTCCCTTGGCAGGAAATCATGAATGGCTTTCGTCCGTTGCATCTCTTCCCCATGAGCTTATGGCAGTGCCGCAGAATACTCGCTTAATAAAACACCTGAGCGCCCTTGTCTATGGTTAATTAATCCCACAAGCCATCAGTTCCCCCATCCGTGCTTGTGAATAGCCTCTATTCACGCATGCCTAAAAAAATATTGTTCTTCTCAAAAAGCAAGGATATCTCCCTCAAGTTTATCGACATGCGGCTCGATAAGCATATTATGGCTCCTTGGGCACCTGGCTTTTCCCTATTCACTTCGGATCGTCTTAGCTCCATTATAGATCCGAACAACGGAATGGAACGATGAGGTGCCGCATGGGCATCTCTTTGTGTCAACAGCGGATAATAACCGAAAGCTATGCTAGCGAGATCTGAATCGAGGGTAGCTGATACACCTGGGGCGGATTTGAACGATCTGAAAACTCTTGGTCGCTATGAGATTGTGAAGAAATTGGGGCAAGGAGGTAAGGGTTTCGTTTATCTCGGCAAAGATCCCTATATAGACCGTCAGGTAGCCATAAAGGTCTACCGTCTCCCCAATGATACGGTGGCCCAAAATGTGGAAAAGTACAAGAAGAAGTTCTTCGTTGAGGCCCAGTTGGCAGGGCGTCTGCTGCATCCGAATATCGTGACGGTATACGATGCCGATCTCCAAGAGGATCTGTGCTATATCACCATGGAATATGTGGACGGGGCTACGTTCGCTCAATACTGCAAGCCCCTCAATCTCTTGCCCGCCGAAAAGGTGTTGGAAATGGTGTTTAGCGTGTGTAAAGGGCTTGATTTTGCCCATCGGAATGGGGTGATTCACCGTGACATCAAGCCTTCCAACCTCATGCTGACAGCAGACGGTCAGGTAAAGATAACCGACTTCAGCATCGCCTATGTTAAGCGCGGCCAATCAACGCTCGAGAAAGGGCTGTTCGGTTCTCCCGCGTATATGTGCCCTGAGCAAATCAAAGAAGAGGCAGTCACGGAGAAAAGCGACCTCTTCTCTCTCGGCTCAGTGCTCTACGAACTCCTCTCCGGAATGAAGGCCTTTGATGGTGAAAACGACTACGCGATCATGTACAAAATCGTTAACGAAGAGCCCTCCGCCATTTCCGGTCTGAGGCCCGAACTACCCAGAATCGTTGGAGAGATCCTCGATAAGGCCCTTTGCAAAAACCCGGCACAACGGTATCAGACCTCCATGGAATTGGCGTATGATCTGAGGCTGGCCTTGCGCGGCTTGCGGGATACGACGGATGAAAATCTGGACACCGAACTGCTCCACTATATCCAAACCCTGCCCTTCTTTCGTGATTTCGATGAGACCCAGATTGGGGAAATCCTTAAGGTCACCGAAGTGATCAAGGTCGAGGGAGACAACACGATCATTCAGGAGGGGGAGGTAGACGACTCCTTCTATATTCTGATTAGCGGCGAGGTGACTGTCCGAAAGGGCCACAAAGCCCTTAACACCCTTGGAAAGGGGCAATGTTTTGGGGAAATGGCCTATCTAACCGGTGAGGCACGAAATGCCAGCATTGTTACCGATAACGAGTGTGTTCTCCTTAAGTTCAGCTCCACACTCTTGGAAGGGCTCTCCGAGGCCATTCAACTGCTGTTTTTCAAGAACTTCACCCAGACCATAATTCGCCGCCTATCCCAGAGCACTTGACAGCTATGGCACCATTCCTTGTCTAGGCGAACCTGCTCTGCCCTGGATTTGGGCTCATTGGCTTATGATTCATTCTCAACCGCCCTCCTTTTGCCAAAAAAACCAGCACCTCAACCGACCGCTTGACATTTGCCCGTGCCGACGGTACGTGGGAGAAAAGATTCGAACGGTTAAGCACAAAACGGATACCCCTGATGCAAAAAGTATTTCTTGTCAGCCTTGGGTGCGCTAAGAATCTCGTGGACAGCGAGTTCATGCTCGGTCTTGTCAGGGAAAAAGGGTATGGCATAACCGATGACCCGTCATGTGCCGCGATAGCCCTTGTGAATACCTGCGGATTTATCAGATCGGCAGTACAAGAGAGCATAGAAACCATACTTGAGCTCGCACAATTAAGACAGCAGGGCTTCCTAAAAAGACTCGTGGTTTCCGGGTGTTTTGTGCAGCGATACGGAAAGAAGCTCTTGAGGGAAATCCCTGAGGTCGATGCCTGGTTGGGCACCGGACAAATCCACAGGATAGGGGAGGTTTTAGAGGCCCAGGATGCTCAATCAGCGATTCTTCTTATCGACAAACCCGATTTCCTGGCTGAACACACGGCACCGAGGGTGCAGACAACCCCATTCTACTCTGCATACCTGAAGATCGCCGAAGGTTGCTCCCATCGCTGTTCTTACTGTCTCATACCGTCCTTACGGGGTCGGCTTCGAAGCAGGACCGTAGATTCTTTACACATCGAGGCACAGGAGATGGTCGAACGGGGCGTCAAGGAGATAAATCTGGTGGCCCAGGATACCACCTGGTATGGGCATGATCTAGACCCGCCGACTACACTCGAGGATCTCCTGCAGGTGCTTGTGACCATACAAGGGCTACAATGGCTTCGCGTTCTCTATGCCCACCCCTATCACATAACTGAGAGGCTCCTTGATCTTATTGAATCAGAGGACGTGCTGTGTCCCTATCTCGACATCCCCATGCAACATAGTAATCCCCATGTTCTCAGGGCAATGGGTCGTCCTCAACGTGGCGAATCGATGATCCGGCTCATAGAAAGGATACGACGGAGATCGAGGAGCATAACCCTTAGAACCACGATCATGGTCGGCTTTCCGGGAGAGACGGACGAACAGTTCAGGGAGCTGTATGATTTCGTAAGAGCGGCGGAGTTCAATTGGCTGGGTGTTTTCTCTTTTAGCCCTGAGGAGGGAACCGCCGCTGCCAAGCTCAACAATAAAGTGGACGAGCGGATAGTGCAAGCCCGATTAAGGGAAATTATGGAGCTTCAAAAGCGGATTACTAAGCGTCTTAACCAACGGTTGGTCGGCAAAACGGTACCAGTGCTTGTGGAGGGCCTTAACCCCGAAACGGACCTGCTTTTGACAGGCCGAACCGCCACCATGGCCCCGGATGTTGACGGGCAGGTGCTCATAAACGAGGGATCAGCAACGGTCGGTGACATTGTCCCGGTCAGGATAACAGAGGCCCACCCCTATGATCTGGTAGGCGGGATAGTAAAGCCCTAGAAGAGAAAAAGGCCACCGTATGGTGGCCCTCCCTAATACATGTCTTCAAAAAATACACAAGTTTCTCTTGATAAAGGGCATGGGGACTCCTCGAGTCAGGATTAGGAGTCCCATGTATATGATAAAAATCCATTTCCAGCGCACATACACATATACC
>CP070657.1:1853712-1856794 GCA_020355085.1 Deltaproteobacteria bacterium
GGGCCCGAAATCCCGGTTGATAAATCCGTCGCTGAGGAGTAATCTGGGAATCGAGGCAGTTGCAACGGCAAACTTCAAGCATGAGGAGGTGTGGTACCAGGGCAATCAAGGTTATCATCACTAGAAAGGTGGCTCGAGGCAAGGAGAAGGACTTGGTTCCACTGCTCATGGAGCTTCGAACTAGGGCCATGGGTCAAGGGGGGTATATCTCAGGTGAGACGTGGAAAGGTGTGAGCGATCCCGACGAGTTTCTGGTGATCAGCACCTGGAACAGCGTTGACGACTGGAGGGCATGGGAGGCGAATCCTGAGCGTCAAGAGATCCAGGACAAGATCGACGGCGTATTGGAGGAAAAGACCACGGCCAAGGCATATCTTTACGGGTAGGGGGAGGCGTACTCAAATCTCCTGTGAAAGAGCCCTTTGCCGCGGGAACTGAGGCAGATCGTTCATGGTGAGCAATCGGAATGGAGAGAACCGGTGATACCGTCACCCTATGGTTTTCAGGCCACAGGTATGGCAGCAGTCTCAATGCAGGGTGAGCGCACAGGGAAGGGGCGATGCCTATCTCGATGAATACTGTCCAGTTCACCGGCTATGTACCCGGTGTGGTAGGCAAGATCACGGAGGTACATGGCGTTTACTATTATGAGAACTGGGGTTTGGATATCTCTTTTGAGACCCAGGTTGGAAGAGAGCTTTCGGAGTTTGTTGCCCGGTTCCAGCCAGGGCAGGACGGGCTGTGGGTTGCGAATGTGGCAGGGGCCTTTGCGGGTTCCGTGGCCATAGACGGGGGCGATGCGGCCGACCAGGGTGCCAGGCTGCGGTGGTTTATCGTTGCGCCCGCGTTTCAGGGGAGCGGGATTGGCAAGGCCCTGCTGGAGAAATCGATCCAGTTCTGCAAAGAGGTCGGCTATCAGCGGGTTTTCCTGTGGACCTTTGAAGGCCTGGAAACGGCTCGATATCTTTATGAGTCCGTAGGCTTCTGCCTTTGTCAGGAGCATGAGGTGCGGCAGTGGGGGCAGGACATAAAGGAGCAGAGGTTCGATTTAATCCTCTGAGCAACCGTAAGAACCGAAGACCCTAGAAGAGGCCGAGCTCTTCGATAAACCCCTTTTTGATGTGCTGGGGATCTATTTCAATTACTCTAATGCCGGAACTGGTGAGGAGGGCTGCTGTCACGCCGAGCCCGTAACCCGTATCGGTTTCGCAATAAGGGGTAGCGAGCCCGCATGAGGGGCTCTTGTTTTTCAGGAGCGCTGTAGTGGCGCCGCTTATCTGTGCCAGCCTCAGGGTTTCACGGGCCCCCTTCAGAAAAGCCGCTGTTACGTCCTGGCCGGATGAGTTGATGACCTGCCCCTGTCCTACGAGGACTGCACTTCCATCACCGTTTAATATGGTGACCGGGCTTCGCGGGGTGGGAAGGCCTCCGAGCTGCTCGGGGCAGATGGGTATGAGATGAAGATCCTGGGTCTTGGCAACGAGCTCTGCAACCCGGCTGTGGCCGCCGTCATAACGGCAGGCAATTCCGAGGAGGCAGCTGCTGATAAGAACCGGCAAACCGTGTGACCTCAATCGACAAATTTCAGTGCACGATCTTCGGGATCCCTTTGCTCTATCCACCCTATCCGGTAAGCCGTTTGGCCCATTGCCTTGATCTGATTCATGACATCCTGGACATCCTGTTCGGCCACGATAACGATCATGCCAATGCCGTTATTGAAGGTTCTCATCATCTCCTCTTGGCTGATATTTCCGGCCTTCTGGATAAAACCAAAGACGGGTTGCGGTGTCCACGAGGAGCGCCTGATGATTGCCTGACAGTGGGTAGGCAATATCCTGGGGAGGTTTTCGGTTATTCCACCACCGGTGATGTGTGATATGCCGGATATATGGAAGTTCCTGATGAGGGGTTGTATGGTATCCACATAGATCCTCGTGGGCTCAAGCAGTTCCTCGCCAACGGTCCTGCTGAACTCCTCCACATAATCATCTACGGACATCTTGAGTTCATCAAAAAAGATGCGCCTCACCAGGGAGTAGCCATTGCTGTGAAGCCCGCTGGAGGCCAATCCGATGAGCTGGTTTCCGATAGCCGTATCGCTGCCGTCTATTATCTGGTCGGCATCTACTAAGCCCACGATAAAACCGGCAAGATCATATTCGTCCTCCGGATAGAATCCGGGCATTTCGGCTGTCTCCCCGCCGATAAGGGAGCAGCGCGCCTGCTCGCAGCCCGTGCTGATTCCCTCTATTATCTGTACGGCCGTTTCATGGTTGAGCTTGCCCATTGAAAGATAATCGAGAAAAAACAGGGGCGTAGCGCCTTGCACAATAATGTCGTTAACGCACATTGCTACCAGGTCTATTCCCACAGTACCGTGTTTGTTGAGCATGAGGGCTATCTTGAGCTTGGTACCCACACCGTCAGTGGAGGAAACGAGAACGGGTTTTTGCATATGCTCAACATTGAGGGAGTAAAGGGCCGCAAAGGTGCCCAATTCGCTCATAACATTTGACTTGAAGGTCTTGCTGACAATCGGTTTTATGCTCTCAACGAACCTCTTACCAGCCTCTATGTCTACCCCGGCTTCCGCGTATCTGTCCTTTTTCTTTCCCTTTGCCATTACTGTCGTCCTTTCGAGAACTTCGTCTGTGGGCATTATCTTGCGGTGTGAAGGCTTGCATCCCATGTGCTAGCCAAGCTTCGCACCAAACCGGCGAGCTGAGAAAGAACATAACCCATTACTTGAGGCGCAGCCGCGTTAATTTCGTCTAACGTTGTTCGGTTGCGCTGCTGGTTACGTATGACGTTGACCGTTAACCGTTTCGAGTTGCGCAACCGCAACCGTTCTACTATACCAACTATCCCTTGGGACGTTATGCTATTACAATACCGTGCCATTAATCCGCCGAACTGTGGCGGATGAATTTGAGAACTTAGGTTATGTAGACCTCCAGTATTCTGCTACCTAATCCCTTGAAGAAATGCAAGTTCTATTTTCGTGTACTGACCCGCCCTGAAGGGTCTGCGCTGACTATCACCGTGAAAAAGGTTCTCGGGATCATCCGGCGTAACAGAA
>CP070657.1:1856894-1859921 GCA_020355085.1 Deltaproteobacteria bacterium
CAGGCAGTACATCGGTCGGTCAGCACTGCCTTTCCCTCTTTCAATTCGATTCCGCCGTAGGGACAGACCTTTATGCATCGTCCGCAACCATTGCAGAGCTCATAATCAACCGTTATGGCCATCCTTCCATCCTTATAGTTCGCGTCTAAATCAGATGCTTCTCGTGCAGCCTTCCAATCAGCTGGCTCACCACCTCTTCTGTATCGCCTTTCAACGTTTCCCCTTCTCGCTTGCCTTTCGGGGAAAAGGTCTTGATCACCCTTGTCAGGGAGCCGTTCAGGCCGATCTCCTGGACGGTGACCCCCAGATCCGCCGCATCCCAGATCTTGATTGGTGCCTTTTCCTGGCACGCGTCGATCAGGAAACTCACCCGTGGGTGCCGTGGCCTGTTGATTTCCCCGAGGACGGTAATCAGGGCAGGAAGCGGTGATTCCGCCCGTTCATACCCATCTTCCAGCGCCCGCTTGACCACGATTCGCTTTTCATCGATCTGCTCGATCTCCCGGACATAGGTCAGTTGGGGCAGGTTCAGGAACTCCGCTACTTGGGGGCCTATCTGGGCCGTGTCTCCGTCAATGGCCTGCCTGCCACAGATTATGAGGTCATAGCTTCTTATCTTTCGGAGTGCCTTGCCAAGGGTATAGGCCGTAGCCCATGTATCTGCGCCGGCGAAGTTCTTATCGGTGAGCAGTATGCCCTGATCAATCCCCATGCCGAGGGCCTCGGACACGGCGTCGATTGCCTGAGGCGGGCCCATTGAGAGGGCGGTGGTTTTGCCTCCCAACTCCTCCTTTAAGGTGACAGCCACCTCGATGGCATGTCGATCATCGGGGTTGATGATGCTCTCAACCCCTTCCCTGATGAGGGTGCCTGTTTTTGGATCGATCTTTATCTCAGTTGTGTCAGGCACCTGCTTGATGAGCACGACGATGTTCATATGTCACTACCTGATTGTGCAGTTTGTTGAAATGAGAACCCAGAATCTCTGCCCGCCTTCATTGCTTCGGGGCAGCTAAATAACGCCTTTTTCCTTTAAGGCAGTCAGATCGCTCTCGGCGTAGCCGAGCAGGTCGCAGTATATCTCCTTGTTGTGTTCCCCAAACCGGGGCGGGAAGGACAATGTCCTGTCGGTGGATTCGAGAAACGGCGTCGTGCACGGCGGTGCCGCCAGGGTAAGCTCAAGTCCTGACCGAGGATCCCTGGATTTCAGCAATCTTCTCTTAATCAGGGGGTCTTCCAAGACCTGGGGAATGCTGTTTATATTGCTGATAGGCAGCCCGATCTGGTTGAACATGGCTATGAGTTCCTCGGAGGTTATGTTGGGGAGAATCCCGGCCAGGGACTGATTGAGGTTTTCCACATCCTTTATTCTTCCCTCGTTTTTTTCATATTCCGGTTTGTCCAGCTCCTGAAACAGGGGCAGGCCTACCATTGCCTTCCACTGCCGGTCATTGCCGACGGCAATATATACATAGCCGGTTTTGGTCTTAAAGACCGAGACCGGCGCAAAGAACTGGTGTGTATTGCCGGTTCTCGATACCGTTTGATTAAAGCTCGCAGTTAATGTTGTCGCCACGGTCAGCCATGAAGCAGAGGACTCGAGCATGGACAAATCAATCCGCGATCCTTCCCCTGTTCTTTCTCTTTTGAGCAGGGCCTTCATGATAAGGCCGTAAGCATGGACACTTGAACCCATATCTGAGAGGGGTATGCCGAGCGATTGGGGATCTCCGTCGGGCTCGCCCGTCAGATCCATCAGGCCGGATCGAGCCTCCAGAACCGGCTCATAGGCTGCTTCGTTTACCTCAGGGCCGAAACCGGTCATGCCGAGCCAAATGATGTCCGGTTTAATGCCTTTGAGCTTATCATAGTCGATACCGAGCTTGAGGTAGTTTCTCGGAAGCTGATTGGTGGCGAAGATATCTACCTTTAGAGCGGTGATGAGCTTCTTCAGGATTTCCTGACCCTTTTCCTCGCCCAGGTTCAGGGTGATCGCCTTTTTTCCCGAGTTGATGCAGAGATAGTAGGTGTTCATCCTCTCTTCTTTGAGGTAGTTCTCTCCGATCATCCTGTTGGGGTCACCGTAAACGGGATGTTCCATGCGAATGACAGTCATTCCATCCTGGGCAAGAAGATACGTCAAGTATGGCAAGGTTGTGGCCTGCTCCAGGGAAAGAATGGTCATGTCCTTAAAAAGCTCCATGCTGGCCTCCTTCGTGGGGTTTGATGCGGGCTACTTCTTGAACTCCGGCTTCCGTTTCTCCAGAAAGGCCGAGATCCCCTCTTTGGCAGCATCGGTGCAGGCGATCTCAGCAGAGCCCTGGTAACCGATCTCCAGGGCCTCGGCAAAGGTTTCCGCAGCAGCACCCTGTTTGATGGTTTTTACCGTTACGGAGATGGCCTCCTTGCTTAAGGCCAGTTTTCCGGCCATGGGCGGTTCGGGGACGGTTATTTCGGGGATAGCGACGCTTCCGTCAGGAATTCTCTTTATCTTTTCCTTGAGATTCTTGACCTCCTCTACCGCGACTTCGATCATCTCGGAGTAGTTATCTACAACCTTGGTGACCATTCCAATGTCCATTGCTTCTTGGGCGTTCAACCGCCGCGCCAGACAGATCATTTCGTGAAAGAGCGCTGCGCCCTGTGGCCACTTGCGATACGGCACAATGCACCCACCAATCCCCGGCAGTATTCCAAGCGTGATCTCGGGGAACTGAAAGACCGCATTCTTGATAGCCACCATACTTTGACAGCGAAGGGCAATCTCCAATCCCCCGCCGAGGGCCATGCCATTAATGGCGGCCACAACCGGTTTTTCCATCTGATCCATAAAGAGCTGCACCTGAGCGCAGTCCCGTGCATAGCTAACTGCGGCATCTTTATTCCCGAGGGTCTGGGGGAACTTGCCGATGTCCGCGCCGGCTGAAAAAGCGGCGGTACCATATCCGGTGATGACGAATCCCTTGACCGAGGGATCACCTGCATGCTCCTTCAGGACCGAGAGGATCTCGTTATTGACCTCGTCAC
>CP070657.1:1860021-1862847 GCA_020355085.1 Deltaproteobacteria bacterium
CGGTCGGTACCGGATGATCATCATTGACCCGGCGGAAAAGATGACCATGGAGGCGGCCAATGCATTCTTAAAGAGCCTTGAGGAACCACCGCCTGGAACCGTTTTTATCCTTACAGTGAGGGATCCGAAGGAGCTTCTGCCCACCATTGTTTCACGATGCCAGAGGGTTCCCTTTAAACCGCTTCCGACCGAGGAGATTGCGAACTGGCTGGTAACAGAACGCAGCGTGGATAGGGAAGCCGCACGGATCTTGGCCAGGCTTTCAGAGGGGAGCCTGGGCACGGCGCTCAGGATGGCAGAGGAAGGCCTTTTGGCAGAACGGGTTAGCTGGATAGAGATGCTGGATCGGGCCATCAATGGCTCTCCGGATGTTCTCCTGGAATCGGCTCAAGAATTCTTCGACCTCGGAAAAAAGGGTAAGGAGCAAAAAGATACGACAATAGCATTGATGCTGGGGATATGGAAGAGCTGGTTCAGGGACATGCTGCTCATGAAACTCGACGGTGCGAAAGAGCTCATCGTAAACACCGATCTCATTGAACACCTCAGTAGGGTCGCCTCCGGTTATTCGGTGGATAGGCTCATGAAGTCACTGGCCGTTATTGCCAGTGCAGAATATGATCTCATTGAGAACAGGAACCAACTGTTCCTTATTGAACGATCTTTGTTTGGTTTGAGGGGGGCTGCAGATCGATGAGAAAAAGGAATGGAGACGGTCCAAGAAAGATCGTGAATGTCAGATTCAGGGAGGACGGCAAGTGGTATGAGTTTTACACCGGGCACTTCGTCCTTAAGGAGGGAGATCAGGTTATTGTGCAGACCCAGAAGGGCCAGGAACTGGGCACGGTATGCAGCAAGCCGAGGCTCAGGGATTCTTCCATGCCCACCAGACCGATAAAGAAGATATTCCGCCTGGCCACAACAGAGGATATTGAGCAAAAAAAGAAGAACGAACAGGACGAGGCAGAGGCTGCTGAATGCTGCAGAGAGCTTATCGAAAAGAGGAAATTGTCCATGAACCTGATCGGAGTTGAGGTAGCATTTGACCGAAGCAAAATGACCTTCTATTACACCTCCAAGACCAGGGTCGATTTCAGGGAGTTGGTCAAGGATCTGGTTCAGCGGTTTCATACCCATGTGGAGATGAGGCAGATCGGTACCAGAGACCTAGCTCGAATGCTGAGCGGTGTCGGCCACTGTGGTCGCGAGCTCTGCTGTTCGGTGTTTCTCTCGAATTTCGACCCCATATCCATCAGGATGGCCAAAGAACAAGACCTTTCGCTGAACCCCACGAAGATCTCCGGCATATGTGGGAGGTTGATGTGCTGTCTTGCTTTTGAATACGATGAGTATGCGAAAACGAGGAAGGCACGAGGAAAAAATGGCAATAAATAGCAAGAGGGCATTTTACATAACCACACCTATTTATTACGTAAACGCAGAACCACACCTCGGGCATGCGTATACAACCATTGTTGCCGACATAGTAGCGCGGTTCCACCGGTTGGCGGGCATTGAAACCTTTTTTCTCACGGGTACCGACGAGCACGGCGACAAGATTGTGGAGGCAGCTACCAAGGCTGGCGAAAGCGTCAAGACATACGTAGACAAGATAAGCAAGACCTTTAGAGATGCCTGGCCCAAACTGGATGTGACCAATGACTACTTCATAAGGACCACTGATGAGAATCATCAAGAAACGGTAAAGGCAATCCTCTCGCGGGTGTATGAAAAAGGAGACATCTATTTCAGCGAGTACGAGGGAACATACTGTGTTGGATGTGAGCGGTTCTATACTGAAACGGAATTGGAAGACGGCAGATGCCCTATCCATTTGACAGAGCCAAAGCTCATTCGGGAGGAGAACTACTTCTTCAAGATGAGCAAATACCAGGAGTGGCTCATTGAGCACATCAACCGAAACCCCGACTTCATCAGGCCTGAACGGTACCGTAACGAGGTCCTGGCCTTCCTGAGGGAGCCCCTGGAAGACCTGTGCATATCTAGGCCTAAGAGGAGACTATCGTGGGGGATACCCCTTCCCTTTGATGATGACTATGTGACCTATGTCTGGTTTGATGCGCTCATTAACTATGTATCGGGGTTGAATTATCCGGACGGTGACCTGTTTAAGAAATTCTGGCCGGTTGCCCAGCACATTATCGCAAAGGATATTCTCAAGCCTCACGGTATCTTCTGGCCGTGCATGCTCAAGGCAGCCGGAATCGAACCGTACCAACATCTGAATGTGCATGGGTACTGGAATGTGGATGCCGGCAAGATGTCAAAGAGCCTGGGAAATATCGTGAAACCCATGGATCTGGCCACCGTTTACGGCCTTGATGCTTTTCGGTATTTTCTCCTGAGGGACATGGTCTTCGGACTCGATTCGGATTTCAGCGAGGAATCGCTGGTAAGGAGGCTTAATGCCGACCTGGCAAACGATCTCGGGAATCTGGTGAGCAGAAGCGCAACCATGGCGGTCAAGTACTTCGACGGTTTGGTCCCCGCATCAGGCACACCAGCGGAGGAGGATCGGGCGTTGAGGGAAGCAGCGCTTGCGGTAATCGACGAATATAGGGACCTGATGGAGGAATTCACCTTTCACAAGGCCCTTATCGCTGTCTGGGAATTAATCGGAAAAGCCAATAAATACATCGATACCATGAAACCATGGGTAATGGCCCAGTCAGACACGGACCGCCTCGGCGCCGTGCTCGACCATTTGCTGGAAGCATTAAAAGTAGTGTCAGTGCTCCTGTGGCCGGTTATGCCCCAAACAGCGGAGAAGATCCAACATCAGTTGGGGCTCGAGGCAGTTGGAAA
>CP070657.1:1862947-1878515 GCA_020355085.1 Deltaproteobacteria bacterium
AGAACTCCCCCATGGATAAGTTGCTGAAAAGACCAACCCGGGAGCCTCGGAACTGAGGAAAAGCCCATCGTCTTTAAAGAATGGGCGTTATGCAAAGCTCTCGTTATTTACACGCACATTGAGGCCTGTTGTGCTATCATCAGGGGTCTATGAGTAACGAAAGGCACCGAATTTGAGCTAACCACTTGGAGACAGAAGCGTAACATGTTAATGAGATATCGCCTATCAATCACACTCAGTGTCATCTTTGCAACAGGACTTCTATGGCGCACTCCCGTTCTTACCACGCAACCGGACCGACCTGCTCATGAAATCCTTCTCGACAAGTGCCGTGAAATAGAGATGAAGTCGGCCAAAGACAACCGCGGCATCCCCATCTGTATCGAGTCTTCTGAGGAGGGAGATGTTTTTCGCGGCGAGGTCTACGGTGTTATTGAACATCCCTTCAAGACGGTACGAGATGCGATTACAGCACCAAGTAACTGGTGCGACATGGTATCTGTGCATTACAATATCAAGGCTTGTACGTGGAGAAGGTCTGCGGACCAATATTTCCTAACCTTTTACAGCGGATCAAAGAACTACCAGGCCCCTGAAGATGCTTATCAGTTGAACTTTGACTTCCGGGTCATCGAACATACGTCGGCATACCTCAAGCTTCTCCTAACCGCTGATGAGGGTCCTTTTGACACAAAGGACTATCGGATTGAATTCGAGGCGATGCCTGCAGAACAAGGCAAGACTATTGCCCATTTCAGCTATTCCTACCGCACCGGCTTTTCGGCGCGCCTAGCAATCAAGATCTACTACCAGACAATCGGCTATAACAAGGTTGGCTTTACGGTAATCGAAACCGATGAACAAGGCAGTCCGGTCTACGTACGCGGAACCAGGGGTATGATTGAACGCAATGCCGTTCGCTACTACTTAGCGATTCGCGCCTACCTCGATACCCTTCCATACCCTGATAACGAGCGCTTCGAACAGCGCATCAACCGGTGGTACGATCTGACAGACCGGTATCCAAGGCAATTGTTCGAATTGAAAAAAGCAGATTACCTCCAGTGCAAGATAAGGGAGCGCCAGAATCAAATAGCGCTCCAACATCAGTTGAGTCAATCCCTGGGGGAAAATCCTATGCTTACCCCATCACGAACCCAGCTCAGTGAAAACGGTTGAAAAGAGAAAACTCTCTTCCTATGAGGTGGTTGCGGAGCCTCCTGAATGTTTCATGCAACTGGAGCCGCAGACCAGGCAACGGATTGAAAGGCTTTTCTCATTGACATATCTCCGTCTTTTTTCTTAGATTGATCACATTGTGAGACGATTTCAGCAGTTATCCGCGGGGCAGTTCGCCTACGTAACCCCTGGTGAACAGAATACTGTTCTGCAACTGGAACCCATTGGACTGGGGAGTCCTGGGTTGGGGTTACCTGTGAGTGAAACAGGGTCTAAGTATGAAAACAGGAGATCGATCAAACGTTTTTCAGGTCATATCCGAAGGTGTTGGAAGGTTTAACGTTCAAGGAAAGATCTGTCTGATTCCCGAGATGAACCGTATCGGGTGTCTGCTTATGGCCGGGGTGTTCCGCGGTTTTGGTATCAACTCTACCGTTATGGATACCTATGAGGGTCTCGATCTGGGAAAAGAGTTCACCTCAGGCAAAGAGTGCTTCCCCTGTGTTGTGACCCTAGGGGACATACTCATGTACATGAAACAGGAGAAGGAGCGTCTCGGGGACCGATTTGATCCTGAAAACTATGTCTATTTCATGCCCGAGTCCAACGGTCCTTGCCGTTTTGGCATGTACAACAAATACCACCGCATAATCCTCGATTCTCTCCCTGATCTGGGCAAGCTTAAAATAACCACGCTCACGGCAGATGACGGGTATGAGCTCAATGGTCTGATACCGAAGGAGAAGATACAGCAATTTTACAAGGCCGGATACCTCTCCGTTGTGGTTGGTGACATACTCGACAGATTACTCTGGCGCATTAGGCCATATGAGAAAAAGGAGGGTATGGCCGATTCCTTTATCGAAGAGGCAACGGAACAGATGGCCCGGTCTTTCTCAAGAAACTCCTCCAACCATGCACTCTCAGCAATTCGAAATGACCTTATACGAATCGTTGCACGAGGAAGGGAGATCATCGACCCCGGGATTCCCCGAAAACCGCTCATAGCAGTGGTCGGAGAGATTTACGTGAGGTCACACCTGAAATCCAACCAGGATACCATTCGAACCCTGGAGAAATATGGTGCTGAGGCGGTGAACGCCTCCATTGGCGAATGGATCAACTACATCACCTATGAGCAAGTCAGGCTGGCCAAAACCGCACTCAAGTTGAACCTGAGAAAACTTCGCTTGGGAGAGGTCCGGGAAGCCCTGCAACGGTATCTGAAACACAGCCTCAAGCTCTTCTACCAATACATGGTGCAGAGAAATCTGTATCGCCTCGCACGTAGCTGCATCGACATTGTCGATGATCATAAGATCGGGGCTCTGGAAAAGGCATTGAAGCGGGGCAATGCCTTCTCATTTGAGGTTGGCACCGAGGCATGCCTCAGCATCGCATCTGCTCTAGAGGTTGCCCACCATGGGTTCAACGGTATTGTCAATATCTTTCCGTTTACCTGCATGCCCAGTAACCTCACCTCCTCCATTGCCAAACCCTTGATGGCCAACCTCAACGTCCCTTATATCGACATCTCCTATGACGGCTCCTTTCAGCCTGGCAGGGAGGCAGCCCTCAGAACCTTCATGTACCAGGCCTATCAGCATTTCAACAGTCATAGTCAACCATACGCAGCAAATCCTCTCCCCAAGGGTGTTATAAAACCCAAGTAGAATTTCATTCCTTGCGCCAAAATTGGACTTTTTTGCCTCTCCTTGATTCCTGCCTGTTCATTCTGTGGGCTTATAAACCAAATCTTATAACAAACTACCTCTATTATTGGTTGGACAAAGGCCTCATTCACTGACTTAAGTGAAGGTCAACACCATCTTCGTTGTTTTTACCCAAGAATCCGCATGAATTCAGGTGCTTCCGGATCTCTTTCTCCACCTTCTTCCCTATGGAGGCCTCAAGAGACGCCAGGTCCATGGCGGGATACCGCCGCTCAATGAGATCTCTGTTATACAGCGTATGGGTTGAGAGGATTCCGTGCCCTTGAAACTATCATCGATCCTTCTCGCCAACAATTTTCTTCAGGTCCCTCGAGACCCACATAGCCTCAGCTTCAAGACCCGCCTTCCAGGTACTCCTCCAGCACCTTAATATGACGCCTTTCCTCTGCGATAATTTTATTCAGATGCTCGAGGGATTCCCGATCTTCAAGAAAGGATTCGAACATCTCGAAGAACAATACCGTGTCTTTCTCGAATTCAATGGCCAGGTTAATGAGGTTCTCGATGCTCCCCGGGTTTTGGAGATCCGCTTCCTTCAGCGAAAAGCTCTCCTCGCCCAGAATGCCTTGCAATATATCCCTGCCCATATCCACCACCCGTCGATCGACCGGCACCTTCCGCACCGCTCGCTTCAGCTCCGAAAACCACTTAGCATGTTCCACCTCCTCGTCAGCAAGCCACTGGAGTATCGAAACAACGGACTGGTCCTTAACCCCTCCTAAGGCATCCCGATAGACCTTCTCTCCGTTTTTCTCTATCTGGATTGCCAGATCGATGATATCGGCACTTGAAAACATGGCATCCCCTTTTTTGCATAAGGCCCATGATACGAAATGACAACTTATCCGTACAGCTAAAAAGGGCTTCCCGAAACCCCACAAAGTGCCATCTTCGGGTGAAAACGGCGATCCCGTAGCCGGGTTGCTTTACTCGAGTTTCGTGAATTTCTATTGAACACAGTTGTCCCAGAGCGACATTCGCGGAAAACCCAGGAAAATGCTGGCCGCTTAGCCGTTGACCCGCCGATCCATTTGCCCTATAGTGCCTCTTCCGAAAACAATGAACCGCTACGTTCGGAGAAACTGAGAATTGCTCGACTCGGTTCTGCCATTCCAGGTAAAGGAAAATCATGCATTATGTGACTAACAGATGGACAAGCACGGGCGGCTACCGCGAGGTCCTCGTAATAGCCGTTCCTTTGATCCTGAGCACAAGCGCTTGGTCCGTTCAGCACTTCGTTGATAGGATGTTTCTCTCGTGGTATTCACCCGAGACTCTAGCAGCATCTATGCCTGCCGGTATCCTCTTCTTTACAATCATGAGCCTGTTTATCGGTACCGCCAGCTACGTCAGCACCTTTGTGGCCCAATATTTCGGCGCCGAGCGATATCAGAGGATCGGGCCGGCCCTCTGGCAAGGGATATATATCTCATTGCTGGGAGGGCTCCTGCTGTTATGCCTCATTCCCTTCGCTCAACCCATCTTCGGTCTGGTCGGCCACGATCCTGCAGTGCAGCATCATGAGGTTGTGTACTTTCGAATTCTCTGTATTGGCGGTTTTCCGGTTATCGCCTCTGCTGCTATCTCCGGATTCTTTGCCGGGAGGGGTCGGCCGTGGCCGGTCATGTGGGTGAATACGCTGTCCACTGCCGTCAACCTCATCATGGACTATGCCCTGATATTCGGCGCGTGGGGTTTCCCTGAGCTTGGCATTAAGGGTGCGGGAATCGCAACGGTTTTGGCCGGATGTTTCTCCCTTCTTGCTTACCTCCTCCTAGTATCCAGGAGAGTCCATGACCGAACCTTTCATACGCTCAAGGGATGGAAGCCGGAAAAAGAGCTGTTTCTTCGACTCATCCGGTTTGGTTTGCCCTCCGGGGTACAGTTCTTCTTGGAGATGGCGGGCTTTACGGTATTCATCCTCCTAGTCGGCCGTCTAGGTATTACGAGTCTGGCCGCCACCAATATCGCCTTCAACATCAACACGCTGGCCTTTATGCCCATGATAGGCTGCGGTATGGCTATATCGGTACTCGTGGGTCAGTATCTGGGAAAAGACAGGCCCGATCTCGCTCAAAAGAGCGTATTCTCCGGCTTCCATATCACCTTTGTTTACATGGCAGCAATTGCCGGCGCGTATGTGCTTATTCCCCACGTTTTCGTGAATCCCTTTGCTGCGCAGGCAGATCCCGAGCGCTTTGCCGAGATCTACCACCTGACCGTCATTCTCCTGAGATTTATTGCGGTCTATTCAATCTTTGACACCATGAACATCATCTTCGCCTCCGCAATTAAGGGAGCCGGCGATACCCGCTTCGTCATGCTTACCATTGTAATTCTTTCGTTGGTCGTAATGGTAGTCCCTGCGTATGCGGCCGTTGTGATCCTTAAGCTGGGCCTCATGGTCTCGTGGATCATTGTCTCAGCGTATATCATCATACTGGGCCTTGTCTTCTTTTGCCGATTCCTCGGCGGCAAGTGGAAGACCATGCGGGTAATCGAAGAACCCGTGAAGGTCCTCCCGCCCCGATGCTCCGAATGCCCGGGTGAGAAGTTCAAGACTTAGTGCGCATTCATCACCTTATGGATCTCTAGTACTGTGTCGGGAGGCCCACACGGTGAAAGCCCTCATACCTCTTCGAATTTGACTTTTTCGCCGATTTGTAGAATGGTAGCCTGAAA
Source organism: Deltaproteobacteria bacterium (assembly GCA_020355085.1). Taxonomy (GTDB): domain Bacteria; phylum Desulfobacterota; class DSM-4660; order Desulfatiglandales; family B25-G16; genus JADFWK01. The sequence continues at coordinate 1,868,542 of CP070657.1, forward strand.
GCACCTATAGGTAACAGCAAAAAGACCTGCACTTAGCATTATCTTTCACACAGAGACCATGAGGCAAAGGCCAAGACATATCGTTACCTTTGAGCGTAAACGCGACTGTATCCTCGTTGTTCTTTTCCTTCTTATGCAAATAGCCGGATGTGAAAAGAGACCCCCGGTTCCGTCGCATGCCGTATCGGAGAGAAGGTTGGCCACCATAGGCTATTCCATCCAGGCCGGCGCTTTCATGAACCTTGACAACGCTGTGCGGCTTGTGGAGGGGCTCGAAGCCAAGGGATTAAACGCCTACTACTTCGTCCACGAATCCGGTCTTTACAAGGTCCGATTCGGCAATTTCCCTTCTAAGCAGTTGGCTCAACAACGGGCTGAAAGCCTTCGTGCCGCTGGGACTGTTGACGAGTATTATATCGTCAGCCCCGATGATTATGCTGCGGTTCAGGAAAGAGCTTACGGCCAGAAGTACCTGAGATTTAAGCTCGTAGAAACGGCAGAGCGCTTTATCGGCGTCCCGTATCGGTGGGGAGGATCTTCGCCGGATGCCGGATTTGATTGTAGCGGTCTCGCCATGACCGTTTACTACTTGAACGGTTTGAATCTACCCCGTTCCTCCAAAGAACAATTCCGGGCAGGCGTTCCTGTCGAGCGCCGCCAGCTATCGCGAGGCGATCTGGTCTTCTTTGCCACCTCTGGAGCGGGAACCGTATCCCATGTCGGCATATATGCCGGCAAAAACAGGTTCATTCATGCCCCGGGGCGTGGCAAGAAGATCCGTATTGAATCACTTTCGAAACGGTATTATAAGAGCCGCTATGCCGGTGCTCGAACCTACCTATAGTAAAAGCGGGTAATGACTCAAACTGTATCCGGACGTATCTGCACACAGTGGGTGCAGGCACCGCGCGAAGCACGGGTGTAGTTCCCTCATACGTCCTGTAATTCTTGAAGATGCGGTGCAGATGATCTGGCCCCTAACTGGAACCTTTAAAGAATAAAATTGTCTAACCTTTATGAGTAAAGAGAGCGGCAAGGAGAGCGGAGAGCCTCAGTTCGATTCTGCGCTCGTCAGGTCCTTTCAGGCCGGCAACAAGGCAGCATTTGATACGCTGGTGCTCAAACACAAGGATAAAATATTCAATCTTTGCTTCAGGTTCCTGGGTGATTACCAGGAAGCCAACGATTTAGCTCAAGAGGTCTTCATAAAGGCCTACCGATCTCTAAGGGCATTTAGATTCGAGTCGGCCTTTGGGACATGGCTGTATCGAATTGCGGTAAACACGTGCAAAAACAAGGTGAAGTCATTGGATCACCGGTATGCCAAGAAGATGGTGCACCTGGACAATCCCGGGGCGACGAAAGCCGCCCACCGTCTAGAGATACGCGATGAGACACCGTCGCCTCTCGCCGAGCTCGAAAGAAAGGAGCGGATGGAACTCATACAGCGGGCGATAGAATCCCTGCCGCCGGAACAGAAGATGGTGATTATACTCCGCGACATCCAAGGCCTGCCCTATGATGATATTGCGGATATTACCGGCTACGGCCTCGGCACAGTGAAATCGCGGCTCTCCAGGGCAAGGCTTGAACTACGAAGAAAACTCATGAAGGTCTTATGAAATGGAATGTTCCCAAATAAAAGAACTGTTATCCGAATACATGGATGGCATGCTTGATAAAGAGACTGCAGAACTTGTGGAAAAACACCTCGAGACCTGCGAGGATTGCAGGGAAGAACTTGCGTCCTTGAGGGCAATTAGTGAGGAGTTGAGCTCCCTTGAATCGGTAGAAGCACCTGCGGATTTCCTGAATAAGGTAAATGAACGTATCGAGCAGCGCTCTCTGGTTTCGAGGGTATTTCGCAGTATATTCGCTCCCACGTGGCCCAAGATCCCCTTTCAGCTCGCAACCGCTGCGGCAATGGCAGTCCTGGTTTTTTCGCTCTTCAACGTAATGCAATCGGAAAACCAGATCATAGGTGTACCCTTTCAGTCTGAGAAGGCAAGAACCGATAAGCCCCCTGCAACGGATTCTCTTGAACCTGCACCGGTTGAGCCGACCTACCAGGGTCAACCTACCTTACAGAAGGCAGTAATGCCGGAGAAGCCCGCCGAGAGAAAACCAATCGAGCTCGTGCTTTTGCTCCAACGAGAGACACCAAGCAGGGTCTATTCTCCGGGTGAAGGGGCTGAGGCGGAAGATGCAAAAACAGGGACAGGAGCGCTTGAAAAAGAGGAACCCTTTGCAGCTCAGAAACCACTAGGAAAACGAACAAAACAAGCGGCCCGAAAGGCCGAGTCAGGAACAGGTTGGAGTGACGAGAAACGACAGCACCCCTTAGCTCCGAACGAGAAGTTTGCTGGATCTTCGGATGAAGAGGCTGGGAAATCTCCCCTTTCACTTCAAGCCCTCTCAAAGTTACATAGGCTCATAGAGCTTGAAGGCGGCGGGGTAATAGCCGAAGGAGATGAGGGAGTAAGCCCGTCCCAGTATCTTACCGCGGAGATCCCCGCAAAAAACTACCGCTCATTTTTGGATAAAGCAGGTCGGTTAGGCGTCCTCCAGTCTTCTCCTTCGGCCATACCCCTAGGCGACCGTGAAATGATTCTGGTCCGTATTCGGCTCATACCTGCTCCCTGATCCCTTTCCCTCACCTTCCAGCTCCGTGTCCTCATGTCAGCCCAAAGGAGATTCATTCCCCATTTCCCCTTTCAGCATTGCCTTCCCTTCTTCGTTCTGTGCATATCCTTTTCCTCCGGTCCGTTGAAAGAATAAAGATTCTCGGAACTTTTTTGTTCCCTTCTTGTCTACTGCATTAAAACCGCATGATCGGGAAAGGAGGAAGCAAACATGAATGCAAAGAAAAGTACCGTGATACTCATGACCTTGATAGGTCTTCTGGCCGTAACTGGCATCGCTTACGGTCACCAGGAAGAACACAGGGATAGAACGCTCTCGCCCTACTTTTTCCTCAAGAGCGATGATCCAGGGGTGGACCAGCTACCTCTGAAGTCAACGACCGTACGGGCAGATATCGCAGGTGTAATCGCCAATGTCTTGGTAACTCAAGTCTACAAGAACGAGGGCACGAGACCCTTGGAAGCTGTCTATATATTCCCCGCATCCACGCGGGCCGCCGTTTACGGGATGAAGATGACGATAGGGGACCGGGTCATCACCGCTAGAATCAACAAACGTGAGGAGGCACGACGGGAATACGAACAGGCAAAACAGCAGGGAAAAAGCGCGTCCCTATTGGAGCAGCAGAGGCCCAATGTATTCCAGATGAACGTGGCCAATATCTTGCCGTCCGATATCATTACCGTTGAACTCAGGTACACGGAGCTTCTGACGCCCACAGATCGTGTCTACGAGTTCGTGTACCCAACCGTAGTGGGTCCTCGTTACTCAAACCAGTCAATTGCTGACTCGCCGCCATCAGAGCGATGGGTTGCAAACCCTTATCTACACCAGGGGGAACAGCCAACCTATACCTTTGGGGCAGCTGTAACTATCGCCGCAGGACTCCCGATTCAGCACGTGACCTGTCCTTCCCACGGGGTTTCCATCGATTACGACGGGCCGTCCCGTGTCGCACTGGAACTTGACCCGGAGGAAAAGAATGCCGGGAACCGTGACTTCATAGTGAAATACCGCCTGGCCGGGGACACGATTGAGTCAGGGCTTCTTCTGTTCGAGGGGGAAAAGGAAAACTTCTTCCTTCTCATGGTTCAACCGCCCAAACGAGTAGCTCATTCCCAGATCCCGTCCCGCGAGTACATCTTCATCGTCGATGTCTCAGGCTCAATGCACGGCTTTCCATTGAATACATCCAAGAATCTCCTCAAGGATCTGATCGGCAGACTCCGTCCTACCGACCGTTTCAATTTACTCCTGTTCGCAGGACGATCCTTTCTCATGTCCGAACAATCCGTGCCGGCCAATCCCGAGAACATCCGTCACGCCATCGATGTAATCGAACACCAGCGAGGAGGAGGCGGCACCGAGCTCTTACCTGCGCTCAAAAGGGCGCTTTCCCTTCCGAGTACAGAAGGGTATGCACGAAGCATTGTCATCGCCACCGATGGGTATGTCACGGTTGAAACCGAGGCCTTTGAGTTGATCCGCAACAAACTGGGTGATGCCAATGTGTTTACCTTCGGGATCGGATCGAGCGTCAACCGGTATATCATCGAGGGCATGGCTCGAGCTGGCATGGGAGAACCTTTTATCGTCACCGGACCGGACGAGGCTCAAAAGAGGGCCGAACAATTCAGAAAGCTTATCCAATCGCCGGTACTAACCGGGGTGGGCGTGAACTTCGGTAGATTCGAGGTGTATGACGTAGAACCACCCAGCATCCCAGATGTAATGGCTGATCGACCGGTGATTGTTTTCGGAAAATGGCGCGGCATTCCTGAGGGGACCATCCGCATTCAAGGCATCGCCGGAGACCACCCATTCAGAGAAGCTATAGGCGTGGACAGCGTAATACCTGCCGAGACCAACAGGGCATTGCGCTACCTGTGGGCCAGGCATCGAATTGCCCACCTCTCCGACTATAACAAGCTCAAACCAAACAATGACTGCGTCGGGGAAGTCACAGAACTGGGTCTGAGGTACAACCTCCTTACCGCCTATACCTCCTTTGTAGCCATCGACACCCGGATTCGCCGCAAGGATGGTCACGTAGTCACCGTCAAGCAGCCCTTGCCCTTGCCTCAGGGGGTTTCAGATCTCGCCGTGGGCAACGGCTCGCGGGTGCGAAAAGCAGCTTCTCCTGCTGCTCCGTCGGCCCAATGGTTCGGCGTAAAGGCCGGGATCACCAAGGAAGTGTGCGGTGAAAACGAGAGCGGGAAACAGGAAGCCCTTGATTCGGCAGTCTCAAAACCACCTGATGAACCAATCCGCCTTGAATTGAAGAAGATCAAGGTATCAAAGGGGCTCTCCAAGAAGGCTGTCACCCGGCTGATCAAAAGACATATCAACGCATTCGAGGCCTGCTTCAACCGCGCAGCTAAGGGCAATCCCCATCTCAAGGGCACGGTTGTCTTGTACCTCCATGTTACTTCAACAGGTGAGATCGACACGATCAAGGTCGTCAAGAATAATCTTAACGGTGAGGCGCTTGTTCAGTGCATCGCTCAAAAGCTCATGGCAGTGCGAGTGCCCTCTCGGAAAGACAGCAAAGGCGCGATGATCACCGTTACGCTCAAGGTCGGGTAATGCTGTATCAGCAACCCACCCCCATTAGGGTGGGTTGCTGAATTCCTGGATCAGGATGCTAATCTCATCCTGGTAGATGCTGCCTTGCGAGGAGAAGAAAACTGGTAGGCTTGTACGTACACTAATGATCTCCTTAATTCGATTGGGGAACACACATCACTGAGCCTACGTTCATGATTTCCATGCTCTCTGAGAGATTGGCCCTTTCTTCATTGAGCGTATCCAGCATCACAACGGCCTTCCGTTCTCTCATAACTCGATCCACCATGGTACAGCTATAGGTCCTCACGGAATAACCATCGCTCTTTTTTAGTAGGTGTATAAGCCCAGATATTTTCTTAGTCTCTTCGTCAAAAAGATGGAACCTCTAAATGCCCGCTTCAAGTATCGTCTCATCAGGAATTGCTTGCCCTCAGCGTGCCGTAGTGGTAGCTTGCCCGGTATGGCTTATGCCTGAGAGGGCATTTCTTCCTGTTAGAGAAGCTCATTTTCGCTTGCAAGGAAAGGGGTAAAAACGATGCGTATTGGATGGATTGGTACGGGAGTGATGGGAGCACCCATGGCTGCTCATTTACAATCAGCCGGACATGAGCTCCTGGTCTTCAACCGGACGAGAGGAAAAGAAAAACCATTACTCGAGAAAGGGGCCACGTGGTGTGAATTCCCCGCAGAAGTGGCTGCCGAGTCTGAAATCATATTCACCATGGTCGGCCTTCCGGTCGATGTGCAGGAAGTCTACCTCGGGGAAAAAGGGGTCCTTTCCGTGAAAGGCACCTGCCGAATCGTGGTTGACATGACCACCAGTCTGCCAACCTTGGCGCAAACCATAGCCCGAGAAGCAGCAAAGCAGGCAATCAAGAGCCTCGACGCACCGGTTTCAGGTGGCGACATAGGCGCCAGAAATGCCGCCCTCGCCATCATGGTGGGCGGCACCAAAGAGGCCTTTGATGAGGTTTATCCGCTGTTTCAGCTGTTGGGAAACAACATCTCATTTATGGGCGGGCCGGGTGCGGGCCAGCACACAAAAATGTGTAACCAGATACTCGTAGCGGGGACCATGATCGGGGTGAGCGAATCCCTGCTTTACGCCGAAAAGGTCGGGGGCCTCGATCAAGATACAGTGATCAACATCATCGGCAGTGGCGCTGCCTCGTGTTGGTCAATCAACAACCTTGGGCCGCGCATCATCCGCGGGGACTATGATCCGGGATTTTTCGTGGAGCATTTTATCAAGGATATGGGCATCGCCTTGAAGGAGGCCGCTGCTGTGGGCCTCGCATTGCCGGGACTGGCACTGGTCCACCAGCTCTACCTTGCAGTTAAAGCACAGGGACACGGCCGCTCCGGGACCCAGGCACTCATCCTTGCCTTGAAAACCCTTAACGGCGATAGAGCATGAAACATCCGTGACGATTCCCGACGTATCGAATCAGGGGCCAATGCGACCCTTTTCCAATGCGAAAAAGATCGAGGTCAAGGCCCTGTGAAAATCGTACCCTTTGCGTTCAAAGCCCGGATTCAAAGGATATTCATGATTCCCGTTACTGAAACCATAGCAATCGATGAAAGCGAGATCCAAGAGGAGTTCATCCGAGCATCCGGCCCGGGGGGACAAAATGTCAACAAGGTCTCAACTGCTGTTCAGCTCCGATTTGATGTCGGCAAATCGCCCAGCATTCCGGATCAGGTTCGGGAGCGTCTGTTTCTTCTGGCCGGAAAACGGATTACCGGAGGCGGTATCCTTATTATCAATGCCCGGCGATTCCGCACCCAGGAACGGAATCGCAGGGCTGCCCTGGATCGCCTCGTATCGTTGATCCGCAGGGCTGCGGAGATGCCGAAACCTCGGCGCAGAACAAGGCCCAGCCAGACTGCGCGAGTCCGCAGGTTGGAGACTAAACGGAAACGAGCGAAGAAAAAACTCCTTCGCCGGCCTGTTTCCCCTCTTGAAGATTAGGAATTCGCGCAACACAGGCCGCGAGATGATGAATTGGGCCTGCACTCCGCAGCTTCGGGTTAAGAAATAATGAAGCTCCCCGCAGCGAGCTGCGGGGTATCGCAAGCGGAATTGCGCCGAAGCCAAACCCGCCTTCGCGCCAAAGCGCTTCGGCGCGGTTCGCCTTGTCATTCATCCCTGTAGCAAGCTACAAGGTATTCTGGCGAAGGCGAATAAAAAAACACCGTTTTATCAACCTATTGCAGACCAGCCGAGCCCGGGCAAGATAACGATCAAAGGAGGTTATTGAGATGAAAGGAATACTCATTAGATGGCTTGTTTTAACTGCCGCTATTATCGTTGCCTCATACGTGTTGGACGGCATCCAGGTTAAGGGTTTCTTTAGCGCATTCTTCGCGGCAGCTATTCTGGGGGTCTTGAACGCCTTTTTCAGGCCCATACTGATTATCCTGACCCTCCCCATAAATATCCTGACCCTCGGTCTTTTCACCTTTATCATTAATGCCCTGTTGCTCAAGATGGCATCGGGCGTTATTTCGGGATTTGATGTGCGGGGCTTTTGGGCAGCAGTCTTTGGTTCCATAATCATCAGCGTGGTAAGCTGGGCCCTCAATTCATTTATTAGTCCAAAGGGAAGAGTGGAATATATCGATTTGAAAAAGAAAGGTGACAGGTGGGAGTAACACAAAGGCCTATAAATCCATACGGGAGGTCCCCTTATAACTAGAACTTCCGGTGGAGTGTTTCCTTTGAAATACAACGATGCAACGAGTTAGGCTTGCAGCATAGTTTCAACGTTCGGCTAGCCTTTTTGTTACGTCACTGGCCTGCGTGATGATCCTGTCAAATAATTCCTTGACCGTAGGTATATCGTGGATAAGCCCCACACATTGTCCGCAGGAAATGACTCCCTCATCCAGGGCTCCTGCATCATACATTCTCTTGGCCTTATCGCCTGCAACGATCTGCAGGATTTCGGCAAGCCCGGCCTGTTCCTTCTCCAGTTCAGCACATCTGCGGGCAGCGGCGTTCGCCCAGACCCTATGGGTGGCGCCGATGGAGCGCATAATCAACATGGTATCCACCTCCCTGGCCTGCAATAACGCCCGCTTCAAGTCATCGTGGATTGGCGCCTCCTGAGTTACCAAAAGGCGAGTGCCCACAATGACGCCTTCTGCCCCAAGAGCAAAGACCGCAAGAAACCCCCTCCCGTCGGACACGCCGCCACCACCAATGACAGGAACATCCACTGCTTGCGACACACTGGGGACTAGGACCAGGGTTCCGATATCCAGTTTACCGGTCGCTCCTCCATTTTCGTACCCAACAACAGTGATAATGTCGGCACCCAGGTTCTGGGCCTTGACGGCATAGCGGATACCCACACATTTGTGGATCCAGATCAACCCCGCTTCCTTAAACCGTGAACACAGTTCCTCCGGTGCGGCATGACCTGATGTCTCAACTATCCTCACGCCCTTTTCAATGGCAACATCGAGGTACAGTTGGTTATCAACGGGCCGAGATATGGGAAACAGGTTGATGTTAACGGCGAAAGGCTTATCGGTGAGGTCATAAACGCGATCGATCGCCGTGGCAAAGGCCTCACGGCTTTCATACATGACCGAGGCCAACACACCCAACCCACCCCCGTTTGAAACTGCAGCCACAAACTCCGGGGTAGAAATCCACATCATGGTACCGCCCACAAGGGGGTACTCAATACCGAGCATATCCGTAATCCTCGTTTGAAACATTATCGATCTCCTCCCTCTTTCAGTTCTGCGCCTCTATTTCTTTGATACCTAGCACACGAAGGAATCATGTCAAGAATTAAACGTTACAAGAGGCAAAGCGTGCCCGCCTCGCTCAGAGGACGACAACCCTGTACAAGCATGGGAATATGGTGTATAAGCCCGAGAGTATTGCTTGTAGCGCGGTATCAATGGCTGTCTGCGGTTTCTTGTTTTGACACGACTGTGGGGAGAATTTGTGTGAGCAACAAAAAATCCAAGCAATGCCCGAGCGAATCCGATCTGTCCGATTTCTTTGAACCCAGGGGCATTGCCATTATCGGATCATTTAGAAAGGGGCTCTTTGGTGGGTACGTCGTTGTTAAATCCCTCTTGAAGGCCGGCTATTCAGGACGAATCTATCCCATTAATCCCGCCTATACGGATACCCAAGGCCAGAAGGCCTACCCTTCTATTGCAGCGGTTCAGGAAAAAATAGACCTGGCTATCATTATGATCAACGCTCAAGGGGTACCCCCTGTCATCCTTGAGTGCGCCGATAAGGGCATCCGTGCAATCATACTGGTATCGGATGGTTTTGCCGAGAGAAGCAAGGAGGGCGCCCGCCTGCAAAACGACATAGTGAAGCTCGGTCGACAGTTGGGAATTCGCATAATAGGCCCGAATACTGCCGGTATCGTTAATACCAGCAATGGTCTCAATCCCTGCCCTTACGATGCCGGATACTACAAGCTCCAGCAGGGCTCAATCGCAATTTGCTCACAAACGGGAATGACTAACCCACAGGCTTTCCCCTTTCCTCATCTGAACCTTGGAATCAGCAAGATCTGTGATTTCGGTAACAAGTGCGATGTAAATGAATGCGATGTGCTGGAATACCTGGAGAGAGACCCGAAAACGAACGTCATCAGCATGTACCTTGAAGGTATTTCGCACAGCCAAAGGTTCTTGTCAGTATCGAAAAGGGTGGCCCCCAAAAAACCCATCTTGGTCTTGAAATCAGGGAAGACACCGCAAGGTGCACGGGCATCAGC
>CP070657.1:1878615-1881168 GCA_020355085.1 Deltaproteobacteria bacterium
AGGTACTTTTGCTGCAGGGGTTTGGCTTTTTCCCTGAAGGCGCTGATCTCATCGTCCGTCAATTCAATATACGTCATGGACGGCTTGGCCTTCATAATCATCTGTTTGCGTTTTTCATTCAACTTAGGCTCGAAATCAAATATGTATTCATTGGCGCCTTCGATGGCATGGTCTATCACGGCTCGAACGTTCTCCGGCAGTCCCTTGATGAACTCATGGTTGGCGGCAAAAGTACCGATAAACGGCAATTGATTGGCCTTAATCATGTAGTTCTGGACCTCGTAGAATTTCATTTCCTGGATGGCGAAAAACGGCTGTGTTTCGGCATCAATCCTGCCTAACGCGAGGTCGTCGTAAATCTGACCATACGGGACTGTAATGACATAAGCACCGTATAGGCGGTAAGCAGTAATGAGAAACGGTGAGGACATCACTCGAAAAGTAATGCCTTCGAAATCGGCTGGTTTGCGCAAAGGCTTATTAGCCGTCCATATTTGCCAGCCCTCTTCGATGATGGACAGAAGCTCCAGTTTGTTTTTTCTGTAGTACTTTTGAAGGGTCCGATGCGTGTTTGGCCCTTTGCGCAAGACTTTCTCAAGGAGCTTGAAATCCGTTGGAAAAAGGTAGTGAATGGAAAAGACCTGAACCTCAGGGATATAGGAACCCAGGTGCCCGGGCGATTGAAATGCGAACTGGAGATCTCCTTTTTGCATAAGTTCTGTGATCTCTCCGGATGTCCCGAGGGTTCCATAGAAGTGGATGTTGCACCGAATCTCACCTTTGGATTTCTCCTCGACAATTTCCACAAACTTTTTTGCGTACTCATGCTGCATACTGCCTTCGATCTCCTCCAAGGCCACTTGCCACAGGTATTTGACAGCGCCCGCCCGTGCAGCGAATCCGAAGATTAGAGCGCATACGATAAACACTGACATGTGCTCTGTTCTCAGTCTCATGGTTAACCTCCTTTCGCGGCTGTTAAAGACACGAATCACTGCTTCCCCCCATTACTCAGCCTGCTTTGTATGATGCGAATGTATTCCTCAGAATTAATACTGCTTCCAGAAAGCAGAGTTACTACCTTTCTGCCCTTCACGTTAATCTTTTGATCTATCAGCGCGCTAATGCCTGGGGAGGTGGCGCCTTCTACAATCAACCGATGCTTATCAAAAACATACCGTCTTTTATCTCCTCTTCAGAGATTAACAGGTGTTCGTCCACACATTTCTCTACCAGTGGCCAAATCAGAAGATGCAATCAACGGTGTTTCCCAGATCATTGGTTTTATCCGCACTTGGGCCTGATACCCATCATGAAGCGTCGGCATTACTGTCATCATAACTCTTGTGGCCCTTGGATCGTCACCTTTTCAGTCAATATCACTAATGGGGTGAAATAAAAGGATTCTATTGACATTCCCCACAAGACGTGTCTTAGCGCTCGAAAAAAGCGAAACCTGAATCGAAGAAAAGATATTTGCTCACGCACGTGGTAAAAAACACTGATCGGCGAAAGGGATTGAGGTTTTTCAATAGCTAGAAGTGGCTTTTTGAGTTCGGAATAAGCCGAGAAAGCTCTAAAGCCAAAATAAATAGTCAATGCTGCATATGCAGCGTTGACCCTATCTGACTGAGCGGTCATTACCCACCCACTGCAATACTCGGCAGAAACAATGCAATATCCGGAAAGGTGATCAGGATAATCGTTGCCAGTATCAGTATCAGAATAAACGGAAGTGCGTGACCGATGACTTCAAGGTATGGCCGTCGAAATATAAGCTGAGCGGTAAATATGTCACACCCGAATGGCGGTGTTGCCGAACCGATGGCGGCCTGGAGTGTTACCAGCGTTCCCAGCAGAATGGGATCAACGCCCGCACTGACCACATAGGGTTGAAAAATCGGGCTCAGTATAAATATGGCGACAATCGGGTCAACAAACATGCAGGCGACGAAATACACGGCAACAACAATAATGACAACCCGTAACATCGATGGATCAGTTCCAAAAAGAGGAGGCAAGAGCTGTTGCGGAATCTGCATAAAACCGATTGTCCATGAAAACGCCTGTCCGGCGCCCACCAGAATGAATACAACGCCGGTAATCACCCCTGTCTGCAAAAAGGAGTCTATAATTCGACTTCGTGTCAGGCTCCTATAAACGATTTTCTCGAGAAACAGTGCATAGAACACAGAGGCGGCGGCGGCTTCCGTCGGACTGAAATATCCGGCATAGATTCCGCCGACTATAATCACCGGAAATCCCATGACAGGAAGCCCGTCTTTGATCGCTGTCATTCGCTCGGACCAACTCGCCTTGGGCAGTACCCCGACTTTTTTTATCTTGGAATAGAAATAGCAATAAATAGAAAACATCACCAGGAGCATCAGGCCGGGAAAAACACCCGCAAGAAACAGCATCCCGATTGAGGTGCTGGTGGCGACGCCGTAGACGATAAACCCTATACTCGGCGGAATCAGAAAGGCGATATCACTGGAATTGATAATCAGCCCCAGGGTAAAAGAGCTTTTGTATCCCGCTTCCAGCAGCATG
>CP070657.1:1881268-1887857 GCA_020355085.1 Deltaproteobacteria bacterium
ACCGGAAGATGGCATTTCATTCTTGTTGGCGGATTATAGCTTACAACTGGTAATGAAAGTTTCTTTAAGGTGATCCAAGGTTTGGGCTTATAGCAGAAGTCATAAGCCTCTGGCGTTGCGAACTCAAATGCAATACATAGACATACTAACGAAGTGAACAAAAGGTGAAAGTGGACGCGAAAGAATATTGAAATGTGACGCACAGATATAGTAAGAAGGTCATTGTTTTGTATAACTTTCCCCTTTGGAATAGCATGAAAAAAAATAAGATTGAAACTAAAGAGCTCGGTTTGCTTGCCGCTTTGATCTTCGGTAAATATTTCTTTGATATAGAAGACCTCCACCTCGGGTACTGGACAGAAGACCTCGGAGTAAATAGAAACAATTTTGCAAGGGCGCAGGAAAACCACTCAAAATTAATTATATCCCATATTCCTGAAAATACGAAAACCATTTTAGATATCGGTTGCGGTGCTGGGACATTGGCTACGAAGCTACTCAATAAGGGCTTCAGTGTGGACTGTGTTTGTCCGAGTCCTATGCTTACAGAATACGCCTTCGAAATACTTGGAAACCGGAGCACTATCTTCAAATGCCTGTTTGAAGAGATGGAATCAGATAAACACTATGACACTCTTGTTTTTAGTGAGAGTTTTCAATATATAGAATTGTCAACGGCTCTTCGGCAGTCGCTTAATTTCTTGAAACAGGGAGGGTACCTCTTAATCTGCGACTTTTTCAAAAAAGATGCAATAGGTAAGGGTCCTATCGGAGGAGGCCACCGACTCAGCAGATTTTATGATACTATTTCCCGATATCCGTTTGAACCTATTGAGGATATTGATATTACGGAACAGACGGCACCTAACCTTGCCCTTTTGCAGGAGGCGCTGAATTCAGTCGGTCTTCCCATAAGGAAGCTCCTTTTCTATTATCTTGATAACAACAGACCCCTCATTTCAAAGCTCTTAAAGTGGAGATATAGGGGGAAAATTGAAGAATTCGGTAAGAGGTGCTTTAGCGGTGAGATAAATGCCGAGAATTACAAGAAATACAATTCATACCGGCTATTGTTGTATAGAAAGAAAAGTTCCTGAGCCTCGCCTATTAACATAGAGTGCTGATTACTTCCCTAGGTGAACCTCCGTTTATTTTAGGATTACATATAGTAATTGAAAATGGGCTTTTCTATTTCGCTCATGCTCTATTTCATTTTTCCAAGTAACTATAAGGTGTTATCTGGTCTGCCAGATGAGATAGATTTATCAAACTTCCTTAAAATGAAGCAACAACCTACCTCCTTAAATTCTTTGAATAAACGGATTCTTTGTTTAGCACCATATCTCTATTGAAACAACAGTAGCATGAGTAAAGTGGAAAAGCCTAATTGAAAATTCAGTATCAGATCGCACCGAGCGAGCGAAATAATCTCTGGAGAAGATGTCTGCTTCAACATGGGATCTGCGAGCAGTTATCTCTACTGAATTTGAGGATTTGCGTTAGAAGTCTGGATCGATACCATCTCATGGCTCGAGGTTTTGGTATCTTTATCATACATCCGGTTTACTATATTGGATGTGGTAGCAAGTGATCAAAGGTTTTGACAAGTTCGAAATCCACGACGTATTCTCAATACATCTGCAATCGACTGATATTTGATTTCCCCCAAAAGAATAAGAAAAAGCCCTCTCTCTAACAACACAACGGAATCGCTCAATGAAATGGACATTATTGCTCTTTGCCCTGACTTTGGCCCTTGTTGATTGTTCCCGAAATGATGGCGCCAACAAAGATATTTATCCAGGTGTAAATTGGCAAAGGGCAGTGGAACCCGAAAAACTTGGTTGGTCATCGGCCAAGCTTGCTGAGGCACGCAATTTCTCAAAAAAGATTCGCTCTGCTGCGGTGATGATTGTAGATGATGGTGTCGTGGTTGATGCTTGGGGTGATATAAAACAAAATTACTATTGCCACTCCATAAGAAAAAGTTTGCTGAGTGCATTGATTGTAATCCACATTGAAGAAGGCAACATCGAGAGTAATTGGCCTGACATACACAACCGAGTGGCCGAATGGAATATCTGGGTGGATCCTGTGGCAGCGAGCGAAGTATTCTCCACTGGCCTGTCGAAAGGTCTGACACCTCTCGATGCGACCAAGAAGGTGATTTGGAAAGAGTCCGACGCTGCCTCGTGGGAAGCCTCAGGTACACCAGAAGGCATACTGGCGGCGGAACTCCTGCGGTGGATGCTCCGCTCTTGGTCTCCAAAGGGCATATTTGTATGGGATCTGGTTGCAGCAGTTAATGCCACCGACCCCGACCTGTGTCAGCAAGAACAGGTCAATGTGCAGGTGGTCACCGAGCCAGGCGATCAGCAGGGGCGCACCGTGGTGGACAAGAGTCAACCCGAGAACACTACGGCGTGCATAAAAGCCAAGGTGAAGGAGGTCAAGAAACGCGTAAGGCAGGTATTCGGTTTACCTTAGTGGGCAAAACAGCCCTGCCATCTGCTAGCCCGTTCGTCTTTCGACCCACCTCTTTTGGGGAGTTGACCTCGTTAGTTCAAGATGAACTAAGCATTTCAGAGACATTCCCAGTTATCACATAATTGAATCGCTAATAGGTGAATGAGAAACAACATCTAACGAGATATCAATACGTAATGGGAGAGGAAACATGATAGCATGAAAAAACGGTGTTCAATGCCCCTTCCATTCCCTTCAGAATGTCCATATATTGTGTATGCCCTGCACAGCCCAAATATATAGGCTTCTGCTATCAATGAAAGGAATTGAGAGGCTCAAAAACTTGCCATTACCATGTGAAGCCTACAATCCACAGTGAATGTTTGTCGCGGACAACTGTTTCTCAGTCTAGCGCTGGGCAGCTAAAAGAAAAGCTGGACACTGTTTCGGCCCAGCTTTCCAAGGATTCCTAAGCGTTAAAGAAAAACCTATTTGACCGCCTCGGCTAGCTTGTTGCCAGCCTTAAACCTAGCGACTTTCGTGGCAGGAATTCTTATCTCTTTTCCGGTTCGGGGATTCCTTCCACTTCTGGCTTTTCTGGTGCTTACCGAGAAGGTTCCGAATCCTGCCAGAGCTACCCGCTCGCCCTTACTTAGACTCTTCGTTACTGCACCAATAGCGCTATCCAGCGCCCTTCCTGCCAATGCCTTAGAGACACCCGCCTCCTTCGCAACAGCGTTAATTAATTCTCCTTTGTTCATGTGACTCTCCTCCCTTCTGTTAAAAGTGTTAACAGTTGCGGCATTAATACATGTTTGCAGGTACCTGTCAATCGTTTTCCCTGATATGCGGCGATTGAAACAAAGTTCTCTGGATTTGCTTATCGATGATGGGTGAATTCCGATCTCACCGATACTTTATTCAAGTTTTGATTACACAGCCAAACCTATTATAAAGTTAAATTGAAAACGATCAGCGATTCTGGCAAGAAAGCTATAAGATTGAGAGCCCCGAAAAGCGGCAGACTTATTTGGATAATATTAAATCGAGGAAATTTAAGGGTTTGATCTGGTAGTCGTAGTAAAATGAGGGCCACCTAAGGGCGAGAATCTGGCACGCTAATCTGACATTTTTTGAATCAAAAGGCAGACTTCTGGATGTTGTGTCCAGCTTGTGGAAAGGCCGGAGTAAAAGTGGAGAGGGTGGCGGTAGATGCCAAAACCTCCACTATGAGACAATAGCCAGATCTTCACTCCCTGGGCATTAAATAGCCAAAAAAATAGGTGAAAAGGTGTAACCTTTTCGCCTTTTATGCGTCTTAGAAAAGACATGGTTAAATACAGAGCATTCTATGTTGCACATAAGGATAATTTGTTCTCAAAAGGTGGGCAGGCACTTCTGAGGGTTCTGGAGCTCATATCGGATCTAGAGGTTGACATAAATGAGCTGGCTTGGATAACCATCCAGTGGCTCCTCTCCCGCATGGTTCTGATATGGGCACGACTGTGAACTACGGGTGGACAAGCTATGGGCTTCCGTAAGGAAACAAAGAAGATAATAAGGAAATTATCACGTTATAGAAAGGGGGAGGGAGGCTATCTCTCTATCTCATTTGATAGAGGGCAAATGAGGGAAGCCAATACGTTGGTATCACTATTGGTATGAGAACCATGCAATTGGCGATCTAATCTGTGACCAGTGTCCTTCTTCGCATGCATAGTGGTTATAGAAAGTGAAACAATGATGGGGCTGGCGGATGAGTCGTCCGAGAGAGGGTTTCTAGTGAGTTTTTGAGCCGGCCAAAATCAAACGGAAAGGGGGTGAGGATCTCCAAAAAAAGGATGATCTGAGTAGTCGTCAAATGAATAAGGAAATCTGTAGCTAATGGAGGCTGAACATGAGAATTTCTGTTAAGACACTAGCAATGGTTGTGACTGTAGTCATCAGTATTGCTATCGCGCAGGTGGCTTGGTCAGCCACTTTGGGTACCCCGTATGAAGTCACAGGAACTGTGTATGAGTGTGAGCCTGGTGTATCAGGGATTCAAATTGACTCGGATGGAGAAATCATCACTGTCTACGGTATGGGGCCTGCTAGTTACTGGGGCGATCTTGTTTTCCCTGATGTTGGTGATGAGATTGCCATCTTGGTTTGCGAGATCACTTACAGCGATGGTACCAGTAAACTTGTGGCCATGAGCGTGGATGTTGACTATAACGGCGAAGTAAGTGACTATGACATTGAATTGAGGGACGACAACGGAGTTCCACTGTGGAGAGGGAGCAACGTGGCCTCAACACAATCGAGAGGAAACCGCTAATTTCCCGTTTGCAGGAGAGCCACCATCCTCGTTCTTGTTGGTAGACAATTAAGGATGAATTGTTGAAGTCATGTCTTGAGGCAGGGTCGTCGGCCCTGCCTTTTTTTCTTAAATCCCTATATCTCCTAGTTGAATAATCCATCCTAGAATTTCACTGTAACTGCTGTGATCCTTCAATCCATTTGATATTCAATGTTTCTCCTGCCAATCAAAACAAACTTTGGTATCCCAAACTAAACATACGATAAGTAGCCTAAAATTCTGCCCGAGCATAGGCTACTGCTATGATTGGCGAAAATCTAAAGCTTGAAAAAGCTTTGATTGCCAAAACAAGTCTATAGTAGAATGAAACCGATCGAGATTAGCCGCTATAGCAAGCAGAACCCCTTTAAAGCACGGGCCAAACAAACCATACAGGAACCTCAAATGGTAGAGAAGAAAGAAAGCCTTCTAAGAAGGCTTAGAATAGTAATTATCCTTTTCGTAGTCTTCTGGATGATTGCTATCCTGTTGTGGCAGCTCAAGGGGAAAATATTCTTTCTTTTCAATTTTGGTTACATAGGAACAGCCATTGCCGTTGGGGCGGGTGCTTATGAACTTCTTCCAAGGAAAAAGAAGCCTGCCGGAAGGCGGTTTGCCCAACTTCTAGTCGGTATATACCTACTCGGTTTCCTTGGCCTTATTAAGTATGAGAATATGCAGATCGAGGGGTTTTTCTTTTATCTCTTGGGAGGATTCTTTGCAGCTTCCGTTATTCATTATCTCGTGGCAAAACTCCTCGGCCCGATCATTTTTGGGAGGGGCTGGTGCGGGTGGGCCTGCTGGACAGCCATGATCCTGGATCTTCTTCCCTATAAACGGAACAAAAGGGGACGGCTTTCCTCCAAATGGGAAAAACTGCGATACGTCCATTTCGGGCTCAGCCTCGCTCTGGTCCTGACCTTGTGGTTCTACTTCGGTTACAGGCCCAAAACCGCAAGCAGTATGGAACTAATGTGGCTGATAACGGGAAATGCACTCTATTTCGCCTCCGGAATAATCCTTGCTCTTGCCTTGATGGATAACAGGGCGTTCTGCAAATATCTCTGTCCCATACCAACCATCCTTAAGAGAACTTCACGGTTTGCCCTGTACAAAATGGAAGGAGATAAAGAAAAGTGTAAGGAGTGTGAAGCATGTACTCGTGCATGCCCCATGGATATCAATATTCCCGAATACTTAAAAAATGGGGGAAGGGTTCTTTCAACCGAATGTATTCTCTGCCAGACCTGCGCTACCGTGTGTCCCGAACAAAACCTATCCATGACCAGCAAGTGGGATCTGGGGGGTAAAGAGATTCTGCGAAGAAGGGACTGAAAGAAATATGTGGACAAAGGGAACGCATGAAAAACGAAACGGGTGAGTACAATATATGGAACCCAACGTCAGTAATAGGCGGAGCGCGACGTCCATACTTAGATAAGTAAATGCGCCAATCTCTGGCCATCTTTTCTCCCCTGTTTGCCACATACCTTGCGACCTAGCTGGTCCATCCCAAGGGATTGCCAAAAACGTCTCGCACATCTCCAATTCAGGGTCCCCCACTTAACAAAAAGGTCCCCACTTCTGATCATGTTAGCCCTCCGGTTCCCAAACCATATAACAGTATCAATATATTAAGGTTTCAAGTTATTTATGGATGTCCCGCTTCACGCTTCATTAAACCACCTCAAGCTGCTGTGGTTAAGAGCCATGGTGGTAAGCATTGAGGAAAACTCACGGCATAGGATCGTGGCAGGTGAGGATCAGGGAGACGAGTGCAAA
>CP070657.1:1887957-1891191 GCA_020355085.1 Deltaproteobacteria bacterium
AGCTTTGGCCCACCTCATCATGACCATCAGTTATGTGGAACATCTCGTGTTCGTATTCCCGGAGTTGCTGCTGGTGCTGCTGGCAGGGACGTTGCTGTTGGGGTGCTACTATGGCTACCGCCTCGTGGAGCTCCTCCGTTTCAAGGCATTGGTTAAAGGTGGCTTCTGATGTTTGAACTGGCAAGACGGCTTGCTGCTATAGGGGTGCTGGGGTTGAACCGGCGCAATGCCGAGTACACGCTCTGGTACAACCCGCGCAAATTATATCCTTTGGTCGATGACAAGTTGCGCACTAAGGAGCTTGCCCTCAGAGCAGGTATAGCCGTTCCGGAGCTTTATGCTGTAGTGCAGGGAGAATATCAGCTCCGGAGTTTACCTGACCTGCTGAGACACTATTCGGATTTTGTGATAAAACCAGCCTATGGTAGTGGTGGGGATGGAATTCTCGTAATCTCAGGCCGTTTGAAGGACCTGTACCGAAAACACGACGGTTTATTGATAAGCCACGAAGAGCTTAGGCATCATGTTGCGAATGTGGTGAGCGGCCTGTACAGTCTGGGCGGACAACCAGACAAAGCCCTGATCGAATATCGGGTCCGTCCTGATCCTCTTTTTGAAACCGTCAGTTACCAGGGAGTCCCCGATGTCCGTGTCATCGTGTTTTTGGGTGTGCCCGTAATGTCCATGGTCCGTTTGCCGACACGAATGTCAGGTGGCCGGGCCAACCTTCACCAGGGCGCGCTCGGTGCCGGAGTCGACATCGCAACCGGTACAACACTCACCGCGGTGTGGGGCAACGATATTGTCACCGAACATCCTGACACTGGAGGGCCTATAACTGGCTTGAGAATCCCAGACTGGGCAGATTTATTGAGGCTGGCAGCGAACTGCTATGAGCTTAGTGGCCTGGGATATCAAGGAGTAGATATCGTGCTTGATAAAGACAAGGGTGCACTGATTCTGGAGCTGAATGCACGCCCTGGGCTCAATATCCAGATTGCCAACCACGCCGGACTGTTACCCCGTTTGAACCTGGTTGAACAAAACCATAGGAGCCTGCATGGCGTTGAGGAACGTGTGGCTTTTGCACGAACGCATTTTGGTGCTCAAGCGTGAACGGAGTTAAGAGAGATGACGAATAGGAACGGTTGTTACGAGTCACACCCGAGCGAGAATGGGATTGAGATACATGTTTGATAAGATCCTATATCCAACCGATTTCTCAGATGTAGCGAATAAGGCCATGAACTACATTACGAAATTGAAAGAAGCTGGAGGAAAAGAAGTTATCGGTTTGCACGTCATTGATGAAAGGGCAATCGGCGATATTTGTCTGTTGCACGCGTCGAAAGGTTCTGTAGAGATGGTAAGGAGAATCGAAGAAGAAGCTTGGAAAGAAATGGATAACATAGGGGCCAGATTGAGGCAAATGGGCTTTAAGGTGAAGCTGAGGATTGAAAGGGGAATTCCGTTGACTGAAATATTGAGGGTTGAACAAGAGGAAGGCGTTTCGCTAATAGTGATCGGCTCTCATGGCAAGAGCAATGTTGAGGAAATGCTCCTTGGCTCTGTTTCGGAAAAGGTTATTAGAAAATCCGGGACACCTGTTTTGGTCGTCAAGAGATAGGGGTCAGATTGGGTATTGACAGGATTATGAAGAAGCCGGTTATAATAGAAAAAGGATAGAAATGTCATTGGAAGGAAACAGGGTGCGAATAAACACCTTAGAGAAAACCGGTAAAGGAGGTGATAAATAATGGAGACGTTAGCACTCATAATTTCAATTATAGCCCTCATTGTAGCCGTCCTCGCCTACTACAAGGTTGGAGGAGTTGCAGATTTGAAGAAACAGACGGAGGTTTTGACTAATGTTGGGGAGACCGTTGCCAAGGCGACCGATTCCCTGCGAGATAAGACGGCAGATGTCCTAGACAGGATGGAGGCAGCTATAAGAGGGGTCGAGGAAAAAAAGCAAGGCCCGAAGGCTGCGACAAAGAAAGAAAGCGAAAAGAGCAAGAAATAGCCAAAACATTAAGAGTACCGTCAAGAGACACAGGGGGGTATTGCGTGATTCCGCTTTTCACTTTCAACGAAGGAGGTCTTAACCATGGCTGAAAGGGAGACGAAGAGACGTGGAGGGTTTATGGCGTTTTTGGCCCTGATTGTTGCCATTATAGCACTCGTTACCTCGCTCCTCGCCTATGAAAGGGCGGGAAGGACCGCTGAGGACGATATTGCTGCCCTCAAAGCGAGGATTGTCGAGCTTAAAAAGGGGGAAGATGAGCTCAGGAAAAAACTGGCTGCAACCCTAGAAAAAGCCGCGGAAAAAATCGGCAAGAAAGAAGAGGCTGCGCAAGAGGAGTAGGGCAGGCAAGCGAGACTGTAGCGTCACTTCTTTTCTTCGACCCCTACTATCCGTAAGAACCGATCTGTTATGGCCTCCTCGGCTAGTTTCAGCAGAGACTCTTTGTCTTTGGCACCCCCAAAGAGCCCTAGCTTAATTCGTGCTGCTGCAGCTGTAGGATGGCCTCCAGCCTCGCCGATATCTCCAAAGGCCTGCTCCATAACCTGGCCGAGGTTGATCCTGATATCCTTATTTCTGCCTGAAATGTGGACAACCTCTTCACTCAGGCCGTGGACCAGAACGGTGGACACCCCCTCAAGTTTGAGCAGATGATCTGCTGCCTGGGGCAGGGTGTCCCTATTGCTGATGAAACCCACATTGGCCAAGAGCAGGCTTCCGATAGTTCTCCTCTTCTTTATTGCTTCACCGAGAACGTCAATGGTTTCAGAAGACATGAGTGGCGTTTCAATCTTGTTTAACAGGTCCCGAGAGGCCTTCGGATACAGAAGGGCCACTGCTTGAAGATCCTTCGGTGTAGCGCCCCTGGTGAAATCAGCAGTGTCCGTCTTGATGCCATAAAGCAGCAGGGTAGCCAACTCGGTTGATATTTCAAAATCGAGCTCTATCAGGTACTGTGTCAAGATAGTCGAGGTTGCCCCGATTTCGGGCCTAATGTCCGCATATTCCGCCGATATGTTTGCAGGGTCATAGGGGTGGTGATCGATAATGATATTGGGACTGATTTCCTTTGGCAGACAATTATTCTCCCCCGGGATGGAGGCTTCAACGAGGGCTATCTTGGAATAGTTTTCGATATGCTTGATTTTAGCTATTGGTATTGTTTCTACACCCAAGAGATTGATCAGGGCCTTGTTCTCCGCGTAGCCGAT
>CP070657.1:1891291-1894500 GCA_020355085.1 Deltaproteobacteria bacterium
CTGATCGCCCTCCTCAGGGTGCCGGAGCCGACACCGTGAATGACTTTCAGTCTCGTGTGACCTTGGACCAGGGCCTGATCTATCATCCTATCCAACAGAGGTAGTGCATCTGCAACGCTATACCCTATCAGATTAAGGTCTTTCTGATCCATCAGGGATGCTGACACTGACCATGCTTTTCCTCGCTCCACCTCTTTTTCGCCGCTGACCGGTGCATGTGGTTCCGGAGTCAACAGGGATGAGTCAACGGTCAGCTTCATATTGCCTACTGCAATCCGTGCCCTGCTAGCCGTTTCGTCCACATCAATGACTACTCCTGCTTTTTTTAACTCATTATGATAGACTGTTTGGCCCACAAAAAGTGGCGCTTTACTGCCTGAGCCATGAGACCCGCGCAGCGCTACCATTGCATCACCCAGATCGCCTCTCGCCTTCAGATATCTTTGGGTAGCCTCAGCTTGTACGGTTGATCCCTTTTCCTTGATGAGTTCTATTGCCCTCCCAAACTCCTTCTTGGCCTCCCCTAAGGCCCTCTCTATCTCCTTGTTCTTTTCCGTCAGCACATGGTTGAGCTGCTCACCTAGCAATGACCTTTCTTCTTCCGCTCTGTTTTTTGCAATGAGATACTCCTCTTTAGCCACGGCAACCGATTCCTTTTCGCGTCTTACCTCGTCAAGCATTTGAGTGAGCTCTTCCATGATCAAATCGGGCTTGCCTTTATCCTGCCCGAGATAGCCAACTGCCTTGTCAATGATCTCGGCATTGAGGCCCGAATCTCGGGCTATCTCTATGGCATGACTTACGCCTGGCACGCCGGTGACCAAGCGGAAGTTCGGTTTACCCTCTTCGTAGTCGAATTCTACCGAGGCATTTTGGGCACTTTTATTAATGAGCCCGTAGCGTTTTAACTTATGATAATGAGTTGAGATCGCTGCAAGAGAGCCCTTATCGGAAAGGTAGTCCAGAATCGCCATGGCTAATGCTGTGCCCTCATCCGGGTCAGTTCCCGTACCGAGCTCATCGAGTATTACCAGGGAGTTTTTACTGGCCGTACCAACAATCTCCTTAAAATGCTCCACACGGGCCGAAAAGGTACTCAAACCCGTACCTATATCCTGCTCGTCGCCAATCTCTGCCAGCACATTGTCGAAAACTCCCATTGTGGTTCCTTCTACAGCGGGAATATGGATGCCGGCTTGGGTCATAAGTGCCAAAAGGCCAATTGTCTTCAGGGCCACCGTTTTGCCACCCCTGTTAGGGCCCGAAATAATGAGAATCCTCTTTTCGTCGTCCAAACGGATACTTATGGGAACAACCTCTTCCGCCTCCAGGCCTGTACTACCCTTCTTCGATTCGAGATAGAGAGAAACCAATATGGGATTTACAGCATCTGACAGATATATAACCTTTTCAGAAGAGAGAATAGGGCTAATTCCATTTACGGCTCTGCTGAATTCCGCTTTGGCAAAGAGACAGTCAATCCTTCCTGCTATCTCTAAACACGCCAGGATCTCCGATG
This sequence comes from Deltaproteobacteria bacterium, assembly GCA_020355085.1. Classification (GTDB taxonomy): domain Bacteria; phylum Desulfobacterota; class DSM-4660; order Desulfatiglandales; family B25-G16; genus JADFWK01. The sequence goes on from CP070657.1 coordinate 1,892,811, forward strand.
AGGATTCATGCACGAGACCGGTAAGCCATTCCAGTACCCTTCGCTCCTCCTCTTTTTCCCTTTCATTTATTTCAACCAGGCGGTTATTCTCTTCTACCACCGCCAAGGGTTCGGTGAAGCACGTGGAATGAGTCTTGGAATACCCATGCACAATCCCTTGCAAGGAGTTCTTCTTGTCAGACCTTACCGAGACAACGTACCGCCCATCCCTTACTGATATAAGGCTTTCTTCCGTAAATTCAAGCCGTTCTATGATTTTACCCAGTGTTTTTTCCAATGCCCTCCGTAAAGCTGCCCTTTGCGATCTGAGCGAAGCAAGTAACGGGCTTGCCCGATCGGATACTCCACTATCTTCGGTTATCGATCTCTCGATTTCTTTGGAAAGATTGGCAGTGTCGGGAATATCATCTACTATATCGGCCAAACAGGGACATAGATCCCTCGAATCCCTTATCCACGTTTTTGTGCGGCGAGACGTCTTCAGCAGATTATGAATAGAGAGAAGTTGTGCAGGCTCGAGAAAGCCCCCTTTTATACCGGCTTTGGTGAGGACTGGCCTGAGGTCACTGAGGTCGGATAAGGGGACAAAACCCTTAACCAAGAGAAGCTCCTTCATCTCCGAAGTCAGCTTCTGCTCGGCATGAATGGCATTAAGCTCTTTGAGCGGCCTAAGCGACAGGCAATGAAAACGCCCCAGGGGCGAAGCGGCGTATTCCGACAGGATTTCGATAAGCCGGTAGTATTCAAGTACTCTTAACGAGTATTCTATCATACGGGCTATAAAGGATTACGACCGTTGCTGTTTAACTCAATAACTCCCGGGCTAACTGATTAACCTCACGACCATCTGCCCTCCCGGCCAACTTGGGCATGGCGGATTTCATTACTCTTCCCAAATCCTTTGGGCCGCTGGCCGAGAGCTCTTCGATTACGCTTGCAAGTATTTCCTTGATTTCTTCACCAGATAGCTGGGGTGGAAGATAGCCTGACAGGATCTTTAATTCAGTCTCCTCCTTGTCTACAAGATCAGGCCGCGAACCCCGGTTGAACTGCTCAATTGCTTCCTTTCTTTTCTTAATCTCCGAAGATATCACCCCCCGGATCTGATTGTCATCCAGTTCTTGGCGCAACTCGACCTGCTTATTTTTTATTGCAGCCTTGAGCCCCCTCAGAACCGCTAGTCTTCCTGTATCCTTACCCTTTATCGAGGTTGTCATATCCTGGACAATATCATCGTAGAGGCTCATGTAAGAAGTCCTTACTTTAATTAAACTTATAGTTTAAAACTTCAAAGCCAAAAGTCAACAACCAATTTCTATTTTTCCTTTTTTCTTCTATCCTTTCCTTTTATTACATCAATCGCTTTTTCTAATGAAATAGACCCGTCGTAAAGAGCCCTTCCGATTATCATCCCGTTTACTCCAAATACTTCAAGCTCGAGCACATTCTCTACATCCTGAATCGACCCAATTCCGCCAGCCGCGATAACCGGTATATCCACATTCTTAGCAAATTCTCGTATGGCGACAATATTTGGGCCTCTTTTCATTCCGTCGCTCTTTATGTCCGTGTAGATAATAGCCGCGATCCCAAAACGCTTGCACCTCTTGCCGAGATCGATAGCTGAAGTGCCCGTCGCTTCCGTCCAACCCTCAACGGATACATAGCTATCCCGCGAATCAATTCCTAC
>CP070657.1:1894600-1897133 GCA_020355085.1 Deltaproteobacteria bacterium
ATAATCGGTTGTGCTTATTTCCGCGGATGGAAGGTGGCTTCCGCGAAAACGGGTTTCAGCAGCTACTTACCTAAACAAAAGTCACTAAATACAGCATCAAGGATCTCGTCATCGATCTTATTTCCCGTTATTTCATCAAGGGCATGTAACGCCCACATCAAATCCGTTGCAACGAGTTCTAAGGGGGAGCCAGAAAGCAAGTTCCTTGATGCATCGTTAAGGTGATTGCTGGCTTTAGTTAAGAGCATTTTATGTCTTACGTTTGGAACGACGGGTGCTGGAGTGAGGGCCGTTGTCTTACTCATGATCTTGTTATATATCGCTTGCAATAACCCGGGAAACCCTTCTCCCGTTAGGGCTGAGACCTCTACTTTGGTAAGGCCGTGAATAAGGGTATCGAGCTTCTTCTTACCTACTCGCCCTGGAAGATCGATCTTATTAATAACCAGGACAGTGTTGTGACTATCTACTTTCCTTATAAGGTCTATGTCGTGCCGGTTGAGAGGTCTGCTTCTATCAATCACCAGCATGGTAATGTCAGCCAAGGCAAGGTGGTTTTCTGTTAATTCCACACCCTTCTTTTCGATCTTCCCTTTAACCTCTCGCATACCTGCTGTGTCTATCAGTTTTACAGGGAGGCCTTGGATCGAAACCATAGCTTCAAGTACATCTCGGGTCGTTCCGGGGATAGGTGTTACAATGGCCTTCTCTTTTTGTGAGAGCCTGTTAAGGATGCTGGATTTACCCACATTAACTCGGCCAATAATAACCACTTCAAACCCTTCATGCCATACCTTCCTTTGAGCACAGGCATTAAGGAGTTCTTCAACGGGCTTCAGGGCAGTGTCGGTAATCTGGACTTTTAGGTAGGATCTATCTGGCGCGGTGGATTCCTCATCCGGGAAATCCAGTGAGGCCTCTATCTGAGCGAGGATACGGATAAGAACCTGTCTGAGTCCCGCTATCCTTTTCCCAAGGCCCCCGGTCAATTGACGGGCCGCCAACTGTATCGAGGTGTCCCCTTTGGCATTGATAAGGTCTACTATGGCCTCAGCCTGGGTTAAATCGATCCTTCCGTTCATGAATGCCCTGAGGGTAAACTCTCCCGGTCTTGCTAGACGAGCACCCGCCTGAAGGACAATTTCAAGTATGGTTGACAGTATTGTGTAACCACTGTGCGAATTGATCTCAACCACGTCTTCGCGGGTATAAGAGCGCGGGGCACGCATTAGAGAGAGAAGGACCTCATCGATGGTGATGCCTGATTTGGGGTCGATGATATGGCCTAGGTAGAGACGAAAACCCCTCAAGGTGTTGATGGGTCGCTTCGATCGAAAGACCTTTTTCGCGATATTTTCGGCATTATAACCGCTAATCCGTATGATTCCTATACCGCCCACCCCTGGAGGTGTCGCTATAGCAGCAATGGTCTCCTCTTTGGAATCCATAACGAAACGGTAAGCTCACGATTAGTCACTTTGGTTTTCATTCGTCTTCTTTCTGTTTGGGATGATATGCACCTTCTTCAGCAGTCCCTCGCCGTCGCTTCTCGTTTGAACCTGAGGGTCTCCTTTGAGGGCGAGATGGATAATCCTTCTGTCGTGGGGATTTAGTGCGTCAATGGTAATCGCTTTTCCCGTTCTCTTAGCCTGTTCTCCCAGCTTCAAGGCCCGCCTCTGTAAGGCGTCCTCCCGTCTTTGCTTGTAATTCTCGGAGTCAAGGATCACCCGAACCTTTTTCTGAGCAGTCTTATTGACAGCCTTATTCACGATGAACTCTAACGCGTCTAAGGTTCTACCCTTATATCCGATAAGTATTCCGGCGTGGTCACCTTCAATATTCAAGAGGATGTCATCATCTTTTTTGCTGGCAGATACCTTAGAATCCAATGACATGAGCGAGGTGATTCTCTCTAGGATTTCCTGAGCAAGCACCATGGAACTATCGGTCTTTATTGTCACCCTGATCCGAGCCTTCTTGTTGCCGACCAAACCAAAGATCCCAGCAGACCTGCTTTCCAAGACCTCTATATCCAGGTCTTGTTCGCTGGCGTGCAGATGTTCGCAAGCCTTCTTGATAGCCTCTTCGGTAGTTTTCGCTTCTATTTCGATGGACGACATGCAATCTCCTCCTGTGATTAACCGATTTTTCGATTGATCCTGTATTGTTGAGCGATTGAGAGCAGGTTGTTAACGAGCCAATAGAGCACCAGGCCTGAGGGGAAGTTTATAAATAGGAACGTGAAAACGATCGGGAGCATCATCATCATCTTGGCCTGGGACGGGTCCCCCGGCGTTGGCGTCATTTTCTGTTGAAGGAACATGGATGCCCCCATAAGGAGCGTGAGAACAGGTATGCCGTAAGGCGGTGCCATTAAAGGAATCTTAAAGGGAAGTGAAAACAGCCGTTCAGGTGCAGAGAGATCGTTAATCCAGAGAATGAAGGGGGCATGCCGTAACTCTATAGAATTAGGCAAGATCCGATAAAAGGCGAAGAAAACGGGCATCTGGATCAACATAGGCAGACAGCCGCC
>CP070657.1:1897233-1914380 GCA_020355085.1 Deltaproteobacteria bacterium
CAAAGATCCCTACTGGTACCCCCCGGCCATCTTGCGGCACAAGGTGAAAGCCGGGAACCTTGGCCGCAAAACCGGCAAGGGATGGTATGAGTACAACGAAGATGGGAGCCGCAAGGAGGGCTAGATGGGTCACAAACTGGCACACTATGCAATTAAGGACCTGGTGGCTACCGTCACCATCGATCATCCTCCCATGAATGCCTTGGATGTTGCCACCAAGGAGGCCATCGGGAAAGCTTTTATGGACCTCGATGAACGTCGAAAGGACATCAGGGTGGTTATACTGAAAGGAGCCGGTGAGAAGGCCTTTGCCGCAGGCGCTGATATCAAGGCATTCCTGGAGCTAACCCCTGAAACGGCCAAGAGGCGTTTAACCAGGAGCCATGAACTCTACGGTATTGTTGAAAACTTCCAGTGGCCGGTCATCGCAGCAATCCACGGCTTCTGTTTAGGTGGGGGCCTTGAGCTGGCCCTGTGCTGTGACATTCGGTATGCCACTGAGAGCGCCAAATTCGGTTTTCCTGAAGTAAACCTATCAGTATTCCCGGGAAACGGTGGCACCCAGCGAGCACGCTCCTATGTACCGCTCGGCAAACTCAAGGAGCTGACCTACACGGGAGCGATGATCGACGCCCATGAGGCCCTCAAATATGGTTTAATTGAAAAAGTAGTCCCCGACACTGACCTCATGGAGGCTGCCATGGACCTGGCAGCCACGATCATGAAAAAAGGCCCCCTGGCTATTGCGGCGGCGAAAAAGGTGCTCAATAGAACCCGGGATCTTCCCCTCGCTGCCGGCCTCGAGCTTGAATCTGATTTCTGGGCAGCCCTTACTGCCACTGAGGATATGAAAGAAGGCGCCCGGGCATTTATCGAAAAGAGAAAACCTGAATACAAAGGAACATGACATGGGAAAGCACAAGGAAAGGATAGCTGGGTTGGAAACCGTTCACATCATAGCGGGCGTACGTACCCCCATCGGTTCATACGGGGGCGCACTCAAGGATATTCCCGTATACAAACTCACCAGTCTCGTTCTCAATGAGCTGATCACCAGGGCAGGTATTAAACCAGCCTGGATCGATGATGTGATCATGGGCCAGTCCTATCAGAACGGCGAATGTGCCAACGGTGCGAGGATGGCTCTTCTGGAGGCAGGCTGGCCCCATGAAGTCCCGGGCGTAACCTTAGACCGTCGCTGCTGCTCCGGTTTGGATGCCATATTCTTCGGTGTCATGAAGATCCAAACCGGCAACGCCGATATTATCGTTGCCGGGGGCATGGAGAGCATGAGCCAGGCCGAGCTCTACATCCCGGGAGATACGAAATGGGGCCTGGGGGGAAAGACCGACGGAAAATGGGGCTTTATGCCTCGGGGACATGGCGCCCTTTCCATGTGGGGGATACCCCTGTATGACCGGATTCAGCGAGCGAGGGTCATGTCCCAGCCCATTGAAAGATATGGTGAGCTCAACTCCATGATGACCTGGGCGGAAACGGCGGCCAAGAAGGAAAAGATCTCCCGTCAGGAGGCAGATGCATGGGCCCTCAGAAGCCACCAGAAGGCAATTGCCGCCATCGACGCCGGCACCTTCACCGATGAGATCGTGCCCATCCCTATTCCGCAAAGAAAGGGCGAGCCGGTGCCCTTCACAACCGATGAGCCGCCCCGGAGGGATACAACGCTAGAGAGGCTTGCGAAATTACGCCCCGTTTACCCGGATGGGGTATGCACCGCCGGTAATTCATCAACCGAAAACGATGGGGCAGCTGCAATGGTGCTCATGAGCGAGACCAAGGCCAAGGAGCTGGACCTAGAGCCCATGGCCGCTTTCAGGTCATGTGCCATTGCAGGGGCCGATCCCACCCTTACCTATCCTGCGGTACCTGCGGCAGTGGACAAGGCCCTCAACAAGGCCGGAGTCACCATTGCCGATATAGACCTGATTGAAATCCAAGAGGCCTTTGCCGTGCAGACCCTGGCCGATGCTAGGCTCATGGGCATGAAGCAGAAAGGCTTCGATACCAAGATCAATGTTAACGGCTCGGGTATCTCCCTCGGACACCCCATCGCTGCGACCGGTGCCATGCGATTGGTCACGTTACTGCATGAGATGAAACGGAGAGGTTCCCATTACGGACTGGAGACGATCTGCGGCGGGGGCGGGTTGGGGATTGCTGCGGTTGTGGAAAGCATTCTGCGTTGACCAGCGCAAGTGGCAGTGCGATTTTGGCAGTTCGACGAGCCTTGTCAGAGCAATGGTCTTTTTACCGCTGATCCGGATCTGCGGTCATGTCGATATGTAGATTACCCAATTTCAGACGAAGACCATATGACTAGCCAGACATAGATCTTCTCTACCAATGCGAAGGCTTCTCAAAAGAGACCTTCCGCGAGCAAAAAGGGGCACCACCAGTGCCCTTTTGAGTCGAAATGGCTCCCCGGGACGGACTCGAACCGCCGACTAAGTGGTTAATCCCGCTAAAAGCGGGACTCTACCAGCTGAGCTTCCTCCAGATAACGGACGATACCTCTTTTCTTGATACTCTTTTCCAATTTCATTGCTGTACTTCGGTCAGGGCACTCTTGAGACCAAACCAATACCCAAGGTCCTTGGAATCTTTTAGTAGTCTTGGACAGGCGGTATTCTGGGTCATTATGTTGTCTTAGTCGCCGCTGGATATCGCTTGTCTGACCGCAGTAATACCTGTAATTCGTTTTGCTTTGTAATATGTAAACGAAACAGGGCATGGGATCACGAAATGAAAAGGCCCGTTCGTGAACAACGGGCTATATACCACTTCTGGCTCCCCGGGACGGACTCGAACCGCCGACTAAGTGGTTAACAGCCACCCGCTCTACCAACTGAGCTACCGGGGAGTATTTTGGATGGAATTTAGCAGAAAGCCCGCTATACGTCAATCAAATTGTCCGGGTAAATTTCGCCCTCATCAAACAGTTTCTTGACAAGGCATTCACTTCCCTTTAGTTTAGCATCTCAGCAGCGGCAAGAGAAACGAGGAATCAATGAAGCAGATTATTCTTGGCACGGCCGGGCATATAGATCACGGAAAAACCGCCCTCGTCAAGGCACTCACCGGTATCGATACGGATAGGCTCAAGGAGGAAAAACTCAGAGGTATCACCATTGAGCTGGGCTTTGCCCATCTTTTGCTGCCAAACGGGATCACTGTCGGCATAGTGGATGTGCCCGGCCACGAAAAGTTCGTGAAGAACATGGTAGCCGGTGCAACGGGGATTGACGTGGTGGCGCTTATCATCGCAGCCGATGAAGGCGTTATGCCCCAAACACGAGAGCACCTTGAAATCTGCACACTTCTGAGAATCACCCATGGGCTGGTGATCATAACGAAAATAGATCTGGTAGATAAAGAATGGCTTGACCTAGTGAGGGACGACATATCCGCATTTCTTGCGGGCACGTTTCTGCAAGATGCTCCGGTGGTAGAGGTTTCCTCCGAAACGGGAGAGGGCATCGAAGAACTGCTTGCAACACTGGACGAGCTTACCCAAAAGGTTCCGGAGAGGGAATCTGGAAGCTTCTTCAGGCTTCCCGTCGACCGGGTCTTCACTATGAAGGGCTTTGGCACGGTTGTCACCGGCACAACCATTTCCGGTCATATCGAGATAGGCAACGAGGTGACTGTTTATCCGAAAGGCATCAAGAGCAAGGTAAGAGGCATTCAGGTGCATCACCGAGAGGTACCTTCGGTGAGCGCCGGCCTGAGGACTGCCATCAATCTTCAAGGTCTGGAAAAGGAAACCCTTACCAGGGGTGATGTGGTGGCGCAAAAAGACTCCCTCAGACCTACTTACATGGTAGATGCCGTTCTCGACTACCTCGAGAGTGCTCCGAAAAAGCTCAAGAACAGGGCCAAGGTGAGATTTCACTGCGGGACCGCCGAAATAATTTCCACCGTTATTCTATTGGACAAAGAAGAGCTTTCCCCGGGCGAGGCCTGCTTCGCACAATTTCGCCTTGAAAAACCGACGGTGGTTCTCGCGAAAGATAGGTTTGTCATCAGGAGTTATTCCCCCATTAGAGCCATCGGTGGAGGGTTGGTCCTGAACCCCCTTCCCACCAAGAAAAGGAGGTTCTCAAAGGACACGACACAAGAGCTCACCATCTTCAGCGAGGGCTCGGACAAACAAATTGCTGAGCAGTTCATAAAAGGCAGCCGGCTTCAGGGTCTCAGCAGAGCGGATCTTTGTTTTCTCACCAATCACAGCAGGAAGGAACTTGACCCGCTTATTAATGAGCTCCTATCGGATGCTGCCATCATTCAATCCGAGATAGAGAACGAGGTATTTGTACACTCTCAATTCTACGGCATGGCTAAAGACGAGATCCTGTCTATCCTTGCCGATTATCACAAGCGTTTTCCTTTAAAGAAAGGTCTTCTCAAAGAGGAATTAAGGTCCAAGATGGGCGGTAACATGAAGGAAAAACTCTTCAATCAGGTGATTGATGACTTGATACAGGAGGCTGCTATCGTCAGGGAGAAAGATACGATCCGCCTCAAGGAGCACAGAATCGAACTCCTGGAAGATCAGGAGGAGTTGCGCCGTGAGATTGAAGGGGTTTATCTCAAGAGCGGTCTTGAGCCACCATACTTCAGGGATCTGGACAAAAAGAAGATAGATCGAGGAGCAAAGGACCTGCTCTAGATCATGGTCAAGGATGGAATCCTTATCAAAGTAAAGGAGGATCTCTATTTTCATAAAAAGGCAATAGAGGCCCTCAGGGACCGGCTGATCGATTTTGTCAGAAGTAAGGGCGAGATAACTACCCCTGAGTTAAAGGAGATCACCGGTGTTTCCAGGAAATATACCATTCCCCTCATAGAATACTTTGACAAGATCCAGCTAACGGTCAGGATCGGGGATAAAAGGATCTTGAGGAAACGCCAATAGCCTAAAATACCTAGTTCGATCTCGTGAGGCAGGAGGGCGTTTTACGGGTATCGCGCGGACATTCAACTGTTCAGAAGGAGGATAGCTTAAGATGGATTTCGGTTACTTTGCTGAAGGCCCTTTGCTGTGGATTGTTTTCTTACTATTCATCGTTGCGATTATCATCAGGCTCGGCTTTTTTGTATACCAAATTGCTGCAAATAGCAGTGATAGGCGTTTTCGGTGGGGCTATATCCCTGCCACCTTCGGCCGCCTCTTCGTGCCGTTTCATATGGCGGTAATCAAGAAACCCCTTTATGGGGCGCTACGGTATGTGTTCCACGTGTGCCTTTTTGTCGTGCCCATATGGCTATCCGGGCACATCGTGCTGTGGGCGGAATCGCGATTTGAGTGGGACTGGACACCGCTGCCCGATGCATGGGCCGATTGGATGACCCTGATAGTGCTGACCTTTGCTCTCTATTTCCTCGTGAGGCATATCGTGCTAAAAGATGTTCGCCTTGCCACTTCAGCATCTGACTACGTTATAGTGATACTCACGGCACTGCCGTTTCTGACCGGCTATTTCCTCACCCATGGCACGATGGACTCCATTGCGTTCTTGGGAGACAATATGCGTACCATTCACGTGCTCAGCGCAGAGGCAATGATCATTATGGCGGCCTTCCTGTTCTGCAGAACCCGGCTCAATGTGAGAACATGCACTGGGTGTGCTGCCTGCGAAATCGCCTGCCCTACCAACACCCTCGAGTCCACAGACCGAAAAGACCACCGAATCTTCACTTACTCTCACTACCAGTGCATCTGTTGCGGGGCCTGTGTAGGCACGTGCCCCGAAGGTGCGGCAGCATTGCGGCATGAGATCAGCGCCCGGCTGTTTTTCCAGATAGTTCCCAAAAAGGAAATCCGTTCAGTAGAACTCAAGGCCTGCGAGCGATGTGGTGCCCTGTTTGCCCCGACGCCCCAACTGGAGAAGGTTGGGCAGACCATTACGGATGACTACTTGCGGTTTTGCCCTCAGTGCAAAAAGATTACCATTGCGGAAGTCTACTACAAGCTTTCTCCCTGGCAAAGACCGCTCAAAAAGGAGTTTGAGTCAACTTTAATCGGCCATCAACAAGACGCCATTTCAGATACGGCCGCTCCAGCCCAAAAATCCTCTACCCTGTAGGATTTCCACGTTGCCGATACATCAGATCTGCCCCTGCTCCCTGACCTCCAGATCCTGCGAAATGGCTCCTGCAGCTGCAACGGTCCTGCCTATTATGTACTCCATCCTGTTCTCGGTGATTGAAGATGAGAAGCCCACAACCCAGATTGCAGCCAAAAAAGGGCCGTGGCTTCGAATCAGGGCTGCCACCGCATTCACACCTTGAAGATACTCCTCACGATCAGTGGCAAATCCCTGTTTCCTGACCTTTCTTATCTCCTCTAGGTAGGCATCGAGATCCGTTATGGAGTTTTCGGTATACTTAGGCAGGCCCTTGGTGCGCAGATATTCCAGGGCCCTTTTTTCGTCCGTATACGCTAGAAACACCTTCGCAGCCGCACCGGCAGTCAGAGATAGCTTGGTACCGCTCGGGGAGGTGATCTTCAACTCCTTATTGCTCTCCGCCACATCCACGATGAAGATGTGATCGTCCCGCAGAATCCCTATGAAAATAGTCTCATCGGTCTCTTCGACAAGCCTCTCCATATGCCTGCGCGCTGCTTCTCTCAGCGGGATTTTGGAGATCCCTTTTTTCCCCAAATCAATGAGGGTGTAGCCGAGGTTGTATTTCTTGGTAAAGGGGTTTCTAATGATAACACCTACCTCTTCGAGGGCAGAGGTTATCCCATGGACGGTGCCTTTGCTTATCCCCAGGCTCTTAGCCAGTTCGCTGATCCCCATTTCTCGATCAGTGCTGGCGATAAGTTGGAGCACCTCGAACGCTTTTTTCACCGCAGGGGCTTGATACGTTGTAGACATTGTTCACCATAATGAACTTTTTTTCAACAGTGTACACCTTCTTCACATGATTTGTCAATACTTTATTATGTCAGTATTGACATAATAAGAGCTTAATAATCTTACAAAAAAACCATTTTTCCTCTTGACATAGAAATCTAATGCCGTATGATCTATTTAGTGTGCAGTTCATGATAATGAACTACTTGAAAAGACGATGGCGCGTGGGTCAGCGATGTTGAGCGTGCCTGCGCTTCGTTTAGGGACTGCCCGCAAGCAGAAAGGAGGATTGTATGGCAACAGAAAAGGATAATTTGTCAACTGCCGAAAGTCTTCGTCAAACCAGGACCTACGGCAAATTCAGATGTCATAATCCGAGTTGCATGGGGAGGCTTCAGCCACAGGCTGGAGACAAAACGGTCAAGTGTCCGGTCTGTGCTATGGAATTCCGCGTACATTGGATTCGACCGGATTTTCCGCGGATACGGGGACCGGTGTGGGACGTGAATCGAAGAATAGCTGAAGAGGCAGTAGCAAAAAGGGAGGAGAAGTAATATGCCGTTGAATAGAAAGATTGCGTATATCGATCTTACCACGGGCAAGATCGAAACAAAGCCCATCCCCCTTGAGGTACGGAAGAAATTCCTCGGCGGAAGAGGACTGGATGCATATTTACTCTATAACCATACAGAGAAGGGTATTGATCCCCTGGGCCCGAAAAACGCGCTCATGATCAGCGGTGGCATTCTGACCGCAACCCCTGCTTCGGCAACTTCCAGATGTCACGTTATGGCCAAATCACCGCTTACCGAAATGCTCGGCAGTGCAAATATGGGAGGGTTCTTTACCCCTGAGCTTGCCTGGGCCGGTTTTCACCATCTGGTAATAAAGGGAAAGGCCAAAAATCCGGTGTACATCTGGATTCACAATGGGGAAATAGAGATACGGGATGCCAGTCATATCTGGGGGAAATCGGTTACCGAAACCCAATGGGCCATCAGAAAAGAACTCAACGATCAGGAGGTCAAATGTGCCGTGTGCGGCCCGGCCGGCGAAAATCTGGTTCGGTATGCCAATGTCATGACAGGCATCAAAAACTCGGCCGGCAGAACCGGGATGGGTGCCGTTATGGGATCGAAGAACCTTAAGGCGGTAGCTGCCAGGGGGACCATGGACATAAAGATAGCCCATCCCATGGAAGCCTTGGAGTTCAATAAGCGATTCATCGAACAAATCACAAGCGCGAAGGTCAATCAAACCCAGGGAACCTTAGGCACACCCTTTATCTGGGGGGCAACCAATTCCTGGGGCGGGATACGGACCAGGAACTTCCAGTACAACCAGTGCGAGTATGCAGACGATATCGAGCCAGAGCATATTGATGAAATCGCCGAGGAGACGATGGGGCCGTATCATATGACCGGGTGCTTCGGCTGCCAGGTACACTGCCGGGCCCAGTACAAAATCCCTTCTGGCCCTTATGCCGGAAGATATGATGAGGGTCCGGAATACACCTCGCAAGGCGCCTTTTGTTCGGAGCCGGATTGCAAAAATGCGGTAACGCTTCTAACCGCTAATCACCTGGTAGATCAATATGGCGTGGATAACCTGGAGATTGGAAGCCTCATCTCCTGGGCAATGGAGCTCTATGAGTTGGGAATTCTTACCAGCAAAGATACCGATGGTCTGGATCTCAGGTTCGGTAACGATGAAGCACTTCTCGAGATGATCGACCGCATCTGTTATAGGAAAGGTTGGCTCGGCGATACCTTGGCCGAGGGAGGAATACGAGCTGCTGAGAAAATAGGCAAGAATTCCTTTGACTATCTCATTCAGGTCAAGGGAATGCAGAACTTGCACTCAGACGAGAGAGCAACTCCTGCGCTCGCCCTGAACATCGCTACCGCCTCCAGGGGTTCTGATCACCTGAGGAGCCGGCCCGCCATCGACCTCTACCATTTGCCCGAGGAGGTTCTGAGGAAGATATACAGCAGTCCCGTACCCTACGATGGACCGTTGAGCTCAGAACATACCTCATATGTCGGTAAGCCGTGGCAGGTATTCTGGCAGGAGAACTGCTATATGGGGGTAGACTGCCTTGGCATCTGCAAGTATCACACCACGTTCCTGGGGGCTACCCTTCCCAATTTCGAGGATTGGTCTAAGGTGCTCTACTACAACACCGGACTCGAAATGTCGCCCAAGGAGATCTGGGACGTAGCGGAAAGATGCAACAACATGGAGCGACTATTCAACCTCAGGGAGGGGTTAACGCGAGAAGATCTCAAAAAGGGCGATACGCTTAATCATCGCTACTTCGATGAACCCTGCAGGCGCGGTGCACCCGAAGTCATTGGTAAAACGATAGATCGAGATAAGTTCAAGAAGATGATTGACGAATTCTACGAACACCATGGCTGGGACGAAAACGGTGTTCCTACACCAGAGACTCTGAAGAGGCTCGGTATAAATAAGGAACCATCCCACTTGGTGTAATTTAGGTGAAAGGAGCGAATTAATGGCATCAACAGGAAGAGCCTTGGTAGTAAACTACGAAAAATGCACCGGCTGCCGGCTGTGCGAACTCGTGTGCTCGGTGATGCACGAAGGCGTGTCTAATCCCTCCCGAAGCCGTATAAGGGTGATAAAGTGGGAGGCTGAAGGCCTGTATATACCAATGTCGTGTCAGCAGTGCGAGGACGCACCCTGCATGAATGTGTGTCCGGTGAAGGCCATCTCCCGAGATGAGGTATTGGTCCGGATGATTATAGACTATGACGTCTGCATCGGTTGCCGTGCCTGCGTATCTGCTTGTCCCTTTGGCGCTATGAGTTTTGATGTGATCGGCAGAAAGGTGTTCAAGTGCGATCTCTGCGACGGTGAGCCTCAGTGCGTCAGGTTCTGCGACGAAAAGGCAGTGGATTACGTTATGGTCGATGACGTGAGCATACTGAAGAAAAGGGATGCAGCGCATAGGCTGTCCGTTGCGGAAAAAGAGGGAGCTGTTTTATTGCAGCAACTATAATGTTAGAATTATTACGGGTTACGGGTTTTTAACTCGAAACCCGTAACCCGTAATACGCAAACCTTCATTCACCCCCCTACCGAACACATCTTTCGGTGGACCTTCTGATTGTTTTGCCCATTCAGTGGATGGCATTCAGGTTTCAGTCTTACCGCCTTTCTAAACACCTCGATCAACTCACCGTCCAGACACCCTCTCCTCAATGGATCTTTGATACTGACCTCCGTGTCTGAAAGGAGGCATGGCAGCAACATACCGTTGGCAGTAAGCCGGAGCCTGCTGCAATCATGACAAAAGGAATGACTGATCGCACTTACAAAACCGATCTCTCCCTTGCCGTGCTCAAATCTGAACCGCTCGGCAGGGCCGTCATACGGTCCCCTCGAAACAGGGATTAGTGGCCCAAAGGCGTCAACGAGGGCCTTTTCTACCTCTTGGTTCGCGACAAACGCCAGGCTGTTGGTCTCAAGGCCGATTGGCATACATTCGATAAACCTTAAATGATAGGGCTGTTCCAGGGCAAGGCGACCAAAATCCAGGATCTCGCCGTCATTGACTCCCTTCATCATGACCACATTGAGTTTTATAGGATGAAATCCCATATCCCTGGCCCTTTCTATTCCCTCCCAAACCTTGTCGAGATAGTCAAACCGGGTAATTCTTTCGAACTTCCTCCTGTCAAGGCTGTCAATGCTTATGTTGAGCCTCTTGATACCTGCGGCCTTGAGCATCTCCAGGTTTTGTTTCAGGAGAACCCCGTTGGTGGTAATGGAGACATCCATAAGGCCCTCGAGAGCGGTTAGCATCGGTATGAACTCATCCACTCCCTTCCGGACAAGCGGTTCTCCTCCGGTCAGCCTGATCTTGGTAATGCCTAATGCTATGGCAATCCTCGCAATACGAAGCAGCTCCTCGTAGCGCAAGATGTCCTTATGCCGCACTTTTCTCTCTCCGAAAGGCGGCATACAGTAGATACAGCGCAGGTTGCACCTATCAGTAATGGATATCCTGAGGTAATTGATCTTTCTGCCGAACCGGTCAACTAATGCGTGTTTTCTCTGCTGGTTGCCTGATACTTCTTCCATCTCTCACCAATCCACTTTTCCCCAATTCTAGGCACTTTAGGCACTTATCATTTTAGGCACTTAAATCAAGGTATCTTTATCTCGACAGGGCCCTTTCTAGCCCCTTTCAGGGCAGACACCATGGCCAGGACAGTTGTCTTGAAAAGATGTGCGGTAAATGTATTCAACGCAAGGCCGCTCCCGTTCACCTGGATAGAGATTGGAGGATGTAAGGAAACGCATGCGTCCGCGGTAGTCTTTCCCTTAACTATCTCCTTGGCCAGCTCATAGCAGTTCTGGTAACCGCAATCAGCGCAATTCAAACCGGGCAGCCTGAAGGCCCTTTCGATGATGATACTGGCCATCTCCTTAATATGGTCATCTTTTGTTATGGAAAAATCGGCACCACCTCCATCGAAGCCAGCGGTAAAAAGCTGCAAGCCGTCGAACAGCTCGTTCTTGTCAGCCTCATCCTTTACACACACAATCTTCGGGAAGGTTTTCTCCCTTTTGAAGCCCTCTATGAGCACAATATCACTGTCACAGTAGGCCAGGATGTCTTCGATCCGCTTTTCCCCTTTGATGATTATCTCTGTCTCCTCTTCACCAATCGCAGCTACGAAAGAGGCATGTTCCTTGAATTTTGACGAATCGGTTTCGGGAAAAGACATATGCAAGGGGGTATGCTTAATGGCGGCAACCTTGTACCCCCTGGCTGAAAGTTCCTGAGACAGCCTCATGATCAACGTGGTCTTCCCGCTTTTCTTAAACCCAACGATACCAACTGCCTTCACCTAACGCCTCCTACTCGTCCTCAAATATAGCCTTGAAGATCTCCTCATCACCCCTCTGGCACTCCCTTTTCAGCCGAGCATAATCCTCAAGGAGCTTCTTTCCCTCATTACTGAGCCGCGAGCCATGCCTTCGCTCGGTTACCACAATCCTTTTGTTCAAATGCTCTTCAGTTGCTTTTATCTTTCCCCACACCCCTCTGTAGGACATCTTCATGAGTTTGGCGGTCTGGTTTATCGAGCCAGTCTGCTGGATCAACTCAAAGATCCGTTGCCGGCCCTCACCCATGATCATATTTCCCTTACCGTCTACAAGCCATTGTCTCGATTTCAAGTATACCTTACCCATGCCTGCCCCCGAATCCTCATATTACCTTCCATAGGACCCCGCTCCTTTCAGGATTGTATCCGCCGAGCCCTTCAACCCTTTCCTTGAATCCCTCGGATCTGGCCACACTGATCAGCACCTGAATGTTGGAATCATTTACCAGAGAAGACGGGATCACCAAGTCATACTGCTCTTTGAGAACAGGGATGAAGTCCAAATCCAGGGCTCTGGCTGCGGCCATGATCCCAAGCCCCACGTCCGCCACGCCGTTGAGTACAGCGACAGCCACGTTCATGTGGGTGTATTCCTCATTGTCGTAGCCCTGAATCTGGGAGGGATCAATGCCCATCTCCTGAAGTTTGTAGTCAAACAGTATCCTGGTGCCTGACCCCCGCTGCCGGTTTACAAAGCTCAGATCACCCCTCACAAGGTCGTCGATCCCGCTCACCTTGTGAGGATTTCCTTTCCGAATTATCAGGCCCTGTTCCCGTTCTGCAAGGTTAAATACATGGACAGGCATCTTTAGGTATCTCTTGATGTACGGGATATTGTATTCACCTGTTTCAGGATCCAAGAGATGAGAGCCGGCAACATGGGCTGTCCCCTTTTGAAGTGCCATCAAACCGCCGAGGCTCCCCACGTTACCGCTGGCTATCCTAACACCCATATCAGCTGCCCTCATCTCGTTCGCGAGGACATCCAGGGTAATATCGTGACTTCCAATAATCACGACGGTACGGGCGATCTCTTCCAGATCGACCAGGAGTTTCGCCTCCGTTTCTTCACCTGCAACTATCCCCTCACTCAACGAAGGAATCCTGATAATCCCCTCTGCCCTGCTGAGGCTTGTGACGGAACCGGCTGCCCTGGTAAGCGGGATAGCTACCATCCTCTCCCCTACCCTGCCGATATTCACCCGAATAAACTCTTCTACCCCGAGTTTTGACGGAATATCCCTGGAAGCAGTTACAGTTGTTGACTGCCTTTCGGGAACATTCAAGCCCTGGAGCTTAAAGAGGAAGGGTCTCACAAACTCGTTGAAGGCAATGTAGGAAGAAACCGGGTAGCCTGGAATACCCACAAAAGGCCTCCCCTTCACTTCCGCAAGAATGGTGGGCTTGCCGGGCATGATCGTCACGCCATGAACCAGAAGCTCTCCGATTTCCTCTATGACCTCGGCGGTGAAATCCCTTTTCCCTGCGGATGAGCCTGCTAGCACAATCACCGTATCTGCCTTGGTATCTATAGCCCTGAGGAGTGCCTTCTTTATCTTTCCGGCGTCGTCCTCAACGAGATCCTCCACCATCGGTTCGGCCCCACACTCCCTAATAAGGTGAGAGAGGACCGCCGAGTTAGACTCGATAATCTTGCCCCTTTGAAGAAGGGAGACATCTGAAATGGAATTGGTGTCTATCAATTCGCTGCCCGTACGTATGAGGTGCATTCGAGGCCTTCTTCTCACCTTCACCTGCAGAATCCCGCCTCCAATCAGCGTTCCGAGATCAAAGGGCCGTATCCTGTGATTTTGGGGAAAAAGCAGTTCCGTGGCAACGAAATCCTCCCCTATCTTTCTGATATTTTGCCACGGGAATGCCGACGCTTCGATTTCGATGGTTCCCTCGTCAATCTGGTTGAGCTTCTCAACCATTATCACGGCGTTTTTCCCTTTCGGCATCACCTGGCCGGTGTTTATCCAGAGTGCCTCCTGCCCTATCTTTAATCGCTTCGGGTTGCGCTCTGTTGCTCCATAGGTATCCTCGGCACGGACCGCTACCCCATCCATTGCTGCAGACTGGAAAGGAGGTGCCGAGATTTTTGCAGAAACAGGCCCTGCGGTAATCCGGCTTGGCGAATCGTGAACCGGAACCTCCTCTGCATCAGGGATCGGCTCGGGGCGAAAGTGCTCGAAAAAGATCTCCAGCGCCTCTTTCGGATCCTTCATCTTCAGGTATACCTTCTGTCTCCGCACCTCGCTCAAAATAAACTCACCCTTACGATATCGCCTTGATAAAGGCCCTCTGTATTGATATCAATCTTCATGATGCCGTCGGCCTCAACCATAGTGGATATCAGCCCGCTTTTCCCCAAGATAGGCTTTGCCACCAACTTCCCATCCTCGGTCACGAGCTTCACCCTGATATAGTCCTCCCGTCCACTCGCCGACTCTATGTTTCTGTCCAGCTCCGCCTCGACCGTATGCCGAGAGTAGCAACCAGGATCTGCAAGGCCGGAGAGCCTGGCGAAAACGTATCGAAGGAAGACATCAAAGATAATCATGGCAGATACAGGATGCCCGGGAAGGCCCCACAAGGTCTTATTTCCCTTTCGTGCTATAATGGTGGGTTTACCAGGGCTAATGGAGACTCCATGGGCCACCAGCTCCACACCGGCAAAAGAGAGAAACAGGTCCAGGGTCATATCCTTGGCCCCTACTGAACTCCCCCCCGATAGGAGGATAACATCTGCCTCTGTCAGGCCCTTTTCGAGAAGCACCTTCAAATCCCCAAAGCTATCTCCCGCTAAGCCCAGATAGACCGGCTCTACACCTAGCCCGGTGCACAGCCCCCCGACCGTGTAGCTATTGATGTCCCTTACCTGGCCCGGCTCGGGTTTTCCGGTAATATCCACGAGCTCTTCGCCCGTAGAAATAATGGCTGCCCGCGGCCTCCTGAATACCTCCACCGCCTCTATACCAAGGCCCGCCAAAACACCCAGATCCTGCGCCCTCAGCAGGGTTCCTTTGTGCAGGATTTTCTGTCCCTCCTTTATATCGTCATCGGCAAGGATGACGTTTTCCAGTGGCGAAACGGGCCTGGTGATCTCAACAACCGTCTCCTCAATCCTCTGAGCATATTCCACCATTACCACGGCATCGGCACCTTGCGGGAGCATGCCTCCTGTCGATATGAGGGCGCACTGTCCGCGCTTGATGCCGAAATCGGGCACTTGTCCCATCTTGACCTCCCCGACGATGACAAGGGGAGTCGGCAGACTCTCGCTAGCACCGAAGGTATCCCTGGCATCGAGGGCATATCCATCGACTGTAGATCTTTGAAAACCCGGTATGTCTTCGGTTGAGACTATGTCTCGTGCCAGAACCCTGCTGAGCGCATTGGTGATGCCAACTGGTTGTACCCCCAGGGGATTGATGTCCTTCAGGGACTCGAGAACCTCTGGGGCTGTCTTCACCTTAAAGAATGATCGCATTATTAAATTATGTCACAAATGACTGGAATAATCAAATACTGTTTCTCCTCTCCACGCCGGAGAGACCAATACGTGATGCTGATTTCTGGTTTCTTTGGTAAAGGAAGGACGCCCCGGGGCCTAACTATCGGCCTTTTGTTCAGCCAGCTTTTGCTTGCACTTGCTTATATACACAAGTGTTTCCTCGTACTGACCCGCATCTGGATAGTGATTGATAAGATACTCAAATCGCTTTAACGCCGCAATGTAGTGCCCGCTTTTGTAATAGAATCGTCCGACATAGAACTCATGCTCTGCGAGATTGCTTATGCATTTCCTGATGCGTCTTTCGGCCATCATGGAAAATGGATCATCAGGGAACTTCCGCTGAAGCCTTTCAAACTCCTTCAGGGCATTCTTGGTGCTGGTCTGGTCGCGGTCGATCTTACCCATCCTAAGAAAATGACACATCCCCTGCTGATAAATCACATAGGGAACTGCCTCGTTTCTCGGGTGCAGCCTCTCAAACTCCATATATGCCTCAGCTGCTTCCTCGAACTCCTTTCTTTTAAACAGGGAATCAGCCAATTTCAGCTCAGCATGAACAGCCAACTTGCTATAGGGGTAGCGGTCTTTGAGTTTCTGAAAGAGTTCCACGGCCTCTTTATAGTCACCCTTCCGAAACTCAGACATTCCTTTGTTCATCAGCTGTTCAGGCGAAGCCTGTCTGTCTTTCTTGCCGAAGCCTAAATGAGAGCACCCGCTCATGAAAAAAACCACACACAGGAAAATAACGGTTGCCTTGACTCGCCCACCCAGGCTGTATTTCACCCGACCTTCCAACTCCGTGTCACTCCTACTCTATGAGTTTAAGCAGGGCCTTTTCGATATTGGCCTTTCCGACTGCCCCAATAATCGTGTCTTTCAGCTCCCCGTCCTTGAAAAGGAGCAGGGTAGGGATTGACCTAATTCCGTACTGGGTAGGGGTCTGGATATTCTCATCAACGTTCATCTTCCCTACCTTGATCTTCCCATCATACTGCTGAGCAAGCTCCTCCACCCAAGGGCTAACCATATGGCATGGTCCACACCACGGCGCCCAAAAGTCCACTACAGCCGGAATACTGGATTTGACGATCTCAGCCTCAAAATTGCTATCGGTTACCTGTAGCATGTCACTCACCGCTCTTCCTCCTTGTTTCTGTATTTAGTGTGAAACCTAATATCATGAACCCGCTTTGTCAAGGCGGAAGCGCCGTTAAGTTGCCAGGCATTTATCTTTCAGCATACAACAATCGGCCTGAGCCTTCTCACGTGAGCTTTTTCACATTGACTAATCTGGACTAATCAATAAGAATAAGGTCACTCATCAAACATTCGCTGTTGTATGTTCTTCGTTATCCGCACATGCTTCTCAGACCCACGCCTTTTTCGGCCAACTGCAAGCGGGGAATGAATAACGAATGATGGTGGGAGCTTACCATGGCTAAACAGAAAACCTTATTCGTCTGCCAAAGCTGCGGATACAAAGCGCCTAAATGGCTTGGCCGGTGCCCCGATTGCAGTGCTTGGAATTCGTTTGTGGAGGAGATAGCCGCAACTATTGGGCAGGAAAGAGAACGGCGGCAACCTGCTCTGGATAAGCCCCAGCGCATTGACTCCATCTCCACAGACAAGGAGATCCGCCTTAAGACTGGCCTGAATGAATTCGACCGTACCCTTGGCGGAGGCCTTGTTCCGGGTTCCCTCGTCCTGGTTGGCGGAGATCCCGGGATCGGCAAATCCACCCTCATCTTACAGGCAGCTCAAAAGCTGTCCCAGTGCGGCCTTAGGACCCTTTATGTTTCAGGTGAGGAATCGGTACAGCAG
>CP070657.1:1914480-1918143 GCA_020355085.1 Deltaproteobacteria bacterium
CCTCCGTGGTTTTTGACCACACCTGATCTTTCTTGCCACAGCATCGGATACTTCCACCTCTCCCATACCCTTCAAGGCTTCCCTTAGCGGTATTATTACCTCGTCCAGCTTTCTATCAGACCGGTATTGAGCCAGCTGCGTAACGGTACAGGCATTATCCACATGGAACGGGCCACTCTGTAATCTCCTCAGAAAAGTCACGTGGGCCCCCGTACCAAGGCTATTTCCCAAATCCGCCGCAATGGTTCTAATATAGGTCCCCGAACTGCAACCTACCTCTATCCATACCGTCGGCAGATGAACCGATAAGACATCGATGTAGCGAACCCTTACATCCCTCTCTTTCAGTTCCACATCGACACCATCTCGCGCCAATTCGTATGCCCTCTTCCCTTTGTAATGCAAGGCAGAATAAAGAGGCGGAACCTGTTTTATGCTGCCAACGAATTCCTGTGACTTCTTCTGTATGATTCCTTGATCCAGGTTTCCAATCTCTCTCGTTTTAATAATTCGCCCCGTTATGTCCTGGGTGTCCGTTTCGATTCCAAGCCTGAGAGCGGCCCGATAGATCTTGTCCTGCGCCATTACAAAAGGCGATAATTTTGTCCCCTGGTTCAAGAGAATTATCAGGACGCCACTCGCAAAAGGATCCAAGGTTCCTGCGTGCCCAACCTTCTTGGCACCTAAGAGACCTTTGATTGTTTCAACCACTCTAGATGAACTGGGCCCAGATTCCTTGTCAACTACTATGATCCCATCCTGCCGATTCATTCCCCTGTCCGCAAACCCATTGCTTATTCCGAATACGTTACAACAGTCTAGCTATTCATCCTTTTCGGAACTTAGTTCCTCCAAAAGTCTTTCCATCTTTTGTCCGTATTCAAGGGAGTTATCGTACCTAAACTGCATATCCGGGACGTATCTCAACTGCAGCCTCTCGCCTATCTCTCTGCGAATATAACCCTTTGCGCTTTCAAATCCTTCCTGGACCTGTTTTTTCTGCTCCCCTGTCCCCAAAATGCTGTAGTACACGTGGGCACGCCTGAGGTCCTTACTCACACTTACGTCGGTAAGGGTGACCCCCTTAAGCCTTGGATCCTTGACTTTTCTCAGAAGAAGGTCCGATATCTCTTTTAAAATCTGATCCCCGACCCGATGAGATCTGTTCCCTGCCAGCATTGTAGTCTCAAAAGCTACACATTCAAGATCTCGATGGATGAATCTACAATCTCCCCGAGGTAGAGTGAGTCTATGTAGGAGAGGATAGTGTCCAGAGCGGAATTCACGAATCTTCTGTCGTTGCCGACAGCGCTGATTCCCAGTTCTATCATTTGCCATTTGTCATTGGACCCGACCTCGGCAATGGAGACATTAAACTTGTTGTGAACCTTGGCGACAACACTCTTCACAACTTTTCGCTTCTCTTTAAGCGAGTGATTATTATGGATGTATACCGACAACTTGAGGGTACCTACTACCACATCAAAGCTCCGCCTTCGTCTCCTCTAGCACATAGACCTCCAACACGTCGCCAGGCTTTATGTCGTTATAGTTGTCTATTCCAACTCCGCATTCAAAACCCGCCAGGACCTCTCTGGCGTCGTCCTTAAAACGTTTTAATGAACCAATCTGCCCGTCGAATACGACCACGTCGTCCCGTAAGAGGCGTACCTTGGCGTTCCTTTCAATCTTACCGTCGGTCACATAGCATCCCGCAATAGTGCCAATCTTGGAGATATGAAATATATCCTTCACATCTGCCCGGCCGATGATATTCTCGGTGTAAATGGGCTCGAGAAGCCCGGTCATAGCAGACTTTATATCCTCTATAACTTGGTAGATGACGTCGAAAAACCGTATTTCAACCTTTTCTCTCTCTGCCAGTGACCTAACCATCGGATTGGCCCTCACGCTAAAACAGATAATAATGGCGTCAGACGCCGAGGCGAGCATGACGTCGCTCTCTGTAACTGCCCCTGTTGCGCCATGAATGACCTTAAGCTTGACCTCCTCAGTGCTGAGTTGAGTCAGAGAATCCGTAAGTGCCTCTACCGAACCCTGCACATCGGCCTTGACTATAATGTTCAGTTCCTTGACCTTGCCCTCTTTGATCCTGTCATACAGAGTATCAAGGCTGGTGGCATCTTGTTTTCTGGCTGTTTCAGGCCGAGCACCGGTTTTCCTGTGCTCGCTAATCATTTTGGCCTTCTTTTCATCAGAAACAGCGACAAAATCATCACCAGCCATGGGCACGCCTGAAATCCCGTATATCTCAACTGGTGTGGAGGGTGATGCGGACTTTATCTTCTGCCCCCGATCGCTAAGCATTGCCCTTACTCTACCGTAATTCTCACCGCTTACAAAAAATTCGCCCTGTTTCAACGTACCATTGCGAATAAGAACGGCTGCAACCGGGCCCCTGTTCTTGTCGAGCCTCGCCTCTATGACAACCCCTCTCGAACTCCTATTAGGATTTGCCTTTAACTCAAGTATCTCTGATTGAAGCAAGATTGCCTCAAGAAGTCCGTCTACGCCCTCTCCTGTTTTGGCCGATACATAGCTGAAAAGCGTATCGCCTCCCCACTCCTCGGCCACCAGACTATAGGTTGTTAATTCTCTCCGAACCTTTTCTTGATCGGCATTCGCCTTATCCATTTTGTTCACGGCAACAATAATGGGAATGTCAGCCGCTTTTGCATGGTTAATGGCCTCTATGGTTTGCTCCTTTACTCCATCATCAGCAGCAACGACCAACACAATGAGATCGGTCACCTTAGCACCGCGAGCCCTCATAGCGGTGAAGGCCTCATGCCCAGGTGTGTCAAGAAAAACCAAATCACCATGGGGGGTGTTTACGTAGTACGCTCCTATGTGTTGCGTGATCCCACCTGCCTCTTTATCGATAATCCTCGATTTCCTAATATAATCTAAGAGTGAGGTTTTACCGTGATCTACGTGTCCCATTATGGTAATTACCGGCGGCCGAGAAACAAGATCCTCAGGTTTATCCGCTTCTTCTGCCAGCAAATCCTCTTCTTCGAAGGTTGAGAGCTCCAGTTCGTATCCAAACTCGCCCGCCACTAATGAGGCAGAGTCGAAATCAACTGTCTGATTGAGGGTAACCCTTATATCAATCTCTAACAATTTCTTAATGAGCTCCGCTGCCTTCACTCCCATGTTCTTTGCCAACTCAGCAACACTAATAACACTGGGAACCTTTATCCTACGTTTAATGGCCTTGGGGGTCGTTATCTCCGTTTGCCTGAATTTCTTTTTATCCAGCTTTCCCTTTGTCTTTAGTTTAGCCTTGCCTGCCAGCCCGACCTCACGCTCGCCATAGAGGTCTTTGCGTTCAAAGATCTCTCGCCTTCGCCTATGGTACTCCCTCTTGGGGGTGAGATCCTCAACCTCTTCCTTCCTTCGCCTCTTGGGTCCTTTTGCCTTCTCAGCTTTTTCATCGCTAGGCACAGCGATTTCAGCTGGCGTTACCTTGGCTGGTTCATGCACCTTTGGTTCGGGTAGCGGCGCTTCTCCCAGTTTTATTATTCTTGCGGGAACACTCTTAGGCTTCGCCCTTTTTTTCTTTTCAACCTTAGGTTCACCCTTCTTGACCTTGCGCTCAACAACCGCTTCTTCTTGGAATTCCAGGTCGCGTTCTTTCCC
>CP070657.1:1918243-1922239 GCA_020355085.1 Deltaproteobacteria bacterium
CCATCCTGAGTGTGGATCAACAAGTTCCCTATGGATTCTGGATCTATCCGATAAGGTTCCTGATACCGCAAGTGAATGC
This sequence comes from Deltaproteobacteria bacterium, assembly GCA_020355085.1. Taxonomy (GTDB): domain Bacteria; phylum Desulfobacterota; class DSM-4660; order Desulfatiglandales; family B25-G16; genus JADFWK01. The sequence continues at coordinate 1,918,323 of CP070657.1, forward strand.
CAAACCGTCTGGTATGGAGATAAATGTTATCAATGACCTCACCCCCGATGGCCAGTTCTACCATCTCCAGTATCTCACTGACTCTGACCCCGTAGCGCGCGCAGGCGGGCCGATTGGCAATGATTTGAACCTGGGGTTGCCCGAAGCTCTGTTCCGTCGAGAGGTCAACCAGACCCGGGATGTCTTCAACAGCAGCATGGATGTCGCTTGCCCTTTCTCTCAGGATGTTCAGGTCTTCCCCGAATATCTTTATCGCCAACTGCGCCCTGATGCCTGAGAGCAGTTCGTCGAATGCGTTTTGGATAGGCTGCGTGAAATTCAACTGCACGCCCGGATAGGCAGAGAGCTCTCTTCTCAGGGATTCAATGAGCTCTCGTTTGCTCCCGTACGTAGACCACTCCTCTGAGGGCTTCAGTCTTATGTAGATTTCTGCGTAATTGACGGGGTGGGGGTGAGTTCCAGCCTCAGGCCGGCCAATGCGGGAGAGGGTTTCCTTCACCTCCGAGTATTTCATGATCCGGTTTTCGAGTTTCATGACGGTTGCCGTCGCCTTGTCCAGGGAGATTGAAGGGGTCATTGTGACGCCAATGAAGATAGAACCCTCTTCCAGAGTGGGTATGAACTCTGTGCCGACAAACGGAAGGACGATCATGCTTGCTAAAAACCCCGCAAGGGCAAAGGTGACCACAATGCCTTTTCTTTGGATTGCCCAGGCCAACATGGGTCGGTATAAGGCCTTTAGTTTCCTCATAATCAGAAGCTCCTTCTGATCTTCCCGTCTGAGGAGGTAGAGGCAAAGGACGGGCGCTGCAACTACAGCAACGATGATCGATCCCATAAGGGCGAAGGAGATGGTGAAGGCCATAGGGGAAAACATCTTACCTTCCACACCCTGAAGGGTAAAAATGGGCAGGAAGACAATGACTATTATGGAAATTGAGAATACGATAGGGCGGCTTACCTCTTTTGCTGCATTGAGGATAACGGTGGTCTTATTCTTCCCTGCATTTTCCGGAATGCTGAGGTGCCGAAAGGTGTTTTCTACCATGACGATGGCGCCGTCTACCAGCATGCCGATACCGATAGCGATGCCTCCAAGGGACATGAGATTGGCCGAGATGCCGAAGAGTCGCATTCCAATCACGGAGATCAGGGCGCAGAATGGAAGGGACAATGTCACGATAAAGGCGGTTCTGATATTGCCCAGGAAAACAAAGACAACCAACACGACCAGCGCGGCCCCCGCAGCAAGGGCCTTTTTGACAGTCCAGGTTGCCTGGTGAACCAACTCGGATTGTTCATAAAAGGGCAAAAGTGTGACGCCAGGCGGCAGGGATTTCTGTACCTCACGGACCTTCTCATAGAGCTGTTCGATCACCTTGGAGGTATTTTCTCCAAACAACTTGAGCACCAACCCAGAGACCACCTCTTGTTGTCCATTACGAGTGACGACACCTCTTCGGATTTCATTGCCGTAAGCCACCTCGGCCACGTCTGAGATGCTTATGGGAACACCATCAACGACTTTTATGGGAATGCTGCGGATATGGTCAACTCCCTGGAGCAGGCCGATACCACGCACGAGGTGTTCTTCGGCGCCCAGGACCAGAAATTGACCACCCGCGTTGCGATTGTTCTCTCTCACCGTTTCTACGAGGTCCTCAAGAGACAAACCATACTTGTGTAAGGCATAAGGGTCGACACGGATCTGGTATTGCAAGACATGGCCGCCGATCGAAAGAATGTCCGTTACGCCGGGCACGGTTTGTAGCTGGAACTTGACGAGCCAATCGTTAATTTCCCTGAGGTAAGTATTCGGGTCCTTGCCGCCCGTATCGATGTTTTCCCCCAGGGTAAGGTAGTATATGAAGATCTGTCCGAGACCGGTGGATATCGGACCAAGGGTTGGGGGTTCATGCATTTCAGGGAGTTCCGCCATGGCGCTTGCCAGTCTTTCCGCAACGAGCTGGCGGGCAAAATAGATATCAACATTGTCTTTGAAATAAATGTATATGACGGCCATGCCAAAGGCAGATGTGGACTTTATTTCAGTGACCCCTGGCAGGCCGTTCATGGCCGCCTCGATCGGGTACGTAATAAGGCGTTCTATCTCCTCGGGCGCCATGCCATGGGCTTCAGCAAACACGGGAACCATGATGGGAGATATATCCGGAAAGGCATCGACTGGCATCCTGGTGTACTCGTACGCCCCGAAGCCTATCACCCCTATGATGCCGATGATGATCAGGCCTCGCGCCTTGAGAGATGCCTCGATCAATTGATTAATCATTCTCTCGTTCCTCTTGAAATCCAGGGATGCCTGCCTAAAACAACGGGGATTTTCTGAATCGCCTGCTGCTCGTCTTTTCCTACATTAATGTCCATGGCCGGCATGTGCGCCGAGCCCACTGGTGACCATCTTTGCCTTAAGTTCGAAGGCGCCTTTCGCCACGTAACGCTGCCCAGGGGACAGACCCGCCAGGACTTCGACGTGGGTCTGAGAAGATCCTCCAAGGGAGACTGCTCTTGCCTCGAGACCCTCATCCGTCTGGACAAAAACGACGGTTTTTTCCTCCAGGATCTGAGTGGCCGTTTTTGGAATCAACACGGGAACGTCGATTCCCTCGGTGGATACCTTTGCGGTGACAAAGAGACCTGGCCTCAAGTGCCCTTCGGGATTGGGCAACACCAGCCTTACCAGGGCCGTCCGGGTTTTCTCTCCGATCATGGGTATCATACAGGTAATGGTCCCTGTGGCATCGGGAACACCCGAGCCTGCTGAAATGAACACCTTTTGACCCTTCTTGACATAGGGGAGGTCTTTCTGGTACACTCTAAGATCAACCCATACAGAGCTCAGATCAGCGATGGTGAATGCTGCCGCGTCATCGGCGAGTTTCTCCCCGATGGAGATGTGTTTCTCAATGACCATTCCACTGAACGGCGCCCGGAGGGCGTACCATGACAGTTTCTCTTCGTCGTCTCGGTTTTGTGCAAGCAACTTGATATCCGCGTCCGTGAGCCCCAGGATGCGCAGTCGCCGCCGCGCAGCCTTCAGATCAAACTCGGCCACACGTCTCGCACGTCTGGCCTCCAAAAGAGACCGCCTGACAATAAAGGCTATGCTATCGCGCGTTGTAACGTACCGAGCTTCAGCTTTTTTGTATTCACTTTCCGCGGTCAGATATTCCTCCTGGCTCGAGATCTTTTTTTCGTAGAGCGGTTTTTCTCGAAGATACGCTGCCTTGGCAAAGACGAGCTCTGCATAGGCTGTGATGAGCCGGTTGAGGTTCTCGCCCATCTCCGTGTACTTCGTTCGCCTGAGCTCTTCTAGCCTCGGAGAGGCCTTCAAAATGTCCAGCATCCCAATTGTATTCCTGTGAACCGCCTTCATACGGGTCAGATCCGTTTTGGCCAAGTCGAGCTGCTGGCGTTTGGAAAGGTAATCTAATTTGGCCGCACCGATGTCCACGCTTTCCAGTATGGCCATGATTTCCCCCGCTTGAACAGTATCTCCAAGGCATTTGTATACCTCACGAGCGATGCCAGGCGCCCGTGGCACGATGTGGGCGTGGCGATCTTCATTCAGCTTGATTTCTCCAGGCAGAGTCACCTGGATCTGCAACCTTCCCGGACCAGCCGTGGCCAGTTCAAGGCCTAACGCCTCTCTTTCCTTCTCTCCGAGTCGAACAACATTTCCCGCTTCGTGCTCGTGGTTTTCATCATACGCATGATCTTCATCGTGCGCAGCTTCCTCATCATGGGTATCATGCTCTTCCTGACTATGTCCGTGACCTTCGTCGATTTTGCCGCGCACATAATGCTCTGACAGATCACCAGGCAAGTGAACGCTGAAGAGCTCAAAACGCAAAACCACAAGCCCTGCTAAAAAGATGGCAATCAGGGCGGCAACCACG
>CP070657.1:1922339-1925191 GCA_020355085.1 Deltaproteobacteria bacterium
GCTAAAGGCATTACGTTGATCCCGTCAAGACCTGACATCACCGAAGAAGATGTGGGCAATTTCTTTGACCATCCGATTACTGCCAGTATATACCTTGCCGACAGTATGGTGATCTTCGATGATGTTTTTGTGCCAAACGAAAGGGTGTTTATGAAGCGAGAGTGGCCTTTTGCCGCTGATTATGCTTATGTGTTTGCCGATTTTCATCGGCTTAGTTCTGATGCCATCCAGGCCGTAGAGAATGAAATGCTTCTCGGAATGGGAGCCCTGATGGCTGAGTACAATGGCCTTGAAAGAGCCCCCGCCATTCGGGAAATGCTTACCTGGTTGGCCATGTACGCTCAGATCACGGAGGCCTTGGGCAGGGCTGCCTGTGACCACTGCATCACAGAACCTGAATCAGGCCTGGTAATCCCTAATCCGATTTACTCCAATATGAGCAAGCTCTATGGAGCTGATCATTACCATCAGGCAACCAAGTATGTGCAGGACATCGCCGGGGGTATTGTTGCGACGATCCCATCATACAAAGAGTGGCCAAACCCGGAGACACGCAAGATGATGGAGAAATACCTCGGAGGGAAAGAAGGAATACTCCCCGAGAATAGGATTAAGCTGATCAATCTTATCAGGGATTACGCCTCCTCATATGAGTCGGTTCTCAGAATACACGCAGAGGGGTCTTTGGCGGCGCAGAGGCTCTCGGTCTTTAATCTGGCAGATTTTGAGAAATGTAAGGCGATGGCAAAACATGCCGCAAGAATTAAGGATGGCACGGAGCACCCTCTTTTTAAAGACCTGCCCGAGTTTCCACCAAAGATTCGATAGTCTAATAGAAAGCCTGTGATAAGTCTTGTTGAAATTTGGGTGACTCTTGAAGAGATTTCGCCTCAGCCTATGAAGACGTGCTTACCATCTATGCTGAAAGGTCCATGGCAGCGCAGAGGCTTTCCATCTATGCCTTGCCTGACTTCGAGAAGTATCAAGCCGCGGCAAAACGGGTCTCGATTAGCCCCATTCCCGCAACGCTGTAATGACTGTTTTAATAGGATAAATGCTGAAATCATTCTGTTTAAGTAAGGAGGGGAGAACAAAATGAAAGATGTTGTAATTGTTGAAGCGGTGAGGACACCCTTTAGTCCCTTTGGTGGTCCTCTGAGGGATGTTCCAAGCATTGAACTTGGTGCCTGTGTGATAAAGGAGATTGTGAAGCGATCGGGTTTGCAGGGGAATCAGATTGATGAGATTTTCTATGGGATGACCATGATGGTAGAAGCTGCTCTTTACAACAATGTTTGTGCACGGCAGGCGGCTTTGCTTGCAGGGCTTCCACCGGAGCAGGTTTCCCTCACGATTGACAGGGCCTGTTGTTCATCTATGACCAGTGCTATTCTAGCTTTTCGGACGATCGGGTCGAGGGAGGGGGATGTTATGATGGCGGTGGGTGCAGAAAATATGAGTCATTCTCCGCAGATTGCCCCACCAGAGCTCCGTTGGGGTCAGAGGATGGGGCCAATTGTTTTTAGAGATCCCGTCTCTCCCCTCGGGCATCCGAATTTTCCACCAGAGGCAAAGAATGCAGGAGATGTGGCTGTACAATATGGAATTGGTCGTGAGGAGCAGGATGCCTGGGCTTATCAAAGTCAGATGCGGTATCAGGAAGCTAAAAAGGCTGGAAAGTTTAAGATCGGAGAGGAATTGACACCCGTTGAAGTCCCTCAGAGAAAAGGCCCTCCTTTGATCTTTAATGAAGATGCCTTCCCAAAGCCTGAAACGACCTTAGAGAAGTTGGGGAAGCTCAGGACGATTTACGATAGTCCGACGGTGACCCCTGGAAATGCTCCGGGCCTTGACACAGGGGCCTCGGCCCTCTTGATCATGTCAGGGGAGAAGGCAAGGGAATTCAATTTGAAGCCCTTGGCAAAGATCCTCGCGACGGCAAGTGTGTGCACAGAGCCTACTATGTTAGCCGTTAATCCTGGTTACGCGACTAAAAAGGTACTCTCTAAAGCAGGCCTGACAGTTGAAAAAATCGATCTATTTGAAATCAACGAGGCCTTTGCTGCAGTTCCGCTCGTGAGCAGCAAGATTCTCGGTGATGAAGATGAGACCAAGACTAAGAAAATCAGAGAGAGATTGAATGTTAATGGTGGGGCTATTGCTATTGGTCATCCTGTGGGGGCTAGTGGAGCAAGGATCATTATGACTCTGATGTATGAACTGAACAGACGGGGAGGAGGTTATGGTGTCGCTGCCATTTGTGGAGGTCTCTCCCAAGGGGATGCGGTTCTGATCAAAGTAGGATAAGAAAGGAGGCCCGGATCGGTTCCGTTACTTTGAATCGACCTGAAGTTTATAATGCCCTGAACCATGCACTTCTCACTGAGTTAGGTGAAGTCATAAACCAGATAAGAAAGGATTTAGGGGTGGGAGGGGTGATCCTCACTGCCAAACCGATTGATGCCCGAGAGGCCTTTCGTATTGGTCTGGTCAATCAAGTGGTTTCAGCTGAGGAGCTGATTCTCAAGGCTAAGGAAATGGCCGAGGCCATCTTGAAAAACGGTTCCACTGCCATCCGGTTGGCCATGGATCTTATTCTTCGGGGTATGGATATGTCCTTGGATAATTCTCTGGCCTTCGAGTCCGCCCTCTCAGCATTGACGATCGGGAGCCCGGAAGCCCTTCAGAGATTAAAGGCTTTCCTGGAGAAGAAAACTTAGAGGAGTGAAGTATTTGCAGTACCGACAAATTAGGGGAAAATACTGTACGGGCATGGACACAAGGATACAAATTTTCATTACTTAATGATGGTATGAAATGAGAGGTTGGATATGGAACGGAGATGGTACAAA
>CP070657.1:1925291-1935826 GCA_020355085.1 Deltaproteobacteria bacterium
CAAAGAAACTCGAGGGATGTTTTATGAAATACTGGTCAAGCGCATCCTGGTTGGCAATCAACACGATGAGTGACTCACGTCCTGATCGTCCAACCCTTCCACCTCTCTGCCATGTGTTAATGATGGTTCCCGGATATCCTACCAAAATACACACATCCAAATATCCAATGTCGATTCCCATTTCAAGGGCACTCGTAGATATGACCCCGAGCAAAGCCCCCCGTGCCAGCCTTCTTTCAATGGAGCGGCGTTCCTCGGGGAGAAAACCGGCTCTATACGAGCTAACCTTTTCCGTTAGGGCTGGTGCAAGCTGCTTGACCCACATATAGATGAGTTCGGTAACCTTTCTAGATTGAGTGAACGCGATTGTTCTCAGGTCAGAATTCAAGCATTTGATAAACATCTGGGTAGCTAGGAAATTCGTGCTGGATTCAGGGTTAAGAAACAGAAAATGCTGACCTGATTTCGGGGCCCCGCTCTGAGAAATCACCTCTACGTCTTTCCCGATCAAGTGCTTGCCAAGCTCGTGAGGGTTTTGAACCGTTGCAGAGGAAAGAATGAATTGGGGCCGTGCCTGATAGAGAACGCAAATCCTCTTGAGCCTTCTCAATATCTGGGCCAGATGGGATCCAAATATCCCCCGATATGTATGGACCTCATCGATAACAACATAGGCAAGGTTAGAGAACAGCTCGGCCCATTTTTCATGATGTGAAAGGATCCCCCGATGGAGCATGTCTGGGTTCGTCAAGAGTATGTGGGGAATTCTCTTTCTGATTCTCTCCCTTTCGCCCGGAGATGTATCGCCATCATAGATGGCCGATGAAATACGCATGGAAGGCAACAATTCGACGAACTCGTTCAGATTCTTCAATTGATCTTGCTCAAGGGCCTTGAGGGGGAACAGGTAAAGGGCCCTGGCGCCGGCCCCCGTTAGTATACATTCGATAACGGGCAGATTATAGACCATGCTCTTGCCGCTTGCAGTGGGCGTGGCAACGAGTATGTCTTTCCCCTCACTGATCTTCTGTATAGCTTCCATTTGGTGCGTAAAGAGCTTGTTGATATTCAACCGCTTCAGGGCGTCTGAAATTGTACGAGATACGATCTCGGTCGAGTGGTATTGTGGGCTTTGAGGGGCAAGATAATGGTGATAAGTAATCTGTGGTCCTAGATCCGTTGATTGTTTTAAACGCTCAATAAAACGTGGAATCTTCATCTCTGTTCTCTGCCTTTATTTGATTTATTGATGAAAGCTAGCATATTTCTTGCTGCATTGTAAGAGTAGGAAGCCTGAAAATTGTTCTAGACAAGTAAATGAATCTCTTTTATTTTATCATATGTGATCTAGAGATTATGAATTTGGCGCGATCTTTGCTTATTATATCTAGGTTCATTGTCGATAACATTTGTTTCTGTGATATAAATATGTTTCGGATATTATAGTAACATGCAAGAAACCAAGAAGATACCGCCTATCGTTCAGCTTTCCTACTCGAAGGGTGAGCTTATAATCAAAGAGGGAGATTACGGGATCTCCATTTACAAGATTGTCAAGGGAAACGTCCGAATTTTTAGGAAGCTCGGCGAGCACAAAATAACGCTGGCAACTTTAGGAAAGGGTGAGGTCTTCGGGGAGATGACCTTTTTTAATTTTCTCCTTGAACCCAGGTCCGCCTCTGTTGAGGCCATGGACGACGTTGTGCTTGAGGTTTGGCATTCGGCGCTGCTTGCCGATGAATATAAAAGGATTTCACCCATGTTGAGGTATGTTCTCAAGCAGACACTCAGCAGACTGTTGAAGCTAAACAAGGTTGTCAGTGATCTGTCGGCCAAGCAAAGTGAAAAAGCAAGGAGATAACGCCGATGAGGCAGGGCGGTCACATGGGAATGACAAGAGGATTTTCTTGATTTGTTTCATGAGCAGATGGTATAGCAGATGAGCGTTCTCCTGCATAAGAGAGAGAGTTCATAGGAAATGGTACTCGAGAGCTTCATATACGGATACATTGTCAAGGAAGAGTTTTTTCCTGATCAGGCCAAGATAATAGAAGAGGGCAAATATGGTGATTGGGTGTATGTCGTTATGGAGGGAAGAGTAAAGACCAAAAAGCGCACGTCCAAGGGGATGCTTACCATAAACACCCTGGGAGAGGGATCGGTCATCGGTGAGATCCCTTTTCTCAAGAAGACAGATCGCCTCAGAACTGCATCAGTTGTGGCTGACGGTCAAGTCAAACTGGGGGTCCTAGATAAAGATCGGCTGGAAAAGGAATATGAAGCGCTGTCGCCCCAGTTGAAAAGCTTGTGTAGAACCATGGTCTTACGTCTCGAGGAAACAACCAAAAAAGCCAGCCTATTAGCCGTTTCCTAAAACATCCTGAAATGAATTAGACTGGAGCTTGTTACGGGGCAATTCATTCTTCAGCCAAGATTACGATCCAATGACATTGTTCGCAATGACAATCCTTTGGACCTCTGAGGTTCCCTCGTAAATGGTAGTCACTCTGGCGTCTCGGTAGTACCGCTCTATAGGATACTCTTTACTATACCCGTACCCGCCATGAATTTGAAGAGCCTGATATGCGACCTTGTTAGAGGTTTCCGACGCAAAGAGTTTTGCCATAGAAGCTTCAGCCGTAAAGCGTTCTCCCTTATCTTTCAAAGCAGCAGCGTTAAGCGTCAGCAACCGGGCTGCTTCGATCTGAACTGTCATGTCAGCTATCATCCATCGGATTCCTTGGAATTTTGCTATAGGGCTTCCGAATTGCTTTCTCTCCCTAGCATAACTGAGGGCAGCATCCAAACTCGCCTGTGCAATCCCCACTGACATCGAAGCGATGCCAATCCTCCCTTCGTCCAGGGCAGTCATTGAAATAATAAAACCCTCGCCTTCGTCACCCAGAAGATTCTCGGCAGGCACCCGACAGTCCTCAAATATCAGACTAGTGCTATCGGATGCTCGCTGGCCCATCTTATCCTCCTCTGGGCCTACGGTAAAGCCCGGCATTCCTTTTTCCAGCACAAAGGCGCTGATACCTCTATGCCGCTTGCTTCGGTCGGTGTAGGCAGTTGCCACCACGACGTCTGAATTCTTTCCACTGGTAATCCAAGCCTTGGATCCATTCAAGATATAAGTACTTCCATCTCTCTTGGCCGTTGACTTTTGGCTTGCAGGGTCTGAGCCGGCGTCTGGTTCTGTGAGTGCGAAGCAGCCAAGCTTTTCTCCTGTTGCCAAGACTTTTAGATAGTTTTCTTTAAGAAAATCAGAACCAAAACGGTATATGGGGCCACAGGAGACACTGTTATGTACCGACATGATTACCGCAGTAGAGGCGCACGCGTATCCGATTTCCTGGAGGGCCACGCTATAGCTGATGGTATCTACACCTGCTCCATTGTACTCAGGGGGGATACTCATTCCCATGAGCCCGAGTTCACCCATCTTCTTGATAATATGGGCAGGGAACTCCTTGGTCCTGTCCCTCTCCGCAGCAGTAGGTATTATGAGATCCCGAGCTAGATCTCTGACCATAGCCTGAATCATTTTCTGTTCATCGTTTAACTGGTAAGACATACAGACCCCACGGCTACGGTGTATAAAGCACCACGAGCATCTCTGCTCTTTCGGTACTCAGGTTTTTGAGCTTATGCATGATGGATGAATTGAAATGCAGGGATTCGCTGGGATTCAAAATGTTTCTGTTGTCTCCAACCATTACCTCTACACTACCTTTTAAAACGTAGATGAACTCCTCGCCTTCATGCTGATAGGCCACTCCTTTATGCTCGGAAACAGGATCGATGAAGACTCTGAAGGCCTTCAAGTGTTTATGAAGCGCCTCTGGAGTTAGCGTCTGATAGCTATAATCTTCGGTCCTCTTCCTGAAACCCTCCACCTTTGTTTTATCGGCCTCCTCCCTCTCTTCTCTGAGAAGAATACCACTGTCGATCTCGAGGGCTCTGGAAATGCGTAAGATAGTTGCCACCGGCGGCATGATCGACCCTTTCTCTACAAGAGTGAGGTATTCGGTAGAAAAACCAGTCTCGTTGGCTAAAAAGTCGAGGCCTATGCCTTTTTCAACTCTTATATCCTTCAACCGTTCGCCCAGGGGCTTATGTTTTCTTATGCGGCGCATGAAGTACTCCTATTCATCCATTTAGTGATGCCTGACTTTAGTCTTGCCTCGATTTTTTGCTGTTTGATAGCATCTTGAGGATAAAGCTGAGGAGGAGGGTGGCGCTTATCAGGATGATAAAGTTGGACGCGAAAAAGGTCATGACGAATGAGAACGGGTCGGAGATATGGTATGCCATGCGGAGGAGATCTATCCCGAAAATGATAAAGAAAAGTGCAACCAATGCCAAGATAACATGGGTAACCCACCACGGAATGGTCTTTTCCATCATTTGTTACCGTGCCTAAATCTCTTGGAAATAATATTATCACAAGCCGTATAAGGATCGATCTTTTTATCTAAAACGAGCTGAAGTGAGGTTTCGAACTCTCCGGATTCAACAAGATCAGACAACACCTCGTGGATAATCCTATCCTTGATCATCTCGGAGAGGCCATTTCGCACTTTTTCGTATCTTGCCTTAGATCGTCTTTCCGATGAAGACCTTACATGGGCAGCATGTTTTTCGATCTCATCGATGATTTCCTTTACTCCCTTGTCGAATACTGCTTGGACCGTCAAAATAGGTGGTTTCCAGCCGTTTTTGTACCTCTTTTCATCCATCTCGATCATCAATCTGAGATCATTGACCGTTCTATCAACACCTTCTCTATCAGCCTTGTTTACGATAAAAAGGTCACCTACTTCCAAAATGCCCGCCTTGAGGGCTTGGATGTCGTCACCCATTCCGGGAACAAGCACGATCAACGTGGTGTCAGCGCTTTGAACGATATCAATCTCGTCCTGCCCAACACCCACGGTTTCAACGAGGATACAGTCTTTGCCCATGGCATCGAGAACATCGATTGCGCTTCGAGTAGATTGAGTCAGTCCTCCGAATGCACCCCGTGTTGCCATAGAGCGAATGAACACACCCTCATCCATGCTATGTCGCTGCATCCTGACTCGATCACCAAGGATGGCTCCACCGCTGAAGGGGCTGGTTGGGTCAACAGCGAGTACACCAACCGTCTTTCCAGCCTTTCTCAGATGTGTTATCAGTTGATCCACCAGCGTACTTTTACCCACGCCAGGTGCTCCTGTGATCCCAACGACATAAGCCTTGCCCGTGAAGGGGTAAAGATCCTTCAGGGTCTCTCTCGCCTCAGGGAGCATATCGTCAATATCCCTGATAAGCCGTGCAGCTGCCCTGATATCACCAGCAACGATTTTTTCAGCAATACTCATGATAGGCTGAGTCACCTTCTCGCTTCAACATTCTGTTCAACCCAGGCTACCACTTCGGTAAGAGGCGTCCCCGGTGTGAAGATCTCCTTGATTCCGGCCTTTTTCAGCTTTGGTATGTCCTCTTCAGGAAAGATGCCGCCGCCGCACACAACAATGTCATGCGCACCCCTTTCTTTGAGGAGTTCCACCACTCGAGGAAAGAGGTACATGTGAGCACCAGCTAGACTGGAAAGTCCTATCATGTCAACATCTTCTTGGATGGCGGCCTGAACGATCTCTTCAGGGGTCTGATGAAGTCCCGTGTACACAACCTCAAAACCGGCATCCCGGTATGCCCTGGCAATGATTCTGGCTCCCCTGTCATGCCCATCAAGGCCAGGCTTTGCCACGAGGACCCTGAGTCTTCTTTTTTTATTCATCTCCTTCCCGCAAAACAGTTTCTCATGAGGACAAAACTTCTGTCAGTAAACACCGGGATCGCGATATACGCCAAAGACAGTTCGAAACACGTCACAAATCTCCTGCTCAGTGGCATACGCTTTGACGGCATCCACGATAGGGTACATGAGGTTATCATCTCCTTGAGCTGCCTCACCTAATCGCTGTAAAGCGGCCTTTACCTTGCTGTTATTCCGACTGCTCTTAACCTCATTCGTCCATTCAATCTGGTTTCTTTCCAACTCCTCCTCTATTTGGAGTATCTCCACAGGAAGCTCTTCCCCAGTAACATACTTATTAACTCCAATGACGGACTTTTCTTTCTCATCTATCTGCTTCTGATACTGATAGGCCGCATCCGCGATCTCCAGTTGGGGGTAATTCTTTTCTATGGCTGCAACCATACCACCCATCTCGTCGATCTTCGTGATATACGCGAACGCTTCTTCTTCCATATCGTTGGTAAGACGTTCAAGAAAGTAGGACCCCCCCAGTGGATCGATCGTGTTCGCGATGCCTACCTCTTCTGCGATGATTTGCTGCGTTCGCAGAGCGATAGTAGCTGCCTCTTCAGTGGGGAGCGCAAGTACCTCGTCCAGCGAATTCGTGTGCAGCGATTGGGTACCACCCAGCACCGCGGCAAGCGCCTCAAGAGTTGTACGGATGATGTTGTTGTACGGCTGTTGAGCAGTGAGGGAGCAGCCGGCAGTTTGGGTATGAAAACGAAGCCACAGCGAGCGGGGATCTTGGGCCTTGAATCGTTTTTTCATGATTTTCGCCCAGATGCGTCGAGCAGCCCTGAATTTAGCTATCTCCTCAAAGAAGTCCAGATGTGAGTTAAAGAAAAACGAGAGCCGGGGAGCAAAGGAGTCCACATCCATGCCTCTCTTAAGTGCAGCTTCCACATACGCAATACCGTCAGCAAGCGTGAAAGCCAGTTCCTGAACAGCGGTAGAACCGGCTTCCCGAATGTGATAGCCGCTGATACTGATAGGGTTCCATCGTGGGACCTCGTTTGTGCCAAACTCGATGGTATCGGTTATGAGCCTCATGGATGGCTCAGGAGGGCACATAAAGGTCTTTTGGGCGATGAACTCCTTAAGCATGTCGTTCTGTATCGTCCCCCCGATCACCTTCCTACTGATTCCCCTCTTTTCCGCCATTGCAATATACATCGCCCAAAGAACGGCCGCCGGAGGATTGATGGTCATGGAGGTAGTGATCCTGTCAATAGGAAGGCCCTCGAACAGGATCTCCATATCCTTTAGTGTGTCGATGGCAACACCGCATCTACCGCATTCTCCCCTTGATCGTGGGGAATCAGTATCATATCCCATAAGGGTGGGCATATCGAATGCTGTAGAGAGACCTGTCTGACCTTCATTCACCAGGAGGTGAAATCTCTTATTGGTGTCCCTGGCCGATCCTAAACCTGCAAACATCCTCATAGTCCACAGTCTTCCCCTGTACATAGAGGGCTGGACTCCACGGGTAAAAGGGTATTGACCCGGAAGGCCTATATCTTTTGAGTAATCCAGGTCTCTTAGGTCTAATGGCGTGTAAAGATTTTGGATAGGTCGGCCTGAAACAGTGGAAAACCTCTTTAATCTTTCGGGGGTTTTTGATACAGACTCTTTAAAGATCCGTTGCCATCTCTTATTATCGGCCGCTATTTCTTCTAGCTCTTTTTTGTTAAACATCCCAGAAATACGCAATAATTTTCCCGATAATGCACTGGCTTCAGGGAAGTCCGCCCTTAAATTCAGCTTTTCTCTTTTCCAGGAAGGCCCCCATTCCCTCTTTGGCATCCTCACTGGTCAGGCAAATAGCATATGCATCGGACTCCATGTAGCAGCCAGTCCTGAGATCCTGATCGTAACCCCTTTCTATTGAATCTTTGACTGCCCTGAGAGAAACCCTGCCCTTTGATGCCAGTAACCTCGCCACCTTCATGGTCTCTTCCCATAATGTTTCCTTTGGAAATACCTTGTTCACGAGGCCAATATCCTTGGCTTCCATGGCAGTAATTATCGCTCCAGTCATGCAGAGTTCCTTGGCCATTGCTTTACCAACGAGACGAGCTAACCTCTGGGTACCGCCAAAGCCTGGAATAATCCCCAAGTTTATCTCTGGCTGACCGAGCTTAGCAGAATCAGCAGCATAGATAAAGTCACACGCCATCGCCAGCTCTAATCCGCCACCGAGGGCAAAGCCATTAACACAGGCAATCACCGGAATGGGCAAGGCCTCTAACTGAAAGAGAACTTCCTTACCGTCATCTGAGAAAGATCTCCCTTGCAATGGGGTAAAATCCCTCATAAAAGCTATGTCTGCCCCTGAAACAAAGGCCTTATCTCCACTTCCTGTCAGGATGAGGATCTTTATGGATTTATCGGCTGCGACTTTTTCCACGGCATCTTTCATCTCTGCTACCACGGTCCGATTAATAGCATTTAAGACCTTAGGCCGGTTAAATCTAATTATGGCAATATTTTCTTCCACTTCAAAGATAATTGTTTCATAAGACATGGCTCACTCCTTTAAATGATGAATAACATTTTCACGAGGACCAGGGCCGCCCAACGGCCTCCGCCTCCTTATTTTAAGGTGTATCTATTTATTCTTTTCTGCTAATTTAAGTCAAGTTAAAATGACTGGGCAAGTGGGCCGGGACACGTATTGTTCCCAGGACCCTATTTTCTCTATTGACAATGGAGTATAGTTACATTATAGCTAAAATATAGTTACATTTTGGTAAGGAAGATCTCTTACTCACATTCAGTCATTAAGGCCGGTGATCTATTATCAATTTTAATTTTAAGATACATGGATAATGGATGAATAACAGAAGAAAAAACCCCACTGCAAGAGATTGGGGCCCAAGAAAGGTAAAATTTGAGATCTTTGGTGAGGAGATGCTCGAAAAACAGGTGAAACTGAGTGGTAACAGTGGCCGGATATATCTTCCACCGGATTGGGTCGGCAAGCATGTAAAGATAGTCAGGATAGACTAGGCAGTGAACTTTAAGTGAGGGGGTTCTTGGAGTGGAAAATCTCCTGATAAGAAGGTTGGAGCCAGGTGATGCGGATGATATTTCCAGAATCCAGAAGGCGATTACGAAACAGCCTGGCACAATAGATTACCATGCGGTTGTTGAGGCAGAGGCGAAGAAAGAGGATAGAGTTAGCTTTGTAGCCGAACATGATGGTAAGGTGGTGGGCTATATGATTACCTATATTGTATATGGTGGATTTGGCCTGGGAAAAAGTGCCTGGGTCGGACTCTTTGGTGTTGACCCAAAACATATGGGACGGGGAATCGGAAGAATGTTGGCTAGAGAGGTTTTGGGTGTATTGAGGAAAGCTGGTATAAGAAATGTCTTTACATCAGTCAAGTGGGACTCAACTGACCTCTTGTCCTTTTTTAAGTCCCTTGGATTTGGCAGATGTGACTTTATTAACCTAGAAAAGATCATTGATTAGGCCTTATCAGTGAAAAGGAGCCATGGGATGATAGAAAAGTTTCAAGAATGGTACGAAAACAGGCATGAGTACCAGGAGAAATATAAGGAGAGGACAGGCAATAAGATTGTTGGATATTTTTGCACCTACACACCTGAGGAGCTCTTTTATGCCGCTGATATACTGCCTGTCAGGATTTTAGGTTCGCATGAGCCCCAGGATGTTACTGAGCCCCATATATTTGGCATGTTTTGTCCTTTTTGCAGGGATGTCTTGGCCCAGGGATTAAAGGGGAAATACGATTATCTTGATGGTATAACAATTGGCCAATCCTGCCTCCATCTTCGCCAGGCCTTTACCAGTTGGGATCTCCACAAAAATCCAGGCTGGAGTTATTTTCTACCCATGCCCAATCACGTCCAGAGTAAAAGGGCTGTCCCTTTTTTGGTAGAAGAATATAGGCTGCTGATTAAGAAGATAGAGGAATTAGCCGGTAAAAGGATACGTGATGATGATTTGAGACAGGGTATAGATATAATGAACAAGGTCAGGCAGGCCATGAAGGAGATATATGAGTTCAGGAAAGAGGAGAACCCTCCCATAACCGGAACAGAGGCCATGTATATGACCTGTGCCCAGTTCTTCACAGACGCAAGGGAGTTCTTGCCGGTGGCAAAGGAGGTAAACAGGGAACTCGCATCCCGGAGGCTTGATCGTGACCCTGGTAAAAGGATCATGCTCATAGGCAGTGAGAATGATGATATTGAATATATCAATATGATTGAAACGCTTGGTGAGCGTGAATCGGTCGGCTGTACCGTGGTGGTGGAGGAGCACTGTACAACAACGAGGTACTTCTGGGATGAGGTTGATACAGATATCGATGATCCAGTGAGGGCAATTGCTGAAAGGTATGTTCTAAGAACACCGTGCCCTTCCAAGGATTGGCCACAGAGGACCCGGTTACAAAGGATTCTCAAATTAGCAAAGGACTTTCGGGTTGATGGCGCTATTATTATCCAACAAAAATTTTGCGATCCTCATGAAGCGGATATACCTTTTATTAGAAGATTCCTGGAAGATAATGGCATTCCTACCTATTTCCTGGAGTTTGATGTTACTGTAGCTAGCGGTCCTTTTGCCGTCAGAACAGAGGCGTTTCTGGAGACACTTGAGGCAGAGGAAGATCTGTTTTAACTGTAAAAACTCTACTGAGAGGATAGCGGAATGGCTCAATACCCCACTGAACCTTTGAAATGTTGGCCTAAG
>CP070657.1:1935926-1939468 GCA_020355085.1 Deltaproteobacteria bacterium
GGCATTTCTTCTTCGATGAGTTCGGGGGTCACCTCGGTGCCCAAGTGGAATTCCACGCCTGCCTTTTCCGCTTTGGCCTTTGCAAAGCTAATCTGCCCGTATAACTCGTCATCGCCGTACGGGGCCTTATAGGCCTCAATAATTGTTCCGCCCAGCTCTTCTCTCTTGTCGTAAATGTGGACCTCATGGCCCCTCTCTGCAGCTACCCAGGCACATTCCAACCCGGCAGGGCCGGCACCGACGATCATGATGTTCTTATCCATCTCCGCAGGATTGATCTGGTATTTGGGGTCCCACTCATGGGCGCAAACGGGATTGATGTAACAGGTCATGGGTGCATCGCGGAACAGCCTTGCCAGGCAGACATTACACGCAACGCACGGACGAATCTCATCCTCAGTGCCTTCCAGGGCTTTCTTGGGCATCAGGGGGTCGGCAATCATGGGGCGACACATCTCCCAGATATCCAACTTGCCCTCTCCAATGGCCTTATTGGGTATTTCGGGAACAAAAAGCCTGTATGCCATGGAGACCGGAACCGTAAGGTGTTGTTTGGCGCGTTCGGCCAGATGGAGCCAGGAACCTTGCGGAATATCCCTGCTGATCACCGGGTAGATCGATTCCTGCCAGCCGGCGGTAACGCTCATGTAGTCGATTCCCGCTTCCTCGGCCATTTCGTAAGTGATCATGGATTCTTCCGGTGTGTTCCCGCCAACGTCGTTGAGCAATTCATCTGCACAGAGCCTGATACCGAGGGGTGCATCCCCGCAGACCTTCTTGACCTCCTGGACGGTTTCCACGACGAACCTCATCCTCCCCCGTATATCCCCCCCATACTCATCGGTGCGCCTGTTGGTGTAGCTGGATACGAAATTGGAGAGGAGGTAGCCCACGATCCCCGAGATCTCAACAATATCAAAGCCTGCCTTGAGCAACCGTTCGGTAGCCTCAACGTGTTCCTTGAGGCACTGTTTAAGGTCCGCCTTTGACATTTCTTGAACGGGTCGAAAGATCCTCAACCGTTGGGGGACCGGTGAGGGGCCTTGGCAATACTCGGTTTCGATTGCCCCAACGCGGCCGCAGTGCATCAATTGGCAGCCGGCTATAGCCTTTTCTTCATGAATGGCATCGGCAAGCCGTTTCAGGCCGGGTATGAACTTATCATCCCAGGCAGCGGCCTGACCGACGTAGCCTTGACCCTGTCGTTTCTCGTCCATGTACACGCCTTGCATGAAGCACATACCACCGACCACGCCTTTGGCCCTTTCCCGTAAGTACGCAACCCCGGCATCGGTAACCAAGCCGTCCTTGCCGTTTAAGTTATCCTCGGTGGCGGCATATTTTATGCGGTTTGGGATGGTGAGCTTACCTATCTGGATTGGTTTGAACAGGTGAGGGTATCTCTCATACCCCGGATAAGACGTATAATCCCAGCTGAAATCGGTCGCCATGTCTTACGCCTCCTTCCTTGGATCTATCTGATAATTGTATACAGTATACAAAACAGGCGTACTATATGAGAAGCCCTTGTGGTTGTCAAGGAATAAAGCGGTCCAGTTTCCCCGGGCAAGACGACGTGCCCTATCATTTGTTGAAGTGCAAGATCCAGATGCAACAGCAAGGGTTCATGAACACTCTGCCTACTTCTTGATAATCTTGCCCAGCTTGACACCCAGCCAGTCTTTGATCCTATCTATGAGCGAAGGCTCTTTAACCACGAGCGTGCAATCCGCGGTCTTATCAGAGAGCATGCTGACAGCCCTGGCAGTATAAGCGCCGGCTGGCATGGGAGGTCTTGACACTATGACGATGGTTTCCATCTCTTCATTTGAACCAACATCTGCCCGCAAGAAATCGGAGACCTTGGTCAGCAATTCCACCTTCGCATCAAAGGTGCCGTCCTTCCCAACCTCGCCAGCTGCTATGGAGAGGTTTTCCTCTTTTCCGCCAACAGGTACATTAAGAAGACTTATGAACACGCTATCGCCCGGTTCAAAACCCGAACCGCTAAAGACAAGATTTGTGTCCTTCATTTTGGCCACGCCAACGCGAACTGTTTCGGGATTAACGATCAGCTGCGGTGCCGTAACCGATTTGTCAAGTGCTTTGACCGGCTTACAGCATCCCGAAATGAGCAAGACACCACAAGCAGCGATAAGAAAAACGGCTGTTAGAACGTACGAATGATCCTTCCTCATGGCAAACCTCCTTTTCTTAAGAAACCATATTGCATTCTCACTTATTATTCACCGGCGCCTTTTCTGGTACCTCACCACAGCCCTGTTGTGCTCCTTTAGAGTACTTGAGAAAAAATGGCTTCCATCGTTTTTTGATACAAAATAGAGGTAACTGGTCTGCGCAGGGTTGAGCACTGCCTCAAGAGATGCCCTTCCAGGATTGGCAATCGGTCCGGGAGGCAATCCAAGATGACGATAGGTGTTGTACGGGCTGGGGGCCTGAAGATGTTTCTTGGTGAGGTTTCCGTCGAAATCCTTGAGGTCATAGATAACCGTCGGATCGCTTTCAAGCCTCATCCTCTTTTTGAGCCTGTTAAGAAAAACCGACGCGATAACGGGCCGCTCCTCAGCCAAGCCGGTCTCCTTTTCCACAATGGAGGCCAGGGTAACGATTTCCCGTATGGACATAGGGAGGTCCCTGCCCTGGACCAGGCTGTTGAAGACCTGCCAGAACCTGTTGATCATAATATCGAGTATTTGTCGTGCCCCCATCCCCTTGCTCAGCACATAGGTGTCCGGGAAGAGATAGCCCTCTGTGCTCGGCCCATCGATATTGTGCGATGCGGCAAAGCCCTTATCCATGGCAAGGCATAGGAACTCCTCTTTATCCACCAGGCCTCTTGTGGCAAATAAGCCCGCGATTGTTTGGACTGTAAGACCTTCCGGGACAGTCAAAGGGTGGGTCTTGACTGCTCCGGAGGTGAGCATGGTATAGATCTGTACCGGCGCCATGGAACGATTAAGGCTGTATTCACCGGCCTTAATGGTACGGGAGCCTCCTTTCACAACGGCCCAGAGGGTAAACAGGTCTTTGCTTTTGATGAGCTTACGTTGCTCGAGCTGGGTCGCAACCGACCGGAGGCCGGAGCCTTTTTCTACTATGAAGATCTCCTCCGCCTGGTCGAATCCCGCTGGGCTCATCAAGAAATACCCGAAGTAAAGCAGTATGAATACACACAGCACAAAAACCAGCAGGATCGATGCAACAATGAGTCTCCGTTTAGACATTTCCGTTACCGGATAATCCCTCTCACGAAAGATGCTACCCCAAATCAAACAACAATCACGGCAAGCAGAGGAAATCGTCCGCTCCATGAGGCAGCGGTAATGCGCATTGGTGAATCAGCAACAACCGAGGCTTTGTAACGGATTGCCGTAGGCCTCAACCATGCATTCCTCTGTTTACTTGTTCGAGTGGGCAGTCCGGGCAGAGGGGTTTTTTCCTGCAGTAGTCCTTTCCGGTCTTGACAATCAGTGCGTGAAACTCCTTAAAGAGCTCCACCTCATGGGGCAGATTGTCCATGA
>CP070657.1:1939568-1951774 GCA_020355085.1 Deltaproteobacteria bacterium
CCCTCTAATGAGCTCTAAAGTTCTGTATTTTCTCCTTCGTATCCAGGATATCTTCTCTAATGAGGCGTTTGGCCTCTTCAGATTCTCCTTGTGCGATAACCTGAGCGATCCTTTCGTGGACTCGAAAGAAGTGTCTTTCCAGGGAGAGATCCAAGAAATCGAGAGTGGTCTTAACCAGCAGTTCAATGATCGATTCTAAAAGGAGTGATAGCACAGGGTTCCCAGACGCCTTTGCCACGAGTAGGTGAAACTTGAGGTTATTTCTCTTGAGGTGAATGGGGTCATCTTGATGATGAGACGAATCGTCGATTAATTCCTTGAGCTTTTTGACATGCTCATCTTTTGCGTTAAGTGCAGCCTCCACGGCGATGTGGGGTTCAATGAGCAGGCGGACGTCAAAGAGGTGGTCTATGGTAACATCGCCTAAGGTGATCAGGTTATTTAAGGAATTGGTGATGGGCTTATGATAACCGTTTGAAACGAAGATACCGCCGGAAGGTCCCTTCTTGATCTTAACCAGCCCGGAAACCTCCAGCATTCGAAGCGCCTCTCTGATTACCGACCGGCTCACCTGAAACTCAAGCGAAAGGTCCTTTTCCGAGGGGAGGCTCGTGCCGGTTTCGAGGTGATCCCGCAGGATCTTATCCTGAATCAGATCAGCGATCTGTTCAGAGTACCGCTTCTTCTCAAGAGGCCTAAATACTGCCTCGGAAAAGACGTTATTGCGTTTGACCTGATGTGTCATCATCGCTCCTGCGGGCTGAACCAAGCTGCCGCTCTGAAAATCAAAACCAAGATCCTCGCACTATAGTATGCCCCTAAAGCCTGAGCACGAAAAAGGGTGGAGCACAGGAGACATAAGTCTGATCTATTAAAGAGTATACTATTTTAACAAATTCCCGTTGTCAAGTCATTTGTAGCCTATCAAGCTCCTCACAGCACTCCAATGCATCAGAGCTTTCTTTTAAAGGGCCTTTCTTGGGGCGACGACCCACATAAGGAAGCCTGAGAGCACAATAGCTCGCCGGCTCTGCCCGCATCCCCTTTTTTGTTTGGAGATAGAGAATTGACTCTGTTATCGCGTTATGAATGGACCAACCCTCTCTATTTTCTTGCCGTTACGTTACTCGGGCTTGTTGTTTCCTCTCCGTCCAGCGTACTGAGGTGTTCTCAACACCCCATCCACGTCCTCCAGGTCCAGCCACCACTTGTGTTCAGGGTTTGGTTTGGCGTAGCCCATCAACTCATCCCCCCAAACCGCAAATCTTCGGGCGAAGGGAATATTCCTCATGGTCCACCCTACGAATCGATGAAAGGGTGTGTATGGCTTGTTCCATGGACATACTGCTATACATACGCCACAGCCTGCTCCCTCTTTGTTTCCGACACGCTGCCCGGTACATTTCTCCACGTCATTAGGCCACTTCTCATACCCGTTAAACATGACTTTTTCGCCGAAGCTGATCGCCCCGCTTGGGCAATAACGAGCGCATTGCAGGCATTTGGAGCAGAAATCCTGAAGCCCGAAATCGATGGGCTTGTCTACGGCCAGGGGAAGGTCTGTGGTCACAACAGAGGCCTTGAACCGTGGGCCAAAAAAAGGACTCACCACGATATCACCGATGCGGGACATTTCACCTATGCCCGCCCTGAGCAGTATAGGCGGTACCACTACCTGGTAATTCCGTGCATGATGCGCACGGGCGCGGTATCCCAGCCTGCGGATGTAGTCTGCCAAGATGCAGGCGATGAAGCCAGAGGTGGAGTAGGCCACAAAACTCATGGAGTTGCTGATCCAGTCATTGCCCACTGTTGCGCTTGCGGTTTTGTAATCCTGATCAACGATAATCGAAATCGCATGCGTGTGGTCGAGTTCTACCGGTTGGCCCGTCTCCATACTGTGACTGTAGACTGCGTACGGAGGCAATTCGCAGATTCCCACCTGATCCGCCCGCAGAAAATAGGCCGTCTCCTTGATGTGACGTGCCATTACGGCGGGGTCATCGGGAATTGGTGCCTTGTTTTCCGTAACACCACCATCCACGATCTCACTCAGGGTAAACTGCATATTGACAAGAGCCCCTGAAAGCGGGTGCTTTGCCACGAACCGGTGTCTTTCCTTTGCGAGATAGGTTCCAAAATCCCCCCGCGCGGCCCTATTGAACCCGCTTTCTCGCTCGTCCAATCTTGGCACCTCATCCTCTTTCACAACGGTGGTCGGACTATCTACCCTCTTGAGGATCTCGACAGGATACGGATCCAGTTTCTTGGTGTTGAAAGCGCGCCGATATGTCGTGACTATGCCCATCCCCAATCCTCCTTGTTGTAATAGTTTTGGTATGCTGCAACCCTCAGATATTTATAATCGAACGATTTTGTCAAGCCCAAACATATGGGTTCGGTGCCGGGTTCATTTATTGCGGGTTTGCGCTAACATTGAGATGGGTTCATAGTTCTCGATCTTTGCCTGCTGTCAAATCCATAATCACTTCCGGAGCAAAATGGACTCTTTAAAACCGCGCTCTAGATTCCAAGATGACTAAGATGTTGAGAAATCCCCGCAAAAAAATGTTGCTTATTATGGCAAACTCTTACAAATCGTCCAGTCGGCACTGCATTTTACCGTTGATCAATCAGAGTGAACTGCAGGGAATACTAGTCTCCCAATGACGAGGCTTATCCTCATTAATCGCTCTGTCCAAACCGAATCTTTCGAGATTCATCCCTTCTGGAGCATTATTAGGGGATATCACTTGACAGCGAAATTCAATGACACTATAGCTAGATTGTAATCACATTCGGGCTAAGTTCCCCTTAAGAAAATAGGAGGTTTTAAAATGTCGGGCCAGACTCCTATCTACTGGAATCCCCTCCTGGAAACCCTTCCACCCGAAAAGCTCCAGGCCCTCCAGGTAAAAAAGTTCAGGCGCATTGTGTCGTGGGCCTATGAAAACTCTCCTTTTTACCAAAGTCTTTACAAGAAGGCCGGGCTTGAACCCGGAGACATAAAAAACTTCGAGGACATTCAAAAGGTGCCCAAGATCGAAAAAGACATGATGCGCGACGTGCAGCAACGTGAGCCCTTCCCCTACGGCGACATGATGGCTGTACCTCTTGAGCAGGTAACCGCATTTAGACAGACCAGCGGAACGACCGGAACACCGGTCTATCAAGCCGACACCTGGCAGGACTGGGAGTGGTGGTCGGAATCGTGGTGCTACATCCTCTACGCTCAAGGATATCGAGACACCGACCGGGTATTCATCCCCTTCGGCTATAACATCTTTGTCGCGTTTTGGGCCGGCCATTATGCAGCGGAAAAACTCGGCTGTGAGGTGGTCCCCGGAGGTGTTCTTGATACCCAGGCCAGAATCCTCAAGATGCAGGAGCTCAGGTGTAATGCCTTTATGGCAACTCCAACCTATGTGTTGGGGATGGCCGATGTTGCTAGAAACAAGCTCGGAATAGATCCGGCCCGAGACCTCTTCATTGAGAAAATCACCTGTGCCGGAGAGCCGGGAGCCAGTATTCCCAATACGAAGAAGAGAATGGAAGAAGCATGGGGAGCCAAGGTATATGACCACATCGGCGCCACGGAGATCGGTGCCTGGAGCTACGAGTGCACAGAACAACCGGGCGGACTGCATGTAAACGAAGGTCTCTATCTGGTAGAGATCGAGGACATTGAAACAGGCGAGATAATCACCGAGCCCGGAAGACAAGGCAAGATGGTCATCACCGCCCTGGATCGAATTGCCAAGCCCTGCATTCGTTTCGACTCGAAGGACGTAATCGTGTGGGCCGATCGCCAGTGTGATTGCGGCAGGACCTTTCGCCTGATTGACGGAGGTGTGGTCGGGCGAGCCGATGACATCACCAAGGTAAAGGGGGTGCTCTTGGCCCCTACTGCCATAGAGGAAGTGGTCAGGAGTTTGCCCGAGCTTGCCGATGAGTATGAAGTAATCGTCGATAAAAAGGGAGACATAGACACTATCGTTTTAAAGATAGAGATCCTTCCCGGCAAAGAACCGGAGCAAGACTCTATTCTCTTCCGCCTGAAGGATCAGCTGCGGGTTAGAACCAACCTCGGCTATCAGATAGAGGTTCACCCCCACGGTTCCCTGCCCCGGTATGAGGTGAAAGCAAAACGTTTCAAGGATCTCAGGAAAAAGGGAGGTTGATATGGATTCCGCTCAGATTGCAGAAATGGATGAGTTGATCCAGCGGATGCGCCAGTGTGCCGAGGAGTTAAAGAAAAAGGACGACGGCATACAGGCAGTAGAGAGAAACGTGGATCGCATCCTCGCCAACATTAAGATGCTGGAGCTGAATATCAGTGATTTGAAAGACTTGATTTGAATGTACGCCAACCTATATGAGGCAAAAACGTGATGTTATCACCTGAGGTACCCGAGGAATTTAACCTCGCCGTCTTTCTTTTAGACCGGCATTTAAAGGAAGGTCGCCCCGGTAAGCCCGCTGTTTACTATGAGCACCAGGCTATTACCTATGCTGAGCTAGCGGAATCCGCCAATCGTCTGGGCAATGCCTTGTTGGGCCTGGGGGTGGAGCGGGAAAACAGGGTTATGATCTGCCTCCCGGACTGCCCGCAGTTCTTTGCAAGTTACTTTGGTGCTATGAAAATCGGTGCCGTACCCGTACCGGTGAGCACCATGGCTACGCCACAGGACTACCTTTACTATCTGAATGACAGCCGTGCAAAGGCGCTTATCGTACACCAAGATCTAGCTCCTAACATAAGGCAGGTCCGCTCCGAGCTGCACTATCTGAAGCATTTTATCGTGGTTGGTGAAGCAGAAACAGGGGAATTGCACTATGATTCCTTGCTTTCCGGTGCTTCTTCGGATTTGGCGCCTGCACCCACCAGCAGAGATGACATGGCCTTCTGGATGTATAGCTCAGGGACCACGGGTAGACCTAAGGGTATCGTGCACCTGCACCATGATATGATGTACTACATGCCCCCTCACTGTGAGCTACTTTCTATAGGGGAAAAGGATGTGGTCTTCTCAGCCTCTAAGCTATACTTCTCCTATGGAAGGAATAATTCCCTTGAAACCCCATTTCTCTGCGGCGCGGGCGTGGTCCTTTACCCGGGGCAGCCTCTACCGGAGGAGCTCTTGAATGTAATTGAAGAGTACCATCCCATACTGTTCTATAGCGTTCCCAGCTCTTATGCTGCAATCCTTACCTATCTGGACAAAAGCGGCCGCACGTGTGATTTATCTTCCCTACGCCATTGCATATCTGCGGGAGAGCCCTTGCCGAAAGTCATGTTTGAACGCTGGTTCGAGAAATTCGGCTTAGAGATACTCGATACCATCGGATCGACTGATGCGGGAGGCTTCTATCTCTCCAATAAACCGGGGCTCATTAGGCCGGGCAGCAGTGGGGTACTTCTCCCCGGTTTCGAGGCAAAGTTATTGGACAAAGAGGGTCACGAAGTGGGTGAGGGGGAAATTGGCTCCCTCTGGATAAAGGGCGAGGGAACTGCTGCCTATTATTGGAACAAACACCAGAAAACCAAGGAGAGCTTTTGCGGCGAGTGGTTTAACACGGGCGATGAGTTTCATAGGGATTCAGATGGGTTTTACTGGTATGTGGGGCGAGCCGATGATCTATTGAAGGCCGGAGGCATTTGGATGTCACCCCTTGAGGTAGAGGAGGTCTTGCTTGAGCATCCAGCGGTGAACCAGTGCGCAGTAGTCAGTGCCCAAGATACGGCAGGCTTGGACAAGCCTATGGCCTTTGTGGTGCTCAATGAAGGCCACGAAGCCTCACAAGGTCTTGAGGGAGAATTGCGCGATTTCGTTCGCGACAGGATAGCCCATTACAAATGCCCTCGGTGGTTTCGCTTTGCAGAGGATCTGCCGCGAACGGCCAGCGGCAAAATACAGAGGTATAAGTTGCGTGAAATGCTGAAGGAATAGCCGGTGCTGCCCTAGATTCTTCCCTCTTGCTGTAATTTTTCCCTTATCATCTCTCTCAGGGCGTTCTTATCCACTTTCCCGACCTTGGTAAGGGGTAGACTTTCCACTACCTCTAACCTTTCGGGGAGCTTGAATCTGGCGATCCGCCGTTCCTGCAATAGGAATTCAGTCAACTCTTCCAGGGTCAGACCTTTCCCCTTTTTACAAACTACAAAGCAGCAAATTCTCTCTTCCAACGCAGGGTCCGGCATTCCAACACAGGCACAATTCTCAACCACAGTATGGGCAATGATATGGTTCTCTATCTCTTCAGCACTTATCTTCTCACCGCCCCTATTAATGGTGTCCTTTTTTCTGCCCTCAACAATTACGTTTCCGCTGGGATGCATGCGAACGAGATCGCCCGTCTTATAGAAACCATCCTCCGTAAAGGACTCCTTGTTGCGCTCCGGAGATCTATAGTATCCCCTAATGGTATAAGGCCCTCGAACAAACAACTCCCCAACCTCACCTGATTGGACTTCCTTTCCCCTTTCATCGACAACCTTGATTTCGTCATCCGGGCACATCGGCCGTCCCTGCGTGTTAAGGCGAACTTCTTCCGGATCGGTTGTAAGAGTCCAACAATTAAGCCCTTCTGCCATACCCAAGACCTCTTGATATTGACAACCTAATTCAGGCTCAATGCGTCTTTTCACCTCTGGAGCCAGTTTTGAACCACCGGAGATGATCAACTTAAGGGATGAAAGGTCATATTTTGCCCTGTTTGGCGAGTTCAATAGCCCGACTACAATGGCCGGAACAGCGGGAATCACAGTCACTTTTTCCTTTTCTATCAGTGGAAGAATATCATCTGGTCGTGCAGATGGCGCAAGCACCGCTTTTCCACCGTTTGCCAGGATTCCCTGGAACCCCGGGCTAACAACGGAAAAATTGTGGGTAATCGGTATGGAGAACAACATAACAGTATCTTCGTCGACATGAATCACTTCCGCACATCTTTTGAAATTGTACATATAGTCGTTATGCGTTCGCGGAATGAATTTCGGAATTCCCGTTGTACCCCCGGAGAGTTGAAAGACAGCCGGTTCCATAGGATCTGGTCTAGAATCCCTTAATGTTACAGTATCAACCCTTTGCTTTATCGGCTTGTCGAGCATCTTTTTGATGGAATAAAACCCCTCGTGTACGTCTTCTCCTGCCACAAAAATAAACTCTAAGCTCGGAATTTTAGCTCTTAGGTCTTTTGCCATTGATTGATAATCAAACTTCCTGAATACATTTGGAATAGCATAAGCCTTCGCCTCGGCAAATTCTGCAAAGTAACCGATTTCTGCTTCCCTATGAGGAGGCAACGCCATGACGGGAATCACGCCTACAGTCACCGCTGCACAATAAACGTAGATCATCTCTGGGATATTATGGATTTGCAGAACCATTCGGTCATACGGCCTCAGACCGAGTTGGATAAAATGAAGGGCAAGGCGTCTGACCCTTTCCCCCAATACCCGATAGGTTACCGTTTGACCTTCGAAAATGATTGCAGCCTTGTCACCATACCGCTCAAAGGCTTCTTGCATAACCTCCCCGATTGCCCGATCCTCCCAATAGCCTTTCTCCTTATACTTCTTGATAAGTTCTTGGGGCCACGGTACACATCCTTCGAGCATTTCCTGCTACCTCCCTTGCTTTTGCAACTCCAGTGTCTTAACAAAAGCTATCTGCTATCCCTGATTCAATCCTTTTTAGATCTCACTTGGCACAATTTGGATGCCCTCTCCTTTCATTCACGAGGTTTTGCAGCTACATCAAGTATGGCCTCCACGTACTTATTGTAACCGGTGCACCGACAGAGGTTGCCAGCTATTGCCCGCCGAACCTCCTCCTCGCTTGGCCTTGGGTTCTCATTAAGCAGCCCCTTTGCCGGCATCAACACTCCCGGTGTACAGAATCCGCACTGAAACGCCCCATGCTCGATAAAGGCTTGCTGCAAGCGGTGCAGCTCACCGTTCTGTTCCAGCCCTTCTACCGTTTCAATCATTCTTCCCTGGGCCTCTACGGCCAGCACCAAACATGAGGAAACCGGCTTCCCATCTAAGAGTACGGTGCACGTACCACATTCGCCTTCGTTACATCCCTTCTTAGTTCCGGTCAGGCCGAAGTTCTCCCTTAATACCTCGAGCAAGGTCCTTCGGACATCTATTTCACCCTCATAAATCTCACCGTTTATGGTAAAGGTCATCGGCTGTTTCATGTCTATCCTCCATCTGCCAACGGGTTAGCCCCCGCCTAACATTTGCTCCATAATAATGATTTTTTCAACGCCCGGTTTTATCTTGTAAATAACTTCACCTGTTCTTGCATCTGCCACAAGCCCGCCCACTGGGTCATTGTAAGTGTCCTCCAGGATCTTTTCCGCCTCCTGGATCGTTACTTCCCTGATCTCCTCGCTCCCTATGGTGCGCACCTCGATCTTTCGTGTCATTTCAAGCCTTCTCCTCTATTTTACAGGAACCTCTTAATCTATCTCTTCTTTAGCTTTATTGAGTGCCCTTTCGGTTAGTATCCTCACCATCTCCCTTCTATGCTCGGCAGAGGCTCGCATATCCGAAATAGGACGAGCTTCCTCCGCTGCCGCCGCTGCTGCTTGCCTTACGAGTCCAACACTGAACGGCTTTCCCCTCAGCAGGCCCTCGGCTTTCGTTGCCCTTATCGGTTTTGGGGCAACAGCCCCCAGGGCAATCCTAGCATCACTGCAGACGCCGTCCTGCATGGCAATAGCTGCAGCTACACCAACAATGGCTAACTCCATAGCTGCCCTGACGGTATGCTTTATGTACACCATTCCACTATGAGGTGGCGGATTAGGCACCTGCACCTCTAGCACTAATTCATCGTGACCCAGAGCCGACTCTGAGGGACCAGTGAAGAAATCTTCAACATCAATAGTCCTTTCACCCTTGTTACTGGCTATCTTAACTTTAGCCCCCAGGACAATTAGTCCCGGGGCCATATCTGCTGAAGGTAAGGCACTACACAAATTGCCAACTATAGTGCCTAAATTCCTTATCTGGGCTGAGCCCACTGTTGTGGCCGCTTGGGATAGAACAGGGAATCTTTCTCTAGCCAAAGGAGAAATCTCCACATCGTGCATTGTTACCAACGGCCCAAATTTCAATCCCTGTGCTTCATCATGATCAATATAGTTTAACCCCGGGATATGCTTAAGGCCTATCAGATATTGTGGGGTTTCCTCTCTCCTCTTCATCTTATGCAGGAGATCGGTGCCGCCGGCGATTACCTTGGCTTTTCCATTATGCAGCGAAAGAAGCGATAGCGCTTCATCTATGGTCTTTGGTGCTACATATTCAAGCTTGGGCAGTCTCTTCAGAGATGGATATTGCATCATTGCTTACCCTCCTTCTTCTCTTTCAATGCCTGGAGAATCCTCTCAGGGGTAAATGGCGGGTTGGTCATCCTTATATCTAGCGCATCCTCAATGGCATTTCTTATGGCAGCCATCATGGCAGTAGTGCTCGTTTCACCGGCCCCCTTGGCACCAAATGGCCCTATAGGATCATGCACTTCCACATGGTAGTTGGTCAATTTGGGTATATCAATTGCTGTGGGTATTCTGTAATCCCTGAAAGATGTGTTGAGAGCCTGCCCTTTTTCATTATAGAGACTTATTTCGTACAGACCTTGCCCAATCATATGCGCAGATCCGCCATCCATCTGGCCCTCTACCAGCAATGGGTTAATGGGCTGGCCACAATCATCCGCTGCCACAGAGTTGAGCAGTTTTACCTTACCCGTCTCCGGGTCCACCTCCAACTCTACAGCCTGGGCCACAAAGCTGAATGAGGGGGTGAAGTGCTCAGCATACCCTTTCGTGAAATCAGCTACTTCCGCCCCTGGAAAAGCCCAGCTACCATGCCCATAGATTGATTGCCCCAAACCATAGATGGTTTGTCTCACTACCCTTAAGAAGGGAATGTGCTTTTCAGGGTTATTCGCCGCATAGATCTTCCGGTCTCTAAAGATCAATTCCTCTTCTTTTGCATCGAGTATCTCAGCGGCAATTCGAGCCAGCTTTTTCTTGGCATCCTCAGCGGCTGCGATGACTGCCTGTCCGCTCCATACAGTACATCGATCGCCGAACATCCCCGAATCGAGCACCGTATCATGACTGTCCTCCATCTCTACATGTATGTCCTCAAAATGGATACCCAACACCTCAGCCGCCATCTGTGCAAAAACCGTATCGCAACCCTGGCCGAGCTCTGTGCCACCGTGTATGAGGTTAACGGTACCATCTTCTCCAATCTTTACCACTGCAGATGAGGCAAAATGCCCCCCCATACGTAAACCGGAAATCTGGGCACCACATGCAAAACCGAGGCCCCTGTTTGGGCGCTTTTTGGCTCGTTTTTCCTTCCAACCTATTCCATCGGCAACCTTTCTTATGGCGTCCTCCAGGCCAATGCTGTTTATCTTCGACCCGCTAACCAGGGTCTCACCTTCCCTCACTATATTCTTGAGCATCACTTCCATCGGGTCCAAGCCTAATTCTTTAGCCATAATAGACACCATGGAGCTAAACACATAGCCGGCAATAACCTGAGACTGACCGCGTACCGCTCCGCAAACCGGCAGATTAGTATAGACCCTTTTTGCATCATATCTTACATTGGGGACACTGAAAGGTAAGGTAGTGAACAGACCGAACAGATACAGGTTCAGCGCTGCAACGCTCAGATAAGCACCGCCATCGCCTATATACCTGCAATCGGTGGCGACCAAAGTGCCATCCTTCTTCATGCCTACCTTCAGCCAGACATGCTTCTCATGCCTCTGACGGTACGTGCCGATTACCTCATCTTGGGTTACGGCTATCTTAACCGGCCTGCCCGTCTTCTGGCTGAGGCGCACAGCGCAGAAGTCAAGGTCGAGTGCCTCATGCTTGCCCGAGAAGGCCCCTCCTATGTAAGGGTTTACTATCCTTATTTTATCTAAAGGCATGTCCAGCCCCCATGCCAGGTGACGCCAGGTTATATAGGGGCTTTGCTTCGAACCTTGAAATAATACCCGCCCTGAACCATCGACGCTCGCGAGGGCAACGTGAGGTTCAATGAAGCCAATGGTTACCCTCTGCGTTTCAAACTTCTCTTCCCGGATATAATCACACTTCTTGAATGCTTGCTCAACATCGCCATATTCGAAATGGCATGTGGTGCCAATATTATTCTTTGCATTTTCGTGGACCAACGGGGCGTTTTCTTTTAGGGCCTCCTCCCAGTTGAGTACTGGGGGTAATTCCTCGTATTCTACGGCAATCAAATCAAGCGCTTCCTCAGCCGTATCCTCATCCACTGCTGCCACTGCTGCCACTGCCTCACCATAGTGACGCACCTTGTCAATCGCTATGGGTGGGCGATCGGCATATTTCTTCATGAAGCCGACAACGATTCCAGGGAAATCCTTACCGGTTATTACCGCCCTCACTCCCGGCAGCTTTTCTGCCTTGCTGGTATCAATAGTGCGAATTTTGGCATGTGCGTAAGGGCTTCTGAGGAGCTTTCCATAAAGCATGCCCGGAAGCACCAGGTCATCGGCGTATGGAGCCGTGCCTGTAACCTTAACCCTGCCATCAATTCTCGGTAGCGGTTTACCTACAATCTCGTATTCTCCCATATTTTCCTCCTCAGATAGTTCTTTGGGGGGGTAAGGACAGCCCCCAATTATGACGGTGTTCCGATAAATTCTATTTTCACCTTCTCTGATAGTACATCCTCAAGAGTGAGCTTGTCGCGCTTGAGAAACTCATTGCCAAATTCCTTATCTATCTCACCCTCCTTGAGAAGTTGGGCGGCAATATATGCCCGCAGATTCCTCTTATCAATCTTATTGACTGCCGTCAGCGGCCAGCCGGTTACTATTTCTACCCTTTCCGGCCATTGAAAAACGGCAATTCCCTCCTCCGCCATATACCGCTTCACCTCATCAAGGGTTACCGATTCTCCTTGCCTTGGCTGAACAAAGGCGCAAAGCCTCTCACCGAGCCTCGGGTCCGGCATCCCAACGACGGCCGCATTTATTATCTTGGGATGCTTCATCAAAAGGTTCTCAACAGGCTCGGGGTATACGTTCTCCCCACCACGTATGATCATATCCTTCTTCCGGCCCTCGACAACGAGCCTGCCATCCTGACGCCGTGACATGAGGTCTCCTGAGTGGAAAAACCCCCTCTCATCG
>CP070657.1:1951874-1954729 GCA_020355085.1 Deltaproteobacteria bacterium
AGCAATGGAATAGGCAGTGGAACCAGGGTAGAATTGGAAAAGTGGTTTTTTTTCAATGGGATCTATGTGTGATGCTATGATCTTATCGTAGACAAGGGTGTAGAGAGAGCCATCACTGTTTTGCCTTACCCCACAGATCCCATAGTTGCCGTCCTTGATGGTACACCGATGGTTACAAAGATTGCACTTTACCTTACCATCAGAGAGCTTTTCGTAGAGCATTGCTTCTTTCATGACATCTGCTCTCCCTTAGCATTTTGAGGGCGTTCAACAATGGGTGCCAGCTCAGGAGGAGAGACCTTTCTTACTGCATTATACTCTGGCGGACACGCAGTCATACATTCTCCACACTTGACGCACAATGTTTGGTCAATGCCCTTTTTTCTATCTCTGGTCGTAAAGATCGCCTCGGTTGGGCAAGTTCCGACACAGGCATCGCAGCCTCTGGCACACTTGTCCAAATCGATGTAATAGGCTATCAGTTTCCTGCACATCATGGCAGGGCACCTTTTCTCTTTGATGTGCGCCTCGTATTCATCCCTGAAATACTTGAGCGTTGTTAGAACCGGATTGGGAGCGGTTTTTCCAAGTCCACACAGGGAGCCCTCCTTTATATCTTTACTGAGATCTTCTAACAGTTCGATATCGCTATCCCGGCCTTCTCCTATCGTTATCCTCTCTAGGGTATCGAGCAGGTGCTTGGTCCCTATTCTGCAGAAGGTACATTTGCCGCATGATTCATGTTGGGTAAAGTCGAGAAAATAGCGAGTCACATCTACCATACACGTATTCTCATCCATAACCACCATGCCGCCCGAACCCATCATTGCGCCTGCTTCCGTCAAAGAATCAAAGTCAATGGGAGTATCAAGAAATTGATCGGGCAGGCACCCCCCAGAAGGGCCACCAATTTGAACTGCCTTAAATTCCTTTTGATTCGGGATACCCCCACAGACATCAAAGACGAGAGATCTGAGCGTAACACCCATGGGAATCTCCACTAATCCGGCATGTACTATGTTCCCCACAACAGAGAATATTGCCGTCCCTGGGCTCTTCTTTGTACCTAGTTCACTGAACCATTTCCCGCCTTTCTCTATGATAGGAGGGATGGATGCAAAGGTCTTTACATTGTTTATCACTGTTGGTTTACCCCACAATCCACTCTGGGATGGAAACGGGGGTCTTGGCTGCGGCATCCCCCTCTGGCCTTGAATTGACTGTATGAGAGCTGTCTCTTCTCCGCATACAAAGGCACCTGAACCCTGAAATACTTGTATATCCAAGTCGAAGTCCGTTCCCAGTATCCCTTTCCCCAGCAGCGTCAGTTCTCCTGCCTGATCAATGGCCTTCTGCACCATTTTCACTGCAAGCGGATATTCCGCCCTAACATAGATGATAGCCCGTTTGGCACCCACTGTAGAGGCACAGATCGCCATCCCCTCGATAACCTGATGAGGGTTGCTCTCAAGTATGGCCCTATCCATATAGGCGCCTGGATCACCTTCATCGGCATTACAGATAACAATCTTATCCTCTTCCTCCACCTCTTGTACGAATTGCCACTTTGTAGCAGCTGCGAAACCTGCACCACCCCTGCCTCTGAGACTCGATTCTGAGACCTCTGAAATGACCTGCTCGCGACCCACGGTGAGGGCCTTGGCAAGAGCTGAGTATCCTCCTTGTGCAATGTAGTGATAGATGTCTTCGGGGTCAACTAAACCGCACCTGGCCATTATCACTCTTTCTTCCTGATTAAATCTTGGAAATTCCATGACCATCGGTATGAGCTCGTTTTCTTCCATAGCCCCTAGAAGGTGCTCGTAAAGTGGGTCATTGTCTCGGAGAAAGGCCTTGACCAACAAATTCGCTTTTCCCGGTGTTACATTATGGTAGAGGACGGGGGGAAATCCTGGTTTATCGATAATAACAAGGGGCTCAGCATAGCAGTGACCCAGACAACCCACGGAGATAATACGGGCATCGATCTCTTGTTCTGCCAAGGCCTCCTCAAATGCACGCTTAACCTCTATTGCACCTGATGCAAGGCCGCAGGTTGCCATGCCTATAAAGATATTCTGATTGCCGTCACTCTTTATCTTCTCGATACGCTTTAGTGCCTCGGTCTTTATGGATGCAAACGTTTTATCTGGGTCCCCTGAACTCTTCTGATTCACTGTCATGTGTTTCTCTTTCTCGTGCCTCCCTTTCTGCCTCGAATCCCGAGATCACTCCTTCTGCCCTGCGCGACTCCATATGCCCATAAGCAGCGTTATCGCCTATGGCCACCGGTGCCCGTGCATAACACCTTAGACGGACTAAGCATTAAAGCTATGCCATCAAACATGGCTTCTTCTCTCTCTTCCGAAACGTCCATCTTGTTCCGTTGGTGTTTAAGCAAAACAGGATTTAAATCTATTTGAAGAACCTCCCGGAGGCAAGCACAAAAACAGGCATCGCCTCACTTTTCATGCCTCGTTCTTCGTGGTTGACGTGGGTTTCTTGACCTGCTAAACGATTAAGATCGTTCAAAGGTACTGGCAAAGTACTACATTAGTTAAAGTCTAACACTTTAGCTCTTTGCAAAGGTAGCGCTCCTGTCCATTTGCTGGAGCCCAGTGGCTATTCTTAACTGAACCCGGGAGACTGAGCATGGAGATATCTTTTTTTGCTCTGCCCTCTAAACAAGGCCCTGTACAGGGTCGTTTCAAACCGACGCACCGCCCCATAAGCCTTAGCACTAAGGTAGCAGCCTGTGTGCGTCGTTTTGAAGCGCCCACTCCTCTGAACCATGGGAGGACAGAGTCAAAAAAAGACATCCCCATGCTCTTTTCTCCAGTGAGTTTCTTAGGAGG
>CP070657.1:1954829-1958273 GCA_020355085.1 Deltaproteobacteria bacterium
CTGGTAAAAAATCCCAAGATATCGGAAGACGAACTCATTGAGAAGCTCCCCTTCGAAGAAGAAGCGGTGCGGAGAAATGTGAAGGAGCTGGTGAGAGAAGGGTTCCTGTTAAAACGGGGAGCACAAGTAACCGTGGCCTAGGGGATGGCGCTATGAAGATCCCGACAGGATCGAGAAACCCGGTGAAGGTGGAGGCGGTTTTTATTTAAACAGCTTCAATAGTGGAGGGTGGCTTCTTCGTTATGTTGTACGTTACACTTACCACGCCGGGGACCTCTGTGGTGATTCGCTCCGCTAACCGATTCAGCATATCGTACGAAAGCCTGGTAGGCGATCCGATTTTTGCGTCGGTACTTTCCCAACACCGTACTTCTATTTGAAAGCCGTAGTCCCGGTTTCCGTCTCGTATGCCAGTAACCTTATCCTCGTGAAGGATAGCCAGATACTGAAATGCCTTGCTCTGAGAGAGTTCTTCCTCGACAATGGCGGTGGCACCTCTTACCAATTCTACCCTCTCAGGAGTAACCTCCCCGATTACCCTGGCAGCAAGCGCTGGACCGGGAAATGGAGGTCGGTCATAGATTTCCTCCGGTAACCCCAATGACTGGCCCAGCTTTCTGATAGCCGATTTTCGCAGCTGTATTAATGGTTCAATGACCCGGTAGCCATAGGTCTGCTCAGGGTCAATACCGAGTTGTTCGAGGATATTGTGCTGACGTTTGATTCCTGCAACAGTTTCTTCAATATCCGTAAAATTTGTACCCTGAAGAAGATAGCGTGCACCGGTGTCACGTACCAGTTTTCCAAACACGTCTTTGTAAAATGAACGGGTGATGGCTTCCCGCTTTTCTTCCGGGTCTGTTTGGCCTTTGAGGGCATCGAAGAAGGTCTTCTGGGCATCGATCAGTTCAACTGGTACTCCCAAGTCTTTAAACAGAGATACGATATGCTCGGGTTCGTTCTCCCGCATCAAACCGGAATCGACGAAGTAGGTCCTGAGCCTGTCGCCCAATGCGCGATGACAAAGTATGGTGACAACTGCGGAATCGACACCGCCGGAAATGGCATTAATCGAAAGGCCCTCACCGACTACGGAAGAGATCTCTTGACCCTTTTCCAAAATGAATTTCTCAGCATCTAATTCGTTTAATGTGATTTCCTTGATCTCCATGGCACCTCCTTTATTCGCCTTCGCCAGAATATCCTGTAGCTTGCTACAGGGATGATCGGGCTACGCCAGAGGCTACGACCCGACACGTCAGCCTTCGCCCAGGGCTACTGCGCGACTTTAGCGGGACAGTACACATCTTCCAGAATGGTAAGATCAGCTCTCTTTCTAATATGACCAAAGACTTATCGGCCATGGTTTTTGATATCGGCGTGGCCTATAAAGAGAACGTTGATCAGGTAATGGAAATAATGAAACAAGTGGGTGATGAACTCCAGAATGATGAGAAGTTCGGCCCCGATATTATTGAACCTATCGAAGTATTTGGCCTTGATAGTTTCGGCGACAGTGCACTTGTCATTAAAGCACGCCTGAAGACCAAGCCCATTCAGCAATGGACCATCGGGCGAGAATACCGCAGACGCCTCAAAATGGCTTTCGATGCCCAAAATATAGAAATTCCTTTCCCGCATACTACTGTTTACTGGGGCGAAGATATCAACCCATTGAAGTTGAGTGTGAAACAGGAGGAGGATACTTAGTTACCGAGGTGCAACCTGTTTTTTGTTTTGGAATCTGCAACTGTTTTTCGGACGACTTCTCTGGATGCAGATATTTTTGTAAGGGAATGTCCTCAGGGGGCATTCCCTCCGGACACCTCTGCTCTCGTTTACGAGGCGTAAGCCGGCGTCAATCCACGTAGTTTACGGAGCCCTTCCTGCTACGCTCACCAACGGTGAACTTATCTTCAGCCGCTGCGTAACCCACGTTGACTGCGCATTGGAGCGCGTAGCCATCAGGGATACCTGCTTCTTGTGCCAGGTCACGGTTGCTCTCCCCATTTAACGCCAAGGTTGGGCTAACGAGGTAGCACGATCCCAGGCCTAGTCCGGTCGCTTCAAGGAGCATGTTCTCCGCTGCAAGTGCTGTATTGCGCAGGCTGTGAGGAGCATCCGCCGGCCCGGAAAGCAGGATCAGTACTGGTGCGCCATAAATCGGCTGATATCCGGGCAGGGACGCCCTCTGCCGTAAGAACTCATTGTCGGAGTGAACCATAGCGTCGAGTGTCCGATCGTTGATCTTTTGTCGCAACCCCGCGTTACGGATCACCGAAATCTGAAATGGACCGCTATTCGGCGCCCAACGGCCGGCCTCCACTATCTTTTCGAGATCATCGGCAATAACCGGCTTATCCAAGTATGCCCTTACGCTCTTCCTTTTTGCAATTGCCTCTGAAATATCCATCTTTCACCTCCTTGGGGTGCTTTCAAGAGCATACTATTTGACTGTATCTTTGCTGAACAATGATTGTACATTCTGAATAAGACTGGAAGCATAGACCGTATCTTTCTGTATGAAAGCTGCCGTGTCTTCTAGCTCACTAGGAGTCCGCTTGTTATTTCAAACGATTACAAGCCTCCTCTCTTTTTCTCGTTACGGGTTATACAGTTGCCTAACACAGTATTTTACCGTTAGGATTACGCCATCGACCACTTTCAAACGCCGCAAGATTTCCATTTCAGGCAAATACTCCCATCTGTTCTTCTAGGGCGGCAAAGCGTTTTTTGAGATCCGCGATGATGGACTCGATAAGTTTTGTGGCCGGGGGGATATCACTGATAAGGCCCGCAACCTGGCCAGAGTGAATCTCCGCATCCCCGGCCTCTCCCAAGTGCTGGGCCTTGTATGGGCCGTGTTCTTCAAGATACTCGATGAGCTGCTCGGTTGGAGCGCCGGATTTTTGCAACTCCAGAAATTTTTCCGTAAAGGTGTTCTGCAGGTCCCTGGCCAGCATAAATTCTTTGGGAACCGATACGGTGCAGACGTCTTTGGCGCGGACTAGGGCCTGCTTGACGTTTTCATGGCTTTCGGATTCCCGGGTGACCATAAAGCGCGAGCCCATGTAAACCCCATCTGCGCCCAGGGCAAGAGCGGCCAAGACCCCCCGGCTGTCTGCGATGCCGCCACCGCTGACCACAGGAATATCGACCGCGTCTGCCACCATGGGGGTGAGCACAAAGGTGGTCAGCTCGGTAAACCCCTTGTGGCCGCCGGCCTCAAAACCTTCACAGATCACTGCATCCACACCGGCTTCCTGTGCCTTTTGGGCGTGCCGGGGCGTGGAGATGGCATGGAGCACTTTGATGCCGGCTTTTTTCAGGGTTGCCGTATAGACGTTGGGCCGGCCCACGGATACGATGGCTACCGGGACTTTTTCCTCCCTCAGCACGTCCACAATTTTTTTGGAGTATTTCATATCCTCGCCAAAGCCCACC
>CP070657.1:1958373-1967008 GCA_020355085.1 Deltaproteobacteria bacterium
CGGGGGGTGCCCCACCGCTTCCGCGAATGTCGCTCAGGGACAACGGTGTCCAGTAGAGACTCAGGGAACTCTACGACCTCCCAAGCTTCTTGACAGACGGGGAAATTACTGATATAAGTCGGGCAAAAATTATTTCAGACGGAGGTCTTACGATGCCTGAGGAAGAAGTTGGCGTGATTGTTAAGTTCTTTGCCAAGCCCAGTGTGGCTGCCATAAATGTCACAAAGGGATCTATCAAGAAAGGCGATACCTTGGTGTATAAAGGCCACACCACTGAATTTACCGAGCAAGTGATGAGCATGGAGATGGATAACCAACCGATCGATGAAGCAAAACCGGGCGATATGATCGGCGTCAAGGTAAAGGAAAGAGTGCGGGAAAACGATATAGTCTACAAGGTTGTGGATTAATACGGTACACCTAATCGGAAATATCTAAATCAAAACCGCACCTGACACAACAGTCTTCCTTCTTCTGTTTGAAACCGCAGTTAGGGCAGAGTACATAATCCGGGTCGGGAAGGTTCGGTCTGTTATCGGCAGGTGAGGGAGTCTCGGGAAATTCTCCTGTCTCCTGGATATTTACGAAACCTCCGGCATTGATAATGGCATCGGCATATCGGCGTGCATCGGCGAGATCCAAATCCCTTTTCAAAACGATTGGCGCCTTCCTAATATACTTATCGAGGGTATCATAGGCTACCCCTAGTTTGGCCATATTATCCCTGAAAGCATCTGCATCATCCTTGAAACCCAAAAGGACTACCCTGTATTGCTTGGTCATCTCTCTGCTCAGCACCTTTTGATACTTCCGGGAATTGACACCACTGTTTGTTTAAGGCCAGATCCATTTCATGTCAAGATAAAAACGGGCTCCGCTTCTGTATTCTTTGCTTGCACAGGGCTTGTAGCGTATGATAATTAAGAAAGTTTGTTTGTTCCAAAAAACGACAAGACGAGCTTTGAGAAATAAGGCAACAAATGCCGGAACTACATCATCAAAAAGAGGATACCGCGAGGAAAGGGATAACCTTTGACAATAATGAACTCGTCAAAGCCCTCTGCGGAGAGAGAAACGGCAACCTCCGGCTCGTAGAAAAGAGGCTCGGCATTACGATCAACATTCGAGGCAATGATCTCCTCTTGCATGGCCCTCAACCCGACGTGGAGATGGCCGAAAACCTGCTGAACCAGCTCTATGGATTGCTAGCAGACGGTTATCCGATTTACGATAGGGATATCGAATATTCCCTGAGAATCCTGTCCGGGAACCATAAGGCAAAACTGAAACCGATCTTTTTGGATAGGGTATACATTCCATCAAAAAAGAGGACGATAACACCCAAGAGCATCAACCAAAAGATATACATTGACAGTATACGAAAGTACGATATCGTATTTGGCATTGGCCCAGCTGGCACGGGAAAGACGTACCTTGCAATGGCAATGGCTGTTTCAGCCTTAATGAAGAAGGAGATAACCAGGGTCGTCTTGGCAAGACCGGCTGTAGAAGCTGGTGAAAAACTCGGTTTTTTGCCCGGAGACCTCTATGAAAAGGTAAACCCTTACCTGAGGCCCCTATACGATGCGCTTCACGATATGATGGATTTTGAGAGCGCATCCCGCTTTATTCAAACGGGCATAATCGAAGTGGCGCCCCTGGCCTTCATGAGAGGAAGAACGCTGAATGATTCGTTTGTCATTTTAGATGAAGCACAGAATGCAACCACTGAACAAATGAAGATGTTTCTGACCCGGCTCGGGTTTAGCTCTAAGACGGTGATTACTGGAGATATCACCCAGATAGACCTCCCTGAGGGCAAGGCCTCCGGGCTCATACAAGCCAGGGATATCTTTTCTCACATATCAGACATAAAATTCGTGTATTTTGGAAAAGAGGATGTTGTGCGGCATCCACTGGTTCAGGAAATCATAGACGCTTACGAGAGAGCAGAAAAATAGCGGTATGGTAGACAAGAACAAAAAGCCGGCTCCTGCCAGAACCAAGAAGACCAAGAAATCAGAAAGAGAAATCGGCTCCCCTCTGCTTAGGCTGAGAGAGGGTTTCAGGCTGATAAGCTTCAGAACGCAGCTGTGGGCCTGTCTTATTATTTTAAGCGCAGCCATTTCGCTGCTTCTCTTTCCAAATACGTTAATGATGTCCAACGAAGCCTATTCCCTCGGTGATGTTGCTCGAAAAGACATCAAAGCGCCACAGGACTTTCTTGTGGAAGATAAGGAATTGACGGAGCAAAGGAGGGATGAGGCGTCCAAGTCATCGCTTTTTGTGTATGACTTTGACAGATCAGGGGCCTATGTGAGCGAGAGGGTTAAAGAATCCTTTAGCTACGGCAGGGAGGAACTCGAACGCATTGAGTCAATTGCGCTGGAGCCAACCCTTCGCTCTGAAGAGCTGATGCAGTTGCGGGAAAAATTCTTCGAGCTTTTGGGAATCAACTCAGACCGCGCTCTGTTTGAAAGCATCCTGAAGGGTGAATTCTCCCCCGAGATGGAGAATACCCTCCTGACAGCATTAAATCGAGTTTTTCAAAGAGGCGTTATACGTGAGAACACTGTTTTGGTCTCTCAGAAGGGGAAGGGAATCATACTCCAGGATATTGATACTCAGGGAAAACTCAAGGTCGATGACCTTGATCGCTTCTACGATCTGAAAGGTGCCCATCAGCATGTCAGCCAGATAATCAGTCAAAACGCCCCAGAAGAAATCGGTCCGGAGGGCATTGCGTCTGTAATAGGGTTAGCCCAATTATTGATAAGGCCCAACATCACCTTTAATAAGCAAGAAACAGAGCTCCAAAAGGAAGAGGCCAAGAATTCGGTAAAACCTATCTACTTCCAGGTCAAAAAAGGTGAGATGATTATCAGAGAGGGAGAAAAGGTAAGCGCTACTCACCTGCTCAAACTCGAGACGCTGGCCCAGCTTACCAGAAATACCCTCTTCCCTGGAATGGCCCTGAGCACTGCGCTCATGGTCGGCATCCTCTTGGCCCTGAGTTATGTCATACTGCTGAGGCGACCAGGCGTCTTGAGGGAAAGCACCAAGACCCTCACGTTTCTGAGTCTGAGCTTGCTGTTAATGTTTTTGATAATACTCCTTTACAACATAGTTGCTGAGGAGTTAGCCCGGGGCTTTTCTTTTTTCACTGCTCAGGTTCTCCTTTTCGCCTTACCCATCACGCTGGGAGCAATCTTGATCTCAATCTTTCAGGGATTGGAGGTAGCGGTTGCCTTTTCATTA
The DNA here is from genome assembly GCA_020355085.1 of Deltaproteobacteria bacterium. GTDB lineage: Bacteria > Desulfobacterota > DSM-4660 > Desulfatiglandales > B25-G16 > JADFWK01. The sequence continues at coordinate 1,961,632 of CP070657.1, forward strand.
ATTATCTCTATTCTGGCCTCTATTGTGCTTGAGGGCAGGTTGGAATTCTTCATCTATTTCTTCCTTGGGTCCCTCCTGGCTGCCTATGGCGTAAGGAACTGCAGAGAGCGGGTGGTACTGATAAAAACAGGTATCCGGGTCGGGGTTCTCAATGCCCTTATTGCCTTATCGATTCAGACCCTCTATGGAAATCTTTACTCCACGATCAGTGCTCTTTCGCTCGTCGCCGGTTTCTTGGGAGGTGTACTGGCCGGCGTCATTGCTACCGGGTTTTTGCCCTTGATCGAGATGGCCTTTGGTTTTACCACGGATATCAAACTCCTGGAACTGTCCAGCTTAGATCAGCCCGTGTTAAAAGATCTCATGGTGAATGCCCCTGGAACATATCATCATAGCGTGGTTGTAAGCAATATGGTGGAAGTAACGGCTGAAAGCATTCAAGCCAATCCCTTGCTGGCAAAGGTAAGCGCCTACTACCACGACATTGGGAAGATCACAAAGCCACTTTACTTCGTAGAAAATCAATTGAAGGGCGAGAATCGCCATGAGAAACTGGCACCTTCAATGAGCAGTCTTATCCTTATCTCCCACGTTAAGGACGGTGTTGAGCTTGCAAGAAAACACAGGCTCGGCAGGGAAATCATAGACATTATTCAACAACATCACGGGACAGGGCTCATCTCTTTTTTCTATCAGAAGGCAAAGGATCAAAATGGGAGAAAAGGGGCGAAAACCGTGCCGGTTAAGGAACAAGATTACCGTTACCCTGGCCCGAAACCGCAAACAAAAGAAGCTGGCCTGGTGTTACTGGCAGATGCGGTTGAAGCAGCATCCAGAACCCTTGGTGAACCGACCCCCGCGCGAATCAAAGGAATGGTTCAAAAGATCATTAACAATCTATTCTCAGACGGACAGCTTGATGAGTGCGAATTGACTTTAAAGGATCTGAACCAGATTGCCAAGAGTTTTACGAAGACCTTGAGCGGTATTTTTCACAGCCGCATTGACTATCCGGAACCAATTATCAAAAAGGAGATTGCAAAAAAGAGGGAAAATGGAGACTCAAATAACCTGCCGGTATCCCACGAAAAGCATAAACACCAGAAGGATAAGGACGAATCTAACGAAGATCTTAAGAGGCTTGGGATGCCATAAGTGTGAATTGAGCCTGCTTCTTACCGACGATCAAGAGATAGCGGAACTCAATTACCGCTTTCTGAAAAGACAAGGCCCGACAAATGTCCTTGCCTTCCCCATGAGGGAAAATGACGCTCCCGAGCCTGAAACCTCCATGCTGGGAGATATAGTCATATCCCTGGATGCTGCGTTGAGAGATGCAAAGACAACTGGTGAGACCTTTCAGGAAACGCTGGACAGGCTGCTCGTTCATGGTCTCTTGCACCTTATTGGCTATGATCACGAAATATCGGAGGAAGAAGGGCTACGGATGGTTAAGGAGGAGCATCGACTGCTGGCCCTCGTGAAATAGTCGTCTTTACAGCCGTTAAACGAAGCTTAATAGCCCTATGATCAGGGAGGGAGGATCAAACTGCTATGGCCCGTTTGTCCGTTAATGTTGACCATGTTGCTACCATTCGTCAGGCGAGGGGGATAGATGAGCCTGATCCAGTCTTAGCTGCCGGCATAGCTGAATTGGCCGGCGCGGACGGGATCATATGTCACCTGAGGGAAGATAGACGACATATTCAGGATCGAGATCTCCGTCTCCTTAAGGAAACCGTGAAGACAAGGCTAAACCTGGAAATGGCTTCGGTAGAAGACCTCGTTGCTACTGCGCTTAGCGTCAAACCGGACATGGTAACTCTCGTACCGGAAAAGCGGCAAGAGGTAACCACCGAAAGCGGGCTTGACGTTATCCGCAATAGGGAGCACTACGAGACGACCACGAAGACCTTGCAGGAAGCAGGCATTTGTGTCAGTTTCTTTATTGATCCAGAACCTTCCCAGATACAAGCATCCTCGGATGCAGGGGCAAATATCGTGGAAATCCACACAGGCCCTTACAGTGATGCAAAATCTGAATCCGAGCGGCTTAGTGAATTTAAGAGGATTTCCGAGGCTGCAAAGATCGCCGATGGACTGAAACTCGGAGTTCATGCCGGGCACGGCCTGAATTACGTTAACATAAAAGCGTTCTCTGCTATCCCTGAAATACAAGAATACAGTATAGGCCATAGCATCATTGCCAGGGCAGTGATGGTGGGAATGGATCAGGCTGTTCGCGAGATGATCGACCTGGTATGCCAATTCTAATCAATGGTTATTCCCTGCTTTCCTCTGGCATGGTCAGTGAAACGTGTTCCCTTTGGAAATCCCCTTTGCTGCGGGAGCAGAGAAATATGCAAACGTCTCAAGGGCATGTTCGTGGCCTGTCAGTGGCGGCTATCCAGTCTAATGTAACGTTATGATTTACGGTATCGGCGTAGACCTGGTCAACATAACGAGGATGAGCAGGGCAATAGAGAGGTGGGGAAATAGGTTTATCGCAAGGATATTCACCTCCCGGGAGATTGAATTTTGTATCCAAAGTCGAAGATCCGCGTCCCGATTTGCCTTGCGTTTCGCAGCCAAAGAGGCCTTCTCCAAGGCCTTGGGGATGGGAATGAGGAGGGGCATCAGGTGGCGCGATATAGAGGTCTTTCACCATAGAAGTGGCCGGCCAGACCTTGCCATAGCCGGAAAGGCACTTATGGTTTGCCGCAAGGAGGGCATATCCCGATGGCACATTAGCCTCTCGGATGAGGCCGATTACGGCATAGCCGTGGTCGTCCTTGAAAAACACATCTCAGAGGATGTGATATAAAAAGGCAAAAAAGGGCCCTCAGGTTGAAAACTGTTTCCGTGAAATATACGACGGCCTCTGTAGACAGAACCGTTTGGCTAGGCCGGCAACTGGGGCATCAATTAGGTAATTCCGATAGTATCGCATTAGTCGGAGACCTGGGCGGAGGAAAAACCTGGTTTACCAAGGGAATAGCCATGGGACTCGACATTGACCCTGACAGCATTGTGAGCCCAACCTTTACCCTGGTCAATGAGTATGCCGGCAGAGAAAGACTTTTTCATATAGACCTTTATCGGCTCGAAAACGCAGAAGAGATCATGAGCCTTGATCTGGATGAGTATTTTTCAGAAGAGGGGATAGTTGTCCTAGAATGGGCGGATCGATGGCCTGGAGAGCTTCCCGAGGAAACGGTTCGCGTTGCCTTAACCATGATAGATGAGCATACCAGGGAGGTGCAGTTCAGCGGCTCACACACACGGGCCAATACGATAATACGAGCTGTAAAGAAAACCGTTGGTTCCACACTGCGTTAAACCGTTTGAAGGTCTTGCAAAGGGGCATAAGAGGCCCTGAAAGCATAGCTCACCACTGCGGTATGAGCCCATATCACAGGGCACAGGAATAAAGTGGAAACCCTGTGACATGCCCCTATCGGGCGAAGGCGAAGCAATGAAGCGCCACTTGTGGCGATACAAGACAAGAAAAGGCGACGTAACAAGATTCTAACCCAGACACAATTTCACCAGCTATGGCATTAATAGTACAGAAATACGGCGGGACCTCAGTAGGGTCCATCGAGAGGATCAAAGCGGTCGCTCAGCGTGTAATCGAGCTGTGTAAGCAAGGAAACAGGCTTGTGATCGTTTTATCGGCAATGAGCGGCCAGACCGATGCCTTGATCCAGCTTTCGAAGGAGGTAACTGATGCCCCTGACGCAAGGGAATTAGACGTTTTGATGGCAACAGGGGAGCAGGTAAGCGTATCCCTATTTGCCATTGCGGTTAAGTCTATGGGGTATGACTGCTGCTCTATCCTCGGCTTTCAGGCAGGCATTCATACTGATCATATCTATGGTAAAGCGAGGATTCGGAAGATCAATGCGAAGCGGGTACTCAAAGAGTTAGACCAAAACAGAATCGTGGCAGTAGCCGGATTCCAGGGCATTGATGAAAACCGAAACATTACGACGTTAGGAAGAGGGGGATCAGATACCACAGCAGTAGCACTGGCCGCAGCCCTCAATGCTGACATGTGTGAAATCTATACCGATGTTGAGGGGGTATTCTCAGCTGATCCGAATATCTGCACCGATGCCAGAAAACTCGATAGGATAACACATGAAGAGATGTTGGAGCTGGCTAGCCTAGGGGCAAAGGTGTTGGACATACGATCTGTCGAATTCGCTAAAAAATACAATGTGCCGATCCACGTGAGATCGTCTTTCACAACGAATGAGGGTACCATGGTAGTATCAGAAGAAAAAGAAATGGAAAATGTAATGGTCTCCGGTGTTGTATATGACAAGAACGAGGCCAGAGTCACGGTGGCCCAAGTACCTGATAGGCCGGGTACTGCATTTAGGATATTCGATCCTGTGTTCAAGGCCGGAATCGTGGTGGACATGATTATCCAAAATACCAGTGTCGAGGGCCTGACAGACCTAACCTTTACCGTAACGAAAACCGACTTCAACCAAACCTTGAAACTGGTGAAAGAGGTTGCTCAAGAAATAGGGGCAGGAGAGGTGCTTGGAGATCAAAATATCGCCAAGGTATCTATTGTGGGGTTGGGCATGAGAAATCATGCCGGAATTGCCTCTTTGATGTTCGAGACCTTGGCAAAAGAGAATATCAACATAAGCATGATCAGCACCTCGGAGATAAAGATTTCCTGTGTCATAGAGGAAAAATATACCGAACTAGCGGTTAGGACCTTACACGAGGCTTTCGGACTTGGTGACAAGAAATAGATACATGAGCGGTCACCAGAGGGGCCTTCTCATGCTTCTTATCCTCCTGCTTGGGGCATGGGCCTTGCATAGCCTCGTCTCATTCCAGAGAGAGCGTGGCACGATTACGAGCCTAAACCAGCTCTATATCCTCATCACGGGCGAAGTGAGAAATGCCGGCGTCTATGGGTTCAACAGGGAACCTTGTCTGGGCGAACTGCTCAATCGAGCGGGCGGCCTTCAACCAGGATTGATTTCCGAAGAACTCAAGGCCTTTCCAGAACTTGCGCAAGGGACAAGCCTCCATGTTAGCTCGGAAAACGGGCGCTTACGGATTTCCCCGGGCTCTCTGCCTGCCTTCTATAAAGTGACCCTGGGAATCCCTCTGTCCTTGAACACAGCGAGCAAGACAGAGTTGGAAGCCATACCTCACATCGGGCCTTCTCTTGCGCGGGAAATCATTCACCATAGATCCCGCAACGGGCCGTTTACCGCTATAGGGCAAATAAAGTCTTTACCCGGTGTAGGAAACGTCCGATACGTACAAATAAAACCTTATATCTCCATATAGAATAGCAGGGGGATTGATGCTGTCTAGAAAGGGTATCCCCGGATGGTTAATC
>CP070657.1:1967108-2025504 GCA_020355085.1 Deltaproteobacteria bacterium
CCATGGCAAATATGTGGAATTTGCTCGCTGGCTACTCCGGCTTGATATCCCTGTGTCAGCCTGCGTTCATTGGGCTGGCAGGGTACACACTGGTGATATTCACCTGGATCGGGTTGCCCTTTTATCTAGGAATAATATCTGGAGCTCTGGTAGCGGCGGCGTTTGCTTTACTCATATCAGTCCCGGTCTTCAGACTGAGCGGCATCTATTTCGCTATCGGGACACTCGTTATACCTGAAGCACTGAGAATTGTATTTTTTCTTTGGAGACCTGTCGGAGGCGAGCTACACGGTGGGGGTGCGGGCTATATGGTGAAAGGCGTGACCGGGATTTCCATGACAGAGTTTTACTGGTTTGCCCTTGTTATCGGGATTGGGTCGATTTTCCTTATGCGGCTAATCTTGCGTTCAACGCTGGGATTGGGGCTTGCCTCAATTCGCGATAATGATAGAACTGCTGCCAGTTGCGGGATAGATGTCTTCAGATTGAAGCTGTATTCTTTTATCATTGGCGCCTTTGTAACGGGAATAGCTGGGGGTATCTTTTACATTTATCAAGGATATATAGAGCCGGCAAGTGCCTTCAATATACGGTGGACAATGATTGTAATGCTCGCAACAGTCATAGGGGGTATGAGTACTGAAGAGGGACCGATTCTTGGAACCGCTATCGTTGTATTCTTGCACTTTCTGCTGGCGAGATATGCTGGAATAAGCCTGCTTATACAGGGGATAATACTGGTCGGCATAATGCTGCTGGCACCGCAGGGTATTATGGGGTTCATCCGGAAAACCCGCACCTACCGCTCAATGATACAATTAGCTGCCGGGTAATGAACTCATGCTCCCTTCTACCACCATCTGAGAGGATGGTGCCTCTGCCGTTCTTTCTGGCTCATGTCTATCTTGTCCGTCCTCATAATAGGGTACCTTAATACAGCCGGCAGAGGGCACTGCTTTATGAAGTTAACACCTCTTTTTCCGGACTTCCTGGCAAAAAGGTTTTCTATAATGGTTTATTTTATGCAACAATTGCTCCTTGATTGAACTGTTTCACTTGCTAGTTAGGATTCGGGCCTAGAAGTGAGAAATAGAGATAAAGCAAAAGATAAAAGAACAACATGCTAGGCAAATTGAAAACAAATGTGACACATGCAAAGGAGAAACATATATGAACCTGAAAAACACCGCGAGAGTTGCTGAACCTTTTGCTCATGCGCAGATACAAGCGGGTGGACAGAAAGAAAAAATCGTATACTCCTTCTGCGACGGCTGCAACGAGGTCCCATTCTGCGGCATAAAGTTCTTCAAAAGGGGCGATGTGCTAACCCGCATAGAATCGTGGCCTGGGTTTCCCAACTCCCCCCTTTGCTCCAAGGGTTATGCCACGCTCCAACGCGAGTACAACCCAAACCGACTCACGTGTCCTATGAAACGCAGCAATCCGAAAGGCTCACCTGATCCGGGATTCATGCGTATTTCCTGGGATGAGGCCTATGATACGATTGTAGATCATTTGAGGCGAATCAAAGAGGAACATGGTCCCCACAGCGTTTTCTTCTATGTCGGTGATCCTAAAGAGCCACGGGCCGCTGTGCAACGCTTGGCCGCCCTTTACGGCTCGCCCAACTACGGCACTGAGAGTTCCACTGCCTGCCGAAGGGCTGCCCAGTTGGCTGAATTGCTGACCTATGGATTTCCAACTACGGGTAACCTCCCTACAGAGGAAACAAAGGTGATGCTCATCTGGGGAACGAATCCTGCCTATTCCGGCAGCCCGTACATGTGCCACGGAGAGCTTGCGGACGCCAAGGAGCGGGGTACTCAGTTCATCGTGGTAGATCCTCGGATCACCCCAACTGCCGGAACCCTAGCTGACATTCGTCTTAGGCCTCGCCCTGCCACAACCGCAGCACTTGCTGCAGGCATGATGCATGTCATCTTCAAAGAAGGGCTTCATGATGAGGAATTCTGTGAGAACTGGATCCATGGAATCGAGGAGCTAAAGTACTATGTCAAGGAGTTCACCCCACAAAGAACCGAAAAGATTACCTGGGTACCGGCCAAAAAGATCATTGAGGCAGCTCGCCTTTATGCCAATAACCGGCCCGGTGGTTTGATGGTGGGTGCCCAAGGAACCACCCATGACTTAAATGCCACCAACAACCATCGGGCCATATTGATGGTTCCTGCCGTGTGCGGCTATATTGATATTCCGGGTGGAATCATGAAGCCCACCGCTCCCTTGGAAGGAATAGGCCGTAACTGGGCTGATGGGCCCCCAGGGTTTTGCCTCAGGGAGACAATGAATCAGATGAGGGATCATCGACTGGACCTCACAGTCTTCCCTGTTTGGGTGGAGAAATTCCATGAGGTCCAAACCAACTATCTTGTTGAGTGGATACATGAGGGAAAGATCAAGGCCTTTCTCGGGTGGGGGTTCAATGCCATGATCTGGCCCCAGTCGCACGAATACCAGAAGGCCATTGAGAGCCTCGAGTTTGCCATGGCTGTTGACTACTTCTACCGTCCCTGGACCCACCAGTATGTGGATCTCGTACTGCCGGCAGCCATGAATTACGAGCGATTGGCCCCCTTCGCCTTCTTCGACCGCCACATCTTTGGTCGCACTCCTGTCACACCCATTGGCGAGTGCAAAGAGGACTGGCAGATCGCGCTTGAGATCGGTGCGCGATTAGGAGACCCTGAAACCTTCTTTAACGGCAACGTTGAGGCGGCCTGCAACGATATCCTGAAGATGTGGGGGCTCAGCTATGATGATTTGAGGAAAAACCAGGAAGAAGGGATCCTCGTGCCACCAGAGACTCCTGAGGTGTTTAAGAAATACGAAACAGGTAAGATGCGGCCCGACGGGAAACCGGGCTTTCCAACGCCCACGGAAAAGGTGGAGGCGGTCTCAACAGAGTTGCAAAAACACGGGTATCCAGCGCTGCCCGAGTATAAAGAACCTCTTCAAACCACCGAGGACTTTCCTCTGATCTTGATTTCCGGCTCTCGAGTCCCCTATATAACCCATAGCAAGTGGCGAGACGACGCACCGTGGCTTCTGGAGCTCCAGCGAGAACCCCTGGTGACGATCCACCCCTAAGACGCATCAAAAAGGGCTATTGCCAAGGGAGATGCGGTGAGCCTGAAAACGGCATACGGACACATCCATGCTAAGGCCAAGCCCACCATTATGGTTCCCCCCGGCGTGGTGGGCATTATGCACGGATGGGCAAAGGCGAATGTGAATGAACTGATACCCAGACAGTTCGACCCCATCTCGGGATTTCCCCCCTTTAAGGAGGTCCCCTGCGAGGTGGCGAAAAGCTGACCCCATACAAATAAAGAGAGGAGGAAACGCGCATCATGGCCCGCTATGGGATACACGTTGACCTGAACCGGTGTACAGGCTGTATGACATGTGTCATAGCCTGCAAGGAGGAGAATCTTACGCCGCCCAAGGTATGGTGGCAGAGGATATTGGAGCTAGAGAGCGAGCCGCAGGATCAGATCGTCTATTTCCGGCTTGCCTGCATGCATTGCGATGAGCCCCCTTGTGTACCGGCCTGTCCGGAACGGGCGATTTACAGGAATCCGGATGGAGTTGTCCTGATCGATCATGAAAAATGCCAGGGCCACGGTGAGTGCCTTAAGGCCTGCCCTTACAGCGTGATCGATGTGAATCCCGATGAGAATTATTTTCCCGGAAAAATCATACAATACGAGTACAAGCCGGATACCTACCGGGTCCATCCCCCTGGAAAGGCATCAAAATGCACGCTCTGCATACATCGAATTGAGCAGGGAAGAGAGCCTGCTTGCGTTGCAGCGTGCCCTTCAAAGGTTATGATTTTTGGCGATCTGGACGATCCCCAAAGTCCCATTCAAAAGAAGCTTCCACAATCGGTGGAGCTACTTCCATCGCACGGGGCCAAACCCCGGGTCTTCTATATGATTCCGGGGAATCTATCAGAAGAGATAGAGCAAAGAGTAACGGAAAACCCGCACATGGATCGGTAGTGTTGTGCTAATGGTAAGCTGAAAAAGGAAAACGTAGTCCTTTTACAGATACCCTCGTGCGCCGTGAAAAGCGGCACTGGATTCCCGCCGAAATTGACAATCGAACATAGATGCCATAGTATTATGTTTAAAAGCCCATTTTCGTAAATCTGTTAATGATATAGGTTTCATGTCCTTATCTGGAACAAAACCCGCGTGGCTGAGGCGCAGGCTTCCCCCGAGCGGCCAAAGCGCGGCCGTAGTGGCCGCCATAAAAAACAGAGGCCTTCATACCGTATGCGAGGGGGCACGGTGTCCCAATCAACTGGAGTGCTTCGCCGCAGGCACAGCCACGTTCCTCTTGCTCGGTCCCAGCTGCACGAGACATTGCACCTTTTGTGCGGTGGACAAGTCACCGGTTCATGTACCGGACCCCGAAGAGCCGCTCCACACCGCCGAGGCAGTGGCTGAGATGAAATTGAAATTCTGCGTGGTGACCATGGTTACGAGGGACGACCTTCCCGATGGTGGGGCCCAGCACGTTGCCCGGACTATTGAGACAATACGCGAAAAGAGCCCCGGTTCCGGAATAGAAGTCCTCATCTCGGATCTGGGCGGCAAGTGGGCTGCCCTGGAAATGGTATTAACTGCGATGCCTGACGTACTCAACCACAACCTTGAAACAGTACCGCGGCTATATTCCCAGGTTCGGCCTCAGGCGAATTACCATCGGTCATTGCAGCTTTTGGGCCGAGCACGTTCACATGCTCCGTCCCTTGTTACGAAATCAGGCCTCATGTTAGGTCTAGGAGAGGAAAAGGATGAGGTTCTGGAGGTTATGGGCGATCTCCGGCAGGCCGGCTGCAACGTGCTTACGTTGGGTCAGTACCTTGCCCCTTCCGAGCTTCATCACCCGGTGGTTCGTTATGTCCCACCAGAAGAATTTGCAGAATACGAGGCTCATGCCCTACAGCGGGGATTTGCCGGCGTGGCCAGCGCTCCTTTGGTAAGAAGCTCCTATCGAGCCGAGGAGCTTTACCAGTCTGCACGCCAACAGCTTAACCCCTGGATAAAGTTTATGTCCCCAGAGCATGCAAAGAGAGATCCTTCATATTGGCCTAAGGAGACCGAGGAATGGTGATACGCCCCAAGGTTTACATGAATGAGGAACACGGGGTCGTCAAAGAAATACAGGGCAGCAAGGCGTTGGTACTAACGGACAGGCAATCCATGTGTGGCGAGTGCGTGGCTCGTGGCTGCTGTCATATGCTCGGCGGAGGAAAGGAAATGCTCACCGAGGCTACCAACTCCGTTGGTGCCAAGGCGGGAGACTTCGTAAAGATAGGAATTCCCGAGGGGACCGTTACCAAGGCCTCTCTGGTTGTTTACATGGTGCCGACTTTAGGCCTCGTGGGTGGAGGTACGCTCGGCTACCTTATTGCTCTGCCCATTGGTTTTGATATCAATATACTGACTCTGGTTGGCAGCATTGTGGGGTTAGGGATTGCATTTACGGCGGTTAGGCTCTTGAGCAATACGTTGAGCAAAAAACCCTCCTATCGGCTTGAAATCATAGAGATCATTGCCTCTGACCATCCGGCAGGAGACTAAGATCGCCTTCAGTGAACGAGTTCGGTGATCGTCTCTGCGTTAACTTCCCTTTCGCATTTCGATTGGACCTCGAAACTCCCTCCCTTTTGGGCGCTCAGTCGTGATTATCTTTCTCGACCGCATCTATGAGCAACTCCTTGATGTTCGGTACCGCTGAGAGCACCCTGTTCCAATTGGGTATGTGAGGGACTTCGAATGGTGTTTCGAGAAACTGTTGCCCAGCGCTCACAATGCACTGAACGAACGCCTCGGCGGAACTGTCCTCCCTGTGTCTGTCATAATCCAGCCCGTTGATCTCGGAATCACACTCATAACGAGCAATCAGGTCTTGTGCGATTCTCAGGTAACTCGCTCTTAATGTGACAAAAAACTCGTTGGTGAGGGTGTACCCCATGCTCGCCATGGTCCTGAATATGGATTTAGCGATGTCGGTCCCCATCTTCAGCAAACCTTTGTTGGGATCCCCCAGCGTCAGTGGTTGGTGCTTATGTTCATAATTGTCGGAAAGGTCTACCTGGCAGATTCTCCGCAGCGCACAATTCCTGTGGATTTCAGCGAGAACCCCAACCTCCAAACCCCAGTCGCCGGGGATTCTAATGAGGCGTGCCAAATCTACATCCATTGAAAACTCCCCAGCCAGTATGTACCTGAAACTGTCTAGGTAATCCAAGAACTGATTCGAACCCAGGGTCTCTTTCAAGGCCCTAATAAGAGGTGCCACGAATATCCTGGTCACCCTCCCGTGCATCTGATCTGTAACCCTGCTGTAGTAGCCCTTACAGAAGGTAAACCCGATGTTCGGATGGGCCACGGGGTAACTGAGCCGGGCAAGGAGATCCCTATTGTAACTGACGATATCGCAATCGTGCAGCACAATGACCTGACTGTCTTCCAGGGCTAGAATATACCCATAGGCAACCCAGGCGGACCTTCCCTTGCCGTCCTCGCCCACATTGATTCCCTCTCCAGCAAGCAAAGCATAGAGATTTTCGAGGCTCGGCCCGGTGCACCAGATCAGTTTCGGTCTCTGAGGCAACACGGAAAAGAATTGCTTTGCCTGGTTGAACTCCTCAGCGTTTGCCCTCCCAACGGTGACAATAATATTCTTGAGGTACGACACGTGCCGGAGTTCCTCGACTATCTTTGGAAGACCAGGCCCCTGAAGCTCTACTGGTATGTAGGGAAGCACAAGGGAAACAGGCCTGTGCCTTGTGGCCTCTACGAGCTCAGCCTCCAGTTCTGGAAGATCCCTCTGTTTGAGCCGATGAAAGGTTGCGATCTCGCCGTTTTGAAAGAAATCAGACATCCCTTCTTCCTCCTCCCTCTGATAATTGCAGGCTGTTCTTAAGGTGAGTCTGAGAACAAGTAACTCACTATGGCTTGTGATGAGGCAACGAGTTAAAAGGAGTCATCGCCTGTGGTCGAATCGAAATCGTATCCGGCTTTTTTGTAGTTCTCTAAGGCACGCTCTTTGAGCAGATTATCATGTGTCTTATGGGAGTATTTATCGGCAAGCTCTGCGGCATGACTATGCATGCCCGCCATTTCAAACTCTTTCACTTCTTTTTCTACTTTGGAGTATTCCTCCGACGGTTCAACAACGGCGGCGTGACAACGTGAAATGATCCTTCTGACCCTTTCCCCACAGCGGGGGCATTGGGAAAGAGGTTTCTCATTCACACCTTGGATGTGCTCAAAGGTTGCCCGGCAACTTGCGCACCCCTTCTCCGGATCCTCAGCCTGGTATTCGTAAATTGGCATTCGCGTTATTCCCGTTTGTTGTTACCAATGATATCATAGATTTCGACTATAGGCTAGCATGACCGCAAAACCCTCCAAATATTGATCCCACCATGGAGACAATACCCCATTATCAGGTGCAAATCCCAATTGACATTTTACCTTGAGAGACTTATATAGAGGCCTCTCAAGTGTAACCCATGGAGAGGCAAGGTTTCCTATTGACTTTCCGAAGCTATTACGGTAGCTTATATTTGTTCTGAAACATTGGAGGGTTAGAATGTACGCAGTCATCCAAACAGGCGGCAAACAATTTAGAGTGACGCCGGGTGAGGATCTGAATGTTGAAAAACTAGATGGCAGAGTGGGAGATACTATTCTTTTTGATAAGGTGCTGCTTGTCTGCAAAAACGATGAGGTAACGGTAGGTAAGCCTATCGTGGAAAACGCCAAGGTGCATGCCAAGATTACCCAACAGGCAAGAGCTCCAAAGATAATTGTCTTCAAATATAAGAAGAGGAAGGGATACAGAAAAAAGCAAGGCCACAGACAAGGCTTCACGGGGGTACGGATCACTCAGATTGAAGTATAGGCGTGATTCCTTTCATTGTTAGTTCTGACCCTTTTTTCCCACAGATATAATTCACTATGTAGAAAAGGGAGATAGAAATGGCACATAAAAAGGCGGGCGGTAGTTCAAGGAATGGCAGAGACAGCCCGGGACAGAGGCTGGGTGTGAAAAGATTTGGCGGCCAGTTTGTCAGAGCCGGCTCGATCATCGTCAGACAGAGAGGCACAAGCATACACCCCGGGAATAATGTGGGCGTCGGAAAGGATTATACGCTGTTCGCGAAGATCGATGGGATAGTCACCTTTGACAGATCAGGGAAGTATAAAAAGCAGGTGCATGTCTATGCCCCCTAGCAACTGTACGCTTGTGGAAAAAAACTATGCTGGTTGCTCGTTGCATGGTTTCGATCTTTTGTCAAGAAGATAAGTAACTGAAAGGCATGATTTAGACGAAGAAAAGGCGCTAGAAGCTGGTTACCATGACCAGTGACTAGAAACGAAAAACAAGTAACGAGAATGGGATTTGCCGACGAGGCCGAGATCACGGTAAGATCAGGTAATGGGGGTGCTGGTTGTGTTAGCTTTAGAAGAGAACGATTCCTCCCAAAAGGCGGGCCTGATGGTGGTGATGGCGGAAAAGGTGGAGATGGTGTAGTTAGAGCCACCAGCAGACTCCATTCCCTTTACGACCTCGACTCGAGAAGCTCTTTCAACGCTCAGAACGGGGACGCAGGTAAAAGCACGAATCGATCTGGAAAGAAAGGAAAGGATATTGAGATCTTGGTCCCGGTAGGGATCATGATAAAGGATCAGGAGACCGGAGCCCTGCTTGGTGACCTCGTTCACGACCATCAGGAAATAGTGGTGGTGGAAGGAGGAGCCGGCGGCAAAGGGAACCAGCACTTCGCTACTCCTGCTAATCGGACACCCCGGTTTGCACAGGAAGGCCAGAAGGGAATTGAAAAGAAACTCAAACTGGAACTCAAGCTCATGGCCGACGTGGGTATCATCGGTTTGCCGAACTCAGGCAAATCCACCCTTCTGTCCCGCATTTCAAATGCACACCCCAAAATAGGCGACTACCCCTTTACCACTACCAGCCCAAACCTGGGCGTTGTTTCCCGTGGAGAAGAACAGACCCTCGCTGTCGCCGATGTCCCCGGTCTCGTCGAAGGTGCGAGCACCGGTAGGGGGCTAGGTCATCGGTTCTTGCGGCACATCGAGCGAACAAGGCTTCTTGTGCACCTACTTGATCTGAGTAAGCCGGAGCCGGGAGACCTCATGAAGGATTTCTCCACGATACACGATGAATTGCACCGATACCACCCGTCTTTAACCACTAAGGATCAAGTTATCGCCCTCAACAAGATTGACCTCTGTACTTTCGGCGAAACGGAAATAAGGAGGATCGCCTGCTCATTTCATGACCACGGGTATGAATGCATTGCTATCTCGGCCCTTACCGGTCAGGGATTGGATGAACTAAAGAGGATATTGAAGGAAAAGATCCTAATTTGACATCTTATTTCGCTTAAGAAATGGATTTACGGAAGGGAATAGTAGACTCGGTAAAAAGGGTCGTCATTAAGATCGGAAGTGGGGCTCTGACCACAGAGGAAGGCTTGAATCTCGAGGTAATAGATGCCCTGAGCGAGGATATAAGCTTCCTTATGAAAACCAAAGGCCTTGAGGTCATTCTGGTTTCCTCAGGTGCCATCGCCTCTGGGATAAAAAAGATGGGTTATACCCAAAGACCACAGTCAATAGCGCAACAGCAGGCAGCGGCTGCAATCGGCCAGAGTACGCTTATGCTTGCCTATGAGGAGGCCTTTCAAAAGCACGGCCAAAAGGTGGCCCAGATTCTGGTAACCAGGGACGATCTTACCCATCGGAAACGGTATCTCAATACCCGGAACACCCTCTTTACCTTGCTGCATTGGAAGGTTATACCCATCATCAATGAAAACGACACCGTTGTCGTAGATGAAATCAAATTCGGGGACAACGACAATCTGAGCGCTATGATCGCTAACCTCGCTGCGGCAAATCTCGTTATTAACTTCACCAGTATAGATGGTTTCTATGATCATGATCCTCGAGTCAACAAAGAAGCCCGTCTGATTCCCATTGTTGAAAAAGTGACCGGCAAATTGGAAAGGGAAGCCAGCTCTATCCCGGGCGCTCTGGGAAAGGGCGGCATGGAAAGCAAGCTCAAGGCAGCGAAGCGGGTGGCCATGTGTGGAATTCCGACTATTATCACTAATGGCCTGAATAGGAATATTATCCGCGTGATCTTTGAAGGCAAGAACGTAGGCACGCTCTTTCTGCCTCAGCCGATTCCGATGAAGAGCCGAAAGCACTGGATTGCCTTTACAAAATCGCCGAAAGGAAAGATAATGGTCGACAAAGGAGCCGAAGATGCCCTGGTTCAAAAGGGTAAAAGCTTGCTACCCTCTGGCGTGGTTGCAGTTTTTGGGAGGTTTGCCCTTGGAAACTCAGTAACTATAGTGAATGAAAAAGAGAAAAGCCTGGCTGTTGGCCTGGTCAATTATGAATCAACAGATTTAGAGAGAATTAAGGGACTGAAAACCACAGAAATAGAAAAGGTGCTCGGATACAAACATTACGACGAGGTCGTTCACAAAGATAATCTCGTGTTGATCACTACCTCCTGAGGATACCTGGTGCTCGTCGGCCCTACACGACCTGAAAAGATGAATGAATTCATGGATCTCAGTGAAATGATACGGGGTATGGCCCGCGAAGCCAAGCTCGCCGCGAGAAGGCTCAGATCGGCCCTATCCAGCGAAAAGGACGCCGCGCTGCGATTTATGGCAGAGGGTATTGTAGCTAGGAAAGAGGAGATCGGTAAGATAAATGCCGAGGATGTGAACCTGGCCAGGCAAAAGGGCCTGAGCTCGGCGATGATAGACCGGCTGACCTTGGATGAAAAGACCATCGCATCAATGGTGGCGGGATTGCAGGAGGTTATTACCCTGCCCGATCCCATCGGCGAGGTGACCGGGATGTGGAAAAGACCAAATGGATTGCAGGTCGGACGGGTACGGATTCCCCTAGGTGTAATCGGATTCATTTACGAGTCCAGGCCCAACGTAACCGTTGATGCAGCTGCCCTTTGCCTTAAGTCAGGCAATGCCGTCATATTAAAGGGAGGATCCGAGGCAATAAACTCAAATCTGGTCCTCAAAGAGATTCTGGGAGAGGCCGTGGAAAAGGCCGGCCTGCCTGGAAAATCAATCCAAGTGGTCCCGTCCACCGGGCACGAGGCGGTTGGCATTCTCTTGGGTTTGGATGATTACGTTGACATGATTATACCGCGAGGCGGTGAGGAACTCATCCGGTTCGTCGCAGAAAACTCTAGGATTCCGGTGCTGAAACACTATAAGGGCGTGTGCCACGTATACGTTGATGAATTCGCTGACATCGATATGGCGCGAAATATATGTTTCAATGCTAAGGTTCAGCGACCAGGTGTCTGTAACGCTATGGAGACGATGCTAGTGCATCAAAAGGTGGCCTCATCTTTCCTGCCTGAAATGATACGGGAATTCCTGTCCGCCGGTGTCGAAGTTAGAGGTTGTGAGGAGTCGCTGAAATTGATACCGGGTCTCAAACGAGCCGAAGAAGCTGACTGGCCGGCTGAGTTTTTGGACCTTGTCCTAGCAGTTAAGATTGTTGAAACCATGGACGAGGCCTTAGATCACATCGAAAGATACGGCTCCAACCACACGGAGGCCATTGTTACTCAGAACTATGAGCGGTCTCAGGAATTTCTGCAGCGGGTAGATGCCTCCGTGGTCCTCGTGAACGCTTCTACGAGGTTCAACGATGGTTTTGAGCTCGGTCTCGGTGCGGAGATTGGAATCAATACTGCAAAACTGCATGCCTATGGGCCAATGAGCCTTAAGGAGCTGACCGCCACGAAGTTCATCGTCTTTGGATCAGGGCAGGTAAGGACGTGAGAGTAGGCATCTTGGGAGGAACCTTTAACCCAATTCACCTGGGCCATCTGAGGGCGGCAGAGGAAATAGGTGAAGATCTGGATCTGCAAAAGATCTACCTCATACCGACAGGAATTCCCCCTCATAAGACTCCCGATCCCCTTGCCGATTTTTCTCACCGTCTGGAAATGGTACGGCTGGCAAGTGCCATCTCTCCTCTGCTCGAGGCGTGGGACATTGAAGGGAAAAGGCCTGGTCTTTCCTATTCGATTGAGACACTTCGATTATTTCATTCCACGTTTGGGCCTGAGCTAGAGCTCTTTTTCATCGTGGGAATAGATGCCTTTCTCGAGATACAAACATGGAAGAAGCACCGGGAGCTATTCAACTACGCCTCATTCGTTGTGATCAACAGAGCGGGTTACGACACACAAAAGTTTGCCGGCTTTCTTGACTCTCTCCATCTGGGCTTTACCTGGGACCCAGAGGGCAACTGCTTTTGCCATCCATCCGGGAATACCCTGCTTCAGAAGGAGACGACCGTCATAGATATCTCGGCAAGCAGAATCAGGCAAATGGTGGCCGAGGGAAAATCCATTCGCTTTCTCGTCCCCGAAGCAGTAAGAGAATATATAGAAAGGGTTGGGTTATACCCGGCACATGAATCCACTCGATAAGGCCCTTCTCTGTGTTAGCATCATCCGTGAAAGAAAGGCAACCGATCTTGTACTCTTTGACGTGGGTTCCTTGGCCTCCATAACCGATTACTTCCTCATCGCTAGCGGAAAATCAAGTAGGCAGGTTCAGGCCATAGCACAGCATGTACAGAGGCGTATGAAGGAGGAAGGTTTCACGCGGTTTGGCACCGAAGGTGAAAGGGACGGTCACTGGATTTTGCTGGACTACGGTGATGTCGTGATTCACCTGTTTTACGAGCCGGTGCGCGACTTCTATGACCTCGAAGGTCTATGGGCTGATGCTCCTCGTGTGCATATAGCAAAGGATGTGCGGAAAGGTGAGAATTAAAAACCTCTTTATCCTTGGTACAGCCCTCGTGGTAATGGCCACCAGCGTCTCAGGTTCCCGAGCGGCATATCTGTCCCCCAAAGAGGAGACCGAGCTTGGAGAGAGATTCCTCGCCAGCATCAGCTCCAAGTATGAATTCGCCGATTATCCTTATATCATACAGTACATGAACGAGCTTGGCGCTTACATTGGTAGACATATAGAGGTGCCTTACTTCCCTCTCAAGTTCTATGTGATTAAGGATAGGACTGTAAATGCGTTTGCAGCGCCTGCCGGGCATGTCTTTTTCTTCTCCGGGCTCATTGGCATACTCGATGATGCCGATGAGCTGGCCTCAATACTGGCCCATGAGCTCGCCCACGTGAGCGCCAGGCATTTGGCCTCCCGTATAGACCGGTCGCAAAAGATCGGGTTGGCCACCTTGGCCGGCATGCTCGCCGGCATTCTGGTCGGCGGGGAGGTAGGTGGTGCGCTGATGACAGGCTCGGTTGCTGCGGGCATTCAAGCCGAGCTTGGTTACACCCGCGAGGACGAAATGCAGGCTGATCAACTTGGATTCAAATATACACAGGTTGCGGGTTTTAACCCGGCGGGAATGCTCACTGCGCTGCAGAAGATTCAGAGGGAAAACTGGTATGGGAGTCAAGAGATTCCAGCATACCTCCTTACCCACCCCGGTGCACCGGAGAGGATGGCTACCATTGAGTCAATGCTTCGAGGGTATGAGAAAACGCCAGATCACGAGACGACGAAGAAACTGCGTGCCTTTTTCCCGATCTTTCAAACCATGGTGATCGCCCTGTGTCTTGACAAAGAACAAGCTGCACGGGAGTTAGAAAAAAGGCTTCGGGATGATCCCAGCTCCGGTACCGCGCACTATGGTCTTGGGCTCATACTTCAGAGAGAGGGAAAGCTTAATGAGGCTCTGGAACATATTAAAATAGCAGACAAGAAAAACACCAACTCCATTCCTGTCATGTTCTCCTTGGCCGAGACTTATCAGATGCTCGGTGAATACGAAGACTCCGTATCCGTATTAAGAAAGGCGCTTGATCTATCCCCGAAAGACAAAGAGATATTGTTTCTTCTTGCCTTGTCTTTACAGGAGCTTGAGCAGTATAGTCAGGCTTCTGAGATCTATGAAAGGCTGACCTTCCTCCCACCTATTAAGGATATGGTGTATTATAACCTCGGTATTGTGTATGGCAGACAAGGCAAATTGGCGCTCGCTCACTATAACTTGGGGATTTATTTCTCCAAGCTGAGAAGTCGACAAAAGGCATTGTTCCATTTTGAAAAGGCAAGAGACCTCGCAAGAAACGATGCCGCCCTCCAAAATAAAATAGAAAAGGCTTTAGTGGATATTAAAGGACCTCACTCCCCCCAGTAAGATTTTCTTTCAATCTCCGCACTCTCCAGCTCGTTCCTCGTAGAATCCTGCCTAGACAAGGTATTGTAACGTCGACACCTATCGTCTTGCAGTTGGGAAATAGAGCTCCCCACCACCCCTCACCATTGACAAAACGCCACCAATGTTCTATAGCGAGCACGGTAGTTGAAGCATGCAATCCTATACCTTTTGGCAGGAGGAATACTGATGGCCTTAATGACACCTGAGCAGTTCGAAGTAAGCTTGAAGGATATGAAACCGCGGGTATTCATGAATGGAAAAAAGATCGAGAATATTCTTGAAAACAGGAATACGCGGACCGTTGTCGAGGCGAATAAGGCCAGCTATTCCTGGGCCCTGGACCCCAGATACAAAGACATTATGACGTGTTATTCACCGCTCATCGAAGACGTGGTCAACCGCTACACCTATGTGAGCGCCAGCACTGATGATCTCGTAAAGAAGGCTGAAGCAGGTACTTTCACCGCGGAGATGCTGGGCACGTGCATATATCGCTGCGTAGGCTATGACGCCTTCCACTCCCTGGCCAGCACCACCTGGGAGATGGACAAGGAACTCGGCACCGAGTATAACCCTCGCTTTCTCGAATACCTCAAGATGGTGCAAACAGAGGACCTTTCCGTAGCTGGCGCCCTCACCGAGCCGCGGGGAAGCAGAAAGGAAAAGACCCCTGATTGGTCAAACCCCTATCTGTCATTGAAGATTGTTGACAGAAACAAGGATGGCATCGTAGTCAGAGGTGCCAAAATAAATATCAGCGGCGCCTACGCCAGCCACGAGCTGGTTGTCCTACCTCAGGCGGCCCATTTCAAAGGCGAAGAGGATTATGCTGTCGCATTTGCCACACCCGTAGATGCTAAAGGAATCACGTTTGTCTGTCAATATACCCCGTATTCCGCGGAAAGGGATTTGGCCGAAGATCTTGAGGAATTAGGTAATCCCGTGTTTGGACAGCGAGAGACTTCTATGGTTATCTTTGATGATGTATTTGTTCCCTGGGAACGGGTGTTTCACTGTGGAGAGTATCCTTACTCCGTTAAGCTGGTAACCCGTTTTGCCAAAACCCATCGCATGACCTGCGGGGGAACGTGCAAGGTCGGGTTCATGAATCAAATCATCGGAGCCGCAAAACTGATCCAGGAATACAAAGGTTTAGAAAAGGCTACCCACATCAACGAACAACTGGCCGAGATGGTGGTATTGCGGGAAACAGGCCGCTCGTGTGGACTCGCGGCCGCACATAGGGGCTCTGAAGAGCCTCCTGGTTCAGGTGTGTTCCTGCCCGATGAACTCATGGGCAATGTTTCAAAGCTGAATGTGTGCAACGCGTTCTGGCGGGTTATGGCCCTGGCCGGGGACATTGGCGGAGGCCTCATCGTAACCCTGCCCTCCCTCAAGGAGTTGAAGAACCCCGAGGTGAAAGAATACGTCGAGGAATTCTATAGCTTTGGCTCGGATGAGCCTACAGAAAACATCATGAAGGTCCACAAACACCTGCAGAACTGGACGGCAGGTCTGCACGGGGTGGGAACCTGGCACGGAGCCGGACCAGTTATGGCCCAGAAAATCATGCTACAGCGGGTTATTGACTACGAGCATGAAAAAAACCTGGTCAAGCAGACCTTGAACCTGAAGGAAAAAGGCGGTACAAGGAGTACTGGCTGAGAAGATCACCAATATCCGGCCCGGAGAAAATACGCCCCCTAAAGCCATGAACCTGATGGCGAGAAGGAGACCGGTATATGGAGGCATACACAGGCAAACAACGGGTTTCTGCAGCCTTTAGGAAGACCTTTGCCGATCAGGATATCTCTATTGATAGAATCCCCGCCTATCCCATAATGGGGCAGTGTAATGCACAGCTTGTCGGTGCGTCCATCAGGGATTTTCTGCTTGATCCCAGAGTCTTCATAAAGGCCCAGGTAGCCGCGTATGAGCGCTACAAACCGGATATTATCGTCATGCAGGGAGATTTGTTGATGGAACCACATGCCATGGGAAATGAACTGAGGTTTCCCGAAGACAGCATGTGCATTTCCACCAAATGTGTCCTCGAAGATAAGGGGAAGCTGAGCAGCCTCAAGGCTCCTGATCCGACCAAAGACGGCCGCATGCCCCAATACCTTGAGGTTATAGCCGAATCCAAGAAAACCATTACGGACTCAATCGTTTCGGGTGTTCTGGCAGGTCCCTGGACTATTGCCATTGGCCTCAGGGGGGCCACCGAGCTCATCAGGGATGCCATGAAAGATCCTGATTACGTCCATGAGCTCATGGCGTTCTGCACCCAGATTTCCATCAGGTTCGGGGAGGCCCTGTATCCCCTCAAGGCAGGGGTCAGTTACTCCGAGGCCCCTGCCTCCTGCAGTCTCATATCACCGAGGATATATCGGGGTTTTGTCTTCCCCTATCATAAGCAGATCGTTGCTCATTTCAAGGAAAAGAAGGTGGGCGTAGGGCTTCATATTTGTGGATACGCCGATCCCATCCTTCAGGATATGGTCGATACTGGGGTAACCAATATCAGTATTGATGCACCTACTGATCTGGCCAAAGCGGTAGAAGTAACCAAGGGCAAGGCTGTGCTCATCGGCAACGTGAACACTGGCCTTTTCTTTTCCGGCAGTAAAGATGCAATGAAGCAGGCCATGAGAAATTGTCTTGATGTCGTTTCCGAACAAAGCGGGTATATCCTGGCCTCAGGCTGCGAGGTACCGGGCGTTGCCCCACCTGAGAAGATCGACTGGTTCATGGAGCTGGCAGAGGAACTGGGCAGGCACGGTGATTCAGAAGAAGGGTAATCCACCTATTGCAGCGAGCCTCGACCTCATATACTCTCCCGTTTCTCCTCATGAAAACCCCTAATAGAAGCAGATTTCGTCTCGACATTCATGCTTCAAAGGTGATAGACACATCACGAGGTAAGGCCATGCCGAGTTCGACCTCTGCACACTTGAGAATTGCCACCGGCACTGGACAGCTCGCATGACACCGCGCCTCTTGAGCCCGGGCAAAGACAGGATTTCGACCGGCAGCCGTAAGGATGTCGATTAAGGCCATCGAGCCGAGGATATTGTTCAGTTCACAGATCTGCTCGCACTCGCTTTCTATAATAATAGAAACGGAATCTCTCCCCTGTTTTCGAGCTTCAATCACGGACCGAAAACCGCAAATACCCGAGTCAACTATCAGATGGCACGCCATAGCATTCTATTCGTCGCTTTACGGTGCACCGGTTCAAAGAGATCATTCATTTCAGTTTGAGCCCCTGTGACTTGCTAATCTGATTCAGGATTTCCTCTGGAACGAGCCCCTTTAAATGGGGGAATTCGTCCTTCATATGGGGAATCTGCATTGCCTGCATAAACTGCTCTTGAAAGTCCTCCTCCACGGTTAACTCGATATACTGCACATTCCGTGATACCCAATTAGCCTCCTCCCGCTTTCTTCGGTTGAGGAGCGCTGCCCTGGCCCCATCACCAGCTGCATTACCCACAGAGATGATTTTGTCTATTTCACAGTCCGGAAACAGGCCCATGATCAGTGCCTTTTCTCGGTCCACATGAGTGCCAAAGGCACCAGCTATCTTCACCCTATCCACCTTTTCGATACCCATTCGCCTCATCATCAACTTGCACCCACAGTAAAGGGCGCCCTTGGCCAGTTGAATCTGGCGGATGTCCTTCTGCGTGATCACGATATCTTTATTGATGCTGGTCTCCTCCTTCCAGGCAATCACAAATTCGGGCTGATTATTCTCCGAGTTCTTCCGAAGGCGCTTGGACTTCTGCTGAGGATTAAATCTCCCGCTCTTGAGAACTATTCCCGAACGATACAACTCCGCCAGCACATCCAAAATACCCGAGCCACATATTCCCTTTGCCTGTCCCTGCTCCGGTTTTGAGTAGCTCTTCCAGGCATCACGGCCGATTACCTTGTAGTCAACCTCGTACGGGTCCGGGTCGATAGTAATCCGTTCGATGGCCCCCGGAGCTGCCCGCATTCCGAAGGCTAGCTGAGCGCCCTCCAGTGCAGGGCCGGTGGCGCAGGAAGAGGAGATCAGTTTCTCCTTGTTCCCCAGAACCAGTTCCCCGTTGGTGCCGATGTCGATGATGAGCTGTATTTCCTCATTCTTGTACGGCTCCTCGGCGATGAGCACTCCCACATTATCGGCTCCCACAAACCCGGCCTCGATGGGTAGAACATGCACGTAGGCCGATTCGTTTATCCCAATCCCCAGGTCGCGTGCCTTGATGTCAAGACCCTTATGGACTACCGGAGGAAAGGGGGCAAGGCCCACATGCTCGGGGTTGAGCTTAAGCAGAATGTGGTGCATGGCGGTGTTTCCCACAATGGTCATGTCTATGATATCGCTGGGATTGAGGCAGAGATAGTGGTTGTCCTCTGCTTTCTCCGGAGCTGCCTTCTTATCACTCCCCTTGTTCCGTTTGCTCATCTTGGGCGGATGGGTGCCCTCGCATGCCTGGGTCACCAAATCCTGTATGCCCTGGATGATATCGTCGCTCATCTTCTGGAGTCCATCCGGGTGCATCACATGATAGGTGATGCGGCTCATCACATCCTCGCCATACTTGCACTGGGGGTTCATCATGGAGACGGTGTCTATGACCTCCATGGTGACCAGATTGCAGAAATAGGCCGCCACAGTAGTCGTGCCTATATCAATGGCCATACCATAGTAGTTTTCGTGTTTTCCCGGCAAAACCCGGATGATCTCCCTGTCCATCCAGACGCCCACGGTTACCTTCCAGTCCCCCGCTCTGAGCTTGCTTGGCAGGTTTCTTAAGGCCAGAAGATCGATATCCAAACCCGCAAGCCCCTAGCGATGATCCAGTTCATCCAGGATTCGCTCCAGATCTGCAGTAGGCTCCTCAAAGGTGGGTTCGGGCACTTCAACATAGTAATACTTGACCGCTGGATCCCAATCGATATGAATAGCCCGCGCTGCCTTGCTCACCACCTGTTTGCCGGCTCGAGACTCCTCGGGAACGAACACGAGTATGTCCCCTTGCACCTGAGCACAGCAGCCCAGCCGGTAGCCTTGCTCCCTTTTATCAGGGGTGATGAATTTGCCTTCCTCTTTCTGCCACTCGCCGGCATTGGCTTTGGTGGAGTGAATGCCGTATTTCTCGAAAAACCCCTCCTCGATGCGCACGATGCATTTGCCGCAGACCCGCTTTTCGCCGCACAGCGTCTCGATATCAACCCCCAGCTGGCGGGAGGCCTCGATGATGCTTACCCCTTTATTAACCTCTCCCCTTCTGCCCGAAGGCTGAAAGATGACCATTGCTTTGCCGCGTTTTCCCATGCACCCACGCTCCCGTTCACATATCTCGAGGCTTCCTACGTTTGCTGCATCTCCCGGAGGCGGCTGATCATTTTAATGGCCTCCTGGACGGCGTTTCCCGCTGAATCGGCATAGCCATCTGCCCCGAAGAGCTCGGTGACATCCTTGGTGACCGGCGCCCCGCCGAGCATGATTGCCACATTGGGGTTTTTCTCCTTGATCATCTCCACCACCTTTTTCATGCCCATCATGGTGGTGGTCATCATGGCGGAAAGGGCCACGATCTCCGAATCCGTTCGCATCTGCTCTTCCACGAATTTCTCCAGCGGTACATCACGGCCAAGGTCATGGACGTTGAAGCCCGCAACCTCGAACATCATCTTGATGATGTTCTTCCCGATGTCATGGACATCGCCTTGCACCGTACCGATCACCACCTGGCCCTTGGCGCTCTCCCCTATATCTTCCGGTTTGATCCGAGGCTTCAGGATATCCAGACCGGCGTAAAGGGCGTCGGCGCACAACAGGAGTTCGGGCACGAAGTATTCGTGCTTGTCGTAGAGATCGCCCACGATCTCCATTCCGGCAGCAAGGCCGTTCATTACCGCATCATAGGCGTTCAAGCCCTGATCAACGACCTTCTGGGCGGCCTCTGCGGCAGTATCCTCATCCATATTTACCACCGCATCGCTCAGTGTCTTTAGCAGCTCCTCTCTGAGTTGTTCTTTTCCCATACCTCACGTCCTCCTTTTTCTTAGACCCTTCCGACCGCAGGCGTCGGCCCTGTGCCGTATTCCCGCACCGCTCGCACATAGGTCTCTACGTTTTCCCGTTTCGCATCGGGCCATATATCACACCCGGGCCAGACCGCATCGACCCCGGCATCGATACACGCCTTGATCACGTGGACCACCTCTGATGCATCCATCTGGACCAGGGTTTCGTAGGGATCGAAATTGCCCAGCAGCAGCACCTCATTCCCGAGCCTTTTGCGGGATTCGGCCACGGTGTTCTTCTGGTCCACGCTGAGGGCATCAGCACCGCACTCGCTCATCATCTCTATGATCATATCAGTGGATCCGCAGATATGAAGAATCTTGGGCGATTCCAGGGCCGAGAAGACCCTCTGGAGATTCCCCTGAACGAGGCGCTTCCACACGCGGGGGGAGATGATATCGGTACCTGAACCCATCTCGCGGATATTCATATAATCCACACCCAGGTCCTGATAGTGACGGGCCACCTTGATGACGAGGTCGGTCATTTGTGAGAGAAAATGCTCCACCTTTTCCGCTTCCTTTCTGGTTCCCTTGAGCAGCACATCCAGCTCGATGAGCTGGCCGGCCATGGTGAAGGGTCCGAGCACCCAACCCCCTAAGGCAAATCTCCCATCACACCTCGATTTTAAAACACCCAAGGCATCATCCACCACCGGCATCCTTCCCTTGCTCAGATAATCGGCGGAAATGGCTCCCTCATCCAGGGTTGCCCACTTGGAGGGCACGGTGGGATAGAGGATTTCATCGGAGTCCTGATACAGGCTCACCCCCCGGCCTAGGGCCTCGGGCACCGTGCACATATCGTAAGGGATCACCACCGCATCAAAACCGAACAGTTCCGCAGTGGTCATGGCCGAGAGGGCCATGTGCTCCGCTGAGGTGTGCACCTCGGCAAAGCGTATTCCCATCTGCTCAATGGCCTGAACGGTCACCATGCCCATACCGCTAAAACAGGGCATCCGATCCACCGGCTCTCGCTTGAAGAATTTCAGAATCCGTTCCTTGGGCATCATTTCCGTCATAGCCTCTCTCCTCCCTCACCAAAATCGTGATCAATACCTCAAGCACACAGCCAGACAACCGGCAAACCGAGCCTCTATAGCGCCTTTTTGCAAGGGAATCCCGCTACCGTACTTCAACCTGTTCCACAAACTCGGGAAAGAGCTTATAGAGCGGATGGCTGTCCGAGGCAGGGAGTTTTTTTGTTTCGCCAAAGACCAGCGTGGCCGTAAAGGCATCGGCCAGGGCTACTGCCGGAAAAAGCCTGGGGGAGCCTGCCATGGGCCCAGAGAAGATCATATCGTGAAACAGGGTCGATGCAAGCCCAGCCAAGGCGGCATCGGCACCGGCCCAGCCCTTGAAACCCCACAGCTCGCGTGCGCTCTTCCACATGTAGGAGCCGTTCGAAGGGGCGCTGGCGCAAGGGAATCCCCACTTCTTTTTAATTAACCGGTTTGCCAGTGAACACAGGGCTACTGCCGGTGCGTTCATGGCCGAGGTATCGACAATAATACTCTCAAAACTGGCCCCGACCCTTTCTATGGAATCCAAGAGCCTCTGGGTACCTGTGACACGTCCGGTGGGCATCTGGTCCTCCTGATCAAAGGCCACCAGCAGGACATGTTTGACCCCCAGAGCGGAAATTCCCCGTATCTCGGTCTCGAGATCCTTCTCCCAGACGGTGAGGCTGTTGTAAAACATCCGGTCCAACAATCCCCTTTCAGCACAGTAGCTTGCCCCCTCCAATTTCGCCTTCATGACCCAGGCATCGATACAAAAGGGCATGTCGGTGATGCTCGTAACGAAATCAATATGGGTCTTAAACTCCGCCCCCGTATTAGCCACAATATCGGCCATGCAGGGGACCCCCGTCTCTGCTGAAAGTTTTTCCGTCATCCTCAAGAGCTCTTCGGCTCTTTTTCTGTTAAACTCTTCCTTACGCTTGGTACCCTCAAGGACGCGATCTCCCTTCTGAAAGAGGGAGGGCACAACCACGGTGGGATAGTCACCGGGCTGACCACCCAATCTCACGCCGCCGATCTCACAGACTTTCTGCTCGGTAGAAAAGTGAAACATACGATCTTCACATTCGTATCAAAGCTGTTTTTCCCGTTACTCTAGAATTGGGCACAGATGAACAGTTTTCTTAGGAGATGTCACTAAAAGATTCTGTCAAAACTCAATCCCCCTTCTGGCCTTTATACCTTTGTGAAAGGGGTGTTTGATCTCCCTCATCTCGAAAACTGCCGAGGCATGCTTGATCATCTCGGGGTGAGCACCCCGGCCACTCAAGATAACATGCAGGTTTCTCGGCTTTAAGAACATCATCTCTCTGATCCGATCCGGATGCACAAGGTCCAAATGGGTTGCTATGTTGATCTCATCCAGCACTATGAGGCGGTAGGTGAGAGAGAATATCTCCCTCAAGCAGGCCTCCCAGGCGCCTCGTGCGGCATCCCGGTGTTTTTTCGAAGGCCTTGCCGATCCAGTGATAAAACCCTCACCCATGCTCTTGATCTCGAGATGAGGGAATCTCTCACAGGCAATAACCTCGCCATAGGCAAAGGGAGATTTTATGAACTGTAAAATGCTTGAGGGGATTCCATTGGCAGCAAAGAACATGGCCCGCCCAAGGCAATAGGTAGTCTTGCCTTTACCATTTCCCGTTACTACTGCTATGCATCCCTCGGGATTGCGGCCTTCAATCTCCCAAGATCCATCCTCCGTTTTGTGCTCGACCATTTCGGTTACCAGATCCGCCTCCTCAATAACCTCATCCTCTGCATTGCTTCCCGTTAAGATCAATTCCACATGAGCGGGTTTGTTCTTCATCAATTTCAGGATATTGTCTGGGGGGATAATGCCCTTGTTGACGATCTGATTGATTTCCTCCAAGATAACGATATCATACGAGCCGCCAAGAATTATGTCCTGTATGTGTTCAAAGGAGGACCTAATCTTGTTTCTGTCGCTATCGGGTAATTTCTCACCAGGGGGTCTACGAGCTATGGGTATTCTCTCGACCACTACGTTCGGCCTAAGAAACGAAAGTGCTTTGTCTTCTGTGCCTACAAATGGATGCGGAACGAAGCCCATCAAAAAGGTACGCAGGTTTTGCCCCGTGGCCCTGAGACTCAACCCTATATGGGCGAGGTTCATATGCTCCGTCTTTCCGGTATAGACCTGAACTAATCCCTGTGTGAGCATTGGCCTAGCTGGCTTGTTTTTCCATTCACCTTGTGCTTCCCAGATCTCCAATCCCCTCTTTATTTCCCTATGATGCACCTGGTCTGAGAAATATCATAGAACCTATAGCACTTTCCGTGTTTGGACACAATTCTTTAGGTCTCACGATTGACAGGAACCATTTAATCGGTTAAAAAACGACAGCAGAAGTTTCGAAATCAAGAAATAGGCGCATGGCGAAAAAAGGGGATAATTTGGGGCTAATTCACATCTATACAGGGCCCGGAAAGGGAAAAACAACTGCTGCCCTCGGTCTGGCTCTGAGGGCTGTCGGACATGATCTCAAGATTGCCATTGTTCATTTCATGAAAATATGGGACTACGGCGAAGTGAATAGCCTCCAGAGACTTGGGATAGACCTCTTTCGTTACGGAACAACTGAGCTTATCGAACCGGAGAATCCATCACCGGTAGACTTCGAACAGGCAAAGCTGGCCATGGAAAAAGCCGAAGAACTCGTACGTGGAGGAGCTTACGATATCGTAATCTTGGACGAGATCACCGTGGCCATCGATTTTAATCTCATATCCGTACAGGGTGTGATTGACCTGATTGAGAACAAACCCCATAATCTTGAGCTAATTCTTACCGGAAGAACATGCCCTGAGGTACTCATTGAGCGAGCTGACCTTGTCTCTCGCATCGATGAGATCAAGCACCCTTACCAGAAGGGACTACAGGCAAGAAAAGGAATCGAATTCTAAGTGTTGGAGGCTGCTTTCCATGTTTATCACAGCGATGAGAAAACACACGAAGGGTATACTGATCAAGATCATCGTAGGCCTTATAGCCGTTGTGTTTACCTTCTGGGGTATTTATACGATCCGGGGGGCTAAACCCGGTGCGAAGATCGCCTATGTAAACGGCGATTTGATTAGTGGTGTGGAGTTCGAGGCACTCTATCGGGACATGCTCAGGTCATTCCAGCAACAATACAAAGAATACTGGAACGAGAACCTTCTGAAGGCATTAAACATCGAACAGAGGGCCTTGGAGAGCCTCATCAATAAGAGATTGATCAGCCAAGAGGCGGCCCGGCTGGGTCTCGGGATCACCGATGAAGAGATTGCTGATGCCATATACAATTATCCCGCCTTTCAAATCAACGGTCAATTCGATGAGGGTAGGTACCGGTTCCTTTTAAGTCAGAACAGGATGCAGCCGGCAGATTTCGAAGCAGGAATAAAACTGGATTTGCTGGGCCAGAAGATCAACCAAACCATCACATCCTTTCTCCCGATTACCGAAGCAGAAGTATTGAGCTATTATACCTATCAAAATGAGCAGATTGCTCTTGGGTTTGTGAGCTTTAACCCGGATGATTTTAAGGGTAGCGGAGAGGTTACTGACGTGAAACGGGATGAATACTTTCAGGAGAATAAGGAAAAGTACAGGATTCCAGCAAAAATAAAGATAGCCTCCCTTACCATCGATCCCTCGGGATATCTGGACAAAGTAACCGTTGCAGAGGACGAAATATCGGAGTTCTACGAGCTTAATCCCGAGGCTTTTAAGGAACCGGAACAGGTAAAGGCTCGCCATATCCTATTCAAAGTGCCCCCAGGCGCGTCCGAGTCAGAAGATACCAAGGCAAAGGAAGAAGCACTGGCCATCCTAGAAAAGGCCAAGGGGGGAGAGGACTTTGCCACTCTTGCAAAAGAACACTCTCAGGGCCCCACTGCGTCTAAGGGGGGAGATCTCGGCTATTTCAGCAGAGGACAAATGGTTAAGCCTTTTGAAGAGCTCGCTTTTAGCCTGAATAAAGGTGAGATCGGCGGTCCGGTAAAAACTCAGTTCGGTTGGCACCTCATTAAGGTCGAAGACAAGAAACCGGCTATCGTGAAAACCCTTCCCGAGGTCAGAGATCAAATAGAGGCATCCATAAAACAGGATATGGCCAGGGAGATGGCAAACGAAAGGATGTTGACCTTGATGGATCAGATGCCATACGACCTTGATCTGGCAACCTATGCGGCCCAGCACGGGCTTACGGTAAAGGAAACTGACTTCTTTCCGAAAGATGGCCCCATTCCGGGTTTTGGAAGCAATGAACAGCTCCTTCGGTCCATCAACGTCCTGGAAAAGAGCGAGGTAAGCGATATCATCGAACACGAAGACAAGTTTCATCTCATCCAGATTGTTGACACGCAAGATTCCTATATTCCTGAAATCAGTGAGGTCTCCGATCAGTTAGACAGTGATCTCAAGAAGCATCTTTCCCTCGTGGCCGCAAAGGAGGAGGCAAAAAGGTATCTCGAGGAGCTCAAAGGAGGTGCCGGTTGGCCGGAACAGGCTCGGAAAAAGGGCTTAAAAACAGATGAGACCGGTCTTTTTCGCAGAGGCGGAAGTATTCCTTCGATCGGGTACGCACCGTTTCTCTCCGAGGCTGCCTTTTCCCTTTCGGATCAAAAGAGGTACCCAGATGATGTGTTTGAGGTCGACAACAAGGTCTATGTTATTCGATGGCTGAACAAGAAAGGCATCGATATGACTGACTATGAAAAGGAAAAGGACGACTTCAAACAGATGCTTCTCGCTACCAAAGAGAGAAGGGTCTTTGATGCCTGGCTGAAATCACTCAAAGACAGGGCAGAGATCAAGATTGTAACCCCCATAGGATAAACAGGACAGGACCAGTAGCTGAGGAATTTTTTCTTGACATACCCTTGAAATCAAGGTTTATTTCGTTTGTTCCAATTGCACCAAACAGGGAAGGAGAAGCGAACTGTGAAAGCATTGAAGCCCAGCATAATAACCTTATCCGTCTTATTGCTTGTGATCTTTTTTTGTCACTGTGATGCCCAGGCAAGAGACGTTGTAGAAAGCTCTTATCACGGGCAGCTCGGAAGAAGTTCATCCTTGGGGGGCTGGGGCAATGGTCTCGGAATGTTGGAAAAGTGGGACGCCTTTAACAACTTCAGCTTTGAAAAACAGGGCAGGATTAGGGGTTTTAAGGAGCACTGTGGGGAATGTCATACCTCGTCCTATCGGGATCCAGCAACGGGAAAGACCGATTGTCTGCTGTGTCATAAGACAAAAGACGGGAAAGGCAGGCCAACTGTTGCCCAGTGCGCAAAGTGTCACGAGCTGTATGGAAGGCTCAAGAGGGGAGATATCGTTGACGAAGAACACGATGTGCACATGGCCATTGGCATGAGATGCCACGATTGCCACGAGAGACTATCGGATAAAAACAGCGATCATCAATTTGCCAAGGGATACGCAATCGATACGACCGAGGATACGGTGGAAGGGACCCTTTCCTGCATCAAATGCCATGAGGAAAAACCCCACGGTAGGGCTGACGAAGGCGATATTCTCGACAGCAATCATGTTACGAAAATAGCCTGCATTACCTGTCATGCCGGGCCGCGACCGGCTGAGGCCCTCAAAAGCAGAAGCTGGAACAAATTCACTGAAGACGGAAAGCCCGTAACCGAGATGAGAAAGTCAGGATGGATTGCGAAGAATAAGTGGTATATTGGGAAAAAGCTGGGTCACTTCCCCATGCTCGGGGCAACGGATCTCATGGCAAAAATCCACCCCTTTAACGAGGTTACCTTCACGTGGTTTGTAAGAAGCGGGGAGAGCGCGCTTGACGATATTATCGCGATCCCCGAGGTTCGAGCAGCAGATGCTGATAAAGATGGAGAAACCACGATTGAGGAGATGCGGAAATACAAGAAGGAATACAAGGAAGCAACCCTCGTTACCAGGAAATTCAATTACAGCATTTCTCATTCAGTAGTGCCCAGCGACAAGGCCTTCAGTTGTGATGATTGCCATGGGGAGACCGGCCGTGTCATAGATTGGAAAGAGCTCGGATATGCCTACGATCCCTATGAGTAATGACATCCCTCAGACGTCACAATCATTTTGCCCTCCACCTTTTCCGGGTGGAGGGCTTTTTTTCGCAGTTTCTCGATCGATCTCATATGACCGCAGTGCTCCATTCGAGAGCCTGAACCGAGTTCTTGGGTAACACCGAGGACTTTCTGAAATTGGTGCGTTGGCCTGATTCTTGCTTTTTCTGATCCCGGATAATCCGTCTGGTAAACGCCCGGCCTGCTGAAGACACGTTAGGGCTGCTGGCCGAGAGAATTCTAACCCCTTTCAAATAAGGAGCGAATCATGGGAACGAAAGAGAAGCTCGCCAAGATTTTGACAAAGACGGCCAGAATCTTGCCGGGAATAGGTTCCTATCAGGATAAGGAGTCCGCCCGGGAGAGCGATAAGAAGCTCAGGGATTACCTAAGCGGCGAGCTAGCCCGCTACCTGAATGCAATTGAAAAACTCAAGACCGACCTCTCTCGTAAAGGGCCTCTCTCATTTCTCAAGGAGCTGGATGACATATCGAGACAGATCGACAAGCTCTCGCGAACCATTCGGTACGCATCAAGGGGGTATGCCGGCGTCTTCGCTTCTTATCAGGCAGATGAAAAGGCGCTGTCAGATCTGTTTGAATTCGATCGTTCCCTCAAGGGAGAAATCACTGGTCTCACACCCCTTATCTCGCAAATCTGCGAGAAAGATGGGGGGCTCGCAGCCCCTTTGCTGAACGAGTTACGGGATCGGCTTTTCGGGGTTGAGCAAAAGGTAGCCGAGCGAGAGACCCTTATAGGTTAATCTCATTAGATACAGGGGGCTAATATGGTATTCATGGAAATCTTGGAATGGTTCGATGAGACAGGTCAGGAAATGGTACATAAGATCCCTGAAAAGGGTTCTGCGGATATCAAATTCGGTGCACAGGCGATCGTCAGGGAAAACCAGGCAGCCATATTCTTCAGAGACGGCAAGGGGCTCGACCTCCTCGGGCCGGGAAGACACACCCTTTCAACCCTCAATCTTCCCATACTTACCAGAGTACTTAGCTTACCCTATGGCTTTAAGAGCCCATTTCGTGCCGAGATCTACTTCGTTAATCTCAAGAGCTTTGTCAATGTGAAATGGGGAACTAAGGAACCTGTTGCATTCAGGGACAGCGAACTCGGGCTAGTCAGGCTGAGGGCCTTTGGTGTCTATGCCATGAGGATTGTTCAACCGCTGCTTTTCGTAAACAGCCTCGTTGGAACCCAGGGCGCCTACAATACCGAACAGGCCGGTAGGTACCTCAGGGAGATCATCGTCTCCCGGTTCAACGATATGATAGGAGAAATCCTTGATACCGTCCTTAATCTGCCTCAGCATTACGACGAACTCGGGGTTGCCATCAAAGCAAGGGTTCAGGAGGACTTCGGAAAGTTTGGAATACTCCTTGAGGATCTGTTTATCAATTCGATCACCCCACCGGTGGAAGTCCAGAAGATGATGGATGAAAAGAGCGGTATGGGGGCTGTAGGTGACCTAGATGAATTCATGAAATACAAGGCGGCCAAGGCAATGGGTGACGCAGCCAAACAACAGGGTGACGGGGGGACTGCTGGTGCTGGCATGGGCCTCGGCCTTGGTGCGGGCTTAGGAATGATGATGCCGGGGATCCTTCAACAGTCTATGCAGGCAACAACAGGACCCGCAAAGGCCCAAGCCCTCACGTGCCCCAAATGTCAAGCCCAGATAGATCCGAGCTCCCGTTACTGCTCCCAATGCGGACACCAGATTATTATCGAAAATAAATGCCTCCAGTGCGGCAAGAACCTGCCTGCCAAGGCAAAATTCTGCATGTTCTGTGGCGGAAAGGTGGAAAAGGCCAAGGCCCATTGCCCCCACTGCGGGAAAAAGACTCTTCCCGGTTCTATCTTCTGTAACAATTGCGGCAAGAAGATCTAGATTTCGATGGACATATCAGTTGATTGCCCCCAATGTGGGGCTGAGGTCGAACTGGCAGAAGAGGATACCGTTTTCAAGTGCCGCTATTGCGGCTCCACACTCAAACCCACAGGTCGAAATCGGGTTCAATCCTTTTTTATCTCACCTCGCGAGCCTGCGCACAAGGTAGGCACGGTGCTGATTCGTTCCCTGAATGCCAAGCTTGCAAGGCAGCTGCGCATCGTCGAACACCATCTGCTCTACGCCCCCTACTGGCGGGTTAACGGAATAATCTTTCAATGGGTTTTCGGTAGGAGGTATTTCAAGACAGCTAGTGGCGACAAATCCTGGGAGGACCTCAAAAAACTGAGGGCCACTCCCTGGGTACACACCTTTCCTGCCTTTGATGCCTCAAGATGGGGCCTGTTCTCCCTCGGGCTCAGGGTGCAAGCCCTGAAAATATGGCCGTTCAATAAACAAAAGATGGGCGAGGATTCCCTGCTCATGAGGCAAACGGTTTCCTTTAAAGACGCTGTGGATCATGCCAGAAGATCCATCACGAAACACACTGGCAGCGGCTCGCTTTCCGTGGAGATGGAGATTTCTGAGCTGGTAGGCGAAAAATACTCCTTACTTTTCTTTCCATTCTATAGCTTCACCCTCCAAAATAATGCCACGAAGTCTGAGGTTCTCGTCGATGCCCTTTCGCATAAGGTTGTCAAAGGTGATGTGGACTTGCATGAGCTGAAGAACTATTCACCGGGGGATAAAATCCCCTATAGGCCGCTGGGCTTCATTCCTTTCAACTGCCCTAATTGCGGCTGGGAATTTTCGTTCAGACCCCGCACCATGATCCATTTTTGCAAGTCGTGTGGCCAGGCCTGGCTAGAGAGGGGGGGCAGCTATGTGTCCGTCCCTTATAAGATTGTTTCGCGCGATGGGAACCTGGAAACAGACTGTAGATATCTGGCCTTCTGGAAGCTCACGGCATCTATCAAGACGCCAGAACGCGAATACAGATCACTCAATGAATTCTATGAGCTCTTCCCGCTTCCCCGCATCTTGGACCAGGAAAGGATAAAGAATAGAACTATTTCCTTATACATACCTGCCTTTAGGATAAAGAACGTGGCCATTGTGGATAAGTTCGCAGCCCGGCTCACGCAGTTGCAACCGATCCTTAGCGAAAATGACCCCGATTCAGCGAAAGCACTTGATATCTCCGACGTCTGGCTCCCCTTGAAAGAGGCCAAGGAGATGGCACATGTCCTGCTCTTCTCCTTGACAAAGGAAACCCACAAAAGGACAAAAAAGGTGGTGAAGGCAGCAGAGCTCCGATTCACTGCGGCTACCCTCCTCTGCCTCCCCTTCGTGGAAAAGGGGATCTACCTAAGGGAGTTGGAAACCGACCTCGCCCTCCAGAAGAAGGCCCTGGATCTCGACTAGGAGCTTAAGGCCAGGAAGCTTTCTCTCTTGGGAAAAGGAAAAGTCAATAAGCTCTGTCCAGCATACCCCAAAAACACACACCTGAAAGGCCTTAGTTCTGAAAGCGCGGGTACGCCGATATGGATGCCTTGCTTTTTGGCACCTTTTGTGGTTAGGTACCCTTATGATTCGGTATGAACTGGCTTGGGATCTTCGTGAAAGAATAGTGGACATCCTCAAGAGGGTGGAGATGACCCATATCGACGCCTCGAAAGTGACCTGCCTGAGGAGCAAAGGTTCCCGTAGCAGGAGGACTATTGCCCGGTGCCATGGACTCTCCAAGATCATGCAGCTTGCCCTGAATCAGGGGCCTCACTATGTCATCGAGGTTATCTCCGAGCGATTCGACACGCTCAGCAGGGAGGACCAGACCAGGGTCCTAATCCATGAATTGATGCACATTCCCCATTCATTCGGAGGCGGATTTCGGTCCCATAGGCCTTACGTAACCCGGCAAAAGGTTGAGAAGGTTTACCAAGAATTCTTGCGAGCGCAGTGAGTAAAGCTTCCGCACTTCCGCGCGGAACGCTTTACTACACGGTTAGTGTTTGAGCCCTCAAGAAAGGGTCAACAAAGGGTGTCGTTATTCTTGTGTCCAAACCTGACAACGTAAGAGGGGTTTCGGAATACTCTAAGGACATGGAAATGGAGGAAACCAGTGGATCCTCTAATAGCCCAAGGCAAGGATCTGATCGATAAGGCCGCTAGAATTTTGGTTTTTTCAGGAGCCGGGCTCAGCACTGAATCAGGCATTCCCGATTTCAGGAGCCCGGGTGGTCTCTGGAGCAAATATGACCCGTCGGACTTCTACTATGACAAGTTCATATCCGATGAAAAAGCCAGGGTCAAATACTGGAAAATGAGCACAGAGTCCTATCAGATCATGAAGGATGCCCTCCCGAACCCTGCCCATTTGGCCATCAAAGCCCTGGAAGACAGGGGAAAGTTGATGGCCATTGTCACGCAGAATATTGACCACCTGCACCACAGGGCGGGAAATTCGTCTGACAAGATTATTGAAATTCACGGCACCGCGTTTTCGGTTTCTTGCCTAAATTGCGGCAAGTCTTACGACAGAGATGAAATCCAAAAACGGATAACCTCAGGCGTTACGGTCCCTTACTGTGATGAATGCTCCGGTATTCTCAAGCCGGATACCATCTCCTTTGGCCAAGCCATGCCCACGGATAAGATGGCACGAGCAATTATCCACGCAAAAGAATGCGATCTGTGCATTACGCTTGGTTCATCCCTTGTGGTCTATCCCGCTGCCTCCATTCCGGTCTATGCGGTCGAAAACGGGGCGGCGTTGCTCATTATCAATCGGGATCCAACGCCTCTGGATTCCAAGGCGGATGTCGTAATAAACGAATCCGTCACAAAAGCCCTGAAAGAGATGGTGCAAGTTTGACTCTGCCCTCGGCACGGAACCCTTACGAGTACTATGTCATCTCATAGCCACTACAGTCCGCTTTTGATCCTAAATTGCGCAAATTTTCGACAAAAAAATACATAGAAATCCTTTTCAGGCCCGATAGAGGGCGGAAAAACGTTGACATGCGGGAATAAACATGTTTATATGCCGCAACATTTAACGCTTTCAGCAGAAAGGAGGGAAGAGTCATATGAACAAGGGAGAATTAATTGAGGCTGTTGCCAAAGATGCGGGTATCTCTAAGGCCTTGGCTGGTAAAGTCCTAGACAGCGCCATTGACGCAATCACCAGCAGCCTGAGCAAGGGTGACAGGGTTGCACTGGTTGGATTTGGGACTTTCTCTGTAAGCTCCAGAAAGGCCAGAAGCGGAAGGAACCCTCAAACCGGCAAGGAGATCCGGATTCCTGCCACGAAGGTCGCTAAATTCAAGGCCGGCAATAAGCTTGTTCAGGCGGTCAAGTAGTTTTTTCTCTAGAGTTTAGTAGTTGTTGAAAAGCTGGGCATGAGAAAATGCCCGGCTTTTCTTTTTTCAGCTCTGGGCAAAGAACCCCTGCTCAAAGATGACGAAAGACCTGAGACACGCGGTCTCTCTATTCTGCTTTAGAATCCGAGTTTTGGAGGCTATTTTGAGGGAACGAGCAGGTCAAGTATTACGGGAGCTTCTCACTGGAAAGGGGGTTCTGTTAATCAAATTCAGTCCTACCCCACTCCCCACAATCAGGCAGGCCCCGATGAAAAAGCTAAGCCCTGGGGAATCATGAAACAGTAAAACCCCTGCAACGCCGGTAAACACAACCTCCGACATCAGGATCACCGAGCCCTCCGAGGCCTTGCAAAACTTGAAACCCTGATTCATAAGCAGCTGGGCTATGAGGAGAAGAACGGCCAACGCGATCAGCAGGGCGAAAAGCTCAAAACTGGGCAGGGTGAAGTTCGCGATAAACAAGGGAAACGAAACCGCTCCTCCCACCACGCAGAAATAGAAGTAGATAATCAATGGACCGTTGGTTCTCCTCACTCGCCGGATGATTACCACCGTAAGGCCTGCGAAAGCACCTGCAAGAAGCCCATATACATGGCCCATGCCAAGGCTGTGTGAACTGGGATTGATAAGCACGAATACGCCTATAAGGCCGACCCCGATGAGCGTCACCTCCATCCTGGCCAGCGATTCCTTAAGGATGAAAAACGAGAAAAGCGCTGCAAAAAGAGGAAACGTATAAAAGAGGACCATGGCGTTTGACAATGGAATCATGGCGATCGATTTAACCAGACAGAAAAAGGCCAATGTGCCTGTGAACCCCCGCAACAACAGATACCGCGTGGAGCTACCCCTCAGAGATTCTTGTCCCCGTGCTAGCAAGGGCAAGAGGATCAGTCCACCCAACACGAACCGAAAAAATGCGATCGGAACCGAGCCGATTGACGGAGAGATAAACTTGATGCAGATATCGCCAAGGGCGTAAAAGAACGCCGAAAAGGTCATCAGCAACAAGCCGCTATTCAGAAGTATCCTGATCATGTTTTGCAATCATATCCAGGGGGACGAATCAAAGGGCGGTATACTATACCGAAACATGGCACAAGCCAAGAAAAAACGGCGGGAATTAGGTCAGAATACCTTGGCAGGCTTTTTCTTAAAGCAGCACCAAAAAGAAGAAATGGATCCTATATGCATGCCGGAATGGTCAAAGCTGATGGGGCATACCGATTGGGGACCCGCCGGAATGAGCGTCAGCACGTTTACGTAATACTATCGAAGCCTTGCTTGGGGCCCGCAGACGCTTCTGCAATGCAGGTTCCAAAAAGACCGTGGCAACCGTTGGTGGGCATTATTCATAAATCTTTTCCGCATCGTCGGGCGTGATAGCATCCTCTTCTACGTCCCTCAGCTCAATGCTCCTTTCCCGCAACTCCTTATAGTATTCGTGCTGAATAAGGAGGTTCATTAC
This sequence comes from Deltaproteobacteria bacterium, assembly GCA_020355085.1. Lineage (GTDB taxonomy): Bacteria > Desulfobacterota > DSM-4660 > Desulfatiglandales > B25-G16 > JADFWK01. The sequence continues at coordinate 2,001,386 of CP070657.1, forward strand.
CTCATTGGTGCCAGTCCAGATCATGGCCAGCCGGCAATCCCTTAGAAAACGTTCTATTGGATAAACACTCGTATATCCGATTCCGCCCATGATCTGCATTGCATTGTTTATTACCTTCCATGCAGCCTCAGTGCCCACTTTTTTCGCCTCAGATACGAGTCTTCGAGAGTCACCACCCGAGTCGGCCAGCCTCGCAGCCGCGTAGACCAAGGCCCTGGCAGCATCCAAGGCGGTAATCGAATCGGCCACCATAAAGCTTACGGCCTGAAACTTATCTATGGTTTTCCCGAAGGCCTTACGCCTCGTGGAATACCGCGTGGCAACCTCGAGCGCGGCCCTGCCGAGACCAACAGCGCCGGCACCGCTTGTCAACCGCTCAGGCACCATCATCCTGTTAAAGATAGCATAGGCGTTGTGGAGCTCGCCAACAAGGTTCTCTTTTGGTACCCGAACATCCTTGAACACGAGACGTCCCGTCCCGCCGCCCCTTGTCCCAAGGAGATTATAAATAGTCTGATCCTCTACACCCATACCCCTTTCGACGATGAAGCAGCTGATGGATTCATGGGGCGGTGCGTCGGGAGCAGACTTAGCATAGACCAAAAAATAATCCGAGTCCTTTGCGCCCACGATGAAACGTTTTTCACCGTTGAGCACAAATGAATCGCCGTCTTTCACGGCTTTGGTTGTAGCACCAAAGAAATCAGAACCACCGCGGGGTTCTGTTAGGGCTTCTGCGGAATAGAGTTTCCCTTGGTTGGTCGGTTTAAGGTAGCGCTGTTTCTGCTCCTCGGTTCCAAAGCTGTTCAGGGCTTCTCCAACAATGCTCGGCATAACATAGGCGCAGGAAATCGAGTTTCCGAGAACGCCGACCTCCTCGATGGCAACCACCTCTGCTGCCCAGTTAAGGCCACGCCCTCCGTGTTCCCTCGGAAATCGCAGGCCCAGGAGATTCCGCTTCCCTGCCAACTCAACAATAGGTCTGCCCGTCTCTATAATGCTCAAGTCCATATCGCGTATCAGTTTGCTGGAGATATCATGTTTTACAAACTCCCTGACCTCCCTCTGTAATACTTTCTGTTCCTGGTTCAGCATGAAATCGAACATAACCTTCCTCCCTGTGTTCAATCAAACACTCCGGAAAAGCTCCCGCTATCGCCGTAACGTGTTCACATCCGAACGCTTTTTGGCAAATGACACTGGCACTTCACTTTAGGGCTATCCATACAATAACCCTCTGCTGAGCATGGAGATATCTTTTTTTGACTCTGTCCTCCCATGGTTCAGAGGAGTGGGCGTTTCAAAACGGCGCACACAGGCTGGTACCTTAGTGCTAAGGCTTATGGGGAGGTGCGCCGGTTTGAAACAACCCTGCACGTGGCCTTGTTTAGAGGGCAGGGCAAAAAAAGATATCTACATGCTCTTTTGTATCGCCAGTTTTTTGGTAGACACTTCAACTTCATATATACTGTGCCGCATAGCTTCGGACAGGATGACCGTCCAGCACATGAAACTGCCTGATCTTCTTGAGCGTTACCGGCGAGAATATACCTATGGGAAGATAGATAATCTGCTTCCGCAAACGAGAAGCAAAGGTTCTGCACAGAGAAGACGGTGGCGACGAGGATACATATCCCACATGCCTTTCAAGGGAATAATCAAGGGCAGCGAGGAGAAGCCGCTCCGGCTTGTTTCTGGCGAAATCGAAAAACGGGTCCTTCCATATGTCATATACCCTCAGGGGAGGAAAGGTAAGCATGAATCCCCCATACTGACATCGGGATATCCCGGGCCCGACCACCACCTCCCCTGCCGGCGTGCTGTAGAAGGCCATGTCCGATTCCTGATTATGCTCACCAAGCCACGTAACCCGCCACGGAAAATCCTCTTTGCCCCTCGCATCGGAGAGATCTGGATCGAAAATAACCACCACAGAGCCAACCTTACCTCTTAAGGGGACATTCTCGCGCACGTATATGGTTCCATCCTTTATGTTCCTGAGGGTCTCCCTCATATCAATCCCATCCATCATTGAGGCTAGAAAGGGCACTACCCTGCTGTTCTCCTCTGACTTCTCTTTCACTGCCCTCCTCTTAACATAATTGCCGAATCCCTCAATGATAATATCCTCCGGCTGGAATGAGCATATGGTGTGAGCCTTGAATTCCCTTTTCCATTCTCCAGGAAATCGCTCCTTCTGCCGCTTCTTCACGGGCAACGGCACCAACCTCCTTCGCAACGTTCTAAAATGACGATAAAATCTGATTCGCTTCTGATCGAGGAATAAATCCGTACCCCTCAGGCGGAGTACCGGCAATCGGGGGGAATCCGTCTGCCACGGATATTCTGTTGCCAGGTCCCAGAGCTCGTAAGCGAAGTTATCGTCAACCACGCCTCGTGCTGCCACCAGTATTTTGTAGAGATCCGGCGTGAGGAACCCGCTCAGAAGGGCATAGTTCATGACGAACTTGTTGAAGGTCCTTAACTGGTTTAGGCTCACCTCTTCTTTGCTGCTCTTAAGGTGGCGTTTTCTGGACTTTTCCACGAGCAGATCAACGGCCCTCAATCTATCGGGTTCCGGCATCCGGGGATTATCCCTAAACCGTTCATACAGTGCAGCAACAAAAGGTATCTCGGTCATGATTTCCCTGCTCGATTCCGCATGTAAATGGGCCAACATCACATGGCCGACACTCCTCCTGCCGATAACCGGCACCTGGGGCTTATCCAGATAAGTCAGAAGACCTGGTAGATGGGCAAGCCCGCCCACAAACATGATCCGTTTTCCTTGCTCATGCAGGCGTTGGAGATGGTACGCCATGGTGCGCTCCCGTAACTGATCCTCAGGGTCGGGCAGCGGACGCGGGTGCTCATCGAGAAAACTGCGGCAGTAACGCCAGTATCCTATCCGCTTGATCGAGTAGGGATCTGGCATGGGGGTCCTATCTATAGGGTATCCCTCGGTATCCCTGTCTATGAAATGCACGGGCAGATTCTGGGAAAGCGCCAACCGCACCGCTTCTATTTGTCCGTCGGTCGGCTCAATGGGGAGGTAAACAAAGGTGTGATCCTTTTCCTCGTAGTATATCACGGAGAGCAAGGGTAATCGCTCGATGCCTTCCAGGAGCTTTTCTCCGATGGCAGGAGGATATTCGATCGCCACGATCTCGGGCTGAAATGAGGCGAATTGACGCCTAACCTCTGTGGCAAACTCAAGCCTGTTGTGGAGAACCGGGACAAGCCGAATATTCTTCCATTCAAATGGTTCCTTTGTCACCATTAGTGTCTAGAATAGCCGTAAAATACCCTGCGGCGATCTCATCCAGTATCATTGTGGCCGCCTCTTTGAGCGCCCCTATCACCGTCTCTCTAGGAGGCTTTGTGGCCTTGCCGGACCCATCGATCTTCAACCGTTTCAGGGCGTACCGAGCGATGTTGATGCCGTCCCTTACCGTGTACCGTTCATCTGCTGCGTGGGTGATCTGAAGGAAATTCACAACATAATCCAGGATCTGGTCATCGGCAAAGGGGAGATTGGCGGAGAGGATCAGCCGCTCCTCTTCCCTGTCGGGAAAATCCACGAGGATCTGGGGCTGTAGCCTTGAGTGGATATATTCGGGGAGGTCAAAGGTGCTTGCGTCATCGTTCATGGTGGCGCAGAGCCGAAAATCAGGATGTGCCTTGATCTTTATGCCGGCAACAATGGATTCCACATAACGCCGGTTATCCATCAAGGGAGCGAGGGATGCCCAACTCTTCTCGCTCATCCGGTTCCCCTCGTCGATAACCGCTACCCCTCCCTTGAGCATGGCGGTAACAATAGAGCTTGCCATGTATTTTATCTTGCCTTGGTCGCTAATAACCGGAGTAACGATAAGATCCTCTGGCCTTGTATCAATAGTCGCCTGAAAAAGATACGCCGGTCGATTGATACTTTTCGCCGCGTGGTAAGCGAGAGTGGTTTTTCCCACCCCGGGCTTGCCAATGAGCCGTGGATTCAAGGGGAAATCACCTGAACCCATGACCAGCCAAGCGGCCTGTATCTGGGTAACCAATTCCCTTTGACCGACCCAGTCCATGGGCACTTCATCCGGTTGGCTCAGGTACAGGATTACGCCGTCGATTGTTGCCGTCTCCATGATGCTTACCGCTCCTTGCTGACCTCTTCGGGCTTTGTCCTGCCAAACCGCTTTCGCAGGGATCGCTCTTTCCGCATAGAGTCCCTTTCGTGTTGCGCCGCCCGTCCAGCTTCTTTCCTGCCCTTTCGAAGCCTGGCAAGTCGTTTTACTTCGCCGTACTTTCCATACCTTCCGCCCATGAGTGCTATTATGAGATCTCCTGTACCGAATGTCAACTTTCGTGAACCTTTTCTGGGCCAGGGATATGGTATTACGAAAACAGATCTATGGCTCGGCGCCCGTCCCTTTGAGACTTTTGCAAAACGTGACAATTCCCGTCATCCCAGAAAAAGACGATGGGCTTTTTTGCAGTGACTGGCGGAAGGGTGCTGTCTTTTCGCAACTTATTAGTGGGGGAAACCGCAGGCCCCGATTTATCGGGGCAATGCGGAGGGGGTAGAACTCCCCCATGGATAAGTTGCTGAAAAGACCAACCCGGGAGCCTCGGAACTGAGGAAAAGCCCATCGTCTTTAAAGAATAGGCGTTATGCAAAGCTCTCTCTTTATGAGCCGGCCTAGCGCAAAGATCGCAGAGAAAAATAGTTTGCGGCTGAGCTTCGCTAATCTTCAAGGGCGAGTTCGATGAGCCGATCCAGGAATTGCGGAATGGTTAATCCAGCTGCTCGGACAGCCAAGGGAAAGAGGGAATTCTTGGTCATACCCGGTAAGGTATTGGTCTCCAGGAGATACACCTCGTCGCCAGTCACGATCATATCCGATCTGCTAAAGCCTTTACAACCGAGCACGCTGTGAGCTTTGAGGGCGTAAGCCTGAATCTTTTTGCAGACGTCATCAGGAAGTGTGGCTGGACATATCTCCTTAGATTCACCGGGAACATATTTGGCCTCATAGCTAAAGAAACGGTGCTCTTTCTGGGGAATGATTTCGATTACCGGCAAGGCCTCCGGTTTACTGTTGCCGATGACACCGCAACTGACCTCTCTGCCCTTTATATACTCCTCGGCCAATACCTGTGCGCTCATGGCAAAGGCCTCATCCAGTGCCGCACCAAGCTCTTCTGTGGTAGAACAAATGCTTAGCCCAATGCTCGATCCCTCGGCCACGGGCTTGATAACGACCGGTTGACCTAGAGAGGACAGTATCTCAACCGGATCATGCTCCTGACCCCTAAAAAGCACAATATCACGGGGCACCGTGAGTCCGGCAGATCGGTAAAGCTCCTTGCTCACCTGCTTGTTCATTGCCAGGGAGCTTGCCAAAACGCCTGAGCCCACATACGGAACATCCAAGAGGTCCAGCAGCCCCTGAAAACAGCCGTCTTCGCCTTTCTTGCCGTGGAGGACCACAAGCGCGATGTCTATCTCCTTAGAATCTCGTATCAGCATGGCCAGATCCGACTTCGGGTCGTATCGCCTCACCTCGTACTTGTCTTTGTCAAGGCTCTCGTATACGAATGCCCCGCTCTGAAGCGACACCTCTCTCTCGCGCGACCACCCTCCAGCTATCAGTGCGACTGTACGCTTACCCATGACATCACATACCCTAACAGATACTCAGAAAACTTCTTGGTGAAACTATCATAAAAATAAGAAAAAAATAAAACAAAAAAGTTACCCGAAACTGCCATTCTCAACCCATCTTTGAATATCGGCACATCAGATAATCCCTGTTCGCCTCGTACCAGTGTCATCATCTGGCGACAAGCAAAAGTCTTGCCCGCAGATGAATGGTAAGACTCCTTTCTGGACAAGCGAAAAAACGGAAAGAAAGAAAACGTAAGGATTCAAAAAACAGAGCTTTTTTGAGAAAATAGCAGCTTGACAATGTGAGAAGAAAGGCCTCTTCTTGTGGATTAGAAACAAAACTAGCTGAATTCAGTGGTGATTTCTCGGTTCCCTTGATTATAGTATCCACCAAGGACTTGAAGGCCCCAAAACGCATTCCCCAAATGAAACCAATATATTAGCACTGTTGATAACTGTGGACATATATAAGATTAATTCACACCTCATCGCCTTTGACAGCCAAACCTCCCTTCAATACAAAGGTAGTAAGTCGAGGCAACAACAATAACGAAAATCTGGTACAAACCGAACAAGATAGTGTACCACGAGATCGAGTTGCTCCTGTATTGGTTGTTGAGAACAAGCTTTAGCAGGTGTTTCCCTTGTGCCGCTAGGCTGGGTTAATGGGTCTTTCTTATCCCTGACTCTCATCTGCAGTTAAACCGCTAACCGACGCTGTTCCGAAGGAGAACCGTGTATTGTTTATCTGCAATGCTTTTGACCTCATCCCTTGTGCCGAGCCCCCCCCGGTAAAGGGCAATTGCTTAATGTATGCGTATCTCCTGATATAGGAAAAAGTTATAGAGACCGACATCTCAAGGACGGCGTGAGGGCTTCGTGGCCCAGGAAGCCCCGTAGATCAACGAGCACAGGTCTTTCAGGCGCCGTGCCTTGCCTATTCACATTTTTCGGCAGCAATTTCCGTAAATACCGAGGATAGACAATGGAAACCGTTTGGCATCAGGGGAAGAAATCCCTCAAAGAGATAATGGACGAAAAAAGCTATGCTCTCTGGGTAGACCCGCTCAAGTTTCTCAGATCGGATGAAAGCACCATCGCTATTGGGTGCCCAAACAAGTTCTCTCGAAACTGGTTACAAGATAACTATGCTTCCCTTTTCCTCAGCCAACTTTCAAAGGCCGGTCTCAACGGCCATAGAGTGGTCCTTGAGGTTTTACCGAACAGGGGCCTGAGGGAGTTACCCCCTAACGGAAACAATAGAACACAGCTGGCACTTCCATCCTTGCCCAAAAGGATAAAGGCTGGAGACAAATACCTAAACTCTCGGTTTACCTTCGAAAGGTTTGTAGTGGGCGAATGCAACGAGCTCGCCTATTCCGTTTCCAAGGCACTCGCTCACGAGTCCCATTTCCCTTACGTCTCCCTCTTTCTGCTGGCTCAAACAGGTCTAGGGAAAAGCCATCTCATTCAGGCTATCGGCAATACGATCCTCCAGAGAAAACCCACGGCAAAGGTGCTCTATATAACCACGGAAGATTTCACCAATGAGATGATATATGCCTTGAGAAGCGGCTTAACCGAGCAATTTAAGAACAAATACCGCAGGGGATGTGATATACTCCTGCTTGAAGATCTGAATTTCCTTAGCGGCAAGGAAAAGACGCAGGTTGAACTGGCCTACACGCTTGACTCGCTCTTCAACGAAGAAAAAATGGTTATCTTTACCAGCCCTCTCAGTCCGGAAGAGATCCCTAACATGCAAAAGATGCTGACCTCGAGACTAACCTCAGGTGTGACTACAAGCATTGAAAAGCCTGGCTTTCATACCAGAGTCGATATCCTGACTCAGAAGGCAATTGAGCGAAATATGTCGCTGCCGGAAGAGGTAACCTATTACCTTGCCGAGACCATCACTCAGGATGTGCGACATCTTGAAGGGAGCCTTGATTCCCTCTATGCCATCTCCCATTTCTTGAAAAAGAGCATAGACATCGGCCTGGCCAAGAAGACAATTAAACAGCTTATACCGCCTCGGCGTCTGGCTACTGTTGAGGATATTCAGAAAATCGTGAGCAAATACTTTAAGGTTGATATAGAGGCGCTCAAATCACGGAGCAGAAAAAAAACCATCTCCTACCCAAGGAGTATCGCTATTTATCTCTGCCGGCGATATACGGAAAAACCCCTCGAGAAAATTGGTCGGTCTTTTAACCGAAACCATTCAACAATCTTGTACGATGACGACAAGGTAAAAAGGGGGATCAAGATCGATGATAACCTCAGAAGAGAGGTTGAATTCCTCTGCAGGCAAATAGAGGAAAAGGGCCCATGATGAAGAAGCTGTTCCGTTCGCTCATCATACTGGTTCTTTCGCTCTTTACTCTCTACCTCATCTTTCTCTCGATGATATCCGTGTCCCTTGGCTTCGTCAATTCGGACAGACCCGGATTTTGGATGCCAATACTGTGCGGGTTCCTTCTATTCCTTATTGACTTCTATATGATAAAGCTCATTGTGTATCTGTTCAAACAAACAAACGCTAAAGAGAAATATCAATATCTCTGAGCATGCCCTCCGTGTGCCTAATGGGGCAATTTCATCTGGACAATCACGGAAAAGGATTCTCGCCAAACCGTTTGCCCTGCCACGAACCCCTCCCGGCCATGGTCTTCTTGATGAGCGAAAGGGTCTCGCTCTTTCGTAATGACCATTCAGGAGCTGCCAATTCATCGGGATGAGGATCTCCGGTGAGGCGTTGAATAACCATGTCAGGGGGGAGGAGTTCCAGAAAATCGCACACAAGCTCCGCGTACTCCCCTTGCTCAAGGCACCTGTACGTTCCCTCTCGGTATAAACGCTCCATCGGTGTGCCCTTTACCACGTAGAGCAGGTGAATCTTTATGCCGTCAATGCCCATTGAAGACACCGCCTGAGCAGTGGCAAGCATATCACGCCTGTCTTCGAAGGGTAGGCCAAGTATTACGTGAGCACAGATCTTGATCCCTCGGCCTTTCGTTTTTTCCACCGCGCTCCTGAAGCAGGCGACATCGTGGCCCCTGTTTATAACGACGAGTGTTCTGTCATGAATGGACTGAAGCCCGTATTCGATCCATACAAGATAATCCTCTGCATACCCTTGGACGAGCGTCAGTATTGATTCGTCTATGCAATCAGGCCGAGTGCCTATCGACAATCCTACAATATCCTCGACAGCGCATGCCTCATCGTACAAGGCCTTGAGCTTCTCATACGGGGCGTATGTGTTTGAAAAGGACTGGAAATACGCAATGAATCTCTGGGCCTTATACCGTTTTCTCAGGAATTCCTTGCCTCTCTCTATCTGTTCGGTAATAGTAAGGCCCAGCGCGCATGCCCCGGTACCGGATCCTCTCGTGTTGCAATAGATACAGCCACCCGTCCCAATGCGGCCATCCCTGTTCGGACACGTCAACCCCGCATCGAGAGATATCTTTTGAACACGACAGCCAAAAATACTTCTCAAATAGGTGTTTAAATCGTAGTAAGGCTTTTTCATCTTGCATCCGGATTATTTAAGAACCCAAGCCTCAGCTTTTCATATACATTCTAATCTTAAGAATGTAAAATGTGAACCCAAGGCTAATAAGGACTTACGGTTACTTTGATGAGCGTCTATCCCAAGAAATATGACATCATCGTCGTTGGTGCCGGGCATGCGGGCTATGAAGCAGCCCTCGCTGCCGCCCGAATGGGCTGCACTGTCTTGGTTATGACCATTGACTTGGATGGGATCGCAAAAATGCCGTGTAGCCCCTCGATCGGGGGCGTTGGCAAGGGGCAACTGGTAAAAGAGATCGATGCCCTAGGCGGTGAAATGGCCAGAGTAACCGATAGAACCGCAATCCAATATCGGACCCTCAATACCAAGAAGGGCCCTGCTGTACAATCCTCGCGAACCCAGAACGACAAGATCAGGTATCATATCTGCATTAAAGAGGCCCTAGAAAGAGAGTCCTTTATAGACATAAAGCAGGCCATGGTTGAGAGACTGGTCGTGGAAAACAGCCATGTCATTGGCATTGAGGATCAAACCGGATTCGGGTACCCGGCTCCTGCAGTTATCCTGGCCACCGGTACCTTTTTGCGGGGACTCGTCCATATCGGATTCACTGCTATCAAGGCAGGCAGAGCTGGTGAGTTTGCCTCCTATGGGCTGGCCGAAAACTTGAAAGAACTTGGATTCACCCTTGGGAGAATGAAGACAGGAACTCCGGCAAGGTTACGAAAATCGACCATAGAGTTTGACAAATTCGAAAGGCAAGACGGAGAGGAGCATCCCAAGCCATTCTCTCTGTTTACCGGCGAAATAAACATCAAACAGGTACCCTGCTACATAGGGCACACAAACACGAAAAGCCATCAAATCGTCAGAGACAATCTGGAGCGATCTGCCCTGTACGGAGGAAAAATCACCGGCGTTCCGGCACGATACTGTCCCTCTATAGAGGATAAGGTAGTCCGGTTTTCCGACAGGGATCGGCACCAGATCATACTCGAACCCGAAGGACTTGACACAGAGGAGATCTACGCCAGCGGGCTTGGGAACAGCCTGCCCATGGAAGTGCAGATCCCCTTTGTGAGGTCTGTGCAGGGACTGGAGCAAGCCGAGATAATGCGACCGGCTTACGCAATTGAATACGACTATGTCGATCCTATCCAGCTGTTCCCTACCCTTGAAACCAAGCGTATCAATGGCTTGTACATGGCAGGTCAGATCAACGGCACCAGCGGATACGAAGAGGCGGCTGCTCAGGGTATGTGGGCAGGAATTAATGCCGCATCAAAGATCCAGAAACGACTCCCCTTTGTCCTGGATCGATCAGAGGCTTACATGGCCGTTATGATTGACGATCTGGTTACCAAAGGAACCAAAGAGCCTTACCGGATGTTTACCTCCAGGGCTGAATACAGGCTCCTGCTCAGAGAGGATAATGCAGATGAGCGGCTCATGGAAAAGGGAAATGAACTCGGCCTGATCGACGACAACACATTAGCAGAAATGAAGGAGAGATATCGGGAGATCTCAGCAGAGGCCCAGAGGATCAAGAAGACCATCATACCCGCCTCAAAGCAAGTAAACGACTATCTGGAAGGACTTGGATCAAGCCCCATAAAAACCGCGACCCCGTTAAGCCAAATCCTGAAAAGGCCCGAATTGAATTATGACAGCATTGGGGCCCTTGACGGGAATGGCAGAGGGCTCGATGAAAATCTGAGGCGTCAGGTTGAGGTAAAGATCAAATACGAAGGCTATATTGAGCGACAGCAACAGGAGGTTGAACGATTCAAGAATCTCGAAAAGATCAAGATCCCCCCAGCCTTTGACTACACCAAGGTCCACGGCCTTTCAAATGAACTCACGGAGAAACTCCTGGCCATCAGGCCACTCTCTTTAGGTCAAGCATCCCGGATACCGGGTATGACCCCAGCAGCCATCTCTGTCATGATGATCTTTCTCAAAAAGGCTGACGCGTTGCAGTAGGGGGGCGCGCCAGATGCCACGGAAAAACCATTCCCCAACGGCCGGTTCGGATAACCAGACCTCCACTGATAAGCTCTTGAACTCCGTAAATTCCATCAAGGGGGTGGGGGAGGTTTTTGCCAGAGAACTCCGAAAACGGGGTATACACACGATCTACGACCTCCTTTATCTCCTCCCTCGCTCCTACCAGGACAGGAGAAAATTCATATCCATTCGCGATATCAAAACTGGCCAGAGCGCTCTCATCAGGGGCAGGATAACTGGGGTCAGGCGACACAGGTTTGCATACCGTACGGTCCTTGAAATGGTCATACGTGACGGGACGGGCATAGTATCCGCCAGATGGATGGGGACACCCCGATACCTATTCAGGTTCAGGAGGGGTGAGGAAATTATCATCTACGGCCAGTTCCGTACCTTCTCCAACCTTCTGGTTACCTATCACCCTGAGATCATGGAAAAGGGGGATTATCAGGATTTAGGCCGGCTCGTACCTGTCTATCCTGAAATCGAGGGCATTTCGTCGCGGAGGATGCGGAGGATTGTGGCTGACGCTGTAATCCGGTTTACCGAGGATCTGGAAGATCCTCTCCCCCAACGGATAAGGGATTCAAGCGGTCTTTCCAGATTGGACCTGGCATTCAGGGAGGCTCACTTCCCCACCGAATCAACGCCTCGAGAGCTTCTTGCCCGAAAGGCACCGGCCCAACGAAGACTCATATTCGATGAGTTCTTCACCCTCCAGCTTGCCTTGGCACTCAAGAGAAGCAAGGCATGCCGGGAGCCAGGGATAGCCTTTGGAAAAAAGGATGTAGATGAGCTTTACCGCCTTCTTCCCTATCGACTCACCACATCTCAGATGATGGTTCTTGACCAGGTTCTCGCCGACATGAATCGGCCGGTCCCAATGAACCGCTTGCTCCAGGGTGATGTGGGCTGCGGCAAGACCGTAGTCGCGCTCATCGCCGCTTGGGTAGCAGTGAAAAACGGTTATCAGGTTGCGTTCATGGCACCTACCCAGATCCTGGCAGAGCAGCACTACTTCAGCACCCTGGGTCTCGTACAAAACATGAATCTGAGTTCAGCGCTGCTCACCAGTGGAATGGGGACCCGCGGGGATGAGGTGAGGCATGATGTTGAAAAAGGGAAGCTTGAGATACTTATCGGCACCCATGCGCTCATACAAGAGAGCGTAGAGTTCAGGAGGCTCGGCCTCGTGATCATCGATGAACAGCACAGATTCGGCGTTGCTCAGCGCGCCCTTCTCAGGCAAAAGGGTCTTAGCCCGGATCTCCTCACCTTGACCGCTACCCCGATCCCGAGGACATTAGGACTCACCCTGTACGGTGATCTCGACATATCGGTTATCGATGAGCTCCCCCCCGGGAGACAACCAATTCAGACCCGACTGGTTCGTGAGGGGGATCGCAATAGAATCTATGAAATCCTCAAGGCAGAGATCAACAAGGGAAGACAGGCCTATATGGTCTACCCGCTCATCGAGGAGTCAGAAAAGATGGACCTCAATGCGGCCACCCAGATGGCGGAGCAGGTGCAGTATGCGCTTCCCGAATTCCGTATAGCCCTAATCCACGGAAGAATGCCCCTGGAGCAACGAGCGGCAATAATGCAGGAATTCAAGGATGGCGTCACGGATATCCTGGTGTCCACCACTGTTATCGAGGTGGGCATTGATGTCCCGAATGCAACCCTTATGATTATCGAGAACGCCGAGAGGTTCGGATTGGCGCAAATACATCAGCTGAGAGGCAGGGTTGGCAGGAGCAGCTACCCCTCACAGTGCCTGCTCGTGACTTCGGTAACCAAAACCGGGGTAGCCGGAACAAGGCTGCGAGTAATTGAGAAGACCACCGATGGATTCAAGATCGCCGAGGAAGACCTCGCCTTACGGGGTCCGGGAGAGTTCCTGGGCGTAAAACAGTCGGGGTTTTACCAGTTCAGAGCGGGTAACCTCATGAGGGATGCCTCCATATTATCGCAAGCGCGACAACAGGCCTTCGAACTCGTTGAAACGCAGCCCGAGCTTGCCCGTAATACCTTTCGTATTTTCAGACGTCTGTTCAACCCCGGTGAACAGGCAGAAGATGAATTCGTGGACGTGTTATGATTCACGTGCTTCCCTCACAGAACTCCTGAAGTTTTACGCTGCACCAAAGAATAAAGCACGTTGTGGGTGGCACCAGATCCTCACCGTGCCAATGGGTCATGATCTTCATGCTCCCACTTTTCATAGAGCATCCTTTGTTCCCTCTTCTTTCTCGCGTACCCGAGGATAAAAACAAGGGTAATCAAAAACCACAGGGTCGTGGTGCTGGTAAGGATAGGGATCCAACTGAACCGCAACCGCAGGTATCCCTTCCACTCCTCCTCAAAATCATCCCACCCGATGCCGTACACCTTCAGCAGGATCTCCTTCAAATCCCCACCCCTTGTGTATTCCCTGATAAATCGATGGAAATCCTCTCTTCCGAACTTGTTCACCAGAAAAGAAACAAGGTAGAAACTCTGGGCATAGGCCAGCTCTGCCCTTGCTGACCCCCGAGGGAAACTGCTGGTTATCTCGGAAAGGGGAATCAGCGAGTCGGTGAGGACTGCCTTGGTCATGGTAGAAACCCGGGAGAAGCTCCACTCCCTGGACTCATACATTGCCAAGCCCTCATCCAACCATCGCGGAACCTCCTCCCTGCTGCGAAAGACACTTCCCACGGCGATGTGGGTGAGTTCGTGCTTGAAGATCTTCTCCAAATCCACATGACTGCCTTTCATGACCCGAGGGGATTTCATGATTATCAGGTTTAAGCTGGGGTAAGCCACTGCTGCCGACCACGTCGGCACCCACCCTCGTGGTTGAATCTCCACATAGTCTCTGAGTGAATGCGCAAGATAAACCGTGGTTACCTCATTGAAATCCAGGCCCAGATCCTTGACAATCTCTCCCCTGATTCGTTCAGACTGTGCAGCCAATGATGCTGCAAGCCCTTGCTCTTTTTCATGAAAATAGAAGACGAAATGGGAGGTGGCGATAGTCCGACCGTCAGAGGCAACGATGACACACGGTGTTAAAATAAAAATGAAGGCAAGTATAATCCAAAATAGTTGCCTTCGTAACATAATAGGCGTGAACATACTGATTACCCCCCTACACGCCTCTTATTAAGAGGGCAGTGGTTGCTCTCGGTTATCACACCTTCTTTATATCAGAAAGTGCACACAATGTCGTGAGGGTCTTTTAAGGAAGGTGCCTGCTGAAGATCAGAGTATCTGGCTCAAGAAGAGCTTGGTCCTCTCATGAGTAGGATTGGTGAAAAAGTGCTCGGCCGTGCCCTCTTCCACGATCTGGCCCTCGTCCATAAACACGACTCGATCCGAAACCTCACGGGCAAAACCCATTTCGTGCGTTACCACGACCATGGTCATGCCCTCACGGGCCAGGGTTTTCATGACGTCCAAAACCTCACCGATCATCTCCGGATCGAGAGCTGAGGTGGCCTCATCGAACATCATGATTTTCGGGTGCATGGCGAGGGCCCGGGCAATGGCTACTCGCTGCTGCTGCCCGCCCGAAAGCTGGGACGGATAAACACTCTCCTTCTCCAGAATCCCCACCTTGCGGAGAAGGCCCCGTGCAACCTTGGTCGCCTCCTCCTTGTCTCTTCCTCGAACAACCAGTTGGGCCAAGGTAACGTTTTCGAGCACTGTCTTGTGGGGAAACAGGTTGAAAAGCTGGAAGACCATCCCGATCTCTTCCCGAATCTCGTTGATGTTTACCTTCTTGCCATAAATGTCGATACCGTCGATGATGATCTCGCCGCTGTCGATCTCCTCAAGGCGATTGAGGCACCTGAGAAAGGTGCTCTTTCCAGATCCACTGGGCCCGATGATGACAACAACTTCGCCCTTTTCTATGCGAGTGGAAAAATCAACCAGGGCCTTCACCTCCCGACGATCGGGAGTCTTGAATGTCTTATAAACGTTTCGAGCCTCAATCACTGATAGCAAGCCTCCTTTCGATGTATTGGGTCGCCATAGAAAGGGTGAACGTCATCACTAGGTATAGAAACGCGACAGTGAAGTATATCTCGAAGGCATGGTAGGTTCTCGCTACTGCTTGCTGCCCCTGAAACATGAGATCTGCCAATGCGATGACCGAAACGAGGGAAGAATCCTTTATGAGCGAGATGAACTGCCCTGCCAGGGGTGGTATGATCCGCTTGAAGGCCTGGGGAAGTATGACATAGCGCATGGCCTGGGCATAGCCCATGCCAAGGGAGCGAGACGCCTCCATCTGTCCTTTGTGTATTGATTGGATACCTGCCCGTACGATTTCACCCACGTAGGCACCTGCAAAGATCGAGAGTGCTGCCGTGCCAGCCGCAAATGCTGAAAGCCTGAGCAGAGATCCCACGAAGAAATAGATGATATAGATCTGAACAAGGAGCGGCGTGTTTCTGATGACCTCCACGTAAGCCAGTGAGAGCCCCTTTGTCACCGGCTCATTGGAGAGCCTGGCAATGCCAACGATCGTCCCAATGATGATGGCGAACAAGATCGAGAAAACCGAGATCTTTAATGTCAAAACAAAACCGATCATCAGGATGCCCATCCTGAGCCTCGGCACTGCGTCCTCAGCGGATTTTGCACCGTGGTAGAAAAGCATCTCAGGGATCTTCTCCCAATGCCAGATATAGGTGATTCCCCTCGTTGCGAAGAAGTAATAGCTAGCTCCCAGGATGATGGCAAGAATGAGCAGGGTTATCAATGATCTCTTGCTAAAGGTCAAACCGAGCCTCCCTCATGCGGACGAGAGGGGAATGCGATTCCGCACCCCCCTTCCCGTTCCTGTTACTGTTACGGTTTCTGTTTTCCGGCCATTTCTATTATGTACTCTACGAACCACTTCTCCTTGAGTTGGTCCCACCGGCCATCGCCACGAACCTGCGACAGGAAGTTGTTGAGCCAGTTCAGAAAGTCCGGATCTCCCTTTCTGATGGCCCATGCCAGCGGTTCGTAAGTGAGGGGCTCATAGATCCCCACGGTTTTGTCCCTATACATGGCCGCAAAAACGCGTACCTGGGGTTCATCATAGATGAAGGCGTCTGCGAGGCCATTGGCCACCTGAAGGGCTCCCTCGCCCTCCATCTTGAACAGTCGCAGGGTGGCATTCGGCAGCAGCTTCTCGGCGGTAAAGGCCCCTGTGACGCCGAGTTTGCTGGTAACAATGATGCCTTTCTTGTTGAGATCATGGTAGGTTTTAAATTTGTCCTTGTCCTTTCTCTGAATCAGCAGGCACTGGCCGATGTAGTAGCAAGGATCGCAAAAGTTGATCTTGAGGTTTCGGCTTTGAAGAACCGTCATCCCCGACATGATAATGTCGAATTTATGGGTCATCAGGGCCGGGATGATCCCCTCCCATGCGGTGTTGATAAGCTTAACCTTCTTTTCACCCCCTTCGCCGAAAATAGCCTTGCCCATCTCATAGGCCATGTCCACATCGAAGCCAACGATGTTACCCTTTTCATCCTGCATCTCAAAGGGCTGATATCCTGCTTCCATGCCCACCAACAGCTGACCTCGCTTTTGGATCTCCTCAAGAGTGGATGTCTTGGCGATATCTTCGGTTGTTAATGCCATTGCAGAGCCAAGGCAAAAGGCCCCAACAAGTAATACGGTTAGAGATACGATCAATGACTTTTTCATGTTAGACTCCTCTCCTTAAGGTGAATGAAAAAAGAACTATGGGCCTTGCCGGAACCCATTTCCACGAATCCGTTTGGCAGCCACCTCCTTTCCCTTTTCGTTCCTCGCTAATCAACAATTTCTGAACTTTACAGACTATTCTCCAATAATGTCAACAAGTTTATTGGGCGAGAATGACCCTGCAACCCAATGCCGGCACCCTTGCTGTGATCGTGGGTAGATCCACGCAAGAAGAACACATGAAATACCTGAGACTTGATCGCCTCGCCGGTCTGCAGGGAGCTGTGGACTGCGAGAAATCACGGTGCCTTTATCCCCTTTCTTGAGGCAACTATAATCGCAAGAAATATCAATCCCATCCCGAGGCCTTGAAAGGACCCTATTGTTTCATTGAAAATGATATAGGCCAAAATCGAAGCCCCAATCGGCTCGCCCAGGATGGTAATTGCAACCATGCTGGTCTTCAGATGTTTTAGCGCCCAGTTAATGGCTGTGTGGCCGATCAGTTGGGGTACAACGGCAAGCAGCCCCATGTAGAAGTACGAGCTTGCCTTGTATCCGGTGAAGGGGATCCCCAGACAAAGGGAGGTGACCAATAACAGTACAGCTGAGAAGCTGTAAACGATTGACACGTATGATAGCACATCTATATCCTCTCGAAGGTGCGACCCGACCATGAGGTAGCCGCTCACCATAATAGCACCCAGCAGGGCGAGTGTATCTCCCCACAGCTGAGCGGGATTCTGGACCGACAGGCCCCGCAGGCCACTATCGCCGACTGCCAAAATGATACTCCCCGAAAACGACAAGATAATGCCGAGGATCAGTTCAGGTGGCTGCCTTTCTTTGAAGAGCAGATAGGAAAGAAGCCCGACAAAAATAGGGTTTGTAGTAACAAGAACAACGCTGCTTGCCACCGAGGTATACTTGAGGGAGCTTATCCATAAAGAGAAGTGCAGTGACAGAAAGAAACCGCCCAGCATACCCAGCAGGAGCTGTCTTCTGGTAAACGAGCTGAAACGGATGCCCCTGACCTTTGCGATAAACAGCAGCACTATTGAGGAGAGCGTTAGCCGGTAGGTAGCAATCATGAGAGACGGTACGTCATCACAGAGCCTGATGAAAATCGCGGCAAAGGAAATAGCTACGATTCCAACCGAGACGCCGGCAATGGTTTTTATCAAGGGCCTCCCCCTCAACTTCTTGACGTCTTCAGGGCTTCTTGGGCGCAATTAAACCCATAGTCTTCCCTTCCTTCAGATCCACGAGCCCCTCATCACAAATTCTCAAAAATGGTATGGCTGCCGTGGTGAGCGTCATGAGGGTCAACAAGGGGTCTTCAAAGGGAACGCCCAGATCCTTCAGCGTTTTTCTTACCTCTTCCACCTTCTGTGCGAGCGTATGCATTGGCATATCAGACATGAGCCCAAATATTGGCAAGGGGATTTCTGCCAGGATGTGCCCTTTGACACAAACTGCAACTCCTCCCCGGAAGGCATAAATTCGGTTCACAGCCCCTGCCATATCCTCATCATTTTCACCCACAACAATGATATCCGATATGTCCCAGGGAGCGCTACATGCAATTGCCCCTGCCCTCAAGCCAAACCCCTTGAAAAGTCCCACAAAAGTCTTCCCCGGAGCATGCCTTCGGTCGATAGCAGCTACCTTCAAAATGTCTTCTCTCACATCCGATCTGATCTCACCCTGAATAACCGGCACAGACAGTATAAGTTCCTTGGTCACCAAATCCGTAACCTGATCTATGACCCTGACACTCACGTGGGTGGCCTCTTTTTTCAGGGGTATACAAAAATCGGCCTGCTCAAATTCTCGTGAGAGGCGAATGCTGTTCAGGCTTCGGGCGGAAAAGGTGTGTTTTCTTGGAGAAACCAGAAGCTCCCCTCGCTTGGCAACAATCTTACCCTTACTGACTACGTATTCGGCCTTAATGGTTTTGAGGTCGGGAACAATGACTAAATCCGCATATTTCCCCGGCGCAATCCCGCCAATGATACCGTCTAGACGAAAGTGCTCCGCCACGTTGATCGTTGCCATCTGAATAGCATGTATTGGATCGAAACCGCAATCAATGGCCTTCTGAACAACGAATTCCATGTATCCCTTCCTCAGCAAATCCTCTGGTCCTATACCATCAGTAACCAAAATGAGCCTTCTGAGGTCAACCCTTGAATCCCTTATTCTGGATATGGAATCAAGATCACTTCGTATGCTCCCCTCCCGTATCATGACATGCACGCCCAGTCTTAATCGCTCAAGAGCCTCTTCAGCATTTATTGGCTCATGGCAGGAGGATATACCAGAGGCTATATACGCCATGAGTTTCTCACCCTTTGCCCCTGCAGCATGCCCCTCTAATCTTTTGCCGCTATCAAGGGTTTCCTTGAAAATCGGAAGATATTCCCCTGGTTCTTTTATCACCGTCTGCCAATAAGACTCGCCCAGCCCCAAAATATCATCTCTGGTAAGTAGCTTCTTGAGCACGCCTTTCGGCATACCTCGTGCCCTTTTGCTTATGGAAACCATTGCGGGTACGGTACTAAAGATCTTGATGGGTTGCTCGCTGAGAGACGCCAGAAAATCAACTACTCCTTCATACCCTGCTGTGTAGAAAAGCTCGATGATCTCAGTAATAATTGTCGTTGTGCCCCCAACCATGGCATAACGAAGAAACTCGCTTGTACTAAAGAGCCACACAAGATGAGCATGGCCGTCAATAAGCCCTGGAATAATGGTTTTCCCTGTTGCATCAATCACGTGTGTGCGGGGGCCGATCGTATCTTCTGGATCATTTCCTACATAGGCAATCCACTCCCCTTTTATGGCCACCGAATAATCCTCTAACAATTCACCAGTATATACATTCAGTATGGTTGCATTGATAAGAGCCAGTTCGGCCTTTTCCCTACCGAGGGTGACGTTCATTAATTCCCTTGTCTTCTCTATGCCTCCTGTTGAGAGTATCCCATGCCTTCCCATAGCAGAAATCTCCTTAATTCCTTATAAACGTTTCGCGCTCACTCCGTATTAGCATAACCATCAGCATGCCTTAAGAACACCACATTGGCTAAGATCCTTAGTTCTGGATAAAATTGAGAGTTTAGCCATTTTTTGACAACTTATCCGTCCCTATTGTGAAAAAAGCATCGGCCCGCTTAACGCAAGGTGCCATAGTATTTCCAAGAATGTCAGTGAGTCAAGGGGAAAGAAAAATCTCACAATCCGAGATTGGTCTTATGTAAACCAGTTTGCAGTGTTATTTCAGCCTGAAAAAACACCTCAGAGGTGACAGTCTGATATCACGTTTTGCCTATAGGTCCTCCGTTCTCTCATCTCCCTTCTTATTGATTGTCTCATTATGTGCCTTGGGCACACCAGGCCATCTTATGAGGAAGACCCCAGAAGGGATCATAAATCGAAATCTATCACCAATGGCTCTTGTTCTTCTTGCAATTGTTCGTGCACTTTGATATACGCTTTGGGGTGCCACTCATCAAAGCCTACCGGGCTTGCACGATAACCTCGTGCCCACAATGAGCGCCAAACAGGGTCCTTTTCTTTTTCATGAGTTGACGATAGATCCGGATTGCACGCTTTGATTCCAAATACCCTATTGTCATCGCCGTGCTGTATCTCGGTGGAACACGCACATGACGCTCCCCCTTCTCCCCAAGGGACTTCGGTCGGGGGGCCGTCTTACTATTTTTCCGCCTGTGAATGTAGAACCTTTTCAATTTTCACCTTGAGCTATGGAGGTGGATCATTAACGATTCAGCCCCCTAATGACAAGGGGCTTGCGCAAGGAATTAGGCTCGAAGATGCGTCGCTGATTCAATGCATTTATAAGGTAAGATGATGCTCATATTTGTCCAGATGTCTTGTCGGTTTTAAGTCATCAACTAGAGAGCCAGACTGGGGGTTCATGCGGTTATGATTGATAGGCGCAGGCTTATCCTAACAATAGAATCCTTTGAATTGAGGTAACAGATTACTATGCATCTTCCTAAGTTCGAATATCTTCGTCCGCCATCGGTGGGAGAGGCCTGCCGACTCCTGAAAAAGCACGGGCCTCGGGCAAGGTTGGCAGCAGGTGGTACTGATCTTTTTCCACGCATGAAGTACGGCTTAGAGAGCCCCGAAGTGGTCATCAGCCTCAAGGGAGTGCCCGTGAATTCACCCAAAATCACGGACAATGATGAATTGCACCTGGACGCCCTGATGACGTTGGCTGATGTGGCTCTTTCACCAATGGTTTTGAAAAGGGCCCTGATCCTTGCAGAAGCTGCTCTGCACGTGGGCTCTAACCAGATCCGCCATATGGGAACCCTAGGCGGCAATCTCTGTTTGGAGACCCGTTGCACCTTTTACAACCAAAGGCATACCTTCCAATATGTTGAACCGTGCTTCAAGCGGGATGGTCACCGCTGCTATCTCTTACCAAAAGGAAAAAAATGTCAGGCCGTCTTTATGGCTGATACTGCCCCTGCCCTGATGTGCCTTGATGCAAAAGTTAAGATTATGTCAACCAGCAGTAATCGCCAACTGCCTGTAGAAGAGCTTTACTCTGGCAACTCGTTAGAGCCTGTAAGGCTTTCCGACGATGAGATTGTGACTGATGTGATTATTCCCAACGCTGCTTCCCTGCGTGGGACGGGTTTCAAAAAGTTCAGCTCGAGGGGCGGTTTGGAATTCGCCGCTCTTACAGTGGCAGCGCTTCTGGATATGGTAGATAATGGCAAGACCTGTGCTAGGGCACGTATTATATTAGGCTCTGTCACGGCAAGGCCCATTCGAGCGCTGAAAGCTGAGGCTGCTCTTTCAGGACAGGAACTCTCAGATAGACTCTTGCAGGATGCTGCCCATGAGGTCGCAGCCGAGGTACGCCCGGTTATGCATCATGGATACTCGGTTCCATTTCTCAAGGAATGCCTTAGGGTTCAGACTCTTCGGACGTTGACCCTGGCAGCGAACCGCATCAACCACAGGCAACATGATTAACGGCCTTAATGTATATATCTTATGACGTATGGCAAACGTAAGGCTAGGGCCTGCTATGGTGAGCAGACCACCACTTTTTTTGAGGATTTTTAATGACTCGACAGTAAGGAGAAAATAGGTGAAGCAACTCATTGAATTTCATGTTAACGGCGAGACCTATGAACTGGCCGTTGAACCGCAGACAACGCTGCTTGAAGTGCTGCGAGATCATTTGGGGTTGACCGGTACCAAGGAGGCCTGTGGCACAGGGGAATGTGGTTCGTGCACAGTCCTGATCGAGGGGAAACCCATCTTGTCCTGTCTGGCGTTAGCGGTGGATTGTCCTAACAAGGAGATTACAACGATAGAGGGTTTGTCTCAAGGTGAAAAACTGACGCCTGTGCAACAGGCGTTTGTGGACTGCGGGGCTGTTCAGTGCGGCTTCTGCACGCCGGGCATGATCCTATCCGCCAGCGCATTGCTTAAAGAAAACCTCAGTCCCTCAGAGGATGAGATCCGAAAGGCCCTTGAAGGACACCTCTGCCGCTGTACGGGCTATAACAAGATTGTTGAGGCAGTCAATACGGCGGCAAAACGGCTGGCTACCGAGAGATAGTGAAACCCGGCTTGGACTTATTATATGGGCGGTGAGGTTTTATTCTCGATCCTAAACACAGGATGCCCTCTATACGTTCAAGGAGCTGGCACTGGTAGGGGAAAGGTTTTGGCTGCCGCCATTTACCTGACCAATTGCTATGAAAGGATGATGCTGCCATGAATTCTAGGAATGCAGAGATCCATAGAACTGATTATGTGGGTAAGCGCATACCGCGAAGAGATGGCCCGGATAAGGTCACAGGAAGGGCCAAGTTTACCGTGGATGTCAAGCTCCCCGGACTGCTGGTGGGTCGTATCTTACGAAGCCCCCATCCTCACGCCAAGATTCTGAACATCGATACGTCCCGTGCCGCGGCATTGAAGGGTGTGAAAGCGGTTATCACGGCCCAGGACACTATCGGCGTGAAGCATGGTTTCGTGGAAACTCCGAGATACCCGGCGGATCAATCACCCCTTGCAAGCGATCGCGTACGATTTGTGGGAGAGGAGATAGCGGCCGTCGCAGCTCGGGACCCCTATGTGGCAGAAGAGGCCCTGAGCCTCATTAAGGTAGACTACGAGCCCCTGCCGGCTGTCTTCGATCCGGAAGAGGCCATGCAACCCGGCGCTCCCGAGATCCATCCCACTCATCCAAAGGTGAAAGAGCCCCTCGCAAACATTGCGGGTAGAACAGAATCGGGATGGGGCGACATTGAGCTTGGCTTTGAACAGTCTGACTATGTACGGCAGGACCGGTTTGAAAGCCACCTGAGAACCCATGGGTACTTGGAACCACAGGTGACAGTGGCCAGTTATGAACCGAGTGGCAAGCTCAATGTATGGACATCCTCGCAGGGGCCTTTTATCAAGAGAGCTAAGTTGGCTCGGACCCTTGGCCTACCCTTCTCCACCGTACGTGTGCAGAAAGCCTATGTGGGAGGAGCCTTTGGAGGAAAGGTCGATCTTTTTACCCATGAGTTCTGTGCTGCACTGCTCTCTATGAAAGCCGGTGCTCCTGTCAAAATGGAAGTCCCGCGAGAGGAGATCTTTGCTGCCGGTCGTCATGGCCAACCGCTCATTGTGGAAGTAAAGACAGGCGTGAAAAAGGACGGAACATTAGTAGCCCAAAAGTACCGGGTCATCAATAACTGTGGTGCCTATCGTGGGAGCGGTGTGGTCGTTATCTTTTTGGTGTGGGGCTTTATTATGGTTCCCTATCGGCTCCCCAACCTGCACTACGAAGGGTATGCCGTCTACACCAACAACCCGATCCGTGCCCCGCAGCGCGGCCATGGAGCCCCTCAACTGCGTTTTGCAGTGGAATCCCAACTGGACATGATCGCTCAGGATCTTGGAATAGATCCTGTTGCGATCCGCCTCAAGAACGCCCGCCAAACAGGCGATCAACTTCCAAATGCAGATAACGTGCACAATTGCGGCCTTACTGAGTGTATCCAGCAGGCTGCTGAACATACCCAGTTTTTGAGAAAATACGGAAAACAAAACAAGGCAGCCCATTCTAACGGTCATATTCGTCGAGGCATCGGCATGGGAGTGAGTTCTTACATGACCGGTTCCCTCATCTACCCGAATAGTTCCTCCGTGGTGGTGAAACTGAAT
>CP070657.1:2025604-2037850 GCA_020355085.1 Deltaproteobacteria bacterium
CCCACATCAAAGAAATGGTGAAAGCAGAAGAATCATTGCCTCGGGCGGCCTAGAGGCTGATCAAGTGCCGGATTACCCTAATTCACGAAGGTAGTCCTTTTACACCATGAGAGCCTGGGACTAAAAGAGGCAATAAAGATGGAAGCAGAACAAAAACCAACTTACATCAACGGTATCATTGTTCCGGTTGATTGGGATGAGAAGGGAAATGTGATCGCTGCGGCCATTTCTTGCCACGGCGAGGTCGAGTACCGAATTGAGAATAACACAAAGGGATCTGAATTGCTCTCTTTAGTCCAAGAGGAGGTGGAAGTCACTGGCATTGTGAGGGAGAAAGGCGACAGGAAGCTAATCACTGTGACTGAATATCAAATAAGTAAGCGTGTCGAATCACTTGCTGATTTTTTTGGATTAAAGGCAGCTCGCAGCGGACAACCGCCGGATAAGATTGGTGAGCCTTTGGGAGGCTGAGAGAGAGGCTGTTGGATGATCTCGAACATGCCGGGCATTTCTTCAGCCCGCCTGCCTTGTGGAGCAACTGCTGCCGACCACCGTTCCATCGTATGCCGTCAGAAGAACAGTTGCAAACTATTGACCTGATAGCGCTCTCTTGTTGAAAAATGCGTGGTCCACTCCAAGAAGGAGTCAGCTTTGGACGCTTATGCAAAACCAATTCCTCGATCGGGATCGAGAAACATATTTTGCCCTTACTATGATGGCTGCCTAGATCATGCGGTCCAGCGCTGCTGGCAGTCATGGAACTGCTCTTGCTGTCCTCACAGGGCGACGCAATCTATTGCTGAATGCGGCAGTTTTATTGGCACGGACGAACCGCCGTGTGATGTGCCGGCAAATATTATGATTGAAATTGAGAGACCAATTATTTAACCAGCAACCGCCTGGACACGGTGAATGATGCGCACCTCCTTCCATCGGAATAAGGTGTTCCGATCCGGATAGTATCGGAACCAAAATTTCTTTTATGCTCATTTGCTATTAATTTCAGATAGTTACCCTATCACTCCCTTGTCTGTCTGATATGAACTTGGGGTATTCTAGTGAAAATCGGAACTCTTGGTTCTGATGATTACCGATGGAAGTATTAGAAAACTAAGATAAATCAGTATGTTATGGAAATGGCATGGCTGTTGCTCAATCATAATACGGGTATTTCAGCAAACTAAACTGAACAGGAGAAGAAAATGGCGTGGAATTTCTGGAAAAAGAAACCGGCAACCGGAGACCGATCGAACAGTGAGAAACTGCACAGGCCGCAGGATATCCCGCAGGCTGTGGGCAGAGATTTGATCGTTAACATGGGCAAGAATCCCGATTGGGTCTGGCGATTGAAATCTGTGGTGCGCCGGCAGGAGAGTGAAAAGAGCCGCTATGATTTTCGGATTTTTGACGAGGCCGAGGTGGCAAAGGCCCAGGTTAAAGTGAGGGATTATACCTCCTTCGACGAACATCTCGATCTCATCCTTTTTCATGGATGGTTTGACAAAAAATCCTGGACTACTCACATAGAAGAGGGGCCATTGAAGCCCTTGCCTAAAGCCGCCTAAGACTGGGGGAGAATGCGCTGAACAGGCAGGAATGACCAGGCTGCGCTGCGGCAATAGGGGCGGAAATAAATAGAGGAGGAGTTTCCTCCTCTTTTTTAATGGCAGCATCGCTTACCACAGAAAATGTCATTCCTTTGGTCAGAAGCTTTGGGAATGTCTTCAGGCGTCACGTCTCAAGAGCCACAACAAATCTGGGTGCAGGAGTCTCTGAAGCAGCTCAATAGCAATCCCTTTCGAGAAATCCGATGAAAGACAAGGTAATTACGTGCGTTCAGTGTGAAAACCCTTTTGTTTTTGCCGTTGCCGAGCAGGCCCGTTTTCATGAACTCGGCTTTGACATTCCAAAGCGATGTCCAGAATGCCGAAAAAAGAAGTTCAGAGCGATTGAGATAACTGAAAGGTTACAGCACAAGGGAAACAAGAAACAGGGTTGGCGAAGGGATAGCGAGAACGATAGAGCTTGAAGGCTATGATTTGATCAATGGAATACGATGACACCCCGCACAAAACGCAATCTAAAGAATTCGATCTATGATGGTATGTTTGCCAACATGTTTGCGACTCTTACCGGAGGCATGTTTCTTACGGGCTTTGCCCTTTATCTTGGCATGAACGAATTTATGATTGGCCTCCTCGCGTCAATGCCCTTTATGGTCACGGTATTCCAGCTACCCGCCTCATATGGCATCCTCAGAACTGGAAAACAAAAAGCAATTGCCTGCTGGGCTGCAGCAGCAGCGCGCGTGATATGGATTCCCATTGTTGTGGTCACTTTGCTGTCCGTTATATCGCATTTAAATGGGGTGGGGATTATCCTCGGCCTCATCTTTCTCTCTTACGCTTTCGTCTCTATCAGCTATGTGTCCTGGCTCTCGTGGATGTCAGATCTTGTTCCCGAGGATATCCGAGGCAGCTTTTTTGGAACGAGAAATATGATCTGCGGTGCAGCCGGGATGATCGTACTGGTGGTTTTCGGAAGGCTTCTTGATAGCCTGAACGGCTACGTGTGGGGAGCCTTGCCTGTCGGATTTGGGATCACGTTTATATCAGCCACGTTTTTTGGGATATTCAGCCTCTATTTCCTGAATCAGATTTCAGAACCGGACAACGGCAGTAGGGCTGAGACGCCTCATTCGTTTGTTAAAACCTTTACCATTCCTTTTGCTGAGCCCAATCTCAAGAGGTTTTTGCTCTTCACCTTTTTGTGGAGCTTCTCGGTATATCTTGCCAGCCCCTTTTTCACCCTCTATTACCTTCGGGATCTCCATTTCAGTTACAGCTTTGTAGCAGTCCTTGGCATGATCTCAGCCCTTGCTGATTTGATCGGCATGAAAGTGTGGGGGAGGATCTCCGATAGAGTAAAGAACAAAGCGGTCATTCAGTTTGCGGGGCGGATTGCCATTTTCCTGCCTTTAGCATGGGTCCTGGCAAGACCACGCAGCATCGTAATGCCAGTGGTCCTTCATGTTGTGGGAGGCGGTTTCTGGGCGGGTATCAACCTCTGTATGAACAACCTGTTGCTGAGTATCTCGCCTAGGGAAGATAGGGCATCGTTTTTCTCTCTTTACAACATCGTGGGAGGTCTTGGCGCAGCCACAGCACCCATTTTGGCCGGGCTTTTGCTTGAATCCATCAGCCAACTAGATCTGCATCTGTTTTCCTGGAACCTGTTTCCGGTTCATGTCATATTCATAACCTCCACCCTGCTCAGACTACTAAGCTTCCGGTTTTTGAAGGATGTGCATGAACCGGAGGAGGTACCCGTCGGACAGATGGTCAGAATACTGAGGAGCGTTCGCGGATTGAATATGACCAACGGGTTCAGCTACCTGCTGCACCCATTTATCCACAGCGCTCGAGAAAAACGGGAGTTTTAGCCCTGATGATGACTTAGGCCTTCTGGCACATCCCAATGGTGACCTCCCTGAGAGCCAAAAACAGCCAAACAATAGTTCGGAACTTGCGGTTCCGCTACCCACAACATCGGAACTTGCTTTTCTTATGCCTATTTTTTACCTCATATCAACTAATTAGCTTATTACCGTGCCCCATTATGAAGCGCCTGGGTTATTTTCTTGGCAGGTATCGGAACTATCAGTTCTGATTCCTATCTGCCTGAAAGCTTAATAGATTAGTTATATCAATAGGTTATACCTATGGCATGGTCGTTGCTTTCTCGTTCAACACCTAGATTGCAACCCTCTCCTCTTACCGCTGCCACTGAGGGTAAATCCTCGTAAGGAGACGGGCTGAGAAAACCACGATCCGGTTGCCGGACTCGGGGGGAAGCATTCTAAGACAATGGATTTATCAGAGCAAAGGAATGGGGATAGTTAGCATTGGGATATATGAAGCCACGGGAATTTGCAGGAACGTCAAGAACAGCCTTGCAAGGCTCGCGATTCCAGCGTTGGCCCGTTGACTTCTAGAAAAATGGGAGAACGTAATAAATGACGAAAGAAACAGTTAGTTCGGAGGATTTTGAGCCCCCGGGTACGCGCTGCGGACTCGGGGAATTGAAGCCAGACACAGTTATTGATTTTACACAGACAACCACACCCAGGGCAGAGGTCTTTTTTCGAAAAGGCCCCCAGATTCCAAGGTTCCGATCGAGCAGCCGGGCCTTGTTCTTCCGCAGGCGGTTCTTCCCGGACGCAACTGTCGCTGATTGGAACGATTGGCGGTGGCAGGTACGTCACCGGATCAGGAACATGGAAAACCTTGGCCGGATCCTTCAACTCTCAGAGGATGAGTGGACAAAGGATACATGCCCTGCCACACAGCTCCCCATTGCAATCACGCCTTACTATGCAAGCCTCCTTGAGAGGGACAATGCACAACAACCCCTCCGGCGTACCGTGGTGCCGGTAAACGCCGAGTCTCTCTGCTCACCCGGCGAGGCGATTGATCCTCTCGCCGAAGACCATGACAGCCCATTACCTGGTTTGGTGCACCGATATCCCGATCGCGTTCTTCTCTTGGCTACGGGCTTCTGCGCAACGTACTGCCGGTACTGCACACGTTCGCGCCTTGTGGGCAATGGAGGCAAACTGGCCTTTAATAAAACACAATTGGACAACGCACTTGCCTATATTGAATCGCATTCCTCTGTCCGTGATGTCCTGATCTCAGGCGGGGATCCTTTGACCCTTTCGGACGAAAAGTTGGAATGGCTGCTCGCACGATTATACGGAATACGCCATGTGGAGTTTCTGCGGATAGGCACAAAGGTGCCTGTTGTTTTGCCACAGCGCATAACGCCCGCCCTTACCCGTATGCTTAAACGTTACCATCCGCTGTGGATGAGCATTCACTTCACTCATCCCGATGAGCTGACTGTGGAGGTGGCGGAGGCGTGTGGGCGCCTTGCAGACGCCGGCATTCCTTTAGGCAGTCAAACCGTTCTTCTTGCGGGAGTCAACGACAATGTGGAGACCATGAGGAATTTGATGCATGGGCTCCTCCGGATACGGGTCAAGCCCTACTATCTCTATCAGTGTGACCCTATTTTGGGATCTGCCCATTTCAGAACTCCCGTAGAAAAAGGTATAGAGATTATCGAGGGATTGCGAGGTCACACCACGGGGTATGCGGTGCCAACTTACGTGATCGACGCCCCCGGAGGCGGCGGTAAGATCCCGATCTTCCCTGAATCCCTTGTTGGGCGGGATGGAGATGACCTTCTACTCAAGAACTACCAGGGCCGTCTCTATCGGTATCCGGATCCAGGCGGCATGGCGGCGGGACAACAGCCTTTCAACCTTTACTTACATTAAGGAAATGGAGAGATGATGAGCATAGGATTGACATATGATCTCCGCGATGACTACCTCGCTGAGGGATTTAGCGAAGATGATACGGCCGAGTTCGATCGCGATGACACCATTCAAGCCATTCAGCAAACCCTGCAAGATCTGGGTTATGAGACAGATCACATCGGTAATATCAAGCAACTTACAAGGCGTCTGGCCGCCGGAGACCGGTGGGACATGGTTTTTAACATTGCCGAAGGCTTCAGGGGCTTTGGCCGGGAGGCACAAGTACCGGCGCTGTTGGATGCTTATGAAATACCGTATACTTTTTCCGATCCTTTGGTGCTGTGCCTCACCCTTCATAAGGCTATGACCAAGGCAGTGGTCCGCGACCTCGGCATCCCCACTCCGGATTTCCGCGTGGTCGAAAGCATGTCTGACCTGGAACTTTTTGATCTTCCGTTCCCCGTCTTTGCCAAACCAGTCGCTGAAGGCACCAGCAAGGGAATTACCGCCGCATCCAAGATCTGGAGCAAAAACCAGCTCATATCCGTGTGCGCCAGGTCTTTGTTCGCGTACAAACAACCGGTTCTCGTGGAGGCCTTTTTGCCCGGGAGGGAGTTTACCGTGGGGATCGTGGGCACGGGAAAAGACGCGACAGCCATAGGGGTTATGGAGGTTATCCTCCGAGACACTGCCGAGCCCGACGTTTACTCTTACCAGAATAAGGAAAGATGTGAGGAATTCGTTGAGTATCGTCTGGCCAAGGATGCCGTGGCAGAAAAGGCCAAGGAGCTTGCACTGGCGGTATGGCACGGAATTGGCTGTAGGGATGCAGGGCGCGTTGACATACGGGCTGACGTGAATGCGGTTCCAAACTTCATGGAAGTTAATCCGCTGGCAGGCCTGCACCCGCAACACTCCGACCTCCCCATCATCGCCAACCTGGTAGGCATACCTTACCGGTCGCTTCTGGAAGCAATCCTAGACTCCGCTTTTGCCCGTGTCCAAGGGAGCGAATACAGAGAAGATCTGTCCGCTTATATGAGAAGATGATAGGTGTGGTCCACAACGTGCCGGTTCCGGCCGGTCATGCCTTTGCAGAGGCATCCCTGGATATCCTCACGCAAGTTGAGGCAATAGAAAAGGCCCTCCAAGAGCTGGGGTATCCGTCGGTTAGCATCCCCTTTACAAGGGATGTCAGCGCTTTCATGCAAAAGTTGAAGAAATCGAGGGCAGAGATGGCGATCAACCTTTGTGAGAGCCTTGACGATGACCCTCGATTTGTCGCGCATCCCGCTGCTGTGCTTGAGCTATTGGGCATCCCTTTTTCGGGTTCGCCCTCTCAAGCCCTCATGCTTACAACGGACAAAGTGATCACAAAATGCCTGCTGAGGGCCAACGGAATCAGAACACCCGAATATCTGATTTGCGATGATGCAGGTAACTTTGACCCCCACGTTCTGAGGTTCCCGGTCATCGTTAAGCCAGTCCTTCAAGATGCCAGCATTGGCATAGATCAAGAGTCAATTTTTAAGGATAGGGGTGAACTCGAGAAAGGGGTCAAGGAATTCTTCGATCGATTCGGCACCCTTCTGGTTGAGGAGTATGTGGCAGGACGGGAGTTTAATGTCTCCATTTTCGGATACCCGTCACCGAGGGTCCTTCCCTTAGCAGAGATCGATTTTTCCGAATTTCCTCCAGAACTCTACCCTATTGTAGGATACAGGGCCAAGTGGGACGCCTCTACCTTCGAATACCTTCATACGCCAAGAGCGTTTCCGCAAGATCTTTCACCGGTCTTGCAACAAAGGATTGAGGCAACAGCCATCACATGTTTTAAGCTCCTTATGCTCAGGGATTATGGGCGGGTTGACATGCGGGTCGATGACCACGGGCAAATCCATGTGCTCGAGGTTAATGCCAACCCTTGCCTGAGCCCCGACGCAGGCTTTGCAGCTGCTGTGGGAGAAGCCGGCATGACGTATTCGGAGATGGTAGGGGCGCTCGTTGGTTTCACGGCGCAGAGATCAAAGATGAAGGAACCGTGAAAATCAGGCCTCTAAAAACCCATAATAAGAAAGAGGTATCGAGGCTTCTCAGGCAGGCCAAAACCTTTAACGACCAGGAAGTCCGGGTGGCCCTGGAGGTTGTGGATGAGGCGCTTCGTCGACCTGAGAAAGGTGATTACTGCGCTTTCTGTATCCTCAATAGTGATGGCACTCTTGCAGGATTCATCTGTTTCGGCCCTATCCCGATGACCGAGGGTTGTTATGATCTTTACTGGATCGTTGTCGATAAGGCGTTCTCGAGAAGGGGGGTCGGAGGAAAGCTCCTTGAATTCATGGAGGATTTCGTTATTAAGAAAGGGGCCAGGCGCATCTACGTGGATACCTCCTCAACACCGCCCTACGAGCCCGCCAGGGCCTTATATGAGAAGCACGGCTATCGCGTGGTAGGCTTGCTTGAAGACTTTTACCGGAAAGGTGATCACAAGGTGATCTTCATGAAGGAGGTTACAGAGGGTGTATAGGGAAAAGGTAGCATCTTCTCGGTTAGAGAAGATCTATACGGCCATCGATGACAGGTTTTCTGAACATCTGGAGGGATGCAAAGCCTTTCTGCGACAGAAGAGCGTATCGGCCACGGGAGAAGGAATCCGTGAGACCGCCGAGTGGATTGGGCGCTCTATTGAGGAATTGGGGGGTAAGGTGACTTTCTGGGGCAACCCATCCTTTCCCATTGTTTACGGCCGTCTGGACAAGGGGTATCCAAAGACATTGATCATATATGGCATGTACGATGTTCAGCCTGCTGAGGAGCCTAATTGGGTTAGTCCGCCCTTCGCAGCTGAAAGCCATAATCTTCCGGGTATTGGGGAATGCATCATAGCGCGAGGCGCTGTAAACTCGAAAGGGGCCTTGTGGGGCCTGTTCAACGTGCTTAAAACAATCAATGAGGAAGACGATATACCGCTGAATCTTATATTCACCATTGAAGGAGAAGAGGAAATTGGGAGTCCTCAGTTCGAGGATTTTATCCTCCGCCATCGGGAACAGCTCAGAGGAGATGGGGTTGTCGACTTTGATTTTTCTCAAGACACGAGGGGTAAAGTCTCCATGCACCTCGGTCTCAAGGGAATTGTGTACCTGGACCTCATTTGTCGTGGAGGCAGGCGAGGTGGACCCACGGAAACCTCCCTCCATGGATCTGTCAGCGCCTGGATATCATCGCCGGTATGGCGGTTAATTCATGCACTGGGCTCATTAACGGATAATAAGGAGAACATAAAAATTCAGGGCTTTTATGACAATGTTTCGCCGCCGAGCAAAGAGGATTTAAGGCTCCTCTATAAGCTGGAAAAGAGCTTTGATGAAAAGGCATTTCTCAAGGAGATGAAGAGCCTCTGTTTCAAACACGACCGGCACGGGATCGATCTACTCAAGAGAGGGCTCTATTCCCCGATTATAAATATAAATGGATTTCATGCAGGTTACGATGGGTCCGGTACCAAGACTGTTTTGCCCA
This sequence comes from Deltaproteobacteria bacterium, assembly GCA_020355085.1. Lineage (GTDB taxonomy): Bacteria > Desulfobacterota > DSM-4660 > Desulfatiglandales > B25-G16 > JADFWK01. Next base: position 2,034,450 of record CP070657.1, read on the forward strand.
GGCGGGCCAGTGCGAAGATCGATATCCGTTTTGGCCCAAAGATGGAGCCCGAAGAGGTTGTGGAGAAGTTTACAAGGCACCTTCTGAGCCAAGGTTTTGACGACATCGAGGTAAAGGTAAGGGACTCCTACACCTGGTCTAAGACAAACTACAATGAGCAAGCTGTTCAGCAGATGATCCATGCCTATCGCCTTCACAAAACAGAACCGGAGGTATGGCCTATCGCCACGTGGGCAGCGCCCTATTTTGTCTTTTCAAGGATCCTAGCCCTGCCAGTTGTCTCAGGCGGGCTCGGGCACGGTGGAAGACAGCATGTGGCCAACGAATATATGAGCGTGAAGGGTTTTAGGGATTTCGAGAAGTTCGCAGCTACCTTTCTGTACCTCATGTCCAGTGAATCCAGCCAGATTGGGTTCACGTGAAACCCGCATTTCGTCCTTTCTTGCGCTGCGCCCTTGACTGAGCTTTCTCTGGGGGAATCGTATATTAGGATAGTAGATCCCAATCTACTGTTGGCGCAGCTAAGCTCCTGCGACCTCTTTTTTGCCTTGAGCCGTCTCTGCATTGCAAGATCACTTTTTGCAAAGGACCCCCGTTTTTGTTAGTATGGCAATAAGGATCAGGGCATAGAATTTGCTTCAAGAATAGAAGTTTGCATCCATGATACGCGAGCGTCTAAAAGAAATATTCGACAAAACACGTGAAAAGAAATATATCCATACCCCTTAGGATGACGTAGTTCGGGAATCAAGCAACAATCGAAAACTAATTTCGAACAGATAAAGGCCCCTTTATGAAGGCAAAGATCAAATATAGTGTCGTCCCCAATCTTCCCCCACAACTGGAGGTCTTAAGGAGTTTGGCCTATAACCTCTGCTTTAGTTGGAAGGATGAAATTCGAGCCCTGTTTCAGCGGATTGATCCCGGTCTGTGGGTCGATTGCGGTCGCAACCCGGTCCTGATGTTGGGTCTGGTCAGTCAAGATCGGCTGAATGAGCTATCACAGGATCATGGATTTCTGGCACAGTTGGAGCAGGTAGGTCGGAATTTTGACCGTTACCTCTCTCAGCCTCGTATCCAGGCGGGGGATTATTCACCGGAGGTGCCCTTTCAGGTCGCTTACTTCTCTGCCGAATTCGGGCTGAGCGAGTGTCTGCCTATCTATTCCGGGGGAATGGGGGCGCTATCCGGTGACCACCTCAAATCGGCGAGCGATTTGAACCTGCCGCTCGTGGGTGTAGGCCTTCTGTATCAGGAGGGCTATTTCAGCCAGTATCTCACCTCTGATGGCTGGCAAATGGAGAAATACCAGCCGAATGACTTCGCCAATATGCCGGTGAGTCCCGTCCACAATGCAAGGGGTAAGCCGCTTACCGTTTCGGTAGACCTTAAGGGCACGCCGGTTCATATCGCAATCTGGCGTATCGATGTGGGGAGAGTACCATTGTATATGCTTGACACCAATGTCGAAAAGAATCCGCCTGAGTTCCGCCAGACAACGGCCCAGCTCTATGGGGGTGACCGTGAAATGCGGCTCAGACAAGAAATTGTCTTGGGCATCGGCGGCATCAGGGCACTCAAGGCCCTTGGAATCGAGCCCACGGTCATCCACATCAATGAAGGTCATTCGGCATTTTCGGCCCTTGAGCGAATCAATGTTTTGAGAAAGGAAAAGGGCCTGTCGTTTGATGCGGCGCGGGAGATTATCCTGGCCAGTACCGTTTTTACGACCCATACCCCGGTACCTGCCGGCAATGACACCTTTGATCCAGAGCTTATTCGGGCCTACTTCGAGGAATACGTCAAAGAGCTGGGCATCAGCTTTAAAGTCCTGTTAGGTTACGGACGTCTGGACTTTCGAGATGACACAGAACCCTTCGGCATGAGCACCCTCGCCCTGAGATTGTCCGCTCACAGCAATGGAGTAAGTCGTCTGCACGGGCGCACGTCAAAAGAGCTATGGAAAAAGGTCTGGCACCATCATCCGGTTGAGGATGTACCGATTGACTACATAACCAACGGCATTCACGTTCCCACCTGGATTTCGGGTGATCTGGCGCGGCTCTTCGACCGGTACCTTGGTGCGGATTGGGCCGAAGATCCGGACAATGAGCGCGTGTGGGAACAGGTAGAAAAAGTCACAAATGCCGAGCTGTGGCGGACCCACGAGCGGTGCCGAGAATACCTAATCGGCTTCACCCGGCGCCGTCTCGCCGAGCAACTCACGAGCCAAGGGGTATCCATGACCGATGTCCAGGCCGCAAGCGAGGTCCTCAGCCCGGATGCGCTCACCATTGGCTTTGCACGCCGCTTTGCAACTTACAAGAGGGCAACACTCCTGTTTAGAGATCCAGACCGGTTAGACCAAGTTCTCAACCATCCGAAGCGCCCGGCTCAGATCATCATTGCAGGCAAGGCTCACCCGCAGGACAACGAAGGCAAGGAGTTCATACAACATATCGTCCACCTTACTCGGCAGGAGCGCTTTCGCCGCCGCGTGGTCTTTCTTGAGGATTACAACATGTACGTTGCCAAGCGCCTGGTCTCAGGGAGCGACCTCTGGCTGAATACGCCCCGCCGGCCCTTGGGGGCGTGTGGCACGAGCGGTATGAAGGCGCTGGCAAATGGCTCGCTCAACCTCAGCGTGTTAGACGGCTGGTGGGATGGGGCATATCAGCGCGACATTGGCTGGTCCGTTGGTCATGGGGAAGTCTATCAGGACCATGCGGCCCAGGATGACATTGAGAGTCGCGAACTTTACAACCTCCTTGAAGAGCAAGTTGTCCCCCTCTTCTACCAGCGGGGACCCGATGGGATACCCCGCGGCTGGGTTGATAAGATGAGGGCCGGCCTGCAGCGCCTTGCCCCTTTCTTCAACTCCCATCGAATGGTGCAAGACTATGCAAGCCGGTACTACCTGCCCTGTTCGAAACGGTACCATACGTTATGCAGCAACGATTTCAGCGGCGCAAAGGACTTGGCGGCCTGGAGACAGAAGCTCATGACCAGCTGGCACGAGGTTTCCGTAGCGGGAATTACCTCTCGGGATGGCTTGGAGATGTCCGTCGGAAACGAGATCGACGCAGTGGCCCGGGTGAGACTTGGGGCCCTTTCGCCGGAGGACGTAACGGTAGAAGCATACTACGGGCGTCTGGACCCAAATGGGGACTTCCTTGAGCGGGAAACCGCTACCCTGGAAGCTACCGACTCTGCAGATGGTTTATTTACCTTTAGCGGCACAATTCCGTGCGCCAAAACGGGCCGCTACGGCTTTACCGTGCGAGTTACACCCAGCCACAAGAGGCTTGAAAACCGTTTCGTCATGGGCCTCGTCACCTGGGCGTGATCCCCGCGCTCTTCGCTAGCTCCTTCGATTCATGAGATCTGTGAAAACGGGGTAG
>CP070657.1:2037950-2040781 GCA_020355085.1 Deltaproteobacteria bacterium
CAGGGCAGGAGAGGTTGTGGTAATGCCTGCGGATATTCCTCATTCAGTAAATGCCGTAAAACCCTTCAAAATGTTGCTCACAGTGGTAAAGAAACAAGAAATACAACGACGCAATAATACATGATCACCCGTTCTATAATGAATTCTATCACGTCATGACATTACGTGGTGAAGCACCACAAGGCGCAGGAAAGAACTCGGGCAATTCTGTCAAGCACTTCCTGAATGCCTCCACTGATAGCAGCCAAATAGAGAAAAATAGACGGATTTAAAAGGCAAACCATGCCTATTCCTGGAAATCTGCTCACAACGGCAATGGCCGTCATGCCTAATACGGATGTGGGCAGGGCCCTTGAATTGGCTCTTTCCATGGATATACCCTTTTGGCCGCAATTGCCTCATTATAGCTATTACGAAGACATGTATGTTCAGGCCTCGGAACATTTTCCAGGCATGCTGCTCGATATGGAAAAACGGACCCTGAAATTTTCTACCGAAAAGTTTCTCAGTGAGGTGGAAGAGGCCTTGAGCCATTTTGACGATCCCGAATATTTCGACATAAGCGACACCTATTCAGTGGTATACCGTCGTTTTCTGGAACTGGATCTATTTGAAAGACCGGCCATACGGGGGCAACTGGAGGGCCCCATCAGTTTCGGGTTTAATGTAGTGGATGAGAATGATCGCCCCATTCTCTTTAACGATACAGTCCGGCCGTTCATGCTCGAATTTATGGCCAAGAGGGTAAATGTCCAACTACAAAGGCTGAAGAAGCGCAACTCGAACGCCTTTATGTTTATTGATGAACCGGGCCTTCAGTTCCTCTGGAGTGCCATGTCCGGTTATGGGGATCAACCTGCCAGAGCGGATATGGATTTATTCTTGTCCATGATTGAAAGACCACGAGGGGTGCATCTGTGCGGAAATCCGGACTGGGATTTTCTTCTAGGAATGGATCTGGATATCCTCTCCCTTGACGTGTATACAAACAGCGAGGTGTTCGCAGCCTATGCCAAGTCCATCAGGAAATTCTTGGATCGTGGAGGGATAATCGTCTGGGGTGTGGTGCCAACCAATTTCGAGCCCTTTGAAAAAGAAAACATCGCTTCTCTCGTTTCGCGGCTTCAAGAGATATGGTTGGCCCTCGATAAGAAGGGCATCGACCAAGACTTTGTCCTATCCCGCAGTTTACTGTCACCGGCCACCTGCTGCCTGGTCAACCCCGATGGGGAAAAGACAGTGGAAAAGGCGTTTGCTGTTGTGAGGGGATTGTCGGAGACGCTTCGGAGTGAATATGGACTCACCTGAGGCAGCGGATATTCAGAGTCAAAAAAAGTCCTTGACAAACTATGAGGGATTGATTAAATAAGTAAGTACTTACTTATTAACTACTTCGCTATGAAAACCGTTGAACAAATAAAGATGCGGCTCAGTGGGGAGGAGAGACGGACGCAGATTCTCGAGGCCGCCCTCGGGCTTTTTGCTGATAAGGGGTTCAGCGGCACCAAGACTCGGCAAATTGCTCAAGTCGCCGGAGTAAGCGAAACGCTCATCTTCCAGCATTTCAAGACCAAGGAAGACCTGTACCGGGAGGCGTTGAAGCACCTGTTCGCAGGTCATCCAATCATACCCGAGGTTGAGGAAAAGGCAGCGCAAAAAGACGACAAAGGCGTCTTCACGACCCTGGCGCTACACATGATCGGGCATGCTCGGAAAGACCCCAGGATTGTTCGCCTTTCTGCTTTCACGGCCCTTGAAGGTCGGCAGTTTGCTGACATCTTCCACCGCGGTGACGATTCTGCTCTGATGATCTCTGAGTTCTTGGATCGCTACATCAAGCAGAGAATCGAAGAGGGCGCGTTCAAACGGATCAATGGGAGCATCGTGGCTCGGCTGTTTATCGAGACTATCTTTATGTACATTGTTGACCAGGAGGTATCGCTTACTGGACCACCGCTTGACTTTCCCGTTGAGGAAACCGTGGAGACACTGGTAGGGGTATTCCTGAGCGGTTTGAAAACATAAGGCAAACACGCAGATTGGTTGCTCTCTTTGTTTGAGCAGCTCTTTTTTTTGCGAACTAACTTAGTAAGTGCTTACTAAAATTATTGGATTCACGGTAACCCCTATTAACACTACATGAGGAGGTAAAGAATATGTCAACAAGAATAGAACACAGTCAGGAGGCAATATCAGGCGCCAGGGAATCTCAGCAATATGGGGACCGTCATGATGCACACGCACGGCTTCAGTATCGCGCCCTACTGAGGGAAATTGCCGCCTTGAATCGGGCAGGCAGATATCTGGAGGTAGGCTCTGGCACGGGATCTCTGGCCACTATGGTGGCCGAGCTCAATCCCGCTATTCACATCACCGCCTTGGATCTTTCAGCCAATATGGTGGCCTTGGCTAAGGCGCACATCGCCGAGAAAAACCTTCAAGAGAGGATCAGCTGTGCCATAGGGGATGCAGGCGATGCCGCTTCGATCCATCAATTCGGTGAGTTTGATCTGGTCTACTCCGCGTTCTCGCTTCACCACTGGAAAGACGCTGAGAAGGCCATCGCGAACCTATGGAATGTCTTCAGGGCTGACGGCATACTTTACATCTACGACCTCAAGAGGGTCTGGTGGCTTTACTTTCTTCCCGTTAACGGCGGATTCACTGAATCGATCAGGGCCTCATATACACCTCAAGAGATTCATGGGTTATTTCAAAAGCTCGATATCAAGAAATACAAGATCAGCACACTGTTTCCTTTTTTCATGCAATCGGTTATCGCATGGAAACCGGGCAATCAGTGAGAAGCGTCCGTTTTCCGGCAGGCAAAC
>CP070657.1:2040881-2058982 GCA_020355085.1 Deltaproteobacteria bacterium
AATCGGGTTAGCTAGGAGATAGCACTCACCGTGTCCTGGTCCTCTTGATACCTTGTGCCACAGGCATCGCAGGTTGCGGCTCCGTCCTCGAAATGTAACCTGACACCGCACCTGCAAACCCACCCTTTTACTACCGCCGGATTACCCACCGCCAGCGCGTAATCCGGTATGTCATTGAGTACCACAGCACCTGCTGCCACAAAGGCGAACGTCCCGATCGTGTTTCCGCAAACAATGGTTGCGTTAGCGCCCAGGGTGGCCCCTTCTTTAACCAGTGTGGGCCGTATCTCCTCTTTACGGGGTATATAGCTTCGTGGGTTGTAGACATTGGTAAACACCATAGAGGGCCCGCAAAAAACGCCATCTTCCAGGGTTACGCCCGGATATACCGATACATTATTCTGTATCTTGACCTTGCTGCCTATCCTTACGTCCGGCCCGATCATCACATTCTGACCGATGCTGCAATCGGTTCCGATTACGCTTCCCTTGATAACGTGAGAAAAATGCCAGATCTTGGTTCCGGCACCAATGATACAACCCTCATCGATCGTGCTCGTTTTGTCGACAAAATAGGGCTTCGCCATCCCTTTATTCTCATCGGAGAGCGGGGATACGGATACTACCTTTCCATTATTTTCCAGAGAATCCTGACAGGCCTGAAGTACGGCTAAAACCCTTAGGCCCTCAGCCCCGCCGGTTCGAGGCTGGCGATTGTTTTTTATGCAGTCCAAAAAATGCCCGCACTCCTCCCTGAGAGGCTCGGTCTGATCAACGGAAATGACCTGGCCTTCCTTCTTGTTGGGGGTTGGGAGATGATCCTTCCATTCAATGATGTGGGGATAAACTACGAGCTTGTTCTTGGGGTCAACATCGTTAAAGAGGGCCATTTTTCTGTCTCCCACAATCACCAGTCGCTGCTCCTTATATGGATGCAACCAACTCACGAAAATATGGGCCTTGATCCCCGAGGGAAACGAGAGATGACTCATGGTTACATCAGCGATCCTTTCATGGAGATAGTTTCCTCCCAACGAGCATGCGCTCTCGGGCATCTCACCGGTGAGGCCGAGGATGACTGATATGTCATGGGGGGCAAAGCTCCACAGGATGTTTTCCTCCCGTCTAATCTTACCCAGGTTCAGCCGGTTGGAGTAGATGTATTGGATCTTTCCCAATTCGCCGTGCTCGACCAACTCCCTGAGTTTGATTACTGCAGGGTGGTAATGCAAGAGGTGGCCCACCATGAGAATCCGTTTTCTCTCATCGGCAGTCCTCACGAGTTCCGCCCCCTGATCTATATTCAGCGCCAGAGGCTTTTCCACAAAGACATGCTTATCGGCAAACAGGGAATCCCTCACTATCCGATAATGGCTTTCGGCTGGCGTCGCTATTGCCACAGCGTGTAACCTTTCATCGGACAGCATGTCCTCCAAGGAACTCGTGGTTTTGAGACCGGGGTATTCTCCTTTGGCTTCGTCAAGGCTCTGCTCATTGAGATCACAGAGCCCGTACAGGCAGCCGAGTGATGCAAAATTCCTGACCAGGTTTCTTCCCCAATAACCGGTCCCGATAACGGCCACGTTTAGGGGTGTTTTCACGACCTTTCTCCTATTTTCTTTCGCCCGCTCTGGAAGCATTCCCCAGGGCTTGGATAAAATTAGCTGATCTTCTCTGCAATCCAGTCCTCGATTTCTACGGCCAGGGATCGCTGCAAGAGCTCGATTGAAACCACGACCTTATCCGATTTTCCCTTATGCCGAAGGTAAAACCCGGTCAGCCCCTTCAGTGGCCCCTCCATAATCATCACCCTATCGCCCCTCTTCATATAGGCCTGGTTTCGAACCGTCCGGTCAGTGCCGTGGAGTATCTTCAAAGATTCTATCTCCTCTTCTTTCACGGGAACAGGCTTGTTATCAGTGCCTACTATCCTGACAACCCCATAGGTCTTGATTATGTCCCAATATTCATATGGGTTCAGATCTGAATGCACAAAAACGTAACCGGGCAGGAGCGGAATCATGATCCTCTTCCTCCTGTCCTTTCGGCGACTCATCACCTCTACTTTAGGAACAAATGCCTTAATTGATTTCTTTGCAAGCCCATTGAAGACAACATCCTCATGTCTACTGCGGGCGTGAATAGCATACCATTGCTGTTGAACGTCCTGCATATCAGAACCGGCTCCCTTTGCTGTTGTACTGTTCAATAACTGAACATTTAAAATCGCATCTCGCCATTTGTCAAGCCTAAACTCTACAGGAATTTCTTGTTGTTATGGAGGGAAATCATGCTGAGCCTCGGTATATGCCAACAAAGACATCCATACCCCTCGGCTCAGCGCGGTTACGGAGCTAAAATAATGATCGATATGCCCATTCGACAACAGAAAGGGAGAATAGTCTTTGAGGTCTAAAACCAGCACTAATTTCGTGGAACCCCTTCATTGTCCTTCGCCGAGACAGTAAGGCGTATCGGGATTGCACACCCGCTGTTGCGGTATCGCTATCACCGAACAAGGTGTCCAAAGCGCTTCCAGTGCGGCCACGACCAATAAATGACAAAGGCCTTCCCTTTGAGCTTATCCAGGGAAACCGCGCCCCAATATCTGCTGTCAAGGCTCTGATCACGGTTATCACCCATGACAAAAATAGCGTTCTTAGGGACAATAATTGGCCCAAAATCCTCGTGTTTATTGAATACATCTAAAATTGGGTGCTTATTTTCTCCGAGAAACTCAAGATACTGTTGCGCACGCCTCACTTCAGTATCAGCATACTCCCTTACAAAGCGTGTTTCAATTTTCTTATCGTTCACATAAAGCACATCATCTTTTATCTCAACTTTGTCCCCCTCAACGCCGATAACCCTTTTAATGAAATCCTTTTTCTCGTTTCTAGGCCACTTGAAAACGACTATATCACCTGTCTTCGGTTTTTTAATCTGTAACACGTAGTGGTCCGTAAAAGGTATCTTAATGCCATAGACAAACTTATTTACCAAGATATGATCACCCACAAGCAGAGTTGGCTTCATAGATCCGGACGGGATCTTGAAGGCTTGGATAACAAACGCCCGAATGAAGAGCGCTAGAAGAATAGCTATTATGGCTGCCTCTAAATACTCCCTAAAGACACTCTTCGCCCGAACTTGCTGGTTCTTTTTCTGCCTCTTTTTGGATCGTTCCAACAGCTGGTCCTTTCCTTTTGTGTTCAGATATGTTATAAGTGATAAAAGATTGCCCTCTTGTACAGCAATTTTTCAAAATACGCAAATTCAAAAAGAACTATTGATTCTCTCGGGCACTATGGAGGAGCCTCTTGTCGGACGTTACAAGATATTGTGGTGCTACTAAAAATTACCACTATATGCATATAAATTGTGGTAATTTTAATTAATTTATAAAAAATACTTGACAAATTAAGTTATATATGCGTTACTAAGTAAGAGTTTTCTTATTTTTCGGGTTAACCTTGTTGGAGGAAAAGGATAGTGCCCCAGAATTCCGTAAAAAAGATAAGAGAACAACTCTTGCTGAGTAAGGCAGAGCTGGCCAGAAAGGCCGGGGTATCTCCATTGACTATCGATAGGATTGAAAAAGGTGAAGATTGTCGTATGGAGACGAAACGGAAAATCATCCTAGCCCTCGGCTATACACTGAGCGACAAAGAGCAGATTTTTTTTGATGACAAGTAAATCCTCAAGCACTTGAGTCGAAGATGGCGACACCTAAGAAAAATCAACTAGTTGGGATCGATATCGGATCACATTCTATCAAGGTTGCCGAGATCGAAGACACCCCAAAGGGCATGAACCTTAAGAATTTTGGGATCATAGGGCTACCTCCAGATGCCATAGTTGAAGGCTCCATAAAGGAAATAGAGATAGTTTCTGCCGCCCTCAAAAACCTCCTTCAAAACCTAAAGGTTAAAAACCACAATGTGGCCGTGTCGATTTCCGGCTACTCAGTCATTGTAAAAAAGATAACCATTCCCAGGAAAGGAGAAAGGGAGCTGGAAGAGAGTATCCAGAGTGAAGCAGAACAGTACATCCCCTTTGACATTAATGACGTGAACTTGGATTTTCAGGTTCTCTACTCTGGAGAAGAAGAGTTGGAGGAGGAGGGCAAGGAGTCTTACATGGACGTCCTCTTGGTGGCTGCCAAGAAAGACATCGTTGAAGAGTACATCAGTCTCCTCCATCTGACCGAGCTCAACCCCGTCATTCTCGATATCGATGCCTTTGCCTTGCAAAACGCTTTTGAAATCAGCAATTACGAGCAATCTGGCTGCCACGCTTTGGTGCATATCGGTGCTCAACACCTTACCATAAATGTCATCAAGGATGGGGTCTCTATATTCACGAGAGACTCCTCATATGGAGGCTCCCAGATAACCGGTGAGATACAGAAAAGGCTAAACATATCTTATCAAGAAGCCGAAAGAATTAAACTGGGGGCCAGGCCCCTCCCAGCGGAGCAGAGATCCCCCGTGGAAGAAGCAGTCACCTCAACCGTCACAAAATGGGGTCAGGAAGTCAAGAGAGCGCTCGATTTTGTAGCGACCACATTTACCGATATAAAGATTGATACAATCCTATTGAGCGGAGGTTCATCGCTAATTCCGGGATTTACGAAATACCTCGGAATTGAAACGGGCCTCAAAATAGGGACTCTCAACCCCTTTGCCAATATGGAAATAAGGGAAAAATCCTTTGACGCCGGATACCTAAGCTATTCGGCTCCTATTGCCCCTATATCAATAGGCCTCGCTTTGAGGAGTATAGGTGATCGATGATCAGGGTTAATCTTTTTCCGTTCAGGGCCGCAAGGATAAAGGAAAACATACGCCGACAGGTTTCGTATTACTTTGGTTCCGTCATCGTCATCCTCCTGGCAATGACCTGGTTTTACATAGGTTTTACCAGGGAAATAAACTCCCTCACAAAGGAGCGAGAGAGAATAAAGAGAGAATTGGCCACCTACAAAGATACGAACGCCAAGATAAAGAGTTTGAAAGAGACAATTGCCGATATTGAAGCCAAACTCAAGACGATACAAGAGCTAGAAAAGGTGAAGACGGGCCCCGTAAAGCTTCTCGATGATATTGCAACCAGTGTCCCAAAAGACAAGCTCTGGCTCGCAAGCCTCAGGGAAAGCAAGGGCACGCTCATGCTTGAGGGTACGGCAATGGATAATGAAACAGTTGCAGACTTCATGGACAAACTGCAAAGCACCGGGACCATAAACTCCGTTGAGTTAGTCAGAACTCGGCAAAGAAGGGTGCCTGGAGTCGATCTGAGCCTCAAGGACTTCGCGCTCAGGTGCATGACCTATGCCCATAAACCAGCAGCAGCGCCAGCAGCTAAAAAGAAAAGATAGGAATCATGGCAATCGAATCCAATAGCTTTTTTGACAAAGTGTCCAAGTTGAGAATGGCCCACCGGATTCTTATCTTTGTAGGGACAATCGTGATCCTTGTAGGGCTTTTTATCTGGCTTGTACATATGCCAAAGACAGCCGAAATACGTGCGTTGAGAACCGAAATAAAAAAGCTTGATGACCAGCTCAGGCTTGTAAAAATAAGGGCAAGGGACCTGGAAAAGCTTGAGAAGGAGCGTGTCAGGAAGCAAGAAGAATTAGCATTGGCCCTTAAGCTCTTGCCGACCACAAGTGAGATACCGAACCTCTTAAAGAGTATCACGAAACTCGGGAATGATTCCAATCTTGAATTTCTTTTGTTCAGCCCGGATAGACAGGTCCCGAGGGATTTTTATGTAGAGATACCAGTTAACATAGAGGTGCAGGGGGTCTACCACGACGTAGCAATGTTTTTCGATAAGGTGGGAAAACTGGATAGGATTGTCAACGTCATTGATGTGAGTATGGCTCCTGTTAAGAGCATGGACGTCATGCTTAAGACCAGCTGCAAGGCGGTAACCTATCGGTTTAAGGAATAAAAGGTCTAAAGTGGGCACAAAAAATACGGTAAACATAATCCTCTCTGTAGTAGTCGCTTGTGGAGCTCTTGTCCTTTTTTGTGGTGTATCTGAGGGAGAGACCGGAAAAACAGAGGTCTTTAAGATTCCCAAGCAAGAAAAAGCGGCCACAAAGCCGATCCAAGAAGCGAAGCAACCCGAGGCTCAGCCTCAAAAGACTGAGCCCGCGGCTGAGAAAGACACGGAAGAAACACCGTACTCATATGACCCTACCAATAAGGTGGACCCATTCAAATCATTCATAACCATACGGGAGGAATTGGAGGAGAAGGAAGCACGAGAAAAACCGAGAACCTATCTTGAAACCCTCGACCTTTCCCAGTTGACCATATCGGCCATAATCCTGGCTGGGGCGGAACATTGGGCCCTCGTGAGGGATTCCAAGGGCGATGGCCACGTGATCAAAGTGGGGACACCTATCGGAAAAAGGGGTGGTCGCGTCACCGAGATCCTCGAGGATAAGGTCGTTGTTCGGGAATCTTTCAGAGACATCAGAGGGCGTGAACTAACACGAGAGAGGACCTTGAAACTCCCCGTATTGGAATAGGCCAAAACAGCAAAAAAATGTAAGGAGACCTTGCATGTTGGATATCAGATGCCCGAAAGGACGAAGACGCGTTTTTCTTTTGATCGCCATTGGTGCACTGTGTCTTGCCATGAGTTGTGCTCCCTCGCCAACCAAGAAGAAAGTGGCGGGCCTTGCGCCAGAAACGCCTGCACAAATCGAATTAATCAGTGTGGCTTCTCCGCCCTCTGATGCAGAGGCCAGGATTGCGATAACTAATTCCAGGACCACTCCCTATACGGCCTTTAAGCTCGCCCAACCACTCCGGCTCATCGTAGATGTCACCGCGCAACCGGCGGAGGATTTGATCCGCCCAGATGTGACGGGGAACAAAATCATCAAGACCTTTACGGTTGAGAGAATTAAAGATGAGCCCCTCGTTACGCGGGTTACAGCCAGCTTACATCAAGACGTTGAATACAGTGTGCAGGAAAAGGATGGCACAATAGATGTCCTGCTTTCCCTCAAGAAGCCCGCTGAGACGGTTGAACCACCTGTTATGGCAGCCAAGGAGGAGGGCCTGCCGAGTGAGCCGCGCCTGTTCTTTGCGCCGGACAAGACAAAAGCGAATCAGATCCTCGGTATTGATTTCTTTATGCTGCCTCAAGGCAAATCACGGGTTACGGTTACAACCAAAGAAAGGGCACCATATGAACTGAAGCGAAAAGACTCCATGACCTTGCTCCTAGAAGTCAAGGAAGTCACCATCCCGCCTGAACTGGTCCGGCACATCGATTCCTCTTACTTCAAAGGGGCAGTGGACAGGATTACCCCGACTGTGCAGGTTGCGGAAAGGGAGGTCGACCTTGAGATCAAGCTGAGAGAAATGGTCCCCTATCACGTTGTTCAGACGGACCAGGAGATACGGATAGATTTCAACAAGACCTCGGTAAGCCCGCCTGCAAAAACCATAACAGAGACCAGGCTCGTAGAAAAACAGATAGTGGAGGGAAGAAAACCCCAACAGGTACAACCGGCGGTGGCCCCGGCGGTGAGTCAGCCCCGTGCCTTCGAACGAAGGACTTACAAAAGGTATACGGGAGAAAGGATTACCCTCGAATTTGCCAATGCAGACATACGGAACATTCTGAAGTTGATTGGGGAGGTCAGCAAGCTGAATTTGGTGTGGGGTCCCGAGGTGAAGGGTACGGTCTCCATGCGGCTGAAGAACGTGCCTTGGGACCAGGCCTTGGACATCGTGCTGGAATCAAACGATCTCGGTATGATCAGAGAGGGAAACATCATCTGGATAACAACAAAGGGAAAGATAAAGAATCTGGAGAAAGAAAGGCAAGACAAGCTAAAAGCCGAACAAGAAATGATAAAGGCGGCTCGGGAAGCCGAGCAGGAATTGAAAGAAGCGGAACCGCTTGTTGAAGAATGCATAGTGGTTAATTTTAGGGATCCCTCCGAGATTGCAGAGAAGCTAAGCTTAACTGCTCGAGGCAGTAAGATAATAGATAAACCAACAAAGACTGTCTGCATAACAGACATAGCGTCAAGCATTGAGAAGGCAAGAAAGACGATTAAGGACTTCGATCAACCCGTTAAACAGGTAATGATTGAGGCCAGGATCGTGGATGCAAACACCACGTTCTCGCGGGATCTCGGGGTCACCTGGTCCGGAAGATACCAGACCACGAGAAATCCATGGGGGGGAGACGGGCCTGGCAGTGGTAAAACATATACGTATGATTTTTCTACAAATTTTACCACAAACCCGGAGACTGCCTTGGGTTTCAATTTCGCGAACACAGCCGCAACCAAAATCATTAATGCGCAGATAGCTCTGGCCGAGACAGAGGGAACGCTCAAGACCCTCTCTGCCCCCAGGATTATCACACAGCACGAGGTAGCAGCAACTATTAAGCAGGGTACGACCATCTATATCCCCTACACCGATGTGGAGGGAAACAGAACCGCGAAGGAGGTTGATGCAACCTTGGAGCTAACCGTCACCCCCAGTATCTTCGGCAACGATATGGTGACCATGCAGATTGAGGTTAGCGATGATGTCCCCGACTATGCCAACCGCGTGGGCGAATACGTGCCCGTGCTCACCAAGAGCGCCAGCACAAAAATGATGGTCGCCAGCGGGGACACCGTGGTCATCGGCGGCATTTACAAGGAAACGAAAGGCATCACTAATACAGGCACACCAGGCCTGAGGAAGATCCCCATCATTGGGTGGCTCTTTAAGACGGAAAGCAAAACGATCGAGAAGACCGAACTCCTCATCTTTTTAACGCCGAGGGTAGTGCCTATAACGAAAATGAAATAAAGGCACCTATCAGCGGAAGACATGGCAAAGGGGCGATTGAGTATTCAATCGCTCCTTTTCTCATGGGTGAAAGGATCGTCCCGCAGATATTGCTGCAAGATCCGGGGGATATCCAAAAGATCCTCAACGAAATAGGCGGCCTTCAAGTTTCTGTTCCGATAGGCGATCAGGGGCACTCCCGAGGCCCGACAAACCCGATAGTCCACCTCCGAATCGCCTACATACAGACAGCTTTGGGGCCCAATCCCGAAGAATTCAAGGATCTTCAAGATAGGATCGGGATGGGGCTTGGGGTTCGCCACATCCAGCGAAGACACCACGATATCAAAGTACCCTGTGAGGCCGTGCCATTCCAAGACCTTGCCGATCGTGTTGCTTCTGTTCGTTGCTACCGCGAGCCCATAATTGGTTTTGAGCTGTTCGAGCAGCTCCACCAGGCCCGGCTCCATAACCATGTCCCTGATAAAAGGAGTGTAATCCAATTTGGTTAACCGGTATCGCTGTGCTTGAGCCGTGTAAGGACTCCCTCTGAAGATATGGTTTACCGATTCCTCGGCAGTGTGCATGTGCACGAATTCGACATCGTCATCCTTCATGGGCGGGAGGTCGAAATATGCCAAGATATGATTGTAGAAGTTGGTATTGGCCTGACGGGAGTCAAACATCACGCCATCACAATCGAATATAACTGCCGAAATGCTCATGGTGCCTGCAATGTACCTCGACTCAGGCCAATATTCAATGATTACTTGCAAAAGCGCGTATTTTGTGTAAGCTTAGGCCCGACACACGAATCCCCAAAACCTAATGAAAGCGTCGCCACGGAGGCTACGCTGCATGCGGGCCATCGTGGGAATAGTTGAGAGGCTACATGGGAATAACTTCGGACTTCCTCGTCATCGGTACTGGTATCGCAGGCCTCAGTTTTGCCCTCAAGGCCGCATCAGTGGGCACAGTGACCGTGGTAACGAAAAAAGAAAAGATGGATGCCTCTACCAACTTCGCCCAGGGCGGCATCGCATCGGTTCTCGATCCCACAGACTCCTTTGATCTCCACATAGCGGACACCATAGAGGCTGGCGCGGGCCTCTGCCACGAGGACATCGTGAACATAGTGGTAACAAGCGGGCCGGATATGATCCGTGAGCTTGTCTCTCTTGGAGTCAGTTTTTCCCATGACAGAGCGCATACCGATAGATTAGATCTCACCCGGGAGGGGGGACACTCACGGAGAAGGATCGTCCACACACAAGACCACACCGGCCAGGAGGTGGAAAGGGCCCGGCTCCATAATGTGGAGGTGAATAAGAACATTGAGATCTATGAAAACCATATGGCCATAGACCTGATCACCACGTCCAAATTCATAAAAAGGAGCATCTCCACCAATGAAACAGAGGAGACATGCTGGGGCGCCTATGTTCTGGACATTGCCACCGGGGAGGTAAAGACCTTCTTGGCTAGGTTCACCGTGCTCGCAACCGGTGGAGCTGGCAAGGTGTATCTTTACACCAGCAATCCCGATATCGCCACCGGCGATGGTGTGGCGATTGCTTACAGGGCTGGCGCAAAGATCGCCAACATGGAATTCGTTCAATTTCACCCCACCTGCCTCTACCATCCCCTGGAGAAGAATTTTCTGATCAGCGAGGCCGTTAGGGGCGAGGGCGGCCGGCTCATCGATAAAAGGGGCGATCACTTCATGGAACGCTACCATCCCCTGAAGGATTTGGCCACCAGGGATATCGTGGCACGATCCATAGACGCCGAACTCAAGAGGAGCGGTGATGAGTGCGTGTATCTCGATATTAGCCACCGCGATGGAGATTTCATTAAAACCCGGTTTCCTCATATCTACAAGAGGTGCCTGGAGCTGAACATAGATATCACACAAGAGCCCATACCGGTTGTTCCGGCTGCCCATTACATGTGTGGAGGCATCATGACCGATGCACGCGGCAAGACGAATATACACAACCTCTATGCCTTAGGAGAGGTTGCCTGTACCGGCCTCCACGGGGCGAACAGGCTGGCCAGTAACTCCCTCATAGAGGCCCTTGTGTTCGCCACATTGGCCTTTGAGGACAGCGCGAAGTTGACCTCCGATAAGGGTGATCTTACGTACCCGCCCGTTCCCTTATGGGACTCGGGCTCTGCAACCAATAGCGATGAATCCGTGGTCGTTTCCCACAACTGGGATGAGGTGCGAAGGCTCATGTGGAACTACGTGGGCATTGTGAGGACGAACAAGAGGCTGACCAGGGCAATGAGGAGGATAGCGGTTATTCAGCAGGAGATCAGGGAATATTACTGGGATTTTATCATCACAACGGAATTGTTGGAGCTGAGGGATATCGCTACCGTGGCCGAGCTAATCATCACCTCGGCGAGCATGCGAAAGGAAAGCAGGGGCCTTCACTACAACCTCGATTACCCTGACAGGGATGACAAAAACTGGCTCCACGATACAGTAATACAGTATTCCCCCAATTCTTTTAATTAATCACAGGCCAGCATAGACTTCTTTAGCCGAGCATGTTGCTCGGCTAAAAGATGTTATTGCGTGTTAATAGGCGAGCAGGTGGATAGAGGGGTTGAAGGAAAAGGATGTATTTTCTCGATGCTCATAAGACTATCCACCTTTTCCTGTGCCGACTGGGCAGAGGAAAAGGCGAGATACCAGTGTGTGTGCAGCTACACTATATGTTACCAGAGGGTGAACGGGAATCGCAGCAATAAGCGCTCATGCAGCTTCTCCCGGCCCGTGAGCTTGAGCCATGTCATGACAAAGGCGTAAAGCAGGCCGAGACCCATAGCGCCGAGCACCATATAGAGAAGTCCCATAAAGACGATTCTTCCCGCATCCCACCCCCATTCAAAAACAAAAGGAAACATATTAGCCTCTCTTGACCACCCCAAAGTCCTCAGCAACCTTCCCTAAGACGGTTACCGGATTCAACTCTGCCTCCTGGGGAAAGACGGGAAGGTATCGATAGGAAAGTGAGAATATCAAAATCCCGTAACCGATCGTCCCGAATCCGATTCCCCATTCTTGCCATGTTGGCACATAGCTCATAAACGTGTCAAAAGCCATAACCGGTACGGCTAGAGTCTGAATCGAAAACACGAACCTGTTGAACACGATACCGATGACATTCATCACGGCACCGATAATGAGGAGGTTCTCTTTTTTCCTCAATTGTGGAGTTACTAGAATAATGGCCGGGACAACACCGAAAACGCCAATCTCGGCAATCAAAAGCCATAGCCCATAGGATCCGGCATAGAAATCCATAAAGGACAATCCGGCCCGGGGCACTACTCCGTATGCCCAGCTCACCGTATCGGCGATTTTGAGTATAATATAGCTTACAAGAAGCCAGCCCGAGATCTTGGCCAACAAGGCGAAAACGCTCTGTTTTACCAAGGCTTTTCCGGTAGCCTTTTGCGCAATCCAGACACAGAGCAAGGTAAAGCAAGGGCCTGCAGCAATAGAGGAGAGGATAAACAGAAAGAAGGTCCAGGGCCAAATGAAAAAACCCTCCCTGAAGGCAAACGGGCGACCGAACAGGACCCCGAACAACCCTCCCAGAGAGCCTTGATGAAAGAAAGAAAGAAAGGCTCCCACTGCAGCAAAAAGCGCCACCATGTGGTGCAGGTTAGTGCCGAAGAGCTTGAACTCCGGAACTTGATTGAGCTTTTTGTTAGAGAGAATCAGGGGCAGATACTCAATGGTGAGTACGCCCACATATGCAGTAATACAAAAGGTGACCTCGGTGAGCATGGAGTGGACATTTGCATGCCAAAAGATGAACCAGGCACGGATGGGTTGACCAATATCTACTCCGAGCATCGCAATGGCAGCGGAATAACAGATGAACCCTATGACCACAGCGGCATTCACAACGGCCCTCAGGTCCTTCACAAAGGGATAGATGAATACGTTTCCGATGATATGGGTGAGGAACCCGGTAAAGAAAGCGCCTGCACCCAGGGCGATCAGGGAGAGATCGAAGACGATCCACAGGCCAAAGGCAAAATAGTGATTCATGTTCGTCTGGTTCAGGCCCTTATAAAAACACAAAAAGGCCGACACCAGGCCCCAGACAATCAGGGCCAGCCATACCATCGTCCACGGCACAAATGTCCTCAAAGAGGATCGCTGAACGCCATTGGGGATCAAGGCTTCATCCATTTTTCCCTCCAGCTCCTTACCCTCTTCCCTCGAATTCCCCTTGCAAATAATTGTCGGCCATGCGCCTCACCCATTCCTTGCTGCTCAGATAATATACCCTTGGCTCGGTTCCCAGCCTCTCCAACAACCTGAATGCCCGCGGATTCTTAACAAGCTCGGCAACGCGATGCCGGGGGTTCCTGAGGTCACCAAAGGTGATAGCCCCGGTGGGGCAGGCCTCTGCACAAGCGGGGATATACTCATCCTCTTTAAGGTCTCTCCTGCCCTCATAGTAGGCTTTCGATCTGGCCCTCATGAGCCTATGGTGACAAAAGGTGCATTTCTCCACGACACCTCTCATCCTCGGGGAGACCTCTGGAGAGAGATATCGGTCCATGCCCTCGGGGAACGAGGGATCAAACCAATTGAAAACGCGTGCGTGATAGGGGCACGCGGCCATACAGTACCGGCACCCGATACAACGTGTATAGACTTGGCTGACGATACCCTCGCGCAAATCATGTGTTGTCGCTGTTGTCGGGCAAACGGGCACACAGGGGGGATTACCGCATTGCATGCAGGGCCTGGGCAGGTACACAACCTCGGTCTGGGGAAACTGTTTACCGTTGTTGAGCACATAAATCTTGAGCCAGTTAATATTCCTGGTCTTGTCCGATTCGTCATACAAGACGGAAACATTGTTTTCAGAGGCGCAAGCAACAATGCACGCACCACAACCGGTACATTTGTCCAAATCAATGACCATTCCGTATCGCGGGCTATTGTCGTTGTCTCTCTTTTTCATGGCCTATCCTTTTCAGTAACAACCAGCTACACCCTGCTCACCGCAACCCTCGTATTCCACCAGACAGGTTGTCCGCTCAGCGGATCCTCGGTTGGATCGATTATGTCGAAGGGATTAACGCCTTTTCCCCTCAGATACCTATCATAGGCAGTATGCCCGAGACCAAGGGGAATAAAGACAACCCCGGGCATGGCTCCGTCAAACAGATGGATTCTTATTGTGAGCTCTCCTTTAGGAGATCGTAAGACAGCCCGTGATCCCTCCGCCAAGCCATACTGCGATGCCGTCTTCGGATTAAGCTCCACAAACAGAGCATCCTTTTCAAGTTGATGGTCCAAGAGTGTCTTATTCAGAAACGGCGGATTTCCGATCCACCCGCTCGCCAGATTTATCAGTTCCATGGGAAAGAGGAGCAAGGGGTATTGCTTGTCATCGGCTTCTGTCCTTGCTTCCTCATAATGAGGCATGGACATCGCATCTCCTTGAGAAACGATTCCCAGTTCTGAGGCGGCATCGCCGGCGGAACCTCCCTTTGCATATGACCTGAGGGCCAAGTCGATCTTGGATGAGAAAAACTCGAACTTCTTAGTGGGCGTCTGAAAGATCTCAGGCCATCTGCCAAAGGAATGGAAGGGCATATACCAACAGCCAGATCCCTTGAGCCCCTCCCACATTGACTGAAAGGAGGCATACTCCTTATTCACACCTCCGCCTTTGTCGAGCCGCTCCCAGACCGGCTGACCGCCCCGGGCGACAATCCGTCCCTTTCCGGAATCATAGAGACCCTTGACCCTTTCCTTTATCGCCTCCTCGAAGTGCTCCCACCCAAAGGAATCGGAAACCGTTCCTCCTATTCGCTGCGCCAGAGATATGAAAACATCCCCACTATGGCGCGTCCTATACAGAGGTTTCACAACGGGTTGTGACAGAGCATACAGGGGATATTGAAGTCCAGGGGGCCATACAATATCGGCCATCTTCTCAAGGTAAGTATGGTCTGGAAGTATGAGATCCGCCATCATTGAGGTTTCATCCCTGAAGGGTGAAAAACTGGTCACAAAGGGTATTTTTTCAAAGGCCTCCTTGAGATCTTTGCCGTAAGGGACACTGTGGATCGGGTTTGCCGAGCACATGAGCAGCGTGTCAATTGACGGACCCTGCGTGCTGTTTGTCGCCTCACAAAGCCTGTGCAGGAGGCCTTGAGAAAAGGGGTATCGCGGTGACCCAGCAAGGTCAACTCGCTCCTTGTTGAGGCCATCAACCGCCACCGAATCGTATGTGGCCTCAGGCCAGGAGGCCAGCGGCAGATCCTCTGCGGCCAAGACGTTCCCCCTTTGATTGATTCTTCCAACCAACCCATTCAGGGCATGGACGGCCATGAACTCATAAACACTGCCCGGCAGCAAACCCTTGCCCCGCCCGGCAATAGCCAAGGGGGCCCTGGAGCCGGCAAACATCTTGGCCAACCTATTAATGGCACTCTTCTGTATGCCAGTGATCTTCTCAACAGCGGCGGGGGCATATGTTTCCAACACAAACCTCGAAAACCCCCTGTGTTTCCCTTTTGCGTCAAACCAGTCATCAAAGCCAAAGGCATGGTTTTCGATGAACTCGTTATTGTACCGTTTTTCCTTGACGATCACATGGGCAATTCCCATTGCCAAGGCTGCCTCTGTGCCTGGAAGCGGTGCAATCCATTCATCCGCCTTCAGGGCAGTCCGTGAAGCCCTCGGATCGACCTGCACCAGATAAGTCCTATTGCGCTCCTTATCTCCGGCGAACTCCCTCCAGGCGCTTTGCATTCTTCCCGAGCCTCCCCATCCATCCAAGAGGGAACAACCAAAACTCAGGATGAAATCGGAATTCTCAAGGTCAATTGGCACCGGTCCTTGCGTACCCTGCATGAGGTGTGCAACAAGGGCATGAGTATCTTCCTCTCGTGGCACCGCAAGGTAGTTGGGGCTTCCAACTGCATCGAGGAACCTCTGTATCATAAGTGCAACGGTTGATCGAGATTGATTGCCATCAATAGCAACCAGTTTTTCGGGTGCTCCCTGTTCCCGCAATCCCCTTATCCGTGTGGCCAGTTCATTAATGGCCTGGTCCCAGGTAATCTCCCTGAATACCTCAGAGCCTCGCGGGCCAACCCGCTTCATGGGGCCTTTCCACCGGATTCCCTCATTGTAAAGGATCTGTTGGCCCGCCATGCCGAGGGGACACAACGCTCCCCGGTTCACCGGGAAATCGCTCCGACCTTCGATCTTAACGACCCTGTCACCGGCCTTCCTGACCTGGATCCCGCATGCACCCGAACAGAGTGAGCAGACGGTATTAACCGCGGAAAACTTCCCTTTAGCCGGGACCGGTACCCACGGCCAGTTTTGCGTCCAAATAGCTATGTCATCGACAAGCTTCCAGGGAAGGGGAGATAGTAAGGTCCCTCCTACTCCTCCGGCAACGAACTTGATGAAATTTCTTCTATCCAACTCCATAGCCCAAACCCCTATTTATGGCACACAAAACAGGCGTTATTGTGTTCCTTAGCCTCTCTGGTGTGGCACTCGGCGCAATCATCCATCTTCATCCTATCCCAGGTATTGCTCTTGTACCCCGCGATATTTCTCCCCCAAATATCAATGCTGTACCTTGTAAGCCGGTTAACCTTGTAGGCCGGCAAGGTATCGTTCGAGGCAAAATCCCCGTGACACACCCTGCATTCGATTTCTCCCATCTTTACATGGGCAATATGAGGAAAATACACGCAATCTGGCTGCCTCGAGTAAACCAGCCACGGGATCTCCCTGTTCGGCTCGACAAAGGCTTCAAGAAGCTTGGCCTCTTCCGGGCTGTCAGTATAGAGGGATTCCGGATCTTCATGGCACTCCTTGCACTTGCTGAGTCCAGGAATTCCGGAAAAGGATCCATCCTCATAGAAAAAGTGGCATTCCTCACATTCCAAGCCCACACCGGACTCAGGACCGTGTTTCACATGGCTGTAATTTAAGGGCTGCCGTTGCTCGGAGTAAAGAAGAAGGGGGAAAACGACCCATCCGACTAGCAGGGCCACAATCAAGCCGACCACGAAGAATATCCAGCCGTCCCATTTTGTTTTTCTTTCCTGCTCCTGACCGGTTTCCATACTGAGCCTCTCTTGCTGCCTATTTGAACCGTTACCAGGTGAATGTACCGATGTAACGGAGGAGATTCAATCGGGTAATCTACTCAAAAAAGCGGAAACTGCCCCTATCATACATGGGAAAGGTTGCGTTTCTGAATCATTCCCTACAACTTCTGGGGTAAATTACCTAACTGGCTACAGACAAACGCCTTTCTAACCGGTGCCCCCTATCTTGTCAAGAGAAACGTGTTCGCCCGGTTCTTTTTCCCAGAGTCCGCTTGCGCCACGGCAGGTACTGTTTCGGCAAAGGTGGCAACACTTTTCTTCTGTCCGTGTTCAATTCCGAGGGTAACCATGTGAGACAGTGCAGACATCTTGGCCATTCTGTCAACAGTTCTTCAACCTTATTTCAGCCGAAACCTGATGGGAACCTTTACCCACATCTCAACCACCTCGCCTCCCCGTTTACCGGGATGAAAGGTCCATTTCCTCACCCCCCTCATGGCGGATTGATCAAGGCTCCTGTGGCCGCTCGATCTGGTTAGTCTTATTGAGCCTACCGTTCCATCCTGCCTCACCAGAACATCAAGCAGCACCGTTCCCTCGTAATTCCTCCTTCTGGCCAACAATGGGTATGCAGGAGGGCTATTCTCTTTGTAGTTTGGAGTGGCCACGGTAATGGGCTCATCAAGGGAGGTACGGGCCGATCGATTTTCCTCTGGGGTCTGGGGGATGTCCTTTCTTTTTGGTAGCGCTGTGGGTATATCCACCATATCGGGCACAAAGGCATACCTCGTTTCAGAATTGTTGTTCTCCTGTTCTTCCGCGGGGATCTTCGAGGAGGGTGGGGGAACAAATGCGTCGGTCTTCCTGGGGGGCTCCTTCGTGGCCAACGGCTGCTTCCTTTGAATCTCTGGATGCTCTACCTTTATGGCCGGTTTTGCCCTTGGTTTTGATTTCGGCCTCTTGGTGATCGTATCTTTTATCACCTGTTTGTCTGGCTTCTTAACGATTACCCGCGGCTTATCGGGCTTTGAGGGCTCTTTTTCCTCGATTGGTGTTACCAAATCCACAGTAAGGGGCCCTAGCACATTTCTTACCCGAAGAGGCCCCTTGAAGATGTCCAATTTCACACCTGCGAGAAGCACATGAAGGAGGAGG
>CP070657.1:2059082-2062313 GCA_020355085.1 Deltaproteobacteria bacterium
GAAAAAACTCTTGCCCAAGGCGTTCTAAGCCATTGTTGTAATGGTTAATGATCCTGTCAGCGTAGTAAGGTATCATGCCGCCACAGTGATGGGTGATGAACTTTACAGTCGGAAATTTCTCGAAAACACCGGAAAAAACCAGGCGTGTCATTGCCGCGGTTGTTTCATAAGGCCATCCGAAAACGGAAAATAGCTGGTGAAACGAGGCATCTTCTGTTGGGTAATCCGGAACTGAAGATCTCCGAAGGGGATGGATCCAGATCGGCAAATCAAAATCTGTCATCATCTTGTAGAGTGGCAAGAATTCATCCAAACCTAATGGTTTTCCCTCAATGGATGTGAAGATTTGAATGCCCTTGAATCCCAGTTCTTTGATTGCCCTTTCAGTCTCCTTCATCGCAGCTTCCATATTATTGAGCGGAAGATGTGCGATAGCGGCAATATATTTTGTCGGATACTCGGCCACCAACTCGGCCATCTCATCGTTTGCTATCCTTGCTAGTTCAGCCGCCTCTTTTGGATCGACAATTTCTTCTAAGGGGGGTAAATTGACGGACAATACCTGAACCACGTCTTCGTACTCATTGATGATACGGATTCTTTCATCGTGGTCAGTTAAGGTAATGCGCCTTTCTATAAAGTTTTTTTCAGTCTCAAATCTATCAGAATATTTGTAAAGAGCCCTTTTATATTTCTTGGGTAGGACATGGGTATAAATATCTATCTTCATGGAAGCCTCCTTTTCTGGAGATATCACGTATAGTTCCTTTTCTCATCATCCAGACCATAATGCCTGGAGCATCCAACATTCGGCTCCTGCCAAAACATTGTTAATGCTTTCTATGGCAGAATTGCTATCAACGTCAAGCAATCGGAGGTCCCCGATGACATGAGTGTAGGCTCAAAGGAATCCCCAAGAGCAGCATTAGACGCCTCTTTTCAGGAAAATCAAGGAATGGTTTAATAGTCTACGTTGAGCATATCCGCTCCTGCCCCTTTTGTCTAGCAGTGAGTCCAATCCAGGCAGAGCTGAAGTATTTGAACCGATTTGGAGTGTAAGATCGGGGGAAAGGAAATCCTTCTCTGTAAGAGACAACCCCAATCACCCAACCTTGTATTCCTCCATACTCTTAATCAAATTGAACCAGGCCTTGAAAAAGGATAAGATAATGATGTAACCTTTCAGGACATTCCTCCGTCTTACTGTCAAACTCTAATAAATGGAGGACGGTGTCATGGAAGAAAGAATAGAGCTGTTAGTCTGCCTGGGAGCGGCAACGGCCGCGAACTGTGTGCCTTGTTTTGAATACTATCATGCAAAGGCCGCCGAAGTTGGTCTCGCCTCTCAGGAAATCTTGAAGGCGGTGGAGTTAGCAACGCAAGTCAAGAAAGGCGCCCATATGGCCATGAAAAACAGCGTAAATGGCATCATGGGTCAAGAGCGACGGTATGACCTTCCTTGCACTGCAAAAGCCGGAACAACATGCTGCACCTAGATTTGGGCACATAATAAAATGAAATTCTGGGACATTTACCACACCTACTATGATCGTGTAAGAAGGTTTATCCTCATCCTTGTCAAGGACGAATGGGTTGCAGACGACCTTATCCAGGAGACCTTTGTGAAGGTTCAGGAAAACCTTGACCAGCTGCGAGATACGACCAAATTATCTTCCTGGATATTTCGGATAGCGTACAATTGTTCTCAAGACCATTTTCGGGAGCTCAAGAAGACCTCCGCCATTGAAAACACAGCTCGGAAGACCACGAAGGGCTTCAGAGATGCTCTCGTGCAAAAGGAATTGGAGCAGATGGAGATGGGGAAGTGTGTCCAGGATCAAATTAATCTTCTTCCAGAGTCTCTGCGAACGATTATCATTCTTTCCGACATAATGGATTTCACTCATCATGAGATCTCTGAAATCCTCGGAATAAGGGTTGAAAATGTGAAGGTCAGGCTTCACAGAGCGCGAAAGCGGCTAAAGGCAATTCTGGAGGACAAGTGCAGTTTCGAGGTAGACGAGAGAAGTGTGCTGGTTTGCGAGCCGGTGGAATCGAAACTAGGAAAAACCCGATAACGATCGTTGCCGAGTTGCTAAGTGTCAGGCCTGCTCTTGGCTCTTGTGTGTTTTCTATGCGGATTTGTTTTCCTGTACTTTTTCGCGGAGGCAGCCTATAGTATATAAAACAACGACATCGTACCGAGCATCATTGAGCAACAACTCCTAGGCTGCCCTCGGTCTGGGCGTACCCCACAATCCCGCTTTTTTCATACCCGCCAACCATATCGAATCTGCTAGAATCATAACGTGAATCGTTCTGCGGTGGTTGATCAATACCTCCTTATACAGAACTTTTCCGATATATTGAATTGCTAGGCAAACAAGGGAATAACAATGAGAATTCAGGAGGCAGACTGAACCGTGAGAGGTAAAGCGCTTGTAATAGGGAATTCGGATGGAATCGGGTTGGCCACCACTAAAGAGCTTCTAAAACAGGGGTGGAAGGTCGTGGGTGTTTCGAGAAGTGAATCGCCGATACAAGATCCGCCCTACGAACATATCCTGGCCGAAGTCCAGGATGCTGGTTATTCGGCAAAATTGAAATCAGTTCTTGAAAACCATGGGCCTATAGACGTGTGTATTTTCTGTGCAGGGATAGGTAAGATGTTGGATCTCTCAAACATGGAAGACGAGGTGAGAATTCTCGAGGTCAATTTGCTCGGGATGGTAAAGACCGCATCTTGCGTGATTCCTCTGATGGTCAAAAGGGGTAAAGGGCACTTCATTGGTATTTCCAGTGTGGCGGATGAGCTGGTGTCCGCTGAAGCCCCCAGCTATCATGCATCCAAGGCAGGATTCTCGAACTACCTCGAAGGGCTTGCCCTTGCAGCAAAACCGAGGGGCGTTCATGTATCGAACATTCGGTTTGGATTTGTTGATACCAAAATGGCAAAGGGCGATGTGAAGCCCTTCATGATGGGAGTGGAACGCGCAACACGACACTTGCTTTCGTGCATTGAGAAAAAGCCTGTTCGTTACACCGCTCCATTGTTCGTGATCCCCCTGGTGAAATTTCGGAGCCTGATGCTGCGATTGAGCGTCATTCTGTGATAATAAGATATACCAGACAATCACAGCTGCTTAGGTACATTCACTATCGAGCGGCTTAGGTGCGCGGGCGAAGACACATCATTGCATAGGGCCGTCCTTGCGTGGAAGCTGAGTCAAC
>CP070657.1:2062413-2073817 GCA_020355085.1 Deltaproteobacteria bacterium
AATATGAAGCTGACCGTTGACTCATCCCTGTTGACTCCGGAACCACATGCGCCGGTCAGCAGCGAAAAAGGGATGGAACGAGGAAAAGCATGGTCGGTTTCAGCATCCCTGATGGATCAGAAAGACCTCAATCTGATAGGGTACAGCGTTTCAGATGCACTGCCGCTCTTGGATAGGATGATAGATCAGGCTCTGGTCCAAGGCCATACGAGACTGAAGGTCGTTCACGGTGTCGGCTCCGGCACCCTGAGGAGGGCGATCAGAGAGCATTTGGGGAAAAGCCTCTATGTAAAGGACTTCTCGCCTGAAAGCGCTGAGAGGGCGAATGATGCCGTTACAATCGTTGAACTGTAAAGGACTTATAGCGGTGCTTATGTGAACGCATCAGACGTAAAAGAAGAGATAAAGAAAACAGCAGACATTGTCGAGGTGATTGGGCAATACGTAGAGCTGAAGAAAAGAGGGCAAAATCATATTGGCCTTTGCCCCTTTCATTCTGAAAAATCGCCGTCGTTTACTGTGAACCAGGGCAAACAGATTTACCACTGCTTTGGATGCGGCAGGGGAGGTGATGTATTTAGCTTTTGGATGGACTATCATAACCTAACGTTCATACAGTCTCTTAGGGATCTGGCAGAGCGTTATAACGTTCCCCTACCGCGACCAACAAACTTCCCAGCGGAAAGAAAAAAGACGGAATTAAAGGAAATTCTATCGAAGATAAATCGACTGGCAGGCACCTATTTTCATGAGATCTTGCTCAACAGCGCTGAGGGGAGGCCCGGAAGGGAGTACTTCTCAAACCGTCATATTACGGAGGAAACCATCTCCGTGTTCAAGCTTGGCTACGCCCCAAGCAGATGGGATGGATTGGCTAAGGAGCTGAAGTCCAAGGGTATTCCTCTAAAAACCGCGGAACGAGCCGGTCTTATGGTAAGCCGAAAAGATGGTGACTACTATGATCGGTTCAGGGGTAGGATAATATTTCCCATTTTTGATCTCAATCAGCAGATTATTGGTTTTGGGGGTAGGGTTTTGGATGACTCGCTGCCCAAATATATTAATACGCCGGAGACGCCACTATACCATAAGGGTTCTTCCCTTTACGGCCTTGACTCTGCATTCAAGAAGATCAGGGAAGAGGGCCTGGCAATTCTCGTTGAAGGATATATGGATGTCCTGGCCTTGAGGCAGCATGGCATGTCAAATGTGGTTGCAACATTAGGCACCGCGCTGACAAGTGATCAAACCAGAAAGTTAAAGGGATATACTAAGAATGTGGTGGTCTTATTTGATCCCGATGAGGCCGGGCGGGAAGCTGCCTTGAAGAGCTTTCCGCTATTTCTAAAGGAAGGGATTTCTGCCAAAGTCTTGGTTCTTCCCGGAAGCGAAGATCCCGACAGTTTTGCAAATAAGCATGGCCTAGAGGCTTTTCAAAAACTCCTCGAGGAGGCAAAACCGATTTTCGATTTCTATTTGGACCAGGCCTTAGTCAGTGTGGCCCCGGGGGTTGACGGACAAATCCAGATTTTGCATGAGGTCTTACCTATTTTCTTAGAGCTTGAAGAAGGGGCTACCAGGCTTTTGTACGTACAGAAGTTCGCGGAGAAAACGAAGATCGACGAGGCTATTGTCTGGAAAGAATTGAGGCAATGGGAAAGCAGTAAGTTGAAACAGCCGAGCACTACTCGGCTGATAGAAAGACTTTCCCCTGCTCATGATCCAAGAAAGCACGGCTCTGATTTGCAATTCCTTAACCTTCTGATCCATTACCCTAATACAATTCGGGAGTTTAAGGATCAGGAGTGGGAGTTGATTGTTTTCGATCCCTTGGTGGTTAGAATCGTCAGGCTCTTGATGGAGAAATGCGATTCCGAGAAAGATCTGGATGGCATTGAGGAAGCCTTGGATAATCCTAAGGAAAAAGAGCAAATAAGACGTATAATACTGTCTAAACCTTTCTTCAGTGATGACTCGGTTAGCCAGGCGGTAAAGGAATTCTCCAAGAAGATAGCACGTATCAAGATTTCTCAGTCAATTAAAAGGGCATCTGCAGCAGGTGATATAGAGATGCTCAATCGGCTGATCAGGGCCAAACAAGATCTTGAAGCAGTTAATACGGGGAACTAAATGAGTATCAAAAGGAGGTAATGGATGGCAAAAAATGGTGATGAAGTTAACCTCAGGAGGTTAATTACCATTGGAAAAGATAAAGGTTATATCACGTATCAGGAGCTGAATGACGATCTCTCTGATGACATCATATCGTCGGAGGAAATCGACGATCTCTTACAGATGTTCGAGGAGCTAAACATCAAGGTAGTGTCCGAACCGGTAGGAGGGAAGCTCGAGAAGACAAAGAAACCCAAGAAGGTAGAGGAGGACAGCAAAGAAGAAAAGGATTCATTGACCGAACTGGAAGACGAGTTCGCGGCAAAGACGTATGATCCGGTTAAGATGTATTTAAGAGAGATGGGTCTTATTTCCCTGCTCAGCAGGGAAGGGGAAGTGGAGATAGCCAAGAGGATAGAGGCTGGCGAGAATCAGGTTTTAAACGCTCTTATTAGATGCCGTATCGGTCTGGAATATATGGTTGAATTGGGAAAAAACCTAGAGGCCGGCAGACTGAAGGTCAGGGATATCGTTAATGATATCGAGGATGACTTCAACGCACATCGAATTGGTCAACGAAGGGATCTCTTGCTCAGTTTTATTAACCAAATGAAGGCCTTGGATGAGGATACGTGCTCCATTCAGGAAGACTTAATGGGTTCCTGTCATCCAGCTAAAAAAAGGAAACTCATGGGCCAGGTGGAAGAGAATCAAGAGAGAATCTCTGAAATCATGAGGTCATTTAAACTTGAGAAAGGCCACATCCAAAAAATGGTCGAGCGATTTAAGGAGGCCCTTGACTATCTGGAAGAGCTGGAAGGGAGCTTGGCGGATTGCATGCTCAAGGCTGGCGGAAAACCCTTGTCGTATCTGGAGGAATGTCTCGGGGAACTACTAATCTCTGAAGAGGGCGGTGAAAAGGTCAAGGCACTAGATCTCCCCAAGGAAGAACTCTTGCTCATAACAGCCAAGTTGCGAGAAACGAGAGATTGTATCGATGAAATAGAGAAGAGGACGACAATGTCCTTGAAGGCACTAAAACGTATCGACAGGGAGATTGATGCAGGACTGAGGAAATCGAGGAGTGCGAAAGACGAGCTTATAAGGGCTAACTTAAGGCTCGTGGTAAGCATTGCCAAGAAATACACCAACCGAGGTCTCCAGTTTCTCGATCTTATCCAAGAGGGACATATCGGACTAATGAAGGCCGTGGATAAGTTTGAATACCAGAGGGGGTATAAATTCAGCACCTATGCGACGTGGTGGATTAGACAGGCCATAACAAGGGCGATTGCTGACCAAGCCAGAACGATACGAATACCAGTTCACATGATTGAGACTATCAATAAGCTCATAAAGATCTCGCGCAGTTTGGTCCAAGAACACGGCCGGGAGCCAAATCCTGAGGAAATTGCGGAGAGAATGGGGTTCCCTCTTGAGAAGGTACGCAAGGTTCTGAAGATCGCCAAGGAGCCCATTTCCCTTGAAACCCCGATCGGTGAGGAGGAGGATAGTCATCTGGGTGATTTCATAGAAGATAAGAAGATAATGTCTCCAGTCGAGGCCGTGACCAAATTCGATCTGAGCGAGCAAACCAGGAAGGTGATGACAACACTAACACCGCGGGAGGAAAAGGTGTTACGAAAGAGGTTTGGTGTTGGCGAAAAAGCCGATCACACCCTCGAGGAAGTGGGGAGAGAATTCAACGTCACCAGGGAGAGAATACGGCAGATAGAGGCCAAGGCATTGCGAAAGCTTCGTCATCCAAGAAGGAGAAAACTTTTGGAGAGCTTTACCGAGCTTTAGGGAGTTCCGTAACATCCTTATTTCCCTTGACATATGAACCTTAATTCAGTTACCATTGTCGAGCAGGATACAAAGGGCCCATAGCTCAGTTGGAAGAGCCACCGGCTCATAACCGGTAGGTCCCTGGTTCGAGGCCAGGTGGGCCCATCAGGAGTGTATATTTCGAGCCTCGATGCTGAGGGATCGAGGGATGGCGTTGAGCATGACCGGCTCAAGGGAAAGAGGGCGCACTTAACAACACGACGCCCTCTCATTTTATGTGCTAGAGATACAGGCAGGGATTTAGAATTGGATGATAACTTCAAGCTGATCTTGGGGATACAATCAGTTGACACTCGGCGTGACGAAATAGAGAGGGAAACTCAAAGAATCCCTCAAGAAATTCAAAGGTTGAGAGATGACCTTGATCTCCTAAGGAGATCGATGGAGCAGAGCCAAGCTGATCTGGAGGAACTCAAGAAAAGCAGGCTGAGTTTCGAGGGCCAACTGGAGGAGGTAGAGATAAAACTCAAGAAAAGCAGGAGTAAACTGAATGACGTTAAATCCAATAAAGAATACCAGGCTGTTCTAAAAGAAATCGATGAATTAAAGGCGCTAGCTTCTGAAAAGGAGGAAGTGGTCATCACATGGATGGAGGATATCGAAATCCAGGAGAAAGACTGTGACGACTGCAAGACACAATGGGAGCAGTCCTTGGAAGAATACGAGAACGAAGAAAAGAAATATTCTCAAAGGTTGAAGGATCTTGACAGGCAGTTGCATTCGCTTTCTGATCAGCGGAGTGCCTTAAGCGAGGAGGTCGATAAAGAGTTACTGGCGAGGTATGAAGCGCTGCGGGCCAATTTGGGAAGTCAAGTAGTGGTTCCTGTAAGAGATGCTGTCTGCCAAGGATGTCACCTCGGCATACCGCCCCAGCAGTACAATAACCTCATACGGGGAAATTCGCTGGAAAGCTGCCCCAATTGCAACAGGATCATCTATTGGGAGGAAAAAGAGGATTCTCAAGAACCGGTGTGAACTAATAAACCCTAGTTGATGTTAGAGCAGTACAAATGATCGCTGTTCTATGCCCCGCATAGAATAGAGGAAAGTCCGGGCTCTACAGGGCAAGGTGCTGGGTAATACCCAGTCCCGGTGACGGGAAGGAAAGTGCCACAGAAAACATACCGCCCGATTGGAGGGGTGATCCATCCGATCGGGTAAGGGTGAAAAGGCGAGGTAAGAGCTCACCGCTCCGATGGTGACGTCGGGGGCACGGCAAACCCCACCTAGAGCAAAACCAAATAGAGGGGCATTTGAGGGCTGCCCGTCCGAGCCCCAGGGTAGGTTGCTTGATCCCAATAGTAATATTGGGGCTAGATAAATGATCATTGTCCCATTGAGGGTGACTGATATGGGAAACAGAACCCGGCTTATGGACTGCTCTAACATCTCTCTTAATTCGGAGAAGACATGTTTATCATAGCCAATTTCCTGCTGGCCATTGCGAGGATTCTGAACATAGCGCTCACCCTGTATCTGTTTATCATTATTGCTCGGGCTGTTATCTCTTGGGTTAATCCCGATCCGTATAATGCTATCGTGCGCTTCCTGTATGCCACAACTGAACCGGTTCTGTACGCTATCAGGAGAAGGCTGCCGCTCAGTTTTGGCGGTTTCGACTTTTCCCCCATTATCGTTATCCTTGCAATCTACTTCTTCCAGCAATTTGCAGTTAGCAGCCTGATCCAAATCGCCCTTCAGCTTGGTGCTCGATAGGGATGAGCAAAGGGCCACCCACCACGGAAGACTCTACTCTCAAAATCAAGGTGCTTCCCCGCTCATCGGTGAATGGGATCATGGGTTTTGAAGGGGATGTATTGCGGGTAAAGGTTACGGCAGCACCCGTTGACGGCTCTGCAAACCAGAATCTCATTCAGTTATTATCCAAGAGTCTCAAGGTTGGAAAAGACAGCATACGGATTATGTCGGGCCAAAAATCACGATTAAAGGTCGTGCGCATCTACGGCTTGAAAAAAGACGAGGTCTCTCGCCGCCTGACCAGCACTTTTCAGCCCTGAGATTCAGCCTCCCTGAGAAGAGATTCAAGCCCAGATACAGAATAGAGGCCAGGATTGTGGACTTCATGACACGAATAACATCAGTTAGTTTTTTGTTGCCAAAACGGCTAATTTCCCATTAAATAGGAATGATAGATGAATGCATGCTAGTGTGGAAAGTTGAGATGATTTCAAACGAGTGGGGATGTGTAGCTTATATGAGAAGCCTGATCGACAAGAAGATCATCCTCGGTGTGACAGGCAGTATAGCTGCTTATAAAGCCGTTGAATTGCTCCGGCATCTGACAAAAGCAGGGGCGAAGGTAACGGTTGCAATGACTGCGAACGCAGCCTGGTTTGTAGGTCCGCTTACCTTTGAGACGCTCTCCGGATCGCCGGTTATCCAGGATATGTTCTCTCAGCCGGGCACATCGCTTGACCACGTCACATTGGGACGGGAGAGTGATCTAATCATTATTGCACCGGCCACGGCCAATTTTCTGGCTAAGATGGCTCATGGCATTGCGGACGATTTTCTTTCTACCCTTGTGCTTGCAGCCACGCCACAAATTCTCATCTGCCCCTCCATGGACAAAGAGATGTTTGCAAACAACGTAGTACAGTCAAACATTCTCCGTTTGAAAGAACAAGGCCATATCATTATGGAACCGGATGAAGGTGTTCTTGCCAGCGGAGCAGTGGGAGTAGGCCGGCTTCCCGATCCGGTCCAGATTCTGGAAAAGGCAGAATACTTGCTGAGCGATCATGATCTCAAAGGAGTTAAGATTCTGGTTACCGCAGGCCCAACGGTCGAATATATAGACCCAGTTAGGATAGTGACCAATCGCTCTACAGGGAAGATGGGCTATGCGCTGGCAACGGCTGCATGGAGAAGGGGCGCGGAGGTTACCCTCATATCAGGGCCTACGCACCTCGATCCACCAATGGGAGTAAAGACGGTCAAGATTCAAACGGCTGAGGAGATGAGAAAAGCGGTCTTACATGACTATCATGGGCAGGATGTGGTTATCAAGGCTGCTGCGGTAAGCGATTATAAACCCCTGAAAAGGGCCCCGGAAAAGGAAAAGAAGAAGACGAGCGTAATAACTGTCGAAATGGGCCCTACGCCAGATATTTTGGAAGAGCTGGGGAGGCAAAGAGGCGAAGTTTTCTTGGTCGGCTTTGCTGCTGAGACAACAAATCATAGAGTCAACGCTCTGAATAAAATGGAAAAAAAGAATCTTGATATGATTGTGGTCAACGATGTGTCTCAGGAAGATAGGGGATTTGCCGCTGACTCCAATGAAGTCAGGATAATTGACAGAAAGGGAACTGAGGAAGTGATCCCCTTGATGTCAAAGGAGGATGTGGCCGACAGGATTCTTGACCGCATCAAGGGGTTGAAAAGTAAATGAGTGTTGGCCAAGAGGTAAGAGATTTGCTCGGGGAAATAAGACGGCAGCTACTATACAGGGAGGAGATTGGTCTCGATGCCCCGTATGTGAGTCCAGAGGGTCATTCTTATCTCAAGGCCGGACTTCAGCCTGAAAGACCATCTCCCAGAGAAAACTTTGGGTGTAAGAGTCTCAATGAATTGAAGCGCCTTGTTGACTCATGCGATCGTTGCAAGTTGAGTAAAGCAAGGAACACCATTGTTTTTGGTGAAGGGCCTCATCATGCCAAACTCGTCTTTGTTGGCGAGGCCCCGGGAGTGGAAGAGGATCTTGCTGGCAGGCCTTTTGTGGGGGCGGCTGGAAAGCTGTTGACTGATATTATTAGGGCCATGGGGTTGGACAGAGAGGAGGTTTATATCTGCAATGTGGTCAAATGCCATCCGCCCCGCAATCGAGATCCTGAGCAGGATGAGATTGAGATGTGCCTTCCGTTTCTTCGCGCACAGCTTTCTCTCATCAAACCGGAGATCATTTGCACTATTGGGAGGGTTTCAGCCCAAAGTCTGATAGACAAGGATTTCCGAATAACTCGCGATAGGGGACAGTGGTATACTTTTATGGATATCCCGGTTATGCCAACCTATCACCCCGCCTACCTCTTGAGGTATCCTCAGGCCAAGAGACAGGTTTGGGATGATGTACAACAGATAATGAAAAGGATGGGATTAGCAAATCCGAGGAGGGTGAAAAATTAGAGCACTACCAATAAAGCGCGCTCTGATAATTTTCGTGGCTGCCTTAGCGATAGGACTATTCAGCCATCCCGTTCAGGGTGAGCTCAACAGTGCCATGGTGATTGAGCTGGAAGGTCCTATAAACCCCGGCACCGACTTGTTCACTACAAGGGGCATCAAGCAGGCCCAAAAGAACGGCTATTCTCTGGTCATCATACGACTCGATACTCCCGGTGGTCTCGATACCTCGATGAGGAGTATCATCAAGGCCATGTTGAACTCACCCGTACCGGTAGTCGTATACGTTGCTCCAAGGGGTGCGCGAGCAGCTTCTGCCGGGGTAATGATTACCATGGCAGCCCATGTTGCAGCGATGGCCCCACAGACAAATATAGGTGCCGCACACCCCGTAAGTGCCGGTGGAAAAGAGATCAACAAGACCATGTCCGAAAAGGTCGTCAATGATATGGTCGCCTATGCTCGGAGCATTGCGAAAGACCGAAAAAGAAATCAGGAATGGGTGGAAAAGGCCATCAGGGAAAGTGTGAGTATAACGGCAGACGTGGCAGTCAAGCAGAACGTTGTCGATCTGGTGGCCAGTGACATTGATGAACTCCTAACGTTATTGGACGGCCGGGAAATCATGTTAGACAAGGGCAAGCTTACCCTGCAGACTAAGGATCTGAAAATCGTATACGTGACCCCGGGATGGAGGGACAGGATATTAAATACCATCAGCAATCCAAACATAGCCTACATCCTGATGATGATTGGTCTTGCTGGGCTCTATTTCGAACTGTCCCACCCCGGTGCAATCCTCCCGGGCGTTGTGGGTGCCATCTCACTGATACTTGCCTTTTTTTCATTTCAGACCTTACCGGTAAATTATGCAGGTCTGCTCCTCATCGCCCTGGCGATCATATTCTTCATAGCAGAAATAAAGGTGACAAGCTACGGGCTTCTCTCCCTGGCCGGTCTCATCTCCTTGACCCTTGGCTCTATAATGCTCTTCGAGAATGTAGGGGTTTCATTAAGACTCATGATGCCCACCATTGTTCTGATAGGTGGCTTTTTTGTGGGAATCGCCTTCTTGGCCTTCAAGGCCTACAGGAGAACACCAAAGGGAGGACGGGACGGATTGATTGGTGAATCAGGTGTGGTTGAGGAAAAGATCGATCCGGAAGGCCTCATATTCGCTCACGGGGAGTACTGGAGAGCCACCAGTGATGAGATCGTCGAAGAAGGTGAAAAGGTTCGTATTATTGGCTTGAGGGGCCTCAAGCTAATAGTCGAAAAGGAAAAAACAACGGAAACCCACTAAGCGGTGGTAAAAAACAAAGGAGGTCGTTATGTCTATGTTCGGCATACTCGCAATAGTCTTGCTCATCTTTTTTCTGAGTGCGGCAATCAAGGTGCTCAGGGAATACGAGCGGGGTGTTGTCTTTAGGTTGGGGAGGGTAATAAATACCAAGGGGCCCGGCCTTATTATCATTATCCCGATTGTTGATAAGTTAATCAGGGTCAGCCTTCGACTTGTTGCCATGGATGTTCCCCCACAGGATGTCATTACCAGGGATAACGTTTCAGTTAAGGTGAACGCCGTGATCTACTTCAGGGTCATGGACCCCAACAATGCCATTATTGAGGTGGAAAATTACCTTTTTGCCACTTCTCAGCTTGCCCAGACAACCCTGAGAAGCGTATGCGGACAGGTTGAGCTCGATGAGCTTCTCTCAGAGCGAGATAAGATCAATACTACGTTGCAGGAGATACTCGACAAGCACACCGATCCTTGGGGTATTAAGGTCTCTAATGTAGAAGTCAAACACATTGATCTTCCACAAGAGATGCAACGAGCTATGGCTAGACAGGCAGAGGCTGAGAGGGAGCGGAGGGCAAAGGTGATAAATGCAGAAGGCGAATTCCAGGCCGCAACAAAATTGAAGGAAGCAGCCCAGATGATACAGGATTTTCCGTATGCCCTTCAGCTGCGATACCTTCAAACCCTTCGGGAGGTTTCTGCAGAAAACAACTCTACCACTCTTTTCCCCATACCAATTGATCTGTTCAAACCGTTTTTTCAGAAAGAGTAACCTGAGGAGTAGATAATGAGCGCAGAGGAAAAACAGGAAAAAGACCTAGATCGGATGACTGTAAAGGAATTGCGGGCAATTGCCTCAGAGAGCACAGAGCTTGTTGGCGTTCACGCTATGAAGAAGGCGGAGCTATTAGCGGGGATCAAAGAGGCACGGGGAATCAAGGAAGAAAAAGCCCCCAAGAAGGTTGTTAAGGGTACCGTCACTGTTAAGGATTTGAAGGCAAAGATTGTAGAGCTCAAGGCCAAAAGAGAAGAAGCGCGAAAGGCGATGGATAAACGCATGGTCGAAATTTACAGAAGGAAAATAAACAGGCTCAAGAAAGGCACCAGAAAAGTAAGTCAGACATAGGTCTTCAAACTATTTCCTTCCTTGAATCGCCCACTTTTCTCAGGCACGACCCGTTAAAAATATGGTCAGCCAACACCCAACCAACTCCTCTCATCGAGTCACAGCAGTTATCCCGGCTGCAGGCTCGGGCATGAGAATGGGTTTGAAAGAGGCTAAACAATACCTGGAAATCGGGGGTAAGCCACTCTTGGTATACACTTTAAGGACTTTTCAGGAGTGCCATCTTGTCGATTCGATTATTGTTGTTGTTCCTGAAAAGGATGTCGATTATTGCCTTCATCAGATGGTGCCAAGATACCAATTGAGCAAAGTCTACAAGGTGATCGATGGCGGAGAGAGGAGGCAGGATTCCGTTCGAAACGGCATTGAGGCTGTTGCCGATAGCTGCAGGTTGGTGCTTATCCATGACGGTGTCAGGCCATTTGTATCGATTGAACTTATCGAAAAGGTAATCAAGGCTGCCCGACGTTATCGGGCGGTAATCACCGGGCTTCCGATTACCGAAACCATAAAGCGGGTCGACAGCAAGGCCAATGTATTAAAGACCATTGAACGAAAGGGTTTATGGCTCATTCAAACCCCGCAGATTTTCAGCCGTGAAGACATACATTCGGCCCACCAGGAAGCGCTCAAACGGTTTTGGACTGAAGCAACAGACGATGCCTTTCTGGTGGAAAAGATGGGTATTTCCGCTAAGATAGTCGAAGGAGAGGAGCGTAACATAAAGATAACCACGCCCCATGACCTTCAGGTCGCGCGTTTTCTGCTCTCAACAGAATCACGGTGATTATGCATATCAGGATCGGTACACGGGCCAGTCAGCTAGCCCTTGCTCAAGCCCTTTGGGTGCGTAATCGTATCTCGGATCGGTA
>CP070657.1:2073917-2089803 GCA_020355085.1 Deltaproteobacteria bacterium
GGCGAGATCGAAGAGCCAAAGAACGTGGATGGGGCTCAAGGCCTTGTACAAATCGCCTGAAACGCCAAAGCATCCTACGCGCCTGAGAAGTCATGGTTGTGCAAGGAGAAGAACGGGTGAACCGCTCGCGGGTTTTGGTCTTGTTGGGCCATGTGTCTTTTCCGGTTCCGGTTACCATAGGAGATGTGTATTCTCAGATCCCTGTCCCGGTTCTCGCATGGGAATTCCGGCAACAGGTATGCAGTTGATTCACGGAAGTATTTCACACCAATAGGGCCAGAGCAGCTCCACAGTTTCTAACTTTAATATCTTGTATCATTTTGATAAATCTGTCAAAATGATTTTGAAATTCTTTTGGATGCATGCCCAATCCGATTGGTATGGGCAGGATGAAGCAACACCCGTTTTGTTCCGGCTGAATTCACCCCCGTTATGGCTCAGATCACCTACCTTATTGGACAGACAATCGACAAGAGGAGAGGTCTCTCAGATGAAGAGCTATCCCGTAAGGGAATCCCATTGGGGCAATCCCTTCGGATAGTGCCCTGCCACGCCGCGCTACGACAACTCGAAAACCGTTGGCCTGGCTGGCTGCACAGGCCGGTAGATACCCTCAGCTCAATCATTAACAGGATATTCTATGATGACATCCTGTTTCGCTCGTTCGGGGAGTACGCTTTCATGGATGGCACCATGAAAGAGCTGGCAATCAGGGTGATCCTCCATAACAGAAATCAGATGCCCGACGGTCTGCAGTATTTCGCGTCCCTGTTTGCTCCCCCGCTGGAAAACGAGAGCCTACCGGGAATATACCGCCAAATCCTGGAGTTTTTTTCCCTTCTGCTCAACAACAATTTCGAGGATCGATTTGTAGATCGCCTCTCTCGCAGGATAGACCAATGGGATGATGTGAGGGCAGGGACCGGCGAACAGAGGTATGCACTCGATTCCGATCTGGCGTTGCTCTTTGGCGATTATGAGGAATTTAAGAGAACCAACCGCCTCTACGATGAGGACGACATACTGGGCAGCGTACGATCGTTCCTTTCAAGAGGGAACACGCCGAGCCTATTACATGGTGTAAAGATCATCCTTCTTGACGGCTTCATAACCATCACCAAGGCTGAGGAAGAAATCCTCTTTTGCCTGTTTCGAGATGTAGAAGAGGTCCTGTGGCTCCTTGATTTCGACCCTCGAGCAGATGACCCTATTGCGGCATTCCGTCAAGCCGCCGGTCACGGAGAAACGCACCTTGGGGGGGATTATGAGGCGTATCGGATCTCCGCCACCCTTGTCCCCCTTATGGACAGGGTGGAAAAGGCCCAATTTCCCACCGCTGCAAAAAGGGCGCTATCCGAGCAATTTGGAAATCCGTTCTCTGAAGGCCTTTATAGGGCGGGCAAATACGATGATAGCATAGAAAACGGGCTGAAGATCAGGTCATTTCATTCCACGCTGGATGAGATCAAGGGGATTGCAGGGGAAATAAAGAGGGTTGCACACCAGGAGAAAATACAGGATCTCAGCGAGATACGGGTTCTCTTCCCGGATCTTGGCGAATACACATCCCTCATCTATGAGGTATTTCCGGAATACGGGATCCCCTTTAACATTACCCGGGGGTTACCCCTTTCTGCATCACCGCTGTCAAGGATCTTTCAGTTGCTCATCGACATTCCCCTCAACGACTATAGAACGGAAGACCTACACGCATTTTTCGCCTCCGGCCTGGTTGACCCGATCCCTGGGGATCAGAGTGAACGTGAGCGGGTGGAATGGCTTACGCTTCTATACGAAAGGGGGGCATGCTTCGCCGGAGAGGGAAAGGATGACCTTGGTGAAATCCTTGAGTTACAATCAGCGAACAAGGCGGGGGATCTGCTGGATATTGCCTTTTTAGACAAGGTGGCCCGGCAGTGCGGCATCAGAGGGGGTGAGCCCCTCACGGAATACATACCTCGGGCACGGGACTACTTCTCTTTCCTTTATGAGAAATCGCGCGACGGAAAGGGGCACAAGGGCATTCTTGACGAGTACTATGCCACTGTCCGCCAGTTATTCGGATTGAAGAAGAACATCGAGCCCTTCAGGGACTTGCGGGCAAAAAAGAGCCCAAAGGAGGCGGTGCAAGCCCTTTTCTATCTGCTCGATATGTTCGGCGTTCAAAAGAACGTGCTCTCATTACTCAAAGGAGGAAACGGCACTGACCTCGAGGCCAGGGAGAGAATTATCAGAAGGGATATGAGGGCCTTCAATACACTAAAGGATCTCTTGGTGAGGACGGCCCGCGATCTGGAAAAGGCGGAATCCTATCTGCCCTTCAGCAAAGATGCACCCCTATTAGAGCGATTTAAAAAGGGGTTTGACACGCTCCTGAGTCGCACCAGGATCACTGAGGATTACTGCAAAGGGGCTGTTGATATCTCCGAATGGACGGATATGGTGGGATGTTCATTCGATTATGTGTTCGCTGGTGGTCTGAGTGCTGATGAATTCCCCCTGAGAGAGCCGGATGATTTTATCATGCCCGAGAGTTCTCTCGGCCCCATCAAAAAGGTGAACCCGACTGACCTCTCACGGAACCTTTTCAGCCATATCCTTTGCAATTACCGTAAGGGTCTTTATCTCTCGTATCCGAAAAGCATAAACGACAGGGATGTCCAGCCCTCGCCCGTGCTGCTCGACATGGTTGCTTCGGTTCAGGAGCAGACCGCCTATCACGGCACGCAAACACTAGAGGACTCCTTTCCGTGGAAGGGGAATCCCTGGTTTACGAACGAGCAGGAGTTCTTGAATACCGTTGCCGTTGAAGAAAAGACGTCGCTCTCTCCCAGCCACAAGCCGTTTTCCTTTGACCGCCTCATCTTGGGCGACAACCGATTCCTGAATGAATCGGTTATGAGAGGTGTGCGATCGCTGATAGCCAGAAACACCATTGACGGTCTTTCTGGGTATGACGGGCTCGTGCATCAGGCCCGGTGTTTCCCGGATTATCTCACCGGTTTCGATGAAATCTTTTCCACCTCCAGACTTGACCTGCTGGCCAATTGCCCCCTGCGCTACCTCTTTGGGGAGATCTTTTTCCTCGAGCCTTTGGAAGAGGTGCTAGAGGAACTCTCCTTCAAGGATATCGGCTCGCATGTTCACGCTATCTTGAAGATGCTATTCGAGGAGTTAAAGGCAAAGGGTGAAAACGTGGCCTCGCTCGGCCTCACAAAAGCCTTCGGGCTGGCACTGGAGATTGGAGAGGGCTACTTTTCCCGCCTGAGCCATCTCGAAGGGCTCGACTTTTTCGAAGCACAGAAAGCAGCCATCATGGACGGTCTGCACACGACCGCTGCCGGGGAGAATCGCGTGCCGAAGAGAGAGGGCCTGCTTGCCCAGATGATCCGTTTCGAGGAGGCCAATCTTAGCAATGAGGCGATAACCGCCCTGGAATACCGTTTCGGATATGGGACAGAACATCCGGCAACCTTAGGCTCTAACAAGATACGCGGGTATGTGGACAGGGTCGATACTATTCCCGGTGCCGATGACTTGTTGGTGATTTACGACTATAAGACAGGTAGGGCCCCGTCTCTGAATGATATCAAGAGAGGACTCTCCTTTCAAATGCCGGGCTACCTGTTCGCCGTTGCTGCCGAGCACGAGGCAAGCAATGCCGTAGCTAGATATTATCTTGTGAACAGACAGCGGCTCTCGGATAACAATGTACTTACCTCCCCGATCGCATACCCTCGTGAGCAGCAAACCGGTATGAGCCTCTCCGGGATCAAACTGATAGGAGACTACGCGGATGAGCTCATCGCCCTCTTGAAAGCAGGGGTCTTTCATCACTCCACCGATGAGATGACCTGTTCCTTTTGTGACTTCAAGTATGCCTGTTACAAGAACACGCGGCGAATGGCTCATCTGGTGGATGCCGGGGGTTTCCC
Organism: Deltaproteobacteria bacterium; assembly: GCA_020355085.1. Taxonomy (GTDB): domain Bacteria; phylum Desulfobacterota; class DSM-4660; order Desulfatiglandales; family B25-G16; genus JADFWK01. The sequence continues at coordinate 2,077,853 of CP070657.1, forward strand.
CGATTTGTATTCGGGCAAAAAGAACCTACTACGATGGAAAGGGGTGGATGATTTCAGAAAACGGTGGAAAGAGATCAGAAAGAAGATGGCGGATGCCCCTGCCACCGAAAGGGAGCCAACAAGAAACAAGCGCCTTGAGAGCATACGGGATTTCGGAGACTGGCTCAAAGCGAACCGCACCTCCCTCCCCTTTTATGAAGACTACCTCGACGGCATCATTGAGGAGGTAGAATCCTATCTGAAGTCATTGTAGGTTGCGGCTCTTAGTGCCCGACAACAAAAACCTCGGTTATCCAATCCCGAATATCATCCCTGAGGCGCCTGAAAGCAGCTATTTTCTCTCCTTCATTTCCGTCAAAGGCAGCCGGGTCCTCGAACCCTTGGTGCAGTAATTCCTTTCCGCCGGGGAAGAACGGACAGGTCTGCTTGGCATGGTCACAGACCGTAACCACGTAGTCGAATTCCATATTCACGAACTCATTCAGGCCCTTTGCGCGGTTTCGCGAGATATCGATTCCTATCTCCGCCATCACCTTAACAGCATAGGGATTTACGCCTGAAGGCTCTGTTCCCGCACTAAAGGCCTCATAGCGATCAGGGTAGAGGGTTCTTACCAATCCCTCTGCCATTTGCGATCGGGCGGAGTTATGGGTACAGATGAATAGAACGCGCTTCCTTTGGCTCATATGCACTCTCCTATCTCGATTGCAGTCCAAACACATTCAACGGAGACGAAGGTCAACAAAGCCTTTACACAGTCCTCCGGCAGTGCTACCATCCCTATAGTGCTGCACATGGCCTTTATTTCAAGTGTACAGCGAGAGCCCTATCATGGCAAAAGAAAAGATTCTCGTCATAGATGATGAAGAGGATATCCTGGAGTTGCTCAAATACAACCTCTCAAGAGAGGGCTACAAGGTCTCTTGTGCGGCCTCGGGTGAAGAGACCCTCAGGGCAGTGCGGTCGGGGATTCCTGATTTGATCGTACTTGACCTCATGCTCCCAGGTATCGACGGGCTCGATGTGGCAAGGCAGCTGAAGAATGATGCGAAAACAAAGGATGTTCCCATCGTTATATTGACTGCCAAGGGTGAGGAGGCAGACATAGTAACGGGGTTGGAGCTCGGTGCTGACGATTATGTGACGAAACCCTTCAGCCCCAGGGTCCTCTTGGCAAGAGTGAGGGCTGTTCTCCGCAGGAAGGCCAGGGGATCAACAGATGACACCTCAGTGTTTCAAATCCGGAAACTCGAAATCCATCCCGGACGTCGTGAAGTTCTAGTAAATGGGGAGCCGGTCCAATTGACGTTCACTGAATTCGGTATACTCAACTTCCTGGCCCGAAGACCGGGATGGGTCTTTACCCGATCACAGATTGTGGATGCAGTTCGAGGCGACGACTACTTTGTCACCGATCGCTCAGTAGATGTTCAGATCGTTGGTCTACGAAAGAAACTGGGTCCGGCCGGCACCGATATCGAAACGGTCCGGGGAGTAGGGTACCGATTCAGGGACTAACCGATGGCTAAGAATAGACGGTTGCTCTGGCAACTCTTTCCCTCCTATCTATTCGTTATCCTCATATCCCTGCTCGTAGTAACGTGGTTTGCGTCAAGATCGCTCAGACATTTTTTTATCGAGCAAACCACCTCAGACCTGGAAAACCGAGCACGTCTTTTAGAGGCACAAATCCGGGAGTATCTCGACCCCCTCAATACAGAAGCCATGGATCTCTGGTACAAAAGAACCTGCAAACATGCCTTCACTCGTGTCACAATCATGCTGCCGTCCGGCAAGGTGATTGCTGATTCCGAGGATGACCCGGCCACCATGGATACCCACGTTGATCGCCCCGAATTCATTGAGGCACTGAGGGGCAAAGCAGGCTCTTCTGTACGGTATAGCCGGACTCTTGAAAAAGACATGATGTATGTGGGGGTACCCATCAAATCAAATGACCAGATCCTCGCGGTGATCCGAACCTCCATCCCGGTGAGTGCTATAGACGTTGCCCTCAAGGATGTTCAAGGCAAAATCATTCTCGGGGGTCTCATTATCGCATGTCTGGCAGCAGGCCTGAGTCTGCTGATCTCACGCCGTGTTACGTATCCCATTGAACAGCTGAGGCGATGGGCGGAATCCATTGCCGATGGAAGAGTTCCATTGAAACCGCCGATTGATGGCTCAAAGGAGGTTAGGGGCCTATCCGCTGCAATGGATCACATGATAACGCAGCTCAGTGAGCGTATAGACACCATCCAGCGGCAGAGAAACGAGATGGAGGGCATGCTCTCCAGCATGGTTGAAGGGGTCATTGCGGTTGACACTGAAGAGCGGATTATCAGCATGAATCTGGCAGCCGCTCATATGTTCTCATGCGAGCCCGATAAGGCACAGGGCAGAAGCATACAAGAGGCGATAAGGAACCCGCCTTTGCACCGCTTTATTTCCAGTACCCTTGCCAGCAAAGAACCGGTGGAAAAGGACCTCGTTGTATATTCCGATGGCGAGCGAATCTTAAACGGACACGGTACGATGCTCCGGGACGCCGAGGGAAATCGTACCGGGGCGATTGTGGTGCTTAATGACGTAACTCGGCTCTGGCGGCTCGAAAATATCCGGCGCGACTTCGTTTCCAATGTGTCGCACGAAATAAGAACGCCAATCACAGCAATTAAGGGTTTTGTAGAGACCCTTCGAAATGGATCGCTGCAAAAACCAGAAGATAGTGAGCGGTTTCTGGAAATCATCGAAAAGCACGTTGATCGGCTGGAATACATTATAGAGGATCTCCTGAGCCTATCCAGGATCGAACGGGATGTTGAAAGGGGATCTATCTCCCTCGAAGAAGCTCCCCTAAGAGGCCTGCTCTTGTCAGCCATCCAGGTTTGCGAACCCATGGCAGTACCTAAAGACATCAAGATTCAGCTCTCCTGTAACGAAACCCTCGTGGCAGAAGTGAACTCCGCTCTTCTGGAGCAGGCTGTAGTTAATTTCCTTGACAATGCAATCAAGTATAGCGATGAAGGCGATACGATCCAGGTCAAGGCCACGCAGATTGACGCGGAAATCATCATCAGCGTGACCGACCACGGTTGCGGCATCGAAAAGGAACACGTGCCGCGCCTGTTTGAACGCTTCTACCGTGTCGACAAAGCACGAAGCAGGGACATGGGCGGCACAGGGCTTGGACTTGCGATTGTCAAACACATAGTCCAAGTCCACGGCGGCCGTGTGTCAGTGGAGAGCACCCCTGGAAAAGGAAGCGTCTTTTCGATTCACCTTCCAAAACCGTAAAACGCTCTCTTGAGAGCGGGAGTCAATCGGCTGGCCTTTCCGCTGCCGCATGTTCTCGCCGAACCTCAGCTTCGCAGAAACCATTCAGTTCAAATATCCGACGCGATTTCCTCATCTTGCATGGTCGTCTCCTTGACACAAGGACGGCTTTATCCTATGGTCCCCTCACCTGAAGGGACTCCCTGTTGGCTGATTCGCATGGATTGAATAGGGCTCTCCCCTGATTAAACGATTTCGGTTTTCCATAAGCAAGAATACACAAGGAGGAAGGCTTTGGCTCACAAACTCGACAAGTTCTTCGAACCGAAAAGTGTTGCTATCATCGGTGCGTCTGCAACACCCCACAAACCAGGAAACGATGTCCTTCAAAACATCCTGGCCAATGAATATTCCGGTAAGCTGTATCTCGTCAACCCGAAAGGTGGTGAGATCGAGGGCATAAAGGTCTACGGTTCTGTTCGGGAACTCCCCGAGGGAATTGACCTTGCCATCGTTATTCTCCCTGCCAATGCAAATCCCCAGGCGATTAGGGAATGCGCTGCCAGGGGGATCAGGGCCGTCGTGCTCGCCGCTGGCGGGTTTGCAGAGGTAGACAGCATCGGAAAGGCCTTGCAAGAAGACCTAATAAGTGCAGTGCGTGAAACCGGGGTCAGGGTCATCGGCCCCAATACCTCCGGGCATACCTCCACGCCGCACCACTTTACCTCGAGCTTCTTCCCCCTCGGCAAGATACCCGGGGGAAACATATCCTATATCGCTCAAACCGGCAACTTCGCCACCCACACCATGCGCTACATAAAGTCAGCGGAGCATTTCGGTGTGGCCCGTGTAGTAGGATTGGGCAACAAAGTAGATGTGGATGAGACAGATGTGCTCGAGTACTATGGCGAAGACCCCGAGACCAGGGCGATCTTTATCTACCTGGAGAGCCTCAAGAGACCAAAGCGGTTCCTGGAGGTTGCCAGTGAGGTAACGCGCGTCAAACCGGTCATGCTTCTTAAAGGAGGAAGCACCATGGAAGGTTCCCGGGCTGCTGTGGCCCACACAGCGGCTTTGACCTCCGATGATCGCCTCATCGACGCCATTTTGAAAAGGGCGGGGATTACCCGAATCTATGAATACTCCCATTTGTTTCTCACTGCCAAGGCCCTTTCCGTCATGCCCCTTCCCAGGGGAAACCGGGTGAGCTTGCTGGCTCCATCCGGCGCTATGCTCGTTACCTTGACCGACCTGTGCCATCGGGATCTGGATCTCCGAATTCCCGATCTTGAGGATCGAAGCCGCAAACGTCTGCAGGAGATCAGTCCGCCCTATATCCAAATGCGGAATCCCGTTGACATCTGGGCCAGCGCGGTCGTTAACGGCGTGGAATACGCATATCGGGAAGGGATGGAGGCTGTTCTGAAAGACCCGAATATCGACGCTGTCGTGCCCATATTGATGCTCACCGATGAGACCGGGGTCCCGCCGCTCGACTTCATCGTTGATCTGGCCAATCGCTATCCCGAAAAGCCGATTTACATTTCCTTTAGCGGGGAGAAAAAGCACATGGATGCGGCCAAGGCCTTCCTCGAGCCTCAAGGGGTGCCCACGTTCCCCTTAGTCGAAGAACCCTTTGAGATACTCAGCATCCTGGCCCGGTGCAGGGTGGCTATGGAGCGACAGGCAGCGCAAGAATGAATTTGCATGCAGCAAGCTGCCTGGGAATTATCAAAGTGAAGACAGCAGCCAGGTCGTAAAAAGCCATGCCGTGGCAGCCCTTCGTCCTTGGAGAATAAAATATAAGCTTTTACTGTACACCCTTCCCTTAGATGTAGTATCCTGTATTGTAAAATACCGTAATCCGATGTCCTGTGCCTGAGGACGGGATACAGGGGCGATCTTTCTCATGGAGGTAACAATGGCGGAGAAAAGGGCCTTTGAAACGAACAAGGCAGCGGTTTTGGGGGGACCTTACTCACAGGCAACCATTCATAGTGGTATAATCTATTTATCTGGCCAAGGACCGTTAGATCCGCGGACAAACCAGGTTGTGCCTGGGACCATTGAGCAGGAAACGAAATTGACGATGGAAAATATCCGCATTATCTTAGAAGAAACCGGCTCCTCCTTAGACAAGGTTCTACAGGTGACTGCATATTTGGCAAATATAAGGGAGTATGGCCGGTTCAACGAGGTGTACAGAACATATTTCCCCGTAAACCCCCCTGCACGATCCTGCATCCAGGCAGCCAGACTGCCTTTTGACATTCGGATTGAGATCGATGCCATTGCCTATATTTAACGTGTTTCTGTAGCTCTTTCCAACAACTAACTCACAAAGTAATACTGACATTTGAGGCATGCTTGCCTTTTGGCGTCTGGAATGGGCAACCGGGCTTCAGTTACAATAAGGTAAAAGGATCATGGATAGTACCAATAGGAAAACGAGGATTCTACGGTTTGTCTGGGGAATCATCCCTTGGATAATAGTAGCCCTTATTGTGGTCTTTATTGTGACCTTAGGCGGCCGAATCTCGGAAAAGAAGGCACGCATTGAGAAGGAGAAAAGGGCTGCAATGATACAAGAGGTGGCAGCCGTAAGGGTCATTACTCTTACCCTTAAGCCAGAGCGGTTGGTAGACAAGATCAATCTACCCGCACAGGTGGAGCCGTACAAGGATGTTTGGGTAAAGGCTGAGGTTTCCGGTCAGGTGGTCGAGGTCCTGGTTGAAGAGGGACAGAACATCGAAAAGGGAGAGCTGATTATCCAGCTCGACGATCGGGATTACAGGAATCGCCTCGCTCGCATCGAGGCCAACTCCAAACTGGCCGAACTCACCTACAATCGAACTGACGCCCTGGTCAAAAAGCAACTTGCAGCCCCGAGCAAGCTCGATGAGATTGAGGCCCAGTTGAAGGACCTGACTGCCCAGCACAATGAGGCGAAGCTGGCATTGAGCCGCACCAGTATCGCTACTCCGCTTTCATCCGTGCTTAATGAGATAAAGGCCAAAAAAGGAGACTTTGTGGGTGTAGGGGATCCGGTGGCCCAGATCCTCGAGATAGATCCGGTCAAGGTTACCGTGGGAGTGCCAGAGAGCGACGTGGCCTCTATCTTCGACCTGAGAGAGGCTGATGTAATCATCGAGGCCTTGGGGAAACTCAGAGTCAAGGGCAAAAAGATCTATATCTCACGTCAACCGAAGACCCTTTCTCGACTCTTTGAACTGGAACTCAAGGTCCCAAACCCGGATGGTCGTATCCTGCCAGGCATGTTCGCCCGGGCGGAGCTAGTAAAGCACGTCTTCAACAGAGCCCTGTCCGTTCCTTTGTATGCCATTATCACAGAGGGAGATGAGCGCTTTGTCTTTCTGGAGAAAGAAGGCCGTGCCGTGAAGAGGAGGGTCACGCTGGGCACTCTGGTGGACTGGAGGGTTCATATTACCACAGGCTTGAAAGCCGGAGAGAAGGTCATTGTGGTTGGTCACCGCCTGCTGGATGAGGGGCAGGCTGTAGAAGTTATTGAGAACGTCAGCGATCCAACTAAGATTCTGAGATCATGAAAGTTCCACAGATAGCAGTCAGGAAGAGGACCAGTGTGGTCGTTCTGGCCATGATAATTGCCATCTTCGGATTGATGTCTTACAATTCCCTGCCCCGAGAGTCCGCACCGGACATCACGATCCCTTATATATTTATCATGACCAGTTACCCCGGGGTAGCCCCGGAGGACATCGAACAATCGATCACCATTCCTATTGAAAAAAAGCTCAAGGGTTTGGAGCGGGTAAAGCAGATCACCTCTTCAAGCACTGAAGGTATGAGCTCGATAATCGTTGAGTTCGTGGCCGGCACCGATATCGATGAGGTGCTCTCCAAGACCAAGGATAAGGTCGATCTGGCCAAGCCAGAGCTGCCTGCTGACCTGGAAGAGGATCCAGAGGTGATCGAAATTAACATCTCTGAGCTGCCAATTCTGGTGCTGTCCCTCTCCGGGCCTGTCGGCTTGGTCAGGCTCAAGGAGATCGCTGAAGATCTTCAAGATGATATCGAATCCATTCCCGGAGTTCTCGAGGCCGAGATTACCGGTGGGCTTGAGCGAGAAATCAGGGTCGAACCCGACCCGGATAAGCTTGCATACTACGGCCTCTCTATCCTCAGCCTCCAGAGCGTGATATCGAAGGAAAATCAGAATGTCTCCGGAGGGGCCATTCGCATGGGTGACGGACGCTTTCAGCTGAGGGTTCCGGGCGAGTTCAGAAGCCCCGAGGAGATCTACGGGCTCGTTGTAGGACTCCACCAAGGCACCCCGGTTTACCTCAAAGACGTGGCGCGGGTGTTTGATGGGTTTAAGGACGAGGAAGGCCGCTCCCGTTTGAATGGTCACGAAGCAATCAACATAGCGGTCAAAAAACGGGCCGGGGAAAACGTAATCCGCATCTCGGAGCAGGTCGATAATCTGATCGAAGAGCAAAAGCCGGCTTGGCCTGCAAGGACCAGAGTAACGAAACTTATGGACCATGCTAAAGACATTCGAATCATGGTCGCCGACCTGGAGAACAATATTGTCACCGGCTTGATTCTGGTCATCGTCGTTCTCTTTTTTGTCATGGGGGTGCGCAATGCCGTGCTGGTGAGCATGGCTATTCCCTTCTCCATGCTCATATCCTTCATGATTCTGAATGCGTTAGGAATGACCCTGAATATGGTTGTCCTCTTTTCCCTGACCTTGTCCCTGGGTATGCTGGTGGACAATGCCATCGTTATCGTCGAAAATATCTTCCGTTATATGGAACAAGGCGTACCTCGAATTCAGGCTGCTATCAGAGCGACGAGCGAAGTAGCGCAGCCCGTGACCGCTTCTACATTAACTACGGTAGCTGCCTTCTTTCCGCTTATCTTTTGGCCGGGGATTATGGGCGAGTTCATGTCCTACCTGCCCAAGGCGGTGATCATTACCCTTTCTTCGTCCCTTTTTGTCGCAATGGTTATCAACCCGGCTCTGGCAGCCATTTTCCTTCGCCTGCCACCCGGCCATCGCTTTGCTCGAGTGAAGGCGACCGCAGAGGAGATCGAGCAGGCAGGTGAAGCACCCATAACGGTTCGTGGACCCCTGCTCAGGAGCTACCACCGACTTCTGGAAGGGGCTCTCAACCACCGATTAGCTGTGCTGGCCATGGCCTTTCTTGCGGTCGTTGCCATGGCTATGATCTGGTTTCATGAGGTCGGAATTGAAAAACCAATCGAGTTCTTTCCCGCTATTGAACCACACAGCATCTATGTCAACCTGGAAATGCCCGAGGGGGCGGATCTCCGGTACTCGGACAGAATCGCCCGACAGGTGGAGATGGCACTCTGCAATGGTCTTGGCCACTCGCTGGCCTCACCGGAGGCGGATCCAGCAGAGTGCTACGCTGACAATACCGAAATCAAGACCCACACCCTGCGCCAGGGGCAAGAGGTGGTCGGGTTGACAGACATCGCCAATATCAAACATATCTACTCCCGTACTGTAGCGGTCACCGGTGGTAGCTCGGCCTTTGAGAGCAACTCGCCCAACCACCTGGGCATCCAGTTCTATGACATAGAAGACCGGGTAGAACCGTCTACCAAGACTGTCGAGGAGATCCGAGAACGAATTACCGGTGTCCCGGGCGCCGAGATCACCATTGCAGAGGCAGAGGAGGGACCTCCCACCGGGGCCCCCATCAATATCGAGATCTCGGGGGACAATTTCTATGTCTTGGGTCAGATCGCTCAGCAGGTTCGGGCCGTGCTGGAGAAGATCCCCTTTGTTCGGGACATCCGCGACGATTACATCCCAGGCTCGCCCACAGTCAGGGTTCGGGTCGATCGGCAGAAAGCCGCTATGCTGGGGCTGTCCACTGATATAGTCGGCTTTGCCTTAAAGGTTGCCTTTAACGGCATTAAGGTCTCAACCTTCCGCGAGGGAGACGAGGATTACGACATCACCGTCCAGCTTTCTGAGTCCGATCGTAAGGCTACAGACATCCTCCGAGAGCTGCTGATTCCCACGCCAGAGGGTCTTGTCCCCCTGAGCACGGTTACCACCTTCGAGATCGGAGGTGGTCTGGGACAGGTAAATCGCATCAACCATGGGCGGGTGGTTACGGTAAAGGCGAATGTTGATGAAAAGCATGTCCCGGGTCCCGTTGTACGCGCTCAGGCTGAGGAACTCTTGGCCGACTTTCCTATGCCACCCGGCTACAAGGCCCGGTTCACAGGTGAGTTTGAGTTCCAGCAAGAAGCGCAGGCTTTCCTGTCTAAGGCGTTTGCAGCGGCGGTTCTTCTCATTATCCTGATCCTTGTCACACAATTCAACTCCGTTGCACAGTCTGCAATCATCATGACATCAGTCATCCTCTCCCTTGGGGGGGTCTTCTTTGGCTTATCGGTCATGACGTTACCCTTCGGCATTGTCATGACCGGGGTCGGGGTTATATCCCTTGCCGGGGTCGTCGTCAACAACGCCATTGTGCTTATCGACTACACTAACCGGCTTCACCAGAGAGGGATGCACTTCCGGGAGGCCATCATCGCAGCAGGATGTACACGGTTGCGCCCGGTCTTACTCACGGCCATAACAACGATCCTTGGTCTTCTACCCATGGTAACCGGCGTGGCCTTCAACTTCCACGAGATGGAAATCGCCTGGGTCAGTGAGTCTAGCCAGTGGTGGAGTTCAATGGCCAGCGCGGTGATCTTTGGTTTGGCCCTGGCCACGGTGCTGACCTTGATCGTGGTTCCTACCCTCTATTCTCTCGTTTACACCAGTAGCCGTGCCGCCGGACGCGGTGTCAGGCGCATCCGGCGCGCCTACTGGGCCCCCTTTTACCGCCTCACCGACACCAGTCCTGAGGAAGAGCGGTAGGAAACAGCACGGCTATATCGCTCCTGGAGCCGACGAGCCCTGCGTTATAGCCTTACCTGGCAGCCTTCTTTTCCTGTATTGCAAGTTGCTCCCCTCCTTTTGTTTTGATTTCACTTCCTTTTAAGACCTGCCTCACAAAAACCTAACAATCACAGTATACCTTGTTCAGTATGTACAAACTAAGTCTGGATAACGCCATTTTGGGGAAACTGGAAGACAAAAAGGAGGCGATCATGAAGGGACGCTAACGCGAAATTAGCGTGATTCTAATACAAATCTAACAATTCTAGCACTATAATGTATAGGAGGACACTATGAGACTAAGAGGTATTGCAACAGTTGCTTTCGTTATGGCCCTGTGTTTTTCGGCAAGCGTCGTTTGGGCGGGAAACATCGTGATCAAGGGGTCCACGACTGTGCTTCCCATTGCGCTGAAAGTAGCCGAGGCCTACATGAAAGCAAACCCGAATGTACGAATTTCCCTATCCGGGGGCGGCTCTGGTAATGGAATAAAGGCCCTGATTGATGGATCAACCGATATAGCTGATAGCTCCCGCTTCATCAAAGACAAGGAAGTGAAACTGGCCGTGGAAAAGGGAAGCTATCCCGTTCCATTCGCGGTAGCCTACGACTGCATCGTTCCCGTGGTGCATCCCAGCAATTCCATGTCTAACCTTAGCATGGACCAGCTCAAGGCCATCTATAAGGGAGAGGTTAAAAACTGGAACGAGATAGGCGGGCCAGACCGAAAAGTTGTCGTCGTATCAAGGGATACTTCGTCAGGCACTTACGAGGTATGGCACGAAAAGGTGATGAAGAAAGAGAGAGTGTATCCTGGAGCACTGCTTCAGGCCTCCAACGGAGCGATTGTTCAGGCCGTTGCAAAGAACAAGAACGCCATTGGTTACATAGGCCTCGGATACATGAACGAGGATGTGAAGGCTTTGTCAGTAGATCGAGTCGTGGGGTCAGCGGAGACAACCTTGAATGGGACCTATCCCATCAGCAGGCCGCTCTACATGTTTACCGCTGGTTGGCCAAAGGGAGATACCCTCAACTTCATTAACTTCGTGTTACACCCCCAAAAGGGACAGAAATATATAGGCGACGCAGGGTATGTACCCCTATATTAGGTAGCGGTGGCATCTGGCGCATCTCAGCTCATCCAAGGTGCGCGGCCCTTTCCTTGCTACCACGAGAAATTCAGCAGGCAGCGCAGATAGTCGCGTTCGCAGTGACGCGTCAGAACCAGATCAAAGATATGGATGAATATACTCAAAGGGGGAGAGGCCGACAGAAGAGAGAGAGGGCAATCCGTATCATTTTTTTCTGCCTTGCACTTGCTTCCATAACAACCCTCGGCCTCATCGTTATTTTCCTTTTCATGGAAGGGCTTCCCATCTTTGCCAAGGTTTCCATTAAGGATTTCATTTTCGGAAAATACTGGTATCCCACAGCTGATCCTCCTGACTTCGGGATCTTTCCGCTCATCATGGCGTCTCTGGCTGTGACCGCTGTTGCCTCAGTAATCTCAATCCCCTTGGGGGTGTTGACCGCGCTGTATCTCGCGGAGGTTGCCTCGGCACGGATAAGGGAGGTGGTTAAACCGATTGTAGAACTCTTGGCAGCCCTCCCATCGGTGGTCATCGGGTTTTTCGGCATGGTGGTGGTGGCTCCTTTCTTACAGGAAACTCTTGGTATAGCCACAGGGCTGAATCTTTTCAATGCGTCATTGATGCTAGCGTTTATGTCCATACCGACGATTTGCAGCATCTCTGAG
>CP070657.1:2089903-2108162 GCA_020355085.1 Deltaproteobacteria bacterium
AGGGAAAAACCGTTGCTACCGGTACTCCTGGCTCTCAGACCCAGATAGATAATGACGATGTCATATTCCCCGCACATGGACTAATCCCTGGAAAGGATTATAAGCCGGAGAATATCGAATTCACTACTGCAGTAGAAAAGATAATAGACGGGCACCTTGATGCTTGCTCATACTTTATGGGCGCAGGCGTTCCCGGGTTTATAAGGATGGCGGACTCTGTGAAACTAAACTTTATACCCGTTGAAGAAAGTGCCAAGGCAAAGATAAAGGAGAAAAACCCGGTCGCCTATTTCGACTATCTGCCAGCAAAGACTTACAGCGGGCAGGAAGAGCCTGTTTTGGCAGTTCATTTGGCTTACACCACGTGCTGCGGTTCGTATCTGGACGATGAATTCATGTACAAGGCTACAAAGGCGGTCTTCGAAAATTTAGGCTTTATCACAAGTGCTTCAGCGGTGTTCAAACAAACCAAGATTGAAAAAGTATATACCGGAATGCCCATCCCCGTACATCCGGGGGCAGCAAGGTATTATAAAGAAAAAGGGGTAACAAAATAATATGATTACCCTTGATGCTGCCTTGAAAGATCCAAAAGGGAGATGAATAAACCGAAGGAGAATGGGTAAACTCTCCTTCGGTTTATGTTAATCCCATTTTAGGTATAGTACATACCTGGCGGGCCACAACCAGTATGCGTGGCGGTATGGACACAACCGTTTTCCGCAGGATGTCAAGGACTTGGAGTCAGGATAAGATTGTGCAGCTACAGGAGATTTCAAGGATGCTGGGGAGGCGAATAGCGGGATATAAAATGCTCTTACTCTAAATGTGGAAAGCAACATGGAGGAGATCTTAAATGCATGAAAAGATAGATAGGTATCTCTCTGTCTTGGTAACCATCTTTGCGGTAAGCCTCTCGGTAATATCGCTCTACACCGCCTTTTTTGGAATCTTTGAAACTATCATACAGAGAACTTTACACCTCGCTATAGTATTTATTATTGCCCTTTTCATATACCGATTAAAGATGGCGAAACGCCACCCGTGGATCGATTTAAGCATTAATGTATTTCTTGGCGTCCTGTTTGCCCTTGCCAACATTTACCTGGTACTAAACTGGAAGGAATTATACATCTCACCATTTCTTACCACCACTGGTCTCATCCTGGGATTGGCCGCAATAGCGATCATCCTTGAGCTCACCAGGCGCACCATTGGCTGGGCGCTCGTGATAATTGTCCTTATCTTCATAGGATATACCTATTTTGGAAACTACATTCCTGGCTTCTTGGCCCACAGAGGATACAATTTGGAGAGGATTGTGGTTCAAGTGTTTGCCGGAACTGAAGGTATCTACTCGACCCCTGTGGGGGTATGTGCCACTATTGTCATTATATTTATCCTGTTTGGCTCATTTGTTGAGGTTTCGGGGGCCTCAAGCGTCTTCTTAAATATCGCTACCTCGGTAGCAGGTCGGCAACGTGGAGGTCCGGCAAAGATAGCCGTGTTTGCAAGCGGGCTTATGGGGATGTTATCAGGGAGCCCTGCAGCGAATGTTGCGACAACCGGCGCAGTTACCATCCCTATGATGAAAAAATCAGGTGTAGAGCCCTATATAGCCGGCGCTATTGAGTCAGTTGCATCTTCTGGAGGGTATAAGACACCTCCAATTATGGGGGCGGTGGCCTTTATAATGGCCCAGATGCTAGGAATGAGTTATTGGGAGGTCTGCATAGCAGCAGCTTTGCCTGCTTTCTTTCACTATTTCGGCCTCTTCTTGATGGTGGATTTCCATGCCGGACAAAAGGGATTTAGAGGTTTGCCGGGTGAAGAGGTGCCTAAGTTTTTACCTGCTCTAAAGAAAGGCTTTTTCTTTGTCATACCGGTTGGTTTGTTGATAGCGCTGCTGGCTGCCAGATATTCTGCAATGTTTGCCTGTGCCTATTCCCTGCTTTCTCTATGGATAATTGCGATCTTCGCTAAAACCCTGAGCATTTCCAAGGTGATTAGTGCCTTAAGGGATGGTGCGGTTAGGATGATAATGATAACCATCCCCTGTGCCGCAGCAGGGATTATTCTGGGGCTCCTTACCCTGACTGGAGTTGGAATGAAGCTATCCGAGATAATAGATTTTTTGGCAGGAGGGAGCCTTTTATTTACCTTATTCTGGATCATGATTATCTCGATAGTATTGGGGATGGGGCTTCCGCCAGTGGTATCATATATCGTATTAGCGGCTTTGGAGGTGCCGATCTTGGTCGAAATGGGTGTAAACCCAATTGCTGCTCATCTCTTCATTTTTTATTTTTGTACTCTTTCCCTGATTACCCCACCGGTCTGCACCACCGCCTTTACCGCAGCCGCCATTGCTGGATCACACCCTATGAAAACCGGCCTTGAGGCCGTGAGGTTCGGTATCGTGCTCTATACGTTGCCGTATCTGTTTGTGTATAACCCCGCTCTTATTATGAAGGGCTCCCTGCTGGATATACTCTTTGTATTCTTAATCGCGGGTATAGGGATATTTTCCCTGGCCATCGGTGCCCAAGGGTATCTACTGGAGAGCATCGGGTGGTGGAAGAGATTCTTTTTCGTTCTCGCATCAATCCTTATATTCTGGCCAAGTTATACTATAACAATAGTGGGCTTACTACTCCTAATAATTCTTGTAGTTGTTGAGAGAAGGGTATCACACAAGACCCTCCCTCAGGTGGAAACATAAGTAAGTAATCAAACAACCAGGATGCTGGAGGCCTTTGGCATAGAGGAGATCATCGATCCCCGAGATACGCAAGTCCTTTTGTGTGACTGGGTTCAAATGGCCTATGAGGTTGAAGGCGACAACCTGGGGGTGAAGAAGCGGGGCATGCGCTGCTGATAGACCATGGCTCCTCCTGTTTCCTTCCCAGCAAATTACCGCTGAGGGCATTAGACATTCTCTAGCATCCGGAGGGTCGCGAGGCCCTTTCTGCTGTGACTGGCGGGAGGCCGCTGGCCTTTTTATGGCGTATCAGTGGGCGAAGCCGGAGCCCCCAGTTAGCCTGAGGGAGCACGTCGCGGGCCGAAAGTCCCAGCCGAAAAACCCCATGTCACTCCACCACGCCTCGCGGTTATCTCCAAAGCAAATAAGAGTAGGCCCTGCTCAGCACCTCTTTCCACACTCAAAGGACATGGTTTCACGGGTTAAGAATAGACCTTTGTTCGGTTCCCCGGTGTAAATAAAGGCTTGCAAGGGGGTGGAAAAACATGCTATAGGTACATACGCTTTTTTATTCTGCCTTGTTGAGGCATCTAAGTTGCATGTTTACCTTAGGTGCCTTATTTTAATCAGGTTCAAACTCATGACTGATACGGTAACAATACGCCTCAAAGGCTCCTCGCCTGTCGAGGTTTCCCTTCAGGGCCTGGACGGCCTTGGGGCACTCAAGGCCCTGGGAATAGATAGCCATCAAAACCTAGCGGCTGTCAGGATAAACGGCGAGCTGAAAGACCTGACAACACGGATCGACTCGCCCTCCGAGCTCGAACCGGTCTATCTCGACACTCCGGAGGGACTTCACATCCTCAGGCACAGCACCGCCCATGTCATGGCTGAGGCGGTACGGGATCTTTTCCCCGGGGTCAAGGTAACCATCGGCCCTGCCATAGAGGATGGCTTTTACTACGATTTCGACTATGAGCGGGCATTCGAGGCGGATGACCTGCCCGCCATTGAAAAGAAGATGGGTACTATAATAGAGGATGATCTGCCCTTTATTAGGACCGAGCTACCGAGGAGCGAGGCGATCGAGCACTTCAAATCCCGGGCCGAACCCTATAAGGTTGAACTGATCGAGGAGCTCGCAGACGAAACAGTGAGCCTTTACCAGCAGGGCAACTTCACCGATCTGTGCCGAGGCCCCCATCTGCCTTCAACAGGCCGAATAAAGGCCTTTCATCTCACCAGTGTGGCAGGGGCATACTGGAGGGGTGATGAGCGGAACGCCATGCTCAGCAGGATTTACGGGGTAGCCTTTGCCGACCAGGAGTCCCTCGATACATACCTCAAGAACCTCGAGGAGGCGAAAAAAAGAGACCACCGCAGGCTTGGGCGAGAACTGGACCTGTTCACCATCCATGAGGACCTTGGGTCCGGACTGATTCTCTGGAACCCCAAAGGCGGAAGGATACGCACCATCATCGAGGATTTTTGGCGTCAAGAGCATTACAATGCCGGCTACGAGATAGTCTACTCGCCTCATATCGGCCGGGCCGAGCTTTGGCAGACCAGCGGTCACCTCGACTTTTACCGCGAAAACATGTACTCACCCATGGACATCGAGGGCCAGGAGTTCTTCATTAAGCCGATGAACTGCCCTTTCCATATCATGATCTACCGCAGCCGTATCAGAAGCTACCGCGAGTTGCCCCTCCGCTGGGCGGAAATGGGCACGGTTTACCGCTACGAGCGTTCCGGTGTCATGCATGGCTTGCTCAGGGTACGGGGCTTTACCCAGGATGACGCCCACATCTTTTGTCGTCCCGACCAGATTGAGGATGAGGTTCTGAGCTGCCTGGACCTGACCCTCCATCTTTTGCGCTCCTTTGGCTTCAACGACTACGATGTAATGCTTTCCGTCCGTCACCCGGAGCGCAAGGAGAAGTACATAGGCGACGATCCTATGTGGGAGATGGCGGAGCAATCCCTTGTCAAGGCCCTGGAGCGCAGGGAGCTGACCTACAAGCGCGAAGAGGGTGAGGCGGTCTTCTACGGGCCCAAGATCGACATAAAGATCAAGGACGCGCTTGGTCGGGCCTGGCAGTGCACCACCATCCAGTTCGACTTCAACCTGCCGGAGCGCTTTGACATGACCTTTGTCGGGCCGGATGGGCAGGAACACAGGCCCTACATGGTGCATCGGGCCCTTCTCGGTTCCCTGGAGCGCTTCTTTGGCATTCTTATCGAGCATTATGGCGGGGCCTTCCCAGTCTGGCTGGCTCCCGTGCAGGCGGTGCTCTTGACCATAACCGATCGAAACATCCCCTATGGGGAAAAAATAAACAAGATCCTCTCCGAGGCAGGAATCAGGGTGGAAAACGACTTCCGAAATGAGAAGCTCAGCTTTAAGGTGAGGGAGGCCCAGGTCAACAAGATACCGTACATGGTGGTTATCGGAGACAAAGAGGTGGAAACCGGCACGGTAACGGTCAGGCTGCGGGATGGGCGAAACCTCCCTCCCATGCCACCTGAGGAGCTCATAACCAGAATCACCGACGACACACAAGCAAGGAGGTAGCGATTAACAAAAGAGCTGAGGTACGGGTCAACGAGCAGATCAGGGCCCCCCGGGTACGATTGATTGCATCAGACGGAACACAGATCGGCATTGTCACCATCAAAGAGGCCCTGATCGGTGCCCAGGAGGAAAGCCTCGATCTGGTTGAGGTAGCCCCCAATGCAGACCCCCCGGTCTGCCGCATCATGGACTACGGCAAGCTCAGGTACCAAAGCGCCAAGAAGACCAAGGGCAAGACCAAATCCCAGCACCTCAAGGAGGTAAAGCTCCGTCCCCTGACCGCGGAACACGATGTGGGGGTCAAGGTGAGGAACATCCGGCGGTTTTTGACCAACGGCGACAAGGTCAAGGTCTCCATGATCTTCAGGGGCAGGGAACGATTCCATACCGAGCTGGGGCTCAACCTGCTCAACGAGGTCATCAAACAGATTGAAGACATCGGCACGGTTGAGAGCGCCCCTAAGATGCAGGGACGGGACCTCTCCATGTTTGTCGTGCCGAAATCAGGAGGATAAGGCTACTATGCCAAAACTAAAGACCAACAAGGGGGCAGCAAAACGCTTCAAGCGAACCGGCGGGGGAAAGCTGGTACGAAACAAGGCCTACGCCAGTCACATCCTGACCAAAAAGAGCTCCAAACGAAAGCGTAACCTCAGGAAGGCAACCCTGCTCGATAAGACCAACCGGGCCCAGATCGAGCGTCTGGTTCCCTCCCTGTAAGCGCTCTGCTTTTACCCTGATATAACGATAAGGAACTAGATCATGCCACGAGCAAGCAACATACCCCAGTCCAGGAGGAGGAGAAAGAAGATCCTCAAGGCTGCCAAGGGATTCCGCGGCGGCAACCGACGCCTGGTAAAAACCGCCACCGTGGCGGTCATGCGATCCCGCCAGTATGCCTACCGGGACCGTAAGAAGCGAAAGGGCGATTTCAGGAGGCTGTGGATTATCAGGATCAACGCAGCTGCCAGGGAAAACGGGCTCTCCTACAGCATGCTCATGGGAGGCCTACACAAGGCAGGCATTGAAATCGACCGCAAGATCCTTGCCGAGATGGCTGTCAGCGACCCTGCGGGGTTTGCCCAGGTGGCGAGGATGGCGGGATGATGGAAGTGCGTTGAGTGGAGGAGGAGGTTTTAATGGATACCACTGCAGATAAACTGAAAGAGCTTCAAGCGAGAAAGGAAAAAGAGCTCGCCATGGGCGGGCCTAAACAAATAGACAAGCAGCATGAGCGGGGCAAGCTCACCGCTCGTGAAAGGATCGATCTCCTGTTTGATTCTGGCAGCTTCCGGGAGCTGGACATGTTCGTGAGACATCGCTGCACCGACTTCGATATGCCCCAGACCTTTATCCCCGGAGAAGGGGTGATCACCGGACACGGTACCGTAAACGGAAGCTTGGCCTTTGCCTATTCGCAGGATTTCACAGCCCTGGCCGGTACCCTGGGAGAGATGCATGCCAAAAAGATATGCAAGGTCATGGATCTGGCGCTCAAGACCGGTGCCCCTATCATTGGCTTCAACGACTCAGGGGGGGCACGAATTCAGGAGGGTGTCGACTCCCTCGCCGGTTACGGCGACATCTTCTACCGAAACTCGTGTGCTTCCGGCGTCATCCCCCAGATCTCAGCCATCATGGGCCCTACCGCAGGAGGTGCCGTGTATTCCCCTGCCATGACAGACTGGATATTCATGACCAAGAAAAGCAGTCACATGTTTATCACGGGCCCTGCGGTAATCAAGGCAACCATCGGGGAGGAAATCAGCTTCGAGGATCTGGGTGGAGCCATGGTGCACAACACGAAAAGCGGGGTCGCCCATTTTGCCTGTGAAAGCGATGCCCATTGTATCGAGATGATCAGGGAAATGCTCACGTATCTGCCGTCGAACAATATGGAAGATCCTCCACGCGTTGATCAGGGAGACGATCCTCATCGAACCGATCCTGGCCTCGACACCATAATACCGGACAATCCAAGGTCCCATTATGACATGAAAGACGTTATTCACTCCATCGTGGACAGAGGACAGATCTTAGAACCTCACGAGCATTACGCCAAGAACATGATTGTCTGTTTTGCCCGCCTCGACGGGAGAACTGTGGGCATCATCGCCAATCAGCCCAAGTTCCTGGCCGGGTGCCTGGATGTTAACGCGTCGGATAAGGCAACCCGGTTCATTCGGTTTTGCGATGCCTTCAATATACCCCTTGTTACCCTTGTTGATGTGCCGGGTTATCTTCCGGGCAGCAACCAGGAATGGGGAGGCATTATCCGACATGGCGCCAAGCTCCTTTGGTGTTACAGCGAGGCCACCGTTCCCAAGATAACCGTGATAACCAGAAAGGACTATGGTGGGGCCTTTCTGGCCATGTGCGGAAAGCCCTTGGGAAGTGATTATGTGCTCGCCTGGCCTACGGCCGAAATCGCGGTCATGGGTGCAGAGCAGGCCGCCGAGATCGTTCACAGGAAAGAGATTCAGGGGGCAGACGACCCCAGCGCCAAGCGCGAGGAAAAGACCAGCGAGTATCGAGATCATTTTTCCAACCCGTACATAGCGGCCTCCAGAGGATTTGTGGATGCAGTCATCCTGCCCAACGAGACAAGGCAGCACATCATCAGTGCCCTGGAGATGCTCTTCACCAAGCGGGAAACACGACCGGCAAAGAAACACGGAAATATCCCCGTTTAGGGTACCGACAAAGGACTATTGCTACCATGGAAAAACGGAAGGCTACCGCCTCGGGCACAACCAGTACCATCGGCAGGCGCAAAAGGACGCGGGCCTTGATACACGGAGATGCAACGAGCACTCGCACGGCCAATCTGTGGGGACTAGCGGGAAGACGAGAAATGATGGACATGAGGAAGCTCTGGCAGTTGAGAATGCCGCGAAGATAACCCGGCTTGAACCATCCTATAAGTCACCGGACACTTGCTCCAATAGCCCCCGTATGTGAGGAGAAAGGAAAATGGTCAGAGAGATTTCCGCTCAACTGATTACCGAAACGGTCAAGGACCTTTGTATGGAAGCCAACTACTATCTCGGAGACGACGTCCTTCGTGCCTTTGATCAGGCCCTGGAACATGAGAAATCGGACACCGGCAAGGAGATCCTTAAGGAATTGAAGGATAATGCCCGGATCGCCCGGGAAGAAATGGCCCCCCTCTGCCAGGACTGCGGTCTTGCAGTGGTGTTCACGGAAATCGGTCAAGATGTCCACATCATCGGCGGTGACCTGAAAGAGGCCATCAATAACGGTGTCAGGCAGGGTTACGCAGAGGGTTTTCTGAGGAAATCGGCGTGCAATCCGATCACCAGAGAGAACACCGGCGACAATACGCCTGCTGTTGTGCACCTGGACATCGTTCCGGGAGACAAGATACGGATTATAGTGGCCCCAAAGGGAGGCGGTAGCGAGAACATGAGCAGGGTAACCATGCTGACCCCGGCATCGGGCATGGAAGGGGTCATGGATTTCGTGGTAAACAGGGTGAAGGAGTCAGGCTCCAATCCCTGTCCTCCCACGATCATCGGTATAGGTATCGGTGGTACGTTTGAAAGATCTGCGCTGCTCGCCAAGAAAGCCCTGTTGCGAAACCTGGGAGATAGGAATCCGGATCCGGAACTGGCCAAGATTGAGATAGAGATCCTTGCAAGAATCACAAGGCTTGGTATCGGTCCCATGGGTTATGGCGGTACGACCACCTCGCTCGACGTGTTCCTCGAGATGGAATCCTGCCATATTGCAAGCCTGCCCCTAGCAGTAAACATCCAGTGTCACGCAGCCAGGCACAAAGAGGCAGTGATATAACACATGCTGCTTGTTGTCCGTTGTCGGTTGTCCGTTTTGAAAAAATCCGGTCCTATTAAGGAACAAAGACGTCCGGAGAAGGCACCCACGAAATCGCCCCAGCCCAGCTGGAAATTCGACGTGTTGGGGCTGCTCGGAATGCGTGTTTGTGCCCTATCCCCTGGATAAGCCCGAGAAACGCAACGAACATGGGATTGCGGAGGATATGATGTCCAAGGAAATCAGGCTGACAACCCCCTTGTCCACCCAGGATGTGGAAAAATTGAATATCGGCGATAAGGTACTGCTGAGCGGTGTCTTATACACCGGAAGGGATGCGGCCCATAAGAGGCTGTTTGACCTCATAGCAGACGGAAAAGAACTCCCCGTTGATATCCAGGGCCAGGTAATCTATTATGTCGGGCCCACCCCTGCGAAACCGGGGAAACCCATCGGCTCTGCAGGCCCCACTACCAGCTATCGAATGGACTCGTTTGCCCCAAAACTGATCGAACTGGGCCTGAAAGGGATGATCGGCAAGGGAAACCGTTCCCAAGCGGTTATGGACGCCATGAAGCAATACAAGGCAGTCTATTTCGGTGCCACCGGCGGGGCGGGAGCACTGATCGCCAAGAGAATCAAGAAGGCCGAGATCATTGCGTATCCCGATTTAGGTCCCGAAGCGATCAGGAGACTGGAGGTAGAGGATTTCCCCGTAACCGTAGTCAACGATACCAAGGGAAATGACCTCTATGTAGAGGGCATCAAGCGCTATGCCGAGGAATAGCCCGCCCTTGTGGGTGCCCTATCAAATCACGGCGCAACCGCGCTCCTCTCCGTGTGTCCTTTAATAACTCAGCGGGGGCGAATAGCTGCAAAGGCCTAACACTAATCTCGTGAGCGTTGATGAATATGAGGGCTGCTCTACCATTTAGCATGCCGACGGCTCGCTTTAGATGAGCCTTGCAAAAGCAGTTTTATTCTTGCACCTGTTCCCTTCACTCGCCCGTAATGACCATAGGTGACAGTATCAGATGCAGACTATCCATCAACATCCGGAATCAATCAAGGTCTTTTTCAGGTTCCAAGCATGACTAATGAACAGAGGAAGGTGCTTATCGTTGGGGCATGTGCCCTACTGTTCTTCCTGTCCAATTTTTATCGGATGTCAGGCGCCGTTATCTCCCCTCAGTTGACAAGTGAAATGCAACTCTCACCCGATCAGTTGGGGATCTTAGCAGCGGCCTTTTTTTATGCCTTCGCCCTTATCCAGATTCCCATTGGCCTTCTACTCGACAAATTCGGAGCAAGAATAGTAATGCCGGTCTTTTCCCTTATCGGGAGTGCGGGGTCCATGGTTTTTGCCGGAAGCACCGGCATCAATGGACTGATAGCCGGAAGAGTCCTGCTTGGAATCGGTATGGCATCCAATTTGATTGGCCCCCTGAAGCTTTTTACGGAATGGTTTCGCCCGAATTACTTTGCCACGGTTTCAGGCCTCTTGCTTGCGGTTGGCACCTTGGGAAACATGTGGGCAACTTCGGCGTTAGTTTTAATGGTGGACGCAATTGGTTGGCGGGCCAGCTTTTCCGTTATGGGGGTCATTACAGCCATCCTGGCAGTGTGCTTCTTTCTTGTCGTCCGGGACAGACCCGATCACGGCAGGGCCGCTCCTGAATTAGAAAAGAGAAAAAGAGGTGGCACGTCTTCGTTCGATTCAATGAAGTCGATCTTCACCAGCCCCAACTACTGGCTCATTTCAGGGGCCACGTTTTTGCGATACGGTACCACCACAGCAGTTCAGGCTTTATGGGCCGGGCCTTTCCTGATGACCATACTGTGCATATCACCCATGGCTACAGGAAATATCCTCCTGGTGTTAAACATTGGATATGTAGCTGGTTCACCATTTAGTGGTTTCCTCTCCGACAGGTTACTGCGAACTCGAAAAACAACCCTCATTGTGGGCCTAGGAACCATGGCACTAGGACTCTTGGCGTTGCCCCTTTACCGGCACGACAGTGCCATACGGCTGAGTCTCATCTTTTTCGCTATCGGATTTGGTAGCGCCTTCGGCCAGATCATGTATGCCCACATCAAAGAACTGTTTCCATCCCATATGTCCGGCACCGCCATGACAGGCATCAATTTCTTTACCATGATGGGAGCGGGTATATTTATCCATGGCTTTGGGAGGATCTTGGAGAGCGGGTACCTTGCTTCTCTCGCTCCGGGTATGGCCTATCGTATGGCCTTTTTCTTGTGTTTTGTCGGGGCCCTCATTGCGGTAGGCCTCTATGCCTTCACTAAGGATGTTATCATCCGCACCTAAAAACGAGAAACAAAGATCATGGACTTTGATTTGAGTAAGGAGCAGCGGGATATTAAGAAAGCTGCCCGCAGATTCGCGGAGGGCGAATTCCCCAATATTGCCCAAGAGTGCGACCGGCAGGAGAAATACCCGCGAGATCTGGTTACCAAAGCCGCCGAACTGGGCTTTATCGGGATCAACATCCCCAACGAATACGGAGGAGGTGGATGCGGCTACCTGGAGAAGTGTATCATCACCGAGGAAGTCCCCGTCACGGTAGTCAACGATACCAAGGGAAATGACCTCTATGTAGAGGGCATCAAGCGCTATGCCGAGGAATAGATTCACCCTTTTCCTGCATCAAAGGTTCTGATTATTCTAGGTTTTCCAGGAATGAGCTTTTTGTTCCCCGATCAGAGGTGCCAACTATAAAGACCTTCTATGCCCTTGATATGGCAGTTCATTTTTTTCCCTGTAATTAGACCCGCTTTTGTGCATCGACGCGGACTTTTCCCTTTGGCCAGCATGGAAATAAGTAGTCTCTTGCCATCTTTATGCTTCATAACCTCGAACAAGCCTATTCTATTCTTACCTACTGCGCCCATTTTCCAGTAACCCCACTGTATTGCATCCAACATTGTCGTGCAGTTAACTTCAGCACAAAACTACCTCATCATGAGAACAGAAGACAAACGTGTTGACTGATCATGCAAGGTATCAAAGACGCCCAAACCGAAAATCATACCTAACCCTATCCCATGAGCTTTCTTCTGAAACTGATAAAACGTTAACTTGACTGTACTTGAGAATCTTGATATTCTCCTTTTGCACCAAAGAGAGGTGAAGTGGCTTCCGAGAAAAGTGACCTTCAGGCCGGCCTTAGACACTCGGCTTACTGCACTGCCTCTGGTGAGACATCACTCCCCGGCTAACTGATGAAGACCACAGAAAACAGGTTGGTGGGCTAAAGCTCCACTAGGTTGTTCCCGAGAATAATTACGTCAAAAGAGAACCTTCTGAGACAAATCATAGAAACAACAAAGAGGTGATACAGCATCTGCGACCGAGAGCTTTCTATACATCTCTCTTTCATTGGTCTTTCTTTAATTAACGCTCAATACCTAATAAAACTATGATTGTCTCAATAGAGGCCAAAAGCAAAGACATCCTGTATATGCAGAGCATAATCATAGAATTGACCAACAAAGGGAAGTCGGTCGGGCCATCACCATTTTGGAATTCTAGAGTCTCTATCCACCCTTAATAACCTTAGGTCTTCGTGTTGGATGCAGAGATGAACGTTGCCTATCTCTTGGTAAATAGCGCAAACAATTATCCAGATAGAACAGCCGTAATCTCCAATAAGAAGAGTTTTTCATACAAATCCTTCAATGAGCGGGTTAATCGACTGGCATTTGCAATGAGTCTATACGGTCTCCGAAAGGGGGATCGGGTGGCCCTCATGTTTTTCAATACCCATCACTTCGCGGAAGTGTACTTTGCTACCCTCAAATTAGGGGCTATCGCGACGCCGGTTAACTTTCGCTTTGTTGACGAGGAAATCGAATATATTATCAACGATTCAGGGTGCAGCATCTTCTTTTTTGCCAAAGAGCTCCAGGATACTATTGCCGGTGTCTCTCAAAGGCTGCAGTCTGTAGAACATTTTGTTGGGGTGGATGCAGGAGTACGGGGGGTCTCCCATGACTATGAAACATTTCTCCGTTCGGGGGAACCTGAAGAGCCGGAAGTTGAAATAGGGGAAAACGATCCCTGCCAAATCATGTATACCTCGGGCACGACCGGGAAACCAAAAGGGGCGGTGATTACCCATGGCAACATATTCTGGAATCTAATGAATACCATCTTGACAAGGGAGCATCGCGCCGGGGAGATCTCCCTCATTATAGGGCCTCTCTATCACACAGCAGCCTTGAACAACCATTTTACCGTTCAAGTCGCTCTGGGCGGAACAAGCATCATGATCAGGAAATTCGACCCGGAGATGGTCTTAAGCTATATTGAAAAGGAGAGAGCGAATGTCATCTCCGGCTCGCCAGCTATGTTCAATTCTTTGCTCCAGCATCCAAGACTGGAACAGTTTGACACCCGGTCCATAACCAAATGTACGGCAGGGGCAGCCATATTACCCCAGGAAATAAAGATGCGCCTTGTTGAAGTCTTTCCCAAGGCCCATGGTGTCTACGATCTCTATGGGTGTACGGAGGCTTCCCCAACCATTACTACCCTAAAAGGTGAAGACTCTTTCAGAAAACCTGGTTCAGTAGGACTTCCCGCACCCTTTCTCCATGCCAGGGTAGTTGACGAAGGGGGCATGCCTTTACCTCCAAACCAGGTGGGGGAAGTAGTTTGCAAGGGCCCCAATGTAATGCAGGGCTACTACAAAAACCCGGAAGCAACCGAAGAGGCAATAAAGGGCGGATGGTTGTATACGGGAGATCTGGCCACGGTAGACGAAGAAGGCTACTTCTATATTGTGGACAGAAAGAAAGATATGATTGTAAGCGGTGGGGAGAACATCTATCCAAGGGAGATTGAAGAGGTTATCTTGCGACACCCGGCAATTGCCGATGTAGCCGTGGTTGGTATTCCCGATTCGACCTGGGGGGAAACAGTGAAGGCTTTTTTAGTTCTAAGGGAAGGTGAAATAGTAACTGAAAAAGGGATTATTGATTTTTGTAAGAAACATCTGGCGAGCTATAAGAAGCCAACACAAGTAGCCTTTATCTCCTCAATCCCACGAAATCCCTCAGGCAAAGCTTTGAAAAGGATACTGAGATCTGGAAGCCAAGAATATCAGACCAATAGTACGACTTCGAAATAACGGTACATATTGCTTAACACTGCGAACAAATTTAGGGAGCATTCTGTCAGGATGGGGAAACGAGAAGGGACAAGAAATTTGCCGTCCATGATTTACAATGAAGTCGGCTGCAATTTCAAGGACTGGGGTGATCTTACCTGATTTCGTCGCTGATCTGGTGGTGGAAAACGAAAAAACTGCCTTGCAGAGGAGTAAAATGATGGAAAAAATTGACTACCCGAAGATGACTCTGGAGGGAAAGGTCTCATTAGTTACAGGAGCAGCTCAGGGCCTGGGAAAGTGGATCTCACTGGGACTTGCCCACGCGGGAGCCGATGTTGCGGTGGCGGATCTCAACGTAGAGGGAGTTGAGCAAACGGCAAAGGAAATCGAGGAGACGGGCCATAAGGCCTTTCCCCTTAAGACGGATGTAGCCAAGACCCACTGCATTGAAGAAATGGTTCAGAAAGCCATTGCAAATTTCGGCCGGATCGATTGCCTGGTAAATAACGCCGGGGTAAACGTACATAAGCCCCTGCTGGAGATAACCCCTGAGGAATTCGACTTTGTCTCCAGCGTGAATTTTAGGGGGGTCTATTTTGCCAGCCAAATCGTAGCTAAGGAGATGCGTTCAAGAGGAGGAGGTAAAATTATCAACATTGCCTCAGCAGCTGGCCTTCTGCTCCGACCCGGTATCCCCAACTCGGTATATGCAGGCACCAAAGCGGGGATTATTATGTTCACCAAGGCATTTGCCGAGGAACTGGCCCCCTATAACATCTTTGTCAACTGTATCGCACCAGGGTACCTTGCAACACCTTTAGCAAAGGACCGCCTGAGCAATCCGGAAACACTGGCGAATATACTGTCCTTTACACCTTTAAAGAGAGTGGGTGAGGCAGGCGACGTAATAGGCCCTGTGGTATTCCTAGCCTCAGAGGCATCCAACTTTATCACAGGACAGACTATCTTTGTAGATGGAGGAAGGACGGTGCTCTGATTGCACACCTACCCAGCCTTGATGTCGCTAACCTCAACGGGAAAGAGAGGAGGGACATGGCTGAATTTCAACCTAATGTGGGAGACCTATTGGATATCAATGCGGAACGATCTCCACATAGAGTCGCTTTGATAGATCCGGATAAGCATGTCTCATTGATCTGGTCGGAGTGGAAGACCAGAGTGATACGATTTGTGAATTCCCTGATGGAACATGGGATAAAGAAAGGCGATAGGGTAGCCGTTATATTGAGAGATGAAATTGAGCTTCCCTCATCCTTCTTCGCAACCTCAAAGATAGGGGGCATCTTTGTGCCCTTAAACTATCGCCTCTCGCCTGAAGAGCTCAGGTACATTCTGGATGACTGTGCAGCAAAGGTAGTGATCTTCGACGAGGAAGAGCGGGAGGCAATCGAGAGGATCAGGGATAAACTGAAATACGTTCAAACATACATCTATACCGGCGAAGAGAAGCCAGGGTATGCACAGTCATTCAAGGAGCTTACTGAAAAGGGTAAAGAGATAGATGTTAAGAGAGCCGCCTCAGAGGAAGATATAGCCATGATTATGTACACGAGCGGCACCACAGGCAGGCCCAAAGGGACCGTCCATACTCACAGGGGAGTGCTCTGTGCCAGTGAAGCCTGGACCCGTCCCGCGAGGATCACCCCCCTTGATCGGTCTATAGCCCTCGGCCCTCTCTATCACATAGGCCCTCTTCTCTCGAATTTCTTGCCCACCCTGTGCATGGGAGGAAGCAATGTTATCGAAAGACAATTCGATGCCATTAGTACGCTGAGGTGGGTCGAGGACTTCGGGATCACGGTGATGTGGGCAACCCCGACACACCTAAACATGATCACCTCGCTTGAGAACATAAAAGAATTTAATCTAACCAACCTCCGGGCAATTCAGTACTCAGGCGCTCCTCTCTCATCAGGGCTTTTCTATAAAATAAGGGACATCTTTGGGAACATAGATCTCGTGAATGCCTATGGCATGACCGAACTCGATTCAGTGTCAGCCATCTATCCGGAAGAACACGATCAGCACCTCGGCTCAGTCGGCAGGGCACTTCCAAAGACATTTGTTCGAATTGTGGAGCCGAATACAGGCAATCCGGATACGGAGGTCAACAAAGGCCATGTGGGTGAGATTATCGTTCGGTCACCCTGTGTGATGAAGGAATACTGGCATCTGCCTGAGAAGACAAAGGAGGTGAAAAAGGGGGAGTGGTATTTTACCGGAGATCTGGGAAGAATGGATGAAGATGGATATCTCTATTTCGTAGAGCGTGAGGACGATATGATCATCTCAGGTGGAGAGAATATCTATCCACTGGAGGTGGAGAACCTCCTGTCGAAACATAAAAAGGTGCAGAACGTTGCCGTAATCGGCACTCCTCACGATACGTGGGGTGAAGTGGTAACCGCGGTTATTGTGAAAGCGGACGAAACCCTTACCGAAGAAGAAATCGATGAATACTGTGTGGAGAGCGATGAGCTGGCGAGGTACAAGCGTCCGAAAAGGTGTATATTTGTGGATGAACTCCCAACCACCTCAAGCGGCAAGGTGGATAAGAAAGTGCTTCGAGCCAAATGGAAGGCTTAGAAGGCCGCTTGGTGCAGAAGAGGGGTCGCTATATGGATTTTATGCTATCAGCTGAACAGAAGAGTTTCAAAGAACACTGTCGAAAGTTCTCCAGTGAAAAACTCACCCGCATATCGAAAAAATATGGGGAAACCGACGATATCCCTTCGGAAATGATAAAAGCCATGGCGGATGCCGGGCTCTTTCAGCTTCTGCTCCCCGAGGAGCTAGGGGGGAGAGGGGTTAAGGCCCTTCCGATATGTCTGGCGAGGGAGGAGCTTGCAGGGGTCTATTGCCCCGCTGATGTCACTTTGGCAATGCAAGGGCTAGGCAGTTATCCCATATTTATGGCTGGCAATCAAAGGCAAAAAGCTAAATACCTCCCGAAGATCGGCCGTGGGGAGTTGCTCACTACCTATGCCCTAACAGAACCGGAAGCCGGAAGCGATGTCAATGGGATGAAAAGCGCGGCTCGACAGGAGCCGGATGGATTCATCCTAAATGGAAGGAAACGGTTTATCTCCAATGGGCATGCGGCACACATTATGGTTGCCTTTGTTAAAACACCTCTGGCCGATAATCCCCGGGCAATATCTGCTTTTATTGTTGAAAAGGGGATCAAGGGTTTTATCATAACCAAAAGGCTCAAGATGCTCGCACCTCACGATCTCGTGGAGTTGAGTTTTGATGACTGTGCTATCCCCAAGGAAAACCTTTTGGGCAAGGTGGGTGATGGCTATAAAATTGCCATGAGGACTTTGGACGTATTTCGTATGTCCGTGGGAGCAGCAGCAGTTGGCATCGGACAGGCAGCATTCGATATTGCATTTAATTATGCAAAAAAGAGGACCCAGTTCGGGAGCACTATTGCCACATTCCAGGCCATACAACTGAAACTGGCGGAAATGGCAACCGAGCTGGATGCTGCAAGGGCGCTGGTCTATAGGGCAGCCATCCTGAAGGACAGGGGGGAAACCAATGTCACAAGGCAGGCCTCTATGGCAAAATTCTTTGCCACAGAGGCAGCATTTCGTGCAGTGGATCAGGGTGTCCAAATACACGGCGGCACAGGGGTGATGCACGGTTCAGCAATCGAGCGTCTCTATCGTGAAATCAGGGCACTTCGGATTTATGAAGGGACCTCAGAGGTTCAGAGGTTAATTATCGCCAATAGCTTCTTAAAAAGCAGCAGGACATAAAGTGCGATTTATTCGTTTCATTGTTCGAATGCTGTTCGATATATGGCCTTGCGGAAACACGAACTAAAAAACAGGAGGATGTATCATGCTCAGCGGTTACGCAAATGAATTATTGAATAAGGGGCGGGTAATTGATCTGGGTCAACCTATTTTCCCGGGAATGCCTCACCACCCTAATCAACCACCATTCGGGTACACGCTCCTGAAGAAACATGGTGACATCACCTTGGAAGAGGAAAAGATTAGCTTTTGCAATGATCTATTT
>CP070657.1:2108262-2117815 GCA_020355085.1 Deltaproteobacteria bacterium
TGGCTTCTCGAGTCATATTCCGGTGCCGAGTGTAGACCTTTGTGAGGTGAAGGACAAGAAGGGCTTGCCTTTAGCACACCTTGCGGTGGTCGCTGATGCGGCAACTACGCCGTATCAGGCTGCTGCCAGGGCAGACCTCAAGCCCGGAGATTACGTGGTTATCATAGGTATTACCGGCGGAGTGGGGCAGTATATGGGCCAGGTCGCCAAGGCATTGGGTGCCAAGGCGGTTATCGGTATTGCCAGAAACCCCGAGAAGCTCAAGAGGGCCCTCTCGTACGGTGCAGATTTTGTCATCAGCTCTGCTGATAAGGAGGTTAAGGATGTCGTCAAGGAGTTCCGGGGACTGTCAAAGGAACAAGGATTTCCAAATTACGGTTGGAAGATATTCGAGGTTTCAGGAGTGAAGGCCGGTCAGGAGATAGCCCTCTCCCTGGTTGGCTTTACGGGAAAGCTCATCGTGGTTGGATATGGACTGGCCAGAACAGAATACATGCTTGGTCGTTTGATGGCATTTGATGCCGAGATCATCGGAACCTGGGGCTGCTTGCCTGAATACTACCCGATAGTCCTCGACATGGTCTTGGACAAGAAGATAGACATTGGACCGTTTGTGGAAACGCGTCCCATGAGCACTATTGCCGAGACCTTTGCTGAGGTACATAAAGCAGGTTCGCCTGCAAAGAGAATAGTCTTAACGCCTGACTTTTAGGACAAACATTAACCATAGAAAAGGAGGAATTATTATGGCATTAGATTGGATACCACGTGCACCAAAGGAGAAAAAGGTAGATCATCAGATGTACGATGAGAAGTACCTGAATGCGCCAGAGCCACCGAGGACTACGCTTGAGAAGAAACCCTTGCTGGATCCTGAAGGCAAAGAGGTTCCGGACCTCTACGTGGGCTGGATTACCTTGGACAACGAGAAACAGTATAACTCATATACCCTTGAGATGCTTCACGCCACTGCTGCTGCCTTTGACAAGGCCTCTCACGACCCAAGCATTGTCTGTGTTGTTTTGACTGGGGCGGGGACACGGGCATTCTGTACTGGGGGAAATGTGCCCGAGTACAGTGAATATTACGTCATGAGGCCGCTCGATTGTCAGGAATACATGTCCGTGTACTGGCGTGCTTTTGATACGGTTTGGACGTCAACAAAGCCCTTTATACGGTGCGCCAACGGGATGAGCATCGGCGGTGGAGAAGAAATAGGCGGCGTATGTGACCTTACTGTTGCCTCTGACTGTGCGACATTCGGCCAGGTTGGCCCGCTCCACGGTTCGACAGCGATGGGTGGTGCCTGCCAGTTCAAGCCTATCGAGATGACGATGCAGGATGCCATGTGGAACGCGGTTTCTTGCGAGCAGTGGAGCGCTTACAAGATGCTCCGCAAGAATTATGTTTACAAGGTCGTGCCAGTGCTCAAGAAAGACGGTGAATTCATCCGAAATCCCGCTGTTATTACGGACAAATGGGTTGAGAATGGCGAGATCGTGTACGGTGAGTTCAAGGCTGGAGAAGCGGGAAAGGAAGGCAAGGCACTGCTCAAGGAGCTTCCAAGAGACCGATCTTTGCTGGATAAGGCATGTATGGATATGGCGTGGACCTTTGCAAATCTCTTCCCGCAGCAGGTTGCAATGTCTTATCAAATGATTCGAGCAACGAAAAAGGTTGCTTGGGAGCGAACAAAGGCCGAATCCATCATGTGGTGGGCGGCAAATGCCTCTGCATATGGCGAATTCGATATGGGCATGAGTGCCTTTAACACAAAGAGGATTACCGGGACCACTGATGTGGATATTATCAAGCTGAGGCAAATGCTTGCCAAGGGGCATCCTTACGATGGTGAGCTTTTTGAAGCTGTGCTAGGAAAGCCTCAGAAGTAAGCTAGGCCATTAGCAAGGAGCTTATAAGAAAAGAATCCGGAAGGGAACTTCTGGATTCTTTTTTTTTGAGAGCTCAGGCAAACCGCAAAAAGAGGCATGCGTTCAACAGGGAGTTGATCGTGGTCACAATTTCAAGTATAAAGGTAGTGTTTTCTCCCCTTGGCTGAGTAATTACTAGGGGAAATCCAGACGGCTAACTTAATGGATTACCAGGAGAAAGGAGGAAATGATGAAACATATCGGCGTCAACATTGACGGAGGGCTCGGCACTATCACCTTAAAGAAACCTCCTGTTAATGTATTCAACATTGAGATGATGGATGAAATCAACGACACCCTGCGCGGTTGGATCGAAGAAAAGGATCTCAAGGTCGTCCTTTTTGATGCCGAGGGAAAATGCTTTTCTGCAGGTGTTGACGTGGGAGAACACATGGGAGACCTTGCGCCCAAGATGATCGAAAGCTTTCACGGTATGTTTCGACTGATGGAGGCCTTAGGTGCTGTTACGGTGGCGTCGGTTTTCGGATCGTGCTTAGGCGGCGGATGTGAGTTGGCCATCTTCTGTGACCTGGTGATCGCAGATGAAACGGCCAAATTCGGCCAGCCGGAGATACAGGTAGGGGTGCTGCCGCCGATCGCCGCTCAGGTGATGCCGAGGATTATCGGGAGAAAGGCAGCGAACGATCTTATTCTATCGGGGCGCATTATCTCAGCCCAGGAGGCTCTGGAAATGGGCCTTATCAACAAGACGGTAGCAAAAGGTGATTTGTCGCAAGAAACCGAAAGCTTCATAAAGCCCTACTTGTCTCTGAGTGCTGAAGTCATTAGGATTGCCAAGAAGACGATCAAGGTCGGCCTCATGGATGACCTTGAACCTTCGCTCAAGGCTATTGAGGATATATACCTGAATGAATTGATGAAGACTGCGGATGCCCAGGAAGGATTACAGGCATTCTTGGACAAACGGAAGCCGGTGTGGAAGAACTGTTGATGGACTGGGCAGTTGATGCCAAAAGAAATGCGAACACCAGGGCTTTGAGTATTGTTTGAACGCCGGAAGACAGTGAACATGCGCAAATTGTTGATTGTGTTATTCGTCTCGCTTGCTCTGTGTAGTTGCGGCGTGAGCAAGCGGCGAATGCCGAGTACCACATACACAAAGCCATCCGTAGTTCTGCCGGAAACCACCAAACCCTATTCGGTTGATGGCGTATCCTACTACCCGCTTCCCAGCGGGGAAGGTTTTGTCCAGGAGGGCGTCGCCTCTTGGTATGGCAGGAAATTCCATGGCAAGAAGACCTCGAGCGGCGAGATTTACAATATGTATGATGTTACTGCTGCCCATACGACCTTGCCTTTCGGTACACGGGTAAGAGTGGAAAATCTGTCTAATTCAAAGGAGGTTGTCGTACGGATTAATGATCGGGGTCCCTTCGTTAAGCAGAGGATTGTCGATCTGTCCTATGGGGCAGCAAAAAAGATCGGGTTGGTCGGTCCTGGAACAGCACGCGTGCGCTTGACCGCTTTGTCAAGGAAGGTTGGCACGGTGAGGGCCGGTACTGCTCGTAAGCCTCTTGTGGAGGCACCGGATTTTAATAAGGGAAGATTTACCATCCAGGTTGGCGCTTTTCGGGAAAGAGAAAATGCCAAGCGATTGGCAGCGCGCCTCAGAGTGATATTTGATTATGTTTCGATAACACCGCATGTGACCCTCAATTCGGGGACCTTTTACCGGGTTAGAGTTTCACTCTCTGAAAGCTTGACAGAAGCAGGCCGCCTAGTGAAGGAATTGGAATACCTTGGTTTTTCAGAGACCTTTATTGTAGCCCTCTAACCCTTTTGGTTGATTTTCTTCCTGAGAACCCCCGATGTTCTGAAAACCACTACTCTACGGGCCTTTAGTTGGAGGTCTTCCTTGGTCTGAGGATTCCTACCCCTTCGAGCAGCCTTGTCTTTTACTAAGAACTTTCCGAAACCGCTAAGAAGGAGATCTTCTCCTTTTTCCAGCGTGTGCTTCATGATATCTAGGAGACTCTCAACAACCCTTCTGGATTGAGTCTTGCTAAGACCCACCTGGTTATAAATACTGTCCGTGATTTTTTCTTTGGTTAAGGCCATGTCTCTATCCTCCTTAGTGCTTCTATTCGGAAATTCTATGATGGATCTTGGGAACCTGCTTGACCAATGGTGTACACCCCAGTTGGCTCCAGCTAACCCGTATAGCACATATCAAACAAGGCATCTAGCCTGCACATTTAGAATTCGTAACCGAACTTCTCTTTGAGTTTTTGGCAAACGATATCGGGCACGAGACCCTTGATTGCTCCTCCGTAACTAGCAGCCTCTTTTATTATAGTGGAACTGGTATAGAGCCATTTATAGTCGGTCATCATGAAAATCGTTTGAATATTTCTGTCTAACCTTCTGTTCATCAAAGACATCTGAAACTCATACTCAAAGTCCGAGAGGGCCCTCATCCCTCTCAAGATGATGTTGGTCCCTTTATCCTTTACGTAATCAACGAGCAAGCCATGAAATGAGTCGAGGAACACCCGCTTATCATTCTTGGTTGATTCCTTGATCATTTCCATCCTCTCCTCCAGGCTGAAAAGGGTATTCTTCTTGGGATTGGAGGCGACTGCAATGGTTACGGCATCGAATATGGAAAGGCCCCTTCTCAGAATACTGAGATGGCCGTTGGTAATAGGATCAAACGAACCCGGATAGATTACCATTATCCCCATGCTACTCCCCCTTATGACGAGGAAAACCGTAGAAGCCTATTGAAGTTGATCCGTAAATCTTGGTTTGCCTCAGCCGGAGATCTTGAATTCTTGACGGGAAGGAATCGGTTGAGCCGGTCGATCGTTCTACCACTATTACCCCATCTTGATTCAACAGGTTTTCCTCTATCAGTTTAATCATTGTAGGCTCAACGTATCCGCTCTCATAGGGTGGGTCCATGAAGACGAGATCGAACTGCTCGAACCCGTAATTCTTGACCTGGTGAAGACCTTTGGGCAAATCTGCTTTGATTACTATGGAGGCTTCCCTAAAACCGCACATGCCGATGTTCTTATTTATAATCGCAAGGGCCCTCCTTGAATTATCTATAAAAACACCTCTTTTGGCACCTCTACTGAGAGATTCTATTCCCAGGCTCCCGCTCCCTGCAAAGAGATCCAACACGAGGAGATCGCTCAGGTTCTGGCCTACGATGTTAAAGATAGAACCTCTCACCATGTCAGCAGTAGGTCTGATATCGGGCCATCTGACCTTTGCAAGTCGCTGACCTTTAACCGTACCGCCTGTTATTCTCATGATTCCACCGGGAAATAATAGCCCCTTTCCCCGGCCTCAGAAAAAGGTTCTGAATGCCATGCCCTTTTTTATGATTTGCCTTCCACACCTTTTTCGCTGGGATCCGGCGAGGAATGTATCAGGGGCCTTGTCTTCTTCGCTTGTTTGCGAAACAAGCGAAAGAGGCTTTGAGCAGGACCCGAAAAGATATACAGACTTGAAAAGAGGAACAGCATCAGAGCCGGCTTATACGCCACAACAATAAAAACCAAGATAGTTGCGACCAGAACGTTAAAGGGCTTGCGTCTGAACAAATCCATACCCTTAAAGCTGAGATAATCTATTGTGCTGACCATGAGAAATGACAGCACATACATGGCGCTTATGAACAGGATTGGTTGACGCTCAAAATCGTTGCCCAAGGAATTGATGAAGAGGACAGCAGTGGCAATAAAAACAGCTGCCCCCGGGATCGGTAATCCCTTGAAATGATGGGATTCAAGGTTACTTTTTTGAGTATTGAAACGAGCAAGCCTCAAAGCGCCGCACGTAACGTACAAAAACACGGCAAGCCATCCAAACCTT
Source organism: Deltaproteobacteria bacterium (assembly GCA_020355085.1). Taxonomy (GTDB): domain Bacteria; phylum Desulfobacterota; class DSM-4660; order Desulfatiglandales; family B25-G16; genus JADFWK01. The sequence goes on from CP070657.1 coordinate 2,114,040, forward strand.
CCGAAGGGTTTTAAGGACCACTCAAAAATCAACAATCCAGGGGCCACCCCAAAGGCTACCAGGTCCGACAGAGAATCATATTCAATGCCAAAATGGCTGGTTGTGTTCGTGAAACGGGCAATCTTACCATCTAACCCATCGAGTAAGGAAGAAATCAGGATGGCAATAGCAGCAGCATCATACCTTGCCTGTGTTGCAGCAATAATGGCATAGCATCCACAGAAGAGGCTGCAGGTAGTAAACAGGTTAGGCAGGATGTATATTCCTTTTGTATTCCTTGATCTATTTACTGTTTTCACGTTAGCTCAGGTATCCCAGTACCGTTTGCCCGGCCTTGACCTTTTGCCCGACCGAAACCGAAATAGCGGTGTCAGGCGGAAGATAAATCTCGAGTCTTGAGCCGAATCGAATCAGGCCAAACCTCTGACCGGTATACACATAGTCTCCTGTATTTACCCAGCAGGCAATTCTTCTCGCAATGAGGCCAGCTATCTGAACGAGAATTATCCTTTTCCGGTTATCCGTTTCCAAGGTTACCACATTGTTTTCATTATGGAGGGAGGCCTTGTCCAAGTTGGCTGAAAAGAACCTACCAGGATGATAGGCTAACTGGCTGATCTTCCCAGCAATGGGAATTCGATTGATATGAGCATTAAAGACCGACATAAAGATGCTTATCTTTATCGCCTTATCCCCTAATCGATTGTCCCCTGTTTCAAGGTTCCGTATTGCTAGTATCTTGCCGTCTGCTGGTGTCAGAACCGCGTTCTGCTGAGCCACAAGAATTCTGTCAGGATCTCGAAAAAAATAGGCCATAAAGAGGGTTAGCAGGGCCAAACCGATGCTAAGGAATTGCAGATCCAACATGAAAAAGAGGGCGGTGAGAGTTGCTCCACCGAGCACAAAAGGAATTCCCTCCCAAGCGATCGGCAGTTTGTTGTTTATTCTTCGTGTGTCCAACCTAAGTCCCTGGAAAGTTTAGTTTTCTCTCCATGTAGCGTTTAATATAAATTTCCGTATTTGTCAATACAGCATATGAAAAACCTGCAAAATGTCGTTGTTGATCGGATAAAAAGCGGATTGGTTATCGTAATCACGCAGAAGTTATTCACTGGAATTTATTCTTAGGTGGACGTATATCAGCTCCTCGCAAATACAATGGAACAAGCTCGCTTGAGTTGTCAGACTCACCTTTTCGAAGTCGTCTTAACCCCACCATGCCAACAGATGAAGCCCTGAGCGTCCACAGATTTGATGATGCCAATAACGTATTTGCCCCCAACAGCCGTTTCAAAACGGGCCCTTGCTGAGCCAGGTTGTTCCCTATGAAAACTGTCTTGGCTTCGAGCATCGTAGCGATCTCGGTTATCTTTATACAGGTATCCTTTTTGACTCTGAGGAGTTCGCCACGTTTACTCCACCGAAACAAGGCAGTAAAGACCTCTCCTTTGCGCGAAGCTATCAGGGGACAGATATCCTCATTCAAACAGGAAAGCTGGTTTGCCATGGCTTCCAAGGTTGGAACTCCCACTACTGGTATATCAAGGGATTCAGAGAGTCCTTTGATTATCGATAAGCCTATGCGAATACCGGTAAAGCTGCCGGGTCCTAGGGCAACTGTTAAGCCGCCAAGTTCTTGAGGCATAAGGCCTGCCTTGGTAAGCAGGTCATCGAGTGAAGGCATGATTCCGCTATATCGACTGGATCCTGACGGTAGGATGTATTCGGCCAAAAGAAATTCATCAACCATAATCGCTAGGCTGTACTGGCCCGTTGAGGTATTTATGCAAAGGATATTCAATGGTCGCTTTTCAATTGCCTATTTTCTCTTGAGGATTCCAGATTTCCAATCGTTACTTACTTAGCGAATATCCGTGCAAGGTCATTGTAAAACACAAAGGCCATCAAGACTATGAGAATGAAGAAGCCTATTTTCTGGGCCATTTCCCTTTTCTTAATGCTAATGGGCTTTCTGATGATAAGCTCTATGAGGAGGAAAAGTATCATGCCGCCATCCAAAACCGGCACGGGGATAAGGTTTAGGATGGCAAGGTTTATACTTATAACAGCCATGAAGGGAATGAGGTAGGTTAGATTCTCTCTGGCAATGTCGCCGGTCAGCTGACCGATCAAGATAGGCCCTCCAACTGTTTTTAATGGAACAACGCCTTGAATCAATTTGACCACGGTCAAAATAGTGAGCGTGGTTACCTCCCAGGTCTTTTCTGCCCCCTTTTGAATTGCTCGAAAGGGGGTTAATTTCAGTTTTGTAATCGTGCCGCTTGCCACAATTCCTATGAGGGGGGATCTAATCTCTTCGCCAAAGAGGTTTTTTATCGTCTCCTCTTCTGGAAAGACCGTGGTCGAGATGCTTTCATCTCCCCTTTTCGCTACAATGGCGAGCCCCCGTCCAGAGCTTTTTTCGATAAATCGTTTGATGTCGCTCCATTCATCGATTTTCTTATCCTCTATGTATTCAATAACATCGCCTTTACGGAGCCCAGCCACATCGGCTGGTGAGTTGGGTCTCACCTGCCCGACTTCCGGAGCCATAGTGGGGTACCCTGATATCAGGTAGAGCCCGGCAAAAAGAAGGAAGGCCAGTAGGAAATTGAACACAGGCCCAGCAGCTGCAATGGCTATTCGGTTGATTGTGGGCTGCTGAGCGAAAGAACGATGGGCCTCTTCGGGGCTAACCTCTTCCTCATCGCTCTCGCCCAACATCTTGACGTACCCGCCAAGGGGAAAGGCAGAAATTACATACTCAGTTTCCCCCATCTTTTTCCCGATGAGTTTAGGCCCAAACCCAAGGGAGAATTTATGGACCATCACCTTGAAGGATTTGGCCAACAAGAAATGACCAAATTCATGAAAAGCGATGAGGATGCCGAGAACGACGATAAACGGTATTATGTAGTACAGGAATGTGCTCATAGCTACTAATTACCAACAATTTTTTCCAAGATCTCTCTTGCCATAGATTGAGCCCATCGATCCGCCTCGACAGCCTGATCGATCGAGTTGATAGGAAAAACCCGATGTCGCTCCATCGTTTTTTCAACCACCTTAGGGATGTCCAGAAATCCGATCTTTCCTTCCAGGAAGGCACGGACAGCTATTTCGTTGGAGCCGCTTAATACTGCTGGCATGCTTTGCCCTATTTTGCCCGCCGTTAACGCCAACTGCAGGCATCTGAACCGGTTTGTATCAGGCTTTTCAAAGCTCAGAGATCCAATCTCCAACAGATCAAGGGTGGGCAGGTCTCCCTCGAGGTGCCGGGGGTATGAGAGGGCATAGGATATGGGAATTCTCATGTCGGGAAAAGCCAGTTGCGCAATTATGGAGCCGTCTACGTATTCTACCAGAGAGTGGACTATGCTCTGAGGGTGAAGCAGGATCTCTATTTGATCGACGTCTATCTTAAAAAGCCATTTTGCCTCGATCACTTCGATCCCCTTATTCATCATGGTTGCCGAGTCAATCGTAATCTTCTTTCCCATCCTCCAATTCGGATGTTTCAGGGCCGCTTCGGGCGTGGCCCGCGATAATTCCTCCATAGAATAATCCTTAAACGGCCCACCGGAGCCTGTCAGGATAATCTTCTTCAGATCTTCTCTCATATGTCCTTGGATGGACTGCATTATTGCGCTGTGCTCACTATCGATAGGCACTATATGCACACCGACCCTTTGTGATTCAGAAGTTAGCACGGATCCTGCAATAACCAATGCCTCTTTGTTGGCAAGGGCAACATCTTTGCCCGCCCTTATCGCCGA
>CP070657.1:2117915-2121118 GCA_020355085.1 Deltaproteobacteria bacterium
ACATTCTTGGCCATTGTGGTGTATTACACACACAGGTGGTATTCGTGCCGACACACCGACCCTGTTCTGTGTTGTAACGACTCTTTGCACTGTCATGCAGGTGCAGGAAATGATGGAGGTATGCAGGTTCTCCAAAAACTAAAAGGATTGGTTCTTCCCGTTGAATCAGGGTGGTTCCAAGCCATTTCCTTGAGATTAGGGGAGCGAAGGGAGGTATTCGGTTATGTGAGAACGCGGGACAACAGAGGTCAGTTTAGTTAAGTTTGCTCGGTAACATCGGAAGGCTCTGAAATATGTAATTCTTCCGCAAGGTCATCGAGGTTATATTCTTCTTTTCTCGCTCGCAAATCGTAGTAGAGCAAGGTTATTCCGATGGTAAAGATAGGGGTGGAGAGGATATTGCCCAATGCCGGCCCTATGGTGGGTACTGCCCCTATAATAAGGCTTATGGCCACCGTTATGAGCCCAACCGCGATCGTCATATGCAACACGCGCCACCAGTTATTCCGAACCAGGGCGGTGCTCCGGGAGATGGCGACTAATGGGTTCACACCCTCGAGCAGCGCCACCTGTAAGATAAAAGACCAACATACGAGCAGGTAAACACTCACGCAGAAGCCGGCAGTCACAAAAAGATAACCGGTCTTGGAAGCGGAATTCACAGGAAGACCGATTGAAATCATTACGATGCCCGCGACTACAAACAGGGCAAGTAGCATAGCACCTGCCATGGATGCCAGCCGCTCCCAGGCAAATCGCAGGGCACGACCGATGCGTATGGGCTGCCGGAGATATTGCTCAGATATCCCGTGGATCAGGGCTCCCTGCATGAGAGAAAGGCCCATAATTGATGCAACCAGAAGCATGATGCCTACGGCGATAAGGCGGCCCAAGGACTCGGTCTTTCCCTCTTCCAGCAGGGGCCTTAGGCCCGAAAAATCTGGAATGCTCCACATAAACCTGAGTGCTATCTCCACAATCGCCACAATCGCTAGGAGCCTCACGGAGTTCCTACCGTATATTTGAAAGGTCTCGGCCAGAATGTTTCTAAGGCTTCGGGGCCCGAGTATCCTGTTCATGGTTCGCTCTGCCTTCGACGTGAGAATTCAAACCAAAAAAACCCACCTCATTGCTTAAGAGATAGGCTTTTTGATGTGCATTGAACCTTCCTTTACCATCTGCGCTCAGCTACCCAATTTACAATATGGTGTTGCCCGTGTCAAGGAATGCGGGTTTTGCGTTTCCCATTGACACACCCCCAGCTTTATCCTATGCTTCTTTCGCCTTAGAGAATCCTCTGAACAGGTCAAGAAATGCTGAAAGGAGCGAGACATGTATCGATATAAACGCCTTTTGGTGGGGCTTTCCCTCGGCAAGCAAGACGGCAGTTCTATCCGTTACGCTGCCATGATCAGCAAGCTAGCCAAATCCGAGAAGATTACGTTTCTTCATGTCGCAAGCACGCCTGATATTCCTGAAGACCTGCGCAAAGAGTTTCCCGATCTGGCTGGACCGGCCGACGATTCGGTGAGGCAGGATATGGAGGCAATCGTTAGCAAACACTTCGATGGTCATCCCGATACGCAACTGGAATATGCCGTTGCTGAAGGATCACCGCTCATCGAACTGCTTCGCCGAGCTAAAGAACATGATATCGACCTGATTGTCATGCGTAAGCGCCATGAACCCACAGCCAGCGGTACCCTTTTTGAAAAACTCGCGCGAAAGGCCACTTGTTCGGTTCTTTTCGTGCCTGAGGGAAGCGAGGCATGGTTCACCGAAATCCTCGTGCCGGTGGATTTCTCGGAAAACTCAATGGATGCAATGGAGGTTGCCGTCGCCCTTGCCCTAGCTGCAAAACTGAAAGAAATCCATTGTCTTCACGTATACAACGTTCCTTTGGGATATTATAAGACAGGCAAGAGCTACGAGGAATTCGCCGAGATCATGAAAGGGCATGCGGAAAAAAACCTTCAGGACTTTATAAAAAAGATGGATCTCAAGGGGTTGACTGTAACCCCCATCTTCAAGCTGGAGAAAAAAGAATACAAAGGTATTGAGGAGGTAATCGAAGAGCATGAGATATACCTGCTCGTAATCGGCGCCAGGGGGAGAAGAGCCGGTGCCGGGGTAATGCTGGGAAGTGTAACTGAACACCTTATCAGGACCACTACCATACCGCTTCTGGCCGTCAAGAGGAAAGGCACCGGCATGAGCCTTCTCGAGGCACTGCTCAAGTTGTAATAAGGCTACGGCAGAAAGAACGAAGAATCCTGATGCGAGCGGCCTATAGCAATTGAGGACATTCAGTCACCGGATCGTTTCATGCGCTGAGCCGGGGTAGGCATATAAACGGCAAGAAAAACACCGGGAACTCAACCCTCCCCCCTGGTGATCACCTTCGAGCCGAATCGTTCTCGTATCGTGTCCACGGCCTCGTCAACCCTTCGTTCTTTGCCTTTCGTAATCCCGGTTTCGAAGAGCTCCATCTGGATATTCTTTGCGCTGCTTTCCAGATTTGAGGCCGCCACCCCCGTGAGCCTGACCTTTGATCTCAGAGGCTGATCCATGAACAGTTTCATGGCAGCATCCACAATCGCTTGTGAGCTATCCGTTGCCTTGCCAAGGGTATGACCTCTGGTCACAAGGGAAAAATCACTGTACTTTATCTTGAGGGTTATGGTGCACGCCCCGAGCCTTTCCCGTCTCAATCGCTCCGCTACCCTTTCGGCATGGTGTTTGATCACCTTCTTAAGGACTGTCCTATCCTTGGTATTGGATTCCAAGGTGTTTTCGGAGCTAATCGACTTGGTCTCTCTGCTTATGACCACCGGTGAGTCTTCCTCGCCTGCTGCCAGCTCATGCAGCCTTTGCCCGAACTTTCCAAAATCCCTTGAAAGCCTCTCTGCGCTGAACCTCTTTATATCGCCCACCATCTTGATTCCATAGAGGTGCAGCCGTTCCACTGATCTTTTTCCTACACCGGGGATCTTCTCTACGGGCAGCTGAGCGAGGAGCTTGTCAACATCAGCACCCAGGATAATCGTCAATCCATCGGGTTTGTCCATTTCAGACGCAACCTTTGCCAGAAACTTGCTCGGGGCAACCCCTATCGAACAGGTGAGGCCCGTCTCGTTACGGATCGTTTCTTTTATGCGCCGTCCTACCTGATCGGGGGCACCAAAGAGAACCTCCGTTCCGCT
>CP070657.1:2121218-2127112 GCA_020355085.1 Deltaproteobacteria bacterium
CCCAGAGGCGTCCCCTTGCCCATTTCGTGCATCAGTTCGATGGCCCTCTTGCCATCGCCAAATTCGGCCAGCCCTGCCTGCATGGCCACCGCGATAGTGGTGCCGGCCTCGATGGTGTCCAAGCCATAGGCATTGCACAGCCGGATTAGTTCGGCAACCTTGTCCAGGTCGTCAATGCCGCAGTTAGCCCCCAGGGCCCAACCCGACTCGTACTCAACGCAGGAGACGTGCTCGGTGCGGTCCGGCTTGTGCCAAGTGTTGGAGCACTGGATGATGCAGTCAGGGCTGCAGGCGTGGTTGTAGAGTTCCTTGCCCAAGCGCTCCTTGTTCCCCTCAAAGATAGCCTCGCCGGCGATATTGGGCGCCCCTTCAAAACGCCCGCTGGAAAAGTTTTTCGTGGGAAGGCCACCGGCCTCGTTCATGATGTTGATGAGAACGGCGGTGCCGTAAGTGTTGAGGGCGCCCTTGGGTTTGGTAATGTCGGCGCTCCGCAGAGCTTCGGCGAGTTTTTTCCCTCCCATATCCAATAGTGCCTTGTCGGCGATCTCTACGCCCGGGGCCCCCTTGGCATCCAGGACGATGAACTTGAGTCCCTTGCTGCCCATCACCGCGCCCAATCCGCCCCGACCGGCATAGCGACTGGGCCGCCCGGCCAGGTCATTAAAGACCAGGCCCGAGTTGCTGTAGAGGCACTCGCCGGCAACGCCAATACCGGCAATATTCACTTTGCCAAAGCGCTTAAACAGCTTGGGGTAGACCTCGTAAAGGTCCTGACTCACGTATTCGTCAGCCGCAAGGAATTCCACTTTGGGCTTGCCTTCAGCCTGATCCCAGAAGAGAGAAATTATCCAGAATTTGCCCTTCTCCTCGGGCTGACCCTCTACCGCCAGCGCCTTGATGCGCATGGTAGCCAGTGCCGGGGACCAGCCGGAGCCTGCGTTAGACTCTTTGATTGTGTTGGTGAGGGGCGACTTGGCGCCCACGGAGATGCGGGCCGAGGTGGGAGCAGCCGTGCCTGTCACGATGCCCGGGGCAAAAACGAGTTTGTTGTTGGGACCCAGCGGATGGCACAGGGGCGGCACCTCATCGTGAATGATGCTGGATGTCAGCCCTCTGCCTCCAAGAAGCTTATAGGCCTTGGATACGTCCTCGAGGTGATAACTTTGCTCTGTCATGTTGATACGCAAAATCCACATAGGGCTTCACCTCCTTGCAAGTTATGAGGGCAGAAGATACTCTGCCTCTTTCTGACATTTCAAGCATTGAAACGGTACCATTACACCTTTCGCATTGAAGTACAGAACCCCCAAGGATTAGAAGCAAAATCCCCGGAGGCTTCACATTGGCATTTTCAGGGGGGCTCTCTTCACAGTTCTGTTCTCAGGGTTTCGTTTGTGAAGGGTAGCTAATGTAAATTTTGGAGCTTTTCATGATTTGCAGTGTCCGTTTCAGCTGCGAGCCAAGAGCAGATGTGGGCCATTTTCGTAGTCTTGACCCAGTCACTCAATTGGTAATAGGAGGTCATAAGCGCTTCGTATTAGAAACTCATGATCTTATGGATGCCGCTTTTGGATATGAACTGTACTTCGTGTCAGGAGCAGAGCAGGTAGAATTTAAGAGATTTCTCCACGGGGTATAGAGTGCGAAACGTGAGAAAGAGTTGGCGTTCTATCGATATTCCTGATGGATGTGAGAATGAGAATCAGTAATCATTCTTCTACAGCTATATTATTTATTTTATCTGAGTCGCCCCCCAATTACAATAGGGAAATCTTCTCAATAATCCATAGGGTTGGTTCACTAACAGTATCAGTAGGGAATTTTCCCTAGTGAAGAAGTGGAGCGCTAATCACGGGGGCCAAAATTCTTGTTTATTGGAGATGGTGCAGTTATTCCGTTATGGGGGCAAGTTACGAGAATAAGATGGCATTCGTCTCATGAAGAATGACACAAGATATTTGGATTGGTTCCCTCAATTTTTATGTTATGACAACTTGCCGTAGCTCGCATTCGGCTACGGGCAAGGACTCGGTGCCGCTCACCATTTAGCTTTACGTTAAACTGTGATTTCTCCAACGTATGTGTCGTGGCACTGGATTGCATGTATCTGCTATAAACGACAGACCATTTAATGTATTTTATATCAAACAGATACCCAATAGCGTAAGCCATTTTTAAATTAAGCCTCCCTACCCTCCTCGACAACCCACATCAGAATAGAAGAGACCCAGACGGCTTGAGCGTCGGTCAGGAAAGGTCTATGTTCAGAAAAAGGCCTCATTCTTGGGGTTTTCTTGGGTGCCCAGGCCGAAAATTTTTTGTCTTTGCAATGCCAATACATTGCAAAGATCCCTCGCGGATAACTCAGGAAATCCCTGAAGCACTTTATGCTTGAAATATTGTCCGGACTGACGGATAGTTTTTAGATGATGTCACGATCAAGGGGAATACCGCACATGGAACTAACGCGAAGGGCATTCTGCAAACTTATGGGTGCCATCAGCATCTGTGGTTGTTTTCCCGATCCCTGTGAGGTTTTCGCGCGTGATAGGGTAAATCCCCTTTCTGGGAAAGGAGGTGAAGGGATGAAATTGCCTGAGCCAAAGCTTGTTGGAGAGGTTTCCCTTGAAAAGGCCATATACCAGAGAAGGACCATACGATCCTTCGACAGTAAGGCCCTGACGCTTAAGCAATGCTCCCAGATATTTTGGGCAGCGCAAGGGATAACAGAGCCAGGAGGATATAAGAGAGCTGCCCCCTCTGCAGGTGCCCTTTATCCCATGGATGTGTATGGGGTGATTGGAAACAATTGTATTGAAAAACTGAACGCTGGGGTATACCACTATACCCCTGCCGGCCATACCCTTTCCCTAGTCCAGCAAGGAGATAAGAGAAAGGATGTGGCAGAGGCCTCGTTGTGGCAGATGTGGATGGCTCATGCGCCCCTTACCCTCGTGATTACCGCCGAGTACAGCAGGATCACGGTTAAATACCGTGAGAGGGGCATACGGTATGCTATGATCGAGGCCGGGCACATCGGGCAGAATATCTTTCTTCAGTGCCAGGCAATGGGACTGGAAGCGGGAATCGTGGGGGCCTTTGAGGATCAAGAGGTTATCCGGGTCTTGGGGATCAGGAAAACGCATGAGCCCCTGCTTATCATGCCGGTTGGGTATGAGGGATGAAGGCATGGGGATGCCAGGTATGCCTTAATTTAGGAGGGCATCATGAAATGGGCATTGAGACGTGTCCTGGGTACTTTAGTTGTGTTATTCATCTTTGTCTGCCTTGTGCAGGGCAATGATGAAGCTCACGGCAACGTAAAGGGAGGTAAGAAAATGGCGATCACCATTACGAGCTCTGCCTTTTCAGAGGGGAGCATGATACCCCGGCAATACACGTGTGATGGGGAGGATATCTCTCCCCCTTTAGCGTGGACCGGAGTTCCGGAGGGGACCAAGAGCCTTGCTCTTATCTGTGATGATCCCGATGCACCCATGGGGACCTGGGTCCATTGGGTAATCTTCAACATACCGCCAACTGCAAAGGGATTGCCCGCCAACATAGCCCCCAAGGAGACCGTTGAAATCGGCGCGAAACACGGGATCAATGATTTTCGAAAATTCGGTTACGGAGGTCCCTGTCCGCCGGGCGGAACGCATCGTTACTTTTTCAAGCTCTATGCCTTGGATACGGAGATCGCAAAGGAACCAGGCATAACAAAAGCACAGCTGCTCGAGGCCATGAAGGGCCATATCCTGGCCGAAGGCCAGTTGATGGGAAGGTATCAGCGATAGACGCACAGCAGAGGAGAACGTTTTCAAGAAGATCTGACTGAAGGACCCGGTGCATCACTGGGGGTGCTCAGCAGGGCTCTTGGGGTCTGCGCTGAAATCCCCTCATCCTACCTGCCGAATTACAACTCCTTCCAATGAGGATTGTCTTCCGCCCTTAGTGTGCCCTGTTTGTCCAACCCATGACTGAGAAGATCGGAGACGAATTAAAGCGCCTATTAGATTTCAAAAAGCCTGCTCTTTTGGGGTAGGTCAGAAATTTTGGGCTCTGCCTGAGACTCTATGATATTTAAGCTATCAGCGGTCAGCCGTCAGCTTTTAGAGGCGAGGAAAGAAGAATAACAACCATGCAACAGCTTAAAGGACATCTGCGAAGCCACTACGAGGGCAGGAATATATGGTCTTTAATAGCTGAATGCTGAGAGCTGAAAGCTGAGAGCTTAACCAAGGCCAATTAACCGGCATAGCACCCTCTTTCAAGGCTGAATCAAAGCCGGGCCCCTCTAGGCTCGAATACTTATTGTTCGAAGCAAGAGCTGTCTGGTCTCTTCAGTGGAGATGAGCGAAAAATCGGTTGAATCCTCCGCCATGTTTCTTATATGGTTAGCGCTCTATGGCAGTCTCTCAAGAATCGAGGTTCAGATAACGTGAGCATGCTCAGGGATTTCAGCACACTCAAGGTCTACTTCATACAAAACCGGATAGCCCTGGCTTTGGGGCTTTCGAGCCTCTTGCTGGTCGATGCCCTCCAACTGTTCATTCCTCGAATTATCAAGAAATCGGTAGACGCCCTCACCATGGGCCAGGCGAATATGAGGCTTTTGGTCATGTATGCGCTAGCCATCGTGGGGATCGCCCTCACCATGGCTGTTTTCAGATATGTGTGGCGCTACCTTGTGTTCGGTCACGCCCGGAAGGTGGAAGAGGCGCTCCGGAACAGGATCTACCGGCATCTCCAGACCCTCTCCCTTCGCTTCTACTGGCAGGTTAAGACAGGAGACCTGATGGCTCGTGCGGTGAACGATATCGATGCCGTGAGAATGGCCGCTGGCATGGGGCTGGTTGCCATGACCGATGGTTTTGTGCTGGGATTGGCGACCATCGGTTTCATGCTCTATATAGACGTAAACCTGACCCTTATCTCTCTCATCCCAACACCGTTTATCGTGTATTTTACCCTCATCATTACCCGGAGGATCGGAAAGGGATTCAGACACGTACAGCAGACCTTCTCAGAGGTGACGGAATCTGTGAGGGAGGCATTTGCGGGCATCAGGGTCATTAAGGCATATAACCGCCAGTCGTGGGAATACGGCAGAGTAAGGCAAAAGGGGGAAACATATGTCAAACATAACTTGGCCTTAGCTAAAAACCTGGCGGTCTTTTTTCCGCTGATGACCCTGTTTACCAATTTGGGGCTGGCGTTTGTGATCTGGATGGGGGGCAGGCTGACGATCCTCGGCAACATTACCACCGGTGACTTTGTGGCCTTTATCAGCTATCTCAACCTCCTCATGTGGCCCTTGATGGCACTCGGCTGGGTTACCAACCTGATGCAGAGAGGGTCAGCCTCAATGAGGAGGATAAATGCATTACTGGAAGAGGTGCCGGAAATCACCAATAGAACAAGCCATCCCTATACGGGGCCAATCAAGGGAAGGATTGAGCTGAGGGGTGTATCATTCTCGTACCCCCAGAAGAAGGAACCTGCTCTCAGGGATATTACGCTTACTATTGGGGCAGGCCAGACTGTGGCAGTTGTAGGCGCGGTAGGATCGGGCAAAAGCACGCTCCTTCACACATTCCCGCGCCTGGTGGAAATAGAGCAGGGATTACTACTGATTGACGGGATCCCGGTCCATGAGATAGATCTCGCGAATCTCAGGCGATCCATTGGCTTTGTCACACAGGAGCCCCATGTATTTTCCGATACGATCTTGAAAAACATACTCTTCGGAAGGGAAGGGATTGGCGACGATTGGATCAAAACCGTTCTCGAGGCATCGCATATGGCGAGCGAAATCGATTCGTTTCCTCAGGGGCTTCACACGCATCTGGGTGAAAGGGGGATAACGCTCTCAGGAGGGCAACGCCAGCGGC
>CP070657.1:2127212-2131352 GCA_020355085.1 Deltaproteobacteria bacterium
GAACTCCCTTTCTGATAGGGCGAGTATAGGCAGAAGCGAGATTGTGTGTCAATGAGAAGCGGCGACCCTCCATTCCAACACTATTTACCATGTCTCACATGAAGACGTGATGTACTACAACTCATGAAGGAAGCTGAGAGCTGAATGCTAATACGCTGGTTCTGGCAAAAGGAAAGAGCCTGATCCCGAAAATTGCAGAATTAAGGACTTACCCCGGCTCAGGTCGTAGACTTGGTCTTCTAAGGGCGGCTCGTTTCAATTTAGGAGGCAGGCCTTATGACCTGCCCCTTTCCTACTGTGCAGTTTTATGCGTACTAATGCTTGGTTACCCAAAACAATATCGATTCTTGGAGTCCTACGTGTCCGCGTTTTTCCAGGAACATAAGGTGATAGCCCCCCGGCTGGATTAACATAGCTTTATCCGGGGTGCCCAGATCGTTGAAAAGGGCGAGTGCATCATCCGGGTCGACCACGTACTCGTTTGAACCGTTGAGGATGAGGGTGGGTACCTCCATGGTCGGAACATTGGGGATTCCTGGATTCTTTATGACATCAGGGTAGAGACCACCGGGCATAACGCTGTAGTGCTCTCCAACAACCTTTTTATACCACGCAATAACGTCTTCGTCATATGCATCCAGACGTTTCTCAACCGCTTCGTGGTGGCGATTGGGCACGTAATCCTTCCCTGGCTCCTTGGCCATCTCAATAACTTTGGTCGCATATGCTACAAAGGCCGGATTGACTTTCTTGTATGGAACTCCCATCAATACCATCCGGTCCAGAAGTTCCGGGTACATGCCTCCTGCCACCAAAAGAACCGTGCCGCCTGATGAGTGGCCTACTATGCCCACTTTATTGACTCCGGACCGCTTCTTGATGGCCGCGACCACGGATTTGATATCCTCCGACATGCTCGTGGAAGTAACCTCCATGCCGTTTGGCTTGGTGCTTTTTCCATACCCCCTGCACTCGACAGCATAGACATCCAGCCCTCTTTCAGCTAAGAAATCCATGATACTGTAATCTCTTATTGGAATGTCCCAATAAACATATCCAACGCCTGAGCCGTGGACGAGCAGGACTGCCTTTCCAAGACGCCCCGTTTTGGGCGTTTTAGCTACAACCATGAGGTTCATGCCAGTATCTGCTTTAACGAAAAACTCATCCTTGTCTATCGTGCCCCCGAAGCAAGGAACCTGACCCACAAACAGCACCAAGGCAAAACACATTGTTGCCCAAATGGGCAAAATACCTCTCCTCATTTCTTTCCCCTTTCTTATGTTTGGAGTTTAGGCGGTAGCAATCCCTGGGAAGCTCTAGAAAATTTACAGTTTCTCCAGTAAGAGGTGGGGTTGATCTAAGCTATGGGGCTCCGGACAGGTTAGCTACATCCTGTCAGGAGCAAAGTAGGCACATTTTGAGAGGGCTCTCCATGGGATGACCTCCTTGCGGCTGGAGGGTAATCACTCAAATCAAGACCCGCGCCTTAGGCCTCCGATCACGAATAATGCATATTTGAGAGGTGGACCTGTGTGCCTGATTGTGAAGTTCTTAGTTTCTTACGGATTTACCCGCCATTATTCTTGTCCACCATTGTTGTGGCGGAGTGGCGGACGTCCTGCCCTTGTTCACTAAATAATCTGCCAAGAATGAAGGCGCGACCCCACTTTCTTTGACTGAATGCCTATATGCAGTCGGTGAAAGAACCTGCAAGACTGAGGTTCCGGCTTTCTATTTCTCTTTAATCAGCCTTTGTCCCAACTACCAAGGCGTAGCCTGGGCTCTTACGTAGCAAGATCTTACGGGGATTGGTAAACCCAACTTGTCTAAGCCAGTCAGCAACATCCTGGGGCTGATAGGTCTGCCCATTGACTTCAACAAACAAGTCAAGCCCAATAAGCCCGGCAGTGGCTTTTCCGATTGGGCCAGATGCTGGGAGGGCCATCTGATCCATGATCACAATCAGGCCACCCGCATTAAGTGCATCGCTTACTTTCTGCAATAGCTCGATATTCTTGTCAGGCAGATACATATGAATTACCTGGAACAGCAACGCCACGTCGTAACCGCTTCCCAAGTCATCAATTAAAAAATCACCTTCCTGAAATGAGACTCGCGTGCCCATACCCGCGGCGCCGATGTTTGCCTCCGCTATCTTCCGAGTCTGTGGCCAGTCGAGAATAGTAGCCTCTAAATCTGGATAGCTGTGACAGAAATTAATTGCGTGCAAGCCGTGACCGCCACCTACATCCAACAACCGGCGAACAGTGGGCTGTAGTTTCACCTTGGCGATAATTTCGGGGTCGGCCATGCGTGCTTGTGCCATCATCGCGGCATTGTAATTCTGCCAACCGTCTGGGTGTTGGTCAAACCATTCCCAGGCCAGAGTCGGTGTTTCTCCCCGGCGGATGGCCTCATCCATATACCCCCACCGCTCGATGACACCATTGAAGTAGGGAAATCCATCGGCGATATAACTCGGTGAGCTCCGTACCATCCATTTAGTCGTCATCGGTGTGTTGGTGTAAGTGCCGTCCCGCTGCTCCACGTAGCCGAGGGCTTCCAGAGCATTCAGCAGCAGCTGAGTGCCCCTTTGGCTAGCTCTCATCCCCTGGGCGACTGCCGTTGACGTCAACGGGCCTTTATTCAAGATCTCAAAAACACCGAGTTGAACGGCGACGGAAACCGCTTTGATGGCCATCCCTCCAAGCAGATCCAACATGGGACCAGGCCCCTGGTTGAGCTTAAGCAGGATCATACGTTCCAAAAAGTTAGTCGTAACAGGCATTTTGCTCTCCTCCTTTCTCCAAAGAGATTGCCCTTCCAAACTAGGCCAAGAATCTCTAGTACGCCTTGGCCACCGCAGAATGGTCGACTATGGACTTAGGAACTGCGTGTGTGATCTCGGGAAGATGATGGGAAGAGAATGCCCAGAGTCTCACTGTCCGCGTTTGTATTCTTGCTTTTTTGGGATCTTCGTTTACTACATTTAACCGAAGTATCTAGATCAGGGAAAGATTTGAACTGATGCTAGGGTTGCCCTTTTTGATGAGCATTATGCATTCAGTGGGAGCAAACATCCTTGGACAAAATGAGGTTTGAAATTCCGGCGAGGACTAACTTTCCTGAAGAGCACTGCATATTCCACTGTCGAGACTCCAAGAGTCCTTTCTAATCACCCTCCTTTCTATCCTTACATACTGCCTAATTTTCTCTCTAAACAAAATCTTAGCGGCTTACAAATACATGTCAAGAAAAAAGACGAAGGAAATCACAAGATTTGAAACGGCGGTTTTGCCAGATCCCTATGTTGTGATGGGCAGTGATGAGCAGGTTTTTACACTACTTGCCATAGCTGACAAGCGCGATCAGTTTGATTCTATTGTAGGTTTGTTTCGGTAATCAAAGGTTTTTCAGGCTCTAAATTTTCGCCATTTATAGCAGAAACATGCAATTTGTGGCGAAACGCTAGGCCTACAATATATTGTGCAGTCAGAGGCGTCTAACCTTCAGGCAACCCGGCCAGCTTCTCTCTGACCCTGCCCGGCTCTATCAGGGTACCCAGCCGCTCGAAGATCTCCAGGGCCTTCGTCAAATACTCCCGAGCGTTCGCGGTTTGACCTTTTTGCTTGTGGAGCCGGCCATAGCCCGCGTAGGCCAGGGCCAGCTCGTTCTCGGCCTTGATCTCTTGAAGTACGGTGATGCTTTTCTCGAAATATGGTGCCGCCTGAGTTGGGTTGGTTTTCAGGACAATCTCGCCCAGGAGGCGTTGTGCCAACCCAGCATAATACCTCGCCCCACAGCGGTCTGCGATTTCCAGGCCCTCTTTGAGCGTCTGTTTGGCTTTTTCGTCCTCCCCGGCCAGCCAATACCCTTCGCCGAGGTTACACGTGGTAGTAATTATAGACGCCATCCGGTGTCCAGTTTGAAAAATCCGCAAGATAGCAGTCAGAAGCTCAATTCCCCTGTTTGTCTCTCCGGCTCGGCACAAAGCCCATCCAAGAAATCTCTGGGCCAACCCTTTATCCGCGGGCGTTGAAGCTTTCTGGAGCGCCTGCTCCCCATATTCGATAGCCCGGGTCAGGTCACCTTTGGAGGTATACGCCATCGAGAGGTTATAGGTCGCAAAAGAGATCC
>CP070657.1:2131452-2137010 GCA_020355085.1 Deltaproteobacteria bacterium
AAGATTGATGGGAAGCCTCAGGCCAGACTACTTCGGTGGAATCACAGCCTGATGGAACCTGAAAGATTGCTTTTATTTGAGCGGAAGCCTTAAATTAATACTCATTGTTTACCATGCGAAGCCGCTGGGCATAAGATTCTGTTCGCGGAAGAATAAGGGTCAGGTCCGCCAAACACAAGGCGGACAAGCCCGCCAGTCCGCCACCCCGCCACAAATAAGGCGGGCAAGACACCGTTCTCGCATGCGGAACTTCCCAGACTTCTGGATAGTATGCTAATATGCAACTATCTGGTCAGAAAATCCCTAAGAACTTAAAATCGGACTTGCAAATCTAGAAAAGTCGGCAATTAGAGAGTAGCTATGTGCTAATTGGGATTGAAGATTGTTCTTTGGTGAGAGTGTATGAGCTTTTGGTTCAAAATGCTTCTTGTAGCTTTGCCATCCATCTTCTTAGTCTGGAGCGGTATTAATGCAGTCAGAAAAAGGAAGGCATATTTTGGACGGGGCTATCGCAGATGGACAGGAAGAAAAGCCGTAATCCTTGGTTACTGTTGGCTACTTTTCGGTGTCATACTCTTCGTTCTGGGATTAATAATAATACCGTCCTCGTAGTGTTCAAATATGGGGTTATCTCGAATATCCTTAGTAACTCAAAACGGCCTCGCACATCCAAAAACATTCGTAATCAGTCAGAAACCACCTATTAACTGGTTGTGTGTCTGTTATCTAATTAATCAAAAAGGAGAAAATGATGAGTGAAATAAAGAAAGGTTATCGGGTTGTTCTGAAGAGTGGCGGACCTTTAATGACTGTACGAGGCGTTGGGGACTACTCGATGAGTAGCGGTATAGAAGATGGCGCATTGTGCGTCTGGTTCGATGGTAATAAGACGTTGCCTCCAAAATGGGTTGCTAACATAGTATAAAAGAAAGATGTTTTTTGTCGATGCCCCCTTTTAGGAAACTCTGTAGAAAACGACCGCTATGGTATATCTCTTCCAAGCCCCTGCCTTAGGCCTGGATGTCTTCATTCATACCCCTGCACTCTCCACCAGGCCCTCATAGCTGCTTCGAATTCCTCCCTGCCAGGAGGGAGTCGCCCGTATCGCGCCCGAATATATACCTCCGTAATCAGAGCCAATTCCCGGTCCTTTTCGGGAAATCTCCTGCCTATAATCTTCAGGTACTCAAGCGGGGTTTGCCACTCAGGCCGGGGAATACCCTGCTTCATGGCCCATTGGAGCAGTGCTCTGTAAAGGGCCCTTGGCGCGGATAGCGGCTCACCAACCGGTTTAGGTCGAAGGGAAAAGACGAATCTCAAGTTGCAGATTAGTAGAAAGAGACTGCGTAGCATCCTACCGAGTTTCCCACACAAGGTCGCCAGCCCCTTAAGCAGGGTGCCTCGCACCGAGGCTCCTTCAAAAGGAATTCCTTGAGTCCCTTCGGGCCGGCGTTTTACCCTGAGTATGGTGACTGTGATAAAGAGGAAGGCCGCCGCCAGTATGAGGCCGGCGGCTACAAACCATAGAAGAGCCTGTTCGGATCCCGGTCCTGTGCCATCGGGAACGGCCTGGGTCTTGGGAAATAGGGGCTCATCCTTGGGACCTCGCATAGTGCAGCCGGAAAGGAATGGAATCTCTATCGTTTTCCCGGCGGGTGCCGGAATAAAAACCTGATTAAGCCAATTGGCCAGAAAGTTGCCTAAAGCGGTCAGCGCCTGTACTAGGTTCCGGACAAGGTCAGGCGAAAGGACAAGCAGCAAGATCGTCGCGGGAATAAGGATCGATAAAATCCCCAACACCAATGATCGCGGCTTCATGGCCTGTAGCACCCTCATGGTCAGAAAACCTGAACCATCCCAGCGAGCCAAAGCGAGGGTCGTGAAGGCAAAGATGAAGAACAATGCCACCGTAATAATCGCCTTTGACCCGAGTGCGATAAAGGCCAACAGGGCCAGGGTGCCGATCTGGAACCAAGCGTGCGCGTGGCGGGAGCCTGTCTTGTGGGATATGACACCGACTCCCAGCCGCCACAATAGCGCACAAAGACCGATCTGAAACGCCACACCAAGAAGATCACCTTGACTTGATTTCAGATCCTCAATGGAACGAATATCTGGAAATGAAAAGGTGACTAATCCCAGGACAAAAATCAATCCAAAGCCAATGAGGGCCGGCCCGCTCTTGCGCATCTGACCCCACGTGGATAAGGTGAGTTTTAAGACAAAAATAAGAGGATAGCACAAAAGGATCGTGAGGAAAGGGGCAAGGCCCCATCCAAGGTGCTCCCTCATCAGAGCTAAACCCGAATAAAGACAACACATCTTCATGCCGAGGCCGGCCAGGTGAAATGAAAGAGACGATGATTCTTCCGTACTCATCGCGCTGACTCCGCAGGAACAGAACGGTGAGTGGGAAAGGGGACTTGAAATTTTGGAATACCATCAAGGTCGTCCCCTGCTTCCCCATTTCCAACGGTCACCAGAAACAAAGCATGTCCTCGCCTCCTCAGGTCACTCATAACTGCTACCAGTGAAGGAGGCAGCACATGGGTGATGATGACCAAGGTAGTGCCCATGGGAAAGCCGGCCCTTTCCCTCTCAAGAAGATTATGGAGGGGGAAGTTGGATCCTCGTCGGACTCTGGCGAGCGCTTCCAGGAAGTTGAGGAGGCGACTCCGGTCGCAAGAGACAGGGATCTGTATTTCAGGCAAGGCGTTGGCCATGAGCCCCACGGGCCACTCTGCCCCGCAGAGCTCATAAGCCAGAGAAGCTGTAACGCTTACCGCCAGTTCAAAGAGCTCTTCATCGTTGTCCCTGTGTCCACAGAAACTTTGAGCATCCAGCACAAGAAACAGGCTAAGACCGGTGCTTGAATCAAACTGCCTGACCTGAAGGCGACCCTGTCTGGCCGTGGCCTTCCAGTGTATATGCTTGAAGGGGTCATGATGACGGTAGTCGCGTGGACCCCTTGAGCGATTCAAATCCTCGTAGAGCCTCCTTGCCGCCTCAATCTCTCCCAGCACCACTGTCAAAGTCAGATTTAGCCTCCCCATAGGCATAATCCGGGGATAAATCAGAAGTGATTCGGATTGGGGGATGATCATCTCTTGTGGAAAAAGCCCGAACATGTCCCCTGACCGGATTCTCCCCGGTCCAACCCTATACTCACCCCGGGCCTTACAGGTCAGATCGTAATGCCACCTTAGGCGCTGCCAACCGGAAATGGATGTGGTCCACCGGAATCGCTCTTTGCTGAAACGGCCCTGATGTCTTAGGCTGCCGGTGGCTAATCGATAGGGAACACTCTGTTCGATTTCTACCCAAGGAAGGGGGAGCCACTTTTCATTTATGAGCTCGAAGGAGAGCGTTACGGCGTCATCAGGGAAAGCTCGTGACCGGTTCAATCCCATCCGGAAAGAGACCTTTCGCATGGATCGACGGCTCCAAATCCACGAGGCGACTGCCAAGATGAGGAAACAGAGAGAAAGGACCAAGAGAGGGACCGAATGCCGAACTGCAGACAAAAGCACCAGCACTAAGAAAGCCACAAGAAACGCCGGATGAAACAGGACTGGGTAGCCAAGAGAATGTATCATAACCTCGGGATTTTCTCTTGTCTTAGCCTTCAACGGGAACGGGGATGGAAAATAGAATGCCTTCAAGGAAATCTTCTTTATTGCTTTTAGTGAGATACGCTTCAGGGGAAAGAATCAGACGGTGGCCGAGCACCGGCACCACGAGCCGCTTGACGTCATCGGGCATGACATAGTCTCGCCCCTGCACAAGTGCCAGGGCCTGGCTCACCTTGTATAGGGCCAAGCTGGCCCTGGGGCTGGCCCCCAACTTTATCAAGGGATCAATGCGGGTCCGTCTTGTGATTTCCAGAATGTAATGGCGGATAGAGTGCTCCACATGGACCTCATTGACAAGGGAGATAAGTCCCAAGATCTCTTCCCCTGATGTCACATCACTCAGTGCCTCCAAGGGGTTATCATTATCAAAGCGAAGAATCATCCGATCCTCTTCGTCCTCGGTAGGATAGCCCAGTGACAACCTTAACAGGAACCGATCCAGCTGGGCTTCAGGAAGAGGAAAGGTGCCTTGGAGTTCCACTGGATTCTGTGTAGCTATGACCAGAAAGGGGCGTGGAAGGGGCATGGTCACCCCGTCTACGGTTATCTGCCGCTCCTGCATGGACTCAAGAAAACTGGACTGGGTGCGTGGTGTGGCCCGGTTGATTTCGTCGACCAGAACGATGTTAGACATTACCGGACCGGGACGAAACACAAATTCTGAGACCTTCTGGTCAAAGAAGAAGGTCCCGGTAATATCAGAAGGTAGAAGGTCCGGTGTGCACTGTATACGACTGAACGTGCACCCTATAGATTGGGCCAAACTTTTTGACAGCATGGTCTTGCCGATTCCAGGAACGTCTTCAATGAGGATGTGTCCTTCGCACAGCAGAGCTGATAACATCATATCAAGGACCTCCTGCTTACCCACAATGACCTTTTGCATATTCTCCAGGACCCGTGTAATACCTTCCGGGATCATGTCTTCTCCTCCCGATGCTATGCTCGCGAAAGGGTTGCCGTGGAAAGAATCTGGAATTGAACCTCTCGAGACGGGCGACATACTATAGGGCAAAATTGTTTTTGCTGCAATTGAATACTTTCTCGAAATTGGTGTCTGTGGTATACGAAAAGATGTGTCTTGCTGCCTATCGGAGCCGCAAAAAACCTTTTTGAGCGGTGGAGGTAAAGTTTGAAGCAGGTTGGGAGATGACGGGACTTTGGCGAGGAGGCACCAGCCCCAAGGAGATTCCTCATTGGGCTTACAGATACCTTGTAGTCTGCCTTAAAGCCGAACCTGAGCGTTTGAGTCGGCTCAAATGTGTTGAAGAGTTCGACTACCTTGAAAAGAGACCTGTTCATCTTATCAGGATCTTTGATCCGGGTGAGGCCCAAGGAGTGGAGATAAGGGACTTTGCCTCGCTCGATCGGCACCCCGAGTTGATGCTCTACGAGGGGCACAGGGACATGGAGAGTGAGGAAATAGCGATTTTCCCGCTAAGAGTAGGGTAGGATCACGCACAGTAGGGAAATCACGTACATAAGATTATAAGTTAAATTCGGCAACTATATGGCGGCAAATTTGCTCTTGACTCTTGAGATGGGGCAGGTCCTCCAGCTCGGTTCTCTCATCACGTGGGGTTTTCCGGCGTTCCGTATAGTTTTCAAATATGGAGTTATCTATCCAGTAAAACCTTAAGAATTCAAAACTGGACTAGCAAATCTAAGAATCTTCGTAATTAATCAGAAGATATATTCTACCTGGTTAGGTATCGGTAGAAGAAGTCATTTGTAAACAAATGGGAAGGAGGTCAGCCATGCTATACTCCCTGAAAAGGGAAGAACTTGAAAAACTTAAGAAAACTCATTTAATGCCGGAATTTATAAACGCTGAAATGCTTCTTGCAACATATGTGACCGATGAGAATGCAGCGAGATAGATAATCCAGAAGCCACTTTTACCTACAAAGACCCCTCTGGCTGCTG
>CP070657.1:2137110-2144485 GCA_020355085.1 Deltaproteobacteria bacterium
CCCAACTTGTAGCGACCCATGTTCAGTGCATTGAGGGCCACGAGGTGGCCTTTGCCCACCTCACCGAGGACGTTCTCCACCGGCACCTTGACGTTATCGAAATGGTAGGCCCTTGTTGAGGTGCCGTGCATTCCCATCTTCTCTTCTTCTTCGTCCACTGATACGCCGTCCCAGCCCTGCTCCACGATAAAGGCGGTAAAGAGTTCGCCGTCTACCTTGGCATAGGTGAAAACGACATCGGCGAAGCCGGCATTTGTTATGAACTGCTTGTTTCCGTTGAGCAGATAATATTTTCCGTCGTCAGTGAGAGTAGCCGTCGTCAGGGGGTTAAGGGCATCCGAGCCTGCCTCCGGTTCGGTCAGGGCAAAGGCGCCGATAAGGGTGCCCGAACTGAGCCCGGGCAGGTATCTCCTGAGCTGATCCTCGGTTCCGAATAATGCCAGCGGAAAGGTGCCGATACCGGTATGATTGAGTTCGGTGACGGCAAAAGAGCCGGCACCGAAGCCGTACTTTTCGGCAACAAGGGCTGAACTGATCTTGTCTAGTTCCGTTCCCTCGTACTTTTCGGGGATATCGATGCCCAGGAACCCCAGCTCTCCTGCCTTTCTCATGAGCCCCCTGGACAGTTGGTTATCGAGGACTTCAATCTCATCGCCCCGACTCATGATTTCACCAGTAATAAATTCCTCAGCTGCCCGGGCGATGTCTTTCTGTTGGTTCGTATAGTCCTCCGGCGTAAAAACACCGTGGAAATCCATATCCGCCACGAGAAACATGCCGCCCTCAGTTTTCGAGTGATTAGTGGCCATGGCTGATTCCTCCCCACTAAATTATGGTGTTGAAATATCGATTCTTATGTAAACTCTTCGGCATACTGATAAGCATCTCTTCATTGTGCCGTAGCAATCCAAAGGGAGGGAAATATCTTATTTCTGGCTACCCAAGTGCCTGCACTATTTCGAATCATGTCTCGCTGGTCTTGTGGCCCGAGCCCATCGCTCGTGGGTTCGAATCAGGACCGGTTGTTTTTCCACGAGCTGTAACGCCAGAGGGCGGCCAAGGCCCTTGTGGCATGCTCCGGCGAGTTTAACAGCGGCACGGAAGGACCACAGATGCGAGCCATGACATCGAGGAATTCCCGGTGACCGAACGCGCAGGCTATGAGGGGTTTTTCCGGTACAGCCATGCGCACGGAGGCGATATTTCCGAACCACTCCTCAAGTTCGAAACCGAGCTGCTGATACAGTTTTACCGCCGGGAAGGGGAGGAGGGGTATCGCCAGCACCATGTCGATATGGGGATCTTCCAGCAGGGCCGGTAGTGCCTTTGCAAAAAGCCCGGAGGGGCCCACATCAAGCGGATTTCTCACATTCATCCATGAGGGTGCATCCGCTTTCAGCCTTTTCACGGTCGGCTGGCTGAGTGCGGGCACGGCCAGCCCTGAAGTGACAGCGACATCGGTGGTCAACGCGCCCACGCTTCCGCTCGTTGTCACGATACCCAGGCAGTTTCCTTTTGGCATGGATTGGGTAGAAAATGCCCGGGCCAGGTCAATCAGCTCGTCAATGCTGGCTGCGCGAATTGCCCCGGTCTGTGCGAACAGACCCTCGTACAGTTTGTCGTCGCCGGACATGCTCCCGGTGTGGGAGGCCGTGGCCGAACTTCCAGCCACAGTGCGGCCGCTCTTGAGAATGATGACGGGCTTCTCCCTTGTGACCCGCCCAAGGCTCTTGCGCAGGCCTGCCCCGTCAGCCGCGCCTTCCAGGTACATCATGATCGCCCGGGTGGGGAGATCGGTGCGCAGGTATTCAAGGGCATCACACTCGTCGATGCCCATTCGGTTGCCGAGCGTTATTGCCTTTGAAATCAAGAGCCCTCGCTGGGGAAGGCTGTCCATCAGGACATTGCCGAATGCACCGCTCTGCGCACTGATGGCGGTGCTGCCGGGCGTGCGTGATTCTTCAAGTGTTTCCACGGTGGTGAAGCCGTTGGCATTGTTTATGACGCCCAAGCAGTTAGGCCCGATGATCCGAAGCCCGTGCGCAGCCGCTATCCGTGTTGCCTGTTCCTGAAGGAGTCTACCGCCATCTCCCACCTCTGCAAAGCCGGCGCTCTCTATGATCACGTTCTTTATGCCCCGCTTTCCAATACGGGCAAGTACTTCGGGCACCGCAGGGGCTGGGAGAATGACAACGGCGAGGTCTACGGGATCGGGGACGTCAAAGATGCTTTTGAAAACCGGCATGCCGTGGAGCCTGCCGCCGGAGGCGTTAACCAGGTACAATCGATCTGCCCAGCCTTTTTGGATAAGGGTGATGGGGATGCCGTAGCCGAAGCCCGGCGTTCGGCTTGCACCGACAATTGCTACCCCGCGAGGCTCGAAGAACGGCTTTAAGTCAACTGGTTGCTTCATTTGTTCTAGCGCCTGTTTCCATGCCCGCACCCGGAGGCCTGTATTGAAAATTCGAGACTCTGTTCTATAGCAAAAAAAGGGAAGAAATGGCAATGGTAAATGAAGGGCCTTTTCTTTTGACAGAGTCACGTGTTTGTCTTATGCTGTTTTAATTAGATAATTGTTCGGCTGCTTCAGTCAGGTTTAGGTTGACCTGAATCGCAAACGTACCCCAGAGCTTACCCTGTAAAAGGAATGTGACGATGTATCGAGATAATCCTTTGAAAAAGATCTCATGGCAAGAGTTCCAGAAATTGACCCCTCGGGAAAAAGGTCCTTTGTTCCTGAGGGATCAGCGTCCCTACCACGTGCTGACTGCCCAGCAGTTTGACCGGCCCATGCTCGAGCGGATCTGCGATCTGACCACTAAGATTCGCATGATCGGAAAGACCAAGGGAGGTATTCACTTTCTCCAGGACCTGCTTTCCGAGAAGCGGGCGATGCTGTATTTTGTCCAACCCTCGACCCGGACCTTCCTGTCCTTTTATGCGGCTTGTCAGATTGTGGGGACTGAGCCAGCGGAGGTGAGGGATACAACCACCTCGAGCGAAGTTAAGGGCGAATCACCTGAAGACACGGTGCGAACATTTAGCTCGTATTTCGACATGATTATCATGCGCCATCCGGTAGGTGGTTTTGCCGAGCGTATCGCCTGGCTCTTGTCCAACTCCAACAGGCCGGTGCCGGTTTTAAACGCAGGCTCGGGCAAGGATCAGCACCCGACCCAGGCGTTGCTGGATATCTATACGTTGCAGCGTAGTTTTGAGAATCGGGGCGGGGTTGACGGTAAGAAGATCGCCTTTGTCGGAGATCTTGAGCGGGGAAGGACCGTGCGATCACTGGCAGCTTTGCTTCTCCTGTACGATGGTGTGAAGCAGTATTTCGTGGCGCCCAAGGAACTCCAGATCGGGGAGGATATCGTGAAGCTGCTGGAGGACGCGGGCACCCAGTATGAAATCTGCCAGGACTTTGAGAAGGTCATACCCGAAGTAGATGCCATCTACATGACCCGCATTCAAGATGAGTGGGATAGGGAGCACGAAAGCAGAGTAATCGACACAAGCCGTTTTCACTTTAAGGCCAAGCACCTCAAGATCTTGAAGCCCGACGCCGTAATCCTGCATCCCCTGCCGCGCCGGAAGGAGATAGCGGTTGAGGTTGACGCCGATCCCCGTGCCGTTTACTGGCGCCAGGTTCGTAACGGTATGTGGGTGCGCGCTGCGCTCATGCTTACCATCTTTGATCGCGGCGGAGAGATTGACCGATACTACGAGGATCTCGTGGGTTGAAAGGAAAAACCAGACAATGGATCTGATTACCTCGTAAGACTGGTCGCAAGGGCAGGCTGAAGCAGTACTCGATTTGACACAGGCAATAGAAAAATTACCGAATGCAAAGAACACCCTATTCTGATTGGCAAATCTCACCACGCCCAACGGGCGCGGATCTACGCGCTGCCACAAATCAGCCGTGGCGCCCAGCAGGCTGATTTCTCATGGGTTCGGCGAAGGGCGCCTACCGACGAGTTGTTTGAATTCCTCTTCGTTCAGGGTTTTGATACCCAGTCGTACCGAGTCATCGTATTTTGAGCCAGGATCTGTTCCGACGATCACAAAGTCGGTTTTTGAGCTGACCGAAGAGGAAACCCTCCCTCCCTTATCTTCTATTAGCTTGCGGGCATCAGCCCTGGTCAGGGAATCAAGGGCGCCGGTAAGAACAAAGGTCTTTCCCGCCAAAGGGGTTTCTTTTGCCTCAGCCTCCTCAACCGGAAAAACGACGCCTCCCTGTTTTAGCTTATGGAGCACTGCGAGGTTCTTGGGGTTATGGAAGAAGTTGTAGATGCTCTCGGCCACTATGGGCCCGATCTCATGGACAGCCGTGAGGTCTTCAGCGGACTGTCTGGCCAGGCTGTCTATGGATTTGAAATGGTTTGCCACGACCCCGGCCAGATGGTAGCCCACGTTTCGTATGCCCAAGGCGTAGATCAGATTGGTCAGGCTGGGGGTTTTGCTCTGGTGGATGGCGTTCAGCAGATTCTCTGCCAGCTTGTCTCCCATACGGTCCATGCGCATGAGATCTTCCTTTTTTAGGAAATAGAGGTCGGCCGGATCCTGGATCATTTTCTTGTCTACCATCTGCTCCAAGAACTTGAATCCGAGCCCGTCCATGTCCATAGCCCCCTTTGATACAAAATGTGCCAGATTCTCTTTGATCTGGGCAGGACAGGCGATTCCGGTGCAGCGATGCACTGCCTCTCCTATAGGCCTCTCTACCTTAGAGCCGCACACTGGGCAGGTATCCGGCATGGTAAACCTCTTTTCTTTGCCGGTTCTCTTGGCCTTTATTACCGTTACCACCTCCGGAATCACGTCCCCGGCCCTTTGAACGACTACCGTATCGCCGATCCTCACATCCTTTTTATTAACCTCGTCCTCATTGTGCAAACTTGCGCGGCTCACCTCCACCCCGCCAACCCGGACCGGTTCCAATAAGGCCACCGGGGTGAGGGCTCCTGTTCTCCCGACGCTGACGATGATGTCACGAATGACGGTATTCTCTTGTTGAGCGGGGAACTTCCACGCCACAGCCCACCGAGGGCTCCGGGAAAGCTCTCCCAATCGTGCCTGCAAAACGAAAGAATTAGCCTTGATGACAATCCCATCTATTTCATAGGGCAGCTCGTTTCTGAGCTCCAGTATCCTCTGATAGTACGCCGTAACTTGATCCACGGTTCGGCAGAGCTCCACGTGCTGGCTAATCTTAAAGCCCAGGGCTTTTAGAAGGCGAATGCTATCCCAATGCTCAGCCAGTTCTATTCCTTCGACCCTCCCGATTCCATAGGCGAACAGATTGAGTGGCCTGGTGCTGGTTATCCTGGGGTCGAGCTGTCTGACCGATCCGGCTGCGGCATTGCGAGGGTTGGCAAATAAGGGTTCTCCCAATTGCTCGCGTTTTCTGTTCAACTCTTCGAAGTCTCCCTTATTCATGATGACCTCGCCACGCACCTCGAGCAGAGCAGGAATGTGATCTCCCATGAGTCGCAGCGGAATGGATTTGATGGTCCGCAGGTTCAGGGTGACGTCTTCTCCGATAACGCCGTCACCCCTGGTGGCGCCGAGGCTGAAAACGCCGTTGCTGAAAACGAGTTCCACGGCGAGCCCGTCGAATTTAGGCTCTACGGTATAGCTAATTTCCTTCTCAGGGGCGCCGGAGAGCTCTAAAACCCTGCGGTGAAAGTCCAGAAACTCCGCCTCGGCGGTGGCCTTATTCAGGCTGAGCATAGGGAGGCTGTGCCTCACTGTTCTAAATGCTTCAAGAGGGGTGGCTCCGACACGCTGGGTGGGAGAGTCAGGGGTGATGAGTGCGGGATACTCCTGCTCCAAATGCGAGAGCTCATCGAAGAGACGATCGTATTCGGCATCTGATATCTCGGGGTCATCCAAGACGTAATAGCGGTAATTGTGATGATGTAACTGTTCTCGTAGTACCTGAATCCTGTGGACTACTTTTTCGTCGGGTTTGGGCATGACGCACATCCTCAGTAGTACCTGCAATGGGAAAACGGCAAACGGCTCGGAGGTGAAGGCTGATATCACTCACTCTATAATAAGCTGGCTCAAAGCTCAAAGGAAAAATCCGAGATCTTCTCACGCTCATGCCCATATGCTTGCCAACTGGGAGCGTATCGTTTAGTATGGTGCATACTGGCGACCGATAAAGAGAGAGGAGGAGTGGGAGTATTGATAACCATAGCCTTTTTTCCATAACAGGGATAAACAGCAAAAAAGGGGGAAGCAATGAAAACCGTCGCTGGTATTGTGTTGGCAGTGTTGCTGGTCGCAGCCATTATCTTCGGTGTCGTTATCCATGGAAAGTATTCGGATACGAGAGACGCTCTTCTCATCAGCGAGAAGAACTCGTCTGAATTGAATGAGAAGGTGGCTCTACTAACCGAGGAAGTTTCTTCGCTCAGCGAGAAGCTCCGACAGGCGGAAGGAGTGCTCACGGAACTTGAGAAGGCTCAGACGCGTATCTCAGAATTCGAGGATGCCCTTAAGATGAAGGATGGGAGAGTTGCCGAGTTTCAGGAAGAGCTGCGCCTGGTGAGGGGGGATCTTGAAAAGGAGAGAAAGGCTGAAGAGGCCCTCAGAACTGAGCTAAATGCCAAGGAGACCATGGCTGCAAAGCTTCAGGAAGAATTGCGGGATTCCGAATCCCGCTTCCTTTCCCTCGAGCAGGAAAATGCAAGACAGCAGGACCAGGTCGACGAGCTTCGGGATCAACTATCGGATTTGGAGGGAGAAAAGGCCACCGTCGAGAACAAGGTGGATCGGTTGCAGACCACTTATGAGGCCCTTATCTCCGATTTTAAGGGGCAGATCGACAAGCTCCGAGAGCGGCTATCGGATTTGGTGGGAGAAAAGGCCGGCGTGGAGAGCAAGGTGGATCAGTTGCAGACTACCTATGAGGCCCTTATTGCCGATCTCAAGGAGCAGATCGAAAAAAGAGAGGTGACCATCGAGGCATTTGAAAAAAGGATCTCCGTTTCTTTTGTGGATCGTATCCTGTTCGATTTCGGCAAGGAGACCATTACCCCGGAAGGGAGAGGGGTACTACAAAAGGTGGGGGATATCTTAAAGGAGGTTCAGGGCAGGCAGATCCGGGTTATCGGGCACACCGATGACATCCCCATCCTGCCGGAATATCGGTACCGATTTCCGTCGAACTGGGAGCTCTCTGCCGCCCGCGCTGCAGCAGTGGTGCGTCATTTCGAAAAGGAAACCGGCCTCGATCCGAGAAACCTCGAGGCAGTGGGTCGTTCCTTCTATCATCCCGTCGCCAGCAACGAGACAGCCGATGGCCGAGCCCAAAACAGGCGGGTAGAAATCGTTATCGCACCGACGTTGAAATAACCCTCTCAAG
>CP070657.1:2144585-2147450 GCA_020355085.1 Deltaproteobacteria bacterium
GTCCCGTTGCAGAACCTGCACATTCGTGAATCTCAGTTTCAAGAGGGGCCATGGCTTTATCCGATCTATTGAAATCGAGAGTGAAGGGTTGAGACTCTGCGCCCTGACCTGTAGATAATCTACGACGGCATCTGAAGGAAACAGGCAATACAGAAGCACTGCTGTTATGCAGATGAAGTAGATCGTGTAGCCGAGGAATCTCTTTGGTTTGTTCATACCAGCTGTGCCTTTTTTTGGGTAAACCTCCTGCTCTGGACTCCTTACTGATAGGTCAGTACCTGCAAAATGGCATCCAGCGAGCCCTGTTTCTTCCTGTTTTCCTTGATGGTAATCCTCTTTATGAGCACCACGTTGTCCGGCGATTCAATACGATACAGGTAGCCGGTAAGTTGGTCCAGGCTTATGGCCTCCAACCTCATCTCCACCAGCGATTCCTTGTACCGGCCTACCCCCGAAGAAACGCTTGGTTTCATGGACTTTATGCTGTTTTTGACGCCAGCATCACGTGCTTCCTGTTCGAGAAACGAGAAAAGCGTAAACCCCTTTTTTCGACGGGCAAGCGCCTCCTGGATCCCTTGAGAACCCTTCCGATATCTGTGATACTCGGAGCTCAGCCTTGCAATCTCTTCCAGTCCGCTTCGCTTCGCCCTGACACCCCTGGCCAGCCTTCTTCTGGCCTCAAAGAAGGGGCCGACGAGAAACTGAAACAGGCAAAAACCCCCAATAAGCGCCGCTGCACCGATTAAGAAGTATCTTTCACGTCTTGCGAGTTTCATGTTGCTTGATTCCGGGGTTAATTACGTTCACTGCCCTTTCCGCAGCATTTTCATTTCAAATTGAACCCGCTTGCCGGATCGGTCAAGATTAGCCGAGCTGATGGTGACTTCGCTAAAATAATCCGAAGGCTCGAGATTCCGCTTCAAGATGTCAACAGTGTTGAACGTATCTGTTTCACCCTTCATTTTCACCGACTCCGGATCTACGATCATGCTCGTTACGGTCACATCCAATGATGCAGGGATCTTGAGAGAAATATCCCGCAACAGGTCGATAACCTTCTGATCTCCTCCAATGCCCGGAATGGAAAGGTCGGATTGCTTGATTTCGTTTATCTTAACCTTCATCTGGTCGATGGGGTTCACGATCCTCCCTGCATCGGGAAATGTCTGCCGGTATATTTCGGCAATCTTTTCATCCAGCATCCTGTACTGCTTATTAAGGAGATAATAGTCAACACCGAAATACGCACCTACCAGGCATACGATAATGATTAAGAAAACAGCTACCTTCCTGATTTCCCCCCAGAGCCTGAGGCTTTTCTTTCTTACCTCAAAGTCCCCTGTCCTAAAGTTGAATCCCGAGCCCTTTTTGCTGTCTCTCAGCGCGAGAGCAAGGGCGCTATCCATGAGGCCAGGTTCCCACAGCTGCGCCACTTCCTCTTCGAGATGTACCCGTGCATCCCGAGCCACATTAACCCGTTCGGCCGGGATTTCAAGGAACTCCTCCAAAAGGCCCTCAGTTTGCGAATGGAGGCTCCCTTCTCCTGTAATAAATGCCTTCTCCGGCCTCACCGTCCTCTTAGTCTGGCCTTGAAACCCGTGGAGCGTGTTATGAACATCCATACACAACTCCCTGAACACTCGCTTAAGGTTTTCAGGTGCTGCGCTCTGCCGCTGGTCATTCACCGGTGTCTCTCCCTCAACGGCCGATTCAATACCATCCCCAAAATGAAGGAGCCTCACAAGACTAACCCTTTTGTTGACATAGAGCACCATTATGGTGTGCTTGCGGCCCATTTGGAGGAGCAGGCCGTCATCGGGTATATCCGGTTGATTCAACAGCCACAAGCCGGTGGGAACGCCACTGGCGTCCACAAGATCCGGATCGATCCCATGGCTCTGCAGCGAGGCGAGGTATTCGGAGACATATACTCGCCTCACGGTAGCGGCGAGGATTTCGCTTTGATCAGACTGCTCCACCACGGCAAAATCTACGAGCACGTCGCGGATGGGGAACGGGAGCATGGTCTCAATGGTAAAGGCTATGGTCTGGCTGATCTTTTTCTTGTCCTTGAAGGGCATCTGGAGATTGCGATATGAGATTTGTTCTCCGGAAATAGCACTGATACACGTGTCAGCCGCGAGATCCATTTGCTCGCTCAAGGCCGTCAATGCTGCCTCCAGGCCTCCAGTTTCCTCAATCACAACGCGAGACCAATCCGTTATGGAGAATCCCCTCAGTCCCCCCTCCACCTGGACTGCTGTAACCGAATCGCTTGTAACGTCTATTCCCAGAATCTTGCCCGGCATGATTAGTATTTGCTGCCTTTATTGCATTTATTGAGTTGACTAGGTTAATCGGGTTCAGAGTGCCGAGTTAAGAACCCTATTCTATCTTCATGGACAACACCTTAACGGTTTCCTCATCTCGCTCCACTACCCCCTCAATTTGTTTTGTCATTGCCCCCTTCAGGCCCCTCGATATGATCTCAAAATAGGTGCTTGAAGTAGTCAGCAACCCATTCGGGATGTTCACATCCGCCATGCCTGTAACCTGCTTATACCAAGAACTGCTCGCAAGGTCATTATCTTCATTCATGCGGTAATCGATCAGTTCCTCCACCATGTCCTCGTCTATCTGATCGGACAGGGCGCGCACCACCAGGGGAGCTGTCGTGTTGATATTTATCCTTCCGTCGCCGTGTGCACTCAGGAAAGGCAGGATACCGGGCTTCTCATCGGAGCCGTATAAGAGCTCCTCGGTGATGCCCCGCACGAATTGCAGCTCCCCTGCGAATTCAAGAGGCTCATTCTTACATGGGTACGGTTTTTCCAGGGCCTGATAGTAGGAATCCTCTGCCCCGAA
>CP070657.1:2147550-2152841 GCA_020355085.1 Deltaproteobacteria bacterium
ACCTTGCAAATGAGAGGCATCACGTATTTCCACTTTGTCGTTATTTATCCATAAATACACCAGATCGGGGGATTTGCCGCGAATGATCAATTTGTCATAGCCGGCATACTTCAATTCCGGCGCAAAGAATCCCCCCATCATTGAATATGCCATGAACAAAGTCTGAGGAGAAAAGGTAGAAACGATGGTACGATTAGCACCGATAGCAGGTGTTCCACATAATAGACCAGTGCTAAATATTAGCAGATTATCAGGAGAAAAGGGTTCAACTTCAGGGGGACCCCTATCCCATAATATCTTGGCATTCGTACCTAAACCCCCCAGATAAAGTTCCATTAATCTGGGGTCAGTTTCTACCCTCTCAATGCTTCCTCGGGATAGATCAATTTCCAAATTAAACCCTGTTTCTGCATACCTCATTTTTTCCCCTTCCAGACCGCTTGAATCCGTGCCCTGCATTCTGCTTAGCCATGTGTTTCTAGCACCTAACTCAAAACGGCCTTCACCAGGCGAATGAAGACTATTATTGCTTTCGTTGCAGCTGCATGGATTTCATTGATTTTTTACTTTTCGTACAATGCCTAATCAGTCCTTATTATCTTTACGTGTCTACCAACCCAATTAGGCGGAAGGTATACCCGGCCGCTGTTCCCACTCAACTTGACCTCTTTTTCGAGCATCTCTTCACCATAGATCTCGAATTTCACCTTTTTGGAGGCCTCTTCAGTGCTAACGGCCTTTTCCTTCTCGTTATCCATCCGCTACTCGTTAATTGTGTTTGCAAAAAGGAATGTCACGCGATGCTTGCGAGTCCCCAACTTTTTTACCCACATCTCAAGTCATAATAGAAGATATAGCAGTGCTCATTCAGAAATGTGATTATATTATAGCTATAATGTAACTATCATATAATCCACTCATGATTTGTTGTCAATAGAAAAAGAAATTAAAAACAAAAAATCTCAGTACCTGTGCGCCGTAGCCGGCATCTTCTTCTATTCGCCAGGGTGAAATTCCATCTTTGAAAACAAAACGGCATATATCTTTGCCTTGCTCCCGCGGGTTTTGGCTTGACTTCAATTATGAGAAAAAATATACCTTGTATGACCCAATCGAAGGTTGTAGCGGTTTCTGTAGTATATTAAGAATTCAAGAAAAGGAGATGCGCAGATGAGAGACGTAGTAATTGTGGGGGGATGTAGAACGCCTGTGGGCTCTTTTGGGGGCTCGTTAAAGGATATACCAGTGGTTCCCTTGGGTTCCCTGGTTTTGAAGGATACACTTAAGAGGCTTGGCCTTCGACCAACAGCCTCGGAGAGCCTTAAGGGCTTTGGGCCTGATGCGCTCAAAGGGGCTGGAATGACCGAATTGGAGCAAAAGGCTTATGATTATCCCGATTCTCTCCAACCGATCGAACTGGACGAGGTGATCATGGGCAATGTTATAGGGGCCGGCCAGGGACAGAATGTGGCCAGACAGGCGATGATACATGCTGGCATTCCCAAAGAGGCTAATGCATTTACCGTAAATAAGGTCTGTGCCTCGGGAATGAAGGCCTTGGCCCTTGCCGCCCTTTCCATTGCGTCGGGAAACGCCGAGGCCATCCTTGCCGGTGGTATGGAAAACATGAGCATGGTACCGTATGGCTCTCCTGCAGCTCGATGGGGGGCTAGGATGAACAATACTGAAATGGTAGATCTGATGGTTTTCGACGGACTCTGGGAGATCTTTTATGGTTATCACATGGGCATAACAGCTGAGAACATTGCGGAAACCTATGGGATTTCCAGACACGAGCAGGATGAACTGGGCGCTCTCAGTCACGCCCGGGCTATGAAGGCGAATGCCGACGGGATCTTCAAAGAGGAAATAGTTCCCGTTACGATTCCACAGAGAAAGGGCGAGGCTCTCGTTTTTGACGTTGACGAAAGGCCGATGGATACCAACATAGAAAAGATGGCAAAGTTGCGCCCCGCTTTTAAGAAAGACGGTACCGTTACGGCCGGCAATGCCTCCGGCATCAATGATGCTGCCGCCGCCCTGCTCTTGACGTCGGTCGAGAAGGCAAAGGATTTGGGGCTTAAGCCCCTTGTAAAAATAAGGGCCTACGCTTCGGGCGGTGTAGATCCTGCATTTATGGGACTCGGACCTATTCCCGCTCTCAGAAAGGTCCTCGTGAAAGCCGGTTTGAAAATAGATGATTTTGGTCAAATAGAACTGAACGAGGCCTTTGCTTCACAGGCAATCGCCTGCATGAGGGAATCGGGTATGGATATCGATAAAACCAACCTCTTGGGAAGCGGTATATCAATCGGTCATCCGATCGGCTGTACCGGTGCCAGGATTGTGTTAACCCTGATGAATGAGATGGTACGAAACGATGTGGAGCTAGGGCTTGCCACCTTATGCATCGGTGGAGGGCAAGGAATGGCTATGGCCTTGCAGAGGGTATAATGAATAATTGAAAATTGACGATTGAAGAGTGCAATCGCCACTATTCAATCGAAAATAGTAAATAGACAAGGAGCAACCGATGACTTACGAAACCATTATCTTTGAAGAAAAAGATGAAATTGCCATCATCAGATTCAACAGGCCCAAGGCTCTGAACGCTATTAATCCCACCGTAATCAAAGAGATGAGCGATGCCCTGGACAAAATAACTGCTAATAGCTCCATCAGGGTTCTCATCTTAACGGGAGAAGGCGATAAGGCCTTTGTTGCAGGTGCAGACATCGCCACCATGAGGGATTTCACCCCTTTGGAAGGCAGGGCATTCTCCCGACAAGGCCAGGACCTCCTTTTGCAGTTGGAGGCATTGCCTATACCGGTTATCGCCTGTGTCAATGGGTTTGCCCTGGGCGGGGGAAACGAGGTGGCTATGGCGTGTGATTTCGTGTATGCAGCGGAGTCTGCTCAGTTCGGTCAGCCTGAAATAAACCTGGGTATTATACCGGGCTTCGGGGGAACCCAGCGCTTAGCTCGCTTGGTAGGCAAGTCAATGGCCAAGGAACTCTGCATGACTGGGGTTATGATTGGTGCCCAAGAGGCCAAGGCTTTGGGACTAGTAAACAAGGTATTCCCTAAAGAAACCCTCTGGGATGAAACTTTGAAGGTGGCCAAGTTACTGGCAGCGAAAGGAAGGGTGTCACTCCGCGCCGTTAAGGATACCATAGATAGAGGTTATGATCAGGATCTGAGGGCCGGTTGTTACATTGAGTCTGACGCATTTGGAATCTGTATGGCAAGCGAGGATAGTCATGAGGGCATGGGGGCTTTCTTAGAAAAGAGGAAGCCCGAATTCAAAGGGCAGCTTTCTTAGAGAAAGGAAGGCAATGGATTTTCAGTTGAATAAGGAGCAGGAGGCTATCCAAAAGGCGGCCCGGGAGTTTGCCAAGGGCGAGTTCGATAAGGAAATTGCGCTTGAGCACGAGCGATCTCACACGTTTCCTTGGAAGATATTGAAAAAAGCTGCCGATCTTGGTTTTATCGGGATTCACTTCCCGGAAGAATACGGTGGGCAAGAGTACGGCGTTTTTGAAAATGCCGTCGTGGTAGAAGAATTCTGCAGGCAGGACTCGGGTATCGGTATTGCCCTGAGCCTGTCTGACTTTTCCTCTGAGATTATCCTGAGGTGCGGGACCGATGAGCAAAAAGAGAAATACCTGATCCCCTTGACCAAGGGTGATGCGCTCTCAAGTGGCGGTTTTACCGAACCAGACCACGGGAGCGATATCACCCTTATGGATACGACTGCAGCAAAAGAGGGAAATGAGTACGTCATAAATGGTGTGAAGACCTTTATCACCAACGGTCCGATCAGCGATTTCACTATCGTGCTCTGTCAGACGTATCCGGAGGCGAGCCCCACATATCGAGGCCAGTCAACCATCCTGGTGGCTAAGGACACGCCAGGATTTACGGCCACCGATGTGGGGGAAAAGATGGGAATCAAGATGAGTCCGACGGGGGAGCTTTCATTTGACAACGTACGGGTGCCCAGCTTAAACCTCATTGGAGAGGAAAACAGAGGGTTTTACCAAGTACTTGAATTCTTTGATGAAAGTAGGATAGAGATAGCAGCTCAAGCCCTTGGAATCGCACAGGGTGCGTTTGATCGGGCAATTGCATATACCAAGGAGCGGAGTCAGTTCGGGAAAAAACTCGCTCAGTTTCAGGTAACACAGCATAAACTGGCGGATATGGCAACTCAGATAGAGACTGCTCGACTCGTCGTGCACAAAGCAGCGTGGAATTTCGATCAAGGAAACATCGATCCAAAGCTGACCTCCATTGCCAAGATGTACGCGGGTGGCATAGCGGTTGCGGTAGCGGATGAGGCGATACAGCTGTTCGGCGGGTACGGCTATATGCTAGAGTACGAAGTGGAGCGCTTTTACCGGGATGCCAAGATAATGGAGATCTATGAAGGGACCAGGGAGATACAGAAAAACACCATAGCCAGCGCGTTGTTGGGAAGATTATAGCGGAGGGCTATAATGTTCAACAAAGCAGGCATTGAGAGGGCTGAAAAAGACAAAAAAAAGTGGGAGAAGCTGTTTCGAGAATCGATCGCAAAAACCGGTGAACGATTAGCACGGTTCTCCACGGTCTCAGACCGTCCTATTAGAAGCCTTTACACGCCTGTGGACCTAAGAGACCAGGACTATGCAAGGGATATCGGTTTTCCGGGTCAGTACCCCTTCACCCGAGGCGTTCAGCCCTCCATGTATCGTGGAAGGCTCTGGACCATGAGGATGTTTGCGGGCCTGGGCTCTGCCAGAGACACCAATAGACGGTTTCACCTCCTAGTGGAAGAGGGAGAGACGGGCTTGTCAACCGCCTTTGATATGCCGACTCTCATGGGATACGATACCGACTCCCCAAAGGCCAGGGGGGAGTGCGGGAGATGCGGCGTTGCCATTGATACCCTCAAGGATATGGAGGTATTGTTCGAAGGCCTCCCCATTGACAGGATCACTACCTCCATGACCATCAATCCTCCGGCGCCCGTTCTTTGGGCGATGTATATTGCAATGGCGGAAAAGAGGGGAATCAGCAGGAAGGTGATCGGGGGGACGATACAGAATGACATGCTTAAGGAGTTTATCGCCCAAAAGACCTTTATGTGCCCTCCTGAGCCATCCATGAGGCTCATAACCGATACCATCGAGTTCGGCACCAAAGAAGTCCCACGCTGGAATCCTATCAGTATCAGTGGCTATCACATTCGGGAAGCCGGTTCTACCGCTGTTCAGGAACTCGCTTTCACGCTAGCTGACGGTATCGCC
>CP070657.1:2152941-2157361 GCA_020355085.1 Deltaproteobacteria bacterium
CCCAAGAGGCAGATCGAAAACTTCCGTCACAGGAAATCGCCCGCGGCTATATTGAATGTGAGAGAACCCCAGGTCTGCGATGCCCGTGAGCACGCCGTCATACATCTTGACCGGGTTAAGAAGTGTGCCTCCGGGGTAATACTTGATCTCAACCTGACCATTGGTACGCTTATTTACCTCGTCACAAAACCACCCGTTGAGGACAGACATTGGGTGAGTAACTGGAAGGTAATTGGCCGCCTTTAATTTGACGACATCGGCCGCGGAAACAAAGGAACTGGTTACGGAACCGAAAGCCACAAGAATAAATAAGGCAGCAATAATTGTGATAGTTCTTCTCATCTCAGGCCTCCTTTTAAGGTTTATACTTTTTGTAAAGCATTTTGACCCAGGTTGCCGCTATTTTCAATCGAAACCAGTTCTACCAACTGGTGCCCATAGATACGTCAGAGTGTTATGTCAAGGAGCACAACTCGTGGAAACATTTTGGCTTCCTTGTTTGGTATTGTCAAGTTCTTTTGTGTAAATGCTTTATAGGCTGTGCCCATTGGGCGCGGCAGATGCTCCTTTCCGCATGTGACGTGCCAATCCCACGGAGTCAAACTCCATCCCGAGGATAGACAGAGCGTGAGTGATGCATGGATAGGGATGGAAGCCCCGCAAAGTCGTAATCTATGTACCTCCCCGATTTCACATGCCTTTTTCCCCTCACACTGCTCTTATCCTTTCGTCGGAATGGCCGTTACGCCCACAATCTTGCTCAGCTCCGAATAGGCTTCTGCCTCCACTTCTGCAACACGGTCAAAGCGGGCCGCGGCATCCTCAAGCTGGTTATGGCGAATGGCCTCAGCAAGCTCTGGAATGGCCGCTGCCGATTGGCCCAGCAGACCGATGGCCCCAGAGAAATCCAACCCCGCAATTGCCGCAGCCTCTTGTAAGAACGCGATATAGAGGTCTCGCCCAGCCGTGAGATGGTCTCCCTCTAGATCTGGGGGGGAGTTCAGGTACTCGCGTACCTGTTGAAGACAGTTGGCTGCCGTATCTTCTCCCAATTCCTCCGGCCAGCGTGCAATCTCGCGCGCTACCTTCTTCATCGCTGGTATGCCTACCATGCTGACAGGAGGATGGAGCATCGTTTTGCACTCATCGGCAATGGATTTCCGTATCAGCACATCAGTTGGTAACAGGTCTTGAGGAATGTCAAAGATGACCAACCGATTCCGCTTGCCCAAGCCAGGCACATTCACATCCCAGGCCAGTTTCAGTTCATCCAGCGGGATCCCTTGGATGTCGTCCTTGTCAGTATCATGAACGTACGCCTTGTCATCCTCGTAGCCCACCAGCATCACATAATGGATCGGGATGTGCCGTTTATGATAGATATCCTCGTAGAAGTGCAGATGGAACATATCCAGTGGCCCGAGTATCGGTGGCGTCCCTAAGTCCACTGCCTCCCGAGCCCTCTTCCAAGAGAACTCGAAAGACCGATTCTCAACCTCGAGGCAGTGAGCGCCGAGTAGCTCAGCCAGATACCTGTGCTGGCGGGCACTCGCAATACCCCAGTATACCTGGCGCGGCGGATCGGCTAGTTTGATTCGCAGGTAGGCAAAACCTCCACCCAGCCCCAAACCATGCACAAACTCATTAGACCAGTCCCTACCGGAACGCCATTCGATCAAGTCACGAATGCCATTAACAGGACACATCCCATGTCTTAGACGATGGGGAATGGTCAATAACCGCTCCATAATAAAACCTCCTCAATCAATCCCTGAAAGGTTTCTAATGTGCTGCGAGATAAGCACCCCTTGGTTGAGGCAAATGCATCTTCTTACATCTGACCTGCCAATGGGGCGGAGTTAGACTCCATCCCGAGGATGGGCAGAGCATGAGTGATGCATGGAAGGAGGATGGAGAAACCTGTAAGCTTATGATTTTACATACGTTCCAGATTTACACAGATTCATCCTTCGGGCTTCACGGTTGCGGAAACAACCCTGCACAGACAGCACCCCTTTCGATTGCGGTTTGGCCCCGTGAAATATTCAGCTTCATAATAATCGCCGGATATGTCTTTGATTTGCTGAAACCCTCTCTCAGATAAAAATGCCTCGACTGACCCCTCCTCTATGCCGAAGAGCAAGCGATCGCCCCTGCGGGAGCTGAAATCTGCAATACTGCCTCGACTGAAAGCTTCTCGTATTTCCCGTGCTCCTTCCAACTGGCACGTGCCATCCACCACTGATTTAAGTATGTAGCTGAATATAATTGAACTGCCTGGCCCTGAGTTCGTTGCTACAAAACGCAATGTCTCATCGACTGCCTCTGGCGTTAAATATGGCGTAACGCCCTCCCAGATGAAGAGGCTCTTCCTATCCTTATCATACCTACTCTCGGACATTTTTTGAGGTAACGTTTCTTTGTTGAAATCGATAGGGACGTACACCACATTGCTCGGAAGGGGGTCCAGCATATTCTGTAGTTTTTCTATCTTCAGCTTCTGGGTGGCGGGATGGTCTATCTCAAAGACCGTTACTTTCCCTTTGAGCCCTTCGATTCTATAAGCCCTGGAGTCGTAACCGGCTCCAAGAATAATTAACTGTTCCAGGCCCGCATCAGCGCATTCGCTTACGTATTCGTCGATATACCTGGTGCGGGCAGGGATGCAATCAAGTATGAAAGGATGTTTTTGTTCAAGATACCAAAGGCCGAGCTTTCGCAAAGGAGAAATCATGCCTATAACCCTGTTGGTTGTACCGAGAAAACCTCTTGCGAAAGGATCATAGCAAAGTCGTTCGCTTTCCGGTTTCTCTGTCTCCATGGTTCTTATAACAGCATCTATCTCTGCGGTGAAACTTGGTTTACCCTCTTCCATGATGAGCTCCTTTAAATACTCTTATCTACCCTTTCAGATAAGAAAGCCTAACGCCAAGTATCACACATTACAATGGCGTGATCGGTTTGCCTATTGGCAATCGAATGGTTCTGCTGGTTGGACATGTTTCTTTTCTTATGCTTGAGAGGACGCAGGGTCTGAGGTGGCTTGTGAACATCACTGTTTTGCTGTTTTAAGCCTTTTGGCAAGTTATTTCAGAACCAATCCTCTTAAACAGCGAAGAGTTTAATAATGGGGGCTCTTTAACTTTCAAACGCCGCCAGCGCTTTTCTGGCGATTTCTTCACCCCATTCCTGCACAAAATGCCCGGCTTCAGCATGCTCATATGGTTCAGGACAGCCCCGTATATCATTGCGAAGCGCCTGCATTACCGGTGGGCCAAGCACCGGGTCTTTCATCCCGATCGCCATGAAGGCCTGACCGGTCCATTCACTACGGAGCCACTCACGTGCTCTGCGTGACAACTCCGCGCCGGGCGAGTCTGGCCTATCAGGAACGATTTCAGGGAAGCGGCGTGCGCCGGCCTTATAGCTGGTATCGGGGAATGGCGCGTCATAAGCAGCACATTCTTCATCGGACAGATGCGGGCAAGTTAGTTTCACCAGTTTTCCGGCAGACATATCAGGATTCTTCCTAACCCAGGCTCGCCAATCGAGGAACCCTTTGGAAAGTCGAACGTCTCCGGTGCCGAGGGTTGTGTTCATGACCAGGAGGCGGGAAAAGCTCTCTGTCATGTCCAATACCTACCTCTGATATCAATAGCTTTCCCCTTACCAATAACTCCCATCGGGCACATCGTGAGCAGAGCAGAGATCATAATAGTCCATCTTTTCGCAAACGACTAACAATTGCTACAGTTGAACCGCTTCGGTCCATCGTGTAAATGTGTAGTCCTGGTACTCCCGCTTCAAGCAGACCCTTGCATTGGTTCACGGCGAATTCAATGCCGAAATCCATAAGTGCCTCCTTGTCTCCTTCGGGTAATGCGTCTAGCCCCTGGCGTAGCTTATCTGTTATTGTAGCCCCACATAGGTTGGCTAACATTTCCATCATCTTAACACTGAAAATAGGCATCACGCCTGGAAGTATTGGAACATCTATACCCATTGCCTCACAGAGTTCAACGAAATCAAAAAAGTACTGGTTGTCATAAAAGTAGTTGGTAATGATATACTCAGCCCCGTTAGTTACTTTGAGTTTGAGATATTCGATGTCCTTTTCCTTGCTTTCACATTCAATGTGCCCCTCCGGGTACCCGGCTACCCCCATACAGAAGTTGTATTTTGGCCGGACAAATGCCATAAGGTCAGAAGCATGTGGTAGGCTTTCGGGATGAGGCCTAAAATCTTCCTCTTCATGAGGGAGGTCTCCGCGTACTACCAGGATATTCTCCACCCCTAACTCCTGATATTGGTCCAGAACAGCTGTAATATCGGTGGGCCCTAAACCGTAACCAGCAAAATAGGCAATAACTTCCATGTTTTTTTCACTTTTGAGTTTCTCGATGAGCTGGCGCGAACCTTC
>CP070657.1:2157461-2162078 GCA_020355085.1 Deltaproteobacteria bacterium
CGGGGCCTTGTTTAGAGGGCAGAGCAAAAAAAGATATCCCCATGCTAGGCTTGATATTAATTTCAAAGAGGTAAGGTATTACAATTCTCTGAAGATTTTCCGGTGTCCTTGAGAAATAGGTCCAGACAGCCGGTTTGCTGAGGATAGATGGAGCGAACATTAGGAGCATGAAGAAATTACGATTTGGTGTTGTGGGAGTAGGTTACCTGGGAAGTCTCCATGCCCAAAAGTATGCCGCAATAGAAGGCATTGATCTGGTCGGGT
Source organism: Deltaproteobacteria bacterium (assembly GCA_020355085.1). Taxonomy (GTDB): domain Bacteria; phylum Desulfobacterota; class DSM-4660; order Desulfatiglandales; family B25-G16; genus JADFWK01. The sequence goes on from CP070657.1 coordinate 2,157,726, forward strand.
TGACGGATATAGATTACCCAAGGGCAGAAGCAGTCGCCAGCAAATACAGCACGAAGGCTTACAAAAGTTACGAGGAACTCCTGCCCCAAGTCGATGGGATTAGTCTGGCAGTTCCCACGGTTTCCCACTTTGAAATTGGCCGGGAAATCCTGGACCGAGGCATACACCTGCTTGTTGAAAAACCGATCACCTTAACCGTAGAGGACGCCGAGGGGCTGATTCTGTTGGCAAAAGAGAGAAATGCCATTTTACAGACAGGCCATATAGAACGGTTTAATCCCGTGGTGATGGAGATGGAATCGCTCATATCCCAACCCCTTTTTTTCGAATCCCATCGGCTTCACCCTTATACTAAAAGAGGCACGGATGTGGATGTGGTTCTGGATCTCATGATTCACGATCTGGATATTATCCTCCATTTTGTTGATTCGGAGATTGCACGGATCGATGCCTTTGGAATGTCTGCGGTAAGCGGGAAGACGGATTTCGCCCATGCTGCGATACAGTTCGCAAACGATACGAGAGCAAACTTCACGGCAAGTAGAGTTTCAACTGAATCGGTGAGGGCGGTACGGATCTTTCAGCCGGACAGCTCCATTTCGGCGGATTATAAGAACCGGAGGATCGGTGTAACCCGGTTTGAAGTGCAGGCAGCCAAAGGAGCTGATCCGCCTCGATTGCCGCATAGAGAGGATGAATTTGAGGGCAGTGATCCTTTAGCAGACCAGATCAGCTCCTTTGTTGAATCCATTAAGAATTGCACTGAACCTAGGGTGACAGGGGCTGATGGAAAAAAGGCCCTTTCAGTTGCACTTTCTATCATTGAACAGATACAAAGCAAAGGAGAGACGCTACACTAAATTGAGCTCAAAGAAGAGCGTCATGATAGTAGCAGGAGAGGCCTCAGGCGATATCTACGGGGCGCAGTTCGTGCGTGCAATGAGGGATCTTGACCCCGATATCACCTTTTATGGCATCGGCGGTGCGAAGATGGAGCTTGCTGGTGTGCGTGTTCTTCACGACGCAGCGCTCCTCTCCGTGGTTGGATTTGCGGAGCTTCTGCCGAGAATAAGATATATCTCCCGCGTCCTAAAAGAACTTAAGCAGCTTCTCAAACGAAGTCCGCCGGATCTGCTAGTTCTTATTGACTATCCGGGCTTCAATCTGAACCTGGCCAAGAGGGCGCATGCCCTGGATATACCCGTCTTGTACTATATTCCTCCTCAGTTGTGGGCATGGCGGGAAGGCAGGGTCAAGAAGATAGCTCAAAGGGTTGATCGGGTCGCCGTTATCCTCCCTTTTGAGGAGGAGTTCTATCGGGAACATGGGCTGGAGGTGGATTACGTCGGTCATCCACTTCTGGATGTGCCGCCTGGCAGAAGCAAGGAAGAGATTCGGCAGGCTCTGAGTATAAGCCCTGAGTGCGATCCTATCCTTGCATTACTTCCAGGAAGTAGGGCTGAGGAGGTCAACCGGCTTATGCCGGCAATGGTGGATGCGGCGGAAATCATTTCACGGTCATATCCCCGATTGGGTTGCGTTTTACCGCTGGCATCAACTCTCAATGAGGATCTCGTTATTTCATACCTCAAGGATGCTGCCATCGATGTCAGGGTTGCAGGGTTTGATAGCAAGGAGTTGTTGAGTATCGCGGATTTAGCCTTCATTGCTTCTGGTACGGCTACCCTGGAAGCGGCCATTACAGAGACACCCATGGTAATAACGTATAAGGTATCTCCATTCAGCTATATTCTGGGCCGATATCTCGCAAAGGTCTCTTTCATCGGCCTGGTGAATCTGGTGGCCGGCAGGGCCATTGCACCGGAGTTGATTCAAGGCAATGCAACAGGAAGTCGTCTGGCCGAGGAAGGCCTTACCATCCTGGAGGATGAAAGGGCGAGAGGAAAAATGATAAGCGATCTTCAATTGGTTAAAGAGCGGCTCGGACGTAGTGGTGCCTCACGCGGGGTAGCTTCTATAGCCAAGGATATGATGGGATCTCAATGATACGGAAGGAGTAAGCAGTGGGCGGTCCAACACAATTGACAACAAGCCCCCGCGAAGGAGCGATTAAGGATAGTCTAAAAGCAATGAGTAACACGTAATGAGTGGCGGAATATGGCAGAGACGATCCTAATTGTTGATGATGAGCCGGGCATTATTCAGTCCGTGCAGGGCATCCTGACTGATGAGGGGTTTGAGGTCATGGCTGCAGACGGGGGGCTGAAGGCCCTGGACATAATAAAGGAGACCATCCCGGATATCGTACTGCTGGATATCTGGATGCCTGATATCGACGGCATAGAGACGCTCAAAAGGATCAGGGCCCTTTACCCTAGCCTACAAGTAATTATGATTTCAGGCCATGGCACAATTGAAACTGCTGTTAAGGCTACAAAACTAGGTGCCTATGACTTTATTGAAAAGCCTCTTTCCCTGGAAAAAGTCCTTTTGTCCATCAACAACGCCCTGAACTATAACAGGCTTGAGGCAGAACTTGATCTGTTCAGGGAGCGAGAGCGCCAAAGGTATCAGATAACTGGGAGCAGCAAGGCCGTTACGGAGCTAAGGGATCAGATAAAGATCGTTGCCCCAACTGAAGCATGGATTCTCATCGCGGGGGAAAACGGAACCGGGAAGGAGTTGGTAGCCCACACAATTCACCGTATGAGCAAAAGAAGAAATAAGGCCTTTATAGAAGTCAATTGTGCGGCCATACCGGAGGATTTGATTGAATCGGAGCTCTTTGGACACGAAAAGGGGGCATTTACCGGCGCTACCACTATGAAGAGAGGGAAATTCGATCAGGCCAACAATGGTATACTCTTTTTGGATGAGATAGGAGACATGAGCCTCAAGGCCCAGTCAAAGGTCTTGCGCATTTTGCAGGAGCAGAGATTTGAGCGGGTGGGAGGGAATAGGACCATTAAGGTTGATGTCCGGGTTATAGCGGCAACGAATAAAAACCTGGAGGAAGAGATTGAAAGGGGGACGTTCAGAGACGACCTCTACTTCCGGCTCAACGTGATACCTATGAGGGTCCCCCCCTGGAGGGAGCGTGCCGACGATATCCCTGAACTGGTGACTGAGTTCTTGGATCAGTTCTCCCTGGATACCAAGATGGAGCAAAAGACGTTGGGCCCTGATGCATTGGAATTGCTGGATAGGTATAATTGGCCTGGAAACATCAGGGAACTGAAAAACCTGGTGGAGCGGCTGGCCATCATGTGCCCCGGAAAGGTGATCAGTGCGAAAGATGTGCCTCCACCCTATAATACCATGCGAACTGATGAGGAAAGGATGGAGTCTTTTCTTGCCTTTGATACCCTCAAAGAAGCCAGGGAGACCTTTGAGAAATCATTTATCGCCACTAAGTTACAGGAGTTCGAGGGAAACGTCAGCAGGACCGCCGAGGCCATAGGAGTGGAGAGAAGCAATCTCCATAAAAAGATAAAGGCATACGGGCTCTAAGTTCTCGTTACTTTTTGCTGGCTACTCGTTTCTTGCCAAAAAGAGCAAGGAACTATTGCGAGTCAGAAACCGTGGATTTTACCTCTCTGGATCACACAAAACTTTAGACACTATAGGCACTTCTCACCTTCTCTTCAATCGCCTTCCAGAGTTCTTGTTTTCCTTGCCCTGTTTTTGCCGAAAAGCTGATAGGCTGGCCAAAGCCTTCTTGCATGAGTTGGCTGGAGATCACATCCTGGTGATGTTTTGCTTTGCCCTTTGATACCTTGTCCGCCTTGGTGAGCACTACAATCGCGTCTATCTCGTATGACCTCAACCAGTGCAGAAGCTCCAAATCCCCCTGCCCTAAGGTACGACGGATATCGATAATCACTACAACTGCTTTGAGGTTGTGTCTCTTTCTAAGGTAAGTCTCTATAAGCACCTTCCAATTACGCCTGAGCTTCAAGGGGACCTCTGCATACCCATAACCGGGAAGATCAGTGAGACACAGGTTTTTGCCCACACTAAAAAAATTGATGGCCCTTGTCCTGCCCGGCCGGGAGCTTGTTCGGGCCAATTTTGGGCTGTTTACCAGTCTATTGATGAGCGATGATTTTCCTACGTTTGATCTTCCGGCGAAGGCGATTTCCGGTCTATCAGGTGGGGGGAATTGCGAAGGTCTGACCGCACTTTTTATGAATAAGAATTCCATTGACGGTAATGTCCCTTGATAATTCCAGGAATCGATTATTGCCCATCTTTAAAAAAACGACAATAAGCATCTACTCTGACTAAGCTTTTGCTATTGAGGGATATGGATATCTTTTTTTGCACCGAACTAGGCAGGTGCTTTGAGCCTGCTCTTTCCCGATGATCCAGGCGGGCGCCTGCTCCCACATA
>CP070657.1:2162178-2165715 GCA_020355085.1 Deltaproteobacteria bacterium
ACTGGCACGAGCATTGGGAGCTGGCTCTGTAACCGTGGTTGATATACACGAAGGGCGGCTTGATTTTGCAAGGCGATTCGGGGCAAGAGCGTGTTTTCTGGCGCCCGACTTTATGCCTGAACGGTTAAGGGATGTCAACGAAGGGCGGCTGGCGGATCTCGTAATTGTTTCAGCCGGTGCCATAGGTGCATTTGATACGGCATGGCACTGCGCGGATAGAGGTGGAACAGTGCTGCTTTTTGCTCCCCCTCAGCCTGGTGTTGAACTGGCCCTTCCCGCATTTGACATCTGGAATGACGGAATAACCATTGCCACAGCCTATGCAGGCGCTCCCCTGGATATAACCCAAGCAATAGAGTTGATCAGATCACATAACCTCGTAGTAACCGACATGATAACTCATCGTTTCCGGCTGACTCAAGCGGGGCAAGCCTTCCGGCTTGTTGAGAAAGCTCAGGACTCGCTCAAAGTAATTATTGAGCCATAATCAGCCATTGCGCATCATGTTGCTGAAACACTCTTTAAGCTAGGAGGAGCGCGACAGACAGCTTGCTGGCACTGATCTTCTGACAGCCCTTTTGGAGTTTGTCTCAGTCTTTTTCTCGAACGTTCCCAATCGTTTCCAAAAGAAAGCAGCCTTTTACCCATAGCAAGCTCCATCGATATAGCTCCTTAACTCCCGATCCGATTCTCCTTGAGCAGTGCGAACCGTGGAATCTCACAATCTCTATCTATCCCTGTCATACTAACGCTTTCCGCTAGAGGTATTGAGCTTGACTCTGAGACCCACTCGATGCAATTGCCCGCAAAAATGAGTAGCGAAAGAAAGAAAAAATATGTTATTTTAACTAAATAAGGAAGAAGTAAGCTGTTTTTTCTTGTTTCAATTCAAACTTTCCTTTAGAGTGAAAGTTGTTTTCCATGAATAGCACGGTGTACGTTCGTCTTTATGAGGAGCTAAATGACTACCTTCCGGAAGAAAGAAGAAAAAGAACATTCAGCCTATCCCTTAAGGGGCCAACCACTGTTAAAGAAACAATGCGTGTGCTGGGAGTGCCGTCCGAGGAGGTTGATCTGGTTCTCGTAAACGGCGAATCTGTTCCGTTTGGCCACATCGTTCAAGGCGAAGACCGGATCAGCATATATCCCATTTTTGAATCCTTGGACATCAGCACGGTTACAAGGCTCAGGGATAGATCGTTGCTCGCCATAAAACTTGGCAAGGAGGCTAAGGACCTTTCAACTAAAAAGTCAACATTGAAAGGAGATGCAAATGGCCAGAAAAAAGATTGATGAAGCAATAAGGCAAAAGGTCACTAAGGCCCATGCACGTGGGCTTCCCATGAGGAAGATAGCCAGCGAATACGGAGTGAGCCTCTCGAGTGTCAGCAGAATCGTAAAAGAAGCGGGGGCACCAGCTCCTGTGAAAGAGGCACAGCTGGATAAGGAGCGAGAAGAGAGGAAAAAGCGAATAGCGCAAATCGAAAAAAGGATAGCAGAGCTCGAAGAGAAGATCCGCGAGTTAGAGTCCAAGAAGAAATAATGGCTGAGACCATAAAGAACCCAACTATCTTCATTCATGGGCAGGAGAGCAGCAGTAAAGGAACAAAAGGCCTCTTTTTCAGAGACCTCGCCCCGCAGATGATTATCCCCGATTTCGTAGGTGATCTATCGAACCGGATGTCAAGGCTCTATGAGATCCTCCGCGGCAAGAATGCCCTTACGATAATAGGCTCCTCTTTAGGAGGACTGATGGCTGGGCTTTATTCGTTTCAAAATCCTGACAAGGTCAAGAAGCTCATCCTACTCGCCCCGGCCCTTAATTTGCCGGAGTTCGAACCATATCTTTCGGAAACGCTCACGGTTCCCGTTTCCGTATTTCACGGAAAGAATGATGAGGTCATTTCCTGCCAAGCTGTAAAGGTTATCGCCGAAAGGGTATTTCCAGACTTGAGCTTCACCGTTCTTGATGATGACCATAGTCTCACCACGACATTTGCGAAAATTGACTGGCCTCAGCTCCTCTTCGACTGAAGTTGCAGGCTCAACACCTGGCTCTCAACGAAAAAAATAGCCGCCCGCACCGAAAATGCGAACGGCCAAAAGAATGCGCTAATTCCAAGAGCCCTTTAGAACCCGATTAGCAGCCTAAGGCCCCTCTATGTACTCAAAAAGCAGAGTGACTTCACCTTCGGTCTGCTCTACTCCTCCAGCTCCACGTTCCAGTACAGGTAATCCCTCCACGATTGTGGCATGTGCCTGAACTGAAGGGTAATCTTCAGGATGGGAAGCCATTCGGGTCTGTTCGGTTTCCGAACCAATGCCATTGAGGCCTCCGATGGAATCCTGCCTCCCTTCTTTCTGTTGCAATCAATACAACAGGTGACGATATTCTCCCACTCCGTCTTCCCACCCCTTGCCCTTGGCAGCACATGATCCCAGGTAAGCTCGGGCGAAGGAAATTGTCTGCCGCAATACTGACACCTGTAATCATCCCTGATATAGATATTCTGTCTGCAAAACCTTACCGGCTTCCTTGGCCTCCTAACGAATCGCAGTAGCCGAACCACGGCGGGCAACTTGATTGCGAAACTTACGGAATGTATCTCCTTATTGTATTCCTCGAGCACCTCCACTTTGCCAAGGGTCAGCATAATGATCGCCCGCTTCCAGTTTATGACCTTGAGGGGCTCATACGTAATATTTAGAAGGAGTACCTGTTCCACCGCAATAAACCCAGTAAATCGACAAAGATCGAAGTGCCTTAATGAGCAATTTTGCCTTAGATTATTTACCCTGATCATGAGGTTCTGTCAATTATTTTGTGTAAAGATTGTTTTGTGTAAATTTCCTCCTCTCCAATTTTCTGAGGAAAAACAGATAATTGTAAACCTTTCATGCACAACAAGACGAATCGCCTAAGCCGGCTAGACCCACAAAATCTTCTCAAGTAACACAGAGGCAACGCCAAATCATCTCATCTCTTGTAGCAAACTATTACTCACCCTTTCTAGTACAAGGTTCTTGACAGTCCATTAATATTATTATAATTTTCAAGTGTTGCAGATTTCGCGATTCACTCCTTTGTCAGAAGGGATTTCTTGGCATCTATTCATCATATCGCATTCAAATCTTGAAGCTGGCTGACCAAGCCCTCCAATGACGTTGTGCGAAAAGCTCCTAACGATGAGCGATACCGGATCTAAAGCCGAGGTTCTGTGTGAACTATACGCCCGCAATAGCTTCATTGATTCATTATCTGGATTCTAACGATGCTGAATTCTATCTGAAGCTATCGTTGAACAACCAAACCGGCTCTGCTGCCAACCAAGCTCATTCTCCCTTCTTAGCCATAGATGAATCTGATCCGCTCGCCTCAATCTTTGAGGCTTCGGTTGTAAGCAATGCAGGGTCGAAAATCAAGAATGTGTTCCTTCTGATCCAGAAAGACGACTATCACGTACCAAAGGAGGGGATCTGGCCTGCAAACAACCGAGACGCTGAGCAAGCTTGGCAGAACCTGTTTTCTTTCCTGAC
>CP070657.1:2165815-2172587 GCA_020355085.1 Deltaproteobacteria bacterium
GGGACACAAGCAAAAGCGTGTTTTGACCGAGAAAGCCCTCGAACAAGGGGCAGAGATCCTGAATAGAGTGATGGTATTTGATCTGCTGCGAGACACTGAGGGCATTGTGGGTGCTGTGGGCATCGATACGAGATCGGATCGGGCTTATGTGTTTCAGGCAAAGGCCGTTATTCTGGGGACCGGTTGTCTCGACAGATTATATCCCGCCCCTGTTCCTGCCTGGATGGCCAGTATCCCGGGAAATCTAACGCTCACCGGAGACGGACGGGCGATGACATACAGGGCTGGAGGTGTCATCGTCGGCCCCGAGGTCCCAAAACGGCATGTGGGCCCGAGATATTTTTCGAGGTTCGGTCAGGCGACATGGATCGGGGTTTTGAGAGATCCGCAGGGCAACCCGATAGGTCCCTATGTGACGAAACCCGATAGGGTTTATGGTGATATGACACCAGAGGTGCGGGGGGTTTTCCTGGAAGATTACATGAAATCGGGGAGAGGTCCGGTTTACATGGATTGCAGGGGTATCTCAGACGAAGATTATGAATATATGATGCACTGGCTTGTGCATGAGGGTAACTCCTCCCTGATAGACTACATGAAAGAGGAGGGAATAGATCTGAGAAGACATCCGGTCGAATTCCAGCCGTATCATATTATCTCCGAGGGTAAGATATGGATCAACGAGAAAGCTGAAACATCCTTGAGAGGGCTCTATTCTGCAGGCGACGAGTCGATGGGGGGAATAGGGCCTGCGGCCACGTATGGGTGGATCGCCGGCGAGAACGCTGCCGCCTATGCCCGAAAGAAACTGGCCTTTGATGTTGAAACTCAAAGAGATGAGATTGAGAAACGGAAGGAATTGGTGGAAGAGATATCCAGTCGAACGGCTGGGCCGGACTGGAAGGAGGCCAACATTGCCCTTCAACAGATCATGCTGGACTATGCCGGTCAGGTTCGATCTGAAACCCTATTGTCGGCAGGCATGACATATCTGCAAAGGTTGAAAGAGAAGGTTGCAACCACTATGATGGCGCGTAATCAGTGGGAGCTGACCAGATGTCTGGAAACTTTGAATCTGCTCGATATGGGCGAATTGGTGTTTCTCGCGGCAAACGCAAGGAAGGAGACAAGAGGGTTACACAGCCGCACTGATTATCCGCTCACCGACCCGATGCTGGATGGAAAAGCGGTTTCAATAAAGAAGGTGAATGGGGAGCCAATAGTCGAGTTCAGCAAAGCAGAATAGGGAATCATGATTAAGCAAGTAAAGAAAGGATACTAATATGCCACCTATCATCGACCCGACAAAATGTACCGGATGCGGGATTTGTGTTGATATGTGTAGCGAGGACGTGTTCTTTGGATCAGAGAAGGGTAAGGTTCCTGTTGTCACATACCCGGAATTCTGTGTTCACTTTAATTGCTGCGTGTATGAATGTCCTCAGCGCGGAGCTATTGCAGTGCGTATTCCACTGCCCCAGATGTTGCTTTACAAGGAAGAGGGCATGTAATAGGATTCACGTTCCGGTCGTAATGCAGCTCCACCATAGCTCCAAGCACTCTGTTCGGCATGCCCTCAATCCAGAAAAGCTCTGGCATTACTGAAAATCATTAAAAAACCTACTAGGGGCAGATCAAGGCCACGTCTTTTGGGCGTGCATTCTCTACCAAACAATTCCCTGCTAAGTACTAGCTCTATGGTCGAAAATGCCACAAGGAGGAAATTATGAAGACTGAAGCGGCGGTCCTGTACGAGCATGGCAAGCCTCTCGTCATCGATGAACTGGAGCTGGACCCTCCAAAAGAAAAGGAGGTTCTAATTAAGTACAAGGCGGCGGGGCTCTGCCACACTGATTTATCCCTGATGAACGGAGTTGCACGCATGTCCCCGCTTCCCTGCGTGCCTGGCCATGAAGGGGCAGGTGTCGTTCAGGAGATTGGACCAGTGGTCACTACCGTGAAACCAGGAGACCATGTTCTTTTAATGTGGGTGCCCGTTTGTGGCCGATGCCACTACTGTTTGCGTGGTCAGCCTTATTTGTGCGCAGAGAAGGACAAGAACCGAGGCGGCGCTATGCCCGACGGAACATACCGATTACGAAAGGGGCCCCGAACCGTTCATTCCATGATGGGCGTCGGTTCGTTCAGTGAATACAATGTGGTAGCCGAAGCATGTGTTCTGCGGATTGACCCCAGTATTCCCTTTGACATAGCAGCGGTAGTCGGTTGTGTGGTGATAACCGGGGTAGGGGCGGTGATCAATAAGGCTCAGGTAAAGCCGGGAAGCTCGGTAGCCGTGCTGGGCGCTGGCGGCGTGGGACTGAATGTGATCCAAGGGGCGGTATTGGCAAATGCCACGAAGATTGTGGCCATTGATATCCTGGATAATAAGCTTGAACTGGCAAAGGGCTTCGGGGCCACTCATGTGATCAATGCCTCAAAGGAAGATCCGCTCAAGAAGACATTGGAAATAACCAACGGGATAGGTGTTGACTACGCCTTTGAGGCTGTGGGGAGCGTGGAGACAACCCAGACTGCCTATCAGCTGATTCGGAGGGGAGGCTCTGTAGTGGTGGTGGGAGTCCCCGATCTGGATGCGAAGCTAACGCTTCCCCTTGCTGAAATCCCCGTGATGGAGAAGAGCATATTGGGGAGTTTCTATGGGTCCGGGGATATTCGCAGTGAGCTTATCACCTTACTCGAGCTTTACAAGGCGGGGCGGATCAATTTGGAAAACCTCATAACGAATCGATATCGACTGGAGGAAATTAATAAGGGATTTGATGATCTAAAAGCCGGTAAAAACGCCAGGGGAGTGATCATATACGAGTGAAGGAAATAAGAATATAATTGCGCTCGACAGAAAACATGTTGGGACCGATCAAGCTGGCTTCATGGCGGATCCGACTCCTTACCAGTCCACAAACTGTGTTATGCTCTCAGCAGTAATTCGGCTATAGCGGTCACTCGTATGTTGACATACAAGGCTAGTTCGCCCTATAGTTGCCATCCAATTCATGGGATCACGGTTTTTCGTGCGGCCCTGTAACCTGTGTCGAGCATCATGGTGAGCAACGGCATCGACCACAACATCTGCAAGCAGTGCGGCACCTGTGCCGCGCTTTGCCCTAACAGGATCATCGAGAAAGAACCAGATGGGAAGAACTACGGCTTCAACCCAGACCGGGTGCACCTCTGTCTGAAGTGCGGGCACTGCATGGCAGCCTGTCCGAACCAGGCCGTTCAGGTTGAGGGCCTGTCCTATGAAGATGACTTCTTTGAGCTCCCGAAGCAGGGCCTGGACGAGCAGGGCTTCTTCGACCTAATCTCCACCCGCCGGACCGTGCGGGCGTTTAAGGACAAGCCGGTGGAAGGGGAGAAACTAGAGCGCATTATTGAGGCGATCTCCCTGGCGCCCATGGGCTTTCCGCCCCACAAGGTGCAGGTCACTGTCATACCGGACCGCGAATTGCTTGAAAAGGCACTCCCCATGCTGGTGGAGTTTTACTGGAAGCTCATCGGATGGCTCGAAAACCCCATAGCCCGATTCAGGATCAAGCATAAGCTGCCCCTGGAGACCTTTAACGCCATGCAAGGCCACCTGAAACCCATCTTGGAGAAACGCCTCCCCTACATGGAAGAGTACGAGGTGGACGACATCATGCGAGGTGCACCGGCGATGCTCATCTTTCATGCCCACATCGCCTCGGAGGCCCACACCGACGATGCACTCATCGACCTCACGTACGGCATCTTGGCGGCACACGCCATGGGGCTCGGCACCTGCGCCCTCAGCCTTATCCCTCCTGCCGTTAACAAATGGGGCCCCCTGAAGAAGCTCTTCCAGATACCCGACGAGAACGAGGTCTTGGCAGCCATGGTCCTTGGATACCCGAAGTATCGCTTCCAAAGGGGAATCAAGCGAGAACTGGCAGGAGTGACCTGGCTGGGATGATGCGGTCAACCCCTTGTGTGGCTTTCGTTGAGTAATGCCTTTTCCCTTATTACACCAAGTCACCACGGTCTCGGGAAAACTTTCCTCGCACATTCCCGCCATACCCCATGGGCCGGCAGCCCACTTGCCACCCACACCGTTGACGCCTTAGGCGCTTTGCCTTATAATTCAGAGTTACAGAGAGGTCTCATGTATGGAAATACGAACGCTGCTCCTATTAGTCCCGCCGATTCTGGTGGCACTGACATTTCACGAATATGCGCATGGGTATGTTGCATACAAGTACGGAGATGACACGGCAAAGCGAAGTGGCCGTTTAACTCTGAATCCCCTGGCCCATCTTGACCCTCTCGGTACGATCATGCTCTTCTTGGTGCATTTCGGGTGGGCTAAACCGGTGCCGGTAAATCCATATATGTTGAGAAATCCCAGGAGAGACATGCTCTGGATTAGCGCTGCTGGTCCCCTCGCAAACATGGTTGTAGCACTTATGAGCGGTCTGTTGCTCCGATTTGTTCTAGCTGTGGGAGGGGCCCCTCATATGAATTCCATTGTGGGGTTGCTTGTAGTCATGGTGATTATGAGCTTGCAGATTAATCTGGCCCTGGCCATATTCAATGTGCTGCCAATCGCCCCTCTGGATGGCTCGAAAATCCTGGCCGGGCTTCTGCCAGCCAAGCATGTAGGGAAGGTATACATATTAGAGCGCTACGGTCCTTTTATCCTCATTGGGTTGATCATATTCGGACGAGCTACCGGCGTTCCCATTCTGGGCAGCTTGATCTGGCCGTTTGTGGGGCTCTTTAGCAAGATCTTCGCTGGAATATGAGCTGACCCCTGCCCATACGAGGAATCACATCTGACCATAAAGATAGAGACCTTTGCCGTTTTGAATTCGAAGCGAAACCCGGAGGCTTTTCGAATCGACTATCGTAGCAAGGTGTACGTTATTGTTTCTTTGCTTCGCCGGCCTCTGAAACAGGCACGGATTTCGGCAGGGGAGAGCATTCTCCCTCTGCACTGCGATAGGGCACGGTGGATAAACATACCCCAATGTCCGATCGTTTGGTGAGCCTCCATAAGCGGCCGGTTGCTGTATCGAGCATGAACTGGTCCTGGTCGGAGTCAGATACTTGACCGAAAACGTATCTCCCGGTTGCCGAAGATAAAACGGCCTTTTCGGATTCTTGCGGTGGTTGCTGTGTCATAACCCCAAATTGCGCGTACACACTCGTAGCGGAAAGCACGACCAGCAAAAAGAGTGTAACAAGTACCGCACTGTTTATTGTTTGTCTGAACATATGCCTTACCTCCTATCTAAGTTTTAGTAGCTTCAAACACACTTCACCAAAACCTACTACGGTCTTTCTTGGGTTATATGCCTCGCCAGACCGGTATGCCTCCTCACAAGAGACCTTGAACAGGTACACGACCTCTATACGAAAAGGAGTGCAAAGACGCGCGGTCGTATCTGTAATGATAAATGAATTTCAGAAGAGTGCAAGCGTTGATTGTGGAGAAAATCGACACTCCCGCGTTTCCGCGGTTTATCAAATGTTAGAATGCCTCTGGATATTCTATGCACAAGGCTCTAACTACAGTGAGTAGCACTTCTTCTCTACGTTGGACGGGCTTGATAGAGTATGATATTAGACAAGAACCAAAAGGCCAATAATGAATAATCAGGATGTGATCCTGAATCGCGCTCCTTGTGCAGCTGATTGAGCATGGGCAAACCCTATGGAACTACCCCCTCCTCTCTGAACTGAGTGATATCATCCCACGTGTAGCCGAGCTCCAATAAGATTTCCTCATTATGTTGTCCAAATCCTGGAGCAGGGAGCCGCCACGACGCTGGGGTCTCGCTGAAATCCCATGGAAACCCGGTCATCTTTATGGTACCCCATTCAGGGTGATCGACCTCGACAAAATAGTTATTTGCCAATGCCTGCGGGTCATTGACTACTTCTGAGGGCGTTTGAATCGGCGTATAGATACAGTCGGCTTCCTTAAGAATCTCAAACCACTGAGCCCTGGTCTTAGCGGCGAACTTCTTGTCCAGGATTCCCACCAGTTCCCTTGCATTCTTGCCTCTAGACTCGATGCTGTTGAACCTTGGATCATGCTCCAGTTCCTCAATTCCGAGCGCCTTACACAGCCTGGGCCAATACTTATTGGTGAGATCCAGGTGGGCAATGGCGAGCCATTTGTTGTCTTTGCACCGATAGTGGTTATAGATCGGATTCCCTGCTTGGGCCCTGATTTCTCTGGGAAATTCCCTTCCAAGAATAGCGGGCGCCGCCATAATGAAGCCCAAGGCCCCGATCATACTGCCCATTAAAGAGGTGTCTACCACCTGGCCCTTACCTGTTTTTTCTCGGGCGTAGAGGGCGGCTGTGACCGCCCATGCGCATATAAGCCCCCCTATCTCATCACCCATTCCAGGCAAAATTTGGGTTGGTGAAGCCCCCTGTTCTCCACAGGACATCATCAGCCCGCTACGGGCTATGCCGGTGTAGTCGAAGGACAATTCATGCGCATCAGGTCCTTTTCGTCCCCAGCCGGAGGCCTGAGCATAGATGAGCCGTGGGTTCCTGGCTAGCAAGATTTCAGGGCCGATGCCCATCTTTAAGGGCGCTCCAATGCTCATGTTGTTTAGGAATACATCGGCGGTATCAATGAGCCTGTAGAATACCTCGATGCCCTTCTCACTTTTCAGGTCCAAGACCATTCCCCTCTTATTGCGATTGGTGTGCTCAAAGTAGTAATTTCGGCCCTCTAATCCGGCCATCGCGCCAATAATCTTCATAAATCCCC
>CP070657.1:2172687-2177183 GCA_020355085.1 Deltaproteobacteria bacterium
CAGATAATCAGTTCTTATTTAGGTGACACTATGTAGCCGATTGGAGCACAACGAGGGCGTCGGCAGTTACGGGCCGGCTCCCTGAGATAATAACGGGGTTCATATCTATCTCTTTGATGGCATCGTTTTCTAATCCGATCTTTCCCACCGTGATTAGCATCTCCTTCAGGATACCCCTGTCGGCGGCTTCCATACCCCTGACAGCATCGAGTATCTTATGAGCCTTGATCTCGTCCATCATCTCAAGTGCATCCCTCTCCTCCAAGGGGGCGAGACGAAACGAGACATCTTTCAAGATCTCTGTGAAGATACCGCCGAGGCCGAACATAACGCAGGGGCCAAACTGGGGGTCCCTGATCAATCCAATAACCAGTTCCCGCTCACCCTTCACCAACTCCTGCACGAGCACAGCCCCTTTGCTGCCGTTCATGCCAGCCATAATATCGTCGTATGCCTGGATGGCCTCGTCGTCATTTCTAATGTCTATGCGTATGAGTCCTTTCTCTGTCTTGTGACTGATTTCGGGAGAACAGGCCTTGATCACCACAGGAAAACCGATCTCATGGGCAGCAGAAATGAGTTCGTCTCTATTTCCCGCCAGGATTTCCCGCGTAACCGGAATCTGATAGGATGCGAGCAGTGTCTTGGATTCATGCTCGGACAGTGCAGTCCTCCCTTCCTTGAGGGCATTTTCTATTATTCCCATATCGTCACCATGCTTTCTAGTTCGTGTATTCGCCTTGGCCATAATATCCTGTAGCAGCTGCTGAAAGTTTCATTTCAAGAGATTCCGAGCCATGATAACCTTTTCGATCTCGGTGGTCCCCTCGTAGATCTCAGTGATCTTGGCATCCCGGAACAGTCGCTGGACCTTGTACTCAGCCAGGTATCCGTAGCCTCCATGCATCTGCAGGGCCATGTCCGTACATTTTAACGCCATCTGGCCGCAGAACGATTTGGCCGCGGCAATGAGCTTGTGGTCCATGCTGCCCTGGTCGATCCTCCAGGCCGCTTCGTAGACCAGGTTCCTGCCGGCCTGGATCCAGGTAAACATGTCGGCAATCTTAAACTGTATGGACTGCAGCGATGCCAATGGGGCGTTGAAGGCAACGCGCTTTTTCACGTGTCGAATGCTTTCCTCAAGGGCACCCCGGGCCGTACCCACTGCCTGGGCAGCTATTACCACGCGATCCAGATTAAACAGGTACATAGCCTCGGCGAACCCATTTCCCAATGGACCGACAAGGTTTGAATAGGGCACCTTTACGTTGTTAAAGGTTATCTCGGCCGTGTCAGAGGCACGGATACCGAGCTTTCCCGTTAAGTGATTCGCCTCGAACCCCTGCCGATCGGTTTCCACCATGATCATGCTGTGGCGCCGATGCCGGTCGCTATTTTCAGGGTCGGTTACGAGGAAACAGATCAGGTAGTTTGCCCGATCTCCATTGGTGATAAACATCTTAGAGCCGTTAATGACAAAGTCATCGCCGTCTCTGAGTGCCGTCGTTGTTGTAGCACCTGCCAGGTCCGATCCGGCATCCGGTTCAGTGAAGGCACTGCCCATCACAGCGTCTCCCGAAACGATGGGAGGCAGATAGTGCTGCTTCTGCTCCTCCGAGCCGAACTCCTGAACGATCTCCGCTCCATAGGAGGAGATAAGAATGGCAACGGCGATACCCGGATCAACTGCGGAGAACTCCTCGAAGATGAGGCAATATTCCAGAAGCCCCATACCCGGTCCGCCGTACTCCTCTTTAATGAACGTTCCCACGAACCCCAGATCAGCTGCCTTTTTATGGAGTGTTTCGTCAAAGGTCTCGGTGCGGTCGAACTCCTCTGCCCGATCGGGAAATTCGCCTTCGGCAAATTCCTTGGCTGCGCTAACTATATCCTTCTGCTCTTTCGCGAGTTCGAAGTCCATGGCCCATCATCCTTTTTTTGCTTCGAGGACCTTGTCTTTTAAGACCGGCACGATCTTGAAGAGGTCATCCACAATTCCGTAATGGGCAGTCCTGAAAATGGGGGCTTTTGGGTCTTTGTTAACAGCAATAATGGTACCTGCTCCGCTTACTCCAGCCATGTGCTGGAAGGCCCCGCTGATCCCGACAGCGACGTAAACCTTAGGACTCACTGATTTTCCAGAGGTGCCGACTTGCAGGTATTTGGGCAGCCAATTCTTGTCAACGACAGGCCGTGAACAAGAAACAACGCCGTTGAGGGCCTCAGCGAGCTCTTTGATGATGGCAATATTTTCCTCTTCTCCAATACCCCTTCCAATGGAAACAAGAAGATCAGCCTGGGTGATATCCACATCGCCTGCAGCGGTTTCCACAAATTCGATGAACTCCTTTGCCGCTTTTGCCTCTGTCGGGGGAAGGTCCTTCTGCACCAGTTGTGCCTGCCGGTCGCCGATCTTGTCCTTGGGGAACACACCCGATCGTACGGTAACGATGCATCCAGCAGATTCGGCAAAAGAGACATTGGCGAAGATTTTTCCATTATACATCTGCCTTTGGGCCTTGAATGTGCCGTTTTCAGGCATAATGTCGATACAGTCCGTAGCCAAGGGGAGGCCGGTTTTGACGGAGAGACAAGGGGCAAGCTCCGTTCCCCATGATGTGCTACCAATGAGGATGAGTGCGGGTTCGGTCTCCGCGATCAGTCCTGCTATGATTTCCTTGTGAAGGTCTGCGCTGAAATTCTTGAGCCGTTCGTCATCGCAGACGATTATCTTATCGGCCCTGTCAGAGAGATCTTCTGCAA
Source organism: Deltaproteobacteria bacterium (assembly GCA_020355085.1). Lineage (GTDB taxonomy): Bacteria > Desulfobacterota > DSM-4660 > Desulfatiglandales > B25-G16 > JADFWK01. The sequence continues at coordinate 2,175,451 of CP070657.1, forward strand.
AGGTGTTGACCTCATGGCCGAGAAGCACCGCGGTCACGCTGTGTGATAGCTTCTCAGCCAGGTCCCCTGCCTTCCACAGCATCTCGTACGTTATATCCCTGATCTCACCAAGCCTATGTTCAACGACGACAAATATCTCGCTCATTACCCCATCACTCCTTTCTTGGTTAGGATCTCGACAAAATCGGCAGCAATACGGTCCGGATCCCCGGAGAGGATTTGGGCGCCTTCGGTTTCCGGGGGAAGATACACCTCTTCTATTATGGTGCGCGGCGCTAGTTCGTCATCGGGTATGCCTAACTCGGCAAGATCCATGACCTTAAGCTCTTTTTTGGCTGCCTTCCTGATGCCTAGGATGGACACATACCTGGGCTCGTTGATGCCCGTCTGGATCGTCAACAGGGCGGGGAGATCAACCAGGGCGACTTCACCGAGACCGCCTTCCAGCTCCGATGTGGTCTGGATCTTTCCGTTCTTCAGCTCGATTGCCGTGACCATACAGGAGTGGTTCAGATTCAATTGTTCCGCCATGAGCATGCCCACCATTCCATAGCTGTCGTCATCTGCCAGTACCCCGGTAAACACGAGGTCATGAGGTAGATCGCTCACCACCTTGGAGAGGATCTTGGCGATTCCAAAACTGTCAAACCTGCTTATGTCGCCTGCTTCTACCCTTATGGCACTGTCAGCGCCCATGGCCAGGCATCTTCTGAGGACCTCTTCATCATCCTCGTTGCCAACGGTAACGGCGATAACGGTTCCACCGTGCTTTTCCTTGAGGAGTATGGCTTCTTCTATTGCATAGTTGTCCCAATCGTTGAGCACAAAGGCGAGTTGGTCTTTTTTAACCCCCTTTTTCTGCTGGTCAACGACGAGATCGACCTCTTCGGTGAGCGGAACCCTTTTGACACATACCACGATATCCATCTTTTATTCCTCCTTTTTAAGTAATCCCTAACTAGAACAGGCCGAGATTAAATAAGAAACTCGAATACCCGCCTGCCTGGCCTGAACTATCCATTACCTGCAAGGGATATCGGACAGGCCACGGCCAAACAGTTGTTAGTGCATCACACACGCACACAGGTGGCGGGCAGGTCGAAATACGAAACAAATACGAATATCAAATGTCAAATTGTTCTAAACTGTAATAGCAACCTTAAAGACCATATGAAATGCTATGATTCCCTAGCGTTTTTGAATTTTTGTCATTCGAAATTGTTTCGAGTTTCGGATTTCGGATTTTAATATTCCTCGGGCCTTCTAATTTCACAGGGTGCTCATCACAAGTTCCATCAAATCAACGACCTTCAGCTTTCCTTCGAGTCCGCTCGTCTTAATTGCATCGTCGAAGTTCAGCAGGCAAAATGGGCAGGCGGTAACAATAACCGTGGCGCCTGCATCATGGGCCATGCGCACTCTCTTTTCGCCCATTCTCATTTCTTCTTCCTCTATGTCATACCAGAGATTGATATCACCGCCGCCACAGCAAAAGCTCCTATCCCTGTTGGTTTCCATCTCAACCGTCTTTATGCCGGGGATTGAGGCCAGGATTTGCCGCGGGGCCTCATAGATACCGTTATGCCTTCCCAGGTAACAGGGGTCATGGTAGGTGTATATCTCTGTGTTGTCAAGGGCCTTAGCCGGCTTGAGCTGACCGCTTTGGATCAGCGGGAGAAAGAACTCGCTGTAATGCCTTACCTCCAAATTATCGGGATAATCTTTCTTCAGGG
>CP070657.1:2177283-2182102 GCA_020355085.1 Deltaproteobacteria bacterium
GAAAAAAGCTTCTCCAGGTTTCCGGGCAGGGGAAGCCCGATTTCCCTGCCGCACCGTTTTGAGAGCTCCTGGAGCACGGCTCCGGGGTCTACATCCACGAGCACCCTTCCCACGTCAACCACAATGACCGGCTTGTAGTTCTCGGCTATCATCATACAAGTCCTGCGATACTGCGAACCTCGTGATACTATCTTATGAGCTGTTTACTTAATGCACTGTACTACAGCGATTTCGCTCCCGCAAGTAATTCGCGTTTTACTCTCCTTCGCCAGGGAGTTTGACCCGAAAAGGTTTGGGCGGAGAGGGGTAGGTAGGGTCTGCCATATTTCAAGCAAGGTAAGGCCCTTGTTCGAGAATTAACGGTTGACTTAGCTGGAGTGATCATCTATAAGGGCAACGAAGCCTCTGCCTGGATCTCCCAGCAAGGGGACCGGGACAGCAGTACGGCTTCTTGACAATACAGTATCTGCCCGGATCTGAGGTTCATGGAGACCGGGACGGAACCATTTTTTCAAGCGTAACTGAAAGGTCCTTCTGTCCCGGGAAGGGCCTTTTTTGTGGAGGAGAGTATGGAGAGAAAAAAGGTAACGATCGGAGATCTTATGGCCAAAAAGGAATCCGGAAGGCGAATAAGCATGATGACTGCGTACGATTGTCCTGGTGCCAACATGGTTGACCAGGCAGGCATTGACGCAATTCTGGTTGGCGACTCCCTTGGAATGGTCGTTCTCGGTTACACCTCTACCGTACCCGTGACGATGGATGAGATGATCCACCACACCAAGGCGGTCATGCGGGGAACTACCTGGGCCTTTGTCATTGGTGATATGCCGTTCATGTCGTACCAGGCGAGCATAGAGGATGCCGTGAGAAATGCCGGGCGGTTCATAAAAGAGGGTGGGTGTGATGCGGTGAAGCTTGAGGGCGGCAGCGAGGTGGCCCCTGTGGTGAAGGCAATTGTTACTGCGGGGATTCCGGTATGCGCTCACATAGGGCTGACGCCACAAACGGCAACCCAGCTGGGCGGTTTCAGGGTTCAGGGTAAGGATGCGGAGAGCGCACGGAGCCTGCTCAAGTCTGCCAAAGACTTGGAAGAGGCAGGGGCATTTATGGTAGTGATGGAATGTATTCCCAATGTACTGGCTGCACGCATCACCAATGAACTGGCCATCCCTACTATAGGGATCGGTGCCGGCAGGGATTGTGACGGGCAGGTCCTCGTGTATCACGACACGGTAGGGATTTTTGAGCGGTTTACCCCGAAATTCGTAAAGCAGTACATCAAACTGGGGCCCATGATTATAGATGCGCTGAAGGAGTATAAAAGAGAGGTGGAAGAAGGGGTATTCCCCGGTGATGAACACATCTTCACCATGAGCAAAGAGGAGGCGAAAAAGGTATGAAATTCCTGGTAGTCGGGCCAGGGGCTATGGGCTGTCTGTTCGCCGCCCGTCTGAGTATTGCCGGAAATGAGGTGGCCCTGGCTGATCACGATAAGGACAGGGCACAGAAGATTAACGAGCAGGGTATCAAGGTAACCGGGATATCCGGAGCATACGAGGTTCGTATCCCGACTGCGGTCGGGGGTGCCCCCTTTGCCCCGGATTTTATCTTGATCTGCGTAAAATCCACCGACACAAGGGCTGCCGGGGAGGGCGTTTCCGGTAGTATGGGTCCGGAAACCATGGTTGTCACCCTTCAAAACGGGCTCGGGAATAGGGAGATCCTGGCGGAGATCTTCGGTCAGGAAAAGGTCTTGGGTGGGGTCACCGCTGAGGGTGCAACCTTGGTGGATGAAGGAGTGATTAGACATGCGGGAGAAGGAGAAACCGTGATCGGACCCTCGGGAGAAGAAGATGGCCCTGTGCACAAGCTCGTCTCATTTATGAACCAGGCTGGTTTTAAAACACGCTCGGCTGAGAAGGTAGAAGAACTCATATGGGGCAAGCTGGTCATCAACGTGGGCATCAATGCCCTTACTGCGATAACAAGACTCAAGAACGGCCTGCTCCCTGCAATCAAAGGAACCAGGGCGATTATGGAAGTGGCAGTGGAGGAGGCGGTTTCCGTGGCACGGGCAAGGGGTGTTCGGCTTCCTTACGAAGACCCGTTAACCAGGGTTATTGCAGTATGTGAGGCAACCAAGGAAAATGTATCATCAATGCTTCAGGACGTGCTGAAACGCAAGGCCACAGAGGTAGAAGCGATCAACGGTGCCATAGCACGAGAAGGAGCTGTTTTGGGAATACCGACTCCTGTGAACAAGGCCCTCGCGGAACTGGTAAACGCGATTCAAACAACATATCAAGACAGGTTGCCGTAGGGCCACTTACGCATTTTCTTAAAAATTCCTTGATACCCACCGTTCTTGCAGACTAAAATCCAGCTATAGACACGATCACACATCGGTTCTCCGGGAAACACTAGTCAAAAAGACTCTTTTGCACGACTTGACTATGAACGCTAAGACTCTGATATTCTGCATCGCGATACTGAGCGTGTGCTTGTTTTTTTCACAGCAGGCGCATTCACAGGGAGATGAGAAAAGCTTGACCCTGACTCAGGCGGTAATGTGTGAAGAGATCAGAGATCATGCCCCCCACAACCAAGGGGCTGTTTTTTCCATGGCAAACGAAAGGGTCTGCTGTTTTACCAGGTTTGATCCTGTGCCGGAAAGAACGTTTATCTACCACAGGTGGTTTCGCAGGGACAGGCTCATTACGAGTATTAAGCTCTCCCTGCAACCGCCTCAGTGGTCAACGGTGAGCAGGATCCAGTTGCGGGAGGCTGACAAAGGGCCGTGGCGTGTGGAAATCACCGATCAGACAGGAACGGTTTTCCGCATACTGCGATTCAGCATAACGGATTGATGAAGCATGAACACCCTCTTGACCCTTTTCACGAGCATTCGATGGCAGGATATCGTTGATATTCTCCTGGTGAGCTACATTGTCTTTCGCCTTTACATCCTCCTGAGAGGGACCACCGTATTCCACGTGCTCATTGGCATAGCACTGCTCTGGCTTTCTCACCGGATCGCTCTGTTTCTGGGGCTCATTGTAACCAGCTGGGCAATGCAGGGCATTATGGCAGTAACCGCCCTCATTATCATCGTTGTGTTCAGAAACGAGATCCGTTCCGTTCTTCAGGCAAAAAACGCGAGGGCCCTTCTCTGGGGGTTCGGCCGAAAAGAGCCCGAGACCCCTGTAGATATCATAGCGGAGAGTGTCTACGAGCTCGCTCGATCACATACCGGGGCACTGATTGTTTTGCCGGGAACGGAAGATGTGGAAGAGTTGATCCACAGTGGAATACCTTGGGGAGGTGCAGTATCCAAAGAGATGCTGCTCAGCATATTCTGGCATGACAACCCCGTTCACGACGGTGCTGCAATCATCAAGGGCGACCGGGTTGAAGAGGTGGGGGTTATTCTGCCTTTATCGCATCGGAAGGATTTTCCCTCGTCCTATGGGACCCGCCATCGTGCTGCAGCGGGATTGGCAGAAAAGACCGATGCTCTGATTGTTTTGGTATCAGAGGAACGGGGAGAGGTGGCAGTGGCTCAGGGTTCCCGTATGCGCACAATAAAGCAAAAGGACCATCTCATGAGGATCTTGAGGGAGCATGCAGAAATCCCTGACCAGAACAAGGGTTATCTCAAGAGACAAAAGCTTGAGCTCGGCTTAGCAGCCCTGGGATCCATTTTGTTCATAACCGGTGTTTGGTTTAGCTTTGCCAGGGGGTGGGATACGCTAGCTACCCTCGAAGCCCCTCTTGGGTTCATAAATCGCGATGCCGGAACGGAGATCGTGGATACATCGGCAAACAGTGTCCGTCTCGAATTGAGCGGGTCAAGCACCCTGATGAGATCTCTACGACCTGAACAGGTTAACGTGAGAATCGACCTCAGTAAGGCAGGTGTCGGGCCGAATACGGTTCCCATTACAAAGGAGAGTATTGCCCTGCCGCCCGGCATTTCATTAAAGAAGGTTGAGCCCACGGCAGTTACCGTTACCCTTGACACCGTAATAACAAAGGAGGTTCCTGTTCAAGTTGACTGGGTCGGAACGTTACCTGGGGATTTGCGCCTTGCGGAGGTGCGGCTTGAGCCCGTGATGATCAAGGTTATCGGTGGTAAAGAGGTATTGGAGAGCGTTTTAACGATCTATACCGAGCCCGTATCCCTTGATAACCTTGAGCCCAGTGGAACAATTACGGTTCGGCTGGCGCCCAACCCTGCGTCCTTACGAATTGCTTCAGGCTCAAAGGACAAGGTCACTGTAGAATATGTGATAAAAAAAAGACTTCCCTAGTAAGTATGCAGGCAGGCGGTTGCAGTGCAGGGTGTCATAAGCATCACCTCATCGGTAAGCCTTGGATGCCTCACTTAGACCGAAAACGGGAAGGCCTCTTCGGAAACCTAAGCTTCCTCAGAGGCCTATTCTTTTAAAAGGAGGTTATCAATGAAAAAGAATGAATACTTTTTAGCAGATAGAAAAAAAGATTGCAAGCCCTAAAATGAATTTTTTTAAAAAAATGGTGGAATTTCCAACCCACACACGTCAACTCACCAATGCCCTGCCAAGTCATCTTCGAGCGCCTTTCTGCTGCTACGTAAGTGTGTATTATTTTACAATTTCAGTTCGTTTCTGGAATCCTGAGCAATGTCGCCACCCCATAAACCCCTTACCTCCCTGGCAGGGTCATCTTGGCCCTGCCTTTCTTGGTGTTGGGGAGTCCGCACGGTATGTACGCTGAGATATCGGGCCTGAAACAAGTGTCCTCGCCCGATCCTCGTGATTTCCGGCAACAGGCATGC
>CP070657.1:2182202-2186610 GCA_020355085.1 Deltaproteobacteria bacterium
AGCAGAAGCACAGGAACGGTCACTGCCATGGAGCAAAAGGGAAGATACCGGTCGCTGATTATATCCTTGGTGATGGAGTAAAATAGTGCTGCGGCAACTACAGAGATGGAGATATTGACGATCTCGTTACCGATGAGTACGGTTGTGAGAAAGGTGCTCGGGGCCTTGAGTAGGCTTACTATATGTTTGAAACCCGTCGCCTTTCTCACCTTCCTCCGGCGAAGTCTTACCCTGCTGAGCGAAAAAAAGGCCGTCTCAGATGAGGAAAAGAAACCCGAAAAAGCCAACAATACGATAATAGCTGAGAGCTTTATGTAGTAGTGCATCTCTTTTCAGGGCAGGAGAATAAAATAGCTGTGACGTGTCTGATGCTCAGAGTCGTGAAATAAAGAATGTATAGAAACGGTTCTTCCATCAAGTGATTCTTATATACAGCACATAACCTTAGCGTAGGAGACTATATCAGCAGTTATCTTCTAAGTCAACCCAAATGGGACTCTGGGAGCAGCCGGGGCACCAACGGTTTCGTGGCGCTCTATACCCGCGGGCAAAGAACTTGTTCATAGGTGTTTGGATGGGGAACGGGATGTGAGATTGCATTGGTGTTAGTTTTTTCAGCCCTGAATACCGGGCCATGGGTATTGGAACACGGTGAAGGGTTTTCTCAAGGTGTTATTATGAGAGAGGACTTCTCCCTTTCTTCGATTTCCTTTTGCTCGCTGCCGATAAGAACATGAATGGATTTGAGCAGGAGGTTCCAGATAAAGGGGTTGGGTTCACTCGAGCTGAAAGGCTTGTGGAGATCTAGTGCAGCGCAGAGAGCTAGCCGGGCCTCTTTGTCTCTCCCCGTCTGGAGCAAGATATAGGCCATTTCCTCCAAGCGTTTTTTCCAGACGAGCCTTTTATGTTCCGGAAAGATATGGTGCAGGGCCGTCATGTATATGTCGTTGATGCGCCCATCTTTCTGATCGGCTGTGAGCACTATTCTGCTCTCCTCAGCATCCGCGATGCTGGAGGCGTACTCCTGCACTTCTCCCTTGGGGATGAACCACGTTGAGAATGGCATGATGTCGTGCAGTTTGACAGACTCTTTCAAGAGGTAGACCTGATCCTTTACCTCCTCCTCATTGATAAACTGATATATGATCGGATAGGGGCCATCCCAGGGCATTTTCCTGAATTCATCTACCGCATCGTGGTAGCCGGGGGGAAGGGTTTTGGAGGCCTCGCTGGTAACTGAGGAGGCTTCCTTGAGCAGGTGCATACAGTAAGCCCCAGGGGCGGAAACAACGGGAAAATCTTCCGAGGATAATGAGCTCTTTACGAATTCTGTTAGCCCCTTCTTGCTGAACTCCCTTACGGTGAAGTCCCGTATCCCTTCCAAATCATTCACAATGCTGAAGACCGTCAACAAGCCTCTCAAAGGTTGGGGTTTAGCTGCGAGTATGATTCTGCTCCCCATTGAATCAATGGCACCCAAATATCCTTGAGCTTCGGCATGCTTGGGAGGTGGCAGGATTGGTTTATCTCTGGTCGGTTTCTCTTCCCAGATAACACCCCGTTGGCGTAACTTGTAAAGAGCCCGCTTAATGGATTTAGCAACAGCCTTATCTGCCGCTTCAGCAATCATTTGCTGGAGGAGTTGAGCGGTTGATGGCTTAGGAATCCTCGCCAAGGCCTCGATGAGGGGAATAGTCAGGGAGGGTTCTTTTTCCAAAAGAGAGGAGATATTCTGAAGAAGCTTCTGATTTGTCGTGTCTTGGCCCTGTGCCGTTTCGATTTCGCTGAGGATCTGATCTACTTTTTCCGCTGAATGCGCATCCAGCTTTCTCCTTTTTCGCTTCTTGGCCATGTCGTTTCCCACGGTGACATCCAGCGTATCTGATACCAGCACTTTGTTATTTGAGTTCCCGGAAGTATATGGTAGGGGTACTTAGGTGTAAAGCAAAAAAGGGAGCATCAGGTCTCAAGTTAGCACATGACCCCAGCGCTACGCTTCACCGTTATTGATTGAAGAAATTTTCATGGTCCTTTCTTCTCGTGAGTTCTCAGGAGATACCTGAAGATGACAAGCGCCATCATCTCGGGGGGGCATATGAATGGTGATCGTAAAAAGGTTCTGAGAAGTTGGAAGCTATACGATTGGGCGAATTCAGCATTTGCCACCACCATTATGGCGGCGGTACTTCCCGAATTTTACAGTTCTGTAGCGGGTTCGACCCTTGAGAGGACAATTGCAACGAGCTATTGGGGTTATTCGAACACGATAGCAATGCTAATCATTGCAGTCACGGCACCTATGCTCGGCGCTATCGGCGATCATTCTGCTGCAAAGAAGCGATTTCTGGGTGCATTTGCCGCCCTCGGGATCGTAGCCACAGCCCTTTTAGTCGGCGTTGGCAGTGGTATGTGGTTTTACGCGTCGGTTTTATATATTGTCGGCAGGGTGGGATTTGCCGGCGCTAATGTCTTTTACGACAGCCTGTTGCCGCACGTGGCCGGGCCGCAAGAGATTGACAGGGTATCTGCTGAGGGCTACGCGTATGGATATTTGGGCGGCGGAATGCTGCTGGCCCTCAATCTTCTCATGATAATGAAGCCTCGCTTTTTTGGCATTCCGGATGCCGAATGGGGCTCAAGGATATCTTTTCTTACAGTTGCCGTTTGGTGGGCCCTGTTTTCCGTCCCCTTGCTCAAGAATGTTTCTGAACCGCAGGCAGTGGTTAGGAAAGGTGAGAGCGGCAATCCGATAGTGGCAGGATATCAGAGGCTTAGAAAGACTTTTCGAGATATGAGAAGATTTAGGGAGTTGACAAAGTTCCTCGTGGCGTTCTGGCTCTATAACGACGGGATCAATACCATCATTATTATGGCTGTCATCTTTGGGGCGGAAATCGGAATCAGCAAACATCATCTGATTGGCGCCATTTTGCTGGTTCAATTCCTCGGCATACCCTTTACGGTAATCTTCGGCAGACTACCAAATAGACTGGGAACAAAGAGATCAATCCTTCTCTGTCTGGGTGTCTATTGCATCATCGTTGCGCTGGGATTCTTCATGCACAAGCCGCTCCACTTCTGGCTCTTGGCCGTTCTGGTTTCAATGGTTCAGGGGGGATCACAGGCCCTGAGCCGGTCTCTGTTCGGATCGATGATCCCGCCTTCAAAATCAGCGGAGTTCTTTGGCTTCTATGATGTGAGCGGTAAGTTTGCAGGTATAATAGGGCCAGCGACCTTTGGCTTGGTAGGGCAGTTAATGGATTCGAGCAGGCTCGGCATAATTGCGGTTGCCTTCTTCTTTGTGGCAGGTGCGGTTGTGTTGGCCGCGGTGGATCATGAAGGAGGGGCGCGGGTTTCCGCGGAGGCGGAGCTTCTGCGCAGAACAGAGGCCGTGGGCTGACAGAATGCGGCTTATCTGAGGGTGACATCGCCGAAAATGACCTTGTGATAGCCACCGATTTCGTCCCTCAGAATTAGCGCCCCGCCATCGTCAATGTCCTGAACTTCTCCGCTGTATTCCCTGTCTATCGTCTCAACGGTAACCTGCTGACCCATGATATTGGTAAGCTCCTTCCATCGTTTTCTGATGGGCTCAAAACCGATCCGTTGAAATACACCATAATACTCTTCATGCCATTCAAGGTATTTCTTGGCAAGGGTCAGTCGACGAACCCGCTGTCCCGTTTCGATAAGAATAGAGGTAGCCCTATCTTCGATCTCATCCGGGAATCGAGAGGTGTTAACATTCAGCCCTAGGCCTACCACAGCGTAGTCTATGCGTTCCCCTGTGGTACTCATCTCTGTGAGAATCCCTGCCAGTTTTTTTCCGCGAGCAAGGATATCGTTCGGCCATTTTATGGCGATTTCCAACCCGGGTACTGAGAGCAGGGTTTCTGCGATAGCAACAGCAGTTAAGAGCGTCATGCTTGGTGCTAATCTGGGGGCGATACTGGGCCTGAGTATGAGAGAAAGATATATTCCATCTCGAGGGGGCGAAAACCAGCCTCTCGTCTTCCTGCCTCTCCCCTTGGTTTGTTTTTCGGATATAACGATGGTCCCTTCCGGGGCGCCGCTGGCTGCAAGGCCTTTTGCCATCAAGTTCGTGGAGTCGATTTCGGTACAATAGATTATATCCTTCTTGCCGAAGGCCTTTGTTGTAAGGCCCTCACGGATTCTTCTGGGTACCAACAGATCGGAGGTTTCCCGAAGGGCATACCCCTTGTGCGGGACAAATTCTATTGCGTAGCCATCGTCTTTAAGCCGAGAGATGTGCCTGAGAACCGTTGATCGGCTCACTCCCAGTTTATCGCAAAGTGATTCACAGGAGACCCGATTTCCAGCGTTTTCTTCAAGGTGAATCAGGAGTTCATCTCTTGTGGTCACGCGTTAAATTCCTTACCTGCCACGG
>CP070657.1:2186710-2189383 GCA_020355085.1 Deltaproteobacteria bacterium
CGAATGGGGCTGAGGCCTTATGCTTAAGCGGATATGAGCAGAGGAGGTGTGGAGGTATGAAGTCAGAATGTGCCAAGTGCGCCAAGGATGTATGCTATAGCGAAAACTTTGTTGACGGACCGGCAAATTGCCCTACCAGGGTGCACGCCGATCTTATTGAACAGGTGGTAGCCGAATATGACAAACCTGAGGTCAAAGAATTTGCTCGTCAGGCGTCGATCCAGGAATTCGAGTGCTATTTGGACCTGCCCGAAGGCAAGACCCCCCGGTACCCGAGGGTGGAGGAGATAGTGCAGTTTGCCAAGAAGATGGGCTATAAGAGGCTTGGTATTGCCTTCTGCAGGGGTTTACGGGAAGAAGCTCGGGTGCTGGGCAGGATTTTGGAGAATAGAGGATTTGACGTAGTCTCTGTGTGCTGCAAGGCTGGGGCCATACCTAAGGAGAGGATCGGGATTACGGAGGAGCAAAAAATAAGGGGGCCGGGCCAGTTTGAATCCATGTGCAGCCCCATAACACAGGCCGAGATCCTGAACAACGAGGGCGCCGAGTTTAACATAGCGGTAGGTCTTTGTGTGGGCCACGACTCCTTGTTCTTCAAATATGCTCATGCCCCAACCACCGTTCTTGTCGCCAAGGACAGGGTCTTTGGTCACAATCCAGCTGCAGGGTTATACCTGTCTCGCTCCTATTACCGGAAGTTAATGCGAAAAGAGCGTCCGCAAAAGGAAACGTGAGCTGAGAGGCGGAAGGCGAATCGACCAATGGCCGAAGGCTTCCAGTTGTCGTGTACCCGGTATTCTTTAAGTTGGCTCGTGCGCCCAACATTAGGCTGCCTAATATTACGCTTGACAATTTGGAAAAAAAGGGGGATGGTACCCTGTCAGTTTTGTCAGAGCATTGATCCTGACGTTTGAGAAAACCTTGAGAGGAGTTAAGAGTCATGCCGGAAGGAACGGTGAAATGGTTCAGTGAGCAGAAGGGCTATGGGTTCATTGAACAGGATGATGGTAAGGATCTTTTTGTCCATCACACGGGCATCAGTGGAACCGGGTTCAAGAGTTTGACCGAAGGCCAGAGAGTCCAGTTTGAAATCGAGGATAACCCGAAAGGCCCCAAGGCCATCAATGTAGAGATACTGTAATAGCAGAGGGTCTCGACTTGAAGGCGGCACCCCGAGAGGGTGCCGCCTTTTTTAGTGGTGCAATGCGGGTATTTCGGAGGTGCTCGTGCGAAATCGTCGAATACCTCCTTCGCTTATTTGACAGGGCAGTTGAGGATCACCGTAAAGCGGCAGAATTTACCAAAGGAGGGTTACCCAAAGGGGCGTGAAATGGCAATTTTTGGCAAGAATTTTTACAGTAATGCGTCATTCGGACGTGCCAGTAGCTGCGAGAAGGCCCCCTGGTTAACCTTGGCAGTATTATAACTTATTGAAAGTAAGAAAGATTTACTTTTTGTGTAATCTGATTTTGGCTATGGTACAATTCTTGCTTATTGATGAAATAAGGCAGGATCTTCCAGGGCACGAGCAACCCGGCCGAAAACGTTCAGGTTTTTATGTACCGTGAATGAGGAAGATCCAAGAAATATGAATGGGGGGATTTGCCATGTTTAAGAAAACCTTGTTTCTAATCGTCTTTCCCATCCTAGTAGTGGGTTGCGCTGGTGTGCAGACGCAGCCACCGCCACCGCAAGAGGTCGTGGTAAAAGTCCAGGCAGCTGAACCGACAGATGTCAATGTGCAGAATGGTGACAATATCCACAAATCTATGCAGATTCGAAATCAAGAGGGTACTCTTTCGAACCTGTCTTTCATTTGTAAAGATGAAGCGTATGTCAAGATCTTCTCTGCATTGACCGTTGCAGATGTCACCAACATGTGGAACGACATCTGTGTGCTCACCAAGACCACGAATATACGGAACCTGAATCTGTTTATTAACTCTCCCGGCGGTGATGCGTTTTCGGGGCTTGCCCTTGCGGATCAGATTGAGCGCGCGAAAAAAAGTGGGTTTCGCGTTATAGCCCATGCATCCGGTATCGTGGCCAGCGCTGCTGTGCCAGTATTCGCCGTTTGTACTGAGCGGCTCGCTGCTCCGGGGACGATCTTTATGGTTCACGAAACCGCAATCTGGAAGTGGCCAGGAAGAGAGACGGCCTCAGACATTCGATCTCAAAACAGATTGATGAATCTTCTTCGTGATCGGTACATTCAGAAACTGACACAATACAGCGCGCTTGAACGAGAAGAGTGGGAAGAGTTGGAACACAAAACCACCTGGTTTAGTGCAGAAAAGGCAAAGAGTTGGGGCCTGGTGGACAGAATAGAATAGGATCGGGAAGTAGATCTTGTGGTCACATCTTTGTCCTTCCCGATTCTCCCAACCTGTAGCACCCCCACCTTTTTTGGCCTCAGGTGAGGCAGAGGTCCAGGCATTGCCAAGAGATTAAAACTTGTGAGTGCCTTACTCCAGGGCCGTATTGCTCAAGGTTCAGTGGAAAGGCGCGCTGTGCAGAGGGAGTGAAGGCCCCGAAACTGCGCTAAAAGGGGTACCGACCGTATCGGATCATTTCATCGGCGATGTCCCTCCGCAAGGCCACGGCATTGATTGGAGGTGAAACCGTAAGCCTTCTCACAGCGGCATGATGGCCTTCCAACGGGTCTCCGCTTTC
>CP070657.1:2189483-2192762 GCA_020355085.1 Deltaproteobacteria bacterium
CCATGGCCCGGGAAATCGAGTCGTAGGGGTCATCTCCTTGAAGCAGAGCTACTTTGGGCATTCACGCCAGGTAGCAACCTTGGGTGCTGCATTGCTTCATGGAGGGGCCTGCGTGGGACGTTACATCATCACGGTTGATGACGATATTGACCCATCTAATCTGGATGAGGTCCTCTGGGCAATCTCCACGAGGACGAACCCGGAAAGGGCCATATCTGTCGTACCTGGATATTTGACCAGCCCGCTTGATCCCACCCTTACACCGGAGAAACGCCAACAAAGGGATATAACTACAGCGAAGGTCTTCATCGATGCCTGCTGGCCATACCATTGGAAGGATGCAATTCCTCAAGTCATTCGAACCTCAGACGAACTGAGAAACCAAGCTATGGCAAAGTGGAAAAAGGTATTTGAAGGCCTCTAATGCGCAGGGTAAGGGCTGCGCGATAGGCTGGGTAAGGGGGTGATCATGAATTCCCTTTGCGACTGATCCGTGACAGCCCGTTTCACACAGAACCTTGTGCGATTCTCGGAGCGCTAAATGTCTATTACATCAACAGAGCCTGCATCCAAAAGTGAATCAGGGGTCCTACTGGTGGCCACTATGGATACTAAGGGGAAAGAGGCGCTTTACCTCGAATCCTGCATCAAAGGACAGGGAATCTCGGTTTTCATTCTCGATGCTGGTATTAGAAGCAAGAGTCCTTATCCTGTGTCCATATGCAGAGAAGAGGTGGCGCGGGCTGGGGGAAAAAGCTTGCACGAAGTCCAACGGATCGGCAATGAAGGTAACGCGCTCGAGGTAATGACCACGGGTGCCATCCGCTGTGCCAAATCCCTTTGCAGTGAGGGCAAAATAGGGGGTATCATCGGTCTCGGAGGATCCATGGGAACAACCCTTGGTACTGGAGTGATGCGTGCATTTCCCATCGGTTTTCCCAAGGTCATGATTTCAACTATGGCCTCCCGAGATACCAGACCTTTTGTGGGGACCAAGGACATTGTGATGGTCCACTCTGTATGCGATCTCTCCGGTATCAACCGGATAACTCAGAAGGTCCTGCGAAATGGGGCCTTGGCCATCGCAGGTATGGTAAGGAAAGATGATACCGTGTACGCCTCCTCAGAAAAACCCCTTGTAGCTTTGTCTACCCTGAGTACCACCGACGCATGTGCTGCCAAGGTGCGGGAGAGCCTGGAAGAGTTGGGGAATGAGGTTGTGACATTTCACACGGTGGGTTCTGGGGGAGAAGCTAAGGAGGAATTGATTGAGCAGGGAGAAGCAGATGCCGTAGTGGATCTGTCGCTGCATGAAATCGCCGATCACTTCTTTGGCGGGGATTACGACGCAGGACCAGGCCGGGGAAAGGCTGCCCTGCAACGCGGGATACCGGCGGTCTTAGTTCCGGGAAACCTCGATTTTTTGGCTACCGGTCCGCTCCACGAGGCTAAGCGTCGCTTTCCCGGAAGAAGATACCACGTGCACAATTCGGCCATCACATTGGTCCGCACAGAAAAGGACGAAATAGTACAGTTAGCTCGAATCCTGGCGGGCCTGTGCAATGCGGCCAAGGGACCTCTCAGCATATTGCTACCTCTTGGTGGCTTTTCTGTGTTGGATGCTCAGGAGGGGCCTTTCTACGATCCCGAAGCCCCTCAGCTCTTTGCGGACACAATGAAGAAGGCGCTTCGAACAGACGTCCAGCTTCTCACGCTCCCCTATCATGTTAATGATCCGGATTTTGCCATGGAAATAGTCCAGAGTCTCACTAAACTCTCCGAATTAATAGCATGAGCAATCTTGCTTGATTACGAGTTAACAGTAAGCGTATTGAAATGTACACGTTGCCGTATAGCAAGAGAGAGATTACCTTTGATCTTCCGCCGGGCATGAAAGGCACGGTGATTTGTTCTCAATCAATGCCACCGCTTGCCGATGTATCAGCTGAAATCAACAAAGCTCTGGTAAGGCCTATCAATAGTACTCCCTTGAAGGAAATAGCCAAGAAAGGAGATAGGGTTTGCATTGTCTTCACCGATATTACGAGGGCTTGTCCTGATCACCTCCTAATACCACCAATCCTCCGCGAACTTCATGAAGCCGGTGTCCGCAGGCAAGATATTACCCTTTTGTGCGGCACAGGACTCCATCGCCCGAGCACCGACGAGGAAAAGGCGGCCAAGCTCGGCTCCAAGGTTGTTGAGAGCTACCGGGTCGAGGACAATACCCCGCAGGATCCCGCAAAATTCGTGGATTTGAGAAGGCGAGAAAATGAAGCGCCCATGTCGGTGAGCAGGATCGCTTACGAAGCAAACCTGCTTATTTCAACGGGGATCGTGGAGCCCCATCAATACGCCGGCTATTCAGGTGGAAGGAAGACCCTGGCGATCGGCGCAGCCGGCGAAGAAATAATTGCTTATACACACGGGCCTGCGATGGTAGATCATCCCGGCACTCGCCTCGGGATAATTGAGGGGAACCCCTTTCACAACACAATAGCAGAGTCGGCAAAGCGAGCTGGGTTGCGTTTTATCCTCAATGTCGTTCTGGACGAAGGGCAGCGGCCAGTGGCAATTTGTGGAGGTGAGCCGGAGGCGGCCTTTGGCCAACTCGTTGCGGTCGCTCAAAAGATGTATACCGTGCCGGTCCCTCATGAGTACGATGTGGTAATCACAGGGGTCGGCTTTCCAAAGGATGCCAATCTCTATCAGGCGAGCCGAGCCGCCAGCTACATATTCTTTGCGCCAACCCCCGTAGTGAGAAGAGGGGGCGTGATTATAACCCCTGCGAGGTGCGACGAGGGTGCAGGCAGTGGTGTTGGTGAACGGCGTTTTTATGAGGAGCTGCGATCCGCGCCGAATGTGAGCGCCCTGTTGGAGAAGATGCGGCGTGAAGGTTATCAGGCCGGCGCACAAAGGGCATTTATAATGGCCAAGGTTATGGAGGTGAACCCCGTCGTCATTGTCGGCGCTGAACATCCTGATGTGGTAAAGGATACAAAAATGGTCCCAGCCAAGACTATGACAGAGGCCTTCGAATTCACCGTCAATCAAATCGGAAGGCCCGACCTTGATGTCTTGATCATCCCCCATGCGCTCTTGACCTTACCATATGTGCAAAGATAGCGTCTCATATCATACAGATTTGGCTGGACCGTTAACCATAGTACTTGAGGAGTTCAACTCGTGACAATAAGAGATGAACTTCTGATTCACCTTGAAGAAGCCGCTGGAAATCGGATCTCCTGTGAATCACTTGGCGATATACTGGGAGTGAGC
>CP070657.1:2192862-2199065 GCA_020355085.1 Deltaproteobacteria bacterium
GGAGGGCCCTGTTTTTTCGTGGCTTAGATGTGGGGGAAACCGCAGCCCTGAGCCTGTCGAAGGGAATGCGGAGCCCCGCTTCTCGGAAGCGGGACGTAAACAAGTCGCTGAAAAAACAAGTCCGTGAGCCTTGGAACGAAAGAAAGGGTTTCATGGTCTTGCCTATTTCAATTGGAAATGTTTTGCGGAGTTAAAGCAATGATCGAATTATGCTATTGCTGTAGCTTGAAATAGAATCGCTCTTTGATGAGGACAAACTTCGAGCAAGGCAGTAAATCCGTCTGCCCGCCCTGAGCCGGTGCGGACCCAGTAGGCGGGACTTCGCTAAATAGAAGTCCGGGTAAGAAGTCTTTCACTGTGGCATTGCATACAGGTTTTTCTCTGGTCAGGCGTGTAGTTATGCCGAACATATTTCTCTTGGTCCATATCGAAGAAATAGCCGAAGGGTTCGCCGTTTTTGAAGTAACGATATCCAAGCAGGTTCGCGTTCAAGTCTACCAGTAGAGCAACGGTATCAATGGGTGCAGATTTATCCGGATTTTTGACCAAGACCCAAGAGATTCCTCCCGGATTCGGCATCACGGAAATCAGTTCCCAGTTGTCGAACTCATTGGGATCCAATTCGCCTTCCCACGTGAAAGCCCAGGCCATGCCCGTAGTGAGCACAATCAATAAAACGATTAAGACCTTCATTGTTAACCCCCCTTACTGTATTATATCGGCATTTTGCCCCAAGAGCTTAAATAGTTGTCTCACCTTGCTTATATTGGAGCAAAAGCCAGAGGGTTCAGCACGAGAGCCTATTTTCAGTACCAGGGCTTCGCACGGGGTTCATATGGTCAAATTCCACCGCGACCATGCAGTTTTTCCCTTGAGTGTCGGTTATGAGATATTTGCCGTGAAATTCAGATGTGAGACACTCTTACGTGGTCGGTAGAGGAGAAAAGCAAGGAAAGGGCTAAAACTTTGAGAAAGTTCTACCGATAAGGAAGAATGAGGAGAGGTTGTGAGGGTCGTGCCATGAAGTGAGTTATCTTGTCCTGCATGGTACTGGTGGGTTCCGGGTGTTTACATTTCAGGCATAAGGCAGGTATCGTAGTATGCCGCAAGCATTGAAGGGAGAGTCATGGAAGCCCTGAATTCGTATTTTCACATGACGGTTTACCTGGTTATCGCCATAGCCGTGTTCGTAAGCTTTTTGACGATAACCTTTCTCTTGATTATAAGGCGGGAGCTGATTCAAATAAATGGTAGGTTATCTACTTTTTTCGGCCATTCAGAGCATGAAGATGCTGCCGAGGAAAACGCTACCTTGGACTTTGAATGCTCTCTATGTGCAAAGACTGTCCCATCATCCGAGGCGGTTCTGCTCCCCAGCGGCACCGTGGTTTGCCCTGTGTGTTCAAGGAAAATAGATGAGGCCGATTGATACAAAGGGAAAATCACGAGACCTGCCTACTCCCCCTGTAGGATCTCGTTGATTACCCGAGACAGCTCTCCAATGGTGAAAGGCTTCTGTATAAACCCATTGCAGCCCCGCTCCAAGATCTCCGTGGGTTGCCCCTCTACGGTGTAACCACTTGAGAGGAGCACCTTTACGTTAGGGTCAATCTCCTTCATCTTATCGTAGGTCTCGTTGCCTCCCATATCCTTCATGGTCATATCCAAGATAACGAGGTCTATTTCGTCTGCATGTGCCGAATAGACCTCCAGGGCCTGCGCACCTCCCCGGGCCGCCAACACCTCGAAACCCAATTTGTGCAAAAACGCCTCGGCCACCTCGATGATCATATCCTCATCATCCACGAGAAGAACGGTGCCCTTTCCGGATAAGGTTTCATCGGAAACCTGCTCTTCTTGAACCGCTTGCTCTGTGCATGCTGGCAGAAACACCATAAAGGTAGTTCCTTCACCCTTTTTGCTTGAAACGGTTATGATCCCCCCGTGGTTCTTGATAATGCCGTATACGGAGGCCAGTCCTAAACCGGTTCCTCTCCCCATGTCTTTGGTAGTAAAGAAGGGATCGAATATCCTTCGCTGCGTAATCTCATCCATGCCGACCCCGGTATCAGCAATCGAAATCCTAACATAGTTTCCCGGGGTTACCTGATGGGGCTCGACGAAGCTCTCATCAAGGGTAACGTTTTTTGCCTCAACCCGCAGCTCTCCGCCGCCGGGCATGGCCTGCCCGGCGTTCACGTAAAGGTTCAACAGTGCCTGTTTAATTTGGGCCTGATCTAACTCAACAGGCCAGATATCTTCCTGATATTCTTCGTGAATCTTTATGTCCTTCCTTGTGCGGCCGAACATAGTGGAGGTGGTCTCGACAATCTCATTGAGATCGGTGGGCCTTACCTCGTATTTGCCTCCCATGGCAAAACCGAGGAGTTGTTCGGTGAATTCGGCTCCGCTTTGAACGGATTTTTCGATATTCTTCAATCTCTTGTAATGCGGGTGGTTCGAATCGATATCCAAGAGCATCAGAGAAGCATTTCCCTGAATACCCATGAGCAGGTTGTTAAATTCATGGGCGGTGCCCCCCGCAAGGGTGCCGATGGCCTTCATCTTTTGTGCCTCGAACATGTGCTCGGCCATCTTTTTTTCCGGGGTAACGTCCCTGAGAAAATTCAGGATCGCCGGCCGGCCCTCCCAGGTGATTGGAATGGCATTGAGCTGCACCCACAGTTCTTCGCCTGCTCTATATACTATTCTGAAAGAATAAGTACTTGGGCAGTCTGCATCCTCTAATTTTCCCAGATAGTTTTCAATGACCGTATCCCTGTCTTCAGGATGAATCAGGTCAACAAAGGAAATCCGATTCAATTCATCTGCGGAATACCCGAGCAAATCTACCGTCTTCGGATTGGGGAATGTTATTGTACCATCCTGGCTGATAAAGATAGCGTCATTTGCATTCTCTACCAAAAGCCGATACTTTTCTTCGCTTTCCCGCAGTGCCTCCACAGCTTGCTTGCGTTCCGTAATATCTCTGACCCAGACTTGCTCTGCGGGCTCCCCGTCGAACCGAATAGGCTGTGCGTTGATCTCGCCGTAGAACCACGATCCGTCCTTGCGCCGCAACTTGACCTCATACTGGGTCGGCAGGTCGTTGCCCAGGATGCCGGCCTGTGCCCGTCTTCTGGCTATATCTTGGAAGTCGGGATGGTAGAGCGCCCAGTGCTCTGCCCCGACTAGCTCATTGGTTGCGTAGCCCAGCATTTCATGTAAGCGCCGATTTGCAAAGCTGATCTTGCCCTGTTTTTGAACAAAGATTCCGTCAAAACTCTCCTCCACAAGGGTTCGATACCGTTCTTCGCTCTGGATCAAGGCCTTCTCCGCCTTCTGCCGGCCAACTAACTCCTGTTTCACTGCTTCATAGAGGCGGGCGTTTTCTATTGCAGTGGCCGCAACATAACTTAAACCGGTCAGAAGTCGGAGGTCATCCTTTGTGAAACCGCCGGGTAATCCGATAGAATCGACATAGATTATTCCCAGAACCTTCCCTTTGTATTTGAGCGGCACACCCATGATTGACCTGATGTGCATGTGACTTATGCTGTCTGAAAGATCCGAATTTGCTAATCTGCTTGTATCAGACATCATTACCGGTTTGCCTTGCTTGACAGCCCTTTGAACTATAGACCTGCTGTAATTGATCTTGGAATACAATCCCTTTCTTTTGTCCATTCTCGTTTTTGAAACAACCTCTTTTAACGTACCTCGCTCTCTGTCCAGCAATAAAATGGCCCCTCGGTCTATCTTCTTTAGATGACTGAAGACCTGATCGATCACTTCACCTAGTACCTCGTTGATATTAAGGGACTGAGCAAAGATCTGCGACATTCTCACAAGCAGCTCCAGGTTGCCGACAGATTCCCTTGAGGTATCCTTTGGCAACAGAGGTTTGCTCATATCAAAAGGCTTTTTTTGCGGTGGCGGTGCGTGGTCCCGACCGGGTTGTGTTTCTGCAGATTCCTTTTGTAGCGCCAGTACCGTGTTTCCTACATGTAATGTGCAGTCTTTTCGCAGCTCCACTTTCACCCCTGGTTCGATTCTTTCGCCGTCAACATACACGCCATGGAAGCTGTTGAGGTCTACGATGAAGACCTTTCCGCGCCTCTTCAGAATTTTGGCATGGCGCCGTGAGACCCCTATGTCTGAGATGCAGATATTATTGTCGGAGGATCGCCCGACAGTAGTGATGCCATCATTCAGGCCAAAGGATTTTCCCTTATCCGGACCATCGATAACATACAACGTATTCAAGGTTACCCTCCCTGCTCGCCGAAGGTACGGCTTTGCCAGGCCCTAATCAGTGTTCTCCGTATCCACGTGCACACGCGCCTTTTTACCGGTGGGTGATACCGGTGAGATACCGATGTTTACTTAGGCAAACTTTTTATAATATGCAAAAATTGTGCACAAGAGTTCCGAAAAAACTAGTCACAATTTCAGATAGTTATAGAAATCTCAATCGGCTTTGGGCAATAGAGTGACCACATTGTGAGTAACTATTTTACATTTTTGGGAAAATCATTTCACAATCACGCAATTCAGGCAAAAATTCGATTGTTTGATTCAGGATTTCTGCCATTGCCAAGGCCATGAAATCGTTTCTGAAGAGACTTGCCCTGTTGAGTGGCAAGCTCAGGTCCACCTAACCCCGTTTGTTTATCAGTTCATATATCGGCACTTAGCGAAGTGTTCATGAATTATTTACTCTACAGGGCTGCTGGGCGCTGAAAGAGCTAGCCCGCCTCGGGCTTGTAAGCCCGTGTGGCTTGGAGCGAAAGAGATGATTCCATGGCATGCGCATGGTTCAATAGAGTCTGTGTTGAGCTTCACGCATTAACATAATATCTTTTAATGAATGACTGAAAAGAATATTCGACAAAAGCGTATTCTTATGTTCCCAAGCTAATGCACTTATTGATTAAAGAAAAATGCAGGTTAAGGTTTGTGCGGATCGTGTCGAAAAGGCAAGTAGGTGCTCAGACTATTAGGTGGTGTAAAGGGATTCTAATCGGGAGTCGATCATGTTTACCCAATATCAAAAAAAGGCATTAGACGACGTATGCCGACTTATTTTCGAGCAGTTTTCCAACACGGTAGGGGTAGCTTTTCTAAAACTCGATTGCGACTGCGTAAAACTAGTGGGCGTTTCTTCGGCCGGTGAGGGCACGAGCCCCATGATGTTAGTTTCAGGAAAGGCACCGGTTATTGATCCGAGCTCAGGGGAAGAATCGACTCCTGTTTGCGAGGCCTGCGCGCAAGATGACCTTGGTGTATTCAGGGCAAAAAATCAGGGAATCATTTGGAACGATGGAAAAGTAAAACTGCCGGAAAAACTCAAGCAGAAGATAAGGCTCAAGGTCTTTCAATCCAAATTCGAAAAAGTCCGTTAGTCGAGAAGCCGTAATTTCTCAACAAGCTCGGATACCGCCGATTCTACCTGCCCGCCGGGTGGCAGGCGGGGCAAAGCGAGGGACTCCTTCACTCATTTGCTCTTATCGAGATTTCCTCAATCCCGTTTCCGCTGTATCTTCCCAAGAATTTTTTCGATAACCTGATCGAGGGATAGGCGTGTGGTGTCGATGATCACGGCATCCAGGGCTGGTTTGAGGGGGGCGAGGGAGCGGTTCATGTCCTGCTCGTCCCGCTTGATCAAATCCTCTCTTACCTCATCCCGGATAATGGATTCTCCCCTGTTCTTGCGCTCCTGAAATCTCCTTTCAACCCGCACCTCCAGCGACGCATCCAGGTAAAACTTGTGTTTGGCCTCGGGGAACACAACGGTTCCCATATCCCGGCCTTCCGCCACCAGGGGTCCGTGAGAGCCGATTTTTCTCTGCAGGGAGGTCATGGCGTTTCTGACCGCATCAAGTTTCGAGACGTCGGATGCAAATAGATCCATGTGGGGTTCCCTGATGCCTTGTGATACGTCCACATCACCCATATATACCCTGTTTGTGTCTCCCTCAGGCACGAAACGTATGTCGAGGTTGTCGCAGGCCTTGGCAACAGCAGGTTTATCGCTCAACGGTACGCGGCCCCGCTTAAGAGCCAGAGCAGCCACGCGGTACATGGCCCCCGTATCCAGGTACGGGCAGTTGAGCCTCCTAGCCAGGAGGCGACTTACGGTGCTCTTTCCCGAACCGGTAGGCCCGTCTATGGTTACCACGTGCTTCACGTTAGCACCTGAC
>CP070657.1:2199165-2203470 GCA_020355085.1 Deltaproteobacteria bacterium
CCGGCCCTGCCATGGCAATAGATGCCGTGGCAGCGGGAAAGCGGGCGGCTATGTCCATTGATAGGGAACTTGCGGCTCAGAGAGGCGAACGCCCCACACTGCTTACCTATGCGGTCATACCGCTTAGCCAGAACATACCCGGTGAGATCGTGGAACAACCCATGGCCCGCACGCCCAAGCTCTCCGCCACCGAGCGGATTGGAGGCTTCAAGGAGGTTGACTCCGGCTTTGATACCGATAAAGTCAAGGCAGAGTGCGCGCGCTGCCTGAGGTGTGATTTGACGGTTGAGGAGGGTTGAACCTTTGGGCTTCACTCGGTAACCTGATTGCAGTGATTTCAAGGTCCAAGGCAAAGCCGGGGGTAGGGCAGACTATTTGAGTCTCTCGATAATAGAACCTACGAGGGAGAGGTTGTATTTTAAAGGGGCGCCCCTAGTGCCCAAACAGGGAATGACCCTTTTCTCTTTCCTAACGAGAGCATGCTATTGTTTGCGTTCGACACAGCCTTGTGGGATGGCCAAGAGGTCTTTTCATCTGTTCCGAGGCTCACTGGCTTGTTTTTTCAGCCACTTGTTTACGGGGGAATCTTGCCCCCTCCGCATTCTCCGCCTTCGGCGGAGCTGCGGTTTCCCCCATACCCAAGTCGCGAAAAGAACTACGCCCTCCCGCCAGTCACAGCCGAAAAGACCTCTTGGCCATCCTGATATAGAACACTATTTTATGCTCGCAGCAATAACTATCACTTGATTTTCACCGTAAGATGACAATACTATAACGCAGTTGACGGCTTATAAGTCGCCAGCAGAGAGAGGAGCCATGACATGAACCGAGCCGAACAGTTGGAAGGAATGCACTATGAGGGGATATGTATCCGGCCTCCCAGCGAGGCCTACAGCATCCTCCTTCAGGCCACTGTTGGGTGTTCTCATAACAAATGCACTTTTTGCGGGACGTACAAGGATAAACGGTTTCGTATCAAGGATGATGACGTTATCTTGAATGACATTCTATTTGCATCACGGTATATGCGGAACCAGGATCGATTTTTCATTATGGACGGTGATGCCTTGATCATACCTTTTCCGCGTCTGATGTGGATCTTGGCGATGATAAAGGAACATCTCCCGTGGGTAAAGAGGGTTGGCGCGTATGCAAATACCAAGGGCATAAAGATGAAGAGCGAGGAGGAATTGCTCAAACTGAGGGAGATGGGATTGAGTATCCTATATATGGGTGTTGAGTCGGGCGATGACCACACGCTTGAGGCCGTGAGAAAGGGAGCTGATTCGCAAAGGATGCTGGCCATGGGCAAGAAGGTGATGGAAGCAGGCATTAAGCTTTCGGTTACAGTGCTCCTGGGAATTGCCGGAAGGGAACGATCCCTCATTCACGGGCAGGCAACAGGAGCGCTCCTTACCGCCATGGACCCGGACTATGTGGGCGCCCTCACCTTGATGGTAGTATCGGGAACCCCATTGGCAGATGAAATGACGGCCGGCAGGTTTGAACTGCCCAATAATCTGGGTTTGCTCAGGGAATTGCGGGAGATGATAGCTTCCACCGAACTGAGCAGGGGCCTTTTCTTTTCCAATCATGCGTCAAACTATCTTCCGGTCAAGGTCAGGTACCCACGAGGCAAACAGCAGGCGCTTGATCAGATCGATATGGCCCTTGAGGGGAGAGTCGGCCTCAGGCCGGAGTGGATGAGAGCCCTCTAGGTGGCGATGACAGAAACACACGACTATCTCTATGCAGTTATCATGGCGGGCGGAAGTGGAACCCGGTTCTGGCCCCGGAGCAGACGAGACAGGCCCAAGCAACTCCTCAATATCACCGGAGACGAAATTCTCCTTAAGAAAACGATTGACCTCGTTAAACCCATCTTACCCCCCGCCAGGATAAAGATCATAACCACAGCATCCCAGGCAGAGGCCGTTAGGAAAGCAGCCCCAGAGATACCAGCGGCCAATATCATAGCAGAGCCCTTTGGAAAGAATACTGCACCGGCAATTGGGCTTTCCGCCCTTTTCATAGAGAAGGAACAGGCGAATGCCGTCCTAGTAATCTTGCCTGCGGATCATCATATCCAGGATAAAGCAAGGTTTCGCGAGCAGATCATGGCAGGTGTGTCGCAGGCCCTTGAAGGAGATTACATAGTGACCACTGGAATCGTTCCGCGGGGTCCGGAAACCGCCTATGGATATATAGAGGCGGAACGCCTCATCAACGAAAAGCGTCGTATATATACCGTTAGGTCATTTCATGAGAAACCCGACGAGGAAACAGCACGGGGCTTCATCAATCAGGGTAACTTCTTCTGGAACAGCGGGATTTTTATTGCGAGGGCATCGCGTATGCTCGAGGAAATGGCCGAGCATCTCCCCCATAACCACCGGTGGCTGATGAACATATGATCCTCCCTGGGTACGGACAAAGCATCAGAAGCAATAAATGAGGCCTACCAAAACATGGAGGCAATCTCAGTGGACTACGGCGTCATGGAACGGTCAAGGCATGTCTGCATGATTGCAGGCGACTATGGTTGGGATGACGTGGGCTCCTGGGCGTCTGCAGCTCAATGCTGGCCCGCAGACGAACAAGGGAATGCCCATATCGGGGATGTTGTTGCCCTGGATTCCTCTGAATGCATTGTGTACAGCCCTCACAAAACAGTTGCGCTTCTCGGGATTGAGGATCTGGTCGTCGTGGAAGAGGATGATGTGCTCTTGGTCTCGAGCAAGCAGCGGTGTCAGGATGTAAAAAGGCTGGTGGAAAAGCTCCATTCCGAGGGTCGCGACAAGCTTCTATAGGTTTTGAGAGGAGATCCTGCTGTTCGGTCCTGGCGGATTGACCGGGGCCGGGGTATCGGGGCGAGCGTGAACGCTCCGATTGTTTTTTTCGAGTGATTTTCCGTTCTCGTCTTTGTGGAACCCACTATAGGCCAATTGCTTAAGGCGTAACACGGCGATTTGGTTGGAGGTATAGTCTTCGAATCAAATGCGATCGGGAGGTACAGATGAACCCGGAGATGTACCGAGAATATGATATACGGGGCATTGTTGATGAGGATTTTGACGAAGACGACTGTATTGCCCTCGGCAAGGGATTCGGCACCTATTTCCATAGACAGGGAATAAGAAGGATTGCCTTGGGGAGGGACTGCAGGCTCAGTTCCCCTACACTAAGAGATAGGCTAAAAGAAGGCCTATTATCGACCGGCTGTGACATAGTAGATGTGGGTATCTGCCCGACCCCAACCCTCTATTTTGCCATACGGCACCTCGAGGTGGATGGTGGGATTATGATTAGCGCAAGCCATAACCCACCTCAGTACAATGGGTTTAAGGTATGCAGGGGCTTCGAAACCATTTACGGCGAAGAGATCCAGGGCATCAGGAGGCTTGTCGAGGTAGGAGATTTCGTAACAGGCACCGGGTCGTATTCGTCATATGAGATAATTGATCCATATATTGAAAGGCTTCGGAAGGATATGGTTATATCCTCAAAGCTCAGGGTTGGCTTTGATGCCGGCAACGGGACGGGAGGCCCCGTAGGGCTGCGGTTGCTTGAGTCCTTCGGGTGTGAGGTTCACGGTCTGTACTGTGATATGGATGGTTCTTTTCCCAACCATGAACCAGACCCCACGGTGCTCGATAATATGAAGGATCTTATCCAGGAGGTGAAGGTGCATCATCTCGACTTGGGGATTGGCGTGGATGGGGATGGAGATAGGATTGGTGTAGTAGACAGTTCGGGTAACATGGTATTTGGGGACATGCTTCTGATCATTTTCGCACGGGATGTTTTGGTTGATCATCCCGGTGCCACGATCATCTCCGAGGTCAAATCCTCTGACAGGATGTATAGAGATGTTGAGGCTCGCGGTGGCAAGGCCATCATGTGGAAGACAGGACATTCACTGATCAAAAGCAAGATGAAGGAGACCAAGGCCCTGTTGGCAGGAGAGATGAGCGGGCACATGTTCTTTGCCGATCGGTACTATGGCTATGACGATGCCCTCTATGCATCATGCAGGCTTCTCGAAGTAATGTCAAAGACCGGCAAATCGGTGGATCAGCTCCTGGCCGATGTTCCGAGTTCTTACACGACGCCTGAAATCAGGGTGGAGTGCCCCGATGCAAAGAAATTCAGCCTTGTGGACCGACTGAGGGAGAGATTCAGCAAGGACTATAGCGTGATCGATGTTGATGGGGTTAGAATCCTCTTTGAAGACGTTTGGGGTCTGGTGAGGGCGTCCAATACTCAGCCCGCGCTGGTGCTCAGGTTTGAGGCGCAATCGAAAGA
>CP070657.1:2203570-2211146 GCA_020355085.1 Deltaproteobacteria bacterium
ATGTGATTGCAGATTATACGACGTGGATCTTAAATCCTCTTATTCTATTGTTGTTTGGCTTTGTCAATCAGTGTCATAAGGAGCTGGTATGTGGATTTAATAACCTCTAGTAATTCAGGCACTTCAGGACCTTTCTTGGCCCCCGATTCATATACCTTACTGTTATTTTCGAGTACCCTACGCAGATCATTTGCATCATCGATCCAAGCGTTGTACTTCTGATTCGCAGTTACCTTTCCGGTTTCAGGATCAGTAAGGATCTTCGGCGGAATAACCTTCAACCTCGCAAATCTCGTTTGAATTTCCGCTTTCAGGGCTTCTGCCTTTTGCACCTCCTTCTCCTTTGCCTGTAATTCGGCAATTATCTCGTTGGCATAAGCTTCAAAAGGAAGGTTTGGTCTGTGCTCGGGATTCCGCAGATCGGTCTCGTTAAGCCATTCATCAATGAGGCCATGCGAATACAGATCGATGATATCTTCTCTTAAAGGCATGAGATGCTGCTTATTTTTCAGGCCATGTCGCTCTCTGCAGGCGTTTCGAGCCCGAATATCACCGTTGAGTGCCTGATGCAATTCCTCCTGTGATTTTATCGAAGCCGAAAGGGCAAGCCATTTCTTGATGCCCCCATCATCGAAACCCCTGCTCTCGAGTATTCTGACGAATGCTCGCTGATCTGGATCTACGTCCTTTCTCCAACTATCATCCGAGGTACCTCTGCTCTTATCTTCAGCGATCTCCTTTTTCTTGTTTTCTATTACCTGGCGGATCTCGCTATTAGAAAAACTATCATCCACAAAGGTAATACCCAGCTCTTTGCACTCTTTGAGTAGATCTTCTCTTTTGCCCATTCAAAAACCTCCCCGTAATATTTTCGTGCGACCTCAGGTAAAGTCCAGCTGCAATTATATAATCTATAGCAACTCATAGTCAATTTATCTATTGTCCAAAGCGTCTCAGAACCCCTGCTCCAAATACCGCTGGGCTAGTTTGGCGTAGAAGGCCGACCCCTGCTTTATCTTGTCTCGTTGTTTTTTCGTTACTCTCTCTTTGACCTCAGCGGGCGCACCCATCACCACGGAGTGACTAGGCACCTTTGTGTCTGACAGAACCAATGCTCCAGCACCAACAATGCAAGAGTCTCCTATCTCAGCGCCATCCAAGAGGGTGGCATTGTTTCCGATGAGGACGTTGCTGCCGATCTTTTTGCAATGAACAACCGCCCCGTGTCCGATAATTACGTTATTAGCTATAGTGATTTTTGTAGCGCCATGCACTACACAGTTATCTTCAACGCTGCTGCTGTCTCCGATTACTATCTTACAGATATCTCCCCTAATAACAGCTCCCGGCCAGACACTTGAGTTCTCGCCAATTTCAACATCACCAATGACATAAGCTGCTTCGCTCACAAATGCGGAAGGTGCTATTTTAGGGCTTATGCCGTTAAAGCTCCTGATCATCGCATGCCTCCTCATGAAGAATTTCAGTTAGCGGTGTCTCGTCTCAGTCATCGAAGGCAAACATTAACAGAGAAGTCTCCTTATTTCATCTATTAAATGTGAAGGTGTTACTTTCAGCCTTTATCATCAATGGCTGCTCGAGGATCTATCCCACGGACCCGACATTCAAGCGGAAAATCCCTTTAGATCTCATCACTAAGCTATAACATCGATAAACTGAGACGCAACCTATACGAGTACCCATTCCGTGGGATTCTTTTATCTTCATAGGCTGGAGCAGAGAAAGTCAAATATATTGAAATATTAGCAGGTAGTGGTAAAATAGCGCCATGAGCCGCAATTTTATCAATTTATTCAACTCCGCTGGTACAAACTGGAGCCCGGGAAAGAGGTATGCCTAAGCTCAGAGTTATAGAAGGGTCTTATCAGGGGCAATCTTTTGATTTAACCGGAAATACTGTCTTTGTAGGCAGATCCTCACGAAATGATATTCAGATAAAAGACACGGCGATTTCCAGAAAGCAGATCAAGATATTTCTGATTGGTGGAAAGTATTTTGTTGAGGATCTGAAAAGCACCAACGGTACTCTGTTAAACGGTGGGCTCATCACACCTGGAGAGGGTTTCGAGGTCGGAGAGGGGGATACCATCTCTATTGGGAATACAGTGATGCAACTTTATGAATTGCCGAAAACGAGGATTTCAGCTTCAAGGCACCCGGTAACCGAACAATCGAGTTTTTCTGAAAGACAGATTGAGAAAGCTCCGCAAGACAGACGCTCAAGGACACCGAGGAATTTGGAACTGGTACTTAAGATCTCAGAGTTATTGAAAGAGTCGTTAACAATAGACGAATTCCTTGAAAAGGTCATAGATTGCTTCTTCGATGCACTCCCGCGAATTGATACGGCAGCAGTCTTTCTTTTTGATAGCCAAAACAAGCAGGTAACAAAGGTGATTGGTAGGCCACGGGATAAGCAGGAAGGCGAAAGACTGAGCTATAGCAAAACCGTCGTGGAGAGAGTAATGAGTGAGGGGAAGGCGATTAGAATGTCAAATACGGCATATGAACCTGACCCCGGGCTCGGAGGAGATGAAGGCGCAGCTATGATCAAATCGGTACTCTGCGTTCCGATGATGATTAACGCGCAAATCTGCGGAGCGATTTACATAGATTCGCACAGGGTTCCTCACGGATTTCGAAGGGATGACCTTTTATTGCTCAACAGCCTGAGCGGGTCTGTAGCGGTGGAAATTGAGAATGCGCGCTTAAGGGGATTGGGGCTTTCTTAAGGCCATATCTTGCACAGGATTCTTCAATCTCTAGTCCAGTTCCAAATCAATGTCTATAAGATCTTCAGAAGCAGGGGCCTTTTTCTGTTCAATTTCCGTTGTCACCATTTCAGACTCATCTTCGGGAGCGTCCTCTTGAGAGGCTCCCGTTTCAGAAGGCTCTTCGGTGAAGGATAAATCGCCAAGGTCATCGGATCCAGCATTATTTCGGGACAAATCCTCTAAATCCAGCGAAACGTCTTCCACAGCAGTCCCTGTCTCCAAGGAACCTTCCGCGTCGAGGTGCAAGTCGAGGTCTTCCTCTTCCAAGGCCCCAAAATCATCTTCCATACCAGCACCAGGGGGAACATCGACGTTATTCGCCTCGCCGGTCAGAGAGCCAAGAAAAAAAGGCGGGTTGTGTTTAAATACAACTAGATTGCGTTTCTTTTGTTCAGGTCCCAGATCTTTGTTGCACTTCGGGCACCTCTGATTGTAATCGAAGCTGATATAGCCACACTTAGGGCATTTCATCGCAACCTCCTAGGATTGGAAACACGCTGAGCTTCATAATTCAAGCGCAGAAGCATCTCGTTCGAAGATGCCGTTACTCTATATAGAAGTATCGGAAAAAGTTCGAAAAACATAAATGTTAAATATTTCACCTTAGCCTTTGATAGCACGATATATGCTTCGAATCCCTCAAAAATACGTTTCGCCATCCCTTTTACGCGTCACCATGTCCTGAACTGCATGATCTGGGCGTATTCGGAAATACCCTTTTTCAGCACCATGTCAGCATATTCTTCTGCCTCTATATGACTGGTGAAACTCCCCAGTGTGATCCTGAAAAACTTGCCTCGCTCGTTACGGGTTATCGGTAAAATGTAAGCCTCGTAGCCGGCTGCACGTAATTCTTGAAAGAGGCTTTGAGCTGATTCAAATGCATCAGAAGAGGCAATATGCACGGTATAGGTCAAGCCTTTGTGTAAGACAGGAAGGGGCGGAAACCTAAGTTCCTGACCAACACTAATCCTATTAGCATCCAGTATCTCCGGATTATGGCGTCTTATGAGTTCGAGAGTGGTGGTATCGGCTCGACCGTAAACATCAACTGCTAGCTGCATGAGGGTGTCGCCTCTTTTGACGATGACGCTTCTATATTGCCCCCCGTCAGCTTCTTGCTGAGGCGTCTGCTCATCTTTGAGTTCATCGAATTGGGTCGTCTCCCCCGCTGCATTCAGTTCTTCTCTTTCTTGAACAAGCTGGGGTACCTGCAGTGGCTGACCTTCTGTTATAGCTGTATTCACTTCTGGTTCTTTCTTATCCATAACAGGAGGTGCTTGCTCATTCAAAGCTGTATCTGCCGTAATCCGGTTACTATCGGTTTCGAAACCTCCTATGTGTGATAAGAGATTTTTTCCAACCCGACTCATGCCTACGCCCAGCAGAACGAGGATAAAAAGAATGACTGCAGCCCACTTCCAGTAGTTGCGGAGCAGATAAGTTGATCCCTTTGGCTTGCGAGGTTCTGCCCCGCTGCGGCTATCTTTCGAAAAAGAGCCTTCCAAGTTCAATTCGTCATAGCATTCCTTAACCATGTCAGGGCTTATAGCTCTTACTCCTTTTGAATAACCGAGAAGCATGGAGTTGTCCGCCAAGATGTTTATCATTCTCGGGTAACCTCCAGAGCAATGGTATAGAGTCCTGACAGCAGCCCTGGGAAAAATATCATCGCCCTTCTTTGCACCGGCTATTCTTAGGCGAGTATCTATGTATTCCCGGGTTTCCTCGAGATCCAGTGGCGGAATATGATATCGTATGCTTATCCGTTGAAGAAGCGGTAGACACTGTGGTTTCTTGAGTTTGCCATTCAGTTCGGGCTGACCCACCAGAAAGATATTAAGTAGTTTTTCGTCACCGGTCTCCATGTTCGAAAGAAGCCTGATCTCCTCGAGCAATTCAAAGGAGAGTTTCTGCGCCTCGTCTATTATCAGAATGGCATTTCTTTGATCCCGCAAACACTGCCGCAGAAATTCTTCAAATTCCAAAAGAAAGTCCGTCTTTGATTTGAAATGCAGTTTCTTTCTGAAAACGGAAAAGGCCAAGTAATCCATGAATTCCTGAGGCGATAGCAGCGGATTGGAAAGATGGATATAATGTACGCTCTCATCAATTGAATTAAGGAGCGCATGAACCATCGTGGTCTTGCCGGTGCCAATTTCTCCGGTCAACAGAATGAAGCCTTTTCTCTCCATTACCCCGTAGTTGAGGAGATTAAGCGCTTCTCTGTGGCTTTCGCCTAAGTAGAGAAAGCGTGGCGAAGGGTTTAGGTTAAAGGGTTTCTCTTTGAGGTTAAAGAATTCTGTGTACACGGATTGGACTACCCTCTCTCTGATTCATATGAAGTAGGTCTTAAATTACAAAGCACCACTGTTTTCCTCAGCTTGAATATAACCTTACTCCTTAAAATATCAAGAAAAAACTAGTCTTTACTATTCGGTGTGGTATCCGTAGCATGAAACTATGACCTTGAAACCGATCTATTTCCTGGCAGAGAATAAATGCAAACAGTAGTTATTTGGCATCCTGAGCTGTTTTAGAGGATGATTCACCAATAGTTGATGGGGCTCAGCAGTTAACCATGTTTTCAGGTCGTTTTCAATAAGGGGCCCGTAATGGAATCGTTTAACAGATCTGATAAGTTGGCTCTTGGACGTAAGATCTCTTACATCGGGGGCACCGACTAGGGCGCGTAAAGCGCTTACGATTTTGAAAGAGATATCCGCACGCAAGACACCGAAACGGTTGTACGACAAGCCGCATCTGTTGTGTCGCTACTGTTCGTGCAATGTGGGAGAGATGATCGTAAACCTCTTTTTCTCGAATCCTCAACGTCTGCGAGATTTCTCTGGCACACATCTCCTCGTTGATTAAGAGCTGGATGATTTGTTGACGAACTGTTCTCATCTCTTCTCGATGAGTTGCTAAAACATCTCCTTAACGTAAAAGAAAAGCATGATCCCACATAGGGCTATTTTAAGGCCAATAACAAGCAGATTTCCTACCACGACACCCCAACTAGCCCGCAAGGCCTCCTTGGCCTTCCTTCCTGCCAGGATTTCTCCAATGAAAGCTCCGCCCACTGCACCGATAACCATACCCCAAGGGGGAAATAGAAAAAATCCTAGGATCATTCCGGCAATTGAAAGCCATATACCACCTTTCGATGCCCCATATCTCTTTGCACCGCCTATGGGTAAAAGGTATTCGAAAATAGTTATTGTAATCGTCATGCCTGCCATGACAAGGAGAAAGGTTAAGCTGAATGGCTCCCAGCCTTTGGCATATGAAAGTATAATCAACGACAGAAAGCTTAGTGGCGGACCAGGGATGAGCGGCAAGATGCAACCCAGAAGTCCTATTAGAGCT
This sequence comes from Deltaproteobacteria bacterium, assembly GCA_020355085.1. Lineage (GTDB taxonomy): Bacteria > Desulfobacterota > DSM-4660 > Desulfatiglandales > B25-G16 > JADFWK01. The sequence goes on from CP070657.1 coordinate 2,209,735, forward strand.
AAGACCAGTCCAAGGATGATTAAAGCGGTCATCGTGGCACGATCCTTTGTTCGGAGCTCAGTGATGTTGTGGTCGGCGTTATTTCTGTATTTGGATTCTGTGGGGTTCTTAGGATTAGCTGATTAGGGACCATGGGAGCATAAAAGACAGCCTCTGGTTTCTCTCGGATTCGGGGAAAAGATCCTTATTGTTTGAGCATGAAACCGCCCGAGAGAAACCGGTTTTCCTTCTCAAGGAGATTAATCTCTAGCGCGTTCTGAGAATAACCTCATAGCCCTTAGTCTTTAACTCCTCAACGAATTTGCTGGTGTCCTCGGTATCTAGATGAATTACAATGTCCTTTTTTCCCTCAGGTGACTCGGGTATATTTAGGACGTGAAGGGTTATGATTCGTATGCCCTGCCTGTTTGCCAGGGAAACTACATTCTCAATGACCTTGTCATCCCCCCTGCCAATGACTTCAACCCTGGTGCCGGGCATGCCAATACCCAATACCGGATTGGCAATCTTGTAGAAGAAGTCGTTAGTGGTTACAATGCCCACCACTCGTCCGTCTTCGAGAACCGGCAGTGCACCCACCGCTTTTTCCTGTGCTAGTGCCAAAACTTCCTCAACAGTCATATCAGGGGTTACCGTGACTACATTCTTCTCCATGATATCTTTAACGGGAGTATTTCCAAGAAGATAACCGATCTCCCACACGCTAAGTGTTGTGGCTTTAGAAGGTGTATAAGCCTCTAACCGATGTTCGGTAACCATTCCGACGAGTTTTCCCCTGTCAACGACTGGTAATCGTCGGATCCTGTGTGCCTCCATGATCCTCTTCGCGTCTGATATGGATGTATTGCTCGGAATAGTCACCACGTTCATCGTCATAATATCCTTTACGAACATTGATTACCTCCTTTCCCTGGGTTGCATGGTATTAGATTGAGATTGAACACATGAATGTTGTTATTGGGAATATAATCAGGCCTTATTTCCTATTTCTGCTAACAAAGCGTCGCCGCAGTTTTCAATAAAGACATCGAGGTCTCTCTGCCATTGCGTCATGATGTTGAGACCTTCTATCTTTAACTGCCTGTTCTCTAAGATAGAATTTGTTGGTCTTGCGGCGGGACTGGGACAATCCTTTGAGGTACATGGAACAATGGGAGCCTTGATTTCCATTTTTTCTAACAGATATTTTGCCCATTCATATCGACTGCAGTAACCCTCTGAGGTGGCATGATATACTCCCTCTCTGCCATTGTCTATTAAAACCTTTATCTGTTGGGAAAGCTTGAAGGACCAGGTAGGTGACCCATACTGGTCATTTACAACGGAAATAGGTTCTCGGCCCATGCGTAAGGCCAATTTGAGGATTTCCTTGACAAAGCTGTTTCCGGTAATGCCATAAAGCCATCCTGTTC
>CP070657.1:2211246-2219517 GCA_020355085.1 Deltaproteobacteria bacterium
CCCTCAAGAAGTCCCGGAATCTCACGGAATTGACGCCGTATCTCTTCCACAATACTGAATGCTGCCTTACCCACCGAGGTCATGGTGAGGGCCGCACAGAGCATCGGTACAATACCTCCAATGAAAACCCCAATCACCACCATGGGGTTCTTTATATCTATTATCGCAAGCCCCGATGCCTGCGTATAGGCTACAAACAGGGCCAAGGCGGTGAGTGCAGCCGATCCAATGGCGAAACCCTTGCCGATCGCTGCCGTGGTATTGCCAAGCGCATCAAGCCCGTCGGTAATCTTTCTCGTCTCAGGGCCAAGGCCCGACATCTCGGATATGCCGCCGGCATTATCCGCTATGGGACCATATGCATCCACCGTCATCGTGGCGCCAACGGTGGAGAGCATTCCCACTGCTGAAAGACCAATCCCGTAAATACCCGCTGCCTTAAACCCGATAAACGTTGCGGCACAGATGCCCAAAATGGGAAGATAAGTGGACTGCATGCCAACCGCAAGTCCGGCAATAATTACCGTGGCAGGGCCGGTTGCCGACTGACCGGCAATGGTCCTGATCGGTGGCCCAGAGGTGTAATACTCGGCAAGAAGCCCTATTGCGATCCCGCAAAGAAGCCCTGAAAACACCGCCCAAAAGGCTCCCCAGGGCATTCCGATGGAATTCGTGATAAGAGCTGTCAAGATAACAAAAATAACAGCTGCCACATACGTAGTATTTCTGAGGGCGCTGGCCGGATTACCACCCTGGAATACCCTGATGGAGAAAACCCCCACAAACGAGCTCAGGAGCCCTGCCATGACAACGAGGATGGGCATGGCCATATATTTGAGCTTTATGGTTACCGGGTCGAGCCCTTTCAACACGGGAAATTGATTGAGAAATTCAGGCGTCACCGATAAGGTGGCCCCAATCGCGATCGTCGCAATAACGGAACCCACATAGGATTCGAATATGTCCGCCCCCATTCCGGCAATGTCGCCTACGTTATCTCCAACATTATCTGCGATAACTCCGGGGTTCCGGGGGTCGTCTTCGGGTATGCCCGCTTCTACCTTGCCTACCAGGTCTGCGCCCACGTCCGCTGCCTTGGTGTATACGCCGCCGCCCACCCGAGCAAACAGGGCAATCGAGCTGGCTCCCATGGCAAACCCGTTGATATACTGGGCGGTTACCGGGTCGCCCCCATAAAACCAGAACCAGAAACCGAGGCCCAACAAACCAAGACTGGCCACGGAAAGGCCCATTACTGAACCTGAAAAATACGATACGTTGAGTGCCTGCGCCTGACCGTGCTTGTTGGCGGCATCTGCCGTCCGAGAATTACCCTTGGTAGCTGCACTCATGCCCGAAAACCCGGCCAGCATTGAACAGAATGCCCCGGTCACGAAGGCTATTCCCGTTCTCCACGAAATGCCAAACCCGAGCAAGAGGAAGACGATGGCTATAAAGAACACGAGAACGAAGTATTCCTTTCGCAAAAAAGCCATGGCTCCCGAATGGATCATGCCCTCCAGGTCCTGCATCACCTGGGTTCCGTTTGGCTGCCTTTTGACATACAGAAATACCAGATACGCAATTATCAAACCCACAATACCTAACCAAGCCGCATAAACAGTTAGACTCTGCATCAGCCTTCCACCTCCTTTTTCCTCATTCCTGGGGAGTTGAACGTATTCATAACCGATTCCACATCCCGCATGACGAATAATTCGATTGCCTCTACCACTGTATGAAGTATGTCTTTAATCTGCTCCTTTTGATCTTCATAGGGAGGGCTTAACACGAAATCCTCAATTGACTCCCCGTGCCTGGGTCGCCCTATTCCGATCTTGATTCTGTTGAATTCGGTGATCTTAAGATGAAAGAAAACCGATTCTAAACCATGATGACCACCTGCTCCGCCCCCGCGGACAATCTTCATGCGGCCAACGTCCAGATCTAGGTCATCGTGAATAACCATTATGTCCTTGGTCTCCGGCCGGTAGTATTCAACCAGTTGTTTGACCGCGAGCCCAGATCGATTCATGAACGTCTGCGGACAGGACACAACCAGACGCTTGTCATGATACGTGGTTCGTGCGCTTAAGGCTTGAAAACGTCGATCGGATAAATGAAGGCCCAATTTTGCGCAGAAAAGATCAACCGCCTTAAATCCAAGATTATGTCTTGTATCGCGGTATCGTTTACCTGGATTACCGAAACCGACTATCAGGTATAGCTCTCTATGATTCCTCTTCGCTGCTTACTTCCTCACCTTCAGTTTCCTCGACCTCAGCCTCTTCCACTTCCTCTACTTCCTCCTCCTCTACCTCGGCCGCTACCGTTGGAGCGACCACGGTGACAAAGGCCAGATCCTCGTCGTCGAGTGATCTTAGCCCCGGAGGAAAAGAAATATCCCGGATGTGCAAAGACTGTCCGATATCTAGGCCGGAGACATCAACCTCTATCTTGTCTACCAAATCCTGCGGCAGGCATGCTGCCTTTACCTCCCTGCGGATATGTTGCAAAATACCTCCCTGTTCCACCCCGATTGGTGTATTAAGCAGATCCAAGGGGATCTCTACTTCCAGTTCTTTAGCCATGGATATCTCGAAAAGGTCTACATGAAGATAATCCCTTTTCACCGGGTCCCTCTGTAGTTCCTTGATCATGACCTTTTTCGACTGGCTTTTCTTCCCACCGTTTATCGTGAGATCAAAAATGATATTCTCGGCAGCCCTGCCTTTTAAGGTCTTCTTGAGCTCACTGTGATCCATGGCGAGCATAATGGGATCTGTTTTCGCCCCATAAAGTATGGCGGGAAGCTTGCCTGCGCTTCTCAGTCTGCGGGCAGCCCCCTTGCCTGTTTGGTCTCGTATCTCGGAATTCAATTGCATCGTATCCATTCTACTGACTCCACTCGTTCATTGACGGCACGGCGTGAGTTGACACCGTAGATTACACAAATAGGGAGCTCACCGATTTCGAAAAGTAAACTCTCTTGATAGCCTCTCCCAAGATTTCAGCCACTGAAACCACATCTATCTTCGGGCACTTGGAAGCCTCTCTGCTGAGAGGAACCGTATTAGTCGTAAGCAATGACTTAATAGAGGACGACTCTATTTTCTTTGTAGCGTTGCCGGACAGCACCGGATGGGTGCAGCACGCGTAAACCTCGGCAGCCCCATTTTGTACCAAGGCCTCAGCAGCTTCAACCAGGGTCCCACCCGTGTCAACCATGTCATCGAGAATAACGGCCGTCTTCCCTTTGATATCGCCGATAATATTCATGGCCACCGAGACATTCGGTTCGTCCCGTCTCTTGTCAATTATGGCCAGGGATGCATTGAGCCTTTTTGCAAAGGCCCTCGCCCTCTCAACCCCACCGGCGTCGGGGGATACTATTGACAAATTCGCGTCATAGTGCTTTCGGATGTAATTCAACAGAATCGGTGCTGCGAACAGATTGTCCACGGGGATGTTGAAGTATCCCTGTATCTGCCCCACATGCAGGTCCATCGATATTACCCTGTTTACCCCGGAAACGGTAATCAGATCAGCCACGAGCTTTGCACTTATGGGGACCCGGGGCTTTACCTTCCTGTCCTGCCGTGCATAGCCGTAGTATGGGATTATAGCGGTAATACTTCTGGCAGAGGCCCTTTTGAGGGCATCGGTCATGATGAGGAGCTGCATCAGGTTATCATTAACCGGGCTGCAGGTAGACTGAAGCACAAATATGTCTCTCCCTCTCACATTTTCCTCAATCTCAACCCGGATCTCTCCATCGCTGAACGTAGTACTGAGGATCTGGCCTGGCATAATCCCCAGATAATCACACACCTCCTGTGTGAGGCTCTCGTTCGCTGTGCCTCCAAACAACTTCAACGTATCGTCGAGCTCATACACCGGGTCTTCCTCTCGCGCTCCGTGAAACCATCTCCTCTCTATTGGCTGGGGTGGGAGGATTCGAACCTCCGAATGCGGGCTCCAAAGGCCCGTGTCTTACCGCTTGACGACACCCCAGCAAAGCACCACAAGATCTGGCCCTCCTCATCAAACGCCTCTACTCCAAACCTCTCACAACGAATACGTCATAATTCGGCCATCTCTTTCTCAACGTCTCTCCGGCTTCATGTGCCTTCTGTCCGGAGTCGAATACCCCAAAAATACTCGGACCGCTTCCCGTCATCAGTGCACCGAGAGCGCCTGATGCCAGCAGGGATTCCTTAATGGAGCAAAGAAAAGGGTATTTGCCCAAGGTAACACTTTCTAGATCGTTGTAGAGCAAATCTGGGATCTTGAGAGTGGCAGCATTAAAGGATTCTATTTTATCCCTATTGCCCTCAACTGTCAACCTTAATCTAACCTGCCCGTATGCCCACGCCGTGGATACCGCCAGCCCCGGGCTCACAATAACGTACCAAAAGGGCGGAAAATCCCTCACGGGCTCGAGCAGTTCTCCTATTCCCCTTGCTATGGCCGGCCCCTGAAAAAGAAAAAACGGAACATCTGCCCCCAGCGAAAGGGCAAGCTCTTCAAGGTCTTTTCCGGGGAGGGGATCATCACAAAGCGTGTTCAATCCCTTAAGGGTTGCTGCGGCATCACTACTGCCGCCGCCCAGCCCCGAGGAGATGGGTATCACCTTGACAAGGCTGATGCGTGCACCACCCCTCATTCCCGTTTTTTCAACAAACGAGCGGGCTGCCCGATAAACGAGGTTTTCCGGCCCCTCGGGCAACTCCCTGCCCGTGCAATAAACCGTCAGCCCCTTGTTAGCCTTGCTGATATTTAAAGTATCCCAAAGGGCAACGGGAACGAAAAGGGACTCTATCTCATGGTACCCGTCCGATCTCTTGCCCGTGATTCTGAGATGTAGGTTGAGCTTGCCAGGGGCCTTGATCGTAATGCTCGCCCGGGTGTAACGGGCAGCGTGCGCCCGCCTTTTTGTGGGCGTGAGGGCCATTTTTATTCGCTTGCCTTGACAAACCGCATGCGAAGATCATAGAGAAGATTTTCCAGGAGGTTTTTCTCCTCCTCGGTGAGATTACCCTCTGTTTTTTCCTTGAGCAGGGTCAAGATATCAATGGATTGCTTGGCCAACGCCATATCCTTCTTTTTTCCGCCTGACTGGGGATCGGGAATTTCACCCAGGTGAAGCAGCACCGACGAGCTCAATGAAAGAAGAAAGGATGAAAAATTGACCTCTGGCAAGGGAGGTGCTTTTTGTGTGGTTTCCTCTTTTGGTTCTTCCTGCGCTTTTTCGGCCGTATCCTGTGTCTTTTCCGCGGTATCCTGTGTCTTATCCGATGGCTCCCTCGCTTTTCCTTCGCTATCAAAGGCTCGCCTATCCTTTACGGTAAACCCCTCACCCTGTATTACATCTTCGGGCATGTTTTCCTCCTTAGCTTTTCTAATTTCTTCTTAACCATACACTGAATATGAGGAAGAAAAACCAAATCTCCAAACAAAGTGCTCTCTGTTTCCCTGAATAATCTGAAGTAGCCGAATTCAGCATTCTTCGACCGTATCATCTTCTCTATAAATATACCAAAAAATGGTGAGGAAGTGCAAGAGAAAAGCTCTGTCTTTCCCAACCCTTACCGGCTGTGACATGCGGAAAAGACCGGCAAGATCTTACTCCTGCCGGTTTCGTTTTCACGTCCGCGGCCCGGATTCAAGCATCCGCCCGCTCCGGTCTATTGCTCAGGGCCGGTATCGCTTTTCAAAGCTGGGCTCCTAAGAAACTCACTCCACTAAAGAGCATGGAGATGTATTTTTTTGCTCTGCCCTCTCAACAAGGCCCCGTACAGGGCCGTTTCAAACCGACGCACCGCCCCATAAGCCTTAGCACTAAGGTAGCAGCCTGTGTGCGTCGTTTTGAAACGCCCACTTCTCTGAACCATGGGAGGACAGAGCCAAAAAAAGATATCTCCATGCTCACCAAAGCATTTCTTTCATGTATGAACCTAAAGCGAAGCGCCGGGTGCACGGACTCGAGAGGGCCACACGAGTGAACAATCACCTTGACAGGGTTCACCTTTTTCGTTAATTTCAAGATGCAATCAGTGGTTATGCCTAACATAACGCGGGTAAACAAACCTGCATCCACTGATTGATGAGCAAGATCACAAGGGTACCTGGAAGCCGATGATAGAGGGATTTGTTTGCGTGCCCCGAGTTTGGGTGAGTATAAGAACACCTAGTACCTACCAATCATCAGTTACCCCGCTTTAGAGATCTCCCTGCCGTTACAGATGATTCTATACGCCAGAGGAGATTAGTGCTTGCGAGAGGGTTGTTACGCTGTATGGAGAGACGATTAACCAGAAGCATAAACATAGGCGGTGTGCAGATAGGCGGAGGGGCGCCGGTAGTGGTTCAGTCCATGACCAAGACCCCGACGCAGGATGTGGCTGCCACGGTACGGCAGATAGACCGCCTCATGAACGCCGGGTGTGAGCTTGTTCGCCTGGCAGTACCCGACATGGAAGCAGCCAATGCACTGACAAAGATTAAATCTCAGGTAGCACTCCCGCTCATCGCCGATATTCACTTTGACTACCGAATCGCCCTAGCTACCATAGACAAAGGTATTGATGGTCTGAGGCTGAATCCCGGCAATATCGGCGGAAAAAAGGAAATCCAGCAGATCGTTGCAGCTGCCCGTGCCCGAGCCATACCCATAAGGATCGGGGTAAATGCCGGCTCCCTTGGCAGGGAAATCCTGAAAAAGTACGGCCATCCGACGCCTGAGGCCATGGTTGAGAGCGCTCTCAATCATGTGAGAATCTTGGAGGACCTGGGGTTTCATCACATCAAGATCTCCCTCAAGTCTTCCAATGTCTTGCAAACGGTATCGGCATACAGGCTTTTGAGCGAGAAGGTTGACTACCCTCTGCATGTAGGCGTTACCGAGGCAGGGACCCTTATATCGGGAACCGTTAAGAATTCCCTGGGAATAGGATTATTGCTAACTGAGGGCATTGGTGATACCATCAGGGTCTCCCTCACCCATGACCCGGTTGACGAGGTTAAGGTCGCTTATGAGATCCTGAAGGCCTTGGGACTGAGGCAGAGAGGATTAGAGATAATCTCGTGCCCTACCTGTGGCAGGTGTGAGATAGATCTGGTCGGCTTGGCAGAAGAGGTTGAAAATGCCCTGAGTCATATTACGGCGCCTCTTAAAGTAGCAATCATGGGTTGCGTGGTCAACGGACCGGGAGAGGCCCGGGAGGCCGATGTTGGTATTGCTGGCGGACGTGGTCAAGGCACCTTGTTTAAGAAGGGCAGGGTAATTAAGAAGGTCGCCGAATCAGCGCTGGCGAGGGTACTGGTACAGGAAGTCAAGAGGATGGCGGATGAATGAATATTTTCGATTTACGATTTTAGATTGATCAATTTGATCTTCGCTTGTCAGTTTTTCATAGTCAATCGTCAATTTTCTATCAATTTTGGATTATGGCATCTATGTCAAGACGATATTCTGAATTCTTTATCCCTACTTTGAAAGAGGTGCCGGCTGAGGCTGAGGTTATCAGCCACCAACTGATGCTCAGGGCCGGCATGATCAAGAAGCTTTCAGCAGGAATCTATACGTATCTCCCCTATGGTTTGCGGGCGATCAAGAAGGTCGAGAACATTGTCAGGGAAGAAATGGATAGGGCCGGAGCCATTGAGATATTACTCCCCAGTGTACAGCCAGGTGACTTATGGGTGGAGAGCGGTCGGTGGGATCACTACGGACCGGAGCTCTTAAGGTTCAGGGATCGACACGGAAGAGAATCGTGCTTGGGCCCAACACACGAGGAGGTCATTACCGACATTGCCCGAAGGGAGATTCATTCCTACAAACAGATGCCCCTCAACCTCTATCAGATACAGACAAAGTTCAGAGATGAGATCAGGCCGCGATTTGGAGTCATGAGGGCGCGGGAGTTTATTATGAAGGACGCCTACAGTTTTGATGTAGATGATGAGGGATGTAACCGCAGTTACGAGAAGATGTACGTTGCCTACGAGGCTATTTTCAAAAGGTGTGGTTTACGGTTTCGTGTAGCCGAAGCAGATACCGGACCGATCGGCGGCAGTTTTTCTCACGAGTTCATGGTCTTAGCACATAGCGGTGAAGATGAAATCGTCAACTGCCAAAACTGCCAGTATGCCTCAAACCTGGAAAAGGCAGAGGTGGCACCAGTAGACGATGATATTGCCCCTGATGAAAAAGAAGAGGCATTGCAGGTAGCAGATACCCCGGGAATGAGAACCATAGATGAGGTATCC
>CP070657.1:2219617-2225390 GCA_020355085.1 Deltaproteobacteria bacterium
AAAGGTTGCCATGCTTTACCGTGCAAGACGCGAAAAACACCGGTCTTTAGGTCAAGAGAGTTGAACGACACCAATTTAAACACGATCAGTGGGCAAGACGGGTAATCTTACAAACGTCCGTAGGTCCCATTTCCATCTACTCTATATGGTGTATCCTCCATCGATGGCAACAACCTGCCCGGTTACATGGCTCGCCAAATCAGAGGTCAGATAGAGCACAGTGCCCACCATGTCTTCGGGCTCGGCTATGCGGGCCATAGGAGTTCTGCTCATAGAGGCTTGTAGAATCTGCTCATTGCCCCAGAGTGCCTCACTGAAGCGAGTTTTGGTAAGCCCGGGGGCGATTGCGTTGACCCTGATGTTGTATTGGGCCCATTCCTTTGCCATGACCTTTGTTGCCATAATAATTCCGGCCTTGCTGATGGAGTAGACCGGCAAAATGGTCGGGGTAATCCCCTCAACTGAGCTTACATTAACGATCTTGCCCCCGCCGTGTTGCCTCATCAATCTCGCCACTGCTTGGCTAAGAAAGAATAACCCTTTCAGATTAAGGTTCATAATAACGTCCCAGGCTCTCTCATCTATGTCCAGCGCTGAATCCATAACGGGATTGAAACCGGCATTATTCACCAGGATATCGATTCTCCCGAAGGTATCCGTAACCTTATTAACCAGGGTGTTTATTTCCTCTATCTTGGCAACATGCGCTGGTAAAGCTAGGGCCTTCCTGCCAAGGCTGCCTATCTCATCAGCCACTTCTTGAAGGTCCGAAAGTTTTCGGCTTGCTATGGCAACATCTGCACCTGCGCGAGCAAGCCCAAGGGCAATTGCCTTCCCAATACCACGACTCCCACCGGTTACGAGGGCTACGTTATCTTCAAGTGATACATTCATTTGACCCCTCCTCACACGATTTCCTATGAGCCATTCGCTCATCACAATTGCAGATGTGACAAATGCAGATCCTTATAGTCTTCATGCTTTCCTGATTCTGCATCCAATTGCTTTCAGATTCGGTGTCCCGAATTCCTTGCCCAGGCTGGTGGTCGAGGTGAGCATGTTAAAATTGGACCTTTCCCATTCATACAGGGTTTCGGGCTTTCGCTCCGGGAACCACCATCCGTGGGAAGCGCTTATTACCCTTTTGTCGACACTGTCAGTGAGGTGGGCAACCTGGGTTATGGCACCGACCTTTGTTTCGATAACAATCTCATCGCCCTGGCCAATACCGTACTGTGCAGCAGTTTGGGGATGGATTTCAACCTTGGGGTCCGGCCTTTTTTCCCTGAGCCTCTTGACCCATCGGTATGATGAGTGGAGATAGTATTGGCTCTTAGAGCTTGTTAATACCAAGGGATACTCGGGATCATCCTCTTCCGGCAGGCCCTGAAACTGAGGCAATGGCGATAGGTTCAATTTCTCGGCCCGGCTCAGCCTGAGTTCCACCTTTCCCGTAGGAGTTCGAAATCCCTTTTCCTTGTAAGCCCTGAATCGTTCTGGACCCTTTAGATATCCCCTCTCAACGAACTGAGGATACGTGAGCCCGCTTGGTTTCAGGACATCGACCAAGAACTGGGTGTGGTCATCGTACCAGTATTCCTGGGGGGAAACAAGTTTACCCAGTTCGTTGAGTATCTTCATATCCGGCCAACACTCCTCGGGTGGATCAACCACCTTTGGTCGTGCCAAGATAAAACCATGGCCGAGCCCGTAGTGGCCGATATCGTCAATTTCAAACTGGGTTGCAACTGGAAGCACAATATCGGCGAGGGCGGCTGTGGGGGTCATAACTAGATCGGCAATTGCTATGAAGTCCAACTTCATCAATGCGTCATATGTTTTGCGGCCATCGGCAAAGGATAAGAGCGGGTTAGCGCACATGGAATAGAGTCCCTTCACCGGGTAGGGCGTTCCTTGGAGAATCGCTTGCCTGAAGAAGGCGGAGGGAGTAGTCATCAGCCTTGGTATGACCCCGTGATAGGCACCAATCATCTCTTTGCGCTTGTCCGGTATGAGATCGGCCCGCACAAATGCTCCTAAACCCATGATGTCGGGCTCTTTGGCGTGGATATTTCCACCGGGTACATCCAGATTCCCGGATATGGCCATCAGGCAAGTGAGCGCCCGTATTATGTCAAAGGCGTGGATAGTATGTTCGATCGGATTTCCCCACTGAATGACCGCCGGTTTTGCCAGGGCATAGAGCCTGGCCGTCTCCCGAATCAGCCCCGGCGGTACCCAGGTTATCTCCGAGATCTTTTCAGGGGTGTATTTTCCTATATGACCTGCGAGATCATCAAAACCATAGGTCCAATTTCTCATAAAATCGGTATCATAGATACTTTCATTAATAATTACGTTTAACATACCTAACGCAAGGGCGTGATCCGTTCCAGGCCTGAGCTGAAGCCAGTGTTTAGCTTTTTTGACCAGGTCGATCTTTCTTGGGTCAATAACTATCAGATCGGCTCCCTTTTGCACCTGTTCCAAAAGCATACTGCATATTTCGCCCTCCTCGTTGGTGGAGGTGATATTACTTGCCCACAGGAGAATCAGCTTGCTTGGGTGATGGAGATCCGCCACGGGATAAAACCCGCAGGTGTGCACACCTGTCACCTCCCGAGGTGCGTGGCATACATCCTGGGGGGCAACGACATTGGGAGAGCCGAAAATATTGGCGAGACGGATCAAGACGAAATGCTCCAGGCCTTTGGGCGTACCCGCCCCGAACGCAACGGCCCTTGCGCCATGGTGTTCTTTTATCTTCAGCAAGTTCTCGGCAATCTCGCCGAGGGCCTCGTGCCAAGAGATCCGCTTCCAGTTTCCCTCGCCCCGTTTCCCGACCCTCTTGAGGGGATGCTTGAGCCGGTCAGGATGGGTAAGCCGGTCAGGTGAGGCAATGCCCTTGGGGCAGATATAGCCTTTGTTCAGAAAGCCGTCAGGATCTCCCTTAACCCTTACGATTCTGTTATCTTTAACCCCTACCAGTAAACCGCAGCCACCGTGGTCCATTCGAGCGCAATGCGTCTTTATCCACCTGATACCCTCGCTCATAGGCACTCTCCCATTCAATGGAAAAAATCTAAATCTTATGGTTTCACTCGAGTCTCTAGCATCAATTCCCTATTATTGCAATTGCAGAAAGCATACTAATGGATTTGAACATAATCCTGAAATCAGCGCCGGTGGGCCCGAATGGAGGCGCCTTTTGCCCTGGAAAAGTGGGGGGGATGGTTCGGAGGTAGTGCCAGCAGAGTGACGTGAGAATAAGAATTGCCTTGACAAGTCGATGATATGCTGATATCCGGTTGTCATGACAAGTTTCACTACCCTGATCCACACTGAAGGTTGACCCTTGGAGCGAGAATTGTGATCCTTGATGCCGGACCAACACCCCTGTATTTCCAGCTGAAGAATATCCTTAAATCCCAGATCACCACACAGGAACTCAAGGGTCAGCAACGCTTGCCTTCTGAAGCCGAGTTATGTATCAAGTACGGCATAAGCCGCGCGACTGTTCGTCAGGCCCTTTTAGAGTTGGAAAAGGAGGGCTTTATCTACCGAGAACGTGGAAAGGGGACCTTTGTTACCGATCAGTCGGGACTGAAACAGCTTTCTTTGAAAGGTACGATTGAAAACCTTATTGCCGCCGGGCGGGGTACGCGGATCAAGGTTTTGGAATACCGGGAAGTGTCTCCCCCCCTCCGCGTGGCCGAGATCTTGCGAATAAAGGATAATCAAGACGTCTTTCAGCTCGAAATAATTCGCCTGACTCCAAAGGGCCCATTCGGCTATTCATTTATCTATCTACCGCCAGAATTAGGGAAAACAATCTCACGGGATGAATTCTCGGAAGCAACTGAATTCATTACTCTTGTCGAAGGAAAACTGAGCACAAGAGTTCACCGTGCGAGCCAAACGATCGATGTTGCTCTAGCAACTGAGGAGGTAGCAAGAAATCTCTCCATCAAAACAGAGAGCCCACTTCTCGTTATCGAACGGCAATACTATGCCAGGGACGGAGAACCCCTGTTTATGTCGTTAACGCGTTTCCGACCGGATCTATACAAATACAGAATAGAGCTGACTAGAACATAGATCCCTGGTGGAAGCACGAGGTTATGTCTTATGGACTGGAATTCAATGTGAAAAAAAGGAAAGGAGCGTAATAAATGATCGGCTTACCTGAGGACAAGGTGATCATCACGGTGGCGCAGACCGGTGCCCTGGTGACGAAATCGATGAACCCCAGTCTCCCTGAACAGCCCGAGGAAATTGCTGAATCGGCCCACGCCTGTTATTCGGAGGGAGCGGCGATCTGCCACATACATGCCCGAGACAAGGAAGGGAAAACCACAGGAAGCAAGGAGGTCTTCCAGCAGATCCATGACCGAATCCGCGCCAAGTGCGATATCATCATTCAGGACTCCACGGGCGGTGGCCCCAATCTGACCTCTGAACAGCGCATCGAGTGTCTCTATGCCAAACCGGAGATGGCCTCTCTTAACATGGGCAGTTTGATGCGCGTCTCGGGCCAGTATGCGGGTATTCCTTTCTCAAACATGCGGGAAGATATCGAAACGTATGTGACGCGGATGAGGGAGTTGGGTGTGAAACCCGAGATGGAGGTTTACAGCCACGCCATGTTCCGGGAGGTTGAGAATCTGATCTCTAAAGGACTTGTGGACAAACCGTATTACATCAACCTCGTCCTTGGCATGAAATATCAGGGGGCTGTGGAAGCTACCCCAAGGTATCTTGAATCACTAATCGATTTTCTTCCTGAGGATGCAATCTTTAATGTAACGGCGGTGGGCGCCGCACAGCTCCCTCTGACTACCATGGGCATGATCTTGGGGGGATGTATCAGGGTAGGGATGGAGGACAATATCCACTATAGCAAAGGTGAGCTGGCTAAGAGTAACGCTGAGCTTGTGGCTCGATCGGTGCGGATTGCCCGAGAGCTGGGCAAGGAGCCGGCCACCCCCGAGGAGGCAAGAAAGATACTGGGACTTTCGGGTTAACAGAGGAACTGCCTGGAAATGGGCTCGAAGAAACAAAGAAAATGGATGAATACGGAGACTTGACGGTATCTGGACTGCTGGCTGGAGGACTGGACGTTATTGTGTACTAGGTGAAGAATCTCACTCAATAAGCTAACCTATTTTGAGAGAGGAAGAAAATGGCAACGAAGATTTATGATTTGTCTCTACCATTCGGGGTGGATACCCCTTTGTGGCCCTTTCCGGGCCCGAGACAGGACCTTATCTTTCAGCGGGTGGAGTATTTGGGACGTTTCCATAAGAGAAGCGTTGTGTACACCGGAACCTTGCACGCAGGGACTCATATGGATGCGCCGAGCCATGTATTACACCCTTCGGAAGGTGGAGTGATGCTCGATAAAGTGCCCCTTGAAAATTGCTATGGCACCGGTGTGGTGGTGGATTTTCAACATATGAAGAAATGGCATGTTATCACGGCAGAGGATCTCGAGAAGACTAACCCAACAATAGAGCCGGGGGACTTTGTGGTATTTAATACCGGATGGCACAAGCTTTGGCGCTATAACAACTATGAGTACTACAATCACTACCCCGGCCTTGGCCCGGAAGCAGCGGAATGGCTGGTGAAAAGACAGGTTAAGGGGGTTGCCGGTACCTGGGGTGCCACGGACAGCCCTCTGTGGCATTACCCACTTTCCCAAACGATGCCATGGCTGGATAAGGAATACAGGGAGGAAACGGGGAGAGATCCGGATGTGGATTTTCCGGAG
>CP070657.1:2225490-2233049 GCA_020355085.1 Deltaproteobacteria bacterium
AAGTGTGTGAGAGCCTTTTCCCTGGTGTATGGTTCAACGGCCCTGTCGATGGATAGTGCACTCATTGCCGTAGCCGGTGTCCCAATTGACTCCAGAACTTCACGCAAAGCAAGGGCATTAATTACGGTACCCAGCATTCCCATATAATCGGCAGTTACCCTGCCGATAGTATATTCGGAGGATGTTATACCACGGAATATGTTACCACCACCCATGACAACGCCTATTTTGACCCCAAGGCGGTGAGCCGATTGAATCTCAGAGGCCATATCCTTCAGCGTCTGCGCATCAATACCGCCGCTGCGGTTTCCCATAAGAGATTCGCCACTGAGCTTCAGCACTATGCGTTCAAAGCGCGGCGATTTCTTGATTTCCGGCATGGTATCTTGCCTGGCTGTTATTTGAATCAAAGCGAGTATCCCAGCGGTAAGGATTCAGGCGTTAGCCTTTGCGGCTCCTGTTCAAAGGTTCTCGATAGGTGTACTCAGTGAGCCTTATCGTCAGCTGCTCCTAGTTGGAACCGTGCAAACCTCCTTATGATAATGTTCTCACCGGTTTTTACCTTCAATTCGTTGAGCAGGTCTTCAACAGTCAAATCAGGGTCACGCACATATGCTTGCTTAAGCAGACATACCTCGGAGACAAATTTCTTCATTTTACCGTCAACAATCTTGTCCACCACCTTTTCCGGCTTGCCGGAGTCAAGGGCCTGAGCTCGGTATATTTCCTTCTCCCTTTCCACGATATCTTCAGGGAGGCCCTCCTCCGCAATGGCCATGGGATTTGTTGCTGCTATGTGCATGGCCAGGTTCTTGACAAAGTTGCTAAAATCTTCTGTTTTGGCGCTGAAGTCGGTCTCACAATTCACTTCTACGAGAACACCGATTTTCCCGCCCATATGTATGTAAGCCTGGACCTGACCTTCCGAGGCGCTCCTGCCTTCTCTCTTTTGAGCCTTTGCTATACCTTTTTTCCGCAATAGGTCAACAGCCTGCGTGATATCTCCATCTGCTTCCTGGAGGGCATTCTTGCATGCCATGATACCAACACCTGTCTGCTCTCT
The DNA here is from genome assembly GCA_020355085.1 of Deltaproteobacteria bacterium. Classification (GTDB taxonomy): domain Bacteria; phylum Desulfobacterota; class DSM-4660; order Desulfatiglandales; family B25-G16; genus JADFWK01. The sequence continues at coordinate 2,226,554 of CP070657.1, forward strand.
GAGTTCCTTCACGAGTTCGCTTGCTATTTTCAATGTGAATTCTCCTTATTCCGTTTCAACTTGAATCTCCTCTCCGTCCTGAGCCTCAGAGGATCTCGCAGATTTGGGTTTCTTCGAAATCACTACAACGGGTGCTCCTTCCACCTCCTCTTCTGTTGGCTTGATTTCCCCTTCCTCAATTCGCTCTGCCGCAACCTCCTTGGCCTCCAGCTCTTCCTCTGCCCTCAGTTTGGCTTCCCTTTCGTTGTGTCCCTCAATACAGGCATCCGCAATAATTGAGGTCAGCAGCCGGATTGACCGGATGGCATCATCGTTACCTGGAATCAGGTAATCAATATCTTCAGGATCTCCGTTTGTATCCACGATGGCTATGATGGGTATTCCCAGTTTCTTCCCCTCGTTCAGCGCGATGGCTTCCTTCTTCGTGTCCACCACAAAGAGAGCAGAGGGGGTTTCGTCCATATCCTTTATGCCACCCAAGTTTGTTTCCAGCTTGGCCAGCTCTTTCTCCATCCTCATGGTCTCCTTCTTGGTATACCTGGCGAAGCTGCCATCTCGCTTCATTTCCTCAAGCTCTTTAACCCTATTGATTCTCTTTTTTATGGTCTGGAAGTTTGTAAGCGTGCCCCCCAGCCACCGGTTATTGACATAGTACATGCCACAGCGCTCAGCCTCTTCCACAACGGAATCCTGAGCCTGTTTCTTTGTACCGACAAAAAGGACTGTCCCGCCTTCAGAAACTGTTCTTACTACAAAATTATAGGCCTCTTTCAATAGCCTGGCCGTATTTTGTAGGTCTATGATATAGATCCCATTTCTGGCGCCAAAGATATAGGGCTTCATTTTGGGATTCCATTTTCTGGTCTGGTGTCCAAAATGAACTCCAGCTTCCAACAAAAGCTTCATACTAATTTCAGGCATTAAACTTGTTCCTCCTTACTGTTGCATTTGACCGCTTTATGAAGGATTCAGGGCCCTCCTTTCAAAGATTTGAGGCCCTCCCTAAATGTCTGCTTTATGTATCCTTTTTTTCTACTACTATCAAGGAAAAAAGCGAGATGGTTCCAACATATTTTAACTCCCGCCAGGTGCAGGCGGGCAAGCCCGCCGGAATTGGGACGGACAAGTTCGTCCTTCAGGGCGAAGATTGGTTTGAGTCAGTGGAACAGCAATCGGGTTAAATAGGGTGGGGTGAGCTGAGCCGAGTGAAAGGGAAAAACCATGCGAAAGCTTGAAGTTACCCAAGTTTGTTACGGAGACTTATGAATACCCAGGAGGGAAATGCTGAGGCATAGAGGCAACAACTGACAGTTGAACACTAACCATCAAATTGTCAATTGACAATTGAAAATCGAAAATTACTATAGCCACCTTTTCCTGCGTTTATAGGACTTTACGTCCTTGTATGTCTTAATGGTACCGGTTGCTGCAACTCCAAGGTAGAACTCCTTCACGTCGGGATTCTCTCTGAGGTCGTGGGCGTTATCCTCGAGTACTATCTTTCCATTCTCCATTACATACCCAAAATGTGCTATTTGCAGGGCCATATTAGCGTTTTGCTCAACGAGCATAATGGTGGTACTTTGTTCTACATTAATCCTTTTTACGATCTCAAAGATCTCTTTTACCAGCAAGGGTGCGAGCCCCAAGGAAGGCTCGTCAAGCAGGAGGAGGCGGGGCCGAGCCATTAGTGCCCTGCCGATCACGAGCATCTGCAATTCTCCCCCGCTGCAGTATCCGGCAAGGGAATCTTTCCTGTAGGTAAGGGGATTGAAATAATGGTAAACCATTTCAAGGTCTTTCTTATAAGGCTTGCCCCACCTTGTAGCAGTTCCCACCCGTAGGTTTTCCTCGACTGTCAGGTACTTGAACGGCTGCCTTCCCTCCATAACCTGGATGATGCCCAACCTGGTTACCCGCTCGGGAGAGGAGTTCTGGATGTTATGGCCCTCATAGTCTATCGTGCCTTCGGTCACTTTACCATTTTCGGGCTTCAGGATACCCGAAATGGCCTTCAAGGTGGTTGTCTTGCCGGCACCGTTACTCCCGAGCAGTGAGACAATCTGACCCTTTTGCACTTCCAGGGAGACCGCCTTAAGAATCTGGATGACATCCGAATAAACAACGCTGATGTTGTTGATTTTGAGGAGGATAGTATCTTCCATATCCAAACTCACTCCAAATCCACTCTATTTGGTGTCTTAGGTTCGTTGTGCTGCAACTCTATCAACTCTATCAACTCAATAAACACAATAAACCCAACAAACGCTAATACGAAAATGGCCAGAGCCGGAAACTGGATCTGACGATTCTCCAGACCTCGGCCAAACCCTTTGGTTCAAAGATAATAAACAAGACAATGGCCAGCCCGTAAATGAACTCTTTCAGAGGCGCTATGGTAATACCCATGCCGGTTGCGCCTACGTTCATCAGATAGTCGGTAATGTGGCTCAGCACCTCATTCAATGCGACGATGAAGACCGTACCAAACGCTGCACCCGGAATGCTTCCCAATCCGCCGATAATGATCATCGCGATATATTCAATGGACAGCCATAGGCTAAACGGCTCCGGTGTTATGCTCATCATGTAGTAGGCGAAGAGCGCGCCAGCAAAGCCCGCATAGAAAGAGCTTATAGCAAAAGCGAGCAGTTTGTAACGGAAAATAGGGATGCCCATTCCCTCGGCAGCCTGGTCATTATCCCTAATGGCGATAAAGGCCCTGCCGTATCGGGTTCTGATAAGATTCACGGCCATCCAGGTCATAACGGCAAAGCACGTGAATATGACAAAGAAGAAGTTTCTGTCAGAGCCCAGATCAAGCCCGAAAAGGCTGGCGGTAGGAATACCGATACCTTCTGCCCCTCCGGTAAGGCTTTCCCACTGCACAAACACGTAATCGAGAATAATTTGGCCTGCAAGGGTGGCAATACACAGGTAGAGATGTTTGAGCCTGACCGATGGCATGCCGAAGACCATGCCTACCAGGGCGGTGATTATGCCAGCGGCGGGGATGGCCAAGACAAAAGGAAAGCCCACCTTGGCAGCAAGGATGGCTGCAGAATAGGCGCCCACGCCGAAAAAGGCCCCATGGCCGAGGCTGATCTGGCCGGTATACCCGATGAGGAGGTTAAGCCCTATGGCAGCAATGGCGTAAATCCCTATGGTATTTACAATATAGAGGATATAAGCATTAGTCACAAAGGGGACTACGGCAAAAAGAAGAATGAGCCCGATCAGCGTTGCAAGCCTGCCGAAATCCGTCTGGAAAATGCTCAGCTCTTGCTCATAGGTCTCGTTAAAATTGCCACAGGGATGAAACTGCAGTTTTCGCATCGCCCAAAACCCTTTAATTTTCTATTTTCGATTAAAAATCGACAATTTTTTCCAATAGCGACTGATCAATTTTCAATTTTCAATTGTCAATCTTCAATCCTTATACCCTTTCGATCTCAACAAGGCCGAAGAGCCCGTATGGCTTCACCATCAATATGAAGATGAGGACGATATACGGAATAACTTCCCTGAGGCTCGTAGAGAGGTATCCACCGGTAAAGGTTTCGAGGAGGCCGATGATAATGCCGCCGAGGATAGCACCGCCGATGCTATCGAGTCCTCCCAGAATGACTACCGGAAAGACCTTGATGCCGATGTCGCTTACCTCGTGGACGTTGATTCCGGTGATGATACCGATCACGATTCCGCTCATAGCACAGACCAGGGCCGCGATCGCCCAGGACAGGGCAAAAACCCTCCTTACGTGGACGCCCAAGGCCATAGCAGCGGGCTGGTTGTCGGCAACAGATCTCATATAAATCCCCTGAGACGAATACTTGAAGAAGAACCCGAAGAGGCCGAGAAAAATGAGTCCGATGATAAAGGTAGCAACATACACCCCGGGTATTTCAACAGCGCCCCAGTGGAAGGTAAGGGCTGGCGGCAGGAACTCCATGTAACTATAGGTATCCCCCCCGAAGATAAAAAGCAGGAGTCCCCTGAACATGATAAACAGCCCGAGCGTCAGCATGATCACCTCAATGAGGGCTTCGCCTATCAGGGGCCTCAGGAAAAAACGCTCAATGAGAAACCCGAGGGAGAAACAGCCAATAAGGGTTACCAAGAACGACAACCAGATGGGCAATTGTGCCCAGGTCGAGAGTACCAAAAAGACGAAGGCCCCGATCGCCATCAGTCCTCCATGGGCAAAATTGAGCACACTGCTGGATTTAAAAATCATAACAAAGCCCAGGGCCGCAAGGGCATACGTGAAACCGATGGATAAGCCATTGATCAGTATTTGAAAGAAAAACTCCATAGAAGGGACTCCTTATTAAACGGACAGTATTTTCACGGTGGTTTCAATGGTGCCAACGTGGCCATCGCGATATTTTACCTGACCCTTCACCGCTAATTCCTTTTTTTCAGAATACATGGCATCAATGAGGTCTTTGTATTGTTGGAAGACGAATTTCCTCCTCACCTTGCCAGTTCGGGTCAGCTCTTCATCATCGGCATCCAGGAGCTTATAGAGGAGAATGAAGTTAACGAGCTGCATCGGCTTAGGCAGTTGGGTGTTGACCTCCCGTATCTCTCCACGGATGAGATCCTCTACCTCCAGTTGCTGCGAAAGATCCGTATAAGTAGTGTATGCGATCTTTCGCTCTTCTGCCCAGTTACCCACGTTTCCAAAATCTATATTGATGAAACAGGTGATAAAGGGTTGCCCTTCACCGAAGATGACTGCTTCGTTGATGTACGGGCTGAATTTCAAACGCGTTTCAATAAAATCAGGTGAAAAGGCCTCTCCATCCCTGGTCCGCATGATCTCTTCCTTGCGCCCGATTATGAGCAGGTGTCCGTCATCATCGATATAGCCGGCGTCGCCGGTACGGAGCCACCCGTCGGGAGTGATGGACTTGGCGGTTTCCTCGGGATCCTGATAGTAGCCCATGAAATTCGACTTGCTCTTAACGAGCACCTCTTTATCCTCTCCGATCTTTACCTCGGTCCGCGGCAGCGGCACGCCCACGGTCTCGAGCTTAACCTCATCATCCGGCTGAACCTGAAATATGCCGCCTGCTTCAGTAAGTCCGTAGCACTGCTTCAGATTGAGCCCATTGGCCCTAAAAAAGCGGATAACATCAGGGCTGATAGGATGACCTCCCGTATAAGCACCCCGAAATTGTAAACACCCCACCCGGTCCATAAGGGGCCTATACATGATTCGAGATGATATCCGGTGTAAGAGTTCCAAGCCGAAGGGCACTGGCCGCCGGTCCGACTCCCTGTCAACCACCGCTCCGCCGATTTTCATGCAGGTTTTATAGAGAAAGCGCTTGATAAAGCCCGAATCGCTGATCTTCACCCGTATCTTCGAGGCAAGGTCCTCCCAGAAGCGAGAGGCGGTTATAATGACGGTTGGCCCAATCTCCCGAAAATCCTCAACTGCTGTCTCCAAGGTTTCGGGAAAGTTCATGACCATACCGCCTGAAAGGGTTATCCCCATACCCCACATCTGATCAACGATCCAAGCGGGGGGTGTAATGGAGATCCAGTTATCACCAATTCCAATGGGGGCAGTCTGAAGCCACTTTCTGGCCATTTCCACGAAGTTCTCGTGGCTGATCATAGCAAGCTTTGGAAGCCCCGTAGTGCCCGATGTCATGATCATCAGGGCGGTCTCGTTGGGCTTTCCCTTGGTTAGCTCCTCGGTAAAGAAACCCGGCTTTTCCCTATCCAAATCAGTGCCAAGGTCTAATAGCTCTTTAAAGCTCAGAAGCCATGGATCGTCGGTGTAAGTCCTCATGCCCGTAGGATCGATGTAGACGACATTTTGGACAAAGGAGAGGTCTTCCTTAACCTCCAGGAGCTTATCCACCTGTTCCTGGTCTTCTGCTATCACATATTGTGCCTGCACCCTGCCAAGACCAAAGGCGAGTTCCTTGGCCACCGCAGAGGCAAAGAGGTTAAGGGTTATAGCACCGAGGGACTGGGCCCCGAGTTCAGTGAAAAGCCATTCAGGGTGGTTATTGGTAATGATGCCGAGGGTGCTGCCCCGCTTGAGTCCAAGGGCCGCCAGACCGAGCGCGACCTTCTTGGTATACTCAAGGTAGTCTTTCCACGTGTATGCCTGCCATATACCAAAATTCTTTTCCCGGATCGCGATCCGCTCTGAGCCCAATACCCGGGCCTGTTTTTCCAGCATCTGCGGCATGGTAAACTGGGTAAGCGTGGATAGGGTTTGTTCATCTAAGCGCTCAATTTTTTCCAAACTAAACCCTTTCAATTTTCAATTTTCGATTGAAGATTGACAATTCTCTCCTGCGTGCCCATATCAATGTTTAATTTTCGATTGTCAATAGATGATTGTCCCTTTCTCGCGGTTTTCCTTGAAGATATAAAGATGGCTGTTAATTCCTCCGCTTCTTTAAGCAATGGAAGGACTCGATCTTTACTTAGGAGCTACTCATCAATAATGAACTCCTAAGTAAAGATC
>CP070657.1:2233149-2236814 GCA_020355085.1 Deltaproteobacteria bacterium
ACAGGATCGGGGCTAGGGCAAAGTCTTTGGGTTCGGTTATCATAGAAGACGCGGCCCAGGCGATTGGCGCAGAGTATCAATCCTCAGATGGATCTCTGCACCGGGCCGGTTCCATGGGAGCCTATGGTTGTTTTTCCTTTTTTCCCTCCAAGAACCTCGGCTCTTTCGGAGATGCGGGCATGGTTACCACCGGCAACAATGAGGTATATGAACGACTCAGCGTGCTGAGGGTGCACGGATCTGAACCGAAGTATTATCATAAGGTAATTGGCGGGAATTTCAGGTTAGATGCCCTTCAGGCTGCGATTCTCCTGGTCAAATTGAACCACCTTGATCAGTGGACAGAAAAGCGTAGGGAGAACGCCCGCACCTATAGGGGGCTGTTCGCAGATAAGGGGCTCGAGCAGGTGGAGCTCCCTTACGAGCACCACGGTAGGCATATCTACAACCAATTCGTGATAAAGGTGGGCCCGGAAAGAGATGGGCTGAGGGCTTATCTCTCCAAACAGGGCATCGGCACCGAGGTCTATTATCCCGTTCCCCTCCACGTTCAGGAGTGTTTCTCATACTTGGGCTATCGCCCGGAAGACTGCCCTGTTTCCACCGATGCGGCAGCAAGAACCCTTGCCTTGCCGATTTACCCGGAGCTGGAATACGAGCAGCTCGAATATATCGTGGACAGCATATATTCTTTCTATAAGGCCCATAAAGGGTGAGCGCAGCCAGACGATCAGTTGGCAGTGCTCGGGGCCTGAGGCAAGAGGGATCGTATCACGTCCAAAAAAACAGATGAAAACGAACTGAGATTCGATTATTGGTTTTAAACTGTTAACGCGTAAAACTCGAAGCACGAAATCCGAAATCCGAAACAATTTCAAAATTCGAATTTTCCAATTATTTAAACAAGTTTTGGATTTTGGTCATTTGCTATTCGGATTTGTTTAGCATTTCGACATTCGAATTTCGGGTTTACGGTGTTGTTCCGCAAGTTGTGTGATCGTGCATATTACGCAGGTTGTTGCTAGGACACTACACCAGGAGTGTGTGAGGTCATGATTGAGGATTTGGTTACCTATTATCAAATGCCGCAGTTAAACAGCCCCGTGTTGATTGCCGCGTTTGGGGGCTGGTCAAATGCCGGCAATACGGCGATTAAGACGATTGAGTATATCATACGAAAAAAGAGAGCTACTCTGCTTGCCGAACTAGACCCGGATTGGTTTTTTCAGTTTACACAGAATAGACCAATTATTGCCATCAAAGAGGGAAGACTCAGGGATGTCAGGCTCAACAAGACATCTTTCTACTTCTTCTCCAACAAAGAGGGAGACCATGACCTGATCCTTGCAAAAGGGCAGGAACCTGATTACCGATGGAAAACCTTTGTGGATACGTTATTGCAACTCTGCAAACAATGGGGTGCCTCCCTCGTGGTGAGCCTGGGAGGTATGTATGACGACGTGCTTCACACCGAATCAATTGTCTCCGGTGTCTATAGCGATGTGGCATGGAGAGAGGTCTTCGTCAACAACGATGTCAGCCTGATAGACTACGAGGGTCCCTCTGGCATCCACTCTTTGATAATGCAAAAGGTACAACAGATGCATTACTCCTTTGTCGGCCTCTGGGGGCACTCCCCGCTTTACCTAAGAGGTACCAATTTTCGGGTCGTGATGAGAATGCTTTATCTGCTCGGGTCTTTTTTCGGCTTCTCCGTTGACACCGACGAGCTTAAGAAGGCACAAGGGGAATTTGAGCAGCAGATTGGGACGATACTGGAGAGCAATGCAGAGCTCCGGGAGCATATAGAACAGATTAAGAAGATCAGAAACGGGGAGCCGAAAAAAAAGGACGGGCCAAAGGTGGTGCACATAAAGGACTTCATGAGGCCCCGGGACCCGGAGTAAGGCTGTTTACAGGTGCAACTACCGAGTAAGAGACCTTGATCGAGGTGAAATACTGGCCCCTGCATCATGGAGCAACAAGGTGCAGGCCAGGCGCTTTTCTGTGAGGTATAAGATATGGCGAATGTCGTTGTTATCGGCACCCAGTGGGGTGACGAGGGGAAAGGTAAGATCGTCGATCTCCTGACAGCCCACGCAGGCACGGTCGTCCGATTTCAGGGAGGGAACAATGCGGGCCATACCCTGGTAGTAAATGGGCAGAAATCCATCTTTCACCTTATACCCTCTGGCATACTATACCCGAACAAGCGGTGCCTCATAGGCAATGGAGTAGTGGTTGACCCTGAGGTGCTGTTGGACGAGATGAAATCGCTGTCCGAAAGGGGTATATCTGTTGGCCCCGATAGGTTGGGCTTGAGCGAGCGGGCGCACCTCATCATGCCCTACCATACGGCCATTGACGTGGCCCGGGAACGGGCAAAGGGAGGCTCTAAGATCGGTACCACAGGAAGGGGCATTGGCCCATGCTATGAGGACAAGGTGGCCAGGGTGGGCATTCGGGCCCTGGATCTAACCGAACCGGACGTGCTCGAAGAAAAGATCATACAGAATCTCAAGGAAAAGAACTTTTATCTGGCCAGTTTTCTCGGGGCCGAGCCGCTGGAACCCCAGCCTATCCTGGAGAGGTACCGCTTCCTTTCCGAAGAGCTTGTGCCGTTTCTTGTGGATGTCTCGGCTGAATTAGACGAGGCAAAGCGGAAAAACGGTAACATCTTGTTCGAGGGTGCCCAAGGAACCCATCTGGATGTCGATCACGGAACCTATCCCTTTGTTACCTCCTCCAACCCCGTTGCGGCAACTGCCTGTGTGGGAGCGGGAATTGGCCCGAAAGCATTGGACAGCGTTGTTGGCATCGTCAAGGCCTATACCACGCGGGTCGGGAGCGGTCCTTTTGTGAGCGAGCTTAAGAACGAAATGGGCAGTTACCTTCAGGAGCGGGGTGAGGAGTTTGGGGCAACCACCGGCAGACCCAGGAGGTGCGGCTGGCTGGACATGGTGGTTCTCAGGTATTCGGCTCGGGTCAACGGGCTTACCCACCTGGCAATAACAAAGCTCGATGTGTTAACGGGCCTGGATACCATACGCCTGTGTATCGCGTACGAGCATCAAGGTAAACGGTTGGAGAGCATACCGGCGAAACTCTCTGCCCTCAGCGCCTGCACACCCATCTATGAAGAGATGGATGGATGGAAAGAGGATATCTCCGAAGCGAGGGATCTGGAGCGACTTCCTAAGAATGCCCGCGACTATGTGAAACGGATAGAAACCCTTGTGGGCGTTCCGGTCTCTATTGTATCTGTCGGCCCGGGTAGAGAGGAGACAATCGTCAGCACAAATCCGTTTGACGTCAGCTAGGGTCTCGCATCATACAGTAGCAGAGTAAGCATAATTTGCAGCATTCACTGATCGGGGATCAGGCATGGGCTATTTCCTCAAGGGGATATCTATCGGCTTGGTGGGAACAGGTCTTATCTTTGAGGTTTCAATGAGCATAATCCTGTGGCCATTGTTTTGTAGGAATGAAACCTCAAAGATAAGACCATAGCCGGATTCAGTGGAATCTTTTTTTGAGATATTCCCCGCCCGCCTCGCCTGAGCGAGAGCAATGGTGGGCAGGTGTGAGGTAAGAACTCGATCCCGGTTAAATCCAAATATTTTCAGTAAGTTGAAGAAATTCCGATACAATCAATAAGAGGTACG
>CP070657.1:2236914-2239547 GCA_020355085.1 Deltaproteobacteria bacterium
CATGGCCCCGGGCCAACTCGATTGCGTGGGCCGCACCTCAAACCACTGCCCGATCTGTTCATTTCCGTAAAGATCCAGATGATATTCGGCGGAAAGGGATTTGGGCGGTGCATGCACCTTGGCCACCAGCTTCGCCCCCATACCGGCGCCGGCGGCCGGCATCACATCCACCCCCTTCAAGGGTGTCGTCAATCGTTCAGGAGAGAAAGCTTTTCCCGGGGTTTGCAGGATTGTGATGGGGACCTGAAGGCCCCTTTGAGCCTGCACGGTAATGGCCAGGAGCGACACGCCGTAAAGGGTATCCGGAGCGAGCAGCTCTTCATCGGACCCTAAGATGCCCCACATGGAAACATTCTTATCCAGCAAATCCTCCCTGGCTGCCATCCAGGCCATCTTCTTCAAATCATCCCTCCAGAAGTGGCCCTGAACCTCTAAGCCGTAAGTTTTCATCTGGGACATCAGTTGTTTGACTGGCTCTTGGGAGGAGCCAAGCGAGGTGACCCATATGGTTTTCATGTTTAATCCTCGGTTGGGTGATTCAAACGCGGCAACGAGATGGCCCGGTATCGGTATTAAAAGAAAGGCTTTGGCCGTTCCTGAACTCTATTATTGTGTCAATAGATTGTCAAGAAGCTTTCCCCTTTCCGATCCTTTGCCACCCGCTGCGCTCAAGGCACACAGTTCACAGAGAATGTAATTTGCTTCTTGCAAGCGCAGTTCATGTCAGGCTATAAAGGAATCCAGAGAATTCTGCCTGCCCCGCCCGCCCCGTAGCTCCGGGAGATGGTACTGGGGTAGGTGGATTTCATCGTACTGGGGTAAATCCTGTTTAAGAGAGGTGCTACGTAGTCATGGACCAAAAAAGCGACACCAAGCCCACTGATATCAAGCTCAACTGCTGCCAGGGGAGGCCTGTACCTGTTCCTGTAGTGGAGGGCTGGCGGCAGTTTTTGCAGCTGCCCGAACAGGCTAGGAAGGGGTTCTGGGATGTGCTTTTCCGGGCCCTGCTGGAGCCTGCCAATCCCGCAAATAAACAGCGGATCGAGGCATTCTCCCGGGAGCATGGGCTGGAGGAAGAGAATGTGGTCTCGGCCATGCGGGGCTGTGATTTACTTCTCCGTCAGGCCTGTGCCCTGGACATGGATACTGCATCGTTTCGACAAGATCTGGTCGCGCTCTCGGAAGAAGATGAGCAGAGCGCGGAGTTTATACTCTCGCAATACGACGAGGCAAAGACCGACCTGCGAAAGTTCATCATTCAGGAATCGTTGGCAGACCACGGCAAGGTTCTGGTGGGTATTGACTGGCGGGTGGACAAAGTAACCGCCTCCGATCGGGGTGCAAAGCTGAACACCACGGTGGTGTTGCTCACACTGCGGTATAGAGACGGAACTCGGCTCGAGCGGATCACCCTTCAACTCACACCCGATGCCATCAGAGAGCTCAAATCATTCTCCGATAGGTTTTCAAGGTGAGTTTTTGCGAAAGTCCTCTTTTTGAGTCGTCCGCTATCAGACGTCAATGATTAGCCATATTAGGGTGCTACCATCACCTTGGTCTGACTCGGAGCCATCTGGGCGCCGGCCGGTGCGTTGGCATTCGTCCCGTTGTGAGCGGTCACGGACGTCTGGTGGGCAACCTGCTGGCCCTGGGCCTTCACCGTGGAACTACACTTCGTGTATGATGCCGGGCCCATGTTCATTCCCGACATGGTTCCCCCGTTGGTGCCGGCTTCGTCTCCCATGGAGCGTGAAATCTTGGAATTCTTGGTAACCACTTCCTTGCCCGCAAATTTGACCTTCATTGCGGTGCCCGTGGCCTGGTTCACCATGGCGTTGTTGGGGTACGGGATCGGAACAGTACCAGGGCCAACAGGTGGGGGCGGCATTGGTGTCAGGCATACATCGGGCATAGCCATGCACTGCCCTCCTTGGGTTGTTGAAGCTGGGAATATTGCGGGCATAATAAATCCTCCTCTGCTTAAACCATCTCTAACCAAGATGAATCTTTTTGGCCTTTATCTTGTAGTCCTCTTCCGATTTGAGAAAGGCCTTTTTCGATTTGAAATGAAATGTCTTATCCACCAGGGTCCTCATTCGGCCTGCCTTTACCTGGCTCAGTTGCTCAACCGTCTGAAAGACATTCTTCGCCCTGGCGATCACGGTGGCAGCGGCGCTCTCCAGCCGGTCGATCTTCAGTTTAACGTGGCCAATCTTGCTCAAGAGCTTTTGGCCCGTGTAGCTCGTGGCTTCAACCTGAAAAATACCGCGCTCTGCCTCGATGCCCACCTCGGGGCTGTTCACCTTTGCGGTCCCTGCTTGAAGCGTGAGGGCGGAACGCAGCTTACCGAGCGTATCCATTACTCCCAGGCAAACACCGCGCGTACTCGTCAAACCGATTGACCTCCCATGGAACAGGATTTCGCGGCTCGACGCAAAGGTAATACTGCCGTTCTGCGTGACGAATTCAAGGTCTCCCGCTTCCATGTTAACCCTAGCCCTGCCGTTTTTCTCATCGTACTCGAAGAGCAGCTCCTTTTTTGGCGAGAACACCCTCAGGGTCTGTTCCTCCGGCCGGCCTGCTGCCTCGGCCTGGGTACCGCCGCTCAGGGCAATCTTCTTTTCAGGCCCATG
>CP070657.1:2239647-2242531 GCA_020355085.1 Deltaproteobacteria bacterium
GCTCAGGGCCTTCTGAAAAGAAAGGGGGAAGTAACATGCGTGTTACGGTGCTTTCCGATAATACGGTACACCAGGCGGGACTCCAATCCGACTGGGGATTCTCCTGTTTGGTGGAAACATTGGAGGAAGGCAGGGCTCCAATCCTTTTTGATACCGGGATGAAGGGGTCTATCCTTCTTGCAAATATGGAAAAGCTGGGCATTGATCCCATGTCCGTTAAAGAGGTCTTCATTTCCCACGCCCATTTTGATCACGTCGGCGGTCTCTCGGCCTTTCTCACGCTTAATAAGGAGGTGACTATTTATGTGCTCCACTCGATCAGAGGGGTTCAGGGTATAAATAAGGTAGTCTCGGTGATCGGACCTCTGGAGATCCATGAGAACGTTTTCTTGACCGGTGAGCTTGACTCCATAGAACAATCCATGGCAATTAAGACAGAGAAGGGGGTAGTGCTAATCACGGGATGCTCGCATCCGGGGTTGGCTCGTATCCTTGCGGCCGCCTCGCAATTCGGCAAGGTGTACGCGGTTATAGGTGGTCTGCACGGATTCAGTGAGTATGAACTGTTTAAAGACCTTTCATTGATCTGTGCCCTCCACTGTACGCAACATCAGAGAGAGCTCAAGGCCCTGTACCCAAAGAAGCACATTGATGGTGGAGCAGGGAAAATAATCGTGATATGAATGGGACTAGGGCAAAAAGATCTCCTGAAAAGGTATCATTCCTTGCTGTTTCGGTTGAGATTCTCAAAGATTGAAATCTCAGTATAATTTCTTTTACTTTTCAAAGGTCATCTGATACTGGAAAGGGGAAGGCCTTTTTGGTGACATCCGGAGAGAGACGGTCGTTAAAATATGCTCTTGATATGGGTGACTATCCGGCACGACCCGTGTGGGTGCATGGTGAGTAAGTGAGTCAGTGCTTGCTCAGGAATCTGGAAAACCGGAACTGGCGGGGCGATTTATGAGGAAAACAGAGAAGGATCCACCGAAACCTCAGGACGTTCAGGAAATGCTTGAGGAGGGGGAGTATAACAACCTGATATTTGAGAAGAGCCCGTATCTGCTTCAGCACGCGGAAAATCCCGTAAATTGGTACCCATGGGGGCCGGAGGCGTTCACCAAGGCGCAAACGGAGGATAAGCCTATTTTCCTTTCCATCGGCTATTCCACGTGCCACTGGTGCCACGTAATGGAGCGCGAGTCATTTGAGGACCTGGAAGTTGCCGAGCTCATGAACGATGTTTTTGTCTCGATTAAGGTTGATCGAGAGGAGCGGCCAGACATAGACAACGTATACATGTTGGTGTGCCAAATGCTGACCGGCAGTGGCGGGTGGCCCCTCAACATCATGATGACGCCGGACAAAAAGCCCTTCTATGCCGCAACCTACATTCCGAGAGAAACGAGGCAAGGACGTGTGGGAATGGTGGACCTCATTCCCCGGGTAAAGGATATGTGGGAGACTCGCCGGTCCGAAATACTGGGCTCAGCGAATGATATCACCGAAGGCCTTTCTACGGCTGCGAAAAGGACCCTATCGGAGGCAACGCCTGAAGCGCTCGGTGATTCAGCCTTGAGCCTCACGTATGAGCAGCTTGCGGCGCGATGTGATGAGGAATACGGTGGTTTTGGAGACGCCCCCAAGTTTCCCATGCCTCATAACATCCTGTTTCTGCTGCGCTACTGGCGCCGCACCGGAAATGAGACGGCCTTGGACATGGTTGAAAAAACCCTCCAGCAGATGCGGCGGGGAGGCATTTATGACCATATAGGATATGGGTTTCACCGGTACTCTACCGATTCCCATTGGCTCGTGCCGCATTTTGAAAAGATGCTTTATGACCAGGCCCTGCTGGCCATGGCTTACATCGAGGCCTATCAGGCAACCGGAAAGGATGAATACGGAAACCCGGCGCGTGAGATCTTGACCTCTGTTTTGAGGGATATGATGAGGCCCGGCGGAGGGTTCTATTCGGCAGAGGACGCTGACAGCGAAGGCGTGGAGGGGAAGTTTTATGTATGGACTTTGCAAGAAACCCAACAAATCCTTGAACCGGCAGAGGCGGCTCTGGTTGCCAAGGTGTTCAACATGAGAAAGGACGGGAATTTCGCGGAAGAGGGAACGCGAAAAAGGACGGGCAGGAATATTCTGCACTTGAAGAAATCAGCCAGAGAGGTCGCATCCGACCTAAAGGTAACGGAGGAAGCCCTTCAAAAGCGTCTGAATAAGGCACTGCGCAAATTGCATACTCACCGGGAGGAAAGGATTCATCCTCACAAGGACGATAAGATCTTGACCGATTGGAACGGCCTCATGGTTGCTGCGCTTGCAAAAGGGGCACAGGTCTTTGATGAGCCTCAGTATGCCGAAGCAGCCCGGAGCACTGTAGACTTCATACTCAAGAACATGCGCACCGGAGACGGCCGACTGCTTCACCGCTATCGTGATGGGCAGGCCGCCATATTGGCCAACGTAGATGATTACGCATTCTTGGTATGGGCGCTGTTGGAACTCTATGAAGCCACCTTTGAGGTAAGTCATCTTGAAGCTGCCCTTGCGTTGAATAAGGAGCTCATCGCATACTTTTGGGATGATACAAAAGGCGGTTTCTACTTTACGCCCGACGACGGAGAGACACTTCTGATCCGCCAGAAGGAGATCTACGACGGGGCGATCCCGTCCGGAAATTCGGTGGCCATGTTGAATCTGCTTCGCCTCGCGCGGATGACCGGCAGTCCCGATCTCGAAAAGAAGGCAGCCGCAATCGGAGCAGTGTTTTCCGCTACCGTTAGGGAATCGCCCTCCAACCATACCCTGCTTATGGCAGGTGTCGACTACGACATAGGGCCTTCCTATGAGGTTGTTATCGTTGGCAATCCAC
>CP070657.1:2242631-2246767 GCA_020355085.1 Deltaproteobacteria bacterium
ACCTCCTTCTTGTTCTCAGGTGTAGACCGGCACGTCTCACCAATTAGATTGTACAGATTTATGTAGCCCTCATCGCTGCTGAAATCTGAAGAAATGTGGAAGAGATGTGGGCAAAATTCATCCCAGATGCTCGTCTCGAATGACTCCCGGGAGAAGGTTTCCAGCGACTTTCGTGCGAAGTTCCGAAACTGTTCATCTGACATCTTAGGTAAACCAAATGCAAAGATAGCGAAATCCTCGGGCAGCCTCCCATCCTTTTTGAGATGATACAGAGAGGGCAAAAGCATCCGTTTGCTCAAATCACCGCTCCCGCCAAAAAGAACTAGGGCAAATGGCTCGACCTTAATATCGGTGGTGAGGACTTCGCAGGTCTGTAAAAACCTGCTTGCTGCCGGAAACGAGTCCTGAAATTGCTGATCCATAGCAAACTCCCACATACGAAGGTTTGTATGCCAAAAACCAAGTTGCTAAGGTTCTTTGGTGTCTGGATGAAAAACTGCTCTGTTATGCTTCAAAAGCGGAAGCCGATGTGTTTATATTAATACCTATATAAAATATATGACACTGATCAGATGATTACAATTCAAATGGCAAAAGGCCACAGGAATGAGCATTTGACTAAAAAGAGCAGGAGCGAAAACCTAGAACCAACATTGCGTTCACTCGGTGGGCAGGCGCCATGAAAAGAACGAAGTTCTCAATAGTTATCCCGGTTCTCAACGAATCCGATAGGATAAACTCGCTTATCGAAAACATCGAAGGGCTTATCGGTTATGGAGGCCATGAGGTCATCGTTGTTGATGGAAGCCCGACCAAAGAAACCATACGCGCAGTAGTCAACGAAAATATAGTCAAGCTCGTTTCCCCAAGGGGGCGTGCACGGCAGATGAATGCTGGTGCTTCAGTGGCAAAAGGTGAAATCCTTATCTTTCTCCACGCAGACACCGAGCTGCCTCGAAATGCCCTTAGAAGAATCCACTCAACTATGGCCCAGGGGCGATATGTGGGAGGTGCCTTTGAACTCGGCATCGACTCCACCAAGATTGAGTTTAAAATCTTGGCCCGCTGGGCCTCCCTCAGGTGCCGCCTGACCCGAATTCCATATGGAGATCAGGCAATATTCATTGGAAGAGACTATTTTAACGCATTAGGCGGCTACAAGGACATACCTATCATGGAAGACGTTGAACTAATGAGGAGGATAAAGAGGAAGGGGGACAAAATTTGTATAATACCTGAACAGGTCAAGACATCACCACGGAGGTGGGAAGAAGAGGGATTCGTTTACGTCAATGTAAGGAATACTTTTCTCTTCTTCTCATACGTACTTGGCGTCTCACCTGAAAAACTCGCATCCTTTTACAAGGATACCTATAAAAAGAACATAGAGTAGTTATTCCCTCCAGGCACACCCACCAACTATCCGGCTTCCTTCACCACCAACCTTTTGATTCCAATTGAAACAAGACGCTGCATCTTTCCTAGGACTATAAACTAGAAGAATCAAAAAACTATTTCCATTCTCCTGTCAATACCGGCTATCCTATTTAGTAGGGGCTGTATTTCGGTATTTTCTATTCCGCCTGAGAGGGAGTTTTTAATGTGGCGTCCAATAGCATTGCTCGTGGTTGTCATAGCCATTCTTGTTCTGTCCTATGTATTTGGCATAGGTGAGAAGCTCGCTGCTCTCAGGGGCTGGATTGAAGCACTTGGTGCTCTCGGTCCCGCAGTTTTCATACTCATCTACGCGGGGGCGGTAGTTGCCGCGATTCCGGGATCGGCAATTACTATTATTGCTGGAGCAATTTTTGGCTCTGTCCTAGGGGTCATTGTGGTGAGTATTGCCTCCACCGTGGGTGCGGCCCTGGCGTTTTTAGTTGGCAGGCACTTCGCACGAGATGCTACCGCCAAGTGGCTTTCCAAAAGTGAGAAATTCAAAGAGCTCGATGACCTCACGGAAAAACACGGCGCAATTATAGTAGCACTCGTACGGATTGTGCCGATCTTTCCCTTCAATATCGTCAACTATGGATTTGGGCTCACCAGAGTCCGCTTCCGGACCTATGTGTTCTGGTCATGGCTTTGTATGCTGCCTGGGACCGTGCTTTATGTAGTGGGAACCGACGCCATCTCCCAGGCAATTATTCAAAAGAGGATCCCATGGCCGTTAACCGGGGTTTTGATAGGTGTGGGTATTCTGCTCGTGGTACTCGTAAAGTTGGCCCGCAAGCGGCTTCATGAGGAAGACCAAGAGATGGCCGAACCCCAAGAGACTGGTAACGATACAGCCTGAGCATAGTCTTAATACACCAACTTCTGGTGCCCGCTTTAAGACGCTGATCTAATCGATAGGCGTAGCGGGCATGCCGAAGACACGGTTACAAAGATATCAGAAAGGAAACAATACATGGCAACATTCGACTACGATCTCGGAATCCTCGGCGGGGGAGCTGCCGGGCTCACTGCGGCGGCCGGAGGAGCCCAGTTCGGGGCCAAGACGGTCCTTATCGAAAAGTACAAGGAACTGGGAGGCGATTGCCTCCATTTCGGGTGCGTGCCCTCCAAGACCTTGATCCGCACGGCAGGCGTGTGGGCACATGCGCGGAGGGCTGTTGATTTTGGCCTTCCTCGGCTGATGCTTCCCCCGGTTGATCTAGGCGCGGTTATGGACCGGGTTCAGTCGGTAATCAGCACGATTCAGGAGCACGATTCAACTGAGCGCTTTTGCGAGCTCGGGGCCGACGTACAGTTTGGGAAACCGAGATTTGTTGATGACCACGTAGTTGAGCTGGACGGCAGGCGCTTTTCGGCCAAGGCCTGGATAATCTCCACGGGGTCAGGCCCTGCCCTGCCCCCGGTTGAAGGCCTCTCACATGTTCCATATTGGACCAACGAAACTGTATTTTCCCAGAGAACACTACCTGCACGACTTCTTGTTTTGGGAGGTGGGCCAGTTGGGCTTGAGATGGCCCAGGCATTTCAGCGGCTCGGATCACAGGTCACTGTTGTTGAGTTCATGGATCAGATTCTCGGGCCGGAAGACTCGGATGTGGCGGAGATCCTGAGGGGTCGTCTGGAGGCAGAGGGTGTGAAGATCATCTCCAGCACCAAGGCAGTAAAGGCGGAATCAAATGGCCCTGGAGTCCATCTGACCGTGGCGCCGGCCAAAGGTGAAGGGGAAACAAGTGTTCTTGAAGCCGAGGCCCTACTTGTTGCCACAGGACGGAAGCCAAACATAGCCGATTTGGGGCTTGAAGCAGCCGGTGTAGAGCA
Organism: Deltaproteobacteria bacterium; assembly: GCA_020355085.1. Taxonomy (GTDB): domain Bacteria; phylum Desulfobacterota; class DSM-4660; order Desulfatiglandales; family B25-G16; genus JADFWK01. The sequence continues at coordinate 2,245,905 of CP070657.1, forward strand.
TAATCCGCGTGGAATCACCACCGACGCCCGGATGCGAACCAACATCCATCATATCTATGCATGTGGCGATGTGAATGGCCAATTCCCCTTTACCCACGTTGCAGGGTATGAAGCCAGCACCGCGCTTACCAACATTGTATTGCACGTCCCCCGCAAGGCGGACTATTCAAAGGTGGCCTGGTGTACGTATACCGATCCGGAGGTGGCGAGCATAGGGCTTAACGAAAAGCGAGCGAGGGCGGATAACATTGAATACAAGGTCCTTGAAGAGAACTTCATTGAAAATGACCGGGCCCTAGCCGAGGGGGAAGAGCTGGGTAAGATCAAGGTGCTCATTAATCCTAAGGGAAAGCTTCTCGGCTGCCAGATAATCGGCCCCCATGCCGGTGAACTCATCCATGAGTGGGTTACGGCCGCCTGGGGCGGGGTAAAGCTTTCTACCATGGCCGGTGCGATTCACGTGTACCCTACCCTCTCCGAGATCTCTAAGCGGGCAGCAGGGGCTCACTTTGCGGAAAAGCTTTTCAGCGAGAGGACAAAAAGCGTACTTCGCCTCCTCTTCCACCTTAAAGGAAGGGCCTGCACGCTCCCGGAGGATAGCGATTGAAAGAAGTAAATAATGCATCGGTTTTCTTGCGTTGCAATAGACCGCTATTTAAAACATATAATCGAAGATTAAAAATGGGCGCATCAAAGATGCGGAAGAAAGGACATAGTAAAGGTGCACTCATTATTGGCGTGCTTGCAATCGTCTTTCCGGTCCTAATCTTCGGAGTTCTCCAAGTTGCAGTTGCCGCAGGTTTTGCCTATTCAGACTATGCGGAGTTCTTAAATAGGTATTTGATTGAAAAGAAAAGGATAAA
>CP070657.1:2246867-2257133 GCA_020355085.1 Deltaproteobacteria bacterium
CCTCTGGAGGCGGGTTTGCCCTTATGGTTGAAGGTGTCAGCCTGGCTGCCATGACCGAGACCCCGGTTGTGGTCGTGGTTGCTCAGAGGCCCGGACCGGCCACAGGACTTCCGACGCGAACGGCACAGGCAGACCTCGAGTTCGTACTGCACGCTGGGCACGGCGAGTTTCCTCGCGCTATTTTCTCGCCCGGCACGATAGAACAGTGCTTTCATCTAACCCGAAAGGCCTTTGAATTGGCGGAGCGGTATCAGGGCCCTATGTTTGTGCTCACCGACCAGTTTCTTGCCGATTCCTACCGGGCAGTTCCGCCTTTTGAACTTGAAGGGCTGACTCCTGTCAAGCCTGCTCAAAAATCAGCCGGGACCTCGCCATATCTGCGATATGCCATTACAGAAACCGGCATCTCACCGCGTTTGTTGCCGGGGTTGAGCAAGGGGCTTGTGGTGGCGGACAGCGATGAACATACGGAAGATGGTCACCTTACTGAGGATCTTCATATAAGCCCGTTGATGGTGGAGAAACGCCTCAGAAAGGGGGCAGGGCTTCGATCTGAGGTCATTGCGCCTGATTTTGAGGGCGAAGCCAAACCGGATCTTCTGCTCGTATCGTGGGGTTCAAGCAAAGGGGCGGTAACGGAAGCGGCCTCCCGCATGAAATTCGACGGGGAAAAGGTTGGCACGCTGCATTTCTCTCAGGTGTGGCCCATGATGCCTGAGCAATTCATCGATTACCTCACGTCTGCACGGGAGGTTGTTTCCGTGGAAGGGAATGCCCTCGGACAGATGGCACGGCTAATTCGAAGAGAGACGGGATTTGATATCGAAAGGAAGGTCCTTCGATATGACGGACTCCCGCTGACGCCTGAGGCGATTCTTCGGGAATTGAGCCGTTGAAAGGATTTGAAAGCGAGGTCGATATGGTAGCGGTTGATGATTTCGGCAATTACGAGACGGCATGGTGCCCGGGATGCGGGAACTTCGACATTCAAGAGGCAGTTAAGCAAGCCCTGGTAGCCCTACAGCTGGAACCCAGTGAGTTACTCTTTGTCTCTGGAATTGGTCAGGCTGCCAAGGCCCCCCATTACCTGAATGTGAATGTATTCAACGGTCTTCACGGCAGATCCCTTCCGGTTGCAACCGGTGCCAAGCTCGCAAATCCAAACCTGACCGTCATTGTTGAAAGCGGCGACGGGTGCAACTACGGTGAGGGCGGCAACCATCTGCTGGCTGCCATGCGTCGAAACATTGATGTAACCCTCTTGGTCCACAACAACCAGGTATACGGGCTGACCAAGGGACAGGCGAGCCCTACCTCCGCCGAGGGGTTTGTGACTAAGGCCCAGCCGGAAGGCGTGCCATCGGCACCGTTCAACCCCGTGGAGGTAGCTGTTGCAATGGGTGCCGGTTTTGTAGCCCGCGGTTTTGCCGGCATGACCGAACATCTCTCCGAATTAATTCAGCAGGGTGTTACCCATCGGGGCTTTGCCCTCATCGATGCCTTACAGCCATGCGTCTCCTTTAATAAGGTGAATACCTTTGCGTGGTACAAAAAACGGTGTCGCCCGGTGCCCTCGGGATATGATCCAGGTGATTGGGAGGCGGCTATGAAGGTGGCGCGCACATGGGGAGATGAAATCCCAATCGGGGTCATTTACAGGAGTGATCGAGCGCCCTTCGAAGATCACTTTTCGGCACTACGTGCAGGCCCTTTGGTCGGAAGGGAAACGGATCGGGAGGCACTCAAGAAGATCATGGATGGTTATGCATGACCCATAAGGCGAATGGAGTAGGGGGTACGCGTGATAAAGAGGTATTTGTTCGCACTATTCGTGCTGGTGTTTCCGGCGCAGGTGATTCAGGGGGCGGGTATACCGATTAGTGACGACACCGAGGCCTGTCTAGAATGCCATGTGTCATTGCATCCCGGTATCGTGGAGGGGTGGAAGAAGAGCCGTCACGCACAGATAACCCCTGGAGAGGCCATGAAAGTGACGGGCCTTGGCCAAAAGGTCTCGAACAAGGATGTTCCGCCGGAGCTGAGGGATGTGGTACTGGGCTGCGCTGAGTGTCATGCAATCAGGCCTGAGGCCCATAAGGACACCTTCGAGCACAACGGCTACGAGATCCATACGGTTGTAAGCCCCAAGGATTGTGCTGTCTGCCATGCCCAGGAGGCTCGGCAATTCGAGAACAACCTGATGGCCCGTGCCTATGGGAATCTGATGGGCAATGGCGTGTATCAGCTCCTTGTCCGGTCGATAAACGCAGCTCCGGAACGGAAAGAGGGCAAAGTGGTTCTCAATCCTGCTAATGCAGCCACCGCGGCCGAATCATGCCTTTATTGCCACGGCACAAAGCTTGAGATAACGGGCACGGTGACCAGGGAAACAGATTTCGGCGAGATGGAATTCCCCATGATTGAAGGCTGGCCCAACCAGGGTACCGGGCGAATAAACCTTGACGGAAGCTTGGGGGCCTGTTCCGCATGCCACACCCGACACCAGTTCTCAATCGAAATGGCCAGAAAGCCTTACACATGTATGGAGTGCCACGTAGGTCCCGATGTGCCTGCTTATAAGGTGTATGCGGCGTCCAAGCATGGAAACATATTCTCAGCCCACAACAAGGAATGGGATTTCAAACCCGTTCCGTGGACCGTCGGCAGTGATTTCACTGCTCCCACCTGTGCTGCGTGCCACATAAGCCTGCTCGTCAATACGGAGGGGGAGGTTATTACTCAGCGCACGCACGAGGTCAAGAACCGGCTGCCGTGGCGGATCTTTGGGCTGATTTATGCTCATCCCCACCCCAAGGAGGCCGACACAACGACCATTAAGAACAAACAGGGCCTGCAGCTGCCCACGGATTTCGAGGGCGGGTTTGCAACCGAATACCTTTTGAATGAGCAGGAACGCGCCGAGAGCCGGAATGCCATGCAGGCAACCTGCCTTACATGTCACCACAAATCATGGGTGGATAACCACTGGAGCCGGTTGTTGAATACCATCGAGAAGACGAATGCCGCGACCATGGCCGGTACACGGATTATGGCAGATATATGGAAGCGGGACCTTGCCGTGGATCACACGAAGGGCGGAAATCCTTTTGATGAGTACATCGAAAAAGTCTGGAGCGATGTCTGGCTCTTCCATGCCAACTCAGTGCGTTTTGCCTCATCCATGGGGGGAGGCGGTGACTACGGTGTGTTTGCAGGGGGACGTTACCAGCTTACCAACTCGGTGCAGGAGCTCAGCGATTGGCTGGAGCTGAGGTTGAAGCAAAAAAGGTGATTTCCTATACGGTCTTCTTTCCGGATCACCACCCCAGCAAAAGTTTTGCCATTAAGAAGGCAAGGCTTGAGCGGGGGATTGAATCTTTTTAGATATCTTAACATCGCTGAAGTCACACAGATCAGCTAAAGGAGGTTGATTATGGAAAAACAGGCATTGATTGATATGTTAAACAGGGACATGGCTGATGAGCATGCAGCAATCATACGGTACCTGGTCCACGGGTATTTGGAAGGAGAAGACACCCCCTTGGGGTCGAGCCTCATCTCCATCTCCAGGGAGGAGATGTGGCATATGCACTGGCTGGGTATGATCATCGCCCAGTTAGGTGGGGAGCCTAATTTAAAGCCGGCACCTTATCCTCACGATCCCACAAGCCGGGCCAGCATGCTCAAATCCTACGTGGAATATGAGGAAAAACTCATTCCTCACTACAACGGGGAAGCTGATAAGGTTGATGATCCTCACATCATGCGGGTTTTGCGGCGAGAGGCCTGGGAATCAGCTATACATGCCAGGAAGTTTCAGCGAAAACTCGACAAACTAAGCCCGGAAGAGGCAGCAGGGCTTCCTGGAGCGGAGAGCAAGTTGCCCAAGGGATTGCTGGAGAAGTTGAAGACGGAGGTTGCCAGTAAGTATACGGAGATGCTTCAACAAATAAGGAATTCCTGGGTTTTTCAAAGCAACGAGCTCACGGGCTGGAGACTCATGGATCAGGCCATGGAGAAGATGAAGCAGCTTGCCCATTTTGCAGAACCCATTGCGGAAGATGGCGTTCCGCCCGAATTTAAACTGGGAAAGATAGATACAAGCAGGGCTATTGGAATGGCTCTGGCAAAGGCTTTAGAAGACGTCCAGGAAGCGCGAGAGCGGCATGCGGCCTTGAAGCAGAACGGAGAGGTTCAGAAGCATTCTGGGCTTGTCATCAATCTGGATCTGACTATCCAGCAAGAGGAATATCAAGGGGCTGAATTGGAGGATTGGGGTAAGGGTAAGTAGAAGAGTAACGTGCCCCTGAACAATTCCTGCAAGGTAGATCTTCTCGCTTTGGAAAAGATGGAGGAGGATGCAAATGGCCAAGCCCGTGAAAATGTACACTATTAGCACCTGCAGTCACTGTAAGGCTACCAAGAGGTTTATGGATAATTGCAAAGTGGAGTACGAATTTACCGATGTAGATTTACTAGAGGGAGACGAACGGAAGGCAATACTGGAAGATGTGAGGAGGCTGAATCCACGGTGCTCCTTTCCCACGATTATCATTGGAGACAAGGTCATTGTCGGGTATCAGGAAGATAAGTTAAGGGAGGCGCTCGGGCTATGACAGAGGTTGAAAAGCTTTATGAGATGTTAAGAAAGGTCCAGGAGCCCAAAGGGTATTACTTTAACAAGGACCGGGAAAGGGTATTCGAGCTCCTGGAAGCCTTATTGGTCAATAAGGGGCGTTACGGCTACATGTCGTGCCCGTGCAGGCTTGCAGGAGGGGACCGTGAAAAGGATAAAGACATCATCTGTCCTTGCGTGTACCGAGCTCCTGACGTGGAAGCCTATGGGAGCTGCTATTGCAACCTGTATGTCTCAAAGGCCTGGAATCAAGAGACAATCCTTCACGTGTATGTCCCTGAGAGGAGACCTCCGGAGCGGTTTTTTTATTGATATTCTCTCTTTGAGGCCTCGGGCTGCTGCGGACTTTCGATTTCGAAAGAGTGCGGTTAGGGAGCCGAAGTAATAATCCGATACTCCCCAGAGCGTGAGACACAGAGGTTGATACGATCCCGGACTCGTTAATAGGAGGAAATGATTATGCGGTGGAAACAGTTCTTGCTTCCTGTAAAGTCAATGAACACGGAAGAGGCCAAGACTTATCTGAAAGAACACAGAGAAGGCACCTTTACCCTACTCGACGTGCGTCAGCCTAAGGAATACGAAAAAACCAGAATACCAGGAGCAGTGCTCATTCCATTTCCGGAGCTCACCAATCGACTGGGAGAGCTCGACTCAAAAAAACCGATTATCGTATACTGAGCTGTAGGTGGCCGCAGCCGTGTCGCTGCGCAACTGCTAGCTGGTCAGGGGTTCAGTGAGGTGTACAATCTTAAGGGGGGCATCATGGCCTGGCATGGGTTTACTGCTGCTGGGCCCGCTGAGGTTGGGATGGCTGTGCTTCAAGGGGACGAGACACCTGTCGAGGTGATTATCCTGGCCTATGGTATGGAAGAGGGGCTTCGAAGCTTCTATGAGGCGCTGGGGTCGCAAACGCCCGATCATGAGGTATCAGCTCTGTTCGGCAAGCTGGCGGGTATCGAAGTCCTGCATAAGGAGAGGCTTTTTAAGCTTTACAGGGGGTATGATTCCGGTGTGGTTGATATGGAAGGATTGGAAAGCAAGATCGAGGTTGAAATGATGGAAGGCGGGCTGACTACTGAGGAGTTCATTGCGGAAAATCGATCAGCCATGAAAACGGTATCGGATATTCTGGATGTTGCAATGATGCTCGAAGCGCAAGCATTAGATCTCTATATGAGATATTCCCAGAAGACCAAAGAACCGGAAAGCAAGGAGACCTTGTATAATATAGCAGAAGAGGAGAAGGCCCATCTGGAGGCTCTTGGCCATCTCAGGGGAGCAAGGGCCTAGAGAGAGTTCATTCAGCACAGAAAGGAGGAGCGATGAGGAATTTCGAGTATGAGATTACGAAACATCCTGCACAGGCCTTTGAGAAGGTTATGTATTTCTGCACCGAAACTGGGGATTGCACGCTGGATGAGGTTCCCGGTGACCAGACAGAAGTGCTCTCCAAAATACTCAATGAACGGGGAGTGCAAGGCTGGGAATTGGTTCAGATCGCTTTTGGTAAGGAGGGGCTTATGGCTTTCTGGAAGCGCGAGGCGGAGTAAAGTGGCATGTAGACAGCACCGCTTACTGCCGAAAGCGGGTCTACGATCCGGCACATAAAATGCCCCAACAAGGCCTTTCACTGAAGCCGGCACGAACAGGTGCATTTAGATACATCAACCCGCGAGCCGGACATTCGAGTATCTAGTCCACTACGATGATCGAAACATCCTTTGCGAGGTGGAGCAGTTTCTGCGAAACACTCCCAAAGATGAAGTCCTTTACACCGGAAAGCCCCCTCCTGCCCAGGACAATAGTATCATATCCCGAGTGGGCTTCGTCTATGATATCCCTCACCACCCCCTTCTTTTTGGTCTGGACTTTCAGGGCAATATTCTTCTCATCGAATCCGGCCTCGAGGAGAATGTCCTTTGCCCTCAACATGGCCTCGTCTACTAGCTCTTTCTTTTGATCTTCCAGCCCGCAAAAGATCGCCTGCTTCTCCATGAAATAAGGGATTAGGCTCGGGCTATTCATGTCGCAAAGGGCTGCAGTATCTGGAACGATGGAGAAGAGGGTAATCTGGTTTTCCTTGGTAAATCTATCTGCTACATACTCAACAGCCCTTAGGGCATTTTCCGAATCATCGAAGGCAACGAGTATTCTGTTTTCCATGATCAGCCTCCTTTTATCTATTCTTTTCCTGACCTTGTTGACTCCCCCTCAGGAGGGCAGACGGGAGCTAACATGATGCCCAAGCCCTGATATGTCCTATGCCGAGGCTAATCTTACAGGAAGTTCGAGAACCCCCATTGTTAGAAGTGTAACGTATGCTAGATGCAGTTTGCAAATATTACGTGTTGAGAATATGGCTGTTTTCTAATCAGGAGGTTGACAAGGTCTAAGATGATTAATAAAATTGATAATAATTACTATTAAGGCCTTAACTGCCAGTTTCAAGCTTAGAAATGATTGCATTCGTTAATATTTGTTTGATTCCTCTCTCATATTTCATGCTACTATTTATTAATAAGGAGGGATGCCATGTCTGAATTAAAAGGAAGCAAAACGGAAAAAAATCTGATGGAGGCCTTCGCCGGCGAATCACAGGCCAACCGCCGATATCTCGCCTTCTCCAAGCAGGCCGAAAAGGACGGTTACCACCAGGTGGCCAGGCTATTTAGGGCGGCAGCCGAGGCAGAAACAGTGCATGCCCATAACCATCTGCGAGCTCTCGGGGCGGTTAAGACAACGGCAGAAAACCTGAAAGAGGCCATTTCAGGTGAGACCCATGAGTTTAAGACCATGTATCCTGCGATGATTGATGATGCAAAGCAGGAAGGGCAAAAGGTGGCAGAACGAAGTTTCATCTATGCGAATGAGGTTGAAAAGGAGCATGCAGCTCTCTATGAGCGTGCCCTAAATGACCCGGATAAATTGGAACCGGTTGATTACTTTGTCTGTTCGGTATGCGGGTATGTCTCCGAAAAGGAGCCGCCCGAAAAATGCCCCGTATGTGGTTCAAAATCAACGGCCTTTTTTAAGGTCTCATAGTTACTCGCACACAAGGATCACGGCGAGCAGAATATCCTGGCTACCGGTGAAACGGCAATAAGGTGTGTATAGGGAGATTGGGCTTCTTGAGGTGAAGGCGGCGTGATCCGATATCGGGTAACAGGAGAACGAGGGCCAGGAACGTTAGATGAAAGAACTTGAATGCTGAGAGGAGGATTCCCTGATGAGTAAGATAGCAAGGAGAATGTTTATAGTGTTGTCAGCTGCGGCATTCTGGGCGGCCCTGCTCGTATCACTGGTTTTGGCAAACGCGGCGCCACCTCAACCAGGCGGGCTCCTTCCCGGCTTCAAGCTCCCGATCCCGGAGCAGGCCGCAGACAAAGAGTATCTGGGTCTCACCACCACGGGTTCGTTCACTATTGCCCAGATCAAGGCACAGGTGGTGATCATCGAGATCTTCAGTATGTACTGCCCTTACTGCCAAAGAGAGGCACCGGAGGTCAACCGGCTCTATGAGATCATCGAGACCAATCCCGACCTGAAAGGCAGAATCAAACTGATCGGTATCGGTGCGGGAAACACGCCCTTTGAGGTGCAGGTCTTCAAGGGAAAGTACTCGGTTCCCTTTCCGGTCTTCTCGGATGAGGATTTTACCCTCCACAAGGCCTTCGGGGAGGTCAGGACCCCGTTTTTTATCGGTGTCAGGATCAACGATGATGGAACCCACCGGGTCTTCTACGCCAAGCTGGGCGGTATCGAGGGGGCCGAGTCCTTTGTGAAGCTCATACTGCGCCTCTCGGGATTAGAACAGGAGAAGAAACCATGAAACGGAAGATTCACCTCCTCTGTAGCCTCATCGTAGTCTTAATTGTCTTCTCTGCCTCCCCTGCATCTGCCCTGTCCGAGGCATATAAGAAGAACATCTATAACCCCGGGCGCCTCAAACCCACCGACAGCGTCCTGAAGGTCACCGTCGGTGATCGGGCCCCCAACTTCTCCCTCCCGTCACTCTCCGGTGAGCGGATCTCCCTGAGCCAGTACCGGGGTAACAAGAACGTGGTGCTCTCCTTTGTGCCCGCTGCCTGGACACCGGTATGCTCCGATCAATGGCCGGGCTATAACATCGTAGAGGATCTCTTCAAACAACACGACACGATCCTTCTGGGCATTACCGTGGATAATATCCCCACCCTTTTTGCCTGGACCAATCAGATGGGTAAGCTCTGGTTTCCGGTCCTCTCCGATTTCTGGCCCCACGGGGCGGTAGCCGACACGTACGGGGTGCTGCGTTCAGACGGAACGGCTGAGCGGGCACTGTTTGTCATCGATAAAAAGGGGATCATTCGTTTTATTAACGTCAATGATATTAATCAAAGGCCTAAGCTCGAGGAGCTGGTCCAAGCCCTCGAGGGGTTGGGAGGATAGACACAGATCTGAGACGATTTTTCCAATCCGGCACGAAGAGGGCAAATCGTTTTATCTTTGAGCATGCTTTCCATCGCCAGCGGCACTCAATTTCCAGAGAATACAGCATAATCTTTTTTCGAGTAAGAGTGAAATCGGTTTGATGAATTTGTGAACTGTATTTGAACGTGCCGTATCATGAAAACTCGATCATGAACCGGTGAGTAAAAGATGAAGTACCTGCGATATGTCTTGCCCCTCCTAATAATTTCCTTGGTATTCGGGGCCTTATCGAATACCCCTGCCCAGCCTGACACGAAAATCGTTGTTGAGCGCATTGAACCAAGCAAACTCGATGAGCTGATCAATAACAAGGACTGCCAATGCCTGATCATTGCCATGGCTGCGTGGTGCGGACCCTGCAAAGAAGAGTTGCAAACCCTAATCAAGCTGAACGATAAGTACAAAAGCCAGGGGCTAAAAATGATCGGCATCAGTCTCGACATGGGCGGGCCTCAGGCCATGCAGCCGATTGTGGAAACCTTCGGCGTCAACTTTCCCGTGTATTGGGCGGGAGACGAGGCAATATACAAATACAATGTCATCGCCATGCCTACCTTATTCATGGTGAAAAACGGAGAGATTGTTGAAAGGATAGTCGGAAAGCGGTCCGATGCATTTCTCGACGAGAAGATACGGGGTTTCCTGAGGTAGGATGGAAAAGAGGCCGGATATGGGAGGTGCGCGGTTTATACTAACCCTTTGTCGTAGCTGCCGCTGATTTTCCCTTAAGCGGCTTTGGGATCGGCACACCGGCTATCTCATAGCCTATGGCTCCAAAGCGACACGATTCCTGCAGGCATTTGAGACACCGGATACAATCGTAATTGTTTGGGTCTTCATAGAACTTAACTCCCATGGGGCAGTCGTGATAACAGGCGTGACACAGCGTGCATTTGTCCGGATCGTGGGTCATCCTGAACACACTGTACCTATTGAAGAGCGAATAGATTGCTCCCAGGGGACACAGAACACGACAAAACGGCCTATTGCTCAATACCATCCATGCCAAGAACAGTGCCAGAATGCTCAGTTTGTTATAGAAGAGGATGCTAATTAAGTCCTGCAGCTCGGGCTTGAGAAGCAGCAAGGGGATACCAGCCTCCAACGTACCGGCAGGGCAAACATACTTACAGAACCAGGTCATCCCGTAGCCGAAG
>CP070657.1:2257233-2263389 GCA_020355085.1 Deltaproteobacteria bacterium
ATCTACGGAATCGTGGGGAGATCCGTTCGCTTCGCCCTCACGGCTACCCTGCTTGCCGCGGTCGCTGGGGTTCCACTGGGATTTGTAATCGGATCGAGGAGCTTCAAGGGAAAACCGGCCGTAATCACCCTGCTCAACACATTGATGGCCTTGCCTACCGTGGTCGTTGGGTTGCTCGGCTATGCCTTTCTCTCCCGCAGGGCGCCATTGGGCTTTCTGGATATGATCTTCAGTCCGCATGCGGTGATACTGGGGGAGTTTTTGCTCTCCCTGCCAGTGATCACCAACTTGACGGTTTCTGCAGTGCAGGCAGTGGATAAGCGAGCCTATTTGACGGCTCAGACATTGGGAGCCAGTCGATGGATGGTTGCCTGGACGGTGCTGATGGAAGCGCGTTTCGCCCTGTTGGCAGCCATTATCGCCGGTTTCGGCAGGGCCGTCTCCGAGGTGGGTTCGGCCATGATGTTAGGGGGCAATATTCGCTACTATACCCGAACCATGACCACAGCGATTGCACTTGAGGTAAGCAAGGGGGAATTCGGTTTCGGCCTTGCCCTGGGGTTTTTCCTCCTGGCTGTGGCGTTTTCCATCAATATCCTCTTTCATTATTTCCAGGTAAAGGGGAGGTAGGATGGGCGAGCAGGATAAAACCTTCCAACTCGAGCTAAAGGACATTACACACCGCTATGACGGAAAGACTGTCTTAGCCGTTGAACATCTTCCGATTGAACGGGGAAAAATCTATGCCCTGGTGGGGCCGAATGGTGCTGGGAAGACGACATTGCTTCATATCATGAGCCTGATCTTGAGACCAGATCAAGGTCACGTATTCTTTAAAGGAAAGCGAATCGGGCAGGATGAATCCCAAAGAACACATGCCCGTCGGTCCATGACCGTGGTGCTCCAAAATCCCTATCTTTTTAACTCCACGGTGAGGGCCAACATCGAATATGGCCTGAAGGCACGGGGCGTGGAGAGAAGAAAGAGGGAGAGGCTTATAAGGGAGGCCCTGGAGCAAGTTGGCCTCAAGGGATTTGAGAGCAGGAAGGCGAGGAGGCTATCCGGGGGAGAAGCTCAGTTAGTCGGCCTGGCCAGAGGGCTCGTCCTCAAGCCATCTGTTCTCTTTTTGGATGAGATTACAGCCAATCTGGATGTCAAGCACGTGAGCCAATTGGAACAGGTGATCACGGGGATCAACCGCGATCGGGGTACAACGATCGTTATGACCACCCACATCCTTTCTCAGGCCTCTCGATTGGCACATCAGGTCTTTTCTCTTTTCGATGGGCGGATCGTGCCGTCAGGGATGTATAATCTCTTTGAAGGCCAGTTCCGGCATGATGGGCAGGAACAGTATTTCGATACGGGCAGAGCACAGATTCACGTGGCCAGGGATATCGGGGAAATGGAGAGGGGATACATTTCCATTAACCCAGAGGATATCATCGTCGCCGAGCAACGAATCCACTCGAGCGCCCGGAACGTATTTCTGGGAAAGATCAGCAAGATTATCGAGGAAAATGGCTTGGTACAACTGGAGGTTCAAGCTGAGGAGACCTTCCGCGTACAGATCACAAGGCTTTCTTTCCACGAAATGGGGCTCACCTTAGGTAGCCAAGTGTTCGTGATCTTCAAGGCCTCTTCGGTTCATGTGCTCTGAGGTCCTATTATGGTGAATCCAAAAGGCAAGAAGGGGGTGGTTGAAGGATGGAAAAGGAGATGCTCACCGTCAGGGAACTGGCGGACTACCTGAACCTGAACGAGAAGATCGTCTACCGGCTCGTTCGAGAGGGAAAAATACCCGGTACGCGGGCGACAGGCAAATGGACGTTATCGAGGTACCTCATTCGGAACTGGATCGAATCCAATTCGTTAGATGGGTTCTCCGGATGGCGCTTTCCGCCGCGATCTTCTCCCACAACCGATCTCTTTATCTCAGGAAGCAATGACCTGATACTCGACCGGATCCTCTCTGTTATCCTCAAAGAAGAGGCGCCGGATATCCTAGCCTACTTTGCCAACACCGGCAGCATGGGGGGGCTGAAGGCCCTTCGGATGGGCAAGGCCCATCTGGCAGGCATTCACCTCTATCACCAGGAATCCGGCCAGTACAACATACCTTATCTAGAAAAACACTGTCCAAACCAGAAGACCCTCCTCTATAACCTCGCCTACAGGACGCAGGGGTTAATCATGAGGAAGGCCACGGGGATTGCTACGATCTCCGATGTGGTGGAAAAGGGCCTCCGCCTTATAAACAGGGAGGAGGGATCAGGGACACGGCTCTTGTTGGATCTCCTGTGCGAGCAGGAAGGCATCGATGGAAAGCAGATCATTGGATACGATAATGAGGTGTTTACCCATCTTGAGGTCGGGGTTGCCATCTCAAAGGGAGAGGCGGATGTTGGGCTGGGGATCCAGTCCGTAGCAGAACCCTTAGGGCTTGGCTTTCTGCCGCTTCAAAAGGAGCGGTATGATCTCGTCGTGTTAGTGGAGAACCTTTCCCTCCGCCCTGTACAGGTCTTCTTTAACGTGATCCATTCGAAAAGACTTCGCCAGATCGCCAAGGGATTGCCCGGTTATGACCTGAGGGATTCAGGTAAGCTGATCTCCTCTGATCAGCAGGATACAGCAAGCCTATAGACCCTGCCAAGCTCCGGCATGGGCGCGCAATGTACCACCGACGGTCAAGAGGGCAGGGAAGCGCGTGCCTCCTGCTACTTCCCAGCCCTGAGCCGTTGCTCGGCGAGCTTCTGAGCAGCGGCATCGGTGGTGATCCCCTCTTTTTCCGCAAGCTCGAAGATCCGGGCCATGTTGGCTTTGATCTTTTTGACCACCTGATCCATGGCTTTATCTCGGGACCAGCCCTTTGTTTCCATACCGATCAAGCCAATTGCGCCGCCGCTGTTGGACACATAGTCTGGGGCATACAGGATGTTCCGTGCTTTCAGCCGATCTGCGTCTTCGGGCACGGCAAGCTGGTTATTGGCGGCACCCACCACTGCCGAACACTGCAAACGGGGGATAGTATTCTCATTCAACACGGCACCCACGGCGCAGGGGGCGAACATGTCGCAGGGGATATCGTATATTTCGTCGGGATCAACGAACTGGAGGCCCAGCTGATCCCGAAAGTGCTCTATGGTCTTTTCATTGACGTCGCTGAATAGAATCGCGGCCCCGGATTTGAGTAACAGCGTAACCAGCTCCCCGCCCACACTACCCACTCCTTGCAGCACCACCCGCTTTTCCTCGAGAGACTCTGTGCCGAAGAGCCTTTCGGCTGTGGCCTGCATGGCGGTGAAAACACCCAGGGCAGTGAAGGGTGCAGGATCGCCACAACCGCCTGCTTGGATCGTACAGCCGAAAATATGACTCTTTGAGGTCTCCCGGATGATGTCCATGTCCTCTGCAGTAGTGCCCAGATCAGCGCCGGTGGAAAACAGCCCTCCCAGCTGATGTATGAGGGCGCCGTACCGGCGCAGCAGATCGTTCCGAGCCTCTGGGGTGAGCTCAGCGGGAACGGCGATAACCGCCTTGCCCCCGCCATTCTCGATACCTGCAGCGGCGAACTTGTAGGTCATCCCCTTAGAGAGCCTATGTACATCGGTGAGGGCTTCCTTGAGATCAGGGTAGGGTTTCATTCTCGTGCCGCCTGCTGCTGGCCCCAAACGGGTGGAATGGATGGCAATCAGGATCCATGCATCAGCAGCTTGATCGTAACGGATAATAGTCTCTTCACCGTCCCATTGTTTTAGCAAGGCCTCCATGGCTTGTACCTCCCCATAAAGGTTTTGAAAGATTAACCCATAGAACCCCGGTAGTGGCAAATGTTGAAGCATGAGGCATCTAGGGTGGCTACAAGTTTCGCCCAACTCTTGGGGAAACGCAAGAGATCTCGTGCAACTGGCCGCACCCTCTTATTTGGTTTTATGTTCTGGGTTCCTTTTCTTTATTCATAATCTCCTGTATCTTTCTTTCCTCCCACTCTTCACCAAGAAATCTGCCTTTGAAAACAAAGACTTTGGAGGCATGAAGCAGAATTGCAATTCCCCAAAAGATGGTTACCCAATAAAACCATAACTTCCCCGGGCTCGTGACAAGGTTTATGATTATGAGAATAATGTTAATTACAGCATATGACGCTAAATTGCTGTAAAACTTCTTTAACTCCTCTACCCTTTTCTTCGCCTTTTCGTATTTTTCGCCATTCATGATAAACTTCTCCTTTCGAGTTTATAGAAATGGTGTCAGAACATGACACTTACACCGCCTATGGCAGTGGTCTAACCATGCTGCTCATCCCTTCCCTCTCTAGCCGGGTCAGGTGCACTACTGTCTGATATGGTGCGTGCTTTTTCGAATGAGGTGCCTTCTTATATGCTTCACTATCTAACCTTTGTATTTCTCTGCATGTTCATAAGATGCGCCTTGCCAGGGGTAGTTTCCGTATGTAGTTGCTGAGCAAGAAACAGAGAGCCAGCGCCACGGGGGCAACCAGGGCGAACTTGGCAAGAAGATACAAGCTCATTCCCATTAGGATCAACCCGAGGACTATGAGAACCGGCTGGTGAATGATGTACGCCGTATAGGCACTGGCGGACATTGCCTTCGCCACCGTGCCCTGATGATTAAATCTCCTGCGGAACCACACGAGCAGGATGACTACCATGCCCATGCACATGAATTGGTCCCACACGGACTTAACCAGTGACTGCCAATGAAACCCTCCTACGAATGGAGCGATGTTGCCCTTCATGGCTCCCCCTGCCACAAGCGCGATGGGCAACAGCACAAATGTGATTATGGTTATCCCGAGCCATACTTTGGCCATGGCGTCGGAGATTCCCGACAGCCATCCGCGACGATACGCAATGATGCCGATAACAAACAGACTCAGGTATTGGGCAATGTGTGGAAATCGAAGACCAAGCAGTTTGAGCTCCCAGCCCACGGGCACCGCCATCCTCACGATAAAGGTCACCAACCCCAAGAGGAGCGCGAAAATGGCTATTGTCGCGTTGCCGGGCATTCTGCTTTTGCGCTGGCCGTGGTGGGCCATCTGTGCGACCAATCGCCTCCACAGAACATAGAGGAGGTTGAATATCAACAAGAGCTCAACGAACCACAGGGGGCCAACGCCAAGGCTGCCGTAATTTTCAAAATACCGGGGAAGGAACTTCAAGAAGGAGTCCTCAAAGCCCTTGACATTGACCGCAAGAGCGTAAACTATAAGTGGATCGATGACAATGATGTAGAAGAGCAACGGGACGCCTAAACGCAAGAGCCGGTCCCGGAGAAACGGGCCGGCCCCTTTCCGGTCATAGGAGCCGGGGGTAAAGAAGCCAGAGATCATGAAAAAAAACCCCATCATGAAGGCGTCGTTTATGGCACCGAATAACGAAAAGGCGATGGAGGTAACCATATCCGGTTGGCCTTCCTGATAGGGCCAGTCCCCTGGGGCGCCATAGGTTATTGCCAGGTGATGGAGCACCACTAAAACGATGAGCAGTATTCTGAGGTTGTCAATGTAAAAAAAGCGGGGTCTTTCTTGCGCCATTTTCAGCCCTTCCTGATTGCTCAAAGAGTGTGTGCGCCCCACCCGGAATAGGTGACCTAACCGGCGAATCTCTTCTTCAGCCTCATTCCAAACAGGAAACGAAGCACATTGAAGCGCCTTACCAGTACTTCATAGATAACCAGTATTGCTACAAACGAGGCTCCGGTTATTATGGAATATTTCGCACCGATGGTCAGGCTCCACTGCACTACATAGAATCCGATTATAAGAATCACCGTCTGGTGCAGTACATAGAAGGGGAGCACCGCTTCGTTTGCGTATTTCAGGAATCTCGTATTACTGTTCAGAAACCGGCTTCCCAGGCCCATTATCGCCAGAATCCAACACCATACGCGTAAGCCTCGAAGGAGCATAATTACTTCATAGGGCGGTGTTCCAGATGAACCCCGCGGCACAATAACGAACTGCCTCGTATGGGACAATGGCCGCCTGCAGGTGGCGACACCCGACAAATCCATCGTTACCTATTGCTGCATCCAGGATTGGGTACACGGGGGCGTCGGAAATATCACAACTGATCCGCTGTTTATTAATGCCCAAAGCGGTGATTACCGCTTATCACTCGGCTCATCGTG
>CP070657.1:2263489-2266321 GCA_020355085.1 Deltaproteobacteria bacterium
ACTCCAGATGGTTAACCTCCTTGATCTCTTTGCCGTGACATCCATGGCGGCAATTGTAATGAATTATATCATAAAGGTTAGAATGACCCCATAGGCACAACAGACCACCAAATAACTCTAACAAAGTTCAGGGGACCTGGTTTCACCAACTAGAATATAGAAAGGGCTAACCAAGATATGGCTAACCCTTCATTATGTCTCTGGTGCCGAAGGCGGGACTCGAACCCGCACAGGCCTACACCCACTAAGTCCTGAACCTAGCGCGTCTACCAATTCCGCCACTTCGGCCTCGTAGCAACGGCTTCTACTTTGAGGGGTAAGCGTAACCTGATATGTCGCTATTGTCAACAACTTAAACAAAGCAACCTAGGAATTGCGGGAAATCGTTTATGAAGTCAGACCTCGAATACTTACTGAAATGCGCCAGGAAAGCAGCTCTCTTGGGGGCTCAAGAGATTAGCGGTATTTACGAACGGTATCTTTCAGGCGGAGATATTGGTATCAAGGAAAAAGGTGAGAATGATCCGGTAACCGCTGCGGACATGGCGGCGAATCAGGTCATTACGCAGACGCTAAAGAGCTATTTTCCTGACCACGCTATTCTTACCGAGGAAGAGCCGAGTACGTGGAACAGGACTAGTGAGGAGTGGGTTTGGATGATTGATCCCTTGGACGGCACAAAGGATTTCATTAAGAAGAACGGGGAATTCGTAACCATGATTGGCCTGACCCATCTTGGCATACCCACCATTGGGGTGGTGATCGAGCCCGCTAGTGGGCTAGAATTTTATGGTTGTAAGGGTCATGGTGCCTATCGTAGCATTTACCACCAAACAGGAGCGGCTTCACGTGTAGATTTTCCAACCATTTCAGACCCGACACATTTGCGCCTCGCAGTTAGTCGTTCGCACCGCGACTCCAAGGTTGACAAACTGATTCAATTGCTGCCAATCACCGTGGAGATCCCATCCGGAAGCGTGGGCAGAAAGATGGCAATGGTTATCAATGGAAACGCCGACATGTACGTGCACCCTGTGCGAGGAACGAAACTATGGGATACGTGCGCCTGTGATGTTATCGCTTCCGAGGCCGGAGGGGTGCTACTTTCTGGCACTGGCGATAGGATTAGCTATGTCAGAGCATCCGGCGATATTGAAAATCACTACGGGTTGTTGGTCTGCTCATCTACTATTGCGGACAAGGTTATTTGGGCCTCCAGAAAGGTATGGGGATTAGACGGGCAAATGGATCGATGATTACTTCTTCAAGTATTAAAGTATAATTATATCAATATATTATACTATAATATTAATCTTTGTTATAATACCTAACAACGGCGTCTAGCAACCCCTCTATCGTATATGTATCGGGCACTATTGTAACGTCTAAACCCTTTTCCGCAGCCCTTTGAGCGGTAATGGGTCCTATGCACGCTATCTTGGCCCCGGCGATTCCCTCCTCAGCTGATTTACCCTTCACCAGGTGCAAAAGATTATCTACCGCTGAAGGACTGGTAAAGGTAATCATGTCAACAGGACCCTCTTGCACAAAACCGCAAAGCCTCTCATCGTCATATTCCGGCAGTACTGTCTGATATACTTCAACCACGTCCACGGTTGCACCGAGGCTTGTGATCTTCTTGGGCAAAAAGTCGCGGGCAAGAGCGGGTCTCGGCAAAAGAAATCTCTTTCCAGCAATCGGCAGCTTTTCTAAGGCCTCAACAATACCCTCGGCAGAGTATTTTTCAGGAAGCAAATCCGGGATAAGCCCCGCTTGATTCAGGGCATCTCCAGTTGCAGGGCCTATGACCCCAATCTGGATGCCGCTCAGGTGGCGTGCGTCCTTTTTTGCGCTGCGTAGTCGCTGAAGAAAAAACTCAACCCCATTGACGCTGGTAAAGAACACCCAATCATATCGGGAGAGTCCCTTAATTGCTTCATCAATTTCCCCCCAGCTCTTAGGAGGTAGGATCTTAATAGTCGGAAGAAGATGAACCCGGGCGCCCAGCTCAGAGAGCATACTAGCGAGTCCTTGTGCTTGTTGCTCCGGTCTGGTAACAACGATATTCTTGCCGAAAAGGGGTTTAGATTCAAACCAGTTAAGATGTTCTCTCAGCTTTACGACGTCCCCAACCACGATTATTCCGGGAGGTGCAATCTTCGCTGCCCGGGCCTTTTGATGAATGTCGGAGAGGGTTCCCCTTATTGCCCTCTGGCCCGGGAGGGTTCCGTTAGCTATGACCGCCGCCGGACAATTCGGCGAACGACCATGATCTATCAATTGCTGTGCAATAGTGCCGAGGTTACGCATGCCCATGAGGAACACCAGGGTACCGGAAAACCCGGCAAGCCCCTCCCAGTTTATACTGGATGGTTCGTTAGTTGGGTCCTCGTGGCCTGTAATAAAACAGACTGTGGAGGAATAAGCTCGATGGGTTAGTGGTATACCTGCATAAGCGGGCACTGCTATGGCAGAAGTTACTCCAGGGACTATTTCAAACGGTATCCGGGCCCGAGAGAGCTCCATAGCCTCCTCCCCTCCCCGCCCGAAGATAAAAGGATCTCCTCCCTTTAGCCTCGCAACTGTGAGGCCTATCTTGGCCTTTTCGATCAAAAGGCTGTTGATTTTCTGTTGGCTGGCCGTATGCATGCCGCCCCTCTTGCCAACGTATATGAGCTCTGCATCTTCGCCTGCAAGGCACAGAATCGACTCATTAACCAGATAGTCATAGATAACAACATCAGCCTTCTGGAGACACTCTTTGGCCTTGAGCGTGAGAAGGTCTGCACTGCCTGGGCCGCCCCCAATGAGATAGACTATGCCTTGCTTCCG
>CP070657.1:2266421-2270300 GCA_020355085.1 Deltaproteobacteria bacterium
CCACCACATCAGCAACTAAGGCTCCTTTTTCAGTCGAGAGTTTGAGCTTATCCTTAAGCTCAGGTGTGACTGGTTGTATCACGACCCCGAGCCATCCTCTCACCACTTTCCCTTCTTTCAGCTGAGGAAGCAAGTCTTTGGCCATATTGATAGGTATTGCGAAGCCTATCCCGACACTTCCGCCGCTCTGAGAAAAGATTAACGTGTTCACCCCGATTACTTTTCCCGTAGTATCCAGAAGGGGGCCACCACTATTTCCTGGATTAATAGATGCATCCGTCTGAATGAAATTTTCGTAGGTGCCTGCACCTATTTGTCGATATTTTGCGCTTACAATACCGGCAGTGACGGTATGACCCAGACCATAGGGATTCCCGATGGCCATAACCCAGTCGCCTACCTCCAATTTGTCCGAATCCCCAAGAGGAAGTGCTGGCAAAACCTGGTCTGACTCGATACGGATGAGGGCCAAGTCCGTCTTGGGATCGCGGCCGATGATCTTCGCAACAAATTCCGTCTTGTCAGCAAGGGTCACCGTGATCTCGTCGGTGCCTTCAACCACGTGGTTGTTGGTGAGTATGAATCCTTCTTTGTCGATAATGAAACCGGTACCCAGACTTCGCTGCTTGAAATCCTTTGGTGCCCGTTCCCCGAAGAAGCGTTCAAAAAATTCTCTAAATGGATCGTCAGGACCAAAGGGTGATGGGATCTGCCCTCCCCCCTTGACGACCTTTACGGTACTGATATTCACCACTGAAGGGCTGGCATTCTTGGCCAACTGGGAAAAAGACCCGGGAGCGACGGGCGCAACCGGGCTCGTCTGTGCCTCCGGACCTGATATAGGATCGAACAGGGTTGCAATAGAGAAACCGGCAATCAGAAAGAACAGTGACCAAGCGACAATAATCGTCTTCCTCATAGCAGTCCTTTTTTCATGCATGGTAGCCTCCTTTATTCTATGACTATGTTACCACAGCAAGGCTCTCGATTACACTCAACCTATGAACTGAGCTCCCATAGGCAAAACAGGCGAATGAAATGTCCTCAGTCACTTTGATTTCAATGAAATCCGAATCTCTATAGATTGAGTATACAAGCCAATGCCATTTCTTTCAGAACTAAACGTATATATGATAACCAATTCACAACAAACTTCAAGCTTCACAAACGTTTTTTTCCTTACCTCAGACAGTGACACGAAATTCCATTGAGCAGGTCTGTGTAATATTGATGATCGAAAATCTGCTCGGCATTTCGTGTGACGGGCCAGAAGGCATTTTTCGCTTTGCCCGTCCCTGAGATACTGATAAAATACAGCAAGCCCGAATTATGCCAATCTTAGCAGACAAAGGTTTCGTATGTACGCTGGAGAGGTCTTGAAAAGGGTTGATGGCCTGACCTACGACAGGCTCACCTACTTTGTCCGTGCAGGGTACGTAAGGCCCCGAAGGATCAAGAGCCAGAGCCTCTACTACAACGATTTTTCTCCTGAAGATGTTGAGTTGATCAAACGCGCATGGGAACTCATTTCCAAACACCATTTACGGATAAGAACTGCATTTCAAAGGGCACGGGAGAAAGGCAAAGACCTGCAGCTCAACCTAGGACTGGAGATATCGCCTCAGAATTCGGAATGAGAGAGAATTCGAAACAATACCGAAATCGATTATTGCCTTAAACCCCCACAACGGTCTACAGTGCAATAGGCGCGTGCCATGAAACCCTTTCTACCGCTCCCAGGCTCACGGGCTTGCCCGCCGAGGCGGATTGGTTCTTTCAGCGACTTGTTTATGTCAGACGACTACCAACACTCAAGGCGTATCACAGCGGGCAAACGGATCGTTCTGATTGGTTATTTACGTGCCAAGATTGGGGTAGTTTTCGGTTTTGGAAACGGAGGCAACTAGGGTGTCGCAGAGAAGCCTAAGACATTTGCGGTTAACGGAGAGAGACCTGGATTTCCTGGTAGAAACCGCATCTCCCGAAGTGGCAGATAAGGGCCGACTCAAGCAGATCATCAGTAACGATGAGGATTTCAGAAGCTCGTTTCTGACCGACGAAAAGGTATTTAAAAAAGTTATGGATGATGACGAGGCTTTCTTGAGAATCTCACCTGCCTTATTCTTTGAGGTCTTGCTCAGGAAGGCGGCCCAAGATTTAGAAGAAGCGGGCTACACAGTTGAGAGATCGAGCACCATGAAAATCCCTGTATTCGACACCAAGGAGGTGGCCGAACTCTTGGCAAATGAGTCCCTTCTGCTTTACCTCGTTGACATGCTCGCATCCTTTACGAAGATCGAGAGTTACGCGATTTCGATTAGGGTAAGAAAGGGGGTCTGGAAGAAAATCCGCTTTAATGATCTGGATATCCACAGCCTGATGAGTTTCTGTGAGGCGGTGGAGGAAGAGTACCGGTTAGGATTCTATAAGAGGATTGCCGATATCTGCCTCTTCATTTTGGGCATCTTTCCCGATTACGCCGAGCGTGACTATCGATACCCCTTTTCGGGGCAACTCAGGCCTCAAATCCGCGGCAGGTTGAGGATTAGCCCGGAAAACTACGAAGAAGAGGGACGCAGATTCTATAAATTGGCTGCCGAACACCACGCAGCAAGGGAATTGAGTCTTTCTAGTATTTTCTGGACACTTCACGGGAATTTCCAAAAGGCCAGAAAACCACTGAACTTCATTGCCGACCATTATCTCCCCTATAAACGGCAGCGGGTTTTCATCTAGCCATAGGGCTTGCGGTGAAAAAACAGTGCCACCGGAAGCGGACAAGCCGGCAAAACCTAAGCAATCTCGCTAGGAAACGCATGGGCGTTTGCGAGGGCTGCCGTATAGGTTCTATGCTTTGACGTTGCCCGATGAGCTGAATCCGAACCAAAGTTGATAGTAACCCAATGAAGCTGTTGACATATCAAAAAGGATTTCCAGGCAAGGCCAAAAACGGCATCTAAGGAGAAGCGAGCATGTCTAGCTATGAGATCTATGCCTTGAAGTATGCGGGCCCCTTCTTGAGCTCCGGCGCTTTTGTCATGTGGCACAGGGACTGGGAGAAGACCGTGGAGAGGAATTACTATATCTGGTGTGTAAAGGGAATCCGGGACATTGTGGTTGTCGACACCGGAGTATCACCTGAGTTGGCGAAGCAAAAAAACCTCACAGGATACACAAATCCCACCCAAGTGCTATCCCGAATAAACGTCAACGCGCATGAAGTCCGACACGTTATACTAACGCATATACACTGGGACCACGCGAGCGGTGCACCGCTTTTCCCGAATGCCACCTTTTATGTCCAAGAAGAGGAATATTATTTTTGGCTAAGGGATCAGATTGCTGCCCGTCCCCCCTTCCACCATCTTTTAGATGAAGCTTCCAAAGAACACCTGGCCTCCCTCGAAGGGACAGAACGTCTTGTCCTCCTCAGAGGGGACTGCGAGATTATGCCAGGAATTGAATGTCTTCTTTCTCCGGGGCATACACCAGCACTTCAAACTGTGGCCGTGCATACCGAACAGGGTACTGCAATCCTCGGGTCCGACTGTGCCCATGTCTTTCGCAACTACCAAGAGGACTGGCCGAGTTCCCTTATTGTTGATTTGGTCGGATGGATGCATACGTATGAGAAACTCCGCAATAGAGCCTCTTCCCTCGATCTTATCTTTCCAGGTCATGACGCGCTCATGATGGAGGCCTATCCTCAAGTTGCGAAAGGTGTAACGAGGCTTGCTTAGGAATCCACTACCCCATGGCTGACTCCTTCCTGGCACGTATCTCAGTGAAGATTACCGGGTCGCAGCCCTGAGGCGATAAGAAAAAAGCTGTATTAAGCAATTGCAACTCTCCTTCCAAATTGCTACATTCCCAATGCGG
>CP070657.1:2270400-2273288 GCA_020355085.1 Deltaproteobacteria bacterium
AAACGGCAGCCAGTGCCTGCTACCACCTAATCGGGAA
Organism: Deltaproteobacteria bacterium; assembly: GCA_020355085.1. Classification (GTDB taxonomy): domain Bacteria; phylum Desulfobacterota; class DSM-4660; order Desulfatiglandales; family B25-G16; genus JADFWK01. The sequence continues at coordinate 2,270,438 of CP070657.1, forward strand.
CTCAAGAGGCTGCCCACGCCGGAGAACAACAGAAGGGCAAACAACACCAGGGCGAGGGCAGTGATCGGATGGATCAGTACCAAGATGGTCTTCTGGATCAAACCCATCTCCACGAACATGAACGCCAGTCCGATCAGGAAGAAGTAGGCAAAGGTCTTTCCCTTCCCCAGAGGAGCCAGCCGCTCCCCGCCTCTTAACAAGAGTAGGGGCAAAAATATGAAGAGGGGGGCCAGAACCAGGGCCTGCAGCAAGGTACCCCACAAGATCACCGATCCCCACTCAAGGAAGGGGACCCATTCCTTACCCATTGTTTTGAGAAGATACGGCAGTGCTGACAGCCTGAGGAAGTGAAGAAAGTAGGGTTTATCGTCGGTTGGTGGTCTTATATTGAATAGGTAGTTCTCGTACAATTCACGACATGTATCCCTTTGCATCAATCTTAGAGCACTTTCATAATAGATGGGCGCATCCAACACGGTGTAGCGGTTGACCTCATCTCTATGAATCCCGGGATAATAGACCAGGTCAAAGCCTCTTTTAGCGCAGAAGTCCTTGATCCGCACGATGTCTGTACCGCTGAATTCCCCCTTCTTCATAAGCACGGTCCCCGTTGCCCAGCTCCGAATGGCAACCAATGATTGAGAGATGCTTCCTGCGCCGTCCCCTCGTAAGGTCTCGGCCGCAAGGCCTAAGAGCTTCAAAAACGTTCGAGGTGGAGTGCTGAGCCATGCCGATGCACTCAGGATGCCCTCGGGCGTGAGGTGGTCGAAGTAATCTCGGAACGCCTCTACAGTATAACTGTAATTCTCTCCGGCAGCGTAGATACCTCCTCCGACCCCGCCCCAACTGCCGATTAGGTTCAATTGGATAAGATCAAATCTCCCGTTGTCCTTGACCATGAACTCCCTGGGAGATGCCACCTCAATATCAACATGGGGGTGGCTGTCGTAGATACCCTGGGTAAAGGATTTCAGAGGACCCTTTAGAAGACGGACCACGGAGGGATGAGGCTCAACACCTTGTATGTGATCTGCGGCGTGGTATAAAGCAGCCAAAACCTGACTTCCCCCTGCAGAATTAACTACCAATACATCGTGGGGGGAGATTACATGATAGGCAAGTGCAAACGTGCCGTAGTCAAGATACGCCAGGGCGTCCCTCTCAACTTCAGAATTAGTGACGGCTCCGTATGTATTCCCATCAACAAAAATCTCCTTCTGGGGGGGGAGGCTCCGGTCATAGATAAGACTCAACCCGGGTGCGAACCTGAGCGACGGAGCAGCCACTACCTGTACTAGTCCCAAAGGTGAGTATTCCTCGTGCTCGATTTGCGACCCGGGCAGGTGCAGAACCTTACTGATCCCCTTGAATTGAGAGATCTTTAACGTTGCTCCTCCCTGTATCAGGTGGACGGAAAGGAGGATGACCCCTATCATGCTCCCTAGGAGAAAGACCCTCGTTCTGGCCATCCTCTGTAAGGAAAAGATGAAACCCAACAAGGCAAAAAGGCTTGGGGATAGAAGCAACAGTTTAGGAGGCAGCACAAAGAAAGAAATCACTGCTATTGCCACTCCCACCCCCGATCCAAGCAAGTTAAAGCAGTAGACCCGGCCTATCTGCTCCCTGAAATGCATGAAGTGCAACCCGATGAAACATCCTGCCAAGAAGAAGGGGATAAAAAAGGTTACGTAGTAGCCGGTAAGATAGAGGTATTGCCGCTTGTGCCAGACCAACTGGAACGGCGAGAACGGGATCTTTTGTGCCACAGAAAAGCTTGCTATCGTAGCCAGGAAGAGCAAGAAAGCCGTAAGCGGAAAAATAAGGGCCTTTCGCCGCTCAGCAGGATGCCACCCACCTCGAGTCTGGATAACAGCCAATAGGGTGCCGCTCGCAGCAAATCCCAGGAGCGCTATACTGATAACCATATATGCGAAGTGATACCATTGGACGATGCTAAAAAGCCGCATGAGAACGAGCTCAAAGGCCAGGGAACTTGAAGAGATACAGAGGAGAGCCAGAAAGGGGATAGCGTTCTGATCGTTTTTAAACGACATGGGATGCAACGTCTGCCCGTCATTTCCACGTGCGGCGAAAAGGCACAAATCTAACCGGCAGGACGTTACGGGTTTTTATCTCCCCGTCCTCCGATTTTTCTACTACCATGAGGTCTTGCACGCCGAAAGGGTGACCTACCGGGATGGCCATCTTCCCTCCCCTTTTCAACTGCTGAACAAGGGGCGGGGTTATGTGATCAGAGGCTGCGGTTACAACGATACAGTCAAAAGGGGCGTGGTCTTCCCATCCATAGTAGCCGTCTGCCACTTTTACGGTGATGTTCTCATAGCCCAGCTCCTTCAGGCGATTTTCAGCAGCCCTTCCGAGGGGAGGGATAATCTCAATAGTAAAGACCTCTTTTACTATCTCACCCAGCACCGCTGCCTGATAACCGGAACCGGTCCCTACCTCCAGGGCAATATCGTCTTGCTCCGGCTCGAGCAACTCGGTCATGAACGCCACAATGTACGGCTGAGAGATGGTCTGGCCATACCCGATAGAAACGGGGAAGTCTCCATAGGCAGCTCCTCTGCTCCCTTTTGGAACAAACAGATGCCGCGGAACCCGGCGCATTGCCCTCAAGACCGCGTTATCCTTGATACCCCTTGCCGCGATCTGCCTAGCAACCATGTCATATCTGCGCTTCTCGTATCCCTCCTTGGGCACTTTGGAGGAAAAACCATGCGTCTGGCCGGAAAATGACAGGGGGATGACAAAGAAAAGGAGAAAGACACCCACCAGCCGGCAGATGCCGGTTCTTAGTGGCTGCGCGTGATACGGCTCCCGCACGGTACAG
>CP070657.1:2273388-2278674 GCA_020355085.1 Deltaproteobacteria bacterium
GAGCTTCGCCAAGGATTCTCTCGCTGTCACCATCCGCATAAACATCCGCACAGTCAACCAGGTTAATGCCCACCTCGATCGCCGCATCGATTATTCGAAATGCCTCGCCCTTGTCGGTGGGGTTTCCGAAGTTCATGGTACCCAAAACCAGAGGCGATATCCTTAAGCCCGATCTCCCGAGACGTCTGTCTTTCATGCTATTAGGCTTTCGCTTTTTTTGCTTTTCGGTTAAATAATTTATCGGTGATCTTCTGCTGAAACCTTCCGAAGAACTGAAACTGGCTGACCACTGTCCACACAATGATGAGAAAGAGGATCAAAGAAACCGGTCGGGTAAAAACGGGCAGAAAACTACCCTGAGAGACCATCAAGGCCCTCCTAAGGTTTTCATCGGCCATCGGTCCGAGTATGACTCCAATCACCAGGGGGGCGATGGGATATCCCATTTCCGTCAAAAAGTAGCAGATGATCCCCACCGGCAACATGAGATACAGATTGAATACGTTTATGCCCAGAGAATAGGAGCCGATGATACACAAAACCCCGACGATCGGCATGAACAGGGGCGGCGGAATTCGCAGCACCTTGACAACCTGTTTGGCCAGCAACATGCCGACGATCCACATGGTCATGGAGGCGAGCAGGAGAATGGCTGCCACCTCAATGATGAAATTGGGATGCTCAAAGGTGATCATGGGCCCGGGTGTGACCCCATGGAGCATGAGGGCTCCCAGCAGCATGGCGGCAGGCGGGCTTCCGGGGATGCCCAGGTTGAGCAGAGGAATCATGGCCCCACCCACGCAGGCGTTATTGGCCGTCTCTGTAGAGAGCACCGCCATATACTCTCCCTTACCGAACCGTTCAGGGTGCTTAGAGATGTTCTTGGCCGCGCCGTACGAGACCCAAGCCGCGATATCTTCGCCGATCCCGGGGACAGATCCGATCCCTACACCGATTAGGGCGGACCTGACGATATGGGGGACATTTCTCACCACGGTGCCGAACTCAGGCAAGATTCTCTGAAATTTCTGCGCCTCTCCGATCACTAAGCGTTCCTTGAGCACTTGTATGATCTGAGGAATGCCAAAGGCCCCGATCAGCACGGGAACCACCTCGATCCCGCTGTCCAGTTCGGAAAAACCGAACGTAAATCTGGGGTAAAATTGCAGGAGATCCCGGCCCACACAGGCCATGAAAAGCCCCAAGAAGCCGGAGATCCAACCCTTAATCACCAGATCCGGACTGGTCAGGGTGCCGCTGATGAGAATCCCGAAAAAGGCGAGCAGAAAGAATTCAAAGGATGTAAACTGAAGGGCGAAATAAGAGATAATGGGGGAAATACTCACCAGAAAGAGCATGCTGATCGTGGTACCAATAGCAGATGTCGTAGTAGTCAGGCCGATCGCCCGGCCACCTTCCCCCTTGCAGGCAAGTGGGTACCCGTCCAGAGCCGTGGCAGCGGAAGCAGCCGTTCCGGGGATGTTGATAAGAATAGCGGAGTACGATCCGCCATACGTGCCGCCAACATAGATGGCAAGCAGGCATACCATGGCAGTGGCCGGCCCCATACCATAGGTCAGGGCAGTCAACAGGGCCACGCCGAGAGTGGATGTAAGACCGGGCATGGCCCCGAACATGATCCCCAGGATGACCGACCCGAAGAGAATTACCAGATTTAACGGCTCTGAAGCGAGATGAAAAACCGTTTGGAAATAGAAGGCTATTCTGTCTAAGAGGACCATGAGATACCTTGACCTGCATCGGTGGAAGTCAGAAGTCCAGGTACCATACCTTGTCCAGAAACGCCACGACGAGCCCTTCATAGGGCATGGGTACCAACAGAAAGTATTTAAAGATCGGGATGACGATCAACGGTGCGGCAACCGCAATGATCATGCCGGTTCTGAATTTTCTCCGTAAGGCCGGGTTGTTGCGGACCAGTCCCCAGGCATAGAAACAGTATGACAGGATGAAACAGAGGGCGAGTACATCGCCGGAATAGGGTACAGCGTTTTCGAGTAATGAATCCATTCCTGCTGCAAAATGGACGATGAGCACGAGGACGCCGGCCAGGTAGAAAAAGAAAAGCCTCTTCAGAAGTCCGTTATCATCGAAATAGAACATGGAGATGAAGACAGAGAGGAAAAGGATGCTCCCAAGGAAGAAATCGATTCTCGGAATATTCAGGTAAACAAACGAGAGGAACAGGATGACGATGGCATAGAATCTAAGCGTCGGCGCACTAGCCAGGAATTCCACGTTGCTTTTGCTTAACAACCATCGTATGACCGCACCGATTTCTTCCCTGCCGACCGTCTTCCACGCAGTCCTGCTCAGGAGTGCGCCCAAGATGATTATCACAAACCCCACGAAGAGGGGGAACAGGGCAGGAGAGACAAACCAGACGTTCTGCACGCCACCCCAACTGTCTTTCATGGGCATCTTGAAGGCCTGTCTGACGATCCAGACCCCAAAGAGCAAGATAATGATACCCGAAAAGAAATCAGCCTTCCTGAGTTTTTCCTTGTCCATCATGACGAATTGTCCTCGAGAAACAGATTGGTTGGATTTTTTGCTTGATCCATTTGTTTACAGACCCATCGACCTTAATCGGTATCTTCTCATGTAAGGGAGGGCGGCTACAGTATGACGGCGAGGAGCCGCAGGCGGCGGCCTGTTCCCCATACATGCTGTCTGTCGAGTTTAATTTCTCAAGAGATAGGGATGGTACTTTCCGCCTGCGGCATTTTCCTCATAACACATAGCCGTTTCTACCTTCAATCCTTTTTATAATGACTGTCTACGGTTTCGGAATACCCAGCTCAGCAGGATTAACTGTGGCGGCCTTCAGTTCCCACAAGGTCCAGGCAAAATTCGATTCGAGCGCGTCGAATACCTTCTTCGACTCGGCACCGGTTTTGCCCGAGAGCAGGTAGTAATTTTCCTTGGCCCATGTTTTTACTTTTTCAGTGGCGATTGCCTTTTTGAACGCAGCTACAAGGACTGCTTTGGCATCCGCAGGAGCGTCGGCCGGAACCGCAAACCCGATGGCCTGAGAAATGGGCAGGTATTTGGACAGCGCGGGATAGGAATCGAAGGATGAAGGGATAGTTCCCAAACCTTCGACCGTGAACGAATCCGGGATCAACATGCCCAAGGCCCTTAATTTGCCGCCGCGCAGCAGTTGCTGCTGCTCGGCCAGAGAGGTGACGACAACTTCAACCTCGCCGGCCATGGCCGCATTTTGGCTGGGAGCCGAACCTTTGTAGGGAATGAAATTGAAGTCTGCCCCGGAGCCGTTTTCCACTGCCAGCAGATTCAGATGGTGGATAGAGCCGGCACCGCTGGCTGCAGCTGTGATGCTATTGGGGCTTTTCTTTGCAGCTTCAATAAGTTCTTTAAGGCTCTTGTACGGAGTCTTGGGGGTCACGGAGAGAACGTCTGGCGACCCGCCCACGATAAACGTATCCCAAACATCGAACTTCTTATCCCAGCCGCCCTGCACACCGGCGGTGACATTGGACTCGGACAGGCCGCACAGGGTATAGCCATCGTGTTTCTGATTGTACACATAGGCCATCCCCACCGAACCGGCAACGCCGCCGGTTTTGTTGATGACGTTCACATTCACGCCCAGGAATTTGGACATTTCAGCGTGTATGATCCGGTTGCAGGTGTCGGTCCCTCCGCCGGCACCCCAGACGACCACGGCGGTGATGTTTCTTGCTGGAAATTTCTTGCCGGCCGCGAAGCTGAAACTGGCAAACAGAAATGTAACCGCCACGGCAAATAGGATTACTTTCTTCATGATTTCCTCCTGCTTTAACATTTAAATAACCTAATTCCTGCCTTCAAACTGTAAATTCGCACCTAAGCCATTCCTTGGAAAGGGTGAATCTTGTCCACAGCAAGACGCTGCTCCACACCTCTCCTCCCTTCTTCACCTCCCTTCTCTCGGTTAAGGTTGCTGTTTTCTCGAGCTGATCCCGACTCGTCGGGCAAAGTTACTTCAAGACATTATCTTCCAACCACTGCAGGGTTTCCACTGTCTTACCCTCAGCCATCATCGTGAAAAGCCTATCTGAGTCGAAACGATTCACGATCTCTATCATCTTTTCCGTTGTCGCAATGGTCCGCTCAAAGGCGTCGATCGGATCAAGGCGCATTGGGCTCATATCCGAAGTAACCCAGCCCTCATAGTTGAATTTCTTCAAATAGACGAACATCTCGAGGTAATCCCAGAGGTTTCGTGTGGCCGGTATGAGATCCCAGTCCCATTTCCGGTTGTTATCGTTGATATGAATGTAGTAAGGGACCCCCTTTGTCTGGGCTAGGCAAACCGACTCGGCAGGGGTCTCACCGACCCAAAGGGCATGCCCAACATCAATGGTAATGCCGAGATTCGGTTCATCGATATCATGAATCATGCACATCGTCTTGGCGGCTGAATCAAGAAAACACTGAACCCGGGTCTCCGACGCCTTGTATTCCAAGAACAGTCGTATGTCCTTCCGGTGACCGGCAGCCTGTTTAAAGGTAGAGACCATGTTTCTCCAGGCCTCTTGATAATCAACCTGAAAGAGATAGTCGTATCCATCGCTCAAGGGACAGCATGTCACCTTATCCGTGCCGAGCTCCGCGGCAACATCCATGGCCCCGTGGATGAACTGGACGGCCTTATCCCTCAATTGCTTCGTCGTAACACTGGATGATCCGCACACAAATTCAGGCTCTGCCTTGATGTTGACGTTGACGGCTGCAACTTCAAGGTCGTATTTCTTAAGGGCGTCTTTAATAACTATGAGATCCTTCAACTCATACGGAAACACGATTTCCACGCCGTTGGCCCCCTCGACCTGGGCGACGGCGGCAACCTTCTCCTCCGGTGTCCTGTCTACATGGTACTCAGAGAAGCGGTCCCTCAGTTTTCCCATGAACCCCGTTATGATTGCTTGTTTGATTTCCATTTCGCCTCCTTTGCCAAAAGACCGACTAATAGAGCACAGAATCCGATCCTTGCCTGTTCTTCTACGGGTTATTGGGATGCCGTGCTCTCTTCTTCCAGAGCATCCCGCAAGAGTTTTTCTTTTGAATTCCTCAGATGCAGGCGCACCAATTCCTCGGCATTAATGGGGTCTCTCTTGCTGATGGCCTCAATAATGGCCTTGTGTTCGTGGATGGTATCATTTGGGGGCCGTACCAGACCTTCCTGCTCGACAAACTGGTAGCCTAAAGTGAGGATGTTAAAGGTTTCCAGGATGCTCGACAAAATGTCGCCGCCGGCAA
>CP070657.1:2278774-2283433 GCA_020355085.1 Deltaproteobacteria bacterium
TGGCCCCTCACCAGAGTAATGGGGAAGCGTTTGTATGTTGGGAATATGAATTCTTCTGCCTGGTCGATTGTGCTCACATGAGAAGTCATGGTACCTCGCTAAGAGCTAATAATGTCTGTACCCACGCCCTCATCAGTAAAGATTTCCAGCAGGAGAGCGTGTTCCTTTCTGCCGTCGATAATATGTACTTCTTCCACCCCACCCTTCAGGGCCACAATGCAGCATTGCAGTTTTGGTATCATGCCCTCCCTGATAACGCCCCGGGCAGTCATACGCTCGGCATCTTCTATGGTGAGACTGCTGACGAGATTGTCATGATCATCAAGAACACCCTCAGTGTCTGTAAGCAGGATGAGCCTTCTGGCCTTTAGAGATGATGCAACATGACCGGCCACAAGGTCGGCATTTATGTTGTACGTCTCATTGTTCTTACCCACACCAACAGGGGCAATGATTGGAACAAACTGGTTTTCGATGAGGCTCGTGATTATGCGAGTGTTGACGGAAACAACTTCGCCTACTAGGCCGATATCGATTATCTCCGGAGGATCATCGCCTTTCGCCCCAGCACCAGAGCGAAGTTTGAGTTTTTTTGCTACAATGAGATTGCCGTCTTTGCCCGAGAGACCGACTGCCTGACCGCCGTGTTGGTTTATGATGGAAACAATCTCCTTATTCACCTTGCCGGCAAGGACCATTTCAACCACATCCATAGTCTTCTCATCCGTGACTCTATGGCCCGCAACGAAACTCGATTCTATGGAGAGTTTATGCAACAGCTCGCCTATCTGCGGTCCGCCGCCGTGGACCACCACCAGCTTTATGCCGAGATATTTCATAAGGGTAATATCTGAGGCAAAGCCCTTCTTGAGTTTGGCATCTACCATGGCGTGACCGCCGTATTTTATGACCACGATCTGCCCATACAATTCCCTTATGTAGGGTATTGCTTCGATAAGAATTCTCGCTCTGTCCATTCCGGTATTCATTGAGGGGTTTGTTCGCTAAAGGATATATCTGCTCAAGTTTCTATCTTCTAATATCTCGCTCAGTTTGTCTCGCACATACTCCTTGTCGATGGTTATCTCTTTTTCTTCCGTGTCTGAAGCATTGAAAGAGATATCGTCAAGGAGTGCTTCCATTACCGTATGAAGGCGGCGGGCACCGATATTCTCCATGCTCTCGTTCGCTGTGAATGCCATGTTTGCTATCTCGGAGATCGCTGATTCAGTGAAGTCCAGTTTTACTCCTTCGGTCTGCAACAAGGCCTCATATTGAATGATCAGGGCATTTTGAGGTTCTGTCAATATCCTCACGAAATCCTTTTGGGTCAGGGGGTTAAGCTCCACCCTGATGGGAAAACGACCTTGAAGCTCAGGCAAAAGGTCGGATGGCTTGCTTCCGTGGAAGGCCCCGGAAGCAATGAACAAGATGTGGTCCGTCTTAACCATGCCGTATTTAGTAAGGACCGTAGAACCCTCCACGATGGGAAGCAGATCCCTTTGCACGCCCTCCCTTGAGACGTCAGGGCCGGCTGTCGAATCACTGCCGACTATTTTGTCCAGTTCGTCTAGGAAGATGATCCCATTCTGTTCCGTTCTGCGCATCGCCTTTTCTACTACCTTATCGAAATCAATGAGCTTCTGCGATTCTTGCTGGGTCAGTATATCGATCGCTTCTTTTACCTTTACCCTTCTTTTCTTGGTCTTTGTGGGCAGAATTTGCCCGAAGATCTCCTTTACATTCATATCCAGGTCTTCCAGCCCGGCACCGGAGAATATCTCAATGAGCGGGAATGGCTTGTCAGTCACTTCGAGCTCTACATACCGCTCATCCAGTTTGCCGTTTCGTAACAGTCGCCTCAGTTTCTCGCGAGTCGAGTTAGCATCACTGGGTTCGCTTCTAACCACCTCTAGCATGCCTTCTCTTTTTTCCTCGGGATCCTTTTCAATTTCTTTTTTCGGTTTAGGAAGAAGGATGTCCAGGAGCTTATCCTCTGCCGATTCCATTGCTTTGGTTTTTACCTTTTCCTGTTCTTCTTGTTTGGCCATATTAACACCGAGCTCGATCAAGTCCCTGATCATGCTCTCAACATCTCTCCCAACGTAGCCAACCTCGGTAAACTTGGATGCCTCCACCTTTATGAAAGGCGAATTAGCTAATCGTGCCAGACGTCTTGCAATCTCGGTTTTCCCCACGCCTGTCGGGCCTATCATGATGATATTCTTAGGTGCTATCTCATCTCTGAGCTCCTGCGGTACCTGTTGCCTGCGCCATCTATTTCTGAGTGCGATAGCCACCGAGCGTTTTGCATTGTCCTGGCCAACTATGTACCGGTCAAGCTCTGAGACGATTTCTCTCGGGGTCATGACCTTCATACTATGCTCTTCTATGTCCCCCATTTCCATTGAAACTCCCTTTTAATATTGAGGGATACGTATCGAGTCAAATTGCGCTGTTACCGCTGATTCTCTGTTGGATTTGAAAGGAATTTGATTTCAAATTCCTCATTGGTGTAGAGACAGATCGAAGCGGCGATCTTCATCGATTCAAGTGCAATGCTCTTTGCATCCAAATCCGAATGGGCAAGGAGTGCTCTGGCGGCAGCCAAGGCATAGGGGCCTCCAGAACCTATGGCAGCCACCTCTTCATCAGGCTCGATTACGTCTCCATTGCCCGACAATATTAGGGTATGCTCCGCGTCCATAGCAAGAAGCAAGGCTTCCAATCTACGGAGAATCCTGTCCGTCCGCCAGTCTTTTGCCAGTTCCACCGAAGCTCGAGGAAGATTTCCGTTGAATTTTTCCAGTTTTCCCTCAAGTTTCTCAAAAAGAGCAAAGGCGTCTGCCGTTGCGCCGGCAAATCCCACCAAGACCTGGTCATTGTACATAAACCTGAGTTTCTTGGCCTTCTGCTTCATAATGGTATTCTCCAAAGTGACCTGCCCATCGGCGGCCATAACGCCCTCACCGCCCTTCCTGACCGAAAGGATCGTGGTTGCCCTGAACTCTTGATTCGAGATATCTGTCGAACTACCTTGGGTGTTCAAGCGATTTCCTCCTGCAGAATGAAAACATTCAGATTCTTGGATGAGATTTATCGTAAATCTCCATGAGCTTGTCTATGCTCACATGTGTGTATTTTTGGGTACTCGAAAGGTTCGCGTGCCCCAGCAACTCCTGTATTGACCTCAGGTCCGCACCGCCGTCCAGAAGATGAGTCGCAAAGGTGTGGCGTATGGAATGAGGGCTAATTTCCATCGTAGTACCGCATTCTCTCGAGTATTTTTTTACCATCCTATGCACGTTGCGAGCAGAAAGCCTGCTGCCCCTATAATTGAGAAAAAGGGGTCCCGTATCCTTGCGGTATCCCGCTTTTTTTCTGGTTTCTTCTGTATGCTCCAGATACTGTCTGATAGCAGTGATCGCCTTTCTGCCTACGGGTACAAGTCTCTCTTTTCCGCCTTTGCCTGAGACTCGAACGAGCCGAGAGTTAAGATCTAGGTTCTCAACGTCCAAACCAACTAGTTCCCCAACCCTAAGACCCGACGAATATAAGAGCTCCAATATGGCCCGATCCCTCATTCCCAAAACTTTTTCGTTATCTGGCTTTTCTAAAAGAGCAAACATATCGTCTATCGGGAGATACGTCGGGATATAATGCTCCTGTTTGGGAGTAAATATCTCGGCAGCGGGATTTCGCTGAGTGAATCCCCTCAACTCCAGATACTTGAAAAACGATTTAAGCGCCGAAAGCTTCCGGGCTATGGTGGCTCGTCGGCACCTGTTAAACAGCTCTCCAAGATAAGATCTAACGAGCTCATAATCTGCGAGGTCAACCCCTTGATCGCACTCGCTTGTGGCTCTCTTGGCTGCGACAAATCTGCTGAACTGTCTGAGGTCGCTTTCATAATTTCTCAGCGTATGTTCTGAATACCCCTTTTCCGTTTTCATGTAAGTGATAAAAGCGGAGATGTAACTATCCATTGTATTTCTTAGTGGTTACCGGCAACGCCAAAAGCAAGCTCACGATTTTAAAACATATATTTTTAGCACATTTGCCGATATAAGCAATAAAAAACTGCTTTCTCCGCCCATCTCAGGGCGCCTGCTATCAGGTCACGCAGCGCTTGACGAGCATATCCAGTACTTTATTGTTCGGGGATTTAGGAGGCGATGGGGGAGCCACACCGTGTACTTGTTTTGGAAGGAAGGGTTACTTCGTAGCTACGTATTGGGGCACCTTTAGCGGATGGGCGATGGTTTCTCGGGAAATTTGCGTACGCGATATTGGCTATGAGAAAAGGCTTTGCAATATGATACAGGCATGGGGCAAGTGCGGGCGTCTTTACTCGAACTATCCGGAAGACCAACAAGTTTGGATTGTTAGTCTAGCTTTTCAATTGCCCTTTTGAACAGCTCGTTCAAGGACGCTGTTATTTCACAGGCCTCTTCCAGAAGGGTTGCCACATCTTGTAAGTTAAGTGCCTCTGCCTCTTCCGACCACTCACGATAAGTCTTTACGTGGTCATCATTGTGTTTAATCCAATGTTCCAGGAGCCTTTCCAGTTTTTCTCTTTCCGATAGGCTACCTTGTTCAGCAGCGGTGCCGTGGTCATGGTGATGGTGGCTCACAATTGGTTCCCCGAAAAGGGTTTAA
>CP070657.1:2283533-2288179 GCA_020355085.1 Deltaproteobacteria bacterium
CTATTTGCAATATTTTCACCTTTTCAAAATTGCATATCACTCCAACGTATCGGGCAATCAGACAAACCTTTGATGACTGCTATTGAAACGTAATCTGGAGCCCTTGAGAAGTCTTGAGATATGATTTTCAGATCTTTGTTTCCTCCAGTAACTCTCACCTAGGTCTAAGCAGTTCACTTCAGTCACTCCTTTTCATCCGTCCAGACTCTTTGTTTGGTTTCTTTCACATCCTCCGAGTCCCTTGCTCGCGGGGGAAGTTGAGCAAGGCGAAAGGATGACTAGTCCCCTGCGCGACCTGAAGACCGTGCCTATTCTGGCTTTTGCCTTCTATGTCACCGGGTTGTAACCGCTTGATGCTGAGGAATAGCCTTCAAATGTCGCATAAGCGACGACTGCTTCTTTTCGCGTATAGTGCAGCTTGGAACAAGACTTGCCAGGATGTCAGTATCGGCGGTTTATTCCATGAGTTTCGGAGGGCAGCTGTTAGGAATATGGTAAGGGTAAGGTGCCCCTGAGAGGGTAGCGACCATGGTATCGATCACAGCACCAGGAGTGTGATCGAGCGATACAATATTTTTAGTGATACTGACCTCAGAATGGCCTCTCAAAGGCAGGCAGCCTGTTTGGAGGCACGAATGGTTACAAAACAGTTACAATCCGCTATTTTCCCACCAAAAAAGGTTCCAGCGAAAACGCTGAAACCCTTAGCAATTCTGGTGCCTGGGGCGGGAATCGAACCCGCACAGCCACTAGGACCGAGGGATTTTAAGTCCCTTGCGTCTACCAATTCCGCCACCCAGGCATGCGAATTTGTGCAGCAAGAACCCTATATTCCCTATATATTATTCAGGCTAAACCCTGTCAACCATTTCGACACATCGGAGAGGCTGCCCCAAAAACACGTGCATTGAGGCCGCTATGTGCCCATTTCCCATGAGGACAGGTACTTTTCCTGTTCAGGGGTGAGGGTGTCGATTTCCACACCCATTGAGGCGAGCTTGAGCCTGGCGATCTCCCGGTCAATATGCAAGGGCACCGGGTAAACTTTTTTGTCGAGGTTTTTATATTCCTTTGACAGATACTCGGCGGTCAGGGCCTGGTTGGCAAAGCTCATGTCCATAACACTGGAAGGGTGTCCCTCTGCAGCGGCAAGGTTTATAAGCCTTCCTTCGCCCAGCAGGTATATCTTTTTGCCGTTTGAAAGGGTGAACTCGTCCACGAATTCCCTGATCTTCCGTTTCGAGCGAGACGCCTCCTCAAGCCCGGGAAGGTCGAGTTCCACATTAAAATGCCCGGAGTTAGAGATAATGGCCCCGTTTTTCATGACGAGAAAGTGCTCTTTTCGGATGGCGTTTTTATCTCCGGTAAGCGTGCAAAAGAAATCGCCGATTTTAGCTGCCTTGCCTATTGGCATAACGTCGAATCCATCCATGACCGCTTCTAATGCCTTGAGCGGATCTACCTCGCAGATAATGACCCTGGCTCCCTGCCCCTTGGCCCTCGTGGCCACTCCCCGTCCGCACCATCCGTAACCACAGACAACAAAGGAGCTCCCGGCCAGAAGCCTGTTGGTAGCACGGAGGATTCCGTCTATAGTGCTTTGGCCGGTACCGTAACGGTTGTCGAACAAATGTTTTGTATCGGCATCGTTTACGGCAATAACGGGAAATTGCAGTACGCCATCTTTTTCCATGGATCTGAGTCGAATGACGCCCGTGGTTGTCTCCTCCGTGCTGCCCATAACATGAGCAATGAGCGAGTCTCTTTGCTTCTGGGTGAGGGAACGACCCCATTCCCGTATCACCGGAGAGACCTCATCCCATTTGTTGAGGGCGATAAAATGCAGGGCGCTGACCAGATCGGCGCCGTCATCCATGGTGAGATGAGGCTCGTGCTTGAGGGCTGCGAGGATGTGACTGTAGTAGGTGTCGGTATCTTCCCCTTTTATGGAAAAAACGGGGATCTTATCATTGGCCACGAGCGAGGCAGCAGCGTCGTCCTGTGTTGACAGGGGGTTCGAAGCGCAAAGGGTCACCGATGCACCCCCCGCCTTAAGGGTTTGGGCCAGGAAAGCGGTCTCTGTTGTTACGTGCAGGCACGCCGAAACCCGCAATCCGGAGAGCGGTTTTTCCTTGGAGAACCTTTTCCTAACAGAACGCAACACGGGCATGCTCTTGCTTGCCCACTCTATCCTGAGTTTTCCTTTATCAGCAAGTCCTATGTCTTTGATGTCATAATCCACGTTATGGTCTCCTGTAATCAATTAATCGGTTTGAATAGCTGTCCTTAGGTGTGGAAGAAAAAGATTCAGCCGTTACAGATAAAAAGTGCCTAAAGTGAGCTAACGTTATATATAGGATTTGGTATATCCTGTTTGTAAGAAGCGTTACAAAGTATACCCCAATGTAAGGCTACAAGGAATGAGATGGCACATACAGCATCTCCATTTAAGTCATCTCATCTTTTATTGCACATTAACTTTTAATTTTAGGCACTTATAGCTTTCAAAGCTCTATACAGCCTTTTTCAGCTTGTCGACCAGATCGGTCTTTTCCCAGGTGAACTCCTCGAGTTCTCGCCCGAAGTGCCCGTAGCAGGCTGTTTTCTTGTATATGGGCCGCAGCAGGTCCAGTTGTTCGATGATGGGTCGAGGCCTCAGATCGAACTCCTTTTTTACCATTTTCGTCAGCTCCGCGCCGGGCACAACGCCGGTTCCGTAAGTGTCGACCATCAGGCTAACCGGTTCGGCTTTACCGATGGTGTAAGCGATCTGGATCTCGCACCGTTCTGCCAAACCGGCGGCAACGATGTTCTTTGCGATGTAGCGACACAAGTATGAGGCGCTTCGATCCACCTTTGACGGATCCTTGCCCGAGAATGCTCCGCCGCCGTGGTGCCCGAACCCGCCATAGGTGTCCATGATGATTTTCCTGCCCGTCATGCCGCAATCTCCCAAGGGGCCACCGGTTACGAACCTGCCCGTAGTATTGACGAAGAACTGGGTTTCCTTGTCCAACATCTCCGGCGGGATGACCGTCTTGATCACCTCTTCGACGATTGCTTCTTTCAGGGTATCGTAGTCAACATCCGGTGAGTGTTGGGCTGCAATAACAACCGTATGAACAGTGGTGGGTTTTCCGTCTACGTACCTGACGGTGACCTGGGTTTTTCCGTCAGGCCGCAGCCATGCGAGCTTGCCCGATTTTCGAACGTGGGCAAGCCTCTGAGCGAGATTGTGTGCCAGGTAAATGGGCATGGGCATCAAAACGGGGGTGTCGGTACACGCGTATCCGAACATGAGCCCCTGATCACCAGCACCTTGCTCCTTGAAAAGACCAGCGCCGTTAACCCCCTGTGCTATATCAGGAGACTGTTTATCAATGCTCGTAACGACAGCACAGGTTTCCCAGTCGAAGCCCATGGATGAATCGTTGTATCCTATCTCCTTTATGGTGTTTCGGACAATCTCGGGCATTTCCACATAGCAGTCCGTTGTTATCTCTCCGGCGATAATTGCCATGCCGGTTGTAACCATGGTTTCGCATGCAACCCTCCCTTTTTTGTCAAGGGCCAGAATCGCATCCAGTATGGCATCGGAGATTTGATCAGCTACCTTGTCTGGGTGTCCCTCTGCAACGGACTCGGACGTAAACAAATAATCGATGTTCATATTCTATTCCCCTCTCGGTTAAGTAGTACCATCCATGCGCGTTAGCGCTGCATCGGCCACCGCGATGAAAACATAATCACAAAAACTGCTTTGTAAACAGCCGGAACCAATTGGGGCAGGTTAAGCAGGAGCGTTCAAGCCTCTTAGGTATCGGTTTCAGCGGTGACTTAGAATGCGGTTATCGATCAACCGTGCCCTTCCTACTTTAACGGCGAGTGCCAGAAGGGCAGGCTCCTCAACTGTTTCAATATCGGTTAGATCCTCCCGATTGCAAATGGTCACATAGTCGATCTCGGTGAACGGATGACTCAGAATCAACTCCCGTACGGCACCTATGATCTTGGCTGAGTCTTTTTCCCCCTTCTCTACCATAGCGCTGGCCATATCCATTCCCTTTTTCAGGCTCAAAGCCGACTCCCTTTCATGGGGAGTCAAGTAGGTGTTCCTGCTGCTCATGGCAAGACCGTCTTGCTCTCGCACGGTTGGAACCCCTATGATTTCAATGCCCATGTTTAAGTCCCTAACCATTTGCCTGATCACAACGAGTTGTTGATAATCCTTTTCACCGAAGATAGCACGGTGCGGTTTTGTTATGTTAAAGAGCTTTGCAACCACGGTAGTGACCCCTGCAAAATGCCCGGGCCTGGATCTTCCGCAGAGGTACTTGGTGACCTCTTCCACGGCCACGGTAGTCTGGAAACCGTGGGGATACATCTCCATCGCACTTGGCATAAACACGGCGTCCACTCCCTCGGAGCCGGCCTTTTCCAGGTCTCCTTCCGTATCCCGAGGATACTTCTCATAATCCTCCTGAGGGCCGAACTGGGTAGGATTAACGAAGAGGCTCATTACCAGTTTATCGCCTTTTTCTCGACCAACCCTCAAGAGTTCAAGATGGCCTTCGTGCAGAAACCCCATGGTTGGCACTAACACGATGATTTCATCGCTGTTTCTCCACCTCTCAGAGGCCTCTTGC
>CP070657.1:2288279-2292695 GCA_020355085.1 Deltaproteobacteria bacterium
CCTCACAAAAGAGGTCGTGGTAGCTGGAGGATTAGCCAAATCTCAAGCGGTGATTAAGCACCTTCCGAGCTTGATAAACCAGGATGTAAGCGTATTGAACCTTCCGGAATACGTGGGTGCAATCGGTGCGGTGATTAGTTATGAGGGAGAAAAATGAACGAGTACGCCACAGTCAACGAAGAGCTGGATTGGACAAAGGCCACGGTGATAGCAGCCGGAGTGGACATTGGAGCCGTGAGTTCAAAGGCTGTGATACTGCTGGATGGAAAACCATATGCATTTTCTCATGTAAGAACCAGCAAGCCCAAAGAATCCGCTTCCAGTGCTCTAAACGCGGCCTTGGCTAATACCGGTTTAACGCTAGAAAACATCCATTACCTCGTGGCAACCGGTCGTGGGAGGAGCCAGGTCCCGTTTGCACGTGAAACCATAACTGAAATTGCGTGCGGCGCCGCAGGGGCGGTTCACATTTGGGGCCCATCGGTGCGTACGGTGCTGGATGCTGGAGGTGAAAGCTGCAGGGTAATTCACTGCACCGAAAAAGGCAGAGCAACCGCTTTCCTGTGGAACGATAAATGTGCCGCGGGTATTGGACGCTATACGGAAACATTTGCTGATCTGGTTAACAAAAACGTAACCGAGATTGGAAACATCGCCCTTCAATCCGATGAGTTCCCAAAGCTCAGTGACTTTTGCGCCGTGTATGCTCAATCCGAAGCCCTCGATTTAATACGAAGCAAAGTACCGCTGGTACAAATAATAGCAGCTTATCACTATGGTATGGCCAGGAGAATCAGCATATTAGTGGGTAGATTAGGCGTGAAAAAGGATTTTGTAATCATTGGAGGACTAACCAAGAATTTCGGAATAATACATTGGTTGGAAAGTATCCTTGAGTTAGGCATGTTGGATCCTAAACCCGAATGGGATCCCACCTTAACTGTAGCTCTCGGTGCAGCTCTTTTTGCCGATGCCTCCCACAGGCGGCAACAATCCGAAACGTAGCATGTCCAAGAAGGTCATCAGAAGAAAATCCATCATCCAGGCGGCCATTGAAGTCTTCAGTAAGAAAGACTTCAAGACCGCAAGTATTTCCGAAATAGCTCAAAAGGCGGCTGTTGCCGATGGAACGATCTATCAGTATTTCAAGAATAAGGAAGACCTGTTTTTCTCCATCCCCATAGAAAAAACGAACGAATTCCGAAGTCAGCTCGAATTACATCTCGAGGGAATTTCGGGGGCCTTTAACAAGATCCGGAAATTCGTATGGTACTTTCTCTATTTTTTCGAGACGAACCCCGGGTATGGAAGAATACTGATGCTCGAGATGCGGGTGAGCAAGAGCTTTGTTAAGACGGAAACCTACGGTTTCCTCAAGCAATCGGTCAGCCAGGTGATGGATATCATACTGGAAGGACAGAATGAAGGCGTCATTCGACAGGATACAGACATCTACATCCTGCGCCATTTAATCCTGGGCACCCTCGAGCACATGGTGACCCGATGGCTGCTTAAGGATGAGAAGTACGATCTCCTCGAACACCACCAAGAGGTGAGCCGTATGCTGATCGACGGGCTGCGGGCAATACCTCCAAATCACGTAACGCAGAGCCACACCAAAGGAAAAGTGGCTAAGCATCCTTCTTTCGCAGATCCTTGAATCTCTTGGCCTTCAGTTCGTATCTGGGCAGGGATCCATAGGGATGCACCTCAATGCGGTAGCCCAGGTTGGTTTTCAGCCGCAGTTGATCCTTGAGATGAGTAAGGACGTTTTTCTCTTGCCCCTCTTTGCCGGGAAGCAGCTCTACCTTTAAAAGAATATCGTCTATATCACCTTTTTTTGTAACGAGCACTTCGTATTCATCACTCAGCTCTGAAATGCTTCTAACCACCTCTTCGATGGCCGTGGGTGCCAAGAGAACCCCCTTTACCTTGGTGATGTCATCGGCCCGCCCCATCACCCCTCCATCCGTGAGGCGAAAGGTCCTGCCGCAGCCACAGGTTTGCCCTGACCATCGTATGACATCTTTGGAGTCGAATCGTATGCAAGGTTTAGCACTCCGGTCCAGGGCTGTGATGATCATCTTGCCCGGCTTGTTGGGTTCATCGGTAATCTGGCCGGTTTCCAGATCTTCGATTTCAACCAGGAAGAAGGCCTCGTTAACGTGCAATCCCCCTGGCTGCTCGGTACACTCATAGCTCCAGGCACCGCTCTCCGTGGCCCCGATATGATCATAAACCTTGGCGCCCCACGCCTCCTCCATCTTCTTTTTGGTTGCCGGAATACATGCGCCTGGTTCTCCCGCGCAGGTAATCCTTTGGATGCTGAGTTCCGTGGCCACATCGATTCCCAATTTCCTGCGCGCAGTATCCGCCATGCCCAATACATAGGTGGGGGTAGCCATAAATGCAGTGCAGTTGAGTTCTTTCATCTTAAGGACCCTGGCCTGAGTATCCAGAACGCCCCCCGGAACCACCTCGCATCCTATCTTCTCGGCAGCATAGTGGGCGCCCCAGAACGCGACGAAGATGTTATAGCCAAAGGGTACGAATACTCTGTCGGTGTCACGAAGACCGTGCGCATATAGAACGTAGGCCCAGGTCTCAGAATACCATTCCATGTCCTGCCAGGAATCAGCATGGTACACAGGGGTGCCCGTAGTTCCACTAGTCTGGCGAAAGGTGGTCACCTCCCTCAGGGGGACTGAGAGTATATCTCCATACGGGAAGGGTTCTCGCATTTGGGCTTGCCTCAGCATGCCCTTCTCCACTTTGGGGACACGCCGGATATCTTCATGGGTCTTTATATCCCCCGGTTCAAGCCCTGCTTCCGTGTATATTCGTCTGTAAAAAGGCGATTTATTGTAGGCCCATTGCACGGCCCTTTTGAATTTCTTGAGTTGAAGCTCCCGAAGCCTTTCAACCGGGAGTGTCTCGATAACGGGATTCCAATATTTTCCGTGAAGGTTCATCTACCCACCCTTGCTCTTGGATTATCACTCATTAAAGCCCCTGTTGCGAATGAACCTCTTTCGTAGTTGAAGCAGTATCGGTTCTGCTTCATCGCTGTTTTAATGTTTGAGTTTTAGGGAAAGCCATTTGATAAATCAAGGAGATATTACCCCTCAAAGAAATAACAGGGTGAGGCAGATGTGACCTCTTGCCTTATAGACGAGGGTTGTTTAGTGGTGCTGGACAATGATATATTGGCTTATCCTTTAGAGGAGAGATCGCTCATAAGGCTGGCTTATTTAAGAAAGACTCGGAGAAGGAGGTAATTATTCAATGGGCAACTCCATATTTGACGAGACTATGGTAAAAATGCCCTGGCCTGAAATTGAAAAAGCGGCTGAGCAGGACGCAATCGTGCTGTTGCCAACCGGTGTCATAGAGGAACACGGGCCTCATATGGGACTGGGGGTAGATACCCTATGCAGTGTTCTCTCATGCAGGCTTGCAAAAAAAAACCTCGAAGACCAGGGCATCAAGGCCTTGATTGCGCCGCCTTACTATTGGGGTATTAACAATGCCACGGGTTCCTTCCCCGGTTCATTTACGGTAAGGAAAGACACCATGAAAGCACTGCTCTACGATATTCTGGCGTGTTTGAGGCGGTGGGGATTTACCTATGTGTTCAGTCTGAACTGGCATGGAGATGAAGCCCACCTTATGGCTATTTTAGAAGCGATTCGCGAGGCACGAGTTGATAGTGGTGTCATGGCTTACTCTATTCTACGGGCTTTCGATGTCCGACGTTTGAAGATGACCGGCGACGAGCCTTACGTTCTTGTGCAACAAGATGGTTTTCCCCATGCACCTCGGTCAGAATATCTTGAGATCCACGCAGAGTCATTCGAGACAGGCCTCATGGCCGCTTATTTTCCGGACCATGTGGATACGGAACTCGCCAAAACGCTCAAATCGACGGATCTGAAACTTGAAGATCTGATGGTTTGGGCAAACGGAGGGGATGAAGCTAGAAAGGTGACCCCCTTGGGGTACTTTGGCGATCCAGCCAGCTTCGATCCGAAAGGAGCAAGGGCCGAACTGGAGCGTCACACCAAGGATATTGCCTCCCTGATTGTGCGCTTCCTAAAAGGTGAGTATAGACCTCCCAGTATGAAGCCACAAAATGCTTAGCGCCTGGGATTTTCGGAAACCGGTAAGAAACCGGTAAGGGCATTGACACCCCCTTCGGATATGATATGCTTGTGGCCTTCTGGGCCGGGCATTTCGATGCCGAGTCACTACAGGATAAGCACCAGCCCATTTACCTGATTGAAGGCGACGGGGTCATCAGCCTCAAAGATAAAAACTACGAGGTTGTTAAAGGAGCGGGGATCTAGCTCGAACCTAGTGAGAAAGCCAGCATCAGGCCGACCGGTGGTGTGATGTTGAGGCTCTTTCACCTCATCG
>CP070657.1:2292795-2304391 GCA_020355085.1 Deltaproteobacteria bacterium
CACCGACCTATAATCTGAGTAATGGCCATACCAAAACCAAGGGTAGCAATAGCCAGATACGGTCCCTCCAACCTCAATGCAGGGAGTCCAAGGAAGAAACCAAAAAGGGCTGAAAGGAGCCCTCCGACGATG
The DNA here is from genome assembly GCA_020355085.1 of Deltaproteobacteria bacterium. GTDB lineage: Bacteria > Desulfobacterota > DSM-4660 > Desulfatiglandales > B25-G16 > JADFWK01. The sequence continues at coordinate 2,292,928 of CP070657.1, forward strand.
AGAGCACCAAGAAAGGGGAAAGAAAGCTTCCCCATCAGGAGCACGGTGGTAAAGGCCCCAATGGCGAAGAAGCCCGCATGGCCAAGAGATATCTGGCCCGCGTAGCCTACCAAGATATTTAGGCCCACCGCAACCAGAACGTTGATTGCCATGTAGTTGGCCATGTAAATGTGGTAATTTGATGCCACAAATGGAAAGGTAGTCAAGGCGGCAATGAGCATGAGAAACCAGAACCAGAGCACCTTACTGTCAAGGAACTGAATATCCTCGTAATAGTCTCTCTTTATGTCCATGGTTAGGGGATTGGGCTGAACTTATGTGGCTTCGTAAACCTTGTTCTCGATGAAAATCTTTACCAGCGCCTTATCAAGCCTCTTCTTTGTGGCCTCTTCCTCCAGTATAGCCAAGGACTTGGCTAAATCCATGCTCTTCTTGTAAGGCCTGTCTTTGGCTATTAATGCCTCATAGATATCGGCTACCGTAATTATTCTCGCCTGAAGGGGGATGTCCTCGGCCTGCAAGTGCTTGGGATAACCCGATCCATCGAGCATTTCATGGTGCCCTGCGGCAAAGGTGGGAACCCTCTTGAGGGAACCCTTGAAGGGTATTTTGTTGACGATGTTTTCGGTGTGAACGACATGGGATTGAATTTCTTCTACCTCGCCTTTGGTCAGATTTCCTTTTCTTACTGAGAGGTTTTCAAATTCGAAATCAGACAAATAATTGCTCCTCTGCCCGTCCAAACCCATGTACTTTTTCCGTCGAATCTCCTTTAGTTTCTCGAGCCCCTGATCATCCAGATAGTTGCTGGCATTGATCTCTTTAATAGACGCTAGGTCTTCATCGATTTGCCCCAGCTGACGGCGCAGCTCTTCATCGAGGGCATTGATCTCTTTCTTACTTCCTCCCCCGCCTTGCGCCAAGGCCGCCTTTTTTTCCTGCGTTTCCATTATGGCCAAGGCTTTGATACTTTCAAAACGGCTTATAAGGGCCTGTGTTTCAGACTCTGCAAGGCGGCTCCGTTTATCAAGCACCCATTCCCTAACGCCTATCTTACCGATATCGTGAAGCCACGCTGCATAGTTGAGCTCTTCAAGCTCAGCAGGGCTTAAGAAGACAGCCCCGTAAGGACCATCGTGGGTTTCATTGATGGCCCTTGCCAAAGCCATAGTATACTTGGCGACACCCTTTGAGTGCCCGGCCGTGAAGGGGCTCCTCGCATCAATTGCAGACACGGAATACTGGATAAGGGCCTCAAAAACAGCCTTTATCTCCTTGATGAGCTGTGCGTTCTTGATGGCCACCGCGGCCTGTGAGGCCAGAGATGAGACCAGGGATTCTATGCTTGGATCAAAAGAGACGACGTTTCCATCGTCATCAAGCGAATTTATCAGCTGAAGGACACCAATAATCTTCCCCTCCGTGTCCTTCATTGCCACGAGTAACATCGATTTGGTTCTGTATTTATTTCTTTTATCGAAGTCTCGGTTAAATTCGAACCCAGCTTCCGGAGAGAGACTGTAAGCGTCTGGGATATTTAGGGTTTCACCGGTTATGGCCACGTATCCGGCAATACTATCTTTGGTAAGGGGAAGGGAGTACGGCTTGAACGTCTCCGGTTTCATATCGGCCCTTTTTCTGAGTGTATCGTTCTGTGCAACCTCGAAATGAAGTACCTCATTATCCTCGTCAACCAGGTAAAGGCTGCCAGCATCGGCATTGGTAAACGAGCGTGTCTCTCTTACGATCAGTTCGAGCAGGAGACTCAGGTCGGTCTCGCTCGACAGAGCGATCCCGATCTTATTGAGGGTCTCAAGCCTTTCTCTCATATCTTGGAAAGGGGGCATTTTATCGCTTCGTTTTTCTGCAGGCCGATGTATGGTTCAGGATGGGTGATTTATATACTGTCATAGGGGTTTTTTCAAGCTTAATCTCTGCTTTCCCCTTGTGGTTATTGATCCAACTTTGAAATTACCTTTTCGATTATTGCTTTAACTCCGCAAAACATTCTCAATTGAAATAGGCGAATACCATGAAACCCTTTCTTTCGTTCCAAGGCTCACGGGCTTGTTTTTTCAGCGACTTGGCTACGGGGGATCCTTGCCCCCTCCGCATTCCCTTCGACAGGCTCAGGGCTGCGGTTTCCCCCATACCCAAGTCGCGAAAAGAACGGCGCCCTCCCGCCAGTCTCTCCAGAAACGATTTCATGGTCTCGCCGGTCAGGAGAATTCCACGTCAAAAAAAGATATTCATATTTTTCGGCACAGCTTAGTTACGGAGTTACGGCAATGATCGGTAACCTTCTAAAAAGCAATGCCTTCCCTCGCAAATCGAATAATGAGTATAGGCTGATCGACCATCTGCCATAGACGTCAGGGTTTGATTGGATACCTTTCAACCGGTACATTCTCGGTCGATATGACCATCTCGTCATTTTTATTCTGGATAATTATCCACTTAAGCCAGTTCTTGTTATCAATCTCAGGGTAATCTTCACTTAGGTGCCAGCCCCTGGACTCCTTTCTCTCCATGGCGGCGCGGAAAAACATCTCGGCACTGGTCACCATGGACCTGACTGCTTCAGCTTCTACCTCCTATTTAACCATCATCGTGCTGGGCAAGAACAGGGCAATCTGTGGGAAGATGGCAAGGATAAGGATACAAACAAGGGACGCCACAACAAAGGGCCACACGCCTCGGAATATGGTGAACGTCGGCACGCCAGTGGCTCCACTAACCTGAAATACATCCATGCCCACTGGTGGGGTAATCAGCCCTACCTCGCATACTATCACCACGGTGACTCCGAACCATATCGGGTCAAACCCTAATGATACGATCAGCGGGTAGATCACCGGGATAGTGACGATGACAGCAGAAAAAATGTCCAAAAACATGCCAAGCACGATGTACAGGAGCACTATGCATGCGAAAACTGCCAGTCGTGGCAAGCCACTCTGGGCAACAAATTCGCTCAGGGCAAAAGGGAGTTTGCTGACAGCCATAAACTTCATCAAAATATAAGCACCGATAATGAGGAGCATGACCATACCCGAAACCTTCGTAGCGTCCAGAAGGGAATCACGAAAGGATTTGAGGGTGAGCTGGCCGGTGACGGCGGTGACAACGAGAGCCCCAAACGCGCCAATTCCCCCCGCTTCAGTAGGGGTAAAGACACCTCCGTATATGCCACCAAAAACTATGAGAAAGAGGATCAACGCATGCCAGACGCCTTTCAGCGATACGATTTTCTCCTTAAAGCTCGTCTTGGGTCCCGCTGGCCCCAAGTTCGGGTGTCGTGCCGTCAGGATCGAAATGGTAAGGACAAAGAGGCCAGCCAGCAGTATTCCCGGTAACACGCCAGCCGCAAACAGCAACCCGATAGATTGCTCAGTGAGAAGGCCATAGATGATGAATGCAACACTGGGTGGAATAAGAAAGGCCAGGGTACCTGCGGCGCAAATAGAGGCGGTAGCCAGGGTGTCGTCGTACTTGTATCTTCTCATGGCCGGCAAGGCCACCTTACCCATGGTAATTGCTGCTGGTCCACTGACGCCCAGGATCGAGCCTGCAAGAGCACAGGCAAAAATGGTAGCCATAGCCAGCCCTCCCCGCAGCTGCCCTACCCAGGCATATGCTGTGTCAAAGAGATCCTTACCTACACGCGTGTTGGCGATAAACGACCCCATCAGTATAAACAGGGGGACCGTAGTTAAAACGTAGCTGGCCATCGTTGTGAAGGGGATCTGAGCGACCATGCCACAGGCCGGTCCCATGCCCATGATGAAGAGATAGCCGAGGAAGCCGATCATGGCCATAGCCGCACCGATCCACATCCCGGCAAATAGAAGCGCAATCATAATCAGTAGGCCGATAAGGCCGATTATTTCAGGGGTCATCTCCTCTTTCCCTCTCTCTTTTGCTCTCCTAAAGAAGCTACATCCTCAACCACAAGGCTCACGATTGCTAGGCACAGCATGGCAAATCCCACTGTCATTACCCAATGGAATGGGGCCTCCGGGATGGAAAGGAGGGAAGTTGTCATGTCCACCTGCCTCGACTCCAGGATGCTCTGCCAGGTTATAATGACAAACGTACCCAGGGTTAAAAGCAGGATGATGATCTCCACTATCAGCTGAACCCTTGGTGGCCAGGTAGATACGAGCAGGTCTACCCGTATATGACTCCGTTCTATCGCAATCCATCCTAATGCCGGGAAAACCAAGACCACCATCAAAAGCTCGGATACTTCGATGGCCCCCGTTAGCGGTGCATTCAGGACGTAACGAAAGAAGACATCGACCACCGTGAGCATCATCATAATCCCCAGAATCACCGCCGCGATGTACCCCAACCAACGGCTCACAAAGCGAATTGCCTTCACCTCTCTGCCTCCTTTCAAAGGGGATGCTGAGCTACAATGTCATTACATCAATTGATCCCCTCACGATGCGCTGCAAGTGGCAACCCGCCGTGAGGGGATTCAATTATTTTGTCTTTTACTTCTTCTGATACTCTGTTATTAGTTTTAGAGCCTCTTCATATACAGCTTTGCCTGGCAGCCCCTTGGCCTCGGCATCTGCTATCCATTTATCGTGGATGGGCTTTTTAACCAGGTCATACCACACCTTTATCCCCTGAGGGGTCAGATTCGTAAAGGTATGGTTCTTTCCTTTACAGAAACCAACTGCCGTGTCTTGCAGCGGAAAATCCAACTTCTTCTGCTCCTCTGTCCACACCTTACCCGATTCTTCCATTATCTTCTGAAGGTCGGGGGGAAGGCTGTTAAATTTTTTAGGGTTCATGATGGCAAACATGGGGGTCATGTTTATGCCTCCATCGCCAAATACCGTATGATACTGCGTAAGTTCCAACACCTTGAAGATAAAGCATACGGGGAAATGATTCATGACCCCGTCGAGTATCCCCCTTTCCAACCCCGTATACATCTCAGTTATGTCTAATTGAACCGGAGAGGCACCTGCCGCATCCATCGTTTGAACAAGGGCATACTCCGCGCCATGGATCTTCATACCCTTCAAGTCCGCCGGGGTCTCTACCGCCTTCTTCTTGGTGTGGATGTGTGTAGGGGGCATCATAAATATCCCGATTATCTTTACCCCCTCCCATTCCTTGGCCATTTCGGGAAACTTGTTCAGAAGCTCCATCCATAACTGGCCGGCCTCCATTTGGGCGGGCATGCCCAGAAAGGGCAACGTCGTAACGGTGCTGAGCAGAAAACCCTCCCGACGGTCCACAACGTAGTGGGCCATATCACACACACCAGTTTCCGTGCCTCTATACGCCTCTTTTTCCGCTAATAATGCCCCCCCATGGTGGATCGTTACCTTGAGCCTGCCTTTGCTCCGCTCCTCAACCCATTTTCCCCAAGCATCCCAAGCCTGAGCAACAGTTGAAGGCGGCGGATTGTGGTCGTTAACGGTAAGTTCTATTGGTTGTGAAAAAGCGGGAGTTGATACAACCATGCCCGAGCTAATTGTAAGACAAAGACCAATTATTATAAGTAATGCTTTTTTCGCCATCTCAAGCCCTCCTCTATATTAAGATTAATGAAACGGAAGCCAGCCTTATTACAGACTAAACTCCTTTGTGCCTGATAATGCATCACCCCCTTCCTTTTTGCGTTCACCGTATATTGGCCTCATCCCACGTGGCAATCTCCCAAGCCCATCCTTGTTATTAGTATTCAGCTGCTTCTGGGTCGGGCTTTCGGCTGCAAAAATACCAAAGGCAATCGCAGAATTACCACCAAGGCCTCGTTTCTCCAATAGTTATACCCGCTTCCCCTTCTCTGCCGCAGCCACAGCAGCTGCCAGGCCGGCACCGCCGCCACCGATGATGACCAGTTCCGCTTTGAGCTCTTTCAGATTAGAAACCACGTTGCAGATCTCCTCTATCTGCCTTGAGAACCGTTGATAAAATGGCAAAGATCAGGGCACAGTGACTTTCTAAAACACAGAAAGAGTGCTTGGCTTGGTAACAGCCTCCCTACATGGCACCCACACCCCGTAAGATAAAGTCAACCAAGGAATCCACATGCTTCATGTTTGGCTTCTCCTCTAAGGTCCAACCCCGTAAGGCCAGAAAGACCAGGAGATATGCAATGACGCTGCCTAAGAAATCCGAATTGTCTTGGAGCGGTTTTACCGTATCTACCTCCTTTAAGAGGCCACGCCAGAAGCCGACCACGTTTTGATAGTCCATATCCAGAACGATGCGTAAGTGCTTCTTGTCGAGATATTTGCTTTCCGAATAGATGAATTGAATCAACTTTTTGTTTTCGATCATAAAGAGCAGGGAATGACGGAGGGCTTCAGTGAGTTTTTGCAATGGATCGTCGATTTCGCCGAAGTTTGATTTTTCTAAGTACTCATACCAGACCCTCTGCATGTGTTTATGTACCAGGTACAGCACGTCATCTTTGGAAGAGATGTAATGATAGAGCTGTCCGATGGACATGCCGCATGCTTTTGCAATGTCGCGGGTAGTGGTGGGGTGGTATCCCTTCTTGAAAAATACCTTGCAGCCCCATCTACGATCTGTTGGTGCCTTCTTTCAACCAAGGGAAGATTTTGGGTGGAGGCAATACCCAGGTCGTCGTCTGGGGATTCCTGAACCTGGTGTTTGCTCTTTGAAGCTTTTTTGGGCTTGGGCATTGGCGTTCTTTGTTAGATATGAGAAGAACATACCCTCGCTTTTTAGGTATCAAAGGGTTTCTTTAGTGTCAATTATTATTCTCTTGTTTGTATTAGCCTAACGAAAGCCTTTGCCGATTCTTTTTGACGAACGTCGATACGTGAAAAAATAGGCAGAAGATGTGTACCTCCAAACGAGAATCCATCCTGGTGACGAATGATGTAGAATACCAGAGATTCGGATAGGAAATGCAAAGATTAATCTCATCCAAGACCTCGATATAGATCTTAGGGAGTCCCTAGGCTACCTTCGATCTTGATAGTGCTGAACCAACGATGGTCTTCTGGAGCTCGGTGCTTGAGGCAGTAATGCCCGCATGAGCAATGGTTCTATAAAGCCTTTCTATCTTATAGTCCTTGCAATAGCCGTAAGACCCGTGAATCTGCAAGGCCTTTCTGGCAACCTCCTGGATGGCTGGAACCACGAAGAGTTTGAGAGCAGCAGAATCTACCTGAAAATCACCTCCTTCGTCCTGCTTGCAGGCGACCCGATAGGTCCACCATCTACAGGCCTCGATCGAGGCATACATCTCAGCCAGCATCCACTGGAATCCCTGCATGGCGGTCATGGGCCTTGCCCTCACCATTCTCTCTTGTGCGAACTTCAACGACTCATCCAGACACGCCTGCCCCATGCCAACCATGAACGCCATCTGCTGAATCCTCTCGCCGGAGATCCACCTGAGCAGGATATGAAATCCCTTGCCTTTCTCGCCGAGGATGTTGCCTGCCGGGACCCTCATGTCTTTCAGGAATACATCGACCAATCCCTGACCGGCAAGACCCATCAGGGCCCACGGCTTAGACCAAGTGTAGCCCTCGGAGCTCTTGTCCACAATAAACGCCGTAATCCTTCCGGTCTCATCCTTGGCATAGAAGATCCCGTACCCCTTCTTGTGCCCCACGGTAATAAATCGCTTGGTGCCATTCAGGATATAAGAGTCACCGTCGGGGGTGGCAATAGTGGTCACCGCGGTCGGGTCTGAGCCGGTGCCCGGTTCCGTAAATGCCATAGTCGCATAGCAGGAACCGTCGCAGAGAGGGGGGATAAACCGTTTTCGCACCTCCTCCGATCCCCAGTGATAGATTGTCTCGGCAACGCTGTTGTTCATAGCCATCATAAAGGGTGCCGCTGATGCGCTTTTTGCCAACTCCTCGGCGATGAGAATAACGTTAAGGGCACTTGACCCAATCCCGCCATATTCACGGGGGACCATCATGCCCAGCATCTTGGCTTTGGCAAACTTCTCCAACAGGTCTTCGGGAAGCTCATCATCTTCCTCTATCTTGGGGATAATCGGCTCGATTTCTCGCTCAGTAAACTCCCGAGCGGCCTTGATCATCATCTTGCTCTCACCTGACAGCGTGAAATCCATGGTTCTCTCCTTTCTCCTCCAATAATAATCTACAATCCTACGATAACCACGCTCACGACATTCATCTGCGGGAAGCCGCCTAGGTTATGGGTAAGACCGATCTTGGGGTCTTTGACCTGTCGTTCCTCGGCCTTTCCCTGCAGCTGCTTGTACATCTCGTAAAGCATCCTGAGTCCGGACGCGCCGATGGGGTGACCAAAGCACTTCAACCCCCCGTCGGGCTGCGAAGGGATCTTGCCGTCTGTGGCAAAGAACCCGGCTTCAACGTCGTTTCTTGCCTTTCCCCGAGGCGATATCTGCAAGTCCTCATAGGTTACCAGTTCGGTGATGGAAAAACAGTCGTGCAATTCCATCATGCTGATCTCTTTTCTGGGGTTCTTGATTCCCGCCTCTTCATATGCCCTGACCGCAGTTCTGGTGGTCGTCTCAACAGAAGTGCCGTCCCATACAGTATACCCCAGCTCCTCACCTGAACTGACCCCGATCTGAAGGGCCTTGATGAACACGGGGTCAGGCCTGAACCCCTTGGCCATATCTGCCCGGCACACGATAGCCGCTGCTGCCCCATCGCTTACCCCGCAGCAGTCAAAAAGCCCAAGGGGGGAGGCAACAATAGGTGCGTTTAAGACGTCGTCTTCCGTGATAACCTTGCGCAGGTGGGCCTTGGAGTTCTTGGCTCCGTTTCTATGGCTATTAATCGAGATCTTGGCCAAAACCCGCTTTCCTTGCTCTATGGACAATCCGTATTTGGAAAAATACCGATTAGCCAGCATGGCAAAGGCACCGGGGGCGCTTATGCCGGGGAAAATAACCCTGTTCTTAGTGCCCAGGATCGTGTTCATTTCGGGAAGACCGCCATATCCCGTATCCTTGAGCTTTTCCGCACCGAGGGCCAGTGCAATATCATAGGCACCGGAGGCAACCCCGTACACCGCTCCCCGTATTGCCTCCGAACCGCTGGCGCACAGGTTTTCAATCCTGGTAACCGGTATGAAAGGAAGCTTGAGGGTCCTGCTCAGCGGTAATGCCGACTTGCCAACATTCACTTCGTCGTAACAAGAGGCATACCAGGCGGCCTGGATATCCACTTTCTCAACCCCGGCATCCTCAAGGGCCTCGGTAAACGCCTCAACGATCAAATCCTCAGAGCCTTTATCCCACTGCTCTCCGAATTGGGTGCAACCCATTCCGATAATAGCAACCTTGTCCTTTATCCCTCCTGCCATCCTCATTTCCCCGTATTGTTTTTATTGGGTTCAGTGAGATTCTTTAACCTTGCGCCTTACCTTATTGGAATCGCCTTCCAGAAATAGCCAATGACTCCCCCTCGCTCGTCAACGTATCTTCTTCTCAGACTCATCTCGACAGGCATGCCGATCGACATGGATTCGGCATCGCAATCCGTAACGTCAAACCAGTACCTGCCGCCTCCCTCAAAATCAACAACTGCATATATGCCGGGTGGACTAGGCGTAAAGGCCAAGAGATCACTCGTGAAGCTGAATACCATGCCCGTTTTATCTGAAAACCGGTACGGCTCCACGTCGTCAATTGCCCCGCAGTCGGGGTTAGCACAGACCCGCTGCACCGGATACTGGGGTGTGCCGCACCTCTTGCAACGCGTTCCGCACAGGCCCAGCACCTCTCTCCTGTCTCTCCAAATCAAAGACAGGGCTGTGTAAGGGTTCACTTCGGCCCGAATGCCTCCCTCCGGCGATATGAGCCCCCGAAATGCGAGATATTGTTCGTAGTTCTTCAAATCCTTTCTGGAATCCAGATAGCTCTTTATACTACGCCTTTGCTCCTTTATCCTTCTTATCTCCTTAGTTACCCTGAACAAGAGCGCGTCACTGCCGTTACCATATCCCGCCACGAGTAAGGTATCTCCCGGGCTCGCCTCCTCAAGTGCCGAGATCAGGAGCATGAGAGGGTAGGCTGTGCCCGTATTTCCCATGTTGTTCATGAGATGCTCGTGAATTTGCCCTGGTTCAAATCCCAATTTCTTGCCAATGGTGGCATGATCCCGGGGATAGATGCCCGGATAGATCACCTTTGTTACCTCTTCTGCCCGCAGATTCTGCCTGGCTAGAAGGCCGGAAATGGCCTCGGGTAGGAACTTTCGGTACCCTTCCTCCCTTCCAAACCGCTCCTCCCATGCCCTGTCAAACTTATCATCCTCAGCTCTCCAATGGTCGGGGAAATCGTAGGAGACACTGTAGCTTCCTTCCCAGTTTGCGATGACCCCTTCGTCTCCCACCAAAAGCGACGCCGCTCCATCGCTAAAGGTCATCTCTTGAGAACCGCCCGGTTTACCGAGTCGGGCATCCGATGCACAGACGAGCATTTGTCTGCCCGAGCCGGAAGCGATGCTCTCGAGCGCTGCTATTAAAGCAGTTGTACCGGCACTGACTGTATCCGTGAAATCCGCCTTTCTTGTTGTTCCGGCAAGGTCTAATGCGGTGCCTATGATATCGGCTCCCCGCCTTTCTCTGAAAGGTGCCGTAGTCGTGGCAAAGTAAAGACCATCAATTATCTCCCGATCATATCCCCTCAAACAGTTCATGCCCGCTGCCACAGCCATGGTAACGCTGTCTTCATCGAAATTGGCTACGCACTTCTCTCCTTTCATATAGCCAGCCTGATGGAGCCAGCCCATGGCCTCAAAAACTGTCTCCCTCCTGATCCTGTTGAGCGGGAGATATCCGCCGTATGAGATAATACCTTTCATCCCTAAGACCTCCCCCTTTTCCGTTCGAATCACTGCAACAATGAACAGTGATAACCAATTAGTCCACTGACGGGTGGCGGGCATTGAAAAGCGCTTTTCCTCTTTTAAGAAGGGGCACAAAACCCGAAAAAAACAAAAAGGAAAAGCGCTCACCCAAAGATCTGTATCGAGACTCCAGACACCGCATTCTTCGATGGCAGAAGCTCAAGCCTTTTCAAACACATACCCGAGCTGTCCGTTCGGTAGCGTGGTAGTCTGGGTTTTCAACTCCATCCCGATGCTGAGATCTTCGAAAGGAATGTCCTTTGATATCCTCCCAAAGACCTTGTGATTGCCGTAATCGAGAAGGGCAATGGTGTAGGGAAGATCACCCTCAAAGCCCACCGGTCCGTATTTCAACTCGCTAAAGCTCAGCAGTTTACCGGTGCCGGAGACCTCAAACCACTCCATGTTACTATCGAGACACTTCGAGCAATCCGATCTTGGGGGAAAATACAGGGTCCCACAGTCCTTACATTTAGTGCCCATTACCTTACCCTTCTCAAGGTAGTCTACGAAATCGTTGGTCTTGGTTATTGCGGTAAAGCTAACGGTACCAAACTTCTTGAATCTATCATCCACTTCTTTCTTAGCCATGTTCCTAC
>CP070657.1:2304491-2321370 GCA_020355085.1 Deltaproteobacteria bacterium
GATATGGCCGTTGGCATCATCATCGGCGCGGCATTCGGCACCATCGTCAAGTCCCTTGTGGCCGATGTCATTATGCCGCCGATTGGCCTCTTGCTTGGTAACGTGGATTTCGCCAATCTGTTCATAGTGCTGAAAGAAGGCACGGCTCCCGGACCTTTTGCTTCTCTTGCCGACGCTCAGAAGGCCGGTGCAGTCACATTGAACTACGGCGTCTTCATAAACACCATCATCAGTTTCCTTATTGTGGCCTACGCTGTTTTTCTCCTCATCCGAGCCATTAACAAGCTGAAGAGAAAAGAGGAGGCTCCACCGGCCGAACCAACAACAAAGGAATGTCCTCATTGTCTCTCGACAGTACCGATCAAGGCCAGCCGCTGTGCATTCTGTACGTCGGATTTGAGCGCTTGAGAAAACCAAGCAACGGTTTGGTCTTGCAATGAGCCGTTCTTAAGGTCCTAAAAGGAAGACTAAGCCCGGCTGGAGCAATGGCCTACCTGATGGAAACAACAACCTCAAAACTTGGGTATGGGAGGTGTGCGAGTGGGAGGGAACACATCGCTGAAATTAGTATTCGTCATTGCAATTCTTTTTCTGGCGATAGACATAGGCGGCAGGCTGGTCCTCAGCACCCCAGAAGCGAAGGCAACAGCCAAAGTTCAGTACAAGGTTATTTCGGCCAAACCGATAAAGACGTGCGCCGAGTATGAGGATCTCCTCAACGAAATGGCAAGCCAGGGATGGGTATTTGATCACTTTATCGAAGCAGCAGATATAGCCGTTTTTAGAAAATAGCGTGACTCGCATAAGCGAAAAACCCTCTCTCGCCGCTTTCGCCTGTTTCAAAACACGCGCCAGTCGCTGCATAAGGTTGCACATAATGGGGTAAGTTGGGTATGGCACGCAAGCCGAACCCCTTGTTGGAGGAATTCCTCGATACGGGCCTCTCTTTGCCTGCCCTTCAGTGGGAGACAGTGCCTCCCGGAGTGAATCCTCGAGAGGTATGGAAAGGTTATGATGAGGGGGTGGACGGGTGGGTGCCTGTCTGGTACCCTATCGGCGACCCGAAAACCGGTAGGTCTTATCGTGAGTTCGAGCGATCCTACTATTTTGACGAGGATCTCCAACGGATCCTCAGGGCCATGAATCGCTGGCCCCTGTGGGGGAGTCCCACGCAAAAGAAGCATGCAGTCGCCATAGCCCTCTTACAGTTGTTTTGCGAGGTAACTGATCTCTGCGCACGAGTGTGACCGTTTTTGCTCAATGGAATAGCGAGACCCTCGGGGTCAAGACATGGGACATGACTCACCGTTAACTATTTGAGGGGCACGGGGAGTTTTTCGGACCTTCTCTTGTCAGTCCCGATGGAGGTGTGAATGATTTTTAAATACACCGTTTCCTGGATTGGCATGGTGATCATCGCCATCATGAACGGCGTCATTCGAGAGGCCCTTTACGGCAAACATCTGGGTGAATTGACGGCTCACCAGATATCGACATTCACCCTGATCGTTCTCTCGGGGCTGTATCTGTGGTTGCTCGGCCTTGCGTGGAAAATCCCTTCACCGAGCCAGGCCATTACCATTGGCCTCATCTGGTTGGCCTTGACCGTGACCTTTGAATTCTTGTTCGGGCATTACGTTATGAAACATCCGTGGCCCAGGCTCCTTAACGACTACAACATCCTTAAAGGCAGGATCTGGGTCCTGGTCCTGATCTGGATAACCATAGCGCCTTATGTTTTCTACAGATTCAGATCCTAAGACATCGAAAGCAAGAAAGGGGTTCGTAGCATGAGTTACTATTTTAGCAAAACGCTGAATCTTCCATTCGACGAAGCCATTGAAAGAGTCACCGAAGAGCTGATGCCCCTTTTTGCAGTAGGCCCTGATACCGGAATCTCAAAAAAGGCAACCACATGGGAATCCTGAAGATCTTCTCCGGCAAAGACCCCGAGGAGCACGAGCAGAAAGGAGACGCTTACTTCGAGGAGCAACAATACGGGCTGGCCAAGATCGAGTATGAGTCAGCCCTAAGCAAGCTGGAAAGAAGATCTCCTGGCGATATCGATCTTAGAGCTCGCCTGGAACAAAAGATTGTCAAGGCTAAGGAGGCCTTAGCTTTGCAACACAGTGAGGCAGGCGAAGAACTCATCAATGCTGCGCTCTATGAAGAAGCGGAGGAGATATTGCGCCTTGCCATGGAATTAACCGAAGAGACAGGGCTAAAGGCTCAAATCGAACAACGGTTAGAAGACATCCATGAGCATCTTGAGAACAAAGAGGTTTATGATGCACCTCATGCTGAACTCCAAGAACCGGGTGTCCAAGAACCCGGCCATCAGGTGAAAGGGGACGACTATTTTGGCATTCTGTGCGGCTCATTACCCGAAGAAATCCAGAAAGCCTACTATGGCTATGGGGATGCCTTCAGGGCCGGGTATATAGCCCTTAATCAGGGGGATTTTGAGCTGGCGGCAGCTAAATTATCCCAGGCCATGGAGGAGAATCAATGGCCGCGCAGCTTTATTCCCCTCGAACTGGCAACAGCCTACCTGAACCTTTCTCAACACGATGCGGCACGCTCGTTACTTGAGGGCTTCATAAAGGAGCATCCCGACTCCGTTCAAGCGTACTATCTGTTGTGCGAGATCCTCTGGGAGATGGGGGAGTTCGATGCAATCCATAAGCTTCTTGATGCCTGCCCAGCCGAGTTAGGTGACACATTGCCCATCCAACTCCTTCGAGGCGAGAAGCTCTTTAGGGCCGGCAGATACGAAGATGCGGAATCGCTTTACCTCGACTACCTGCGTTCTTACGATTGGGATGAGAGCATTGCCCGTTCGCTGGCCAGAACCTATGAGGCACTCGGTGAAAACGAGAGTGCCTGTGAACTCTACGGTGAGATAATGGGGGAATGTCGCAGCTGCGGCGTCAGAGTGGATCCTTTTATCAAGCAGCGGTATGCTGATCTGTGTTTTGACTCCGGGGATTACTCAACACGTGTTCTGGAGCTCTACCTTTCTCTTGTTCATGAAGACCCGGGCAACAAGCCTCACTATTATCGAAAGATCAGCAGGATTTACTCCTCCCTTGGTCATGAAGAGGAAGCAGAGCGGTACCAGGCCTTTGCAGATAACTCAGAGCTCCTCAAACCGGGTGCCGGTCCCGATCATTGATAATTGTACCTAGGGAACAAAACGCATTGATAATGATTACGAAACAGGGTAAACAGAACCGGTGACATCGGGTTCTGCTGAACAGGGAGAAGATGTATGGTGATGTGCTACTGCTATATGGACAGCCCAATCGGAAGGCTTCTTGTGGCCGGCGACGAAGAAGGCCTCAGGCATATAGGCTTTCCAAGCGGAAAAAGCCCATTACAGCCCGGCTCCGCCTGGAAGGAAGACCGTAACGCGCTTGGCGAGGCCATCCGGCAATTGCATGCCTATTTCGAGGGAACGCTCAAGACATTCTCGCTCACGCTTGCGCCTCGGGGCACGCCTTTTCAGCTCAGCGTGCTCCGCGCGCTTCAGGAAATCCCCTACGGCCAAACGATTTCTTACGGGGAGCTGGCGCGGCGGATCGGCAGACCAAAAGCATCTCGTGCGGTCGGTGCGGCCAACGCCCGCAACCCATTGCCCATTGTTATCCCCTGTCATCGGGTCATTGGAAGCGATGGTAGCCTAACGGGGTTCGGTGGCGGACTGGAAGTCAAGAAAGCGTTGCTTACGTTAGAGAGGAGATACCGGTAGCTCTTGCTAACTGTTAAGCAAAGAGAACACAAAAAACCAAACAGTAATTCGATCAACTCAAGAGGAGGTTTGCCATGCTCACAAAAGACCAAAAAGAGGCGTCATTGAAGGCTGCGCTTGCGATTGCCAAGGAATATGCCGCGAGCGGCGGGGGAAATCAGTCTGTTAGCGTACTGGTGCGTAACCTTTATAATACGGTCAACAAGATCAAAGAGGAGATCGAGCAGGCAGAAGCACAAAAGCCGTCCCCTTCGGTAGCTACCCGGCAGCCAAGCGGAGCGCCAGTTAGGCAAGGGGGCGCCTAACCTGCATCCCTCTGCTTATCCAAGAATATGTTTGACGCACCGGATCGTCTCGTCGGATCGGTGAAGAAGTGGCTATCGAGAACCACGGGAGATCTTCATCAAGCTAAATCAGTATGGGTCTCGGGCAAGTGCGGGCCCGGCGGAAAACAAATCGCTGTGCCCTGTTGTGCAACCACGCCAGGAGGTAGTCGTGTCCGAGTGGAAGAAGACAGCGTGTGTACTTTGCGCGCAGAACTGCGGCCTTGAGGTGTTGGTTGAGGATAACCGGATGGTTAAGGTGCGCCCCGACAAAGACAATCCGCGCAGTCAAGGCTATGCATGCCGCAAGGGGCTCAACGTGGCCTTCCATCAGCACCATGCCCAGCGCTTAACCCATCCCCTTAAACGGGTGGGGGAGGGCTTCGAGAAGGTCTCGTGGGAGCAGGCCATCGGCGAGATTGCCGAAAGACTCCGCGGCATCGTGGACAAGTACGGGGCCCGTTCGTTTGCGTATATGGGTGGTGGGGGCCAGGCCTGTCACTTCGAGGCTGCCTTCGGGGTTCGTCTCTTAAGGGGGTTGGGCTCGCACTACCATTACAACGCCTTGGGGCAGGAGCTGACCGGCCATTTCTGGGCACAGGGTCGGGCCACGGGGCGTCAATATTTGTTTACCATGCCCGATCACCACAACACGGATATGCTCCTTGCAATAGGCTGGAACGGAATGATGAGCCACCAGATGCCGCAGGCACGCAGGTTCTTGAGCCGCATGTCCAAAGATCCCAAGCGGTTGCTGGTGGTCATAGATCCGCGGCGCTCTGAGACCGCCGCAATTGCAGACATACACCTGCCTATCCGCCCGGGTACTGACGCATTGTTAACGCGGGCCATGATTGCCATTGTGCTAACTGAGGGATGGCAGGACAACGACTATATCGATCGGCACGTTACCGGATTTGACGAGGTGGCGCCGTGGTTCACCGGCTTCGATGCTCGGGCCGCGGTAAAGGTTTGCCAGTTAGACTATGAGCGGGTTCGGGAGGTCTGTCATCTCTTTGCATCTCGAAGCTCCTCCATACACGCCGATCTGGGTACTCTGATGGGCCGGCACAGCACGGCCACCAGCTATCTGCAAGTAATCCTCCTAGCCCTATGCGGGCGCATAGGGGTGCCCGGAGGAAACATCATCCCCGGCCACCTCATGCCCTTGGGCTCGCATTCCGACGAGCGGGACCAACGTACCTGGCAAACAGTGGCAACGGGGTTGCCAGCAATCATGGGTGTATTTCCGCCTAACGTCATGCCCGAAGAGATCATGAGCGATCACCCGGAGCGGCTTCGGGCGGTGCTCTGCTCCCAGTCGAACCCGCTCCGCTCATACGCAGATAGCACCGCCTATGAAACGGCATTTAAACAGCTCGATCTCTTGGTTACGGTGGAACTAGCCATGACCGAAACCGCGCTGCTTTCACACTATGTGCTGCCTGCACAGTCGGGCTATGAATCGTGGGACAGCGCCTTCTTCGCGTGGACGTATCCGGAAGTCTTCTTTCAGATGCGTCGGCCTATCGTAAAACCTTCGGGCGAGCAGCTCGAGGTGAGCGAGATCATGGTTCGCCTGGCCGACTGCCTGGGCCTGATACCGGAAATCCCCGATTCCCTTTATGAGGCAGCAAAACAAGAAAGGCCGAAATTCGGAATGGAGCTGATGGCCCATGCGCAGTCCGAACCCAAGGCCCTGAAGAACCTGCCCTTCGTTGTGGCCAAGACCCTAGGCCGGACAATGGGCACAGTCAACCTGGCTGCCCTCTGGGGTATCCTTCAGACGGCTCCTAAGGCCTTCTACGAAAACGCCGCACGGGCGGGATTCAAACCCGGCCCCGGCATGGGCGAGGAGATCTTCCAGGCCATTCTCGATCACCCCGAAGGGATCTGGATCGGTCGCTGCGATCCGGAGAATAACCTGAGTTCCGTGCGCACAGAAGACGGCCTGATTAACGTGCACATCCCTGAGCTGGCTGACTGGGTCAAGAGCATTGATGCCGATTCCGAAACAAGCGCCCTTAAGGTGGACGAAAAGTATCCCTTTGTGCTCATGGCTGGCCGGCACATGGACATGAACGCCAATACGCTTATGCGCAACCCTGCCTGGAACAAGGATCGCCGGGCATGCACACTGGCTATGAGCCCAGTGGATGCCAACGCACTAGGCCTCACGGATGGCCGGATGGTGAGAATGAGCACCGAAGCAGGGTCGGTGGACATTGAGCTGGAAGTGACCGACTCGGCCAGACCAGGCCATGTCAGCATACCGCATGGGTTTGGTCTGGACTACGACGGCCAAGTTTACGGCGCAAATGTGAACCGCCTTACCAAGAATACCCACCGCGACAGGCTTGCGGGTACACCGCTACACCGGTACGTCCCATGCCGTGTAGACCCGGTGTAATGGTTTGAATGTTGGAAATCGGCAGACCCGGTTTCAGGGCAATAATCGGTTACCAAATTGGGATAGTCGATTATTACATAGCTCTGCAAAACATACTCAGTTGAAATAGGCAAGACCATGAAACCCTTCCTTTTGTTCCAAGGCTCGCGGGCTGGTTTTTTCAGCGACTTGTTTATAGGGGAGTCTTACCCCCTCCGCATTCCGCTCGACAAGCTCGGGGCTGCGGTTTCCCCCATACCCAAGTCGCGAAAAGAACAGCGCCCTCCCGCCAGTCTCTCCAGGAAGGATTTCATGGTCTCGCCGATCAGGAGAACTCATGTCATAATAGACATCCATATTTGTCGGGACAGCTTAGTTACGGAGCTAAAACACCAATCGCATTGTGATATTAGTGGTTTTAGGATCGTATCATGAGCCAAAAAGTGCTACACACTGATCAGGCTCGTGTCCGTCCGAACTGCATTGAGATCGCCTATGACACCTATGGAGATCCTGGGGCCGCTCCCCTGCTGCTGATCACGGGCCTTGGGGGCCAGCTCATTAACTGGGATGAAGCGTTTTGCGTTCAGCTGGTCGCACGGGGCTACCGGGTTATCCGCTTTGACAACCGGGACGTGGGATTATCCACGAAATTCAGCGACGCAGGGGTTCCGGATATTAATCACCTGAACCTCGCACTCCAGCGAGGAGAAACAATCCAAACGCCGTATACCCTCCGCGACATGGCAGCTGATGCTCTGGGCCTACTCGACGCCTTGAAGATCGCATCTGCCCATTTGCTGGGCTCCTCCATGGGCGGAAGAATTGCACAGTTGATGGCCATATACTACCCGCATCGTGTACGCACGCTCACCTCAATCATGTCTACTATGGGGGAACCGGGCTTTCCGCCTCCTAACCCGGAGGCCCTGTCCGTGTTGCTCGAACCCGCCCCGAGTGACCGGGAGGCCTACATCGAGTCTTCCGTGCTCAGTTCCCGGGTGACCGGTGGCTCCGGTTTTTCAATTGATGAGGCACGTGTACGAGAGCGTGCCGGACAGGCCTTTGATCGGAGCTTTAATCCCGATGGCGTCACCCGGCAATATGCAGCCCTGATGAGCGCTGGGAGCAGCAAGCACGACCTCAAATCCCTGACGGTCCCGACCTTGATCATTCACGGGAGCGAGGATCCTCTCATATCCGCGGAGGTTGCCGTTGATATGGCGAATACGATACCCGAGGCGACACTGCTGATCATACAAGGTATGGGTCATTCGGTAATGGACATCCCCCAGATCTGGCCTCAGATCTTGGATGCGTTTACCCGGCATGCGGCAGAGAGTTAGCACCGTTGACACCTGCGCTTATTCACTAGCATGCGAATCGAACTACAATAAGAGAGGGATTGCCATGAAAAGGATAGTCATTGCAGACGAGATATTTGATATGTTCCCCCAGTTCTACAGGGCGATAGTGGTGGTGAGGGATATCAACAACCAGAAATCAAACAAGAGACTCCGCAGGCTGCTCAAGGGCGAGATAGACCGACAGATGACCATTGATGAGTCTCAGGATCCAAGAATCCTGGCATGGGATGAAGCCCACCGCAGATTCGGTTCCGATCCCGAGCGATATCCACCCTCCATCACGTCTCTTCTGCGAAACATGAGACCGAACCAGGCGCTTCCCTTCATTAACTCCGCTGTCGCCTTGTTCAACTACATATCCTTGAAATATGTGCTGCCCTGCGGCGGAGACGACTTCTCTGTAGTCGAGGGCAATTTGGTGTTGGGGATCTCCGACGGAACGGAGCTCTTTGTCCCACTGGGAAGCGATATTAAGGAAACTCCTATCGCCGGTGAGGTCATCTACTACGATGATGCCACCAAGAATGTGATGTGTAGACGATGGAACTGGAGAAACGGCGAGATCACCAAAATAGAGGTCGATTCAAAGAATATAGTCCTAAACGTCGATTGCCTGCCGCCCATAACTCCCGAAACCGGAGATGAGGCGCGAGATGAATTGGCGGATTTGCTGAAACAGCATTGTGACGCCCATGTCGAAACCTCTTTCCTGAATTCGAGTACGAGGGAACTTGACCTTTCGTAAGGGCGCCACTGGTGATCAGATTATGCCATCGCCTACGTACTGAATTGGACTAATTCTAACACAACAACGGCAGGAATGGCTGTGGATCAACCAGAACCCAATTTGCACTATAAGTTTATGGCCCTGGGGTACAAATTCCGGGATTTTCTGTTGCCCCGCGTGCATGTCCTTAAAGAGGCAGGTATTAGGCCAGGATTTCACGTGCTGGATTACGGCTGTGGACCCGGAAGCTATATTGCTCCCCTCGCAAACCTGGTGGGGGAATCGGGAAAAATATACGCCCTTGATATCCATCCCCTTGCAATCCAGATGGTTCAGAAAATCGTTTTGAAGAAGGCGCTCGGAAACGTCGAAACGATCCATTCCGATTGTGCGACCGGTCTGGACGACAACCTGATCGATGTTGTTCCGCTGTACGATACATACCATGATCTTTCTGATTCAGAGAGCGTGCTGATAGAGTTGCATCGAGTCTTAAAGCCTGGGGGCCTTTTATCCTTCAGCGATCACCATATGAAGGAACGCGAGATTTTGTCAGGGATAACGGAAACGGGCTTGTTTAGACTGTCGGAAAAAGGCAAGAAGACCTACAGTTTCCTGAGGGCTTGAACAATCGTTAATGACACAATGTGCCAACGACGCCAAAGGAAATCTGCCTTTCAGAATGCATCCTCAGAGCATGGCACCGGGCAGGCGTCACCCTCAGTACATCAAGCCAGCATTCACCTCAAATACCGGTTTGCCGGTTTTCAGATATGCCCGTATATTATCAATGGTCTGCTCTATGTTTAATGTCGCCGCCTGGGCTGTAAACCCGGCCACATGCGGCGAAAGGACTACGTTGGGGAGATCATGAATCGGGTATTTCGATGGATTCCGCTCATTCCCGCCCTCTTTTGGGTATTCGTACCAGACATCGATTCCAGCGCCTTTCAAGATACCGTTCTTCAGCGCCCGATACAGGCCCTCCTCATCAACAATCCCGCCCCTGCCCAAATTAACGAGGAACTTCCCTTTAAGCCCTGCCAAGATCTCTGCGCTAAACATCCCCTTGGTCTGTGCGGTGAGAGGAAGACAGATGAATATGAGCTCGCCTTCTTGCAGGGCTTCGTCCAGATCATACGTGATTTGCTCGAAGTGTTCCAGCGCTTCGCTCACCGGCCTTTTCTTGAACCCAATCACCCTGCAGCCAAAGACATTGAGAAGTTTCGCGATTTGCTTGCCGATCTCGCCTGTGCCTAGTATCGAACAGGTCTTCCCCCGTATAGAATCCCAAGTATCCCGTATGCCTCTGTGAGCGGCAAAGCCGTGCCATCGGCACTCTTTGAGATCATTATGATAATCGATTACCTTTCCGTAAAATGCCAAGGCCATGGCAATGCCTCGCTCAGCAACATAGGGCGCATTTCCATGAGCGTTAGAGATTTTGACGCCCTGTTCCCTTACATAATCCAAGGGTAACCCATCGACCCCGGCAAAAGGAACGAATAAGATCTCCAATCCCTGCGCTCTCCGAATCAGTTCTAGGGAAATCCCCCCGGTTACCAGGGCATTGGCGCTTCCTAAAGCGGATTCCACTCCGTCGGGGTCGGTAACAAAATCAACGTGCTTGAATTCATGTCGCAATTCCTCAATCTTTTGAAGCCACAGCCGATTCAACCTGTTGTGAAACACGATCTTCATGTCAAATACCTCCAACAAGCCCGTCCTTGTGCAATTAGATACCCTTAAGCTTTTATACCCTTTTTGGTCGGCATCTTTCCAGCTGAAGTTGAGGCCTGGTTCACTCTTGTATGATAAGCGAAACAAGCGGCTGAAAGGGTGGATAGGCTGCCTGATGCCTTTTCCGTTTACCGCTATGAATTCTCAAATAAACTCAGGGGCCTTGTGGAGATAAGGCTGATAGAGTTGCGCTTTCCTTCCACAAACTGCAGGGCATTCAGGCACAGGCGAATAAAAAGTCATGGAAATTTCAACAGGAACTGATACTATGTAAGAGGTAAGAGAATAGAAGGGATTTTATCGTGAAGCGAAATGTTGTACGTTTGGTGACTGCAGGGTCTCTTGTCGCGATGCTCCTCTATGGGTGTGTGTTCCGTCCTGTGGAAAAACAGGATCAAATCATCCTTCCGGATACTGGCAGGCACAGCATTGCCGTTATGCCTTTCTTGAAAGGGATGCATGAGTCAAGCGTGGATGAGGCCATTGACAGGACCCTGGATTGCCCGTTAGCCGAGCTCTGCTTTGATACCCGAGATGTCAGGAGTGGTGCAGAGGAGAACTTAACCCGTTACATGCAGGCGGCTCTTGAAGACCGGTTGGGTGAACGCATGATTCCACTTGGAGAAACGCTCACTAGTTACGAAGGGCTTGCCAAGGATCAAACCGCGGATTCTCCCCGTTCTCTTGCCGTAAGATTGGGAAGGGAGCTGAAAGCGGATCATATTATTGCTGGAACCGTGTGGAGATACCGGGAAAGGACAGGAACAGCTCGGGCATCCACCGGCCCGGCATCCGTTGCGTTCGTGGTTTATATCATAAACGTTACCGATGGAAGACGCCTGTGGAAGGGGAGCCACTTCGAAACCCAGAAACCCCTTTCGCAGAGTATTTTCGAGGCCCGTACCTTTTTCAAGCGGGGAGTGCGGTGGCTTACAGTCGATGAGCTAGCCCGCTATGGGATTGATGAAATCGTCGAGCAGTTTCCGTATGGACCGTAATGTTTCCTGGGCATACCCGGTGACACTCCGAGCCGGGTCGGGGCACCTCAGTGAATTACAGCCCCGTGCTTGAACAGGTACTAAGCGTCGCGTGACAGATATAGTCATCTGTTCATTCAACGGATTTGGAAGCAGGCATACTTGCCTCCACCCCACAAAAACCCGTACAGGCAAATCCAGGCATTGCACAGAGGGTGAATGGGTGAGCCTTACCCGACACCGTGGGCCTGATGCGCCAATTTACTATCTGGCCTAAGGAGGAGAGGTAAGAACAGCAAAAAGCGCTCTGTGCTGCCGTTTAAATCAATCATTGCGGATGCCCTTGCACTGAACGAGCAACAGAACTATATTTCGCTACGATTGAGCGAATCTGCTTCTAGAAAGGAGTTTAGGCATGAAAAAAAACCTGATTATCCCGGACAAGTACCAAGCATTGCTCGGTCTCAAGGAAACAGAGCGGGCAATCCGTCTTATAAAGGAGTTCTTTCAGGTCAATCTAGCCTTTGAGCTGAACCTCATGCGTGTAACAGCGCCCCTTTTTGTAAGGGCAGGCACGGGCATAAATGACGATCTGAATGGGACGGAGCTTCCCGTCTCCTTCACAATAAAGGCTATGCAGGGTACGGCTGCTGAAATAGTCCAATCACTTGCTAAGTGGAAGCGAATGA
Organism: Deltaproteobacteria bacterium; assembly: GCA_020355085.1. GTDB lineage: Bacteria > Desulfobacterota > DSM-4660 > Desulfatiglandales > B25-G16 > JADFWK01. Next base: position 2,316,455 of record CP070657.1, read on the forward strand.
TGTTGGCTGATTACGGACTCAATCACGGCGAAGGCCTGTACACCGACATGAACGCAATTCGCCCGGATGAGATACTAGACAACATGCATTCCCTGTATGTCGATCAGTGGGATTGGGAAAGGGTAATATCATCGGAGGAAAGGAACCTCGAGTTCCTGAAAGCCATCGTCCGGAAGATATATGACGTTGTGCGGCGGACGGAAAAATATATCTGTTACCACTACAGCGAGATCCAGCCCATCCTTCCGCAAAAGATCGCTTTTGTGCACACCGAAGAACTGGAAGAGCGCTATACCGATTTAACTCCACGGGAAAGGGAAACCGAGATCTGCCGCGAACACGGTGCCGTTTTTCTCATCGGCATTGGCGGCAACCTGAAAAGCGGGGAGCCCCACGACGGTCGAGCCCCCGATTATGATGACTGGCTTACGCCCCTTCCCAACGGGCGCAAGGGGCTCAATGGCGACATTCTGGTCTATTATCCGATTCTGGATGCGGCCTATGAGCTCTCTTCTATGGGAATACGGGTAGATGCTGCCACCTTACTGAAACAATTGGAGATAAGGGGTGAGACGAAAAGAAAGGACCTCTTGTTTCACAGGCGCTTGTTGGACGGCCAATTACCCCTTTCCGTCGGAGGCGGCATCGGACAGTCTCGGCTCTGCATGTTCTACCTCCGAAAGGCTCATATCGGCGAAATCCAGGCCGGTATCTGGCCCGATGATATGATAGCCGCGTGCCGCGAGAACAACATCTTCCTGCTATAGCCTCATTGTATTGACTGATAACGGGCAAGAGAATAAGCTTTTCGATTATTGCTTCTGCTCCGGGGCATAATGGTGAGCCTTGATCCAGGCTAGCGCTGCGCTTGTCAAACCCCTTTTTCGGCGGTGCATCAGCAGGGCGACTGCCATGGGATGGCTCATAAAAAACCGTGCGGGCATGCAGCGAAATATATTGACAGTTTAATATGCTGATATTATTATAGAATATATTATCGCTATGGAACGGAGAAGGTTGCGTCATCTACCTCGAAGTCCAAATCGGTGCCTCCGTCATTGAGTGACATCATATAACAGGAGAGGACAAAAACCATGCCCACGTGGCCCTATCGGTACCAGTTGAGCCTCCAAGATCGAACCCGCCGCTCTGTCTACGAGCTGCTCCGTGATCAAATGGACACCTACCTCGTTAACCATGCCCTCATCGAGTCTTACGAGAGCTTTCGGCGCATCGGTGAACCGTACCCCTTTGTCACCAAACGGGAGCTAAAACCCCGGGCCCGCGTTGTGGAAGAAGAAAGCATCCTTCATAATCACTTTCTCCTGCTGTTTTGCGAGGGAACAATCCCCAGTCGCTATAAGAAGTATGTACGCTTCTTCGATACCAACAAGGTTACTAAGGAGGGAATAGCAGAGTTGGCCAATATCCAACTCCACAAAAGATCCACAAAAAACCTACGCTATTTTGACACCCCCGGATTCGAACCCGTGGTCCTGGACCTCCTACCGGTCGACTATGCCCTTCTGATACAGAAGGATCCGTCAATCAAGAAGAAGAATCGCTATGCCATGACCCACTTTCGGGTGAAAATCGATTGGCCCATTGATGACGCAACGGAGGAGATGGCCCGTGAACTGCGTTATATCACCAAGGAGCTTTACGAGAATGGCGAGAAATATGCTCAGGGCCTGCACAACAAGCTCTTTGAGAACTATGGATTCCATTATGCCATTGGTGGCCGTAGAACCGCTGCGGTTGTGGCTGCTCAGTTTCTTAAGAAGCTGGATTTTATCTCCACCATCTATGTAGCCAGTTCCGAAGACCGCACCCTTACTCGCATCAGTGAACGGGGCGTGAGTAAATTCGTGCTGATTACCCTACCTCATGCCGAGATTTCCAGGCTTCTGGATGAAAACCGCATTGCCTTCGACACGTTTGTGAAGCGGTATCTCGTTGATCTGCGAGACGATTACGGGGTAGGTATCCTTCAGGTGGTCTACCGCAACACCGTCTTTTCAAAGCCCCCCGAAGACGGCAAGTTACGAAACCTCAAGCCCGATTATCAGTGGCTCACCATAAGCGATCAGCTCCTGATACCGCTCCCCGGCAACACTGAAACGTATCCGCTCTCATACCGCACTGTCTATACGGCAGATTAGGGGAGTTTGCATCGGATCTCCCGCCAAGCTTTTAGGGCGCTAACGGTTTGTTAAATCCGTCGAAAATAGTTCTCTTTCTGGTCTTCCAGGCGATCTGGAATAGTTTGCATGCACCGGTTTTTCGGTTGAATGGAAGTTATTTTCGTTTCTTTGAATCAGAGCGCGGACTGTGCACCTGAGGATAGCGAGGACGATCCTTGTTGGAACTCTTTAACACCCTTGGCAAACGCATAGAAACATTTCAACCCGTGAGTAAGGATATGGTACGTATCTTTACGTGCGGCCCCTCCATGTATCAAAGATCCCACATCGGTAACTTTCGAACCTTTCTATTCGAAGACATCCTTGTTCGCTACCTTGAATACTCGGGATACCGAGTCACGAGAGGCATGAACTTCACCGATATCGAGGACAAGGCCATTCAGGAGGCGGCAAGAACAAAGACAAGCCTTGCTTCTCTCACCGAGGGAAATATCCGGTCGTTTATCCTTGAGATGGAGACAATGAGAATGAAAATACCGGACTATATGCCGCGAGCGTCTCAATCGGTAAATTATGCCACAAACATCATAAAACGCCTCCTCGATCTCGGGGTTGCATACTGGCACAAGGGCAATGTCTACTTCGACCCCTTGAAATATCGCGGGTTTGGAGGGCTCTATGGCCTCGACATGACGCAATGGCCTGCTGAGAAGCGGCGGTTCCACAAAGACACGTATCAGGGGTTGAGATGGAACCGGGGAGATTTTATCCTTTGGCATGGATCCGAGGAAAAGGAAGAAATATCTTGGGATACCGAGATTGGTAGAGGTAGGCCGGCCTGGAACATACAGGATCCATCGATGATCATACAACACTTCGATGATACGCTCTCCATCTATTGCGGCGGAATCGACAACCTTTTCCGTCATCATGATTACTCCCGCGCAATTTTGGAGTCGATACGCCCTTATCCCATGGCCAAGTTTTGGCTCCACTGCCATCACTTATATGTAGACAGTCGGAAGATGTCCAAGAGCAAAGGCAATGTTTACTACATCGACACACTCCGGAAACAGAGTTACAAACTCGATGAAATACGGTTTTTTCTCATCTATGGTCACTATCGAAAAAGGCTCATTTTTTCCCGTAAGACAATGACTCGCGCGGTGGAAAAACTGAAAGGGCTCAAGAGAACGATCGCCGCAATTCAACGGCAAGCAGACGATGGTGCGGATTTCGACAGCTCTGCCGCCAAAGAAACGAAAAATGCCTTCACCGATAAGATGGACAGCGATCTGGATGTAAAAGGAGCGATTGATAACCTGCAGTTATTCCTGTCTGCGATGGATGTGAAGCACCTCAAACCCCGTGCTGCCTCAGGGGTCATACACGCCCTGAGAGACATCGATCAGGTCTTACGGGTGATTTTTTAGCAGGTCCCTGTGGCAGGCTCGCCTGCCCAAAGATGCTGGCGTCGAAATCGTGGCGATTGCCTTCGTTGATTAAGCGCGTTTTACGTTGCCGTTTCCCGGCGCTTGCAGACAATATCCGGTGGCGCTCATGAATGCCGCGCCGCCCACCAGATGAGGATAACGGTAGCAACACCCAACACCATGTCAGGTATCCACATAGCCAAGACGGGGTTAACCGTGCCTGTTTCGCCCAGGCTGTCTGCCGACGACAAAAGGATATAGTACACCGTAAACACGACCACGCTCAGGGCAATTCCCCATGATCGCGCCCGTGCCTTCACCATCAAACCCAGGGGAAGGCCGATAAGACCAAACAGCAAACAAGAAAGGGGGATTGAGAATTTCCTTTGCAGCTCAATGGATAGGATATTGTATTTGACCGTTCCCTTTTCAAGATCCCTGAGGCGATTTCTCAGCTCAGAGAGAGACATCTCCTTCTCGCCCTTCATGCGGGAGGAGAACCGCTTCATGATGTCTGCCAGCTCGATATTCAAGTCATAAGACTTAAATTGCAGCACCCTCGATGAATCCAATTCCTTGCTTACCATGAATATTGAACCATCTGTGAGATGCAAGCTGATTGACATCTGTTTTTGATCCGAACTGATCCTTCCCTGCTGTGCGATAATGGTATTTGAGAGGTCCGGGTCCCGCTCATCGAAAATATATATCCCCTCCATTGTCTGGTCCTGAGCCGATATGTGATTGGCGTAGAGCACGATATTGGGAATCGTCTCATTGAATACCCCCTGTTTGATTCCGATGCTTGTATTGGAACGGGCCACCTCAAAGAGAAGCTTTGCCAAAGAATGGTTGCCCGCCGGGAGCAGATAGATGGCTATAAGGGAGGCTATGATATAGATCCCAATCGAAAAAGTGATGACCGGGGGAAAGAGCTGATAGAGGCTGACCCCGGATGCCCTGAGCGCAGTGATTTCATTGTCTTCATTGAGCCTAGAAAAGGCAATGAGAGAGGCCAACAGGGTTGCCATTGGCAAGGTAAAAAAGAAGACATAGGGGAGTGTAAAGCCAGTTATGAGCAGTACCTGTGCCAGGGAGACTCCATGATTAACCATCCATTCGGTGAGCCTCAAGGTCCGTCCAGCAAGGATGAGAAAGGTGAATACAACCAGGCTGGTCGTAAAATTGGGAATCATTTCCTTAAAGACATAGACATCGAGTATCTTTTTCATGCCTTCCTGCTAGTGCTCTCGGGACACGGTGTGTGCTGGACGCTAACGCAAATTGATTAAGCTTTCGGCCTACGAAAAATAAATGAAGGAAAGATCTTCTTCGTTAA
>CP070657.1:2321470-2324208 GCA_020355085.1 Deltaproteobacteria bacterium
CCAAGACCAGATTGTGGGAGTATTTGGGGCCAATAGTGCCGGGAAATCAACCCTTATGTATACCCTTTCAGGTATCGTGGAGGATATCAAGAAGAAGGAGGAAATGGCCGGCGGCGAGCGCATAACGGTGGTAGGAAGGATACTCTATCTGGGGCAGGATATTATGGGACTTAAACCCAGCCTGCGTGCGAGACGGGGGATTGTTCTATGCCCTGAGCGAAGAAGGATATTCCCTGAAAGCACGGTGTTGGAAAATCTTCGAATCGGAGGCTACCTTGCGTCTCCGTCCCAAAAAAAAGGGAGCCTGGAATATGTTTTCAGAATATTCCCGGCCCTGGAAAAGATCAAGAAAAGGGTTGGTGGGTTTCTGAGTGGGGGAGAGCAACAGATGTTGGCTATCGGCAGGGCACTCATGGCTCAACCCAAACTGCTGCTTCTGGATGAGCCACTTCTGGGTCTCAGCCCCCTGATCCAAGTATTGCTGGTCCGTTCCGTCAAAGAGATCCGCGATGAAAGAGGAGTCGCCATTATTGTGACCGAGCAGTATGCTCGACCAGTCCTGCCAATTGTAGATTATGCATTCATCCTGGAGAATGGAGCTGCGGTCATGGAGGGAACACGAGAGGAGCTATTGAACAACCCTGATGTCCGCTCTGCCTATTTTGGGGTGTGAGTGAAATCCGTAGATAGTGGTCCGTTGTCCGTTGGCGGCATGTGAAACGGGTTCCGAGGACCACTGATCACGGACAAATGAACGTACGAGGAGTCAAATAAGTCATGACAGTCAAGGAGCAGGCCTTGGAAAAGGAGCTTACGTTCACGCGATTTGATCGTATGAGCGAGCAATATCCTGACCGCACTGCCGTGCTTTACCTGGGGAAACACTTTTCATACTCGGAGCTGCGGGATTTGAGTGAGCGCTTTGCCGGTTCTCTGGTTGACATGGGCGTCAGAAAGGGAGACCGGGTCATGCTCTATATCTCAAACTGTATCCAATGGGTCATAGCCTTTTTGGGTATCCAGAAAATCGGAGCGGTTGTTGTGCCGGTTTCACCGATCTATACCTCTTTTGAGATCGAATACATGATTAGGGATTCAGGCACCGAGACCATCATATGCCTGGATACGAATTTCTGCTACGTCAAAGAGGTCTTTGCAGACACAGGTCTTAAACGGGCCATTGTAACCAACCTGGCTGATCTGGTACCCTTCTGGAAACGGTACCTGGGTATACTCTTTGACAAGATCCCCAATGGGAAGGTAGACCGGGACAGCCGTGTCCATCCCTTCAAGAGGCTCCTCAAGCACGCACCCTTGAAATCGGGGGTTGAGATGGACCCCTGGAAGGACCTCTCCTATATTCTCTACACCGGTGGTACCACGGGCTTTCCCAAGGGTGTGCCGGGCAACCATATCGGTATGACGTCTTATGTCAACGATGTGACCGAGGATGTGGCAGGAGGCCATCTCAAGGAAGGAGAAGATGTCTATATTGCCATAAACCCCCTCTTTCACATTATGGCACTGGGCCTGTTCATGGCAGTGGGGCTCAACAAAGGCAACATGACTGTGCTCATGCCAGTACCTGTGGTAGATGCCATACTTGAAACCGTACAGCGGTATAGGGTCCGATGGCTTCTGGGCGTACCGGCACTGTACCGAATGATTCTGGAAAACGATCGCTTTGATCAGTATGATCTAAGCTCTCTGGCCTATTGCTACTGCGGTGGCGATGTCCTTCCCGTCGAGGTCTTCAACCGCTGGAAGCAGCAAGTTGGTGTGCCGATCTATCAGGTTTACGGATCCACGGAGGCCGGTCATGTAACCTACAGCCGGATCGATGGAAACCCCAGGGCCAACACCATAGGGCTTCCTCTCAAGAGCAGGGAATGCATCGTGGTTGACCCGGAAACCTTGAACAGAGTTCCGGCTGGAGAAAGCGGGGAACTGCTGGTCACCTCATCGTACACCGTGAAGGAGTACTGGGAAAAACCGGAGGAAACCACCTATTCCTATGTAGAGCTCGATGGGAAGGTCTACTACCGGATGAGCGATTTTGTCTTTCAAGAAGAAGACGGACAACTGGTTTACGTGGAGCGGTCGGCAGACATTATCAAACACAAGGCCTACAGGGTTTCAGCCTCAGAAGTTGAAGCGGTCCTTCAGGACCACCCAACGGTCATCGGCGCCTGTGTTATCGGAGTTCCCGATCCTAAGGTTGGAGAAAGGATCAAGGCCATAGTCGTGCTCAAGGAGGATGCACGAGGCGTAGGTGGTAGTGAATTAATAAAGTGGTGCGGCGAACGGCTTGCGCCGTATAAGATCCCCCAATACATTGAATTCAGAGATATGCTTCCCAAATCGAAGGTAGGGAAATTGCTGCGTCGTGAGGTGCGGGACGAAGAGCGCCGGAGGATAGAAAAGGATAAGGTATAAACCCGGCATAAAAGGTATTTGCATATCAAAGAGAAGTTCGACGGCAAGAAACCGAGTGTGCCTGCCTGAATGTATTCCCCCAGCATTGAACCGCCTTTTTGTCTAGTACTGCCTTCCAATAGATATGTCGATCCTTGGTGGAATCAGCAAGAGGGCTCTGCTATATTCCAATCGATTACCGTAAGCGTTGTCTTCAGCTATTATATGCTCTAGCCTCGTAACTTCGCTGCCCCGAGGCCTATGGATGTCTTTTTTCACGCGAATTCTCCTGACTAACGAGACCATGAAATCGTTTCTTGAGA
>CP070657.1:2324308-2327545 GCA_020355085.1 Deltaproteobacteria bacterium
AAGATCGGTGACTCTGATTGGGATAACAGATATACCAGGGCGGCGGACCTCTTTAGCAGATGGGAGTCTGGAGGAATCCTGACAAGATCCCAACTTCCCTGCATCTATCTTGTATCTACTGAGTATGAACTCCCAGACCACAGCGAGAAAAGAACCCGATGGGGGTTTATTGCACTGGTCAAAATAGAGGAACAGGATTCGTCGGTGATTATTCCTCACGAAAAAACCTTTACTGTTCACCGGGAAGACAGATTGAAACTGATGAGGGCCTGTAGTGCTCAATTTAGCCCGGTCTTCGGGCTCTATGATGACAGGCCCAATGCTGTGTTGAGCACGCTTGAGGAGATAAAGAATTCTCCGCCAAAGATATCATTCGGGGAGGAGGGTGGCTATTACTACAGGATGTGGGAGGTCAATGAAGCTCCAATTATCAGGGCTATTATTCGCGAAATGTCGCCGAAGCCAATTATCATTGCCGACGGTCATCATCGCTACGAATCAGCTCGAAATTTCAGAAACCTCATGCGATCTCGTTACGGAGTCCATGAGGTTGCGAGGCCCTATGATTACGTCATGATGTATCTGACTAACATGGCCGATAAGGGATTGGCCATATTGCCTTACCACCGACTGTTCAAGTCTTATCCCGATTTCAGGCCTAAGCCATTTCTCTCGGCTGCTCGAAAATGGTTTGATGTCCTCTCCTTCCCTTTTTCAGAAAACGATCAGAAAGAGGCGACAAAGGGTTTTCTGAGCCAACTCAGTGCTCACGGTGGCAATACCACCGCTATCGGGTTTTACTACAAAAGATCGAGTGATTTTTACTTGCTCTGTCTCAAGCCCGGCGCGCGGGAAAAATTGGGCGACGACTTACATCCCGCACTCAAGAAACTCGATGTCTTGGCTTTGTCCCGACTTGTATTTCAGCGGATCATGGGCATAAGAAGGGAGGACTTGGACGACGAGAGGATCATTCAATATGAAAGCGACACCGGCTTGACACTCTCTTCGGTTCTAACCGGAAAAACTCAGATGGCCTTCCTGGTAAATCCCACAAAGATAGAACAGATCATCGAGGTAACCGGGAATGCCCTCTTAATGCCTCGAAAGTCTACCTTTTTTCACCCGAAGATTTTGACAGGACTGGTTTTCAACAAGATAGATCCCCATGATATAATCCAGATACCGGAGAGCAGAGGGTAATGACGTTGATTTGCAAACCAGGTGAGACAGTAGACACCTTTCTCAACGGGAGATTGCGAATAATCCAATCCCAAAAGGGGTATAGATTCTCGATTGATGCCCTGCTCCTGGCGGATTTCGTGATACTCGAAGATGAGGATATTGTGGTTGACCTAGGTGCCGGCTGCGGCATCATCTCCCTTTTGCTGGCGGTACAGAAAGCACCCGGTTTTATTGTCGGCCTTGAGCTTCAGGACGAATTGGTCTCTCAGGCTCAAAGGAATGTAGCCCTCAATGAGCTTGAAGAAAGGATCGCCATCATCCAAGGGGACCTCAGAGATCTGCCGCTCTCAGGAGGGTCCGCTGACATCGTTGTCTGTAACCCGCCTTACAGGAGGGCACAAAGCGGCCGGATTAACCCCGATGTTGGTAAAGCAATGGCCAGGCATGAGATAGCAGTTTCACTCGATGCCGTATTGGCTGCAAGCTCGGCACTGCTCAAACGGAAAGGCAGATTAGCCCTGATTTATCCGGCAAACAGGATGGCGGAAATATTCACAAAGATGAGACGGGCGCGGCTCGAGCCCAAAAGGCTTCAACTTGTCTTTCCAAATTCAGCATCCGAGGCCAAGCTCGCACTAATCGAAGGGAGACTGCTGGCAAGACCCGGCCTTAAGGTCCTACCTCCCATATTCGGACAAGGTGGTTATTCACTCTGATTGCTCCTCGGGTACCTTTTTGGCAGCAACCTTCATGAACTGGCGGAGGGAAGAACGGAGCTCCTTATCCTTGACGCGAGATAAGATCTTGTTCATCTCTATCTCTTTCTCCGGTGCCAAAGTGCGATCGGACACTTGCTCTGCTTCGCCTTTCCGTACCTGTTTGGTCTCCTGAGAAACGCCGACCTTAAACCGTATTTTCTTTACTGCTGTTCTTTGAAGCGTGTTATTGAGCCCTTCTCTTATCGTTTCTGCCATGAACTCAAGCTCTTGGAGCCACACGCTATCGGTAACTTTGACGATGAGCACGCCCTTGTTAATTTGAGAAGGCCGTGCATGCTCTGCCACCTTTTTTCCGACTACACCGTCCCAAACCTCCCAGATTTTCACGTCATCGAGGTTAATCGGCAGGACAGACGACGCGAAAAGGTCTTCCATCACGTCTTTAAGAGGAATGAATGATTTGCTACGTCTTTTCATATCTACATATCTTTCTTTTGCTCGGCATTCACTATCATCCATTTTATTCCTTGACGCAACCCCTTTTTTCTACTAGCATTTCTTTGTATAATCTACGAAAGAGGTGACAAATCATGCCGTGGGATTGGGATAAGCTTCAAAAACAAAAGATGGGCAGGAGTGGCAGTGGCGGAAACCCGCCACCACAGATGGATGAGGTGATAAACAAGTTCAAGGGACTCAAAGGCAAGCTCCCCGGGTTTTGGCTTGTGGTCGCCGTGATCGTTATCTTAATCATTATCTTCTCCTCCGTCTACACGATTGGCGTCAATGAGGTGGGGATAATACAGCGGTTTGGCAAGTATGTCAGGACAACCACTCCGGGACTCAATTTCAAGCTTCCCTGGGGCATAGAGAAACTGACCAAGGTGAAGGTGAGGCTCGTTTACAAGGAGGAATTCGGCTTACGGACCATACTGCCCGGTGTGAGGACCCAGTATGCAAGACCCGCTGCTTATCTCAATGAAGCGCTCATGCTTACCGGTGATCTTAATGTAGCCGTGGTCCCGTGGATCGTACAGTATCGGATCAAGGACCCCTACAAATATCTCTTTAAAGTCAGGAACGTAAACTCGACCTTGCGGGATTTAGCTGAGGCGTCTATGAGACTGGTAGTGGGAGACAGGAGCATCAACGAGGTGATCAGCAAGAGAGAGGAGATTGCGGACCAGGCAAAGCAACTCTTACAAAAGGAGTTGGATGAGGCGGAAACCGGTTTAAACGTGGTTACCATCGAGATGAAGAAGACTAATGTTCCCGAGCCGGTTCAACCATCCTTCAATGAGGTCAATCAGGCTACTCAAGAAAAGGAGCGGAT
>CP070657.1:2327645-2332184 GCA_020355085.1 Deltaproteobacteria bacterium
CCTCCCCCCTACGCTCCAGACCGGCGAAGAATCGGGTACCGTGCCCGCCTTATCCTTGGAAGACGCCGTTGCCACCTTGGAGAAGGAAATGATCATCGATGCCTTGAAGAATACCTTTGGGAACATGGCCAAGGCAGCCCACATGCTTCACATAACGGAGCGGAAATTTACCTATAAGGCCAAGCGGTACGGCATAGATTATCGCAAATACCGGTGACCTCTTTTTTTGTTCGCGCGCCAATATGGTCGATTTCCCTTTTTTCAGGCAAATCTCTAGCCCGCCTGAAAGCTATCGATAAGAGCTGACTGGACATTATTGTAGCTAACATTGAAGTTTTCTACGATTTTGTTCTTTTTTTGTATAGCCGTCTAATACGCTTTTCCTCTATCTAGCTGGATTTACATATATTTTTTGAAAGAACTTTGGTGGCACGTCTTTCGCTATGGAGAGCATTCATGGTCTATAGGGGTCCTTGCGTGAGAAACCGAGATGGTCATGCTGCCGGATGCCTCTCTAATCGCCTTAAGGGCTTATCTCATGGGGGCTAGAAATGGTGTGCTGGCAAAGAGGGCCATCACGCAAAAGACCTTGCTATGCCGGCATGATTATGCTAGGCGGGTGAAAAGTGGTAGAATGACATACGGTCTCTTGCCTGCCCGCGTGGACTAATCCGATCACATAGAAACAGCTATGTAATATGGAGGGATGTATGCTTTGCGAAACCAAAGAGGATGTTGCCAAACTGGTTAAAGACAAGAACGTTAGCTTCATACAGTTTTGGTTTACGGATGTTTTGGGTATCCTGAAGAGTTTTGCCGTGACAGCTTCAGAGCTTGAGGAAGGCCTGGAAGAGGGGATGGGTTTTGACGGCTCCTCCATAGAAGGGTTTGCCAGAATCGAGGAGAGCGACATGATCGCCATGCCCGACCCCGCCACCTTTGCGTTCCTTCCCTGGAGACCTAATGACAGGCCGGTGGCGAGAATGGTGTGCGATATCCTCCAGCCGGACGGAAGTCACTATGAAGGAGACCCCCGGTATGTGTTGAAGCGAATGACAAACAAGCTGGCCGAAAGAGGTTTTACGGGATATATGGGCCCTGAACTGGAGTTCTTCTGCTTTGAAGATCAGGACAGCCCCAAAACCATTGATAAGGGCGGGTATTTCGACACCAGGCCCCTGGATAAGGGCAGTGATCTGCGCAGGGAAATAATCTTCGCCCTCCAGGATATGGGAATCGGGGTGGAATACAGCCATCATGAGGTTGCTCCCAGCCAGCATGAGATTGACCTCAAGTACGATGAGGCCCTTGTCATGGCCGATAAGACCATGACCTACCGAACAGCGGTAAAGGAGGTAGCCCTGAGAAAGGGCCTTTACGCGACCTTTATGCCCAAGCCCGTCTTCGGCGAGAACGGAAGCGGCATGCATGTCCACCAATCCTTATTCAAGGGCGACACGAATGCCTTCTATGATAGTCAAGATCCCTACCATCTCTCATCAATAGCGCGGCCTTACATTGCCGGCATCATTAGGCATGCTCGGGAGATTACGGCAGTAACCAATCAGTGGGTAAACTCGTATAAACGCCTCGTTCCCGGGTACGAGGCCCCGGTCTATATTTCCTGGGCGAGGCGTAACCGATCTGCCATGGTCAGGGTCCCCATGTACAAACCGGGAAAGGAGCGGGCGACACGGATCGAGTTCAGGTCGCCTGACCCGGCGTGCAATCCCTACCTAGCCTTTGCGGTTATGCTTGCAGCGGGGCTCAAAGGCATTGAGGAGAACTACGCGCTGCCGGACCCCATAGAAGAGGATATTTACGAGATGGACGAAGCAGCACGGGAGGCTGCCGGCATCACCTCTTTGCCCGGTAATCTCTTTGAAGCCCTTCAGGAGGTGGAAAAGAGCGAGCTCGTCCGTGAGACACTCGGTGAGCACATCTTCAATAAGTTCATAGCAAACAAGAAGATCGAGTGGGATCGATACCGTGTTCACGTTAGCCAGTATGAGATCGAAAAATATCTGCCGATCCTTTAGCGGCTTTCCCGAAAACCGGGGGCACTGCCCTTTCCCGTGGCCGGCGATCGAGATACCAATAGGCGTTCGGTTAGTGTTGGTCACTGTGTAACATGTCAACAACTAAATATATTGTCATAACCGGCGGGGTCCTTTCGGGGCTCGGAAAGGGCATTACCGCCGCCTCCATCGGACACCTGCTCTCATCCAGGCTCACCATCATCCCCATCAAGTGTGACGGCTACCTCAACGTTGATCCGGGCACCATGAACCCCATCGAACACGGAGAGGTGTTCGTGCTCGACGACGGCGGGGAGGTGGATATGGACTTCGGCCACTACGAGCGATTCCTGGGCATTCGGTGCAAGTCCAAGTGGAATTTGACCATGGGCAAGGTGTTTCACATGGTGAGGGATAAGGAGCGCAGGGGCGATTACCTGGGAAAGACCGTTCAGTACATCCCCCACGTCACCGATATTATCAAGAACCACATTTACGAGGTTTCCAAGGAGGAGGCTGCCGATCTGGTGATCGTAGAGATTGGCGGTACGGTGGGCGACATCGAAAACGAGCTCTTTCTGGAGGCCATGCGGCAGATGAAGGAGGATGTGGGCAAGGAAAACATCATTTACATACACCTGACCTATGTGCCGATCCCCCACGGGGTCAACGAGCAAAAGTCCAAGCCTACCCAGCAGAGCGTCAACCTGCTCAAGCAACGGGGTATCTTCCCCGATATCATCATCGGCAGATGCTCGGAGTTTTTGACACAAGAGATCAAACAGAAGATCGCCCGTTTCTGCGACGTGAGCCCCGATGCCGTGATTACGGCCCTGGATGTGGACGACATCTACGAGATACCAGTCGTGTTCGAGCAAGAGGGGTTGGCCGAGATCATCCACAAAAAGCTCAACATCTATTCACCCCCTGACCTCAGACGGTGGAAGGAGTACATCGACAACATCCGCACCCCCACCCAGGAGATTACGGTAGCTATCTGCGGCAAGTACACGAAACTGGAGGATTCCTATGCCTCCATCATCGAGGCATTACATCACTGTTCAGCACACCTGGCCTCACGGATCCACCTCCGGTGGATCGAGACCACCGATCTCACCGATGCTACTGTGCTGGATGGGTCCCACGGGGTGATCGTGCCCGGCGGGTTCGGCTCTCGGGGCACCGAAGGCAAGATCAGCATCATCAAGAGGGCCCGTGAGGACAACATCCCTTTTCTAGGATTGTGCCTGGGATTGCAGTTGGCCGTAGTGGAATATGCCAGAAATGTGTGTCAGCTCAAAGGGGCAAACAGCACCGAATTCGATCCCAAAACCCCTCACCCGGTAATCGACATCCTGCCCGAGCAGAAGGATATTACAGAGAAGGGTGCCACCATGAGGCGGGGGGCGTATGAGGCAATGCTCACCGAGGGTAGCCTTGTCAGCAGGCTCTACCAAGCGCACACGGTGTCAGAGCGGCACCGGCACCGTTATGAGGTGAACCCCGAATACCACCAAACACTCACCGATCACGGTTTGGTCTTCTCCGGAACGAGCAGCGACTCCAGGCTTGTTGAGTTCATCGAACTGCCCGATCGGGACTATTTTGTGGCCACCCAGGCACACCCGGAGCTGCTCTCGCGGATGGAGAAACCGTCTCCCCTGTTCTATGGGTTTATCCAGGCCTGTCTGAAACGAGGTGAAGCAGCGAACGGCTAATTCTCGGGCTCTACCCTGAGCTCCCTGGTCATCACGTCTTTAACCGCCCTGCGTGGATCCTTTCCCTTGTAGATAATATGGTAGACTTCAGTCGTTATGGGCATCTCTATGCCCATCCTTTTGGCCAACCTGTAAGCGGACAAAGATGTCTTAATCCCTTCAGCGACCATCTTCATGCTGGAGATAATCTTGTCAACCGGCACGCCCTGGGCGATCTTTAACCCTACCCTGCGGTTTCTGCTCAGGTCGCCCGTACAGGTGAGGATCAAATCCCCGATGCCCGCCAACCCTGCAAAGGTTACCGGATCCGCACCCAGAGCAACCCCAAGCCGTGCCATTTCCGCCGCGCCCCGCGTAATCAGGGCTGCTCTCGCATTTGAGCCGAAGCCCAGACCATCCGATACACCGGCACCTATCGCTATAACGTTCTTCAATGCCCCGCCCAGCTCGACACCGATGACATCTTGGGTCGTATACACCCTAAAGTATTCCGTGGAAAAGAGCTCCTGTAGATATCGGGCCAGCCCCTGATTGCTCGATGCAAGGGTCACGGCCGTTGGGTGCTTTTCGCAGACCTCACGGGCGAAGCTCGGACCGGAAAGACATGCAAAGCTGGCGCTTCCATGTCCGGGCATGACGGATTTAACCACCTGGGACATGGTCATGAGGGTTTTGCTTTCGATTCCCTTTGTTCCGACTACCAGTGGGGCTTCGGCTAACAGATAGGGGACGAGCTTACGCAGGGTGTTTCTAAAAACGTGGGAGGGAACAACGATGAGCACCAGGTCCTTTTCGTGGGCCAC
>CP070657.1:2332284-2341152 GCA_020355085.1 Deltaproteobacteria bacterium
GCCGACCCCTGTACACATCGTCAAGTAAGCCTGCTGGCCCTTGAGAGCATTGAGAAGATGAGAGGCCTTGGTCTCGATGTTGGGCCAGGGGATTTTGCTGAGAATCTGACAACGACGGGGATAAACCTCCTTTCCCTGCCCATTGGTACACATCTCGCTGTTGGAAATAAGGCCGTCCTTGAGCTTACCCAATTCGGAAAGGAGTGCCACACCAAGTGCGCGATCTTCCGGCGGGTAGGCACCTGTGTCATGCCCACAGAGGGTGTCTTCGCCAGGGTAATCCGCGGCGGGGTTATCAGAGCTGGAGACCCAATAAGGATTGGAAATGTTTGATAAATTCCCCATCCTCCGCGCAACCAGGGACAGGATTAAGGAGATGGAAGATATTGTTGTAAAGGAATTTCACCTCACGATCATCCTGAATGACCGCGAACTGGTGACGCTGTTGTGCTCGCCGGAAAAGCTGGATTTTCTCGCGATTGGCTTTTTGTTTTCAGAAGGCTTAATAAACAGCAAACACGACATCAAGGGAATAGATATTGATGCCGAGGAAAACCTCGTGAGGGTGGCGACCAAAAAACCTCAGAAGTTTCCAAAAGATATTCTTTCTAAGCGGCTCATTGGTTCAAGCGGAGGAAAGGGAGCTTCTCCTTATGCCGGCACTGATCCACGATCGAAGATAGACACGCCCATCCACCTTCCCCCTTCTGAGGTCCTCGACCTCGTTGAGCAATTCGTTCACCGATCTGGACTATTCGAGTCTACCGGTGGCGTGCACAGCGCTGCCTTATGCGATACGAAGAGCATCTTGGTCTTCAGCGAGGATATCGGGCGACATAATGCTATCGATAAGGTCTTCGGTGAGTGCCTCTTAAAGGATATACCTATTCATGACCGCCTGCTCGTTACCAGTGGCAGGGTATCGTCTGAGATATTGAGCAAGGCAGCCAAAAGGAGAATCCCTCTCCTCATATCGAAATCCGCTCCCACAAACCTAGGGGTACAACTCGCTAATGAACTGGGCATAACGCTCATCGGTTTTGTCCGTGAAAAACGGATGAACATCTACACCCACAAGTGGAGGGTGTTGTCTCATGGAAAATGATCAGAATATAGTCGTCTTTATTACCACCGGCACCGATGGAGAGGCCCGGCGAGTAGCCGAAGCACTCCTCGAGCAGCGTAAAGCAGCGTGTGTCAATATCGTGCCCACGGTTACGTCGCTCTTTTGGTGGGAAGACCGAATCGAGTCCGATCAGGAAAACCTGCTGATTGTTAAGAGTAAGGCCTCGTCGCTTGATGAGATCGTTAGCCTGGTCAAAGGGATTCATAGCTACGACGTACCGGAGGTAATCGCCTTACCCATCATAGGTGGTAACCCAGACTATTTGAACTGGATAGGCAAAGAGACACAATAGCAGGGAGCAACAGGCACATGTTAACCGCTCGTGAAAGAGAACGGTATGACCGGCAAATGATGATTCAGGGCTTCGGCGAGCAAGGGCAAGAGAAGCTCAAAAAGGCGCGCGTGCTCATCGCCGGTGCTGGCGGGCTCGGGTCTCCGGCTGCCATCTATTTGACCGCCGCAGGCATTGGCAGCATACGAATCGTTGACCATGATACGGTTGAGCTCAGCAACTTGAATCGCCAGATCCTGCACTGGCATGAAGACCGGGGTAGGAGCAAGGTTGAGTCAGCCAAAGAAAAGCTCACGAGACTAAATCCGGACGTGAAAATAGAGGCCATCGGCGATACCCTAACGGAAGCCAATATCGATCACCTGGTGTCCGACTGCAATCTCATCGTTGATGCCATGGATAATTTGCCAACGAGATACCTGTTAAACAAGGCCGCCATCCAAAACAATATCCCCTTTCTTCATGGAGCAGTTTACGGGTTTGAAGGAAGGGCCATGACCATCGTCCCCGGCAAATCGGCATGCCTTAGATGTGTGTATCGGGGGGTTATTCCAGAAGAGAAATTTCCAGTGATTGGAGTTACACCAGCGGTTATCGCCTGCATCCAGGCGACCGAGGCAGTGAAGTACCTCGTGGGGGTTGGTGAACTTCTGATCAATAAACTCTTAGTTTACGAAGGGCTCAGCATGCAGTTCACCGAATTGAGGGTCAAGAAAGACCCCCATTGCGAACATTGCGGTCAGGCGACGAGAAAGGAGTAGAAATTGAGCATAACGGTTAATATTCACCAGGCATTACGCCATATCACGAATAATCAGGCCACAGTTGAGGTTGCAGGCACTACCGTGGGCGAGTGCCTCGCTGACTTAGTGCAAAGGTTTCCCGAGATCAAGAGCAAGCTTTTCGACAAGAAGGGAAAGCTGCTCAACTATATTGATATCTACGTCAACGCCGAAAGCTCCTACCCGGAGGAACTTGCGAAACCGGTAAAGGACGGCGATAAGCTCTCAATAACGCTCATGATCGCCGGAGGCTAGTGTCCATATAGGATCGGCTCGTCTGAGAGCTCTCTGCCCATGACAAAAGGCTGAAGACAGGAGGAGGGTTTTCCACGTGTTCCTCAGTACAGAACCCCCTCAAAATAGGCCCGCCTGTTAGCCTAGCTGGCAATGAGCAGAACGTTGAGCAGAGGTACCCTTCTGGCCGTTCAAGAGGAATTACTCAACCCAGCGGGGTTCACCCGTAACCGGATATCCTCCCTTTGCAAGCCTTTCCATGATCAGGTCAACGGTGGTCTTGCTATCATCAAAGGTAACCGTGACCGTGAAGGATTCGGCGTCAAGATGGTATTTCGTTATGCCATCGATACTCGTCAGGATATACCTTATCCCTTCCTGTGGATCGCCTCACCCACCGCCTGGCGCAGGCAGATTCGGTACGGTTAATCTAACCGTTGCCTCAGGTGAGGCGGCCAGAAAAATCTGCGGCGCAAGAAATAACAACAGACCAGCCGCTGCTAGGGCCAAGGAAATCTTTCTATATTTCATGGAATCCTCCCTTTCAATTGAAACAGGTTTCTAAAAGATAATTACAGTTCGCACCAATTCAAGAACCATAGCCCAGGAAATCAATGTGCGCATGCACAGCAATGGAGGAAACAGGCCGCCTTTGGCCTGAAACCCTCGTTCCTTTCCTGAAAAAGGGCGCCGCTGTTTTTCAGAACTGAATTATTCGATCGCATCTTTCCATAAGAGACCACATGTTCTTTCTCTCCCTCCTTCCTAGCTTCCCTCCCCCAAGGCTCGATCCGTAATACCCGTTCATAATCACCGTGGGTGTTGAGCTGAGCCATGAAAGGAGTTTACAAAGGGCTCCGGCCTGTAAATAAAGGGAAATGTCGTTTACGAAAAGGGTCCTGCCTGGATTCTTTAGGTATTCGAAAAATATGTTCTCTATCAATTCCGCATTCTGTTTCGCGAGGGTATCGACTTCATCAGTGGTCCTTCCCATGAGCCTGGGTGCCACGATTGGTGCCGTCCGATACCGTATAAGATCACCGGCCTCTGTGATGTTCATCTTTCCGCCAACGCCTTTGGTTTGTTCTGGGGCCATATCTATGAGTACCAGACCATCTTCGCCCTGGCAGATGAATTCATTTATGAGTTCGCTCAAGTAGGCTGTCTTCCCTGTTTTCACCTCGCCCACAATGATGGTCTTTTTATCCTTGTATTCGTAAACGCTCATTCTTCTTTCATGCTTTGTCTGCGATGGCGTTAAACAAAACCCAGCTTGACGAGAATGAACCTCACTGCAACCACACTCGTCACCAAAAACGTCAGCCCACCCAAGATATTGAGTACAATCGAATTCCCGTATTCTCCCACAATGGCCCTCTTATTTAGCAGATAGAGTATAATAGCAATAATGAGCGGGGTCCCGCACAATCCGAGGGCAAGCATCAGCGGAAGGAGCAGAAAAAAGCTTCCCTTCATAAATGGGCCGAACGCACTTAACAAGGCTCCTCCCAGGATTACGATGTGAAATCTTCTGCTTTCCGTGTTCACCTTCCATTTCATCTTGTCAAATATGAAATAGGCACCCGCCAGGAATGTCGGCGATATGGTAGAAAGGGTAGCGGCCCACAAACCAATGAGAAATACAACCATTGCGTGCTTACCCAGCAAAGGTCCAAGGCTCAGGGCAGCGTCGGTAGCCAGGTTCACCTTTATTTGATTTGAGTGCAAGACCGCAGCTGCCACCAGGAAAATGGCAACGCTGTAAATGCCGAAGGCGAAGCCCATTGAAAGGGTGTTGTCGAACCAGGCTAATCCGAGGTCTTTCCTGGCCCACTTCCTGGCATTAGTATTATAGGTGTGCATGCCGATGATGGTTATGTGAACCGCACCTCCCAATATGGCGGCTATCATAAGGGCGGAGTCAACCCCGCCAGGAATGCTGGGGAGCATACCTCCGACGACTTCACCGGCCGTAAAATCGGCTTGGAATGCCGTAACGATGAAACAGCAAACCACAAACCCAACAAAGGCTTTACAAAGGCTTTCAAACCACCGGTAGCCGCCACGAATCAGGGCCAGCGCGATAATGAACGCATACGGAATTCCCCACCAGGGGCCCTCGATCCCAGTCACGAGCGATGTGACGCCCACCAAAGCATTCATTAAGACCAGGGCGGCAAGGTACGTCGCAAGTATTGCATCAATGGCTAAAACCCATGCCCATACTGGACCGAGACGTTCTTCAGCCGTGGCAATAACCCCCCTGCCCTCCAAGATACCGATTCTCGCGCCAAGATACTGGGCGGTGGCCCCAAAGACAGCGCTCAGGATCACTACCCATAATAGCTTAAACCCGTAGGAGGCCCCTGCGATGCATACGCTGGCAAGCGTAGCAGGCCCGCAGGCTACGGCACTGATGATCCAGGCAGGCCCCATTTGACGGAGATATGTAGACAATCTTTTTAGCATTCAGGCTAATCTCATTCAAATGATTCCCCTTCTCCAATGGAGAAAGCTTTCTATATTGACTTTGATACCACATTGTAGTATATTATTCCAATGGTTTCTTTGCATTCCTAGGGGATTCTTGGAGAGGGCTATGGACAGTGAAAAATTCTTGCAGGCCCGAAAAAAGCTGGGCAAGACCCAGAAGCAGTTGGCTGAACTCTTGGGCACCTCTCTTAAGGCGGTGCATAGCTATGAGCAAGGCTGGAGATCAGTGCCAGGTCATGTGGAACGCCAGGTCTATTTCTTGCTCGCCAGGATGAGGCAGGGCAAACTCGGACAAAGGGCCTGTTGGACCATCAAGGGCTGCCCCTCTGAGCGCAAGCAACACTGCCCGGCGTGGGAATTTCGTGCTGGGAGGCTCTGTTGGTTTGTTAACGGAACCATTTGTGAAGGTGTGGTTCAAAAAAACTGGAACGAAAAGATGAAGATTTGCCGGGGATGTGAGGTCTTGTCTTCTCTTCTATGAAACCGAGTGCTCTGGGCCTGGCCCTTGTTATTCCACTCTAAATAGGGTGAAACCCAAGCCTGACTGTCAGCTATAGGCTCTTATCCCAAGTGAGATCAGTGGACTAATCCGATTTAATATGTTACTCACATCTTGTTATCCAATACCAAAAAACGCGGAGTTCCATGAATCTGTCATTTGGGACAGAGGAGTCGGGCGAACTTCATAATGGGCTGAATCGCAGTGCAACGCCGCGATCAATGGACCATCACGGTCCGAATAGCTAGTCGCATTCTTCGGTTGTATAGAGGCGCGACTGGGAACCTAAGACGAGACTTCAATGCCGAGAAATTCAAAGCCTTGTTGGAGCATGTGCAGGCGGATCATCCCTTGCGAAAACATATAACGAACAGCATAGGGGGCTGGGAATCCCGGACACAGGATCTTGAAGCCCTTTACAATCGGCGAGAACCTCCATGTCTTTTCTCTAGAATGGCCATCAGGTATTGACTGGTGAGGCAGGAACTTACAGACACAGAGCTTGAGACGTATTCCAGGCAAATCGTCTTCGGTGATATAGGCTATGATGGGCAGCTCAAACTCAGAAATGCCAGAGCCTGCATAATTGGATTGGGTGGCCTCGGGACGATGATAGCCCCCAAACTTGTTGGAATGGGTATCGGGTATTTGCGCTTAGTTGACAGAGATATTGTCTCTCGTTCAGACCTGCACAGACAGTACCTGTAGGATGTGGATTCCTTAGGCCTCCCTAAGGTTGAAGTGGCGCTTCGAAAATTGAGCAGACTGAATCCAGACGTGACCCTTGACCCATTCCCGGAGTCGCTCACTTCAGTAAACGCTAGC
Source organism: Deltaproteobacteria bacterium (assembly GCA_020355085.1). Lineage (GTDB taxonomy): Bacteria > Desulfobacterota > DSM-4660 > Desulfatiglandales > B25-G16 > JADFWK01. Next base: position 2,338,536 of record CP070657.1, read on the forward strand.
ACAGTGATTAGTGATGTAGACGTTGTTCTTGACGGCCTTGATAGACCCGAACCCCGATACCTTGTCAATAGAACCTGCCACAAGCTCAAGATACCCTATGTTTTTGGGGCAGCAATAGAATCTTTTGGAAACGTGTCCACAATTGTGCCCGGCCACACCGTCTGTCTGGAGTGCTTCATGCGAGAGGTCAGAGATGAGGACCTGCCCAAATGCGGTGTAGTCGGTGTGCACCCATCAATTATAGGTGTGGTTACAGCTCTGCAAGTGTCTGAGGCCGTTAATCTCATTGTTGGCAAGGAACCGAACCTGCTAAACAAATTGTTGTATATCAACCTCAGAGAAGTGAAATTCGATATGTTGAAACTTGCTGCCCGCGAAAGTTGTCCAGTGTGTGGTATTAGGCCAGATGGCCTATCAGCGCCGTTTCCAGACAAATTCCTTGAGGAAACGTGCGCCAGGGATGGGCGGAGAACCTTCATAATTTCCCCAAAACAAAGAATTGAGATTGACCTCAAGCAATTACGTGCGCTCCTGGATAAACTGGGCTTCCCTATAAAGACCTCTGGCATGTTAGGCGTAACATTCAGACAATCAGAGGAAATCACAACCAGCATCCTCAAGAGCGGGATCATGGTAGCCCAAACATCGCCCACGGTTGGAAGTGATCCAAAAAAGGAGGTGCTTCACGCCTACAAGTCAATTCTTATTGATAGTTTAGGCTTACCCCAAGCGGCTCTACATGAGGAGTAAAAAGGGTACACAAAACTTGTCTTCATAAGGTCCCGCGCATGCTGCCCCATTCTTAGCCCATCATATGCCTGTATCATCCATTCAACCCGTACAATGCAACTACAATATACACACCGGCAAGCGCGGTTGGCCCGCAGGCTACGGCACTGATGATCCAGGCAGGCCCCATTTGACGAAAATATGTACTCCATCTTCTTGACATTCAGGCTAGCCTCATCAAAGTGAACCCCCTTCTATAATGAAAGAAGAGTTTCTTATATTGACATTACTACCACAATGTAGTACTATATTTCAATAAGCTTTTACATTCCCGAGGGTATTCTTGAGAATGGTACGGGCGGGACCATTACGGGTGTAGCCGAGGTAATCAAATCTAGAAAGCCAGAGTTCAAGGCTATCGCTGTGGAGCCGGCCGACTCGCCGGTGCTTTCCGGTGGCCGACCAGGACCCCACGTGATTCAGGGTATCGGGGCTGGTTTTATTCCTAAGGTTCTAAGGCCGGATTTGATTGACGAAATCGTTACGGTCACGGGAGAAAATGCGATGGCAACGGCCAGAAGGCTCGCCAGAGAGGAGGGATTGCTGGTGGGAATCAGCTCTGGTGCGGCAGCCTGGGCAGCGATTCAGGTTGGCAAAAGAGAAGAAAACAGGAACAAACTCATTCTGGTGATCTTCCCGGATACCGGTGAACGGTACCTTTCGACAGGCCTGTTCACATAATCCGAAAATAGTGAGCATAAGTATGTAAGGATTTGGGCCAAATGAAAACCTATAAAATCCCTAAAACACAAATGGTGGTGGTGATGCCATGGATCATGCAGAGGCCCATCAGGGCCATTATTGCCTGACGGACTGAGTTAAGATGCAATACTTAACACGAATAGAAGAGGTGAAACATGGCAAAGACCATCAAAGAGATCAATGAAAAGATCAAAAGAGGAGAGGCAGTCGTGGTGACTGCCGAGGAGATAATCGACATCGTAGAGAAAAAAGGGGTTAAAAAGGCGGCTCAGCAGGTAGATGTGGTAACCACCGGTACCTTTGGACCCATGTGTTCATCCGGTGCATACTTCAATATTGGCCATGCCACGCCGCGGATAAAACTTGGTGGAGGCCAGGCCTATCTAAATGGTGTGCCTTTGTACACCGGCTTTGCGGCTGTAGATGCCCTCATTGGGGCAACCGCTGTGCCCGATGACGACCCAAGGAACAAAACATTTCCTGGCGAGTTCAAATACGGCGGTGGCCATGTGATCGAGGATTTGGTAGCTGGCAAGGATCTGAAGCTCGTCGCTACTGCCTATGGGACGGATTGCTACCCTGCGAAGAAGTTGGAGACCTGGATAAACATTAAGGACCTCAATGAAGCGGTGCTCTTTAACCCCAGGAATGCCTACCAGAACTACAACGTGGCCGTGAATTTGAGTGACAAGGTCATCTATACATACATGGGAATGCTTAAGCCCAAACTAGGCAGCGCCAACTATTGCAGTGCTGGCCAACTCTCTCCGTTATTGAACGATCCCACTTATGAAACCATCGGTATTGGTACGAGGATCTTCTTAGGAGGGGGAGTAGGGGATATAGTCTGGCAGGGCACGCAGTTTAACCCCTCTGTGCCACGTAAAGAAAATGGTACACCGTGTGTGCCCGCTGGCTGCCTAGCAGTGTTGGGGGACTTGAAACAAATGAGACCCGAGTGGTTGGCAGGAACGTCCATGCAGGGCTACGGCACTACCCTTACCGTTGGCATTGGTATCCCCATTCCGATGCTTGATGAGGCAGTATGCCAATACACTGCGGTGAGGGACGATGACATCTGGACACAGATTGTCGATTATAGCGACCATTACCCTCAGGGGAAACC
>CP070657.1:2341252-2345952 GCA_020355085.1 Deltaproteobacteria bacterium
GCCCTTGTCGTGTATCACAACAAATTCGCGGAGGCCTGTGGGTGGATCCGCAGCTCAGTCGGATTCGCGGTCAAAAACCCCGGCGGCTCAAAACAAATCGCCCAGCGCACGTTGGGCGAGGGCTTGGCTCTGGATCAAGATGAGCGCTCCTTTACGGTCTTTCGTGACAATGCAACGGGGTTGGAGTACATCAGGAGCAGCAAAGAGTTGTGCGAACGCGGACTTTACGTCGAACTGGGGGCATATAAGTGCCATGTTTTTCTCGACTTCCGCGAGATTAGCGATAACGAGTGGCACCATTACGAGCACATTGCAGCCTACCTGAACGGACGCGGTGTACCCAGTGTCGAGGCGGCACGCCTCGAGATCCTTTTACAACCGGTCCATCATCCCTTCATGGAATTGGTGAACGCCGATATTTTCCGGAGATTGATGAAGGGGCGGGTAACCAAAGCTCGTGCCCACCCGGACGAGGCGCTTTTGAACGAAGCGGAAGGAAAAATGCAGGCCTTGTTACAGGGAATCAAGGGATTTGCCGGCGGGCAAGGCGACGAGGCCGCAATTGCGCGGGAGATTTGCGCACAATTGTCAGCGGGCCTGCGGCTGCCCGTGCTGATGAAAGGTGAGATCGGCGAGTACCTGCGAACGAATCTCAATAATGACCCAGCAGTATGGGGGGTGCTCTTTGGTTGGTTGTTTGTGCACGGTCTGGGGAAGATGGTGGCGGAGATCGGCTTCGAAGAGCATAGCCGGAGCTGGCTCGATGAATGGCAGCTCGGGCGGATGCTGGCGGGTGTGTTACGGGACTTAGGCCTGGACGAAGGAGCGGCCGAATATGCGGTCACGGTGGTGAAGCTCCTCACCGCACACCAGCGCTGGTTCGAGAAAAAGGCCACGGTTGATATGTTCGAGGTACTGTCGTCGCTATTTAAGGACAATGATGCCCAGCGGGCCTTGCAGGTGAATCGCTATCAGGACACCCTGTGGTTTAATAAGGAAGCCTTTGAGCAGATCATCTGGTGGATGTTCATCATCGCAACTGTGGTTTGCAGCTCAAGGTCTCCAGACCGACCAGCCGTAGAGATCCCAACCCTGTGGCAAACAGTGAAAACGTTGCGACAGGCGTCGGAAGCCTCCGGCTACCAGGTGGAGAAGCTTTTGGGGGCAGTGACGGGGAGCCAAGAGGAAGTTCTCGTATGACATAATTCGCTTCGCGTGACAGAGCGGTTTTGATGCACAGACTTCATAAAGATACCCAGCTGCTAACGTCCCAATAACGCCTCCAGCTTCTGCCAATCTGACTCGCCACGAGCCTTGCGAACGCGATCAGCTAGTGCCTTGAATGCGTCGGGCGGGGTGCGAGCCTCTGGTTGTCTGATAGTAGTTCTGATTTTTGGAAAGCTTGTTGAGACAATCAAAGATACGGTTGATTTCAACCCGGAATCCATCTTCTGCCGGAGTTAATATCTGGTAAAGATCCTTGATCATCTCCTTACCACAAATGCCGCAACTGGTCTGGCTGACAAAGCCCCTTCTGTCAAGAAGCTCATGAATCTTCTCACGCCTTTCGGGTTTGAGCCGGATATCAATAACATTGGGATCGAGATCCTTGCAATATCCTATGAGCATGAAATCATCCGAAGAGTCTGCAATTCCCTCCCCAAGACAGAACCCTGCAGCGTGAAATAACTCTTCTCCAGGGGTTCTCATCACCACGGAATAGGGATTTCCATCTATGCGAATCAGAAGCGGTTCCTCCCCGATCAATTCGTGGGAACTGCTTCGGCAGACCCCGCCTTCACACCGAATCACTTGATATGGTTCAGTGTTCTTTCCTGGTCCATGCAATTGTTCTTGTTGCTTGAAAAGCGTGATATTCAGCCTTTGTTAGGTTTTATGCGATACGGTGCCGCTCACCGAAACCGTGGCCTGTTCGTTCGTTAGGTGACGCAGACCCTGATGGATGTTGACCGTAATGCTCAATTCCTGCTCCTTTCCTCTTCAGTAAATTCTCTACACAGCCTGTAGCATTCTATCCACCGCTATCTTTGCTTGAAGGCGGATTTCCTCAGGAACCTTGACCTCTGGTTTCATATCCTCCAACGAGCGCAGGACCTTATGGAGGGTAATCAACTTCATGTTGGGGCAGACTGCCCTTTCAGATGCGGGAATGAAATCCTTCCCGGGATTCTCCTTTCTTAGTCGATGTATGATCCCTGTCTCAGTTCCCACTATCATCTGGCTCACATCCTTTCTTCCTGCGTAACGGCAGATTCCCCCGGTGCTGAGCACCTCATCGGCGAGGCCGATAACCTCCGGTCTGCACTCGGGGTGAACGACCACCATGGCTTGAGGATGCTCTTGCCTGAGCCCGGTAATATGCTCCGGAAGAATTTTCATGTGAGTCGGGCAGTAGCCGGGCCAGAAGCGCATCTTCTTTTCGGTCTGCGTAGAGACATACTGCCCCAGATACTGGTCGGGAGCGAACAATATCTCCTGCGCATCTAATCTCTGTATCACCTTGACTGCATTGGCAGAGGTACAGCAGATGTCCGACTCCGCCTTCACCGCTGCAGTGGAGTTGACGTAGCAGACCACAGCTGCTCCCGGAAGGTGCTTCTTTCTCCTGATCAGCTCTTCAGCGGTTATCATGTTTGCCATGGGGCAGCCGGCATTCCTATCGGGAAGCAACACGATCCTCTCGGGGCAGAGGATAGAGGCAGTCTCCGCCATAAAATGTACCCCGCAGAAGACTATGACCTCTGCATCTGTCTTTGCCGCATTCTGGCTCAATTCCAGGGAATCACCGACAAAATCGGCTATATCTTGAACCTCGCCCCGCTGGTAGTTATGAGCGAGTATGACGGCATTCCTCTCCTCCTTGAGGCGCGCGATCCTCTCTCTTGCCTTATCATCGCTATTTTCCATCAATCACTCTCCATCTTCCGTAACCTCCGATGCTCCTTGAACATACACCTATCCATCACCACGAGAAGGCCCGCTTTCCTGGCCCGCTCTGCTGCCTCCACATGTATCACTCCTTCCTGCATCCACACTGCCTTTGACCCTATTGTGATTGCCTCTTGGACAATAGCTGGCACTTCATGAGAGCGGCGGAAGATATCAACTACATCTACTCGCTCCGGGATAGAGCTGAGGTCTGGATAGGAGATCTCACCCAGTATTTCGCCCGCCCTGGGGTTTACAGGGATTATTTTATAGCCATTTTCTTTTAAGTAGCTGGCTACTATATGGCTCGGTCGAGTCGGATTTGGGCTAAGACCAACCATGGCGATGGTTCGATAGTCTTTCAGAATTTTCTTTTCTATGCTCATCTTCCCTCCCTCTGTAAATCATCCAGGTAGCTCTCTTACTTGACCCGTCTCTTGTTGATCGACGTTTCGGAATCCTACAGTGATAAATAGCATATGCTTTGGCTCTTTACCGTTTGTTAGGTGAATGCCTCTGAGCTTTTCATTAATGGAATAATCTACCTTGTCATAGGCCCCAATGACAAGACTATGTGGTTTGTTTAGATTTCCGTTACTGGCCATGAGCGAGGAGGGCAAGCACAATTAATACCATAGAAAATTAGCCTATAAACGCTCGCAAAGGTCCTCATCACAGCAGCATGTTCACTTCGATTCTTGTCCATTTCCCGCTGTGGTCATTTTACCTCAATGCTCTTTATCCACTTTACCCACCGTCCTCCTAGGATATCCTCAGCAACCAGCCTCACGGGAAATCCATGTTCTTCGGGGATTGTCTTTCCATTGACTTTCAAGGCCAGAAAAAGGAGGTTATGTTCAGCCTCATCCCGGCTGAAGCTGCTCGAGTAGCCATCCAGTCCACGAAAGGTAATCTTTTCGTAATTATCCTTTACCCCTGCGATTTCAAGTATCGTGGATAGGGGCACCCCTTCCCACTCGGCATAGTCCACGAAGAAACCGGGGCAGATCAGGATGACCCTTTTTCGTACCATCTCCATTTGTAGCAGATCCTGGTAGCTTAGAGATCGGGGATTTTTCACCATCTGGCCGCTTAACTCTAACTGCCAGGTGTTGATATCCACTTTCTGGGGACTTCCGGTGGTGTGAAGATCTTCTATGGAATCAAGGGGGAGGAGCGAAGCATCAATATCCTTCGGATGCATATGCATGATTTTGCTGTCCGGTGTATCCGAAGGGAGCCTCATTCTCCCATTCACAGGCGCACTAAAAACCCCTACCAGTAAAGTCATTCCGATAATCAAGGTAATCGAATAAAGCCTTCTCATCTTAGACGATACCTCTTTCAGCAAATTTGTTTTCTATTTCTCAGGAAGATTTACATGTCTTAGGACTATGTAGTCTTTTCAAATGAATCTTCTCGATACAGCTCCAGCGTTCTTGAATACCATGGTTTGCGGATGAACAAAACACGATCAGGCAGGTTTCCCTTTTTTTTCCTTTTTACTCTGATAGTCCTTGATTGCCTCATGAAGAGCATCTGCCGCCAGGTTTGAGCAATGCATCTTCTGTGGCGGCAAACCGTCAAGCTCATCAGCCACATCCTTCCGTGTGATATTTATGGCCTCATCCACGTGCTTTCCCTTGGCAAGCTCGGTCACCATACTGCTCGTGGCAATCGCCGAGCCACAGCCGAAGGTTTGGAACTTGATATCTTCGATGGTATCGTCTTTTACCTTAAGGTACATCTCC
>CP070657.1:2346052-2348633 GCA_020355085.1 Deltaproteobacteria bacterium
CAATGAGAGATTATCTCCCTTTTTCACGATATAGATCGCGTTCTTTTTCGATGCCATCCACTGCTCCAAGAGCCCTCGATACCGGTGGTGAAAGCCGTTGGCAGAACCTTTTGGAATCAAAACGGCATGGCTCCCTTGTGCGAGATAGTGGCCGCGAATCTCAGGGTTCAAATCCTTGATCGCCTTGAAATGGGTTTGAGCTGCCTTGGCGATGATCCGAATGGGAGTATCTTGAGTGCAGGTCAGGTTAATCCGGTCGAATTCCAAGGGCGGATAACGATCGGCCTCTGAGAGGTGAAAGCCATACCGTTCGGGGTTTGAGACAATTAGCTTCACTGAGAGAATCCGAAAGATAAACCGCTGCGTCTCTAAAGGGAGATAGAGGTGATAATAGTCATTCGTTGCCTGCTCCAGGATTTCCGCCATGAGGCCCTGTTCACCCATGTTGTAGGCGGCAGCCGCAAGGGTCCAGGACCCAAATTCCTCGTAAAGATACTTCAGGTAGCGAATAGCCGCTGTTGTGGAGGCCAACACGTTTCGCCTTTCATCGATATATCGATTGATAGTAAGGCCGTATCTTTGCCCCGTGTCTCTCATGAACTGCCAGAACCCTATTGCCCCCCGCTTTGAGCTTACATGAGGTCTGAGGGCGCTTTCGGCAATGGCAATGTATTTCAGGTCATCGGGTAGTTTGCCTTGTTCGAGCATATCCTCGATGAGAGGCATATAGCGGGGAATCCTTTTGAGCCACAGAATCACCTGTGGCCGGTCCCAGAGGCTGAGAAGCAGTTCCTTTTCCAGCCGCTCCTTCACCTCCTGCATCTCAATCGGCGTTCTTTCCCCGCAGAATTCCAGATTGGTGGGAAGTTCGAGCGAAGATATGAGGTATGGGGAGCGGGTTTCCCTTAGGTCCTTGCAGTATGCAGGTGTTGAAAGCAGTAGCACCACTCCAAAAAAGCAAGCAAACATTATGTTGAGCACATTACCCTCCTGGCTTCATGAAACCTTATCCCTAGTAGATTATTATAGGAGGATACCATCATAATAGCCCAAAGTAAAAAGGAGATCTTGCTGCAAAGACCTGCCATTGCCCATATCAATCGGTGACAGGCATCTGGGCGCTGAAATAGATTGACAGAAGGAGTGATTGTTGAGGATATAGACCCCAAACCCAGTTTACCGTATCTTGTACAAGGAGATTAATCATGGTGGATTTTATGGAAATCGTTAAAGAAAGACGGAGTATCCGCAGATTTCAAGCAAAAGAGATACCTGAACACGACCTCAATACTATCCTTGAGGCTGTCAGGTGGGCACCATCATGGGCCAATACCCAGTGCTGGGAGGTGGTCGTAGTGAAGGACCCCTCTATCAAACAAAGGCTTCAGGAGATCCTAAGCGCGGCGAACCCGGCCAAGAAAGCCGTTATTGAGGCGCCGGTGGTGATGGTCGTCTGTGGTAGGCTTGGAGTTTCGGGTTGTTACAGTGGGAGACCCAAGACCAAACTGGGAGACTGGTTCATGTATGATGTAGGGCTTGCAACGCAGAACCTCTGTCTTGCGGCTCACGCACTGAACCTCGGGACGGTTATCATCGGTTCCTTCGGCCATGATACGGCAAAGAAGATTCTCGGTGTTCCGGAGGGCTATGAGGTGGTAGCCTTGATCCCCGTGGGCTACCCGGCCGGCGAGGTAAAACAATCACATCGCAGGCAGATCAGCGAATTCGTGCACTACAATACATTCTAACCTTTTTGAGTGAATACCAGATAGAAGCGCTGGGAAGGCTATCGAGGTATCAAAAGGGACTTCCGGCGTGATCACCCTCTGTGTTTCGACGTGAGGTAATCCACCTGACTATCCTGATGAGGGTGCAGCTATTCCTATTTCCCTACCCCAACACCGTCCTAGAGATGATAATCCGCTGCACCTCAGAAGTGCCCTCGTAGATCTCCGTGACCTTGGCGTCACGAAAATAGCGCTGCATCGGATACTCCATCATGTAGCCGTAGCCACCGAAGATCTGGATGCCCCAGGTCGCCGCCTTCATGGCCAGCTCACTGGCAAACACCTTGGCCATGGCAGCATTGGGTGAGAAGGGCTCACCTTTGTCAGCAAGATAGGCAGCCCTGTAGTAGAGAAACCGGGCGGCTTCGATCTCGGTTGCCATATCAGCAAGCTTCCAAGACACCGCCTGGTTCTTTGAGATAGGGGCACCAAACTGGATCCTGGTCTTGGCATACTCGCTACACTGTGCTAACACGGCCCGGGCAATTCCTACGGCCTGGGAGGCGATCCCGATCCTGCCCCGATCAAGGGTTGAGAGTGCAATGCGTACGCCCTTTCCCTCTCCCCCGACAAGGTTTTTCGCCGGGACACGGCAGTCCTCGAAGAAGAGCTCAGCTGTGGTGGCAGCGCGCATCCCGAGTTTTTTGAACTTCTTACCCTTGCTAAAGCCCGGCATCCCCACCTCAACCACAAAGGCGGTCATGCCCTTGGGGGCCAGCTCCGGGATCGTTGCAAACACGATGGCCGTCTCACAGACCTCGGCATTGCTGATAAAGGTCTTCTGTCCGTTGAGG
>CP070657.1:2348733-2351404 GCA_020355085.1 Deltaproteobacteria bacterium
GCTCTGTTCTGCAGGGAGGCCTCTAGATTTTGACGCACAAGGGTGGCCCGGCCCGGAGAAAGGGGTGTTTCATCATGTAAAAGGAAATCGCTCCAGGTAAGGATTCCCTTTTGCCAGAGATATTGCTCGGTTTTTGGGCCGATGCCGGGAATATGGATAAAGGTGCGCTCCAGCAAAGGTTTCTCCTCCTCTTACTGGCCTATCACGCCAAGGCCCCCGATGTTATGGAGAGGGTTGCCATGTCCGGGATAGATGTTTGCAACTGTCAACGGCAGCAGTTTCTGAAAGGAGCGCCTAATTGCCGTAGGGTCGCAGCAGAAACTATTTAACTCGCACCTGCCACTGGTGCTGAGGATGGTGTCTCCGGTGATGAGCGTTTTTTCCTGCCTGTTGTAAAAGCAGATGCTGTCGGTGGTGTGTCCGGGAGTTGCAATCAGCTCCCAGTGAGGCAGGTACGGCAGCGGCTGCCCTTCGCAGAGGGTGCAGGCGGCATGGTACTTTGATGGAAGCCAGGTCCTCAGCACGGGCAGTGGAATCCCAAACTTATCGCTCACGAGGGCAGCGGCGGTATTTCTTATATGAGCATCCAGGGCTATGAACACGGTCACTGCTTCAAGCCAAAGGGAGGGCCGGATAAGGCAGAGCCTGGTCTTTCTCTTCAGGTACTCGCCGACGCTCTTGAGAAAGCAGACCTCGACTTCGGGAAACAGATCCACGAGCCGTGATATCCCGGCCACGTGGTCTATGTGAAAATGGGTGGCCGTAACCAGTTTCAGGCGGGAGGTGTCTAAGGAGCGACGGTTGAAGTACTGGGCTATCCTGTTGGCGGCAACGGCTGTGCCAACATCAACAGCCACGCAGGAATCACCATCTTCTATCAGGTAGGTATTGGCGTACCCACCTCTGATACTGTGAACGGGCATGCTCCTTTCAATCCATCAGCCAGAGGTGTGTCCGGCAATCATATCGAATACCTTAGCGAGGGCGGTTTTCAGCTCGGATACCTTTGTGCCACCACCCTCGGCCATGTCTTTTCTCCCGCCGCCTTTTCCGCCTACCAATGTGGACAGGGACCGTATGATCTCCCCGGCGTTGAACGTGTCAGTCAGATCGGGTGTTACCCGGCATTGCAGGAAGACCTTGTTCTTATCCCTGGCACCGAGCACGATTACGCCTGATTTCTATTTATCCTTGATGTGGTCGCCAAACTCCCGCAATTCTTTGGGATTGGCAGCTGATACCTCCTGGCTGATAACTCTGATGCCGTCAATTTTCCGGGCGGTTGAAATGATATCCTCCGACTGCACGCTAGCCAGCCTTGCCTTGAGGGATTCTATCTTGCGGTCTCTTTCTTTTTGTGCCTCCAGAAGATGCTCAACCCGGGAGACAAGTTGGTCAGGGGTAGTCTTGAGGAGGTCCGATACCGTTTTCAGCGTGCCTTCCTCTTGTTGGATCTCTCTGATTGCGCCTTCCCCGGTAAAGCCCTCGATTCTCCTGACACCGGATGCAACAGCACCTTCGCTCGCCAGCAGGAAGACGCCTATTTCTCCTGTTGACTTGGAGTGGGTTCCTCCGCAGAGCTCGCGGCTCAGGCCATCGCCGATTGTCAACACCCTCACCTGATCACCGTACCGTTCCTCGAACAGGGCAATCGCATCCAGCTTGAAGGCCTCATCCCGATCCAATATGAGCGTGGTTACGGGCAGGTTCTTTTGTATGTTGAGGTTAACCATCATCTCAACTTCTCTCAATCTCTCGGGCGGTATCTGAGCGAAGTGGGTAAAATCGAATCTCATCCTATCAGGGCCTACGTAAGATCCGGCCTGTTTAACATGCTCCCCCAGGGTCTCCCTTAATGCAGCCTGAAGAAGATGGGTGGCCGTATGGTTGTGTGCAATATTGTCTCGTCTTTTCTCATCAACCGCAGCCTCAACGGTATCCCCCTGCTTAACTACACCATCAATTACTCTTCCTCTGTGAACAATCAGGTTCGTGGGGTAGCGGAGCGTCTCAACGATTTCAACCCGGCAGGTTTCGCTTGTAATCCATCCGGTATCGCCGACTTGACCGCCCGCTTCGCCGTAAAAGGGTGTCTGATCGAGGACGATCTCCACCTGATCCCCAGCCTGTGCCGATTTGGCCTCATTGCTATCTTGGAGGAGCCCAAGTATCTTTCCTTGGGCCACGAGCGTTTCATATCCCAAGAACTGGCATGTTACCCCGCTGGAATCGAGTTTCCGGTAAACCTCCGGTATTTCCTCTTCTCCGCTTCCCTTCCAGCTTCTCTGAGAGGCGGCTCTTTGTTCTGACATGGCCCGTTCAAATCCCTCGAGGTCAACCTGAAAATCCTCGTCTCGCGCTATGTCTCCCACAAGGTCTGCGGGAAAACCGTAGGTGTCATAGAGCTTGAATACCAGGCCGCCGGGAATGGAGGATTGTCCCTTTGCCCGCAATTCATCCATCCCGTCTTTCAACAGGGAAAGACCGTGGACAAGGGTGTCTTCAAATCGTTTTTCCTCGTTGATGACTACTTCATCAATGAACCTCCTCGATTGCTCGAGCTCCGGATAGTCGGGACCCATTACGGTGACCACCGTGTCGGTTAGACGGTGGAGGAAGGGGCCCTTGAGCCCAATGATTTGCCCGTATCTGAGCGCACGCCTGATGATCC
>CP070657.1:2351504-2354170 GCA_020355085.1 Deltaproteobacteria bacterium
CCAGATTTCATCACTCAAAGCAGTATTTATTTCCCAGGCCCGTGAACCGGGTAATCGCCCTCTCTAAACCTTGTGACTGTGTGTATCTCATATCCTTCCCTAGTATCGAACCCGTGGGTCAACTATGGCATATATTACGTCAACAATGAGCGAAGCCATTGCCACAATAAGGGCGATCATGATAATTACCCCCTGGATAGTCGGATAATCCCTCAGATAAATCCGCTCCAAAAGGAGCCGTCCCATGCCGGGCCACGAAAAGGTCGTCTCGGTAAGAACGGCACCTGCCATGAGCAGGGCAATCTGGAGGCCCATCATCGTCAATATGGGGATAAAGGCATTTTTCAGGGCGTGACGGTACACAATCTTGCGATGGCGAATACCTCGCGCCTCTGCTGCCACGATATAGTCGGCCCTCAACACATCCAGCATATTGGCCCGGGTGAGCCGCACAAAGATCCCCGAAAGCACCAGTCCAAGGGTAAACGCAGGAAGGATCAGGTGTATCAAAACATCCCCGAAGGCTGAGAAGTCTTTAACTAGTAAAGTGTCCAGAACGTAGAAACCCGTCTTTTCAAAGGTCGAGGCAAAAACCCTGGGGCCAGTTCTGCCGGCAATGGGAAGAACATCCAGCCAGATACCGAAGATGAGCTGGAGCATGAGCCCCATCCAATAAACCGGGATACAGTAGACCACGATTCCGTAAAGCCTGATGACATAGTCCCGAACCATACGCCGTTTATCGGCCGCATACGCACCCCTGAAAACTCCCAGAAACCGGGTGATGAGTATGCCAAAGGCCGTCAGCTCGATGGTTGCCGGGAGTTTTTCGCCGATAGCCTTAGTAACACGTTGCTTGAATACCATAGACTCGCCCAGATCCAGGCGACAGATCTGCCAGAGGTAGTCCGCGTACTGAAGAACCATCGGGCGATTCAGGCCCATCTCCTCCTTTTTTTGCTCGATTACACTCTCCGGCGCATGGCCGCCCAACATGGCGGATACCGGATCACCCGGCATCACCCTGAGCACCACGAAAACGATGCTCAAGAGAATAAAGACCAGGGGTATGGTTAATAAGACGCGCGTGATTATGTAGCGGGTGAGGTTCCTCATCGGTCTCCGTGATCAGAAGGCAAGAATAGAGAAGCCAGAGGCTCGGTGGGAGCCAAGCACTCGCTTGGCTCCCATCTCGAGACACGCTACTTAGCCCTGTGGATGGGACCGTAGTTGAACTGCAGGGTCGGCGAAAGCATGATGCCGCGGATATCCTTTTGGGCGAACAGGTAGAGTATTCCTTGGAAAATAGTTACGGTCGGCACCTCATCGGTCCACATCTGCTGTATTTCTGCATAGAGGGCCGTTCTCTTCGTGGGATCCGTCTCGGTCTGACCTTCAACGAACTTCTGGTCCCATACCGGGTCGGAAAAATTGATACCCAATCCCTTAGAGCCAGCCGTTCCTGCAAAGGCGGCCGTGTAGTTATCCGGATCGATGTAGTCCGGGTACCAGCCAAGAAGATACGCCGGCATCACCTTGTTTTTCCAGTTATCCCTATACGTTGCCCATTCGGCTGATTTGACATTCACCTTCATCATGCCGGTTGCCTCGAGCTGATCCTTGAGCACCGCCGCCATGTCGACCTCGGTGTCACCATAGTGGCTTGGCGTATACCAGAGATCAAAGGTGAACGGTTTGCTCTCACTGTAGCCCCGGGAGGCCAATAAGCTCCTGGACTTGTCAATGTTGCCGTCGCCATGAACGGTCTTGAAGGCATCGATGTGGGACCACATGTCCATGGGCACCATTGAATAGAGCGGGGCGTTCTGGCCCAGAAAGACCTTCTCTAGAAGCGGCGGCCTGTTGATGGCAGCGGCTACCGCCTGCCGCAGCACCTTGTCGTTAAATGGCGGGGTGTCGCAGAGAAAGCAGATATAGCGGATGTAAGGGCCCCGGGCCTTAATCGTCTGAATCTTGGTGGATTTTTCCAGATCTTTAATGTCCGAGGGATTCAAGGTCTTAAAGGCGAAGTCCAGCTCTCCTTTTTCGATGGCAAGACGCATGGTCGTGGCATCTGCAAAGTAGCGGATCACGACCCGATCGTTTTTCGGCTTTTCCCCGTAGTAATCTGGGTTTGCCTCCATCACGATCTCCTGATCCCGCTTGAATGACGCAACCTTGTATGGGCCCAGGCCAACCAACTTGCCCCCTTTGAGCTCCGATGGATCACGAACAATCTTATCCACGGGATAGATATTCGGGTTTACCGGATAATAGGGTACCGAGGCCACCAATGAGGGAAAATATGCCACAGGGTTCTTGAGGATGAATTTCACCCGATATTTGTCCACCACCTCCACACTGGCTACGAAATCCGTAACCAGCCACGAAGGATCTCCCTCCAAGGCTATCACCCGGTCAATAGACCACTTGACTGCCGAGGCGTCAAAGGGTGTGCCGTCGGTGAACTTCAGGCCTTCTCTGAGCTTAAAGGTATATTCCTTGCCACCAGCACCGATCTCATAAGATTCGGCCAAACCTGGAACAAGGTTGGTCTTGCCCGGGGGATACTTAAGAAGCCCCTGGTAGATATTGTAAAAGATCTCCCACGTGTGAAAATCATAGGCATTGGCCGGGTCCATATCGATGACCTTCTCGGTGGTCCC
>CP070657.1:2354270-2359393 GCA_020355085.1 Deltaproteobacteria bacterium
GGTGGAGCTTTTTTTCGAACACTTTGACCGGAGCTGGGAGTAGTGGCTCAAGTTCAGGACTAATTAAGGGCATCACAGCAAAAAAGTCTCCTAGCAAAGGGGCGGGCAGACTGATATATTATGGTCAGAGCTTAGAATGGGGGCTGGGCCAAGTTACAAAATCAGATTTCAACGCTTACGTTCGAGGACATGATTAATCGCCCTAATGAGGAGATTCATGACTTATCCTCTTCTGTTCCAGAAAGGTTATATTGGCAAGGTTGAAATCAAGAATCGCATTGTTTATGGATCCAATGGGTGTTGGCAGACTCACAGGCTATATGGGAAATATGTCACTAATGCGCTTTCTCACTCGAACGTAAAGTTCTTTCTTTTCCTATTTGTTGCCCCTTTCGGGACCTTTCTCAAGAGGACGCTTTTGTCTTATATCGCCGGAATGACAAAGCCTTTTCAAGTCTCACTGCCTAACGCCTTGGTTCACTTTAGAAATTACCTTTCAACTTTACTGGATTGGATCCAAAAGTTGAGATTGATGTAAAGTTAATCCAAAATCAGCATCACGACAAGCAGAGGAGGTGTGTATCATGAGGATAATTGATCTAGAAGCTCATTTCTACACTGAAGAGTACGTCAAATATTTGTGCGCTCGAACGGATATACCAAGAATAGAGGTAGGTGAGAAGAGTAATCGTCGATGGATGGCACCTAATTTCTCTGCACCGCTAAGCTTTAAACTCCAAGAACAACTGCTCGACATGGGAGATGGGAGGATAGCAGAGATGGATGCGGCTGGCGTTTCTGTTCAGGTGCTTAGTCTCAGTGTACCGGGTTGTGAGCAATTTGAGGCTTCTGAGGGAACTGCAATGGCCCGAGACACCAATGAAGAATTGTCTGAAACCATAAAGAAATATCCCGACCGCTACATTGGGTTAGCTGCCCTTGCTCCGCAGGATCCAGCCGGGGCAGCGAAAGAGTTGGAACGAGCTGTGAAAAAACTCGGCCTAAAAGGTGCCAAAATAAACTCACATGTCAGAGGCGAATACCTCGATCTCGAGAAATATTGGGTCATATTTGAAGCGGCAGAGGAGCTTGATGCTCCCATTTATCTCCACCCGATGATCCCGTCGCCATCTATATTGAAACCGTTTGCCGATTATGGCTTCGCATTGGCGGGGCCGCCATTTGGATTCGGCATTGACACATCGCTCAGTGCAATGCGCCTCATCTACAGCGGCGTCTTTGATAAATTCCCCAAGCTGAAGATAGTGCTGGGTCACCTTGGGGAAGCCCTCCCATTCTGGCTGTATCGGATAGATTTCTACTGGCTGAAGCCGTGGGTGCAGGGAGACGTAAAGCCAAAAATCACCCGAAAGCCCAGCTCTTACATCACGAACAATTTCATTTTCACCTCCAGCGGTATGCACTTCCTTCCGGCTTTTCTCTGCACCTATCTGGCTGTAGGGGGGGATATAATCGCATTTGCCGCTGATCATCCTTTTGAAAGCAGCAAAGAGACACTTGATGCTTTAGGAATCCTGCCAATCAGTGACATAGATAAAGAGAAATTCTTTCACTTAAATGCAGAGAGACTCTTCAAATTGAATTGAAAATGGGAGAGGAAAAAGAAGTCAAGCACAGATTGAGGTGATTGTATCCTGGACTGTTTGAAGTAGCTGTCAATCAGAATATAGCCTTTTCGGTGTGTCTCCTAAATGGGGCGGGTTCAAGATATTTCAGTCAGTAAATGGTGTGATAGGAGGAACTTTCTCAAATTGCCTGATCTTCGCTCATCTCCACTATTAGGAACTTGAGTCTCGTGAAGGGCACATTATCAGATCCAGAGGAGGTAGAGAATATGGCTAAGGACATGAGAAGTTGGATTAAACAACTGGATGAGAACGGCGAACTTATCAAGATTAATGAAGAGGTAGATCCTAAAGCAGACATGAGTGCATTTTTCTGTCAGTCAAAGGAGAAAGCCCTTCTATTTGAGAATGTAAAAGGTCATCCAGGTTGGAAAGTACTGGGTCAGGCACCTGGGAATATGCGCAATGCGGGCCTAGCCTTTGGGACAGAATTTAGAAAAATAACCACCGAATTCGTGCGTCGACTCAATCGAGGGACAATTCCTTGCAAAACGGTTAACGGTGGACCCGTAAAGGATACAGTGCTTACCGGCAGTGATGTTCAGATTACCAAGCTCCCGGCCCACATCCAAGGACAGAAAGATGCCGGCCCCTATATAACTTCGGGTTTGTGTATCATAAAGGACCCCGAAACGGGCATACGGAACATGAGCTTTCATAGGCTGCAAATTAAGGGAGATCATAAACTAGGCATTATGATGGTGCCGGGTCGGCACACATGGATGATCTATCAGAAGTATAGAGCATTGGGCAAGGCAATGCCCATGGCAATCATGATCGGCCATCATCCCATGTACTATATGGCCGCAGCCTATACAGGCCCCTTGGATCTCGATGAGCTTGAATTGGCCGGGGCTTTATTGGAAGAGCCCGTCTCCATCACGAAGTGCGAGAAGATTGATGTTGAGGTACCAGCGGACGCTGAAATAATTTTAGAGGGTGAGCTACCACCAGATATACGGGATCCAGAAGGACCTTTTTCCGAGTTTCAGGGATATTATTTTGGAGGAGTGGGTGAAAACCCGATAGTCAATATTAAAGCAATTACAATGCGGTCTGACGCCATGTATAAGTCTATTCAAAACGGGGCTGATGTGGAAGGGTGTATTTATCATCGGATTCCTATGTCTGCTGCATTATACAACGATCTGAAGCATGTGACAGGCCATATTGATCTCAAGGATGTCTATTGCCACTGGGGCACTATATTTGGTATTGTTATCCAACTGACACCGAGGTTTTATGGTGAGGCAAAAAGTGTGCTCCTAGCTTCCCTTTCGAGCATCTATCTGCACCAGAAAATTGCTGTTGCCGTAGACGAGGATGTTGATATCTACGATCCGGCTGACGTTGCATGGGCCATTACGACCCGGGTTGATCCAATTAACGATGTCCACATCATTCCAGGTTTGAGAGGGCATCAACTTGATGAGGCGGTAACAGAACAGCTCGAAGAGCCGAGTGTAAGCACGAGACAAAAAGTGACATCAAAGATGCTCATCGATGCAACAAAACCTCCTGTTTCGGATCCGGACCGAAGGAGTAAATTTGAACGTATAGAACCCACTGGGTTGGATAGAGTTCCAGAAGATTTCTTAGGGAAATAAGCTCACTCTCACTGTAGACTTCTGGGAAGCCAACGCAGCCACAATCCACGATGAAGAGGCCCTTGTGAACTCCCAATTCCGGGTGACCTGGTCTGGGGGTAAGGATGGTGGAGTTCGCGGGGTTAAGGGACTATGAACTGAGTTCCCTTCGATTCATTCAGGTTAACGATGGACTCCCGCCTTACCACTTGGGTGTGGAGACAAAAGGCGAAATCAAGGTACAAGGTGATTCAAGGATACGGGGGAATGGATATCGGAACTGTGGCAAGCGGGTATGTGAACGCCCCCCGGGAGATTAGGTTCAAAACCGTTGGTAGAGTATTAAGGGGCAATGCGGCGACTTACCGACAGCCCGTGGGGGGAGGTTTCTTTTTAAATTATAATTCACCTAAAAGGAGGTAATAAATGAAGAGGCAACTTCACCGGACAATAGCGATTGGAGCGCTTTTAAGTTTAGCCATAATGCTTTCAGCGCCTCCGCAGGTCACAGCAGAATCCCTGCCGAAAAAAATCGTGTTTGGGGCCAATCCACCCGGATCCTTGTACTATGTCATGGCAGCCGGCTTGGGCAAGGTCATTAGCGCTCACACGCCAATGAAGGTCGAGGTGTTCCCGCAGGGGGCAACCGTGTGGTATCCCATGCTGGAGAGCAGGGAAGTGGACTTCGGAATTAACGTCCCGGGAGATATTCTCACTGCCTACAAAGGAGAGGCCATTTACGAAAAACCGACCAAGGGGAAGGGCTTTTACTTAAGGACACTCATGCTCGGGAGCCCTCTTAGGGTTGGCTTTCTCGTGCCGGAAAATTCAGACCTAAGGGGTACTCAGGACATCAGGGGCAAAAGAGTCCCCGTCGATTATGGTGCCTTCTACTCGGCTACCCTTACTGTTCGCGCCTTGCTCGCGAATGCCGGCCTAACCTCCAAAGACGTGAAGGGACTCACCGTTACCACCTATGTAGCAGGGGTTCGCACCCTGATAGAAGGGAGATCGGATTTTGCCATGGGATCTGTGGGGAGCGGGATCACGAATGAATTAAAAACGGCACGGGGCGCACGGTATCTTGATCTTGATACCTCACCGGAGGCGGTTGCCAGGATGCAGGAGGTCCACCCCGGCTACTACCCCATCAAAGCGAAACCCGGTCCGGCAGGTTTGGCCAAGGAAACGATCGTCATGGGCAAGGATATCACCCTTATTGCCGGCAAGCATCTGTCTGACGATGTGGCCTACCACATCACAAAAGCCTTATGGGATAACTATAAGGAACTGGCGCCGATTCACCCCGGGCTGAAGCTCTGGACGCCCGACAGATTTGCTTCCACCCGCGCGGTGGTGCCCTACCATCCGGGATCCATCACGTTTTACAAAGAACAGGGGGTATGGACCAAAGAGCTCGAGGAACACCAAAAGAAACTCCTGGCCATAAAATGATGCTAAGGCGAGGCCTCCTTCCAGGGGAGGCTTCGCACCGAAAATATGATGGCCGAGATGCCTACTAGCGACAAAGGGGGTTCAGACCCTGCCCAAAGATTCAGACAGCCCAAGGGGATCATAGGCGTTTTCGCGAAAACGACGCTTGGCATCATTCCCATTATTGGAACCGTTTATGTAACGCACCTTCCTGAATACCTGAACATAGCCATATACAAGGAACAGTACTTGGGTCTTATTTTATCCCTTCTGCTCCTTGCGACCTATCTCATCGTCCCGCCCACAAAGACCGCCTCAAGAGAGAGTGTGCCCTGGTATGATGCGATTCTCGTTGTCCTCACTATGATAACCGGGGGCTATGTCGTCTTTTATTATCCGAAGATTATCCCGACCCTCGGCTACCTGATGACCCACCGGATCCTCATGGGCGCGATCA
>CP070657.1:2359493-2364626 GCA_020355085.1 Deltaproteobacteria bacterium
CCTCGTTTGACCTTGAAAGGGTGTGCCGCATTACTGGACTAGATATGGAGGTAATTGAAAAAGCTGCAAATTTGATTGAAGGGAAAAAAGTAGCCTTTATGATCGGGCAGGGAATCTTGCAACAAAGGCATGGCATTCCAGCTGCAGACGCGCTGCTGAATCTAGCATTGATGACAGGAAGTCTCGGTGGTGATGGTAACGGGCTCTATTTCCTTGCAAAGGAGAACAATCAGGTGGGTGCCTGGGACATGGGGTCGGTCCCAGATTTTCTCGCCTCTCGCCAGCCGCTCGTCGATGAATCGGCCCGGAAGAACTGGGAGGAGAACTGGGAGGTCAAACTCTCGCCGGATCCAGGTCTCACTATCATTCGTATGATTGAAGAAGCAGAGAAAGGGAATCTCAAGGCGCTTTACATTATGGGCGAGAATCCCCTGCGCAGCCTCCCGCAAACCGACCGAGTCAGGAGTGCCCTCAATAAGTTGGAATTACTGGTGGTGCAAGATATCCTTGCTACGGAAACCACCTTCACTGCTGATGTTGTTTTGCCGGGAGCGGCCTTTAGTGAAAAGGGCGGTTCCTTTACTAATATGGAGGGGAGAGTCCAGTCTTTTGAGGCGGCGGTCTGTCCACCAGGTAATGCAAAACCCGACTGGGAGATCCTTGGTCTGTTATTCGCCAAGCTGGGTTACTCAAAGGCATATTCATCTTTGGACGAGATAAGGGCGGAGATTGCCGAACTTGTACCCTTGTATTCGGGACTCGATAGTGACGGAAGAAAATCCTGGATTAAGGAGTCGAGCAACCTGCGCCTCTTCCGTCGCACAGGAGAGGGAAAGCCGATCCATTTCTCTCCGGTTATTGCCACCGAAACTGGGAGCTCAGGTAAGGACTATGCTTTAACAGCCATCTTGGGTTCCCAGCGATACCACTTGGGAAGCGGTACCAGGACCGGGCACTCAGCACGAATCAGGGATTTCGGGCTAAAGGGCGAGGTTGAGGTATCCCCTGAGGATGGGGAACGACTTGATTTGAAGGAGGGGGATCGGGTCAGGATATCCTCGATTCACGGGTCTATACTCCGAGAGGTCGTTTTAAAGAAGGATTTGAGCCCGGGACTCATATTTATCCCCCTGGCTTTTGATAATAACGATGCCGTGAACCTGTTCGATTTTGCGGAAATGGGGCAAGCCAATTCACCCGGCTGGAAGGAATGCGATGTAAGGGTTGAAAAGGCATCTTCTTAACCTGTTGAATATGAAAGAATCCTCACTATGGGTCCACAAGAGATAGATTGGCGCCAATTAGAGGAGATTATTAGGAAACATAGGGGTAAAAAGTGGGGCTTGATCCCACTGCTGCAGGATGTCCAGGAGACCTTTGGATACATACCCGAGGAAAGCATTGAAACGATCGCAGAGAACCTCAATCTTTTTCCGAGTCATGTCCAGGGGGTAACTTCCTTTTACGCCGGGCTATCGCTCAAACCCAAAGGAAAGTATGTGGTCAGGGTATGTCGCGGTACGGCCTGCCATGTTAAGGGGGGGCGCGGCATTTTAAGATTCGTGAAAAAAGAGTTGGGGCTGAATGAAGGGGAGACGAGCCCTGATTATCGATTTACCTTTGAAACGGTGGCCTGTCTCGGTGCCTGCTTCCTTGCTCCATCGATGATGGTCAATAGAACGTATTACGGTCGACTATCTCCGCCAAAGGTAACCACAATTCTTAGCCAGTACGGGAAGGAAAAAGAGGAAGACCGGAAGGCATGAAAAGACTCTCCTCCATAGGGGAATTGGAATGGTACCGCAACAAGGTTATTGCTCAGGAGAAACTGAGAAAAACCCTGGTACACGTGTGTATGACCGGGTGCCGGGCCTACGGGGCCGCTGAGGTAAGGGATGCCCTTGAAGGAGAACTGGGCAAACAAGGCCTCTCCGATCAGGTGGAGGTGCGCTCCACCGGGTGCCACGGCTTGTGTGCCAAGGCCCCGGTAATATCCATCGATCCTTTGGGTATCCAGTACCAAGAGGTTGCTCCTGAAGACGCGGCGGAGATCGTAGGTCTTACCTTGAAACAGAACCGGTTGATCGATCGCTTGGCATACAAGGATATAGAGACCGGTAGCCCCATCTATTACCGGAACCAGATCCCCTTTTACCGGAAGCAGGTGAGGAGGGTGCTCGCCAACTGCGGTAGTATCGATCCCACTAAGATAGAACACTACCTTGCCGCCGGTGGATATCAGGCCATCGTCAGAGCCCTCACCAGGATGACACCGGAGCAAGTGATTGACGAAGTTACAGCGGCAAAGCTCAGAGGTAGGGGCGGTGCCGGTTTTCCTACAGGGGTGAAATGGAAATTTGCCCGCCAGGCAGGGGGACGCCCGAAATACATTATCTGCAATGCGGACGAGGGGGACCCCGGGGCCTTCATGGACCGAGCAGTTTTAGAAGGCGATCCTCATGCTGTTCTGGAGGGTATGATCATTGGTGCTTACGCCATTGGAGCGGAATACGGATACATATACGTCAGAGAAGAATACCCCATAGCCGTTGAACACCTGGGAATTGCTCTAGAACAGATGAAGGAGTTGGGTCTCTTAGGGGAAAATATCCTGGGAACCGGTTTTAGTCTTGATATCTCTCTGAACATGGGCGCAGGTGCCTTCGTCTGTGGTGAGGAGACTGCCCTTATGGCCTCCATCGAGGGAAAGCGAGGAATGCCGAGGGCTCGACCGCCGTTCCCCGCTCAGGCAGGATTAGATGGAAAACCCACTAACATCAATAACGTTGAGACCTGGGCCAATGTGCCACTGATCATTAAACATGGAGCCGAATGGTATTCGGAGGTAGGCACTGAGAGCAGTAAGGGTACTAAGATCTTTTCTTTAGCGGGAAAGGTGAACAATACGGGTTTGGTAGAAGTACCCATAGGGGTGACTATCAAGGAGGTGGTCTTTGATACTGGCGGTGGCATTCCCAAGGGAAGGCAGTTTAAGGCGGTCCAAATGGGGGGCCCATCGGGCGGGTGTGTCCCTGCCCAGTATCTCAGTCTTCCCATTGATTACGACACCCTCCAGCGGATTGGATCTATTATGGGTTCGGGCGGTATGGTTGTTATGGATGAGAACAACTGCATGGTGGAGATCGCTCGGTTCTTCCTGAGTTTCACCCAGTCGGAATCATGCGGAAAATGCGCTCCCTGTCGATTGGGGACCACACAATTGGTGGAGATCTTGACGAGGATTACGCAGGGAAGGGGTAAGGTGGAGGATATTCAAGCCATCAGGGAGTTAGGGGAATCTATCATGGCGTCCTCACTCTGCGGTCTTGGGCAGACCGCTCCTAAGCCTGCCTTATCTACCCTCAACTTTTTCCTGAAGGAATACGAAGATCATATCCTGGAACATCGCTGTGCCGGGGCTACCTGTGATTCTATGGTGATCTCTGCCTGCCAGCATGCTTGCCCCGCGGGGATTGATGTACCGAATTACGTTGCTGCTATAGCCTCCGGCAACTATGAAAAGTCGGTGAAAATTATCAGGGAACGGAATCCATTTCCCGCCGTATGCGGACGCATATGTATCCATCCCTGCGAGTTTAAATGTCGGCGAGGCGAGCTTGACGAACCGGTTGCCATTCGTTACCTCAAGCGGTATGCGGCGGACTGGTATTTTGACAATATTGCTAAGGCTCAAGAGCCGTTCCCAGTGACCGAGGATCAGAAGATCGCCGTGGTTGGTGGAGGTCCGTCAGGACTTACCTGTGCCTACTTCTTAGCAAAAATGGGATACTCGACAACCGTCTTTGAGGCAAAGTCCGTAGCTGGGGGGATGCTGGGAATAACGGTACCGGAATTTCGGCTTCCCCGGAGGGTGATTCAAGAAGAGATCGACTATATTGAAAGCTGCGGTGTGGAAATTCGCTGCAATTCACCCATTGACGCACGGCATACGGTCAATGATCTTCTGAGGGAAGGTTACAATGCGGTCTTTATTGCAGCGGGGGCCCAGGCCAGCAAAAGGATTGGGATTCCAGGAGAGGTTGAGGATTTGACCGGACTCTATTATGGGCTCAACTTCTTAACCGACGTCAAAGCAGGGAAGGACGTAACCTTGAACGGGAGAGTGGTGGTTGTGGGAGGCGGCAATGTGGCTATTGATGTTGCCAGGACAGCTGCGAGGATTGGTGCCAGTGATGTGCAGATTTTCTGTCTGGAACCGAGAGACGAGATGCCGGCGTGGGAAAAGGAGATTGGGGAGGCCGTTGATGAGGGCATCGTAATCAACCCTTCCTGGGGGCCAAAAAGGATCAATCACAGGGGCGGCAGGGTTACGGGCATTGACTTTGTGCGGTGCGTGAGCGTTTTCGATAGGGAGGGTCTTTTCAATCCCGCCTTCGATGAAGAAACGAGGCAGGTCGTGCAGGCTGAGGCGGTCATCGTTTCTATTGGGCAGGCGCCTGACATCTCCTTTCTGTCCAAGGACAGCCAGTTGGAGAGGGCGCTTTGGGGTAGTCTCTTAGTAGATGAAAACAGTCTGGCTACTAACATCCCCGGTGTTTTCGCCGGAGGTGATTTTACTGCCGGTCCAACGTATGTGATCCGAGCCATAGCCTCCGGCAGGCGGGCAGCTTTGGCAATAGACAAGTACCTTAAGGGCGAAAGGGGCAGGATAGAGATCGCGGACGAAAAGACAGCCATGAAAGAGGACATAGGTCTGGCCCTGGATGAAGAGGCCACAGAGGAACGGCCCAGGATCAAGATTGAGCTTGAGAAGCCAGAAGAGAGGATAAAGGATTTCCGGGAGGTGGAGAAAGGTTTTGCCGAGGAGGAGGCGCACCTGGAGGCAGTAAGATGCCTCAGGTGCGACTTGGAAGAAAAGTAATATTGGAAAATCGGAATGGTGGAATTTTGGAATGATGAAAAGACAAAAAGAGCAAAATCCTACTAAACGCATTATTTCAGTACTCCATTATTCGACTATTCCAGATGTGAAACTAACCGGAGCAAGGTTATGATTAGGTCTATCACAAGACGAAAACCGGAAGAGGAAATTGACCATCTACTAGATGGATTGGGAAGGGTTTTCATCTTCGGGTGCGGGACATGCTCCACCCTGACCCAGACAGGAGGGGA
>CP070657.1:2364726-2367343 GCA_020355085.1 Deltaproteobacteria bacterium
CCGCAGGTATGGGAGCAACTCCCAGATAAGAAAGAGTTTCTGACGCACCTCTGTCTCAAGGCAGGGCTTTCGCCCGACAGCTGGCAGACGGAAAGGCTCGTAGTTTCCACCTACCAGGTCCAGGCCTTTGAAGAAGAGCAGGCCAAACAGTAACAATGCGGTGGCATTTTCAGGCTTTCATGGTTACCACAAGACCCGAGCACATCATGGCCCCGGACATCGCTTTGCAGGGCCCCATCCGTAATGGGTATTAATAATCTGCTCATAGCATCCGTCTTTGCAACCGGGATTTCCTCCATAGCCGTTCAAATCATTACTATCAGGGAATTCCTCACCCAGTTCTCGGGCAATGAGATCACCATCTCCCTTGTCCTTTTTTGCTGGCTCATGATAGGCGGGCTCGGCTCTTTCGTATCCAAGTTCTTTCCGAAGCGCTCGGCGAGCCTCTATTCCGTAATCGCCCTGTTGACAGCCATTTTCCCCTTGATTCAGATCACCGCTATCAGGGTTTTGAGGGATATCGCCTTCATCCACGGCGAATCTCCGGGTTTTTACCCTATCTTTCTATTCGTTCTGACCCTGAGCGCGCCGTATGCCTTTCTTATTGGGTTTATCCTCCCCTATTCGCTGGCTGTTATACGGGAGCGGGAAGGGAGATTCACAGCAGGGGAGCTCTATGTCACCGACAACATGGGGGACATAGCAGGCGGGGCTCTCTGCAGCTTTGTCTTGATATACTATCTGAGCCCTTTCAAGATCGTGGCCCTGAGCTCATTGCTCTTGATCGGCATTGCCCTCTTCCTTCTTCTCCGCTTGCGAAGGTATGTCACCTCAATGGTAACCTTGGTATTGGCCATACTTTTTTTTGCCCTTGCCTTTTCAAAGGGCTTCGAATGGTCTACCCTTTCATACCAGTATGGGCCGAACCTGGAGACCTACCGCGAGTCTCCATATGGGAGAATAGTCCTGACAAAGGAGAGAGGGGAATATACCCTTTGGGAGTCCGGGAACCCCGTCTTTTCCGCCTTTAACGTTGTGGCAGCGGAAGAGAAGATCCATTACCCCCTGTGCCAGCTTGAAAGGGTTGAGGATGTCCTGCTCATATCCGGGGGCATGGGCGAGACCTTTGCGGAGATTATGAAACATGGGCCCCGCCACGTTGACTACGTTGAGTTAGATCCGGCGCTCATAGAGGTGGCAACTCGGTCTGGCCTCTTGAGCTCGCAAGGAGAGATCACCCTTATACCTGCCGACGGCAGGAAACACATCACTCATACCGAAACACGGTATTCGGCTATTATCGTAGACCTGCCGGAGCCCGATACCTTCCAGGTGAATCGGTTTTATACAAAGGAGTTCTTTGAGAGCGCCAAGAAGAAAATGCTGCAAGGGGGCGTCCTCTCCTTCTCCCTCATGGCAAACCCCAACTACCTGTCAGATGTGAGGGTAAAGAAGCTCTCCTCGATTTTCAACACGGTGCAGCAGTGCTTTCGTAACGTGCTTCTCATTCCCGGCGAAGAGATCTATTTTCTGGCACGGGATGGAGAACTCACCGCTGATATCCCAGCTGCGCTGAAAAAGAGAAATATCACTACAACCTATGTTGAAGGGTTCTATTACGGGAATGTTACGGGGGAACGGATCAAATTCATCAATGAATCTGTTGATTCGACTGAGGCCATTAACACCGACTTTCGGCCACGGATCATGAACATCATGTTCGAGGAGTGGTTCCGGAAGTACGGGACCTCACCACACTGGTTTATGGCAGGACTCCTGGTCGTTCTCATCGGTTACCTGATCTTCATCAAGAGAGAGGAATACGTGCTTTTCTCCACCGGTTTTGCTGCCATGGGCGTTGAGATGCTGGTCCTGTTTTCATTTCAGGTGATTTATGGCTATGTCTACCTTAAGGTGGGTGCTATAATAACGGCGTTTCTGCTCGGCCTTTTGCCCGGCGCAATCCTCGGCAACAGGATGAAGAAACGGGGCAAGGGCATGCTCATTCGGGCGGAGATTGGAATGATCGTCTTGCTCTTAGCTTATCTGACCTGGGCAACCTTGTTCCAGTCTGCAATGCCCGAGTTCGTTTTTTTGCTGTACGGTTTTGCCTTTTCCCTGCTCTGCGGGTTGCAGTTCCCCGTGGCCGCTGAAATGATCGGTGAGGAGCAAAGCCCTGCCGCCGGCCTATTTGCCGCAGACCTTGTAGGGGCTGGTGCCGGCACCCTTGCAATCGGGACTTTGCTGATCCCTCTCTTTGGCATTCAGGCAGCAGTTGTTGCCTTGATCTTGATCAAAGCGATAAGCAGTGTAGTCATCTTGCGTGCCTAGTGGTGTGGGCATGAAACTACTAAGACCATCAAGCAGTTTGGACTATGGGCATGATCATGAGATCTTTTCTTTTGTTCCAAGGCTCCCGGCCTTGTCTTTTCTACGACGTATCAACAGGGGAGTCTTGCCCCCTCCGCATTCTCCCCTGCTCCTTTAGAGCAGGGGAGAATGCGGTTTCCCCCATTGATACGCCGTGAAAATGACAGCGGCCGCCCGCCAGTCACAGCAGAAAAGACCTCATGATCATTCCGCACCCTTATCGGCTACGCACAGTGTAAACAGTAGG
>CP070657.1:2367443-2378303 GCA_020355085.1 Deltaproteobacteria bacterium
GAAGAAGGGGGATGATTATATCATTAACGGGACAAAGATGTTTGCTACAAATGGAGATCGGGCAGATTATCTCCTGTGCTTTGTTCGAACGGATCCGGATAATCCCAACAGACATAAGCGACACAGCATGGTCATGGTGGAAACAAATCGGGAAGGCTTTGAGGCCAATAAGCTGACCGGAAAGCTTGGTGTCCGTGCCTCTGATACCGCCGAGCTCTCATTTAACAACGTAAAGGTACCGTGCTCAAATCTCATAGGCAAGGAGGGAGATGGATTCGCTGAGGCTATGTATCTCTTTAACTTCAACAGGATCAACGTGGCCGCGCAGGCAGTGGGAACAGCACGGGGTGCCCTTGAAGAGAGTATAAGTCACGTGAAAAAGCGGATTGCCTTTGGTGTCCCCCTGGCCTCCTTCCAGTCCATACAGTTTAAGATTGCCGACATGTTTACCTGGATCCACGCGGGGAGAAATATGGTTTATGAGGCAGCGTGGAAAATTGATCAGGGTACGATGGACCCTAAACTCATTAGTGCGGCTAAGTCATTTACCGGCCAGATGGCGGTGAAGGTTACAGATATGGCGCTCCAGATGCATGGTGGCTACGGCTATCTATCTGAGTACAAGGTCCAGCGTCTCTTCAGGGATGCCAAGATCACAGAAATTGTTGAGGGAACCACGGAGATCGAAAAGGTCATCTTGGCGCGCAATCTCTTGGCCTGAAAGAAGTACCATAAGAGGATTAGGAAAAGACTACTCAAATTCGAAACTAGCGCCAAAGAAGTTGCACAAGTGCATGATTTCAATCGGAGATTGATTGCTGCAGTAATATATCAGGAATACCACCTTAATTAGAGGGCAAAGATCCACTGCAGCGGGAAAGGGCTAATCCACCTCACTAGGGAAAAGGATGCATACGAATGGCGAGAGGTGAACATACAAAAGGCTCTCCGAAAAACAGGCAAAGGAAAAGCAGCAAGATCCTTGTTTACGGCAAAATTTGTCTAAGAGCATTAGCGTAAACATTTTATGAGAAACTTGAAGGCCTTGCATAGAGATCCATTCCAGATCAAATTTATCATAAATGAGAGGCCCGGTGAAGGAACTGGCACGAAGTGCATTTCTGTTTTGCGCTTTCTGCACGTTCATGCGCATGGGGCGTACACTGAGAATGCTTATTTAAGGTGAAAGGAGGTGATGTAATTTCCATGAATTATCCTAGCAAGTAATGTGTGGGAAACTGCTAACTTAAAGGAGGTATGAAATGAAAAGCAGCAAACGAATCGTAGTTTTGGGTAGCACGTGCCTATTAATAATGGTGACCGCCATGTTTCTAATGGCGCTCAATGCCGGAGCGGCAACGCCGAAGCCAGTTACGCTGGCCTGCACGGTGCATTTTCCACCTCCGCCCCCACCTCCGGCAAAGATTTTCGCAGAACATCTTGCGCTTTTACACTTTGCAGAGCAGATGGAGGCCAAGACAGAGGGGAGGGTAAAGGTAAAATACCACCACTCAGCGGTTTTGGGGAAACCAATGGATTTCGTAAAGATGGTAGGAGGAAAGGGCGTGGCTGATATGGGCCTGCTTATTTCGGTGTTTCATCAATGGGAGCTGCCTCTTTTTGCAGGAATTCACCTGCCATTTCTCTACACAGGCGTGGAAACCCCAGTACGCAAGTATATGAGACTCTATGAAGAATGGGCTCCCATGCGTGAAGAGTGGGTGAAACACAATATTAGACCGCTCTGGTTATATGTGTCTGACCCATATTACATGTTATTGAACAAGCCAATCTCAAAACTGGACGATTTGAAGGGTGACAAGATCTATGGACCTGGAGGCTTCGCCGGGATTGTGAAGAGATTTGGTGCAGCGCCTACGTTTATTCCCGGCCCCGAGGCTTATGAGGCGCTTCAGAGGGGTGTCCTCGACGGCCTTGCCTTCCCTTTCAGCCCCATTTATTCTTTTAGATTCTATGAGGTACGTAAGGTCTTCATTGACTTCACATTTGTAGGCGCGCAAGCTGGCGCCATGATGGTGATAAACCAAGATGTTTGGAACAAAATCTCTCCCAAAGACCAGAAGGCCATAGAAGAAATAAGTGCAGAGATGTCGGATTATTATATTAAGCGCTATAGAGAGACCCTGGCGTATCTGATGGACTATTTCAAGAGTAAAGGGAATACATTTATTAGCCTTTCTCCTGAGGAGGAGGCTAGAGTTAGGGAGAGATGTGCTCAAGAAATGTGGGATGAGTGGGTCAAAACGGCTGAGCAGAAAGGCGTGCCGGCTGGTGAGTTCCTGAAGCGCTTTAAGGCTATAGATTAGGTGACCGAATAGTTGAATAGTCATTCTCAAGCCTGGCCATTTTCCTCGTTATGCTAAGGCCTTAAGGGCATCTCGCAGCGATCTGTGAGCCGAGGGACCTTATGCCGGCTGATGAACTGGTCACCAGCGGCGAGGTTATAACCAAGTCCCGTCGGTGTTGGGGGCCAAACAGGGGTAGGGTCCCATAAAGCAGGACCTACCCCAAATCGTCTAAAGATGAGTACGTAATGAAGTATTTGGACCAGATCCAAAAAGGCGTGGCATTCGTAGCCTGGGTATTTCTCATGGTTACAATATCAGCTATTGTCGGGCTTTTCTTGCTCACTTTGGCGGATATCTTGGCGATAGCAATTGGCTTCTCTTTTCAGGGAGCGGTTGAAATTGGCGAATATTTACTTGTTGCAATTATTTTTTTGGGACTAGGCTATGCCCAGCTCAAGGAGACCCACATTAGAGTGGAAATCCTTGTTTCGAGACTTCATCCCACATCACAAACCTCTATTGAAGTCTTTATTCTCACAGTGACATCTTTCTTCTTCACTTTGATGGCCGTCCAAATAGGGCAGGAAGCATACAAAGCGTGGATAGAGAAGATCTATCACACCGGCTGGGCAGATTTGGCGATACCAACGTGGCCGCCGATATTGGTTGCCCTTATGGGTTGTATCGTTCTCATTCTTTCGCTTTTGATACAGCTCATCCGAAACGTTATTAACCTGATAAATAGGGACCCTGGCAGTACAAAGGGAACGGCATAAATTAGGATGGTAAGATATAAGACATGGATCCTTTAATACTCGCTGGCTTGATAACAGGGCTATTGTTGCTACTCATACTAATAGGTATGCCAATTGCCTTCGCCATGGCAATAGCTGGATGTGTTGGTATTGTCTTCATCGGTGGCAAGGAGACGGTGCTGTATACACTGGGGACCTATCCGGTCAGCCGTTGTGCCACTTTTGCTCTAACGGTTATTCCATTATTTATCTTTATGGGAAACCTTGCTTCTGCTGCTGGTATTGCTACAGATGCATTCAATATGGCTGGCAAGTGGCTGGGACGGCTGAATGGTGGACTGGCTATGGTCACCATAGGTGCCTGTGGCATATTTGCTGCAACCACCGGCTCCAGTACGGCTGAGGCAGCCGCTATGGGGAAAATAGCGATTCCTGAGATGAGAAAGCGTGGCTATGATTTAAGATTGGCTGCTGGCTCGGTGGCTTGCGCCGGAACATTGGGGATGCTTATACCCCCGAGTATTAGCCTTGTTATCTATGGCGTTGTAGCCGCCGAATCGATAGGCAAGCTGTTTATTGCAGGTCTGTTGCCGGGCATACTCAGCGTCATTATTTATATGGCTATGGTCTACGTTAGGGTCAGCGCGAATCCGAATCTAGCGCCCAAGACAGAAATAGCAAGCTGGAAGGAGAGGGCGCGTTCCCTTTGGCAAGGGTGGGGAATTCTATTGTTATTTCTGACCGTTATCGGCGGATTATATACGGGACTTGCCACCCCGTCACAGATTGGCGCTTTGGGTTGCTTCGTGGCTTTAGGGTTGGTATTGCTGGCAATATGGCGAGGAAGCTCCAGCTGGGCGAGGCTGAAGAACTCGCTTGTAGACACAGGCGAGCTCTGCGCGATGATCTTCGCCTTTGTAATAGGTGCGGGACTTTATAGCCTCTTTATAACAATGACCGGAGCCGTTCCTTGGCTTGTTGAGTTCGCATCGGGCCTACCAATTCCAAGGCAAACATTACTGATGATAATTCTTTTCTTTTATCTCCCGCTGGGTATGTTCTTCGACCCTCTGGCTATGATTTTGGTGACGGTACCGATTGTCCATCCTATCATTGTTCAAGGCCTGGGGTATGACTCTGTCTGGTTCGGTATCATACTGGTCAAAATGATAGAAATATCAGTAATAACACCGCCGATGGGCCTTAATCTCTACGTGATAAAGGGTCTGTTTCCTGACATAAGCTTGGAAGATGTTGTGTTTGGTTCTTTGTGGTTTCTGGTTATGGACATGGTAACCGTTGCCATTCTGATTGCCTTTCCCTCAATAGTTACTTGGTTACCGAGTAGGATGAGTTAGGGATTTTGAGGTGTCAGAATCAGTGAAAAGGGATTGGGCTGATAAGAATAAGTACCGACAAGAATATATGTTGTTGCCAAGAAGTTTTTTCAGGGGTTACTCTAGAAGAACGTTGGACCGGCCAGCGGCTCATGATTGGGCACCAAGAGATGGTCCGAGGAAAAGAGTAGCTTGTACAATCATGTAAAGACAAAAGGATACGAGGTACTTGAGAGATGTCAAATGATAAGTTCGGCACAAAGTTTGATCGCCTTTACGTGGCAGTCGTAACTCCCTACAAGGAGGATTACGAGGTCGACGAACCAGCCCTGCGCAGTCTCTTGCAATACTTCATGCAACCAAAGTTCGTGGATGCAGGTGGTGCTATCGTCATTAATCCTGAGGCGGGTGAACTGTTTTATCTCAGCCGCAAAGAGAAGAGGAGAAATGTGGAGATAGCTGTGGAGGAGTGCGGTGGCAAGGTTCCCATTTTTGCGGGAGTGTTCGACCTTAGAACTGAGGATTCGGTGAAGGTGGCTATTGATGCTAAAGATGTAGGCGCTGATGGACTATTTCTCATGCCGCCTGGAGGCACAATCGAGGTTTCATCCGCTTGGGATTCCGATAAGTACCCGGAAGTCTGGATTGATATGGCCAAGGCTCAGTTACAAGCAGCAGACCTCCCAGCTATCACGCACCCCGCCGCGCCCTACACGTTAACCTTCGGCCCGGCGTTACCTTTAGACGCAACACTGGAGATGTGCCGCCAAATTCCTAACATAATTGGATGGAAGATGTTTCAAAGCTACACCGGCTCCCGAATCATAGCGAGGGCGTTGAGAGCACTGGACCGGCATGTCGCAATTCTGCCTGCGTTGGCTACTCTATACCATGAGAATTTGGCTACTGGTTACTTTGACGGCACTGTTACCGGATCGTTCAACTATGCTATGGAACCGATGATTGATCACATAAACGCTTGGAAGCGTAACGACCTAGATGAGGCGCTCAGAATCTGGAAATCTGGCTTGGAAGATCTTCATGAATATGTTTACGCTGAACTTGCACGGCTCCACGTGAAGTACAAAATCGCTTCCTGGATTAGAGGGCTAATACCTTTGCCATTTATGCGGCCTCCGGTGCCGAAGCCAAAGAAGGAGGAGATATTGACGATAAGGGGTCTCTTAACCAACGCCGGATTAAGCGTCATTCCAGAAAGGGAATTCAATCGGGTAATCGCTGGACTGTGACTTTGTCTTGCATGATGGCTCAACATAAGGCCTGAGTCGAGCGAATATGAGCTAATCTTTGTGGTTTCAAGTTAATTTGCCTGGGGTTTCCAAAGCTCCTGCATAAAAGGCTTCCCGTTGCCTTACTACTCCGAGGTACAGGCAAAACAGTATTTCGCCCTTCACAAGAGAAAAATAGTCCGGTGGATAAAGATGCTAGATTCGCAAAAGCATAGCGGAGAGAGAT
Organism: Deltaproteobacteria bacterium; assembly: GCA_020355085.1. Taxonomy (GTDB): domain Bacteria; phylum Desulfobacterota; class DSM-4660; order Desulfatiglandales; family B25-G16; genus JADFWK01. Next base: position 2,373,321 of record CP070657.1, read on the forward strand.
CGCGATGAAAATCAATTTCATCTTGAATAGTGAGATTACTGAAGTCGAGGTTGATCCCAAGAGGAGCCTTTTGGATGTCCTAAGGGAAGATCTGCATCTTACCGGAACAAAACGTGGATGCGATGGTGGGGAGTGTGGTGCGTGCTCGGTTCTCGTAAACGGAAAGATCCGACTTTCTTGTTCAATCCCTGTTGGGAAGATAGCCGGAAAAGAAATATTGACAATCGAAGGGCTGGGAACCCAGGATAATCTGCACCCTATCCAAGAGGCGTTTATTGAAACTGGGGCGATCCAATGTGGTTTTTGTACCCCGGGAATGATTCTTGCCACAAAAGCTTTGTTGGACAAAAACCCGAGCCCATCTCTTGTGGAAACCAAAAAAGCACTCGCCCGAAACCTCTGTCGTTGCACGGGTTATGTAAAGATTTTCGATGCGGTGCGGCTTGCATCCAAACGAATGGAAGACCCTAAAATCTCACCAAGATATGAGCCGGAGGAGAATGTTGTAGGAAAGAACGTGCCCATGTTGGATGCCGCGGGAAAAGCCACCGGGACAGCTAAATATGGTGACGACCTGTTTTTTCCGGAAATAGTCTATGCCAAAGTGGTTCGCAGCCCTTATGCCCATGCTGAGCTTCGTGGGATAGATACACGGCCTGCCTTAACTATGCCGGGTGTTCACGCAGTATTCACAGCAGCGGATATCACCGGCCCTAATGCCTACGGCCAATTTGTGAAGGACTGGCCAGTTCTCTGTCGCGATCGAGTGCGTTTTTTGGGTGCTCCGGTTGCCCTGGTGGTAGCGGATACAGAGAAACAAGCTATAGAGGCCTGTTCGCGCGTAGAAGTCGATTACCGACCTCTCCCCCCCGTTTTTGATGCCCTGGAAGCCATGATAGAGACATCGCCCAAGCTTTATCCCGCCGGCAACATCTGCTCTGTAAATAGGATCACAACGGGTAATGTGGAGTCGGGTTTTGAGGAATCAGAGCACATCCTAGAAAAGACTTATGCAACCCATTTTGTGGAACATGCTTACATGGAACCAGAGGCAGGGGTGGGATACATCGATGAAGATGGTCGAGTAGTCGTGTCAGCAGGCACTCAGAAGGTCCACGATGTACAGAGTGAAATTGCCTATGCCCTGAATCTTAAGAAGGAGCAGGTAAGGGTAATTCAAACCAAGACAGGCGGGGGTTTTGGTGGTAAGCATGAAATTGAAATGCACTGTCTTCTGGCTTTAGCTGCCTTTAAGCTTCGGCGTCCGGTAAAAATACGTTACAGCCGCAAGGAATCCATGGCAACAAGTACCAAGCGTCATCCGTTCCGGCTTGATTTGAAAATAGGGGTCAGGAAGGATGGAATGCTAAGCGCGATCTCTTCACACTCTATTGCAAACACTGGGGCTCATGCCGGCCCTGGACCTGGAGTATTCGCCCGCGCTCTACTTCATGCCACGGGACCATATCATTTCCCCAATGCGGATGTTTCAGTTACAGGAGTCTTTACCAACAATCCCCCGGCCGGAGGAATGAGGGGGTTTGGCGTCCCCCAAGTCGCCTTCGCTATTGAGTCTCAGTTGGATCAATTGGCCCAGGAGTTGGGTATGGATCCCTGGGAGTTGCGACACAAGAATTCTTATACCTCAGAACACATCCTGCCCACAGGTCATGCACTTCTAGGTAATGTTGAAATACGCAAGTGCTTGGAGGTTATCAAACCTTATTATGATTCCATCAAGGCCGACGTGGCAAAGAAAAATGGTTCTTCGAATGGCATTCGTTATGGACTGGGTCTTGCTGCTGCAATGTATGGTATTGGGATGACAGGAGTGCAATTTCCGGGAAGGGCCTTGGTTTCCTTCGGAGAGGATGGAATCCTTGTGGTTCGTGCCGGTGTCGCGGATATGGGTCAAGGATCACTTACGGGCTTAAGCCAAATGGCGGCCGATGAATTTGGTATCCCCTTCCATAAGGTTAAAATATTTTCCACAGACACGTTAACCGAACCTGATTCTGGCCCCACGGCAGCAAGCCGACAGATGTTCTTCACGGGAAAGGTTGTTTGTGGCGCAATACAAAAAATCAAAGACATGATGGTGGAAGTGTCTTCTCAAATATTTAAGAGAAGGGTTGAAAAATTAGCCATTCGCTATGCTGCGGAAGGCGCCCTCATTTATCCGGAAGATGAAAGAAGGTTAGCTATTTCGATTGAGAATTTTGTGAACTTGGCGAGAAAAAGGGGGGTGATCCTGGAAGCAGAGGACATTTATGATCCGGGGGTAACATCTTTCGATCACGAGACCGGGAGAGGACAGCCTTATCCCGCTTACACCTATGCAACCCAAGTGACGGAAGTCTCCGTCAACGAAAGTAACGGCAAAATTGAGGTACTCCGGGTTATTGCTGCGCAAGATGTCGGTCGAGCAATTAACCCGAGAATTGTTGAAGGCCAGCTTGAAGGGTCGATTGTTATGGGGATAGGACCCGTGTTAGGGGAGAAGTTTATTCTTGGAAAGACGGAGTCTTTTGCCACTTACCCAATCCCCCGAAGCACAGATATCCCGGAGATTACAACCATCTTGGTTGAAAACGATGAGCCAGGAGCTCCTTTTGGAGCGAAGGGAGTTGCGGAAGCAGCGCTCGTTCCAACGGCACCGGCCCTCCTAAACGCAATCGCCAATGCTACCGGCGTTCGCTTCAACGAAATCCCCGTGGATGTGAACCGCTTGATACGCAAATAGATGGATACAGAAAGGGGCACCCTGGTCAGTGAAGCACGGATGTGGAGTTTATGTGGCTCTGTAAACGCTTCTATTGGCTTGTTTTCCTGGACTTGGGGATCAGGGGGGCGTGACCAGGGGACTCTCCCGGCGCGCCTCCGGCAGGTTAACTCCAGACGCCCTACGGGCTTCTTCCATCACCCTGTTGTATGGTGATGATGTCATTTTTTGATCTTGAAATCTCTCTGTTCTATATTTCCGCTCCTACACTTCCTACATCGGTTTTTTAAGGAGTAGGTAGATGACTATCATTGGCGGAGGGGACAAGAAATACATCATCAAATGGCAGGGAAATAAGCCTGGAGGCCTCAAGACAATTGACCATTATTGCACAAGTAATGTCACGCACTTAGAGACAAGACACTCTGTGGGCTTCGGCTAGAACCATACGCATCAATAGTTGGGGGAGGTGTTAGGGACAAGGTAGGAGGACGACGAAGTAATGCTGTACGGGCGAACTGGTGTGAATCTGGAAATTGATCTATCAAAAGGAAACATTGAGAAGGAGGAATTTGATTCTCATTTGAGTGAGGCATATCTCGGAGGACGAGGTGTGTGCACAAAGATCCTATGGGATCGGGTCAGCCCTGAAGTAGCACCGTTTTCTAATCATAATTTGCTAATATTTGGCGCGGGCCTTCTCACGGGCACCCTTGCCCCCGGGGCGAATCGTACTGTCCTCGTAACCAGGTCGCCGCAGACAAATCTGCTTACATACTCCCTTATGGGCGGCTTCTGGGCACCGGAGCTGAAGCATGCGGGTTATGACAATGTAATAATTTCCGGAAGGTCTTCAAGCCCTGTCTATCTATGGATAAACAACGATAAAGTTGAGATTCGTGATGCACAGCACCTATGGGGAAAGGATGTTGAGGAGGCTCAACAAACTATCAAGAACGAGCTAAAGAATGATACGGTTGAAATCCTGTGCATAGGTCAAGCTGGGGAAAATAGAGTTTATTGTGCAAGTATTGAGCACAGTAGCGGAGCTAGTTTTAGCAGAGCAGGGGTAGGAGCCCTTATGGGCGACAAGAAACTAAAGGCCATAGCAGTCTGCGGAACAAAGGATGCTTATATTGCACAACCATCGAAATTCTATGAATTGTGTGAAGACGTGTTGAGAAAGACGGAGAGGCTCAGAGCCTTTGTGGATAATTGGTCCTATGAACGAGAGGACCTGATAAAAGTTGCACAGTATGGGAATCTAGCAGAATTTCGGGACATGGAAGACATTGGGAGCAGACATGAAGCGTTCTTGAGGGAATCCAGAAAAAGACAAGTAAGTTGCCACCTATGTCCTCTTAGGTGCAAGCATGCAATCCGGTTACATAACAATACGTATTCCTTCATAAAATGTGTGCCGTGGTATTCCTTTCTTGCGTGCTGCAAGTTACAGGATTTCTCCTTCAACGTGGAATGCTACAACCTGTGTGAGAAGTATGGGCTTGATGCTCTTTCGGCTCCATACCTTGTAGCCTTTGCAATAGACCTATACGAAAAAGGAATCCTCACCGAGGCAGATACTGAGGGTTTACATCTGGAATGGGGTAATGGTGACCTATTTCTTACGCTAATTGGTAAGATCGCGCGTAGAGAAGGAATAGGGGACGTCCTGGCTAATGGTGTTTATGAGGCTGCTCGTCAAATTGGCAGGGGGGCTGAAGAATATGCATTTCACGTTAAAAAGGTAGAGATTCCGCCCATCCCCCTTAATCATCCATACAGTAATCTCGTACACTGTGTTTCTGACCGTGCCGATCTGTTTAAAATGATTTCGGCGGTTCCCCAACATTACCTCAAGAAATCCAAGGCCGAAAAAAAGGAGTATATTGAATCGGAATATTGGCCATACCCAGAAGAGTTTAAGAAACTCATTTGGGGAGACTATGATCCGACCGGAGCTGATTATGATAGAGTTACCAAGATGGTTTCCTTTGACAATGACTCCAGTTGCATGTCAGATATCACGGGAATCTGTCGCTTTTGGACTGGATTCTGGCCGTTTAATCCGTATCTATTTGATGATCAGGTCAAATTAATCTCGTACTCCACGGGGATGGATATTGATGAAAAAGGAGGAATAAAAATAGCAAGAAGGATAAATGCGCTTACAAGGGCTTACAATGTGAGACTAGGAATAAGCAGAAAAGATGATAGACCACCTGAAAGGCATTTTTCTCAAGCCACGGTCCCTCCAGTCC
>CP070657.1:2378403-2386716 GCA_020355085.1 Deltaproteobacteria bacterium
CGGTTCGATAAACCCGTTGCCACGGAGATCGCCATGGTACAGGCGTTTTACCCGGCCGAGGAATACCATCAAGACTATTACAAGAAAAATCCGATTCGATACAAGCTTTACCGATATAATTCGGGTAGGGATCGGTTCCTGAAAAAGGCATGGGGTGAGTCCACGCCAACCCCCGAAGGACATTCAAAGAACGGGACCTATTCAAAGCCCGCCGATGAGGTGCTTCGAAAAAACCTTACGCCTATGCAGTATGAGGTTACGCAGAATGAAGGCACTGAGCCGCCGTTCAACAACGAATACTGGGATAACAAAAGGGAAGGCATTTATGTGGACATAGTTTCGGGCGAGCCCTTGTTCAGCTCCCATGACAAGTTCGACTCGGGAACCGGATGGCCCAGCTTCACCAAGCCCCTTCAACCGGAGAATATCGTGGAGCGGGAAGACAGACGTCTTTTTATGGTCCGTACCGAGGTCCGAAGCAAGCACGGAGACTCTCACCTGGGTCATGTATTCACGGACGGACCCGAGCCCACCGGGCTGAGGTATTGCATGAACTCCGCCGCCTTGAGGTTTATTCCCAGAGAAGACCTCAAAAAAGAAGGGTACGGACAGTACCTGAAGCTGTTTGACGAAACGCCTTAAGACAGCCTGCGAAGGGCGAAACGTACTCAAGGAAACTTCGCACGGTATGGAAGGGAGAAGTATGCGAATCAAAGCTAATGGCATTCATATGAATTATGAACTCACCGGCAAAGACGATGGAGCGGTTGTGATTTTCAGCCATTCCCTTGGCTGCAGTTTGGCTATGTGGGATCCTCAGACGGGTTCCCTGGAACCCCATTTCCGGGTACTGCGCTACGATACGCGCGGGCACGGCCTCAGCCAAGCTTCGGTCGGGGCATACACCTTGGAGCTCCTCGGAGAAGACGCAATCGCCCTCTTGGATGCCCTGGGCATCGATGCAGTGCACTGGGTCGGCCTGTCCATGGGCGGGATGATCGGCCAGTATCTTGCCCTGAATCATGCCGATCGGCTCGAGAGCCTCATCCTTTGCGACACTTCTGCCGCCATTCCCGAGGAAGCCCTGCCATTATGGCAAGAGCGTATCGACGCGGCACGAGATAAAGGCATGGAAGCCGTGATAGAACCCATAATAGAGCGCTGGTTGAGCCATTCGTTCGTGGCCCTGAACCCCGTAATGGTGAGGCGAATCCGAGAGCAGTTTCTCGCAACACCAGTGGATGGTTATGTCGGCTGCTGCCAGGCGATCAGCAAACTCAATTACCTGGATCAACTCGCTAAGATCAACATCCCCACGTTGATCATTGTTGGGGAAGACGATCCTGGAACCCCAGTTGCAGCCTCAAAGGCTATGCATGAGCGGATCCCGAACTCAAAACTCATAGTAATACCGTCGGCCCGTCATCTTTCAAACGTTGAGCAACCTAAACTCTTTAACACTGCCCTACTGGATTTCTTAGGCAAAGAAAGCAAGACGGGGGTTAACCACTAAAAGCAAGCCGCGGCTGCGGTACGGAAGTTGAGTCAAACTCTAGAAAGGAGGCGTTTTCCACGGGCACGGCTGCGGGCATCTCTCCTGTTAGCAAAACCTGGTACAACGGGAGCGATCTGAAAGTGGGGAACTCAGATCAGCACAATTTTCGCGAACAGGCAAGACCCGGAAAAAGGTCAAAACAGGACTTCGTATTTCATTCCCCTTGTCTCTAATTCGCCTATGAGCCTTTCCTTTTGTTGACGGAAAAACGAGTCGGTTATTTCCTTCTGAAACCCCAGGTGATAGTACAGGCCGCGTATCGAAGGGATGTAGTTCATCTTATCGATGAGAACCTCGTCTACCTTTCCCTCAAGCCGCTGGATAAGCCTTTGCGGGTTGCCCGGGAGAAGCGGCCCCACAAAGGCGAACGTTCTTATGCCCAGGGAGTGGATTTCCTGCAGCGCTCTGATCCTGTCCTCAACGGGCGTCGCCCCGGGCTCAAAAAAGCTTGCGATCCGCTCATCATCGGTGGTTATCGTAAACCCCACTTCAATGGTTTCAAATCCCTGAAACAGATCCACATCCCGTAACACCAGATTTGACTTCGTCTGAATGTTCACAGGGAACCCCTTTTTCGCGAGCTCCCTCAAGCAACGCCTGGTCAGCCCGTACTTCGCCTCGAGCGGCTGATAGGGATCGCAGACCGAGGAGATCCACACCGTGCCTGGCTTGGCCTTATTTAGTTGCCTTCTCAGGAGCTCAGGGGCATTGATCTTGATATCCACGAATTGGCCCCACGGTTCCCTGTGGCCTGAATAGCGTTTCATGAACAGGCGCGCATAGCAGTAAGCGCAATTGATCTGGCAGCCCGTGTAAGGATTGAGGCAATAGTCAAAGATCTTTGACTTATTGAGAACGCTTTTCGCCGTGATCTCCCTGACCTTGAGCACGGACTGCACCTTTCTATCATGAATCGGATATGCGAGTATACCCGCTTAGCCTATTCCGGAACTTTGCCAATAGCCTTGATCGGCTGCACCAGGGCCATTAAAGCTGATCATACCACAGGAATGACCTTTTGCAGATTGAAAAGAGCGGCATACCAGAAGGAGATGGAATGGCCTACAGCATTTGATTTGAACTCATTTGTCGATTATTGTCATAGGGCTGGCCCTCAGATGGCCTTGACGGAATTCCTTCTAAGCGTTATGAGTGAGCTTTGTGAGTCAGGGCATTGGAGAAAGGGTAAGATGATTCCTGCGCCAGCATTTACGAATAGTAGGCCTTTGAAACGGACGATAGAGTAGATCCATCGGAGACCCGTGCGCATGAAACCAAGTCCATTCTGGAAAACCAAGTCCCTTGAGAAGATGAATCACGATGAATGGGAATCTCTTTGTGATGGTTGTGCACGTTGCTGTTTACAGAAGATAGAAGACGAGGATACCGGACAGATTCAACTTACCCCTGTTTCGTGTGATTTTTTGGATATATCCAGTTGCCGGTGCATGGTATATGAGGATCGTGCCCTTGTGAATCCGGATTGCGTGCCACTTACCCCCGACAAAATAAGACACACAAACTGGTTGCCGGCTAGCTGCGCCTACCGATGCCTTGTTGAAGGAAGGGAGTTGGAATGGTGGCATCCACTCATATCGCGCGATCCCGGCACGGTTCATAAAGCGGGTATATCGGTGCGGGACAAGGTGCTGCCGGGAAAGTACGTTCATCCCGATGATCTTGCAGGTGGCAAAGAGTGATGCCGCGAATCCTCAAGGATGAAAGAGGTCCGTAGAGAAAGGAACAAGATGCGCGGCCTTTGCTTTTACTTAGCCTATCGGCTGAAGACGTTGTTGTTTTCCCCTTGACAAACTCCGTCTCTAACGGTAAGAGTCAATTATGCATAACCGTGTAATCAAAGATACCCTCTTTGTGTCGTTTATTGGCTGGTGGTACTTTAGCTTCCGCTGGGAGGTGAGTCCACCATAACCGGCACCGTTATGTAAGAAACATCCGTGGGCTCGCTTCCTTGAGGCCCACGGTTTTATTTTGGGAATCCGATTAAGGCCGCGGGTCCAAAAGCCCCGCGGCCTTTTCTATGTTAATCAGGAATCTTTACCTGGAGGTACCTTGCCATGAGATCAAAGATAGCTGATGCAGTCAGCGGTATAGCCCTTTCGGGTATTCGAGAGATGATGAAACGTGCTGCGACGTATGACAACGTCATCTCCCTTGGGATTGGCGAGCCTGACTTTGACACGGCCAAGGAGATTTGTGAACAGGCATTCCGCGATGCCGTCGGAGGGGCGACCCACTACACCCAATCGCAGGGAGACCCCGAATTGGTCGAGGCCATCCAAGCATACCTGATGAAGCGCTTCGGGGAAGATTTCTCTACCCGCCAGATTGTGGTTACCACCGGGGGTATCGGCGGCTTGTCTTCGTTCTTTAGGACCGCACTCAATCCTGACGACGAAGTACTCTTACCCGAGCCCTATTTCCCGCCATATAAACATCTGATCGAATGGGTAGGGGGAAGGGCTGTCCCTGTCCGCACATCGTTCGAAAACGGCTTCATGCCCACCGGGGAGGCCCTGGAGGAAGCAATAACCCCCTCCACCAAGGTCTTGCTTCTGAATTCACCCAACAACCCAACGGGGGCGGTTCTTCCTGCCGGGACGCTGGACGGCATTGCCCGTATTGCGGTGGAAAGGGATCTATTAGTATTGAGCGATGAGGTTTATGACAGGCTTCTTTTCGACGGGCTGAAACACGAATCCATGTGGACACGACCGGGCATGCGGGAGCGGACCGTTGTGGTTCAGTCCTTTTCGAAATCCTTTGCAATGACCGGATGGCGGATAGGGTACGCTTTTGGGCCCGAATGGATTATTGAGTCAATGATCAAGGTGGTAACCTCCTATACATCCTGCGCGCCATCGGTATCGCAACGGGCCGCCCTTGCAGCGCTCAGGCTGGACGGGAAGTTCGTCGACATGATGGTAGACGAGTTCCGTGTACGGCGCGACCTAGCCTATGAGGTATTACAGGGCCTCTCCGGTGTGCGGGTACACAGGCCCGCTGGTACCTTCTACATCTTCCCGGATGTGAGTCAAATAGCGAAAGACAGCCTTCAATTCGCGGTCGATTTGTTACAGCATGAGCAGGTCTTGGTGGTTCCGGGAGAGACCTTTGGGTCATCCGGAACCGGATGCCTTCGGCTGGCCCTCACCGTTAACGAGGGGCGGTTGGAGGAGGCTTTCCAAAGAATCCAACGGTTCATCCATACCCACTATTAATCTTTCTTGTTCCGGTAAAATGCCCTGTCCTTCCGGGCAGGGCATTCTTGCGTTTTTAGCACGTATTCCAATGCTTACTAGAGATACGACCGTGCTTCCAACCAATAGGCCTTGGAGCAAGGCGCATACCTTTTCAAAAACCCTGCCCTGCCACTTGACCGCAGCGATACTTTTTTCTATAGTTCGATTCCCTAACCACTGCATCGAAGGGAAAGCACGAAAAAAACATAAAGGAGGTTCTGTATGAGGATTATTCTGCTGGGCGCACCGGGTGCCGGTAAGGGCACCATCGCCAAACTCCTCACCGATTATGACGGTTCTGTTCAAATATCAACAGGAGACATACTCCGCGCTGCGGTCAAGGAGGGAACTGACCTGGGCAAAGAGGCCAAAGCATATATGGACAGAGGTGATCTTGTTCCCGATTCGCTTATCATGAGGATCATGGAAGAACGCTTACAGGAAGACGATTGTCAGAAGGGATTTATCCTGGATGGATTTCCCAGGACAATACCCCAGGCTGAGGAGCTGAAAAAACTCCTGGCTAAGCTCAACCTAAGTCTTGATATGGCCGTGAATCTGGATGTACCCAAAGAGGTCATTCTGGACCGCCTCACCACGAGAAGGACCTGTTCGAATCCGGATTGCCAAGAGATTTACAATATCAAGAGCAAACCACCCACCCCGGAAGGAAAATGTGAAAAGTGCGGTTTCCCTGTCATCCAGAGAGACGATGAGACGGAAGAGGCCATATTGCACAGGCTGGACACCTACAACGAGAAAACGGCGCCCCTCATAGGCTTTTACCAGAATGAGGGGCTTCTGAGAAACATCGTCTCTCTGGACAGCAAGGAAACGTTCGAAGCGATCAAGAGGGCTCTCTAATTATTCGGCGCGAGCTTTCTGAGTCTGTTGCCCGTATTAATTGGGTGCGATCTCAATACACGCTGCTGCCCGCAACAGGTGCTTTCAGGCAACGACATGATTTGAACCGGATCATCGCATGATGACCCAACAGGCCAGGGAACTGGGCACATATATCGCCCAACTTATTCAAACCGGAAAGCGTGAGAAGGCATACGATCTTCTGAAACCTGTTCTGGCCGAGCGCACGCCTTTTCGCCTGCTCGAACACATCGGTACCGCTGTCGGAACTGCACCTATCAAGGTGGTCAATCCCTTTTTGGAACGCATCGCCGTTGCAGGTACCGAAGGAGGCTGGGTGGTTATCGGGAGCGCATTGAGGGCGCACCTGGACCGCGATCTAGCTGTCGCTCATGCACGCTGCCGGTCCTTTATTATCCTGGCCGACATTTGGTATGCCACGGACATCTTGGGTGAGCGGGTCCCTGGTCCGGCGTTAACGACTGCCTTTGAACCAACCCTGGACCTGCTGAAACCGTGGCGCGTGGATTCCAACCGCTGGGTGCGACGGGCTGTCCGGGTAAGCGTTCACTTCTGGGCAAAGCGCTCACGGGGGGCGGCAGAGCGGATGGATCAAGCAAGGACGCTCCTGGCGTTTGCGGAGCCCATGTTCGAGGAGCAGGACCGGGATGCCGTAAAAGGCGTTGGCTGGGGACTAAAGACACTAGGCAGGTATTATCCCGACCTGGTGGCGGATTGGCTGGCTAAGCAGATTGTCCACCGGCAACGCCGCTGCCGGGCTACCCTGCTGCGCAAGGCCCTTACCTATCTCACGGAAGAGCAACGGGGCCGAGCCACCGGGGAGACACCCTCATGAAGCTGGAATTCCAGGAATATCGTGCCCGCAAGATGGTCAACGTCCATCGCCATGTGGACGGCCCGTGGTTTTGGGACAAGTATAGCGCAAACCCTTACTTAGGCTGTCGCAGTGGCTGTGAGTTCTGCTACCTCAGGGGCGGTCGATATCTCGGACGGCGGGACCCCGATTTCTTTGACAGCCTGATCCAGGTCAAGACCAACGCTGTGGAACTGTTGCAAAAGGAACTGGAACAACTACCTCTCGAGGTAATTTCATGCGGCGACTGGCAGCAGCCGGCTGAAACCCGTTACCGATTGTCGCGCGGCATGCTGGAGGTTGTAAACGAGCTGGGCTTTCCCTTGCTCATTATCGAACGCTCACCGCTCCTCACTCGCGATCTGGACCTCCTAGTCGAGATCAACCGTAAGGCATGGGTGGGTGTGTTGTTGAGTATCAGTAGCTTGGATCCGGTCTTGAAGCGGGCCTTTGAGCCCCGGAGCCCCGGTGTGCGGCTTCGCCTTCAGGCTATGGCGCAATTGGCCAATGCCGGCATTCTGGTTGGAACCGCTCTCATGCCCGTGTTCCCCTTCGGCGGTGACGACCAAGCACATCTGGAGGACGTGGTATCCGCCACCATAGACCACGGAGGGTCCTTCGTGCTGGCAGGCGGGCTTACGATGAGCGGTGTGCAAGCCGCACGGACGCTTGAAGCCCTCCGGCGATTCGCCCCTCACCTGGAGGCCCATTGGCGAGACCTGTATGGGTGGGACATGGGCGCACAACCCAACTACAGCCCACCTCGGGCTTATGTCGCCCGCCTCGGGGTACTGATTCGGGAATTGTGCGCACGGCGTGGCCTGATGGATCGCATGCCCCGATTTATTCCATCAGGGCCGCTGGCGGCAAACAAGCGGATCGCCGAATTCCTGTTCCTTAAGACCTACGATCTTCAACTGGAGGGGGCACGGGAATATCGCATCTGGACGTATCGCAAGGCGGCCTGGGCGTTGGATGAGTGGCCGGAGAGTATTGTCCACGTGCATCAAGCCCGAGGAGAGGCGGGGCTAAGGGAGTTGCCCGGGATCGGCAAGAGCCTGGCGGCTGAGATTGCCGGATGGCTGAGTGACGAGCATCTGGTAAACTGAACAGGGAGGAGATTTGGTAGCAAACCGATAAACATAATCCCTTTCACTGCTCCGCAAAAACGTATCCTACTTCTGTTCCTTGGTTTTCTTCTGCTTTGGACGGCGCTTTCCATGCGTTCCCCTCCAGATCTTCCCGCGCTGGGTGCGTTTATCACCCTTTCCCATATCGAAACCTCCTATTAACCATTCGCATCGAAAACCCGCTGAGCCCACGCCTCATTCTTTTCCTATGTCCGGAGAGAACCCGTTCATTTCACGGACGGCTCCGACTCACAATGAGGCCTATACTAGCACATGATGAGCCGAATGAGAAGAGTTCACCCGCGCTTCGATAACATCAGCTTGCTTCTTGCAGGATACGCTGGTACATTTTAGCACATGACTCCGACCCTTTGCTTCAGGGTTATACATGAAAGAAACACTCTGGTGAGCATGGAGATGTCTTTTTTTGCTCTGCCCTCTCAACAAGGCCTTGTACGGGGACGTTTCAAACCGGCGCACCGCCCCATAGGCCTTGGCACTAAGGTACCAGCCTGTGTGCTCCGTTTTGAAACGCCCACTGCTCTGAACCTTTGGAGGACAGAGTCAAAAGAAGACATCTCCATGCTCTTTTCTCCAGTGAGTTTCTTAGGAGGCAAGGCTCAACAGCGC
>CP070657.1:2386816-2389521 GCA_020355085.1 Deltaproteobacteria bacterium
CAGGGCCCTGGGAATCCTAGAAATGCTGGGTTCGGTCATCGTGTGGGTGATTGTGATTACCTTCATGCGGCAAGGAGGGGTCGAAAACCTAGCAGCAGCTCTCTTTGTCCTGCTGCTTTACAATGGTCATGACGGAATGCTTACCTATCATATGGGGAAAAAGGGCTATATGCTGGCCGGTAGGTAACGGACCATCTCTCTCAACAGTAGGTTTTGCCATGACAACAGGACAGAATGCCTGGTTGGGTGCTCATTTTTAGCTTGCATTGGCACCTCAATGAAGGCTATAAGTCAACCACGACCAGTGCTTTGTCAGTGAATTTTGTTTTGCGTGCTCAATCTTCGCTTTGGGTTTTATCCTAAGGGGCTGGGTACTGTTGAGATGCCGACAATTGCGATGCACCCTAGTGACACGAGATAGAAAACGGAGAGTACCTGTACCATGACAAGGCTTATGATCCTGTTTCTTCTGTTCCTCCTGCCGATTACCCATAGCTGTTCAACCCATATGTCAATACCGGAACCAGAAGCACAGATCTCCACGGAGATAGCTGTGTCGAAAGAAGCGGCAGTTGAGAAATATACGGCAATTCCTCCAGACGCTCCAGATGTTCCCTTGCCTAAGCAAAACCAACAACTCCCTGCTCCAACAACAGCTGTGAATCAGCAAGAAATTGCTGCATTGGCCGAAATTAAGGAAGAGCAAGAATCTGCTGCACCGGTGGAAATTGAGAAGGAGCACAATACAGGTGTCCCTCTCCAAAACGGCGAAAAGGAAGTAGTTTCAAAGGAGACCTTAACCGCGTCTGAAGAGAATGCGCCACCTCCGGCTCCGAATCCCCCGGAAAAATCAGACCAGGAGATGCTTGACGCTGCGCTGGAGTCTTGCGAAACGGCCAATTATTTTTGGGAGCGTGGTGAGCTCGATAACGCGCTCAATTCTTTGGATCAGGCCTATTCGCTCATATTGAAGGTGAGTCCGGAAGATGACCCTGAGATCCTGCAGCAAAGGGCAGATCTGCGTTTCACCATATCGAAACGGATTATAGAAGTCTATACCTCCCGTTTTACCGTGGCCAACGGGTATAAAAAGCCTATTCCTCTCGTTATGAATAATCACGTCGAAAGGGCGTTGAAACTCTACCAGGGAAAGGATAGGCAATTCTTTCTTGATGCATATTGCCGTTCGGGGCAGTATCGGCCCGCCATTGTCAGGGCACTTAAAGAAGCAGGTCTCCCAGAAGAACTCTCATGGCTGCCTCTGATCGAGAGCGGATTTAAGATAAGGGCCCTTTCAAAGGCAAGAGCACTCGGTCTCTGGCAATTTATTGCCTCAACAGGATACAAATTCGGGTTGGTGAGAGATCAGTGGGTTGACGAGAGGATGGATTTCACAAAATCCACCGATGCTGCCATTGCATACCTGAAAGAGCTGCATCAGATCTTTGGCGATTGGGCAACGGTTCTCGCAGCTTACAACTGCGGGGAGGGTAGGGTGTTGAAATGCATACGAACGCAACGGATTAATTACCTTGACAATTTTTGGGATCTCTATGCAAGACTTCCCCTTGAGACCGTGTTTTACGTCCCAAAATTCATGGCCGTATTGCATATTCTGAATGATCCTGATGCTTATGGCTTCGACCTTCCGCCTTTGGAAGAGGAACCTGAGACTGAAGAAGTTTTGGTTGACAAACAGGTTCATCTGAAGACAGTTGCAAAACACCTGGGAGTCCCTTATGGGCGTTTGCAAGATCTTAACCCTGCACTACGGCGCAGTTGCACGCCCAACAGGCCCTACGCGTTGAGGGTTCCTGATGGCAAGGGAGAAGTTCTCGTGGCTACATTGGAGGATATGCCTGTCTATCGGCCTCCGGTACCTGACTATGTGATGCATAAGGTTAGAAAAGGGGAGTGCCTGTCCCTTATTGCTCGCAGATACAGAACGAGTGTCAGGGCCATAATGGCGCTCAACGGGCTGAAGAGAAGCAGCTATATTAAGGTAGGTTGGAGGCTCAAGGTGCCAGCGAGACGGGCATATTCACCTCACAGGAGCCAAGATTCCCCCGCACCCGTGCACAAGGTCCAGGGCAAGACAATAGAATACGTCGTTCGAAAAGGAGACTCGCTTTGGAAGATCGCCAACCGATTTGCAACCACAACTAGAGCTATTCAATCCCTTAATCAGCTGCACAGCACGAGGCTTTACATTGGCCAGATTTTGCTCGTTCCCCATAAGGAAGGTGATTTGACGGCCGTTGAAACCAAGGCTTATCCTGACATAAAGCACGATTCTCGGGTAACCGTTGCCCAAAATGGGTAAAGATAAAATTCGAGAGGGAATTCGGTTTTGCCTTACTAGGGCTTGCTCCATGGGGGCGGATATGGTTTAAGCCCAGTGATTGCCCTTGCTCAATAAGTACTTTAACGCCTGTTTCTTTTAGACGGTGCCCAGGCTGCTTTCGAGGCCTTTGAGATCCCGCGGATTTGCTCATGCGTCATCAAAGGCATGACTCGCGCCACCGGATCTCAATCGCCATCGCAAAAAGACATTAAGGAAACGGCAAGCTTTGCAAAACGTGACAATTTCTGTCATCCTGGAAAAAGACGATGGGCTCTTATGCAGTGACTGGCGGAAGGGTGCTGTCTTTTCGCAACTTATCGGTGGGGGAAACCGCAGGCCCCGATTTATCGGGGCAATGCGG
>CP070657.1:2389621-2395073 GCA_020355085.1 Deltaproteobacteria bacterium
ATTGAAACGAGCCTGAACCATCAAGGCTGGTATCACATCACCGGCAAGTTAGTCAACCCTAATAAAAGTATTTTCCATAGCAAAGATACTTAATTAATCGTGTAATAGTCTCCAGGCCCCGTAACCCAGTTTCTCTTGCTTTTTCAACAGGCAAGGCTTTCTAAACCACACGCACTAGCAGTATCCACGACACGTCCCCTGTTCCAAATGAGACAAACCTACCTCCCCTCTCTCATTACCGTAGGGCACGCCGACCCAAGTTGATGATAAAGGCAGACTTCTTAATTCTCATTTTGTGCAAAAATCATGCAAAGTGCGACCACTAAAATTGTTTCCTGATCTCAACTAGATAATAAAACTGCTGGAAGCCGCTCTGAGATATATGTAATTGATTGCTAGATTAATGCGAAATGAAATTCCAACTCTTGGGAAAAACATTACACAATGATAAAAACAAACCAGATCACTTGATTTCCATCTTGATACGATGCAATTGGATATAACGCTTTCATTCACTATTCGTGTTTCGGCTAGGCTATTGCCATTGACATCGTTTGAAGCTTCGGATAGTATCAGCGTGTTTCTGAAACAGCTCCAGGAAAACTCGACAAGCAATCCCTGAGTATCGGAATGTGAATGAGCGAACCTAGTTCGAAGGAGTTAAGCCATGCAACTAACAGCAATGATCGTCAATTTTGTCTATTGCGTTATTGGGGGAGTGCTGACGTTACTGTTCATGTATTTCGGGTACAAGTGGTTTGACAGATTCACCACGTTTGACACCTCTGATCAGCTGGCAAAGGATAACAGGGCGGTTGGGCTGGTTGTGATGGGTATCTTTATCGGTGTCGGGGTTGCTATAGGCCTGGTTATCGGATTGGGACTTAACTAACAGCCGGAACGATCCGTTACTATTTGCTCCGTGGCTTAGGAAACCGTAAGATCGAGCAGATCAGCGTTCCGGAATAGTATGCCCCCGCTTCTCTCTGCATCTAAAACAACGCGACATTGTTATCGAGTGCCGCGTGATTGCGAGCATAATCAGAGTAATTCGACGTCTTTAGCCTTAGAGCCTTTCGAGCTGGATTCGATCTCAAATCGCACCCGCTGGCCTTCAGTCAAACTTCTGAATCCGATGCCTTTGATCCCCGTATAGTGAACAAAGAGATCCTCGCCATCGTCTTGCTTGATAAAACCGTAGCCCTTTTTCTCACTGAACCACTTCACAGTTCCTTCTGCCATACCGCTTTACCTCCTGAAAGAACATCTAAACAGAGTGGATGAACGCTTTGGCAAAAAAAAAGACCATCAAGCCCTAACACAGGGCATTGATAATCTTCAAAGGTTATGACGATCTCTCTTATCCAAAACGATCAGTCCAAACTATTCGTGGCTACTATATAGCTTTTTTTTATTAATTGCAACTTTTTTTCCTGTTCCATTTGCCCCGCAAAATTTTAATAATAGAGAAAAGGTGCTGTTTCCTCGATGGATTGCTCGCTGCTCGTGCACAGCGGAACGCCTCTACCATCCTGAAAGGCATTACTGAAAAAACTGTATCTCCACAATCAAAAAAGGCCTCTGTGTTCAAGAAACCTCTGCTCCTCATAATAGGTTTTCGCTTTTCCTGTGAGCAGAACTGGCCTGCATTGCATGTTGAATCCTGCCTTTCACTTCTGCTATCATAAACGCGAGATTTGATGAGTTTTGGTGAATCATTATGGCATCAGGCTGCAAACTTGCCTCGAAATGCCGATAGGACGAAAGGCGTCTTGTGATCAGGAGGACCGGTAGATGTTGCGCATAACCCTCAAGGGCATTATGTTAACCCTGACACTCGTCTTTGTGACGAATCAAGCCAATGCCCAGGAATTCCCGAAAGTCACCTCCAAGCGGTGGACAACCAAATACGACACCTATTTTCGAAAATACACCAAGCGATTCTTTGGTGCTGGATTTGACTGGAAATGGTTTAAGGCCCAAGCGATAGCCGAATCAAACCTGAAGGAAGACGCCAAGAGCTGGGTAAACGCCAAGGGAATCATGCAGCTTATACCCAGCACCTTTCATGAAATCAAAAAGAAGAACCCCTCGTTTGTGGATATTAATGAGCCGCGCTGGAACATAGCTGCAGGCATCTATTACGACAAGAAACTATATCGGAAATGGAAGGCAAGGCGCCCCTTTGTTGACAAGATGAGCTTCACCTTTGCCAGTTACAATGACGGTTTCACCAACATCCTAAAGGCCCAAAAGGTTTGCAGAAAAGCTGGGCTCAATGAAAACCTCTGGCACAATATAGAACAGGTTGCGCCAAGGGTTCGAGGCTGGCGCCATGGAGAAACGCTGGGCTATGTTGATAAGATTATCACAATGGTGGAATAGCGAAGAGACTACGGGCAAAGGGCACAAGGCGCAAGGTCCCAATCAGGCAGAGGAGCATCTTTCGTGCCGTTCTTTCTGTTCCTTCAGTGCTATTCATCCCAAAGCTTGAGGAAGCACGAAAGAACGAAACCGGTCATAATCAAGCGGTCGAGCAGACAAAGGTATGAAGAAAATGTGCAAAATTAACGTCAGACAGATACCATTGCTAGAGGATTCAGCAATTAACGCGTGGGGGGTATCCAAACAAACCGTTTATATTTCTCAATAATGCTTGAAACTCGGCTTTGAGGCCAAGACGTATCCCAACTCAAGCCCAGATCTTCATCTACAATGACAACAGTGAGCTGAGTGTGAAAAGGCTTGCCCTCTATTATGGTAAACACATTGCATATCCTGTCTATTGAACGGCAGTCAGTGCACTCACCGGTCACCG
Source organism: Deltaproteobacteria bacterium (assembly GCA_020355085.1). GTDB lineage: Bacteria > Desulfobacterota > DSM-4660 > Desulfatiglandales > B25-G16 > JADFWK01. The sequence continues at coordinate 2,392,440 of CP070657.1, forward strand.
CGCAAGGGGTCTTCATTTTTCCCCCACCCAACTCCGCCGACCTGATGCGGGCATGATTAGGTGCTATGATATTTCGCACCCGATGGAAAGCTTCGTCAAGGTCCTTGACAATTTTATTCCTTCCGACAACAACAATCGAAAGGGGATGCCCCCAAACAATACCCGCCACTCGGTTACCAACCGCATCTACATTAACGAGTATCCCATCTTCGGTGATTGCATTTGTTCCCGTTAGAAAAACATCGCTGATAGTTGCCTCTTTAATAATACTGGCATGGTTCTCCCAAGCATCTTTGGAATGCATTCTTTCTTCCTGTGGCTCGAAGGCATCCAAAATCCTTGTACCCCTCTCCCGCAGGGCCCGCGGCAGCCCCATTTGTCTAATTGCGGTTGAGTCTCCAATACCTACAATGGCGTCATCAGGGATTAGATCTAACACCTTCTCTCTTCCTTCATCGGAATTTTTAGCGAAAACTCCTCTAATGTGTCTCCCGTGAAGGGCTGCCAGAGTCCTCTCAATTTGTGGGTTCATATTTCTTGCCTCATTGAATCACCTTTATCTTAAAGGGTTACCGGTCTAAATTTGTAGGCTACTACCTCATTACCTTCTTCATCTTCGTGGAGCCCTTCGATAACCATTTCTACGTCCATGCCTACTTTGAGGTCGTTGAAATCGCAGCCTGTGAAGAGGGTCTCTACTCTAACTCCTTCAGGCAGCTCTACAAAGCCTTCTGCATAGGGAACAGGCCCCTGATAGTATTCAGGCGGCCTCTGCATCACTGTTGTGAAGCTGTATACCTTGCCCTTTCTGCTTAACTTGATCTCCTCCAGATTTCTCGACTGACAATACGTACATATTTTGCTCTCTCTCTTTGGAAAAAAGACCTCTCCGCACGCAAGGCATCGGCTTCCGATTAACTGGGGTCTTTCATTAGGGGACGAGACAGCAGTCCAAAGCCCTTCCTTTACTGGTATCTCTTTCTTACGCGCAGGCACAATAACCTCCTTAGCCACTTTATCGAACTAACTGGAACTTAGGGGCTTTGCCCCAATTGGAATGTCGGAATACTGGAGTGATGGGATAATGGGCTATTGACAGTTCTTTCTTGAAACTAGAAGTAGTAAGTGAAATGGTTCCTTTAGAGATCAATACTCCAATCTTCCATTATTCCATGTGCGAGACAAAATATCAGGCCTCCATAAAACCCTATAAATTCAATATAGTTACAGAATCTCAGAGACATTAAATTACTATACCCTCTTCAACTCGGTACTGACAAATGTTTCAAGGTGTTGCATCTCTTCGTCGGTTTGTGCGTCTGCAATGAAACAGGTCTTGCCCAGCCGCTCATACTTCACCTCTCCCATCTTATTGTAAGGGAGCAGGTCTATATCTATTCCACCAAGTCCCTCCCTGACAAATCGAGCTATTGCCTTAACATCCTCCGGGGAATCGTTAAAATTTGGTATCATGGGTACGCGCACCCTCATTGGCCTGTATCCGGCAATCCGCTTTGCGTTTTCAAGGATAAGGCGGTTGGGCCTTCCCGTCGCCCCACGATGCCTTTTCGTGTCGAAGGTTTTTATGTCAAGAAAGACAAGGTCGGTATAATCGAGCAGTCTTTTCATAGTCGACCAGGCGACATGCCCACAAGTGTCAAGAACCGTGTGTAATCCTGCCTCTTTCGAGTTTCGAAGGATTGATAAGGCAAATTCGGGCTGAGCAGTTGGCTCTCCACCGGATAGCGTAATACCTCCTCCGGAGTTTTCATAAAACTTCACATCTCTCATGACCTCCTGCATAACCTCATCCGTCGTAACACATCTCCCCACGAGCTTCCTTGCCTCACCGGGGCAGACTTCCACGCACTTACCGCATCCAACACACTTACTCCTGTCTATCGCCGAACCATTTTCCAGCAAACTGCTAGCCCCCGTCGGGCAGACAGCAGCGCATCTACCACATAATATGCAATTGCCTATTATTAAGAAAACCTCCGCCTCATTGCTCTGTGATTCCGGGTTCTGACACCAGAAGCACTTCAGCGGACAGCCCTTGAAAAATACCGTAGTCCGAATACCGGGGCCATCGTGAATGGAGTACCTCTGGATATTAAAGATGATTCCCTTGGGCGCCTGTGCCAATGACCGTCTCTCCTCGTCTCTACTAAATCCAATTACTTATAGCCAGGTCTCAGAAAAACCTTACTTTAGAAAGGTCTTTGAGCTTCCCTGTTGAGCAGATGGCACACTCGGCCTTGAAGGGCTGCGGAAGGAAGCGGAGGGACCTACAAGGCATGTTCGGTGCGCTGTATAATCTCATCCTGGACACCACGATCCAGTTCGTTGAAGTAGGCGCTGTAGCCAGCCACCCTGACGATAAGGTCGCGATGAAGCTCAGGATGCACTTGTGCGTCCATCAAGGTTTCCTTGTCTACCACGTTGAATTGTATGTGCCTGCCACCATAATCAAAATAGGTCTTTATAAGAGCAATCATTTTTTTCATGTCCTCTTCTGTCTTCAAGATAGCAGGCTGGAATTTCATATTCAGAAGCGTGGCTAGAATCGGATACTGATCTATCTTACCAGCTGAGTTGATCAGAGCGGTGGGTCCATGCGTGTCACACCCCTGG
>CP070657.1:2395173-2404231 GCA_020355085.1 Deltaproteobacteria bacterium
AAGCTGAGACAAAGTAATAAAGCCGTAACACTTCAGCTCTTTGAAATTGATCTTAAGCCGAGCATGGAGATGTCTTTTTTTGACTCTGTCCTCCCATGGTTCAGAGGAGTGGGCGTTTCAAAACGGCGCACACAGGCTGCAACCTTAGTGCCAAGGCTTATGGGGCGGTGCGCCGGTTTGAAACGACCCTGTACAGGGCCTTGTTGAGAGGGCAGAGCAAAAAAAGATATCTCCATGCTCGACCCACTCGGTTCTGTTGCGAATAGCCATTAGGTGGCAGCAAATGCACAGGAGCGCTACCTTTCTAAAGAGCTAACGTGTTACGGCTTTATTACTTTGTCTCAGCTTATTGAGAAATTGCTATCGATTTCCCAACGATCAAGAAATATCAACCCCGGCCCTTTTTGAGAGCACGGTAACCCGAGGCGTCTGGGTGAGCGGGTTCTTATCGACCAGCACCGGGCAGCGGTATACCTCGCTTATGGTGTCGGTGGTAACCACCTCATGCGGTGAACCGATCCCATAGATCCTCCCCTCATTCAGGAGAAGCATCCGGTGGCAGTACTGCGCTGCAAGACTTATATCGTGAGAGACAACCATTACGCCCAACCCTTGCGACCGTGTCAGAGACGAAATGAGCTCGAAGATCTCAACCTTGTGCCGGATATCCAGCTGCGAGGTGGGCTCATCGAGCAAGACGAATTGGGCCTTCTGGGTCAATGCCCGGGCAATAAGCACCCTCTGCTTTTCCCCTCCTGATAACTCATGTATGGACCGCTGCTCCAGATCAAGGGTTCCGGTAAGCCGCATCGACTCACGAGCTATCTCCAGATCCTCCTTTCCTTCAAACGGAAAGAGGCCCCTGTGCGCAAAACGCCCCATAAGCACGACATCGAGCACGGAGAAGGCGAACCGAAAGGTCGTCTCCTGGGGTACCATGGCGATCAGCCTGGCAACCTCGTGCCTGCGGCACCTGGAAATGGGGCGATTCAGAAGCAAAACCTCTCCCTTGTCCACCCGAATAAGGCCATCCATAATCCTCAACAGGGTGCTTTTTCCCGAGCCATTCGGGCCAATCATGCCCATCAGTTCTCCCTGCTTGAGCCCAAAAGTAATCCCATCCAGGCTCCAGTGATTGCCATAGCTGAAGGACAGCGCCTTTAGGATCAGCCCTGCGTCCACTGGCTACCTCGCTTCCTTAAGAGATAGATAAAAAACGGCGCCCCCAAAAAGGCGGTTATCACCCCTACGGGCAACTCGCTGGGGGATATGATCGTGCGTGCCATTGTATCCGCGGCCACCAAGAAGATGGCGCCCCCAAGGGCTGAAGTCGGTATCAGCAGGCGATGGTCAGGGCCGAGGATCATCCTCATCAGGTGGGGGACAATCAAGCCCACGAACCCGATTATTCCCGAGAATGAGACCACCACGCCGGTAATCAAGGATATGCCGATGAACGATATCCACTTTACCATCTCCACCTCTACGCCCATCTGAAGAGCGGGCTCCTCTCCCCCCACCATGAGGTTGAAGTGCCGAGAGAAGAGGTAGATGATCCCTGAGACGATGAGAACGAGCGGAAGGGAGATTGACAACTGTATGTACTTGCTCTGAGATAGATCCCCATATAGCCAAAAGAGCATGGAGTGGAGCCTGCTGTCGCTCACGGTGGCAATGAAGAACATGATGATCGCCGTAAAGAAGGCGTTGACGATTACCCCGGTGAGCAACAGCGTGGATGACTCAAGGCCTCCGTGACGGCTGCTGATCCCCATTACCAAGAGGATAGTTGCCAGCGCAGTGATGAAGGACAGCAGCGGTACGCCCACGGTAAAGCCCAGGCCCAGCATGATGCCTCCGATGGCACCTATTGCCGCACCACTGGAGATGCCAAGGATAAAGGGTTCGGCCAGGGGATTCCTCAGGAGTGCCTGGAACACCACCCCGCCAAGGGACAAGGTAAACCCAATGAGACCGGCCAACAGGATCCTCGGTAATCGAATCTTGGTGAGGATCATCGAGGTGGTCTGATCCACCGATTGCGTGCCTGCACACCAGGCAAGAATCGTGCCCATGGAAACCTTGGCCGGGCCCATGCTTAAGGAAGTGAGGGCAACCACCACGAACACTATGGATAGAATAATCCCTATGGAAAGCACCCTCACCGGGGTGACCATCCGACCCCTGGTGCCTCTCAATGCCATGTGACCTCCGGATGTATGAGCCTCGCCATCTCCTCTAACCCCTTTACTACCCGAGGAGCGGCCCTGTCTATGAGGTCTGAGTTTATCGTGTACACGCGCCCCTTCTGCACTGCAGGTATCGCAGTCCATCGAAACCATTGCCTTCGTGCCCTCTCATGCTCCCCACCCCTGCCCATGGACGAGATAATGATCACCTCCGGCCCTCTTCTTATAACCTCTTCCAAACTGAACCGAGGGTAGGTGATGGGCTGATCCTCAGCCAGGTTTCGGCCGCCAGCCAACTCAATTACGTCATGGTGCGTGGTGCTGCGATTCACACTCATAAGGGGCTTGATGTTAATCACCAAAAAGACCAGCGGCCTGTCTCGTCCCCTGACCGCCTCTTTGACCTTCTCAATCCTCTGCCTCAGGGAGCCTACGAGCGCCCTCGCCCTGGGCGCAACCCCACAGACATCCCCTACGCTCTCTATTGCCTCGAGGATTTGCCTTATCCTTCGAGGATTCACCACGTACACGGGGATTCCAGCTTCTTCCAGCATTTCAACGTCTTCTCTCGTGTTTCCATCGGCCGTGGCAATGACGAGATCGGGATCTAAGGTCACCACCTTTTCCACGTTGATATCCGTATAGGTGCCCACCCGTGGTTTTTTCTTAGCCTCCTCAGGGAAATAGCTGAATTGAGTCACGCCCACGAGCGTGTCGCCCAATCCCAGGAAATAGATCATCTCCGTGATGCTGGGCGCCAAGGAAACGATCCTTGTGGGAGGAGATCCCAATATCACCTTCCTGCCCAAGGAATCAAGGAAGGTGGCTGCCCACAGTTTGACGGGGGAGAAGACCAGAACGAGGAAAAGGAGCAGGGGCAAAACCCTGCTATGAAAAGCGCATCTGAACGAGTCCGCCTTCATTGTTTGCCAAATCCTTGGATTCTCAATCTCTTGATTTGTCCAAAAAAAAGTCCTTAAATCCATCTGGATTTAAGGACTGCACCCTGCTTCCTTGATCCTTAAATAGCCGACCTCTGCCGGCACACAATTACCATCGTGGCAGGTCTTCTGACTCTCCTGACCTCACGACTAGCCTTCCCGTCCTGCTCAAGGCAAAACAGTGACGTTAGCCCTCTATCGAAGAGGGTGTGCCGGAGGCGTCTTCACCTCATTAGAAAAGCGATCTCACTATGCATAGCCCGGCCTGAGAATGTACCACTTTGGGGCTTATAGGTCTCGGCGAAATCATCTAATGGGGCGCAGGATTACAGCGGCGGGACCGTTCCCGAATCTAACGGGATTCCCTTTTAAACCGTCCAGGTACCACCCATGGCAAATCAAAGATCAAACCCTTGTTTCATGACGCAAGAAAAAGGAGCTTCCCTCTCTATCCGGCTACCAGTTGAGACGATACACACTCCACCCGCATGGCAAACCCACAGGAGGTAGCAGTGCAATCATTCAGTGAAATAGGTCTTACTAGTGCCCACATCAACCCTGGTCTATAACCAGACGATCTCAGGAGAAGAGGTTAGAACCTCCTCATCTTCTTCCGGAGCCTTTTGGCAGCCTTGGCCTGCTTCTTTTTCTTCTGCACACTGGGCTTATCGTAAAATCTTCTTTCCTTTATCTCGGAGTAGAAACCCTCTTTTGAAAGCTTTCTCTTGAGATCCCTGATAGCCTTTTCTATCTGATTATCATATACAATTACTTTCATGGAATTAGAGACATCCTAAAAGGCACCGGCTCAGCGTGCCTTTCCAAGGACTTTGTCTCTCCAAGAGGTCACCTCCCTTTCATAAGGTATTTTTGTAGAGACTGTGTCAGTCCCTTTCCAGTTCTCAATCAGTTGCACATGCCGTGGATTCCCTGGATTATATATGCGGTCTTTCAATTGTCAATGTTTTTCTGGAGTTTCCTGAGTTTGTAGTGAACACCGATGTCCCTGAGCGACATTCGCGGAAGCGGTGGAGCACCACCCGAGGGTGAGCAGGCTTCGACGTGAGCTCAGCCGAACGTAAGGGGCAAACCCCGCCTTTTTCATCACCTTTGCTCAAGCAAAACCACGGTTTCGACATGATGGGTATTTGGAAAAAGGTCTAGGGGCTGAACCTTGCCTACCAGGTACCGCTCGTTGAGCAAGGCCAGATCTCTGGCCAAGGTCGAAGGGTTGCAGGAGACGTAGATGATCTTATCAGGCATGAGGTACAAGATCTGTTCGATCACCTTTCTATGTATCCCCGCTCTTGGCGGATCAGCAATCAAAAGGTTCGGATGAAGCGCAGCCTGTGGCAAAAGCACCTTGCCGTCTCCACAGAGAAATTCACAGTTATCTATGGCGTTCAACGCGCAGTTCTTCCTGGCGTCTTGTATTGCGCTCTCAGATATATCCATGCCTATCACTAGAGATGCCAAGGGAGCCAAAAGGATTGAAATGGTTCCTATGCCGCAGTAGAGATCGATAATGGTTTCCCCCCCTGTCAGTGAGGCGAGATCCCTTACCTGCTCATAGAGCCGTTCTGCCATAGCCGTATTTGTCTGGAAAAAGGATTGTGCTGATATCTCAAAGGTAAACTCCCCAATCTTATCCCGTATACTGCTCCTGCCTGATAGAGCCTTTTCCCGTTCGGCAATCGCTGTACCCCCTCTTCTGGTGTTGATACTTTGCACCAGCGATGCGATGTTGCCAAAACGATCCTTCAGGATTGATGCCAGCGTACCGAGTTCTGATTCTCTCCCCTCGCTCGTGACGATGTTCACCATCCATTCATCGAAATAATGGCTGTGCCGCAGCACGAGGTAGCGCCAGAATCCCTGATGGCTCCTCAGCCCGTATACGGGAAGGTTACTGCCTCTCACATATTTCTTGACCACCCTTAGTATTTCGTTTCCCCTCTCGTGTTGCAGAAGGCATCGGTCAATATTGATAATCTTGTCAAAGTTGCCTGGCACATGAAGCCCGAGTGCGAAATGCTCATAGTCGTCCTTGTTATCCAAATCTTCGGGCAACCGCCATCTTCTATCCGAAAATGAGAATTCCATCTTGTTTCTATATCCAAGCACTTGAGGGGCGGGCAAGACAGGCTGTACGAACACGTCAGTGACCTTGCCGATATGGTGAAGGAGTTCCTCAACAATGGCGTGTTTATATTCGAGTTGTTTCTCATACTCGATAAACTGCCAGTTACAGCCCCCACAGTAATCATTGTAACGGCAGGGGGCAATTGCTCTGTGCTGCGATGGTTCAAAAACCTCAAGAAGTCTGGCCTCAGCAAAGTCCTTCTTCACTCTTCTGGCCCGTGCCATAACCCTTTCGCCGGGGATAACCGCATCCACAAAAACCGCTCTATTATCGTGATAAGCGAGTCCCCTACCGCCATAGACCATCTTTTCTATGGTTACCTCTATGATGTCTCCTCTTCGCATACTCCATGACCTTAGTGCTTCGATTCAAAAATACGATATCGTATCCGCAAGGTTCAAATTTGAAAGATGGCTCCCTCGGCACTAAGTCCTGAGGAAATAAATTCGTCAACGAATTTATGACTCGCTGGACTTAGCGGCAAAGCTCAGTTTTAGATTTGTTTCTTCCTTTCGTTGTGCTATGTAAATCACGATGTTGAGCTATCCATCCATAAACCCGACTATCGTTAAGCTCGGGCCTGTCCAGATCAGGTGGTATGGGGTCATGTATATCCTCGGGTTCACCATCTCCTATCTTTTGGTAAAATACCAGATCAGAAAAAAAAGGCTCGATATTGATACTGCGGTAATAAACGATCTGTTCCTATACCTCATAATCGGTTTGATAGTCGGGGCTCGCATTGGTTACGTGGTATTTTATAACCTTGCATTCTACTTTGATCACCCCCTCAAGCTCCTTGCGGTATGGGAAGGCGGCATGTCATTTCACGGTGGGCTGATCGGCATTGTCTTATCTGGCATCATTTTTGTGACGAAGAGGAGAATCGATTTCTGGCAGCTAGCCGATCTCGTTGCTGTAACCGCTCCCATTGGCCTCGGTCTGGGCAGACTCGGCAACTTCATTAATGCCGAACTCTACGGCAGGGTGACCTCCGTGCCCTGGGGCATGGTTTTTCCGGCAGGCGGTGATCTTCCAAGACATCCTTCTCAGCTCTATGAATTCTTCCTTGAAGGGGTTCTCCTTTTTGCCATCCTCTGGCGAATAAAGGATGTTCCATTGACAAAAGGATCGCTATTTTGCACCTTTGTCATCCTCTATGGTATCTTTCGATTCTTCGCAGAGTTCTTCCGAGAACCGGACCCACAGCTTGGGTTTATCTTCTCCTTCTTGACCATGGGCCAGATACTCTCCATCTTGATGGTTATGGTAGGTCTGGTGCTCATCTATGCACGAACAAGGGCAAACAAGGCCGACTGATCGCTCCTAAAAGCCACCAACCTCGCCTATGCCGAGGAGTCGAAACATAAGCAGCGTTCGTTTGTCTTCCTCCAGATCCTCATAAAGAAGTCGTATGCCCCAACACTGAGACTGGTAATCTATCCAATAGCTGTTCTCGATGTCATAGTGGGCTTCCAGATCCTTCTTGCCGGTTGCTCCGACGGAGATACCATACAAGAGGTTGACTGCCACGTCATAATTCAAGCTCTTGACCGAATCCCTGGCATACTCAAAGTCTATGCTGTACCTATCCTGGCTTCGCTCCCCTCTTGCAACGGATAGATCGAGTGAAACACTTCCCGATGAGAGGTGATGGTCGTAGTGATTCCAGGCACCACGTGCAGAAAGATCGAGAGCGGGAACGGGGGTGAGGCTCAGCTTTGCCTCTAAGGGGGTGAAGGGCTTCCGCTTCTCACCCGGTACTATTTCCTTTCTCGCCTCATCAAGGTCGTATCCTTGGGAAATGCTAAGCTTTGCGCCCTGCGAGTAACTCGGCCGCCCTCTCTCGTCTTCCCTGCGTACATCGAGGAAGTTGTCCAGTGAAAGGGAGATTACGTTATATCTTGTCAGCGTATCAATCGGCTCAAACCATGGTGTATCCGCTTCCCGCTCCTGATATGGCCGAAAGGTGTACGAGAGAGTCGGTTGGAATTTGTGCTTAAGCCTCCGAACGTTTCGGTACTCGATATCAAAGATCCTTTCTAGTATCGTGTAGCATTGTAGCCCCACCTCGTAGGTGTTTTTACTCGGTTCATCCTGCCTATCCTGATATTCATCAACCCAACGGTATGTGAGGAAATAGGTGACCGAGGGCTCTATTCCACGTAGGGAATAGTCCATATAGGGTAACTGAGCGCCGGAGCGAGTGTCAATCTGTTCCCTTTTTCTCCGCTCTCCCGATAGATATAGCCGTAGTCAGATTTAAGGGAAAAGAAAAGGGGGAGATCATAAATCCCCCTTGGTAGCATGGTTAGATTGAGGTCCGCGAGCGGTTGTGCAGTTGTATCCTCGTCGGGATCCAATGGGTCTTGGTAGAAGCTGCTCGTCGCCTGAACCGAGGCGTCCTGAAAGCGCCTCGTTACCAGTATGGCCGAGCGCCGTGCAGGTGAGTGGATTTCATCGAGGGGTCTGCCGAACTCCTCATCAAGCCGCACCCTGTATTCAGGCCCAAGGGTAGGCTCGCTGAATTCTCGCAGGTAGTCATAATCACTGACAAAATCAAGGTCCATCTTAAGGTCGATCTCAAAAGGCAGGGACTGATCTGCCCGTCCCCTCGCCCAGAATCGGGTCGTGTTCGTCCTGGCAAAGGGACTGATCTTGAGTTCATCCTCATTGAATAGATCCTTGTCTTCCCGCTTATCCGAAAGGATATCGAATAGAAATGCCCCTTTTGAATCGGCAGCCGTGATATACCGGAATTCGAGACCCTGTTTTAGTCCCCTTTCCTCGATATACCGCTCGTAAAAGGTCGCGTCGGTCTGCGTAGATATGGCCCAGAACAGGGGGGTCTCCACATCCACGCCATCCCTCCGGGAGTATCCGATGCTTGGGGGGAGGAGTCCGGTCTGTCGTTTTTTCTTAGCCGGGAATATAATGTAGGGGAAATACAGCAAAGGGATATGTTTGACGTAAAAGGCCGCGTGCTTGACCGTACCATAGCCCTCAAGGGTCACCTTTACCTCCGAACCGGTGATTGACCAGTCGGGGTTTTCACCGTCGCATGTGGTGATCCTGCACCCCTTGATAACATACGTGGCAGGGCCTGTTTTTCTTATCTCTTTCCCTCTCAGGTAATAATGATTGGTGCTCAGGAACAGGCTTCCGTTGACTATAGTACCTGTCTTTTCCTTGAGATTGAATGTCCCCAGATCGCACCAGAGGATATCGCCTTGTGTTGACAATTCAACGTCTCCCTGCGCCTCGATTACCTCAGACTCCTTGTCATAGACGATCTTGTCTGCCCTCAGCCTTTGCTCCCCCCTTGAGACCACAACGTCTCCCTCTGCCGCAAGGGATTTGCCATCACCCAGAGCACTTATCCGGTTTGCGGTAATATGCCACGGTGCCTGATCGTCTTCATTCAGGGCACGCCCTGCAGCGAACATAGGATCGATACTAGCCACAAAGAGAACCACTAAGAGCCCCAGCACGAAACCAAAAGGATGTTTCATGGCCCGGTTACGAATAAGGTATTCTGATAAGGGCATAGTGAACATCATCGATCTAATGGGGCAGTCGAATAACCAGGTAGGATTTCTTCGTGAAACCCCCGGATTCGTAACACTTTAACTCTTTTAAGCTAATGTCAAGCTGAGCATGGGGATGTCTTTTTTTGCTCTGCCCTCTAAACAAGGCCCCGTACAGGGTCGTTTCAAACCGGCGCACCGCCCCATAAGCCTTAGCACTAAGGTTGCAGCCTGTGTGCGCCGTTTTGAAACGCCCAC
>CP070657.1:2404331-2407508 GCA_020355085.1 Deltaproteobacteria bacterium
AAGGACACGGATTCAGTTTTGCCGTCAGCGATAGAGGCGCTTGTCACACAAGCTCTGACGTTGACTTTGCTGAATTCTCCGGAGCGCCGGGAATTGCCGACAGGTTCTCCCTTGAGGGGAAGCCGAAGTTGGTAAAGGATACCGAAGACCTTGCCACTGCGCGTGAGACTCTTATCAGCTGTATCTTCAACTTTCTGCCACCAGAAATCCACCTAAAACTCCTGAATAGTACGCTCGGCACGGACATCAGCATGGATGAGTTCCTGCTTGTTGGGGAGAGAATAGAGCAGCTAATAAGAGCATTTAATGTTAGGGAAGCGCGTATATCTAGGAAAGAGGACATCTTGCCTCAAAGAGTTTTCGAAGATCCTTTGCCTAAAGGGCCAAGCCAAGGGCAGAAGATAAGCAGGGAACGATTCGAGGAAGCAATGGATATGTATTATAAGTTACGCGGGTGGAATAAGAATGGCATTCCCACTAAAAGCAAGCTTGAAGAGCTGGGACTGGAAAAAGCTGCACAGGACATAGGAGTTTGAGAATATGTACTCGTAAATCAATAATTAGCCACCCGTGATGGCTTTAATTCTTTTAGATTCCAGATAGCTTGCCGTGCCCGCATTTTAACAAATTCCCTTTTAATAGTGGGTATGTTCCTCTTATCGCAGGCCTGGGCGTAGAAAAGGGTCGGCAAAAAAAGACCTTCAACAAGCTGGTTTATCTCAGAAATCGAACCTGCTTGATATTGCAGATTTGATTCCGTAATCTCCGGTAAGATCAGCCGATGTTCTGATAAGAGCTATGACAAGAGGTCGCTGCTTTTCGAGCATACCTGTGTACCCCAACATCTTCTGAATAAGCCTTGTTTTACATTAACGTGGGGTGCGCTCTTTTACAGCCGTCCTTCTTTTTCCCCTTGATCGGATAGATTCCTTTTTGGTTAAATGAATATAGGGCCTTCGTTTAGATCAGCAAATCCCTATACCGAACTTACCCACCGGACGCCTCAGGAGAAACAGGTCCTTTCTTAATTTCATGCGAAAGCAAAAGGGGGTGATCGGCATGCTTGAGGATCTTGTATGTAACTAAGGCTAAGGTAGTAAACACATAAAGAAGAGAGATGAGGTAATGCGATGAAGAAGTTATTATTTGTTTTGGCTTTCGTGCTCATTAGTGGCCTAATCCTCTTTCCTGTCGAGGGGAGAGCGCAGATGGGCCCCGGGAGGATGGGTCCTGAAGGTGGGTACGGAGCGTGGAACTACTGCCCCTATTGTGGTGCACCTATGGGTCCGGAAATGACGGGGCCAGGCTACGGGAGAGGATACGGCATGATGGGTCCAGGCTATGGCATGGGACCAGGCATGATGGGGCCGGGGTACGGTAGAGGTCCTGGTATGATGGGTCCTGGCTATGGGTCTCCGTATGGCCAACCCTACGGACCCCCGTATCAACAGCAGCGGGAGCCTATGAAAGAGAAAGACGCCCAGCAAATCGTTGAGAACTACTTGCGGGCCACGAGAAACCCCAACCTGAAGCTGGGAAAAATCATCGATAAGGACACCTACTTTGAGGCCGAGATCCTCACCAAGGAGGATTCTCTCGCCGACAAAGTCGCCGTTGATAAGCGGACCGGCTGGATGCAGTCAATCTATTAACATAAGGGGGTACCTCAAAGATCACCAATCTGCGAGGTGCCTCCACACAAAGGAGGAGGATAGGAGATGAATTTCGCGCTTACAACCCTAAGGGAGCTAGCAACACAGTGGCGCGGGTATGAATGGGGCCATGGCCCCGGCATGATGGGTGGGGCATATGGCATGGGATGGTTCGGAGGCATTATAATGATCGCCTTCTGGATTGCCGTTATTGTTGGGATTGTCTTGCTGATCCGGTGGCTGATCATATCGACAAAAACGACAAGCCACGGCCCGGGTTCCGGAGAATCTGCCCTTGAGATCCTCAAAAAACGCTACGCTCGAGGCGAGATCGACAAGCAGGAATTCGAGGAAAAGAAGCGGGATCTGACGTAGCGTATCAAGTTTATTGGAAGGAGAAATGAAGGTGAACGTCAGTAGAAGGACATTTCTGAAGACAACCTTAACAGCTGCGCTGGCCAGCGGCCTTCCTTTAGTTCCACAATGGGTTGCCCGGGCCGCGGCCAACAGAAGGCTGAGGGAATTCCGCCTCTCGGCCTCGCCTGCCACGGTGAACCTCGGTCTGGGCTCGGATTTTACGGCGTGGACCTATAACGGAGGGGTTCCGGGACCGGAGATACGAGTGCGAGAGGGAGAAACCATACGGGTCGTACTCAAGAATTTTCTCCCTGAGCCAACTACCATACACTGGCACGGAGTGCCTGTTCCCTATCTCATGGATGGAGTTCCTGAAGTGACCCAAAAGGCGGTGAGCCCGGGAGAAAGCTTCGTGTATGAGTTTGAGGCGACACCTGCGGGCACCTATATCTACCACTCCCATGTCAACTACCAGCTGGACCAAGGCCTGTATGGTGCTTTGATCATCGAGCCCTCCCATGAGCCCAACCCCCATGATCGCGAGTACACACTGGTGTTGGAAGATTGGGTCATGAGGGATGGAGGAGGTGTTGCCGCCACACAGCGGCGCCCACCCATGGGCATGATGATGCGCGGTATGGGAAGAGGGAGAGGAGGCTTTAGGAGGGGAGGCGAACCGCTTTTGGAACCCGTTTATGACGGGTATGCCGTAAACGGCAGGGTATATCCTGAGGCGGAGTCCCTCACCGTAGAAGCAGGTGAGCGGGTAAAACTGAGGCTCCTCAATGCATCATCCGCTACACTATATGAGCTTGCACTGGCAGGCCACACCCTTACTATTACCCACGTGGATGCCAATCCTGTTAAGCCTGTAAACACGGATGTTATTCGTATCGGCATGGGGGAGCGTTACGATGTGGAGTTCGTGGCGGATAATCCCGGCGCCTGGTTCTTGGCAGCCCGGGAGCGGGGATTCGGCGAGGGGGCACTTCGGGTCCCAATTATCTATAAGGGAGTGAGCAGCAAGGAGGCGGCTCCGCCTGTATTCCACCGTGCGATGCGGTTCGCCTCTTATTGGGATTTTCAGGCACTCCATCCGATGGATTTGCCAGGTGCAGGGTCGCTTCAGCGGTTCTATTCGCAAATGTTGAGCGGAGGTATGCACTCA
>CP070657.1:2407608-2412475 GCA_020355085.1 Deltaproteobacteria bacterium
AAGAATCCGGTAGGCCTAATATCCTCTTCCAGTTCAGGCAAATCGGCCCGGGCATAGTCTTTTGCAGACCGATACTTTTTGAATAGGGGCTGGGATACCTTGTTTACCCTTTCGTCGGTCCATTGGGCCGAAAGAACCGTGGAGACCAAGAGCTCGAGCGGGGTATCAAACGAGAGAGCCGTTCTGGCATCATCGTACTCCTTTTTCAGGATCGCGATTATCTGGTTCACCCTTTCCTTGTTATCTAGAGTGTCCACTGGTTTTCCCAATTCTTGTAATAGTCCTTTCTCCGATTCAAAGAATTCAACCTACTCCTTGCTGATCTTTATGGCCTTATAATGGGCTACTCCTGTCGACTGTGTATTGTCCGAATCGGACATGAGGCCGATGGCCTGCACCGATTCTGTTTCGCCACCGAAAAGCCTCTGGTAATCCGCATAAACGTTAACCCTTTCAGATACCCACTCGCCCATGGGGGAAGATTGATTCTGCATCACCACGATCTTGGTCTTGCTGTTGTAAGGGCTCTCGGTTGTCGTTCCCCTGGATAGCGATGCGCTCCAGACATACTTTATGCTCTTAGGCCTCAAACGTCCCTCGAAAATCACGTAAATGGCAGCAGCACTGTCTCCGGTCTTCTTATAGCGTTCATCACCACCCTTAGGAAGCTCAATCACACGCCACTGCCAGCTCAGATAGGGGTATTCAGTGAGGTCATACTCGAACTTTTTGGCTATAGTAACGGCTGATTGTTTTGCATTAGCCTCGAGATAAGGTTCGTGGTCGGATCGCACGCGGTAGACTTCGCTACCCTCTCCGCCTCGTGACTTCCAGCCCTCGGGAAAGCTGCCTTCCTCAAAAGAAGAGAAATCTTCAACCGTTCTAACAAGTTCGGGCTCGTCGCTCGAAACCACAGCAACGCCTACAGTACCGAACGCCAGTAAGAACAGAAACAGCATTACAAGCGATTTCTTCATGACTATTTCACATCCTCCTTGTACAGGTTAACTCATGAAGTATCTCATTGTCTGCACCCACTGAGAACTCTCCTGACTAGTAAGGCCATGAAATCGTTTCTTTCGTTCCAAAGCTCATTTCAGTCCCGTCAAACCAACAAATCCTCTAATTGTTACAATAGTAGATAACTCACTTTTGTTCAATACCCTTTGTAGCAACTGACCCCCTATTTCCTTGACCCTCAGTCATTCTTAGGATATAAAAATTTATAGGTGCCCTATCACGAGGATACATGGAACAGAAGCAAATTGCATATTTCAGGGTTTTTCACGAGGTTTCGAGGGCGATTGTCTCGGTGCTCGATTCAAAGGAGGTGCTCGGCCTGATTGTCGAGAGAATCGTTCCTGCACTGAACATAAAGGCCGCCAGCCTGAGACTGATCAATGAAAAGACAAATGACCTGGAACTCGTTGCTTCTCATCTGTTGAGTAAACGGTATCTGGAAAAAGGAATGCCGCAGGTAGATAAGAGCATACCAGATGTATTAGAGGGAAGACCTGTCCTCATTATGGACGCACAGAATGATCCTCGGATTCAGTACCCAAAGGAAAAGGTGGAGGAAGGGATTGCCTCAATATTGAGCGTGCCGGTCCAGATTCATGGCAAGGTCATTGGAATGCTCAGACTCTATACATCTTCTCCGAGAGCTTTTCCCGAAGAAGAAATCGAATTCGTGTCCGCCTTGGGTGAAATGGCCGGACTTGCCATCATAAACGCACGGATGTTCGAAAAAGAGAAGGAAAAACTTTCAACCCTTTTCCAAAAAGGCGGCCTGGAACCCGTTCAACAGGAGAGGATGAGTTATTACGGGGTCAGGGCTGCTTCGCGGGAATTCTCGGATTCCAAGAGATCCACCGAATTCTTCAGGATCTTACACGAGGTTTCTCGAGATTTCCTCTCCCATCTGAACTCAGCCCAGGTCTTAGATTCCATGACGGAAAAAATCGGGCAGATTATGCACATAAAGGGCTGCTGCATATACCTGTTCGACGAAACGACCGGCAAACTGGACATGGTTGCGTCCAGAGGTCTGAGCAATGCATACCTTCAGAAGGGCCCGCTTGAGGCCCATAAAAGCATGCCTGATGTATTGAAAGGAGCAACTGTCTTAATAAGCGATGCCGGTGCCGATGCTAATGTGCAGTATCAGGAGGAGGCAAAAAAGGAGGGTATTGTTTCCATCTTGGCCGTTCCCATTATGGTGAAGGATTGCGTTATCGGGGAGATAAGGCTCTATTCTGCCCAAGAAAGGGAATATGACGATGAAGAGATAGAATTCTTGCTGGCCTTGGCCGAAATAGGAGGTATTGCAGTCACCAACACCAAATTTTATCAGCGATTGCGAAACGACATAGCTTTCTGGGAATCAACCCTTTCATACCTCGATACTGCATGAGATTCCTCAGGGCGCCCTTCGCCTCTTGAGGTAATAATTCTTGAGATCAATTAACTTGCCTGCGTACTCCTTCCGATAATAGAGAAACTGATAGCGTTCAATCTCCTCAGCCAAGGGCTCCAGGAAGGGCGTGATGTCAATGCCGAAATTATTCATCTTTCTCTTGTCCGCCTCATGGATAATAAGCAGACAGTAATAGTTTACCAGAAGCCGCAAGCGTGTTTCTCGTCGAAACAGGTAAGACCTCCCGCCGATGGAGTTCACTAAGAAACCGGCATAGCGGTAAACGATATCCAGGGATGGCGGCAGCCCGTCTTTTTGGTCACATTTCTCGGCGGACATGAGCCACTCATATAATGATGCGAGATTAAGCTCCAACGTATCTGCCTCATTCCTCAGAATCCGCAAGATCAGCGTAAGATCGCGAAAACCCAGTACCCGATAGAAATGGAAAATGTTTCTGATCATTGTATCTGGCTTGAGGCCTTCTCCTGCTGGGATGGGAGGCTTTTCCGATAATAGGTAAACCACCTTTTTGAAGTGAGTAAACATGTCTTCACCTATCTTCAGCTCTTTGACATAATCCTTGCCATCGAGATAGGCAAAAAACTCCTTGACTTCTTTCTCCATCCTCTCGCATTCATCTTCCCCCGCCACAGTGGGCAGCCCAATCTCTTCCTGTCTTGAAATATCGTCCGCTTCCTTCTTTGCTTCCTTCTCTGCGCTCACTTCTTCTTCTGCCTCCTTGGGCCTTTCCGCAAGGTCAGGGGCTTCCCGCTTCTCTGTTTCTTGAACGGCAGGTTTTTGCACCTCCTCCTTGCCGCCACGATACGCGAAGAAGAAAAATAAGATACCGGCAACAATAAGTGCAATAGCCACGTAAAGCAAGCCCCTACTCCCTTTCATTTGTCAAACCTCCTCTTGAGATTCCAGATTTGAAGGCAAATCAAGTGTTACTATCGTTCCCTTACCGCCTCTGCTCTTGATATCAATTTCACCCTGGTGATTCATCACAATCTGGTAAACCATGGTTAAACCAAGCCCTGCCCCCATGGTTTTTGAGGTGAAAAAGGGATCAAGGACAGAAGCCATCACGTCTTCCTCTATGCCCACACCCGTATCCTCCACCACGATTCGAATGCGCGCATCAACTCCCCTGGCTCTCAGCTTGAGCGTTCCACCCGAAGGCATGGCCTCTACACTGTTCTGCACGATATTCCTTAATGCTCTCGCTATTTGCGCCCTATCCACCTTGATGGCAGGTAGGCTTTCATCAATATCTTTTTCAAGGTGAATGGATTTTGCGGACAGGGTTGAAGAGAAGCCCTCCATAACCTGAGATAACAGGGCGCTCATATCCGCCGGTTCGAGATTGAAGGTCTGCATTTCTGCAAGCTCTTTTACGTCTTGGACGAGCTTCTCGAGCCTGGATGTCTCTTGAAGAATAATATCGAGGTATTGCTGAAATTTGTGCCCTTTTGCCAATCCGGCCTTCATTCTCGACGCGAATCCGCCTATGGACATAATTGGGTTTCTGACCTCGTGGGCAACCGCTTGAACGAGATTGGCAAGGGCCGCGGAACGCTCAGATCTGATGAGCTTTTGCTGGGTGATTTTGAGTTCCTCAGCAGTGAGTTTGAAGTTCTCTTCGAGCCTCTGGTAGAGCTTTGCATTGTCGAGTGCAACAGCGATTTGCCGGGCAAGAGCTGTCAAAATCTCAAGATCTTCCTCGGTAAAGGGCATGCCGGTCTTTTTGTTGATCACCTGAAGGGCCCCGATCGTCTTTTCCCGGATAATAAGGGGTACACAGATAAGTGACCGTGTTTTAAACCCCGTTTCCCTGTCAAACCGGTCGCTAAATCTCTCTTCCCTTTGCACATCCTCAACTATCATGGGACGACCGCTCTCTATAACTGAGCCGGCAATTCCCTCTCCGCGCTCGAGCCTCAGCGTCTGAACCGATCCACCTCGATTACCTCGCGCCAGCCGGAAGATGATATCCCCTTCCTGCTCGTCAAGCTCCAGAACCGAACTTGCCTCGGCATCCATGAATTCCTCGGCCGCCTTCATAGCATGATTGAGAACATCGGATATCTGGAGTGATGAGTTGATAAGGGCACTTGATTTGAGAAGGGCGGACAGCGCTCTACGGTGGGTATCAGCCTTGGGGCCTTTCACGGTATCTTCGATTGCTCTTTCCTTCCTTTCTGGTCTTTCTTTCATAAAGAGGAAGTGCCATTGGGGTTTTTGTAATAATAGCCCAAATGTGCCGAACGGTTCAATAAAAAACATGATAACGATGCCGCCCAGCGTGCCAGTACCCTTATCTCCAACAGGCTGGGGTTGATGGTAAACCGCAGGAAAATCCAGCGGATCATGCGAGGAAACAGCTGGACCGCTAGGATGCACTTCAAGGGTTTCCAACCACGGCACAGAGGAACCAGCTCTTCGACG
>CP070657.1:2412575-2415076 GCA_020355085.1 Deltaproteobacteria bacterium
ATCAGCCACCAATTGATGCTCAGAGCCGGTATGATAAAGAAGCTTTCGGCAGGCATCTATACGTATCTCCCCTATGGTTTACGGGCCATCAAGAAGGTGGAGAACATTGTCAGGGAAGAGATGGATAGGGCCGGTGCCATTGAGGTATTGCTCCCCGGTGTGCAGCCAGGTGACCTATGGGTGGAAAGCGGTCGATGGGATCACTATGGACCGGAGCTCTTAAGGTTCAGGGATCGACACAGAAGAGAATCGTGTTTGGGCCCAACACACGAGGAGGTCATTACCGACATTGCCCGAAAGGAAATTCATTCATACAAACAGATGCCTCTCAACCTCTATCAGATACAGACAAAGTTCAGAGATGAGATCAGGCCGCGATTTGGCGTTATGAGGGCGCGAGAATTCATCATGAAGGACGCCTACAGCTTTGATGTAGATGATGAGGGATGTAACCGCAGTTACGAAAAGATGTACGCTGCCTACGAGGCCATTTTCAAAAGGTGCGGCTTACGGTTCAGCGTTGTGGAAGCAGACACCGGACCGATCGGCGGCAGCTTTTCGCATGAGTTTATGGTCTTGGCGCAGAGCGGGGAAGATGAAATCGTCACCTGCCAAAACTGCGGGTATGCATCAAACCTTGAAAAGGCGGAGGTGGCGCCGGCACACGATGATCCTATGCCCGGAGAAAAGGAAGAAGGACTCGAGGTAGTTGATACCCCGGGAATGAGGACCATCGATGAGGTAGCCGGTTTTCTGTCGGTAGGGCCGGAGAAGATCATCAAGACGCTGATCTATCAAACTGACCAGGGGCCGGTAGCTGTGTTAGTTCGGGGAGATCATGCCCTGAATGAAACGAAGCTGAAGAATTTCCTCAACGCCGAAGAGGTTGCCATGGCCGATGCGGATACCATACTGGAGGTAACCGGAGCCCCTATAGGCTTTGCCGGAGCCGTGGGTCTGGACGTGAAGAAAGTGGCCGATTTCGGGATAAAAGCCTTGAAAAACTTAGTAATGGGCGCAAATGAGGAGGATCGGCATATCATCCATGTAAATGAGGGCAGGGATTTCTCGGTAGACCTTTATGCAGACCTGAGGATAATAGCCCCTTCCGACGCATGTCCCCGGTGTGGCAAGGTGTTAGACTTCGGCAAAGGCATCGAAGTAGGCCATGTCTTTAAGCTGGGGACCAAATACAGTAAGGCGCTCGGTGCTACCTTTCTAGATAAGACCGGACGGGAGATCCCCATTATCATGGGGTGCTACGGCATCGGCATAGGAAGAACGGTTGCCGCAGCTATCGAGCAGCTTCACGACGAGCAGGGGATAGTCTTTCCCGTCTCAATTTCGCCCTTTGAGGTAGCAATCCTCCCCCTCGAAACACACGAGCCACGCGTTAGGGAAGTCTCCGAAGCCTTGTACCAACATCTGAGTGAGCGCGGTCTTTCAGTGCTGCTTGATGACAGAGAGGAAAGGCCCGGCTTCAAACTAAAAGATGCTGATCTTCTTGGCATACCGGTAAGGGCCACGGTCAGCTTGAAAACGCTTCAGAAAGACTCCGTTGAGATAAAGCTGCGCTCACAAAGAGACCTGAAATTTTTTCCTATAACCCAAGCTCCTGAAGCGATAAAGGAGGTTGTACAGGGCCTCTATGATTCGCTTAAATGACATAACCGCAAAGGTTCTTTCCGACTACCCCGCTGCAGATACCAATCTCATCGAAAAGGCCTACGTTTACTCGGCTAAGGTGCATAAGGGCCAGGTCCGTCTCTCGGGTGAACCATATCTCTCACATCCCCTCGAGGTAGCCGGAATTCTCGCTAACATGAAGATGGACGAGGTGACCATTGCTGCTGGCCTGCTCCATGATACTGTGGAGGATACCCTAGCCACCCTTGAAGACATCGAATATCTGTTCGGCAAGGAAGTGGCAACGATAGTAGACGGCGTTACCAAGATCAGCAAGATACATTTCTTGAGCAAAGAAGTGCAGCAGGCGGAGAACATAAGAAAAATGATCCTTGCCATGGCCAGCGATATACGAGTTTTACTCGTTAAGCTGGCCGACCGGCTCCACAATATGCAGACCCTTGGTTTTCAAACCCCTGAAAAGCAGGAGGCAATTGCACGGGAAACCCTGGATATTTACGCACCCCTTGCCGGGAGGATGGGTATCTACTGGCTGAAATCCAACCTGGAAGATCTCTCCCTGTTCTATCTGGAGCCCAAAATCTATGAAGACATTCGATTGGGGACTGCCCAGAGGCGCGAGGACCAGGCGAAGTTCATTAAGGAAATAAAGGAGATCCTATCCGAACGGCTCAGCGAGGCAGGAATAAGGGCAACGATCAAGGGCAGAAATAAACACTTCTACAGCATCTACAGGAAGATGATGGAGCAGGATCTGAACATCGACCAGGTTTATGATATCGTCGCGTTCAGGATAATAGTGAATTCAGTCAAGGAGTGCTATGAGACCTTAGGCCTAATCCATTCCATGTGGA
>CP070657.1:2415176-2423917 GCA_020355085.1 Deltaproteobacteria bacterium
GACTCGGTGATGGGGTTAATCTATAATGCACCATTGCTTCATACAGAAAATAATACAAGGCAGAACATAAGCATGCCCAATAAGACCGAAAGCGACTTCGCGTTTGCCTTTGCTGCGGAATCCAAGGCGGTCACCCACAGTTCGGCCTTCGCGTTGAAGGCCGGCTCAGAAGATGACCCGCACATAGCCCACTTTTTTCGCGCTGTTGCAGCGGCAGAATCGGTCCAGGCATGATGATCTGTAGGTCGATTCAAGAAGCATCGTGCTGTTTTTGACACGGACCCCGAAAGGAGACACTCCACGAGCTTTGAAAAGGGGAAAACCTATGATGAGCTACGCATCGGTGAAGAGGCAAGCTTCACAAAAACAATCACCGAATCAGATGTCCACCTCTTCGCCGCTGTCAGCGGAGACTTTAACCCACTTCACATGAACGAGGAGTATGCCAAGCAAACCCCTTTCAAGACCAGGATCGCGCATGGAGTCCTTTGCCTGAGCTTGATCGGTCCGGTTCTGGGCACCAAACTTCCCGGGTTGGGGACAGTGGCTGTAGAGATTACCTGCCGCTGGAAGGCTCCGACCTTTTTCGGTGACACCATTACCGCCAAGGCCACAGTGGTACAAAAGATTGAAGATAAGAAATGGGTGCGTTTGGCACTCATCTGGACGAATCAGCGTGGGGAAACCGTAGCAGAAGGAGAGACAGCAGCCATACCGCCATCGTGACGGACTCCTATCGCTCAACAGTGCTTGTAGAATGATATCGAATGATCATTCGGATCCTCAGGAGGCCATGGAAATTTTTCAAGGGCTTGCCCGTCACCCGCCCGCTCTTGTCTTGCAATGGCAGGCGGGTTGCTCTCGCTCAGGCACTGTAGCCAGCACAGCACTCTGCAAAAGCCTTTGAAAAATAACAATACGTCTGACCACAGAAAGGATGACAAGATGGCTATAGGGGATATCAAAGAGGTCTTCACCAGGATGCCAGAGGCCTTTAATGCCTCTGCCGCCCAAGGCATGGATGCAATCTTTCAACTCGATATCACCGGGGAAGGCGGAGGCACCTGGAATGTCGTAATCAAGGATGGAGCCTGCCAAATCAATGAGGGCACCCATGAATCACCGAGCGTAACCCTGACCATGTCCGCCCAAACGTGGCTCGGTATCGTAAATAGGGAGCTAAACGGCCTGCAGGCCTTTCTGAGGGGTAAACTCAAGGCCAGCGGGGACATCATGCTTGCCCAGCGCATTGAGCAACTCTTTCATTTTTGAAAATCCGTAGCGCTTATTGCCCCAACCCCCCGCATAATGAAGCCATTTGTTCTCCCCGACGTGGTAATAGCGGGCTCTGCCCCCCTATTTAGACCTGCCAACCAATAGAGACCCGTCCCCTTCATGGGCAGGCGGGAAATAGAGGGAAAAGGTAGTTCCCCCCGAATTATAGCAATCCTCTTTGCTCTTGCAGAAGGCGCACGCCCCGATTCCGCCGGGGCAGATATCACTGATTTCGGGTATGAAACGGCACCGCGAAGAGGTCATATCGATCTTGAAATTGTATCGCTCGGAGAAGATCTTGATCCGAAGCAGATCTGCGCCTTTTCCGCCAGCATTGAAGTCGAACGGCCTCTTGGAGGAGTAATCCATAGTCTCTTGGGTTGCAAAAAACCCTTCAAATATCCGTTTTCGGTCCTCTTCAACAATGCCAACCCCGTAATCGTGTACCACGAGCTCAGAGCCCCTACCCTTCTGATGGACAATGACCTCAATCATGCCCTCATCAGGAGTGTTTTCTATAGCATTCTTTACCAAACCATCAACCACCTTTTGCAGGGGCTCCGGTGGCATATATACCGGAGGCGTGGATTCAAGATACTTTGCAATTTCCACATTTCTATGGGAATACCGTGGTTTCATAAGCTCGAGTCTTTGCTTCACGAATTCATCGAGGAGGATTTCTTGTGGAACCACCTCCTTAGGGCCGAATAGTTCCTCGATACGATTTCTGATCTTTTCAACAATGGAAATTTCTCCCACCTCGTCGGCAGCGAGAAGTGCCAGCTCATCCGCACACTCATCAAGCAGGAGCGAAAAGATCCCATGGGTTCTGGGGTGTTTATCCTCCATGATATCCTCCGCCTCGTACTGAATTTCGTTTATGCGGGTCAGGTTTCTTTGGGCCATTTCCATGATGGGGACCCAGGATTCGTAAGGACCGGCTTCCAGCTTTCTGGTGAGAATGTTCAGGGTACCGAAAAGAACTGCAATCGGTGTCTTCAACTCATGGGATAGATGGTCAATGGCCTTATCCTTGGCCCGGTTTAGGCTGGTGACCTCCCGATATGATTCCTTGAGCTCTTCAGAATACCGGGCGTTTTCAATAGAAAGGGCCACGGTACCCCCTATCATGCTCAGAAGATCAATGTCCGTTTGGTCGAAGGACCCCTCCTTCTTGTTAATCGCACATAAAACCCCTATGAACCGCTCACCGCTCCTCAGGGGCACATCCATCATATTTCGAGATTGGAAGCCGAGTTTTTCATCTATCAGCCCGTAAAACGCAGGCTCTTTGGACGTATCAGGCACAATGATCGGTTTACCCGTTCTTACCACTTTGCCTGAAATGCCCCTGTCAGCGGGATAACGAATCTCCTTTGCCCTCTTCTCTGTTGCTCGGTCTTCATAGGCGGTCCCCAGAAAAAAGAGCTCCTTTGTCTCCGGGTCCAGCAAGATGACAAGGGCCCCCTCTACGTTGAGCACCCGCCTAATCTCAGTGCTCACATAATCAAGGAGGTCCTCAAGGTTAGGATATTGGGGAAGCGCCAGACTGATCCGGAGCATCGCATCGTTCGTAGCTTCCATCTTCTTATCGTGTGTAATATCTCTGAGGATAAGGATCACTTCGGCTTCATTTTCTTCAGATTCCGGGTAAAACGCGACCTTAACCGATACATCAAGGATCCGACCATCCTTTGTCAGGCGCTTGGTTTCGTGATCCTCAAACACCCTTTCCTCAAACAGCCTTCTCACATCTTCGGCAAACTTCTCTTTGAGCCCCGGAGGAATAAAAGGTATAGTCCGTCCCTGTAGTTCCGCGAGGGACCAGCCGAAGACCTCCGTAAACTCCGGGTTTAGATAGGAAACCCTTCCATCCTTTGTGAACACCACCACCGGATATGGAACAAAGTCGAGCAAAGTCCGGTACCGCCGCTCAGACTTGCGAAGACCCATCTCAGCGGTCTTGCGCTCGGTGACGTCCAGCAAGGTCTCTATCGCTCCGGTGATGTTCCCCTCAGCATCTTTCAACGGGGCGGCGCCGAAGTAAAGCCATTGACCCCCTTGCCCCAGACCTGGGAAGAAATCCTCCGCCTCGTATCCTCCCGAAACAAGAGGTGACTTTCGGGCCTTTCCACCGTAGTGCTGGGCAATCTCCTTCTCTGTCGCATTATCAACGATCAGGTCAGCCATGGTCGGCCGTGGATGGGGATAGAAGGTTGTCCACTGGTCCTTAGTTCCGATCATCTCCTCAGCGGAAACCCCCTTTAGGTTCTCATAGGCCTTATTGCAGTGAGTGATGATGTGCTTTTTGTCGATGACAAAGGTCGGTATCAGGCTGCCTTGAACGATTTCGGAAAGCCGCATTTCGCTCTCCCGCAAAGCTACCTCCACCTTTCTTCGTTCAGCCGCTTTCCTCTCAAGTTCCTTGATTTTCTGCTGTAGTTCTTCGTGCATAGGTTTTTTAACCATGGACTAAGCCTCCGTTTCCCCCATGAGCGATGAGGATAATATACGCCATTAAAGCATTCCACGTTTCAACATGGCTGGGCTGTGTCATTTCATGACTCCGTAAAGTTTAAGCCTCTTGTGCAACGTCCTCCGCGTTATGCCGAGCCGCCTGGCAGCTTCGCTCTTGTTGCCTCCGGTAGACTCAAGCGTCTTGAGTATGGTCGCCTTCTCCACCTCATCCAGCGGGATATCGGCATTTGCCCCATCGCCGGACGAAATCTCTCGGGATGCCGATTCATCGCTCGAGATCAAAGACAAGGCTTCTTCATCTAAGTATTCTGACCGAGAGAGAACGACTCCCCTTTCAACTGCATTCATGAGCTCTCTCACATTTCCGGGCCAATCATATTTCATGAGCCGATCCATGGCCTGAGGGGTGAATCCTTTGATGTCTTTCCGATTGCCTCTTGAAAGCGCTTCAAGGAAATGGTGAGCCAGGAGCGGGATATCCTCTCTTCTCTCTCGCAGAGGAGGCATTTCCAAGGCGACGACATTCAGCCGATAGTAGAGATCCTCCCGAAATCTTCCCGCCTCGATTTCCCGAGCCAGATCCTTATTGGTAGCGGCGATGATCCTTACGTCCACCTTAATAACCTCTTCTCCACCAACACGGGTTATCTCTCTGTCCTGAAGCACCCGTAGCAGTTTTACCTGCATGGAGAGGGACATCTCGCTGATCTCATCCAAAAAGAGACTTCCACCGTGTGCCTGTCGAAATCGTCCCTCTTTTTGTCTGTGAGCTCCGGTAAAGGCGCCCTTCTCGTGCCCAAAAAGCTCCGATTCAAGCAGTGTCTCGGTGATAGCCGCACAGTTTATTTTTATAAAGGGTCCGTCTTTTCTGGGGCTATTGAAATGGATCGCCCCGGCAATCATCTCCTTGCCCGCTCCCGACTCGCCGGTAATTAATACAGTCGCCTCCGATGGTGCCACCTGGGCCACTGTCTCCAAGATCCTGACCATTGCCGAGCTCTGACCGATGATGTGTCTCCTGTCGAAATGACTGCCGAGGGTCTCTCTGAGGAGACGATTCTCTTCCCTGAGCTCCTTATGATCCATGGCTCGCTCCATGGCAAGCCGCAACTCATCGAAATCGAGGGGCTTGGTGAGGTAGTCATAGGCACCGTTTTTCAAGGCTTTCACAGCGGTTTCTACGGATGAATAGGCAGTCATGATGATAACCGGTATGGCAGGATTCAAGGCCTTTACCTCGGCTAGGGCCTGAAGCCCTGAAACCTTGACCATTCGGACATCCATCAAAACCAGATCGAATGCCCGCTCATGCACCTTCTCTATCGCTGCAGAACCATCATCCGCTTCAACAACGGCGTATCCCCACCCTGTCAGAAGGGTTCTCAGCATGGTTCGATGGGCGGGGTCATCATCTACAACCAATACGCTACTTTCCTTCTTCATGTGAAGAGCCCCTTTGTTTTGTATCACCTGTCATGCCTTCTCTATCTTCAGTGGAAACCGGGAGGAGAATCGTCACGCTCGTCCCCTTGCCCTGCTCGCTCTCCACTCTGATCTCACCGCTGTGCGACTCGATGATATTATGGACTATCGCAAGCCCCAGACCGGTTCCCGATTCTTTGGTTGTGAAGTAGGGGTCAAAAACATGTGCCAAATCCTCCTTTCTGATCCCCTCCCCGGTATCTGTAACGGTAATTCTTGCTATCTGGGAATGCTCATCCCAATCAAGGCTAACCGAAAGTCTTCCTCCTTGGTCCATTGCCTCAATGGCGTTTAAATAGAGATTCAGGAGGACCTGGCTGATTTTATCTGGATCAACGAAGGCATCCTTAATCCCGGGCGAAAAACTGGTGGTTGTTTTAATACCCTTGGCCCGGGCCTGGCCTTCAACCATCTTGATCGAATGCTTAATCAGGGTCTCTAACGACGTTGGCTTCTTGATAATTGCCACCGGCCGGGCAAATTCCAGAAGCTGCCCGATGACCCTGTTAAGCCTCTCCACCTCCTGGACCATGATTTCAGCCGTTTTCTGGTCTTCCGGTACCTCCCTGTACCTCTCCTTAAAATAAGTGGCGAAGCCCTTTATTGAGCTGAGGGGATTGCGTATCTCATGGGCAACCCCCGCTGCCAGCCTCCCAATGGATGCAAGGCGCCGATTTCTCTCAACCTCTCTCTTAAGCTCCTGGACCTCGGTGAGATCCCTGAAGAGCAGTACATCCCCGAGCAACTCTCCGCTATCTCCAAAAAGAGAGGAGACGCTTGCCTCCAAGGAAACGGTTTTCCCGCCTCCTAGGACGCAATCCATGTCCCTTTGAATAATATCGCGCTTGTTCTTTCGCTGATCAATGAGTTTCCACAGTTGCTCCGGAAGTATATCATTAGCCCTTTTGCCGACCACCTCACCTGACGAGCGTCGCAGGACTGCCTCGGCCGTTTGGTTGAAAGAGGTTATCTTCCCCTCAGGATCCAGCGTGAGGAGACCGATAGGCATATTCTCAACAACGGTGTCTGAGAAGGCCTTTATCCTTGTCAGTGAGGTCCTAGCGGATCGATAAGCCTGGGCCAGAAAGAGAGAGACGATGGCCGCAAATCCAATCAAGAGGAGGATGGAAGCCATCACTGCCGTGTGACGTGCATCCGCTTTTCTAGCAGCCTCTATGGGGCCCATATCCAGCCCTACGAAAATGACCCGTTCTGGGCCGCTTTGTGGATCTTCTGGGTGGATCATAGGATCCCGCCATAGTCTGCTCATCATCCTACCGTGGTGACCTCTAAAGTAAACGTGTCTGGGAGAAAAACGCCGGAAGACCTCAAAGGTATCTGCTCCTTCGGGCTCATCTACAATACGCCACTGAAGTGGTTCAGATCGGGAGATATGGGCTAGATCCAGGTCTCTCCCATACGTGCTTCCTATTTTTTCCGGCACATTGTGGGCCACTACAACACCTCTCAGATCGGTAACGATGAGATAGTCAATATCGGGCTGCTGTGCCGTTTCTATCAACAACCTCTGAAACTGAAAGCCGCTGTCACCCATCCCCATCATCCCTGTTCTAGCGCCTGCCTCAAGAGACCTGATTAAAGCTGCTCCTTTTTCCAACATAAGAAAAGTCGCGGCCTGTTTCTGCTTCCTGATATTCTGAGCCGTCCAAAATACGAAGATCGGCACCAGTATCATGAGCGCCCCAACTATGATCCATGGGGGTATGCTCATCCACGATATCTTTCGATCCGTCATTCTTTTCATAACAGTACCATGTCTGAACAAGATCTATACCATCTCGCCTTGAAGATCCTATGAGAAAGATTCCTATATATCCTCATATTCCCACCGATACCCGCTTGCGGTCGGGCGGGTTTTCAATTTCAGGTCAACCAATGGACTCCAATTTGGTCTGAATGGTGGATACTTTCTATCCATTTGGATACGGCTAGATGGATATTTAGTATCCACTTTTTCTTGTCAAATTGCAAGAAAATAGATCAACATCTGTAGGTGCTGTCAAAATAATTACGTCATATTCAATAGTTAGAAACTTGCTCGCTTGTTTGGCATGTCCGTTGCTCAAATAGAGTGCAAATCCACTAATAGTAAAGGAGGAACTGACATGAAAAAAACACTAACAATCGCAACCGTCCTTATTCTGGCAGCCGCTCTTGCCGCTCCGGTATTTGCCCATGGCAGATCTTGGGACAGGCACGCCTACCAGAGGGGAGATTGGAAAGGCGGTCCTGGGTACTGTAGGCAGTATGACCGTGGGTACCCGAGCCTCACGGCGGAGCAACGGGACCAGTTGGACAAACTGCATCAAGAATTCCGTGATCGAAATATTCAACTTAGAAATGAGCTCCGGTCAAACGCTGCTGAACTGAACAGCATCCTGAATTCGGATAACCCGGATGCTGAAAAGGCCAAGGCTCTTCAGCAAGAGATTAGCAACCTAAGGGCAAAGATGGATCAAAATCGGCTCGATTTCGAGCTTGAAGCTCACAAAATTGCCCCTGATGCGCGTTTTGGAAGGGGATACGGCAAAGGTTGTGGTCCCGGCATGGGTTATGATCGATCCAGGGGTGGCTATGGTCCAGGTGGATGCTGGAATTAAACAATAACCTAATGGGTGGAGCACAGCTCCACCCGGCTCTAACTTCTCACGAACCCCCTTTCCTTATATCCGCTAATCCGCTATCTGGAATCCCATCCTTTCTCGACTCGAAAATATTTGTGGTTTGTTGTTTCAGCATATAAGATAAAACCACTGCCACCTGGCGAACCAGGACTTTTTCTTTATAAGACTGGAGGGAACCGATGCGACGGTGGAATGGTTGGGGTGATGAATCGATTTCCTATCCCTTAAGCCGAAATGCCCATGGATTTCTCATAGAAAAGATAGGTGAGGCAACACCCCTACTAGATGCAACGCTCGAGCATGCCCTTAAACAGGTGCCGCAATCTCGCCTTCCCGACCATCCGCTGATAACCAAATCCGAGGAGGAACGGGTACGCCACGCCCGTGGTCAGAGCCTCCCGGACTGGCTCGCCCTTCGCAGCGGAAATCTCGGCATCGTGCCAGATGGCGTTGCTTACCCTACCACCAGTACCGACGTTCGCAGCCTGCTTGCGTTCGCAAAGGATACATCAGCCAACATCATTCCTTACGGGGGTGGCACGAGCGTTGTTGGCCATATTACCCCTGAAAAAGGCGACAAGCCGGTTTTAACCATTGATATGTCCAGGATGAATCGTCTTCTAAGCCTTGATGAGGAGAGCCACATCGCCTCATTTGGTGCCGGTGCCGCAGGACCGGATGTAGAAGCCCAGCTGAGGGCACGGGGATACACGCTGGGCCATTTCCCGCAATCCTTTGAATTTTCTACGTTGGGTGGCTGGATAGCCACACGATCGAGCGGTCAGCAGTCATTGCGATATGGCCGCATTGAGCAGCTCTTTGCCGGTGGGCTGCTTGAAACTCCAATTGGTACGCTTGAAT
>CP070657.1:2424017-2444005 GCA_020355085.1 Deltaproteobacteria bacterium
AGAAATCGATCCCTGCCCGAATTGTAACGGTAGAGCTTGTATCGAATCGGGTTTTTCTTGTAGTAGTCCTGATGGTAGTCCTCGGCCCGGTAAAATGTCGGCAACATGGCGATCTCCGTGGCAACGGGTTTATCGAACCGCCCCGATTCGTTGAGCTGGTCTCTGGATTCCTCTGCCAGCCGCTTCTGCCCCTCGTTATGGTAGAAGATGGCTGTTCGGTACTGAGACCCTCGATCGACGAACTGTCCACCGGCATCGGTGGGATCCACATGCTTCCAAAAAATATCCAGCAGTCCTTTGTAGGTGATCTTGGTGGGGTCGTAGCGCACCTGAACGGCCTCTAAGTGGCCGGTGCCACCGGATGATACCTCCTCATAGGTCGGCTTTTCCTTGTGACCGCCGGTATAACCCGATATCACCTCAATAACGCCCTCGACCTTTTCAAAGTCGGACTCAATGCACCAAAAGCATCCTCCTGCAAATGTTGCCGTCTCCAATTCTTGAGCCTGTTTTTTCATCGTATCACTCGCCATAATTTCATGGTTTGTAGGATTTTGACATCCAAGTACACCAAATAAGCCTAACACTATACTGAAAATAAGGGTTTTCATTGCAACCACCTAATTTACGTCGTTTTCAAATTGCACAGCTACCGAACCTTATATCAAGAGTTCGGAACACCCTTGCAGAGATATGGTGATTCAGTTTGATGTATCCTGCATTCCTAATGAATCTTTTAATCATTATCTCGCAAAAGTCAAAAGACCTAACGGAGCCCGAAAGGGGGCGATACGAAAGATTTGCCCCCGCGGTAAATAACATGGTATTATCCCGTGCAATTGCCGAGGTATGCGCGCCATAGGGGAGTGCGCATATCGATTGTTATAAGGCAAGGTTGCTGAGCTGAAGAGAAATGGTGCCAGCAGACCCCGGTGTCTTGAGGGCGGCAAGAAATAACCAGGGGAGGTTGTTATGTTCTATATTCTGGCAGTCATCTTGCTAATAATCTTTCTGAGCGCGGCCATCAAAGTCCTCAGGGAGTATGAGCGAGGCGTTGTTTTCAGGCTCGGGAGGGTATTGGAAAGGGCCAAGGGACCTGGGATTGTCATTATTATCCCGATTATCGATAGGCTGGTTAAGGTGAGTCTCCGTTTGGTGACCATGGATGTGCCTCCCCAGGATGTAATTACAAGGGATAATGTGTCCATTAAGGTGGATGCGGTTATCTACTTCAGGGTTATGGATCCGAACAGTGCAATTATTGAAGTAGAGAATTACCTTTTTGCTACCTCCCAGCTAGCCCAGACAACGCTGAGAAGTGTATGCGGGCAGGTAGAGCTGGATGAACTTCTGGCGGAAAGAGACAAGATAAATACCACGTTGCAGCAAATACTGGATAGGAATACGGATCCGTGGGGAATCAAGGTCTCCACGGTGGAGGTGAAGCATATTGAGCTTCCCTCGGAGATGCAGCGGGCTATGGCCAAACAGGCAGAGGCCGAAAGGGAGCGGAGGGCAAAGGTCATCAATGCCGAAGGCGAGTTCCAAGCCGCTGGCAAGTTAAGGGAAGCTGCCCAGATGATACAGGATTTTCCTTATGCCCTTCAGTTGCGGTACCTTCAAACCCTAAGGGAGGTTGGGTCACAGGGCAGTTCAAAGACCCTCTTTCCAATACCAATTGATCTGTTTAAACCATTTACCACGAAGAAGTAGTGCAAGTAGTACCTTAGTGGAGCAGGCCTTCTTGCTCAAGCGAATCTATGGCCTTATTCCTTCAGTCTTTCCTTAACGATCTCCTTGAGTCTTTCCCTAACCCCCATGGGATACAAGGGAAATAGGTCCTGAAGCCTCTGTTCCAATTCGTTAAGGACCATCCCCGCGCTTGGAGCATTCAGCTGTGAAAGCCAGCTGAACTGTCTTCTGATCTTGCTCCTTGCTGCCATCTTTTGTGCACGATTGATTTTCGGGATAAGCCTAATTCCGTCTTCCAGGAACTGGAGTATCGCATTTACATCTCGAGCAGCTAAGCGGGCCATTAGCCTCCTTGTAGATTGGGAATACCTGAAAGTCAAGGGATATTCCTGAGAACCTGCATTCCCAAGATTCACACTGTTTCATCTCATTGTCCCTTTTTATTAGACTAAACGCGTTTTTCTCTCTAGTATAAGGATAATTTCTAGAGGAGGGACCTTTAAAGGGGGGCCTCATGTGGCTGAATCCTTTAATCGGCTCATTCTCCAATGACCTGGCTATTGATCTGGGAACGGCCAATACCTTGATCTACACTAAGAGCGGGGGCATCGTTTTGAATGAGCCTTCTATGGTGGCGGTCAGGAAGGGGGATCAGCGGGTAAGTAAGGTACTGGCGGTCGGGAAAGAGGCTAAGGAGATGTTGGGCCGAACGCCGAGCGATATTGTGGTGATCAGACCCATGGCGGACGGGGTTATTGCTGATTTTGATAGTACTGAGATCATGCTCAAACACTTCATTAGAAAGGTTCGCAAAAGGAGATCTCTTGTAAGGCCCCGGATCATAATATCCGTTCCATCGGGCGTAACCCCGGTCGAGAAGAGGGCAGTTCGGGAGTCCGCGGAGTCGGCGGGGGCTCGACAAGTCTTTCTGATCGAGGAGCCCATGGCAGCAGCGATCGGCGCAGATCTCCCAATAACCGAGCCTACGAGCAATGTAGTGGTTGACATTGGCGCAGGCACTACAGAAGTCGCCGTTATTTCCATGGCTGGAACGGTGTATTCCCGCTCGGTCAGGGTGGGAGGTGATAAGATGGATGAGGCCATCCTGCAATACCTAAAGAGGAAATACAATCTCTTGATTGGTGTTCAAACGGCGGAATTCATAAAGATCAGCATTGGGAGGGCGCACCAGACAGAGGAAACGGAGACTCTAGAAGTCAAGGGCAGGGATCTGGTAACTGGGATACCGAAGACACTCACCATAGATTCAGAAGAGGTTCGAAAGGCCATATCAGAACAGGTAGGCACCATTCTTCAGACTGTGAGAATTGCCCTGGAACAGACACCTCCCGAACTCTCTGCTGATGTGGTAGACAACGGGATCTTCTTGACTGGGGGCGGAGCCCTGTTAAAGGATCTTGATGTTCTGTTGCGAGAGGAGACACGTCTTCCTATAACTATCACTCACGATCCGCTTACCACAGTGGCCCTGGGAGCAGGAAAGGCACTGAATAATCTGTCACTTTTTCGAGAGATAATGGCTGAATAGTGAAAAGGCCTTGAAATTACCCTAGAGTTACGGGGACCATTCGCCTCCACCGAAGCCACCCGCCCTTTGGATGGCTTTTGGTCTACGATTAGCCAATATTTGAAGGGACATTTCTCCGACGTTTCGAAGCCTCCCGTGAGAAACATCGGCCCAGCCGCCTAGCAGCCGATTTCCATTAATGACCGGGTCGTGCTCCTCATAAGCCTACCAGATGTCCCCGAGGAATTCCGTTTAAGTGGGAAGGTGGTGCTTTTTTTCACAATCAATGGGTCTCATGCCACAGTGTTTCAACCGTAGTTTTTACCGACGTTTTAGATAACTAATTGAAATTTAAAATAAAATAATGAGAACGGAACACCAGCCAGTTGCGCATGATTCTTGCTTACGGAAAGTATGTATTTGGGTAGACAGTAATGATAGTATAGAATATACTATTAAATCTGCATCAACCCGAATAAACAAACTGTTAGCTCGGCGATTCGGCAGATGCCCGGGCATGAATACAGATAGAGGGAGAAAAACCACTGAATAAGAAGACAAGGAGGTAGAGAGTCATGAAGAGGAATGCAATAATCGTAACATTGCTCATTTTCGCATGTTCATCCATCTTTTTGATGTCCTCATGCGCCAAAAAGAAGCTTGTCACGGAAGAGAGTGTGATTACGGCACGCCCCACCGAGGTAACGAAGGCTGAGAAGGAAGCAGCGGCAGTGAAAAGAGCGCAACAAGAAGAAGCTAGGAGGGCTGAAGAGGTCAGGATCGAGAAACTTGAGGAATTGGAAGCGGCGAAGAGGCGTGAGGCTGAGGAAAAGGCTCGACAGCTGGCAGAAGCCGAAGAATTTCAGCCACAGCCAATCTATTTTGATTTTGACAGGTCTTCCATCAGAGATGAAGCAAGGGTAGTTCTCGAGAAAACGGCAGCATTTCTAAAAGAAAACTCCAGTATCCGCATAAGGATAGAGGGTAACTGCGATGAAAGAGGCACCAATGAATATAACCTTGCTTTGGGAGAAAGAAGGGCTAATAGCGCCAAACTTTTTTTGGTCTCCCTCGGAATATCTCCCGATAGGATACGAACGATAAGCTATGGAGAGGAGCGGCCGCTTGCCCTGGGTGGTGGTGAAGACGCGTGGGCCAAAAACAGAAGGGATGACTTCGTAGTTATAGGGGAATAGTCCTTCCAGGATTCAATTGTTAAAAGAGGGGAGGAATGCTCTCGATATCATCAACTCCCCTTTTTCAGCTGAGGGCAGCGGAAAGGAGCAAGTCGATGCTGGTTAAGGGAAAAAACGGAATCGTCTTGGTGCTCATGACGGCAGTGTGTTTGCTTGGCGGCTGTGCGGGGAAAGGGTTGCTCACGGAGCCCGTTGCTGCCCCAGAAAAGCCGGTAGAGCAAGTTAACCGCTTGGAGAAAGAGATCAACAACGGACGAGACAAGCAACTCAATGTCTTGGCACCAACCTGGTTTTCCAAGGCCGAGAAGTCGCTCTATGAGGCAAAAAAAGGCTTGGAGTTGGAAGATGAGCTTTCCGACATCTTGAAGAATGTGACCTACGGACGAGCCCACCTTCAGCGTGCACAAGAGGCGGGTAACGTTGCGCGGGAGGAATTTCCGGACGTCATCAAGGCCCGTGACCTTGCTCGCTCCGCGGGAGCTACGAGCATGGGAGAGGATTATGCGAAGGCGGAGGAGGAATTCCTCGAGCTCATGAGAGCGATTGAGAAAAACAATCTTGATTGGGCCCGAAAAAACAGGGCAAAGGTCGTGCGGGCATTTGACCAACTTGAGTTACGGGCAATTAAAGGTGTGCTCAGCGAGGTCCGTAAGCTGATAAACGAAGGAGAGGAGAGGGGTGCAAGCAAAATCACCCCAAACACATTCAAAGCGGCACAAGACAAATTAAGGGATGTTGACGCATTCATTTCCGAAAACCGTTATCAGAAAAAGCAGATACATCAACAGGCTAATGAAGCCCTGTTTCAGGCTCGCCGGCTTATTCAGGTCTTAGAGCAGAGCAAGAAAATCCAGACGATGGAGCCCGAACAGATAACTGTCTGGTTTGAAGGGATGCTTTACGAGGCCGCGGCGAAGCTGTCTGCCCCGGATATGCGCGACCGCGGGTTCGAGGTGCAGGTCGAGAATATCCTTGCCTCAGTTGCGGCCCTGCAGAAAGATCACGAATTCATGGTCGGTAGGGTAAAAAAACAGCAGGCAGAGCTGGAATACAATCAGGTGCAGTTAACCGAGTTGGAGAATAGGATAGCGGCCCTGGAGGGAAAGACCCGGCAAGAGAGGGCCGCAAAAGAACGCTTGGCGTCGGAACGGCGGTTTCAACAGCTGTTTAGCGAAGTCCAAGACTCCTTTAGTCCGAATGAGGCTGAGGTTTACAAACAAGGAAACCGGCTAGTTATTCGTTTACGGGGCATTCAATTTCCGGTTGGAAAGGCTTTTATCCTGCCGGGCAATTATGCACTGCTGAGCAAAGTCCAAAGGGCTATTCGCACGTTCGGCGAAGCGGAGGTCGTTATTGAAGGGCATACGGACAGCACGGGATCAGAGGCGCTCAATCAGGGCTTATCCGAGCAACGGGCCGAGGCCGTTCGCCAATACTTCATAGCGAATGGAACCTTGACATATGATGAAATCTCAGCAATTGGTTATGGTTCGGAGCAGCCGTTGGCATCCAACAAGACCCCTGAAGGCCGGGCTATCAACCGGCGGATCGATGTGATTATTGTGCCCCAACTCCAGAAAGGGAGGTAGAGTGTTCTCCCTAAGGTGTTCAGCCTCTTCCTGAGGCATTTCCGCTTGTCTCAAATTTGCGCGTGGATTCTTTACTCCCCGTGCTTTCCGCTCTCAGCAAGTTCCTCCAGTCCAACGCGATCCAGTAATCTGATGCTCCTGGCCTTGACCTCGATCAGCTTGTTATTGGCCATCCTTGCAAAAGCCCGTGAGAGGGTTTCAGGGACGGTTCCCAGAAGACTTGCAAGTTGGCCCTTTGAGATATTGAGGCTAACCCGATCTTCTTTCCCTTGTTCGTCTGCCAGGTACAGAAGATATGCTGCCAGTCGCCCCGGAACATCCTTGAGGGAAAGGTGTTCTACTTGAACCGCGAATTGGCGCAGCCTCTTGGACAGGACAGCAAGCATATTCAGTGCGATGGGTGGATGGGCCGCTATCAGATCAACAAATGCCGCTCTGGGGACGAAGAGGAGCTTGCTTTTGGCGATTGCTTCCGCATTTGCCGGAAACTGCTGACCGGAAAAAACCGAAACCTCGCCAACTGGCTCACCAGGACCGAAGACATGGAGAATCTGTTCCTTTCCTTCGGCAGAGAACTTAAAGACCTTTACCAGCCCGTCTAGTACCACAAAAAGACCGGTGCTATCGTCGCCCTCGAAAAAGACGACCTCTCCTTTATCAAAGGTTCTGAGAACACTGATCTTTTCGATTTCTCCGAATTGATCTTGAGTGAGGTCACTGAAAAAGGGAATGCGGGAGAGTGTCGAAACCTTGTTTTTCAAGGCCTTCCTCCTTTTTTAAAATTATCGCCCCCTTTTTGACTTAAGTCAAGGAAAGCTACCGAGGGTATGATGTAACATTGCACTTAAAATCAGGGCAAGGGACCCTCTTCGTGAGTATCTTCGCCTTGGCAAGAGCAAAAGGATCTGAAGGCCGTCTCAAGATTGGACCAGATTCTGTACCGGGGCCTTCCGACCCGCTGAGGAAGGACCTTCTGCACGGCCAAAAAGGCCATCAGATTGGGGAATGAGAATGACCAAGACGCCCGTAAGTGGAGGTTAAATCATGAAATGCCCAGGACAGGACAGCCGCTACTGGAAGCCTGGGGCTATCTTCGAGTCAAAATGCCCCACATGCGGTAATAGGGTGGAGTTTTTCAAGGATGACACCACGCGTGTTTGTAAGAAGTGCGGGCATCGATTTCTTAATCCAAACATGGATTTTGGCTGTGCTTCTTACTGCCATTACGCTGAGCAGTGCATCGGGAGCCTCTCTCCTGAACTCATAGCTCAAAAAGAGGATCTTCTCAAGGATCGGGTTGCCATTGAGGTCAAACGCTATCTGAAGGGGGATTTCAAACGGATTGGCCGCGCAATGCGAGTGGCCAGATATGCTGAACAGATCGGAAAGGAGGAAGGGGGTAGCCTGGCCGCGGTTTTGGCAGCGGCCTATCTGCACGATTTGGGTGTCAAGGCAACGGAGGGCACATGCGAAGGGAGTGCTGCTGGGTTTCAGGAGGAGGAAGCGCAACCAGCCGCGCGGGAAATATTGGTTAGAGCGGGTGCGAGGGAGGAGTTGCTCAAAGAGGTTTGTGAGATTATCGGTCATCGCCAACATCCCCGCCAAGAGGGGAGCCTGAATCTCAAGATATTCTCCGATGCCGTCTTGATTGCTAGGTTAGAGGAAAAACAAAAGGAAGATCCAACCGAATCAGAGGCGCTGGCACGAGCAATCGGTAGATCCATTTTGACCGAGAGCGGTAGAAAACTGGCTAGGAGCATACTTATGAAGGGGAGGGAGAAATGAAAAACGGACACAAAGATCAACGGATAATCAATGACTAAGTATAGAATGCGAAATGCTAAGTACTAAGGAGATGACCATGGAAGCTACAAGAAGGATCGTAGAGATCGATGAAGAACTGTGTGACGGGTGCGGGCAATGTGTCCCTGCTTGCGCAGAAGGAGCCATTGAGGTTATTGACGGAAAGGCCAGGCTCGTTGCAGAGAAATATTGCGACGGACTGGGAGCCTGCCTGGGGGAATGCCCGAACGGGGCAATTACTGTGGTTGAACGAGAGGCAGATGAATTCGACGAGGAGGCTGTAGAAGCATACCTGCGTTCGAAAGCAAGGCAAGGGGGCCCGAAAGCCGCCACCATGGCCTGCGGATGTCCTTCTTCCCATATTGAGACCCTGAACCCTCCGGCTTCCTGTCAAGAGGCCAATTCGCCGGGGGTTCAGGAAAGCGTCCTTTCAGCGCTCTCCCACTGGCCGGTACAGATTCAACTGGTTCCGCCTACCGCACCCTTTCTGAAAGGGGCTCATCTGCTGGTGGCAGCAGACTGTACGCCGGTGGCATATCCGAATTTCCACAAGGACCTTCTCGGAGGAAGGGTTATCATGGTCGGGTGCCCCAAGTTTGATGACGTCCCGAGCTATATTCAGAAGTTTGCCGACATCTTTAGAGAGGCCGATATCAAGGGTGTTACCGTTGTTGTGATGGAGGTACCGTGCTGTTCTGCGCTGCCCGTTATTGTCAGAAAGGGAATGGAGCTTGCCGGACGGCAGATTCCGCTGGAGGAGATCATTATCAGCAGGAGAGGTGAAATCCTAAGGAGGCAGAAAATGGCAGCCTAGCAGGTCTCTGCCGCTCATCTTCTTATTCGCATCAGCCTGAGGTTGCTTTGCCTTCGTATTCGGGTTCGGTACATACGGTGTTAGCCCGGATCGTCGGTCACGGGCCCACCATAACGGCCCAGTCCTTGCCCATAACATACGAGGTGCCGCCGCTACTGCCCCCGCCGATGCCGGTAATGTTCGAACGGTAGGTCGAACCGGTCCCGCCGCGCCCGGGCGCGGTATTTGCGATCCTCTCTTCATCGCTGTGCATTGGCCTCAGACAAATGGGCCTGCTGTTGGTGCTGTTCTATCAGCTCTCTTAAAAACTGCGGCAAAGACTGCCACTTCCGGATGAGGTCGGGTAAAACGAATCTTTGGGTAATATCAGGAACCGACAATTTTCCCCAGTTTAATAGCAGTAGGTACTGTTCCAAAAACAGGGTCGGCAGATCATACGCGGTATGCCCTCGTAGGAATCCGTTGCAAAGGTGAGCCAGGTAAAGTATGGCTACGTTAAGCCTGATATCTGCAGGCACGTTTGCTGGCAGTGAAAATTCCGGATAGAATTGAAATTCAATTGATTGCCAAACAACGTCAGGCAGATTCCACTTCTTAAGCAGCAGCGCTCCAACTTGAGCACGGTCAAGAGAGTCAATCAGGATGCCGAGGCTCGGATTCCTGTCCCTCAAAAGCGTTATGACGACCTGGCCGAGATCATGGAGCAATCCTATTGTGGCAAGCTGCGCCGGGTTGCTGGATTGCACGTTCTGGGAAAGGGCAAACGCTATGTGTGATATGGTCACAGAATGGTGGTGAAGTTCATTGAAGTATGGCGTGTCCGGCATGATGCGGCGTACACCTGCACCTATGATGAGCTGATGTAGCCCGTTGAGCCCGAGAAGCACCACCCCCCGGTGGATATCGGAGATCTTTTTCTGAAACCCGTAGTACGAGGAGTTAAGCGTCTTTAAGACGAGGCCAACGAGGGAAGGATCGGCCTGAATCATTTCGCTAATCTCTTTCAGTGAAGTTCCTCTTCCCACTAGTTTATGGGTAAGCGTACTGGCAAATACGGGCAGTTGCGGCACTTTTTTGATAATGCTCTGAATCAATTCCGAATCACTATAGTCTTTGCTTTTGCCGCTCCGCGCTGAAAAAAGGCTCTCCGTCAGTTGCCTGTTTCTACGAGTGAGTTCCTTTTCGCTCGCATCTAGATCACCGACGATCATGGACGTCAAGAAATTCAGTCGTTTGTAAAGAAACAGTTGTGTTTCCTCATCAAGGGCAGATACGGTAGGCCTGTCTATTGTCAAGACTTTGGTAGGTTTGTTTGCAAAGGCTGATGCCGTTCGGGGTATCCCGCCGATGAAGCCAATTTCTCCCACCCAAGACCCGGCGCGGAGCGTGGAGACCGTTTCTATCTTTTGGCCGTGCACGTGTTTCACAACCCTTATCTCGCCCTCCAAAACCACATACAAGGCCGGGTCGGTGTCACCCTCCAAGAATAAGGCCTCGTCTTTTTGGAGCGTCTTGGTGTTGGCCACGCTAAAAAGGGCACGCAGTTGCCTTTCGCCTAGCCCTTCAAATGCATACGATCGGCCCTTATGGTTTTCCGTTGCGCGTTTATCCATGGGATTTCCAAAGATCTCCAGACAGGAAATAATTACATTGTGGTCAACCCTATTTCGTGAAATCCCCCTCTTCCCTCATGTTGAGAAACCCTCGTACTAATTGCTGGCAGTCGACGGGGCGGCTGAGCCTTATTGAGATAAGAATGGGTCGTGCTTTTCAGCACCTGCTCGTTGATCCTTTCCTGCAGAGGAAGGGTCGAGCCATTGCCTCTCCTACCCCCTCGATGCCTTGTTATCGATTCTCAAAAGAGCAATGCAGGCACGAGGTTAGCAAATCAATTCTGCCGCAGAGGGGATCATTGATACAGTATCGTTTATCTTATCGGCAGGAAGGGGACCTGAGTTAAGGGAAATGTCATTGAAGGCCTTGGCAAAGGTCCTGCTTGTTGGAACCTGCCATAGCATGTATGAGCACTTCGTAAAGGCTTGACAAAAGGTGTGGCACCATCCAGAATTGAGGTCTCCTTTCCGCCCTCATAACCAAACCTGAACAATAACAGGACCTTTTTTCGTTTCCCGATGGAAACGGCAAGAGACGGTCACATGCGGCGAATTCCAGAGATTTGGCTAACGAAAAGAGATGGAGCGCTGGATCAGACCATGGCGGACAAGCGGAAGGCCTTGGGCGATTTAAATGGGATCATAAGGAATTGCAAGAGTTGCGATGCTCTATGGTAATCTCTTTCTGGCACAGAACAAGAAGGTTTTCCCGCTCCCCCACCCGTCTTCACTGCTGTACAACAGCACTTTCAAGCCAAAGACACTTGAGAAGTATCGCAAGCTCAGGGTCTTGTCACGTGAGTGCAAGTGGTTTCCGGCTTGCCCCATGAAATGGTTCTATCATAAGGGGAAACTGGACCGATACTGGATAGAACGCTACTGCAAAGGAGATTGGGGGCGGTGTGTCAGGTATCAGATGGAAGAGCAGGGCCGTTTTCACCCGGACAGTGTGTTGCCCGATGGATCCATTGATGACACACTCCAATAGGTAAATACACCAGGCGGCTCAGGGGCGCGATCTTTTCCTTGACGTAATGGTGCCGAATAGGGATGTGAGCTAGTTTTGTAGGCTTGTTCTTCTCAGAAGGTGACGTGAGAGGGAAATCATTGAAATTCGATTTGTGGCTTCTTGGGATCTGCTTCTCCAGAGTCTTTACCCACCTGGTTGTTATGACCTATGCAGCAGCACTGCCCGTGCTCCAAACGGAATGGGAGATGTCTGCGGCTACTGCCGGCTCTATCTCTAGCGGGTTCCAGATTGGATATGCCTTCTCCCTCCTGATCTTTTCCGCCTTGGCCGACAGGGTTGGGGCTAAACGAGTTTTTTTCTTGTCGAATCTTCTCACCGTTTTCGCTTCATTGATATTTGCCGCATTTGCGCGGGGATACAACTCGGGCATCATTCTCTATACCCTCATCGGTCTTTGCATCGGCGGCGTATACACTCCAGGCCTTATGATGCTAGCGGATCGCTACTCCCCTAGAGGTAGGGGAATGGCTGTTGGATTCTATATAGCGAGCACCTCACTCGGGTATGCCCTCTCCCTGAGCATAAGCGGTGCGGCATTGCCCTGGGGCG
Source organism: Deltaproteobacteria bacterium (assembly GCA_020355085.1). Lineage (GTDB taxonomy): Bacteria > Desulfobacterota > DSM-4660 > Desulfatiglandales > B25-G16 > JADFWK01. The sequence continues at coordinate 2,435,832 of CP070657.1, forward strand.
GATATCGCGTCTCTTTCTTCCTCACATGCATGGGGCCATTGATAGGGCTTTTGCTGGCATGGGCAACACTAGCGTCAACGCCAAACAAGGTGTTTCCGAGAAGTCGAGAGCAGCGGTTCTCCACTGAAGTCTTGCGCAACGCATCGGCAATGCTATTCATAGGGGCATATGTCCTCCATTGCTGGGAACTCCTCGGAATGTGGGCATGGACACCGGCCTTTCTCTCAGCCTGCCTGACAGCGCGGGGCTCAGGGCTTTGGACCGCAGTTGGAAGTGGTGCTTACATCGTTGGTCTATTCCACCTCACGGGCATAGTAGCCTCTCTCTCTATGGGCACCCTTTCTGACAAGCTTGGTCGCCCCCTGGTAATACTGCTCGTCAGCAGTATCAGTACGGCATGCTCCTTTGTCATAGGCTGGCTCATCGGCTTTCCTGTTGGTCTCATTGTTTTCATCGGTATGATATATGCGTTTTCCGCCTTAGGTGACTCCCCAATCCTTTCGGCAGGAATAACCGAAAGCATAGAACCCTCGTACTTGGGAACTGCATTCGCCGCAAGGGGTTTGCTAGGGTTTGGTGCCGGCGCCATCTCGCCCTACGTATTTGGCGCCGTTTTAGACTACACGAACCCGGCGTTTTCAGACACCGTCACCTATGCAACCTGGGGTTGGTCTTTCAGTGCGCTTGGATTAGCGGGCTTGGGGGTTGTAATTATGGCACACATGCTCTACAGAGGGGGTTACCATCAGAAAATTATGATCTCATAAAACCTGAGTGCAGATGCTTTAGGAGAAACATCACGTAGCCTTTGAGCCTATATGGAACAAAAGAGCCGGTGACAGGAGTTAGAACTCCATGATTAGTGTTCCTACAGAAAGCAATACCGTGTCTTGCTCCACATAACTCCTCGCAGGGTCTCCATAAACTGCAAAATCAATGGTAAGCTTATCGAATTCCGCACCAATTCCTGCGGCACCACCAATCTTTGGCCATGGGATATCGTCTCTGATATCTCCTGCCGTTGAGGTATAGGCTACAACAGGATATATGAGGCCAAATCTTATCCTGAAGATATTTCCTATGCTCTTCTCGACCCCACCCCTCAAAAGCCAGAATTGAGCTTTCTTCTTTTCCGTGCCCCCATACCTTCCGTGCACTATCTCGCTGTCCAAAGAATAGGTGTAGCCATCCTTGCTCAAGGATATCCCCACAGTAGCATAGCGTGGCAGGGAAAAGGCATCATCGTCCTTGTTTGAGGATACCCCGTATATGTTCTTTACCATTAAACCGAGATTGATCTCATCTGTGAGATGGTACAATACTCCTAAATCAAAGGTGTTATATTCAAGTTCCAGTTTTTGAGCTTCTTGGTCCGGACTCCCTGCCCGGAATAGGAGAGTCTTTCAACACACATGGATCAGGTTCAATCCAATTGACAGATCACTGTAATGAGGATGAACAAAGGACAGGCTTAACCTTGTATCGTACGTCTTGGAGTTCACTGACCCGATGAAATTCTCTTCCACCTCTATCATGCCCAAATCGAGAATATAGGAGGGATATCCACTCCAGGTATCATCCCCGCTAGCTCCTTTTATCCGTAATCTATTGATAAGGCTGAGTCCTACTGTAAGGTCTACTCTTTCCAATTTCCAAAAAGACGGTTTGTACACCACGGAAGAAGCGCTGAAACCATCGGGCAGATCAGCGGATACAAGGAATTGATTACCCCTTATACTGGTTAAACCAGCCGGATTCCAAAATGTTGCCGAAGCGTCATCGGCAATCGCTACAAACGCACCTCCTAGTCCTATAGCCCGTGCTCCTATGCCCATGCCCAAATCAGAACCGTGCAATACATCAAAAGCAACCTCTGAGTGAGCATTGATTGCCAAAGAAAAGGCAATAACATTGACGAAAAAGAGGATTCTTTTCAAAAAGCAACGGTTCGGTTTCAACTTTCACGATCCTCACGTGTGATCAAAGTGCCCTGATCGGTTTCAGGTCGACAGCCTGACCGAAGACAACATTATTGGGCGATTCTGTTACGCTGCATCGTTTATGTTATGAGCAGCGATTGAAAGGAATTTTGAATTCTCGGCAGGCCTGTTGAGACCCGCCCTGCCTTGCTTGCCTCAGGATCGCAGATATGATGCCCCATTTACGTCGACAATGCATCCGGTCAAGTAATCTGTGCCCTCCGAAGCCAGAAATGCAACAGTGCGTGCTACTTCTTCCGGTAGTGCTACCCGGCCAAGGGGGCTCTGTCCTCTAATTGTATCTCCATTCGGTCCGGAAAGCATTTTACCAGTCATATCCGTTTCAACAAATCCTGGTGCAACAACATAAACGAAAATATTATACGGCGCCAGTGCGTGGGCCATTGATTGACTCAACGAATTGAGCCCCGCCTTGCTCGCGCCGTAATCAGGAGCATCTGGTTCGCCTCGAAAAGCCCCCCTCGATGAAACATTCACGATTCTCCCTCCGCCCTGATCTATCATGTGCCTGATAAGACAGAAGGAAATATTGGCGGGACCCAACAAATTGGTGCGGATTGTACGCTCCCATTGTTTCTGCCACTGTTCATAGGCCAAATCAACCATCTGATATTCCCCGAATATACCCGCATTATTGACTAATACATGAATCCTTTCCATGGCATTCAGTGTAGTATCAACCATCCCATGAACGGATGTCGGATCGGATACGTCGGCCTGCACAAGGAGATGCGGGCCGCCAGGTAGATCGGCCACCGTTCGTTCAGCGGCCTGACGGTTTCTGTGATAGTGAATAACGACCCGTGCACCCGACGCTGCAAATTGCCGGGCGATTGCGCGCCCTATCCCCCTTGAAGACCCAGTAACCAGAACATTTTTGTTCGAGAAATCGAATTCCATCTCATCCCCCAGGATTGCTCGTCAAGAGCGCTCGTGTTAAAAACAAATCGCCGCCTTTGCCAGCCGAAGCCCCATTCCTTTTGCCGGGCTATCGCCTCTCGTAAGAGACTTACTTAGCACAGGCTACGAAAGTTTTCATCTCTTAGCAAGGGCTATTGGGGGCATTTCCCAATAGAGAAGTCATTTACATCATATCCTCAACAGCTCTCCTCACCGAAACGCTCGATTTGTGGCCTGGCAATGGTTTTCATGCGTCAAAGGCCGAGACCTGTCGGCTTCTTGGTAGCTGTGAGGAGCTTTTGCTGGCACTTAATGATTACACCTCTGGGACCGCCGAAAGACACCTACTTGAAAATTTAAAAAATATTCAAAAATATTTATAAATATTCTTTATAATAATATATTAATATAATTCTAAAAAATTTATACCTAAATAAACAAAATTATGTTTATCTGGTTTGAGGGAAACAGGGACAGTGGAGGATTGATCTCGGGGGCAACGGCATGTGAAAAGCGTTTCAAGGTACGAGGGTCGAGATAGGGTGTATACGCGGTAACAAATGAATCCGATCCCGAAAGATGGCAAGGGCAAAGGGTTATATCCCCAGTATTCGAATATCGCAAGGATGAAGGGCTGAGCCCCTAGGAGCACTACGATGGGGGCCGGTTGTCACTCCAACCAGGAGGAGAATCCGGATCGGCAACCGGAAAAGCCCAAGCACCGGGCCAGAGGCTTGGCGCCTCTTCCCCAAGGTTCGCACCCACGAGCAAGGCATCCATGATATCCACCCTGCCATCACCATTGATATCCGCCCTTGAATCAGTGGGGGGCGCACTACCAAAGGCTGCCCGCACGATGTTGAGGTCAAACCAGTCTATGAGGCGATTACCATCGGCATCGCCTGCCCTAAGAGTCACTGTTGACAGATCTATTGGCCTGTTAGGCCTTATTTCGAATCTTGTTTGGGCGTATAGGTATCCGTTCATAGTTACCGTGACAGTATGGTGTCCCTTGGGCAGCGGGAAGAACACGCGGCCATGTGTTCCGGTAATTTTTTGCCAACCATCCACGCTCACCACAACGCCGCTATGATCGTAACGCCCCTCCAGCCTAATATGGGCTGTCATCCATCCATGCTCATGAGTCAAGGCCCCTTCAGCACAAGGGGGACTATGGCAGACGGAATAGAAGAGTAAGCAGCATATCCCCGTGAAGCAGAATATAGCCATGAGAATAGGTAGCTGCTGCAGGCTTTTCCCGTTCATACTGTTCTCCTTTCAGGATAAAGGCCCCCTTTGATTAAGGTACCCTTCCCGTGTTTTTTTCAGTATTTATGGACATCATGTGATAATCCCCATTGAAACAGATAGCCATCCCCGATGGTTCAGCCCGCTTCACGATTCCGCTGATCTCCACATGAGCTTGAGCTCCCATGAGCCTTTTCAACCTATCCGCAGACAACGTCAGATTTACCCTTACTGGTGTACCCTCAGGGAGGGGATGTATACCGGAAAAGAATGCGCCTCCGCAGGATATATCCCTGGTTCTAAGGCGAGGCACTCTCACCATCTGTTCTGTGGTTTTCACTGTGATTTCCGCGGGGAGCTCCAAACTGAATCTCTCCACTTTCCTTCGGTCCTTCATCGGTATGTGATCCCCCTATGGTGAGCGAGCGAGGTTACATCAATGGCTTTCAGACCTTTTGGTCATTTCTACACCAAGAAGGGGGATTGTGCAATCGGGTGAGGGTATGTTTTTTTTCGTATTTTTTTCCGGTGTGACTACGAAACAGTTAAGAAAAAAGTACTAGTGGAAGGGGGCACTGTGAAAAGGTTACGTGGAAGGCGAAGGGCTTTTGATGAGAGGTGATCGGGCTTAAAGGTTTTTAGCGGCCCAAAAGGCAGCTTGAAGGCGGTTGGGGACATCGATCTTCTTAAAGATATTATAAACGTGGGTCTTGACTGTATGAGGGCTGATGCAAAGCCTATCGGCGATGTCCTCATTGCTGGCTCCTACAGCAACCATTGTCAATACCTCATTCTCCCTCTTTGTTAAGACCACCCTATTCTCTTCGGGAGAGGGCTCTCGGATCTTGTTCTTCAGAATGCATTTCGTCATGATTTTCCGAGGGAACCACAGCTCTCCATTAAAAACTGCACGAATACCTTTCAGAAATATTTCCACAGAGTCGTGCTCATAGAAGAACCCGCGTATGCCCAGCATTACGGCTTTCTCTTCGATCCCAGTTCCCTCCTTCACATTAAAGAAAGTGACAAGGTCTCTGGCCAACAACCTTTTGCCATAGGACTCAATTTCAAACACAAGCGTTTCGAGATTTTCCCCAAGGCAGTCCCAAAGTACCTGCCTCTGGGTGCCTACTTTCTTGCTATCCGTGAACAATATCTGCCGGATATTTTGTGCGGGCACGCACCGCGCGCCGGTTTCCCGCTCTAGGAATGACGCGATGAGTTCATTTTGAAACCTTCTGGGTCCCACAACACAGATCACCTTGTTCGTCAATGGCATGTGGCTGCTGTTGGATTTGGAAATTTCGGAGTTCATAGCCGTTAAATCAATGCGTGATGTATGGTGCCCCATGGCAAGGTTTCCGCGTTAACTCCTCCTCGTTGGCCAATTTTTCGAGTTTTGAGGATCAATTACCCTTTTATTCTTCGGCACATTTGGCCGTTATCATAAGCCATTTTTGAATCAGGTGAATGTTTTGGTGGGCAGAATTTGGGCTACCAAAAGCCGGTTTTAGTCGTCTGTCAAGAGCAGATCTGACCTCTTGTCACGGAACCAATGCTTCTTCCCTAACTGTTTTCTGTATACAAAAGGACTAAACTCCATTAACATTAAAAAATATGCAGATTAAAAACGTCCACGGGAGAGGTCTGAAACGGAAAACACTATTTAACCTTTTTCGTGGATTTCTATAGGATGAGAGTGAAAGGGAAGGCTTCGTTGGTAAGAGTAGTCTGGGGGATGGAGGTCTAATGGAAAAGCTGCAAAAGAGCCGTTCCGATTTCACGGCTGGGCTTGTCGGGTTCGATTTCGGCCCTCATGAAATCCAAATACAGACAGCGATTGCCGAAGAGCTTCTTGAGATGAACGAAGCAGCGGCTACAAACATCTTTAAAGGGCTATGCCAATCCTTCAGTGAGGTCTGTATCGAGCATCACCTTAAAGTCAACCCCATTGATCTCTTCATTCTCGTGGATGATGAATTAGGAAGAGGGGCAAGCACGAGATATCGAGATGCAGATGACGGCAGTTCTTTTGCGGAAATCCTTATTCCATCTAGGGATTTCAAAGTACATGATTATTGGAAGTATACCTTTTTGCATGAATTAGGTCATTCATGGCTTTCTCTTAAGGTTTCCCCCAAGGACATGGAATCGGGTTATGAGGATCTATTAGTAGATTTGGTTGCAATTTGTACCTTCAGAAAAATTCTCCCCCCACACAAGCGGGTATACCGGGAAGTAAGAAAACACAGAACATATTTTCTGACCCAACAAAGCAAAAGGTTTTTGGGAAAAGAGCTCTATAAGCAGATACTGCAGGACCCGGAGGCCTACCTAAGGGATTTGCGGAAGAGGATATAGCGGGCAGACCTTACTTACTTAAGGCGTCTTTTGAGTATATGCGCTCGCGGATTTCCCGATTGAATGTGATATTCTCGAGCACTGGCCTCTTTCTTCACGGTTTCAGAGCTATGAAACAATCTATTCCGTTGCAACCTGAAACTCCGACAAGAGATGTCCCAGCCTGCGAATACCTTCCTTGATTTGTGTAGCAGGCACATAACTGTAGCACAGTCTCATGTGCTCCTTGCCGGAGCGATTGTGGAAAAACGCCGGGCCGGGAGCATATGCTACTGAGGCCTCCTCGATTGCCCGCGGCAAAAGCGCCTCAGTGTCAATTCCCTGTGGTAAGGTAACCCACGAATAGAAACCTCCTTGGGGTCTTGTCCAGCGTGCACTGGGCGGAAAGTAACGTTTCAAGGCGTCCAGCATAACGTCTCGTTTCCGGCGATAGATCTCAATCGCCGCGGACGTCTGTCGCTCAATCAAACCCTTTGAAGCAAAGGCAAAAGCCAAGTATTGTCCGATAGTGGTAGAGCATTGATCTTGCCCTTGCTTGGCCAGCGTCAGGGTCTCGACTAATTCTTGCGGCGCCGTCACCCAGCCGATGCGCACTCCCGGATTAAAGACTTTTGATAAGGTATTAATGTGTATAACGTTTCGCGGTTCCAGGGATGCGAGCAAAGGCGGAGCTTGCCCCTCAAATCGAAGGGCCCGGTATGCCGCATCTTCTATAATCGGCACACCGTAGTGAACAGCGATTTCGATAATGCTTTTTCTCCGTTCCCCTGAAATCGTAACCCCCGATGGATTTTGGAATGAGGGGACTAGGTATATGAATTTGGGTTGCAACGATTTTAGCCGCGCGTCTTCAAGCACGGATTTAAGCGCATCCGGCTGCATTCCTTCATCATCCAGCGGCACACCGGCAAAGCGAGCCTGATAACTTCTCATGACTTGGAGGGCGGCTACGTATGCCGGTTCGCCCACAATGACAACATCGCCGGGATCCAGCAAGACTTTGCAGATCAGATCTAATGCTGCGATGCCGCCTGTTGTTACCAGACATTCCTCAACGATTGAAGGTCTGCCTAACTGTGTCATATGTTCTGCCAGCCATGCTCTAAACGGGCCGATGCCGGGTGTGGGCCCATAACCCAAGACGGCCCGTCCCCTTTGAGCGAAAACTTCTTCAAAAACGTCTTTGATTTCCTCTAACAGAAACGTTTCCGGATCAGGTAGTCCACCGGCGAAAGAGATAACCTCGGGCTGTTCAGCCAGCTTCAACATTTCAACGACATCAGAATGTCCCATTGAATCGATGCGACCGGAATAGAGAGTGTTCCAGTTCATTGCGCCTGTTCTCCTGTAATAAGCTATGATCTTGTACCTTGATAAACCGCAATTCCAAGATTGATACCGAAAGTCTTACCAAATGGCAAGGGCTGAGTCCGCGTAATGGCTTTATCGACTGGAAACGGGCCTTATCTTGCGGGGGGCAACAAGCTGCATCAGCACTAAGGAGATGAGTAGTGACCCTAGCAGTATGAGGAATGTCGAGAAGTAGCTGCCGGTCTTATCGTAAAGGAATCCTGCAAGCCATGGTTCTGTCGCTGCATTGTTATAAGGGCCGTTTTCGTTGTGTGGCGAGTGTAAGGCAAAGGCGTTTTTGTGTCAACCGCGAAG
>CP070657.1:2444105-2458347 GCA_020355085.1 Deltaproteobacteria bacterium
GAGATTATCCATGTCGCCGTAGAAGTTGATGTGCTCGTAATCTATATTGGTAACAACCGCGATGCTGGGCGAGAGCAACAGAAACGAGCCGTCGCTCTCATCGGCCTCAGCAACCAGGAAATCGCTGTTCCCTAGCCTGGCATTGGAGCCACCCCATATGTTCAATCTGCCCCCGATCACAACTGTCGGGTCAAGCCCCCCCTGGGTCAGAATTGAGGCTATCATGCTGGTCGTGGTGGTTTTGCCGTGAGCACCTGCCACTGCTATCCCGAATTTGAGCCTCATCAGCTCGGCCAGCATCTCAGCCCGTGGAATGACCGGGATGGATAGCTCCCGTGCCTCAACCAACTCGGGGTTATCGCTCTTTACCGCCGAAGAGAAAACAACCACATCCGCGCCCCGGGCGTTTTGGGCTTCATGACCGAGGAATATCTCACCGCCCAGATCAGCGAGATGCTCGGTAACCTCGGTTCTTTTGATGTCCGAACCGCTGACATGATAGCCCAGATTGAGGAGAAGTTCGGCTATCCCGCTCATTCCGATTCCGCCGATACCCACCAGATGTATATGCTTTGTCTTGCCGAAGATCCTCATATCCTGTTCACGCTTGCCGGCAGTTGTCCTTCACCAACTTGAAGAGCTCATCTGCTATTATCTCCTTGGCCCTTGGCATGCCGGCCTTCAATGCGGATGTCGACATCCTCTTCAAGGTATCCCTGTTTTCCATATAGGTCTTGATCCTTCCGGCCAGGCCGGCGCCGTCGAGCTCATGCTCAAGGATCATATCCGCGCCACCAGCAGCAACCAGTGCCCTGGCATTTACCTCCTGATGCTGATGGGCCGCGTAGGGGTATGGGATGAGAATCGACGGTTTGCCCAAGGCCGCCAACTCGGCCAGCGTGGTTGCCCCTGCCCTGCATACAACCAAATCGGCCCTCCCATAGGCAGAAGCCATATCATCGATAAATTCCCTTACCTCGCCGGCAAAACCATGTCTTTGGTACTCAGCCCGTATCTCGTTCACATGGGCCTTGCCCGTCTGATGTATAACAAAAGGCTGTAGCCCCTGTTCGGTGAGCACCGCCAGTGCGGAGACAACGGCCCTGTTGATGGCCCGTGCCCCCTGGCTTCCGCCCACAACCAGGATGGTAAATGTGCCGTTGGTCGGTTTGCTCAAAGCCCTGTCATGCAGCAACTCTTCCCGTACGGGATTCCCTGTTAAGAACACGTCCTTTCTTTTGAAGTATTTCCTGCTTTCCTCAAAGGATATGAACACCTTCTTGACCAATGGCGCCAGCATCCTGTTCGTGAGACCCGGAAAGGAATTCTGTTCGTGGATGGCGGTTGGTACTCTCAAAAGTCGCGCAACGAGGCACAAAGGCCCGGACGAATACCCGCCAACACCAACGATCAGGTGAGGCCTGAAATCCCGTACGATGACAAGCGACTGGATGAGGCTTACGAGTACCTTTATGAGCGCCCTCATAAGCTCGAGCACGCCTTTGCCCAACACGCCTTCAACGTCAATCGATCGGGCCTCAAATCCGGCTTTGTGTATAATTGCCTTCTCCATCTTCTTTCTGCCGACCACAAAAAGGATATCCATATCATCACACCGGGCCCTGAGCCCTGTGGCTATTGCTATGCCCGGAAAAAGATGTCCACCGGTTCCACCTCCGGCAATGATAATCCTTATCCTTTCTCCCGTATGCTTTTCGAACATCGAGCCGTAATCATTTGAACGATTGGCCTCGCACAGAGGCTGGTATGCCACCAAGGGCCTTCCTGGAGATGTTCATCAATATCCCCATCGCCAGCAGACTTATAACCAGAGATGATCCGCCGTAGCTGACAAAGGGAAGGGTGAGCCCCTTGGTAGGCAGGAGCGCCATGACCACGCCCATATTGACGATAACCTGCACTGCCAGCATGCAACTTATCGCCAGGGCAAGATATGTCCCGAAAAGCTCAGGTGCCTTGAGGGCGATCTTGATGCCCCTTATCACGATCAAGGCAAACAGGATGATCAAGACGCTAATCCCAATAAACCCTGCTTCCTCGGCTATTATGGCTGCCACAAAATCGGTGTGGGGTTCCGGCAGATAAAACAGCTTCTGTTTGCTCTTTCCCAGGCCCACCCCGAACAATCCCCCGGAGCCAAAGGCCAGAAACGAATGAATTATCTGAAAACCAAACCCCTGGGGATCTTCCCACGGGTTTAGGAACGCCCACCACCGATTCAGCCGGTATGCGCTCTGAGATATCAGGTAAAATACAATTGGGGTCGTAAGCCCCATCAACAAAAAGAGTTGCCCCAAATGTATGCCGCCGACAAAGAGCAGGATCAACATCCACATTCCTAAGATCACCGCTGTTCCGAGATCGGGCTGAAGGAGAATCAGGGCCACAAATATAGACCCGACCAGCAGATGCGGGAGAAGGCCGTTCAAAAAGGTGCTCATCTGGTCAACGTTCTTGCTCATGCTATAAGCCATGAAAATAGCCAGAGACAGCTTTGCCGCCTCCGACGGCTGGAGCGAAACAAAACCAAACCGAAACCACCTCTGGGCACCCCCAACCTTGAACCCCAACCCCGGTATGAGCAGTAAAACCAAGAGGAGCAAGCTCAAGCCCAGAAAGACGTAAACCAGTTTACGGTAGACAAGGTAATTAATGTTCTTGGCTGCTATCATGAGCAAGATACCAAAAAGGCAAAAAACCGCCTGCCGCTTGAGATAGAAGTAGTGATCGCCAAATCGAGCCTCTGCGAGGATTGAACTGGCACTGTAAACTGCAACCAATCCGATCCCCAGCAATAGCAACACCGAGATCAGGAGAATCGGATCATAGTCGTAGAAACTGCTCTTCTTAGGCGCCATTCTTCAACCTCTTTACTGCCTCTCTGAAAACCGCACCCCGGTGTTGAAAGTCCCTGAACATGTCGAAGCTGGAACAGGCCGGCGCAAGGAGGACCACGTCTCCCCTTTCTGCCTGATCATAGGCAAGGGCAACGGCATCATGCATGTCCGTCGCCTTGGACCATGGCATTGTATCGGCCCAGGCCCCTGCCAAAAGATCCCGAGCCTCACCCAGAAAAACAGCTCCCTTTACCTTATTCATTGCCGCCTCAATCAGTGGATGGTAATCGCTTCCCTTATGCCTTCCACCGGCGATCAGGATAATCGGCCTTGCAAAGCTGGCAATGGATTTTATTGCTGCGTCTATATTGGTAGCCTTTGAGTCGTTGTAAAAGGCCACACCCTTTATTTCGTCTACGAGCTCCAAACGGTGGGGCAGACCCTCAACATGATCTATGGCTTCCTGTATATCAGGAGGAGCCACCTCGAGAAGCAGAGCTGTCAGAATCGCCGCCATCAGGTTTGATCGATTGTGGTTGCCGGGCAATGCAAACCGCTCCAGGCTAAACTGCACCTCCTTTCCGCCCGGAAGGCGAACCGTTATGGTTTCACCATCAAGAAACGCATGCCTGCCCACAACTCGGTCCAACCCGTATCGAAATACCGCTGGTCCGTTTTTCACCTTTAGGCTCCTGAGCCACGGATCATCATCATTTAAGACGAGGATCTGCCCCTTACCCTGATTTGCAAAAATCCTTTGTTTTGACCTGACATATGCAGCATAGTCTTCATACCGATCAAGATGGTCTGGGCTCACGTTCAAGATAAGCGCTACCAAAGGAGAAAACGTTTCGATGGTGTCGAGTTGAAAACTGCTCAACTCCAGCACCGCGTAATCGGCCGTTTGGTTACCGCTTACATACTCGGCGAGCGGCGGGCCGAAGTTTCCGCCCACAAACACGCTGCTGCCCCCCTTCTGAAGCATTTCACCTATGAGTTTTACAACCGTGGACTTTCCGTTCGTCCCGGTCACCGCCACAGCCGGCGTTTTCAAGTATCTGCCTGCAAGCTCTATCTCCCCTAAAGAGGGAACCCCTTTCATTCTGGCCTCCTTGAGCGGCTGAATATCAAGGGGTACACCGGGGCTTATAACGATGAGATCGGCCTTCAGGAATGTCTCAATCCTATGCCCACCGCACTCAAGATGTATGCCCGCATCTGAAAACTCCGTGATCAGACTTCTCGCCAGATCCGATTCATGCCGCTTTTCGCTCACCGTTACATGGGCACCGTGCCGGTGAAGCCACCGCGCCGCAGCCGCGCCGCTCTCTCCCAGCCCTACCACCAGGATGTTTTTACCGGCAAAGTCCATACTCTATTGGCTCCCGCTCCTTTCCTTACCTCAACTTCAGCGTGCTTACTGACAGCAACGCCAGCATGATGGCGATAATCCAGAACCGGATGGTCACCTTGGGCTCAGGCCATCCTTTGAGTTCAAAATGGTGATGAAGTGGTGCCATCCTGAAAACCCGCCTGCCCCCGGTTAGCTTGAAATACGCCACTTGCAGAATTACCGATGAGGCCTCAACAACAAAAAGGCCGCCAACGAGTATAAGGGTTATCTCCTGTTTGCTGATGACGGCTATTGTTCCCAGGGCAGCACCCATGGAGAGAGAACCAGCATCGCCCATGAATACCTGAGCTGGAAAGGCATTGAACCATAAAAACCCCATACCTGCTCCGACCACGGCACCGCACAGGACCGAAAGCTCCCCAGACCCGCTCACGTAAGGTATTTGTATGTACTGGGCGATTCGGATATGCCCGGAGAGATAGGCAAATACCAAATAGCTCAGAAAGGCGATAATAATCGGCCCTATGGCCAAACCATCCAGCCCATCGGTCAGGTTGACCGCATTGGAGGTACCTACCACCACCAGCACAATGAGGATGAGATATCCTATCCCGAGTTCAGGCAGGAAGTTCTTGAAAAAGGGGAAACTCAATCTGGTGTCAAAATCGGTGCCGTAGTAAAGGACCAGCCCTATGCCGAGTGCAATCCCTGTCTGGAGGCAGAGCTTGGTCCACACCCTCAAACCTTTACTGCTCTTTCTTGCGATCTTCAGATAATCATCGAGGAACCCCACGGCACCGAACAAAACGGTGACAATCAAGACCAGCCATATATACACGTTTCTGGGCTCAGCCCAGAGCACGGAAGACAGCACAACGGAGAGCAAGATAAAGGTTCCTCCCATGGTGGGAGTTCCCACCTTGTTCTTGTGATTTGGAGGTCCGTCGTCCCTTACGTATTGGCCGATTTGGAGCTCCCGTAGGCGCGGAATGAGCAAATATCCCAGAACCAGTGAAATCAGCAGGGCTGTCAGGGTGGAATAGATGGTCCTAAAGGTTATGTACCTGAATACATTGAGAAAGGAGTAGTCGGTATGAAACATGTAGATCAGCTTATACAGCATCGCTCGATTCCTCGCTTATTCCGAGAAACTCCTCCATATGATCCACAACCTTATCCAGGAACACCCTCCTTGAGCCCTTGAGAAAAACGATGTCATGCTCTCGGATTTGTGCCTTGAGCATATCGATCATCTCGTCATGACTCGTTGCCAGGTGCACCTGGGCCTTATCCATACCCCCTTCGCAAGCCCCCTCCACAATCTGGGCTCCGTGCTCACCCAGCGCAACCAAATATCGCGTTCCAGCTCCGGCGATAAGCCTGCCCGCATCACGGTGTAGTTGTGGCGCCTGGGTCCCCAACTCCAGCATCTCGCCGAGCCCCACTACCAAACCCTGCTCTTCGGATCTCAACTCCTGCACGGTACTGAGTGCCGCACCGAGCGAGGAGGGGTTTGCATTGTACGTATCATCGATGATCCTGATATCGCCGTTGAGTCGCGTAACCTGAAAGCGCCCTTTCAAGGGAACGAATTGCTCCAAACCCCGGGCAATCGATCCCTTGGACAGAGACAGACCATATGCAATGGCCGCCCCGCCAAGTGCGTTGAGCACATTGTGAATGCCCGGGAGTCTTATCCGCACCGGTATCCGCTCTTCAGCAAGACAAATATCAAAGGCCTGAGCGTTGTCCCCGAGCTTGCGTATGTTTTCCGCCCTCACCTCGTTGGTGTGACCCAATCCAAAGGTAACCGTTCTGCCGCTGAACCGTGAAGCCAGCTTGGAGTACTGCTCATCATCTCCGTTTAGAATTGCGGTTGCATGGCCGGACATCATCTCCAGAAGCTCTGCTTTGGCTTCAACTACCCCTTGCAGATTGCCTAAACCCTCCAGGTGTGCTTGTGCAATATTGGTTATAAGCCCGATATGGGGATCAGCGATTTGGGTCAACCGCCTAATCTCGCCCGGCCTGTTCATTCCCATCTCCAGGACAGCCGCCTGGTGCACTCCCTTTAGCGATAAGATCGTCAAGGGGAGCCCGATGAGATTATTGTAGTTGCCAGGGCTCTTCTTGATATTTGCCTCCAAGAACAAAATCGAGGCAGCCATCTCTTTGGTGGTGCTTTTCCCGTTACTTCCAGTTATGGCCACAACCCTACCTGGCCACTGCTTCCGCCACCACAGGGCCAAATCACCGAGGGCCTCGAGGGTTGATTTAACGGTAATCACGGCCAGATTTTGGGTGGAAACGTCTTGCGGCACGATGGTGGGGATTTCCACGATGAGAGCAGCGGCGCCGCCGTTGACCGCAGCGGATAGAAAATCGTGTCCGTCATACCGCTCGCCCCTAAGGGCCAGGAAGACCTGGCCCGGGGTCAGCGTTCTTGAATCGGTCGACAGACCGCTCAAGAAAACATCCTGGGGACCGGACACTATCCTTCCCCCCATTGCCGAGGCTACCTCTCGAACTGTTATTTCTCCCCACCGTGCCGCCATTCAATCCCTGCCTAATGGGTTCATCGAGTTAAAAAACCTTGAGCGGCTCCAACGAATCAAGCGATCTTTAGCTTGCTGCCAAGGCCGCCTCTTCTACGTCATTAAAGTATATTTTCCTCTTTCCTATGATCTGGTAATTCTCATGCCCCTTACCGGCGATGAGCACGATATCTCCTTTGTCGGCCACGTCAACGGCATCGCGAATAGCCTTCTTCCGATCGACGATGATCCGATACCCCCGGTTGGTATACGGGGAATCCGGATCAATCGCATCGAGCCCTGCCTCCCGTACCCCGGGCTCAATCTCGCTCACAATGTGCTCGGGATCTTCGCCTCTCGGGTTGTCCGATGTGATTATGACCAGATCGCTGTAGTCACCGGCAATCTTCCCCATTTGTGGTCTTTTGCCCCTATCCCGATCCCCGCCGCATCCGAAGACCGTGATCAGCCTTGCTTCGGTAAGCTCTCGAACGGTTTGAAGCGCCTTCTCCATGGCGTCAGGGGTGTGAGCGTAATCAACAAGGATACAGAGCCCTCTTCTGTTCTGCACTCGCTCAAGCCTGCCCGGAACAGAGCTGAGGCCTTGTATGCCTTGTGCTATCGTGTTCAGCTCTATACCATACGTGAGGCCGGTGGCAGCAGCGGCCAGCATGTTATAGACGTTGATCCGACCCAGGAGTGGTGAGGTAACCACAGCCTCTCCTTCGGATGTAACCAGCCTGAACTGTAGACCCTGTAATGTGGATTCAATATCGGCGGCCCTCACGCGACACCTGCTTTCTAAACCATAACTCACGACCGGCACCTTGGTCATCCTCTCCAGTGCCTGGCCTTTTGGGTCATCCATATTAAGAATCGCTTTGGCCTGACCGTTGTGCTGGGTCTCTCTCAGAGAATCGAAGAGCAGGGATTTCGCCCTAAAATACTCCTCCATGGTGGAATGATAGTCCAGATGATCCCTGGAGAAGCTGGTAAAGATGGCCCGTGACCACGCTAGCCCCTGTGTCCTTCCCTGATCGAGGGAGTGTGAAGAGACCTCCACTATCACATGGGTAACACCAGCATCTCTCATCTCACGCATCAATCTCATCAAATCAACGGGATCGGGCGTGGTCAGCGATGCCTCAAAAGAATTACCCTTAAACCGGTAGTTGATCGTCCCGATTACTCCAACCTCTTTTCCGGCCTCCCTCAATACTGATTCCAAAAGATAGCTCGTAGTGGTTTTGCCATTCGTACCGGTGATTCCGATCAAATCCATATACCGAGCCGGATAGTCGTAGAACCGCTCCGCAAGATCAAAAAAGGCACTCCTCGTATCGGGCAACCTGACAACCGTTGCTCCGGTCAAACCCGTTTCCGCATCTTGTACGGCAAGCACCCGGGCTCCTTTCTGAACCGCGTCAGTCAGATATCGATGTCCATTCTCGCTGCTGCCCTTAAGGGCCACGAAAAGATAGCCGTCTTTGACCTTCCGAGAATCTGCGGTAAGGCCTTTGATCTCGACATCCACGTTGCCGCTGTGCTCGAGGATCTGCTGTCCGTTCAACAAGTAATCGAGCCTCATGCCCTTTTCTCTCCTGCGCCGCCCTCGCAGTTAACACGGCGGTCTGAAGGTAACGGTGAGGGATCTTCCCTCTGTCAACGGGGTGCCGGCCGCCGGGCTCTGCTCCACGGCAAAACCGCTTCCCTTAACTACCACCCGCACCCCCAGACGTCGTGCCTTGCTCAAAACATCTCTTACGCCGAGCCCCTCCATGTTTGGCACCAAACCCGGCACATCAGGACTCTGGACAGCCGGTTTTTGTTTTATCTGTGCGGGTCGGGAAAAACAGTATTCGATTGACGGCTTCACGCTGAGTTGGTTGAGGGTCAAATATCCGACCTCCCTGAAAACAGGGGCGGCAACGATCCCTCCATAAGGAGTGCCCTTGGGCTCATCAAGGACCACCAGGATGGCAACAGCAGGGGAATCTAAAGGCGCAAAACCACCGAAAAAGGCCACGAATTTCTCATCGGAGTAAGTTCTCTTAGCCGGGTCAACCTTTTGTGCGGTTCCTGTTTTGCCCGCAACGCGGTACCCCTCTATTGCAGCCTTGGGCGCTGTTCCGCCCTCTTTGGTCACATCTTCAAGGATCATCCTCACCGTTCTTGCCGTCTCCGGTGATATGACATCTCTCCTCACCACCGGACCAAACTCCCTGATTACCTTTCCGTGCCGATCGTGGATCGATTTTACGATAAAGGGCCTCATAAGATGCCCGCCATTGGCTATGGCCCCAAAGGCCATTGCCAGTTGAAGGGGCGAGGTCGAGATACCCTGGCCGAAATAACGGGTATTTTGACCCAAGACGCTGATCTCTCTCACCGGCTTCAGGGTTCCTTCCCGCTCCCCTGGAAAATCTATGCCAGATGGTTCGCCAAAACCAAACCGTTGCAGGTATGAATGGAAACGATCTGCTCCAAGCCTTTGCCCCATCTTTATGGCCCCGATGTTACTTGACACCTTTACTATGTCACGAACCCGTAACATTCCGTGGGGTTTGCTGTCATGGATGATCTTGCCGCCGATCCGATACGTACCCCTCTCACAATTGAATATGGTTTTTGGCGTAATCGCGCCTTGTTCCAAGGCAGCGGCCAAAAGAAACGCCTTGAGGGTAGAGCCAGGTTCATAGCAGTCGGTAACCGCCCTGTTTCTCCAGTCCTGCGGCTTGTACTGCCAGAATGCATTGGGGTTAAATTCCGGCACAACGGCCATAGCCAATATTTCACCTGTCTGGGGCCTGAGCACGATACAGACACCGCTCTTTGCTTCCGTTTCTTCCACGGCTTTACTGAGGGCCTTGCGGGCATTGTAGCTGATATCCTTGTCGATTGTTAACCTCACATTGAACGGATCATGGTCTTCTTTTCCGAAATCATCAAAGGCAAGTGGTCTTCCCAGGGCATCGTGGATCCTGGTGAGCCTTATTTCACGTCCTTCTAAATAGCTATTGTATTGCAGTTCTGTGCCCTCAAGGCCCCTGTTGTCCTGGCTGGCAAACCCGATAACGTGAGCCGCGGTTTCCTTCCAGGCATAGTACCGCCTGCTCTCCTCGGTAAAATCTATTCCGCTCAGTTTCAGCTCCCCGACCTTTTTTATCTCCTCTGGTGTCACCTTTCTCTTCACCCAGACAAAGGAGCGGGCGCTGCGCAGCCTTTCAAGGAGATGCCTTCTGTTAATGCCCAGGGTTTTGGCCAAGAGCCTGGCCGTGCCGGCCTTGTCTTTTATTGCTTTCGGGTATGCATATATGGAGCTCACGTCCACGCTGATCGCCAGCTGCTTGCCGTTCCTGTCAAAGATGGTACCTCGTTGGGGCATTAGCACGAGGCTCCCTGTGTAATCCTCTCGCGCCAGGGAGGAAAGCCGTTTGCCCTCAAGAATCTGCAGTTGATAGGCCCTCAGGAAGATAACGCAGAGCACGAGGACAAAGAATGCCCCTGTTACATAGATCCTGATTCTCACCCACTTCTTATCTTTGGGTCTCATGGCAAAAAGACTACTTGTTTGACCGAGGGATGTTGTAGGCCAAACTCCTTAATCGCCTTATTCTCCAAGAACTCGGGGGACTTCAAATAGGCGATCTCGAGCTTCAGCTTTCGGTTATATTCCTCCATTTCCATTATTTCTCTCTTGAGCCTGGTCAGGGTGTAGCCCATTTGGGTCCGCTTGAAATTCACCCAAACGTGAGCAATGCCTGCAAGCAGTACGAAAAGGAGCATGATCGCAGAAAGGCGGAACAGCTTCATGGGTACCTTTTGTGTCTTCTTCACCTTAGATCCTTTCGGCAACCCTCATTATTGCGCTTCTGGACCTCGGGTTTGCAGTGACTTCTTCCTGGCTGGGTCTCAGCCCTTTTTTCGTTAAAGGCTTTATGAGAGAGGGCTCCACGCCAGGTAAGCCTGGGAGCTTTCGTGGATGCCCACCAACGTGCTTCCGCTCACGAAAGGCCTGTTTTACGAGCCTGTCTTCCAACGAATGATACGATATCACCACTAACCTCCCTCTGCTCCTCAGTAGTGCGGGTGCCTTGCTCAGAAAATCTGCTAGGTTTTGCAGTTCTCCATTAACAGCTATTCTAAGGGCCTGGAAGGTCTTGGTGGCTGGGTGTATTTTTCGAGGGCGATGCTTTAAAGGAATAGTGGTTTCAACGATCCGTGCCAACTCTCGGCTTGTCGCTACAGGCCCTTTTTGCCTTTGTTCAATTATGGCCCGGGCAATTCTTTTTGCCCATCTCTCCTCGGCATAATGCCAGAGAAGCTCTTGCAGCCTTTCCATGGAAATAGTGTTAATGAGTTCACCTGCACTTATCCCGTGATCTTGATCCATCCTCATATCCAGGGGCTCGTCCTTCAAAAAGCTAAAGCCCCTTCCGGACTGCTCCAGTTGATACGATGACAGACCTAGATCCAGTAAAATGCCGTGTACCTTACGGATACCAGCTTGTTGTAATACCCTGTCTAAACCGACGTAGCTCCCTTTGACTATCCTGACACCGTCGCCAAACGAAGCTAGTTGCGCCTCGGCCAATCTTAAGGAGGCTCTATCAACATCGAGGCAAATCAATCTCCCCTCGGGCGCTATCCTCTTACAGATCTCAAGACTATGGCCGCCGGTTCCAGCGGTTCCATCGACGTATATGCCGGCCGGGGCAGTGATCAGATACCTCAAGGCCTCATCAACCATCACCGGTTGATGGGCGGTCAGCATTTTCTCTTCCTCTCAGATTCCAAGATTAGAGAGAGATTGACTTGCCTCTGGAAACGTTTCTCTTACCCGATCGAACTCCTCCTCCCACTTAACCTTATCCCATATTTCGAACCTTGTCAGATGGCCAACCAATACTACCTCTTTCTTTAATCCGGCCAATCCCCTCAGGTCCGGGGGAATGAGTATCCGGTTCTGCTTTAACGTGCACTCTACAGCACCGGACACGAAGTAGCGCAAGTAGGTGGTGGCAGCGTTGTCAAAGAGCGGTAGGTTTACGGCTTTATCCTTTATTTTCTGCCAATCATCTCTTGCAAATGACACCAAACAATTGTTAAGATTGGTTACGACGAGGGACGAATCGCCCTTTTGGTTCAAAACCTCCCTGAAACGAGTGGGGATGGCCAGGCGTCCTTTCTCATCCAGGGTATGTCGAGACCTGCCTTCAAAGAATTTGGGGGGAAGGTTTTCCATCACAATGTACCACTTTTTACCACTTTCTCCCACTTTTAATAAAAATTTGCCTATTTGTCAAGAAAAAAGTGCACAATCCTGATATTTATTGTCTGAAATCAGGTACTAATGCATTTTGACCAGTTTTTCTCCCTTGCGTTTTTTGCCCCTGCTGGTAAACTTTGCCCCCTGTGCCTCTATGCCAACGAAACTGCCTGGGTTCTAGCCCGGGTGCAGACCAACGGGCATGGCACTGAAAAGGACTGGTAATTGATCAATGTCTGGCACTAAGAAAGGAGTAAAATGATGAAAAAGACCAAGCTCGGCCCGCAGACACTGCTCTTTCCCATGCCGGCGACTTTGGTTGGCGCCACAGTAGGCGGAAAGCCGAATTTCATGACTGCTGCATGGTGCGCCATTGCAGCGCTAAAACCGCCATCTATCGCCGTGGGTATCAATAAGAGGCGATACACCCTTGAGGGGATTCGGAAACATGGCACATTCTCGATTAATGTGCCATCATCGGACATGGTCAAGAGGGTGGATTTCTGCGGTATCTACTCGGGCAGGGGCAAGGATAAGACGGGGATCTTTACGGTTTTTAACGGCGAACTGGAAACAGCACCCCTCATCGAGGAGTGTCCGGTAAACCTCGAGTGCAAAGTGATTCACCTGTTGGATCTGGGAAGCCATACCCTCGTGGTCGGTGAAATCAAGGAGACCTTCATTGCCGAGGGATGCCTCACCGATGGAAAAGCAGATGCCCAAAAGATAGATCCTCTCATCTTTATCACCGGCACGAGCAAGTATTACCGCCTTGGAGAACAGATTGCACCGGCATTCCAGGTGGGGAAAGAATAACCGCTTGCTTCTTTAAGTATTGCCGGAGAGGATCATTTCGATCATTGCGAGATATGTTCCCATGGGCATCCTAGCGAAGGCAAGTGAAACTCATGCAGAATCAGGTCAAACTAACTCGGTGTTTGGGGTACTTACGCTTTTCTCCAATAGACTAAGCTGGTTCCTGAGATGTTTTTTAAACCAAACTGGTTTTCTTCTTCTATCTCCTCTAAAGCTTCCGTTACACCTTTCCAAATCCCGTAATCATGCCAAAGAATTACACCGCTTTTTTCTACCAAATCCATTGCAAGTTTGGTGTCTGCTTTTGCATATTCATAAATATGAGAACCATCGACAAAAACTAGAGAACAATTGTTTTTGTATTCGGAGAAATCAAATGTGGCAGAATCTCCTAGAAGCTGATGGATACGAGAGACTTCCTTCTTATAGATATTCTCATATTTTTTGTATCTCAACCCAGGCTCAGGCTTGTCGACATAATGCTGCTCACCAGAATTGATCGCGTATTTTGTTTCTCCGTTAGGCGGTAAATCAAGGGTGTAAATTGGGCAATTGATTGGTGCATTGAGCGCCAAGTTTATGGTACTTCTGCCATCGAAAGTTCCAATTTCCAAAATATAACTCTCAGGTTTACAATTTTTTGCAAACTGTGAAAGTATACCAAGTTCGCTTATTCTGATATTTCCATCTTCCTTCTGCGGCTCGATAAGTCTTATTAACTTAGGATTCGTACATTTCTTCCAAGAAATCGCGGGAAGGGATATGAATTGCAAATGGAGTTCCTCTGCCCCTTTGATTCGGTTTCTGAAACGCTGCCACTTTCTTGAAAAGGAAGAAAATGGCAGAAATAAATTCGTTGCATAATAACCATAATACAGCTGTTTCATGTCTTGCATATTTTCCCCTGGCAGGTGTTCAGTAGATTCTGATTGCAGGGTTAAAAAGTCTTAATTGCTACATCTTCGCAAACTTTTCCTGCTTTTCATTATAAAATGCGACGCATCGTAATAAGTGACGATGCATGCAGAATCCTCTCAATTTGGGACCTTCACATTTAAGAAGGCTGCTTCCTAGATCCTGAAAATTACTTTACTCTTGTTAGGCTATGGACTCGGTGCTGAATCATGAGTTTCGAGGCGATCTTTTTTCCCGTTATCCGTACAATGCTGCAAAGCATGTGAGGTATTTGCAATCCTCATCTTGTGTGTCTAGCTTGTTTTTTGCTTAGCGACTTTCTTCAATTTGTCATTCGCGAAAATGGCTACCTCAACACGACGATTTTGAGCCCTGCCTTCCACAGTTTCATTGCCTGCAATCGGCTGTGATTCGCCGTATCCCATGATGGTAAAGCGAGTAGGATTTACCTTCTGAGTTGCCAGGTAGTTGGCTACAGACTGGGCACGCTTCTTTG
>CP070657.1:2458447-2474503 GCA_020355085.1 Deltaproteobacteria bacterium
CACACTCTGCCTTGACTTTATAGGTATCAAAGCCGGAGTCAACCTCCTTGAAACCTCCAATCCGCTCGGTGGCGGAGAGCTTGGGCGTGCGGGCCATGGGTTGTTCCACGATCTCACCGGGTATGTTCTGGCTAAGCGGTATAACCGCATAGGTAAGCAGTGTGGGGCGTTCGCCTCTCTGAGCTGCAAGTTCCCTATCAATGGCCATAGCCGCCCGCTTTCCCGCTGCCACGGCATCTACTGCCATGGCAGGGCCGGTAATTACATCACCGCCGGCATAGACCCTCTTGAGATTAGTGGCGAGTGTCCATCGATCCACCGCAATCCAGCCCTTGTCGAGCTCGAGGTCGGTGGCAAAGCTGGTGTCGGTCATCTGTCCGATAGCGGCGAAGATGGTATCAAATGATTCGGTGGTGGTCATATCGGGCAGCGGAGTGGGCCGGCGCCGCCCTGAACTATCATAGTCACCCGGCTCACAGTGCTGGACGGTCAAGGCCAGTTTTCCGTTGGTTGCGCTAATCGAGTTGGGCATCATTAAGGTTGTGAGCCCAATCCCCTCGGCCAAGGCATCGTCGATCTCCTCGACAGAAGCCGGCATATCCTTTTGCTCCCGGCGATAGAGGATGGTAACCTGTGCACCCATTCTCCTGCAGGTCCTAGCCACATCAATGGCAACATTACCCCCGCCGATCACAGCCACATGTGCCCCAACAGGAGGGGCGGTGCCCAGTTCGACTTGGCGCAGGAATTCAGCACCCCCGTAAACTCCTTCGAGTTCCTCACCGGGGATGCCAAGGACCTGGCTTGTGTGGGCGCCAATGCCGATAAACACGGCATCGAAGGTTTCGATAATCTCCTCAAAGGAGATATCCTTGCCCACGGTAACACCTGTTTTAACGGCCACCCCCATATGTATGATAGCCTCAATCTCCTCATCCAGGACATCCCGGGGCAGGCGGTACGCGGGGATGCCGTATCTGAGCATGCCGCCCAGCTGAGGGAGATGCTCGAAGATGGTGGGCCGATAGCCCATCAGACACACGTAGTAGGCAGCGGAAAGGCCGCTGGGGCCACCGCCGATAATGGCGATGCGCTCGTGCTTTTCCGGGGCCTTCGGGAAAGCGACGGTGATCCCTTTTTCCCGGGCCGTATCCGCGGCAAAGCGTTTGATAGTGGGAATATTGATGGGCTCATCCGTCTGGGCCCTCGTGCACACCCCCATACAGGGATGGTTACAGACACGGCCCAAGATACCGGGCAGGGGGTTGGTCTGACGAATCAAGGCGATGGCCTCATCACTGCGTCCCTGATCGATCAGGGAGATATAGCCGGGGACCATCTGTCCCAGGGGGCACGCGTTGATGCAGGGAGCAACAACCAGGTCGGTGCAGGCACCTGCCCGGCAGCGGCGCTCGCGGATGTGTTCCTCGTATTCTTCCCTGAAATACCTGAGGGTTGAGAGCACGGGGTTGGGTGCTGTCTGGCCGAGGCCGCAGAGGGAAGAATCCTTTACCATCTCTGCCACTTGCTTCAGGGTGTCAAGATCAGCCATCTCACCGCCGCCCTCGGTGATCTTAGTGAGCAGCTCCAGCATCCTTTTGGTCCCTTCCCTGCAAGGGGTGCATTTACCGCATGACTCTTCTTGGCAGAACTCCATGAAAAACCGGGCAATATCCACCATGCAGTTGTCCTCATCCATCACCACCATACCTCCGGAACCCATGATGGCACCGGTTGTGGATACGGCCTCATAATCGGTGACGGTATCTAGGCGCCCTGCGGGAATACATCCCCCTGAGGGTCCCCCCAACTGTACCGCCTTGAGGCGTTTGCGGTCTGGTACCCCACCACCGATCTTATAAACGATATCGGTCATGGACATGCCCATGGGTACCTCAACCAAGCCGCTATTGTTGACCTTCCCGGACAGGGCGAATACCTTGGTCCCCTTACTCCCCTCGGTGCCGATCCCGGCATACCACTGGCCGCCGTTGACGATAATCTGGGCTACGTTGGCCAGGGTCTCGACGTTATTGAGGACCGTGGGCTCTCCCCACAGGCCCTGCTGGGCGGGGAAGGGCGGTCGCGGTCGGGGCATGCCGCGCTTGCCCTCGATAGATGTCATGAGCGCTGTCTCCTCTCCGCACACAAAGGCACCGGCACCCTGGTAGATCTGGAGGTCAAAGGAAAAGTTGCTGTGTAAGATATCCTCCCCCAGAAGCCCGTAGGAGCGAGCCTGCTCGATGGCAACATTAAGCCGCTTAATGGCCAAGGGGTATTCGGCCCGACAGTAGATGTAGCCAGTATGGGCGCCGATGGCCTTGGCCGCGATGATCATCCCTTCGATCACGGCATGGGGGTCTGCCTCGAGTACGCTTCGATCCATGAACGCCCCGGGGTCTCCCTCATCGGCATTACATAACACGTATTTGGTATCGCTTTCCGACTGGGCGGCAAACTCCCACTTCAATCCGGTGGGAAATCCTGCCCCTCCCCGTCCCCTGAGCCCCGAGGCCTTGAGTGTTTCGATGATTTGTGCGGGCTTCATATCCAGCACGGCCCTGGCCGCACCTTGGTAGGCATCCCGGCCGATGGCCTCATCGATATTCTCCGGGTCGATAAGAGTGTAGTTGCGCAAGGTGATGAGCTTCTGGTGGGCAAAATAGGGGATATCCATCATCCGTGCGATGGGGGCGTCTGTCGCGGCGTCTCGGTACAAGAGGCGCTCGACAGGATGCCCGCCGATCAGGTGTTCCGCAACGATCACTTCCGCATCAGCGGGAGTGAGCCTGACATAGTAGATGCCCTCAGGGTAGATGACCATTGCCGGGGCCAAGGTGGCGAAGGAGTCGTTTCCCGTTTCGATCAGCTTGCATCGTGCGGAGAGATCCTGCCTGTCGATAGCATCTCTAAGGGCCTGGAGGACCCGCTGGCTCCCGCTGGCGTGAGACGCGGTTCCGCCACAAATCATCAGGTGTTTTTCACCATCAGGGGTGGCTTCAATTCTGCCCGAGCGGAGGGCAACGGTGTGCGCTTGTGTCTCTTTGATCTCTTGTAGCTTTTCCCTGGTTATACCCCCCATTATGTGCTCCTCATGAGGCTTAGCGTATTCCTTGACGGGCCTAAAACTCACAACTGAACTGTGATCGCTTCTCTAGGCATTTTCAATGGCAACCGCGCAGACCTTAAATTCGGGTATCTTCGCTATCGGATCGAGCGCGGCATTGGTCAGCCTGTTGGCAGCTGCCTTGGCAAAATGAAAGGGGATGAACACGGTTCCTGCGACCGCCTGATCCGAAATCCTCGTCCGAACTGTAATCTCTCCCCTTCGAGACCGCACCGTCAGCAAATCCCCCTCTCTCAGATCGTATTCCCGGGCATCATCAGGTGCGATCTCCACAAAAGACTCGGGAACCAGGTCGTTCAGGCCTTCCGATTGCATGGTCATGGTGCCCGTGTGAAAATGGTACAACACCCGACCGGTGGTGAGAGACAACGGATAATCTCCGTCGGGCAACTCGGCCGGGGGAAGGTATTCTATGGAATGAAAAGCCCCCAAGCCCCTGGTGAATCTCTCGACGTGGAGCCGAGGAGTTCCCGGGTGGTCCAATGATGGGCAGGGCCAATGGAGGTCTTCCCGTTCTAGTCGCGAATAGGTTATGCCCCCGTACGAAGGGGTCACCCGGGCAATCTCATGCATGATCTCCTGGCTGTTCCGGTAGGCCATAGGGTAACCCATCCTGGTCGATAGATCCGCGATGATCTGCCAATCCTGCCGGGCGGTGCCTGGAGATTGGATGGCCTTACGAACTCGCTGGACCTTGCGCTCCGTGTTCGTAAAGGTTCCGTCCTTCTCTGCAAAAGAGGCCGACGGAAGGACCACATCGGCAAGCCTGGCAGTATCGGTGAGAAAGATATCCTGAACTACCAAGAACTCGAGCTTCGCCAAGGCCTTTTCCGCATGATTCAGATCGGGATCCGATACCAAGGGGTTCTCCCCGATAATATAGAGGGCCTTGATCTTCCCTGCTCCGGCCTCTGCCACCATTTCCGTAACTGTCAGGCCTGGAGAATCGGGAAGTTCTTCGACGCTCCAAGCTGCAGCCATTCGCTCCCTGACTACCTGGTTATCGATCGGCTGATACGCACTGTAGACATTGGGAAGTGCCCCTAAATCGCAGGCGCCCTGAACATTATTCTGCCCCCTCAAAGGGTTTACGCCCCCTCCGGCGACTCCAACATTACCGCAGAGCATAGAAAGATTCGCGAGCGATTTTACGTTATCGGTACCGGTGGTGTGCTGGGTTATTCCCATGGCGAAGAAAATGGAGGCGGGACGAGCCTGGGCGTACATGTGCGCCGCTTCGGTCAGATCACGGGCGGGTATGCCGGTGATTTTGGCCACATACTCGGGGTTATACTTCTCAACCGTTTTCTCGAGGGCCTCGAAGCCCTCGGTCCTCTCCTCGACGTAATCCCTATCGTACAGGTCTTCCCCAATAATCACATGCATCATGCCATTGATCCAGGCAACATCAGTGCCCAGATTTGGCCTGAGCCAGAGGGTAGCGGATTTTCTAAGCGGAATCCGCCGAGGATCCACCAGGATGAGCTTGGTCCTGCCAAATTCTACTGCCCTTTTGATATAAGAAGAAATGACGGGATGGGCCTCAGTGGTATTCGACCCGGTCACTAGGATAAGCTTCGAGTCTTCTATATCGGCTATGGGGTTGGTCATAGCACCGCTTCCAAAAGAGGCGACCAGACCGGCCACCGTAGAAGCGTGTCAGAGCCTGGCACAGTGATCGACATTGTTCGTTCCAATCACTGCCCTGGCGAACTTCTGGGCCAGGTAATTCTCCTCGTTGGTGATCTTTGCCGAACTGAAAACGCCGATGGCGTCCGGACCATACTTAGATCTTATCGTGCCTAATCGATCAACTATCATAGAATACGTCTCGTCCCAGGATGCCTCTCGGAACCTCCCGTTCTCTTTAATAAGTGGCGCCTTCAGCCTGTCATCCTGATTGACGAAATCATACCCAAACCGACCTTTGACACACAGACTACCGTAGTTGGGAGCGGTATCCTCACAGCCTGTCACCTTGACGATCTTATTGTCCCTTATGTTCAGCTCAAGCTGGCACCCCACCCCGCAGTAGGCACAGGTGGTCTTGACCTTGTCCAACTCCCACGGCCGTCCGTGAAAACGGCTCGGTTTTTCGATCAAAGCCCCAACTGGGCAAACCCGTATGCACTCTCCACAAAAAACGCAATCGGACTCGTGATAGGGAAGATCACCTCTTGCAACGATCTTCGATGCGCTCCCGCGATACCCATACGAAATGGCATTGTTTACCTGGATTTCGTTGCAGGCCTGTACACACCGACCGCAGAGGATACAGCGGGAAAAATCCCTGATGATTAGTGGGTTTCCGGTCTCGGTTGGATAGGTGATCGGGCTTTCCGGAAATCTGACCGATTCAATCTGGTATCGGTAGGCCAGCTCCTGAAGCCTGCAGTCGCCATTTGCCTCACAGGTAAGGCAGTTATGAGGGCCAGAGGAGAGTAAGAGTTCTAGATTGATCTTCCTTGATTGTACCACCCGCTCCGATTCTGTTTCAACGATCATCTTGTGGCCAGCCGGCGTGGCACACGATGCAACGAGGTTGCGTGCCCCCTTTACTTCAACCACGCAAACCCTGCATGCCCCAGTGGGTGCAGCTCCCTCCAGATAGCAGAGGGTCGGGATGTCAATACCGTTTCTCTGGCCAACCTGAAGAATCGTCTCTCCCTGTTCGAAATCGAATTCATTGCCGTTGATAATAATGTGTCTTTCCTTTGCCACTGCTCCCTCGCTGTCTTCTTTTGGCCTGTATTTTTCGGTACAGGTCTTTATATTTGAGGTCACATCCCATGTCAAGGTTCTGTGCCATTTTCAATACGCATTTCCCGATCCTTCTCATGCTGTGCCATCCTCATTTCTCTTACCCAAGATACACCTTGCTTCGTGGTGAGGCCCATCCCTAGAGCGGCATCTTGTGAGGACTGATTCCCCTCTCATGTGTAGCAACTATCTTCGGACCGTGTCAAAGTTTTGGCATCAAAGCTCATTTTCCGAACGGTATCCCTTATCTGCAAGAGATCAGACGCTTCCTTTGGCATTTTTGAATATCCATATCCCGTTAATATACCTTGTGTTTTTGAACTGTTCTGCCGATATGTACCAAGCAGTGCAGGTTGGCATGGCTATTGCTCGATAAGAGTTCATCGCTGGCATACAGCAGCACTACGTGAGATTTCACCATGCGCTTCGAGAGATGGCTTCCTTTACAACCGTTGCAGAGGGCCGCGCTCTTGAAGATTGCATTTGAAGGTCACGTGGTTTATGGTATAAGCAGTACCAAATCTTCAACCCGCAGGTTCTATCTCATAATAGGGAGATTGTATGGCCCAAATCGATGCATTCTTCAAGCTCATGAATGATCAGGGTGCCTCTGACTTACACCTTGCTGCCGGAAAACAGCCTGTCTTACGCATAAGGGGGGATCTTGAAAGGGTTAAGTACAATCCGCTTGACAACGATACCCTGAAGGGCATGCTTTATGAGATTACCCCTGAGCACAAGATAAAGGTGTTTGAAGAAACGGGAGATGTGGACTTTGCCTATGAGATACCTGGGTTGGCCCGTTACCGCGCCAACTTCTTCAAGCAAAATAACGGAATAGCTGCAGCATTCAGGGAGATACCCGGAAAGATCCTTACCTGTGAAGACCTGGGGCTTCCCCCGGTGATACGACAGCTTGCCACACTACCCAGGGGGCTTGTTCTGGTAACAGGGCCAACGGGCAGCGGGAAATCGACGACCCTGGCAGCGATAGTCGATGAGGCCAACAAGATCAGGAAGGATCACATTATTACCGTTGAAGACCCCATTGAGTTTGTCCACGTCAGCAAAAAGGCCATGGTTAATCACCGTGAGATAGGGATTCATACCAGGTCATTTTCCGCGGCTTTGAGGGGGGCGCTCCGGGAGGACCCGGATATCATCATGGTCGGTGAGATGAGGGATCTCGAGACCATCGACCTCGCCATTGAGGCATCTCTCACGGGCCATTTGGTGTTCAGCACCCTCCATACCTCTTCTGCCCCTAAGACCATCGATCGCGTCATAGAGGTTTTTCCCTCTGATCAACAGGCCCAGGTGAGGAGCACGCTCGCTGACGGGATCAGGGCTGTTATCTGCCAGAGCCTTTTTCGGAGAATAAACGCCCGGCCAGAAGACATGGGCCGTGTGGCAGCGCTGGAGATTATGATTGGCACGCCGGCAGTGAGAAACCTGATTCGGGAACAGAAGATATTCCAGATCCCATCCGCCATCCAAACCGGGAAAAGACATGGCATGCAATCGCTGGATGATGCCATTTTGGAGCTCTTAAACAAAAGGCAGATAAGCCCGGAAGAGGCCTATGCAAAATGCAACGATAAAAGCAAATTTATTCAATTCCTTAAACATCCGCCTGCAGACTTCACTGAGGCCTAGGCATAGCAGGAAGAGAAATGAGAAAACAACAGATTGATCATATCTTGGGTGTAATGTTGGAGTCACATGAAGATGTCTCCGATATAAACATCACGGTTGACAAACCATTTCAGGTGGAGACAGCCGGCGAGTTGAAATCCGTTCCATTTGAAATTAAGGGCAATCAACTCACTCCCTTTCAAACCGAGATCATTGCCTTGAATCTGCTCAGAAATGACAGAAAACTCACCAAGTCACTCTTAAGTCAGGGCTCGTGCGACTTATCTTACCAACTGGCAGGCAGGGCCCGCTTGCGGGTCAATATCTTTTCCCAGAAAGGATATTTTTCAGTGGCAATGAGACAATTGCCCTCCCGGGTGCCTACCATCGAGGAGATGGACCTTCCCGAGACGTTTTACAAGATGACCGAGACCCTGAATGGATTAATACTCGTAACCGGTGCCACCGGTACCGGAAAAACCACCTCTTTGGCAGCCTTTCTCAACGAGATTAATGAGAAGAAATCGGTTCACGTGGTCACCCTCGAGGATCCAGTAGAATTTATGCATTCCCAAAAAATGGCCACCTTCAACCAGAGGGAGTTGGGTGCCGATTTCGATCGCTTTGCCTCCGGCCTGAGGGCTGCCTTGCGCCAGGCACCGAAGATCATCCTAGTTGGCGAGATGAGAGACCGGGAGACCGCCGATATCGCCCTCACCGCAGCAGAGACTGGCCATCTCGTGTTGAGTAGTTTACACACCGTAGATGCTGGCTCAACCATTAATAGAATTATCGGTTTGTTCGAAAAAGAAGAGGAAAAACAGATTCGGATCAGGCTGGCCGATTCCCTTAGATGGATCGTGTGCCAGAGGCTGCTTCCCCAAATTGGGGGCGGACGAGTGGCTGCCTTTGAGATATTGGGCTCAAACCTTCGGGTCAGGGACATAATCCTGCATGGTGAAACCGAGGAAAAGACCTTCTATGAGATTATCGAGGGGAGTCAGGCCTTTGGGATGATGACGTTTGATCAATGTATTGCCGAGCATTACAAGAATGGTTTGATCAATAAAGAAACTGCTCTGGCCTATGCTTCACAAAGGGCAGCCCTGGGACGGGCAATCGATACCATCAGGGCTGCCAAGGGAGAAAAGACCACCAGCATCGAGGGTCTTGCCATAGACCAGGGCTATGAAGAATCCTACAACTAAATAAGAAGTGAGATAGTTTTATGGACGTTAGCTGTACATCGTGTGGGACAAAACTCAAGATACCCGATTCAAAGCTCCCGCCTCCCCAGGTGAGGATGGTGAGCATCACGTGCCCCAAATGCAAGAGCAGGCTGAAAATCGATAGGGATCAGCCCGGAGGCGTTCTGCCACCTCAGAAAAAGGCGGAGGTCAAGGCTCAGGCTGAGCCGGCTCCCAAAAAGAAGCAGGTCGATCAGAAGCCCGTTCAAGCCAAGGTAGCAGAAGAGAAAGAAGAAACCAAGGGGCCCATCTTCGAGTACGAATACGATGAAGATATCAGCCCTCTGGAATTCTACGAGGAGGGAACCAAGCTCGCCCTTGTCCTGCACGGAGATGCCAAATCCGCGGAGGAGATCACCTCGGTCCTTGAGGAATTAACCTATAGAACCGTTGTGCCGAGCTCAATACGAGAGGCTATGGGCAAGCTCCTCTTCCACCACTTTGACCTGATTATGCTCTCCGACGGCTTCGACGGGCTTTCCCTTGAAGAAAGCCCGGTCATCAATTACCTCAATAGCTTATCGATGAGTGTGAGAAGACGGATTTTCTTGGCTTTGCTCAGCAAGAAATTCAAGACCATGGATCTTCTGAAGGCCTTTGGGTTGAGCGCCAATTTGGTCATCAACACAGACGATCTTGTCAACCTCTCCTTGGTACTGAAGAAGGGGATCTCCGATAACGAGAAGTTCTATAAGGTATTTACAGATACCATTAAGGAAACGGGCAAGGATTAGACGCCGATACCACGCACCGTTTCAGGGGCTCTTCTCCCGCGTATAAGCACCTCCCGAGCCACCATCCTGATTTCATCCGCAGTAGCGGCCAACCCGGCTGTGGATACCTACCGCTTCTTCTTGTAAGACACCCTGTTTGCGATGCTGTAGGCGATGGGTATTACAAAGAGGGTCAGAAACGTGGAAAAGAGCAAACCCGATGCCACGGCTATGGCCATGGGTGATCTGAGTTCCGCACCTTCAGTATGGCTTAGGGCCATGGGAAGCATGCCCAGAATAGTGGTAATGGCGGTTACCAATATAGGCCGCACCCTTACCGCCGCCCCCTCAATAATGGCCTCTTGAAAGGCCATTCCCCTCTTCCTGAGTCGATTTATGTAGTCAATCATCACAATGGCGTTGTTTACCACAATGCCGGTCAAGATCATAATCCCCATGAGCGAGGGTACTGACAGGGTCCTTCCAAAGGCAAGCAGCCCGGCAATAACGCCGATAAACCCCAATGGCACGGTAAACATGATGACAAAGGGCGTGAGCAGCGACTCGAACTGGGCCGCCATAATCATGTAGACCAGCATAATGGCGATGACTAATGCCCATGAAAGGGAGGAGAAGGCATCCTGCATATCCTCGTACCTACCTCCGAACTTCACGAAGTACCCTTCGGGTATCGTTAGGTGCGCGACCTTCTTTTTGATATCCTCAACGATTCCGCCGATATCTCGCCCAAAGGTGTTCGCCTTCACCGTGACTTTTCGCTCCTGGTCCTCCCTGGTTATCTCCACGGGCCCCTTGCCGTATTCGATTTCAGAGACCTGATAGAGGGGAACCTGGTAGCCGAGGGGGGACGGGATATTGATATTTCGCACATCGGCAATCGAGTTACGGTCCAGATCCTGCAACCGCACCCTGAGGTCGTACTCATCGCCCCCTACGCGATATCTGCTGGCCACCACTCCCTGGACTGCCTCTTTAATGGTCCTGCCGATGGACCCCACTGAAAGACCCAATTGCGACGCCTTTTCCCTATCCACCGTGATTCGGAGCTCTGGTTTGGTGTCCTTCAGGCTCAACTCCACATCGCGGAGCCCGGCCACGTCTTGGCAGGCCTCGGCAATGGATTCGCCAATTTCCTTCAGCACCGCGAGGTCCTTGCCGAAGATCTTTATCTCCACCGGCGATTCATTCCCGGCTCCCATCATCATCTCGCCCAAGTCAACAAAGGTGAATTCGGCGCCTTCAACCTTGGGAAGCCGGTTTCTTATGGCATCGGTTATCTCATCCGACAACCTGATCCGCTGCTCCTTGTCGACAAGCTTGGCCATGATCTGGGCCTCATTCACATCTGCTGTGCCCATGCCCCAGGCGAGGTCCATCTTGCTCGTTTCGGTGAGCCCGATCACGAGGGCGGCGTGCTCGGTTTCGGGCTGATCAAAAAGGGTATCCTCGATCTTCCCGATCACCCTGTTCGTCTCCTCCAGGTTGGTGCCCACCGGCATCTTGGCCATCATGGAGAGAATGGGCATATCCTGGGTGGGCATGAACTCAAACCCCAACCGGGGCACCATGTACACGCTTCCGGCAAAAAGCAGCAGCGTGGCTCCGATCACCGTCTTGCGATGCCTCAAGGTCCAGCCAAGGGCCCTTCGATACACGTTCCTGACCGGTTCAAACCTGCGTTTCCTTGGGCTCGATTCTTGTGCCTTTCTCCCCTTCAAGAGAGCAGAGGCGATCATGGGTACGATCGTAAGGGAGACGAACAGGGAGGCGAGCAGGGCCAAGCACACGGTTAAGGCGAGGGGGCGGGACAGCTTGCCCGCGATTCCCGAGGTCAGCACCATGGGAAAAAACACGGCCATGGTAGTGAGCGTAGAGGCGGTTATGGCCATTCCCACCTCTGTTGCCCCGGCCTTGGCGGCCTCGTTCCGGTCCTCGCCCAGTTCATCGAGATGACGAAAGGTGTTCTCTATGACCACCACCGCATTATCCACGAGCATGCCGATCCCCAGGGCCAGACCGCCCAGGGTCATGATATTAAAGGTATAGCCCAGGCCATAAATGCCCATAAAGGTCGTCACCACCGACAAGGGAATGGCCAGGGAGATAATCAGGGTTGGCCTCCAGCTACCCAGGAACACCAGAATTACCATGATAGCCAGGATACCCCCCTGAATTGCATTGAAGTTCGTCCTTTTGACAACCTTCTTGATGATACGGGAAAAATCGATCACCGGATGAAAGGCAATGTCCTGGGGTAACTCATCCTTCATGCCGTTGAGGGCCTCCTTTACCCGGTCTATGACGGTAACCGTATTGGCCCCCGACTGCTTCAGGATCATCATCACCAACGAGTCTTTTCTGTTGGTCCTGGAGTAACTACGAATCTCCTTGTGCGTATCCTTAACCGTGGCGATGTCCTTTATGTGGATGGGCGTGCCGTTGTGCATGCCCACAACGGTATTGGCAATCGGCCCTACGGATTTGTACTCGCCCATGGTCCTCACCAAGAACTCCGTATATCCCTGAACTACGTGTCCGGCCGAGATATTCAGATTTTCCCCTCTCAGCGCGGCGATCACCTGATCAAGGGACAGGTGGTATGCCCTCAGCCGATCCCGGTCAACCAGCACATTGATCTCTCGCTCCAATCCCCCGGTGATCCAGCAGGCTGCCACTCCTTCCAGCCGCTCGATCCTGCCCTTCACATTGTCGTTGAGATACCGGCGAAGCCTCATGGTGTCCTCCATTCCGGTGACACCGTAGAAGAGGATCGGCGAGTCCGACATGTTAAATTTTACCACCAATGGGGTATCAGCCTCCTCAGGGAAGTAATCCGTTATCCACGAGATCTTATCCCGGACATCCTGAGCGGCAAAATCCAGAAGGGTGCCCCATTCAAACTCGATCATGACCACGGATATGCCCTCCTTGGATACGGATCTTACCCTGCTCACCCGCTTTACCGTGCTTACCGCCTCCTCTATGGGCTTGGTAATTTGGTTTTCAATGTCCTCAGAGGCCACGCCTTCATACCCGGTGACTACGGAAACAAAAGGGTACTCAAGCTCGGGCATCATATCGATACCGATCCTCATAAAGGATATGACGCCGAACAGGCAAACGATCAGGGTTAACATCAGGACCGTGATCTTTCTGTGAACGGAGAATGCCGGTATGTTCATTGCTCCCTCAGCACCTGTACCTTGGTGTTATCGGCCATTCCATAGTGCCCATCGCTGATAACCTCCTCGCCTTGCGCAAGGCCCTCGATGACCTCCACCTCGTTTTCATCGGTAATGCCCACGGTAACCGGTTGAAATAGGGCCCTATCACCATTAATTACGAACACGCCGGTTTTGCCGTCCCGCTGCAGTACTGCCTTAAAGGGAACTACAAGGGCTCCCTTGTGGACCTTGGGGTACAGCGTAACCCTGGCGAACATCCCGGCCTTGAGCCGATGGCCCCTGTTGGGGATTTCGATCTTCACGGTAAACGCCCTGCTCACCGGATCTACCAAGGGATTGATAGTCGAAATCTCCCCTCCGAACTGCACGCCCGGGTAGACATCCACCGTGATCTCCACTCGATTACCCTTTGCAACGCGCGCGAGGTGAACCTCGGGCAAGGTAACTTCAGTTTTGACCTTGTCGACGTTCACGATAACGAAGAGCACCGTTGGCGGCATCGTGGTTACATATTCGCCTCGGTTTACCAGGCGTTTCACGATGATGCCGGAGAAGGGCGCGAGGATAACCGAATCCTTGAGCTTCTGGTCCGCCATAGCCAGGTTCTCCTTACAACTCACGATCTGGGCCGTCAGTATCTCCAGCCTGGTGACCGCCATGGAATGGGCCGTCACGATATCGTCGTATCGCTGCTGCGAGATGGCCCGCTTCTCATGGAGATTGGCTAGTCTGGCCTTCTCCTTCCGTAGGTTCTCCTCTTGGAGTTGGGCCTCTTTGAGCTGGGCCCGGGCCACCC
Organism: Deltaproteobacteria bacterium; assembly: GCA_020355085.1. Lineage (GTDB taxonomy): Bacteria > Desulfobacterota > DSM-4660 > Desulfatiglandales > B25-G16 > JADFWK01. The sequence continues at coordinate 2,471,932 of CP070657.1, forward strand.
TCACCGATGCCTCGCACTGGCGCTTCCCGATCAGGATGTTCTCCTGGTCCAGCTTGGCCAGGATCTGCCCCTTTGTAACCTCGTCGCCCTCATCCACGTACACCGCCTCAAGGGTGCCCGATATCTTTGGCCCTATCTTCGATTCGTGTTGAGGGAATATAGTGCCCGTGGCAAAAATAGGCACGGAGATATCCCCACGCCTCACCGCCGCAACCCTCACCGTGGGCAGGTCGTTTCCCTTGCGTGCAGGGGGCTGAATCTTTTCATCGGAGTTGAAATTCTCACACCCAATTATCAGCAGTGCCAGCAGAACAGATGTTCCGCACAATACCAGAAGCCTGTGAGCCATATCTTACTCCACTCATTGGAATGTGCTTGCGTGAAAGCATCATAATAGGTTTTGTGGCCGATTCCTGTCAAGAAACATGACAAATACCCATATCGTTTATTGCCTTGGCTCCCCACAATACGGACACCCTCTCTAAAGCAATACACATGCCATTGGTCTTGTCTCTTGCTGCACGCTCTCTGGGACTTCGCAGGACAATGTTTCGATTTACAGGAAAGGTATTGCGGAATCCCGTATCCTTCTATATCATGTGCGGGTTTTCGTGAAACAAAAACAGAGGGCATCATTACCCTATCAAAGCGCGGGGCATTCCATCGCCTCGGCAGCTCGCTCTATAGGACAGAAGGGGCTTGTGCACTGGTTTTCCGTTGCTGGTAAAATCTTATATTCATGAATTCCATCATAGCCAGGATTGATAAGATTATCGAGCATGTTCCTGAGAGAAGATGGTACGTGCCATTGACGCCCTTTGAGAGACTGGTTTCCACCATCCTTTCCCAAAACACCTCCCGAGAGGCAACGGTACAGGGATTTGAAAATCTGCGGAAACGCTTTCAGGTTGTTCCCGCGGTCTTGGCCGACGCAGAAGTGGAGGAGATTAAGGATTGTATTAAGCCATCGGGCCTTTACAATATCAAGGCGCCCAGGATCAAGCAGCTTGCCCGGATCATCCTCGAGGAATACGGCGGCGACCTGAACTACTTCGCCAACCTGCCCCTCGATGTGGCCCGGGAGAGACTGCTGCAAATACCCGGTGTAGGATATAAGACGGCCGATGTGTTTCTCTCAATCGTATGCGGGCGGGAAAGCTTCGCAGTCGACACCCACATCGCTCGGATCGCCAAGCGGTGGCAGATGGTTGCGGATAACGCCGGCTATGAGCACATTAGATTGGCATACGAGGCCGTTATTCCGCCAGAAAAGAGACAGGCGGCCCATCTATGCCTCATCGAATTCGGCAGGCAGATCTGTAGAGCCAGGCGGCCCCGATGTGACATGTGCCCTGTATACGGGGAATGCGAATGGGCGGCTAAAAGCGAACATAAAGGGTTGGCATAGTCGCTTCTCACAAAGCTATACCCCACTCCGTTCATCAAATCCGGGGCCTAAGGCGCTGGGCCTCAAGAAATGTATTGAAGAACCGTTTTTTCTCCTTTAGACTTAAAGTAGTGCCTAGTGAGGTAAATGCCAACTCTGTCGTTCCCATTCGACGCATACGTGTTTGCATAAGAAAAAGCAATCTTCTTGCCGCCACACAATGGACCCGACCGATCGACTCATTGTACGATCCCATGCGCAACAATCTAATAATTCGCTACCGGCCCCTTATTCACCGACATGTTCTATTGACTGGGCGGCCGCAACAAAGACTCCGGATTCAGGCAATAGCAGGCTACAGATCGGCAGCACAATCTAAGACGAAGTGTACCAATATCCCAAACCGTTCTGCCCTACAACAGAATAACGATACATATAACGAGTGATCCGCTACATCTTGCATGGAGGGTGATTGGTCAAAGGAGGGTAACATGGAAACTGCTAAAGTGGCCAACCCAGTCGAAACAACCGGCAAACCTGCACGACTTTACTACATAGACTGGTTGAGGGTCCTGGCCATGCTCTCCATATTCCTGTTTCATAACGCCCGATTCTACGATTCTATCTCGGGATGGCACGTTAAGAATCCTACAACCGGCATCGGGCCCACGATTCTTGTTGGATTCCTGAACCATTGGATGATGCCGCTTTTCTTTATCCTTTCCGGGGCAGCCGTGTATTATGCCCTTTGCTTTCGAACCGCCGGCGTCTTTATCAAGGAAAGGGTCCTCCGAATCTTGATCCCCCTCGTGCTGGTAGGCATATTCGTGCTTGCCCCGCCGCAGGTCTACCTTGAAAGACTGACCCAGTCACAGTTTACCGGTTCTTTTTTCCAGTTCTATCCTCACTATTTCGATGGCATGTATGGTTTTGGGGGGAACTTTGCCTGGGCAGGCATGCACCTGTGGTACTTGCTGTACCTTTTTGTCTTCTCTTTGATTACCTTGCCGCTCCTCCTTCCCGGCAAGAAAACGGGCACGAGTCTCGTTTCAAGGCTGGCGACTTTATTCGAAAAACCTTGGGCCTTGCTGCTCCTTTTCCTGCCGCTGGCCGCTGTCGACATACTAATAGATGTTGCAGGACTGGGCTTTACCAGAGCGACAGGTGGCTGGAGCTTTTTCTCAT
>CP070657.1:2474603-2479685 GCA_020355085.1 Deltaproteobacteria bacterium
CGCTCGATCTGCATGCCCATTGCCTATGGAAACACGGCCATTCTCAAGCCCTCAACCGAATCGGCCGCAGCAGGAGGGGTGGTGCTTGCAGAGGTCTTTCACGAAGCCGGTTTTCCCAAAGGTGTACTCAATCTCGTCACCAACGGACCCGGGGGAAGCGGTGAGATCGGAGACGCATTCATCGAACACCCGAAGGTGCGCCGTATTAATCTGACCGGTTCCACCGCAGTGGGCCGTCAGCTCGCGGAAAAGGCAGGCCGGTACCTGAAGCGGGTGGCCCTAGAGCTGGGCGGGCAGAACCCCATGATCATCCTGCGCGATGCCGACATCGATCAGGCCGTCAATGCTGCGGCATTCGGCTCATTTCTCCACCAGGGGCAGATCTGTATGTCCACCCGCCGGCTCATCGTGGAAAAACCAGTTGCCAGGGAGTTTACCGACAAATTCGTCAGCAAGGTCTCGACCTTCAAGGTCGGCAATCCCAAAGAACCCGACACCATCATCGGCCCCCTCATCAACGAACAGCAATTCAACCAGGTCAAGGAAAACGTGGATGCCGCAGTCCGTGATGGCGCTAAGATCCTGTGCGGCGGTACTTCAGAGGGGCTCTGTTACCACCCCACCGTGTTAACCAACGTAAAACAGGGTAGCCCGTTCTCCTGTGAGGAGACCTTTGGCCCGGTGGTATCGGTGATCGAGGTGAAAGACGAAGACGAGGCCGTGGCCGTAGCAAACGATACCGCCTACGGGCTTTCGGCGGCTGTGGTTACCGGCGATTTCGCCAAGGGCCTTGCCCTTGCCGAGCGTATTGAATCAGGGATCGTACACATCAACGATCAGACGGTCGGCGATGAGCCGCAGGTGCCCTTTGGCGGCGTCAAGGACAGTGGGTGGGGCCGGTTCGGCGGCCGTGCCGGGTTAGAGGAATTCACCGAACTACGGTGGATCAGCATGCAGCTGACCCCGCGTGAGTATCCGTTTTAATATAACACTTCAGATTGATGTAGATTTATAACCAAAGAGTTTATCCAAGCAAGACTCAAGTGCTTCTGATTTGTGCAACACTCTTCCATCGAGTTAATATGCAGAAAGATTCGATAAAGCATGAACTCATTGAAAAGGTGGTGTCTCTGTTTGCCGTCTTACTTTGTGCCTATATTTTCTATGCAACCATATGGGGCCCCTACAAAACGACCATTGTCCATCGCGCCATTTTCCTAGGTGTCATGATAATAATATTTTTCTGGTCAACAAAACCTCTGGGGAAAGGGCATGTTGCTTTTTTTATTGATACATTCTTGTTGATTGCCGCTGTTTTCTCTCTGGGCTATGTAGTCATATTTTGGAAAAATATCCTTGCGGCAATAGGAGGCACATATCTTTCCCCTGTGCAACTACTCGCAGGTATGCTGATTATTTTGATTGTTCTTGAGGCCGTGAGGAGAATTAGCCTGCCATTGTTTGCAATTGCGCTCTGCGCTATTGCCTACACGTTTTTTGGAAACTACGTCCCCGGTGCATTTTCTCATGCTGGTATGGGATTTAAGAGATTTATTTACCTCACTGCATTCTCTCATGAGGGGATTTTCGGGCTCGGACTGGCCGTGGCATCGACTTATATCTTCATGTTTATGCTGTTTAGTACGGCGTTGCAACAAACTGGGGCATCTGATTTTTTCCTCAAACTCACGAATTCTTTGGTCGGCAAAACGAGAGGGGGACCGGCAAAAAGCGCAGTGCTCGCAAGTGGTTTTACGGGCTCTATGATAGGAAGTTCTATTGGAAATGTCGTCACCACCGGATCTATAACCATTCCTCTCATGAAAAAGTCCGGCTTTATGCCGCATGTGGCGGGGGCCATTGAAGTGGTGGCCTCGGAAGGGGCCCAGCTCGTGCCCCCCATTATGGGCGCGGGGGCGTTCCTAATGGCAGAACTGACCGGAATACCTTACTCGAGAATAGCTTTAGCTGCGATCATACCTGCAGTACTCTACTATGTTTCCGTATTTATTGTAATCGATCTAGCAGCGGTCAAACTCGGAATGCGGGGACTAAGACAAACGGAAAGAACAAGAAGAGTCATTTTGCAGGGAATCCACTATCTTGTTCCCATCATAATTCTTTTCTACCTTCTTCTGGTTATGCGATTAAGCCCTACCTATGCGGGACTGGTAACCGTGCTCATAACAGTGGCCATCAACCAGATACAGAAAAAGACACGATTTGGCGTAAGGGGCGTTTACTCCATTTTTGCAAATGGGGTGAAGATGTGCGCGGAGCTAACTGCGTTAATTGCCGTAATAGGCGTCGTCCAGCAGGCTTTCACTATAACGGGGTTAGGGCATAGATTGTCAGAGATCATCCTGAGCGCGGCGGGCGGTTCCCCTATTTTAGCTTTAGTAATGGCCATGGCAATCTCGATTATCTTGGGAATGGGCTTGCCCACGCCGATTGCCTACCTTCTCTCTGGGATCTTTGTGGCACCGGCACTCGTTGAGATGGGTTTTTCAGAGCTTGGTTCACATCTCTTTATCTTTTTCTTTGCAATCAAGTCAGGTTCAACCCCTCCGATCGCTGTGGTTGCAGTGGTTGCGGCAGGAATTGCTCGCGCTAATTGGTGGAAAACGGCATGGCTGTCTTTTATTTACAGCTTACCGGGCTTTTTCATAGCTTTCAGCTTTGTACTGTATCCAGGGTATCTCATGGAAGGAACCTGGATTGATATCCTAATAACATCTTCTTGTGGTCTGATCGCTGTTTCAGGATTCTCATTTGCAATGCAACGGTATCTGCTTACCGATCTGTCTTTTCCGAAATCCCTCTTGCTGGGCTTTGGTTCATTTGCTATCATTTTTAGTCAATGGGTTGTTCACCTCATTATTGGGTTTATATGCATCACTTTCGTTGTCTTGAGCCAAATGAGAAGGTACCGGCGAGTGAATCCGGATAAGGAACCGATAAGGGGAAATCAATAGAAAGGAGGTGGAAATTTATACCATTTATAAGAAGAGGATGGCTGTCAATACTCACGTAGGGAAGAAAGGAGGAAAGGAAATGAGAAAGATATTCTTCTTGATCACTGCCATTTGCATGGTGGGAGGTCTCAGCGTTTCGAGTGTGCATTCCATGGAAAACTGGGCTTTAGGATCTGCAGGCGCAGGATCGGGTCCATATGTGTGGGGTGGTAAGATAGCGAAACACATAAATAGCACCCAAGATGCCGTTCGCATCTCCTCTCAAGCTACGGCAGGGATGAACGAAAATGTAGAGCTGGTATCGGGCGGACAAATACACATAGGAATGCAAGATTCTGCCGCCATGGCAGATGTCTATGAAGGCAAAGGCCCCTTCCAGGGTCACCCACAAAAAAGGGTAAGGGTACTTTTTACGGTTATGGTGGCTCCATATCACCTGGTTACCAGGGAGGCAGCGGGAATAAACACGATGTACGATTTGGTGGGAAAAAAGATGAACATCGGTTTGCCTGCCCAAACAACACGGTTTTTCAACGAAACACTGCTAAAGGTCGCGAATATAAAGCTCAGCGATATTAAGGTGTTTGAGATGGCAACAGGTCAGGCCTTTACAGCTTTGCAGGATGGAGTGATCGACGCATCGGGAAACATATTTAGTCTAGGGCATGGAAGGCTTCTAGAGCTTGCCTCCAATATTAAAGTAAAGCTAATCGCTATCCCTGATGATGTGCTCAATAGGTTTATGGACGAAGTAGGGGGTCTCGCAGATTTTGTGATACCTGCGAACACCTATAAAGGGCAGCCGGCTCAGATCAGAACATTCGGCGGATGTGTGGTGTTAATCGCTCGGGATGATCTACCGAACGATCTGGCATATACAGTGACAAAGGCATTCTGGGAAAATTTGCCGGAGCTGAACAAGGATCGCTCATTCAAAAATCTCAGAAAAGAACAAGCCTTCATAAAGAACATAGGGGTACCATATCATCCGGGCGCCCTGAAGTACCTGCAGGAGGCTGGACTCGCACAGCAATAGGGTCACAACCAGCGCGAAATTGTGACGATAAGAATGGAATAACCTATAGACTTTACTCACCCAAAGCATCTGGCTTGCTGAATATGGAGTATCAGCAAGCCAGTCCTGAATATAAGGATATGAGTCTTCTCCTTTTTCAGGAAGAATTTCTGACGAAAGATGATTTTCGACAATATGTGTTGACGTGCCGGTAGCTCACATCGTTTACCGTTTATCTTTTGTCCATGAGGAGTTCGGCTCCGGCTATAAGAAGCATGAGGTTTTTAGGCCAGGCTTTGAGAAAAACCTTTTTCAGCCTTTTCTTGGTTTCCCCGACGTAGTTGCTGACTACACCGGAGCGATAGATCTTGTGTCGGTCGGAGTGCTCTTCTTTCGCGATGATCCATGCCGCGATGGTCTTGTAGAGGAGGGCGCAGGTTCTGTAGCTTTTTGCTTGACTAGATAGATTTTCCTGTTATGTTAGTAATGGGTTTCTTTTTTATCGCCTCCTTTTTGGAGGAGGGCAGGTTTCGGCCTGCCCTTTTTTTTGCACTGATTGCCATTTTTTCGGAACGGCGGACCCAACCACCTCACAAAACATTACCCCCAAATCACGGTTACAATCTGGTGACAGCAGAGCCAAAAGCCATAATAGGAAAGATCATCAAGAGGAGCAGGGGACTAGTCATCCTTTCGCCTTGCTTTGCCTGCGCCGCGAGCAAGGGACTCGGAGGATGTGAAAGAAACCAAACCAAGAGTCTGGACGGATGAAAAGGAGTGACTGAAATGAACTGCTTCGACCTAGGTGAGAGTTACTGGAGGAAACAAAGATCTGAAAATCATATCTCAAAATTTCTCAAGGGCTGTAGATTACGTTTTAATAGATACTATGCAGGGTTCCTTGAGCAGCCGTTTGGTGGTAAAGACTGTATAACCCAAAAATTAACCAAAGGAGGCTTAAGATGGAAAAGACTCAAAGAACCCTACGAAAAGAAGATAGCACAGAATTGGGAATTTTGTACATGGCATTTGAGCTGAGCCAGAGCACGTGGAAACTGGCATTCAGTAATGGGAGAAAAATCAGGACCGTTA
>CP070657.1:2479785-2489708 GCA_020355085.1 Deltaproteobacteria bacterium
ATCCCTACCGGAGGATATTGCGAAAAAGCTTCAGGCGGCTGGACAGGCTTGGCAAGGGAGCATCTCTGCGTTCGAACCCAGGAGCATTGCCTTATCCTGTTCCGAAAAGAGGTGTGTAGCCAAAGAATTTGGGAATGGCTAATACCAGAGACTCCCAGTACGTTACAAAAAGAAGTACTGCGATAGAGGCCAGAAGGAACGGGAGTATCGCCTTGGTAATCTGCTCAAGCTTCACCCCGCCGATAGCGCATGCAATGAAGAGACATACCCCAACGGGGGGAGTGGTAAGGCCGATAACGAGATTAAGAACGAGAATAACCCCGAAATGGAGCGGGTCTACCCCGATATTCTGCATAAGTGGCATTAAGACGGGGGTCAGTATGATCAAAGATGCAGTAGTTTCCAGGAAGGTACCCACCATAAGCAAAGCGACATTTAAGAGCAGTAAGATTACAATGCGGTCATGGGTGACTGTAATGACCGCCTTGGTCAGGTATCGGGGAATCTCTTCGCTCGCAAGAAGCCACGAGAAAATGCTGGCCGTTCCGATAACCAGCATCACCAGAGAACTCGTTATACCCGTATTGATAATGATCTTTGGCAGATCCCTGAGTGCGATATCTCTATAAACGAAAAGGCTGACAATGAGTGAGTAGAAAACAGCGACACAGGCACTCTCGGTAGGAGTGAATATGCCGCTCAAGATTCCTCCCAATATGATGAGGGGCATCATTAAGACCAGGGTTGCATCAAATGTTGCCTTGAAAGCGTGCCTCAAGGATATACGCGAGCCCTTAGGGTAATTCCTCTGGCGAGCGTAGTAGGCAACAACACCCATTTGGACAATTCCCAGCAATACACCTGGAATAAGGCCTGCCAAGAAAAGCGAGGCAATGGAGACCTCCCCAAGAACACCATAGATGATGAATGGGATTGATGGTGGGATGATCGGCCCAATAGTGGAGGATGTAGCGGTAACCGCAGCAGAGAAGCTGCTATCATATCCCTCCTTCTTCATGGCCGGGATCAGCACTGATCCGATGGCGCTCGTGTCGGCGACCGCTGCACCGGTAATCCCGGCAAAAACCATGCTAATGAATACATTGATATAACCCAGCCCTCCTCTGAATGAACCCACCAAAATGTTGCAGAAAGCTACCAGCCTACGGGTCATTTGTCCAGCACTCATGATGTTTCCGGCGAGAATGAAGAACGGGATGGCCATGAGCACGGGATTATCCATACCGGTGAATATCCGTTGGGCAACAAGCATATGGGGGATTTCTCCTTCAAAGAGAAATGCCACCACGGGAGTTAAACCGAGCACAAAGGCAATGGGCACCCCGATCACGAGGAAAAAGGCGAAAGAGATGAGTAGAGAGGCAACCAACATCCGGCCTACCTTTCAACCGGTTCGTTTCCGTATCCCCTATCAAGGACTATCGACCTCAATCGTTTGTGTATGAAAGTGAGTTCATGAATGAGCATGATAAGGGAGCTGATGGGAATTGCCAGGTATGGCCATGCCATGGGAATGCGCATCGCAGGGCTAAGCTGATGGCGCGTTAGTATGACGAGATGGACACCGCCCCAGAGAATGACTATGAGGAAAAGGGCAATAAAAACCGAAACAAGTAAGGCGGCCTGTGGCCTCATGCCTCCGGGAATTCTATCAACGAAGAACGTAACGGCGATATGTTCACCCCGTTTCAGCGCAACACCGGCGCCGAGCAAAGAGGACCAAACCAGGCAATACCGCGCGAACTCCTCTGTCCAGAAAAGAGGTAGCATGAGGGCATACCTGAATAGCACCTCCACGAAAACGACGCTGGCCATCACGGAGATTATCACCAACAGGGCAGTCTCCGCTATCCTGTTAATAATAGTGCTCGTCCGCTCCATAGTGGGCTTTTTGACCGGAGGTGGATAGTACCTTTGCAGGTGGACTATTTCGTTCCACCGATTTCCGCTATGACCGGCTTCCAGTCTGGGTACTGTTTCATGTATTTCTCATAGACAGGCTGAGTTGCTTTGAAGAAAGCGCTTTTGTCAACAGTTCTTACATCCATCCCCCAAGCCTTCAGATCCTTAAGCTGCCTCTGCTCGTTATCCCGAATAATGCTTCTCTCAAAAGCGGCTACTTGGACAGCGGTTTCGATGAAGAGCTTCTGCCATTCCGGCTTTAGAGACCGAAACCTTATTAAGCTCATGGTCAAGGGTGCTGGGGAATAGAAGTGCCCGGTCAAGCTCAGGTACTTCTGGACCTCGTTCATTTTATAGGCGTGGATGATAGCTACTGGATTCTCCTGCCCATCGATAACCTTTGTTTGGAGCGATGTATAAACCTCACCCCAGCTCATGGGGACCGCCTGGGCCCCGAGCTGACGGACAGAATCGAGATGTACGGGGTTTTCCATGGTTCGAAACTTCAACCCCTTGAAGTCTTCGGGCTTTAGCAATGGGCGGGCCGAGTTGGTGAAGTTTCTGAATCCATTCTCAAAAAATGCCAGTCCCTTGAGTCTATTTTTCTCCAAATTATCCAGTAGACTGCGTCCAATAGGCCCGTCAAGTACTGCATCGACATGGCTGTAATCCCGAAACAGGAACGGCAAGTCCAGGACCATCATGCTCGGGCTAAAGCCGGAGATAGGGCCTGTGGCGGTTACCGCTAGATCGATGCTCCCGATTTGCATCCCTTCAAGGACTTCTCTCTCTCCCTTTCCGAGCTGACCCCCCGGAAAGACACGTATCTCTATGGACCCCCCGGTAGCATCTTTGATGCGCCTGGCGAATTCCATTCCCGCCAAATTATATGCGTGTTTTGCCGGGATCACCGTCGCAAGTTTTAGCTTGATGGTTTTCTGTTTTGCGCCTGCACTGAACGGCAATAAGACAGCTAACAGCAACCAGAGAACGAATAGATGTTTTTTTCTCATGTCAGGCCTCTCATCATGTGGAATGTTGAATGTCAACGTGAACGGTTTGTTCTCTTAGGGATCCTGTTGCATAATGTAAAAATGCACCTTGGCTTCAGTTTCCCACATCTGAAGGGTGGTTCATGGGGACCAGCCCGCAAAAATTAGACTGATGGCACACCATTGTCAAGGGCAAAATCCCTGCGAGATTGCAGTCTTCAATTGAATTATGGGCTGATGTCCTTTGCAGCGCTTCAGGAACATGCATTCAAAAACATTGTGAATGCCGTATCTCGATTTCCCGTGAGTCAGGCGAATGGCGATTTCTCACGTTAATTGCAGGGCAAGAAAGAGCTCCCCCGTCCGGCCGAAGAGATGGAAATCAAATTTTGAAAGGTTGGGGTCCAGAAAGGCCCCACCGCTTGACACGTCAGTAATGCTACCCTATACTTCCGCTACCTGTCAGCGGATTTTACTGGTTCATTTCTGCCTTGTATTGTTCAGCCTTTTTTGTGCTATGCGGGGAAGCTTTAATTTCTAGGAGTTCAAGCATGCGTTCAGATAAGTTAAAGAAAGACATCGAAACACTGCCCCACCGGGCACTGCTTCTCAGTACGGGCCTGACTGCTGAGGATCTTGTTCTCGGCAAACCCTTTATTGGCGTTGCCAACAGTTACAACAATATTATTCCGGGGCACATTCACCTCAACGACCTGACCCAGGAGGTCAAAAGAGGCATAAGGGATGCCGGCGGAGTTCCCTTGGAATGGGGCGTGCCAGGTGTTTGTGATGGCATTGCTATGTTCATAGAGATGAGGCTCAGCCTCCCGAGCAGGGAACATATAGCAGATAATATTGAAATAATGGCCCTATCCCATTCCTTAGATGGTTGGGTCGGGGTCACAAACTGCGATAAAATCACACCCGGAATGCTCATGGCGGCAGGAAGGCTCAATATTCCCACCATCATATTTACTGGCGGGCCGATGAAGGCGAATATAATAGACGGAAAGAAGCACCATCCTATCGAGGGTTTTGGTTTTGTCGGTCAGGTTAAGGGCGGGAGATTGGCGCCAGAGGAGGCTGAAAGCCTTCTCCCACTCATGACGTGTGGGGCAGGTTCGTGCGTTGGTCTGTACACGGCAAACACCATGGCAGTAGTGACAGAGGTGTTGGGGATGTCGCCAACCAGATGCGCCACAACGCTTGCGATTGATCCTCTAAAGAGGGACCAGGCGTATGAATCGGGTAGAAGGATAGTTGAACTCGTCAAAAAGGATGTAAAGCCCCGGGATATAATGACCAAGGAGGCATTTGAAAATGCGATACGGGTCGATATGGCCATGGGAGGCTCGACGAACACGGTCTTACACATCCCGGCAATAGCAGCGGAGGCCGGCGTTGATATCGACATAGATATGTTCGACACTATTTCGAGGCAAACGCCGAATCTGTGCTCAGTAATCCCCGCCGGGCCCCATGAAATGGCAGACATTGACAGAGCAGGCGGCGTTCCGGGAATCTTGAATCGACTGAGGGATGCACTGAAGGATGCAGCGACTTTAAACGGAAAGAGCATAAAACAAATAGCGGAAGAGGGCAGAGTCCTTGATAAAGACGTTATCAGGACTAAGGATAACGCCTGCTCGCCTGAAGGGGGCATAGCGGTGCTCAAGGGAAATATCGCCAACAGCGCCATAATAAAGCAGACTGCCGTGCAGAATGATATGATGGTCCACTCAGGGCCGGCTCGAGTGTTCCATACGGAAAGGGATTTGCTCGATGCGATTGAAGCAAAGGATATTCGCGAGGGAGATGTGGTTGTGCTCCCATTTCAAGGGCCAGCAGGGGCACCGGGAATGCCCGAGATGTTAACTCCCACCGATGCACTCAAAGGAGCGGGGTACACGAGGGTGGCCCTTGTTACGGACGGAAGGTTTTCAGGTGCAACAACGGGGCCGTGTATCGGCCATGTTGAAATGGAGGCTCATAATGGCGGAGCAATCGGGGCAATAAGAGACGGTGATATCCTTGAGATCGACATTCCAAGCCGAAAACTAAATGTCGTGCTCAATGCTTCAGAGATCAGGGGGAGATTGAAAAACGTTGTCAAACCGGAGAGGAACCTCACACCGCTCCTGAAAGCTTATCGGGAGAGATTTACAGGTTTGAACTGTTACGGAAAGTAAGACGAGGCTTCTTAAGTAAAAGGATTCTAAGGCCTGTCAAAGGAAAGGAATACTTGGTTTCGGAGTTAGATAAGGTATGTGCTTGACACAGTAATCCCTTTCTCTTATGCTCCATCCTTCCGATGTAAGCCTTACAGTGCCGTCCGAGGCGAAACGAGATTGCAGGGGGACAATAAGTTGTTTTTGCCTGAGTGAAGGAATCTTCAGCACCACTTGTGATGACAAGGGTTTCGAGTAACCTGATCAGACTGGATTTCGGGGAGGAGAATAGTGGATATAGCTTCGCAGGCTGACTTTGAGCTCGTCTTACAGAAGGATTCGTTCCAATTCCCGGGAAACCTGGGCGCATTGCTGGATCATTTTACCGACCTTTATCCCAATCGAGATGGTATTGTTGTGCCAGATGAGGTGCTGAGCTTTCAAGAGTACCGCGATCGGGTCTGCCGCATGGTGTATGGCCTCCAAAAGCTCGGTTTGCAAAGAAATGATCGACTCCTGCTCATATCACCCAACACCTTAAACTATGCCCTTGTCGCTTTGGCTGTCTTTCGGTTGGGCGCTGTTTTGGTGCCCGCTAATCCCCGAATCGGACACTATGAGCTGGCTCATTTTTTATCCGAAACCGGGCCCAAGGTTGTCATGTGTGAAGCCAGTGCAATCGCGAGCCTCTATAAGGCCTATGAGTTCATCAATGAGACCCCGATATCCCCCCGTATCATAACCCTTGATGAAAAGGCCGCCTCAACCACGTTTATTGGGGAACTTGATCTATCCGTACCGAGCAGCACTTGTGAGGTCATGGAGCCCGATGACAGCGCCATGATTGTATATACTGCTGCCATAGACGGATATGGCCTCGGTGCAGAGCTTACCCATGCCTGTCTTTTCTATGATGCTGTCTCTGTTGCGGATGAGGCGTTTAAAGACGATGGTTCGGAATGTGAAGTGGTTGTATGCATACTACCCCTCTTCCACACCTACGGCTTTACCACAGGGTTTCTAACCCCGCTGGCAGGAGGCATGACCTGCTTGTTGCTCAATACCGCCATGGGCGGGAGAAAGATTGTGGGCACTATGGAGGCCTATGGTGCGACGCAGGTTTTTAGCGTCCCGGCCATATACTTCTCAATCATGAAACCGCTTTCTGAGAGGCCTGGGCTCTGCTCACAGCTCAATAACCTGACGAGCGGCGGCATAGCAATTCCCATGAAACTCCTTCAGGCTTACCAAAGACAGTTGGGTTTGCTCATCAGCGAAGGCTATGGGCTCACAGAAACCTCACCTGTAGTAACCTGGAACCGAGCTGACCGGGCTCCCAAGTTTGGAACGGTTGGCTATCCCTTGGCCTGTTGCCAGGTGAAGGTGGTTGATGATGCTGGCAAAGACCTTCCCCCGGGGCAGGAAGGAGAGGTGCTGGTGAGAGGGCTTAACCTTTTTTCCGGATATCTCAATCAACCTGAACACACCCAGAATGCCTTCTTAGAAGATTGGTTCAAGACCGGCGATGTCGGACATGTGGACCATGAAGATTATCTTACCATCACAGGCCTAAGAAAGGACATGATCAACATACTGGGGCTGAAGGTCTATCCAAAGGAGGTGGAGCGGATCCTTGGCTACCACCCCGCAATCCGAGAAGCGCGTATTTGGGGCGAGTGGGATGAAAAATTTGGATATATTGTTGCCGGTGAGGTTTTCCCAATGCCCGGTCATGCAATGAGCACAAAAGACTTACAGATGTGGTGCAGAGACAATCTCTCCCCGTACAAGATTCCCCGGAAAATCAAGATTAATTCCTAACTCGTAGAATCCGCGAACGCCTCACTCCATGCGGCAGCCTGCCCAGTCCGCCATAGCTCTTGCGGGAGACCGGCAGCCTGGTTTGTGAGCTGATGCGGTTTTGGATCTACTCATCAGGACATTTTCATTGATGTCCAGGAAGATCTGGTCTAATCTTGACCCCTTGAACAGAAAAAGAGGATATATGCTTGCGGAGGCGGTGATTTTCGATTTTGATGGCACCCTGGTCCATCTTAATATCGACTTCAAACTCATGCGTCAGGAAGTGGAGGGGCTCTTAGCTGAATATGGCCTGGACCCGGGACCTTTCAAGGGTTTGCTGATACTCGAAATGATCGACGAAGCGACAAGGCTTCTCTCAAAACACGATCCGCTCAAAGGTCAAGAGCTGCGCGATAAGGCCCACGAACTGGTCACCGAGCATGAAATAAGGGCGGCAAGGAATGGCAGGGTATTTCCGGGAGTGATTGACATGTTCGGAGCTTTAAAGAACCGTGGCATGAGAATCGGCGTTATCACCAGAAATTGCGAGACAGCCGTTAAGATGGTTTTTCCGGATATCGAGCGTTTCTGTCATGTGTTCATTCCGAGAGACAATATTACCCATGTCAAGCCACACCCTGATCACCTGTCGGTGGCCTTGAAAGAGATGGCCGTCTCCAAAGCTGATAGATGTGTAATGGTTGGGGATCACCCCATGGACATCGAAGGGGGCAGGCGTATGGCGATGAAGACGATTGGCGTGCTGACGGGAAGAACGGGACGGAATGAATTCCTGGAAGCTGGTGCCGATCTCGTATTAGACAGTGTAACGGAGATTCCCGATTACCTTTTTTGATGCGCAGGAAAGGTGAGCACAGTTATGCTACCGACCGGAAAACTCGATGTCCGGATTCTTGGCAAGCTCCTCCGAAAATACTCACGAATTGACAAAAGAGTTCTCCTGGGTCCCGGAATAGGAGAAGATGCCGCTGCCATAGACTTGGGCGATAGGATACTCGTTGTGGCGACAGACCCCATCACGTTCGCTACCAGCGAAATCGGCTATTACAGCGTCATGGTCAATGCCAATGATATTGCAGCCACCGGAGCCGACCCCCGTTGGTTCACCGTGACCATTCTCTTGCCCGAAGCAAAAGGAACCGAAGCACTGGTGGATGACATTTTTCGCCAGATCCATCAGGCGTGCGAGCAATTGAAGATATCGGTGGTTGGGGGGCATACGGAAATAACCTATGGCCTTGATCGCCCCATACTGGTTGGGCAGATGATGGGCGAGGTTAACAAAGGTGAACTGATCTCCACGGCCGGTGCTAAATCAGGGGACCGCATTCTCCTGAGCAAAGGGATCTGTATCGAAGGCACATCCCTCATAGCACGGGAAAGGGAAGGGGAGCTCTTGTCTCGCGGGGTTTCCAAAGATCTTATTAAGAAGGCACAGCATTTTCTCTTTGATCCGGGAATTAGCGTGGTAGAAGAGGCGCGTATTGCGTTTACAGAAGGGCAGGTGAACGCAATGCATGATATCACCGAAGGGGGATTAGCAAATGGTCTGCATGAGCTTGCCATGGCAGCCGGCGTTGAGATTGTGGTAGAAGAGAGCCGCATTCCCGTTTACGTCGAATCCAAAGTTCTCTGCGATACGTATGGGCTCAATCCGCTGGGAGTCATAGGCTCGGGCGGCCTTCTTGTTACAGCTCCTTGCCGTGAGGCCGATAAAATCCTGAAGGCTGCTCTGAGGCAAGGGGTTACCATGACTGATATCGGTTATGTTGGGGTGGCCGGACTACCTTCGGTAACGATGCTGACACCTGACGGCACAAAGGCTCTCCCGTATTTTGAGGTCGATGAAATAACAAAGATCCTTTAGGAGAAATAATTAGAATGATCTATCATGTGTCTCGTTGCGTCAGAAGCACATGTTCATAGTGCTTGACAAATAAACGAGGCAAAAGTAGCGTAGAACCTCAGGATTGCCCTTTGGGAGCATGTTGTGCTCCACCGGAACACCAAAACGGTGGTATTTCTCTTTGGTTCAGGAAGGGAGGACATCTGCCCCTGCTAAAGAAAGGCTCTGCCTTAGTCAATACCAACAAACCACCGCAAGCTAGTAGACCGTTAGGGAGGGTAAGGATATGCAGGAAAGCAGGGATACTTACAAACGGGAGTACAGAAAGATTTCGATTAGGACCACCGATGGCTCTACTTTGGTAGGCAGGGTTAACATCGGCATTAAAGAGCGGGTATCAGAGCTCTTCACCAAAACGGAGAATCCCTTTATTGTACTTATAGATGTTGAACATCAGGATATCCACGGTAAGGTGTTGTTCGTTAATAAGAACAACATCGTGTGGGTAGAGCCGGAAGATTAGGGGACGTGCAAACCCCCATTCAATTTCCCGCATTTGACGAATCTTTGATTCTGGATTCCCTCTGGTAGAAGAGAATGAGCAGGCTCACCCTGAGGGTGCCGCAAAAAACTCTCACGCATCTAAGTTTTAGATATTAATATTTTAATATAAAGTAGTTTTATCTATTACATTAAGTCATTTATTAAGTTTATTGCACAGATCTCTTGTGGTGACGATATAGGCAAAGCCATAGGCCAGATTCTTGAGACTGGCGAGGTGTAGTTCTTCCGTTGGTGCAGCCGTGGCGTCGGCAACAAAGAACACTCTATAGTCCCGCATAAAGGCATCACGGGCTGTGGTCTCGCAGCAACAGTTGGTAAGCACTCCCGTAATTATCAGATCCTCAATTCCCGCGTTTCTTAGAAGATCATCTAGTTCAGTTTCAAAAAACGCACTGTACTTCTTTTTGTCTATGATGTTGTCACCTGCTTGAACATGAAGCTCGTCAATCAATTTCCACTCCTCTGACCCATACGAGATCAGGTCACCCCACCATCTAGCCATCATGCCTCCGTCTGTCTTGGGGTCGCGGTGACCGTGTTGCGTAAACAAGATTCTTCCGTCATTTTTCCTAAAGCATTCGATAAGGGAAATAACATTATCTACAA
>CP070657.1:2489808-2511725 GCA_020355085.1 Deltaproteobacteria bacterium
GGCTCACGGGCTTGTTTTTTCAGCGACTTGTTTACGTCCCGCTTCAAAGAAGCGGGGCTCCGCATTCCCTTCGACAGGCTCAGGGCTGCGGTTTCCCCCATACCCAAGTCGCGAAAAGAACGGCGCCCTCCCGCCAGTCTCTCCAGAAAGGATTTCATGGTCTTACCGTTCAGGAGGATTCAATGTTAAAAAAAGGAATCCATATCCCTCGGGTCAGCCTGGTTACGGAGCTAGGACAATAATCCAAAAAGGAATTGATCATTCTTATGGGTGCGCCCTGGTGAATTTCCCTGCAAGAGGCCTATTCGTCAGTGCGGAAAGACCCGCTGACGGTAGGGAGAGGTTTATGCTCTTGACAAACGTTGTGTATCATTTATAAGGGAGGAACAAAGGGTATCTCAAAAGAGGAGTTGCCCATCAGTTATGGGAAAAAGGGCTATATGAAATCGATTAGGATTTGGCCCGAACAAACAGTAAAGGCAACAAATGACGCACAACTGGATTACCCCATATCTTTGTGTGGGTAGGTAGTTACCACAGTATTAGCGTAAACGGGCTTAAGTAAAGGAGGTTCCCATGGGTCGCAGAGTTTACGTTGATGATGAAGAATGTATCGGATGTGGCAGCTGTGAGGAGATCTGCCCGGACGTGTTTGTGCTCAACGAAGACACCGAAAAGGCAGAGGTGATTAACCCCGAAGGAGGTCCTGAAGATCTCATCGAAGAGGCGATGGAGGCCTGCCCGGTAGAATGCATACATTGGGAAGATTGAGGGCAACAGATAACCAGGCGGTCTAGGGTTTCATCCTTGGCTTCTCCGGGCTTCAAGTTTCGGCTCTTGAGCGGCAGTAATGGATCGATATTCCCGGAGAGGCTTCCAAGGCCATGCTGTCAGCGATGACCCTTCGGCTTTTCCATGACTTCTTGGATGGTGTTTAGTAGCTCGGTGGGGGTAAATGGTTTCGCAATGAAGTGGGCGGCACCTGTCTCCATGGCCTGCTCCACGGTCTGCTCCGTGTCGTAGCCGCTCATGACAATAATCGGTATATCCGGCCATTCCTTCTTGATCTCGCTCATCAGATATATGCCGTCGCGCTTGGGCATCTTTATGTCAACAAGGAGCAGAGCGAAATCGTCATTTCTCATCGCCTCGAGGGCCTTATCGGCGCTCGGCACAAGATATATATCAAACCCCTCAGGCTCCAGAACGCGCTGGCAACTTTTCAGCACGGTCGGATCGTCATCAACTACCAGAATCCTCATTTTGTTCGATCTGCTCCTCTATGGGAAGCCAGATAGTAAAGGCGCTACCTCGTCCAACCTCGCTTTGCACCCTGATGGTGCCGCCATGTCTCTGCACGATCCCGTACGAAACAGCGAGACCAAGCCCCGTACCTTTGCCTACCTCTTTGGTTGTGAAGAAAGGCTCGAACAGCTTATCGAGATCTTCCGGTGGAATACCACACCCATTATCAGTGACAGTAATCTCAACCCCCCTTTTACCGGTATCGCTTGCAGATAAGCTGATACCGGTAGAGATCGCTATGGTACCGCCCTGTTCCATGGCATCAAAAGCGTTTATGATTAGATTTATTAATACACTCTGGATCTGGTTCCGGTCCATGGTAAGCATGGGCAAATTTTCCCCTGCATTGAATTCTATGCTCACGCCTTTTATGAGCGCCTGGTTTTCCAATGCTGAGATTACGCCGCGGATGAGCCGGTTTATCTCTGTTGGCTCTCGATCAAGGGCGGTTTGCCTGGAGAAGTCGAGCAATCCCTTAACAATGTTCTTAACCCGTACGGTAGACTCAGCTATTTTCTGAAGATAAGACAGGTTTTTCTCTCCAATGTCTTTGCTGCGGAGCAGGATGCGGGTAAAGGTTAATACACCGGTGAGAGGATTATTAATCTCATGGGCAACACCTGCGGCCAGCCTTCCCATGCTGGCTTGTTTTTCAGACTGAATGAGCCGGTTTTCCGCTGCAGCCTTTGTGCGTTCATCGCGCTCTTTGAGCGATGCGACCATATCGGTAAATGTCTGTTGCAAGACGCCGAGCTCGTCTTTTGACACAGGGCCGATCTTCGGCGATAGATTGCCCTTAGAGACGTCCTGACTGGCTATTATGAGTTGGTGTACCGGCCCCATGATCTTCTTTTCCAGAAAGTATCCCAGCAGGATTGCCAGTGCCATACTCGCCACGATGATCAGTACTAGAATGGAAAAAGCATTCCTGCGCATGTCGGCATACTTGGCTTCCAACACCCCGACGTAAAGCATGCCAACACACTCTCCGGAGATGTCCTGGATCGGCTCATAGGCTGTGATGTACCAGTCGCTGACCACAAAGGCGCGGTCGGTCCACCGTTCACCTCTATCGAGTACGTGCTCTTTGACTTCCCGTGAAACCCGTGTTCCAATGGCTCGCTTTCCATCGTGGGTGAGCACGTTTGTGGAAATGCGGAGATCCTTCTGAAAGATCGTCGCTGTCCCGATGCTTCGGCCCTTGTAAATCTCCTGCTGAAATACCGTGTCCCGAACCGTGTCAACGATCTTCGTGCTCCGGTTCAATAACGCCCCGCCATAGACAGCGCCGATCAACTTGCCTTCTTCAAATACCGGGATCGCAGCAGCAAGGGCCATTCCAGAGGTCTCCACCTTTTCGTCTCTCGGGGCCGCCCTTGGTGTAGGAACCAATTGAATGCTGGCTCGATTTGCGAGTTCAGGATCCTCGACAATGAGCACCTCTTTGCTCAGAATAACGGTACCTGCAACTGAACCAGGCTTTTCGAGCGCCAAGCTCCCGATAGGATTTGCAGGCTGAGGATTATTGGGGATGGGATTTGGCCCAAGTCGACACAGGGTTTTGCCATCGCTCGTGACAATTCCCGCGAAATCCAAATCGGCGTTGAGGGCGAGAATCCTGATCCTGTTAAAAAGTTCCTGGGCGTCACCTTGTTTGAGCGCTGAGCGGAACCCAGATCCCAGGGTGGTGATATTGAGGGAGGTCTTAATACTCTCTATGCGGGTTAGGTATATCTCGCGGGCGGCATTCAGATCCAATCTTACCCGGTTTGTCGCCTCGCTGAGCACAGCCTTATAGAGGAGTTGACCACCGACGAAAAGAGAAACAGCTCCGACCAGAAGGCTGACCCCGAGAAAGCTCGCAATAAGCTTGGACCTTGTGGAGTAAAACATATTCAAGTGTTTAAAGTGAGCTAAATCAGCCCTAGGCTGATAAATCAGGCTTAGGCTGATAAAATGGCCAAAGAGCCGAAAATTAAGATAAGAGCAACACCTGAAAACCAATCCCTAACGTTACGTGGCTAGAGTACTAAGAGGGTGAAGTGAGCCAAAGCAGTAAATCACTCGTCGAGCAGATACTCTTCTTCTCTCCTAGGACTTACTCTGGATTTTCAAAAAGATAAGCATTCGTCGCTGCGCTCGAGTGAGACGACCAAGCTGCTCTTCTATCCACAATACGTCACCGGTTACGATTGCAAGTTTCTCTGCCTTTGTTAAATCGTATTCATCGAGGGCATCTACGGAGTGCTCGAGAAGCTTCATGAAGAAGTCATCATCCGATTCGGCTCGGTCCAGAACCTTTGCCACCTCTTCACGGTGAATTAGCCCTTGCTCTTCCGCCTCCTCGGAAATACCAAGAGCTCGGGAAACCGCATCGAGCAGCTGTTCGGGTTCAAAGGGTTTTTCGATGTATTCTGCCGCCCCCAGTTTCATAGCCTGTACTGCCGACTCGACCGAAGCATAACCGGTGATCATGATAACCGGAAGCGTTGGATTGATTCTCTTGACGTCCCTTAAAACCTTCATGCCCCCAATATCCGGCATACGAATATCGGTCAAAACAACGTCATAGGTTCTTTCAATGGCCCAGTCCAGCCCTTGCCGCCCATCCAGCGACACATCAACCTCAAAACCCTCATCCGTGAGTAATGCACTCACACTATCTAATACGATCTGCTCGTCATCGATTACGAGGGCCTTCTTTTTTTCCATGGTGTTCCTCCTTTGCAATAACATTGCGGACCGTTTCCACAAGTTCATCCGGTTCAAACGGCTTGGCAATAAAGGTTGCAGCTCCCATACTCATAGCCTCTTGAATGGTCTCTGCTGTGCAGTAACCGCTCATCACTATGATCGGTATATCTGGCCATTGGTCCTTAATCTTTCCCATGAGATACATACCATCTTTTTTGGGCATCTTCACATCTATGAGCAGAAGATCGAATCCATTATTCTTCATTGCCTCCAGAGCCTTATCCGCACTGGGAACAAATTCTGCCTCAAAGCCATCGAGCTCGAATACCGCCTGGCAGCTCTCGAGGACGATGTCTTCGTCATCAACTACGAGTATCTTCATGGGCACCTCTTCGCAGGAGGCGTTTGAACAATCTAGGCGACTTTAGAATTAAAGGGTTCGGATTCTCGGCAGACTATTCTCGTCAATTGCAGAGAACACGATTAGGCCCCAATGTCAAAATCAATGATCGCCCGAAATATCTGCTTTTGATCAGGTAGTTGTTTAATAGTATTAAATCCTGAGCATAGTCAATATATTAATCCATCCCGTGCTTTCAAGGCATCGTATTTCTGGGCCACAAATAAGGTGCCCAGGTCGAAGAGGCGTATCGTCTTATTAATGGCCTCAATGGCTTGCAGATGGTCCATAGGTGTGACAAAGGTCGCTTGGGAGTCGGCGTACAACCAAATATGACGTCTCATCATGAAAAGAGCGTAAATAGCCTCGGGGCAGGGGATGCCCTCGTTGTATCGGTCTTCCGCGTACTGGGTGAAAAACTCATACAGATCACGGCTCGGTCTTTTGCTGAAATACACCCTGCCCAGGTTTTTGTAAAAGTTGACTGCCTGCTGAAGACATCTGTCTTCCGGAACGACATGATATGACGGTTTTCTGTTGCTCGTCCTCACAGCTTTGCACCACTGTTCAGCAATTTCTTCTGCATGGCGTTCGGTGATCTCGACTAACTTGTCTGCAAATGCCCTCATAGTGTTCCTCCCTTTGAAAGCAGTATACACGCTGCTCGGAGTGAAAGCTCGCAAGAGTGACAATCAACTCAGGCAAGATGTAATCAGGTTTAAGAAGGCGCTCAACGGTAACCTGTCTCGCGCTCACCTTTATGCTTTTGTGCACGTCTGCGGCGTAGTTTTTCTGCAACCTTAAGCCTCACTAACGATCTTCGAAGAGCAGCTTCGGCTGCAGCCGTGTCAGTTTCGGGCGATGGAGCCTCCATTATTTCCCCTGCCCTGCGTCTGGCTTCCTCGGCACGAGCAATATCGATTTCATCGGCGCGCTCACAGGCATCGGCCAGGATAATCACCTTTTCGGGCCTTACTTCAAGAAAGCCACCGCTCACCGCCAAATAGGACTCCTCATCATCTTTTCGAATGATGAGTTCCCCGGGCTGAAGCATGGTAATCAAAGGGGCGTGCTGAGGTAGGATACTCAGTTGCCCCTCCGTACCCCATGCAATCACCATACTGACATCATCAGAGTAAACAAGCCTCTCTGCAGTAATAAGCTCAAGCTTAAATGTGGCCACTATAACTCACCCATCTCTTTAGCCTTTTCCACTGCTTCGTCAATGGTGCCAACCATGTAGAAGGCCGCTTCGGGAAGCTCATCATGTTTTCCTTCCAGAATTTCCTTAAAGCCGCGCACAGTCTCTTTCACGGGTACATATTTACCGGGGACACCGGTAAATTGCTCGGCAACATGGAACGGTTGAGAACAGAACCTCTGAATCCGTCGAGCCCTATTTACCGTTAACTTATCCTCATCAATCAGTTCTTCCATGCCCAGAATGGCTATTATGTCCTGCAATTCCCGGTACCTCTGTAATGTCTTTTGTACTCCTCGTGCCACCTCATAGTGCTCTTCACCGACAATAGCAGGGTCGAGTATTCGTGATGTTGAAGTTAGGGGGTCTACAGCAGGATAGATACCCAGCTCGGCGATAGAACGCTCGAGGGCGACAACGGCATCCAGGTGGCCATAGGTAGCAACTATGCCGGGGTCTGTATAATCGTCTGCGGGAACATAGATGGCCTGGAATGAGGTTATTGACCCCTTTCTCGTCGTGGTAATCCTCTCTTCAAGCTGCCCGACATCGGTACCGAGTGTCGGCTGATAGCCCACAGCAGAGGGCATTCGGCCTAGCAGGGCCGAGAGTTCCATGTTCGCGAGCACATACCGATAGATATTGTCTACGAACAAGAGAACGTCCTGACCTTCCACATCTCGGAAATACTCTGCCATGGTCACGCCGGTCAACGCAACTCGAGAACGAACACCTGGGCTCTCATTCATTTGCCCGAAGACGAGGACCGTTCGTTCCAAAACGCCAGACTGCCGCATTTCCAGCCACAGGTCGTTGCCTTCACGAGACCGTTCACCAACCCCGGTAAACACGGAGTACCCGCCATGCTCGGTGGCGATATTGCGAATGAGTTCGGTAATAACCACAGTCTTGCCCACACCGGCCCCTCCGTATGCGCCGATCTTTCCGCCTCTCGTAAAGGGAGTCACCAGGTCCATTATCTTGAGGCCCGTTTCCAGAATCTGTGGAGTGGTTTCCTGTTCATCGAGTGGGGGAGGTGTGCGATGTATGGGATAGTGAAGGTCCGTCTTTACCTCCCCTATACCATCGAGCGGCTCTCCAAACACATTGAAAAGCCTCCCCAACGTCTCCTTTCCCACAGGCACCATAATAGGGGTTCCCATATCTACAGCCTCCGCACCCCTCTGGAGTCCCTCAGTGGCCGTAAGGGCAATACCCCTCACCCAGTTGTTTCCAATATGTTGCTGAGCTTCGGCAATGATCTTAGTGCCATCCTGAGAAATCACAATCCCGTTGTTTATGGCCGGTAGCTCACCGGGCGGGAATTCCATATCGATCACGGTACCAATAACCTGAACTACTCTACCTTTTGCCACCTATTTCCTCCTTATCTGGCCAAAGCCTCAGCTCCTCCACAAATATCGCAGATCTCATTCGTGATTGTCTCCTGCCGGGCTTTATTGAGCGTTAGCGTCAAATCCTCGATCACCTCCCGAGCATTATCGCTGGCACTGCGCATGGCCACCATCCGTGCAGATTGTTCGCTTGCAATGAGCTCCAGTATGGCGTGATAGACTTCCATCTCCACAAATCGGGGCAACAGTTCATTGAGCACCACATTTGGCTCAGGCTCGTAGATGTATTCTCCTCTCTGAGCTGGAGGCAGATCAACCGGTTCAATGGGAAGCAAGAGCTCCATGGTAGGCCGCTGAACCATTGTGGTAACAAAACGAGGGTATGCAAGGTATACGAGGTCAAGCTCTGCCTTCCCGTAATCGTCGATAACAACCCGAGAAATGGGCAAGGTCTCTAGGAGCGTGGGCCGGTCACTCATACCGGTAAACTCGGCGCGAATGGCTTGTCCTGAACGAAGCATAAAACTACGCCCCTTGCGGCCCACGGTTACCAGATCCACCGGTACGCTTTGTTCTACTATGAATCCTGCGACCATGCGGTTCATTTTGGCATTGAGCCCGCCACAGAGCCCTCGGTCAGTGGTAATGTGGATAATTGCAATCTTTTTGACCTCCCTCCGTTCCAGCAGTGGATGAGTCTGGCCCCCGACCTGAGGATGGACAGCGAGATCTGCAATTACCTGTCTAATCTTCTCCGCGTAAGGACGGCCTGCCTGTGCTTGATCTTGAGCCCGCTTCATCTTGGCGGTGGCAATCATCTCCATCGCTTTACAGATCTTGGCTGTGTTTTCAACGCTGTGTATGCGGCGACGAAGAATTCTCGTGCTAATCATGAAACCCTCTAGTAGGCACTTGCCTCATTGAATTGCGAGATGGCTTTTCGCAGCGCGTCCTCAGTGTCAGGCTTTATCTCCTTATCCTCGTTTATTCTTCGTTCGATGTCAGGGTAACTGGTTTTCATGAACCGGTGAAGACTTTCCTCATAAGCGAGAACCTTTTCCACAGGAACCTCGTCAAGATGGCCCTTGGTCACTGCATAGAGAATAGTCACTTGCTCTCCTAAGGACATAGGTGTGTACTGCGGTTGCTTCAATATCTCGGTGATACGGCGCCCCCTATCAAGCTGGTCCCTGGTGGCCTTATCCAGGTCTGCGGCACCGAATTGGGCGAAGGCCTGGAGCTCCCGAAACTGCGCAAGCTCTAAACGGAGCGTTCCCGCCACCTGCCTCATAGCTTTTCGCTGAGCAGAGCCTCCCACTCGGGATACGGATAAACCAACATTTGCCGCTGGTCGAATACCGGCGTTGAAAAGATCGGGCTCCAGGTAAATCTGCCCATCGGTAATCGAGATAACATTGGTGGGGATATATGCAGACATGTCGCCTGCCTGGGTCTCAATGATCGGCAGGGCGGTGAGCGACCCGCCGCCAAGCTCCGATGACAGCTTTGCCGACCTTTCCAAAAGCCTGCTGTGTAAATAAAAGACATCCCCGGGATACGCCTCCCTGCCCGGTGGCCTGCGAAGCAAAAGGGAGAGCTGGCGATAGGCCCATGCATGCTTGTAGAGGTCATCATAGACAATCAGCACATCCTTTCCCTCTTCCATGAACTCCTCGCCCATAGCACAGCCGGCATAAGGAGCAATATACTGCAAGGGAGCAGGGTCAGAGGCATCAGCCGCAACCACAATCGTGTGGTTCATCGCCTCGTATTTGTCGAGCGTGGCAACAACCTGGGCAACCTTGGATGTCTTTTGTCCGATGGCCACATAAACACAAATGACATTTTCGTCCTTCTGGGCGATTATGGCGTCTATGGCAATGGCCGATTTACCGGTAAACCGGTCGCCGATGATCAGCTCCCGCTGACCACGGCCGATGGGAATCATGCTGTCAACGGCCTTAATGCCCGTCATGATGGGAGTATCGACCGGCTCACGCATTGTGACACCGGGCGCCACCCGTTCAATCGGTCGTGACTTCTCTGTCTTGATCGGGCCCTTGCCATCACGAGGACGGCCTAAAGGATCGAGCACCCTCCCGATAATGGCATCACCCACGGGAACCTCAACAACCCTACCCGTAGCGCGGACCTCGTCACCTTCATTGATTCGGTTGTATTCACCGAGGATGACGGCACCAACGTTATCCTCTTCCAGATTGAGAGCCAACCCCATGATTTCATGGGGGAACTGTAATAATTCGTTATACTTCGCAGCACCCAGTCCATGAACCCGGGCAATGCCATCACCTAGCTCCACAACGGTACCCACATTGGCCGTCGTTACTTCAGCTCCGAACTGTTTGATCTCTTCCTTGATTATTGCAACGATATCCTGCTCCCGCGCTGCCATCTGTGCCTCCTATCTGGTGCTCTCAGCGCACTGCTCGTTTACCTCTATCATCTGCCGGCCCCGATCAGGTTGTGTCTCAACAATTCTAGTTTGTTATGTATGCTTCCATCGATGAGCACATCGCCAATCCTGGCCCTGAACCCGCCGATAACAGACGGGTCTGTGCGCGCATCGACAATAACCGTATGACCCACTAATTCACCGAGCCGGCGGGCAAGTGTGTTTGTCTCCTCATCATCTAAGGGTAAGGCGGTTATGACATCAGCACGCTCAATGCCGTTATGAGCGTCGAGCAATCGATTATAGTGGTCAGCCACATTTCCGATAATCTTGAGTCTGCCCCTGCCCATCAGAAGACAGATCAGGTTAAAGACCAAGGGATTCATTTTTCCGAGCCGCTCTTCCAAAAGGCTTTTCTTGGCATGGAAAGGCAGTTTAGGGTTCTCCAACAAGACCATCAGCTGCGCGTCCGATATTATTGCAGCAGCCCTTCTCAGGTCTTCTCGCCAAACCTCCAGTTCACTTTTCTCCAATGCCAGCTCAAAGGCCGCTTGCGCATATCGTTTGCCGGAAAATGTTCGGGGCATGGCTTACCTTAATGAGTCCTTAGAGCTGCACTCTCGTCTAGCGTCTTCTCAATAAGCCGACGATGCTTCCGTCTGTCAAGTGTTTCACTGAGTACTCTCTCAGCAGCCAAGATAGCTGTATCGACAAAATCCTTGCGTAACTCATCAACGATTCTGTCTCGCTCTCGCTCCAGTCCGGCGCGGGCCCTTTCAACAATGGCTTGCGCCTCCTTTCGAGCCTCTTGCCTTGCCTCTTCCTTAAGCACGTTTCCCGCTTGCGCCGCCTGTGCGATGATAGTTTGGGCTTCATCGCGTGCCTTACTGATTTGTTTTTCCGCCTCAACCTGAGCCCGCTCATATTCGCTTCTGGTCGCTTCGGCTTGCTCCATGCTTAGTCTTATCCTGTTGGAGCGCTCGTCCAGCATTTTACGAATGGGTTTGTAGCCAAAAAAGGTGAGCAGCCCGAGCAAGATGAGAAAATTGATCAGCTGACCGATAAAGCTGGGTAGCGTTAACCCTAAGAAACCTTCCATGGTGCTATCCTACCTTCCTGTTCGTTGGCAATGGATATTAGGCCACGAAGATGAGCAAAATAGCTACAACCAGTGCGTAGATGGCTACCGCCTCCGCGAACGCAATACTTAAGATCATGTTAGTCATTATGGGTCCTCTGGCCTCGGGATTTCGGCCCAATGCGTTCATGGCACCCATCCCGAGTATGCCGATGCCGATACCCGGCCCAAGGGCTCCCAGTCCTATAGCTAGACCTGCACCTATTACCTTAGCCACACTTATCCAGATTTCCATCAGTTCGACCTCCTTCTCCTGCCCTATAGGTAAACTATGGGTTTACCTTTTAGGTACGGCTTGTTTTGAGCAAATAGACTTCTCTATTCTTCCTCCATGACTGCAGCACAGGCAAACCCGAGCGTTAGTCCACCGAATATCATCGCTTGAATAAAACCAAAGAATGCCTCCAGCCCATAGAAGATGGAGGGAAGCACCCAAGGAATAAGGAAAAGCACGATCATGACGAGTATCATCCCTGCCGTCATATTGCCAAAAAGTCGAAAGGTAAAGCTCACCATCCGGATCAAGTGGCTGAGAATTTCGAGCAGGCCCGCGAAAACTGCCACCACGCCATTCAGCAAACTACCCATTCCAGCCTTTACATTACCCGTAAAGATGAGTTTCAGCGCTTCCCACAGTGGTGAAAAATGAAAGAACGTTTTCAGATATGAAGAGCCATGGGCCTTAAAACCCCAGTATTCGATAAAGCAGAAAGCTACCACGGCGAGGGCTGCCGGTATATTCAGGTCTGTATTCGCACCGCGGAATAGTGGCTCCCCATGAACGGTGATGGTCTCAAAGCCGGGAATGAGGCTTACCCACGCGTTGGCGACAACAAAGAGAAAGATAGTAGTGCAAACAGGGAAAAACCATCTCCCATGCTTTTCGCCTGCCGGATCCTCAATAAACTTTGCTGCCGCTTCAACGATCACCTCAAGAAAATTCTGTAACCCGGTGGGAACGAGTTCCATCTTGCGGGTGCCAAGGAAGAATAGACCGAATAGCACCAGCATGCTGATCCAGCCGGTGATCATAGTATTGGTTATGGGAAGAGCATGAAAGGGTCTTTCAGGGGCTGGGCGATACACAGGGGCTTCGACATCGAGCAAGCCGAGTGGATGCACGCCGATTATACCGCTTCCCACTTTGCTGCCGATAAAGCTGACGATAACCATGGCCAAGAGGGCAATAACGATCACCGCTATTTTAAGCAGACCAGAGCGTCGCCTTTTTTCAGCCATTATCCCTCCTCTTCGTCATTTTCCGTTTGGGTGCTAGCAGGCCAATGAGGGTCCCTTTCGGCCGGCTAGCTTGATCTTCTTTTCCTTCCTGTTCGCTCTCCTGCAAAAACGGCCGTACCATGCGGTAAACACCATAAACCATTATGACGGTACCCACGCCGAGACCAATGAGGGTGTAAAGGGGAAATCCATGGGATGCCTTTCTGTCAAGCCAGAAACCCAATCCCGTTGGGATCAACAGGCTCAGTGGTACATAAAAGCCAACTGTCAGTAACTGCAAGGCTGCTGACCACTGCTTCACTCAACCTCCTGCCGAGACATTCGAGGATTTGTTCTTTCTGATAAACCTCAACCTCATGCACTCAACACCCTTTGATCTGCTGGATCCTCCTTGATATTATCTGCCGCCCTTACGGTATATAGTATCCTCATTTGATTTCGGAGGCCAATTCAATTATGAACCCCTTAATTCGCGATTATAAATAAGTTGTTGGGAGGAAAAGTTCAATCAGGTATTCTACTCAAAAGCAAATAAACCACCCTCATTTGCATATGGGGGTGGTTCCAGTTTGTGTGCCTGCCTAGCTTGCGATAGGGTGAAGTACCTAAATGGAAAAGGGGAAAAAGCCGTCTCCCATAAGAGGCACGTGACTTTATGAGGGGAGTGCCGCACCATCTGTTACTTGACCCTCTCGTCCTTGTCACCTATAATAACGCCATGTAACGGTGCGGTTCTCTTTGGAATGAGACCCTTACGGGACCATGCATTTCCTTGTTTGCCTCAAGCAAACGAGTAGGAGCCGAGTCCTGACTGGCCAGGGTCTTGCTGAGGTCTCACAACAGCGTCTTGGTTGAAGGTGGTCTTCTGTGAGACCCCAAAGCCTCTTTTCTTACACGGAGAGGTGAGAATCCAGCCTCTTAAAGTAGTTAAAGCCTCAATGCCTGCGAGTGGACTTGCATGAAGGTTAACATAAAGCCCCTTATCGCCTATCTCCTGGCAGCCGCCTTAGTTCTGGCCCTTGCCTATCAAAGTGTCGATCGTTCCTTGGATAAGATCAAGAAACGGGGTTTTGTGGTCCTCATAACCACCAATGGGCCTACGACCTATTATCTGTATCGAGAAGAGGAGATGGGTTTTGAGTATGACCTGGCCAAGGCATTTGCCGATTACCTGGGAGTAGAACTCAAGGTTGTTGTGGCGGAGGGGGACGGAGTATTTCCTTTACTGAGATGGGAGAGTGGTGACTTTATCGGTGCAGGCTTGAGCATCGACGACGAATATGAAATGGCGACCAGCTTTTCGAGGCCTACTTTCACGATCCAACACGCTGTTATCACACATAAAGATGATCCGAAACTAGAGGACGTGAAGGCCTTGGAGGATGAGGTGATCCACATAATGAGTGGAACGTCCGAGGAGGAGAAGCTGCAGGATCTCGTGGATAGCGGTCATAATTTGAAGGTCAAGCCCTACGATACTGTGCCAACCGAAGAGCTGATCAATTGGGTTGCGCGCAAAAGAATCAGGGTAACAGTAGCGAAATCTAACCTCGCTCTGCTCAGCAGAAGATACTATCCCGATATCAGAGTATCATTTACCCTGGATGAGAGTAAGCATCTCGGATGGGCAGTACGGAGAAGAGACAAGAAGTTGCTGAGGACCATTAATGGATTCTTTAGCGAGATAGAGAAAAATGGCTTATATCAGAAGATATATGAAAAGTACTACTCGTACATAGAGATCTTTGACTATTTCGATGTCAAGGCGTTTCACCGCAGAATTCAGACGAGGCTACCGAAGTATCAAGGCATAATAGAGAGAACTGCAGAAGAATACGGCTTTGACTGGCGCTTGATAGCAGCGATTGTATACCAAGAGTCGCATTACAGGCCCAGAGCTCGCAGCCATACTGGAGTAAGGGGGCTCATGCAGCTGACCCTTAAGACGGCCCGGGATATGGGTATCGATAACAGGCTCGATCCCGGCCAGAGTATCTCCGGAGGTGTGAAATACCTAAAGCAGCTTTATGACCGGTATGAAGATATTGACGGTTGGGACAGGATCCTTATAACACTCGCAAGCTATAACGTGGGGCCTGGCCATATTGCCGATGCAAGACGGCTTGCTATGGAACAAGACCTTGACCCCAATAAATGGACATCAGTAGCTGAGGTGCTGCCGCTCCTTTCGCATAAGAGGTACTACAAGAAGGCTAAACACGGATACTGCCGCGGAAGTGAACCTGTTGAATATGTCAAAAGGATTGTACTGTACTACGATATCTTAAAAATGCAGGCAGTAAACCGAGAGTTTGAGGGCGTTTGAGACTTGAGTCGCCCCTTTCCCGGCTCACTGGCCAATCATGCCCACCAGTCTTTCGAGCACCGCCACCCCTTTCCCGTACTTACGATCTTGACACAGAAAAACCATTCTCTTATACATTCTTGTAAAAATGGCATGCTTCTTGGTGCATGCCCTTCGGCACAGCGGATAGAACTTGGAACGGAGAGGATTAAACTATGATCCATGTCGAAAACCTCACGAAGTACTTCAATGAGCTCTGTGCAGTAGATCAAATCACGTTCGATATCCCGAGTGGAGAGATTATGGGGTTGCTCGGGCCCAATGGGGCGGGCAAAACTACCTTTCTCCGAATGCTCACCGGGTATCTCCGTCCCACTTCCGGTACCGTTCAGGTAAAAGACTACACTATTGATGAGCATCCGCTTGAGATAAAGAAGCTTTTGGGCTATCTGCCGGAATCAGCTCCTTTGTACCACGACATGCTCGCATATGATTACCTGAACTACGTTGCCGACGTCAGGGAGATCCATGGAGAAGATAAGCTCTCCAGGATTCGCCGCCTGGCTGACCTCTGTGGTCTCAACGAGGTCATGCATCAGCCTATTGGCGAACTCTCTAAGGGATATAAGCAACGGGTTGGTCTGGCTCATGCAATGATGAGCGATCCTGGGATCTTGGTATTGGATGAGCCCACATCGGGCTTGGATCCGAACCAGATCGTTGAGATTCGGGAGATCATCAAGAAGATCGGGAAGGAGAAGACGATCATCATCTCCACCCACATCCTGAGTGAAGCGGAGGCCACATGCGATCGGATTGTCATCATAAACCGGGGCAGAATCGTCGCCGACGGTAGCACTGAGATGATCAAACAAACAGCGAGCGGCGAGTATTTGGTTAGTATTTCCCTTCAGAACACGGACTTCAAGTCTGTGAAAAGAGAATTGGGTTCACTTGAGGGTGTAGTGGATATTGCGCCCAGTAATGAAGAGGAGGGGGTTTTGGGGGTTCGGCTTACCTGTAAGTCCTCTGAGGATATTCGCGGCGAAATCTATCGAAGGATTAAACGAACTGACTGGATTCTTTTGGAATTCCATCAGGAGACCGGATCCCTAGAAAACATATTCCGAAGGCTTACTCAGGAGAACTAATATGCGACAGGTTCGGCATATCTTCAAGAAGGAATTTAAGTCCTATTTCGTATCTCCCATCGCCTATATCGTTATTGGTATTTTTCTGCTGGTGACTGGATGGTTTTTTTTCACGCCTTTCTTTCTCTTTAACCAGGCGAATCTGAGGAACTTTTTCGCACTGCTACCAATTGTCTTTTCATTCGTGGTTCCGGCCGTCACCATGAGGCTGTTCTCGGAAGAGCTGAGCGTCGGGTCCTATGAGATCCTTCTGACCATGCCGGTGACTATTCTTGACATAGTGTTGGGAAAGTTTCTGGCCAGCGTGGTGTTCGTAGCAGCAATGCTGATGCCTACGGTAGCGTATCCAATCACGGTTTCCTTTCTGGGCCAACTGGATTGGGGTCCGGTTGTTGGCGGGTATATGGGCGCTGTTTTGCTGGGCGGAGCCTTTTCTGCCATCGGGCTGTTCGCATCATCGCTCACCCGCAACCAGATCATAGCATTCATTGTCGGTATGGCTATCTGCTTTGGTCTGACACTGATTGATAAGATGCTTTTCTTCCTCCCCCAATCACTCCTGGGAATCTTGGGATACTTGGGGGCGGACTTTCACTTTCAAAACATCTCAAAGGGTATCGTTGATTCCAGAGATATCCTTTATTTTTTCAGTGTTTGCTTCGTCGGGCTCTATGGGACACACCTAGCCATGCAGGAAAAACGTTAGGGAGAACAGAAATGGGCATGAAGAGCAAATCAGGAAACTATATGAGATTTTTGGCCTATCTTGTTGTCATTGTCCTCGTAAATGTGGCTGGTATGACCTTGTTCTTCAGGCTGGATCTGACAGCAAACAAGATATACTCGATTTCCGGGGCGAGCAAAGAGGTTGTATCTACCCTGTCCGAACCCCTTACCATCAATGTCTTTTTCACCAAGAACCTCCCCGCACCTTATAACAACACCGAACGATATCTCCGCGACCTGTTGGAAGAATATGCTATCTCCGCCAATCAGTATTTTAACTACCGCTTCTATGACGTGAGCCCAGAGGAGGGAGATGTGAGTCGCGAAACGAGGGAGAACCAGGAATTGGCACAAGGCTACGGTATCTTTCCCGTTCAGATTAGGGTGATCCAAAAAGATGAGGTTAAATTCCAGAAGGCTTACATGGGCCTCGTGATGATACATGGTGATCTCCTTGAGCGGATCCCCACCATTACGTCCACGGAGGGCCTCGAGTACAAGCTGACAACGACAATAGAGAAACTCAATAACAAGATCAGCGCCCTATTGGGCCTGTCCGAAAAAATCCGTGTCAAACTCTTTTTATCCTCCTCCCTTGAAGCAGTGGCTTCCTATTTGCAGATTGGTGATCTGGCTCAGCTCCCCGGAAGGCTAGAAACAATCGTTAAGAAGCTGAACGGCAAGAACTATGGAAAGCTTGAGTTCGAATACGTGGACCCTTCGAAGGAAGAGGGTCTCGAAGGGGAATTAGAAAGACATCATATTTTGAGCCTCAAGTGGCCGGCCCTTTCCGGGGGTAAAATCCAGGCGGGCAAGGGATCCATCGGTATGGTGATGGAACACGGTGACCGGGCGGTGGAACTTCCCTTGATTCGCGTGGTGCGGTTGCCAATCATCGGTACGCGGTACGAGCTGACTGACCTGAGCAAGATGGAGGAGATTATCAACGAAAACGTGGAGTCAATCATAGACATCAATCAAGACCTCGGTTATCTCGTCGATCACGGCACCCTGAAACTCTCCGGTAGGTCCGCGGCAGATCGCGGTGAACAACAGAGAGAGGAGACCCTCTCTACGTTCCGAAACCTTATATCACAAACATATACCTTTAAGGACGTTATGCTTAAGGATGGGCTCATACCTGAAAGCATCAATTGTCTCATCATAGGGGGACCGACCGAAACCTTTACCGATTATGAGCTTTTTCAGATCGATCAGTTCCTAATGCGAGGAAAAAGCCTGGCCATTTTTCTGGATATCTTCAAAGAGATCATGCCCCGGGACCAGCAGGGCAGGTCATTTAAGGCTCCTCAGTATGTTCCCATCAATACGGGCCTCGAGAAACTCTTGGAGCACTATGGTATCAGCATCAAGGATTCCTATGTTATGGATGAGAATTGCTACAAACAAACACTCCCGGCTGGGCTCGGAGGCGGTGAGCGGCCCATATACTTTGTGCCCATCATTAAAAACCGATTTATCAATCAAG
The DNA here is from genome assembly GCA_020355085.1 of Deltaproteobacteria bacterium. Classification (GTDB taxonomy): domain Bacteria; phylum Desulfobacterota; class DSM-4660; order Desulfatiglandales; family B25-G16; genus JADFWK01. The sequence continues at coordinate 2,507,225 of CP070657.1, forward strand.
ACCTGGATTTCATGAAGGACATCAAGGGCCTGATCACCATGAAGATCTCCCCTCTTGAGTTAGACACGAAACGCATTGGTGAAAACGGGTTGCGGGCCCATCAGTTGTTTGCCTCATCGGAGAAGTCATGGGAGATGAGCGGCAGGATCAACCTCAACCCCACGCTCATCAAGCCTCCCCAATCAGGCGAGGGACAGCGAAGCCTGCCGTTGGCTTATATGCTTGAAGGGGAGTTCCCCAGTTATTTCGCTGGAAAACCCATGCCCGAGAAGAAATCGGCGGAAGACGATTCGGGGAAGCCAGAGAAGGAAAAGGAAGATGCCCAGAGGTCCGAAATTGACCTGTCAAAGATCGAGGGCAAGGGCAGGGTTATAGCAAAGGGCAAACCCGGCAAACTATTGCTCGTGGCCTCCACGGAGATGCTCAAGGACAATCTATTAGACCCGAAGGGCAGAAGCCCCAATGCCGCCTTTATCATGAACGTGTTGGATTCCCTGAATAACCGGGAGGGGATTGCTGTCATTCGAAGCAAGGAGCAGCGGTTCAACCCCCTCTATGAATCCAAGGCCGGTACCAAGACCTTTGTCAAATCCTTCAATATCGCTGGCCTTCCGGTACTGGTAATCCTTTTCGGGTTTTTCATTTGGATGCGCAGGCATGCCCGAAAGAAGCAGATCCAGATGCTGTTTCAAAAATAGTGAGGGAAGCCCATGAAGATAAAAAGAGAGTACATCATACTTGTTGCGGTGATTCTTGCGCTCTCCCTGTACCTTTTTCTCCGTAAACAAGACAGAACCCACTACAAACTGCCGGAAGCCCCTCCTATCGCTCAGACAGACATCTCCAAGATTGAGATCTTCAAAAAAGGCACGGCCATCACCCTGATCAAGAAAGATACCATTTGGCTGATTGCCCCGCAGGGTTATACTGCTGATGCCGGCAAGGTAAAAGGCATGCTGGACGCTATTGAGAAGCTAGCCCTTACGGCCCTGGTATCGGAATCAAGAAACTATACCCGCTATGACCTGGGCGCTGACCAAAAGCTCATGGTCAAAGCCTGGGCTGGAGATAAACTGAAGCGAGACTTTGCCATAGGTAAAGTTGCTCCGTCCCACCGGCACACCTTTGTTCGGGTTAGCGAGGATTCCCGTGTTTATCATGCCAGCGGGAATTTCAGGGGCGTTTTCGATCAGACCTTGGACAATATTCGGGATAAAGCGGTTCTAAAGTTCGATAAGGCAGAAATTCAGGAGGTTCAAGTTAGCAAAGGCGGGAAATCCGTCTTTTTTGGTCGGAAACAGGTACCCGTGGAAATAAAACTAGACCAAGAGGCTGAGGCCTCGAGCCCTCCTGCTGCAAGAACGGAGACCCTGTGGGAGACTGTTGAGGGTCAAGACGCCGATGAGGCTAAACTGGATCGGCTTTTGACCATCCTGTCTAACCTGCGCTGCGAGAAATACCTGGACGATAGAAAAAGGGAAGATTTTACCGAACCCATTTACACTGTTCAGCTCAGAGGGATACAGGAGTACAGCCTGTCAATTTTTGGCAGATTGAATAAAGACATCAAGGCCTATCCGGCTATTTCCTCCGCAAATGATTATCCGTTCTTGCTCCAGGATCGGCAGGCAAATGATATCATGAAAGACCCCGAAGAGCTCCTGGTAGAGCCCAAAAAACAGAGTGCTGAAGAGGAGGAAAAAGGCTAGATCCACCACCAGATTTCCAGCCCAAGTCCTGATTCTACAGCACAATCGCGGCGTTTCACCATTCGGTAGGCATGCCACATATCCCTTGACCTCCCAAACTGCCTCACCTATACTGATTTATAGCAAAGGTCTTTCGTAAGGAGAATCTCGAATCGAGGGCTGTATGCTTAAATGCTTGAACCCCGTTTCTCATTCAGAGGAATGGGGTTTTCATTACTCCAATGAAAGGGAGATCAAGACCAGGGTAGTGGTTTAATGCCTTCTCGATGGGGGTTATGATGATCAGGATGATCATCTCCGGAGGTCAAACCGGTGCTGACCAAGCTGCTCTCGATGTTGCCATAAAGTTTGGTATTGCCCACGGTGGCTGGATAGCAAAAGGGCGGAAGAACGAGAATGGAAGGTTGCCGGATAAATACCAATTGAAGGAAATGCCTGCCGGCAGCCGGGCCAGCCCCGCCGAGCAGAACCTACTAGATTCTGATGGTACCCTGATTGTCGCGCACGGAAACCTCACCGGTGGCTCGGAGTTCGTGCGGAAGATGGCCATGTACCATGAACGTCCTTGGCTTCATATAGATCTGAGCAGGATGATTACTTTTAAGGCAGCGAGAAAGCTACGGTTGTGGATTAGAAGCCATAAGATTGAGGTTTTGAACGTTGCAGGACCAAGGGCTAGTAAGGACCCGGGGATATATAGGGACACGGTGGAAATACTTGAGACGGCCTTCTATATCGATTTTATTGATATCCAGATGCCACATCAAGTGTCTGTTCCCTACAAGACTAGGGTAGCGATAAGCAAGGTCGATCTTCCTAGAACTGTCGATCAAGCCTTGACCAAACTCATGTCCGATTTGTCCCTGAGGGATAAGACAAAGATAGCCAAATTGAAGGAAGAAGAACTCGTATCGCTGTATTTCTCTCTCGGAGAGTATATCAGAAGTGCATTCGGATTATGGAGCGGGAACAGGGAATTGATGGAGTCGTGCCGGACGCTATCGGGAATGGGTGAGCTTCAGGAAGATGATGCCTCTGCTTTCATCGTCAAGGAATTCCTGAAAAAACTGCATGAAACCTACAGATTGAGAGTCGTTAAATAGGTACCTAAAACAAGCTGTACGCACGCGGAAAGGGATTAGGGACTAGGAAATCCAAAGGCATCCGTGATAAGGAGAACGAGATGAAGGAGCAGGACAGCAATATATGCGAGTCGTGCAACAATGTAACCGACAGCTTCAGACGATGCGAGAATTGTGGTTGGATTCGTTGCAACAATTGTTACGCACTAACGGGCCAGGTTTCGGGGGATACGGATCGTGATTCGGTTTGTCCCAACTGTGGCAGCAACAAAATCGCAGTATTCTCTCATGGAAGAAAAGTGAGCCCTTAGAAGCCCGTAGCCCTTTCCAAAAAGATTTCTTCCCAATCCACCCGGTAACCCTCATCTGCATTTTTCAGCAGGCCTTTCTTCACTGCCGTTTTTGCACCCAGACAAAAAAGGGAACAAGACGGGCAATAAAGGGCTGAATAGCGAAAATCGATCATTTCTTTAGCTCCGAAGCACTGGCCAATACCTGCACCACTATGCTGAAGAGCCTCACAGCAATCACTTGCTCACAATCCTGATATGGTGTAACTAAGATAACGGTGCAATTGAAACTGGATAAGTAATTAAAGGGGAATTTCCATGAAAACCGCCAAGCAATATATCGATAGCATACGCGATATGAACCATGAGATTTACTTGTTCGGCCAGCGCGTGAAAAGCCCGGTGGATCACCCCATTATCATGCCCACAGTAAACTGCGTTGCCGCCACCTACGAGCTGGCCCACAAACCGAACTATGAGTCCCTGCTCACTGCTACCTCGCATCTGACCGGCAAAAAGATAAACCGGTTTTGCCACATCCACCAGAGCCTCGATGACCTAGTGGATAAATCCAAGATGGGCCGAGCCCTGGGTGCCTATACGGGCTCCTGCTTTCAGCGCTGTGTGGGTATGGATACCTTGAATGCCTTGTCCGTGGTAACCTATGATACCGATCAAAAACATGGCACCCTTTACAACAAGCGCTTCCTGGATTATCTGAAATATGTGCAGGAGGAGGATCTCGTCTGCTGCGGTGCCATGACCGATGCCAAGGCAGACAGGAGTCTTCGCCCAGCTGAGCAGCCTGATCCCGATCAGTACCTCCACGCGATGGAGGAAAAAGATGACGGTATCGTCGTCAGGGGAGCCAAGCTCCACCAGACCGGTGCTGTTAACTCCCACGAGATCATTGTCATGCCTACCAGGGCCATGCGTGAAGAAGACCAGGATTATGCCATCTCCTTTGCACTGCCGGCCGACACTAAAGGGATCATCTATATCTACGGCAGACAGTCTTCCGATACCCGAAAGACAGAAGGAGGGACTATTGATACCGGCAATATCCTGTATGGGGGACAGGAGTGCATGGTAGTATTCGAGGACGTGTTCGTGCCTTGGGACCGGGTTTTTATATACAAGGAGTGGGATTATCGTCGTCAACATTACCGAAAAAACTGGTGTGCTGTACGCGAAAAAAATGTTGAACCAGTTTATGACTCATTTGTAGACACAACTTTGCATAAGTATCAAGGCCTGATCAAACACTTGCGCAAAACCTTTGAAGCATTACGTGATGAAGATCGTATGCTAAAACGTCAGGTGCAGGGTGATGGAATCGATATTGATGCATGGGTGGAAGCCATGGCTGATGCAAAAGATAGTAGCGAAATGACAAATCGCCTGTTTACCAGAATGCACC
>CP070657.1:2511825-2529690 GCA_020355085.1 Deltaproteobacteria bacterium
AGGCAGTTTTCATAACTTGCTAAGTTTACTAGCTGTTTTGACATAAATATTATTTTTTTTTAAAATCCTTACCATGATAAGAGCTGGGACCAAAACTCCAGCTCATGTTTTGGCAAGGATTTTTTTATGGAGGTTTGACATGGATCTAAGAGAAGTACGGTTCAAGAGGCGGGTAAAGAGATATATCCCAAGTCGGAGAGGGGAGGGCGCTGCGAACGGCACAATAAACCGGGAGCTCGCGGCCCTCAAACGGATGCTTAACCTCGCCGCTAACCAAACGCCACCTAAGGTGAACAGGGTCCCTTATATCCCTATGCTGAAAGAAAACAACATTCGCAAGGGTTTCTTCGAGCATGGCGACTTTCTCGCACTCAGAGAAGCGTTACCGGACTATCTTAAAGGATTTACTACTTTTGCTTATAGAACCGGATGGCGAGTATCAGAGATAAGAAACCTCACTTGGAATCAAGTGGACCTGGAGCAAGGAATTGTGAGAATTGAACCCGGAGAATCAAAAAATACAGAGGCCCGGACAGTATACTTAGATGAGGAACTTAAACAAATATTCACAAGTAGTTGGGAAAGTATGAAAAAAAGTGCGAAGTTGTTCCCCTATGTCTTTCCTAACTGGGATGGGAAGGGCAAAATAAAAAACTTTGTGAAGGCATGGAAAAAAGCCTGCGAAGATGCTAAAATCGGGAATAAGCTCTTTCACGACCTCAGAAGAACTGCGGTCCGGAATATGGTGAGGGCTGGGATTCCCGAGAGAGTAGCCATGATGGTGAGCGGCCACAAGACAAGGTCGGTTTTTGAGCGGTATAATATCGTCAACGATACCGATTTAAGGATGGCAGCAAAAAAGCAGGCCGAATACCTCAAAGCCCAAACGGTTACAAAAACGGTTACAATCCTCGATTTCGATCAAGCCCATCAAAAAGGCGAATCCGCTGAAAGTCTTGGCGGAAGTGCATGGGAATCGAACCCACCTGCCAGGTAATTAGCCCGGCACACCGGATTTGAAGTCCGGGAGCCCCACCAGTGAGCTTTCCACTTCCAATTGTGCATTATATTAGCTAGCTGCAGCGATGTCAACTAAGCCAAAAAGGGCTAGGAACGCGTGTTTCTCAAGTTTGATATCAAAGGTATTTGGCTATGATTAAACTGGTACTCGTCAGGCATGGTCAGAGCGAGTGGAACCTCGAAAACAGATTCACCGGATGGGTAGATGTGGGCCTCTCTCCCTTGGGACGGGAAGAGGCCAGATCTGCTGCCCGACTTCTCTTGGAGGGAAGCTACACCTTTGATGTCGCTTACACATCCGTGCTGAAGAGGGCAATCCAAACCCTGTGGATCATACTGGAAAAAATGGATCTCATGTGGATCCCCGTATACCGGAGCTGGAGACTCAATGAACGCCACTACGGCGCCTTACAGGGCTTGAATAAGTCCGAAATGGCATCGAAATTCGGTGCCGATCAGGTGCTCATCTGGCGACGGAGCTACGATATCCGCCCACCTGAACTGAAAAGAAACAACAGTATGTACCCTGGAAGGGATCCTCGGTATGCAGATCTCAAGAAAAAGGAGATTCCGCTTGCTGAATGCCTCAAGGATACGGTTGAACGCTTCCTGCCGTACTGGCATGATTCTATTGTTCCAACGCTTAAGAAAAGGAAAAAGGGCCTGATCGTGGCTCACGGAAATAGTCTGAGGGCCCTGGTCATGTATTTGGACAATATCTCGAAAGAGGAGATCGTGAGCCTGAACATTCCGACGGGCATTCCCCTGGTTTACGAGTTAGATCAAGGCCTTAGGCCGATTGAACATTACTACTTAGGCGATCCAGAGGCTGCAAAGAAAGCCGCTGAGGCCGTGGCAAATCAAGCCAAGCAGTAGTCCTCTTTCCCGTTCTCATATGATTCAGGAGTAGGGGAGGGCGTCTTGGGGATTCCGCTACTGAACATGAGTTGAGTTGAAGCGACACCGATTTACCTAATCCACTGGTTCTTGGCATCCTTTTTGGATTCCAGGTGAAATCGTATTCGAGAACTATAATTAGAGGAGCGATGATCCATGAAAGGCATGCGCTGGCAAATCATACTAGGCTTGTCCTTAGTTGTGCTATCAGTAGTTTTCTATTTCATCCACTATGTTATTTTTAGGGACCCCCACCACATCTTCATCTATATGATCGGGGATATTGCCTTTGTCTTTATCGAAGTCTTGCTTGTTACCCTTATTATCCATCAACTCCTGAGCGTGAGAGAAAGACGGGCTCGATTAGAAAAGCTCAACATGGTGATAGGGGCTTTCTTTAGCGAGATTGGTGCAGGCCTTGTGACATACTTTTCAGACTTTGATCCCAAACTGGAGAGAATCAAACAGGAACTGATCGTGCGCCCCAACTGGTCTGAAAAGGAGTTTTCTGCTCTAAGCAAGCGGCTTAAGAGCTACGATTATGGGGTGGAGATACAGAAAGTCGAACTAGAATATCTGCGGGATTTCCTTAACGGAAAACGGGATTTTCTGCTTCGATTGCTTGAAAACCCTAACCTGCTTGAGCACGAGTCTTTTACTGAACTGCTCAGAGCGGTATTTCATCTGACCGAGGAGTTGCAGAATCGCGAGGACATAAGTCATCTGCCGGATTCGGATTATGAGCACCTGGCAAGTGACATACGGAGGGCATATGTGTTACTTGTCGAACACTGGTTGGACTACATGAAACATTTAAAGGACAACTATCCTTATCTCTTCTCTCTGGCAATGAGAACAAATCCTTTCGATCAAAGCGCATCACCGATAGTAAAATAGCCTCTTGTTAACCATATATAGCCTCCGCGGTCGTCATCGCCATATTTTCTACTACTGGGGGGAGAATAGCTTTTACCGTATGCCATCATAGAGAGGTATGGCACACATTGGTTTCATCAGTATTGGTAAATCCTTTGGCTTTTTGATGAGTGGCTGTGGGAAGATTAACTATCAGTGTGTTCAAGTGTGACAGTCAGCCGCTGTGAGAGGAAAAACCTGCTGTAATAAAACGCTGATTACCGCCCAATGGTGATGGTCAACTTATTGATTTCGCTCACTTCTTTAAGTGATGAAACCATGCCTATGATAGTATTTCTGATCATATCATTGGCAAACCTATTTATCGGAACAACAGCATCATTCAGGATGATGGCAATCTTCTCTCCCTCCAAAGAGACGACCAGGTGCTTTATCTCACCTGTTCTCTCAAGCGCGGATACCATTCCGCCGACGGTATGGTCGATAAACCCTTGGATAAAGTAATCGATTTCCACAGGAACATCGTTGACTGAAAGAGTTATCCGTCTCGTCATGTTCACCCCTCCTTTTGCGAAAAATAATCCTAATTCCCATTTTAGAAATGCTCACTTCACCCATTCCCTTACCTTCTTGGCTTTTTCATTCGCCTGCGCTAGTATGTCTTCAACATCCAAGGTAACGAGTTCTCTATTCTCCATAACGACATTCCCGTCTATTATCGAGTGCAACACGTCATGGCCACAGGCGGCATAAACGAGGTGGGAATAGGGATTATACAATGGAATGAGATGGGGTTTTTTCGTGTCGATCACAATCAGATCAGCTCTCTTACCAGCCTGCAATGAACCAATGCTATGATCGAGTCCAAGGGCCCGAGCGCCATTAACAGTCGCCATCCTCAAAAGCGTTTGAGCATCCATTACGGTGGGATCCAGTTTACTGACCTTGTGGAGCTTTGCTGCTGTATCCATCTCAGAAAAGAGATCCAGGTCATTATTCGAGGCACATCCATCAGTACCCAAGGCAACGGTTACCCCTTGCGCCATCATTTCTGGCACGGGAGCAATGCCAGATGCGAGTTTCATGTTGCTCTCTGGATTGTGAACGACACTAACCTTGTGTTCGGCAAGTAACTGTATTTCTGATTGATCGACGTAGACACAGTGATCGGCGATGAAATGCGGGCCTAAGAGACCGAGATCCCTCAGAAGCTGAACAGGCCGCTTACCGCATCGGCTTTGGATTTCCTCCACTTCTGTTTTCGTCTCACTTACGTGGATAATAAGCGGAACACCGTTGCTTAATGCTAAGTCGTTGGCCCTTTTAAGGAGATCTAACCCGCAGGTGAACAGCGAGTGCGGTTCAACGGCAATACTGACAAGTGGATCCCCTTTCCATCTTTCAATCAACGCCTCTGTATAAGCAAATCCCTTCTCCAGTGACCCGTAGTTGGGTGAGGGGAAATCGTAGAGGACCTCTCCAACCATACATCTCATTCCAGATTCTTTGGCAGCCCGAGCCACCTCTTCCTCAAACAGGTACATATCGCAGAAGGTCGTTGTTCCCGACATTATCATCTCTGCACACGCTAACAAAGACCCAACCCTCACAAAATCAGCATCCATCTTGCCCTCTACGGGAAAGACGTAATTATTCAACCAATCCATAAGGGGAAGATCGTCAGCCAAACCCCTAAAGAGTGTCATGGCTGCATGAGTATGACCATTGATAAGGCCCGGAAGGATAAAGCCTCCTTCAGCATCAATTGTTTTTCGCGTCTTTGCCAAGGTTTGTTCCCCCGCCCCGACGGAACTAATAGTATTCGCCTCTATGGTTACGAAGCCATCAGGGATAATTGTATTGTCCTTGTCCAAAGCAAGGACGGTACCGTTATGTACAAGGATATCTGCCGTGTTCATGTTCTCCAGACCATCTGTGATTATACCCGACAGCCACAATCGAGATGAGGAGGTATTCTGCCCTAAGCATTTCAATAAATCCCTATCCTAATTAGATGAGAACGGCAATAAAGTCAACTGGCTCGAGCAATTTTATCCTTGACCCATCATCTCGGGCTCTTTAGTATGCTCAAAAAACCGAACGCTCTCAGGAACTCTATGTGGCGATTGCCGCCGCTATTCACGAAGGACTATTCATGGCCTCAATGGTTGAAGATCTTTCAAATCCAGCATCTCTACCGGGCGATGCCAAGACAGTCTCCATAATTCAAACTCATATCTCCATAGTCTTCCTGGCCGATGAATTTGTATATAAGATAAAGAAGCCTGTTGATTTTGGGTTCCTAGACTTTTCAACCCTCGAGAAAAGACACTATTATTGTCAGCAGGAGCTGACTCTCAACAGGCGATTATCCAAAGATGTGTACCTCGCTGTCTTACCTGTTCGTTATGACGGAAAAATGCACAAGATCGCGCAAGGGAAGGGGAGGGTGGTAGAATACGCCGTTAAGATGAGAAGGTTGCCCGAGGAGATGATCATGAAATCGCTGCTCTCAAGTGGAGAACTGAAGATTAAACACCTGGAAGAACTTTCCAAATTACTTGCAAGGTTTCACTTAACTGCTGAGAATTCTAGTGATATAGATAAATATGGGGAACCAAAAGTTTTCGCCGTAAATACCGATGAAAATTTCGCGCAAACTGAAAAATATGTGGACGTAACGATTCTGAACAAGGACTTCAAGGCCCTTAAAAGGTGGACCGAGAATTTCTACCGTAAACACCATGACCTTTTCTGGAAGAGGATTGAAGCCAAAAAGATAAGGGATTGTCATGGCGATCTTCACATGGAACATATTTGTTTTGGCGAAGATCTTTATATATTTGATTGCATTGAATTTAACGATAGGTTGAGGTATACTGACACACTTGCGGATATCGGCTTCCTTATGATGGACCTGGAATATCATGAAGGCCGCAGCTTTTCCAACCAACTTTGGGAGCTTTATAAAAAGAGCGCGGGCGAGACAGAGGTTGACATATTGCTCAACTTTTATAAGGTTTATCGCGCCTATGTGAGGGGAAAAGTCACCAGCTTTCAACTCGACGATGAAAAGATAGGCCCAGAAGAAAAAGAAGCTGCTGTTAAGACCGCAAAGAGATATTTTGATCTTGCAAGCTCTTATATAAGCTGAAAGCATTATGAGAGAACCGTTCATCGAGTACATGAAAGCCGAATTAAGGCCTGACACAGTCCTCATAGCATGTGGACTCCCCGCTTCTTACAAAACAGAAACTACTGAAGTGATAGCTGAACTTAAAGGCTATCATATATTAAGAACAGACCTTATCAGGCTCGAGTTATTGAAAGATGAGGATATTTTTGATGAAAAGATTGCATCCGATATGAAGAAACGAGAGCTTGTTTATGATAAGATGTTTTCTTGCGCAGATGAACTTGCGAAAAAGGCCGAAGGGATAATCCTGGATGCCACCTTTATCACCCAGGAACTGAGAAGAAGGGCTGCACAAATAGCCGCTAAGCATAAAAGGGCTTTTGTCATACAGCAGACACAGTGCCCCCAGGAGGTTTCTCTCAGGCGGATATCAGAGAGGACCAGAGAGGACTACGAATCAAACGCGCTGACTGAACAAGCCTACCTTAATAACAAGAGAAAATTCCAGCCAGTTGACTTGGAGGACTTAAGGAGTCTTTATCCAGACCTCACTGTTATCCATTTTCTGGTTGATACGACCTCAGATGTGGCAGAACAATGGGCTGTGATCGGCAAGACGGTGAGGTATCCATTTCAATAATTCAATCCTTGAGGGCCTGCCCGCTCCACGGAATCTCACGGATCCTGAACCTTTTTGCCAGATGCTTTATGTTGAAACTCTAGGTAATTCATGATGAAGGCTACATGCAAACCAAAATCAGTCGGAATAATCTACAAAAATAGATTTGAGCCCGCAAGACTGGAGTGTGAGCGCCTCAGCAGTTGGTTCTTCGAAAGAGGCATAACCGTATATTCAGAGGAAATGTCATCTCCTCGGGCTCACCCAAGCCGGTACCATGAAGAAGAAACGACTATCCCAGAGACTGTTGATTTGGTTGTGGTACTGGGCGGCGATGGGACACTGCTGGGAGCTGCTCGTAAAGTCGGACACTACGGTCTTCCGATATTGGGTGTCAATCTCGGAGGATTGGGATTTTTGACCGAGATACCAGTGGGGATGCTTTATCAAGACATGGAAAAAGTCATCAATGGGGAAATATCTATTGAACCCAGGCTCATGCTGCAGGCAAGGGTGCTAAGAATGGGTGATGAGAAATGCCATTTCACCGTGCTCAATGACGTGGTGATTAACAAGGGCGCCTTAGCACGAATAATCGATCTGAAGGTATCAGTTGATAACCACTTCTTGACGACGTTTCGGGCCGATGGGTTGATTGTGTCCACCCCGACGGGCTCAACGGGTTACAACCTCTCTGCTGGCGGGCCCATTCTATATCCAGACCTCGAGGCCCTAATCCTAACCCCGATATGTCCCTTCACCTTGACAAACCGGCCAATTATTGTGCCAGATACATCGGTTATAGACGTGCAAATGGGGGAAGAGAGCGAGGAGGTGATCCTGACCTTTGACGGCCAGGTTGGCTTTAATCTTGTGGGTAATGACAGGGTAATTATATCCAAATCAGAGAAAAAGCTAAAGCTCATCAAATCACCTGATCAAGACTATTATGATATCCTCAGGACGAAACTGAGATGGGGTGAAAACACATACAAAAAAACTGACCAGTAAGCACCTGTTTACCACCAGAAGAGACGAGATCTGTCATCTCCAGTGGATCATAGAGGGCTATGATGGGATGGCCTCTATGAGGACTATCGATCCAGCGAGAGGGCATATAGAAATATCCATAGCCCCGGGATGCGAGAAAGAGATGTTTTGGCTTATCAACCATCTAATTGATGAGGGAAGTATCCATGTTACAGACGAGGCCCTTTGAGAGATATGTGTTCGCGATCGTGATTGCTGGCTTAGCCCTTTTTTGTGCAGGAATGGGAGGCTTAGGAGGGCAAGATCCTACCAAGATCCCGGAACCTGCTCAGGACTTCTCAGGCACCGTGGTGGACCAACGCGACATAGCCTCCGATATCACGCGCATGAGTCTGGAGGGACAGACATTCCTCGTAGGCAAGAGCGGTGAAGCAACGGTTTCCATTCCTTTTGAAAATATAAAAGTCATAGAGTTCTCTATGAGTGGCAACGATGTCTATGCCGCAGTTGATGTGGAAGGGCAACCTCAGGTTAAGCTAAAGATGGAGAAAGACCGTGTTCTTTATGGCCAACTGTCTTATGGAAATTTTGCTATCAAAATAGAATACATAAGAAAAATCATCATTCATGGCGCGACCACGCAGGAGAGATAAGGTGACCCTTTCATTTTACCTCAAAACCTTCGGCTGTCAGATGAATAAACATGATTCCGATTCTATCAGCCAAATCCTGCTAAATCAGGGTTATCGGCAATCACAGGCTATTGAGGATGCTCAAATAATCCTGATCAACACCTGCGCGGTAAGACAGAAAGCCGAAGACAAAGCGCTCACCCTCATTGGACGGTTGGCTCCATTAAAACGGAAGAACCCGGATCTCATCACTGGTGTACTAGGGTGCGTGGCTCAGAATCAGGGCGTGGATCTATTGGCACATTTCCCTCATCTTGATTTGGTTATTGGCCCGAGGAATGTTCATCACATAGATGAACTCATATCCAAGATCCGGAAACAAAGAAATAAGGTTTTCTCGCTGGATTTGACCGAAGGCATTTCCTTATTTCCAAAATATAACGGGTACTTAAAGGGAAAAGTTACGTCTTTCTTAAAGATTATGGAGGGTTGTGACAATTTCTGTTCATTTTGCATTGTTCCATTTGTTAGAGGCAGAGAAACTAGTGTTCCGGCCACGAAAATTATCGATAGGGCACACCAGTTAATTCGTGAAGGAGTTAGGGAGATTACCCTCATCGGGCAGAACGTTAATTCATATAACGAGAAGAGCAAGGCTGAGCCCTCATTTGCGGGTTTGCTCAAGGCCTTAGATGAAATTCCGGGTTTACAAAGGCTTCGCTTCACGACTTCCCACCCCAAGGATCTCTCTGATGAGCTTATTGGTCTTTTTGGACGACTCAAAACCTTATGCCCACACATTCACCTCCCAGTACAGTCCGGATCAAATGCTGTGCTAAGAAGTATGAATAGAGGCTATACAGAAGAGCAATACAGGAAACTTATAGAGAAGCTCAGAAGAACAAGGCCTGATATTGCGGTGTCGAGCGACATGATTGTGGGTTTTCCCGGTGAGACCGAAAAGGATTTTCAGGACAGTTTAAGCTTGATCGAAGAAGTTGAGTTTGACAATCTCTTCTCTTTCAGGTATTCAGACAGGCGCGGCACCAAGGCAACACGTCTTCCAAACAAGGTAGCGGAAGGGGAGAAACAGGAGCGTCTTTCTCTGCTTCAAGAAAGACAGAGGAAAATTACCTTAGCGAAGAACAAGTCCCTGGAAGGAACGACTCAGACGGTCTTGGAAGAGGGGCCTGCCAAGCACGGTGGCGAACATCGGAGTGGTAGAACCCCCGGAAACAAAATTCTGAACTACGTCTCAACAACTGATTTGACTGGGGCATCAGTTCGCGTAAAGGTTCTCAAGGGCCTTCAAAACTCACTGTTTGGCGAGTTTGTTGGCATAGCAAGAGCTGATGCACAATAGGTTTTGTTAAGATGGAGCCACAATTCGATTACGGAAAAGAGAAGCTGCTAATTGTCGATGATGAGGTTGAAATAGGCCAGATCGTTCAGGACTTATTGGCAAAGTTGGGTTTTAATACCGGGTTTGCCAGTGACGGCACAACTGCATTACAGATGCTGCGAAAGCAACAGTACTCTTTCTTGATTACGGACATCAATATTCCACGACTTAACGGAATCCAATTGATAAAGATCGTCAAGAAGGAAATCCCTCACGTCAGCATAATCGCCATGACCGGTTACGACAAGGACTACACATATATGGATGTTATTAATGCCGGCGCAAGTGATTTTATCAGCAAGCCCTTCAAAGTGGATGAGTTAGAGGCCAAGATAAGGAGGATCCTCATTGAAAAGGAGATCAGGGATGAATTGGCTAGGTTGTCAATTACCGACAATCTGACCGGACTGTTTAATCAGCGCCATTTTTACAACAGGCTCAAAGAAGAGATCGATCGTGCAAATCGACAGAAGCATCCGTTGTCACTCATACTCTTGGATCTCGATAATTTCAAATACTTCAACGATAAGTATGGCCATCTTGCAGGCGATCAGATGCTGGCTTCTTCCGGAAAGGTTATTCTGTCAAATATCAGGGACAGCGTTGATACGGCCTTTCGATATGGAGGTGACGAGTTCGCCGTCATCCTTGTGGAGGCGGATAGCACCATGGCTCGAACCATAAGCGAGCGGCTAAGAAACGGCTTTAAGGCGGAAAGTGCAGTTACGGCCAGTGTAGGATATGCGACATATGAAAAAGGAATGGAAATAACGGACCTGATCGGACAGGCCGACAAGAATCTTTATCGGAAAAAGAACAAGGGGTAATGATAAAAAGAACTGTTTTGCATAGTGTCCGATAATATATATTATGTTAACTAAAGAATATATTGACTTTTCCCCCCATCTATAACATTATCCCGCTACCCTATCACTCAAACTTTCGGAGGTTCTTCACTATATGAGCAGCGTCGTAAAGAAGAGAAGAAAAAAAATAAGAAAGCACAAGTACAGAAAACTCAAGAAATCAATGCGTCATAAGAACAAGTAGTAAAGACTTCCTAGCAAAACATAAGGGGGAACATGTCATCTCGTGCTCCCCCTTAGTGTATGCCGCCGTTTATCTTCGCTTCTAGTACCAGCCCTTGCCCGTTTTCCTTCCCAAGTTACCAGACCGTATCATGGTCTTCAGCAGATTGGGAGAAACCCATTTATTCTCTTTGTTGAGTTCCTTGTAAAGATACTCAGTAACATGATAGGCTATGTCAATCCCCGTAAGATCCATCAACTCAAAAGGACCCATGGGATAATTAAGCCCGTTCTTGACTGCTTTATCAACATCCTCTATGGAGGCTATTCCTTCCTCCACAATCTTTATAGCCTCAAGAAAATGGGGTGTCATTATTCGATTCACGATAAAACCCGGGGAATCCTTTTTCACCTCAACCGTGGTCTTGCCCATTCTCTGTGCCAGATCAGTGGTAATACGAATTGTTTCATCGCTCGTGGCGTAACCCCTGATGATTTCAACCAGTCTCATCAAGGGAACGGGGTTAAAAAAGTGCATTCCGCAAACCTTATCAGGCCTTTTCGTGCTTGCCGCTATCTCCGTAATGGACATGGAGGATGTATTGGTTGCCAGGATTACCTCGGGCCGGCAAATTTCGTCCAGTTCCTTAAAAACACTCTTTTTC
This sequence comes from Deltaproteobacteria bacterium, assembly GCA_020355085.1. Classification (GTDB taxonomy): domain Bacteria; phylum Desulfobacterota; class DSM-4660; order Desulfatiglandales; family B25-G16; genus JADFWK01. Next base: position 2,523,091 of record CP070657.1, read on the forward strand.
AAATCTAGGTCTTCAAGGACCGCTTCAACAACTAAATCGACATCTTTGAGGTCTGCCATATCAACCGTACCCTTTATGCGCCCCAGAATGGCGTCCTTTTCCTTAGCCTCCAACTTTCCTTTCTCAACACTTTTCGCAAGAAATGCCTCTACCTTCTTCATGCCTCCTTCCACGAACCTCATCTCAATATCACGCATGACAACCTCGCACCCGATTTGGGCTGCTATCTGAGCAATGCCATTACCCATGGTTCCTGCGCCGACCACACCTAGCTTTTTGATTTCCATTTTTCCTCCTTATTTTAATAGGTTATAGTAACTATATGAAATAGCAAATAAACTATGAAAGTCAATAATTTACATAGTGCCCTTCTAGCATATTTGCAATCTCATCACAAGCCATTTGGCTCACGTCTTTTCCCTACCAGCTTCCTGACCCTATTATCCAGGAATGTTGAGAGGTCATGAGGGCTATGCGGTGCCCGTCCCAGAGATTGTTCCCAAACGTCGGCACTTTCCATGCAGAGATAAATCCCCAGGTCATTATGCCATTGTTTTAGTCTAGTTGCTACCGTGGAGTACATATCTACTCTAATGGGTTTGAAATACCTGAACTTCCCATCCAAGCCTGTTACGAATTCCCCATTAAAGATTTCCGTTCGGGGAAATCGTCGCTTAATAGCCCACTTGAGGCTTGGCATGTACCTGAAAGAGCCCAGACTTATCCAGATAACCGATTTCGGATCAATATATTTGTCCAAAAGATCGACCGTCTCGTCGAGGCCCTCTTGCCATTTGGAAGAATGAATGAGTGGGTCAAAGTGAAAGGCCAGCAAGAATCCTTCCTTTTGGCATTTCCGAGCAGCGAGGATTCTCTCTTCGAGCGGTGCTGTCCTGTATTCCTCCTGTTTTATGATATGAGGCGTATTGAGGGACCAGGCAACAACAATTCCTTCTCGAAACCTGCTTTTTAGTAAGGATTGAACAGAAGAGGCTTTTGTTTTTAATTCCAGGATACAGTTCTTTCTGTGGGAAAAAAACGGCAAGAGAAATTCTGTCCATCCGGCGAGATCATCAAGGGCGAGGCTATCGGTAAACTCACCGGTACCAATTCTGAATATCTTGTCCTGCTCTTTATCAATATAGTCACCGATCATTTCAAGTTCTTGCTGTAAATTCGTATAGATTCGCAGTGATGGCTGGTTCATATATGACTGCAGAAAGCAGTAACTGCAGTCCATGGGGCAGTTAATTCCCACATTGAGAATCTGGTAACCACAGCAAATGTATCTTTTGGTACCGGGGCAGGGCTTGAGAAACTCACCCTTGAAGTTCATGAGTCGGAGTGATTCCTTATCCATTTCTTCACTACCCTGAGGCAATGCCGTTTCATGAGGGTCAACAGCCTCTCTCGCTGCACCCGGCAACCTCTTCAAGATCCTTTTGGTAAGAGAGTCATTCTCTGCTCCTTTTTCGATTAAGACTCGCCGGATCTTAACTTCCTGCATATCTAATTAGTGTCCTTCCAGAAATCGGTTATGTGCTCTAAACCGGGTAGGTGAAATAGGCTTTCTACTTTCTCCTTGAGTTCCTCCCCTTGAGAGAACCCTATCTCGAGCCTATACTTTTTCCCCTCAAAGAAAGGCGGGGGGATTATTTTCAAGCCTTGAGGGAGGGATAACCTGGAAACACCCTTTTTGAACGCGTTTTCAGCTTTCACAACAGATGGGAACCGCCTCTTTCTCAAGATTTTAACGATCGTTTTTGATTTAATAGGGTTACTCATTTCACTATTGTTTACGATGTCCATTACCGCATCATCCTCCAAGATCTCCTTTGGGAGCCGCCCTTCCCTGCTGGCAATTTCAACAATCCACTGAATAGCCTCCCATTGCTGATTAAAGCTCAGCTTTAATCCCGTGAACAATTCGTTAACTTTGAGCCGATCACCTGAATCGAGCGTCATCATGACGCCGGCTACCCTGAGCGATATTCTTTGCGTTGCTATTGAGATCCTTATCTGCTCCTCGAGTTTCGGTACCTGCAAAAAAATATCGAGATTCTGCTTATTGGCAGGGATGCCCAGCATGGGCATAAACTCCTTTATGAGTGCATCCTGCTTGACGAATCTGTTGAGTCTCACTAAAACCATCGCCTTTTCAATCTCATTCATTTTTCGATGAACAATATTGTCATAGAGATTGAGCAAGAGCGCCTCAAGAGGCGGGATACTACTAGGTAACACGTGGCACACTACTTCGGGCCAACCTAACTCGCGTAGCGCCAACAGCCTACGATATCCGGTCACCACAGTGTATCGGCTTTCAGAGTCCTTAATAACGTAGGGTGCATTCAGCACCCCAAATCTTTCAATAGAGTTTTTGAGCTGCTCGAGGCTGAAATTGAAGCTCATACAAAATGGGCCTGGGTTCAAATCAAGATCTGAAATCGCAACCTGTAAAAGGGTGCTCTGTAATGGTTTTTGCATCATCGCCACCTGTAACAAAGATCTTTGCCTAGCTTCATTAACGATTCACATTTAAACACAGCTTTCGCCGGAGAGACAATTCCTTTTTCCTGGAGTTCCCCGAATCATGAGGAAAACCCATTACTTCCTTACTTCAAGACTTCCGCAGTAACCCCTATCGGGTTCCCCGGTAGCCCATTAAGGAACAACGGGTTATCCTTACCATGTCTCAGTATACAATGAAAACCTATAGATCCATTAAGTCCAATTGGGGTTTCTCGCGAAAACCGAGTTCCCCTTTTCCCCTTGACAGATTGAGTTCTGAGAAATAATGTCGCCAGTGTCACTGTTGCGATGAGGACATGGTGTGCGACTGCTAGAATACGAATCAAAAGAGATCCTGGCAAAGAGGGGTATCCCCACGCCGGCCTCGATAGTCGTCTCGAGCCCCGGTCGCGTTTCCCTGCCTCCCCCAGTGGTTATCAAGGCCCAAATTCCCTTAGGAGGTCGTCAAAAGGCTGGGGGAGTTGTCGAAGCCCTCGATAAAAAGGAGGCCGAACATAAAATCGAGCAAATGCTTTCACGTACCGTTCGAGGCTATCGCGTGAATAAGGTCTTGGTGGAAGAAAAGCTTGATATTGCGCAGGAATTCTACCTCGGGATAACCTACGATACAGTGGCTAAGGAACCGATTGCAATCTTCTCGACTGAAGGTGGTGTTGATATAGAGGAGTTAGCTGAAAAAGAGCCGGAAAAGGTCCAGAAAAGGCATTTTTCGGTCAGAAACGGTCTTCCGGAGTATATGGCCCGGGAGATAATCTCCCAAACCAATATCACCGGGAGGACATTGTTAGGGCTGTCAAACATCTTCTCTCTTTTGGCAAACGCCTTTCTGGAGAATGACGCTACCATAGCTGAAATCAATCCCCTTGCCCAAACTAGAGATGGCAGGAGAGTAGCGCTTGACTGCCATCTTGAAATCGATGACGATGCCCTTTACAGAAATCCAGGTATCGCGGAAAAGGAGAAGAACCCCCATCGAGTCGAAGGTGGCCGCACCGCAAGTGCGTTTGAAAAAAAGGCAGCTGAGATCGACAATCTGGACCAGAGAGGAGTTGCTGGAAGGCTCATCGAGTTTGATGGGAACCTGGGATTAATTATTGGTGGTGGTGGGGCTTCATTGACTGCGTTCGATGCCGTTCAACGACACGGAGGGCATCCTGCAAATTATTGCGAGATCGGTGGTAACCCCACAGTGCTAAAGACAAAAGAGCTTACGAAACATATCCTTTCGAAACCGGGCGTGGAAAAAATCGCCGTGATCATGAACGTGGTGAGCAATACCCGGGTCGATCTCATAGCCAGGGGTGTGATAAAGGGCATCTTGGAGGTTGGAAGAGATCCATCAGAGACATTGTCTGTCTTTCGGGTTCCGGGAGCCTGGGAAAAAGAAGGGTTCAAGATCCTCTCCAAATATGATGTGGATTACTGTGAGAGGACCGTCTCCATTGATCAGGCCGCCAGAAAGGCAGTTGAAAAGTTAACGAGGTGCTAACGAGGGGCTGAGATGGCTATACTGGCCACCGAAGATACGAGGATTATTGTCCAGGGGATTACGGGAAGAGAGGCCGTCACCTTTACCAAGGATATGATTGATTACGGCTCGCAGGTCGTCGCAGGGGTTACTCCAGGCAAGGGGGGACAAACTGTTCATGGAGTGGCTGTCTTTGATACGGTTTAGCAGGCCGTAAGGGAACATAGCGCTGAGGCGAGTATCATTTCTGTTCCACCGGCAATGGTAAAAGGTGCGGCATTAGAGGCCTTATCGAACGGGATAGAGCTGCTGGTTATTGTGGCTGAGAGAGTACCTCAGAGGGATACGGTTGAGGTTCTTGAAGTTGCCAGGGCAGATGGTGCGGTGGTTATTGGACCCAACAGCCTTGGAATGATTAATCCCCATACTGTAAAGATAGGGATGGCGGGCGGACCGGTGGAAAACCTAAAGAAGGCCTATATGCCTGGCCCTGTAGGTATAGCATCCCGAAGCGGGGGTATGACTACGGAGGTTGCGAACCTTTTGACAACTCACGGGATAGGGCAAAGCACGTGTATCAGTATCGGAGGAGATCCTGTGGTGGGTTCTAATTTCCTTGACCTCGTCCCGCTTTTTGACAAAGACCCGGATACAAAGGCCATTGTGCTTTTTTGTGAGCCAGGAGGTGTCATAGAGGAAAGGCTTTCCGATATGGTACTTTCAGAGGAGATCAGAACCCCCATTGTGGCCTTTGTTGCCGGTCGTTTTGTGGATACGATGCCAGGAGTCAGATTTGGCCATGCTGCCACCATTGTTGAGGGAACAAGAGGGACCGCTGCCGGCAAGATCGAGCGGTTTAAAAAGGCCGGAATCCATGTGGCAGAGGCACTCAATGATATTGTGTCCATCCTTGAAACACTGCTTTGAGAGGTAGGCTGTGCCGATACTTATGAGAACAGCTCTCTTTGTTCCAGGGAATAGGCCCGATCGTATAGAAAAGGCCTTCAATACAGAGGCCGACGTTGTTATCATTGACCTGGAAGATGCCGTTCCCATTTCGGAAAAGGAGCTCAGTCGATCCAAGGTCAGAGAAAAGGCAGCCCAATTCTCTGACAGGATGATGCTCGTTCGCGTCAATGCCTTGGGGTCCCCCTTTATTGAGGGTGATTTAGAGGAAGTTATTGTAGAAGGGGTTAACGGGATTGTTCTGCCCAAGGTGGAAAAGCCCGATGACATCTATGAGATCAACGGACTCCTCTGTGCGCTTGAGGGAAAGAGAGGTCTCCCTGACGGCTCCATTCTACTCTTTCCCCTGATCGAGTCAGCAGCCGGAGTGCATAGGGTTTACGACATTATATCGAGCAAAACGAAACCGGAGAGAATCCACACGGTAACCTTCGGTGCGGCAGATTATACACTCGATATGGGTATGGAAATGACTTTGGAGGGAACTGAGCTTTTTTATGCGCGCTCACGAATTGCTATTGCTTGTAGAGCCTCTGGAATTGCTCCCCCGATAGATACCCCTTTCATGATTGACCTCAATGATATCGATGCCCTGATCTACGATGCTAAACGGGCAAAGGAATTGGGGTTTCAGGGGAAACAGGTCATCCACCCGAGGCAGATTGAGCCTTGCAACCGCATATTCTCCCCTACCCCCGAGGAAATAAGCAGGGCAGAAAAGATCATTCAGGTGTTTGAGGAGGCGGAAGCTTCCGGCACGGCTGCGGTACAGGTGGAGGGGAAGTTTATTGACTATGCAGTGGTAAAGAAGTCCAGGGATATTCTGGCACGAGCCGCCGCCATTGACAAAAGGGGTATTCGTGGATAGTCCTCACAGCTAACTTACCACAATGGAGCAAATCGTGGGTGAGTTCATCAGGCTTGATATCGATCTTGACAGATGCCTGGGTATTGAGCGGTGTGGTAAATGCATCCAGGTCTGTCCGGTTAGCATCTTCACATCGAATGATGATTATCCCAAGCGCCTAGAGGCTAACGAGGATGAATGCACACTCTGCAATCTCTGCCTTCAAGGCTGTGAGGTAGACGCAATCAGCATTCAGAAATTATACGAGCAATAGAGATCAGTCATGGCGATATCTGGTACGATTTCCCAAAAACTCGCCCAGTTTTTCTGCGCCCTTCGATATGAAGATCTCCCCGATACCCTGGTCCATCGTACAAAGGCGTTTTTCCTTGACTGGGTTGGTTCGGCAATTGCCGGCCTCTCTCAACCGCCTACTCAAATCATGATCTCCCTTGCAAAGGATATGAAGGGATCTGAAGAGGCGACCATTATTCCAACCAATAGGAGGCATTTATCTCTGGTAGCTGCCTTGGTTAATGGGGCCTCCTCTCACGTGGTGGAGATGGATGACCTGCATCGGCAATCTGTCTTTCACCCTGCAGCACCGATTCTCCCGGCGGTTCTTGCTGTGGCAGAAAAGGAGCATGCGTCTGGTTGTGATCTTATCCTGGGTATTGTTGCCGGATATGAAACCGGGATAAGAGCCGCTTTGGCCGCTGGTAGAAGTCACTATGAATACTGGCATACGACAGGAACCTGCGGCACCTTTGGTGCAGCAGCCGGGGCA
>CP070657.1:2529790-2540421 GCA_020355085.1 Deltaproteobacteria bacterium
ACCGTTTGCCAATACGGGCCCCTCTCCAAAATGGAGGGCCAAATCAAGCATAGTCCGCAAAGAATATCTTCCTTTTGTAGAGAGCTTCATGGTGGATTGAAAGCATATAGTTTACTAATTTACTAGTAATTATCATGAGCACAGAATCTGTCAAGGTGTCAATTGTTAAATGGCTGGTATCAATGGGATTCACGCCGAAAGCATTACTGAAAGAGGTTTCCCGCACAATCAATGAAGAGGGAAGACCTATTGCAGGGTGCAAGGGAATATGACGGAAGAGAGGGATGGTTAGATTATGCCTAGCTTTTTTCCTTCTTGTTCAGCGATTTCGAGGGTCTGATCGAGCTCTTCATCGGTATGGATGGCCATAAATGATGTGCGAATCAGGGCGCGGTTGGGAGGAACAGCTGGGCTTACGACCGGATTGACGTACACACCTCTGTCAAAGAGGTTCTTCCAGAAAAGGAAGGTCTTTTGGTTATCCCCAATAATCAGGGGCACAATGGCTGTTTCGCTTTTTCCGATATTGAAACCCATGCTTGAGAAGCCCTGTATCATTTTTCGGGCTATCTCCTGCAATCTGGTTACACGTTGGGGTTCTCGTTCAATGATGCCAAGGGCCGCCATGACTGCGGCAATATTGGCAGGAGGCATGCTCGCGCTGAAGATGAGCGGTCGTGAGACATGCTTGATGTAGTCAACGACCCTTTCTTCACCTGCCACAAAACCCCCTATTGAGCCGAAACTCTTTGAGAAGGTGCACATGATTAAGTCGGGCCCTTCTTGATCGTCGTAAAATTCTGTTGTACCGCGGCCCGTCTTTCCTATTACGCCTATTGCATGCGCGTCGTCCAGATAGAGCCCGACACGGTGTTCTTCGCACAGGGCCTTGAGTTCAGGAAGCTTGGCGATATCTCCCTCCATACTGAAAACACCATCGGTTACAAGCAGCTTTGCCGCTTCATCGGGGATACCTGAGAGCTTTTTTTCCAGGTCCTCCAGATCATTGTGTTTGAATCGGTGGACATTGACTTTGCGATTGAGGCCACTGGTAAGAAAAATGCCATCCATAATGGAAGCATGGTTAAATTTGTCGGTAATCACGTGCTCATCGCGGCCCACAAGTGCGGATATGGAACCCAGGTTAGTCTGATAGCCCGTGGTAAAGCACAGAGCTGCCTCTTTGCCTACGAACGTAGCGAGCCGTTCCTCCAGTTCTTCGTGGAGGGCCAAGGTTCCATTCATGAAGCGTGATCCGGAACAACTTGTTCCATATTTTTTGATAGCCTCTATGCCTGCTTCGCGAACCTCTGGGTCTAAGGCCAGCCCGAGATAGTTGTTTGAGCCGGCCATGATAAGCTCTCGACCTTCAATAACTACCCGTGATCCCCGGGAGCCCTCAATGGGCTTAAAATAAGGATAAACACCGAATTCTCGAGCTTCCACTGCTTCGGTGAAGTTATAGCATTTTTGGAAAATCTCTGGTACACTGGTCATGCTTCCCCCTGAACTCTTTCGCCTCTCTACTACCACGTGCATAATTTAATAGATACCTTTTTTTGTAATTTTAGTCCAAGTCCCTCTGTGCCCGTTGTATGATATTGTCTATCCTCCAATTAACGATGGAAGGGAAGAGACGTTTTTCCAGGTAGATTATCTTTCCTGAAGATCCGGGAATAATCATGAATTTACCCTTTTCCATACCGCGGATACAGGCCTTTGCAACTGCCTCTGCGCTCATTGGCTTTGCTTTTCCTGAAAGAACTTCGGTTTCATATGGTTTTGTTCTATTGTCGTCAACAAGTTGAGGGGTATCTGTATCCGGGGGACAGAGGACTGAAACACTAATACCGTATCTCTTAAGCTCTGCCCTGAGTGCTTCAGAGAGGCCGATCACTCCGAACTTTGACGCGCTGTAGGCTGTGGAGCCAAATATTCCTAGAAATCCTGCTATGGATGAGATATTGACAATAGCTCCACCCTTCTTTCTCATATATGGTTCCAAAACGGAGATAACGTTCCAGGTTCCAATCAGGTTAGTATTGATGATATCCATAAACTTCTCATAGGTGATCCTTTCAAAATAATTGGAACAGGCAATCCCCGCCGAATTGACGAGAATATCAGGAGCCCCGTAAGTATCTGCGGCCTTGGAAAGCGCATCTCGGACCTGATCCATTTTGGAGACATCAACCGGGACGAGATGAACTGCCTGGTGCTCTTTGCTCATAAGTGATTGAAGCTCTTCACGGGCAGACTCAAGCCTTTCGCGGTTTCTTGCTATGAGCACCGCTGTTGCCCCGCGACTTATGAGCTCCCTGGAAATCGCCAAACCGATTCCACTGGAACCACCGGTAATATATGCTTTTTTTGCTGAATAATCTTTCATAGCCTGAAGAACCTCTAATTCTTAGAAAACGTTCATGATCACAGAAGACCGAAAAGCCATGGGTTTCATGGTCTGATTCCCAAGAGCCGGTGCCATCGGAGGACCGGAGAGGCAGGAGGATGGCATTGTTGGGGAATCGGTGAAAGAATGAAAAGAAGGCATGAGTTCTTGTTGCCTTGGCGATTAACAATTTTTCTGCAGGTAATCACGAGCAGTATGAGCTTTAGGTCTTCCGCAACTTCATATGTCAGTACGTTTTTCGATACACAGCAAGAAACAAGGAGATGCGTTTTCGGCGCAAAAAAGCATAGGCGAAAGATCACGAAGTGTCAACGATTAATCGAGTGAACCCAAAATGATGAAAAACGCAGGATTGGTGCTTAATGTCAAGTAAGGCCGGCAGCGATATTCCAGCAATTTTTTGTTTACTTGCTTTACAGGCCGATATCCTGTAGAAGTTAAGGTAATCCGTCATTATCCCTGTAAGATCTGATACACCTAAATCGAATCCCAGATGCGCCTTCAAGATTTCTTTAGCAGCAGAGCGACTACGCAGCTCGGTATTTACTTGGCCCAGTGGATGCCCCAAAGGCTCGGGTATGGGCTGGCACAGGTTGCAGCGCATGTCATTGCACGCCGAAAACCACAGATCTATTGGACAGTTCGGGCCAATTTGCGTCAGGTCGTTGGCCCTGGGGCGGATGAAACGGCACTTCACAACATGGCGCGTCGACTCTTCGCTCATGCCGGGCAGACTTACTATGACTTTTTCCATGTCCTAGGCCGGCCTCCGGAAGTACATGCCAAGATGATACGTATCCCAGAATCGATGGTTGATCATATTAGATCGGAAATGAGTAAAGGCAACGGAGTGTTGCTGCTGGGAATGCACATGAGCAACTTCGATCTTGTGCTCTTGGCCTTTGGGGCATATGGGTTTTCCGTTCAGGTGCTCACTGTATCGGATCCGGTAGCGGGTTTTCACGTATTGAATCGTTTACGGGCCAGGGCTGGTTTTGAAGTCACCCCAATCACACGCGAATCGCTTCGGACCGCTGTCCGCCGATTGAAAGGCGGTGGTCTCGTCTTGACCGCCGGGGATCGTCCGATCCCCGAGGATCGCGCGTTGATCAGCTTCTTCGGCCGCCCGGCTTACTTACCCTTGGGGCCTGTAAGATTGGCAATGATGAGCGAAGCCACAATCCTCATGGGTGGCTGCCATTACGATCCCCAACAAGGTTATGTATTGGAGGTTACAGGACCTATTGAACTGGCACGTACCGGCAACTGGCGAAAGGATATGGTTGATAATACCGGCCGCCTAGCTGCAATCTTGGAAAAGTATGTCCGCGCACATCCTGAGCAGTGGATGATGTTCTATCCGCTTTGGCCGGGGTCGTAAAAGGACTGGGCTCGTTGTTATGCACCTGCTGTTATCGAAAAGGTTTACTCTATGGAGTCGCTGATTGAGGTAGTTCAACAGTTTTGGGCCGAACTGCAGAACGGGCAGGTCCTTGAGCTCGGCTATTGGACGTACATCGTGTTGGCACTGTGTAACATGGTACAGGGACCGCTCGTCACCCTCTTAGGCGCCGCAGCTGCGTCGGCAGGGCTATTGCGCCCGAGCCTCGTCTTCATAGCGTCCGTCGCTGGGCATCTAACAGCCGACATCGTGTGGTATTCACTGGGGCATGCGGGCAAAATCGAATGGTTCAGCCGGCTGTTACCGGGATACCGTAAACACATCGGAAAGTTACGGTGGGCAATGCGCCGTAATGCCAGAAAGATACTATTGATGGCCAAGCTCTCTTCTGGGCTCGCTGTGCCAGCCCTCATTGCGGCAGGGCTCACAAGGGTTCACTGGAGAAGGTGGTTTCCGATTGTGTTAGTGGGTGAGGTGCTCTGGACCAGCATACTCATGCTCACCGGTTACTACGCCACCGAAGCGATTATTCGAAGGGCTAATTGGGGCATGCTGGCTTTAGTAGGGGGGTTTTTAGTCATGTTTTTGCTTATGCTTTTTTTAGTAATTCCGCGTGCCCTGCGGCGAAACCAGCAATTGAGCGAGTTGGCAATAGAGGATGAGCCAAGATAGAGGTAGAAAGCTATGACCAGTGACGTCATCCGAGAAAACCGTCAAGAAGAGAGGTCCGGGAAGGAATCGCACAAGAGGATCAACGACATTCTCTTGGGCCCGCTCGAAAGACCGGCATTGCAATGGCTGGCTGCACGTATGCCAAGGTGGATGAACCCCGACATCTTGACGGGAATAGGTCTGTTGGGCTCGGTGGTCATCTTCTTCAGCTATTGGCTCACGAACATCACCGCGCATTTTTTATGGCTGGCAAGTCTGGGGCTCGTGATCAACTGGTTCGGTGATAGTCTGGACGGGACGCTGGCCCGGTATCGGAAGATTGAGAGGCCTAAATACGGCTTTTTTGTCGATCACACGGTTGATGTTGTCAGCACGCTCCTGGTTGTTTTCGGCCTCGGCCTATCACCATATGTCAGGTTTGAGATTGCGTGCCTGGCCTTAATCGGCTATCTGGTAATGGGCATTTTTGTTTATATTCGGACGTATGTGGAAGGTGTGTTCAAGATTTCATACGGGCGGTTTGGTCCTACAGAGGTGAGGCTCATCGTAATCATAGCAAATACGATAATATATTTTCTCGGGAATCCTGCTGTGGTGCTACCTTTTGGTGTTCTGTCCATTTATGATCTGATCGCCGCTATTGTTGCCATAGCCCTCACCGTGATCTTTTTGGTTTCAACGATCAGCCAGGCTCGGGTATTGGCAAAGCTGGGGGAGTGAGGCGCTGTAAATTGGTTTTGGTCTCTACGTGTAGGCCGCTTGCCCCGAGAAAGCGGATTTCTTAGTCGGCGGAACTGGTTACGGTATGTCAAAAGGCAGTCCGTGGTGATAGACAAACTCATGCTTCCCCAAGGAGACAATGATGTTAACAATAGAGAAAGTGGATACGAACAATAGATCTCAGGTTCGACGCTTTATTAACCTCCCTTTTCGGCTCTACGATCGACATACACAATGGGTTCCGCCGATACGCAGCGATGTAGCGCTCATGCTCAACCGGAAAAAGCATCCGTTCTACGAGCACTCTGCGGCCGATTTCTTTTTCGCTGTGAGGGACGGCAGGGACGTGGGGCGGATTGCTGCCCTGGAGAATTGTAACTCCAATCGGTACCACGAGACGCGAATAGCACAGTTTTACCTATTTGAGTGTGAGGATGACAGCGAGGCCGCCGCAGCCCTATTTCAAAGAGTATTCGAATGGGCCAAGGAGCGTAACCTAAACACCGTGGTCGGGCCAAAGGGATTCGGCCCCTTTGACGGCTATGGCCTCTTACAGGAGGGCTTTGAACATAGGCAAATGATGAACATGATGAACTACAACTACGAATACTACCTTCGCTTGATAGAGGAAAACCTATTCGAAAAGGAGGTCGATTTTGTATCACACTTCGTCTCGCCGGAGGAGGTCCGACTACCTGACCGTGTTTACAGTATCGCGGAGCGTGCCAAAAGACGGCACCGACTGGAGGTGATTCGATTCAATACGAAGCGAGAGTTGCGCCGGTGGGCCGAAAGAATCTGCACGTCCTATAACCGTGCTTTCGTAAAGAACTGGGAATACGTACCTCTCACCGAACGAGAATTAGCATATGTCGTGGATACTATCATGCTGGTTGCCAATCCAAAGCTCATTAAGATCATCGCACGAGATGGCGATGTGGTCGGGTTTGCCTTTGGATGGCCGGACGTTTCTGCGGCAATGCAGCGCTGTAAGGGAAGGTTGTTTCCATTTGGGATTGTTGATTTGCTGTTTGAGATGCGCCGCACATCATGGATATCCGGCAACGGCATGGGGATACTTCCGGAGTTTCAGGGACGAGGCGGCAACGCACTGCTGTATGTGGAAATGGAAAAAACAGTGCGTGATTACGGCTTCAAATACCATGAGATGACCCAGATCGCCGAGACCGCTGTTCAGATGCGCAGAGACCTGGAGACCTTAGGAGGAAAGCCATATAAAAACCACCGCGTATTCACAAAAAGTATCTAAGTGCTTCCGGTAGGCAAGGAACAAAGAGCGGCAAAAACAGGCTTCCTGTCAGCTTCTTAGCGCTTGGAGTTCGCCAAAAGGCCGAGGAAGAGGCCCTTTAAAAGGTGGTTTTCGGCCGGAAGAGCCATTATTGTGCCCGATCAGTTGCCCAGACGTCTAGGCGGCATTTCTGAAGTAGTTTTCTACCGCTCTTAAAGAAGTCTCTTTGTGTGGGCAAAGAAAGCGCTTTTTGTATTTTTTGACCCTCTCTAAAGACTCTTGCAGCCTCTCCTCAGGGATCTGGCCCCTGAGGACTTTATCCCTTATGCTCTCTATGCCGGCAATCACAAGGTCTTGATTGCTGCAAATGAGCAAGATATCAATGCCGGCCTCAAACGCTTCTGCCGTGGCTTCAGGCAATTCCTTATCTTTGGCTATGGCCCCCATCTCCAGGTCATCGGAGATGATCAGCCCACTGAAATTCATTTGTTCTCTCAAGAGATTGGAAATGATGTTTCTGGAGAGTGTGGCTGGAACACCGGGCTCTAGAGCCGGATAAACGGCATGGGAGGTCATTATGGCAGAAACATGGGCCGCTATGGCAGCAGCAAAAGGGGGAAGGTGAATTGAATCCATTTCCTCAAGAGGAGCCTCAACAGTGGGGAGGTCCTGGTGGGGATCCAGATTCGAACTGCCCAAACCCGGAAAGTGTTTTGCAACGGCCATGACGCCGCCTCGCTGCAAGGTTTCTATTACGATCTCCCCCAATTTGGCTACCACCGAAGGATCATGAGAAAAGGTGCGTCCCAGGAGGTGCGAGTCCATATTCGGTTGGGTTACATCCATAACAGGGGCCAAATTCATGTTAAGTCCCACCAGGGCCATTTCTTTGGCGGTTATGCTGGCATAATGTAACGCGCTCTCCTCTGGGTTCGGCCTATTGCCTATGGCTTCATTCCCGGGGAACTGAGAGAAGGGCGGTTTCAGTCGCGACACCCTCCCACCCTCTTGATCAATTGCCAGAAACAACGGAAAACCGCTGTCTTCCATTGAAACCTTCTGCAGTTCACTGCATAGACGGGCCAATTGGAGTGGTTCCCTCACGTTTCGCGAAAAAAGAATGATGCCACCGAGCTGGTACCTCCTGATAAGATTCACGGTATCTGCGTCAACTTCAGGACTTGCAAGACCTGCTATGAAGAGCCGGCCAATGTTCTGTGTAAGCTCTGTGACATCAAGGGTGGGATTCATGATCACCAGTTTGCATGGTTCACTGAATTTGTTGGGTCTGTCGGGTTCTTTTCAGAGGCTTTAGAGTTTGTGTTTCACTGTTATTCATGTATAACGACTCATAGAGAATTGCAATCAAAAAGGCACACCTATGAAAGCCATGATACTCGCAGCCGGTGAAGGAACGAGACTGAAGCCTTTAACTGAAATATGCCCTAAAGCGCTGGTCCCCGTTGCGAACAAGCCGGTACTTGAGAGACTCATAACCTTTCTTATAAGCCATGGCGTTGAAGAGATAATAGTCAATGCTCATCATCACTACCAGAAGGTGGTCGATTACCTGAAACGCGACAATGAATTCGGCGCACCGGTGGAGGTCAGGGTCGAAGAGAAGATTCTGGGTACCGGCGGTGGCATCAAGAATACGCAGGATTTTTGGGACCAAGCCCCTTTTATCGTCATCAACGGAGATATCTTGACTGACATCGACCTAAAGAAGGCGTACGACTACCACCTGAAAAGCAAAAGTCTCCTCACCCTGGTGCTCCATGACTTCCCCGTGCACAATAAGATCATGGTAGATGATGACATGAATATTCTCGCAATTGGGAGAGGGACAAACGTGAGCGGGGCATTGGCCTTTACCGGCATTCAGGTAATGGACCCTGCGGTACTCGAACTCATGCCTGAGAAGCAAAACTATAGTATAATAAGGTGTTATAAGAAAATCATGCATGAAGCAATGCCTATCAGGGGTTACCGGGTTACCGGACACAGCTGGATCGATATCGGTACGATATCCGATTACTTGCGGGCAAATCACCACCTTGTCTCAGACCACAAGCTAGCTGTTGACTCCGAGTGTCACATAGACCCTGATGCAACACTGGCGGAATGGGCTGTCCTCGGGAAGAGGTGTACTGTTGAAAAGGGTGCCCTGGTGGAGAGGTCGGTTCTTTGGTCTGATGTTACTGTCAGGGAGGGAGTCAGGGTAGTCGACAGTGTTGTTGCATCCGGGATTGTTGTGGAGACGGACCTTATTGGCGCTGTTGCGGTGAGCTAACCGTTACTGTTTTGTAAGATGAACATAGAAGAATTCGTAAGGACTTATCTGGATGAAATCTCTTTTGCCTACAGCGCGTTCGCATGGGAAAGGGTTCCGAGCGATGGGTCGCGGAGGATTTTCTATCGCCTGAGCAATGATCAGGTCTCGTACATAGTTATGGCCAATCCACCGCAGGATGAAAACGTAAAACGGGAAAACTACTCATACCTGAAGATAGGCAGCTACTTCCACGGGAAAGGAATACCGGTGCCTGCGATCTACCGAAATGATCTCGATCATGGCTTGTTTATCATGGAGGATCTGGGGCGGAGGAATCTTCAGGAGGTTGTTCTCAGTTCAGATGATCACACGGATCTGTACAAAAGGGCCATAGAACTCTTGATACGCATTCAACTTGATGGCAGAGAGGGCTTTGATCCCGGATGGTGTTATCATACTCAAACCTACGACAGGGTCCTGATGGAGCGATTTGAGTCCGATTATTTTCGTACGTATTTTCTGCAGGAACTTCTGGGGCTCAAGGAAGATCTCTCTTATTTAAGATCTTGCTTTGAATACCTTTCGTATCGTGCCTCTCTGGCGGAAAACGATTTTGTTCTCTACCGGGATTTCCAATCCAGAAACCTTATCGTAAACGGTGATAGAATTGGTGTGGTAGATTGGCAAGGGGCCCGTTTGGGGCCTCTCCAATATGACCTTGCCTCCCTGTTGATTGATCCCTACGTTGGATTACCGGAAGATGATAGAATGGGTCTATACAACTATTATGTGGAAACCCTTGAGCGGCGTCTTCCCGGTAGTGCCACAGCTTTTACCAGATATTACCCATACCTCGCCCTGCAGAGGAATCTCCAAATATTGGGTGCGTTCTCATACTTGAGTAAGGTCCAGGGAAAGAAGCAATTTATTGACTATATTGAGCCTGCGCTGGCATCACTAAGGAGACTCCTGGAGGAATGTCATGAACCCGAGCTGTCTCCTTTAAGGACTTTGGTGGTGGAAATCCAAGAGGATGAGGTTCTGATGGGAAAACTTCATTAGAATCCCTTGATGCAATGCGATCGGATAACTATCTTAGCCAAAGGAAGTCCCTCTTATTCATGTGAAAGAGCAGAGATGAGGAATGGGGTATGGTCATGAAGGTCCTGTTTGAGCCTAAAGATGTAGTGATGAGCTTTACCGGTCAGAAGGGTTTGATTATTTCAAGGAAGGA
This sequence comes from Deltaproteobacteria bacterium, assembly GCA_020355085.1. GTDB lineage: Bacteria > Desulfobacterota > DSM-4660 > Desulfatiglandales > B25-G16 > JADFWK01. Next base: position 2,539,753 of record CP070657.1, read on the forward strand.
CTATGATCAGATAAGGATAAAGGCAAGAAGGGGCAACAAGCCCGGACATTTCTTCGCTCCCGGATGCTGCGACAGCATCGATTACGTGCAGCACGTTCCAGTGTTTTTCGAAGATGGAACGTACGATATAATGAAATCGATGAATATAAGAAACTTAGAAGGTGATACAAGAGAAGAAAGGGCGAAACTGGAGACAATGCTAAACAAGCATTTGGCCTAAAAGGTAGTATCGCCCTGTTGTCTGTGAGGAGGTGTAAGGTATGGTGAGTAGATGTCCAGGCCAGGACACTCAATTCTGGGGTCCACGTGATATTTACAGCATTGTCTGCCCCAAGTGCGGAAAACCGGTGGAGTTCTTTAAGGATGATATCCGCCGGCGCTGCCAGAAGTGCGGCCATTTGTTTCTGAATCCCAAGCTCGACCTCGGTTGTTCCAAATGGTGTCAGTTTGCGGAACAATGCATTGGTACCATGAGTAAAGAGGAATTCAAGAAGGTAATTGTTCTGGCCATAAAGGATTATCTTGATGGTGACAAAGAAAGGATAAAGCATTTCCTGACGGTGCTTGATTTTGCAGAGAGGATCTTGGAGGAGGAGAAGGGAAACCCCAAAGTGGCTATCGCTGCCGCCGCCCTTTACGATATCGGCACGAAAGAGGTAGGTGAAAAAC
>CP070657.1:2540521-2551751 GCA_020355085.1 Deltaproteobacteria bacterium
TCTTTCCGGTCAGCTCGGAAACTATGTTCACACCAACTCCGAGACCCTGGTGGGCGCTACCGCTAAGGACAGAAAGGCCGACTATTCCGATCAGATTTCGATTACCTCGGGCATCTATCCGGACGAGAATACGCATGTTGAGGTAGTCCGGTTTAACAAAGGCTCCGATGTGCTTTCATTTCTGGCCACATTGCTCGTCGATGGAGGAGGCCCTATTCCTCGCTGGGTGCGATTCTTGGGCAATGCGCTCAGGCATCCATGGGAGTTCCTAAAGTCGCTGTTGCCTTTCGGCTGGGCAGCGCGATCACCAATACTCCTTGTGATGCAGACCATAGACAGCTATCTGCGCTTGAGCTATGGGAGGCGCTGGTGGCGACTGGGCAGGAGGAGCATGAACTCCAGCCTCTCGCCTGGGGCAAAGAAAATCCCCTCCTATATCCCCGTTGCAAATGAAATCGCCAGGCGCATGGGGGAGAGAATCAATGGTCAGCCCATGAGTTCCTGGCCTGAGGTGGTGTTCGATGTGCCGATTACCGCGCACATTTTGGGCGGGGCCGTAATGAGCGATAGTCCCGACCAAGGCGTAGTCGATTTCAAGGGGCAGATTCACGGCTACCCAAATCTCTACGTGGTGGACGGCTCAAACATTCCTGTGAACCTGGGGGTAAATCCCTCCCTAACCATAACCGCCCTTGCGGAATACATCATCTCACAGATCCCGCCTAAGTGAGACCATCCGTCCTACACCGACCGTATCTCCTGCCTCATGAACACGGTATACGACACCCCGAAGCAGATCACCGTGATGGCGATGAGGCTGATGATATGTGGGATGACCACATAGATACTCTGAGCCAAGGCCAAGGGACGATTAAATCTCGAAAGAGAGAGCCGCTCCATGGGGCCCATGAGCACGAAGGATTTCGTGGTCTTCCTGGTGGGATCGATAACGATGGCGGTGGAATCGTTATACAGTTGCATGGGGGAGATAAGGGAGACCACGCGCTGAACCTTGAGGTGTTTGAGCACCACCTGGGGGTTGTCCTGGTCCATGCAATCACTTTAATCGAGCCTCGTTAGCGCCCGAGCAGATCCCTCAAAACGCGCTTTAACCTAAGAGCGGCTTGCCGGATAAGGAGATCCACTGCTCTTTCCCTATCCTCAAGCCGCTTCAAGGTGGTTTGAGAACGCCTTTGATTCAGGCCGCTTCGTTACGAAGTCTTAACAGCTATCTTGCGAGGCCTTGCAGCTTCAACCTTGGGAAGCTTTAGCCGAAGGACCCCGTCCTTCAGTTCAGCATCTATTTTAGCTTGGTCAATGCCCTGTGAGAGGCTGAACTGCCGGTAGTATTTGCCCGTGCGGTACTCCCTGATCACATCCGCCTCATTGGCCCCTTCCGGCGGTTTGACATCACCGTCCAAGGTGAGAATGTTCTCATTGAGGTCGATGTTCAGGTCTGCCGCCTTCACACCGGGCATATCGGCCAGCAGCGTGATCTCCTTATCGGTTTCAAAGATGTCCGCTGCCGGCGTGAAGACCAGCCCCGGCCTTGTTTGTTCAGCAGGGGTAGTCACTTCCGCTTTCTCTCTTACCTTTATGGCTTTGCCTTCCGTATCTGCCATCGTATGTCCCTCCTTTCATCATATATAAGAACAGACACCGAAGATTAGGATGTCTTTACGGCAATCTGTTTGGGCTTGGCCGCTTCCGCCCTGGGCAGGACCACCGTCAGAACCCCGTCGGTACAGCGTGCTTCTACCTTGCCGGTATCCACCTGGGCCGGCAGGCTGACGATGCGGCTGAATTTCCCAGCTTCCCTTTCTCTTCGATGATATTGGGCCTTCTCGTCTTCAGCAGGGAATTTCCTCTCGCCCGAAATGGAGAGCGTGTCCCCTGTCACCGAGATGTCCAGATCATCGGCCTTGAGACCGGGAAGTTCTGCACGGACATAGTAGTTGTCTTTATCCTCAGTCACATTCATCAGGGGAAACACACCGGCCATAGGCTCCCTAAAGATGCCCCTGGCAAGACCTTCACTGAGCTTGTCCATGTCTCTACGCATACGTTCGAGTTCATCAAAGGGACTCGTCCAGTCCCATGTAGGGAAACCAGTTATTCTTCTCCATATCATGATTCATTCCTCCCTTCTTGTAATGATTGTTGTCCAATTTCAAAAAGCCCCAAGAACAGCATCCTAAAACCCGAGACTTGCGATTTTGATCAACCATTTTCAGAGCTTTTTAAAAGGTCCACCGATCGATGGATTTTTATAAAATGAATAATCCGGATTTTGAGGCTGTCAAGATCCCCCGAAAAAATTTCTTGCAACCCCGATCCAAAGACAATGGACACTCATCCGATAAGGGGGAAACCGCTCTGTCCTTGAGCCTTCTTTTTCGGGGATCTCACCATAACAGGCAAAAAGCCTCTTTTCACAAATCACGGACGGGAGCAGTGGGCAACATTACAGTAGGCCCGAGTTCAAAGAAAGGTTTATCAAGCATCTTACGGCTCATGCCACGAGTTCCGATCCTGAGACGGCAGCCATTCTCGAAAACAAGCTAACCCAGATCTGGGAGGAATTTCACGAGGAGTATGAGCGGGTATCCATCGATGATCTGGATAGAAGGTGTTCGAGATTTGTGACAATCGAGGAAGCTCAATGAAAATGCAATCACTAAACCACGTATCGAAACAGGGGGCCGTGGTCCATCCTGAAAGATCCTAAGATGGGTGGTGCCTGATTCATGTATGCAGTGAAAGGCAGGGATGGGTAAGATCACTGGATCTGGAAAAGGTCATCGCCAATTAAGGATTAAAAGCCCGATCATTTGGCTTTCTGTCCTGGGCGATCACGGCGTTCAAAAGGGGGAGGAGTTTTTCGTGGTAGATATTGTCCCATGCATAATTTCTTATGACCTTCCGGAACATCCTGTGAGGCTTTAGCTCTTGAACAAATTCCAGAATCCTCCGTGCTATGCTTTCAGGTGCCTCTGATGGATCAAAAAAACACGCATCCTCCCCGCCGATTTCCAAAAAGGGCGGGATGTTCGAACAAACGATGGGTAATCTAATCATACCCGATTCCAGAAGTGGAATGCCGAATCCCTCCTGCAGACTAGGCAGAAACAGGATGTCCGAAATTAGATAGAGATCCCGTATGGTAATGGTTTCGATCATAAGTCGCTCGCCGCTCTTGAAAGCATACTCTGCCATGATCAGCACATCATCCTCGATTCCCAGCTTGGCCGCAAGGTTCTTCAATGCATGATAATATGTTAGATTCTTTGGCTCATGGGGATCATGGGCGCCGGTGATCAGCAGGCGAGCCTTCAGACCGAGGTCATGGAGGGACCGTGTCACCCTGATGGACAACTCCATGTTTTTCCGCTTGTGGAGACGGGAGGGCTGGACCATGAGGAATTCCGCCTCAAAGAGGCGCTGCTCCTGAATAAATCGGACCGTGTTCGTATCCAGTAGAAAAAAGAGGATAGGGTCAATCCCGTTGGGTATGACATGTAACCGTTTCTTGCCGCCATACAGATTGGCAAACATTTCTTTGCGGCTTTCGGAAATCACCACGTAATGGATGCCCGCATAGGCTCGTTTAAGGATATTCCAGGGGAAAAGAAACAGGTGATTCGGGCAGTCCGGATAGAAATAAGGGGAGTCATGATTCCAGCTGATGATAGGGATGGGTGCTTCCTGACCGATCCGGTGCAAGGCGGCGCTGAGGGGCAGGTTAAAGGGCATGGTAAGCACATTATGGGCGATCAAGATATCGAAACCCTTCAAGGAGCTGAGTAGAAACCGGTATATTTCTCTCGTAAGGCCTTCCATCTTTTCGGGCTTGCCGTCAAAACTCAGTTGATGGGCGTCCAAGACCTCCCTGTTGCGCGAACCAAGAAGCGTGTTTATCTCGATCTCCATATTGTCAGCGAATATTTCGCCGTCTCCAGCAAGCACCTTGACATGGTGGCCATACCGACCAAGCAGTGAGGCATGCTGACGCATGATCTCCTCGACACCGCCCACCACGGGCGGGCATGAATAGTGGAGAAGCGCGATATTGTACTTCACGCCTATTAGCTCCTGTAATCGATTAGCCCGGATTAAGGGGCAGATGTATCATTTGTCTGTGGCTCCATAGCCCGCGCCGCCTACTGTGTGCCCTCGTGCTCTTTCAGAAAGCGTTCGAAAAAGGCCTCCATAAAGGCATGGCGCTCTTCGGCCATACGAAGGCCTTCGGCAGTGAGCATTCGATGCTTGATCTTGCGCAGTTTCACCATGAACTCCCGGTAACCGGTATCTTCTTCGGTATAAGGTTCGGTATCTTCTGGATTAGCGGAGGCATTGTGGAATTTGGCCCCTATCTCCCCGGCAAACTGGAAGGCCCTGGCGATGCCAATGGCCCCGATGGCGTCAAGCTTATCCGCATCGAACAGGACCTTCGCTTCCAACGTCTCGGGATGCGCATTTCCACGAAACCGGTGAGCTCGAATGCAGTGGAGCACATTGGCCCTTTGTTCTTCGGAGATAGGGTATTGCTCCAATAGGTCATGGGCCATTTCTGCGCCCTTTTCGGCATGGCAGATGGTGCCCTTCGATTCATCTTGATAGAATCGACCGATGTCATGGAGGTAGGCTGCAAGCTCCAGGACCTGCTGATCAGCCCTTTCAACGCGGCCAATGTGCATACACAGGTTATAGACCCGTTGTGTATGCTCCCAGGCATGACTGCCGTTTGCCTTTGAAAGGCATTGCTCGGCATAGTGCTTAATGTCTTCAATCGTCACGCCCATATCTAGTGCTTTTACCTCAATCCAGGCGGAGTGTGGAATTTCAAGAAACTGTGAATTACGGGCCGTTAATCTACGTAACCTTGTCGCCGGGCAGCGGGTCGCCCTCAAAGGTAGGTGCGCACAGGCGGTCAGCTTCACCGCCCGACAGAATCATTCCCTCGGAGAGGCCGAACTTCATCTGGCGGGGCTTCAGGTTTGCGACCACAACAACCTTCTTGCCGATGAGCACCTCCGGCTCAGGATAGCCGGGGCGGATTCCGGCGAATATCTCCCGGAGGCGATTCTCACCGATGTCAACCATGAGCCTGATGAGTTTGTTCGATCCTTCAACAGTGCTGGCCTCCCGGACCACGCCAACCCGAAGGTCGATCTTGGAGAACTCGTCAATGCTGATCTCTTTACCTATGGGCTCAAGTTGCTCGCGCCTTCCGGCTGAAGGAACGCCGTTTCCCGGATGTGCCGGTTTAGCATGAGCCGGAGCTTCGACAACTGGTGCCTCCTTGGCCTGGGCCTTTTCGATCTTCGCCCAGGTATCGCGTAAGGTCACGGTTCGATTGAAGACCAGTGCCCCCTCTTGAGAGTCAAGTGGATCGGCGCAGAAGTACCCCAACCGCTCGAACTGGTATCGGCTTCCCGGCGCCGCGCCCGAAAGGCTGGGTTCAACGCGGCAGGTTGTCAGCGTTTCCAATGAGCTCGGATTCAGGTAGGATTTGAAATCTAAACCATCCTTATCATCGGTCGGGTTGGGTGTCGTGAATAGGTGATCGTACAATCGCACTTGAGCTGGAAGGGAGTGGGAGGCGGAAACCCAGTGCAACGTCGCCCGCACCTTTCGTCCGTTCGGTGCATCACCACCCCGGGTCTTCGGGTCGTAGGTACAGTGCAATTCGATTATTTCACCGGTTTTTTCGTCCTTAACTACATCCACGCACTTTATAAAGTAGGCATATCTGAGCCGCACCTCTCGGTTGGGTGCGAGGCGGTAGAATTTCTTGGGTGGGTCCTCGCGAAAATCGTCTCGTTCAATATAGAGCACCCGTGAAAACGGAACCTTACGTACCCCCATGCCCGGATCTTCCGGATTGTTGAAGGCATCCAACTCCTCAACCTGTTCTTCGGGATAGTTGTCTATGACAACCCTGAGAGGGCGCAAGACAGCCATGACGCGAGGAGCGCGTTTATTGAGATCTTCCCGCAAACTGTGCTCGAGCAGGGCTATGTCAACTGTACTGTCTCTCTTAGCCACGCCGATACGCTCACAAAAGCTCCGGATCGACTCGGGTGAGTAACCCCGTCTCCTCAAGCCCGATATGGTGGGCATCCGGGGATCGTCCCATCCGGCAACATAGCCCTCCTCCACCAATTCGAGCAGCATTCTCTTGCTCATAACGGTGTAGATAAGGTTGAGCCGCGCGAACTCGATCTGCTGGGGGTGGTGAACACCCAGTTGATCGAGAAACCAGTCATACAAGGGACGATGATTTTCAAATTCCAGGGTGCAGATCGAATGGGTGATTCCTTCGATGGAATCCGACTGCCCGTGGGTGAAATCATAGGTGGGATAAATGCACCATGAGTTGCCCGTCCTGTGATGTTCCGCATGCAGTATGCGGTACATAACGGGATCTCGCATATTCAGATTTGGCGATGTCATATCGATCTTTGCTCGAAGGACCCGGGAGCCATCCTCGAATTCACCTCCCCGCATGCGCTCGAACAGATCGAGATTCTGCTCTACCGAACGATTGCGATACGGACTGTCTTTGCCCGGCCGAGTCAGGGTTCCCCGATGCTCCCTGATCTCGTCCGCACTGAGATCGCACACGTAGGCCTTGCCGTCTTTGATGAGCTGTATTGCATAGAGATAGAGCTGATCAAAGTAGTCTGAAGCGTAGAACTCCCGATCCTCCCAGTCAAACCCGAGCCATCGAACATCTTCCTTGATGGATTCCACATACTCGAGGGACTCTTTGCCCGGGTTGGTATCGTCGTAACGCAGGTTGCACAGTCCTTTGTAGTCGCGGGCGAGACCGAAATTCAGGCAGATGGACTTGGCATGCCCGATATGGAGATACCCGTTCGGCTCCGGCGGAAACCTGGTGTGAACCCTACCGCCATATTTTTCCGTCTTCAGGTCTTCATCGATAATGGTGCGGATGAAGTTGGGTGTTGGAGTTGACTCGGGTTTAGCCATACAAGAGGCTCCTTTCTGATAGTGCCTTCAGTTTCTTTTCCTGCTGGTTTCCTTGATTTTCAGTGCTTTTGTCGTTCGCCTCTCGGTATCATGCTACCGCACATTGTATCACATTTTCAGTTTTTGTTAAGTGCTTATGTGTGCGAGTTATTAAAGAGAGCCTTTTACTCGCTTAGGCAGAAGGCCTCGGGCTTGCCCGCCAGAATTATGGCTGGCTTGCCTAAACTTCCCGCCTCCTTTTTGATGAGATCTGCGAACAGACAGCAGAACTTAATTCACACTGCAAGAGGTGATCCCCATCACCCGATAGGAATATGGGAACCTGTGTAACTGCTTATTTAAAAGGCTTCAGCGCTGTGGCACGAGTTGCAGGTAAGATACTGACGGCTGATTGCTGAATGCTAGAATGTTAATTTTGGCAAAAGGAATGGCTTGATCCGCCCAAATGCTAAAAGCAAAGATTTCGGCACCTGCCCACAGGGGAAAAGTGAGAGCTTTGGTATTCTTTTTTTTGACTGGTTACCTTCCTTATTATATGAGTATCAGTGAAGACCTAGTCTTAATCATGAATGCAATGTATTGCTGCAATGAAACCACTTTGAGATCTTCGGACCGAAATTGCGAATAATGGGAGGTTGCCATGGACTACGAAAGCCTGCTGAAATTGGTGAAAAAAAGGCGGAGCATACGCCGTTTCAAGCCGGATCCGATCCCCGATGAATACATAGAGAAGATTATTGAGGTTGCCCGCTGGGCGCCATCCGGTTTTAACATGCAGCCCTGGGAGTTCATTGTGGTTAAGAAGCCGGAGCTGAGGAGAAAGATCGTTGAATTTGTTGGCGAGTATTGGACCCAAGCCAAAGCCATGGAAACAACAAGCGAGTCTTGGCAGGGAAAACTCTGGAAAACTTCGGGCATACTCGATGCGGGGATGGATTATACCACGGCCCCCGTGTTCATCGTTCTCTACGGTGATACCAGAACCAAGGCAGGACTGCCGATGGGACTCCGATATGATCCCAACCGCTGCCATTTGATTTTCAGCTCGGGCCTTGCCAATGCTTTTCTGTACATGCATTTGGCCGCTACCACCTTGAACCTGGCCTCTCAATGGGTGTCAGCGGTCACCACGCCCTTCGCCAATTGCATGGTTAAGAACTTGTTGGGAATTCCGCCTGAGATGGAACCTTATGACATGCTGGCCCTGGGCTACCCGGCCCTTAAACCGGGTGGCAAGTTCATGAGGGACCCGAAAAGAATGATTCATTACGATGATTGTGGCCCCGAAGACTTCAGGCTTGAGGACGAGGTGAAGGATTTTGTCAAAAGAGCCAGGAACTGGACCATAGGTACCCATCGCAGGAAAGCAGACTAAAGAATCGCCGCACAGTGCGGGCCTCCTATGCGGGGGATGTGTGGGGTTAGGCCTTCGATTGACCCTGTGTTTATCCCATAGCAAGGTTTACCCGCCATGTTTGTGGCGGGCCTGATCCCCGGGGCTTTTCACCCATCACCTCCTCAGGTATTGGTGTTATTGTCCTCTTCCGGCTTTTCTTCGCGCAGCATTTTGAATACAAGGCCGTAAAAGCTGTCATCTTGAGACATATATTTCCAGCCCAATTGCATATTGCAGTTCCGGCACAGCTGAATTTGCCACGAATAACCCCGGAACCAGGAATACCCATGTGAGACCCTTTCAATGCCCATGCATCCCGGTGCATTGCGATAACAGCCCAGCCGGACAATGTGCCCGTAGTAAGGAAAGTCATGATTATGGCGGCCTCGAACCTCGATCTTTTCAGCCACCTTGGCGACAAAATGGCCGCAGTAAGCGCACGTAAGGCGCCATTCATGCATGTTGTCATCCACTTCATCCTCAAAGATAGAAGGGTTCTTGTCCAGGTAGGTCAGGTGATCAATGTCCTCTGCTGAGGGATATTTCCCTGAAGGCCTTTTAGTGATGATGGAAAACGATTCATCTTTTTCAAAATCTCTAGCCATACTTATTACATTAGATAGAAATGCTGCCCTTTTCAACCCCTCTTTGGATTCCATCCACAACAAATCCATTTACAACGCAAGGGATCTTACCCGGTTTTACTTAAGGTTTACCCAGCATGTTTCGGGTGTGCTTGCCCGCCATTATGGTGGCAGGCTTGATCCTCGCCGAATTGTTATTTGCTTTCTTACCGACGTCCCGGTTTCCACTCATAAGTCGTTTTAGAACCAATGTTCCCCTTTTATTTTCAGGTCAAGAAAAATGGCTCTCGGGAACGTCTTACGTCTCCGCGCTCAGTAGTATTTTGGACAACGGCGTTGACAAGCTTATATTAAGGCTATTAGGATGAGGCACAATGCTGGAAAATAGTCAGAGAGGTGGACCATGCCACATATTTTTAAACCTCTGGCAACTATTACCGCTTGGATCCTGTTTATCAACGGCTGTTTAGGAATGATAGGTTCCGCAGTAGCTCGACTTGCTGGCGAGGCAGGATTGGGGCCACCGATCGCCTGGGGAGTTGCTGTTATCAGCCTTATTGCGGCAGTAGCTGCCATGAAATTGAGGCAGATGCTGGAATAGAGCCAGCGCTCTGCTCAACCCCATATCTGATTATCTAGTTCCGATCATAACCCCAAGTTATGATACCTAATCTTCGTTTGCCTTCAAGCTTCCAGCGAGATCAGGTAAACAAGTTTCTTACCGTGCAATTTTCACACGTTCAGAGAAACCTCTGGGTGCTGGACGAGAAATGCATACCAACCGTCATCCGTAGTGCCGATGGAGGCCCGCGGGCATACCCGTGAGGCCATTTGGTATCGCCGACTCTCTTCGTAAACGGCGGTACTAGTGGCACGACATCCCGACCTAAATCGAATTTATCCAGAGCCAAAGACGCGGATTTCCGCGGTCGGGGCAAAGCCCTTCATTTTGTATTTCCCAGAACGTTTACCCGCCATTCTTGTGGCTGGCTTGCCCGCCATGTTTCTGGTGAGTTTACCCGCCAGTCACTTGGCGGCCTGACACCTTTCCATTTACATCGTTTGCGCCTGAGTGCTTGTTCCGCATTCAGAGCAGAACCTCCAAGCAGCGGGTATTTCATAGCGGCAGTTTGGGCAGGTGATTGTTGCCTTATAGGTTCGAAAGCGAGCGATTGCCTCAGAGACAATCGTATCGATTTGTCCTTTTTTTGCTCCAATTGCCTTGGCAAAAGACCGTATAAGAACTTTTTCCGGCTCAGAGAGAGCACTATCGGACAAAGCAACAAAGATCATGTCCTCTAGATTCCGTATCCGCTCTGAGTATCTTCCAGCGGGGGTAGCCTGATAGTCGCCGTTTTCAGTTATCGTCTTTGCCTCTTCAAAAGCAGGTCCCCTGGCGTGTATCTCCTCGAATGCCCACGCGATGGCTTCTTGTTCTTCTTCGCTCATACTTCCGTCAGCTTTAGCGACTATCATCAAGTTGGCCAGATACCTTATGAGTTCCTTGCCTGTCATTCATCACCTCTCATTAAGAGATACGTGTTATGATCCTGCTTCCTGGCGATCGGTAAACGAATTCTCATTAACTCTATCGGCAAGGGAAAGGCGCTAGTTGAGGAAAATGTCATGTGAGGGGTTGGTGAAAGGTGTGGAAGGTGAGCCAGAGTTGAGGATTTGAATGTTCAAACGATGGTCAGCCCTATAGTCTTATGTACATGCCCAATTTCACAAATCTCACTGGCACAGTTGCTCGATCGCCATTTCCAATTGCTCAACCTGTTGCTTCAGCAGTTCACATTGCGGTGTCTGGCTGGCGTCCTGCCTTGCTTCGGCTTCGCAGCTGGCAATGGCTTCTTCGAGCTCAGCACGGGCCTGTTTGAGCATCTCACACGGACTTTCTGGCGTCGGTGTGTCCTGGGCCTCCTCCTTATCTTCATCTGCTCGGATCATTACCTGCTTGTGGGCGGCGGCCTCAGCAGGCAGTACCCAGCGTTTAGTGAAATGTTCGCCCGGACCCAACTCCAGCGTTTCTCCCCCATACTCAACAACGATATTGCCCTTGAGCACCTGCACATCCAGAAGACCGGGCCCTCGCTCCACCATTACTGCCAACTTGGGCATCGCCAGGTCTTCTTCGGTTACCAGTAATGGGTCCGAGGCTTCTTGCGCCTGCGCCGGACTGGCTAAAATATCAAGCAACGCATGTGCCACTGTCGTTCCTTTGTCTCGCGGGGCTTGACCTCTCCGGCCGTTC
>CP070657.1:2551851-2558402 GCA_020355085.1 Deltaproteobacteria bacterium
CAAGAGCGCGGCATAGCGAAGGAACTCACGCCGTGTGAGCTTTCCCTTTTCAAACTGATCGACCAACTCTGGAATATACGGATGTAATCTTTGTTCTTCCATTTTCTCCCCCTCTTAAGTTAGCATTACAAAAAAATATCACTTGAAACTATAAGTATTGAAATTATCTGAAATCTGGGTTCATGTCAAGGGCCTGCTGGGAACGCTCGCGTATCATAAATTGTGTCAGAGGAGAAAAAGGGCTAGCTTAAATAAAGGAGTTTACCGACGTGGGTGATCAGTGGCTTACAAGCTGACCCATTGCCCCACGGTTTTTACCGCATTTCCCGCCCCGAAGTTCTCGGTGAATATGCGAAAATAGGAAAGTTCTTCTTTGCTACGAACCATGGGATGCCCTGATTGGGCCTCGGCCAGCTCCTCGTCGCTGACTCTCGTTTCGAAGTAGGCGGGAAGCGAATCGGCCAATCCAGATCCTTGTGAGAATTCCTGCTTTAACCTCCAAGTAATGGTACGGGGCAAAAAGGGTTCAAAGGCCTTCCTGAAGATCCATTTTTCGATCTTCTCGTCTCCCTCGGGCTTCTGCTTATATTCTGCAGGTATGGCTAGTGCGTAGCGAAGGAGCTCACCTGATATAAGAGGGGCCACTACCCGCACCGAATGACACTGGTTCATGCGATCCAGCCGCAGAGACGCGTTATTGTGCAGGAATCCCAAGCACTCCATCTGCCGAGCAAATAGTGACTCAGGCGCGCAATCCTTCAGATAGAGATAGCCGCAGAATATCTCATCTCCACCTTCGCCCGAGAGAAGCACCTCGTAGTCATGCTGCTTCGCATACCTGGAAACCAGAAAATTGGATACCGAACTACGAACCAGCGATGGATCGAAGGACTCCAGGTAATAGATAACCTCGGGCAGCACTTCCAGTGCCTGATCGAGATTCACCATCAATTCACTATGATCTGAGTCGATATGCCGAGCACTGATCCGGGCATTCTGGATATCGCTGCTCTCGCCCACGCCGATCGCAAAGGTCTTCAATCGAGCATCCTGTCCGAATTTCTCCTTGTAGAGCTCGCTGGCAAGATAAGAGATCACACTGCTATCGAGACCCCCACTGAGAAGGCTGCCTGTGGGTACACGGAAATCCACTCGGTTACGTAGACTTCTTCGGATGATATCCCGGATGTCCGCGCTCATCTTTTCCAGATCTGTATGCAAGGTCTCTGGCGGTAAGCCGGGCAACTCCGCGAAACGGCTCAGCGTCCCGGTGCTGTCCATGGTATGCCCTGGAGGGAACTCATGGACATCGTCGGTGAGCTGGATGATGGCCTTGAGCTCAGAGGCAAGGTACAGGGTCTTGTTTTTCCAGCCGTAGTACAGGGTCTTAATGCCGAGAAGGTCCCGGGCGGCAAAAAGATCTCTACCATTGGAAATAACAAACGCAAAGATAGCGTCGGTTAAATACTGAAACATGCTTCTGCCATACTGGTGATAGAGGTGAAGCACGAGTCTTTCCTCACGAAAAGGGCCATGGGGGATTCCCTGTGTTTGTGCCAAGTCCCCCCAGTTGCCTATCTGCCCGTCGTAGCAGATCTTCCAATTGGCATCGGATGGGCTTGGAACCGGTATTTCCGGAGTTCCGTTGTCCGACAGACCGTCTGCCCGAAGGTAGTTTTGGGCCATGATGAGCCCCTGGCTCTCCAGGATTCCATCCGCATGGGGGCCCCTATGCCTGATCTTACTAAACGCGGTTTCCAGCTCTTCACGAGATTGTTTTCCGGAGGCTACTAGGAATCCGGCCATTTTGTTCCCTCAACTCACGTCACTTCCTAATCTCAAATATTCCCGCCAACCCATGGCCCACTCCTGTGCCGGGCTGAAGATCTATCTCCATCCTCCGAAGGGAGTACCCGAGATGGGGCTCTATGACATTGGCGCGGACGTCACCCCATTTGAGCCATCCCACCCCCTCGATCACCCTTCGCATGCTGTGCATGGCCTCCTTGAGCGCATCTGGATAAAAGGGCAGGATCTCCGGCACGGCTCGAAATTGCTCCGATTCAAAGTCATATTGGCTGAGCAACGCGATAGTGTAGTTGACTAGGGCATTGCATGACATAAAGAACATCTCGAAGAAGTTGTTGAGGTGGTCATATCCCTGACGGGGAATATGGTCAACAAGCAGGCTCTCCAAATCCGTTCGCAGGTAACTCTCGAAAAGAGAGTTTACAGGGCCGCGCAGCCTGGGACTGTTCCTGTTATAGTCGCGCGTATCCAGGTGCCGACCTACGAATATGGAGCGGTCAAAAAACACCAAGGGTATAATTTCTACCCCCGCCTCCTGAGAGGCCCTGCGCACGATATCCATGATCTCGTCCCGGCAAACCAGCTTCAACGGGAAAGACGCGACGTCTACCTCCTCCCTCTCTTCCTCCGGATATATATAGGAAATCCGGTAGTCCATGAAGTATTCCTGGTCCGCCGGGTGGTGCCAGAGATCCTGCCACTCATAGGAGTAACGTCCTAACCAGTCCCCCATGAAAAGGGCATGCTCGGGTGCGTGCCTGCAGACATCGGCAATGATCTTGACGCACTGCTCGTTGGTGAAATGTGAAAGGGTCCCGTAGGAGTTGAAGTACAGATCAAAGGGCTGGTCCTCTCGGATCTCGCGAGGAAGCCCATGGGTTAGATCCCCTTCCATGAATCTCATCTTGGGATTACCCCCATAGTACTCCTCGGCCTGACGGAGCAAATCGGTGTTGATTTCAACCCCCACATACTCCTTGAGCATGTCATCGGTAAGGGCCGCGGTAATATATTCATAGATGCCCGGGTCCTTGGTGGTCACCCCCATAATGAGATCATAGCCGTCACCGCTTCCGCAGCCTAAATCAAGGATGCGGATGCGCTCAAGCCGTCTTCTCTTTTCATCCACTAGGTCGTTTAAGGCGGGACGCAGGAAGATACCCGTGAGCTGATCCTCCCAGAACCTTCGGACGTTATCGTATTTTCCCAGAAGCCCCGTGATCTTCTCATATTTCCCTGTGTTGGCTGCCTGGGAATATGCCGTCTTTTCAGCCATAATCTCAATTTCTCCGGTGTTTTTAGGTGACCAGATATCATGCTTTCGAGGCCATGGCCTTTAAAGCATCAATTGCCTGGAATGCGTCCTTACAATAAACATCGGCACCTATCTCATCTGCGAACTCCTGAGATGTGGGTGCGCCACCGATGAGAACCGTAACCTTATCCCGAAGGCCCTCTTGCTTAAAGTTTCCAATGACCTCCCCCATCACCCTCATGGTGGTGGTCAACAGGGCTGAAAGCCCTAGAAACGGGGCCTGGCTCTCTCTCACGGTCTCCACAATTCTATCGGTGGGTACGTCGTTGCCCAAATCGATGACCTCGTATCCTGCTCCTTTCAGCATAATGGCAACGATGTTCTTGCCGATGTCGTGGAGATCTCCTGCTACGGTGGCGATAACGAACTTCCCCTTGCTCTCCACGCCCGCCTGAACCAGGTGAGGGCTCAGGATGTCCATGGCAGCGCCCACACACTCGGCTGAGGCAAGCATGTCCGGAATGAGGTACTCCTCTTTCTCGAATTTCTCCCCTACCACCTCCATGGCCCTGGTAAGGCCCTCTATCACAATGGTTTTGGGATTAATCCCTTGGGTAAGGGCCTCCTCCACGAGCTCGGTTGCCCCTGCTTGTCCCTCCAGGCCCCCATCGAATCCCTCGTCCTCAGCTTCCACTCGACCCTGTATCACGTTGAACGCAATCCTTTCCAGTATCTCCTTTTCCTGCATGGCTTCTCTCCTCTCTGAAGTCTCCGTTACATGTATTAACACTGTTGGGCAAGCTGCCCCAGTTCTGACAGAAGGCCCGGGGTCTCCTGGAATATCTGCTCTACGCTATCCGGCGCCAACTGAGGCGATGGCATTGCCTCCAATTCGGCCAGGTAATCCAAGGCCTTCTCCAGGACTCTGTCCTCCATGCCCTTGGTCTCGAACCTGTAAGGACTTGAAACGTCCCCGGCGTGCAAGGCCTTTCTAACATGGCGCGTGAACAAGCGGTGAGGCGAGGCCATGACCTTTTTCACCATTCTGAGCGTGTCCTCTGCTATGGGCGGCGCTACCTTGGGCTCTCTCAGGCAATGTTTGATCTTGCCGATCTGCTCGTTATCGAGCACGGCTTGGAGGGGACAGAAGCTGTTGGTCCGATCCAGGAGCCCCAAGGCATAGTGTATGTACTGGGCACCGCTCATGGCCATGTAAAGATGGGTGAAAAGCTTTTCAAAGACAGCCTGCATGCCCGGGACCTTGGCGTCCCCGACTCCTGCCGTGGAGTAGCAGGGAATCTTATAGAAGCGTGCCAATTGCACGCAGTCCATATTGTACTGGTTGAATTCCGGACACCCATAGAGATCGTGCAGGTCATCCAAGCGGGCCCGAACCGGAACGCTCCCATAGAGTACGGGAGCCCCCTCTTTGATCAACTGGACCAGCGCGATACCCGCCAGGATCTCGGCATTGATCTGTGCCACCATCCCCGCTTCCTGAATGGGCGCTGAAGAGCCTCCCTGCGGGGAGGAAGAAATAACTAAAGGCAGCCCCTCCTCAACGATTGCAAAGACCTTCTCGGCGGTATCGTCGACAACCTGGAGCGGGCTCTTAAAGACGCAGGCTATGAATGATATAAGGGGATTCTCCCTGAGTGCCTCAGCCCCGCCCGCAATGAGCTCTGCCATTCGCACCACGCTTCCCAGGCTCTCCAGTCTGGTGAGCCCTGCCTGCACGTGTTTTGTGGTGTTGTTCAGGCTCGCGAAGAATTTATTTACATCGTGATTCTCAGGTGTGATCTCCGGATCCTGGATATTCAAAGGCCTGATGAAAAAATCCAGATGCTCCAGTTTATCACAGAGCCTTGCCGCACGGCTGAGCAATGCTGTGGTTCCTCTCATTTCTGTAAACCGCGGCACCCGCACCGTCTTGTTGCCGTCGCTCACGCTCACGAGCTCCTCCATATCGGCCTCTAACCAGATATTCGCCTCGGACCCGGAGCCAAAATAGACGCGTGGTACATCGGAGTCGAGCAGCAGTCGATTCTCCCTTTTCCTCGCCCCGAGCACAAACCTGGAGGGCGCTCGCGACACTGCTTCTCTGATAAGACCTGCTGGGAAGCTCACCCGCCAGCACGGAGAATCCGATTCCTCTTCCCACACCTTGGCACCGTGTGCCTTGAAAAGCTTGGCGGCCCGCTCGTTGTAACACCAGATTCCGGGATCCGCCAACATAGTCAAAGAGGCCTCGTCGAGCCACCTGATTTGCTCCTGATCCAACCGTTCATATGGTTTGACCAGGACCCCGTCTCTATACGATTCAGTCATCCATCTCTCCCGTCGTTTTCGCGAGCTCCTACATCAACCTCGATCTCTGAAGGCCCGCGTATAGCGGCGACAGTGTCTGTCCTTGCCCACCAATACCTCGGCTGTCCTTACCTCGCCCATGATGTCGTCATTAAGGGGATCAACAATGGCTGCATCGAGCCCCGCATATATGGCCATGTGTAGAAAGGCCGCGTTCAGTCTATTCCGTGCAGGAAGACCGTAGGAGATATTGGAGATTCCCAGCACCGTATTCGCGTCGGGAAACTCCTTTTTGATCTCGGTGACTGTCTCAAGGGTTACCAGGCCATGGGTGATATCCGTCCCAATGGGCATTACCAGGGGATCGAAAAACACGTGCTCCATGGGAACTCCCCACCTCTCACAGGCCTCGGCGATCTTCTCGCATGCATGGAGCCGATCCTGAACGGTTTCCGGAATACCCGACTCATCCATCGCCAGGGCTACCAGAGGAGAATTATAGGCCGAGGCCAGGGGAACGATTTCCTCAAGGCTTTCCCTTTCAGCCTTAGTCGAATTGATCATAGAGGGCCTGCCGTTTCCCCTCTTGAGCCCCGCCTCCAGCACGGCCGGGTCCGAGCTATCGATGCTGAGGGGAATATCCACCCTGCTCTGGATGGCCCCAACCGCCCACTCCATTGATCGGACCTCCTCCTGTCTCGAGCCCACACCCGTGCCCACGTTTACATCGATAAAGCCGATCCCTGCATCGGCTTGCCTTTTCGCCAGCCCTGAAATCGCCCCTCCATCCCGATTCTGAATCATGGACCTGACGTAAGGAAGGGTGGCATTGATCTTCTCTCCGATGAGAATCATCTCTCATCACCTCCTCTCGCTAGAACCCCAGGACGACGGGTCTGAGCCCTGGTATCTCGCTTTTTATCTTTTCCCGGATCCCCTGGGCAAGCACGGGTTGTGTTGCCCCATCGAGAACCTCTCGCGCCTTATCGGCTGCTCGAGCGCGGGCATCCTTCGCGCTCTGCATCCTCCACCGATCCCGGTGTTGCCTGTCGCTGAGCTGGGGTTGAAATTGTTCTGAGCGCATATGGCGACGGGTGTGACGGTTGGAGACGAAATGCCCCCCGGGGCCTACCTCCCGCAACACATCGAACGCCAGGGTCTCGTCATTCACTTCGATGCC
>CP070657.1:2558502-2583703 GCA_020355085.1 Deltaproteobacteria bacterium
CGAATACGGGAGAAGAGAGCAAGAGATCGAACCACAGGCTTTTCTCTTTCTGCAAAAGATCGCCATGCTGCGGGCAATTGATGACCTTTGGATGGATCATCTCTTGGCCATGGACCAGGTCAAGGAGGGAATAGGCCTTAGGGGCTATGGCCAGATGGATCCCCTTAAGGAGTATCAGAAAGAGGGGTACAATATGTTCCTCTCCATGTTGGAAAGCATAAAAGAGAACTCTCTCAGAACCCTCTTCAGAATTCGAATAGCACCTCAACAACGGCCTCCCATAGAGGCACCAAAAAAGGAGATGGTCTTAAGTCATGGCGGTGATGGAGGAGCCGCTCCGGCGAGACGAAAAACACCTAAGGTGGGCAGGAATGAGCCCTGCCCTTGTGGGAGCGGAAAGAAATACAAGCATTGTTGCGGAAGATGAAAAAGGACATTGTTTACTCCATTCCCGGTTTTACAGCATCTGCTGTTTCCGCAGGCATCAAAAAGGGCGGCCTCTTGGATCTCTGCCTTATCTTTTCTCAAAGGCAGGCCGTTGTAGCCGGCATGTTCACAACTAATAGGGTCAAAGCTGCGCCGGTGCTCCTGAGCCAGAAAAGGATAAGAAAAGGTTTTGCAAGAGCTGTCCTCGCCAATAGCGGCTGTGCCAATGCCTGCACCGGAGAGCAAGGGCTCAGAAACGCCATTCAAACCACTGAGATGCTTTCGCAGAGATTGAATATCGATCCAGATGAAATACTTGTTGCCTCAACAGGGGTTATCGGGGCTCATCTTCCCGTTCATCGGTTTCAGCGGGCGGTTCCCGCGCTCGTGCGGGAGCTATCTCCAGGTGGATTTGAATCGGTCGCACAGGCCCTCATGACCACTGACTCCTTTCCGAAGCTGAGCTATTTCGAAGGCACCGCAGGGGGAGCTCCTTTTCATCTCTTGGGTATTGCCAAAGGAGCAGGCATGATAATGCCGGACATGGCTACCATGCTCTCGATCCTGGTCTCAGATATCTCTATCGACTATCAAACCTTATGGCCGCTGTTTCGCTCGGTTACCGACTCGACCCTCAATCGCGTTACCGTAGACGGCGAGACAAGCACCAATGATACGGTCTTGATCATGGCAAACGGTGCTGCAGGCAACAGCAGGCTCGATGCCACCGGTATAGGGGAGTTCAAGAAAGGCTTAACCTCGGTTATGGGGAAGCTCTCCTACCTGATCGCTAAGGACGGTGAGGGTGCCAGCAAGGTAGTGATAATCGAGCTCATGGGTGCCGCCACGGACAAGGATGCCCACGCCGCAGCAAGAACAGTGAGCAATTCCTATCTGGTAAAAACAGCTATTTTCGGACAAGACCCGAACTGGGGCAGAATCATGGCTGCCCTGGGGAGATCTGGAATCATGATGGAGGAACACAAGGTCCAGATTGCCATCAACGGGGTCGCCATCGTAGAGGGCGGTCTTATAACTAGCCCGGAAAAGGAAAAAGAAGCAGCCGAGCAAATGAAGAACGAGGAAATAACAATCACTATTCATCTGAATCAAGGAAACTCTAGCGACAGGATGGTAACGTGTGACCTTACCTATGATTACATCAAGATCAATGCCGAATATAGGACCTGAGAACGTGGCTCATCGTGACTGAAAGCTCCCATGCCTGAGACTCAAATGAAAACCTTGGTCACTGGAGCTGCCGGTTTTATCGGCTTTCATGTGGCCAGAGCCTTGCTTGAAAGGGGGCAGGAGGTAATCGGAATAGATAACCTGAACCCTTACTACGATGTCTCTCTTAAAAGGGGCAGGCTCGAGCTCATAACCCCAAACCCTCTATTCACGTTCTATCACGGCGACATCAACGATCTGGCAATCCTTGAGACAATATTCGCCAATCATTCCATCGACAGGATTTGTAATCTTGCAGCCCAAGCCGGTGTACGACACTCGATACAGAATCCCTTCATCTATGAGGAAAGCAATCTAAAAGGCTTTCTTAATCTTTTGGAACTTGCACGGCACTCCCCCGTTCGTAATTTCGTTTTTGCCTCCTCGTCATCCGTTTATGGCAATAATAGAAAGCTTCCGTTTAGCATTGACGATACTGTGGATACACCGATTTCGCTCTATGCAGCTACAAAGAAAGCCAATGAACTGATGGCCCATGCTTACAGCCACCTCTTCGACATTCCGTTAACCGGTCTTCGTTACTTCACGGTGTATGGCCCCTGGGGGAGACCCGATATGGCCCTTTTTCTTTTCACAGAGGCCATCATCAATGGAAGGCCGATAGAGATCTACAATTTTGGAAAAATGAAAAGGGACTTCACCTACATCGACGATATTGTAGAGGGGACCATCGCCGCACTCGATAGCCCGTTCAAATATGAAATCTTCAACCTCGGAAATTCAAAGAGCGTAGAGCTCATGAAATTAATCGAGATCATTGAAGAGGAGCTGGGAATAGTGGCAAAGAAGAAGTTCCTACCGCTCCAACCAGGGGATGTACCAGAGACATATGCAGACATAGAAAAGACGAAGAGGTTGTTGGGTTTTAGCCCCAAAACGTCGATCAGGTCGGGCATCAGGAGTTTTCTCTCATGGTACAGACGCTACTATGGATTACACTAACTCTCGGGCTCTTAATAAGACGGGCAGCCTTGGAAAATCAGTTTCCCGATCACGTTATAACCACGACTCGCTGTGCCCACATAGAGTGCGCTTGGCCTCTAGGGGCGGGCGCATTGTTTCGTTTATTTTTCCTCTGCTTTTCTAGGCCGTCAAAGCATTTGGTATAACGTAAATCCTCCGCACATAACGTTTTTGAGGAGGTCGTGCCAAACATTCCTGTTGGTGGTCATTTGAATGAGATCATTTGGTTGACTTTTTAAAAGAAAGGTAGTACAAACACCACGATTCAGCTGGAAATTCCTCGTTGAATATTTTTTCTACCTGTGCCATAAAGGGAAGGCCACATAATTTTGTGTCTTTTTGCCGGACCTGGGCGCGAGAAGCTTGTTCGTGAAATGCCTTGCTGTAAGAGCCTAAGTGAAGTGAGCAGTGGGTAAGACATCAAAAATAATCACGGTTATCGTAATAAGCCTGTTCCTTGTTGCCTTCTTCCTGAGCATCTACGTAACAGTTGATGAGGAAGTGCCCGGCAACGCCGTAGTCGTGGTAACGCTAGAGGACAAGCATTACCACTCCATTCACTTTGACTATAGCTCCGTTGCCGGCAAGACAGCCAAGACCATGCTCCTGTCTGAGGCAAAGGCCAATGGGTTTATACCAGACCAGTTTTCCGTGGACTTGGGTTATTTTAAGGGAAACACGCTCTTCCTTTACCAGTACGTCCTCTCGAAACTCGGTGTGCGGTACAATAGTCGATGGGATAAGGACGGCAATTGGCTCTGGTGAAAACCCAATCTCTTGCGATCATTCGTTCCAACTATTTGCCCTGCCACGATGATACGTCTGCCGAGAGCTCGCGTGAAATAAGATAAGCGCTTGACTTCGGGCGGTTTTTTCAGGTACATTCCTCCTAACCTTGTCAAGGGCATCAAGGGTGCTTACTGCCAACTCCAAGATAAAGGGCTAGGGCATTATGCGGTTTACCTTCTTCGGAACCTCCGATACAGGCCGTCACCGAACGAACAATGAAGACAGCTATCTCTGCAATCCTGAAGAGCAGTTATTTCTGGTAGCAGACGGAATGGGGGGACAGGCCGCCGGTGAAATCGCAAGCAAAATAGCGGTAAAGAGTGCTGAGGAATTCTTTGTTCGTTCCCGAAGGAATGATATTCCCTGGCCCATACCCTATAGGCAAGATTTGACTCTGGAACAAAACCGTTTATATGCAGCTGCGGCCCGTGCCAATGAGATGATACGAAATTATTCCAGTAAGAATCCTTCGCAGAAAGGCATGGGGACTACGCTGGTTGGGGTAACCGTTGAAAGGGGCCACTTGGCCGTTGTGAACGTGGGAGACAGCCGCTTGTATCGTATCCATGACCAACGGATAGATCAGATTACGCACGATCACAACCTAGCATGGGAACAAGAGAGGATGGGGCTCTTAACCAAAGAAGAGGCCTGGAACCACCCGCAGAGACATATTCTCACGAGCGCCCTCGGCATTGAGGTAATCGAGAATATCAGGATCGACCTTACTAGCACTGAAATACATGAAAAAGACCTGTATTTGATGTGTTCGGACGGTTTGAATGATATGCTGAGCGATGAGGAAATTCTGAAAAGCATCGGTTCAACTGAAAGGGAATCCCTTGAACAAGTTGCCCATTCCTTAATCCAAGATGCCAATCGCGCCGGCGGTCGAGATAATATAACGGTTATCCTACTCTCTTTTGGTTAGGTAACCACAGAAAGGACAGTATGCCAAGCTTAAATGTGGAAACCTGGGACGGCCGTACTTACAATTTCCCAATGTCGAAAAACAAGATCGTTATTGGGCGGCGTGAGGATTGTGACCTTTCCCTTGGCACCGATAATACCGTTTCCCGGCTCCATGCCCAGATAGAAAAGACCAAAGACGGCTATCTGCTTACAGACCTGGGCAGCCACAATCTCACCAAGGTAAATGAAAGACTCATTCAGCGTGCTATCTTAAAACACAACGACAAGATAAGAATCGGAAGGAATAACCTCACATTTCTAACCAAGATCCATGAAAAAGATAAGCCTCAGGATTCTCTCGTCCTCACTACCGACACAAACGACGAAAAAGAGCTCAAGCGAATATTGAGGAGTTCGTCAGGGGAAGATGCCCTCGAATCGCAAGAACTTCTTGTTTCCATCGATGATCTGAAAACCGCGGGTCAGGATGCCGTCTCCTCTGTCCTTGCAAAGAGCGAGATTGACGCCAAGATCCTGGAGAGAAGCAACAAAGTGTTACGCCTCCTCTATGACATCAGCAGCCAATTAACCTCCATCACGGACTTCAAGGAGTTACTGAAAAGAATTATGGATAGCATCTTTAAGGTAATTGATGCGGACTACGGCTTCCTAATTCTGACTGGCCATGGAGGAGATAATCAGCTTACCCCTGTAGTAGTCAAACACAAAGACGACCGAGAGAGAGATAAGGAAACCCTCAAGGTTAGTCGAACCATTATTGATAAAGTAATTCGCGAAAAAGAGGCCATCTTAACCTCAGACGCGATGGCCGATTCCCGGTTTGACGGTTCCAAAAGCGTCTTCCTTCAGAAGATTAGATCGGCTATGTATGCCCCACTGTGGAGAAAAGACAAGATCATTGGAGTTATCGGGCTCAACAGCGTCAGCTTTGACAATCAGTTCTCTCAGGATGACCTCAAGTTGCTCCAGGCCATTGGAAGCCAATCAGCCATGATACTCGAACAGGCCAGTCTCAACGATCAGATACGAGAAGAAGAAATCCTTAGAAGCCGTCTCGAAAGGTTCCTTTCACCACAGGTAGCGGAAATGATCGTAAAGGGAAGTCAGGAGACAATAGACACGGTAATGGAGCCTACTGAGCTTACGGCAACCATAGTCTTTACGGACATAATTGCCTTTACGCAGCTGGCGGAACAGATTCCCCCACGGGAGACAAATATGTTCCTCAACCACTATTTCTCAATGGTCACGGATATTATATTCCGATATGACGGAATGCTCGATAAGTATATGGGAGACGGACTCATGGCGGTCTTCGGTGCCCCTATGGAGAAAGACGATGACGCTGAGAGGGCAATTCTGGCAGCTAAAGAAATGAAGAAAGCCCTCACAGAAATGAGGGCTGAACAAGGTGGCCAGAAGGGCACGTTCGACATACGTATCGGAATAAACACGGGGCGAGTGGTTGCCGGGAATATCGGTTCGCCGAGGAGAATGGATTATACTGTCATCGGAGACCCAGTGAACATCGCCTCACGATTGGAGTCGATCGCAAAACCTAACCAGATCCTTATCGGGGAGGAAACCTACAAGGCCGTTAAGAATAAATTTGAGATCAGCAAAATCGGCCCGAAAAAGGTTAAAGGAAAGAGCGCCGAAATCATGGTGTATGAGGTGAGTTAGCCGCTATCGATCCCTCCAAAGCGGCCATTTCAAGCATTTTTCAGATCAGCGATTTCTTTCTTCAGGATGTTTATTTCTTCTTTCAACTCACGCACAACCATCTCTTCTTGGAACTCAACTGGGCCTTTTCCGCGAATATACCTCGCCAGGTTTTTCCTGAGAAGCTCATACTCATCGCTCAGTCTTCTGAGCTGTTCCTGGGCCTCTGTTTCATCCCTCTCTAGTTGACTGATCTTCAGTCTAAGGCCCGTGATATCGGTATTAACCACGACGCACTCTTTCGACTTCCCGTCCCCTGACAATACCGAAAAGGCATTTGCCAGCACGTACCGGGGTTCCCCCTGGGCTGAATAGTATTTCCACTCTCTTCCTTCAATGCTACCCCCCTTAAAGACCATCACCACTGTCTCCCGAAACGGCTTTCGCAAGGGTCTCGAAACGAAGGTCAGTGGGCTTTTTCCTTCTATCTGAGAGTGGGAATAACCAAGGTATTTCTCACAAGCCTTGTTCCAGAAGCTGATCTTGCCATTCGAATCAATCCCAAAAACTGGGCTTGGCGAGATTTTAATTGCCTTATTCATGTGAGAGGGTGACGCCCGTGTGCCTGCTGAAAAATCGCTTACGTCCTGTATGGTCTCCACCGCCCCCTTTATTGAGCCATGCATGTCCAATAGCGGGGCAGTCGTCACAATTGCCCGCATTCCTTCTCTGAGGGCTGGAAAATGCATTTCCAGCTGAAATACTCCGCCGTCCGCCTTGCCTACAATGGATTCGGAGAATCTCTCCGCTATGGAATTCGGCTCCTCGATCACGATATCGGCCAAGCTCCATTGATCATCTACGCGTACGGATTCGGGGACACCTTTTCCAATGATTTCCTTTTCACGGATACCTGTCATCTCTTGAATCGCACGGTTCCATTGAATAACGCGATGTTCATTATTTACTACAAATGTGGGAAGGGGAGATGTTTCCATTATGGTATCAATAAACCGTTTCGACTCGTGGAGAGCCAGCGCCTTGATGCCCTCGCTGTCAACGGCGTCATCCTTGTCCCTTTCATATAAGAAGGCAATGAGAAGGATCACTAGTAGCCCCAGAAGATAGGCTCCCAAGGCATAGGTTGTCACGATTTGCTGAGGTATCAAGTTGGTAAACTCGTACCCCTTTCTGAAAAAGTGGATTGCGGCACCGGTTTCAACAAAGATCACGATTGTCCAGATCGTTCCTCCCAGATAGCCGGTTATGAATATGGCCATGAGGATAAGCACGGCACTCCACATCCATGATAAGGGCATCAATGTGCCAACACTCATGCCGCCGGTATTCCATCGAATGATCAGCAAGGTGGACCAGAGTATGAAAAATCCGTAATGTGCGGCAAAGGGGACATTCTTGCTCTTTCTGAGGATGAGGATATCGGAAATTCCCAGAAGGGCCGCGATTATGGAGGTGAAAAAAAGGAGATCGGCACCGATAAGAGAATAGAAAACGCCGAGAAGAGGTGTGACAATAATGAAGATCAGGAGAAATACGTTGAGGGTCCTAATCCTTTTTGCTTCCCCCAAATCCTTGGATTGTATCCCGCCTGAAACAAAATTAGTCAAGAGCGCGTTGAGGTTCTTAGACATCGGTTAATTCTCTAAACCTGATTCTGGAGATTAAGGACATCGACATGTGCTTCGATGGTGGGTAGAACCAGAAATCTAAGACGGTGCATGACCTCGTCTGCAATGGCTCAATAAAAGGATCGCAATCATGCCTCAAAACGGATCGGGTCCTGTGATTGTTCCCCGCTTGTTAACAGTACCTCTTATTCCAAGAAAGCCCGGCAAAATATTGAAATTTCCCGCCGATGTTATATCAACCCCAACTGGATATCGTTCTTCATCCGGATACCCAGCCCCAAGGTCCAAACGATAGATACGAAAATCGAGCAAATGGCCCGTCGGGATAGCTACCTTAAGAGCATCGAGCACCTTTTTCTGGTCAACTGCTGATGTGCCACCACCATCATGGTAAACCCATATCTCAAACTCTGCTCCTACATCTTTCGGTAAGAATTCATTATGTTCCAAAAAATACATGATCTCACCTTCGAGTAGCTGTTTCATCATCACTAAAGCCTCGGATCCAATGGTGCGCTGTCGATATTTCTGTTGAAAAGCAGCGCCACTGGCGGCTAGGATACCAAGTACACCAATTACCACCATCAATTCTATGAGCGTGAACCCGGTCTGCCTTTTCATTTGACCTCTTCCCCAGCTGGAGCAGTATACTCAATCCCCTTCGGGGTCAAAACGACATTCATCTCCCCTGGCTCCGGTTTGGCAAGGGATAGACGATACCCTACATCCGAATCCCGCCGATACTTCAACTGCTGCAGGTGAATGATCTGCCCCCCCTGCAAGGATACATACTTTGGGACGAGGTCGGTAAGTTTTTCAGGATACGTATTCTCTTCATAGTGGGCATAGCGTTTGAGAGCCCCGTCAACCATGAACAACAGCACCCTGCCCTGCTTCCCGTAGTCTACCGTGGCAATGGAGCTTGGCAGTTCTTGGCCGCCGAACAAGATGTAGCCCCACATGACCAGTATCAGAACAGATGAGACGATTAGGAAGTAGTGAAAAGGGCCCCATCTTTTCTTCTTTTTCTTCTCCTCCTGTTCCCGTTTCTCCTTGATGGACGTTCCAACCTCAGAAACCGACTGAATCATGGCGCACTGAAAACAGAGGAAATTGCCAGGCCTAATCTCCTCAGCGCATTCCTCGCACAGCGGAGCTTTGCAACTGTCACAGAAATGCTTCGCACTCCTTTCAGGGTGATATTTGCACTGCATTTCCAATCCTCTTCTGCGGAAACAGGTAGAAATTATAGGGGGAAAATAATGAAAGATCAGACATTAGTCAAGAAATAAATCTCCTGCAGCAGGTCTTGGAACTCCTAGGTTTCCGGCTTAAGGTTATTTCGACAGTACGGGCAAACCACCCAATCTGGCTGAACGATCCGCTTGCAGGAGTTACAGTTCGGAACCAGTGGCTTCTTGCAATAGGGGCAGTCCCTGAAATCCAGGCTCACCGACTTTCCACAGCTCGGGCAGATCGTTGTAAGCTCCTCCTTCTGGTGCACGGCCTTAAGAACCTCTTCAACGGTGGTCATTCCCATTTCTATCTTCTCCAAACCCTTTATGCCGAGGGTTGTAATACCCAAGTCCAGTGCCGCTTCTCTCAGCGTATCGAATGAGGCAGAAGACTGGAGGAGTTCCCTGACCTTGGGGCTCATAACCATTATCTCCTCAATAGCGGTACGCCCCTTATAGCCCGTGTGGTTGCAGCGAAGGCATCCTGCCCCTCTGTAGAATTTGAACGGGAGATCACCCTGATCCAGATTGATCCTGCTCAAGAGTTCTTGGTTTGGAACATATTCCTCCTTACACTCAGTACATATCAGTCTAACGTGTCGTTGCGCAACGACACCCACCACGGATGAAGAAATCAGGTAAGGGGGTATCCCGATATCAATAAGAGGGGTTATGGCTGTGGGAGCATCGTTTGTATGGAGCGTTGAAAGAACCAGATGTCCTGTCAGAGAAGCCTGGACAGCTATCTCAGCAGTCTCCTCATCTCTTATCTCTCCAATCATGATAACATCGGGGTCTTGCCTCAGGATTGAACGGAGAATAAAGGGAAAGGTGAGGCCAACCTTCTCGTTTATTTGCACCTGGTTGATTCCTGGCAATTCGTACTCCACCGGGTCCTCAACGGTGATGATGTTTACCTCATCTGACTTGATAATTTGCATACAGGCATAGAGCGTCGAGGTCTTTCCGCTCCCTGTCGGACCCACAATCAAGATCATCCCCTGGGGACGCTGGATGAAACTCCTTAAGATCTTGGTATTCCTTGCATCGAACCCCAGTTCATCAATGCTGAGAGACGCCTCTTCCTTCCGCAAGACCCTTATGACGGCCTTTTCACCATAATAGGTAGGGAGGGTGGAAACTCTCAGGTCCGCAGACATATTCTTCGCTTTAACCTTTATCCTCCCGTCCTGAGGCAGTCTCTTTTCCGCTATGTTCAGACCGCCCAGAACCTTTATTCGCGAAATAATGATCGGCTGAGTCCATTTTGGGAGCTTGATTGTATCTTGCAGGACCCCGTCAACGCGATTTCTTACCCTGACCTGGTTTTCTTGCGCTTCAATATGAACATCGCTCGCCCCCCTTTTGATGGCGTTCCGTATGATAAGATCCACCATCTTTACGAAGGGAGAATCCTTAAACGTCTCGAAGTTATCTTCTTCGATTTCCTTTTCTTCAGGCAAAAACTCCAGCCCCACGTCTTCAACAAACTCGTCAGCAACCTCTTTGATGCTCTTTTCAGGATAGTAATGATTTCTGAGCTTTTCGATTATCTGGCTTCGAGTTGAAATGGCCGGTTGGATGTTGTACCCGGTTATGAACTGGAGATCCTTTATTGTATTGAGATTAAGAGGGTCAGCCATAGCAACGTCAATCACATTATCTCTGGCCGTAACAGGAATGCAACCGAACTTCATACAAACTTCTTCCGGTAGAGTCTCGATCACAGCTTCCTCTATGGTGTAGTCCCTAAGATCTACAAAGGGAATCTTCAGTTGCATGGCTAGGGCGAAGGCTATTTCCTCCTCCGAGATCAGTTTCATCTCCACGAGGACTTCGCCCAGCCTCTTACCTGTTCTCTTCTGAATCTCCAGCCCGCTGTCTATCTGATCTGCGGTCAACAGACCCGATTCAATCAGCAACTCGCCTAGCTTTCGCTTGGAAACGAAGTTCTCCTTCTTCAACTTATTTTGGGTCATTATTGCGCTGAGGTCCGTATCTTGCATAGAATCGAGCCTAGTTGTGGTTTCGGATTTCAACGTTCTCCTGTTTTCTTAATAGCACCATTTGCTGGTGTTTTCAACCGAATATGGTTAATATAATATTAAGCAGGTTAAAGCCTTGGCTTTTCTTTGACATAGCGGTAGTAATTTGTTATAGAATTTCGGTGCCTTTTCAAGCACTATATTATAGAGTTCATCGGCAAGTTAGCGAAAAAAGTTAATGTCACGCTCAATTTATCACTGATTTTCCCGGAGCCACATTGAGCTTCATGAAAGAAAGCGATCAGAAAACACATGTATTGATTGGCGCCATCGTTGTCGCCGTCTTCGTTTACCTGTCATTTGCTCATTTTTCCTTTTTAGAGGGTCTCGAAAAACAGATCTACAAGATTCAAATGCGGCTGGACTTACCCCGTAGCCCCGGGGAAAGCCCGGTGGCTATCGTCAATATTGACGACAAAAGCATACACCGGGTCGGTCAGTGGCCATGGCCGCGGCATTATATTGCCGACATGATCACAATCCTCAAACGCAACGGGGCGAGGTTCATCGGCCTTGACATCATGTTCAGCGAAAAGGAATCGAACCCCAGCATCAGCGAAATAGAAACCCTTTACAATAAGATCTTAAACCGAGAGAACTCCAACCCCGAAGTGGGGGAAAATAGCTGGATACTGGCGGAACTAAGGGAGATTGGAAATCGCCTTGACAATGACAAGGTGCTGGCTCAAACATTGAAGACCTCTGGAAACATTGTCCTTCCAGTAGATGGTGAATTCGGAGAACCGGAAACACAGCTCCTAGACCTCCCCGAAGCCTTCTCGGAAAAGAACTTATTAACACCGGATAAGGATACCCTAAAGGGGTTCGTTTCCGTCAAAGAGGTGACAACTCCCTTTGCCGAACTGGCAAAAAGCAGCCTTGGCCTTGGACACATTAACCTCTCGCGTGAGAGAATAATGACGGGGCGGAGTCACGTACCATTTGTCAACTATGGAGGGTTTCTTATTCCCTCCTTGCCCTTGCTTCTCGTTCTCAACTATCTCGACAAGCTTCCGGACGAGGTGCTCGTTAAGGGGCCTGGAATCAAAATCGGCAGAGAAGTCATCCCCACTACCAACGGTGAGACGTTCATCAAGTTCAAAGGTGGAAGACGATCCTTTCCCTATTACTCCTTTGTAGACATATTGAACGTAAAAAAGGTTCCGCGGGTTTTTGATGGCAAAATCGTGCTCATCGGTTTCACGGCTAAAGGAGCTGCCACTATTGACACACCGGTAGATCCCCGCATGCCACGGGTTGAGTTTATCGCCAATGAAATAGAGAGCTTACTGAATAAGCGTTTTCTCAAGCGCTCAAATGCCATGTTGTATGTTGAGGTTATCATCCTGCTGCTGCTGGGAATGGCGTCCTCTTTCGTGCATGCCCGGCTCAGCTATCTCAACCGGGCAGGAATAACCTTCGGGCTGGTGGTTCTTGTTTTCTTAACCAGCGCCACCTTTTTCATAGGTTTTGATACATGGTTCAAGACAATCTATATTATTCTCTCACTCGTAATCATATACGGCGCTATTACTATCAGAGACGTGTTTTACAGGGGCAAGTCTGTGGTTTCGAAAGACGCAATAGAGACCAACCGCATGCTTGGCATAAGCCTCCAGAGTCAGGGCCTGCTTGACTTAGCCTTCGAGAAATTCAGAAAATGTCCACTCGATGATGAAATGAGAGATATTATATACAACCTCGGGCTTGACTATGAACGGAAGAGGATGATTAATAAGGCTATATCAGTTTACGAATACATCAATATAAAGGACACTGGGTTCAGGGATCTCAGAGAAAGGATACCGACCCTTAAAAAGGTACTTAGTTCTCTGCCGCTAGGCGCCCATCAAGGAAAAACAGAAGAGCAGATAGTGGTTGCCGATGACCTCGAGGTCAAGCCAACGGTTGGGAGATACGAGATACTCATGGAACTTGGCCAGGGCGCAATGGGTACTGTTTACAAGGGAAGAGATCCAAAGATAAATCGTCTCCTAGCCATAAAGACTATTCGTTTTTCCGATGAGTTTGAGGCCGACAAGGTTCAGGAAATCAAGGATCGCTTTTTTACCGAGGCCGAGCTTGCAGGGAAGCTTTCTCATCCTGGTATCGTTGCGATTTACGATGTGGGAGAGGACTATGACCTAACGTATATGGCCATGGAATTCCTGGAGGGGGAGGATCTGGAGAAATACTGCAAGAAGGGCTCGCTCCTGCCTCTCCGAAGAGTGCTGGATATTATCGCTGAGACAGCAGAGGCCCTCGAATATGCCCACAACAACGGCGTCATTCATAGGGACATTAAGCCCGGCAACATAATGCTCCTAGGAAACGGCAAGATCAAAGTAACCGATTTTGGGATTGCAAAGTCCATTTCTGCTTCGAAGACCAGAACTGGGATCATACTCGGCACCCCAAACTACATGTCCCCGGAGCAGATAATCGGTCGACAGGTAGACGCTCGTTCGGACATCTTCTCCCTGGGTGTAGTCTTCTTTCAGCTGGTAACCGGGGAGTTGCCGTTTAAAGGAGAGAATCTAAACAACCTATTCTACCAGATAACCCAGCAAAGACACCCGTCGCCGAGTAAGATGAATCCGCGGGTAATAAAACCCTGCGAGCAAATCATTGACAAATCCTTGGCCAAGAACCCGGACCATAGATTCCAGCGGGCCAGGGACATGGTCGCTTATTTGAAAATGCTTTCCAACAAGATTGATGCCTTGAGAGCCCAGAAACAGAACGCTAATAGTACTTAACTAGGAGAAGGAAAGCAAATTGAAGCTGAAAGCTGCTGGCCTTACTGACGTTGGCCTAAAAAGAGAATCCAATGAAGATTACTTCTCCATTGATAATGATCTTCCTCTCTACGTTGTGGCCGATGGCATGGGAGGGCATCTTGCCGGTGAAGTTGCCAGCAAGGTTGCCGTGGAGCTCATCAACAGAAACGTCAACCGATGGATAGCAGAAAACGCACCTGATGATGAGCTGTTTGACTCTCCGGATACGAGTTTGAGTAGAAGGGGCAACTATATTCTCAGCAGCATTAAACTAGCCAACAGGGTTATTTACGAACTCTCTAAGGTTCACGATGAATATAAGGGGATGGGCACTACCATTGTGGTTTTATCCGTGACTCCTTCTATGGTAATTGCTGCAAATGTAGGCGACAGCCGCATTTATCTGGTTCGAGGAAACTCGATTCAGCCTCTTTCGAAAGAGCACAATATGGTGACGGAACAGGTGGAGATGGGCCTTATATCTGCTGAAGAGGCAGAAACTTCACCGTTACGACACATACTAACGAGAAATCTCGGATCGTCCGATACAGTAGATGTAGACATATTCGAGATCGAGCCCATGAACAATGACCGTTTCCTGCTTTGCACCGACGGCCTGACGGACCTAGTATCAGACCAGGAGATACTCGGAGTAATCGAAGATGGAGATGACCCCGAGAATCTCTGTCGCCAACTCATAGTCATGGCCAACGGCAAGGGCGGTAATGATAATATCACTGTCTCACTGGTACTTGTCAGTAACTTGCAAGGGAAAAGGAGATCAAACTCTAAGGGGTTGTTCTCTCGGTCAAGAAAATAAGAGATCGAAACGGGGTTACGGGCTTTTAATACTAACTACTTCATAAGAAGGGGCAGCTGTTATGGCACGGGTTATACTGGTATTTAATAAACAAGTCGTCAGAGATTATCCTTTTACAAAGGAAAACATGACCATGGGGCGAGCTGACGAGAACGACATTGTGATCGATAATCTCGCCGTGTCCGGCTACCATGCCAGGATAGATAAGGTTGGGAACGCTTACATCCTCACAGACCTGCAAAGCACCAACGGAACCTTCGTGAATGATAAGAAGATTGTGTCCTATAAACTACGTCACAAAGACAAAATAACTATTGGCAAACATCTCCTCTTCTTTGCCCTTTCCAAGGCCGAGCAGGCCAAACAAGAAGATGGGGAACTCGACCACACGATGGTCCTGGATACTGCCAGGCATAAGGAAATGCTAGCCAAACAGGCCGAGAAAAAGGCAGCGAGCGCACCACCAGGTACGGAAAAAATCGGCGTCATCAGCTTCATTAACGGCTCTGATCAGGACGAAATTCAGCTCACCAAAAAGCTTACGAAGATCGGCAAGGCAGAAACAGCGGAAATAAGGCTTGGTGGCTTGTTCATGTCGCCAACCGCAGCCACCATCAGTAAGAGACCCGGGGGGTATGCTATCACGACAACCAGTGGAACCAAAGAAAAGGTAAATAACCAGCCCTTACAAGAGAGTCAAACCCTTAACGATTTCGATACGATCGAAATAGGATCCTACAAATTCCAGTTTTACACCCAGGGCAGCGAGGATGAGAAAAAATAGATCGCGATAGTTAGAGAGAAAAGCGATCGGTACCCTTTTCTTATCCATTGTCATCTTTTTCCCTTCATCTCATGTGTAGCTGGTGCAGAAAAGCTGTCTTACGTGGTGCAGGCACATAACTCTATCAGCTTTCTCTGATCTGTGATCTACGGCAGGTTTATCCCCTTCCCTCACCAGTTCCAACGAACGACTCACGCCTTTGCCTGATCATTTCCTTTATGCCAACGTCTATCTGGTTTTTGGTGAAGGTTTTTTGACATTGGGTGCACCGATAGATCTCCTCTTTAACTTCATCATACACTAGGTCATCGGAGAAATTCACCATTCGAAAGCTTACGGAAAAGTTATAGAGTCTGACAAAATCTTTGCCCTGACATTTATCACACAAAAAGTAATCCTTCATGCTATCCATGAGTGACCTCGGCTGAAACATCGTTGTATTGAAAAAAGAGGTGGACCTTGCTCCCAAATTTGAAACAGACCTGACCTTTCATCGTTCTACAAAGGGCAAGGTCTCTTCTCTGGTAAGGTACGTGTTCTTAACCCGATTCGGCTGGCTTTGTCAAAGAAAATGTAGCGTCTGTTCCAAAAGAACTCGGAAAAGGAACTGAAAAGACAATTAGAGACAATTAAGTTCTTGAATGATGGACTTGGTTATGTTAAAAAAGTTAAAATTGTACCAAGTCAAGCAGAAACATAGGTAAGGAGGGAAGCATGGCTGCATTATTTGGTGGTATAGTAGCTCTTATTTTGGGCATAATTGGTATCATAATCTTTTGGGCATATTTCGTTAAGGCCTTGGCAGCGGGAATACCGGTATTGCTAATCCTAGGTGGTGCCTTAGCAACGTATCTTGGTATCGAAGAGTGGAAAGATAAGAGAAGCGAAAAGAAGCTCGAGCAAGAGCCCGAAACGAGTGAGCTTAAGGAGGAAGTACAAAGCCTCAAAAAAGAGGTAGAGGATCTCAAGAAGGAAGAATAATCCGACTCCTCATAAATTCCGCGGGCAAATTCAGCCATACTGTCTTTACTTCGGATAATTCCTTGTCCCCGTACATCATGGTATGTTGAATTCAGTCCCTCGGGGGCTACCGAAAGCACCTGAAGCTGTCCTCACTCGGTAGCCCCCTTATATTTTTGTGTTCTAATCAACTCCCCCGACCCTGAAGAACCTTGACACCGCAGAGGCTTGCAAAAGGGTCTTTCATTAAGCCTCAGCCACGCCGACTGCGATTCTCCTTTATTGCATACCTTCTACTTATAAGAGCGATCAACAAAATAGCCCAAGGCATGGCTCAGCATCCAAAATTGCCTTGCAGCCGATTCGTGGATCATGCTATAAGCCCTGTCAAAACCGAGAAGCGCTGGAATTGACCGGGCGTGCCTTGGTATGTCCGTAACTAGTTGGTTTACGTATTCTGCCTCTAGCGACGCTAGCGCAGGTATTGACGAACACAGTTTGAGACCAATCGAATAGGAGGATTGAATCGTGGAAGAAGAAAGAGAAATGATGGAACTCGACGTCCTCTTTGTGGGGGGAGGAGTAGCCTGTTTGAGCGGGGCCCTTCATCTTATGAATCTCCTAAAGGAGCACAATAAGAAGGTTGAACAAGAAGGAGAAGGAAAAAAGCTGGAGGAACTGATGGTCGGGCTCCTCGAAAAGGGCGCCGATATAGGTTCTCATTGCCTCTCCGGCGCGCTGATGGACCCCATTGCACTCAGGGAGCTTGTGCCTGACTTCTTGGAAAAGGGGGCACCCCTGGAAGGGGCAATCACCAAGGAAGAGGTTTGTCTGTTAACGAAAAACGGCCGGATACGGTCTCCCATTATCCCTCCTCCTCTCAACAATCACGGTAACTATGTTGTCTCTCTTGCAAAGCTCACCACGTGGCTTGGAGGCCTGGTTGAAGAGAGCGGGGTAGATATCTTTCCCGGTTTCGCCGGAACGGAGATCCTGTATGACAACGACAGGGTTGTCGGTGTCAGGACAGGCGACAAGGGAATAGACCCAGACGGAAACAAGAAATCAAATTTCGAGCCGGGAATCGATTTGCGTGCTAAGGTAACGGTATTTGGCGAGGGCACGAGGGGAAGTCTGGCAAAAGAGCTTATTAAGAAACTGAACCTTGACGATGGAAAGAATCCACAGACGTATGTGGCTGGAGTTAAGGAGATATGGGAAGTGCCGGAAGGCAGATTCGAGCCAGGGCGCGTGATTCATACCCTGGGCTACCCATTAGAAAACACATATGGCGGTGGATTCGTCTATGGAATGAAGGAAAACATGGTCTCAGTTGGCTTGCTTACCGGTTTGGACAGTGAAGACCCGTTTGTAGATCCTCATCTCGAGTTTCAAAAATTTAAGCTTCATCCTTTTGTTGCTGAGATTTTAACGGACGGCAAGCTCATGCAATACGGGGCGAAAACCGCCCCTGTGGGAGGGTATTTCTCTATTCCCAAAATCGCCTTTAACGGCGGTCTGCTTGCTGGGGATTCGGCAAGCCTCTTTATCAGTCAAAAGCTCAAGGGAATTCATGTGGCCATGAAATCGGGCATGCTTGCCGCCGAAACGGTTTTCGATGCCCTTCTCAAGGACGATTTCTCGGAACCTCAACTCCAAAGTTACGAGGCATCGCTTTACAAGAGCTACCTGGGCAAAGAACTCTACAGAGTTCGCAATTTTCACCAGGCCTTTCAGAAGGGCCTGTGGTTAGCTCTCATAAAAGCGGGTTTTCAGTATATCCTGGGCGGCAGGATCCTTAAAGGCAGGCTCGGTGCCGAACCCGATTATGTCCATGCAAGAAAGGTGCTCGATCTCTATGGCACTGATTCACCTTCCGATGAACAGAAGGGGCTCATCAAGTTCGACGGCACCAAGACCTTTGATAAGGAATCTGACGTATACTACTCGGGAACCACACACGAGGAACAACAGCCACCCCATCTGCGGATTCCAGACCTTAACATCTGCTACACTGTATGCAGAGAGGAATACCAAAACCCATGCACCAGATTCTGTCCGGCCAATGTCTACGAAATGGAAACCGACGAGGCAACTGGCAAGCCGACCTTGAAACTGAACTTCTCGAACTGCGTCCTTTGTAAGACCTGTGACATAAAGGATCCTTATGAGAATATCGTATGGGTTCCGCCGGAAGGAGGCGGGGGTCCAAAATATACGATAGTGTAGAAGCCCACGGAGCGCCCGCTTTTGACTTGACAGCCCGTTCATATCTTTTTTATAGTTTAGTTACTTTGTAGCTAAAAAGTAGCTACTTCCAATATAGCATAGAGGGGACGACCATGGACATAATCAAAGAGATCTCTAACATCGTCGGTGACGATAATGTGTACTCTGGTGCTGTCGAATGCATCCCATATTCCCGCGACAATTCAGTCCATTCTGGTGTACCAGACGTGGTGGTTTTCGCGCGAACTACCGAGCAGATATCGGCTATCATGCGGCTGGCCAACCAGCAAAAGGTTCCGGTCACGGTCCAGGGTTCGGGGACGGCCACAACCGGGGCATCTTTACCGGTAAAGGGCGGCATACTCCTCGATGTCCACAGGATGAATAACATCTTGGAAATAAATAAGGACGACTTTTACGCTCGGGTAGAGCCTGGGGTTATCTGCATGGACCTCAATAAGGCTCTAGCCAAGCATAATCTGATGTTTCCTCCAAACCCCGGGAGCGAGCTTATTGCAACGATTGGCGGAATGATGTCTACCAACTCAAGCGGGCACCGTGCTGTCAAATATGGAACAGCGCGGGACTATGTAAAGGCCTTAAGGGTGGTTTTGGCGGATGGGACTATTATTACCACCGGCTCGAAAACACCTAAATCATCGATGGGTTACGATCTTAACCATGTATTTGCGAGTTCTGAGGGAACCCTGGGGGTAATAACAGAGATCACGGTGAAGATTCAGTCGCTTCCCGAATTTAATGCACTTGCCCTTGCAATCTTCAATGACCTGGAGGCCGCTGGAAAAGCTGTTACCGATATCATAGCCTCAGGCATACAGCTTACTGCATGCGAAATAATGGATAAATACAGCCTCAAGGTTGTGGAAAAGGCAATCGAAAGAGACATCAGCGGCATAGAGGCCATGCTCATCATCGAGTCAGATGGTGTGGAGGAAACAGTAAAGAGGGATATGGAAAGGATAAACGAGATATGCAGGAAACACAATGTCAAGGAGTTCACCTGGACTGGTGACCCTGAAAAGGCTGCCGAGATAATGGAGGCTCGAGGGAAACTCGTGCCAACGCTGTCGCGTATTAAGCCTGGTAATCGGCTTGTCCCCATATCAGAAGATCTGGGTATTCCCCCAACCAAAATCCCTGAAACGATAAAAAGGGCGCAGGCAATAGCAGATAAATATAATATACTCCTCACTACCTTTGGTCACATCGGAGATGGAAATGTTCACACTACCTTTGTCACAGATATGAGAAGCAGGGATGAATGGGAAAGACTAAGACCGGCCGCGGACGAGCTTGCAGAACTCGCCCTTGAGATGGGAGGCACCATTTCTGCTGAACACGGGTCCGGTCTTGCCAGGGCACCTTATATGGAAAAACAACTGGGTCCTGCACTGGAGGTTATGAGGGCCATAAAGAAGGCACTTGATCCCAATGACATCCTGAATCCCGGCAAGATGGGGCTGGAAAGAAAGAAATACGACATTTACGACTATTTTGCCTTTCAGCCTCTGCTCGATCATCCTGAAGGTGTCAATTCCTACGGTGAAGAGATCGATA
This sequence comes from Deltaproteobacteria bacterium, assembly GCA_020355085.1. GTDB lineage: Bacteria > Desulfobacterota > DSM-4660 > Desulfatiglandales > B25-G16 > JADFWK01. Next base: position 2,578,607 of record CP070657.1, read on the forward strand.
ACGAGCTTCTGGCTTGCATCTACTGCGGCTTTTGCCGTCTCGGATGTCCCACGTTCAGCATAACCCACAGGGAATCAAGGAACGCACGCGGGAGAAATGCCCTTGCCTTCAACCTCCTGAATGGCTCAATAGAGCCCTCCAAGGAGCTGGCAGATGCCTTCTACAGCTGTACCACCTGCCAAGCCTGCACTTACTTCTGCCCCGCTCTGATCAAGGTAGATGAGATCGTTGAAGGGGCTCGCAAGAAGCTCTATAAGGCCGGATTTACCCCTGAACCGGTGCTCGGGGTGAGAGACAACATATTCAAGACAGGCAATGTTTACGCAAGTGCCACGGGAGATAGGGTGGATATCTATCCCTCCGCCCTTAAGGAGAAGGTCAAGGCGGGGCAACTGAAATCTAAGGCTGAAACGCTTCTGTTTATGGGTTGCGTACCCAGCTATCTGGACATGAAGATGATCCCCAGCTTGCTCAAGCCACTCGATGCTGCTGAGGTTGACTACACTACTCTGGCTGCTGAAGAAGGTTGTTGCGGTTTTCCCCTCTTCCTCATGGGGACTGATGAATTCGAACCTAACGCTGAAAAGGTTATCAAAAGGATACAAGCCACCGGAGCTCACGAGCTCGTTACCCCTTGTGCCGGTTGTTATAAGACCTTCAAAAAGCTGTATCCGGAGATCGGAGATCTCAGGCTAGCGGTGTATCACTCGGTTCACTACCTCGACAGGCTCATCAGTGAGGGTAAGATAACGTTCAAGAATGAATTGGGCAAGAAGGTGACCTATCACGATCCGTGCGACCTTGGAAGAGCGCTTAATGTCTTTGAGGAGCCACGGAATATCCTGAAAAGTATTCCGAGGCTTGAATATGTTGAGATGGCTAGGAATAGGCTCCAAGCCCGGTGCTGTGGAGGAGGTGGAGGTGTGGTAGCATACGACCCTGAAACGGCGATAGAAATGGCAGCCGAAAGAGTGCAAGATGCCTTGGATGTGGGTGCTGAGATTATCGTCTCAGGCTGTGCTGCGTGTAAGGATAATTTGAGGAAAGGGGCCAAGACCTTCCCTAAAGAGGTGAGAAAAACGGTCAAGATCATGGATATTACGGAGATCGTGGCAATGGCTATGGAGTGAACCCGAGGTAGTGACCCAATGAGGGTTCACGTAGTCGACGGCCCTTCAGCGAAAGCTATGCTCATCCTTAATCTGGATCTGCCGGAGTGAAAGCCCTGTATTCAGCGTTTATCAACTGTATACCAATGAGGGAGAGGTGCCTACAATGACAACCAGCAAATGGATGCATGCGGGTACGGTGGTCAAGATGAACGCCATCAATTATCCGGATAAGTTAGGATGGCAGGACAAAAATAGGCAATTTGCCTTTAAAGAATGGAACGACAGGGCCTGTAGACTTGCCAACGCATTGTCGAATCGAGGCGTTGGCTACCAGGAGAGATTTGCCGTCTTAGCATACAATCGCGGTGAGTGGATGGACATGTATGCCGGCTGCGCCAAAGGGGGACAGATAATAGTCCCCATCATGTTTCGACTGGCACCACCGGATATCGAATACATTGTCAATCACGCCGAATGCAAGGCCTTTATCGTTGAAGAGCCCTTCATCGAAATGGTAGATGGCCTTAAAGATAAGCTCCCTGTTTCCGAAGATGCCTATATCTATCTGGGAAAAGATCCTGTTCCAGATGGGTATATAGGCTATGAGGATTGGCTATCCCAGTCATCTCCAGAAGAACCGGATATCATGGTAGACGGCGATGACACCTGGACCTTCATGTACACCTCCGGAACCACAGGGAGACCAAAAGGTGTGGTAAAAACCCATGAAAGTTATCACGCCATGTATTTGCTTAATAATATTAATATGGGTGTGCTGCCGACAGATAAGGTTATGCTGGTTATGCCCATGTGTCATGTGAATTCTATCTTTTATTCGTTTCCTTATACCTTAGTTAGTGCGCCGGTTTTTGTTTACAATATGGTTAGCTTTGACCCCGAAGACCTGCTCAGGACGATCGCCGAATACAAGATTACCTTTACCTCGCTCGTGCCCACCCATTATATCATGATGCTGAGCCTCCCAGATGAGGTAAAGAACAATATCGATGTATCTTCAATTCGCCAGCTCCTCATATCATCCGCACCTGCGAGGAAGGATCTAAAGCTCGCGATAATGAAATACTTTAAGAATGCAGAGCTTTGGGAGGCCTATGGCACAACAGAAGGAGGTCTGGTAACCCTCCTGAGACCGGAGGATCAGTTCGAAAAGCTTGGCTCCATAGGGAAGGAGATCTTCGGCACTGACAGGATCAAGCTGCTTGATGAAAACAGGAACCCGGTACCCGATGGTGAGGTCGGAGAAGTCTATTACCGGACTCCCATGATGTTTAAGGAATACTGGAAGGACCCGGAGAAGACCAAAGAGGCCTTTGAAGGGGAATGGTCGTCCGCAGGAGATATGGCTCGGCGGGACGAAGACGGTTACTATACCCTGGTTGACAGAAAGGCCAATATGATCATAACCGGTGGGGAGAACGTGTTTCCGTCTGAGGTGGAGAACGCTGTAGGTGCGCATCCTGCAGTTAAAGACGTGGCAGTGATTGGCATCCCTGACGAGAAGTGGGGCGAGGCAATAAAGGCAGTCGTCATCCTAAATGATGCCTATGAACCGGGCGATGATCTAGCAAAAGACATAATGGAGTTCACCAAAGGCAAGATCGCTGGTTTTAAGCGGCCCAAGTCCGTTGATTTTATTAAGGATGAGGAAATGCCTCGGACAGGAACTGGCAAGATCTTGCACAGGATTCTGAGGGAACGATTCGGAACGTGGAGTGAAGCACAATAAAAATCCTTTGGCTACAGTTGCCTAATTGATTCCGTTGGTGATCAGCGATCAATAGGAGAATCTTTCATTAACCCATTTAACAAAACAACCAAATGAACCCGTTAGAGCGATCTTCATAACTGATTTCATCTATCTAAGAGGAGAAATGACATGTTGACAAAAGCATACATACCGTACAGGGGTTATTATTCATCCCCTTTCTGTCGCTGGCAAGGAACCATGGCCAATGAGAATGCTATTTCGCTTGGCGCAACCACGGCCAACCGGTGGTTAAAGAAGAATAACTTTGACCCCACTATCTTCGACTACGTGTACTTCGGAATCACCGTAGCACAGCATCACCTTTTTTATAGCCATACCTGGGCGGCAGCCATGCTTGTTGACGGCGCCAAGGATTTGCCGGCCCTCATGGTGCATCAGGCATGCACCACCTCAACCACCTGCATCCACCTTGCAGCCCTAAATATTGAAGTGGGTACGTATGAGACGGGATTTGCCCTTATGGCAGATCGCTGCTCTAATGGTCCGCACACGGTGTGGGCGAATCCGCTCGGCCCGGGCGGAGAGGTGGAGTCGGAAAACTGGATGATGGACAATTTCAACAGGGACGTCTGGGCGGGCCTGAAGATGATCCAAACGGCTGAAAATGTGGCAAGAGAGCTCGGTACCACCAGAGAAGAGTGCGATGCGGTCACCTTAAGGAGATATGAACAATATCAGGACGCCTTGGCTGACGACAGGGCCTTTCAGAAAAGGTATATGTTCCCTGCCGAGGTCAGGGTTTCCAGAAAGAAGACTGTTCTGGTGGAAGAAGATGAAGGTGTCACACCCACGTCAGCTGAGGGGTTGGCGAGGCTCAAGCCAGTAGAGCCAGGAGGAGTTCACACCTTTGGCGCGCAGACCTTTCCTGCCGATGGAAACTGCGGTATTATCGTTACTACCCGAGATAAGGCCAAAGAAATCAGTGCGGATCCGAAAATCGAGATGCAGGTGGTATCATACGGCTTCGCAAGGGCCAAAAAAGCTTATATGGCCGCAGCTCCTGTTCCTGCAGCAGAGATGGCCCTTAAGAACGCGGGCATCACGGTGAAGGATCTTAAGGCCGTCAAGACCCATCAACCATTCGCCATTAATGATATTAATATGGCCCAGAAGATGGGGATTGATGTTAATTGGATGAACAACTATGGAAACTCGCTGATCTACGGACACCCTCAGGGACCCACTGCAGGCCGAATCATCATCGAACTACTGGAAGAGATGGTCATGCTCGGTGGTGGCTATGCTCTCTGGGCAGGCTGCGCCGCAGGCGATACAGCAGCAGCAATGGTGTTCAAGATAGGCTAATCGGAGGTATAACTCTCTAGAGTGAGCCCGCCCTGGTGCGACGTGATTTGAATAAAGGCTTGCTCCTGTTATATCACCAAGCCTGGTTTATCTTCACTGAGTCAGGTTTTCCCAGTTCTGGGCCAGGGCTAAAGTGCCTGAAGTTAAAAGGTAAGATTACTTTATGCGCTTTCCCCTTTCACTTTAGATCATTTTAACTTTTTCTCCGGCCATGGCAGCTGCCCGCAAGGGCGGCTGCCACCTTCTCCTGCAAGCGCTATCGCCTTATTTAATCACAATTGAGTTCACTGATCGCAAGTTACAAGAGGAGGTTCAAGAATGAAAAAGATTGGAGTCATCGGCGCAGGTAACATGGGCGGTGGAATCGCCCAGAAGACGGCCCAGGAGGGCCTATCCGTCATCCTGGTGGAGGTGAAACCGGAATTCGTGGAAAGGGGAATGAACAATATCCGCGGCACACTACAGCAGGGGGTGGAGCGAAAGGTTTTTCGCCCTGAACAGGTCGATGAAATTCTCTCCCGTATCAAAGGTACGGTAAATTTAGCTGAGACAAAGGACTGCGATCTCATTATAGAGGCTGTGTTTGAAGATTTTGCGGTCAAGAAAGAGCTTTTTGCCCGGCTCGACAAGATCTGTGAGCCAAAAACGATCTTTGCCACTAACACATCATCCTTTTCGGTTACCGAGTTGGCCAAGGCCACGGCCAGGGCGGACCGCTTTGTAGGGCTACATTTTTTCTACCATCCTGCAATGAACCGCCTCTTGGAGATTATCCCAGGTGCCCTTACCTCGCCGGAGACAATTGCAGCCTGTAAGCAATACTCCATTCTCACTGGCAAGACCGATATCCTGGTCGCGGATTCTCCCGGATTTGCAGTAAACCGCTTTTTT
>CP070657.1:2583803-2597128 GCA_020355085.1 Deltaproteobacteria bacterium
GCGATGAAAACCTCTGTGACCAGTTTCAGGCCACCGGTCTCCATGCACATGGTGGATACGCGCAGTACACCGTTATCTCTGAGGACTTTGCCTACCCCATTCCCGAGAGGTTCTCCGATGCCCAGGCCGCCCCGCTTCTCTGCGCCGGAGTCATCGGGTATCGGGCTTTGAGGCTCTCCGGCATAAAGCCCGGCCAAGTACTCGGCCTCTACGGTTTTGGGGCGTCAGCTCACATTGCCATCCAGGTTGCCAGATTCTGGAATTGCCGCGTATTTGTCTTTACCAGAAAAGGTCAAAAGGCGCATCAAGACTTGGCCAAGGAGCTGGGGGCGGAGTGGGTCGGGGCAACCGGAGATGCCCCGCCTCAGCTGCTCGATTGCGCCATTGATTTTACCCCGGTTGGAGAGCCGGTCAAAGAGGCACTGAAGGTCCTGAAAAAGGGGGGAAGAGTTGCTATCAATGCTATCCGCAAGATCAACCCGATCCCTGAATTGGATTATGCCACCTATGTGTGGCATGAGCGGGAGATAAAAAGCATAGCCAATGTCGCCCGAAAGGACGCCGAGGGTTTTCTGCCCCTAGCCGCGCAAATTCCCATCATCCCCACGGTGCAGGAGTTCGAACTGGAAAAGGCCAATGAGGCCCTGAGGCTCCTCAAAGCAGGAAAAATGCAGGGGGCAGGTGTCTTAAGGATGCCGGACTAGCGTGACGCTCACGCGCCGCTTCTCACCGCTAAGGTCCCTATTCGGCCTACTTATCTTGAATGATACGAGGCCTGTCAGCTTGAGCAGGTACACTGCAACGGTGCAAGCGCAGGCCTCTTTCTCGGCCCCCTCTCGCCGCAAGGCAAAAGGAATCCGATACTCGACCTTCAAAAGAAAGACCGTATTGCCTCTTATTGCCCAAGAATCTCCTGAAAGAACGCCATCATGGCTTTCCAGGATCGCATGTCCGCATTCCGGTTGTATCCCAGCGTCGGTATGCCAAGCCCGTCAGCAGCGGGATTGGTAAAACCGTGTCTCGCCCCGCCGTAGACGATGAACTGCCAGTCCGCCTGCGCATCTCTGAGATTCTCTTGAAATTGGCGGATCTGCTCGTAGCTGATAGATGCATCATCTGCACCGTGACACACCAGGATCTTTGCTTTGATCGTGTTGGGCTCGACACGCCCGGCAGGCAAGGCACCGTGGAAGCTGACCACGCCGCGGAGGTCAACGCCCTCTTGTGCCATGGCAAGAACGATGTACCCACCAAAGCAATAACCGATAGCCGCGATTTTGCCTCGCTCGGTCATTTGATGGTTTCTGAGCAGTTCATATGCGGCCAGAAACCGTTGTGTCCCGACCTCTCTGTTCTGCCTGACAAAGGTGGCCCATTCGCCTGCTTGTTTCGGGTGGTCCGTAGTTTTTCCTCCACCGTACATGTCCAAGGCAAATGCAATATACCCCTTTTGAGCCAGAAGTTCTGCTCTCCTCTTCGCATAATCATTCAGACCCCACCACTCATGAACAACGAGGACCCCGGGGCGCCTTTCCATAGAAGTGTCGTCATAGGCAAGGTAGCCCACGAGAACCGTATCTCCCTGTTTATACTCCACCGTTTCCGTATGTAGAGCGGCGCGGGCTTCCAGGCTTACGCCTACCACCAGAAATGCAACGAATATCACGAAGACCCTCAGGCTTCTTTTCATGGCCTCATCCTCCTTTCAAGGCTTTGACTATTCATACAATTAGTCACTTCCGTACCCTGGCTCTTTGAAGAATTCATGCAACGGAAAGTGAGTCGAGCAAGAGCCAACAGCTACACTTATGGATTCTAATCACTCTGAGGGCGAAATCAACGCTTGCACTGTTCGATGGAGGGTGACAACGGGAAAAGCCCACCCTTAGGATGACCCATGAAGAAGTCTGGTAGCGATAATCGGGAAGGGATCCCCTTGCCCATTCAGTTTACAACGCCTTCTTTCTTCGTATCCGAAGATAGTGATACCGATCTTCAGAATGGACAACTATTCTGCGGATCTGAGTTCCCTGGAGAATGCTGAGAGGCACATCAACACCTGCCCTGCCGATGGCCCGTACCTTGCGGTATAGGTCGGCAAGCCCACGCACCTCGCCCGTTTCTACTTCAAGGATGATGTCGCCCGGTTTGATTCCCGCCTGTTCAGCCGGCCCGCCAGGTGCAACCCGAAGGACGAAAACACGACCATGTGCCTCTGTTGCGTTTACTCCCAACCAAGGTTGTGGCGGTTCAGCAGAACGGCCCTTCATAATCAGATCGGAGAGGATCGGCTTCAGGAGGTCGATAGGGACAAAAATGTTACAAGATACGGAACCAGGCCCTGCCACTGCTACCTGTGTCAAAAGAGAACCTATACCCGCGAGCTTGCCATCGGGTCCTATCAGTGCGGCTCCTCCAAAGCTGAGATGAGGTGGAGCCGTGTAAATGGCATTCTCGAGCAGATACTCCCAGGAACCGGCAAATTCGCTTCGGGAAATGACGTGCGCGCCTTGAACCGATTCCGCCCCCCCATGGCTCGCTACCAGAACCGGGTCGCCCTCGCTGAGTTCTGAGGACTGGCCCAGCTTCATGGGCACCGCGCCCAGGGGCTCCTTTGCCCGTACAAGGCCGAACCCGGTCGTATGGTCATAGGCAACGAAACTTGCGCCGACCCGCTTGCCCGAGGGACCGACTATTTCAATGGTCTCAGCTTCTATGATCAAGTAGCCGATTGTGACAATATATCCTTCTGAGTCAATGACAACGCCACTTCCCTCCCGTTTCGTCCCGAGCGCACCTGCGGTCCGTGCATCGCTCGGAACAATTGCCCGTACCTCCACTATCGCCTTGAGCATTTCTTCTGCGGTCTGATCGGCATACGAAGGCATGCAAGACATAAGGAGAATGGCAACAACCAATGACATGCAGGCCCGTTTCATTTTACACCTCCTGCGCACTCCTACGTATTATGCAGCAATATGACACCACTTCAGGATTGAGGGGATGCACTCCATCGGTGAAGGCGGAGCCCTTGGCAGGAACCTTACAGGCTGGTCTTTTCAGTCAAGCGACGATACCCCTTTTCATTATGGGCAAAGGCGTCTTAATGAACTGGTAGTGGCACAACAGGCCTTCTTATCTTCAGATTACAGCGGGTCTGCCCCCACCTCCTCAGGCTTCCTCACGCAGAACCTCTTTGCTACACCTTGGAAGTATCACCTACTATAATAATATGGCGTTTGTTTACGGGCTGTCAACAAAAGGAAAACCACCTTCTAACGGTGGTTGTTTACCATCTGCTGAAAGGAAGGTGAGACACGATTGCCGTACAGTTAATTGCTGCCTGATATGATTGGGGCAGGAGCGTGGTTTGATCCCGAATTGGACAAAGGCGAGCGCTTGACCACTCTCAATAGGCTGGCCCCAATTCCTTTTGCGGACGCGGCTTGGTGGGCGAGAAGGTCGACAGGTTAGAGGTTGGGTTCGCTCCCAAAGGATGAAAGAAGTGAACCCCTGTTCCCGGGGCTTAACCGGTTTCCTCAACTACTCCAAGATCTCCAGGACACATCGCTTTTTCACCTTGGCTGAGGCAGCGCCAAGTATGGTCCTCAGCGCCCTGGCAGTTCTCCCCTGCTTTCCGATGATTTTACCCAAATCTTCTTTGGCCACCCTCAGTTCAATGACATAGGTGTGCGCTCCCCCTAGCTCTGTGACCACAACGTCTTCCGGCTTATCAACGAGCGCTTTTGCCAGGTATGCAATCAAATCCTTCATCTCAGCTTTCCTCCCTCTCTGATTTCGCCACTGCGCCACGGCAATTTGCCTTAGCCCTCTTCAACTGTTCCCTGATCTTCTTACCGGTACGAGAGCCCCTCACAAGACATGCTTATTAATGCCTGTTCGCCGTTTTTCTGGAGGGCTTGCCCGCCATGCGTTTGACGGGCTTGACCTAATTCAGTTGTTTTCAAGATCAAGTAGCAAGACTTGATGCTTTCTCAATTTTCAGCATCAAGGGGAGGTACATCAACAGTACGATGCCAGAAAAAAGACAAAAGTCAAGACTGATTTTTCTCCGTAGTAAATACGGAGATAAACTCAGTAGTATCGGCTGAGAAGTAGATTGGTATTGGCTTAGAGAGGAAAGCGGATTTCAATTGGAGATCAAAAGGCCAGCTATTTTTTTACTTACTAAAACGAGTGTGCCCTGGCTAAAAGGGAGGTCGAACCCCCGATCACCTTCTGCGGAGACTCCATTCATGCGTCCGCCGGATGATCAACTACGGAGGGGTATCTTTAAACTTCTCTGAAGCCGGTTCTCCACCAATTCCCCAGTGGGATTTTTGGATCTCATGTACGATAACCTCTACGGCCTGTAACGGTATGCCCAAATCCACGAAGACCTTGGTTATACCCTCTATCACGGTCTTGGCCTTTTCCTGGCCAAAACCTTCCCAGACGTTTACATGAACAATCGGCATTTCCCACCTCCCAAGCATGCTTTGGATGTAGTCCATTGTATTAACATTTTATATCAGAAGTGCCGAACCGAGCCACCTCTTTTGGGGCAAGACCAAGATGTGACTGCTGCAACGCCCAGCATCACCTGCGAGAAACGGCATAAGGAAAAGTTCGGCCCCAAGCTCACGTTAGCACATGACCCCGACCCTTCGCTTCAGGGTTATACATGAAAGAAACGCTCTGGTGAGCATGGAGATATCTTTTTTTGCTCTGCCCTCTAAACAAGGCCCCGTACAGGGCCGTTTCAAACCGGCGCACCGCCCCATAAGCCTTAGCACTAAGGTAGCAGCCTGTGTGCGCCGTTTTGAAACGCCCACTGCTCTGAACCATGGGAGGACAGAGTCAAAAAAAGACATCTCCATGCTCTTTTCTCCAGTGAGTTTCTTAGGAGGCAAGGCTCAACAGCGCATTTCTTCACGCGAGCATCTTCCGGATGGTATGTTCGTATTCCGGAAAATATCCGCCAATGACCGGAAGGTCGAAGGTCCTCAGGATGCTGGTGTTACTTTCCCGCTCAAGGAGAAATTCAAATGACTTCTCCACGAGTTTCTCTACTGAAACGCTTCCACCAGTCAGCCTCTCGTGATATGAGGGATCCACGGCAACTGTATGGGTAGTGGTTGTTCGGTCCTTCACGGTGACCGTGAAGGTGCGCTCATCAATTCTCTCCACCGTGATCATTGTTCATCCTTTCTGCCGGCAAATTCCTTAATTACATGGTGTGCATGGAATCAAGCCCCTTCTTGAGGCATTGTCCGTAACGTTACCTTATTAGAATCAGTTTTCAGGCGGGGAGTCAATAGATTAAGATTTGGCCTCAATTCTTTTGTGAGGAGCTTATTGGAGCAAATCTGCCAACAGTGCGGGCTTATCTGTCATTGTTGTATCAGACCTGGTAGCGATTTCATGCCTACATGGATTTGATTTTTCTCGCCCCTCGCAGTATGCTAACGGGGTGAAATCCTCACATTGTTGCATATGTCAATAGGAGGCGTATATCATGAATCCCTGGGAAACCTATCTCATTGAGCATAAGGATCAATTTGTCGGTGAGCTCCTGGAGCTGTTGTGCATTCCAAGCATCTCAAGCCTGCCCGATCATAAGTCCCACGTCCAGGGTGCAGCTGAATGGATAGCGGCACGCATGGATGCGGCCGGGATCGAGTCAGTTCGAATCATGCCTACAAACGGCCATCCGGTAGTCTACGGCGACTGGCTTCACGCTCCCGGCAAACCGACTGCCTTGATTTACGGCCATTTCGATGTACAGCCGGTGGACCCCCTCGAGCTATGGGAAAACCAGCCCTTTGAGCCTGCAATAAAGGGTGATCGCATTTATGCCAGAGGCGCCAATGATGACAAGGGCAACCTGTTTATTCCCATTACAGTGGCGGAGGCCATGCTCAATACCCAAGCCGGGTTACCGCTCAACCTTAAGTTTCTGTTTGAAGGACAAGAGGAGATCGGTAGCCCCCAGCTGCCGGATTTCATCTCTGCCAACAAGGCTTTGTTGGCGTGCGATCTGGTTTTGAGCGCCGACGGCAGCCAGTGGGCCGAAGATCAGCCGGCCCTGGTTTTGGGCACCCGCGGACTCGCCGCGCTGCTCATCGATGTACAGGGCCCGGATCACGATCTGCACTCGGGGACCTACGGCGGCACCGTGGCAAATCCAATTCACGCACTGGTGAGCATCCTTGCCTCCATGCACGATGCGGACGGGAAGGTCACCATACCGGGGTTTTACGATGATGTCCGACCGCTGAGCGATGATGAGCAGGCGCAAATGGCTCGCTTACCCTTTGACAGGGATGCGTATCTCAGCGAGACCGGTGCCATGGACCTTTTCGGCGAACCGGGCTATACTAGCTATGAACGGGCGTGGGCGCGCCCGACCCTGGAAATAAACGGCATATACGGCGGGTTTCAGGGTTCGGGCGTGAAGACGGTCTTGCCGAGCACGGCTCATGCCAAGGTTACCTGCCGACTCGTCGCCGACCAGGATCCTTCAACAATGACCGAAAGGGTTGTGGCCCACGTCAATAGCGTGACGCCTGCCTGGGTTAGGATAACGGCTACCAAGGCCGAGGGCGGGGCCATGCCGTATTTGGTTCCGGCAGATCACCAGGGCATGCGTATCGCTGCCACGGTCCTAAGTGATCTCTACGGAACGCCGCCCTATCACATACGTTCGGGAGGAACCATCCCCGTAAACTCCTTGTTCCTGCAATACCTGAATACGTACACCATCGTCTTTGCCTTTGGTCTTCGAGACGAGTGCGCGCACTCGCCTAATGAATTCTTCCGGATTTCCAGCTTCGAGAAGGGCCAAAGGGCTTACGGGATGCTCTTTAATCGGCTGGCAGAGGAGTTGGGACGGGAGAACCCTCAATCAAGCAGAAAGGGGCAACGGATGGGAAAGCACTAACCTTGCGAGGCACGAGCCCTTTTTCACTCACCGTTGCCTATGTCTTCGTGAACGGCGCGGGAATGCACGCCCGCAGTCTCTTGCAGAGTTGATGAGCATCGAGGATCAAATAGCTATCGGCGCTATCGTCACTTTTCCGGATAGCCCCGCACACGTAATCCAAGCCGCATAAAGGCTTTACCCTGTCTTTGCGTGAAAGCGGCTTCTTCTTTGGGAGTTGATCCGTAAAAAGTATGGAGCGCTCGCCCCCGGCTCCCAGGAATAACATGCCGCCCCCATCCGTGTCCAAAAGGCCATCAATGCGGTCATCGGTTAACAAACGAAACGTGGTCTTTTCCAGTTCCTTTGAAGAAAGGTGGTTCCACGCCGGTTCGATTCCGCGTTTGATGCCGGAAAACACTCGCTTACAATCTATCATGGAGAGTTCACCTTTCTCACTGGCCTTTTTGAGCAGACGACGGTCTGCCTTCGAGGCTTTGATGACGTTCTCACCGCCTACGGCGTAGCTCTTGCCCCCCATCTGGAAGAAAAAGTAGCTTTCTGAACTCGGGGATGACTTTCTCGGTTCGATTTCCTCAGGACCCGAATCAAATGCAGATTCTTCCCAGTATTTGGATTGTACGTTCTTGGTTGTCGGATCACCATGGATCTGGCGTTCCTGAGGTTCATCGAGTGAACTCGCACCCTCGGCAAGGGAATCGCGCTCTAAAAGGTCCAAATCCGTAACCTCAGGATTCTCTGGAACTTCTTCCACTTCCACGATCTCTGCCTCGTCCCCAGCAGATTCATCGGAACCAGGTGCGCCGCTGCCATGACGTGCAACGTCCCTTATGCCCTCAAGTTCAGACCGAGCGATGAGCAAATCATCCCGAAACCGGCTCATCTCCCCTTTTATATCATCCACGTGGCCCTTTAACCTTATGATCTCTTGGGCCAGCTGAGCCCGCACATTGTCAAGATCCTCCGACAACCCTCTTAACTGCTGCATCTGGCCTTTCAGCGCCGCAGACTCTTCGATCATATGGGCCCTTGCATCGTCGCTCCTCGTGAATTCCTCTTTCAGGCCATCTACCCTGCTCTTTAACGCGGCAAGTTCCTCTCCCAGGTATGAACGCAGGTTATCAAGGGCCGTGAAAATCTCGCCCGCCGGTACGGTTGTCGAAGACGGCACAGCACCCGATGGGGGTTCCGAATCCCCTGCACCGGTCTCTCGGGTCCGCGACACCGCTTTTTTTCGTGAAGGTTCCTCGCCTGTAGATGTTTTGGCCTTGAACTTGTTGAAGTGTTCAATCTCTTTGCTTATGAGCGCTATCTTTTCATGGGTCGATATGCTCTGATCCTCTACCACTCTTTCCATGCACTGAAATGCCGAGTTCAGCAATGTGGTCGTTTCCTGGTGAGCATCGGGCTTGTTCAGTTTCATGTACCCAACAAGCAGCGACATGATCTTGAGCAGCGCCAGAACCTGTGTATCGCCTGGGTAGGAGCTTTGGAGGTGCTTGACTTCGGTTTTGAGGGCACTGATGCTCTCTTGGCAAATTTCCTCGTTAATTGTGCGCATCACACCCCGGAGCTTTTCTAATGGCGAAACAGGCATCCCCTCTGCGGGCATACTTTCACCTTGGTCTTTCCCGAAGAGGTCGTCCAGCGTCTTGTCGAGTTCTCCCAGTATGGAGTCTGAATCAGATACGTCAGGCATTGTGTAATCCTTGCTGCGTCTCGGTAAGCAACAACGGTCGAAATAAACCTTCTTCACGAGCGAAGAGCGCCGCCCTTCCTGCTACATAAGGGCTCCCGCTCAAAAAACCTCAGTAACGTTATCGGCAACTAGCGATCTTTAGTTGAGGGAAATGTCTTACGTGAGTTTCGGCTGGGGGTGAAGGAGTTGAGGTGTAGCGCTGGTCTTCACACATGCTCGGATCTTCACAGTTTCAAATGGCAGCAAGCTAAAACGGACTTTCCGTCTTGACAATAAACTGATGATGCCCTACAGGTTGACTATATCAAAACCTAAAGGTAGCCAGCTGGTCCAAGTCCTGATCGTTCGCCTAAAATGCGAAACTATGCCGCTCGTGTGCGGTTCCGTGAAGAAGTGGAAGGTAACTTGAGGAACTTGGGTACGCCAGCGTTTTCTTGGCAAAGGGGGTATTATGATCACAGCCGAAGATATTGAAAAGACCGGCGTCCCGGTAAGATTCATCGAATGGACCAAAGATCCGGGTAACAAACGAATCGTGGTTGAAGATCTTGCGGCCTGTTGTGAATTAGTAAAGCTGTTCAATTCCGATGTTGATAGCTGGATAGACTATACCAGAATGGTAGCTACCAAAATAAGCCCCAAGGTGGCCGACCTAGAATACGCTGAATTTGTGAAAGAGGCTATAGAGCATGATCCAGGCATTCTGAGAAACATCGAGAGGATGGTAAGGGATTTGCTGTCTGAGTGATAATCCAGTCTAGGTTTGAAACTTGGTCAATCGCTTGAACCTGCCTGGCAAAGATCATTCCATCGAAACTTGAGCCCATTACCATGGTTATGCGTCTCTTCCCCATATCTTCGCTTTCAGAAGCTCAAAAACATTGAACGCAATCGGGCATATCTTATAACTCTCTCATCCAGCTATCTGGCAGCTCTGTAATTGCTACAATCAGTCATGGTAGGTTCTTGGGCCTCTGGCAAGCGCAGGTGCATGGTTGCCTATTTCATAAGATTCGGCAACAGCAGGGCAATCTGGGGAAAAGCAATCAGGAGGGCCACGCAGGCCAGTAATGATAGCACAAAGGGAAGCGCCCCCTTGAAAATAGTCTCCAGGGGGATATCCCTGGCAATTCCCGAGAGGACATATACATTAATGCCCACAGGCGGGGTTATGGCACCCATCTCCGCAACAAGCACGATAATAACGCCAAACCAGATGGGATCATACCCCATAGCCGTGACCAAGGGGAATAGGATCGGAATCGTCAGAAGAATCATGGCAAGGGCGTCCATAAAACACCCCCCTATCAGATAGATAACCACGATAACCCCCATGATGGCATAATTGGGTAAAGGGAGCGCCCCGATCCAGTTGGCTGCCACATAAGGAACCCTGGTGATGGCCAGAAAATGGCCGAACATAATGGCCCCGGAAACGATAACCAGGACCATGCAAGAAATTCTGGTGCTCTCCGTCACTGCCTGGGAGAATCCACGCCAGGTCAGTCTTCTTCGGGCAAGACCGAGGATGATGGCACCTCCTACGCCGATGGCACCTGCCTCCGTTGGTGTAAAAAAACCACGGAAAAGCCCCCCCATCACAAGAAGGAACAGCAGTAGAGTCTCAGTTACACCTGACAGGGCTAATGCCTTTTCTTTGAATGTGGTCTTCCTCCCGCGGGGAGCCTCCCCCGGTCTGAGCTTGGCCCAGATAAAAACGGTTACGCAGAAAAAAAGGGATAGAATAATCCCCGGTAAGATTCCTGCAGCAAAAAGCTTTCCAATAGATTGCTCGGTCGCGATACCATAAATGATAAAGATCACACTGGGAGGAATGAGAATCCCCAGGGTCCCACCTGCAGCGATCGAGCCCGTACTCAAGGAAGTTCCATACTTATACCGCTTCATCTCGGGAAGGGCCACAGTGGTCATTGTGGCAACCGATGCGTTGGTCGAACCGCAGATGGCTGCAAACCCCGCACATGCCCCCACCGTGGCAATGGCCAGGCCGCCTGGTAAATAGTCAAAGATTTTGTAGGCGGTATCAAAGAGGCGACGGCTTATGCCTGCATGAAATGTAATTTGACCCATCAGGATAAATAAGGGGACGACAGTCATATTGTAAGAGCTGAACATGGCGTAGAAATCCTTGGCAAGGACCCGCAGCGCACTGTCCATGGACACCAAATAGGTAAACCCGGCGAAGCCCACAATGGCCATCACAAATCCCACAGGCATGCGGGAGAAAAGGATGATAACCAGAATTACCAATCCCACTAAACCAATTGTCGTTGGACTCATCTACCGTCTCCCTCTCCGATTAGTTCACGGCACATACCACGGTTTTTCCCTTCCTGTGAGCACATTCCAGAAGTCCAGCCAGAGGATGATGCAGACGATAAGAAAGGAAAAGGACATACCGTAAAGCAATGGGAAAAAAGGCAGTGTCAGCGTCAAAGACGTCTCTCCCGATACCCTCAGGTCGTTTCCAAACCGGATACATTCCATTGTCAAGAAACCGAAAAGGACAATGCTGAGCAGGTGGGTGATTTGATGGATAATAACTTGAACCCGATGGGAAAGCCGCAGGACAAGTATGGATACAGCCACGTGGCCGCGCTCTACAGTTGTATAGGCCACCGCCAAACTTGCCACCGCTGTTCCCAGAAACCCCACGATCTCATAGGTGCCAAGAATGGGATGCCTGAAGAGGCGGAGTACTACATCCGCACAGGTCAGGGCAGTCATGCCAATCAAACAAGACCCGGCGAACCAATTCAGGATGGTGGAAAATCTATGAACCCCTTTGCCAAACGCCGCCATGTAATCACCCCTCAATTAGGACAAAAAGCGGCTGCCGTAGCTGTTGTATCAGCCCGGCAGCGCTTCTTGTAGGTTCTCTACTTCTGGCTTTCCTTAAATTCCTTGATCAGAGCCCTTACCGTTGCCACATATTCCTTGCCCGGCAATCCCTTGGCCTCCGCGTCCTTTTCATACTCAGTGATTACAGGCTGCACAGCCTCGGCCCAGCGTGCATTTTCTTCATCGGAAAGAGGGATAATTGTATGGCCCATGTTGAGCGCATACTTTCTGCCCCTTTCATCAGCGGAATCCCACACCTCGGCCGCCTTGGGAATCCATTCGGCACTCACCTCTTCAAAGACCCTTTGCACATCTGAGGGCAGGGAATCCCATTTTTTACGGCTCATAGCCACATAGAACGCCGAGGTATAGCCGACCCCGAAGCACTCGGTCGTATATTTGACTACCTCGGCCTGTTTCCAGGTCATGAGGGCCTCAATGGGGCTGAGTGTCGCCTCTACCACACCCTTTCTGAGGGACTCGTAGGTATCAAACATGGGCATGGCGACCGGAACGGCACCCAGGGCCTGGGCAGACTTGGCCGCAGCCCCCACAGCGCGGATCTTCAAACCTTTGATCTCTTCAAGGTTGCGCACCGGTCCCTTGCTATGAAGAATACCCGGACCGTGGGCATGCATGAAGAATACCTTATAGTCATCGAACTCTTTGGGCCTGAACTTCTTATAAAACTCGTTGGCTACAAAGGTTGCCATTTTTGCAGAGCTGTAGCCGATGGTTAGGTTCACGGTCTCCATGGCAAAAAAGCGTCCGGGTGTGTAAGCCAGGACTCCATCCCCTACGTCGGCGATACCCTTCAGGATGCCGTCAGGGATTTCATTCCCCTTGAGCAGCGTTGAACCAGCGTAATAGGTGAATTTTACCCGCCCGTTCGTGCGTTTTTCTATCTCGGTTCCCCAGCCCTCATTCATGGGATACAGGGGATGGGTCTCAGGATAGAAGGTGGCCCAACTTATTGAAATAGGCTTGTTCTTTGCGGCGTGAGATATTGCCAGGGATGAAAACAGAAAAACCACAGACAGAGAAATGATAACGGACCATTTCATCTTTTTCATGATAGCCCCCATTCTAAAAGATTTTCGTCAAAGAATCCCCAAACCGTGTTTTCCTCTCCTGAGATCATCACCTCCTTTCTGCAGTAAAGGATTTCAAACCTGATCGCTATTCTAGAAAGGACTCGTTTGGAGCCGAATAATCATCCTAAGGATGGGGAAAGAAACAGCGCAATCATACATGAACTGCAACTCATAAACAACCCTCTAATAATGAAATCGACCCAAAAAATTCATTACGCTACAGGGAGTTACCCTTGTTCATGGCGACAAGTGTTGCATTTTCCCAGTGATTGCCTATAATTCAAAGGCCTCCTCAATCTCTTGTCAAAAGAGGGAAAAGCGCAACCCAGGGAGTGGATTTTAAACAGATGTAGACGCTTAAAGGGGAGGTCTTAGAAACTTAGGAATAGTTGAAGGAGCAGTGAGAAACATGGAAAAGCCAGCACTCATCAAAAACATCCCTTTTTCGGAGCCTCATCTCCTGGTGAATCTGGTGGATTATGAGAAAGGAAGGGTCGTAAGCCGCACCTTTGCTCAAAACGATGCCGTGAGCTTGACGTTATTCGCCTTTGATCAAGGAGAAGGCCTGAGCACCCACGCTGCACCAGGAGATGCCATGGTCCAAGTTCTGGATGGTGAAGTGTCGCTGACCATTGGCGGTAAGGAGGCGGCGACGGCGCTCAAGACCCGGTACGCGGAAACGGACGACGAGGACCTGCTCGCCGAGATCTCGAATGCGCTCGGCCAG
>CP070657.1:2597228-2607386 GCA_020355085.1 Deltaproteobacteria bacterium
CTTTAGAGCGGGGAAGGGGCAGGCATTCCTCACCTGCGAACCCCGGGAGGGTCACCGCGAGAGCATGGGAGCAACGGGACAATGGTGTTCACTTGTAAAAGACATAAGTCTTTGCAAGGCCAATACACTGCAGAGATCCCTCGCGGAAAACCCAGGAACCTACTGGCTTCTTTTTCCTTGATTCGTGTGAACCGCCTGATTAAGGTATTAGCACATGAAAGGGAGACAGTTTTAATGAAGGCTTTGGCACTTTTTTCCGGGGGGCTTGACAGCATCTTGGCGGTTGAACTTGTTCGGGAACAAGGGGTCAGTGTTGTCGGTATCTGTTTTGAGAGCCCCTTTTTCACGGCGGACAAGGGTATCCGGTCTGCGCATGCTATCGGATTGCCCCTCAAGGTTGTGGATATTACAGAGGATCTTGTCAAGATAGTACTGAATCCCAAGCACGGTTATGGCAAAGGCATGAACCCATGCATCGACTGCCATGCCCTCATGTTCGCGGTAACCGGTAAGATGCTGGGAGAGGAAAAGGCCCATTTCATCATTAGCGGAGAGGTGTTGGGCCAGCGACCTATGTCACAAAACCTCAGATCCCTCTCCACCGTTTCTCACAGCTCGGGCTTCCAGGATGTCATCCTCAGACCCCTTTCAGCAAAACTATTACCCGAGACCATTCCCGAGATCAGGGGATGGGTAGAGCGGGAGAAACTGCTTGGCCTTTCAGGACGTTCGCGGCGGCCTCAGATTGAATTGGCTCGGGGACTTGGAATAGGGGATTACCCGTCCTCCGCTGGCGGATGTCTTTTAACGGACAAGGTGATTTCCCATAGACTCAAGGATCTCATATCGTGCCATGAAGATCTTTCAAGGCGAGACCTGGACTTACTCAAGGTTGGACGGCACTTTAGGCTGGGTAAGACGGCGAAGATCATAGTGGGCAGGAACCAAAGGGAGAATGAGTTGATTGATTTACAGACAAGGAAAGGGGATACCCTCTTAAGCGTTGAGTCGGTTCCCGGGCCCACGGCCCTGGCGACGGGGGATCTATCAGGCGAGTACATGCAGTTAGCTGCCGACATAACCGCATCGTACAGCGATGCCCCTTCCGGCAAACCAGTTGCTGTGAGGGTAACAAGTGGCGGCAAGGGCTGGTCTGTCCGAGCAATGAAAAGGGAAAAAGGTGAACTCCGCACATTCATGATATAGGGTATGGCGCGTTAGCAGGGGGCACTCTTTTTAATGTATTGCTCTAATAGATTTTGGCCCTATCTTTTCAGAAGCTTTTGGAGGAAAGGTTTTTTTCGAAGTTCTTCCAATTTCTTGTTTTTATCTTTTAGCTCTCGTTCCCATTTTTCCACTGCAACGGTAGTTTTCTCGATAGACTCCCTGAGTTTGCCCTCCTCTACTGTCAGGCTCAGCAGTTTGATTTTGTCCTTTCTGTTCAAGTCTAACTTGTCCAGAACCTTGATCTGTGCCTGAATATCCTCGTATTCCCGCTGCTTGACCGTAAGCGCTTGCCTTTCTGTCTCTAGATGGGCGAGATCAGATTTGATGCCCTTGACCAATTCATTTTCCGATTCCATGGTAAAGAAGAGGTAACCAAAAACAACAGCGGCGATTGCTAGAACGGCGATGATGATCTTCCGGGGAATGGGGCCGAAAGGGGAGATATTATAGAGGGCCGAGGTCACCGTTTCCCCCCCACCTGACAGCCTATCGGTGATGGAATATCCTGTGACCTTCCCAGTGACGGTTTCCCAGATTTCGCGCACACCGCTTTTGAGCTCGGCAACCTGAGTGTTCAATTCATGGCCAAAACTTCCTGCGCGACACTTTGTTTCAGTAGCCTTTTTGTCTTGCTCGAGTGCGGCTGAGATATCTGTAATCCTTGAGAGTGAATTATCCAGCTCGGGAGTCTCGGGAAACTTGCCGGGATACTCTTTCTTGAGTGAGGCGATATCGGATTCCAGGCGTTTGTGATAGGCTTGGAGGTAGCGTGAAAATCGCTTGAGCACCTCTTGTTCGCATACGTATTCGCTGGCCCTACTGAGCATTATTCCAATATTATGGATGTCCTTAATGGCCCTTTCAATGTTCTTAAGGATAGCTTCAGACATGAGGTATCTTATGGCAAATTTTCGTTAAAAAGTAAATCGTTATTAATAACTGTGCCCCCAGGAATAGAGACCTTGCCTGAAGAGGTGTTAAGAATCCGCACGTCTCCCTTTATCACAACTCCCTTGCCAAAGTAAACATTTCCTTCAACTCTCAGCGACCGGCAATCAATCAACGAGGGAGCACCATAAGGGAACCTTTTCCTCAATTGATCGATTCGCTTATAGAATTTTTCATCGAGAACAATCTCAATGGCATCAAGACGTCTATCAGGGTTCGATATGATCTGACTGTCTTCAGTCATTACATAGCAGTCCGACCACAGCGAGAGAAGATCCCGACACCTCTTAACCGGGATAAACCTTCGCCGTGGAACCTGAACAGCTGCAGACCCTTCAAAAACCGAGATTGCAGATCCCATGGCTGTTTCAATCTGGTAGACCTGAGGGGATGAGTCGTCTCTTGGGTCTAGTCTTTTGGGATTGACAATAACAGGGAGGTTGAGGATGTTGCGAGTCTTTTCCAGTGCGCCTTGGAGAAACATGAGATTAAGCCAAAGGTTATTGGTATTGAAGTACCTATAGGTCTTTATATCTTGAAATTCCTCTATCTCTTCCTCGGGACATTGGGCTATCTCTCTGAGGATAAGGCCACCGGTCCGGCGCAGGCGGGCTATATGGCCGCCTTTGATGTCCGCGCCCGTCTTTTGCGCAACCTCCATCATGAAAGGAAAATCACTGGACGCGAAGTAACCGAGGGCTGCCATATCTATGATTCCTCCCAGGTTATCGGAGTTCGTGATAAATGCATATTTGCAGCCTTTTTCGATCAGCTTATCCAGCATCCCGGAGGTAAGCAATGCCGAATAGATATCCCCGTGACCCGGGGGATTCCACTCTAGATCGGGTGCGGATGGCCATTTAGCAGGGGTCAGGTCTTCCTGCAAGACCTTAGGAAACTTATGCTGTAAAAATGAGAGGGGAATACCGGTGTCAAGTTCAGGATATCTCTCAAGATACGTGGTGCTATCCTCTTCGGTATTAAAGCTGTTCATCAGCACGAGGGGGATAACCACCCCATGCGCTTTTCTGAGGTTCAAGACCTGTTTGGCGATGATATCGAGGAAATTATATCCGTCTTTTACTTCTAGGAGAGACTTGGCCTTCGAGAGGCCCATGCTTGTTCCCAAGCCACCGTTGAGTTTAATAATTACGGCCTCCTTGAGAGCTCGACGACCTGCTTCGGCGAACCGGCCTAATGTTTTCAACGGCGGAATGTCGTCTTTGCCGACCGGAGCGATCTCCTCGCTTGGTATTAATCCCCTTTCGCCGTTCAGGACCTTGCTGTAGTAAAGCTTAAAGGTATCGATAATCAGTGGCGGGATGCCTTCATCAGCCATCTTATTTGCAAAAGGGCGAAATCTCTGTTCCAGTTTTAATTGGCTTCTGGCGGCGTTCATGTGCTTATCTCATGTCAAAAAATTCCCTACCGAACTTATCGGAAACATGACGTGAGATCAACAGAAATAATTTCAAAAGCCTCCCCAGGTCTCGTCCTCACCTTTCCAATCTGCAACTGTTGGTACTGGAGGTTGCACGCCATAAGGGTTCATCGCCGATGAGGTGATTCGGGCGGCGGAAGGAGTGACCCTTGTCTCGATCAACGGCCGTGCCGAGTAGGATGAACACGGTTCCCGGTTGTATGAGGTGAACCGTGTGAAGACCGGCAATGAGATCGATGAGTATGAGTTCAAAGACAATACTGCTGTTTTCATGTATGAGGAGAGGCATCAAGGGGCAGGATTTGCTTTGACAACATTTCATCGTTCATATATATTTTTTGAGTAAGCTGTTGGTCGGCGAAATGGAAAACAAACAATTGAAGAATATGACAGAAGGATCCACATTCCTGGATCAGTTCAACCCTTACTTTGAGCGAATCGACCAGGAACTCGGCAAGGTGCTTACCTCAAATATCTCGCTCATCGAGGAGGTAGCACAGTACAGTTTGCTGGGTAACGGAAAACGGCTCAGGCCCCTGTTTTTTATCTTATCGTGTCAGCTGTGCGATTACAACAAGCATGATGTGTTTACCCTTTCGACCATCTTTGAGTGTCTTCATGCCGCCAGCCTCCTCCATGATGACGTCATCGATAATGCCACGGTAAGGAGGGGAAAGGTATCGGTCAACGAGCGATGGGGAAGCCCTGCCGCAATTCTGGTGGGAGATTTTCTTTTCTCCAAGTTCTCTCGTATGATTGTTGAAAGAGAACAGATCGAGCTCTTAAAGGTCCTTGCAGACACTGCCACGAGGATGACCGAGGGCCAGGTATTGGAGCTCATCAATACCCATAATTGGGATCTGACCAGAAAAGAGTACATGGACATCATCACCGACAAGACCGCAGCGCTTATATCGGCTGCCTGTGCCGGCGGTGGCATCGTGGCAGGAGCTGAAGAAATCCATATCCGGTCGCTCAGGGACTTCGGCCTTAACATGGGGATTGCCTTTCAGATTATCGATGATGTCTTCGACTACACTGCGTCGGCGGAAGAGACCGGCAAACCCATGGGATCGGATCTCAGGGAGGGCAAGATCACCCTTCCCCTCATCTACGCCCTCACCTGCGTGCCCCAGCAAGAGCGAGAGAGGCTAGGGGAAATCTTCAAAAGCGGGAAGGCCTCAGAGAGCGACTACGATGAGGTAACTAGGTTGGTTCGCAGCAACGGTGCCATTGCACGATGTCGCCGGGATGCGCAAGATTATGTGGACCGTGCAGCAGCACACCTCAGGTTCTTTCCTGATTCGCTGATCAAGGAGGGCCTCCTGAAGTTGAATAAATTTATTGTCACCCGAAGTAATTAGCCTCCCAGTTCAGCTTTTCCCTTACTAGTATAGGATTCCAAAATAGCATTGGACGTTGCGTGTCATTGCGAGGAGTTTTTCGGCTTTGTGTTCAACCTTTGGTTCGGGAGGCACCTAGATACCCTGCTACCAGGAGGAGAGAAGCGTTTGGCAAGATCATATAAACTGGAAGGCGATTTTTCCAGCGGGAACGGAATTGTCTGAGAAAACACCCTTCACAGCAGCCCCTGTGATGGCCTCAATTTCATGAATCCCTCTGTTCTTATGCCCCCTGATTAACGGCATTTCTTTTTCAGGGGCGAAGAGAACAATCGAGCTCTTTTTCCCCACGAACGGTAGGGAGGGTTTCACCTTTTCGAGATGGATGGCTGAACGGACCAAAAAACCTAATGATGGATGCCATGGTCCGGCGATGATCTCCCCCTGTTTCAAGAGGCTGGGGGATGACATAAGCCCCATTCTGATAACGGGTATCCCCGCATCTTCTAACCTTATGCAAGCCTCTTTACAAAGGCTAACTGTCTCTTCAAGCCCCAATGGCGTATAGGTTCCCTGTTTGTACCACTGGGCCAGCTTTGTTCCTCTGATAACCAGGGTCGGATACAGTCTCGCCATATCAGGCTTGAGAGCAACAACCTTATTGATTGTCTCCATGAAACGTTCCGGAGAGTCCCCAGGCAGGCCGGGCATCAACTGTGCGCCAGTCTTAAACCCTCTTTCCTTCAATACTGTGAACGCGGTAACGGCATCGCTTGACGAGTGCCCCCGTTGAGAAAGGAGAAGGACCTTGTCGTCCATGGATTGCACTCCCAGCTCCACCGTTGAAACGCCGTAGGATTCGAGGATACGGAGCTTATCCCTACCGAGGGTCTCGGGTCTGGTAGATAGACGGATCGATTGAATGGTGCCGTTTTTTAAAAAGGGACGGACGGCATCAAGGATTTTCTTCATAGTGCTGTTTGGTAAGGCAGTAAACGTGCCGCCATAAAAGGCAACCTCTCTTGAGCTCTTTTCGGTGAACCGTTTCGATTGTAGGGCCAATTCAATGGTATTCCTTATTCCAGCTGCTGATGGAATACCCTGTGTGCGGTTAGTGATCGTGTTCTGTTGGCAAAAGACACACCTGTGGGGGCAGCCCTGATGCGGAATAAATATGGGTATGATAAAATGATTCTTTATCTTCTCAGACAAGCCAGGGCCTCCTGTGCCGCAATTCGTTCAGCCTCTTTCTTGCTCTTTCCCTTTCCCTTACCCATAAGCTCTCCCTTGAGGTATACGGTTACATGGAAAGTCTTATTATGGTCTGGGCCCGTTTCTTTTTCAGTGCGGTACTCCGGCGTTGCCTGAAACACATCTTGCGAGAATTCCTGCAGCTCTGTCTTATAGTCAACGAATACCTTGCCGAGGCAGCTTTCAGTTAATACCGGCCTAAAGAGCTCTTCTATTACCCTCATGGCGTCGGGAAAGCCGCCGTCAAGATAGATTGCCCCTATGAGCGCCTCAAAGGCATCGGTGAGGATGGATGGTTTTTTCCTGCCCTGTGTTCGCTCCTCTCCCTTGCCGAGGTGAAGATAATCTCCCAGATTTAACCCACAGGCAATAGGGTAGAGACCGCTTTCACTTACCAACGAGGCCCTACGCTTGGAGAGATCGCCCTCCTTCATTTGAGGAAAGGATTGCATCAGAAGGTGGCTAATCGCAAGGTTAATGACGGAATCGCCGAGAAATTCGAACCTTTGGTTGTCCGGTATTTCTTGATCATTCTTTTCATATACATAAGACGGATGTCGGAATGCCCGATATAGGAGTTCTTGGCTCTTAAAGGAATAGTCAAGATCTCGGGCTAACTCTTCGGGATTTTTTGGTAATTTCGGTTTGCTCATTATGACGGCATACTAGAGTCAATACCATCTAAAGTCAAGTAAATGGGCTAAAAGAGGTCTTTGTGGCGGTTCTCACTGATTGCCGGCCGGCGCAACCAAGAGCTCTTGGCCTGGATGAATGACCTGTCTCGAGGTCATGTCGTTGAGCCGGCACAGTTCGTCTACGGTAAGGTTGTAATGTTGAGCGATGGAGTAAAGCGTGTCCCCGGGACGGACCTCGTGGTAGCGACTTTTTGGTAGGGAAAACGGCATTCGCGTGATAGTCGATGGCGTTTCAGGGTAGTAGCTCTTTTCGGTAGTGGCGATTGGTTCCCCCTGCTCAGATGATGGGGCTTCGATTGTGGCGCTCCGTGTGGTCATGCTCTTTTGCAATTCGTCTACTACCTGGCTCAGTTGATCGACCCGCCGACTTAAGAGCTTTTCAGCCTGATTCATATCCGCAACGGATTTTTGAAGCTCTCGGTTCCGTGTTTCGAGGAGCTCGATTTTCTTCGCTATGCCCTCAAGACCGGCTATTCTCTGCTCAAGCTGGCCGAGTGTTGCGTGGTTGCTGGCGGTTACATTATCCGGAGGTGGCTTTTTTCTGCCTCCAGAAGATAGTGTGAGAAGGACAACCGCAAGGAGAACACCTGCACCGCCAAGAATCAGAATTCTTCCATAGGACCTGAGAGCCCGAGATATGTGCCGGGGTCGGGCAGTTTTGTCCTTCTTATCCCTTCGCGTATAACCTAGCTCATCGGCGATCTCTTTCCTGAGCTCGCTAATCTCTTTTTCCAGGTAGTTATTCACGTGTGCCTCACACAGTGATTTGGTTAACGGCTTCCCCGGGGGTTCTATAGAGAACGACTTTCGTTGATTTTGGCGTTCCGCCCAGTATTGACGTTGCCCAAGGGTGCATTTTGATTAATCAAACGATAAAAGGGACATAAAAGTCAAAAGGAAATTGGCCTTCGGGTCAATAAAAACCAAACGATTCTGCGAATAAAACTATTTGACCTTTCATTTCTATTTGCTATATCGTTAAATCTTGCGAATAAGAGAACTGAAATGAATTCCAGCGAGAATAAGAAGGTTATCCTTGATCAGAAGGAGATGCAGGAGGCCCTGAAAAGCATTGCCCGGCAGATACTCTTGAGGCATGAGTCATTGGAGGACATTTGCCTCGTTGGCATCAGGACGGGTGGGGCTTACCTGGCAGAGCGTTTGCGACAAGAGATCTCCAAGGAGGATGGCGAGAAGCTGCCGATCGGGGTTCTGGACATTAATCTGTATCGGGATGACTGGACGCGGTTGGGATCGAATCCGAAACTGGGGAGCACCGATATCCCTTTTTCGATAGATGAAAAGATCATTATCCTGGTTGACGATGTTCTGTTCACCGGCAGGACAACCAGGGCGGCCATGGATGCGTTGATAGATTTTGGAAGGCCGAGGAGAATTGAGCTCGCTGTGCTCGTGGACAGGGGAGAGAGGCAACGGGAATTGCCCATAAAGGCGACCTATGTGGCCAAGGAATGGGAGACGTCGAAAGGCGATACGGTTGACGTTTATTTCAGCGAGGCAGGATTCCAGGATCAGGTTGTTATTGGATCAAAGGTGGAAAAACCCGCATGAGGAGCGTGTCATGGTTATCACCATACCGATAAAAACAAGGGATCGCTCGGAGATGATAGACATTACGGCCACGGTTCAGGAGGAGCTGAGCAAATCAGCGCTGAAAGACGGCGTCTGCTTTGTTTACGTGCCACACACTACTGCTGGGGTTACCATCAATGAGAGCGCAGACCCAAGTGTGGTCTATGACATCCAGAAAGCCCTTGATAATCTCGTTCCCTGGGAAGGGGCGTATCGGCATATGGAGGGGAATTCTGCTGCCCACATTAAAAGCAGTTTGATCGGCAATTCAGTGATGGTTTTTGTGGAATCTCAACGCCTCAAGCTGGGTACATGGCAGGGGATTTTCTTTTGCGAATTTGACGGACCTCGATCCCGAAAGCTCCATATAAGATTTCAGTAGATAATCCCCGATTTTCCCTTGACACCTCAAAATCGCTTTGCTAAATAGCCTGCAAAAAACGGAAATGCACGATAACCCATTTAACCAAGGAGGATCAGTCAATGGCTAAGGTAGAAGTGGATCAGGATAAATGCGTAGGGTGCGAGGAGTGTGTTGATGTGTGTCCCTCAGACGTATTTGAGATGCAGGATGGAAAATCCGTCCCTGTCAATGAAGAGGAATGCATTGCGTGTGAGAGTTGCGTGGAGGTGTGTGAGTCCGAGGCTATTACCGTTACCGAAGACGATTGACCGTCGCAAATCAAAACAAGCCGCCCTTTGGGATTGACACCAAAGGGCGGCTTGTTTTGTCTTAATCCTGAAAGACTGCTCTATTGAAGTGGCCTATTTCTTTGCATGACAGTCGTTGCACTTTTTGGTGGGCCCGGTAGGCTTACCGGCAGCCTCCAAATCCTTGTGGCAACCCTGGCAGTTCTTGTGGTAAGCCAACATGAGTTTCTTGACATTGCCCTCTGATTTTACGGGATCATGACACTCCGAGCACGCCTGTACCGGGTCTCCTTCCTTGTAAACGTTCTTTCCCCCTTCGTACACATGGTGACACTCCGTACAGGCAATCTTGTAATCCACATTATGTTTCTTGTGGCTCAGGTTGACCGGGCCTTTTTTGTGTGTTTCAAAGGCCTTTGAGTGGATTGAGATTTCATCGGGGCAATCCGCAGCTATCAAGGCGCCAACGCCCAGAAGTAATGGTATAGAGACAATAACTCCCAACAGAACAAGAACGTTTTTTCTCATGAGATTCCCTCCTTCCTTTCACTTGAACGCAAGTATAATACCTCAAAATCCTTCCATTTGCAAGGCTAAATTCTCGAAAATTACTTTTTACTCCCCCTTCCGATAACACCACAACCCACACCTCAGACACCGCTCAGCCTCAGCCTTTGCCTGCTCCTCACTGAAGCCCAGCTCCACCTCATCGAAGCTCTCCCTTCTCTGCTCCACAGTCAGCTCGGGCATCTGTTGCCGTTTACTCTCCGGCACCAAAATAAGCTCGGTGATATCGGGAAGCTCAGTGTCTTTGGTAATAGGCGGCTCAGGTGCTTTGACGATTTGTCCGGTAATATACTGATGGATGGAGCGGGCCGCCTTTCTTCCTGCCCCGATGGCCTCAACCGCAATTGAGGCACCGGTTACCGCATCGCCCCCGGCAAACACCCCCTCTAGATTGGTCTCACCGGTTGCCTCATTGACCACCTCGATGGTGTTCCACCGGCTC
>CP070657.1:2607486-2613465 GCA_020355085.1 Deltaproteobacteria bacterium
CAGTAAAGCTGATTGTCTCAAACCCCGAACGGTACGGGTTTCATCTCTCAGAGAACGATCGTTATCCGCCTTTGGAATTTGACCGGATTCACCTGACCTGTTCACAAGATACTCCGATTCGGATCATCGCAAAAGCGGCTCAAACCCATTTTAAGGCCATCAAGGATTTGAACCCGGAGATTCGCGGGCACTATCTGGCAGAGGGTAGTCATGCTATCTCAATTCCAAAGGGATCGGCCCAGGACTTTCACTTCAGGTATCACGAGCTCTTGGAGCAGTGGATGGCGTCGAGAAAGGAGGCGGTTTATATCGTGAAAAAGGGAGATAATCTCTCCTTGATTGCGGATCGGTTCAATGTTCCGCTGGCCGCCCTCATCATCTGGAACAGGCTGGATCTCAAGGCAGTAATCCATCCAGGGGATAAGCTCATCATCCACAGGAAGCCAACGGAGCCCGAAGAAAGTGATGAGGAGGTAACGGGAGAAAGGGAGGAGAACCTATAGCTTCTCCAGGAAAACCTGATCGCCGAATTTTTCTTGTAGAGCATTGGCCAGTGCGTCGTAGCCCTCTTGTGATTCTACCTCTACCACGAGGTCCTGTTCGTCCAACACCTTGAGAAAGCCGTGGGATTTGACGACTTCGGCCACCTGTTTGACATTTGTGGTAACCCATCCTTTCATCCTGAGAAGGAGCTCTTCTCCGCTGAATCCCCGCTCGATGGTCAGCTCCACGTCCCTTTTTTTCGCCTTCCAACCCAGCACAGATGGTTTAACGATATACGGTGTTACAGGATCATACATGGCGGCGCAGGTTAACCACAGTTTTGTCCTGATCATCGTCTTCCCCTCGTTGAGATTCGGCACAACTATATATACAAGGCTTTGGGGCTGTCAAGCATATCGGAAACAGGAATTTAATGTCGCTCAGGGACAACGGTGTTTACTGTAAACTCGGGAAACTCCAGATTCGAGCAAGGATTATATCCTTGACAATGCGCAGGGCCTTTATCTATTTTGCTGACATCCTTTATCGGGAGATCACCGTATGGAGCTTGAAAAGATCATCACCGAGCGTCACAGTACGAGGGCCTTCTCGGATAAGCCCGTCCCTAGGGAAACAATTGAAAAACTGCTTTCCCTTTCCACCCGGTGCCCTTCGGCAATTAACATCCAGCCCTGGGAGTTCACGGTCGTAATGGGGGAAGAACGCCATCGACTAAGCAGGGCTCTGGTAAAGGCCATGCGCGAACGGAACATATCCTGCGGGCCCGGCGCGGTAAAACGACTCGCGGAGCATTTCATGGACCGTCAACGAAAACTGATGGATTCAATTGCCCCTCTTCTAGAAGAGACCTCGTTTCAGGATTTCATCAACGAGGGGTCCTGTAATTTCTATGGTGCCCCCGTGGCAATCATTGCAACCATTGATACTGCCTTTTCAAAGTCCAGACTGGTTGATGTAGGCATAGCACTAGGCTATATGGTGCTGGCAGCCCATGATATGGGGCTCGGAACCTGTCCGATAGGGCTCATAAACGCCTTTGAGGATGAAATCCGGGAAGCGCTCAATATCTCCGAGGAAAAAGAAGTGGTTATTGGCATAGCTGTCGGATATCCCGACCCTGACGCCAAGGTTAACCGTGCCTGCTCCAGCCGCGCACCATTGTCCGAAACAGTGAGATTCTACTGATTGAGCAATGCCCTTATGTTCCCCTTCAGCTTGTTCAGTCCTGCCCGTTCAAATGCGGTTTTCCCAAAGGTTCCCTTGAAAGCACCCTCGCTCATTTGAATAATATGGTCGGTTGAAGGGAGCGCAATGGTGGGATCCTCGGCCTTATTGAACGGGCACACCTCCTGACACACATCACAACCAAAAAAGGTATTTCCCATTTTCTCGGCGAGCTTCTCGTTGATATCATGCTTCGCTTCAATGGTGAGATAAGACAGGCACCGGGAAACATCAATATGAAACGGGGCCTTGAGGGCACCGGTGGGACACGCCTCCACGCACTTGGTGCATGTGCCGCACCTGCTTTCCATTTCCATAACAGGAGGAATCTGAAAAGGGGCCGTGGTCAATATCTCGGTCAGAAAGCAGTATGAGCCATGGCCCGGAACAATCAGCATGGTGTTTTTGCCCACAAAACCGATGCCGCTTGTTACAGCGAAGCTCCTCTCCATGATCGGCGCTGAATCCACACACACACGTGATCGGCTGCCAGGAAACGCCTCCGCAATCAATGCGCAAAGCTGATTCGTCAGCCTCCTGAGTCGCAGATGATAATCCTCCTGTTGGGGCGCGGTATATCGTGAGGCAGCGTATCCATCCGGTGTGGATGGCTTGGTTGCGGGATAGGGATAGGCCAGGGAGATAATGGTCTGCAGTCCATCGAGAAGTCTCCCTGGGTGTTTTCTGAGAACCACATTCCTTTTCAGGTAGGTCATATCCCCGACTTCAACATCTTCAAGCCAGCTCAGAAAGAAGTCGAAGTGGATGGGTGTTCGCGGTTTAGAGAAACCTGTGGCAATAAAGCCAAGTGCCCTGGCTTTTTCCGTTAAGGCCTGGTTGATCATCGTGGCTCACTACCCAGCAGGGCTCCCCAGGCTTTCGAGGAAATCCCTTACCCAGGGCGGGTTAAATATTACTACATAGGCGAGGAAGAAGGAGGTTAGGGGCACAAAGAAGATAACCAGGTCAACCAGGATTATGCCTGCTGCTATGATAATTCGTTTCTGTAAGCTCATGCTCCCCTCTTTAGCACAACCTGTATGTTTGATCAAATACTGTGAAAAACATGGTGGATTATCTGAATCAACTTGACTCACCAAAATAGTCTTTGGTAGAAGTTGCCCATGAATGCTCTTGATTATGTCATCCTGGGGGTGATCGCCTTTTTTGTGATTAAGGGCATCTTTAAGGGCTTTTTCAGAGAGATCTCCTCCCTTGCCGGCATTATCTTCGGGTTTCTGGTCGGCAATCACTACTACCCCCGGATGTCAGCGTTCCTCAAGCCATATATCCCCTTGGAGAAATCCCTCCCCCTTGTCAGCTTCATCGTCCTCTTCTTCTTAGTCCTTATCTTCTTCAGTCTGCTCGGAATCCTCTTACACCACCTCTTCAAAAGGCTCCTTATTGGTTGGTTCGATAGAAGCCTTGGTATCTTTTTCGCCTTGATCAAGGGAGTAATCATCTGCTACCTCCTCATCGTGCTCCTCACCTTTTTCGTGCCATCCACCAGTCCCTTGATAGCAAAATCGAAGGCGGCTCACGCGGTTATTTTATCCTATCAAGGCATGGCCAAGCTCATGTCCCCTGATCTCTATAAGACCTGGAAAAAACAGATCGCTAAAGAGTCAAAAAAGGTGGGTAAGGCGGTCAAAAAGCTTCCGGAAGTCCTCCCTGAAACGGAAGAATAGGATGGACTTAAATTTAAAGTGCATAAAGTGAGCTAAAGTTCTGGATGGTTTGGACTTTAGGCATTTTTCGATGCATCACTGGGCGGCACCGGTGGTTGTGTGACCGGTGCGCCCGGCAATCAGCCGACCGAGGGACTCATCCGTTGTTTTCATTCATTGGGTATTGACACCGGCATTGACGAGCAAAAGGCCCTATGCCTGGCTAAGATGGTGCAAACAGAATTGTACAGCAAGATCCCTCTCACAAAGCATAAAGGAGAAAGAACGTAACCTTTTTCCTTTCACCATTTGATTTGCCTTCTATCACGGCATTTCCGTATAACGGAGATACTCTCGAATCATCTCGTGAACATCCCGGAGGAAGAAAGATGTGGGAATTTCGACGGAGGTCCTGATAGTTTATCAGGATAGCGAATCAAAATGAATTTACTACATAGAGCAACGCCGGCAAAACAAGAATAAGCAATGCCGTTGTAAAAAGCCAGCATGAATTAGCCAGATCCAGGTCAAGGTCATAGATGGAAGGAGGAACTAGCGCGGTAAAGGCCACAGGCATTGAGGAGAGTATCACGACGACTTTAAGCGGCAACCCAGCCTCGACCGCTCCCAACCCCACCATACGTGCGGCGGTTGAAACAAGCACGGGCACCAGAATGAATTTAATCAAAGAAACCGAAATGCACTCACGGAGATAGTTTCGAATGCTCCTAAACTGCATCGCAAGACCAATAGAGATAAGGAGGATAATGGTGCCGAGCGGTATGAATATGGAATTAACTGCTCTAAAGAATTCGGGCCGCGCAATCCCACTCAGGTTTAATATGGCTCCAACCGTTATGCTCGAGAGCGCCACGATAATAAAGGGGTCTCTTGCAAGACCCCTCAAATGTTCAAACCTTTGCCCGCTCCTTCTTCCTTCGCTACTGTAAAATTTCGCTATTGGGAAGCCGATTCCATAATAAGCGGCTTCTTCAAACAGCTTGTAAATGGGGACCAGCCCAAATCCCTTCTCACCCAGAAAAACAAAACAGATCAACGCGCCGATTGAGCCAATATTGGTAAAAGAGCCGCACGTAAACAAAGCGCCCGTCTGCTTTGACGGCAATCCCAGTACTCGTGCGGTAGCAAGCGCCAAGACTCCGCCAACCAGCAACGCAAAGACGCCAAGGAAAGGGAAAGCAGCAATCGTCGCATTTCCGGCATTGACTATCCAAATCGCGCCGACAAAGGTAATCGGCATAAAAAACAAAAGTGCCACCTTCTGAAGCAGTTTCCTGAGTTCGTCTAGGGCGATTGGGAGCCTGATCTTCTCATTCCTCACCAGTACCTGAAGGAGATAGCCAAGTGCTAAACCGAACGCGATAATGCTGAAGGAAAAGAGGAATTTCGATGTGTTTACCATTGACTTACCAATCCGTTTGCCACGACAAAGTAGGTGGAAGGCCCGCCTTTCCGAATCCTTTTCTCGTTTCTATTTTTCTGCGGTCACCTCTGGCGTCTCAGTATTCACAAGCATTCCTTTTTCATGTCACTATTGGGTTTCCGTATCATCCTTAGCCTAGACAATTTATGCGGGATTAATCAAGTCCCCACTTTACACGGGACAATGATTCTTTTGACAAAGTCTCAAGAAGTTTTCCTAATAACAGCGGACGCACTGCTGCGATCTTATTTGATCAATTCGATCGATCCTGCTTAGAAGCACAGCATTTTCCGAATGGCGCAGACCAGCCTCACTTTCCCCCAACGACTCTCATGCGAGATGAGATTTGCGGGCAAACAACGATTCACAAATTCTTCAGCAGTTAATTCTTATCTGAGATCCCTGGCAGTGATTTTTTTATTGACAAATGCCTAATGCATTTTGTATTCAGAATTTAAAATACACTATTGCATTCTCGGCATCACGGACTAGTGAAGAGAGCTGAAACACCCGGAGGGACAAGCGAACGTGTTGCAAGATGCTCCGCTACCTGACAAAACAGCAGCCTACTGTTAGCCCGCCACAAACCCATTGGGTTGCTCATCATAGAAAAGCCCTGTGAGGGCTCACCTAAAGATGGGAGGTAAGTTGGTTGGAAAATTTGGGCGCTAAACATAAGAGCCTCGACAGCATGATTTACGATAGGCTCAAGTCGATGATAATTGAACGAAAGCTCATGCCGGGCGAAAAGATCTATCAGGATAAGCTGGCTCATGAATTCGGCGTGAGCAGGACTCCCCTGGTGAGCGCACTGAAGAAACTCGAACATGAAAAACTCATTACAGCCGTGCCTCGGAGGGGTTTCTATGTTCGCCTCTTTTCCAAGCAGGAAATGGCCCACATCTTCGAGCTCAGAGAGGTTCTGGAGGGATTGGCAGCAAGAAAGGTTGCAATGAGGATTTCCGATTCTCAGATCCACAGACTGATAAGCTTCTTCTCCGGATTCGATGAGTCTGCGGATGACATCGATTTAAAGAAATACCGGGAGGAAGATCGACGTTTTCACAGCTTTATCATTGAGGTTGCCGGCGGCGACATTTTGTCGAGCATCCTGGAAACCTTTAACATCCTCACTTTAGG
>CP070657.1:2613565-2621712 GCA_020355085.1 Deltaproteobacteria bacterium
GACTGGATCTTCGAGATCGGCATCACTCCCAACCGGATCGACTGTGCGTCGGTAATCGGCATTGCCAGGGAGATCGGCGCTTGCACTAAGAAACCGGTTACCATGCCCGATATCCGCTTTGAGGTGAGCGACAAGCAGATCCATGATCTGGCGGAGGTGCATCTTATCGACCCCGACGGCTGCCCCCGTTATTCAGCGGGCCTGGCCGAAGAGGTGATTATCGGCCCCTCGCCCTTCTGGATGCGCTACCGGCTCCACACTTCAGGCATCAGGGCCATCAACAACGTGGTCGATATCACGAATTACGTGTTGCTCGAACTGGGCCAGCCCCTCCACGCCTTTGACTACTACGAGCTGGCTGACAGGAAAATTGTTGTTAAACTAGCAAGGTTTGGTGATGTGTTCACAACCCTCGACGGCCAGGACAGAGATCTGAACAACGAAACCCTCATGATCTGTGACGGGCAGCGGCAGGTTGCCATCGCTGGAATCATGGGCGGCCTGAACTCGGAGATCACCGAGAGCACCAATACGGTGCTCATCGAGAGCGCCTATTTCAATCCCACCTCGATCCGCCGCTCCTCCAAGTGGCTTTCCCTGGCAACCGAGGCCTCATACCGTTTTGAACGGGGTATCGATGTAGAAGGGACCGCCTTTGCCCTCAAAAGATCCCTGGCGCTCATCGCCCGGCTTGCCGGAGGAAAAATAGCCAAAGACATCATCGACTGCTACCCCAAGCCCTGGTCCGCCCCGGAGATTACCCTGCGGGTTACTAGGGCCAACGGGTTTTTGGGAACCGATATCCAAAAGCAGGAGATCGCCGATTACCTGACCGCCCTCAACATGGAGGTGGCGGACATGGGCGAAAACCTGCTCTCCGTGAAACCGCCCGCCTTCAGGGGTGATGTCACCAGGGAGGTGGATCTCTTCGAGGAAATTGCGCGCCTCGTGGGCTATGATGCCATCCCCGTTACCCTCCCTCTAATCAAGCCTACGGAAGAGGAGCAGCCAGAGCTCGCCCTCAGGGACCGGTGCAAGGCGCTGTTGACAGGTGTGGGGTTCACCGAGGTCATTACCTACAGTTTCGTAGCCCCGGAGTCGGCCGATTTTTTGGGCGCCCAGGAACAAAGCGAGCTCAGGGCCTTTGTAAGGCTCCTGAACCCGCTCACTCAGGAACAAGCAGTGATGAGGACCTCGCTCATCCCCGGGCTTCTTTCCACGGTCAGGCTGAACACTTTGCGAGGCCAGACCGACCTACGGATCTTCGAGTGGGGAAAGGCCTACATTCAGCGGACCGAAGAGCTCCCTCATGAAAAAAATGTCCTGGCCGCTCTGGTGACCGGGTTAATTGCCCGGAAAACGTGGCACGGAGACCCCCGGGAGTTCGACTTTTACGATATCAAGGGCGTTGCCGAGAGTATCCTCGAGGATCTGGGCATACCCGAGCCCGAGTACGGCCGAACGGGCCCAAAGGAGGGGTTTGATCCCCATGAATTCGCCGGGATCTCCTCCTCCGGCACGGAGATCGGCGCCCTCGGCAAGATTGCAAAGGAAACCCTGGCAGGATATGAGCTGGAGAGAGCCGTATACATGCTCGAGCTTGACATCGACGCCATCCTGCCTTTGGTTACCTGGGTAAAGCAGTTCACCCCGCTCGCCAAGTACCCGGCGGTGAGGAGGGATATCTCCGTGATCGTGGGCCGCACCTCCGAGAGCGCCGCGCTCATGAAGATTATCAAGGGAATGGGAAAGGGGCTCATAGAGTCGGTGGATATCTTCGACGTTTATGAGGGGAAGCAGATCGACCCCTCTGAAAAGGCCCTGGCAATAAGAATTAGCTACCGGTCGAATAAAAGAACGTTGACAGACGACGAGGTAAATACTATTCATGAAGAAGTGATCGCCGAGATCCGCCGCCAGACCGGCGGAAGGCTCAGGGCCGGCCGGCCGCAGCCTTAATGGTTTCATTAAGTTTCTTGAGTGCGCGGGTTCCGGTTCGGACATATCAGAGGAGTTGCTGAAGCCATACCCTTTGTCGGACACGGACTGATCGCGCTATTGTAACCATTGTATCATATTAGCCCTTTCCAGCTCTTTAAAAGGAATCACGGGGTCCTTTCTGTAGTGACTGGCGGAAGGGCGCCGTTCTTTTCGCGACTTGGATATGGGGGAAACCGCAGCCCCCGAGGTTGTCGAGGGGAATGCGGAGCCCCGCTTCTCGGAAGCGGGACGTAAACAAGTCGCTGAAAAAACCAGCCCGTGAGCCTTGGAACCAAAGGAAGGCTGACGTGATTCCGGCATGACGATTCCAAAGGGGTAAATTGTTACTAATCATTGAGGGTACCTATCATAATGTACATCCCCGATGATAAGCGCTATTTCAGGATCGGCGAGGTGAGCCGCATTGTTGGCGTGAAACCCTACGTGCTCCGCTACTGGGAATCGCAATTTCCCCCCCTCAGGCCCAAGCGGGCAGACTCGCGCCAGAGAGTGTACAAGCGTGAAGATATCGAAACCCTTGGGGTCATCAAGAAGCTCCTTTACGAAGAAAGGCTTACCATACAAGGCGCCAAAGCCCGGCTCAAGGCCATCAAGAAGGGCGAGCAACCCGCCATCGCCCAAGGCAATCTCCTGAACGAAATTGAAAAGGAGCTTCAAGAAATCCTCAAAATCCTCCGCTGAGCCTGCGCTGCAAGAATTTTCTTCACATAGGGGCGTATTCTTGAGCGGGGTGGGGATTGCCGCGACGGCCTTTGCCAACATTTTGAAAGACAGACCTGTTCACCCGGTTGGGTCGCACTCTCTTATCCCAGCTCATTCTCCTGAGGGGTGTCCTAGCAGGTCTGCTGTGTCGGCTTTTGCCCATCAAGATTGCAGCACCGGGCATTACAGGGCTCTGCATCTTTTTGTGAAGAGATCTTCGGATTCGAGCGGTTTCAGGATGCCGTCCGGAATTCAGGGGCCTGTCAGCCGATGTCCTGCTGGAGGAAATAGCGGTGCAAGTGGCTGCCTTTGTGAAGGGCGTTCCCCAGTATGATAACCTCGCCGTCATCGTGGTGGCGGTGGATAAGAATGCCGGTGAAAAACAGGAAAAACATCCGGAGGCCGAGAAGGGGAAATCGGGAGAGGTGCAAACATAATACATAACTCGACTTGAGATATAGGTAAGGAGGGAAGCTCGTGAGAAACAGGCTGTGGATATATCTTGCAGCGTTTATCGCTGCACTCTGTTGGGGAGGCCTGTCTCCCGCCATTGGCGCAGATGTTGACTGGACCGAGAAAACAGAGTTGAACCTGGAGGTACCGCCCCTGGATGTCGTTGCATCCTCGGATGGTGAGTGGCTCTTTGTGCTGACACAGGGGCAGTTGCTGGTTTATGCAGCGCCTGAAAACAAGCTTTTAAAACAAATCCCGGTGGATGGGCAGTTTAACAGGCTGGCCTACTCCCCCAAGGACAACACCTTAGTGCTGAGCAGCAGTTCGGGCAGAACCCTCAAGTTCATCGAACTGGAACTGGTCCATGAATTCGATGTGTCCGGACTTCCGTTCAAGGGGCCGGAAAACGCTGCGGTGACCGTAGCAGTTTTCGGGGATTACCAGTGACCCTACTGTGTCCGGCTCGAGCCGGCACTCCAGCAGGTGCTGGAGAAATACCCCCAGGACGTAAAAGTAGTTCACAAGAATTTCCCCCTGCGCAATCACAAGTTCGCGATGAACGCGGCCAAGGCGGCCCTGGCAGCCCACCGGCAGGGAAGGTTCTGGGATTACCACCACAAGCTTTTTGAAAATTACAAGAAATTAAATGATACCAAGTTTCAAGCGCTTGCAACAGATCTGGGGCTTGACCTGGAACGCTTTAACAAAGACATGAATGACCCCTCGATACAGCGGCTCATATACCGAGATCTTAAAGAGGGTCGGAATGCGGGTATTCGAGGAATCCCCGCAGTATTCATAAATGGCAAGCTCTTGAAAAACACCAGCGGTCCGGTTTTCCAGCGGATGATAGATGCTGAATTGAAGAAAAGAAAACCCCGCTGAAACAGGACTCCCCGCTTCGCTCCAACAAGGCTTGTGAAAGAGCATAAGTCGAGTTACTGCATGGGATCCTCAAATGTAAGGAAGTCTTTTTATAATCGATTATTGCTTTGGCTCCTTTACTGGTGTAGAAGCACTGTGTATGAAACCCCTGCAACTTTAAGCCAAGTTCTTTTGAAATAGATATCGAATAGTTCAGGCGAAATCCAGTGTTTGGAGGCCGACGTTAACCTCACTTTGTGGCTTCCGGACTCGGAGTGCCTGAAACAACTCTTTTTTCGGTTGCCGTTCTATTTACCCCGCCCTTTTCCATGTTTAAGCTCTTGCACGTCTGCGCCACACGATCATCTACCCCCCACTGCTCCCCGGATCAGAGTGATGGTAGTAAAATCACCTGTTTACTTTTTCCTGCACCTCCATTATAAGAAACCAGAACACAAGGGAGTTGTTTGGTGAAGCAATTAGCGAGAAGATGCGTTGTAAATCTGCCCCCTTACCCCCCTGGAAAGCCCATCGAGGAACTCGAAAGGGAAATGGGGATATTCGGTTCCATTAAGCTGGCCTCAAATGAGAACCCCCTGGGCCCCTCACCCAAGGCCATGCAGGCCATAACGGAAAACCTTCAACAAATCCACCGGTACCCCGACGCCAATGCTTTCTACTTGAGGGAAAAACTAGCTGACAGATTCGCCCTGCCCATGGACAGGATTACGGTGGGCAATGGCTCCGATGAGTTGATCGAACTGGTTCTGCACGCCTTTCTCTTTCGCGGTCAGGAGGTAATCATTCCGCTACCAGCATTTCTTCTGTACAAGACGTTTGCGCAAAGCTTTGATGGCAAAGTGATCACCGTGCCCCTGTCGGGCCTTACCCTTGACCTGCCGGGTATGCTTAAGGCTGTTTCGCCTAAGACAAAGGTCGTGATCATCAACAACCCCCACAATCCTACCGGGGCGGCCATTACAGGTGAGCGGCTCTCCGATTTCCTGAACGCCCTCCCCTTGGATGTAGTCGTTGTGCTGGATGAAGCCTATATCGAATTTGCCACCGATCCAAAGGTTGTAAGCGGCTTGGAATTCCTGGACTCACATCCGCGCCTGGTGGTTTTGCGGACCTTTTCAAAGCTATACGGATTGGCCGGGCTCAGGATTGGCTATGGATTTGCCTCAGACATGGTAACCGAAAGTATTAACAGGGTGAGACCGCCCTTCAATGTGAATTCCCTTGCACAGATCGGGGCTCTGGGAGCCCTTGATGACGATGAGTTTGTGGAAAAAACCCTGGCCGTTATCAGGAAAGGCCTGCTATTCCTCCGCGAGCAGGTGAACCGCCTCGGGCTTGAATATGTGCCGACCCAAGCAAATTTCTTTCTCATCAAGACTCCGCTCGGTGCACGAGAAACTTACCAGCGCATGCTTAAGGAAGGGGTCATCGTCCGGTCTATGGAAAGCTACGGGTTGCCGGACTACATCCGGGTGAACGTGGGCCTTCCAGAGGAGAACGAACGGTTCATCAACACGCTGGAGAAGGTCCTCTCCTCCTGAAAAATTCACTGGAGCTGTATACCTTCTCCAAGAAGTTTGCCATGACCGGATGGCGGCTCGGCGCGGCCATTGGGCCGAAGGAGATCATCGAGGTCATCACCAAGATAAACGTGAATCAAGAGTCCTGTTCAAACCACTTCATTCAATACGCGGCCATTGAGGGGCTCACCGGAGACCAAACCGAGGCAAAAAAGATCCTGGCAACCCTTAAGGAGCGTCGCGATACTGCAGTGGACATGCTGAACTCTATCGATGGGGTTCGCTGTTTCCGCCCGAACGCCACATTCTATCTATACCCGAATGTGACAGAGGCCATGAGGAAAAAGGGCTTGACCAACTACGACGACTTCCGTAAAACGGTGCTGCGAGAAACCGGTGTTTCGCTGTGCACACGACTGCATTTTGGCCGAGCCCTGGATGGCGAAAAGGACTTTTACATCCGCCTAGCCTATTCGGGCATTGATACATCTGATATCAAGGAAGGCCTTATGAAGTTAAAAGCCTTTTTGGAAGGTTAAACGTTCCTCGGTAATGCAACCATCCTTTAGCTCGCCAGAACCTAGAAAAGAAGTACAACTGAGTGCGGCCATAGAGGCTGGGGTTTCCATAGAGCAAAGTCCTCAGCCCTATCGTGGCTCTCAGAAACTAAGGATGCAAAAGAGCATGGAGATGTCTTTTTTTGCTCTGCCCTCTCAACAAGGCCCTGTACAGGGTCGTTTCAAACCGGCGCACTGCCCCGTAAGCCTTAGCACTAAGGTACCAGCCTGTGTGCGTCGTTTTGAAACGCCCACTGCTCTGAACCATGGGAGGACAGAGTCAAAAAAAGATATCTCCATGCTCACCATACTGTTTCTTTCATATATAACCCTGAAGTGAAGTGCCATGGTCAGATGCTAAAGTGTTACGTTAAAGCAGGTATGCAGAATGATACAGAACCAATCATGCAAGAGCTTCTAAACGATACGAATGAATTTAAAACACCGGCGATACTACTATGCAATCAAGTTACCTAGTCTACATGATTTTCCGTTCATTCGTATTGGTAGTCTCTTACCTTCCGTTCAGGGTCAACGCACTCCTCGGCAGGCTTATCGGCAAGGCATACTATATTATTGACAGGTCTCGACGGCGATTTGTGCGGGCAAACATTGCTGTTGTCTTTGGCGGTGAGCTAGATGATAAAGCCAGGGACGCTCTCGGCCGGCGGAGCTGCGAAACACTTGCCATGAACATCCTGGATCTGTTGAAATTAGACAGGATCGTCAATCCCGAGAACTTCCTTCAATTCATTGAGATCAAGGGGCTCTCTCATCTGATGAAATCGGTGGAGCGGGGCAAGGGCACCGTTATTGTCTCAGGGCATTTTGGAAATGTGTTTCTCCTCAGATACGCATGCTACCTTGACATACCTCCGAGGTCTGCAGTGATCAGAAGGTTGGACAATCCCTACCTGGAGCAATATCTTAGCTCCATATTGAACGGCCATGATGTAACAGTGATTCGACCTGATGGGGCGCTCAAACGGATCCACCAGTTCCTCCTACAAAACACCATTACGGTTACCCTTGCCGATCAAAAAGCGGGTGGCACGCCACGGGTTGGGAGGCACGGGATAGTAGTGGATTTCTTCGGAATCCCCTCTCAAACTCACATTACCGCCCCATTACTGGCACGGCGCAGCGGGGCAAGTGTAATTACCGTATTTGTGATCCGTAAGGGACCGGGGAGCTACAGGATAGAAGTTAACGAACCGATGAAACTGGTGCATACCGATGATGAAAAGGCTGATCTCCAACAGAACACCCGAAGCATAAATCGGGTTTTCGAGCAATATATCAGGGAATATCCGGATCAGTGGTTTTGGCTGCACCGGAGATGGAAGGATATTGTCGGGCTCGAAGACCTTTATGAAACTAGTGATCCCCTTGCGCTGATACGGGGATTCAGAAGCAAGATGCACAAAGGCTAAAAAGGAAATCGATTATTGCTTTCACTCCGCAAAACAACAATAAGCATCTATTCCGAATGAGTTTTTGCTATTGAGGGACATGGATATCTTTTTTTGCACCGAACTGGGCAGGTGCTTTGAGCCTGCTCTTTCCCGATGATCCAGGTCCCGAAGACCTGTGGTCTGCGGGGCCTCCATTTGCAGCATAAGCGAGCATAACAGCATGGGCTTCTTCGGTGTCAAAAAAAGACATCCATATCCCTCAGCACAGCGTAGTTACGGAGTTAACGCAATAATCGAAAAAAGAAAACCCGGAGGATAACGTCAT
The DNA here is from genome assembly GCA_020355085.1 of Deltaproteobacteria bacterium. Classification (GTDB taxonomy): domain Bacteria; phylum Desulfobacterota; class DSM-4660; order Desulfatiglandales; family B25-G16; genus JADFWK01. Next base: position 2,621,424 of record CP070657.1, read on the forward strand.
CAATGAGCATTCCCGCGCTGCAGAATCAGATACGGAAGCTTCTCGAGGAAAGAAACGCCATTCTCTTGGCCCACAATTATCAGAGGCCGGAGGTACAGGATGTAGCAGATTTAACAGGCGATTCTTTGGGGCTTTCCCTTGAGGCAGCAAAGACAGACGCCGAGGTCATCGTTTTTTGCGGTGTTCATTTCATGGCAGAGACGGCCTCGATATTGTGCCCGGATAAGCTCGTATTGCTGCCAGTACTGTCGGCCGGCTGCCCTATGGCGGATATGATATCGGCCCCATC
>CP070657.1:2621812-2638049 GCA_020355085.1 Deltaproteobacteria bacterium
TCAAAGTTCGTGGTGCCCTGAACAAACTGCTCTCCCTGAGTACCCCCGAACGACGAGCTGGTGTTGTGGCCGCGTCCACTGGAAATCACGGGCTTGCTGTAGCCTACGGTGCAAGTAAACTTGGCATCAACGCTACAATCTATCTTCCCGAGAACGCCTCTCCTCAAAAAGTGCAAGCGCTCCGCAACTATGCGGTTGAGATTAGATTCTACGGAAATGATTGTGAGGCAACGGAGAGCCATGCAAGAGCCGAAGCCAGTAAGACCGGGCAGATCTACCTGTCACCTTACAACGATCCGAAGGTCGTGGGAGGCCAAGGCACCATAGGGATTGAAATCCTGGGACAGCATGAATCCGTTGATTCCATCATGGTATCCGTTGGTGGGGGCGGTTTGATAGGCGGAATTGCCGGATATGTCAAAGGTCTTGGAGGTGATGTCAAAATCATAGGGTGCCTGCCCGAAAACTCGCCTGTCATGTATGAGTCGGTCCGTGCAGGCCGTATCGTGGATTCGGTGGTTTCCCCTACTCTTTCCGACGGAACTGCCGGTGGCATTGAGGCCGGCGCCATTACCTTTGAGCCCTGCTGGAGATATGTTGACGACTGGGTCTTGGTGAGTGAAAACGAGATTCGCGATGGCATGAAGCTTGTCTTCGAGCACGAACGGATCGTTATCGAAGGCGCTGCCGGTGTTGTGGTGGCCTCTTTTGTAAAGATAAAGGAAAAACTCAAGGGAAGAAATGTAATGCTGGTAATGTGCGGTGGGAACATAGACATAGAGAAATTCAAGAAGCTCGTTTTTTAGATGAACTGCGACTACAACCCCTTCAGCAAGGTGCCCATTGAAAATGTCAAGGGGCCTATGTTGCTCAAATTAGAGTCCGCATCGGGGAGTGGTAACACAATCGACGACTCAGGCCAAATTGCCGCCTTCACATGGAGGGTAGCCAAGGCACGCTTTACAGAATTTATCTTTTCGTCCTTAGGGATGTAAGAATGCTCTCATCGTTGATAGCTGGCTGCGTTCTGGGCTTATCATCGGGGCTCGCCCCCGGGCCGCTTCTCACCTTGGTGATTACCCAAACCCTGAAGCATGGTATGAGGGAAGGGTTCAAGGTTGCCCTTGCCCCCCTTATCACCGACTCCTTCATCATCGCAGCCTCTCTTTTGGTGTTGAGTAGATTGGCCGAATTCGAGCGAATACTGGGGGCCATTTCGTTCGCAGGTGGGCTCTATGTATTCTATCTGGCCTATGAGTGCATGCGGACTGGCCCCATAAACTTTGACTCACCTAAAGACCAGCCGCACTCGCTCAAGAGAGGTATACTGATAAACGCGCTAAACCCCCACCCTTATCTGTTCTGGATCACCGTTGGATCCCCGCTACTCTTGAAGTTTCGCTCTGAAAGCGTTGTAGCCCCATTTGTATTCGTTTCGTGCTTCTACGTGCTCCTGGTTGGAGCGAAAATATTTTTGGCATTAGTGGTTGGGAAATCCCGCACATTTCTGACCGGCAGGCGATATATCCATGCTATGCGCATTTTGGGAGGAATGCTTGCTATCTTCGCACTCCTCCTCCTGAAAGACGCCCTAGGTCTTCTGGGACTGCTTCGATCGTAGACAAGCGTTTGATCATGCCTAGATTGAGGATGCAGCAGTAGAATAGGTGATCGTAAGATAGAGGGCTTTCCGGGTCCTTCCGATCTCCTTTCAGAAACGACTATACAAAACCCGGCGACTTAGTGTATTTTGCTCATCAAAAATAGCCTTGGTTATCCCGTATGCCCACGCTATGGCAGTATTGCTATGTCATAGCGCTTGGCACTAATAAGCCCTACTTGCAGCAATAGAGTTTGCAGTTGGGGATATTCCGAGGTTGCAAGCTGCATTTCTGAATGGAAGTCGTATGATGCTTGAATGGATAAGAGGTCATGAGCTCGCCCTATGGTGGATGGGAACGGTTTCTCTCGTTATGTTTTTAGCAAGCCTGATCCTAATCCCCGTGCTCGTGGTTCACATCCCACCAAATTACTTTCTGCGGAAGAAGCGAACATTCGCCAACCTTCAAGGACGTTACTCGGTCATGCGTCTCACTGGCATCGTGGTCAAAAATATTTTCGGTATCGTTTTCATTCTGGCAGGCCTTGCAATGTTAGTCTTGCCCGGTCAGGGCATCATCACCATCCTTATTGGCGTTATGATGCTTAATTTCCCAGGCAAACGCAGCCTAGAACGGCGAATCGTACAGCAGCCCAATGTATTAGGTGCTATCAACTGGATGCGAGGCAAGGCAAGCAAACCTGCGCTGCAGGTTCCTCACATTCGATCCAAAAGCAGGAAAGGATGACGGGGCCTGCAATGATCATGGATGACATAATCGATGATCTGCTAGATGAGCTTCGACCTCTTTGTTTCCGCCCCCCGATTACACACGTATATAATCCATTAGAGTATGCACGAGAGGCTTATACGCGCTACCTGATGCTTTACGGAAACTGCCCGAAGGAGGTTATTCTCCTCGGAATGAATCCGGGTCCCTGGGGAATGGCGCAAACGGGCGTCCCATTCGGAGAAATACGGGCGGTAAAGGAATGGCTTTGCATTGAAGCCCCTGTGGGAAACCCCTCTCGCCTCCATCCAAAACGGCCGGTTCATGGGTTCAAATGTTCGAGGAGCGAGGTGAGCGGCAAAAGGCTATGGAGGTGGGCGAAGGAAACCTTTGGTACACCTGACCGGTTTTTCTCCCGTTTTTTTGTGGCAAACTATTGTCCCTTGCTCTTCCTCGAGGCAAGTGGTCGGAACAGGACACCAGACAATCTCCCCCCAGCCGAACGGAAAATCCTCTTTACCGCCTGCGATCAAGCGCTGCGCAGCACCGTCCAGCTTATGGAACCTCGCTTTGTGGTGGGGGTTGGCCAATTTGCATCAGAGCGGGCTCGGCAAGCCCTGTCGGGTCTTGACCTCGTCATCGGCACCATCACTCATCCGAGTCCCGCAAACCCGAAAGCCAACCGAGGTTGGGGTACCTTAGTAACACAAGAACTCGCAGGGTTAGGGATTCAGGTCTAAGAACGGAAAACCGGAGAAACGGGCACCCGTCTTTGAAGACAGAGCCTAATACAACCTATTACGATTTCGGTTATTTGTAGATTACATCTTATGCTCACTCGATGATTTACTCCTCAAATGCTATGGGGTAAGATAGTAAGGGTAATATGTTTTCATTTGCTCCGGCATATTTCATGCATACCATCTCTCTAGTAGAGGAAAGAGGCCTTCACTGAGAATCAGCTACAGGAGATACAAATGAAAGCCACTACAATTACCGAGCACGGCAATCTCAAGGGAGAGCTTATTGGTTTTCTCACCAACCTCCCCCTTTTCGATGAGCTTAAGAAAGCCGAGATCGAGGGCATTTCAAACCATATGGACTTCATAGAGCTCAAGAAAGACGAGGTGCTCTTTCGGGAAGGAGAAAAAGGGGATTGTGTCTGTTTTGTCGTAGAAGGTACTTTGGATGTCATAAAACAGGCGTTAACAGGAGAGAGCGTTGTAATTACGGCTCTCCACAGGGGACGATCAATCGGAGAGATGTCCATCATTGATGACTTTCCTCGGTCAGCAACGGTCAAGGCCCGTACAGACTCCAAACTCATCATACTAACGAGGAAGGGCTTCGACCTCATGTTGGGAAAAGATCCCCAGCTGGGCATAAAAATTCTCAAGAAGATCTCCCGTCTCCTGAGCCTCAATCTGAGGAAGACTTCGAGCCGCCTGGCCGACTATATGTTACCACTGACGTAGGGGTGGGCGGCAAAAGGCTGTAGATCTCTGAACACGTCGCAGGCTAAGAAAATGTGAAGAGCGATGCAAGATACAGCCAAAGCCCTTACTACAATCGGCGTACTACTTCTTGTCGGGCTGCTGACCGACGCACTTGGCCGTCGTACCAAACTCCCCCGCGTTACACTTCTGCTTATCTTTGGATTCCTGATTGGTCCAACCGGCTTAGACTTCCTTAATCCAAGTGACGGGAAATGGTTCTCCCTTATCACTGACATGGCATTAGTCATGATCGGATTCCTGCTCGGTGAAAAACTCACTCTGTCGTCGCTCCGTCAACATGGAAGATTCGTATTATGGCTCTCCGTTGCAGAGGTAGTCGGAACAGCACTTGTAGTTTTCATCGGCCTCCTCGTTATGCGAGTGCCTTTGGACGTGGCGTTATTGCTCGCCGGCATTGCCCCTGCAACTGACCCAGCCGCATCGACCGATGTCGTTCACGAAACACGCGCTCATGGTGTATTCACGAACACCCTGCTGGGCATCGTAGCTGTCGACGACGCGTGGGGTCTCATGCTCTTCAGCCTCATGCTCACCGCTGCTCAGGCGGTCACCGGGCAAGGCGATATCCTCGAACCCCTGCTCATCGGAGCTTGGGAGCTTGGGGGCGCCCTCCTGTTAGGCATCTGCTTGGGTATCCCAATGGTATTAATCACCGGCCGCATCCGGCCGGGAGAACCCACCCTTGTTGAGGCGCTCGGAATTGTATTCCTCTGCGGCGGGATTGCAATCTGGCTGGAGGTATCATTTTTGCTCGCCTCAATGGTACTTGGATGCGTCGTTTCAAATCTGGCCCGGCATCATACCCGTCCGTTCCATGCGATTGAGCGCATCGATTGGCCCTTCATGATCCTCTTCTTTGTCCTCGCCGGGGCATCTCTGGATGCTAAAGCACTTTATCAGGTTGGGATTATGGGAGCGGTCTATGTGATCCTACGGGGCATCGGACGACTCATCGGTGCCTGGGCAGGAGCGGCTATGAGCCATGCCGGTCCCTCAATGGGCCGGTGGATGGGCCTAGCCTTGATGCCTCAAGCCGGTGTTGCGTTGGGTATGGCTCTCGTTGCAGTACACCATCGCCCAGATCTTACTGAAGTAATCATGCCCGTTGTGATCGCATCCACGGTTCTCTTTGAGGTAGTGGGCCCGGTGCTCACCCGAAGCGCCCTTGCCCACGTGGGCGAGGCTCGGAGGCCATAATGGTAGGATCTGAAGATACGCTTTCTGCATCACCCAGGCGGGATAAATGCTCTCTGGCAGGTGGTAAATGAGACTCAAATCGAAAAGAAATCTCGCAGTAATCAGTGCCCTCGTTATTCTATCTATTCTCGTACTGATCTACGTTGCCTCAGTGCGAAACCGTCGTGTAGCAGAGGAACGGCGGGATGCCATCCCCAGTGAGGCCCTGGACGCGGTCAAAAAACCGAGTATCGTTGTCACCGACGCCAAAGCAAGGGTTTTTCACTACCTCCCCAATAAAGACATGGCTGCAAAGGTTAACCACGAGGCGCACCCGCGGGCATTGCTGCCGGTGGAAAGGGAAATTGCCTTTTCTGAGAATCTGATCTTCGATACAATCAAGTCTTTGATAGAAAACGAACTGTCGGAAGGAGAAAAACAAGCCGGTTTTTGGACGAGTTTCCCGGGAGAGTCTTTTCAATTACTGCGTGCCGAACTTCAAGGTGACACCCTGACGCTCTATTTTGATGATCCCCTTTATTTTACCAGTGGTGGTTCTAATAGAGTAAGATTTATGTGGCTGCAGATCCTGATGACCGCTCTTCAGTTCCCGGAAGTCCAGAACGTAAGATTTGAGCCGAAAACCCTCTTTCAGCCATAATTCATGTTTTGTTCGATTTTACTAATCCGTGCTTGCTCACCCCGACGGCTGGGGAGCTTGTGGTGTTTGGGCAAGAGAGGGCGATTGCGGCGCCGTCATGTTCGATAGTGTTGAGTATGTTGATGCCTGCCGGCATAATTGCCCAGCCAGACGAGCCCTACCTTCTGGGGGTAGTGCCGATCAAAGCTCAGGCTCTGGCGAAAGTACTTTGCCGATTCGTACTCTCTCTTCATTGTGATGAGGTTTTCTATGTCCTCGTAGATAACTGCGCTGCATAGAAGATTGCTGTCCGATTCAGTGCCTAGAGTCTCCCCTTCTTTCAAAAAGAGCTTTATCAATTCGTCAACGGCCTCCTCCATATCGGAACGCCAGGCAATCTTATACACTGCCCCGCATTTGCACCGATAAATGGTATCGATCTGCTCCGGCAGGGGATAGGCGCCGTCACAAAATGGGCAAATAATGTTAAATGATCTCACCGAACCCACCTTCTTCAGTTTTTCTGTGCCCTTTGCGGGGAAGTTATTTACGAAAAATCTTCTGCCGTGTCAATAAAATATCCTTGCAGATATGACCAAAAAATGACAACATCCATACACACCATTCTCAGGCATAGAAAAAGGAAGAGACTCGTTGCACCTTCAAAAGACGGACGATACAGATGCCCGTGTTCCTTACCGGGATCTTTATATCTACTACCTTGATGGTCCCCTCGGCGATGATAAAGAGCGAGATTTTGGCCCTCATTTTCTAGGAAACTGGCTTGAAGAGGGCAACTCCTTTCTCTTCTTCTCCCGGCCAACCAGAGAACTTGTGGAGGGTATTGTCACAAAGGGAAAGAGACTAAGGCTTATTGACGAGTTTCATTTTACCTATGAAGAGTGGCAAGGCGGGAAGATTAAGCCCTTCACTATTCCGCCCTTTTTTGTCGTACCGCCGTGGGAAGATAAGCAGGAAAATACCGAAGGGATAAAGATGGTGTTGGACCCTGGCGTCGTTTTTGGGACTACCCTCCACCCTACCACGCGTGACAGTCTAACAGCTATAGCGACAATCTATGAGAAACACCGGATCGATCAGGTGCTGGACCTTGGCACCGGCACGGGAATACTAGCTGTGGGAGCAGCACTCCTTGGAGCACAGAGCGTTTTGGCTGTTGACATAAATCCCCTGGCAGTTCGCACTGCGATAGCCAATGTTAGATTGAACGGATTGGAGGAAAGAGTGGAAGTTAAAGAGGGCCGGGCGGAAAACTGGATAAATCATCCCGCCGACCTGGTTGTAGCTAATATCCACTACGATACAATATCGGGACTCATACAGCATAGGGAATTGCAAAACAAAAAATGGTTCATTCTCTCGGGGCTCATGAGGAATCAAGCGGATAAGGTCAGGGCAGTATTGTCTCAACACGACGCTGAAATTATCCAAGAGTGGAATCACGAGATGATCTGGCACACTCTTTTGGGAAGGGGAAAAGGCTTTTAAGATGAATGAAGTCAGAGAAATTATTCCAAAGCTAAAAGGCTACAACTGTTTTGCCTGTGGAACTGCAAACCCGATAGGGCTGAACCTCCAGTTCTATGTGTCTGGCGAGTATGTGTGTTCTGATATTACAATAACAAGGAACTACGAGGGATGGGAGAATATGGCCCACGGGGGAATAGTATCAACCCTGCTGGATGAAGTCATGTCCTGGGCCGTAATCTATTTCAAGAGGATTCTCTTTGTTACAAGGAGCATGAGGATCAATTATCTAAAGCCGGTTCCGCTGGAAACGCCACTCACCGTTAAGGCACACATTTTGGAGGAAAAAAGGGGCCGCATAAATGAAGCAAGAGGATTCATTCACGACCAGGCAAGCAACACCCTAGTAAGAGGCGAAGCCACCTTTGCCAGGTTATCCGATGCGGAGCTTTACCTGGTGCCGGAGAGGTTAAAAAAAGACATGGAAGACCTTTTTCAGAGATTATGAAGGTATGATGAAAGAGGAGCAAATCACATTTCAGTCCGACGGCCTACGAATCGAGGGGCTTTTGGGCCGGCAATCAGGAGAGAGAGGAGTGGTCATCACTCACCCGCACTCCCTGTACGGTGGCACCATGTACAATCAGGTTGTTGAGACACTGGTTCGGGCATATCAAAATAAGGGACTTACGACCCTGAGATTCAATTTCAGAGGGGTTGGGGAGAGCGAAGGAACATATGGGGAAGGAAGAGGAGAAAAGGAGGATGTGATATCTGCCTTGCGCTATTTGGATGGCCTCGGGAAGTCAGCAATTGATCTGGCAGGATATTCGTTCGGGGCATGGGTAAATGCACACATAACCTCCAGCGAGTTTTCGGTGACCAGCATGATTATGGTATCACCGCCTGTGGCCTTTCTGGATTTTTCATTCTTATCAAGCGACCAGAGGATTAAGGCTGTGGTAGCCGGCGGCAGAGACGATATTGGGCCAGCAGATCATATTAGCCGTTTAATGGCCACCTGGAATCCCGCAGCCCTCTTGGAGGTCATCGATGGGGCTGACCATTTCTATTCGGGCAAGATAGAAATCTTGGAGTCTGTCTTGTCTCGTTTAATACGTTAATTTTGGAGCCGGCGGCTTGTGGACACCATGGCATCTGTTGAGATCGGGAGCAACTCCATCAGGATGTTGATCGCCGAACAAGGTGCAGCGGGTACCCCTCTTATCCCGATCCTCCGAAAACGCGCCATTACGAGACTGGGTGAGGATTTCAACAAGAACCGAAGCGCAACGCTTAAGCCTTACCCCATGGCCAGGAGCATTGCCACTCTCAAGGAGTTTCTTGAAATAGCAAATCGGTTTGGTGTTGCCTCTCCCATTGCGGTAGCCACCGGGGTGGTCAGAGAGGCAGCCAATCGAGATGCCTTTATTGCCTTAATGGCCGAACAACTGGGGTGCGAGATTGACATTATCACGGGGCAAGAAGAAGCAAGATTGACCGAGATAGGGGTTCTCTCCTCATTCAGGCCAAAACCTCAATCGGCTGGTATCTTCGATCTCGGCGGGGGAAGTACGGAATTCATCTTGAAGAATGAAGGGAAAACGACATATGTCTCGGTCCCGCTTGGTGTGGTCACATCAATGGAAACCTATTTAGCGAGCGATCCTCCAAAAGACCACGAGATAAGCCGGTTGAGCGAGCATATCCAAGATATATGTGATAGGAAACTTGCCACACTCAGGGAATTAAAAAGCGAAGCATGCGTTTTGTTGGGTACCGGTGGAACAGCGGTAACGCTCGGCGCCATAATACACGGTGTATCTGGTAACAATTTCAGCGAAGAAACCTTGCACGGGCTAAGCATTGGAAAGAACGCTGCTGAAGACCTGTTTGAAAATCTGAAAGACCTGCCCGCAACTGAAAGACTAAGCACCGTTGGTCTTGAACCTGGTAGAGAGGATATCATTCTACCAGGTACCCTCATGATTGTGAAATTCATGGATTATTTTGGAAAAGATGAGATAATTGTTAGTTACAGCGATCTATTAGAGGGGGTCTTGATACAGCATATGGAAGGAGCAAGAGATGGATAACCGAGCACTAAAAGAAGCGCTTACCTTTAACGATATCCTTTTGGTCCCAGGGGAGTCGGCCGTATTGCCCAAGGATGTGGATATAAGGACGAGGCTCTCTCGAAACATCGAGCTCACTATACCAATCGTGAGTTCGGCAATGGATACGGTTACCGAATCTGAAGCGGCAATAGCCCTGGCCAGACAGGGTGGATTGGGATTCATACATAAGAATTTGACTCCCGAGAGGCAGGCCCTGGAGATAGAGAAGGTCAAGAAATCAGAGAGCGGGATGATTCTCGATCCTATCACCATTGATCCGGATCAGAAGATCCTCGAAATTCTCAATATCATGGAAAAATACCGGATTTCAGGGGTACCGGTTGTTAAATCCGGCAACCTAGTCGGCATCATAACCAACAGGGACTTACGCTTTGAAACGGATCTCGAAAATAAGGTCGGAGATGTAATGACTAAAGAGAATCTGGCCACCGTTCCCGTTGGGACCACTCTGGAGGAATCCAAGGCCCTTCTCCACGAGCGAAGGATAGAGAAACTCCTGGTTGTTGATGACGCCGGAAAACTCAAGGGGCTCATAACCATTAAGGACATAGAAAAGATCAAGAAATATCCTGACGCGTGCAAGGACCAACACGGCAGGCTGCGAGTTGGCGCAGCAGTTGGGGTTGGACCGGATAGAGAGGAGAGGGTTGCACGGCTTGTAGCCGCAAACGTAGATGTAATCGTTATCGATGCTGCTCACGGGCATTCGAAAGGGGTCTTAGAGGCAACAAGGAAAATCAGAAGGGATTTTCCGGATGTCGAGCTGGTGGTAGGCAATGTGGCCACAGCCGAAGGCACGAGGGCTCTCATTGCAGCCGGTGCGGACGCGGTGAAGGTCGGAATAGGCCCGGGCTCAATATGCACCACAAGAATAATTGCCGGCGTGGGTGTGCCGCAAATGACCGCTATCATGGAGTGTGCTCAAGAGGCATTGAAGGCGGGCATTCCGATCATCGCAGACGGTGGAATACGATATTCGGGCGACATTACCAAGGCCTTGGCCGGGGGTGCGTCTTCAATAATGATTGGCTCTCTGCTGGCAGGCACAGAGGAAAGCCCTGGAGAGACAGTGCTTTTCCAGGGAAGGAGGTATAAGGTTTACCGAGGCATGGGCTCTATAGAAGCCATGAAGGAGGGAAGCAAGGATCGTTACTTTCAGGAAGGAATGGAGGGAGATTCGAAACTGGTGCCAGAGGGTATAGTAGGAAGAGTTCCTTACCGAGGCCCCATAGCAGACACCATATACCAGCTCATCGGGGGCCTCAGGGCTGGCATGGGGTATGTGGGAGCAGCCTCGATCAAGGAACTTCAGGCCAAGGCCACCTTTTTGAGGATCACCGCGGCCGGCCTCAGGGAGGGACATGTGCATGATGTGATTATTACAAAAGAGGCCCCTAACTACCAGGTCGAATAACTGGCGCTTCCCCCTGGTGCAGACCCCGGCAAACACAGAGCAGCACCTTGCCCAGAAAAGAGGAATTCCAGTGCAGAGCTTGGCCATCTGTGACTGCCTGATAAGTTTTGCGTCACAGTTACGGAAACCAGGCAAAAGGTTTAGTCAATACGACCCGTGCAACAGACCACACAAACCCGATCAGGAAGCAAGGATCACCCATACAGAAAAAGGGCGCATCCAAAGGGCTTGATCTCCCGTAGGGTTCTGATCAAGGAAACCGATCTGCTGGTTAGCGCCGCCACTGATCTGAGCGAACAGGCTAAGGATAGGGTACACCACTATCGGAGACACCTTGAGGACTACATAAAGAAAAGGCCGGAGTTTCTGTCAACCCTTCTCCCCTACCCCGAGGATCCCTTTGCTCCGCCTATCGTAAGAGATATGATCCGGGCTACACGCAGATTTGCCGTAGGGCCTATGGCAGCTGTGGCAGGAGCCATAGCCCACTTTGTGGGCACTGATCTCTTGGGATATTCAGAGGAGGTCCTTGTCGAAAATGGCGGTGATATCTTCGTTAAAACCAAAAGGCCCGCCACGGTTTCGATCTTCGCAGGAAGCTCCCCTCTGACCAATCGGCTCGGCCTCGTTTTGCAACCCGAGCGGATGCCGCTGGGCGTTTGCACCTCCTCAGGCACTATCGGGCATTCCCTCAGTCTCGGCATTGCCGATGCAGTCTGTGTTGTCGCCTCTTCGGCATCCATTGCCGACGCGGCAGCCACCGCCCTCGGAAACAAGGTAACCAGCAAATCCAAGCTTGCGAGTGAAATAGAATCATTCAAGGGATACGAAGATATTAGGGGCGCCGTGGTCATAATAGGCGAAACAGTGGCAAGCTGGGGGGAAATAGAGCTCATGCAGACCAACGCCTCGTGAGGGTATGCTTAGAAAGGGGAGAGGCCTGTCCGTGCTCGTTCTTCAAAATCAGAACACCTGATCTTTGACGCAGAGGAGGCAAATTTCATGAGAGAGAGCGTAAATTTTCTTTTTGAGATCGGTATGCTTAAGAGAATTCCCAGGTCTGGTTACCAATTTTTAGGCACCGGCGGAGAATCCGTAGCTGAGCACTCCTTTCGGGTCGCTGTCATCGCATACGTGCTTGCGAAAAACGAACCTAAAGCCGATATACAGAAAGTGGTTCTCATGAGCTTATTTCACGACTTTCATGAGGCCAGAACCGGCGATCACAATTACGTAAACAAGAAATACGTTGCCGTTAACGAAGACGGTGCAATCAACGATCTGGCCAAGGAACTTCCCTTTGGCCAGGAGATCGTTTCCCTGATTAATGAATTCAATTCACGGGAAACTATCGAAGCTAAACTGACTCAGGATGCCGACCAAATCGACTTTATCTTGGAGTTAAAGCGACAGAAGGATCTGGGCAACCAATCGGCGGATGAGTGGTTGCGCTACTCCGTCAAGCGCCTTGTCACTGATTTCGCCAAGAAACTGGCTGATGAAATTACCTCCACCGATAGCAGCGATTGGTGGTTTGAAAAAAGTGAGGAGCTTTGGGTCAACGGGCCGGAGAGGAGCAGTGAACATAACTGATTACCTCATGGATTTAGAGGGTAGGCGTATTTTCGTCTTAGCCTTTTCCCTCTCGATGGTCATACACATCATCGCAATTCTCGTTCTACAGGGAATTTTCCCGGGTACATGGTTCAGGAGTCCTCGTCGAACATACACGGTCGATTTGATACGTCCCCCTGTAGAAGAGATCCTGAAGAACGAAAGGGAGGAGTTTCCCCCTGTGAGACAAATCCACATTGAACCGCCCCTTGAACCCAAGGAAGCAACTATCTCCCTAGATACGAAAGATACCGCCTATGTTCCCTACACCACAGTAATTAAGGAAAGAATACGTTCTCACTGGGCCTATCCGCTATATGCCCAAGAGAACCTGATCCAAGGAACCCTGATGATACTCTTTAGGCTCGACAGCAGGGGCAACCTCGTAGATCTGCGCGTGGTGCGCTCCTCTGAATACGAAATCCTGGATAAATACGCCCTTAAAGCCATACGATCGGCACATCCTTTTCCACCATTTCCTGAAAGTATTCAGGTTGATTTTCTGAACATCAATGCATCCTTTGCTTACCAGCTTCAATTCGAATGAAAACGGCCATCCGTTTCCACCTCGAAGCTACCTGTGCCAGCGCATATGATGTGAAAGACCGAGTGGTTTATGGATAAACTGGATCATACGAAGAAATTGCATAAAGAGACGCGCGCAACCATACTGACCGCTGAAGTGGAAAAGGGTTTACTGAGGGAATATGATAAAGCGAAAAGGCGTCTCTTGTTATTGGATTATGACGGCACCCTTGTGCCATTCTTCGGAAAACCGGAAGAAGCGAGGCCTGGAGATAATCTTCTCCAGTTACTAAAGTCCCTTGTTGTGGATCCTAAGAATGAAGTTGTTATTCTCAGTGGTCGGGATAAGGATACCCTCGATCAATGGTTTCAGCATCTAGGCCTGAGCCTTGTTGCCGAACATGGTGTATGGCTCAAACAAAGGCAATGGGTGATGATAGAACCCCTTACAGATAAATGGAAGAAGGAGATCCGACCAATACTGGAGGCCTATAGGGAGCAAACTCCCGGCTCCTTTATTGAAGAAAAGGAATTCTCCCTGGTCTGGCATTACAGGATTACCGACTCTGAGCTCGGCACCATGAGGGTACTGGAGCTGATTGATGAGCTTTCCAACCTGACCGCCAATCTCAATCTTCAGATTTTGGAAGGCATCAAGGTTGTGGAGGTGAAGAACAGCGCCATAAACAAGGGGCGAGCGGCATCGCGATTGATTGAACAAAGACAACACGATTTCATTCTGGCAATAGGCGATGACAGGACCGATGAAGATACCTTTAATGTTCTCCCGGAATATGCTTATTCTTTCAAGGTAGGTTTGAGCTCCTCTCTGGCGAGGTTCAATTTAGAGTCTCAAGAAGATGTCCTATTGCTCTTGAAAAAGTTGGTATCACCGAGGGCCAAGTGAAACTGCTCCTCCCAGCCAAGACCGTTGCATATTCCTTCACAGGAGTCGTCAATTCAGGAAGATCTGCTGCTCCAGAGGTCGATCGAGGGCAAGAAGCAAGAGGAGGTATCGCTTCAGGTTCTTTGTAATAAGGAATTCATTCTTAACGCGCTCATACCCGTTATTACCTAATATCGTGGCAAAATCGGGCTGAGTCAACAGTGTGCGAATTCCAAGGCTGGCCCCCTCTACCGAATGGACCAAAAGCCCGGTATACCCATCCATTATCTGTGCCGGTATTCCGCCCACAGCGCCACCTATCACCGGCCGTTTTTTCCAAAGTGCCTCAGAAACCGTTAGCGCAAATCCTTCCCGCAAGGATTTTTGCAGGACAATATCAGAGGCTCGTTGTAAGGCATTGATCTCAGTTGCAATAGAGCGAGTCAAGAAAATGACATGAATATCCGGATCATTCCCTGCCTCCACTTTGACACGCTCCAGAATAGCTTCCGCTTCAGGATCATCTTCCGCTTTGTCGCCCACCATAACAAGGCGGCAGTCGACATATTTTCGTGCCATCTTGAAGGCCTGAACAACGCCCACCGGATCTTTCCACGGGTCATAGCGGGAGATCTGGGTCACAATAGGTTTGTCTCTGGGCACCCCGTACTTTGTCAAAACTTTGTCAATATAGGAGGGGTTTAATTCCTTGTTTTTGTCGTCCAAAGGATCGATGGCCGGATAAAACCGATACTGGGGAATAGATAACTCCGGAGAAAAGATGGCCGATGAAAATATGGCCGAATCGTACTTCTCTACATATGGCTTAAGAAATTCCCAGATCTGTTTGCTGGGATGAGACATATCGATATGACATCTCCACACCCACCTATTCTTTCTTTTCTGATTCCAATTGATTAAGGCAGCGGGCTGGGGATCATGGATGACGATGAGGTCTTGGTCAAAACTCATCTCGCGGTTATTCTCTTCATTACATGCAAGATAGGCCCCAAGCGTATCCTCATCGAAATGCTCTTCCTTACCCTGGAGTGCGTTGTGAAATGCCTTGGTGATTTCAAAGAACCGCTCGTCGCCCTTAATGACCTCCCACTGAACCTGGATACCGAGCTCATTCAGCAGTGGCACAATACGTCGAAGCATCTCCGCTACCCCGCCGCCAACTGCTGTCGAGTTCACCATCTTGATTGACCGATTTCCCACGTGCGAGGCCAGGATGGTGAGCTCCTCAATGATGGCCGGCCCAACAACCTCCTTATAGTCCAAAAGGGTTGGTGCAACCATTTCTCCTCCTCACGGTCATCTGCGCTCCTCGAGACCATCTGGCCTTTGTCTTGGCTCAGCTAAGCTGGGGGCTCTTTGCAAATGGTCATCGATCAACTGAATTATTCGTGATCGAAGCCCCTCTAATGTAAATACGTTTATGTCTATTCTCCGTATCGCTTGAGCCAAGCTAGGGATGCGAAGGCTCTCTTGTATCCACGTTGAAAAGTCGTCGGCCTGAAGCTGTGTAGTGAGCCTCGATTCAATAAAATGAAAATAGAGCGAATAGATGCTGATGTGTGAAAGCACTTCACGAAAGCTCTCGAGGTCATAGGCGAAGTCGTCCGTTAGGTAAACAATCCTGACCACGTCATAGAGATAGAAGGGCTCATCAGCGGTTTTTTGAAAGGCTCCAGGCTTCTGCTCCTTGTAGCTCTCTATGATTTCAACAAGACGCTTTCTCAAGCTCTTGATGGTGCTATGTTCGGACAAATCCACCGCCATGAGCTTTTCAGCCAAAGCCCTCTCATTAAGAGCCCTGGAAACCCAGATGGCAAAATCACTATTAAACGGCACCTGAACCTCTCGCATCTTTAAGAAGGCGGAAAATGTATGATAGAAGATGGAGGAATCGGGACAGGCTTTCATCAGCGTGAGGAGCTCGACCAGGGTGTAAGCCTTTTTCCCGGTGAGTTTTTCAAGAGAAGCACTGGACAGGAACTGAAATACATCCCCCACGGATATCCCTCGCAGCTATGACTTCCACAGATTTCTCAAAGGGGCAGAAACTGTTTCGCAATTCATTGTTGCAGTCCGCGTTGATACAGCGCACAAACATAACACTATCAAACTTTAGGGGGCTAGGTCAAACAAGGTTTACTGCGCTAGACCCACAGCGAACAGGTTCGATCAACCCAAAAATGCAGGCAAGTCCTTGACAATTCGAAAAGCATGGTTATTTTTTTTCAATCCATAACATAAGTCAATAAAATCAGTGTGTTATCACCATACAATGCTGTATGACTTCTACGATTTATTGCAAATCACTTACGCAACAAGCCGCATTTTTTCATCAAACTACTCTTAAATAAGGAGGAACAACACCATGAACATTCAACCGTTACACGACCGCGTCATTGTCAAGCGAGTGGAAGAGGAAGACAAGACCAAAGGGGGCATCATCATCCCCGATACCGCCAAAGAGAAACCCCAGGAGGGGCTCGTGATC
>CP070657.1:2638149-2657048 GCA_020355085.1 Deltaproteobacteria bacterium
AATGGTAGAAAATGTCCGAATAATCAGGTAGAAGACGTATTTCGAGTGGGGAATGAAATAAGATGAGTGCCCGGCAATTTCCCCTTAATTGCCTCCACAATCGAGGCGCAGTTTAATAGACAGAGGAAGCCAAGAATGAACTGGTTGTTTTCAACGCTCATGGTGCTTGCCGGAGTGTTTTCGGTAGTGATGTGGTCATCTGCTACCGAGGAAACTGTCCTCAAGGGCGAGAGGGAAGCAACTGTGAAGGATCAGGTTTCCGAGCCTGCCGTTTTTCGTTCAGATGATTATGTGATCTATCAACTGAGAGGAGGGGAAACCCCCCATTTCCTGGCCGAGCGGTTTCTCGGTGATTCCAAGAGGTCGTGGATAATCGAGGATGAAAATAAGGGCGCGAGTTTTCAACCCGGCAAGATCGTTGTGATCCCCCTGAGGGAAGTGAACAAAGGGGGTCTCGCCCCTGAGGGTTACCAGGTGGTACCGATACTCTGTTACCATCGGTTTGCGGAAAACTGCAAGTCTTCGAACTGTATGCCCGCTCATGTTTTTGAAAAGCAAATGAGATATCTGAAGGAAAATAACTACCGGATCGTAACCCTGAGGGAGCTCTACGATTTTCTGCAATACCGGCGCTCGCTGCCCGAAAGGTCAGTCGTTATCACTATTGATGACGGCTACCGAAGCGCTTATGATATTGCTTATCCTATCCTCAACGAATTCGATTTTAAGGCGACCCTTTTCATTTACACAGATTATGTCGGTATTTCAGAGGGGGCAATTACATGGGATCAGCTGAGGGAGATGAAGGCCCGTGGATTCGAGGTTGGTGCCCACACAGTCACCCATTGCGACCTCACCAAGAAAAAGGAGGGTGAGGATGATCAGGCCTATTTGGAGCGGATTCGCAAAGAGCTCATTGTCTCCAAGCAACTCATAGATAAAGAACTGAAGCAGGATACCATTTACCTGGCATATCCTTATAACGATTACAATCAGAGGGTATTGCTGATTGCGGAAGAGGCGGGCTACAAGCTTGGGTTGACTGTACAAAGGGGAGGCAACCCGTTTTTTGCAGATCCCCTCGCCCTGAAACGGGATCCTATCATAAAGAAAGATATGGAGACTTTTCTCCAGAGGGTGAAATGCTTTCATGAATTTGCACTCGAGTAAAACCCTATGAAAAAACACTGCCTCAGAATCATTCTCCTAGGACTTGCACTGGCGTTGTTATCGAGTTGCGCACCCCGGGTGAAGAAGCCCCCAGAAGAAATCGGGCGAGTTCCCTTTGAAGTGCTCAAGAAAGACCTGTGTCAAATATATGCGCGAATCGGCCGGGAATATGAACGGGCGGGTGAACTCGTTTCGTCCCTCAAGCATTATAAGCTTGCACTGACGGTTAATCCCCTTGATCAGGAGGCCGATGAGGGCCGCAGGCGAGTTGAAAGGGAATTACGGAATTCAGCACAGCACCATTACGAGGCCGGTCTTAAGCTCCATAAAGAGGGGAAATATGCCCATGCCCGTCACCAATTCCTCATTGCCTTGAGGCTCTGGCCCAACCATGAGAACGCGGCAAAAATGCTCATCACGCGGAAACGAATCCAGATAAAGCGCTATATTGTACATACCATTCAGCCGGGACAAAATCTTTCGAAGCTGGCTGAGATTTACTATGGAGATTACCGTAAATTCCCGCTTATCGCAGAATACAATAACATAATGGATGCCACTCAAGTCCGTGTCGGTCAAGAGATTAAGGTTCCTGAGGTTGAAGGCGTGGCATTCAAGGATAACGAGGAATTCATCGAGTCAGATCGAACGGAGATCGGGGATTTGGAATTATGGGAATGGGATCGATATGCCTCGGAAAAATTAGGGCCCGTGGAGAAGGCTACCGTAGCAGACAAGCATGATGAACTGCTTGATCAGGTTGCGAGCTATCGTGAGGACGGAATTGAGCTGTTTATGCTCGGATACTATCAGGAGGCAATTAATAGTTTTAACAAAGTCCTTAACGTGTCCCCTGGGGACGATGTCGCCCGTGAGTACGTCTGCAAGTCTCATGTGCGAAAGGGCATGCTCCTTTTTGAGGGCAAGGATTACCTTGCAGCTCGAGATGAATTCGAGGCATGCCTGCGCTATAAGGCTGACTGCCGGGAATGTGTCGACTACCTTGAAAAAAGCAAGATCTCCTACAAGGAAGAGCACTATAAACAAGGGATCCAGTTCTTCGACAAGGAACAACTGACCGAGGCCATTCGAGAATGGAACTTGGTTTGGACTGTGGATCCGAACTATAAGAGGGTAGATTATCTAATCACCAAGGCCAAGACGATCCTCAAGAACATTCAGGAATTGAGGGAGGGCCAAAAGGAGTTCGACCAGAAACGATATCGCCCATAGGCTACATCTTGAAGGAAACGGAATAGACTCTCCAGCCCCTCTGAATGAGCACCGTTACCTGTTCCTTAAGCCGGTATCTGATGACTGCCCGGGTGAAGTCTTGCTTGTTGTTAATCGACAGATCGTTTATTCCCCTCACCAGATCGCCAGGCTCGATACCGATTTTGTCTGATTGAGAGCCTTTCTTGACGGCCACAATAACCAGGCTTTCTTTGTTCTCCAACCTATACTGAGCGGCAAGGCGCTTGTTTAGATCTTCTACCTTGAAACCGAGCCGGTCAAATGCCAGATCCAAGGCAAGCTCGGGCGGGAACGAGGCAGCCTTTATGCTCATCTCTTCTCTCTTTCCGTCCCTGATGAGGGTGAGGTGAAGCACTTCATCTGCCGTATGCTGTGATAACTGGTCGTAGTAATCTCGACTGGACCCGATATTATTCTTGTTGAGCTCAGTAATCACATCCCCTCGGTTAAGGCCCTTGTCCTCGGCCGGTGACCCGGGCACAACCTGGGTAATCAAGACGCCGCGGTCAACGGGCAAGCGGAAGTAGTCGATTAAGTTCTTGGTCAGATCCTGAACCATGATACCCAACCAGGCGGTATGAACCCTGCCGTAATTTATCAGGTCACTGACAATACGCCTTGCCCTGTCGATTGGAATGGCGAAGCCAATTCCCTCGGCCCCGGAATAGATGGCCGTATTGATGCCCACGAGTTCACCGTTGATGTTCAGCAAGGGACCGCCGCTGTTTCCGGGGTTTATCGACGCATCGATCTGGATAAAATTATGGTAGACGCCACTCTGAGTTCTCACGGATCTGTTCAGGGCACTGATTACCCCAGTTGTAACCGTATGAGAGAGACCGAACGGATTGCCGATAGCAATAACGGTTTCCCCTATCATGAGGTCGTCTGACCTGCCCATACGGATAGCCGGTAAAATGGTATCTGATTCGATCTTGAGGACAGCGAGATCAGATTCAGGATCTGTACCGACAACCCGAGCTTCAAACTCCTGCTGGTCGGCCAGGGTTATCATTATTTTTGATGCCCTGACGATAACATGGTGATTGGTGAGGATATACTTCTGGGTACTGTCAATGATGACACCTGAACCAAGGCTGTTCTGAACATACTGCCTTTTGCGAGGCTCAAAAAAGTCCCTGAAGAATCTGTTGAAGAAATCGTCGTTTTCAAAGGAGAAAAAAGGACTTACACCTGTCTCAACGAGCTTGCTGGTACTAATGTTGACTACAGCGGGGCTTACCTTCCGGACGGCCCTTACAACGGCGTTTTCCCTGGGAAAGGGCTGTTCAGCTCGACTTGTTGGTGGAAATGACAATTGGAGAAGCGCGCAAAAACCCAAGACGAAAAAGGCGAAAACGCTTCCGTTGCCACTGAATGCTAATCTTTTTCGAAGCATAGTATCTCCACCTGTGAAGCTTATTTAAATACAACCTTACCATGCTCCACGTCAACCGTGAGATCGCTTCCGTCTTCAACATCTCCACTGAGTATCTTCAAGGCCAGCTCATCTTCAATGTAGCGTTGAATAGCCCTCTTGAGCGGTCTTGCCCCATATACGGGATCGAATCCCGCTTCAGCCAGGAACTCTTTAACCCCATCAGTCAAATGAAGGGTTATCTTGCGGTCCTCCAACCTCTTGCTGAGCAGGGCAATCTGTATGTCGATGATCTTCTTTATCTCTTCCTGACCCAGGGAGTTAAAGATTATGGTCTCGTCGATCCTATTCAGGAATTCGGGCCGAAAAGTGTTACGGAGCATCTCCATAACACCGCTAGCCATCTTTTCTTTTTCCTTACCGGCCAGCTCTCTGATGATCTGGCTGCCGATATTGGATGTCATGATCAGGACCGTATTCGTGAAATCGACGGTCCTTCCCTTGCCATCGGTCATCCTGCCGTCATCTAAGATCTGAAGAAGGACATTGAAGACATCCGGATGGGCCTTCTCTATTTCATCCAAGAGGATCACGGAATAGGGATGGGTTCTAACCGATTCGGTAAGATATCCCCCTTCCTCATAGCCAACATAGCCCGGTGGTGCCCCTATCATCCTTGCTACCGAGTGTTTTTCCATGTACTCGGACATATCTATCCTGATCATGTACTGCTCGTTATCGAAAAGGAACTCCGCCAGCGCCTTGGCAAGCTCGGTCTTTCCCACACCGGTAGGGCCAAGGAAAATGAATGAGCCAATTGGTCTGTTCGGATCCTGAAGCCCTGAACGTGCCCTGCGAACAGCGTTGGCCACGGCCTGTATAGCCTCTTCCTGCCCAATAACCCGCTTGCCAATCCGCTCTTCCATCTTCAGCAACTTTTCCCGTTCACCCTCCATCATCCTATCGACGGGTATGCCGGTCCACTTGGATACAACCTGGGCTATGTCATCGCTGTCCACTTCCTCTTTGAGCATCTTTTTGTTTGCCTGGAGCTCGCTCAGCTGAGTATTGGCCTCGGTGAGGCTTTTTTCCAGCTCTAGAATCGTGCTGTATCTCAGCTCGGCGGCCTTTGCCAAGTCTCCTTGTCTTTCGGCAGCCTGGGCCTCAGATTTTGCGGCATCGATCTTCTCATTTACTTCCCTGATTCGCCCGATGATCTCTTTTTCCCTCATCCAGTGGCCGGTCATCTCCTCGCTCTGTGCCCTCAAATCATCCAATTCCTCGTCGATCTTCTTTAACCGTTGCTTTGAGGGATTGTCCGACTCCTTCTTAAGCGCCTCTTTTTCGATTTCTAATTGGGTCATTCTTCTGCGGAGGTCGTCTATTTCAGATGGCAGACTGTCGATCTCTATCCGCAGTCTGCTGGTGGCCTCATCAACCAGGTCTATGGCTTTATCAGGGAGGAAACGGTCGGTGATATATCTGTTTGAAAGCACGGCTGCTGCAACGAGGGCCGAGTCCTTAATCCTTACACCGTGATGGACTTCGTATTTCTCTTTCACCCCGCGGAGTATGGAGATGGTGTCTTCCACGTTCGGCTCATCTACCATGATTGGCTGGAAACGCCTTTCAAGGGCAGCATCCTTTTCTATGTATTTCCGGTATTCTTTGATCGTTGTGGCGCCAACGCACCTGAGCTCGCCGCGTGCCAGAGCCGGTTTGAGCATGTTAGACGCATCCACTGCGCCCTCGGCAGCCCCGGCGCCCACCAGGGTGTGCAGTTCGTCGATGAACAGGATAATGGCGCCTGCTGCTTCGGTTACTTCCTTGAGAAAGGCCTTCAACCTGTCCTCAAACTCGCCCCTATACTTGGCTCCTGCGATCAGTGCGCCCATATCCAATGCCACCACCCTTTTGTCTTTTAAGGTTTCAGGGATATCTCCATGAATAATCCTCTGGGCGAGGCCTTCGGCAATGGCTGTCTTGCCCACCCCGGGTTCTCCAATCAAAACGGGGTTGTTCTTTGTCCTCCTGGAAAGAACCTGGATTACCCGCCTTATTTCATCATCCCTGCCGATAACCGGGTCGAGCTTATCTTCCTCAGCCATTTGGGTGAGATCGCGGCTAAACCGTTCAATAGCCTGATATTTATCCTCCGGGGTTGCATCGGTTACTCGCTGCGAACCTCGTATATCGATCAGGGCCTTTAGTATGGTATCCCTGGTCAAGCCATGGGCAGACAGGATCTTGGAAGCCTTTCCCTGCTTGTCATCGGTTATGGCCAAAAGAAGATGCTCTACGCTTACGTATTCATCTCGCATCTGCTTGGCCTCTTTGAGTGCATGATCAAATACGGCTTTTGATCGAGGTGAAATATAGGCACTGTCAATTCCACCACCGCTTACCGAAGGTAACTGATCCAGTGCTTCTCCCAGTTCCTGAACGATAGCATCTTCCTCCACGCCTATCTTTCCCAGTAGGGGCGGGATAATGCCTTCCCTCTGCTCAAGAATTGCATAGAGCAGATGTTCAGGCTCGATCTGTTGATGGCCTCTCTGGGATGCGATATCCTGAGAATTCTGGATAACCTCTTGGGCCTTGAGCGTGAACTTATCAAAACGCATCATGATTCTTCCTCCTGTCCCGTTACAGTATGTAAAAGTCCAAAGGCACGACCATAAAGCCATTTCTTTATTTATAGACCCACGCTGGCTTTTTCAAAAGATCTAAGCCTTTGAACTGAAATGGTTTTTTGTTTTAAAAGTTAAGGATTGGTAGGGGAATTGTCAACAATTCTCGTTTGGCTTACTGAACCGGGAATTGCTTGACTGACAAGGGGTGTAAGCGGTGATTCGAAGGCCCTATCCCATGCTCAAATCTCGGGAACTGAAAGGGGGTGTGGATTGTGGCCTTTCTGTTTTAATCGCTTGACCGGTCCCTTTTGCTCATCTATATTCTTTTTCGTTGTAAGGGCTAAGGGGAGTGGTAATTCCCGGAACAAGCGGGGTTTCGGTTCTAGGGCACAAAGGAAATCTGGAAGATCAGGTAATATGGGACTCAGCACGGACAAGGTAGCACTCCTAAAAAAGGGAATACGAGAGAAGGAGGCTTTGGCAGAGGTAACCGGTGTGAGCGAATCTGCTCTAGCGTACCTCCTGTCGTTGCTTCTGGGCGAGATCTCTAATCCGTGTCTTATCATTCTCCCTAGCTCTGAAGAGGCAGGGACATTTTACAAAGACCTGGAATTCTTTTTCCATGACCGCAATGAGAGGAGATTACTCCTTTTTCCTTCGTACAATATCTCCCCCTTAACAGGACTGAGTCCTCCCAAGGAGTTGATCAGCCAAAGGATAGAGGCGTTATATTCACTGGCAACAGCAGAGAATCCGGTTGTTGTTACCTCTTTAGAGGCAATCATGACCCGCTTGGTGCCTAAGGACGTCTTCCTTTCCTCAGTTGAGTACCTGGCAGTTGGCGAGGACATAGACCGGGATGATCTGATCAGGAGGTTGGTAGCCTTTGGGTATTTCCGGACCTCACTGGTTGAAGAACGGAGCGATTTTTCCGTAAGGGGCGGAGTCATCGATCTGTACTCCCCCCTGTATGACTCGGCTGTTAGGGTTGAGTTCTGGGGCGACACGGTAGAATCAATAAGGTTCTTCGATCCAGTCAGTCAAAGATCGATGAGTCAAATCAACGAGCTGACTATCCTCCCGGCAAATGAAATCATCCAGACTCACGCCAACGTCAAGCGGGCACGATCAATGGGGAGGCTCCCTGTAGGCTCTGAGACGGGTGGGGGGTTTCCGGGTCAGGAGGGGTGGATCCGACATTTTTACTCCCATCTCGACGCCGTATTTGACTACTTACCGGAGGAGAGTCATGTATGCCTTGTTGCATCAGAGAAACTGAGAGAAAACGCCCAATCCGTGTCTGAACGGTTTGCAAGAGAGGCCCAGAGATTTCTGGATGAGGCCGAAGAAGAGGGCAGGCCGTTTCCTCAGACCGATGGGATTTTTCTGAAAAAAGAAGAGCTGGAAGACTCCCTTGCCGGATATCCAAGGATCGCTTTATTCAACCTCCCTGTCAGCACCAGCCTGAAAGGGACAGGGTTGGTTGTGGATTTTAGAGGATCATTGGAGCCGGGAATTCCCCTCGAGTTGCAGGGTGGTGGTCTTAAAAAGGTCTCGCTGGCGCCCTTGTGGGCAAAGGTCAGGGAATGGATTGAACAAGGAAATCGGGTTGTCCTCATCTGCCGCACCGAGCAGCAGGCGCAGCGCCTCAAGGAGATCTTGCTCAATTATCAGCTTGCTGTCCGAGACATAGTTTCGGGCTGGCACCAGATACCGCGGAGAAAGGGGCTATACATCTGTTTAGGACATCTTTCTCAAGGGTTTCGGTTTCTGGATTCGGCCCTGACCGTCATTACCGAAGACGAGATATTCGGCGAAAAGAAGCACAGAGAAAGGAGGATCACCAGAGACAAGGTGCAGGCAATTCCCTGGACGGGGCTGAGCCAGTTGAAATTCGGGGATTTGATTGTCCATCAGGATCACGGCATCGGGCGATACGGCGGCCTTTCCAAGATGGAGGTCAGCGGGAGGGAGCGGGATTTCGTTACCATTGAATATGCCGGTCATGATCGACTGTACATACCTGCAGACAGGATTGACCGTATCCAGCAGTATGTTGGAGTAGATGACGAGCAACCTCTCCTGGATAGGCTTGGCGGGAGATCTTGGATTGTTGCGAAACAGAAGGCCAAAAAGGCAATCGATAAGATAGCCAAGGACCTCGTTAAGATCTATAGCATGAGGAAGTTCCTCAAGGGTTTTGCCTTTTCCAAGCCGGATAATTATTACAGGGAGTTTGAAGCAACCTTTGAGTACGAAGAAACCCCCGATCAGGTCAAGGCTATTGAAGACGTATGCTCAGACATGGAGTCAGAGAGGCCCATGGACCGGCTTATTTGCGGTGATGTGGGGTTTGGCAAAACAGAGGTGGCAATAAGGGCTTCTTTCAGGGCAGTTATGGACGGAAAACAGGTAGCTTTCCTCGTCCCCACTACGGTTTTGGCTGAGCAGCATTACCAGACCTTTACGAGACGGTTTAGGCGGTATCCGGTGAAGATAGCTGTCTTAAGCCGCTTTCTTTCGAGTTCGGACCAAAAGAGGATCACTCGCGATCTGGCCCGGGGAGAGATCGATATTGTTATCGGGACGCATAAGATCCTCTCCGATAGTGTGATCTTCAAGGACCTCGGTCTGCTGATCATTGACGAGGAACAGCGCTTTGGGGTCAGGCACAAGGAGAAATTGAAGAGGTATCGACACTTCGTTGATGTTCTGGCCATGACAGCTACCCCGATCCCGAGGACATTCCATATGTCCCTGATTGGTGTGAGGGATATGAGCATGATGCAGACCTCACCTGCCGACAGATTATCCATCCAGACCTATGTGAGCAAGTTTGATGAAGGCGTCATTTCTCATGCCGTAGAAAGGGAGTTAGACAGGAAGGGGCAAGTTTTTTTCGTTCATAACAGGGTGCAAACCATTGCTGGAATGGCAGACAGGTTGAAAAGCCTCGTTCCCGGCGCCAGGATCGGCATTGCCCACGGTCAGATGAGAGAGAGGGATCTGGAAAAGGCGATGATGCGGTTTCTGAACCGGGAGACAGATGTTCTCGTCTGTACAACTATTATAGATTCGGGCCTGGATATCCCGTCTGCCAATACCATTATTATTAATGATGTTGACCGCTTCGGCCTGGCTGAGATCTACCAGCTCAGGGGCAGAGTTGGCAGGGCCGATATCAGGGCCTACGCATATCTCTTGATCTCGGCGACCTCCACCCTTACGAATGATGCGCAGAAAAGGCTCAAGGTCCTCATGGACTTCTCTCAGTTGGGCTCGGGGGTCAATATTGCACTCCATGATTTGAGGATACGAGGCGGGGGAAACATCCTTGGTTTCGCACAGTCGGGTCACATAAAGGCCATCGGGTACGAGCTGTATTTGAAACTCATAGAACAGTCAATTGCGGAGCTCAAAGGAGAGGTATGGCAGGAAGAGATATTCCCGGAAATAAATACAGACTTACCGGTCTTTATTCCTCACGATTACATCGAGGAGAGCGATGTCAGGCTGGAGGTCTACAGGCGCTTGGCTGTTATCAAGCAGGAATCGGAACTGGATGAGATGGTCAAGGAGATCCAGGATCGTTTTGGTCCTATGCCACAGGAGGTCCTGAACCTGATCTCAGTCATCCGGATCAAGGTGGGCCTCAAAAGAATAGGTGCGGTGAAGTTGGACCTGAACAAGGGTTCCATGATCTTTTCATTTTACAAGGTTACCCCCCTGTCCCCTCCTCTATTAGCCGAGTTAGTGGGTCGGTATCCGAAGAATTACAAGTTTCTATCCGATCGGAAACTCCAGTTTACGAGCCCAAACAAGGGGCACGTTGCCACACTGGACGAAGCCAAGGCGGCCATAGGTCAGCTGAGCACCTGTATGGCAAATAATTGAGAGGGCACCAGGGCCGGAAATTGAATTAGATTCTCCTTGCAATTCTCCCGAAAATATTATTATTTAAGATAGTTAGGTCATTTCTCTATGAATTTGGCCCGAAGAGCGTGTTGCGCTCTGTACCGTATTGAGCCCTGGCCTGCGGCAGGCTGGGCGAGATTTGTTTATAGCAGCCTCGTGCTCTCAGCGCTGTATGTGTTTGTGAGAAGTATTACGGCTGAACCGCACAATCCACGTATAAATAGTGATGTATGGGTTTCCCGTGACATATAGGTCTTTTAGAAGAGATGTGGGTTTGCCGTTGTTATGCTTGTGGCTTCTTGTGGCCTGGCCGAGCTGCTCCCCACAAAGCGGGTCGAGCCAAAGCGTTGTAGTTAAGGTGGGAGATCGGGTTGTAACACTGGGGGATTTGGAGCGAATAGTAACTATCACATCAGTTGAAAATGGGATTTCGAAAAAGGTGGTATGGTCGTCCATCGATAGCCTCACAAATAGAATTGTGGATGATTTCCTTATTCTTCAGTACGGCGAGGAAGCGGGGATCACCATTTCCGATATTGAGCTTGAAAGGGCTATACAGGATATCGTTAAGGACTATCCAGAAGACAGCTTCAAGGAAACCCTTTTAAACAGGTGTATAGATTACGACGAATGGAAGCAAAGACTCAGAGAACAACTTTCAATCCAAAAGATCATGAACGAGCAGGCCAGCTCTCTTCCACCCATCTCTCACCACGCCATCAAGGCTTATTATGATGAGAGAAAGGAGGAATTCCAGCATCCGCCACGGGTTAAGTTCCTGCATATTGTAACAAAAGAAAAGGAGGAGGCCGAGGCCCTGCTTGCCCGTATTAAACAGGAAGAGGATATGAAGAGCATCCTGAAGGAGAGAGCAGGGGATCTGGCATCAAGAGCAGACCAGGGTGAACAGTGGCGTACCGATGATATGTTGCCGCCTGAGCTCTCGGAAAAGGCGTTTTCCATAGAGATTGGCACAATAAGTGATGTTATTGAAACCCAATACGGATTTCATATCATCAAAGTGCTAAAGAGGGAGCCTACAGGAAGGAAAGGACTTCTCGAGGTAATACCGGAGATAGAAAATACGCTTCTGAGAGAGGCAGTCGAAAGACATTATCGCGTATGGCTTGAAGAGCTGAGAAAGCGGTATCCTGTACAGATTAACCACGCCCTCCTGGAACAGAAAAAGAGCGCTTATGCGAACGAGTAAATCAATTGTTTCTCTGGCTTTATTGGTCATGGCCTTTGCACTGCCGCCAGGTCACGTTTGCGCTGAGGTTACCAACAGGATCGTGGCCAGCGTCAACAACGATATCATCACCCTCTGGGAACTGAATGCCTCTATCAGAAGACTCACCGGTTTGACCCCGAAGGATTTGCAGCGAAGGAATGAGAAGGAATTCTATGAACTGCGGCGGGCTTTGTTAAATGAGCTGATAAACGAGAAGATAGCGCAACAGGAGATAGCCAAACTCGAACTTACGGTCACCGATGAGGAGGTGCAGGCCTCGATTGAGCGAATAAAGGAGGAGAATAATCTTACGCAGGAGGAGCTCATAGCAAGCCTCAATGCGGAAGGTACGTCATTTGAGGAATACAGGGAGCGGATAAAGAAAGATATTGAGCATATGAGGCTCGTAGAGCGCGAGGTGAGATCCAAGATAGTGGTAACCGATGAGGATATACGCCGATACTACGAGAACAACGCCCACGAATACCGGCAGGTTCATGAGGTTCGACTGGCCAGGATTTTCCTGCGGATTAAAGATCCGGATAGTGCGGAGGAGATCGCTCAGGTGCGAGCGGCGGGCGGGGAGATACTGCAGGAGTTGAACAGGGGGCGGGATTTTTCCGAGATGGCTCGAAAATATTCCCAGGGACCAGGTGCTGCGGAAGGAGGGGATCTGGGCTGGATAGCCATGGATCAGTTGGAAACCAAACTGCGAGAGGTAGTCGCAGAGCTTTCACCGGGTGAGTATACTGACCTCCGTCCCGCGCCCTCTGGATTTCAGATAATAAAGGTTGTTGAGGAAAAAGAGGCAGGGGTGAGACCGTTAGAAGAGGTCAGGGATGAGATCTATTTCAGATTATACAAAAAGAAGGTGGAAGAGAAATATGCTGCATGGATTCAAGAGCTCAGGGAGAAAGCGTATATCAAGGTGATATTCTAAGGTGGACAACACTCAGAACAGCCAAGAGCCGCACGAGGACTCCAAAGAGATTAGCCTCGGGAGCCTTCTGAGAACATCCAGGGAAGAGCGCCATATTGACCTGGATGCAGTGGTCAAGGCGACCAAGGTGAGACGGCATTATCTGGAGGCCCTGGAAAATGAGGAATGGGAAACACTGCCTTCCCAGGTCTTCGTTAAGGGATTCCTGCGATCATATGCCCAGTTCCTGGGGCTGGATACCAAGACGGTACTCGACTATTACCAGAAGGCAGCCCCTCGCGAGAGATATCAGCCTCATGCATTGCAAAGCATCGGTACGCGATCTACCATGTGGCGTCGGACCATCACCATTTCTCTTTTGGTTCTGGCTCTGATTGGTGCTATTATCTATCTGAGAGCAAATGGGATTTCGATCATCGGGCAGGCGTTCCGCTACCTTGACACCCAGAGCGTCACAGAACAAAGGGAAGTCGAAATTGAGCGTGAGGATGTCAAAATCCCCGATGAAGAGGCGGCAGAGGCGGTTTTTGCAGGGCAAGCGGAAATCGAGGATGAACAAGGAGAAGAGATTACCCCGGTAACACAGGGAGAATCTGCTCAGGATGCTGTTTTGGCTCCGGAGGAAGGGGCCGTCGTAACGGAAGCGGGCGAGGAACAACCGCTGTCACCTCGGTTCGTTCTTACAGCAACTGTCATAGCCAGGACCTGGCTTTCTATAGCTGTTGATGACGAGCCGGTGAAAGAATACCTATTTCAGCCGGGTGAAACCTTTCGATGGACGGCCGAGGAAGGTTTTGACGTGGTCGTAGGGAATGCAGGCGGGATCGAGTTTTCCCTGAACGGGAGCCCGATCGGTGACCTCGGCCCTGAAGGAAAGGTGGTTCGCCTCAAGCTTCCGGAATCCTAGCCTCGTGCCCAGTCAAGCACAACGGTGAGGAACGCCTTTGGAGGTTTGTACGTGAGAAATGTGTATGATATTCTTAAGGAAAGAGGTTTTGTAGCCCAGGTTACGGACGAGAAGCTGGTCAGGGAGGCTGTGTCCAAACCCATCACGTGTTATATCGGATTCGACCCTACTGCGAAGAGCCTCCATATCGGGAGTTTGCTCCCTATAATGTCCTTAGCTCACATGCAGCGGCAAGGACACAGGCCACTGGCAGTTGTGGGTGGCGGTACAGCCCTGGTGGGCGATCCCAGTGGTAAGGATGAGGCAAGGCCTGTTATGACCCGCGAGGAGATCGAGAGCAACGCTGAAGGGATCAAGAAGCAGCTTTCTCAGTTTATCGAATTCACGGATGGCAAGGCACTCATGGTTAATAATGCTGACTGGTTGGTCCCGTTGAACTACATAGAGTTCTTGAGAGAGATAGGCAGACACTTCAGCGTTAACCGTATGTTGGCGGCGGAAAGCTATCGACAGAGGTTGGAGACCGGGCTCAGCTTCCTGGAATTCAACTACATGCTCCTCCAGGCATACGATTTCTGGCATCTTTCACGACACTATGACTGTGTCCTGCAGATGGGGGGGAACGATCAATGGGGGAATATTCTGGCCGGTGCTGACCTGACAAGAAGGCTTGATGGAAGGGATATTCACGGTTTAACGTTTCCCCTCATAACGACCGCTGAGGGGTCCAAGATGGGTAAGACCAACAGAGGGACTGTTTGGCTCGATCGAGACATGACACCACCATACGAATATTACCAGTACTGGGTCAACGTCGATGATCGAGATGTGAAGAGGTTTCTTGCCTATTTTACGTTTCTTCCGATTGAGGAGATAGAGGAGCTGACTCGGCAAGAGGGGGAGGGCCTGCGAAAGGCAAAAGAGGTTTTGGCCTATGAGGCCACAGAGATATGTCATGGCCAAGATGAGGCCAAGAAGGCACGAAGCGGTGCCCGGCAGCTTTTCGGCCAAAAGGTTATCGATGATCTGAGTGCGATTCCAACGTATCCCATGGCAAGCGCTGACCTGGAGAAGGGTGTTGAGGCTTACCTGCTCTTTCACTCCACAGGTCTTTGCAAGACGAAGAGCCAGGCAAGGAGGCTCATATCCCAGGGAGGCGCCTATATAAACGGGAATAGAATTCCATCGTATGAGACCATAATAGATACCAGTTACCTTGAGAATAAGACCATCTCGCTGAGGGCGGGAAAAAAGAGCTTTCGCATAATTACAGTTCATGACTCAGAGGCTGGCTAGGCCATTTCCCATCGGTTTTACCTGAAAGGATTCGCTTCGCTCATCCGCTCTTCGGGCCGAAAGAACAAGATGCCGGAAAATGTGAATGACGATATGTAAGGGGCAATCGTGCTTGTCTTTCATCGCAATCATAAGGGACGCGAACGTGTATTTGAGCGGTTAGCATGTTCACAGATCTTCGAGGCAGGAGAGAGGTGAAACAGACGAAGAAAAAGGAGCGAGAAGGGCAAAAAGGGGCAACAGCGCCCACTGATACCGGCCGGTCTGATCTCCGGCCAGTTCCCAAGGGCAAAGAGGGCTCCTTAGTTGCCTATGATCCCCTGCAAGCGTATTTGTGGGAAATAAGAAGGTACACGCTCCTTACCAAGGAGGAGGAAATCGAGCTGGCAATTAGATACAGAGAAAGGAATGATCTCGAGGCCGCCCATAAACTCGTATTGGCAAATCTCCGGCTCGTGGTGAAAATCGCCATGGATTTTCATAGATATTGGATGAAAAACCTCATGGATTTGATCCAAGAAGGCAATGTGGGCCTAATGCAGGCTGTTCGGAAATTCGACCCGCACAAGGGAATCAAGTTCTCCTATTATGCGTCGTTTTGGATCAAGGCCTATATCCTGAAGTTCATCATGGAAAACTGGAAGCTGGTCAAGATCGGGACTACCCAAGCACAGAGGAAACTCTTTTTTAACCTTACAAAGGAAAAGGAGAGGTTGCTTTCCCTTGGTTACGATCCCGAGCCCAAACTTCTTGCAGAGCGCCTGGATGTAAAGCAAGATGAGATTATAGAAATGGCGCAGCGGCTCGGAGGCTGGGAGGTTTCCCTTGATGCGCCTGTCAAGGAGGATGCAAAACAGGATTACGGCTCATTTCTGCCTTCTTCGGACAGGGCAATTGATGAGCAGATATCGCTCAAGGAAAGAGGAAACCTGCTTCGGGAGAAACTCGAGGAGTACCGAGGCACCCTCTCTGGAAAGCAAAGAGATATATTCGATAATAGGATATTGTCAGAAGATCCGTTAACCCTCCAGGAGCTCGGGGATAAATACAAGATATCCCGAGAAAGGGTTCGGCAGATCCAGGAAAAGATCCTGATGAAGGCCAAAGAGTGGCTGACGGAAGAGATACCAAATTTCGAAGAGAATTTTTCAGATCTTCTGCATGAATAAAAGAATAAGAATACTTCTTCTTTGGCTTGTGCTCATTTCCCTGGTGCTTGCCCTCTCCTGTGCGCGCACTCACAGGTTACTGCCCGTGCTGCAAGAAGCACCCACCTTAGCCGAGTCGGGCGGTGAGCAAGATGACCTCCACAAGGCCTATACGAGTTATGCGCTTGCCTGTCTAGCTGCAATAGATGGCAGGTACCCTGAAGCAGAGAATCTTTTGAGAGAGGCGCTCCAACAGGATGAAAACTCTGCTTACTTGGTCCTGAAGCTGTCCGAGATTCTGGCTAAAAAGGGCAGTATGCAA
The DNA here is from genome assembly GCA_020355085.1 of Deltaproteobacteria bacterium. Lineage (GTDB taxonomy): Bacteria > Desulfobacterota > DSM-4660 > Desulfatiglandales > B25-G16 > JADFWK01. Next base: position 2,654,344 of record CP070657.1, read on the forward strand.
GATGCCTTGGCAGAGGCTCAGAGGGCGGTTAGTCTAGATCCCAGTGATCTCATGGCGCGGGGGTTTCTCGCACAACTCTACTCACAGCTTCAAGAATTCGAGCTCGCCCTCTCTCAATATCGGGTAATCCTCGCCCGTGACCCGGACAACAAGGACATGAGACTTCAACTGGTGACGCTTTTGATCAGATCAAAGGATTACGAGGGTGCTTTAGATGAGCTGTCGATTCTTACCCAAAGGGAACCTGGCTCGATAATAGGGCATTACTATGAAGGCAAGATAAACCTGGAGCTTAAGGAATATGATAAGGCAGAGAAGGCCTTTCAGCGGGTCTTGAAGCTTAACGAGAGCTTCTTGCCGGCACTGTTCGATTTAGCAACCTTGTACACAACGAGCGGCAAACTCGATATGGCAGCAAAAACCTATCAAAGAATACTGGTATCGGACCCTACCGAGACGACTGCCAGAGAGAGGCTGATAGGCCTTTACTACAAGATGGGTCAAAAGGATTTGGCGGAAAAACACCTGCGCGAAATGAAAGAGCTCATCGGTCCGGGGAATGAAAAACGAAGAAGGCTTGGTTTGCTGTATCTCAGATATGGAAAGCTTCAAGAGTCTATCGACGAACTGACCGCCATAGTATCCGCATGGCCCAATGATCAAGAAGCCAGGTATTATTTGGCGGCCGCATTAGAAGAGAGCGAAGATCTGGATGAGGCATACAGGAACTTCGATCTGGTTATTCCGGGGAGCGATTATTTCGTCAATGCTCGAATTCACATGGCCTATATACTTGAAAAGCAGGAGAAAACCGGTGAGGCAATAGAGCTTCTCAGGCAGACCATTGCTCAAACGAGCGAACATCCCCCGCAGCTCTATCTGGTTCTCGCTTCGCTTTACGAGATTAGGGAAGAGCACGAGAGCGCAATGGGTGCTCTGAGAGAAGGGTTGCAGTACAATAATGAGAATACCGACCTTTATTACCGGCTGGGAATAATCTTGGGAAAATTGAAGAGAATTGACGAATCGATCAAACAGATGGAGATGGTCATAGAGATAGATCCCCGGCATGCCGATGCACTCAACTATATAGGCTATACCTATGCCGACGAGAATATTCACCTTGATCGAGCCCTGGAGCTCATCGAGAAGGCCATAAAGTATAAACCCAACAGCGGCTATATCATCGACAGCCTGGGTTGGGTATACTTCCGGAAAGGGCTTTATGATAAGGCCTTAATCGAGCTGAAGAAGGCAGTCGAGTTAGCCCCCCATGACCCGGCAATCGCCGAGCATTTGGGGGACGTATATTACGAGAAACAGGAATATGAAAAGGCCCTGAAGGCCTATGAAAAGGCGATTTCTCTTGAGAACGCGGAGACCGAGAGACTGCAGGGAAAGATAGAGAATACGCGGAAACAGCTGAACAGCCGGCCCCGATGAGATATTGTAAACAATCGGCGCGCTATAGTAGCGTTTATGCTTCTAACTCAGAAATGCTTGCGAGCCCTTGCATTGTTGCGGGAGTAGGGGGCACGGTATATGCTCTATGGAATCAGCAGTGAGACCCATAAAAGACTGCACCCTACCATCCCCTTTGCTCGTGGCAGGACTCGAAAAGGTAAGCTCCCCTAATCGTAGCAGACGGAACGGGTTTCTCTCATACCTGATCCTTTTCGTACTCATTTTTTTGTTCGGATGTGCACCGCTGGTGCCGTATCCGCCAACCCCTCCATTCTCCCAGAAAGAAGCGGCCCGGCTTATCGCTCGCCTCAAAACACAAGGGGACGAAGTAACCAGTTTTCAGGGAATCGGTAAGGTACGGTTCAAAGACGGTGAACAGGAATCTGAAGCAAACCTCCTTGCCGTGGGCAGCAGGCCCTTAAGGGTGAGACTCGAGATCTCCCATCCCTGGGGGAGGCCCCTGTTTTTTGTCGTGTCAGACAACAAGCATACCCAGGCGGTATCCTTCGTGGAGAAAAAGGTCTTTCGGGGCGAATGGAGCCGTTTGTCGCTACGCCCGTTTTCCGTGCTGACGCTTGATCCAGACTCCCTATGGATGGTGCTTTCCGGGGGTGTTCCAATTCTGCCTCATGCGAGGGCGGCCAGCCTGAAGCAACACGAGATTAGGCTGTTCGATAGGGAGGAAGAGGTTCAGGAGATCATCGCCTTTTTCCCTGACTCGCGACTGCCGCGCTCCGTGTACTTTCCCGATAAGGGGATTACCATAGTCTTCTCAGAGTATGAGCACAGCGATTGGGGACTGAAGCCCTCCGGCATCGTGATAATGAGCGAGGCACATAATCAGTCGGCGGAGATACGGTATAAACAGTTGCGCATAAACAGATCAGTGCCCGAGGAGGTTTTCAGCCTGGCCCCACCACCGGGTTTTGAAATTGTGGATCTGAACCCCCAGGGGATGTAGAGCCCCATGCGCAAGTTTTTGTCTCAACGAGGTCCATGAATCTTAATCCCTTGCCTGGCGCTATGGCAAGGCGCGGGGGCGGGGGCGCGTGATGTTTCGTGTTGAACCCGTTGATGTATGAGGAAATGGTGCCATGCGATTCGTGGCCGATAGCATGCTTGGCAAATTAGCGCGGTATTTAAGGATAATGGGCTACGACACCGTTTATCAAAAAACCTATTCCGATCAAAGGCTATTAGAGCTCGTAGGGGAGGGCAGGGTTCTGCTGACAAGGAGTAAT
>CP070657.1:2657148-2660979 GCA_020355085.1 Deltaproteobacteria bacterium
CAATCTTTGTTGCCGAAATATGGGTCGAAGCGTACTTCTGGAGATCGGCAAAACAAGGGCATGAGCTTTTATCTTAGACAGATGCCCCTCATGAGAAAGCTTAGGTCAGCTAAGGCTTTTTGACATTCTTAGCTACCGGTCCCCGATCGGTCTCCTCGATCTCAAAGGTGACTTGATCGCCTTGGGCAAGGCTCTTAAACCCCGGCATTTCAATGGAGGAAAAGTGAACGAATATGTCTCCACCATCTTCCTGTTCGATGAATCCATATCCCTTCTTGTTGCTAAACCACTTTACTGTTCCAATTGCCAAAGCGTTACCCTCCCTTCAAAAATGACTCAACCTGATCCTTTACCTATAGGTCTCCGCTCTGGCAAAGGAAGAAATCCTTCGGAGCGAAACCAACCCGCCAAACCAGCTGGGCGACAAATCGTTCGTACTATAAGGGACAGCCTAGCAAAAAGTCAAGCGAAAACAGGAGCCTGCAGTACAAATACCCGTTATTTGCTGATGTAGTCCACCCGGGATACGTAGTGCAGGGTCCATCCTTGTTCCAAAAACACCAATAACAGACAATAAGGAGACCTGAGAGCCCAAGAGTATTCCTGCCCGGACAGTCAAAAACCGCCGCCCGAACGCAGTGGTCTATTGCTCAAGCCTCTTCTTGACCTCGTAAGGATCGATATCCGATGTCATCCAACCGCTCAACTTTTCGGCACCTGCGCCCTCCGTACATTTAGCAATGAAGAAAGAACGGGAACCCTGTCTCTTTTTCGGGCCAAAGCTCATCTTAGGGCCTATGCCCTGAAAATCCTTTATCGACTCCATGGCCTTAACGAAATTGTCTACCGTGAGATCCCGGCCACATCGCTTTAAGGCTTCCACCATGGGTTCGATGAACAGGATGCCGGCATAGTAAAAGATTCCCCACCGTTCTTTGGGCTCTAATCTCTTCTGTGCCTCATGATATTTCAGCATGAGTGGATGCTTGGAATCGAGTAATTCGCCAAAGGTAGCAAAGATGACGCCTTTGAAGAGTCCTTTTGTAATATCGTACATGAGTGGGTAATCACTCAGGGTACTTGTTGTCATCCAAGCCGGCTTAAACCCCAGTTTGGCTGCTGTTCCCAGCATGATGGCGCCATGCTTCGGCAGTACCCACATGATAACCACATCGGGCTTTGCAGCCTTGAGCTTCATGCAGTGAGAGCTCAGGTCTGTGTCTAATGGCTCTGCCGAGACCGTCGTGGCAAACTCCATGCCCCTTCTCTCCAAGGCGATCTGTGCGCCGATGAGGCCGACCTTGCCATAGTCGTCATTCTGGTAAAAGAAGGCTATCTTTTTCTTTCCTAAGGTGTCAATGGCGTAGTTTACCAGCAGGAATGCCTCATCACAGTAAAGCGGATAGGTCCCGAAAAGGTAGGGCGCCTCCTCTGGAGGGTAGCACCAGTGGACAGAACCGGCTGCCGGGCCTACCCAGGGTACCCTGTTTTTCTCCAGGTAATCCCTCACAGCAAAACCTGTGGCCGTTCCAACACCGCAAGCAAAGGCGAAGACCTCTTTGCCTTCGACTAGTTCTTTGGCAATGGCCTTTGTTTTTGGAGGTTGATAGGCGTCGTCTCTGAGGAAGTATGTTATCTTCCTGCCGTGGATGCCGCCTTCTTCATTGATCATCTTGAAATAGAGCCCTGATCCTCGAGCGACTGCTCCCCAGAGAGCAGCAGGTCCCGTTTGAGGCCCCCATTGGCCTATGCGGATCTCAGTGTCCGTAACCCCCCTTTCTGCCCATGCAGCGGGAATGAAAGCTAACGAAAAGAGCGCCGCAAAAGCTACCATAGCAATTAAGTTTCTTTTTCTCATATTGTTCCTCCTTTGCTGAATTAATGGTTATTTTACCGGTTTTTCGATCAACCGGCCAATCGTTACCAATGAGACCAGCTACGAGAAAGCTGGTTGCCCTTTAAACCCTCTTGTACATGGCATCAATCAAATCCGCAAATTGCTCATTGATAGATGTTCTCTTAACCTTCATGGTCGGGGTTACCTCACCGTCCTCCTCATAGAGTCTTTTGGGCAGGATGGTGAACTTCTTTATCTGTTCCACCCGGGAAAGGCCAGCGTTGACCTTGTCCACCTCCTTGCCGATGAGTTTTATGATATCCGGGTCCTGTGTGAGGTCTTTGTAGGTAGAGAACTGGATCTTGTTGTCCTGGGCATATTTGACAACATTCTCCTCATCGATCATGATCAAGGCGGTAATAAATTTTCTGTTATCCCCGATTATTACGGCGTCGTTGATATAGGTGCTGAATTTCAGCTGGTTCTCGATGTACTGGGGGGCGATATTCTTGCCGCCGGCAGTCACCATGATGTCTTTTTTCCTGTCCGTAATCTTAAGGTAGCCGTCTTCGTCAAACTCACCCACATCACCTGAGTGGAGCCACCCGTCTTTCAATGCCTCTGCTGACGCCTCCGGCTGCTTGTAATATCCCTTAAACACAGCCGGTGATTTCACCAGTATTTCACCATCTTCAGCCAATTTTACTTCCACACCGTCAAGAGGAGTGCCCACCTTCCCGAACTTAACCTTACCGACCCGAGAGACAGTTGTTACCCCCGTGCCTTCGGTCTGGCCGTAAGCCTCTATGAGGTTTACGCCAATGGATTGAAAGAAATGGATCACCTCTTGTGATATAGGGGCAGCGGCCGTGATGGCAACCTTCATGCGGTCGAATCCAAGTCGCTCCTTGAGCTTTCTGAAGACTGAAAAGTAGGCAAGTTGATAGAGAGCTTCAAGGTAATACGGTACCGGCTCAAACTGCATTCTCAAGTTAGTGCGCCTTTGGCCGATCTTGAGCGCTATGTAAAAGACTAGTTTCTTAAACCAGGTAGCGTCTGACATCCTGATATACACAGCGGATAGGTATTTTTCCCAGATTCGGGGAACAGCATATCCAATTGTGGGAGAGATTTCCCTCATGTTGTCCGTAACCGTGTCCACGTTCTCAATGAAGTTTACGATGCTACCGTGGGTGACATGGAAGATCACCGAAAAGAGCCTCTCGAAAATATGGCACAGAGGAAGATAGGATAATACTTCACTTCCCTCTTCCACTTGAACAACGCTCTGCGCTGCCTCCCCCATCCATGTTATATTTCCGTGTGTCAGCATAGCACCCTTGGGTGGGCCTGTTGTCCCGGAGGTATAGATGAGCAAAGCCAGATCATCGGGCGTAATCTCATCCATGCGATTTTCGAGTAAAGTGGGTTCCTTTTCAAAGATTTGACGGCCGACCTCAAGAAGCTCCTCATAGGTCATGACCATCTCATCTTCGAAATGCCTGAGGCCCACCGGGTCCCACACGATGACCTTTTGTAAGCACGATGCCTTATCCCTGAAATTGAGCCACTTGTCGAGCTGCTCTTCATTTTCCACAAAGAGGAACTTGGATTCCGAATTCTGGACCACATACTCAACCTGGGGCCAGGCATTGGTGGCATAGATGCCAACTGAACCCCCCCCCGCACACTGGGTACCCATATCTATGATCACCCATTCAGGGCAGTTATCGCCAATAATGGACACACAATCGCCCTTTTCCAACCCCATTGATAAAAGGGCGGAACCTATACGCTGAACCTGCCTGTAGTAATCATTCCAGGAGATATCATGCCACAGACCGTACTCCTTCTTTCGCATGGCCACCCGGTCACCGTATTTTTGAACACACTGTCTGAATACCTGCGGCAACGTCCTCCGGTTCATCTCGTTATCTCCATCTCTTTTTCCGTTTCCACCGCTGGTATCCCTTGGCCGATTCAGTCTGCTTAAC
>CP070657.1:2661079-2675094 GCA_020355085.1 Deltaproteobacteria bacterium
AGAAACACCTCAAAATGTGCGTATTTATCTCCTAGCGGAACGTGGCTTTTCTGTTAGGAGGCTAAAGTATCATCTCTTTTATTGACTCGCCCTTCAAAGGATAGAATCCTTTTCGAAGAGTTAAGATGAACTGCCCGAAATGCCAAGCCAAAATCGGTGAACAGACTAAGTTTTGCAGTGAGTGCGGCTACGACCTCAGGAAGCTGAAAGAAATGCCGTCCGAAATTTATAGCCACCCTCAGTCGTACACTCCAAAATTTCTTGCCGACAAAATCCTCACCACCAAGGATCGTGTGGAGGGAGAGCGAAAGCTTGTGACCGTGCTATTCGCTGATGTGGCTCATTATACGTCCATGGCGGAAAAGCTGGATCCCGAAGAAGTTCACCAGATCATGGATGGGTGTTTCAGAATCCTGATGGATGAGATCCACAGGTATGAAGGGACCATAAACCAGTTTACAGGTGACGGGGTTATGGCCCTTTTCGGTGCACCCCTCGCCCAGGAAAGCCATGAACAAAATGCGTGTTATGCGGCTCTTGCAATACAGAGAGCCCTGAAGGGATACAGTGAGGAGATAGAAAGGAAATTCGGGATAGAATTCAAGATGCGATTGGGTCTTAACTCCGGCCCGGTGGTCGTGGGCTCCATCGGAGATGACCTGCGGATGGATTACACTGCGATTGGAGACACCACAAATTTGGCTGCCAGGATGGAGAGCATGGCCAGGCCCGGCACTGTGCTCGTTTCCCACAAAACCTACAAGATGGTGAGCCCTTACTTTGAATTTAGACCTCTGGGCAAACTTGAGGTCAAGGGCAAAGAAGAGCCGTTGGATGTATATGTGCTTCGTAGGGAAAAGGGCTATAGGCCGCGCTTGGGCTTGGAGCGAAAGATCTTCTCCAAGATGATGGGAAGGGACAAAGAGCTCGACACACTGGAACGCCAAGTGCTGAAAACCATCGACGGCAAGGGTTCAGTTGTAAGCATTATAGGTGAGGCCGGCATAGGCAAGTCACGGCTCGTGGCCGAATTGAAGAACCGGGAAGTGATGAGGCGAGTAACCCTTCTTGAGGGAAGGGCGATCTCCATGGGGAGGAATTTGAGTTTTCATCCCATTATTGATCTTCTAAACCAATGGGCGCAGATAAGCAAGGATGATGGAGAAGCAGAATCATTCAGCAAGCTGGAGACCGCAATCAGAAGCGTACATCCGGAAGAGGTGGGCGAAATACTTCCTTTTGTTGCCACCCTTATGGGGATGAAACTTCGGGGTAGGTATGCAGAAAGGGTCAAAGGTATAGAGGGCGAGGCCCTTGAAAAATTGATTTTAAAGAATTTGCGGGAACTCTTTATCAAGGTTGCTAAGTTGATGCCGCTCGTGATCGTAATAGAGGACTTACACTGGGCCGACACGAGTTCTATCGAGATCATGGTATCGCTCTTCCGCCTGTCAGCGACTCAAGGCATTCTCTTTATTAATGTGTTTCGTCCCCGGTACGGCGAGACAGGCGGCCGAATCGTGAAGATCTTAGAAGAGAGGTTCAGGGAGCAGTATGTAGAAATCGTGCTTGAGCCACTGAATGAAAAAATGAGTGAGGAGCTTATTGATAATATGTTGAACGTCAGAGGTCTCCGCCATGGCCTCAACCAGCAGATCGTGCAACGAGCCGGCGGCAATCCGTTTTTCATTGAGGAGGTAGTGCGGTCGTTCATTGATGAGGGCGCGGTTGTGTTGAAAAACGGGGGATTTGAGGTTACCGAGAAGATTGACTCAGTGGTTATTCCGCATACGATCATCGATGTACTTATGGCCAGGATTGACCGTCTCGAGGAGAAAACACGAAGTCTGGTCAAAATCGCTTCAGTAATAGGGAGAAGCTTCTTCTACCGAATTCTTGCAGAGGTGGCAAAAACGATTGACGGTATAGACGGCAAGTTGACGTATCTGAAAGAGATACAGCTCATTAGGGAGCGAAGAAGGATGGCGGAGTTAGAGTACTTATTCAAACACACGCTTACCCAGGAGGTTGCGTATGAATCGATTTTGCACCAGAAGCGGAAGGAACTGCACCTGAGAGTTGCAAATTCCATAGAGAAGATCTTCGATGGAAGACTTCATGAGTTTTACGGGATGCTTTCATACCACTACAGCAGGGGTGAAGATCTGGATAAGGCGGAAGAATATCTGCTAAAGGCGGGCCAGGAAGCGCTACGTTCTTCAGCATCAAGTGAGGCCCTAAACTACTACCAGGAGGGATTGAGACTCTACCTGGATAAATATGGAGATGCCGCTGACCCTGAAAAGCTGGCCATATTTGAAAAGAACATCGTGATCGCCTCGTTCAATAAGGGTCAGTGGAAAAATGCCTTAAAGTACATTGACATTGTGCTGGAACGGTGGGGCGCTGGGTCACCGAAGAATAGGATAATCATCATTGTTAAGCTCATTTATGATCTGTTGGGCGTGATCATAAATCTGTATCTTCCGTCAAAAAGGGCAAGAAAACCCCCGGATAGAAGGGATAATGAGATCTTTGATTTGAGTTATAAGAAGGCTATCTCATTGGTCGAGATAGACCCGAAAAGATGTTTTATTGAATACATCAGCACACTAAAAAGACTTACCAGATTTGATATATCAGCGATAGAAAATGGAGTGGGAATGTGGATAAGTGCGAGCGGCCTTTTTTCTTGGACCGGGATTTCATTCAGGCTGAGCAAAAAGATGCTGGATTACAATAAAGATATTATTAACAAAGAAAACAGTAAAGAGATCTTCTACTATGAGCTGTTTGAGCTTATTCACAATACCTTGGAAGGAAGTTGGCTGGATGTTAACGAATGTAACGATAATCTGGTAGCAGGTAATCTGAGAATTGGGGAGATTTGGCACGTAGCACTCTATCTGCTGTTTCACGGCTATATCAAGATTAGTCAGGGAGCTTTTAGAGAGGCGGAAATGGTAATAGGCAGATTATCGGAGATCTCGGAGGCTTATGGAATAGAATACGGAACAGAATTTTGTCACACCTTGAGGATACTATCACTAATGATACGCCGAAAACTCCGTGATGCGCTAAACGAGGTGGATGCGGGAATTTCATTTATGATTCAAACCAGCAGTGAGGTGATAATACTATACTACTTTGGATTTAGAGCCACAATACAGATTCTATTAAAGGATAGCAATGGAGCGAAACAATCATTGCTGCAAGCAAGGGAGGTTGCATCCAGACAAGGCCGCGTACCTCCCATCTATATCAGCAGCTCCTTATTAGGGGAGTTCTTATTGGATCTTCACGTACTGGAACAGGCAATCTCAACTAATGATAAATCAGGCATGAGAAAATACGGGAAAAAAGCCTATCAGAGTGGCGCGCGTGCGCTCAAAAACTCGCGCAAATACGCATTTAACAGGACGGAGATCCTTAGACTGATGGGCCTTTATTTCTGGTTGGTAGGCAGACAAGAAAAGGCCGTCAACTTCTGGAACAGGAGCATTAAGGAAGCAGAGCGCCTCGGCGCCCGTGTCGAGCTTGCTAGGACCTTTATGGAGATTGGTAAACGATTTCGTGAAAAGGGGGGTGAGGATCTTGAACTAAACGGTAGTAAGGCTGATGAGTATCTAGAAAAGGCAAGAATCCTATTTGTTGAGATGGGCCTACGAGAAGACCTGGATGAGCTGGTAAAGATAACAAAGTACCGGTAACCGCTTTGCGGGTTCTGATCAATTGCCGGAGATGAACCAATGGTTTTGAGTTGTTGCAAGACTCCCGCTTGAAACCCGGCCCCCTCAAGAGCAGGGAGGTGGAAGAGAGCGTTGGCTTAAAATGCCTAAAGCGCAAGTTAGCCGTGGAGAACCTTAATGAGAGTGCTTGATAACAGGAAATTGTACAGAATACCATGGAGCCTCTATGATAATCCTCTGGGCTGGATCGAGGTTACGGACGAATGTGATATGGAATGCAAAGGATGTTACCGTAATTATATCGAGACCCGGGAAGGACACAAGAGTCTGGAGGATATCAAAAAGGAAGCTTTATTTATGCAGAAGGAACGTAATGTGAGTGAAATTTCCCTAGCAGGGGGTGAGCCTTTATTGCATCCGGAAATCATAGATATCGTGAAGTTCATTTCTATGCAGAAGTTAGGGGTAAAGATCTTCACTAACGGCAAAAGCTTAACACACGAGTTGATGCACGAATTGGTTTTGGCAGGATTAAACCATATCAGTTTTCATGTGGATTCGGGTCAAACCAGGAATAATGAATGGGGCAATAAGAGCGAAGCTGAATTAGATGGTTTGCGCCAATATTATGTAAATATGTGTCAAAACGAGAGGGGGTTAACTCTCAGTTTTACGTTTATGGTAACTAAGAAAAACCTGAAGGATATTCCCAGAATGACTCAATGGGCTCTAGATAACAGGGGGAAAGTTGGAGGCCTAACCTTTATTGCTGTCAGATGTTGTAAGACGGTAGAAAGTGAGAGAAAACACGAGCTCGTAAGTATTGATTCAGAGGATAATGTTACATCCGTAGAGATCTATGATTTGCTCAAAAGACATTATCCCAATTATGGTGTTGCCGCCTATTTTGGAGGGACTGTAGACCCCAGGTCATTTAAGTGGCTGTTTTCAGTGTCTGTTTGTAGCTCAAATATTCTGCTGGGCTCTATAGGTCCGATTTCGATGGAATTATATCAAATGTTGAAGCATTTGATGTATGGGCGCTACCTGATGAATGATAAAGATGAGGGTTTAATCGCACGATGCGTAATAAACTTGATTTGTCTTCTTTTTGACAGGAATATCCACAGAGCGGTCCTTGGTTTAGTGAAGAGGCCAAGATTATTACTGGATGCTTTGTATTCATTGCGCATTATCATAATACAGGGTCATGACATATCACTATTTGGGGATATGGACATGTGCGATGGGTGTCCGGACATGACGTATTTTCAAGGGCGATTGGTTAATTCTTGTAGGTTGGATGAGTTCCGGAGGTATGGCCGGTTTATCACTGACCTGAGAAAAGAGCAATGAGGTTTAACAGGTGCCTTTTCTGAGAAGAAAAGCATGTATGGAGGACCTTTCTGACTATCGTGACAAACTGATCGTTTAAGAACTGCCTGAACGGTTCGTGTGCCCTTTTACAGTGACCTCCTTTCCCGCAACGATACCTCTTATTGCTGGTACAGTCGATCGGGGCGGCACTGTATGAGTTCACATGAAAAGGGAGTTCAGTGGCCATTTTGCCACTGAGCCTTGTGGCTTCAAAGAGACAATGAGTGAGCATGATGGAGTTTCCTGCTTGCTCCACGATGGCTTCGATTCCCAATTTCGACCTGCCGACAATGATCATCGCCTGAGCGGGGGTGACCACCTGTTCTTATACCCATTGTAAGACCAACACCCGGGCAGCGCAGAGTTGGATTGAAACCGGGGGCTTTCAACCCACGCCGACATGGCATTATGGGCCTCGTTTATTTGCTTGAATTTCTCGCCGTCACCACCTGTATCAGGGTGGTGTAGCTTTGCCATGAGCCGAAAGGCCTTCTTTATCTCCTTTGCATAATCCCCGAAGATTAGGGCGTCCACCGGTATGTTCAGATGTTTGAGGGCCTTTTTCTGTTCGGCCGAGAGCTTTGGCATACGGTTTGCTGCTGGTTTAACGGTATCGGGATGTATGCTGTGTAGCACCTTTGCTTCAAGGATTGACTGGGATGAAAGGCTGCGGGAAATACGGTTGCTCCTTTTTGCATACCATTCCTTCCCGGCCTCGAGGATTAGTTGTTTAAGGGCAAGGGCGGGGGTGTGACCCGTGTCACGTGTATGGACAAACCGTGAAATGCTCTTGGACCAGGTAGGCATTATATCAAGGGCCACATAATCCTCGGTAAATGAGAATGTGGCGTAGCGCGTATTGAGCGTCTGGAGGAGTCCTTTTGACAAGGCAAGGGTCCACTGCAGCTTTTGCCTGCACTCCTTTGAGCAGTATCGTCTTCCCGGCCTTATGTCCTCGGTGCCGCACGCTATACAGCGTCTTTTCCGGCCGTCCTTATTGGGCGAGACTGGTGGCTTCTTATGAATCAGTTCCTGGCTAACTAGCATGTCTTAAACCAAAACAGACCCTATTGTTACAAAATAAAGAGAGTTTTCAAACGAGTGAGCAGAATACCACAGGAGCCGAAGCCATTGAAAGCAAAAAAATAGCTGGACCTTTGCCCTTGCATTTAGGTTGACTTTGGTCCTCGAGTTTAAGTATTGTACAATATTGTAAACAAAATAAATATCTTATCCAGAAAGGAAACGCATATCTTATGGCATACGCCTTACAGTTCATAGGACCAGAGCCTATGGGAGCTGGTATTGTGCAAATGGTGCTGAATGCTGGCCCGATGGTTAAATTTGTGCTGCTGCTGCTGTTCTTTTTCTCGCTGACATCTTGGACCATAATCTTCATGAAATTCCGTTTGCTTAAGAAATTCAGGGAGGAAAACGAACAGTTCTTGGAGCAGTTTTCCTCCAGTCGAGAGATAGGAAGGGTGTATCTGGATACGAAGGCCTTCAAGTTCAGTCCGCTTGCCAAGATTTTCAGGGCCGGCTATGCAGAGTTCAACCGCTCCACGGGGATTCAGAGTAATCCGGACGAAAACATTGGATATCGTTCACAGCAATCCATCATGGAGAACGTCCAAAGGGCAGTAAGAAAGATCCTGTCGATCCAGAGTTCACGTTTGGAGCGCGGATTAACCTTTTTGGCGACAACGGGCAATGCCTCGCCCTTTATCGGGCTTTTTGGAACGGTTTGGGGTATTATGACCTCGTTCAGGGCAATCGGCATGAAGGGTTCCGCCACATTGGGTGTCGTGGCGCCAGGGATAGCTGAGGCCCTGGTTGCTACCGCAGCGGGACTGGCAGCGGCAATACCAGCTGTGGTATCGTTTAATTACTTCACCCGCCGGGTAAGAGCCTCTGAGACCGAGATGGGGAATTTTATCTCCGACTTCATGAGCTTGCTCGAAAGAGGGTTGATGAGGAGGGCATCGGGCGAGAGGACGCGAGGTGATTCATAATGAATGGGGATGAGAGCCGACGCAGCCTGATTTCGGATATCAATGTGACGCCTCTCGTAGATGTCATGTTGGTTCTGCTTATCATATTCATGGTCACTGCACCCATGATGACCCATGGAGTGAAGGTCGATCTCCCCGAAACGGAAAGCAAGAGCATCAAGACGCAAGAAGACCCCCTGATACTCTCGATAACGAGAAATAAAGAGATTTTCATAGAGGATTACAAAGTGGAATTGGACGATTTAGGGGATAAACTCAGTAAGATATTCGCTAACAGGGCGGCAAAAGAGATATTATTGCAGGGCGATAAGAGCGTCTCCTACGGGTTTGTAATGACGGTGATGTCTCAGGTGAAAGAGGCCGGAATTACTAAAGTGGGGATGGTAACAGAGCCTTTGCGCAAATGACAGCAACGTGGTTCACGATGAATGGGGGTTTTGGAGAAGAGAAATGGGTCCGTATGTTGGTCCTTTCCTTTTTGTTTCATCTGCTGCTCTTCTCAACGGTTCTCTTTGTCCCGAAAAACGGGACACGTTACCCATCGCTCAGAGACAGGGTCTATCAGGTTGAGCTCGTGGGTCCTCCGTCAAGGGAGGCGCTTCGGGGTAGCCGCCCTGGAGGAGCTGCCGTAGAAGGCAAGAAAACAACAAAGATTCTGAGGTCCAAGACCCAACGAATTCCGGTAAGAAAGAAGGCAAAGGTGCCGGTATTGGCAAAGAAGGTTTCTCCTAAGCTTAAGGAAAAACCCGATAAGAGCACCACGTCCTCTGCCGGGCTCATAGAAGAAGCCCTCTCCAGGATAGAAAGAAAGGTAAGCGAAGAAGAGAAGGCCCAGCCGACGGCAACGCCGCCACCACCAGAGACTATCGAAAACGGAAAATCGGAAGAAGAGGGGGCGATTCCCGCTCAGGGAGGCGGGGCAGGGGGCACAGGAGCGCCTTCTGAGACGGGAAAGGTTATCGCACTCTATCAAATGGAGATCGAGTATACCATCAAGGATAATTGGTCCTATCCCGTAGCCCTCGTTAATATGAAGCATGGGAGGGGACCCGAAGCAGTGGTTAATCTGACGGTTAGAAATGATGGAAAGATCATGAAGCACTCCTTTAAGAGGCGATCAGATGACGCTCTGTTTGATGATTCGGTGCTGAAAGCCATAGAGAAGTCAGACCCCCTTCCCCCATTTCCCCCTGGTTACAAGAAGAGCTATGATGAGGTTGAAATCAGTTTTAGTCTCAAAGACCTGGTCTAGGTGCAGCCCTTTCGCGCGGCTGCTTATCCTGGTGCTGTTGCTTTCCGGCATATGCATGATTCTCCATATCAGCCATGCCGAGGCAAAGCTTTATATTGATATAACATCTCCCTCTATGCGAAGGATATCGGTTGCTGTTCCTGATTTCAAGCACTTGGGCAGCACGGGCGAACACCCGGAACTCAGCGGCGAACTGGCAGGGATTATCGCCAACGATTTTGAACTGAGTGGTTATTTTAAGTCCTTGGATAAAGGCTCTTTTATTGAAGGGCCCGATGCTGGCATTACTCGGGATAGCATCAATTTTAAGGACTGGTCTGTGATAGGGGCTGAGCTCCTGCTCAAGGCCGGGTATGAGTGTATTGGTCAGCAACTCAAGGTAGAGGCTCGATTCTTCGAGGTCTTCTCGGGTAATCAGGTGTACGGGAAGAGAATACTGGGGCTCGTCGAGCAATCCAGATATCTCATGCACCGTCTTGCAAGTGATATCGTCTTAGCCCTGACCGGCCATCCCGGGCCTTTCCTGACCAAAATGGCCTTTGTGGGGACCTCCACCGGCCACAAGGAGATCTATATTGCCGATTACGACGGGCACAATGTGAAGCAACTGACGTCGCGCAATTCGATTACGCTTTCGCCTCGATATTCTCCATCGGGGGCTAAGATGATTTACACCTCTTTTCACAAATCCGGCAATGCCCTTTTTATGCACGATTTGGTTAAGGGAGGGACAAAGAAGATCTCAGACAGGCAGGGCCTGAACATTGCGGCTTCGTGGACGCCGGATGAAAAACAGCTTGCCCTGACCCTCACTATCAGCGGAAACCCCGATATCTATTTGATCGATACATCGGGTAGGATCGTCAAGCGGCTTACCAGCAATTGGGGAATCGACGTATCTCCACGTTTTTCACCTGATGGAAAGAAAATGGCCTTCGTTTCGAATAGGTCAGGTTCACCCCAGATTTATGTCCTTGATCTGAAGGATAACAAGGTGGAGCGGTTAACCTATGAAGGCAGTTACAATACTTCACCCGCCTGGTCAAATCTTGAGCGAATAGCTTTTTCCGGATCCGCGGATGGCGGTTTTAATATTTGCACTATTTCGCCCGATGGAACGGATCTTCGTCAGGTTACGCAAGGTCAGGGCAACAATGAAGACCCTTGCTGGTCTCCTGACGGGCGCTATCTTGCATTCAGTTCCAATAGAACGGGGGGCAATTACCATATCTACATTTCAACTGCCAACGGGGAAAACCAGAGGCAGGTGACATTTCTCAAAGGAGATCAGCTTTCCCCTTCTTGGGGGCCGCAGGTAAAATGATACCGTGCGCGTGACCAAGAAAAACACCACAGAGCCATCTAAAGGCTTGAAATTGTGCCTGAGAAATGATATGTATCCATACTTAAATACTTGCAAACAAGAAGAGTTTGGGTAGGTAACCTAAAACAGGGAGGTAAAGAGCCATGAAGAGAAGTCTTGTAATTGCAGCACTCGTAGTCTTTGCGTTTTCTTCCGTTTTCTTGCTGTCCTCATGCGCCAAGAAGCAGATCATCACTGAAGAGGAAGCGAAGGAGGCCCCTGCAAAGGTTGAGGAAGAAAAGCCGGTCGCGGTGGCGAAGGAAGAGGTGGCGAAGGAAGAAGAGGCCAAGGTCGAGCGGCTCAAGGAATTGGAAGCGGCAAAGAAAGAGGAGCCGGCGAAGATAGACGAGGAAAAGGCCTGGATGGAAAGAAGGGCAGCTAAGTTTGAGGCAGAGTCGGTCTATTTTGATTTTGATAAGTCCTTTCTCAAGGTGGAGTATAGGCCCATTCTTAACGAAAAGGCGGCATTCTTGAAGGACTATCCTGAAATGCGCGTGAGGATCGAGGGCAATTGCGATGAAAGGGGTACCAATGAGTATAACCTTGCCCTCGGTGAGAGGCGGTCCAACAGCGCCAAGAATTTCCTCGTGTCTTGGGGAATTGCTGCAGACAGGATCGAGATTATCAGTTACGGAGAAGAGAGACCCCGCGGATTGGGGCATAACGAGGATTCATGGTCCCAGAACAGACGTGATGATTTTGTGCTCATTCGTTAGCCCATGACTGGCAGGAGAATGTCTGGGAGGTAAAGCTGTTTTTTCATAAACGCTATTTCGTTGCCAACCCCCTCTCTGCGCATCAGATAGGAGTGGATAAGCCCTTGATGCCGGATACAGATGGCTCTCGCTAGGGGGAGCAATTGAGGAGCAAGCAGATGATTCATGGATT
Source organism: Deltaproteobacteria bacterium (assembly GCA_020355085.1). Classification (GTDB taxonomy): domain Bacteria; phylum Desulfobacterota; class DSM-4660; order Desulfatiglandales; family B25-G16; genus JADFWK01. Next base: position 2,671,661 of record CP070657.1, read on the forward strand.
CCTCAGATTGTTGGTGTTTGGTTCAATGCTCATCGTATTTCTTTAAGCTTGTGCCTCCCAGAACGATCTCACCTACCTGCACAGCCAGATTAACTCCGTCAACCGACAAACCAAGAAAGATCTGGATGACTTTCGAAAGGCATTGGACAGGCTCGAAGCACAGTACCTGGAGAACCAGGCCGAGCAACAGGAATTAGAAAAAGGCGTGGTAGGGTCGCTGAAAGAGGATCAGGAGTCCCTTCGTCGGAGATTTGCCCAGCTTCAAGCGGATCTCGCTGAAATAAGGGCCAGCATCCAAACATTGACCGGCCGCGTTGAGGAGACTGGTCACGTCCTACAGACAACAGTCGAAAAAGACACCACGGCCCAGGATGCCCTGGTATCCCAATTGAAAAAGCTGTCCACTATGGTTAATGGCCTATCCGCAAGGATTGAGAGCATGGAGGGTGAACGTCCCCCGGTGAAGGTCGCTCAAAAGCAAGAGCTTCAGGCAGAAAAGGCCAGGCCGAAAAGCGATGTTCTGCAAAATGAGTCGGCCCTCTATGAGAAGACACTAGAGTACTATTGGGATGGCCGCTATGGTGAGGCGATAGCCGGGTTCAAAAAGTTTCTCACCCTGTACCCGACCTCTGACCTTGCTGATAATGCCTATTTCTGGATCGGCGAGTGCCACAGGGCCTCGGAAGAGTATGAAGAGGCTATTTTGGCCTACCAGAAGGTTATCAACGACTATCCGAAGGGAAATAAAGTGCCATCAGCGATGCTCCATCAAGCGCTGGCCTTTGAAAGGATTGATGACAAGACCACCGCTCAGCTGGTGTACAAGAAACTCGTAAAGGAATACCCCCAGAGCAAAGAGGCGGGTATTGCCAAGAAACGGCTGCAGTAGGACCGCTTACCCCTCTTCTTCATATATCAGGAATGGTTTTCTCAGCTCAAGGAAACGTTGCAGCTCCTCGGAACAACCGTTAATCAGCTCCCTACTTCCCTTACCCTGCTCGAGGGAAATCCTTATTGAGGAGTCTCCAAGGATCAGGTCTATGGGAAGCCTTTCGAACTCATATTCATAAGGGGGAATCCGCCAGGCGAACTCGCCCGGGTAGGTTTCGCGGATTGTCTCGAGAAGGGCCAGCGTCGTGGCATAAGGCCGGTAGCGGTGGGGATCGAGCACGTGAATCATAAACCCACCGCACAGTTCATCTTGAAACTTGTTGCAGGTAGGCCTGAAATAATACTCCTGTAGATGGCATCCCTCCGTTTCCTCTGGCGTTACCTGCCCCCTGATAGCCGATGGATCAATAAAGGGTGCCCCAAATATCTCGAAGGGTCGGCAGGTGCCTCTCCCCTCCGAGACGTTGGTGCCTTCCCAGATAATCTGGCCCGGATACACCTGGGCTGTCTCAGGAAGGGGCATGTTAGGAGAGGGCATGATCCATCGTAGTCCCGTATCCCTCCAGAGCATGTGCCGAGACCAACCCTTGAGGGGGATGACCGTGAGTTCGCAGTCAATATGAGATGCATCCTGAAAGAGGTGCGCCAGTTCGCCCATAGTCATCCCGTGCCGCATGGGAAGGGGGAAGGGCCCGACAAGGGAGCGGAATTCCGGACGCAAGAGATGCCCCTCCACTATTGCTCCTCCAAGGGGATTTGGCCTGTCCAAGACAACGACCCTTTTACCCCCCCTGGATGCCTGCTGTAAGCAGGAGAGCATGGTGGCGATAAAGGTATAAACCCGGGTCCCCACATCCTGTAAATCTATTACCAGGGTATCTATTGCTTCAAGAAAATGAGACAGCCTGTCAGCCTTATTTCCGTAAAGGCTGACAGCAGGGATGTTTAGCGCCGGATCAACGTAATCTGCTGTTTCGATCATGTTATCCTGGTCTTCACCCCTGAACCCGTGTTGGGGACCGAACAGCATTCTGAGCTGTCCGGGAAGCAGTGATGCAATTACCTCTTTGGCGCTCATCAAGTTGTGATCAACAGAGGCCTGATTAGCCAAGAGTCCCAAAGATTGGCCCCGAAGATCCCTCCAAAACCCCTCCCGCAGTTGATCTAGACCCGTTGCAATCCTGGCCATGATCCGCCTTTCGGTCAGCATATAAAGAAGAAATATAGATTGTGCGTCTGGGTAAATTTTAGTATCATTCTATTTTCTATAGTCATGGTAGTAAGTTAAGGGTATTTTGATGGACGTCTTGGAACCCATGACCATGGATATGTTACCTATTCTAGGAGAAGAGGGTGGCAAGTCAAGCCAAACAGGCATCCAAGGGCGATTTTTTCTACAGAGAATCGGTTTCGTGGCTGTACGGCCTGCAGCAGTTTGGGATCAAATTCGGCCTTTCAAAAACATCGAATCTCCTCAAGGCCTTTGGTAATCCTCATACCAGGCAACGATACATCCATATCGCCGGCACCAATGGTAAGGGGTCAGTTGGTGCGCTATTGGAATCTGTCCTGATCAGAGCAGGGCTCAGGGTCGGTTTTTATACCTCGCCCCATCTCGTCAGCTTTACCGAACGGTTTCGGGTAAACAGAGAGCCTATCGCAAAGGAAGAGGCGTCCCGACTGATTAAAGAGCTGAAGGGTATCATAACGGAGGAGGAGCCCCCGACCTTTTTTGAGTTTGCCACTGCTATGGCCCTTATCTACTTCTTCCGGAGGCAGGTGGATATCGCCATCATTGAGGTGGGAATGGGAGGACGGCTCGATGCCACTAACATTATCACACCCCTGGTCTCGGTTATCACCAATATCGGCCTGGATCACCGGGAATTCCTTGGAAATCATGTTATTGCCATTGCCAAGGAGAAGGCCGGTATCATAAAAGCGGGCGTGGATGTGGCAACAGGGGTGACCCAGCCCTCGGTCATCAAGCTCTTTGAGGACCTGGCCAAAGAAAAACGCTCCCCCTTCTGGCGCTTGGGCCACCACGTCCGCTATCGGAGAAAGCCGTCGGGTCTTCTCGGATATTACGGCCTCAAGAGGAGATACGGGGACCTCAGAATCGGTCTTAACGGCACATTCCAGTTTAGAAATGCTGGGCTCGCGCTCTTGACCCTGGAGATACTCGAGCGAAAGGGCTTCACCATCTCGGATGAGGCTATACGATCAGGTCTTGCCGATCCCATCTGGCCTGGAAGGCTTGAAGTGATGAGCTCCAAGCCGACAATTATCCTCGATGGTGCTCATAATCCCTCTGCCATGAGATCTCTGGCATTGGCAATCAAGCATGATTTTGATTTTAGAGATCTCATATTGGTCTTAGGTGTTCTGGGAGACAAGGATATCTCAGATATCCTCAAGGAGATCTTGCCGCTTGCCAGCAAGGTCATTTACACGAAAGCGGCTTATGAACGGGCAGCTAATCCCCAACGTCTGATGGAGCAGGGAAAAAGGCTCGGAAGGATCGGGGAGGTCTGTTTTCCTAT
>CP070657.1:2675194-2679226 GCA_020355085.1 Deltaproteobacteria bacterium
GGCCCATCATCTCCGGTTCCGTGCCCAACCCGGAGACCGCCAGTCCGGTCACCAGCGCCAATCAGACCAAAAGCGTTGTCCGCGACAATTTCGGCAATGAGATGATCTTCGACGCCACACCCGGAGATGAGCACATTCGGTTTTACAGCCCGCACCACCACTCGGGGATCGAGATCGGAAAGAGTATCAAGTCTTGGACCGCCGATGATAGGTTCGATTACATAGACGGCAATATCGCAGAGGTAGGTTACGGGACGAAGGCCTCGTTCTATGCCGGATATACGGTAGACATTGCCGCGGCCTTTTCCGTTAATGCATTGGTAGGCATTGAACATAATATCCTATTGGGGGGAAGCCACGAATGGATTCCTTTTGGCTACAAGTGGGATTGGAGTAGGGGGCCATATGTGCAAAAGACTAATAGAGACGCATTGCTTGCCGCGAGAGAAGACATCATTCTGGGCGTAGGCGATGAGTTCTGCCTTGCCGCTGGAACCATGCTACCTGATAAAAAAATTAGTGGAAATGAAAACACGTCGGTTATGCGGGCGACTCCCGATGGGGTGACTTTATCTGTAGGCAAGGATTTAACAGAAACCGGAGAGGGAATAGGAAAAGGAGACTGGTACAAACCACAAGGGATTTGGGGTAAAGAAGAATGGTTGGCTATGACAAGTTTGGTAGCAGGGGTCTTGGGAGGTGTTTCAACCGCGGTGGCTATCAGCGGTCAGGCCGACAAGGAGCTTCCAGACTGGACGATGGGGTTTTATGCCGGCAACCTTCTCACGTTACTTAGTCTTGGCGCCTCCGCATGGTTGGGAGCCGAAGTGTTGGCCGATGTGAAGATCGAACCGGTCAGACACGTTGATCCCGCGCAGAAAATTTGGCTGCACAGGGATGGGACTATCGGGATTGTGTCCACAAAAGGAGAAGATGGCGCCAGAGCAGTAGACGGAAGTAAGGGCAGAATCGTTATGGGGGTTAACAAACAAGAAGCTGATAAGCAACAGGCTGAAGGTTGGAAGTATTATGACGATTATCTTGATTTTGAAGATAAAGATACAAAGTGGTATGCAGGAAGGATACGGAAGATCACTCTCGATAAAGTAATGAAAAAAGTTCGTAGAAAAAGCCTCAAAGAGTCAGCCAAACATAAGAAGCTAGGTCTGGGCTCCAATATTATTATCGAGAAAGACAAGATCTGGCTTCGTTCGGGCGAGCCGGGGAAAGAGAGTCTCCAGATTGTGCAAGATAACAAGAGCGACAAACGTATAGGTCTTTACACTTATAATCCTGACAAAAGAGCAGAATGGGCTCGCATAGCGATATTCCAGGCTGATGGACAAATTAGTTTAGATAACAAAAAAAGAAACGGAATAATATCTCTTGAGAGCAAGAAACAAATACAGCTTATAACAACGGGCGCTGATATCCATATAGACGCAGGAAGTAAGTATATCCGCCTTAAAAGCGATGGTAAATTCAAGAAGATTTTTAGCAGGAATCTCGAGGCACTCTGATTAAAATATGCTATTTATTTGAATAGGTCCCTTCAGTTTGGAAACTGCTAACCAACCTGTGCTTAACGAACGAAACGGATGGACATTGAGGGAATATCCTGAGAAGAAATCCAGCTACGACGAACTGCCGTATGAAAGCCGCGCCTTTCCCCAAAGCCATCCGGACCGGCTGGCTACGCTGGGTCGCCTGTTCGGCATGTCGCCTGCCCCGGTTACCCGGTGCCATGTCCTCGAGCTGGGCTGCGCCAGCGGCGGCAACCTTATTCCCATGGCATATCATATGCCGGAGAGCGAGTTCGTGGGGGTCGATCTCTCCGGGCGGCAAGTGGCAATGGGGCACGAGGCGATCGAAGACCTGGGCCTGAAAAACATCCGCATCGAGCATGCCTCCATAATGGATGTGGACAGCTCATGGGGGATTTTCGACTACATCATCTGCCACGGAGTCTACTCATGGGTACCGGATGAGGTGCAGGAGAGGATCCTGGCGATCGCCTCGGAGAACCTTGCTCCCCAAGGGATCGCTTACGTGAGCTATAACACCTATCCCGGGTGGCATATGCGCGAGATGATCCGCCATATGATGCTCTACCATGCGAACCAGTTCCAGGAGACGCAGGAACGCATCGACCAGGCAAGGGCCCTGGTGGATTTTCTGGCAGAGTCCGTCCCCGCAGAAAACAATCCTTGCGGACTGCTGCTTCAAACAGAACTCGACAACATCAGGCACAGCACCGACTCGTACCTTTTCCACGATCACATGGCGGGGGTGAATGCGCCGGTCTATTTCTACCAGTTTGCCGAGCGGGCCGACAAACACGGTCTCCAGTATCTGAGCGAAGCCAATTTCGCGACGGTGCTCACCAGTGGATTTCCCGATGAGGTTGCGGAAACCCTGGATCAGATCAGTGACGACCTCATCCGTAACGAGCAGTACATGGATTTTGTACGCAATCGCATGTTTCGCCAGACCCTCCTGTGCCGGAACGGCATTTCCCTTAAGCGGGGGCTGGGGGGAGAGGACGTGAGCAGTCTACTGGTAGCATCTGCCGCATGCCCGAAAGAGGAGCCCGTAGACCTTTCGCCTGGGATTAAGCAATCCTTTGAGGCGCCGGGAGGATTCCCCGTTCAGACCGAATTCCCTTTGACCAAGGCGGCGCTTACAGTCCTCTGGGAGCACTGGCCCCGGGCAAGCGACCTGAGCACGCTCTTCCACGAAGCAAGCCGGCGACTGGGCAACCCCCCTGACCATAGGAAAGCCCAAATTCAGAAAAGCCGGCGTGTGCTCGCAGACGACCTGCTTCATTGCTATGCTGCCAATGCGCTTGAGTTTCGCACCTGGCAGGCGGATTTTGTAATCGAGGTGAGCGAGCGGCCCAGGGTGAGCAGGCTGGCATCGTACATGGCCGGGAAAGAACAGTTTGCGGTGAACCAGCGCCACCAAGGTGTGCACCTGGATCCCGTGGCCCTGGAGCTGGTGAGCCTTCTGGATGGCAAACCGGACCGCGCTGCGCTGATAAAACACCTGAGCGAACTGGTCGAAAAAGGCATGCTTGTGCTGGACGAAGATGGTGAAAGCCCAGCGAACGCCGCAAAGGCCAAAGGTGATCTGAGCAAGGCAGTAGAAGAAAGCCTGGCCAAGCTGGCTGCCAACGCCTTGCTTGTGGGATAATAAATCTTATGTGTTTCAGCACCTTGTATAGGGGATTGCGCTTTTTGCCTTTCATCAGGAAAGGCAAAAAATATCATGTTAATCCTGTCAAAAGTGTTTCGGTTAGGAACGGAAACGGTATAACACTTTTGAGTCTCACCCCGCGTCGCGGGCTGAATAAATTACTATCTAGATTAAACTAGGTATGGACATAAGGGAGTCGTCATTTGGAACTAATTAACCAGACACCTTTTCATTACGGACCCATCGCAGGCAGGCTCAACTTTCCGGGCCACTCTCTGACCCTCATCGTCAAGGGGACCTTCGACCTCAAGCCGGGCCAGACGGCAACGCCCTCGGAAGACCAGCTCTTTCTCGCCGGCGACGAGTTCTACCCCGATGATGACGAGATGGAGGGAAGCCCCCGCTACGATGCAGACTTCGCCTACTTCAAGCCCCGGGCAGATCTCCTCCTGGTCGGAAAGTGCCATGCACCCCGCGGCAAGCCGATCCCCGCCTGCCAGGTGACGTTCCGGGTGGGTGAAACGTCCAGATCGCTGGCCGTCTTTGGTGACCGGCACTGGAAGCGCAACGCCCTTGGGGTACAGACCATCTCAGACCCGAAGCCCTTCACCGAGATGGAACTGCGCTACGAGAACAGCTTCGGAGGCCAAGATTACAAACCCAACCCTGTGGGCAAAGGGTACCGCAAGAAAGAAACAGGGTCCGGGAAGAATTTACGACTACTTCCCAATATCGAGGCCCCCGAGTCCCTGATGGCCTCGCCCCGCAGCCGCCCACAACCGGCCGGTTTCGGCCCGCTGGGCAGAATGTGGGCGCAGCGTTTCACCGGACTGGGCA
>CP070657.1:2679326-2694514 GCA_020355085.1 Deltaproteobacteria bacterium
CTTTTTGGCAATCTGTTTGGGCATGGACCCCATACGCGTTGGAGGAACGGATGAACAAAAAGAGAAATACGTGGGGCGAATTGCCAAAGAAGGGCTCATTGTAGGCTATGCCGTTACCGAGCCTGACGCCGGGTCCAATGTTCAGGCGCTCACCACCAAGGCTGAAAGGGATTTGGACGCAAAGGGTAACATCAAGGGGTACCGGATAAACGGGCAGAAACAGTTTATCACCAATGGGGGCGTAGCAGATCTGTTTACAATACTTGCAGATACCCCTGAAGGGCCGTCATTCTTTATTGTTGAAAAGGGTGTGGAAGGACTCTCGGCCGGAAGACATGAGGATAAGCATGGCATACGAGCCTCAAATACCGCGCCGATCACCTTGGAAGATGTGTATGTGCCGGTTGGAGATCTTGTTGGTGGGGTCGAGGGGGTTGGCCTGAAACAGGCTAACACCGTTTTTGGATACACGCGGCTTATGGTGGCGACCTTCGGACTGGCAGCAGGGGTGGCTGCTTTAGAAAGGGCTGTAAATTATGCAAAGGAACGGATTCAATTCGGAACCTTGCTAAGCGAAAAGCAGGGCTACACGCACAAACTACTGGTCCCTCATGCAGTTCGGCTTGAGGCAGCCAGAGCCTACATTGAAGAGGTGGCCCGACGCATCGATGCGGGAGAAGAGGATTTGCAGGTGGAGGGCTCCATTGCCAAATACTTCGCCACCGAGGTCGGTGATGCTGCTGCGAATGACGCTATTCAGGCCCTTGGCGGGTACGGCTATATCAGGGAATACGAGGTTGAAAAGATCAAGAGAGACGCAAAGATAACCACAATCTTTGAAGGAACAAGTGAGATTCAGCAGAGCATCATATCCCTGTTCAGATTAAGAGAGACCATACATTCCAAAGGAGCCTATTACAGGGGCATGGCGGAGGAGTTGGCAAGGCTTCCCTACGAAAGTGGTGGTCCGATGGCCGCACAGGCCATAGACATGCTGAATGAATTCCTCTTGATTGCGCGCAGCCTTAAGGTCACTAAATCCCAGTTCCATATGTTCCTGCTGGCCGATATGATGACATGGGTGGAGGTAGCAAACGCGACCTGCAGGAAGGCATCTTCTGAGATCGGTGAGAGGACCCTTTCTCGTGAGTGCATGTCGGCGGTTGCTCGGCTGTTCGCAAGGGAGTCGCTCGAGAAGGTATATATCAATACACTAAAGATCATTGAGGCGGGCAAGGAGGTTCCTGAGGAGTTTAAGGAAAGGCTCGCTTCCCTGGTGCTGGGCAAAATCTATGAAGGGGCAGTCAGGGATATGGACCTGGTGGCCGAAGAGCTGAGATCCTAAGTACTGCCGTCACCGCTTGATTTTCAACCGAAACGTTCTATTTACCCGTTTGCCTTTTTCCCTTTTATATGGGAGATGGCGTTTGCCAGCCGTTTGATCGCGTTTTCCCGACCCAGAACTTCCATGACCTCAAAGATGCCCGGACTGACCGTTTTACCCGTCAGAGCAACGCGCACAGGCTGTGCAATCTTGCCGAGCTTGATCTGGTGTTTTTCCAGGAGGGCTGAGAAAACTCCCTCCAATCCCTTTTGGGTAAACTCCGGTGCTATTTTCAGCTCGGCCAGCAAATCCTCCAGAATTGTCAAGAGTTCAGGGCGCAAGAATTTTTCATCGGCGCCTTTATCATACGTGATTGCCTTGAAGTAGAAGAGGGCACCTTGTGCCATGTCGACAAGGGTATTTGCCCGTGGCTTCAATGTTCTTACAGCTCCCTTAACCTGTTCTTTGTCGAGTCCAGAGCAGCCGAGATCCGCAAGAAAAGGGAGCAATAGATCTGCCAGGCGTGCATCGTCTTCTGCCCTAATATATTTTCCGTTCAGATCCAATAGCTTCTCCATATTGAAGATGCCAGCGGACTTACCTACATGGGTGAGAGAAAATAGATCAACGAGCTCCTGGATAGAGAACTCTTCCTGATCGCCGTGGGACCATCCGAGGCGAGCCAGCGAGTTCACCAGGGCGTGGGGCAGGACGCCCATATCCCGATATGCCAGCACAGAGGTCGCCCCGTGTCTCTTGCTAAGGGGCGTTCTGTCTGGGCCGAGAATCATTGGCAGGTGGGCATAATGGGGTAGGGGCTCCCCCAGGGCCTGATAGATGAGGATCTGGCGGGGCGTGTTGTTTACATGATCGTCTCCCCTAATGACATATGTAATGCCCATCTTGCTATCGTCCACCACCACGGCGAAGTTATAGGTAAAGCTGCCATCAGAGCGTTGCAGTATAAGGTCATCCAATTCTTCCGTATCCACGGAGATAACCCCTTTTACCAGATCCTTGAAATTGATCGTGCCGCTCAGGGGACTCTTGAGCCGCACCACCGCCCCCGGCGCTTTACCGAGGTTGAGGTCCCTGCACTTGCCATCATATTTGGGTTTCAAACCCTTGTCTTTTGCCTGTTTTCTCCTCTGATCCAGCTCTTCCTGGCTGCAGTGACAGTAGTATGCCTTTCCGGCGGAGAGAAGCTTTTTAATGCACTCGGCATAGATCTCAGTCCTCTGGGATTGGAAATAGGGGCCCTCGTCCCAGTCCAGACCAAGCCATTTCATTGATTCAACGATAATCTCCGTGTCTTCCCGGGTGGATCTTGCTTTATCTGTATCTTCAATTCTGAGTATGAACCTGCCGTTATGATGTCGGGCGAAAAGCCAGTTGAATAGGGCTGTCCTGGCTCCGCCAATGTGAAGCGTGCCCGTAGGGCTGGGTGGGAACCTGGTGACAACGTTCTCTGTATTCATATGCTCAAACCGCTCATTTCAAGGTAGTAAGGTGCTGCAAAGAGTTAGTCATGAGGCCTAGGGCTATTATACAGTCGGGAGGTCTATTTCTTAAAGGGTTCGGCAAGATGAAGACCCAGTTCAAGGGCCTGTTTGTTCACGTCCAAGAAGCCTGGTGGAATTCTGCTCTGCAGCACTTTCATCACTGAATCGATTTTCACCAACTGGGTGAGAGCAATCAAGGCCCCGAGCATACAGATATTAAACACGATAGGCCTTCCGATTGTATCCATTATCGTCTTATACATGGGAAGTTCCACCTGCCAGGCATCGGCCATTCGTTCTTCTCGCACATAGTGGCTCTCCGTTAACAGGAGTCCGCCAGGCCTGATAAGTCCGGAGAATCTGTTATATGCCTCCTGCGTTAGACACACGAGCACATTTGGCTGGATTACCTTGGGAAATCGTATCTCCGTATCTGCAATGATGACATCGGAGCGGCTTGCTCCTCCCCTTGCCTCCGGTCCGTACGATTGAGACTGGACCGCATTCAAGCCTTCATGGAGCACCGCGGCCTCAGCAAGGATAATAGCGGCCGTAATCACGCCCTGGCCGCCTGAACCGGAAAAGACGATCCTGCATCTTTCCATGCTGCATCACCCTCCTTGTGACGCCGTCTCTATTACCTTGGCGTATTCAGCACAGTATTCCGGCCGTTCCTCCTGGATAAAAATCCCCCTTTCGATCAGATCTGGGTTCTTTTCCTTTTCCTTGCTTCCTATAGGGGTTGTATGCGTCCGGTAGTGGTTCATCATATCCGTTGCAGTTGCAAATTTGTTTTTCCTTCCGAAATAGGTTGGGCACTGGGATAAGACCTCAACAACCGAGAAGCCCTTATGGGTGATCGCCTTTTCGAGGATCTTAATCATTGAGGTTACGTGATAGGTTGTTGTTCTTGCTACAAAGGTAGCACCGGCTCCCAGGGAAAGTTTAACCAAATCAAAAGAAGGATCGATATTGCCGTAAGGTGCTGTGGTTGCCAGGTCCCCGTACCCGGTCGAAGGTGAATATTGTCCCCCTGTCATGCCGTAGATGTTGTTGTTCATGATGATGGCCGTTACGTCGATATTGCGCCTAGCTGCATGAATGAGATGGTTTCCGCCGATAGCGAATGCATCACCATCTCCCATGGGAACGATGAGGGTAAGCTCGGGCCTGCTCAGCTTAACACCTGTTGCAAAAGCAAGGGCGCGTCCGTGCAGTGTGTGAAGGGTATGGAAATCGAGATAACCGCAGATACGGGAGGAACATCCGATGCCGGAAACCACGACTATGTCGTTTTTTCTGATCCCGAGCTTTTCTATTGTCCTGATCATTGACCCCATCACAATACCATGGCCACAACCAGGGCACCAAAGGTGAGGAAAGAACCTTTCACGAATGTAGTCCCTTACCGGCAACGGTTACGCCCCCTTTCCCTGAATGATCCTCAAGATGTCTAAAACGTCCGAAGGGGTAATAAAGGTTCCGTCGATCTTATTTGCCAGAAAGACCTTGTTACGCTCCTCCACGGAGGATTTAACCTCGTGAAGGATCTGGCCCATGTTCATCTCAACTACAATAACATAGTTGACCGAGGCACACCGCTTTCTGACAACCTCAGCGGGAAACGGCCACAGCGACTGAAGCTCCAACAGCCCGAGCTTTTCACCCCGTTCGCGCCTGTTCTCAACAACATGCAGTGCAGTTCTGGCTGAGGCGCCATACGATATCAAGAGGCAGTCTGCATCGTGAACATAGAATTCCTTTACCCGAGTGATCTCTCTCGTATGCCCCTGAATCTTGTCTACCAGGTGGCGCATCAGTTCGTATACGGTCTCCGGTTTATTGGAGGGGAAGCCCCACATATCGTGCGCAAGGCCGGTAACGTTATACCGGTGGACACCTCCAAAATCAGACATGGGAAGCCGGCCGTCCTCCCTGGGCAGATAGGGATGATAGTCAGTGCCCTCAGGTACGGATGTATGGAGTCTTTCAACCACAGTGATTTCACCCGGATCCGGCATCACGAGCTTTTCCCTTGTGTGTGCCACAATCTCATCTAGGAGCAGGATGACCGGAGTTCGAAAGGTCTCTGAAAGGTTGAATGCCTCAATGGTCATGGCAAATATGTCCTGGTTGTTTGAGGCCGTCAGTGCAATGATAGCATGCTCTCCATGAGTACCCCAGCGGGTTTGCATTACATCACCTTGACTCCCGCTCGTAGGGAGACCTGTGGAGGGCCCGCCCCTCTGAACGTTTAGAACGACACAGGGGGTCTCGGTCATAACCGCAAAACCGATAGCTTCCTGCTTCAGGGAAAAACCGGGTCCGCTGGTTGCGGTCATGGTCTTTTTTCCGGTTAGCGAGGCCCCGATTATGGCGCACATAGAGGAAAGCTCATCTTCCATCTGGATGAATTTTCCGCCCCCTGCGGGCAGCCGATAGGAGAGCAGTTCGGCAATCTCGGTGGAAGGGGTAATCGGATAGCCTGCAAAAAAATCGAGACCTGCATAAAGGGCTCCTTCCACGCAGGCTTCATTACCTTGAACAAAGAGGACATTCTGCTCCATGCAGCTAGCACCCTATTCAAGTTCTATTGCCAGATCAGGGCAGCGAAGTTCGCACATTCCACAACCATTGCACTTTTCACTGGAGATAAGCTGAGCCTTTTCCATTTCATCCAGGGCCAAGGCATCTTCCGGACAAAACTCGACACAGATCCCGCATCCTTTACACCACTCTCTGTTGATAACAGGCTTCTTGCCAGCTTTCTTGGCCATCATAGGGCTCATTTAGCACACCTGTTCCATATGTCAAGTGTTTTAGAGAGGCCGCACCTTCTGCGCTGAACACTTTTGAACATAAGGCACTGGATACTTAATTAATGCCATAAACTATCCCGCTGAGCGGGGTGCTCCATGAGAGATTAAAAGCCCTTTTGGGGGTGGTTGTTGACTGCATTGGGCTTGATCAGAGACGCGTGTGATTTTGCTTGACAAAGAAGACAAAACCTATAGCATCCTCAACAATCGACTCGCCGCTGCTCTGAAAAATGAAGAAATTCAAACGAATGGATTCCACGGCAGCTAACCGCGGGAGCTTTACGGGGCAAAGTGCGGCAGGATAACGGTTAACCAATCGTAGGTGGAAAACAGTGGCACTGAAAAACCTCAGTACCGTTCCCTGTGATGTATTGGTCATTGGCGGTGGTGGTACAGGACTCAGGGCTGCTATCGAGGCCAAGGAGAACGGGGCGGATGTCCTAATTGTTTCGAAATCCCGAGTCGGATATGCAAACAACACTTACATCTCGAAGGGAACCTTCGCCGCAGCAACAGGATGGGGAGATTCCCGTGACAATCCTGAAGTCCATATTAAGGACTCCATTGACGGGGGTCGGTTTATCAATGACAAGAGGCTTCTCGCAGCAGTGGCACGACATGCTGCAGCCCAGATACCCTTTCTTGAGAAGTGCGGTGTGAAGTTCTTCAGGCAACATGACGTTATCGCCGTTACACATACTCCAGGGCATAGTTACCCGAGGCATGTGCGGGGAGAACGTCAGGAAGGCAGTGACCTGATAATCCCCATAAGAAATTACGCCGAGAGAATCGGCGTTCACTTCGCTGAGAGGATTTTCATCACTCGCCTTTTCATTAAGGGGGATCGGGTAGTGGCTGCCACTGGGATCGCGCAAGACGGAAGCTTTATGAGCTTCGTGGCGAAGTCGATAATACTCGCTATGGGAGGGTTTGCTCAGGTATATCTGCACACCAACAATGCCCCTGGCATAACCGGAGATGGGCAGGCGCTTGCCTTTGAGCTTGGCGTGCCGCTCAAGGACATGGAATTCGTTCAATTCTATCCTACGGCACTCGGCAATGTGGGTAATCGCATTCTTCTTTATGAGGGCTTTGTTTTTGGTGCCGGTGGTGTGCTCAGGAACGCACAGGGCGATGACATCATATCCAAACAGGGTCTGAGCGATCCAATGGCCATGACTCGGGATCGGCTGACCAGGGCAATCATGCTTGAGATCCTTGAGGGCCGGGATATAGCAGGTGGAGTGCTCATGGATCTGAGCGCTATATCTGAGAAAAAGCTGGCCCCCCTAATGCATCTATTGCCTGCCGCTAGATCACCGGATGAGAGGAAGTACGTCGTCTCACCGACTGCCCATTTTTGCATGGGCGGCATCATCGTAAATGAACACGCTGAAACTGCAGTCCCAGGGTTATTCGCTGCTGGTGAAGTATGCGCTGGGGTTCACGGTGCTAATCGACTTGGTGGCAACGCCCTCGCCGAAGTTTTCGCTATGGGAGAAATTGCCGGGAAGAATGCTGCATGTCAGGCACAAGGAATGGAGCTGCCCACCGCTCCCGCGATAGAAATGACAAAGGAGAAGAACTGGGTTGAATCTCTTTATGGGAAAGGAGACCGGGACCCCGGAGAGCTGCGCCGGGAGCTTAAGCAGGTGCTCTGGTCCAAAGCAGGGATCATCCGCACGGAAAATGAGTTGGAAGAGGCGTTGCGAAAAGTTCAAGAGCTAAGCTCTTATCTCTCAAGAGTTCACATAGGGGATACCAGAGGATTGCTGAGATATCTCGAGCTGCGCAACATGCTCTTCATTGGTGATGCAGTCTGCCGGGCAGCTCTCATGAGAACTGAAACCCGAGGTTCACACTATCGCAGCGACTACCCCGAAGAAGATAATGAAAATTGGTTGAAGAATATCCTCGTGCAGAATCAAGGCTCGGGGATGAGGCTTGAGACTGCCTCTGTGGATAGGGTACCTTAGCCTCTAGTAGCTAGTCGCTTATTTGACCGCCTTAGTACATCAAGCCTTTCACCAGCACAGGCCCACTACTACTCGGATACAAGGTCGTGGGCGAATTGCTCAATGATTGGTGCTACCAGACCATGGCTTTAACAGAGTTAGGAGGTGATTCTGTTAAGCGGCAAGCGAGTGGCTGTTAAGCGATATTGCGGGGAGATCATCGCGAAATAGAAGGAGCGTGTGAAAGATGGACCAGGTACAGGAATTTCCGAGGGTTGGTTATGATTATCAACTCATCTTGAAACATATATTGGAACACACGGCAAGAATGCGCCCCGAGGGAGAGATTGTATATAAGGATCTTTTTCGCGGGAATTATGCCCAGCTTCATGATCGGTGCCAGCGCCTGTCGAATGCGCTCAAAGGGTTCGGCGTCAAGGAGGGCTCAAGGGTCATCTGCTTCGAATGGAACACACATCGCTTCCTTGAGATATATTTTGCAGTGCCCTGTATGGGTGCCATGCTGCACATGGGGAATCCACTGCTGAGCCCAGAGCAAATTGTGTATCTCGTCAACCGGGTAGAAGATGATGTTCTCATATTTAATAAGGATTTTGCTCCGATAATCGAGTCGATCAGCGGCAAACTGAAGACGGTCAAACAGTATATCGTACTGGCGGATGACGGAAAACTGCCGGAGACCACCTTGCAGCCGCTCTCGGAGTACGAGGAATTGCTGCGCTCCGCATCGCCAAACTATGATTACCCGGATCTCGACGAGAATACGGTGGCGTCGTTGAGCAACACAACCGGCACAACCGGAGATCCAAAGGTAGCCTTCTTCACACATCGGCAGCATATCATGCATACCCTTATCTGGGCGAACGTACTCTTGGGTTTTGAAGGGGAAAGGGGTTTGGACCCGCGCCGGGACTTGACTATTCAAATGGTGCCCATGTTTCACGCTCATGGCTGGGGTCAACCCTATATGGCAACATACCTTGGCTGCAAACAGCTCTATCCGGGTCGATTCGATCCCACGGTATTTTTTGAATTACTGAAGCGAGAAAAAAGGCAGGATCAGGGTGGTTACATGTGCTGCGTTGCCACGATGCTGAACATGATTATCTCCCATCCGGAGGTCGAGCAATTCAGAGAATACCTTAAAGGCCTCATATATGAGGGCGGCGGAATGCGGCTTAATACCATACTTGCCAAAAAGGCCAAAGAACTCGGCATGGATGTCTGTTCCGGATGGGGAATGACGGAAGTCTATACAAAGGTGGGCCTTCAGTATCTTAAACCGCACATGTTTGCTTGGCCAGAGGACAAGAAGATAGAATTTCTCAGCGGAACCGGTATCGCGCCTCCGTTCGTCGAGCAGCGGGTTGTAGATGAGCAGGGAAAAGATGTGCCGAAAGACGGGAAAGCGGTTGGTGAAATCGTGCTCAGGGGCCCATGGCTTACCATGGGATATTACAGGGACCCGGAGAAGTCCGAGGAACTCTGGCGAGGTGGATGGATGCACACGGGGGACATGGCAACGATTGACGCAGAGGAAAGCGTTCTCATTATCGATCGTTCCAAGGATGTAATAAAGAGCGGTGGGGAATGGATTTCCAGCCTCACACTGGAGAACCTCATAAATATGCATCCTAAAGTTCAGGAAGTGGCAGTTTTCGGGGCACATTCGGAGAAATGGGGAGAGCGTCCGGTCGCACTCTTGGTGGCGAAAGAGGAATTCAAGGCAGAGATTTCCGAAGAGGAACTCAAGGATCACATGGCCCAGTTTGTGGAAGATGGCAAGATACTGAAGTGGTGGATACCCGATCGGTTTGTCCTTGTAAATCAGATACCCTGCACGAGCGTCGGCAAGTTTGACAAAAAGACAATGAGGTCGGGTTACGGTAATTTGTTGGAGCGGAAAGAATAGAGAAAAAACATTTGTCGTGAGCCCTTGGTAAGTTGCGAAAGGTTCTCGGCTTAATAACCTTCGCAGCTCGTGCATCATGTACGGATTGGGGAGATCGTAGGACTCTCGTTCACCTTAGAAAAAGGTATGAGCAGATCCTAGTGACAAAATGGCAACGAGAATGTGCTCGAGTTGCTGCATCGGCGGGAGAGGGCTGGCTTTGGCGCTTTCGCACAAGCCAGCCCTTGTTGGGTTCTTGGTTAGCCCTTAATAATTCTGGGAATCATCATATGATTTTGCGGGCAAATGGAGGTTGGGTTTTGATACGCGCAGCCAGCAAAGGCGATGATGTATTTCCTGAGTTCCGGAAAAGAGACGATCTCGTCCACATAGCCGCGATTTGCGCAGTAGATGGGTCTGGATTTGTCGTTGTACTCCTGTGCCAGGGCGTTCATCTTGTCTATGACCGGCTGAAGCGGACGGCCGGAGTCCTTCTCCTTGACCAACCTCCTCGAAAATGAAGCGGCGGCAGCTGTCTCACCGTGCATAACGTAGATTTCGGTTGTCGGCGTGCCTAGGGTGAAGGCATTGTGGTTGTTAGCTGTAGGTCCTCCCATGATATAATGGGCGGCAGCAGTTCCTTTTCTTAGGACGATGCAGATCTGAGGGACATCGGTCTGTTCTATGGAGTAGATGAGTGATTGGCCCAGACCCAAAAGCTCGGCCTTTTCCGCTATGTCTCCCACATCGATGCCCGAGGTGTCCTGAAACCAGACAATGGGAACCCGATCCCGACCGCACAAGGTGACAAATTCGTTTAACTTGATCAGGCCCTGACGATAGAGCTTTCCTCCGATCCCAGGGTAGGGTGCGTATTCAGGATAGTCTTTGCCCAGAAAACCTTGCCGGTTTCCGATAAAACCCAGCAGAAGCCCAGCGGCTTTTGCCAATCCTGTGTATACCTCGGGGCCATAATCGGGCCTGAATTCCATGTGTTCGCTGTTGTCAAAGATACGGGCAAGCATTTCGTCGAAGTTGTAACTTCGCTTCTGATTGAATGCCACGATGGTATTGAGATCCTCCCCTGGGAATTGCGGCTCCTTTGGCTCAGCAACTCTAAAGAAAGCGGGATCATAGGCGGGGACCATGTCCATGTATCTTTTTAGGGCGTCGAGCACGCCGAACTCGGTGTCATGGACCTCTTTAAAAAAACCCGTCTCATTATAGTGGATGGGAACGCTACCAGGAGGTACTTCCTTAAAATGCCGCGTGGCTTCAATGAGTGTTTCAGCCCCTTCTTCGTCGAAATAACCCTTAGGGCTCATGCCTCCCACGATGCCGCCACCGCCGACCGCTATATTGGCGTCTTTATGGGCTATAAGAATAGTGGGGCTGATGCCTTGATAACCACCTCCAGCGGGGTTGGTACCGTAAATGCCTGCTATGATAGGGACACCTAATTTTTCCAGTTCAGCGTGGCGGAAAAAGGTGGTGCCATTTCCTCTTCGGTTTGCGTAGACCTCCTCCTGCTCTGTTAGCTTTACGCCGCTGCAATTCACCAGCCATACCAGCGGGACATGCAGTCTTTTCGCCATGTCGGTGACCCTCAGCTGGTTATCGGCCTGTCCGGCAATCCAAGCGCCTGCCATAACCTTGTTGTCAAACCCAATCACCACTGCCCATTTACCGTTTATCTTGGCGAGTCCGTCAATAACCCCGGTTGTTCCTTCTTCATTGAACAGGGGGTTATATAACGTATGGAGAGGGCACCAGGTACCAGGATCGACAAGATACTCGATTCTCTCCCAGACAGTGGTCTGTCCTCTTTCCTTGATCTTCTCCGCCGGTATACCGGCCTTTTTGACAGCCTCTATGGCCTCTGCCACTTGGTTTTCTACCTCCTTGATTTGCGCTACGTTCTCTTTTCCGCTTTCACGTTGGCTGTCGGAAAGAGGTTTTCCAAAAGGGGTCATTTTCTCAAAATACGGTCTCATACTTACCTCCTTTGCGTGAAGAAATTGAAATACCAGAATGACTCAGGTTCTTGATCGCGAACAGAAAAAACGTTTCTTCCTGTCTCTAATCCCTATTTTGCAGGAGAACCTAATACATCTGTGCACTAAATTCAAATACTATATTCAATTATTGCCTTT
Source organism: Deltaproteobacteria bacterium (assembly GCA_020355085.1). Lineage (GTDB taxonomy): Bacteria > Desulfobacterota > DSM-4660 > Desulfatiglandales > B25-G16 > JADFWK01. The sequence goes on from CP070657.1 coordinate 2,690,992, forward strand.
GCTTCGTGATCAATCTTTCGCTTAACAACACCACTTAACGAAAATACACGCGCATTAGTGTTTTGCTGGAATAAAGCGATAATGAATGTAATATAAGATATATACTGTGTAGCAGTTTATCGTTTGAAAGGGACGGGTTCAATAAGGTATTTTACCCAAAAAGATGATAGGCACCCCCATTTCTTTGCAGGACTGAAGTCTTTTAGTACTATTCCCTATTCAATTGGGTCGGACTACCCAAAAAGGCGATTAAGGTAAGTCTGAAGAGGAGCTTTGCAAATACAAATAACTCTTGCTTTTTAACCTTCAAATTAGTAGGCACGAGTAGCTGGAAAAACATCATATGAGGGGTGTTTTGCTTCTGGGAAAGGGTTCAGGTCATCAGTAAAGATAAGAAAATGGGGAAACAAGGAGGTAATCGTCAATCGACTGAAAGCCTGCCTCACCGTGTATACACAAGAGATGATAGAGGACCGATGAAGGGGTTGAGAGAACCTTCGCAACGGGAGAATACACAACTCGGTCAATTATTTCGTGGCAAGATTTGATGAATGAATCTTTGCAGTGCAAGGAAATAGATAGCACGCTTTCACCCGGAACATATTACCTTTCCGGTAATGAAGCTGTGGCTGAGGGGGCCATTGCTGCCGGCTGTCGTTATTATGCCGGTTATCCTATTACACCCTCCAGTGAGATCATGGAGCGGATATCGGTGCGATTCGGGGAGATCAATGGGGTATTTATGCAGATGGAGGACGAGATCGCCTCGATCTGCTCGGTGATAGGGGCCGTCTGGGCAGGAGCCAGGGCCATGACAACCACCTCGGGGCCGGGCTTCAGCCTTATGCAAGAAGCCATCGGCTATGCAGCCATAACGGAAACTCCTCTTGTTATTGTCGATATACAGAGAGCCGGTCCGGGAACCGGGCAGGCGACAAGGGTGGCAAGCGGTGATATTATGCAGGCAAAATGGGGCTCTCATGGCGATTATCAAATAATCGCCTTATCTCCCTGGTCGGTGCAGGAGATGTATGATCTCACCATCGAGGCCTTTAATCTGGCCGAGCACTATCGGGTGCCCGTGTTCTTGATGGGGGATGAGGCAGTGGGCCATTTGCGAGAGCGAATTGATGTAGGCCCTACGATCAGGATCTGTGACAGAAGGAAAGAGCCTGGTGCACCTCCGTTCGGCACCAGGGAAGATGATGGCGTTCCCCCCATGCCTGCCTTTGGTGAAGGCGAGAGGCTTTTGGTGACAGGGTCCACGCATAACGAGCTCGGAATCAGAAAAACCGATGACCCCGCAGCTCATTCGAAGCTCGTAACGCGTATTAACAATAAAATCCTGAAGAACCGTGAAGAAATCATTCGGGCTGATACTTACCATCTGGATGATGCTAAGGTGGTCATTCTCTCCTATGGATTTACTGCCAGGAGCGCCCTGTTTGCGGTTAGTGAGCTCCGAAAAGATGGAAAGCGGGTTGGCCTCCTTCGCCTTAAGACCATGTGGCCTTTTGCCGATCGAATCATACGGGAAATTAGCAGGTCGGTTGAAAAGATCTTCGTCCCTGAGATGAACAGGGGGCAGATCATCGGTGAAGTCATGAAATACGCGGGCTCTGAAGTTATCGCATATAACCAGACCGATGGTGAGATCATCCATCCCCATCGGATCATGGAAGAGGTGAGGAAGCTCATATAATGGCCAGGGACCTGGAGAACTACCTGCGACCGGAGGTGAAATCAACACCCTTTTGCCCCGGGTGTGGCCACGGAATCCTCATGAATTGTATCCTACGGGCTATTGATGAGCTGCACCTCAATATGAATGAAATGCTCTTTGTATCCGGCATAGGCTGCGCAGGGTGGATTCCGAGCCCTCATTTCAATGCCGACACCCTTCACACCCTCCATGGGAGGGCAATTGCGTTTGCCACCGGAGTGAAGATGTTTAATCCGAAGCTCACAACCATGGTGATCAGTGGAGATGGGGATCTCACCTCTATCGGAGGCAACCACCTCATCCATGCAGCACGACGGGATACAGATCTTACGGTGATCTGTGCCAACAACATGATTTATGGCATGACCGGTGGTCAAGCCGCTTCTACATCTCCTGTTGGCTCCATAACCGCAACAACGACGGAGGGCAATATCTATCGCCCCTTTGATCTATGCAAGCTCGTGCTGGCCGCCGGTGCTCCCTATGTTGCCAGGTATTCGGTGACCCAGCCAGTCTCTTTGGTCAACGCCGTTAAGAAGGCGCTTATTGTTAACGGATTTGCCTTCATAGAGGTTCTCTCTCCATGTCCTACCCAATTTGGCAGGAGAAACCAATACGAGTCAGCTGCGGAGATGCTGAAGATGCTCTCGGAGAGGTGTATCTCCAAAGAGGAGGCACAGCAGCTGAGCCGCGGGGAGTTGAGAGAGAGGATTATTACCGGAGAATTTGGCGATGACGGACCTTAAACAAATTCGTTTTGCCGGTTTCGGTGGCCAAGGAGTTGTTCTTGCCGGCACGATCCTGGGATATGCAGCTATTCATGACGGCAAATGGGTATCGGGCTCAAACTCCTACGGGGCACAGGCAAGGGGTGGCTCTGCCAGATCTGAGGTTGTGATCTCGACAGAACCCATTACGTTTCCCCATGTGATACGATCGGATCTCCTTATTGTGCTGTCACAAAGTGCTTATGATGCATACATCACGGATGTGGCTGAAGACGGTGCACTGGTGATCTACGATGATTTGATGGTGAAGCCCCGGGAGGTAGCTGGTGTTCGACAGATCGCTGTACCGGCCACGAACACTGCTATTCACGAGATGCAAAGCAAGCAGGTGGCGAATATCATCATCCTGGGGGCATCGATGGCAATAACCAAGGTGGTAACAAAACGAGCACTTAATGTATCCATTCGTGAAAATATTGAAGAACGGTTTAAGGAGTCAAACCTCAAGGCCCTTAAAAAGGGATATGAGCTTGGCGGTACCATAGAGGGCACACTATAACTATGGCTGTAGAAGGAAGAACGCATAGGCCAGTTGTGGATACGGAATTGTGTCAAGGCTGCGGCGTGTGTTTGAGGGCATGCCCTGCTGAATGTTTTTGTGAGCTGAGGTCCGATACAGATACAACGAGAGGATATGTTTATACAAACACCGATCTAGAGCAGAAGGAGGGGCTCCCTCCCTGTGTTCACGCATGCCCCATTAGCCAAGAGGTGCGCGAGTATGTGCACCTGCTGGAGAAACAGAGGGTGAAAGAGGCACTCCTCTTAATCCGTCGGGACAACGCGCTTCCAGGGGTTCGTTCCAGCTTGGCTCTCACCTCGCCTCCTGTCTGGGAAAAATCAAACGAACCTATCTCAGGAAGTCCTTCATCCCCCAATTGCCAAAAGACACCTTCGCCCTGTTCGGTAAAAATGAATAAATCAACACCCTCGTAACCTGCCCCTACCAGGAGATGATCGGTAAGGATGTGGCTTTGCACCTGGGGTGCCAGTCGCGCCTGAACGGGTTCCA
>CP070657.1:2694614-2698840 GCA_020355085.1 Deltaproteobacteria bacterium
CTTGCCTTTCTTGATCTCCCTCATCGTGGTTTGGGCCCTGTTATTCTTCTTCCCCGATCTGGCTCTGTGGCTTCCATCTGTACTTTATAAATGAATCTCCCTGCAGCGAGCTGCGGGGTATCTCAAGCGGAATTGCGCCGAAGCCAAACCCGCCTTCGCGCTAAAGCGCTTCGGCGCGGTTCGCCGCGCCATTCATCCCTGTAGCAAGCTACAGGGTATTCTGGCGAAGGCGAATAAAAGAAAGCTGATGCACAGCACGGGCACAACCTATGCCGGAAAAGCCGCAACCAAAACGGTCCTTTCTATACGTAGCTTTGCGCCCTGACTTCCCTGCCTGAGGCAGACAAGCTTCGGATGCTCCCTCGCAGTTCGGCTCGACTAGCTCGGGGTCTTCGACTTGTCTTCGGCCCGTTTTTATGCCACTGTATATTTACATTCACAGGGTTTGCGCCTATTCCGGGCGCACACGAAGCCATCCAGCCCACGCAGAAGACTGCGCGGCTGAAAGCATCGTTGAGGAATATGAATTGTAGGGGGAGCATATGAAACATTGGAAAACCAGAGTTTCTTGTATGGTACTATTAGCAATTGCTTCTCTATCTCTTGGTAGCGGGGCCCCTGAAAAAGATTCGCAGGCAATTCCGGATGCTGTTTTGAAAGCAGCCCATGAGAGGTTGGATAATTTCATGCTGCTCGGCTCAAAACTTGAGAGCGAAGGGGAGAGAAAAGCCTACAAACTAGTAGGAGTAGCGGATGAAAGAGTTTACATATTAAAGATAGATCCGAGGGGGCATGTAATAAGAGTTCAAAAGAAACGTGAAGCAGAGGGGCTTCCCTTAACTTATATACCTAGTGAAGTAATTGAATCGGCAAAGAACGCCAGAGAAGGTATAGTTCTTATAGAAGCAAGTGTTGAACGAGAACAGGGCAAGTTGGTTTACGAGATAATAGGAAAGGTAGGGCCAAAGTGTTACGAGATAGAAGTGTCATCTGCTGGCAGTATTCTCGAAGTCGGGAGATGTGATTGACTTGTCTTTCCGCTGCGCTCCTTTGCCTGCCCTTTAGCGACGACGTTAGGCAGTGCCCGTTTGATGCTCTTTGGGGGAGAAACAGAACAGTAATGAAAGAAGACAGTGCAATCGCCAAGATTCCTGCTCTGAGGTTGGCGTTTCTGAGAGCCGTTGAATCATATCATCCCGAACAGGAGCGTCTTTTTAATGATCAATTCAGTCGCGGTCTTATGCCAGACTTGTGGAAGATCTTTCTGCTTCCAGGTCTTCGCCACGCTATTGTTGGCCTGACGGAACGAGTTGGTCCCGGCTTTATCGGGAGCCTGTATTGCCGCACGCGGTATATTGACGATGCGCTTTGTAATGCGTTGAGGGCGGGAATTGCACAAGTGGTGATCCTGGGGGCCGGATTTGATGCCCGTGCTTATCGTATCAGCAGTATGGAGCGGGTTCACGTGTTTGAATTAGACCTGCCTGCGACGCAGCGCTTGAAGCAAAAACTCTTGGAGAAGGTGGTCGGCAAATTGCCCGCACACGTCACCTTCGCTCCCCTTGACTTTGACCGCCAGGATATTGAAGGGGTAATGACAGCAGCAGGATTTCGTAAGGGCCTTAAGACGTTTTTTATTTGGGAGGGTGTTACCCAGTACCTCGCTGCCGAAGCAGTGGATAAGACGTTCAGATACATGTGCGGCGCTGCGGCAGGAGGAAGCGAGATCGTATTTACCTACATCCATCAAGGTATTATCGACGGGACTGCCCGCTCCAAGGCAGATCAGAAGCTCGTCTCTTCTGCCCTTCGAGGCGGAACGCCCTGGATATTCGGCCTCGCTCCGTCTGAGTTGGCTGAGTATCTTACCCAAAGAGGTCTCGAACTTGTTGAGGAGGTATGGGCACCGGACTTTCGAACCCGCTATCTCAAGCCTTGTGGCCGCAAGATAAATATCTTCGAGGGTGAGCGGGTAGTGCTCGCCAGAATAGTGAGCACAAGGCAGTAACCGAGAGCTGCCCAAAGTAGCGCTGGGCGCATCAACCGGATGATGTTATTCGAAATTTGAGAAAGATGGGTAAAGGATGCTAAACAGACGAATTGAGACTAAAGCCTGAATGTATTATGATCCGAGGATCAGAGGTAAACCCTTAATCAATACAAAAGGAGGAGCTGCCGTGTTGCCATTTAAAAGAATCCTGAGCCCAACCGATTTTAGCGAGCCATCCTATGAGGCCGTCAAGGCCGCAAACGAGCTGGCTTTGCAGTTTTCGGCCGAACTCACCTTAATTCATGTGGTATCACCAATTCCCACTATACCATCTCCAGAGGCTGCTACGGGCTTCGATGTGCTCTCCTATGAGCAAGAGATGGAGGCTCATGCTAAGAGCTCACTTTATCAGGTGGTCAAAGAGAGGATATCAGACAAAGTAAAAGTGCGCACTGTGGTTAAACTGGGAAGCGCTGCAGAGCAGATCGCAAATACAGCTGCCACCGAGAAATCCGATCTCATAGTAATTGCTACACATGGCCTGACGGGCTGGAGACGATTCGTGTTCGGCTCTGTCGCAGAAAAGGTCGTGCGGCTTGCAGAATGCCCTGTGCTTACAATTCAAAAGCCTAAGGAGACGGAAGCATAGATCAGGCATTCGTGTAGTAACCCTACAACAGTTCTAGGCGTTGGACATCGGTAGTACAAACGAGCCGCAGCGAAAATGAAGACCTGACTCTGATTTTCAGCGTTTGATTTCTATATGACAATCTTATGAAAAAGTGAAAAAAAGGCTTGACACGGTAAATAAGATCATTTAACAGTACGAACATGGAGGAAATGCTAGGTATGGAAAGAAGGGAACAGATCCGCTTTTTTAGCTTTTTCTTTTTTGGCTTTATGAACGGGTCTGCCCTGCTTCATTCGCTTAGCTGAAAATAAGTAAACGAGGTCATGGGCAGGCCCCAGGTGCTGCCCATGAGCTTTGTTAAGACTAGGGCCATGGGTTAAATATCCCATGGCCCTTTTTTTTGAGGAAAAACGGATGCTATCAAAAGACGTTACAGTGATCAAGGAAAGGTTCAAGAACAATAGAATCGAACTCAAGGATGCTCTGGCAGTCCTCGACATGATACTCGCCGATGAATTGCGGGAGCTTGGCACGGCATCTCCCCATGAGCTATTTAGAGGTCTTGGCCGGCTCATCGACCGAACCGTCCACGGGGTTAAGATCAATCGATTTAGACCCGGAGAGGGTCGTAATCCCTTTCACTGTCTCGAAATCTATACCGAGGCAGGAGACATCCTCGGCCACTTGAACATGATCTACCTAAGAAAACCGATCCCCTGTTACTACTTGGTCTATGTGGAGGTCCTGCCCTCCTTTCGCAACCGCGGGCTAGGGAATAAGATCCTGAAGGTCTTCAGGGAGTTTGTAGAGAGAAGAAGGGCAGTAGGGCTGCTTGATAATATCATTCCTCCTGACGAGCCAACATATGAAATCTACACCAAACTCGGGTGGGAGTGCATCAGGGAGTATATCGGCGATGGTATGATCAACGGAGCGGGAAACTACATGGTCTGTATTCCGGGCGCTATCCAAACCCCTGATCTCCGCAGCAACCTGACTCAGCTCCTGTTCAATCTCAAGAAAAAGAGACCCGTAATCGACATGCACGACAACGAAGACATGGTGCGGCGGACCATCGGGGAATTCCGTTCGGTTTACGAAGTCTTGGTCCGCCTCTTCGATGCAGAAATCTCATCAGGAACTGTAACTCCCCTTATGCGATTTATGTTTACTAAGTTCACAACCAAATTGATCGGTTTCCGGCGGCGAATTGCGGCACTCGTCGGCTACACCGGAGGGGAATCTCTGGAGCAAGTATCCCTCTCAGGCCCAATTAAGGAGCTCACGATTCAGCCTTACTCCCTGTGGAATCTGAAAGAGGATAGCGCTCAGATACGGGGAGCCAAAGAACTTTTGGAGGGGCTCCCTTCCAGGCTAAAGGAGGAGCCCACCCTCTTTATCGAAGAACTGCCCCTCTACAGGAGGCCGTATCTCATTTCCTGGATGGAGAAAACGGCAAATCGCCAATCAGACCACATGAAGATTGCAGATCTCCTCGAGCTGGGCTTCGATCCCACGAGATTGAGGGAGTTTCGGCATAAGGGGGTAGACTACATCTTCGAAAGGCTTTCTCCCGATTTGTTTCGATCCCTTGAGAAGAAAAGG
>CP070657.1:2698940-2706487 GCA_020355085.1 Deltaproteobacteria bacterium
CTTAGGCAGATAGAGTGCCGAAGTTGTATCAAACTTGAGGCACTCACCTCCTACGCCTACCTCTATTTCACCACCGAGGTCTTCCGGATTGTCAGGGTCCGAGCCGATGTGCAGAACAATCTCATCAAAGTCGTGTGAATGTTCCGGGATAAGAGAGTTGGGATCAGGCATTGCCACAAACCAGCGATAGTCAAGAAAAATGTTGCATCCAGGAACAAGATTGTTATTCAAATATGAGAGTGCAGGATTAGTAAATCCTGTTCCCTTTCTATCGCCCTGGCGAACTGGATTCCTTACAAGGTACTTCTCGTATTTGGATTTAGTCATCTTCCTATGTTCTCCTTATTATTTCTGTATCTAATCATTTAATATAGACTTCCTTTCTATGGATTTACGTATAGTGAGTATTGCCTTATGCGTCAATAGCAAACCGGCGCATCATGTAGTGGTCCTCGGTTTTGGACCGAGATCAAATCGAGGATTGTAAGACACTTATATGTGGAAAAGGCAGCTGCGGGACCATTCATCCGTAATACGCGAACGAATCTTACGAAAAAGGGTGAGCCATGTGTAAGTTGACTCGAGTTGCAGGTGGGATTAGTTATACTTTGCCGCGATCTAGACCTGAGTCAACGAAGAGACGCTTAGATATCGTTCAGATATAGAAGGCAAAATAGATGTTGCAGGGGATTGAATATCATCTCAGCACAACAGGTTGTATGCAGTTGAATTCACACTATTCTATTGATTTCTTGCCAAAATCTTCGACTCGAAGAAAGTCCAGGTTTCTTCTCGTAATCGAAACAGCAAGGGCCCTTACTTTTGTTGGTGAGACTGAAGGGCCTGCTCCAGCTCGTGTCTCATAGCAACACTTAATGCAAGAGCACTCATGAAGGAAGCTGTGAGCTGATCGCTGATAGGTAAATGCTAGAATGCTGATTGGGGTAAGGGGGGGTTTGTTTATCCCCGTCTCGCTTCACATTCCCTCAATGGTCAAACGTGCATAAATACTTCTTTATTGATCACACACCTTTGATTGTCATATACGCAATTTCTGGAGGACACATGATCCTAATAGGAACGACGGATGTCCCAATACCTCGGTTCACGTAAAGCTTTGATCGTTTAACATCATACAATCCTTGTTCAAAGGGCCCGCTTCCCGGTGGCGTCGTAATAGCTCCAAAACCAGGTATATTTACCTGCCCTCCGTGCGTGTGACCTGCGAGCACCAGATCGCATCTGAATAATTGAGCCGAAAAAACGCCCATCGGCGCATGACTTAGTAAAATGGTGCACAGGTCATTCGGCTGGTATTTAAAGGCTTTTTTGATGTCAGGATTTCCGTAGTAAGCATCATCAATTCCGACGAGAAAAAATTCCCCTCCCATCCATTTAATAATCTCCCCTTCATTATAGAGTGTACGGATCTCTCTGGATTCAAGTTTTGTTATTAGACCGTCAGCAAGGGTTCCCGACCAATGTTCCCAATTACCGGGTACGAAATAGATCCGGTGTTTATATTTCAATTGAGAGATCAGCCGAAGGCAAACGGGCAATTTCTCAGGTTTTTCGACTAAATCACCGGGGATAAATACAAAGTCTGGGTCTAGGGCATTTGATAATGCGATGACTCGTCTCATAATGAGACCATCTTTATGTATGTGAAGATCAGAAAGGTGAGTGACGTTAAGTTTACCAGGGAAGTTTTCCAAAGATACAGCCACTTGCTCGACCTCCGGAGTATGTGGTTCTACCCCGATCCCGTATATCGAGGCTAGAAGAGGCGGACCGAATGGAATTGTTAAACAAGCTAAAACTTGACGGCGAGTCAGTGGCTTGGTTAGAATGCTCATCGGTTCCCCCTCAACATTCCTCCATATTCAGACGTGTTTCAGCGTCTGCACAATCTCGATTAAGCATATCCTCCCGCTCAGAGTGCAAAATCTCACCTCTCCTCAGAGAAATGAGGCCTTTTTGGTCACCTCCAAACGACCTTGGTACCCTCTGGACATTCCTTGATATCGAGCAAGGATCGTAGCGCATCAGTTTCTAAAACTAAAGACACATACCCATTACTCCTATCGGCAGGGGTTACGATTCAGTTGAATGATATGTGATTCTCTTACTTGGGGAAAAGGGCGAGTGGGGCGGGGAGGGGATTATAACAAGAGAAAGGGTTTGATCCCGGCTTCACTTAGTATCTTAAGGCAGACTCTATCTTCACAGGTAACTGCCTCGGCCGAGCGCAATGTTATGTTTTGGCGCCCCCTATTTACTATTCCTCACGTCCCTTACCCGCAGTTTTCACACCCAGTTTCCCGCGATGCCAGATACTGATCAGGCCTTGAGCCTTTCCTTAAGCGCCTTAGCAGGTGAAAACGAAACAACCCTTCTGGCAGGGATCTGAAGCTTCTCACCTGTTCGCGGATTGCGCCCCAATCGTGGCTTTCTCTCCCGGACCCTGAAACTACCCAAACCTGCCCAGCGCACCCCCTCACCACCTGCAAGCGCGTCAAAGATGACCCTGCCCACGGCATTCAGGGCCCGCTTGGCCGAAGCCTTGGTCGCGAAGATTTGGGGATTCTTGGCCTGCAGCGAATCGATCAATGTCTTGCCAGCCGTTGGCTTGCGGGGCAGCAGTTCTTTGCCGCCGCCAGGCATAGCCATGATTACCTCAACCGGAAGAAGCAGTAAATTAAACTCACAACGCGGGCAGGTATCAGTGGGCTCTGCCATGTCCTCTGACATATAGAAAACCCTATGTTTGTCATAGTCGGTTCGACAAAAGACTTCGCTCCCGCAGTTTGGACAGTAGCGCGCCACGCACACAAGATCGTTGTCTCTGAATTCATCCATAGCTTCCCCCCCTTTTTTTGTTGCAATTCTTTAAATCTTGCCCTCTAGCCTTCAGCCTCCGGGGTCATGAAGGCCACAAACCTTGACCAGTAAATACGCGGCCCTGCGGAATTTTTCCTGGCTTGGGTTCGTCCTGAGTCGCACGATCCTCATATTGTATATTATTCTATTTTAGCAAATCCGGTCAAAGAAATGCGAGAAAGTTGGGCAGGAAAGCCACATCATAGGAGAGTGGGAACTATACTCGTGAAAAGAAGTCTGCCTTGGTGTTGATCAATCCCCTTACCGCAGTAATTACAAGCTTTTGGCTGGTGAAAGTTGTAGATCTGAGCATCAATTGCCCATAAAAAGAAACAGGTTACCCGGGCCCTAGTGCTCGGAATTGCGCTGTTGCTCCAGGCTGCCACGAGTTAACTTCATCAATCCCTGGCTGCCTTGTGCCCTTATTACTCCAATCATTCTCCGTAACGCCGACAAAGACATTCATTTTATATTCTCCAGAACGTTTACCCGCCGTTCTTCTGGAGGACTTGCCCGCCTCAGGCGTGGTTTATTGACCTAACAAAAGTCAAACGGAGACCTGACCCCTTTACGTACCCTATTCACTGGCTTCATTTCTTGAATTCGTAGCAATGATTGCAGCAGTCATCACCTTGCATCAGTGTTTTTGTTCGTGTCAAGCTTACTCTTGGCCAATAAGCCTCCGCCTCTCCAAAATCAAGCGCACAGTGCATTGCATATCCAATTTCGGGAGACCCTTCTGCCTTGTAGAAATCTGCATACTTACATTTCCTAATCCTTACCGCAAATCGCTTACGCGAATCTTCCAATACATCATACACCAAAAGGTCAGAGTCCGCCGCTGTGACACTGAAGGCAGAATGCTCAAATACTTCGGAGGCTTTGCTCGGAGCGCCTTTACATAGTGCTTTCATCCATTCCCTATGAACAGCTAACCGGGCCTTACTGGCTATTTCAATTACTTCCTCGCCAAACACCTTGCGGAGTTCACGCAGTATTTGAAGCTGTTCGGTCAGCTTCTTTTCTTCATCAACCCAATGCATTCTTTATTCCCTTCTATTTTTGAAGTCTCTGTCAATTGCATAACGGTGGAGATTGCCCCTTTTGTACAGCTCTAATCAAACACAGACATAACGCCTGTCATCACCGGGAAATCTTGACATAGCTCAGGCTGTTTTGTCTATAAGAGAATTCCTGCGTGCTCTGGTTTATTGGAGTGCCTTCTGAGGGCGGGCTTAGGTGGGCAATAGTCATAGCCGGAGTTGAGATGCTCAGTCTTGAGACAGTGGTCGGTTTAGCATGATATGAAAGGAGGCTGACAGCTGATTGCTGAATGCTACTATGCCAACTAGGGCAAAAGGAAGGGCGTGATCCCGGCTTCACTTAGTATCCTAGGGCGACCCCATCTTCTCAGATAAGTGTTCCGATGGATCGGAATCTTATAATCTAATCTAGGTTCCCGACTTCCCATTCAACAGACCGAGTGGATATATTTCAGTATAGATATCCAGATGAGATTGTATGAAGTCCCAGATATCGTCAGGTGAAGCAGCTCCGGGGGGCACCCCAAAGTACTTACCAGCCTTTGCGAATGAATGTGCCACGAGCCACGAGCATATGGGGTATTTATCCATTCGTGCAAGGCGTCTGAATACGTAAGCACCCTGGAGGAACCAGTCAGCAAGGTGAGCGAGTAACTTCAGATATCCATACGTGCGCCCAACATAGCTTTCCGCAGCCTTGGTGATGGTCTCGATTTCGTCTTCCGACAGGTTTGTCGCCCTGTAGATCGCAACCTCGCTACTACTAGGCGGGCCGTACTGCTTCCAGAGTTTGTGCCTCTTGACCTTGGTGAACGCTTCTACGGCAACTGCCGTGCGCAGATCACCCTCGATCACAATCACACCCACGTGATTAACCTTGGTTCTGCTTTCGCCTATGACTCGAGTAAAGAGTTGAATGGCACGACTCACAAGGCTTGTGCCTCGCGTCAAAAAGATGTCCGTCGGTTGTAATGTAATTGTCACTGTTACCCTTTGCAGTGCTTAGGGTTCGCTCATTGCTGTTCGCTGACAGCGCGAAGCGAGAATGCTGATTCTGGCAAAAGAAAGGGTTTGCTCCCCGGAAATACACTAAGTTTGTCACATGTCAAGGCCTGGCACCCCGCTCACTATTATTGAGATAATATTGAGCTGATTACCGCGTTCATCATTTCATCGTTGGGATTATGCCCACATCCAGGAATGGTAATAAGCTGCCATTTAAGCTCTAAATTAAGCCTTTGAGCTTCTTTTTCCGCTATTGAATAAAATTTCTTGCCTCTTTGGAGGCGATTGTCTCCCTGTCGCATGGCGGCTTTAGTTTTGAGAAAATAAGCATCTTGAACCACATCTTCCTCGCCGAGTAAGATCAAGAAACTTAAAGAAAAGATCCTTTTTAAATCTTCATCAGTCAGATCCAAACCTTTCAGAGAGTATGGATAGGGGTCAATACCACGAGTTGGCATGGTATACACACCTGCGTTTGAAGCAAAGGCTTTTTCGATATATTCATAGGCCCCAACAATTAGCTGCCTGTGGACGAACTGCGCACCGGCTGAATTTCCCCATATGTAATATTTTTTCCGTTGGCTCCCTGTCAATTTCTTCACTAATTCGAAAATTCTATCATTCACGTAATAGGTCCACAATTCTTTTGGTTTGGTCCTTACATTACCATATTGGTAGGCCTCTATCTTTGGAAACAACTGTTCAGAGTATTCAGGGAGAATTAAAAGAATATTATATTTCTCAAGGTCTCTTGCAGCCTCCTTTGGAATGTGTTCGACTTTCCTATCTGCTCCATGCATTAGAAATACTATTGGGCGGTCGGCCGTAAATCTCTTTGGTTTGTAGTAATAGACGCGCATTGCACTTGCTTCAGAAATCGTCTTGTCCTTAAAATAAAAGAAACCTTCTCCATTATTTATTGCAGGTTCATTTATATCCACTTTCTGTGAACAGCCAGAAACAAATATACAGACGACGGATATGATTACAAAAGCCGATGAAGATTTCATGCCAATTTCTATTTTGTATATAAGTCTAAGAAACTTATGGCCCTTATTTGGAAGAATAAGATGAATACTATATCTTGTTGTCTGCCTTTCTGCCTTACAGGTAGTGATTCATTGAGAATACCACAAATAGGGGAAAATCTGTCATGCAAAATAGGTTTGATGGAAATTTCATGCCTTTGGCACCTGAGATACCTTGCCAGGATATTTGCTTAATGAGAAGTGAATATCTGATCAGAATATCAAATCTCACGCCATGAGATGAGATCGCCCCAGATTTCCGACTGAAGCACACAGATTTTCTGAGTCTTGATTGGTACCAGATCTCAAACGCAAATCGACGGAATCAGTAGAGATGCCTAGTCGTAGATTTCATTTTGAAGCATGCAGCCTGAGCAATATCGGGAAAACGGGCCAGAACGAGCTACCCTGAATTGAGCAAAGCTGATCGATCGAGATGAAGATATGAAACCGGTATCGAAAGGGTTGTAACGGGTAGGAAACTACTATATAGCACCCACGAAGGTGAGTCTTCAGCTTGCCGATTTTCGGTGAGACGTGGTCCCAAACTCGAGCTTGGAGCGAACAAACCGACACACTGCCGCCATTGTGCCCCACTTCAACTTTTGACTCTTCTCCTCTAGAACATCAGGCCTATCTGAACACCGACTCTCCAGTTATTCAAATCTAAATCCTCGTCTCTGAAATCCTCGGTTACTTGGTACTTTGCATTAACACCGACAGAGAACGAGTGAATCTTGTAGGTCAAGTCTGCGAAAAACTGTGCACCAAACAGCCAATCATCTCGTCCCTTCTGAAGAGGCCGGAAAAGAGGTTGATACTGTAACTCAACGTAAGAGTAAGAAAAGCCCACGCCGAAATCTGCGACCAAGTTAGGGGCAGCCTCTATGGCGTATTTTGAGTTTAGCTCAAAAGGGAAGAAGGATATCTCTTCCCCCCCTAAACCAATATTAACAGCCTGACCGATCTCCCCACCGAGGTATAGGTTCGGGAAGATCTCGCCATATCCTTCGAGCCCAACGTACAAGCCATCGTCCTCATTGCCAGGACGGTCAAAATGGCCATCCGTAAAGACGATATAGTCAAGCTTCAATGCAAAATTGCCATTTCCAAGAGACGCTCTTTCCGCAGCATATACAGTTGCAGATGCCATAGCAAAAACCATAGTTACTGAAAATAGAAGTAATCTCTTCACGGTCTTTCCTCCTCTCATCCGCGTTGCTCCACATGGGATTCCCGATAGTGACATTCTAACGCCTAGAAAAGAAATGTTATGAAATAACCAAATGAAAGGTTCTTTCCATAAAGCAGCGTTCGGTCAAGCTCTGTTTCTCTCATCTCTCATCTGTGCCAGGAACCTTCTCGTGCAATCTACCACACAAACGCGAAAAAATCATCCACAGATCTTCTCGACCCATCCCCTGTTTCTAACTGAAATCGACAGAGTTGGACATCGACAAAAGCTGCTTAATTCATCTTGAATTAGATATCTTGTGCAGAGATCCGTTCGCTCGCTCACTGCAATGCAATATTGACCTTTCAACTACCATATGTAATCGTGAAAATTGTCCATTTCGAGACTATGGCAAGA
>CP070657.1:2706587-2712505 GCA_020355085.1 Deltaproteobacteria bacterium
CTCTGTAAGCTCTGCCTTCAAGGCTGTGAGATAGATGCAATAACCATACATAAATTATACGAGGGATAACCTGGCTGCGCTTCGCTCCACAATTGGAATGCTGGGGTAATGGAATAATGGGTTTAAAAGCACCATAGATTCAAGAAATTGAAGAAATCACGAGGCGCTGAATTATGCTGACATCTACTACGATTTCCCAAAATATGGCCCAGTTTTTCTGCACCCTTCGACATGAAGATCTCCCAGATACCCTGGTCCATCAAACAAAGGCATTTTTCCTTGACTGGGTTGGTTCGGCAATTGCCGGCCTCTCTCAAACTCCTACTCAAATGATGATCTCCCTTGCAAAGGATATGAAGGGATCTGAAGAGGCGACCATCATTCCAACTATCAGCAGGCACTTATCCCTGGTGGCTGCCCTCGTTAATGGAGCCTCCTCTCATGTGATGGAGATGGACGACCTGCATCGGCAATCTATCTTTCACCCCGCAGCGCCGATTCTCCCGGCAGTGTTCGCTGCCGGGGAAAAGGAGCATGTATCCGGGTGTGATCTTGTATTGGGTATTGTTGCCGGATATGAAACCGGGATAAGGGCTGCTCTGGCCGCTGGCAAGACTCACTATGAGTACTGGCACACGACAGCAACCTGCGGCACCTTTGGTGCAGCAGCCGGGGCAGCAAAGGTCTTGGCTCTAGAGTCAGAGCCTTTTGTGTGGGCTCTTGGTTCTGCCGGGACTCAGAGTTCAGGTCTGTGGGAGTTTCTCACCGAAGGTGCCATGAGTAAACAGCTGCACCCCGGAAAGTCATCTATGAATGGGCTGCTGGCTGCCCTATTGGCCCAAAAGGGCTTTACCGGTTCAAGCCGTATCTTTGAGGGAAAAAAGGGGTTCCTCAACGCCACATCCGATGACTATGATCTTAGTTTCTTGACCGATGGCCTAGGGGAGACCTTCCATACTGCAAGAAATTCTCTGAAATACTATGCCTCATGCGGCCATACCCATTCCGCTATTGAGGCAGCTCTCGGGGCCTGGAGGGGGGCAAGCACGGATTTAGAAGCCATCAGATCCATAACCGTTTATATCTATCAGGAGGCCCTTGATCTTCTTGAGGAGGTGGAGCCCCATACCCCTTATCTTGCGAAATTCAACCTACCCTTCTGCGTCGCTACTGCAATCAATTTCGGGCACGTTGATCTAGATGATTTTAAAGCCAAAAGGCTCACCAACTCCGAGATACTGAACCTTATGGGCACTATCTCCCTCAAGAGCGATCCAGAACTTACCCGGCTGTATCCTCAGAAATGGCCTTCCAGGGTGGAAATAGAGCTGAGAAATGGAAAAAGATATAGCGGATATTGCGAATATCCTAAGGGTGACCTGGAGAACCCCATTTCTGAAAAGGAACTGATCGAAAAATTCAATAAACTCTCCGGAGATTCAATAACAAAGGATGAAAGAAACAGAATCATAGATTTGGCCCTGAACCTCGAGAAGGTAGCTGATGTAACGAGTATATTTCAAGGTTAACCTCGCTAGATTACCTCACCACATGGGTATCCCCCTTTCCTCAACGATTTTGCGAAGACAGGGAGGAAGATATCAAAATAAGAGGTCTCCGTGAGAATATGGGCTTATCATGCTGGGGTTTTGAGTTGAGCATAGAAAAAGATCTTGAGCGCTCGGTCTCAGGCCTCTTGAACCGTATACCTTTCCTCTCCTCCTACGCCGATACCAGGGGATGGGCCTTTGTCATCGCCTGGTGCCACCGAATCGCCGGACTCTTGCTGGTTGCTTACCTGTGGTTTCATGTCTATACCCTCTTATCCCTCTCAACGCCCCCCCGCTACGATGCCACGATGAAATTCTACGGATTTTTCTTCTTCCGGATTCTCGAGTGGGCCTTGGCGATTCCGGTCATCTTCCATGCCCTCAATGGCGGAAGGCTGATCCTGTACGAGAGCTTCGAGAGAAGGGATGATGAATCCATGATTCGCTGGCTCCTGTGGCTTTCCATCCTCTATGCGGCGCTCTTGGCGGCTTTCATGTTGATAGGCAATCAAAGCGTATCAGCTGTCTTCTTCTGGTTGACCATGCTTGTTGCCGGTTTGGTCCTCGCTTATGGAGTTGCAACTATGCTCTGGGAAATTCAGCATTCAGTGCTGTGGAAGTTCCAGAGGATCACCGGTGCCTATTTGTTGATCATGATTCCCGCCCATATGCTCTTCATGCATCTGAACTATGCAATGGCTCACGATGTGAACACCGTAGTGATGAGAATGCAAAACAGTTTTATTAAAGCAGTGGACATGAGCTTGATAGTCGTGCTCCTGTACCATGCCGGCTATGGCCTGGTATCCTTCATAGAAGACTACCTTGAATCTCGAAATCTCCGAATGGGGTTGGCCGCAGTGGTTATCCTCGTCATGTTGTTATTCGGGGCTGTTGGAATAAGGCTGATGCTCATCGTTTAACGAGAACAGGAAGCTCAGATGGGAAACACACTACAGATTTCTTCAACCATCTATTGCGACGTCCTTATTATCGGTGCTGGGGGAGCTGGTCTTCGTTGTGCTGCGGAGATCTTTGAGAGGAGACCTGAAACCCGCATTATGGCCTTGACAAAGGTCTCACACCCCCAGAAATCCCATACGGTTACGGCCCAGGGGGGCATGGCAGCCGTAGACCCGAGGGATCCCATAGACAAACCAATCTATCACATGTTCGATACCTGGAAGGGCTCTGACTGCACGGCAGATCAGAATATCATAAAGAAAATTGTTGACGCCTCATGGGGTCAAATCGCATGGCTAGAGAATCATGGCATGCATTTTAGCCGTGATGAGAATGGAAGACTCAGTAAGAGAACCTTTGGCGGAATGACCTTGAACTTCGGAGAGTCATCCGCAAGACGTGCAGTTTTTGAAGCAGATCGGACCGGTAAGGGTATTATGGATACCGTGTGGGGAGAGGCCGTGAAAGGGGGTATCTCCTTCCTGAATCAAAGCATTGCCACAGAACTCATCTTCAATGCGCACCGATGCATAGGCGCAATCGTGTTCATGGAAAAGGAGGGAGAGTTTGTGGCTATTCTATCAAAGGCCACGGTCTTTGCTACAGGCGGCAACGGCCAGGTCTTCAGAATCACCACAAACTGTCGACAGAACACAGGAGACGGGCTCGCCCTTATTCTCCGGGAAGGGTTTCCTATTATGGACCCCGAGGCCATCCAGTTTCACCCCACAGGAATTGTCGGTCCCGGTATTCTGGCCAGCGAGACCCTACGATCCGTTGGCGCCATCCTGCGGAACAAGGATATGGAACGCTTCATGGAGCGGTATGCGCCCAAGATGAAAGAGCTAGCCCCCCGCGATCTGGTGTCACGGGCCATCGAAACCGAGATTCGCGAGGGAAGAGGTATCCTGAATCCCGATCACAATATCCAGCATGTTTGGATTGATTTGAGGCATCTGCCCGATTATGTTCATGATGAGCAGATTCCAGAGGTTACAAGCTTTTTTAGAAAATTCGTGGCCATCGATCCCAAAAAGGAACTCTGCCCCGTCCGACCAAGCAATCACTACCAGATGGCGGGGATCCCCACCAACGAATTTGGGGAAGTTCAAAAAGACCCGAAGCAGATCATCCCCGGTCTCTTTGCCATTGGGGAGTGCGCGTGTGCAAGTTTCCACGGTTTCAACCGTCTGGGCAGCAACTCCATTCTGGAGCTTATCACCATGGGAAAGTTCGTGGGAGAGAGGGTCGGAGATTACCTCGGGGAAGATCTGGGTGAATTGCCGTCAGATGCAGGAGAGAAGACCTTCTCCCAGTTCTCACGATTCATGGAGACAAAGGGGGAAGAGAGTGTGGGACAGATCCGAGAGGCCATGCAAGCCATCATGACAGAGAAGGTAAGCATCTTCAGGGTAGAACATGGTCTCATCGAAACCATAGAGGCATTAAAGGAACTCAAAGATCGGGCTGATAGGGCGCCTGTGTCAAGCCGGAGTTGGGCTATGAATCAGGAACTCGTACATCGCTGGGAGTTAGACAATCTGTTGGCGGTCTCCATGGTCATGACTCAGGCCGCGTTAGAGAGAAAGGAGTCGAGAGGCGCACACTTTCGTGAAGACTTCCCGAAAAGAAGGGTCGAGTTTAACTATCATACGCTAGCCTCTATGCGCGAGTTCGGCCAGGTGAGCCTTGGCAAACGGCCCATTGACATGAGCCTATTCGAGGCAAAGGGAGAGCATTGCGAAAAATTTGGCATGATCGAGAGGAAATATTAAGTACAGAAAAGCTGCCGAGAATCATAGTGCAGGATGGAGAGAGAGGCGATGTCTCGGGTCTATAGGATTACCTTGAAGGTGAAGCGCTACGATCCGGATACCAAGAGGACATGGGTTCAGGATTATGAACTAGAGGCCGGACGGATCCTTCGATTCACCGATGTATTCCGCAGAATTAACAATGAACTAGATCCCACCCTGGTCTGGAACTCATCCTGCGAACACGCTCAATGTGGAAGCTGCGCAGTTAAGGTAAACGGGAAGCCACTGCTTGCCTGCGAGCTACTTGTGGAAAATGCGATTGAACAGTTCGGGGGCACCACCTTTAGGATAGAGCCCTTGACCATCGCGCCCGTTGTGCGGGATCTCATTGTAGACTTTAACAAGGCCTATGAAAGGGTTAATAAGGCCAAACCCTACATCATCGATCCCTCGCCCCGGTCGGCTGAAGAGAGTGAGTACCGGATATCTCCACGTGAATTGGAACGGTATGTGGAAGCCACCCGGTGTATCAACTGCTTCTGCTGCGCCGAGGCATGCATCAGCAGTCAAAGGAATTTCCTGGGCCCCAATGCGCTCCTGGCCAGTATCATTCGCTTGATGGACCCCAGAGAACAGGCGAGAGAGGAGCGATTGGAACTCCTTTACAGCGAGCAGGGCGTCTATCGATGTCATACCTCCATGGCCTGTTCCTTTGTTTGCCCCAAGGAGATCGATGTGGCTCATTTTATCGCCCTGGCGAAGGCCGACAGATTCAGATCAGGGGTCGAGAAATGATCTGCTTGAAGAAGAAACCCATATGGGCGTAAGAGAGGAAATCACCAGTACGGTGCGGAGGTTGTGTATAGAGACCGGGGCGGTTTTGGGACCTGATGGGTTTTGAGCAATGGTTGGAGGGAGATGATGCCAGCAAAAGAGTTTTCAGGGATCTACCCGTATCTCGTGACACCTGTTGATGAATCAGGCGACCTCAAGGATGATGTGCTCCGCGACCTGGTGAACCACCTCATCTCAAAGGGTGTGCACGGCCTGACCCCTTTAGGGAGCACCGGAGAAGGGGCTTATCTGGACTGGCCGATGAAACAACGTGTCGTGGAAGTAGTGGTAGAGGCCGCTGCGGGGCGCGTGCCAGTAGTTGCGGGTGTCAACAACATGACCACGCACGGTGCCGTCCGCGAGGCTATCGAAACGGAGCGTAGCGGGGTAGACGGCATACTTGTGGTCCTGCCGAGCTATTTCCCCATCAGTGACCAACAGCAGGTAGTTGCTCATTTTCGATCTGTAGCACGAGCGGTTTCGTGCCCCGTGGTGCTCTATACCAACCCCAAATTCGCCATGTGGGACTTTACCGTTGACACCTTGCAACAGCTCGCAGAAGAGGCGAATATCGGTTATCTCAAAGACGCATCCGGGAATATCGGGAAGCTCATGTCTATCGTCACCGAGTTGGGAGATCGTATTAAGATCTTCAGCGCCACCGCTCATGTGCCCGTTTTCGTGCTCATGCTCGGCGGTGTCGGGTGGATGGCTGGCCCGGCGTGCTTGATCCCCGAGCAAAGTATTGCCCTCTATGAGCTGTCATGCCAGAAAAGGTGGGAGGAGGCATTAGCGCTCCAAAAGAAACTGTGGC
>CP070657.1:2712605-2718394 GCA_020355085.1 Deltaproteobacteria bacterium
GGTTTACGATCAGCTGGCGCAGACTTACGGTCACCTAGGGCAAAGACCGACCTACCTGAAGTGATTGCCCCGCACCGGATGTTAACCGCCAAAAGACGATCCCTGAGGGTCAGATTAAGGAATACTGTATGTATGAATCTAAAGCAGCCTATTTTGACGCCAATGTGGAAGCTCCCTGGGCAGCTGCCGAATATGGCGTAGAAGAAATACCCAAGCTGGATAGATTGTTTGCACACATAGGGCCGCTGGGGGGACTCAAGGTTTTGGAGCCGGGCTGCGGTACGGGAAGGCTAACGGAAATCCTGTCAGATCATGTAGGGCCCACGGGGGTTATCGTCGCGTTGGATATCAGCCCTATGATGGTTAAGGCGGCCCGGAGCAGAACCGCAACAAGGAAGAACGTAGAGATTCATCTAAGCGCAGTAGAGGATTTTGCCATGGAGGAAAAGGAGTACGATCTCATAGTATGCCACCAGGTGTTTCCTCATTTTGAAGACAAGAAACAGGTTCTCACCTCACTTTCAAAGGCTCTCAAGCCCGAGGGGAGACTCGTGGTTATCCATTTTATCAACTTTGACGAAATCAACGATCGGCACCGTAAGGCAGGGACTGCGGTGGAGATGGATATGATGCCGGGGAAGGATGAAATGAGGCGTCTCTTTGGTGAGACTGGATTGGAGGTTGAGTTTATCCTCAATGACCAATTGGGCTATTTTCTCAGCGCATCGCCCAAGGTCTCTGAAAGGAGGTGATGGCTCACCTCGCTTTCATCATCCTAATATCTTTTGCATTAGTGTAATCAGCTCGTCTGGCTCTTCCGGTTTTTCCATGTAGGCTTCCGGTTCCGGGACAGACTTGCCGCCAAATTCAGCCAATACCTCCTGGGATCGGAAGAAGCTTTTTGGGGCGATGGCAGAGAGCATGATCACGGGAATATCCTTTAGGGGCTCATCGGTCTTTAATTCGCGGTACATCCTGATTCCGCTCTGTTTCGGCATCAAGACATCGAGAATAATCAAATCCGGCTTATCCTCCCTTACCTTACCCATTCCCTCGATGCCGTTCTTGGCTTCCATAGCTTCATAGCCAGCTCTTTCAATGAGTTTTGAGACGAAATTCCTCACATCAACATCATCGTCAACAATAAGAACCTTCTTCATACTGTATCCTCCTTATGGCATTCCCTACCTTACCCGCACTACCGGGAACAACAAATAGGCTGCATCCAATATCACCGATGGTCATTGCGAGCGACTGAAGGGAGCGACGCAATCTCGTTGGTTAAACTCATTTGAGAGATTGCTTCGTCGCTTCCCCGCCTGTCGGCAGGCAAGGCTCCTCGCAATGACAATTCTGATACACTCTATTATATACTCCCTTAATAACTTTAATGGAGCTCCCCTGCGCTTGCGCTCTGTGTTGCTGCATTCCTGTGGGGCAGTCGGATAGTAAAGGTTGATCCCTTTCCGAGTTCTGATTCAACAGCGATCGTCCCTTCATGATCCTGAACGATCTTTTGGACAATCAAGAGACCAAGGCCCGTACCTCTTCCCTCCTTGGTGGAAAAGAAAGTGGTGAACAACTTGTTCTTGACCTCCTCATCCATGCCACACCCGTTGTCAGAGACATCGAATCTGAGCGTGCCATCATCTTCGAGAGTCGTCCTTACCTTTACTGCCCATCTCTTTCCCTCGCTCGAGTCGAAAAGACAGGCATCGACGGCATTGGAAACCAGGTTCAGCAAGCAGCGATGAAGGCCTTTGGGGTCTAAAGACATCTCACCCAGGGAGCGATCAAGCTCTTTGACAATCTTCACGTCGTGTTCTTTGGCCTTCGGTTCGATGAGTTCGCAGACCTCATTGACAATTTCATTGGGAAGGCAGTTTTCATATTCAGGTTCCCGGTCTCTGGAATACTCGAGTAAATCGAGCACCAGATCCGAAATCCTACCCATGTTCCTTTCCAGCATATCCCAGCCAGTGTTCAGAGAATCTGCCTCATTGTCCTGGGACGATGTATTAACGAGATAGAACCCGCCTTTGAGGCCAAAGAGGATGTTCTTCATGTAGTGGCCGAGGCTCGCCACGGTTTGTCCGATAGCCGCTAACCGTTCGGATTTGATGAGCTCCTGCTCCAACCGTCTTATCTGACTGACCCGCTCATCTACCTCCCTTTTAACCGTACTCCAGTAACCGACCCTCCGTGAAAGCTCTCTATAGTCAAAGGGCTTGGGTATGTAATCATCCGCCCCAACGTCCAGCCCCTTTACCTTGTCAGGCACCTTCCGTTTTACCGTGAGCATAATGATGGGAATATGCCTGGTGCCCTTGGCACCTTTAAGCCTTGTGCAGACCTCATAGCCATCTATTTTGGGCATCCTTATGTCGAGTATTACCACATCAGGCTGATACGCCTCTACCTGCTGCAACGCCTGCTCCCCATCGTAGGCCTCCGAGGTTTGATACCCTTCGGCACGTAACCTCTTGGTGAGCAGTTCTACAGAATCGACATCATCATCGACTATGAGTATTTTTGCCTTGTTAGTCATTTGAGCAGGTTCCCGTAAACGGGTCACGCATTCGGCCTTAGAAACTGCTCGATCTGTTTTGGTAGATCCCTGATATCAATGGGCTTAGAGATGTAGCCGTCGCAACCGGCCGCCAGGGCCTGTTCTCTATTGCCTTTCATCGCATGGGCGGTCAGGGCAATGACCGGAATACCCCTCAGGCCTGTATCGCCCTTCAGCCTTTTCGCCACCTCGTAACCGTCCATCTTGGGCAGATAAATGTCCAAGAGGATCAGTGCCGGGGCTTCCGTTTTTGCCTTTTCTATGCCCTCTTCGCCGTCAACTGCCTCGATGACCTCATAGCCGTTGAACTTCAAGACCTTGACCACCATTTCTCGATTATCCTGATTGTCCTCTACAACCAAGATCTTCCGTGCCGAACCTTTCTTTATACCTCTATCGCCCATAGCCACTTTCACCTCAGCTATAGCCGCATTTGATCAGGGCATTCCTGACCTCTTCCAGCACCACTTCCGCCTCGAAGAAACCCTTCCTTAAGATTTTTTCAACGGTTCCGTCTAGCAGGGCTGTCTCATCCCTTGTCAGTTCCTTGCCCGTAACGACTATGATCGGAATTTCCTTGGTATCCTCGCCTTTTCTGACATACTCAATCACCTCAAAACCGCTTACGTTGGGCATCATCAAATCCAATATAATTAGATTGGGCTTAGAGTGTTTGATTGACTCTATGGCCTCTTCGCCGTCATAGGCCTTTGTTATCCGGTACCCCCCATCTCTCAATATCTTACCGATCAGCTCTGCGTGATCCCGCTCATCGTCCACCACCAGCACTTCCATCTCAGCTGCCGTTTCCGCAGCCCTCGCGGCTTCCGCTTCATAATCCTGCTGCAAGGGCTTTCCTTCCGGTTTGACTGTCTCTTCGGTCACCGGTAAGGTAAAGCAAAACCTGCTGCCCTCCCCATATTTGCTCTTCACCCAAATCCTTCCGTTCTGTATCTCAACCAGTCCCTTGCAGATATTAAGCCCTAAGCCGACTCCCTTGTATTCGCTGGTAGCTGAGGCATCAAGTGCTTTAAACTTGCCGAAGAGCTTATCAAGATCCTCGTCCCTGATTCCAACTCCCGTATCGGAGACGCAGACCTCTACGAATTTTGCCGGCTCGTTCCCTTTAATTCCTGCCTCACAGGGCCTGGCACTTATAGCTATACTCCCTTCAGAGGTAAATTTTATGGCATTGTCCAGCAGATTTGTTACCACCTGCCTGACCCGATCAGGGTCTGCGTATGCCCAGGGCAAGCGTTCCTGGAAATCCGTCTCGATGATCAAGCCCTTGTTTTTTATCAACGGTTCAAGGGCGGATACCGTGTCCTGAATGACCTCTACTAGATCGACACCCTGCAGATCTAACTCCACCCTTCCGGATTCGATTCGAGACATATCTAAGACATCATTGATTAAGTTAAGCAGATTTCTGGCATTATTGTGCACCTTCTTAACGCTCTTTTCCTGCTCCTCATTAATTTCCCCGTCCACCCTATCCAGGAGCAGGTCCGTATAGCCAATAATGGAATTGAGCGGTGTTCTCAGCTCATGGGACATGTTTGCAAGAAAGGCGGACTTGATCTCATCAAATTTTTTGAGTTCAATGTTTGCCAGTTCGAGTTCCGCCGTCTTCTGCTCCAACTCATCGTGGGCTTTCTGCAACTCCTCCCTTGCCTCTCTCTGCTCGGTAGTATCCCACAGCGTTTCAATTGATCCCACCCTCTCCCCATCGGCATCCTTAATGGGCGCAGCCGTAAAGAAGAGCCATTTGCCCTTCTTATCTATATGTGGAAAGAATTCCTCTGCCTCATACGCGCCTTCTATGAGGGATGACTTCCTCCAACTATGGCCATAGTACTTCTCTATCTCCTCTTCCTCCATTTCGTCTACAATGATATCAGCCATAATGGGCCTTTTTTCAGGCCTAAAGGGTAGCCACTGCTTATTCGTGCCCACTATCTCCTCGGCCTTGTAGCCGGTCAGGTTCTCGATTGCCCTGTTCCAATGGGTGACGATATGGTCCTTGTTTATCACAAAGGTAGGTATGGTATTCCCCTCAATTATCTGGGAGAGAGCCCTCTCCCTCTGAACGATCTCCCTCTCTACGGTCTGCAGATGCCTGGTCCTTTCCTCCACAATCTTGGCAAGCCCCCGGGAGAATAGCTCAAATTGTTTCTCGATCTCCTCTGGCTCGCGTCTATGCTTCCTCAGCTCCTTCTTGATCCTTTCCCTTTCCTCTCCAATCTGGAGGAAATCCCAAACCGACATAGCCTCGAAGTGATCGATCAGTCTGGCTTGCGCTGGCTTCGTGGCCCTAAGCTCTTCAAGAACCTTGTTGTCCCCCGTCAGCTCGATGATCAGATCCAGTCCTTCGATACTATAGAGAACCTTGTAATCGAGGGTCGTAAAAATCCCTTTCCCTTTGGCATATACCAGACCTTCGGCCCGCTCATTTACATCCGCCACCCCCAATATGTTGACCTTTTGGGGAGAATGTCTCCCAAGGACGATCTTGAGGATAGCCTTACAGACCCTGCCTCCTCCAACGACAGCGATGTTCGAATTGCGTAAGATATCTCTCATCTCATCCCCTCTTTTGATCGATGCTATGGGATTTCATCTCCCTTTAGCATCGTGTTTATCGTTCAAACGTGCTGGGTCCACATTGATTACGGAACCAGCAAAGTTGGCAATTCCGATAACTCCGCTAACTCTTGGGAAACACTTCTCAACCATCTGGCCTGCCAGGAGCTTTTGCGAGTTGTACCTGAGGCAACGAGCGTGGCTTCATATTCCCGGGCTGCATTTTGAATCTGGTTGACATCGCCGATATAGAGATGGGCTTCCGCATCTATTCCTTCACTATTCAAGGCACCGCATAATTCATCAAGCCTTCTTCTATGATCTCTCTCCATCTTCTGAAGCCCTCTTCTCCCCAGACCCTCTATGCCCTTCTCGGTTACGACCTGAGCTACCAGTAGCCTTTTGATCTTACTTTTGAGGCCCACCAAAAACTCGAGAGCCCTCGTAGCAGGAGGTGACCAATCCATTGCCAGGAGCGGCCTCTCGAATAACTTGTCACTCGCCCTCTCAGACTCAGCCTTGTACTTGAGGATCAGGGCCGGTGAAGGGGTTTTTCGGAGAAACTCGATTGTCTTGGAATCTACATACAGTTTCTCCATTTTGCCTCTTTTTTGGCGATTGATTACCACAAGGTCTA
>CP070657.1:2718494-2738378 GCA_020355085.1 Deltaproteobacteria bacterium
CAATAGAAGGGGCCATCGGGCTCCCCCAGTTCCTTCCCTCAAACATCAAGAGATATGGATTTGATGGAAACGGCGATGGCACAATCGACCTGTTCCAGCATAAGGACGCCATTACCAGCATTGCCTCGTTCCTCAAGGCCCACAAATGGAGAGAGGACAACGGCTATGAGCAGAAAAAGCAGATCATCCGCAAATACAACCCCAGCGATTATTATGCCGCCACTGTACTCAAGTTGACTGAACTGCTCGCCAATCACTGGCCCCAAGGGTGAACCCATTCACTCTAAGCAATGGTTATCTCTTTATTCAGATATACATCCTGAATAGCATGAAATATCCGCACCCCCTCCTTGAGTGGTTTCTGGAATGTCTTCCTTCCTGTTATGAGGCCCATTCCGCCACCTCTCTTATTTATGATCGCTGTAAGAACCGCATCGGCAAGATCGTTTTTTCCTGAAGGGCCACCTGAGTTTATAAGGCCAACCCTCCCCATATAGTTATTAGCTACCTGATATCTGACCAGATCTATGGGGTTATCAGAGGTGAGCTCTTTGTAAACCAATTCATGGGTCTTGCCGAAATTCAAGGCTGTAAACCCACCATTATTCTCGGGAAGCTTCTGCTTAATGATATCAGCCTCAATGGTCGCTCCCAAATGGTTAGCCTGCCCTGTAAGGTCGGCACTCACGTGATAATCGACGCCGTCTTTCTTGAAGGCGTTGTTCCTGAGGTAACACCACAAAACGGTGAACATCCCCAGCTCGTGGGCCATCTTAAATGCCTCGCTGACCTCCGTGATCTGCCGAGTCGCCTCCTCCGATCCATAGTAAATGGTAGCCCCTGCACCTACTGCTCCCAGATCAAATGCCTGCTCGATCTGTGCAAAGAAAACCTGATCATACTTATTGGGATAGGTGAGCAATTCATTGTGATTGAACTTAACAATAAAGGGGATCTTGTGGGCATATTTCCTGCTTACAGAGCCGAGCACACCAAGGGTTGAGGCAACCGCATTGCATCCCGCCTCAATCGCAAGTTTTACAATGTTTTCCGGATCAAAATAGTCAGGATTTGGCGCAAAAGATGCACCTCCTGAGTGCTCGATCCCTTGATCAACGGGGAGTATGGAAAGATACCCAGTATCTTTGAGCCGGCCGTGGCTGAAAACCGACTGCAGATTCCGTAAGACATTTGGTGACCTGTCTGAGTCGATGAACACCTGATCAATAAAATCAGGACAGGGAATTTTCAACCGTTCCTTGCTTATGGTAGTGCACTTGTGGCTCAGCAGGTCATCTACCTTTTCCTTACCTAAAAGCTCATAGATTTTATCAAACATAGTAAACCTCCTTTCTAACTGGTTTTCTCTCTTAAACAAGAAGGGCTTGCCCTCTTAAGTTTGATACCAAAACAACGATAACTTGTCTATAATATTGACTCATTCGAAGAGATTAGTGTTTGCTTTTCCTCCTTTGATTGCAGTATAGAAAAGCAATACTTCCTACCAAGGAGTTTAGGTCTTTCATGAATATTGAACACACCGTTTTCCTGGGCATTATCCAGGGACTCACGGAGTTTTTACCCATCAGCAGTTCCGGTCATTTGGTTATCTTTCAGCACCTCTTCGGGTTGAAGAACCCAGAGTTGCTGTTGGACATATCGCTCCATATCGGTACACTGCTGGCCATTTTCATATTCTTCTGGAGCGACATCAGGGCAATGGTAGGCGAGTGCGGGGCATTTCTTGGAGACCTCCTGTGGAAAAGAAAACCTGCCGCCGTACCGCCAAAAGGCATGAACGGGCAGGTCGATAAAGCACATCAACTTCCTTATGCAAACCTTACCCTTTGGGTTCTATTGAGTGTCATTCCCACGGCACTCATCGGAATAGCCTTTAGGCAGCTGTTTCACCAGATGTTCGGATCAACCCTCGTAGTTGGCATCATGCTCATGGTTACGGGCACTATCCTCGGAGTGAGCCGGCTCATTCCCGACAGGACGATAAAGAAAAAAAACATGGGGTTGGTTACGGCGTTAGCGGTTGGGCTCGCACAGGGAGCAGCTATAACCCCAGGTATTAGTCGGTCCGGTATTACGATTGTTTGTGGTCTTCTCTGCGGTCTCGACCGGGAATTGGCAGGCCGCTTTTCCTTTCTCATTTCTATCCCTGCTATTATAGGGGCCTTAGTCATGCAATTTGATATGACTGAACTAGGTGAAATAGGCTACGCTCCCTTTGTGACCGGAATCTTGATATCCTTTGTGACAGGGCTCA
Source organism: Deltaproteobacteria bacterium (assembly GCA_020355085.1). GTDB lineage: Bacteria > Desulfobacterota > DSM-4660 > Desulfatiglandales > B25-G16 > JADFWK01. The sequence continues at coordinate 2,720,770 of CP070657.1, forward strand.
TAGCGCTGAAGATAACCATGAACTATGTAAGAAAGGGCAAGCTCCATTACTTTTTACCGTATTGTTTTTTGGCGGGTGTAGTCGCTCTATTTATCAAATGAAGACCAGCCCGCCTCAGGCGGGCCAGCTGGGTAGCTCAGAACGAAAGAAGGGGTGTCGCGATTCCTTAAAAAGAGCTGGAAAAGGCTAGAATACTACCTTCACTATAATATAAGCAGCGCTGAACATGCCGTTACAATCTCGTACAAGCTATCTCATTCTCGCCATTAAGGGGTTCTTCATGGGTGCGGCCAATGTGGTGCCCGGTGTTTCAGGGGGTACGATGGCCCTCATCCTCGGCATATACGAAGAACTGATACAAGCGATACGTTCCCTCAATCTTCGATTTCTCAGGCTCTTTGTTCTGTTGAAAATCAAGGAGGCCATCTCCTCGTTAGCCTGGCCGTTTCTCCTGCCCGTTGCCGTAGGAGTCCTGGCTGCAACAATCTCCTTAGCCCAACTCCTCAGTTGGCTCCTCTTTACCTATCCCATTATGGTCTGGTCGTTCTTCTTTGGATTAATTCTGTCCTCTGTCTTTTCCGTAAGCAGGGTCGTGAAAGCATGGAGAATATCCACTTTCATTGCAATTGGACTGGGAGGTGTTGGTGCCTATTTTCTTTTCGGTATGATACCTGTGGCCACACCAGAGGCCTCTTGGTTTCTCTTTCTGTGCGGTTTTCTGGCCATCTGCGCAATGATACTACCGGGAATATCCGGTGCCTACATCCTGGTGCTCTTGGGGAAATATCACTTCACGCTCGAGGCCGTGAATAATAGAGATATTGGCACGCTCTTCATATTGACCCTCGGCGCAACGGTTGGGCTTATAAGTTTTGTGAGGGTTCTCAGCTGGCTTTTGAAAAGATACCATGATCTGACCATGGCTGTCCTCATAGGTCTAATGTTGGGGTCCTTGAGAAGAATTTGGCCCTGGAAGGAAACCGTGACCACCTTTATCGACAGTACCGGTAAAGAAGTGCCTGGTTTACAGATAAATGTTGTTCCGCCGCAGCTGGACGGAGAGGTTATCCTAGCCCTTCTCTTTGTGTTTCTCGGATTTCTTGTTGTGATCGGTTTGCACTATTGGGAGCTCAAGAAGAACTAACCCTTTATGACGCCGAGAGGCCTTAGCTTCGCCACCTTTTTTGCCAGTCCCGCCATGTGGACGGCCTCAACTACAAGGGAGATATCCTTATAGGCCTCAGGCATCTCCTCCATCAGAGTGGTCTTCCCCCTTGATTGAACGCAGATGCCCTTGTCCTCAAGCTCCCGATTGATGGCCCTTCCCCTTGCCGTCTTTATAGCCTGTTTTCTGCTTAACACCCTCCCGGCCCCGTGACAGGTGGAACCAAAGGTCTCAACCATTGCCTGCTGGCTGCCAGCCATTACATAGGAGTGAGTTCCCATGTCACCAGGTATTAATACTGGTTGCCCAACGGTTCTGTATATCTCGGGGACATTTGGATGGCCAGGCGGGAGCGATCGGGTGGCCCCTTTGCGATGAACACAGAGGGTAATGTCCTTCTTATCCACTGCGTGTTTCTCTATCTTGGCGATGTTATGACAGACATCGTAAAGCAGCTCCATCCTCAACTCACGTGGGCTGATCTCCAAGATCTTTTCAAAGGTCTCCCTGGTCCAGTGCATAATGATCTGCCGGTTTGCCCACGCATAGTTGGCTGCACATGCCATAGAGGAAAGATATCTCTGCCCTATCTCAGAGTTGATGTAAGCACACGCCAGCTGTCTGTCCGGCAGATCAAATCCCGACTCCCTTACGCGAGTTCCCATCTCCTTTAGAAAGTCATCGCAGATCTGGTGGCCAAAACCCCTCGAGCCCGAGTGAATGAGCACCGTAAGCTGACCCTCAAAAAGGTTAAAGACATTCGCTATTTCATGGTCGTAGATCTCTTCGACTGTCTGAATCTCCAGGAAATGGTTGCCGGAACCGAGGGTCCCCAGTTCATCGTGCCCCCTTTTGTATGCCCGTTCGCTCACCGTCTCCGGGTCGGCCCCTCTGATAACACCTTGATCCTCGGTTCTGGCCAAATCCTCGTTGGTGCCCAGGCCCTTTTTGACGGCCCAGGACGAGCCCTGCACGGCAACCTTTTTCTCTTCCTTTGTCGAAAGGCGTATCTTCCCCCTGGAGCCAACACCTGTCGGGATGTTCTTAAAGAGCGCTCCAACGAGATCTTTGATCCGTGGCCTGATCTCACTTGCCATCAGGGCAGTGGTCAGGAGCCGAACCCCGCAGTTTATGTCGTAGCCGACTCCTCCCGGCGATACAATACCGTCCTCCGTGCGAAAGGCTGCTACACCCCCTATCGGAAACCCGTATCCCCAGTGTATATCCGGCATCGCGAGGGAATAGTTGACAATACCCGGCAACGTAGCCACATTGACCACCTGAAGGAGGCTTTGCTCTTCTTTTATGGTCGGCATTAACTGAGCACTGGAAAAGACTAGTCCCGGCACCCTCATCTTTCCTGATTTGGGTATGAGGTAACGCCATTCATCTATCTGTTTTATCTTGACTCCCATTACTTATTGACTAGAAGTGCCTAAAGTTATAACTCTATAAAGCTATTATAATTCCTTAATCCCTCAATCCACAATTCCCAAATCATGGAGTATGCTAAATGTCGAAAATCACCCGTGCCTCCCATCCGTCACCCGTTTCCTCAACCGCTATCTGATGATACGTAACGCCCTTTATCTCCCTAAGGATTTCATGACGGCTTTTCTCTAAAGATACCACACTAAGTATGGAGTGCAATCGGGTTGGATTGATTGAACCAATCTCCATTGCACTCACCAGTATGTGTTCACCACTAAAGAGATAAAGAATCTCGCTGAGCCATCTCACCATAAGATCTGGTAAGTCTTCGCCTTCAACTATCAGCTTTCTTTTTATCCCCTTCTCGCTAATATCCGCCTTGACCATAAGATCGGTCATGGCATTGGCAGCATTGACAAACAGTTCCTTGATTTTGCCGCCTTTAACAACTATCCCGAGGTCTGCAGTATGGTCGATGATTTCATAATTAAGGGGATTGGCGTTCATGGACTTGGATCCGGTGCGGCCTTCATTCTCATCTTTGTCCTGGGACTCTTTGAAAAGCAAAAGATCACACCTCCAATTAGCCCCCAGAATACAATGATCAGCGTCATGGTGACCGCGATAACTCCAGACTTTCCTGCCCGAGCTTTCATGGCGCTGAGAAATATGGCAATCATGGCATCACGGGCGCCAATGCCAGCCGGAGTTACTGGTATGGCCGCAACTGCCGTAGCGACCGGCATTGCCAGGAAATAATTCCCCAGCCCCAGAATATCTTCCCCAACACCGGCCCCGACGAAAAACAAATCTATAGCGAGGAACGCATGCACCAGAATAGAGAGCGCAATCCCGCATACGATCGTACCACGATTCCGGCGATAGAGCTCTAAAGCATTCACTAGCCTCGATAGGGTCAAGGTTACAGATGACGGTAACTTTCCAGCGCCATAGTCGATGATTCGCGCTATCAAGGGGTATCGAGTAATGGTCTGGCGTAACTCGATCAAGATTATCACAAACACGCCACCTAAACTACCCAAACCGACCGTAAGAGCTGCAATCTGAAGGAGACGATATTCTTGCTTAAGGTCAAGCAAAAACGGCAGGTAAACGAGCACCATTATGCTGGCCACAATGAAAAGACCAATGAGCCCGAGTGCCCGGTCCAGCATGATGGTCAGAACGGCTTCCGCCTTCTTTTCCTTTGCTTTATTGGCTACAAGCGCCATTTTCAGAAGATCTCCACCCACTGCTCCGGGGATCGCCAGATTGAAAAAGACGCCGATCATCGTAAGCCTGATGAGGTCCCAGGCCTGTAAACGCACTCCCTGAACCTTTAGCAAGATATTCCATCGGTACATGGTTAAGCAAAGAATCACACCATAGAAAAATAAGGCGAGAAGAAGTAAGGGGCTCTGGGCCTTTGCTAACTCGTTCCACAGGTGGGCTCCTGTAGATTTAAGTGTAAAATGAATCAGGCCATAGCCCAGACCAATGCTCACCACGAGGCGTAAGGCGCTTGCGAGCATATTTTTGCTATTGAATCCTGCTTTGAGCAAATCTTTTGGGCGGATAAGCGACCTTTTCTTCAAATTCCTGAACTACCAAAAATTCAGATTCGCGTTACGGGCTTTTTTCATTTTCTCTGTTGTACTTATGTATCCAAAACGCGCTATAATCTAGCACCTGAGCCCTAAAAATGCAACTTATCCAAATCACCGCGGTTTCTCATTTTAACCATCTGACTGGAATACTGATTGTTTAACTGCGATTTATACAAGGAATACTAGGAAGAAAACAGTAAGGATTCACGCAGTGCTCATAATTTCGCCCCGAGGCAGCACCATTACTAAACGCTTTAACTATGATCCCCTCGTGTCCATGTTGTGCCAAAAATACACAAGAAAGCGCATTTCATTCTCAATGGCACGAAAATTGATATGTTATGAGAATTGCAAACGACAAACTCAAAACTGAAGGAGCGCCTACAATGCGTCACAATCATAAGCGAGTCCTTGTTACTGGCGGCGCCGGATTCCTCGGCTCTCATCTCTGCGAACACTTGCTGAAACACGACCATGATGTACTCTGTGCGGACAACTTTTACACCGGAAGTAAACGAAATATAGTCCATCTCTTGGAGAATCCTTATTTCGAGTTGCTGCGTCACGACATTACCTTTCCCCTCTACGTTGAAGTCGACGAGATATATAATTTGGCCTGCCCTGCCTCACCCATCCATTATCAAAATGACCCAGTGCAAACCACCAAGGTGAATGTCCATGGATCTATCAATATGCTGGGGCTGGCAAAACGGATTAAGGCAAAGATCCTCCAGGCCTCGACCTCGGAAGTGTATGGAGACCCCGCCGTTCATCCTCAGCCTGAAACGTACCGTGGAAATGTCAATTGCATCGGTGTTCGCTCTTGCTACGATGAAGGTAAGCGCTGTGCGGAAACCCTCTTTTTTGATTATCAACGGCAACATAATATGAAGATCAAGGTAGCGCGCATTTTCAACACCTACGGTCCGCGAATGCACCTGAATGATGGCCGTGTCGTCTCCAATTTCATCGTTCAGGCTTTGAAGGGCAAACCTATCACCATATTTGGAGACGGCAACCAGAGCAGATCATTCTGCTATGTGGACGACCTTATCAAAGGACTAGTGAGTCTCATGAACACCCCAGATGAAGTGACCGGCCCCATCAACCTTGGAAACCCTCAGGAGTTCACTATTCTGGAACTAGCCGAAAAGGTGATTGAGCTGACTAATTCTAATTCCGAAATTCAGTATGAGGCTCTGCCCGAGGATGATCCGCGTCAAAGGCAACCCGACATTACCCTTGCCCGAGAAATTCTACACTGGGAACCCAGCGTTCCACTGGAACAAGGCCTAAATCCTACGATCACTTATTTTGAGGAACTTCTCCGGTCTCTGAGCTAGTCCTTCAACATCTGGACCCAAAAAGGGCTTAAGGCTTTGCCAGGGTCTTGGTAAAAATTGTTCATTCTTGACTCTCGAATGAGAATACTCAAAAAATAGTTGACATAAGGTTTTTGTTATGTTATGAGTAATAAATCTACTCATAAATGGTGCCAAATTGGATAACTTATTTACAGGTCTGATAGCATCCAAGACCAGGATTAAACTGCTCATGCGCCTTTTCTTTAATCCAAAGACGCAGTCATACTTGAGAGAACTGGCAAAGGAATTCAATGTTTCGACAAACTCCGTGCGGGAAGAACTTAATCAGCTTACAAAAACGAAACTCCTAAAATCCCAGAAAGACGGCCGCCAGGTGTATTATAAGGCCAACATAGAGCATCCTCTCTTCCCAGAACTGAAATCCATGGTTAGCAAGGTTATGGGCATTGATCAAGTTATTGACGGCATTGTTAACAGGTTGGGTAAACTTGAGAAGGCTTACGTCATTGATGATTACGCAGAAGGAAAAGACTCGGGCATCATAGACCTCCTGCTTGTTGGCAATATCAACCAGTATCACTTAAACGATTTGAGTAGGAAAACTGAGCGATATATTAAGCGTAAGATCCGCTGTCTTGTGCTGACAGGACAAGAATTTCAGGAAATGCTCCCAAGGCTGGAAGCCAGGCCCCAGCTGCTGATCTGGGAAGCGAAAGGCCAAAAAGGATAGACCCGGGCTTTGGCCTTCTTGCCAGCCTGTATTAATCGGAAATAACGTTCTAAATTCAATATGTTATATGAATAGCAGGAATGTAACCAAAGGGGCGGAGCTGTGAAAAGATGCGAAATAGTTGCAAAAGCCTGGGAGAATTGTCACTCCATTTAGGCACATTTACGATGCTGAAGATTATCTCAAATAGCATAATTTCAACGGAGACTAATAATGCTAAATGACAAAGATATCTTAATCACTGGTGGAACCGGCTCTTTTGGCAAAAAAGCAACAGAGGTTATCTTAAAAAGATATAAACCTAGAAGATTAATCATTTTCAGCCGAGACGAGCTCAAGCAGTTCGAGATGGCGCAGGTTTTTTCTGTCAAGGAACACCCCTGTATGCGCTATTTCATCGGCGATGTCCGAGAAAAGGAGAGGCTTTATCGGGCATTTCATGATGTGGATTATGTCATACATGCTGCGGCCTTAAAGCAAGTTCCTGCTGCAGAATACAATCCCTTTGAAGCAGTGAGAACAAATATTTTAGGAGCTCAAAACGTTATTAGTGCAGCTATTGATCAAAAGGTAAAAAAGGTAATAGCACTTAGTACCGATAAAGCAGCTAATCCGATAAATCTATACGGCGCGACAAAACTCTGCTCAGATAAATTATTCATAGCTGGAAATGCATATGTAGGACGTGATCACACTATCTTTAGTGTAGTACGTTATGGAAATGTACTGGGAAGTCGGGGAAGCGTTATACCATTTTTTTTCAAAAAGAAAGAGGGAGGGGTTTTGCCTATTACGGATCCTCTTATGACCCGTTTTTGGATAACATTAGAGCATGGAGTCAATTTTGTTTTAAGGTGCCTTGAACAAATGGTAGGAGGGGAGCTTTTTGTACCGAAAATTCCAAGCATGAATATCATGGATCTAGCGAAGGCTATATGCCCAGAATGCAAAACAGATTTTATTGGCATACGGCCTGGGGAGAAGCTTCATGAGGTAATGGTTCCAAAAGATGAAGCGCACAGGACCCTGGAATATGAACATTACTACCTAATTCAACCCGACTTTAGATTCTTTCAGGACCGCTTCAATACTGATAATGGCAAACCTGTCCCGAAAGACTTTGAGTATAATTCAGAAATTAATCCCTGGAGATTAAGTATTGACGAAATGAAGGAGATGATAAAATCACTATGATTCCTTATGGAAGACAATCTATTGATGAAGACGACATCCAGGCAGTAGCAGAGGTATTGCATTCCGATTGGCTAACCACTGGTCCCAAAGTAGCTGAATTTGAAGAAATCTTTGCTCAATATGTCAACGCAAAGCACGCAGTAGCTGTAAGTAGTGGTACAGCAGCTCTCCATGCCGCAATGTATGCCATCGGCATAGGGCCGGGTGATGAGGTTATTGTCCCGCCTATTACCTTTGCCGCAACAGCCAATTGTGCTGTTTTTCAAGGCGGTACACCAATATTCTCCGATGTAGAACCTGATACCCTTTTGCTCAATCCTGTCAAGGCCGAGGTCAGGATTAGCCCACACACAAAAGCTATCGTTGCCGTGGATTACACCGGCCAGCCCTGCGATTACGATGCGCTTCGCTCTATTGCCGATCGGCACGGCCTTTTCCTGGTGGCGGATGCCTGCCACGCCCTGGGGGGAGGTTACAAAGGCCGCCCCGTTGGCTCTCTAGCTGACCTGAATGTGTTCAGCTTCCATCCAGTGAAACATATCACCACAGGAGAAGGAGGTATGGTCACAACTGATGATCTGGAATTGGCAGAACGCATGCGAATGTTTCGCAATCATGGCATTGCCGGCGATTATCGTCAACGGGAGCAACAGGGATCCTGGTATTATGAAATGGTTGACTTGGGTTACAATTATCGCATGACTGATATTCAGTGCGCTTTGGGGATGAGTCAATTAAGAAAGCTGCCTGATTGGGTGACACGCCGCAAAGAGATTGCCCGGCGCTATGATGTAGCTTTTGCCGAGGTACCGGAGGTAGACCCGCTGGCTGTGCGAGATAATGTGTCTCATGCCTATCACCTGTATGTGATCCGTCTCAATACAACGTATCTCCGAAGGACCCGATCCGAGGTATTTTCTTCCCTCCGTTCAGAGGGGATCGGCGTGAATGTGCATTATATTCCGGTGCATCTGCATCCCTTCTACCAAAAGCGGTTTGGTACAGGACCAGGCCTGTGCCCAGTAGCCGAGGCCGCCTATGAGCAGCTGATCACCTTACCTTTGTTTCCGATGATGAGGAATCAAGATGTGGAGCACGTCATCGCCGGCTTCCACAATGTTTTGGTGGCAGATGCAGTGTGAGGCTAATTACTTTACCGATAGAAAACTTACCCTTTATTAACTTCGTTAAGGAGTACTAGATGGCTGATATTACCGAACAGATGCAGAATTGGATGGGGAAGTTTGGCAAGGACTACACGGATAGAAACGCTCTTTCCTTGGAAGAAATGGAAGCTTTATACAAGAGAAACTATGGAATCACTCGAAGTGAACTGAATGGCCGATTTTTAAAGGGATTAGAGCATTCTATCAGAATCTTGGAAGTAGGTTCGAATGTCGGTAATCAATTACTGTGTCTTCAAAAAATGGGATTCTACCGTTTATATGGCATTGAGCTTCAAAGGTATGCTGTTGAGCTTTCGCGATCTAGGATCAAAAAAGTAAATATAATTGCAGGCTCAGTTTTTGATATTCCTTATAAGGACGGCTACTTTGATCTCGTATTCACATCCGGAGTACTTATACACATAAGCCCATCTAATTTAGAACAGGCGTTAAGGGAAATTCATAGATGCTCAAAAAAGTATATCTGGGGATTTGAGTATTATGCTGATAGGTACTTCGAAATACCATATAGGGGGCAGAACAACCTGCTGTGGAAAGCTGATTTTGCGAGATTATACCTTGATCAGTTCGGCGATTTGGAATTGGTTAAGGAGGAGCGTCTCAAATACCTGACTAACGACAATATAGATACTATGTTTCTGCTCAGAAGGAGGCAATGAGAGTTAAAAAGATCGAAGGCTCTCGAGTTATTGCCATTGTTCAAGCTCGGATGGGCAGTACCCGGTTACCGGGAAAGGTGTTGAAGGACCTAGCCGGAGAACCGGTCTTGACGCGATGCATCAACCGGGTTCGCCGCTCCCAACTGCTGGATGAGGTGGTGTTAGCAACAACGTGGCAAAAGGCAGACGAAGCTATTGTGCGTCTCTGTGCTGAGCATGGCTGGCCCTGTTTTCGGGGCAGCGAAGAGGATGTATTAGACCGTTACTATCAGGCAGCACTTTCTTATCAGGCGCAAGTTGTCGTGCGTATTACCTCGGATTGTCCCCTGATCGAGCCCGAGGTAGTGGATCAAGTGGTTAAGGAATTTTTGGACCATCAGCCGAACCTCGATTACGCGGCAAACAACTTGCCGCCCCGAAGCTATCCCCGTGGTTTGGACACAGAGGTGATCGGTTTCAAGCCCCTGGAGAGGGCATGGCGTGAGGATCAGAACCCGTCCTGGAGGGAGCATGTTACCCCTTACATCTATCGCAACCCGGAGCGCTTCAGGCTCTGCAGTATTGTCAGCGAAACGGATTATTCCTCTTTGCGCTGGACCGTAGACACACCTGAAGACCTTGTCTTTGTACGCTGCGTCTACGAGAACTTCGGTCACGATCACTTCTCCTGGCACGATGTTCTTATGTTACTGGATATGCACCCCGAGATACTTGAGATCAATCGGGATGTGCAGCAGAAGATGATCTGATATGAGCTCCGAGCGTCGATTTCTCCTCATCCGGGCCGATGCAAATACCCAAATCGGTATCGGTCACCTCATGCGCTGCCTGGCCCTGGCGCAGGCTTGGCAATCGAAAGGGGGACAAGCGGTTTTTATTACGGCCTGCTCAAGCGATAGCCTGCGTCGAAGACTGTCTGACGAGGGCTTCAAGATTATTCCCGTAGATCGCTCGTATCCCGACCCTGCTGATTGGGCATTGTTATCGGAGATGTTAGCAGTATATCCGGACTCATGGGTAGTGCTGGATGGCTACCACTTTGATCCGTCTTACCAACTCCGCATCAAGGAGACAGGGCATCCGCTCCTGGTGATAGACGATATGGCCCATTTGGATCACTATTACGCCGATATAGTGCTAAACCAGAACATCAATGCGGGACAGTTAAATTACTCCTGTGAGCCATATACGCGCCCGCTGCTCGGCACGCGCTATGTGCTTCTGCGCCGAGAGTTCTGGCCTTGGCATGGGTGGAAGCGGGAAATCCCCGAGACGGCCCGCAAGATCCTGGTCACGCTGGGAGGTGGTGATCCTGATAATCAGACTCTTATGGTTATTCGCGCACTGGGACAGGTAAAGGTAGAGGGGCTTGAGGCAACCATCGTGGTTGGCCCCAGCAATACTTACGTTCAAGAACTTGAAGCAGAAGCTCGCGATGCTCAATTCGAAGTCCACCTCATCACCAACGCTTCAAATATGCCTGAACTGATGGCTTGGGCTGATGTGGCCGTCGCGGGTGGAGGAAGCACCTGTTGGGAGCTGGCATTTATAGGATTACCCAGCATATTGCTGGTACTTTCCGAAAACCAAAAGAACATTGCTGCCGGCCTAGGGGAGAAAGAGGCTGCAATTAACCTCGGATGGTACACTGAGTCTTCAATCGAAGAGGTGGACCACAAACTGTCACGTTTGCTTGAAGACCGAGGATTGCGTTGTCATATGAGCCACCAAGGTAGAGAACTGGTGGATGGCCTGGGAAACGAGAGAATAGAGAAGTTTTTGCGGACCCAATTTCATTCGGGGTTAGCGAGGCATTGACCATGCGGATTATTTTCTTAGGTAACAACTGGCTGGCTTGGCAAGTGTTAAAATGGCTTAAAGAGCAGTATGAGGAGATTCTAGCTCTTGTGATACACCCACCTGGGAAACGCAGATATGGAGATGAGATTGTAAAGACTGCTCAATTAAATTCCGATTATATCTTCGATGGTTCACAGCTTCGGCTGAGCGATAGATTGAATGCGATCAAAGCACTTAACCCTGATATTGGGGTATCAGTATTGTTTGGTTACGTTCTAAAGCCTGAATTTCTTGGCATATTCCCTAAGGGTGTCGTCAACTTGCACCCGGCATACTTGCCTTACAATCAGGGTTCCTATCCCAATGTCTGGAGTATCGTCGAAGAGACTCCAGCAGGGGCGACATTACATTTTGTCGATTCGGGAGTAGATACGGGGGACATCATTGCTCGAGCTCATGTGCCGGTCGAGCCAGTAGATACGGGCGAGACCTTATACCGGAAATCGGAAAAAGCCTCTATCGATTTGTTTAAGGACACGTGGCCTGCAATCCTCTCTGGGCAAGTATCTCGAATGCCTCAACCTATAGATGATGGTACATATCACCGGATGAACGACGTAGAAAAAATAGATTATATTGATCTGGATCGTGAATATACTGCCAAGGAGTTAATTAACGTCATTCGAGCACGGACTTTCCCACCTTATTCTGGGGCCTATTTTATTTATCAAGGACGGAAGGTTTATTTGCGATTGCAGTTGTTGTATGAGGAACAGCTATAAGGGGCAGAACCATGAGAAGTTTTGTCGAAATCAATGGTCGAGGCATTGGATCTAAATATCCTGTTTATATCGTCGCTGAAATGTCCGGCAATCACAACCAGGTTTTTGGGGACGCCCTCAAAATCATCGAGGCCGCGAAAGAGGCTGGCGCGGACGCGGTCAAGATCCAGACCTATACACCCGATACGCTGACTATCAAATGCTCTAACGAATACTTTTCTCTAGGTAAAGGCACCATCTGGGAAGGTCGTAATCTCTATGACCTATATAGTGCGGCCTACACGCCATGGGAGTGGCAGCCCAAACTGAAGGAAAGGGCGAAGGAGCTGGGACTGGATCTTTTCTCAACGGCCTACGATGCAACAGCGGTTGACTTTTTGGAGACCATGGACATACCTGCTTACAAGATCGCCTCATTCGAGATTGTGGACCTACCGTTGCTCCGTCAGATAGCTAAAACTGGCAAGCCCATTATACTGTCAACCGGCATGGCTACACTGGCCGAGATTGATAAAGCAGTACACACGATTTGGGAAACAGGCGCCAACCCATTAGTACTGCTCAAATGCACCAGTGCTTACCCCGCACCACCAGAAGAAATGAACCTGCGTACTATTCCCCATTTGGCTGCGGCTTTTGGTGTGCCAGTGGGACTTTCGGATCACACCCTGGATGCGGCTGTGCCAGTAGCGGCTGTAGCACTGGGGGCATGTATCATTGAGAAGCACTTTACCCTTTCTCGCACTACGCCAGGGCCGGACAGCGCCTTTTCCCTTGAACCCCCTGAATTCAAGGCCATGGTCGATGCGGTGCGTGTGGCTGAGAAGGCAGTTGGAGGGATCAGTTACGCCGTGACAGAAAAGGAAGCTGCGAGCAGGGTTTTCCGGCGTTCGCTCTTCGTCGTGCAGGACATGCTGCCGGGCGATGTGTTTAAACCAGCTAATGTGCAAGCAATCCGGCCTGGGCACGGCTTGCATACCCGCTATTTAGAAAACGTGTTGGGTCGGCGGGCGAGCCAGGCCATCAAACGTGGAACACCGCTCTCTTGGAATCTTGTGGGAGACGTTGGCAATGGCGAATAATTACATTGTGGCAGGCTGCAAACCCTGGAATCGCCGCATCTTTGATGAGGTGATCAAGGCCTATTTGCAACATACGTATGAAATCGTATAATTTTCTGAAGGTGAACTCGGACTGCCCCAGGCTGCACCTTTTTCCACCCCGTTTGACTCTACGGCTGTCAATTCACTGAAAAGAGTGAAGTTTCCGGCCCACAAGATCGCCTCTTTTGGAAACGCAGATACCCCCATCTTCCGAAGAATAACTTCTAGAGTTAAGCTCATAGGTATTTCAGCAGTTACATTCAGTGCGTCCAGGAAAGGATCTGAATCTGAGGTATTATGATGTGGGCTTGGGAATATCTGTAAAAAGGGTACGGCACTGAATTGGGAAATAATTAGGTAAGCAAAAAACATGGCCTATTCTCTTCGTTCTGTCTTTAAAGGCGGATCTGTATACACCATCGGACAGGTTGGGACCAGTGCACTCGGCTTTTTCCTGATCCCTATATATACCCGCTTTCTCTCACCGGGGGAATACGGCGTAGTGGGTTATTTACACGTACTGTTACAGCTCATGTCCACAATCCTTATGTTCGGATTCTATGGGGCACAGACCAGATATTACTACGAATTCAAGAATGAAGACAGACGAATTGGCGAGTTTTTGTTTTCCATCAACATGTATCTCATAGGACTTCTAGTGCTTATTTGCGGCTTCTTAACGTTTTGGGGCAGTTACATTTATGGGCTTCTGAAGGTAGAAGACATCCCTTTCTATCCGTATCTCCCCATTGTCATATGGACAGCGTTTTTCCAAATTATCAATCAAATGGTCGTCTCTTACTACTTGGCTTCCAAGCAATTCAAGGAATGCGCCTTGCTGCAATTTTTGCAGTTTGCCTTCATGACCGCCATGATCCTGTTTTTTGTTGTCTACATGAAGGAAGGCGCGCTTGGTAAAGTCAAGGGGCATTTGGTTGGACAGATGGCCTTTTTTGTGCTCTTTTATATCCCCTATTTCAGAAAGTTTGTTCCTCGCTTTGATAAGCAATATGTCAAGTACGCTCTGGGCTTTGGCATACCTATTGTTTTCCACTTGCTGGCTGTGGTGCTTCATAATTCAATCGACCGAGTGATTCTGGAAAAGTATGTCACGATGGAACAGCTCGGCATTTATAGCCTCGGTTACCAAATCGGCATGGTCATGAGCATTATCGTCATCGCGGTCAATAACGCCTGGCAGCCGAACTACTTTGATCTTATGGCCAGTGACAGACACGACAAAGAATATGAAAACCGACGCATTTTCGCTTTGTGGCTTGTCGTCATTGGCTCAATCTGCCTCATCGGCATGCTCTGGGCCAAGGAGTTTCTGATCTTGTTTACTCCAGAAGACTACCACGCTGCAGACGGGGTAGTGCCCATCATTATTCTGGGCTATTTTTTCCAGGGTGTATATTTTTTCGCCGTCTCTCCAATTTTCCAATTTAAGAAGACAAAGGTGCTCCCGTTTTTGACCGGTGCAGCAGCACTACTCAACATCTCGCTCAACTTTCTCCTTATTCCAAGGTTCGGGATATACGGCGCAGCATACGCAACACTGATATCTTTTTGTTTTCAATCTGTTTTCGTGTATTTTGTGAGCCGCAGATTGTATAATCCAAATTTTGAGGTTGCCAAAATACTACTTGTGGTAATCCTCCTCATAAGTGTTCCGGTCACGAATATCGGCTTAGAAATCAACTTTGAGATGCAATTGTTTAAAGCGATATACTTTTGTGGATTCGTTCTGACGAATTTTTTTCTTTTCAAATCATACACAATGCCTATCCTGGTTAGAATTTGTTTACGATCGAGAACAGATACCAGTGATGGAGCCGCCGCAGGTTGAAACCACGGTCTCAAAGAAGTCAAATTCCTTAATCCCTGCGATGCGGAGTAATCATGCTTCTCAGTGATTGGTACGAACTTCTCTACGGAATGCTAAAAGAGCAATATTCCGTGTATGCTCTCAACGGCCTGTTCGATGTGCCCCAGGCAACCCACGAAAAAGTTATTTATTATCTCACAAATCTTATCCTGGAAGAAGATCCCGCCCATTTACACGATACACGCTCCCGTGAAACGGACTTCCCGAGAGCCTGGAAAAGGGAGGTGTTGGGCTCTGTGGTCAATATGGTTGCCTTCGCACTGACCTTTGCTAAGTACACATTGCTTTATTTCTTTTATCGATATGCCCTTCGGGGTCGAAAGAGCACGGGGGGCTGGTCGGGCAATGCGGATTTCGTGCTAATCAATTCTGCCGGTGGGATAGACCGTCTGGTTGACTTCGCCGAAGAGTTATTTGCGCACAAACCATACCGCATGGTTTACTTGGTTACCGGTTATATCCGCAAGCTTATCGAACGTAAGCGGAAGCATCCGGACCTGGGGTTCATCGAACCGCGAATGCCAGCAAAAGATGCATTTCGCGTTGGACTGGTCTTCCTGTTCAGCAAAGGATCAGGGTTTTGTTTTCAAATCTTCCACCGGCTTCCATTCCGCTCCCTGCGCAAACGCCTCCTGATCAGTCTGAAGATTCTGAACTATCTATACTCAATGGTGATCTATCATCACTGGGCATGGGAAAGCGCGGAAAGGTTGCTGGCCGAACACAACGCGGCCGTTTTCGTATTCGACATAGACGAAGCCAGCAAGGAGTTGATGCTTGCCGATGCCCTGAACCGACGGGGCGCTTTCACTCTGCTGCTCCAACACGGCATCATGACGGATCCGAATCGATACGTACCGACTTGCCGATGGATGGCCTGCGCCAGTGAACGGGAGCGTCAAGCACTGATATCCTTGGGAGTCAACAAAAACCGCTTGGTTGCCGTGGGGCAATCGCTGCAGACGCTGGAGGATTCAGCTTTCAGAGAGGTCGATGGCATCCCGCGTTACCCTCTGCTAATCTTGGCAGGAAACGGACCCGAATGGCTGCAGAATTGCTATCTGGACATGTTGCGACAATCAAAGCAACTGGTGCGTTCCTCGAGCGCCTATGTTCGTCTGCATCCAGGTTTTCGCAGAAAAGCGAAACGAAAGTGGAGCTGCCTCAACGGCATTCGGATGTCAGATAGAAACGAATCCTTGGGGCAAAGCCTGGCGCGGTCGGATCTCGTCATCACTTTTTCCATTGACGCGCTGGTTGCATCCGTACGTCAGGAGCGTCCGACCATTTGCTGCGTACCCGACAAGTATTTTGTTCCGGACTGGCACGGCTTTCTTTATGATCTTCCGGGGGTCAGGGTTGCCCGAAGCGCGGCCATGCTGGATGGCTTCCTGGCCGACCGGGCGTTTGCCGGAACTGCCCTGCAGCGTTCCTCACCTTTCGAGTCGGCAAAACTCGATTACGCTTTCGGCCTTTCAGACACGGTAAAAAACGTGACGGCTCTGTTGAAAGGCCTGCGGGAAAATCAAATGGGGACCGCATCCTCGTTCAATAATTAAATCGTCAGCTTGAGGCAGCATGAAAAACCACTCAATTCTCTCGCCAATGGGCTGGGGCAATGGGGCTTACATCGTTCATCGACACTTGGAAAGTCACATCGCGGGATACCGTGTTGTCGGGTACCATCCGAACTGGACCCTTATACCATGCATCCTGCCCCTGGTGGCTCCTTTCCGAAACGTCGACCTAGTCCACACTACTCCAGATTATGCTCTCTTCTTTCACCGCCGATCAGCGCCCATAGTGATCTCCTTCCAGAACTATGTCCTGGATGGCTGGATGCGGCCATACAGTTCCTTGTTGCAGCGCCTCCACTACCGTACGGATTTACGCCTATTTACGGAAAGCGCTTTAAAAAAGGCCCATACGGTAACGGCTGTCAGTAAATTTACTGCCAAGTTAGTGAGACAAGATTTAGCATGCTCTCGTCCCATCAGAATTATTTACAACGGAGTAGATACGGAGCTTTTCAGGCCAAAGCCCTCTTCTCAATCGGACCGCGGGGAAATTCGAGTCTTTTTTTCTGGCAACTTGACCCGGCGCAAGGGTGCTCAGTGGCTGGCGGCCATTGCAAATCAGCTCGAAAAAAATGTTCAAATTTACTTTACTCATGGCTTGCGGACACGCAATACTCTGCCGTATCATGACAATCTGAAACCCATCGGGCCGGTTCCTTTCAAAGGGATGCCGACTCGTTATCATCAGATGGACATCCTGTTAATGCCCACAGTACGTGAAGGGTTAAGCTTAGCTGTTTTGGAGGCGATGTCCAGCGGGCTTCCAGTTGTTGCCAGCGATTGCAGCTCGTTACCAGAACAGATAGATAACGGCAGAGGCGGGTTTCTTTGTCCCATTGGTGATGTTGATGCTTTTGCTGATAAGATCAACTTTCTGGCAGAGTCACCGAAACTTAGACAGGAGATGGGCGAGTACAATCGTGCAAAAGTTGAGAAATATTTTACCTTGGAGTGGATGATAAAAGAATACAAAAACCTTTTTGAGGAGGTATTAAGTGCCTCCTAAGAAACCAACCATACAAAGACATGTACATGCTCGTGTTAAGACTACTTTCAAAGAGTTACAGTATTACGGTAAACTGTTTTGAACTTATCAGCAATGACCTCCCAGGAAAAATTGTTTCGAACTGAGCTAAGCCCATTTTCGATCAGAGATTTTCT
>CP070657.1:2738478-2743031 GCA_020355085.1 Deltaproteobacteria bacterium
CGTTGGCGAGCAAAAGCTCACGGGATTGAGGACAGATCACATCGCTGGGCTCTATGATCCCGCACAATACCTGAAGTGGCTAAGAGAGAAGGCAGGGGATATGTACGTCGTGGTCGAAAAGATCCTCGACCCTGCGGAGGAATTGCCCTTAATCTGGCCTATCCAAGGGACTACGGGCTACGAATTCCTGAATTATGTAACGGGCGTCTTTTGCAAAACGAGCAGCAAGAGAGCACTCGACCGAATATACACCAGGTTCACCGGCCTTCAATCCTCTTATGAGGATCTGGTTGCAGAAAAGAAGAGGCTCATCATGGGGAGACACATGGCCGGGGATGTGGATAACCTTGCCCTCTTGCTGAAAAGGATATCCGGACGGTATCGGCATGGCGCCGATATCACCCTGTATGGTCTGAAGAGGGCCCTGGTAGAAATCATGGCGCTCTTCCCCGTTTACCGAACCTACATCAGCAATGACGTTTTCAGTGATGCAGATCGTGAATACATGAAAGACGCCATTAGTAAAGCCTTCAAGAGTAACCCGGCCCTCGCTAACGAACTCGGTTTTCTCCAGGGGTTTCTGTTGCTGAAGTTCGAGGATTATTTGACCGAAGAAGAAAGGGCACAATGGACCCACTTTGTAATGCGGTTCCAGCAATTCACGGGACCCCTGATGGCAAAGGGATTTGAAGATACCGTTCTCTATGCCTATAACAGGCTAGTATCCCTTAACGAGGTCGGGGGAGATCCTCAAAGATTTGGCTTCTCTCTGAAAGAGTTCCATGCCTTTAACAAACGAAGGGCGAGTCTCCGGCCCCACGCATTGAACGCAACCGCAACCCACGACACCAAGCGGGGCGAAGATGTGCGGGCGAGAATCAATGTCCTGTCTGAGATCCCGCAAGAGTGGGCTCGTACGATCAACGCATGGCACAAGCTCAACCGCAATAAGAAGAAAAAGGTGAGGGGCTTTACCGTGCCGGACAAAAACGATGAGTATTTCCTGTATCAGACCCTGATCGGCGCTCTTCCCTTTGCACAGAAAGATTACCCCGAGTTCGCCGACCGCTTAACGCAGTATGCGGTAAAGGCCGTTCGCGAAGCAAAGGTTCACACGGCATGGCTCAAGCCCGACGATGATTACGAGGAAGCGTTTCTTTCATTTATCGAGCATATCCTGCGGCCCTCTGAAGATAACCAATTCTTGGCTGCCTTTGTTCCGTTTCAGAGGAAGGTGGCATTTTATGGAATGCTCAACTCCCTCTCGCAGACCATCATAAAGCTCACTGCACCCGGCGTACCAGACCTTTATCAGGGCACTGAACTGTGGGATCTGAACCTCGTAGACCCCGACAATCGCCGTCCGGTCGATTTTAGAATGAGAATCAAATACTTACACGAAATAAAGGCCAGGGTGGATGCCGATGTTCTTGCACTCATCACCGAATTGCGAAGCACCGAACACGATGGGAAGATCAAACTGTTCCTCATTTACATGGCCCTGAAGGCACGAAAGGACTACTCGGAGTTATTTGAGAAGGGAGCCTACGAGCCCTTGAGGGCAAGCGGGCAGCTCAAAGACCACCTCATCGCCTTTTCGAGGCACCACGGAATGACCTGGGCTCTGACCGTCGCACCGCGCTTTTTGACAGGTGTCGTAAAGGAAGGGGAGTATCCCCTCGGCCATCACGTATGGGCTGATACTTCAATCCATCTCCCGAAAGGCGCCCCCTCGTTGTGGAAAGATGCTATTACCCAACAGGGGGTTAAGGGACAGGGAGCGCTCCTCGCCGGGGAGATCATGAGGCATTTTCCTGTGACTATGCTTACGGGCAAGGAGGACACATGAACAGACGGGCAAGCGGCATACTGCTTCACATAACATCTCTACCCTCTTCACACGGTATCGGGGACCTGGGGCCAGGGGCCTACCGGTTCGCTGATTTTCTTGTTGAGGCCAACCAGAGCCTCTGGCAAATCCTCCCCCTAAACCCCGTTGACCCGGCTAACGGCAACTCGCCGTATCAAAGCCCATCCGCCTTTGCCGGTAACCCCCTTCTGATAAGCCCGGAACTCATGGTGAGGGATGGGTGGCTTGTGGAGGCAGATCTCCAAGGACTCCCCGAGTTTGAAAAGGGTCGGGTCAACTACAGTGCCGTGATCGAATATAAGCAAAGGCTCTTCGATACCGCCTATGAGCGCTTCAAGGGGAACGGCACACAGTACGAATACGAACAATTTCGCTCGGAGAATGCTTACTGGCTTGATGACCACGCCCTGTTTAAGGCCCTCAAAGGTTACTTCGGTAAGGCCTGGGTCGAGTGGCCACACGATATTCGGGACAGAAACCCAAAAGCATTGAAGCCGCTGGAAAAAGAGCTTCACCACAAGATCGAGGCGGAGAAATTCCTTCAATACCTCTTTTGTCAACAGTGGTTGGGCCTCAAGGATTACTGCAACCAGCGGGGCATCCAGATCTTCGGGGATATACCCATATACGTGATACACGACAGCGTCGATGTGTGGGCCAATCGCGAGCTTTTTGACCTTGACGACGTGGGGAATCCACTTGCTGTGGCCGGCGTTCCGCCCGATTACTTCAGCGAAACCGGGCAGCTTTGGGGTAATCCACTCTATCGCTGGGATAGGTTGCGTGAGACGGGCTACACATGGTGGATTAAGAGAATAGCGCATAATGCAAAGTATCTGGACCTCCTCCGCGTCGATCATTTCCGAGGTTTCGTTGGATATTGGGAGGTTCCGGCAGGAGAAGCAAACGCGATCAACGGCAGGTGGGTCGAAGCGCCTGCTGAGGATTTTTTCAATAGGCTTTTGAAGCGATTTCCAAGGCTGCCTATTGTTGCCGAGGATCTGGGAGTCATCACCCCCGACGTAAGGGAGATCATGCATCGGTTTGATCTCCCGGGAATGAAGGTGCTCCTGTTTGCCTTTGGCGACGACCTTGGCACAAATCCGTACATTCCCCATAACCTTCCGAGAAACTGCGCGATATACACAGGCACTCACGACAACAATACGGTAAGGGGATGGTTTGAACGAGAGGCAACGCCGGAAACCAAGGAGAGGCTGTTTCATTACCTCGGGCGGGAGGTATCGGTGGAGCGGATTCACTGGGAATTAATCCGCCTCGCCATGATGTCGGTTGCAAACATGGCTATATTCCCCATGCAGGACATACTCGATTTGGGCGTAGAAGCCCGCATGAATCGCCCGGCCACAACCCAGGGCAACTGGCAGTGGCAGCTTGTGCCGGAGCAGCTAACACCGACCTTGGCGGCAGAACTCCGTGAAATCACCGAGACTTATGGGAGAGCCTGACCCCTACACTGCCCTATGCTCAACCCCCTGGCTGACCAAAAGGGGCGTCGGCAGGGGCGACCGCAGGTGGAGATCTCTCTGGGGAAAGGGGATTTCTACCCCATTCTCCCGGAACTTGCGTACAATGGCACAATTGATGTCGGACCGTACGACCGGATGGCGCTTGGGATTATCAATCCATACGCGCAATTTCATATTCCAAGAGGAGTCTCCAAATTCTCTCAAATGGACATCCGGCTCCGGGTCCCTGAGGATCTCCGGGTTTTCAAAGGCAACTTCCCTGAGCGATCGCAAAACGGTGTCCAGATCCGATTGGTATGACACGCCCACTTCTATATCCAATCTGATCTTGCGGTCGCCGTGAGACCAGTTTACGACCTGTGAAGAAACGAATTCCGAGTTGGGTACGATGATGTCGATATTGTTCAGCGATCTGACTGTGGTGGAACGGATATTTATGTCCATTACATCGCCCTCAATACCCCCGACCGTGACCCGGTCGCCAACCTTGATGGGTCGCTCAAACAGGAGAATCAAGCCCGCAACGAAGTTCGAGGTGATATTCTGTAAACCAAAGCCAATGCCAACTGACAGAAGGCCGAATATAACGGCGAGGCCGCTCAAGTTGATGCCGATGGATTGAAACGCAATGATCGCCCCTATCAGGACAAACGTTAATTCGATAATCCTCCTGAACGTGTACCGCGTTCCCTCTTCAATCTGTAACCGAATAAGAATTCTCTCAACGAATTTCCGTGCAAAAAGCCGCGACAGGATAACGACTACCAGAAGTATGAACAAAAACATAAAAATCGCCGATAGGGTTACCTCTGTGGTTCCGATTGTAAACAGACGGGTGTCAAGAAACCCCTGAACGCTGCGAAATAACTCCTTTGAAGCCATATCATTACCTCCCTTACGTTAGTGATCCCGTTTAAAAGCCTTAAGCCATTCTCCGCATAGTCAGCTCTCGTTCTTTCTTACTATACATCGTGCTGGGCTTTTCTGGCCAGAGAAACCTTCTGATCACAGCCAACGTGATGAAGAGAATAGCGCTTAATCGCCTCTCAGGCGAAATGACAAATGATTTGAGAAACGGCGCACCGTATTATATGATTGGTAAGAGGTGTGGCCATATGAACCTGTTTGCGCACCCGCCGGTAACATGATATCGGAGACCTGCATCAAAAACACTCTGAACAGAGATAGGAGGA
>CP070657.1:2743131-2757566 GCA_020355085.1 Deltaproteobacteria bacterium
CTCCCGAGATCGCAGACATGTTTGTCAAGGCGGCCGAGGCCAATCGCTGATCGAAAACCGTGATGCAAAGGGCCATCACAAGAGCCAGCTATACCTTGGACCGGGTCTGCCGGTTAACCGCGGTTTGCTTTTTCGCGGTTATGCTCGCCCTGGTTCTGTTTCAGGTGGTGGCCCGTTACCTTTTCCAATCTGTTCCAGTATGGACAGAAGAAGCAGCCCGTTACTGCATGGTCTGGGGCGGGCTTCTGGGGGCGACGGCCGCCTTCAGGGCCGACTCCGACCCGCGACTCATCCACCCGCCCAAATCAGGCCCAAGATGGAAGATAGCCGTTGCCGCCTGGATTAGGTCACTGGGAGTGGTCGTGTTTTTGGGGCCGGTGCTCTATCACAGCGATAGGTTCCTGATGCGCACCTGGCATAGGAGCAGCGAGGCACTGGACATACCGATGATGTGGGTCGTATTGGCCGTACCGCTTGCCGTTACCGTGATCTTCTTCCATCTTCTGGCAAAGCTGATTGGGTCCGGGCCCGACCGCCCGCTCGACGAGGCTTAACACCTACGAGGGAAAAAGGCTAACCGCTTACATTAACTGGTCTGCATTTCGTTCCTAAGGACAAGAAGGAAGATATAGTATATTTCTAGGAGGTAGAAATGGGAAATAAGAAAATCGCCGTGCTTGGCGGTGGCAATGGCGCCCACACCATGGCCGCTGATTTGACCCTCAAGGGATATAATATAGCCATGTGCGAGGCCCCTGAATTTAAGGAAGGAATCAAGAGAATCCTTGACAGGCAGGCAATAGATCTCATTGATGCGTGGGGGGAGAGGCACACCATCGGGATCAATATGGTAACCACAGACTTCCAAGAGGCCCTCAAGGGGGCGAGCTACATAATGATAGCGGTGCCTGCCTTTGCCAGCGCCAGCTTCTTTCGTAGGATAATCCCCTTTCTGGAAGACGGTCAGACCATCATCAAGTGGTCGGCAAACTTCTCCGCGCTCCAGTTCGCCGCCTTGCTTAAGGAGCAGGGGATCAAAAAGGACATCACCCTCGCCGAGGCACACACCCTTCCTTGGGGTTGCAGACTGGTAGAGCCAGGAACAGCACAGATCATGGTGTGGGCCGTGAAGCTCATGCTTGCCACCTTACCTGCGA
The DNA here is from genome assembly GCA_020355085.1 of Deltaproteobacteria bacterium. Taxonomy (GTDB): domain Bacteria; phylum Desulfobacterota; class DSM-4660; order Desulfatiglandales; family B25-G16; genus JADFWK01. The sequence continues at coordinate 2,744,289 of CP070657.1, forward strand.
GGCACACAGAGAGGGTCATAAAAGAGGTACAGCCTATGTATCCGGTGGTGAAGGGGGAAAATGTGCTTGCCACCACCCTGAACAACCTCAACCCCATTGTGCACCCCGTAGGTACGGTGATGAATGCCGGATGGGTTGATTCTGCCGGCAAGGACTTCTACCTGTACCGGGACGGCAACACCGTATCGGTATCAAGGGGAATCAAGAGGGTCTTTGAAGAGGTATCCCAGGTGGCAGGTGCTATTGGGGTCACCATGCTCGATTATCCGGAAGAGGATTTCTGGAAGAAGAGCACAATCATGTCCACCTACTTTAAGGCCGTCTTTGATAGGGAAGGCATGGTCAACAAGATCTCAGGCCCGGAGTCGGTAAAAAGCAGATACATTACCGAGGATCTTCCTTACGGACTGGTCCCGATCAGGAAATTTGCCCAACAATACGGCATATCTACTCCCCTGATAGACGCGGTCATAGAGTTTGGCTCGGTAATAAACCAGACTGATTATATGAAAGAGGGTATCTCGCTTGAGGAGTTGGGGATAGCTGGACTAAGCAAAGATGATCTCAAGCAAGTAATCGACGAAGGATTTTGCTGAAATCATCTTTCATGACCTATGTTCATTACTCATCTAAACTCATCTAAGAGGAGATAAGGTTTATGCGTGCTTTTTTCCGAAATACTCCCTTACTGCATAAGGCGCTTGATTTTCAGGGATAAAGTCACCCCCAGTCTTTCAAAGGCAATTCCCCCCTCATGAGAGCTCTCTTCTGCAGATGCTCGATCATTTCAAAATACAAATAGGGCGCGCGCATAAGATTATAAGTTTGTTTCAAAACGTGCCCACGATCAGCAGAATAAACGCCACGAAAGTGACGAACAGATGCACCGGCTGCAAATGTGGCCCTGTGCAAGAGTGTGGGAGCTCGAGTGGGGTTTATTTCCCTTGCCAACGATCTCTATTGCTGGTTTATTATCCAGGAAGGTGAACCGGATTTGGCGCTGGGTTCAGATTCACGTGAAAACACCTCTAATGAGGAGGCAATGAAAACGGGGTCAGCCTGTCAATGCCCGGTCCCCATCTCCTCCTTTTAACGAGCAACCAGCAACCGGAAGCAAGTAACCAATGACCTCCATGTTCTCCCGCCCCCTTGTTCCCGCAGTGGCTGCGACTATTGTCGGAATCCTTATGGGGCATTGGCTCCTGAGGGGGGTAAGCCTACCGGTATTCGTTCTTCCCGTGGTCATACTTCTGTGTCTGGGTATTACCTTCCTTATCCCTTCAAAAGCGCGTACTGCATGGCTTGTGGCCGTGTTTGCCTTAGTAGGAATCAATTCCTATACGAACAACACTACCCTTACTCGGTTGCCAAACATCTTTAAAGAGGCTGAACGAATCACGGTCGAAGGCACCATATACAGCCCACCACGGCTGGGGCTCAACAGGGCAAGCTTCTATCTTCATACAGAAAAGATCTTCCTGCTTCATGAGGTCAGGAGCGTTAAGATCAATATCCAGGTGACGATCTACAAATACCGGGGAGAGCTGAAGGTAGGGCAACGGATACGCTTTCCTGCCAAATTCAGGGAATTCAGGAACTTCAACAATCCCGGAGGGTTCGATTACCGTTTTTTTATGCAGGCCCGCGGCCTTTCGTTTACGGCAACCGTCTCCGACGGGCGCTATGTTGTTCCCATGGGGGAGGGGAAACTCGGTCTTGTGGGAAGGGTATTGGAGAAGATCCGAGCCCCCTTGAGGAACTATTTGCATGAAAGGCTTCCTTACAACGTGAGCCCGATCTATAGCGCCCTTATCCTCGGCGAGCGGCAAGGCGTCACACCCGAGCTCAGGGAGCCATTCGACAGGGCAGGGGTAGGTCATATCATGGCTGTTTCTGGTCTGCATCTCGGGCTGGTGGCCTGGCTTTTTTATATGGCCTTCAGATGGCTTCTGTCCCTCTCATACCGGCTGACCCTTATGACCGACATCCGCAAACTGGCGGCAGTGCTCACCACCGCTCCGGTGATAACCTACGGCCTGATAGCCGGAGGCCAGGTCTCGGCCCAGAGGGCCATGATCATGGTATTGGCATTCCTTTTGTCCGTTATTATCGGGAAAGAAAAAGATGTCTGGTCCAGCCTTTCCTTGGCAGCACTCATAATCCTTACCCTGATGGCCGACTCCCTTTTTACCGCCTCCTTTCAACTTTCCTTTATCGCCGTGGCAGGCATCCTGTGGCTGACACCCTTGATCCTCTCAAAGATCAAAGTGGTAAGCGGGGATACCGAGTTCTTAGCAAAGAACCGCGTCTTGCGTACGGTTTTGATGTACCTGGCGGGCCTGCTCGCGGTAACTGTTGCAGCCGCCATTGTAACCACCCCCCTGATTGCCTATCACTTCAACCGTTTCTCCCCTGTCGCGCTTCCTGCAAACCTCACCGTGGTTCCCTTAATCGGGCTGTGGGTAATACCGCTTGGACTTTTTTCTTGTATTGTTTTGCCGTTTTCATCAGCCATAGCGGGGTTGTTTCTCGCCGCCGGTGCAGCCGGTCTCACTGTGGCTGCCTTCCTGGCTCGATTCTGGGCGGATATCCCCTGGAGCACGGTCTGGGTCATTCGACCAACCTGGGTGGAGATTGTCCTGTTCTACGGTCTTCTTTTTGCAGGCGTCAGTGTACTCCGGGCACGGGCCTATCGCATCATCCTGGCAGCTGTCTTGATTCTGGTGTGTGCTGATGTGGGGTATTGGGTTTATCAGGTCCGCTACAATAAAGACCTCAGGGTGACCGTTCTTGATGCAGGAAGGGCTGATGTGGCGGTCATACAATTTCCAGGCCAGATGAGGATGGTGATTGCACGCAATGCCTTTGGCAGCGGGGGATTTGACCTTGGGAGGAGGGTTATTGCCCCGTTTCTCTGGCACAAAAAGATGGGCCGGGTTGATTATCTCCTACAGCCTAATTCTTACGGGCAGCAAGCTGACAAGCTTCAATTCATGATCAAGGCCTTTCGACCACGAGAAGTGCTCACCAACCTGCCCTTCGAGATGATGATTGACGGTGCCCGGATTAGGGGAACAAGAGATGAATGTGTTAGCGTAACATCACGAGGCTGGTCTTTACTCTTCCGCGAGCGAGCGGTGGAGATACGTAAACGAGATTCGGGAGGGGAAAGAGAGGATATCGAGCATGTGATCACCAGGGGAGGCAGTGCCTATCCTGACCATGTCCGTGTACTCAACCTATCCTGGACCGGCTCAGTAACAATAGCGGTAGATTCAAAGGGGAGGCTCGAGTTGAGGGGTTATCTGAAAAAGGACCTCCCCTGAGAATTTTCTATTGAAGATTGACAATTTTCTATTTGAGGGATGGGTTTCTTGATCGTCAATAGTCAATTATCAATCTTCATTATATAGGGTTCTACAATTCCAGCCACGAGTCTGAGAAAAGGGTATGCCCCAGGATCACTTTGGCTGTCTTGACGTAATCCTGCAGCTCCTTGGAGATAGAACCTATGTCAATCTCCTCCCCGTCCAGAACCTTATTGATAATCTCAACGATATCAGGCCGTTCGCCTCGTGCAATGGCAATAAGCTTGTCGTCATAGGCATCGGCTATGCACGAGTACATGCCCTTTCGTTCCAGCAACACCATGTAAGTCTGGTTGAGGATCGGTCTGAGATGATCGGGAGGCCCATTGGACACGTTCGAAAGCCCGCAGGTCGACTTTACCCCTGGTGCGATATCCTGTAGCATCTCCTGGAATGCCATAAGGCTCATGAGCTGGGTCTGTTGGATATTGACGGGTGTCACGATACCGTCTACGAAGATATCCTCATTAGGGACCCCTGCCTCATTAGCGGCATAGATGAGTTCCACTGCCAAGGTAGCCCGTTCGTTTTCGTCCCTGGGAAGCCCCTCAGGGCCCCACATGAGTGCGATCATGTTGGCGCCATACTTGACGGCCAGGGGAATCATCGGTTCGTATCGCTCTGGTCTGCACATGATGGAATTGATAATGGCCTTGCCCTTATGGACGGCCAGCCCGGCCTCCATGGCTTCGATGTTGGAGGTATCCAGACAGAGAGGCGGTGTATCCCCGATTTCCTCCTGGACCGTTTTTATCACGAATTCCATCAATTCCGGCCCTCCCTTGCGGGCGGGTCCCAGATTGATGTCAATCCAGTCCATTCCCTTTTCCTTCTGCCGCTTGGCCTCTTCTGCTATGGGCCCGGGGTCCTTCTCCTTAAAGGCCTTCCCGATCACCCTGCTAATGACGTTCAGGTTTTCTCCTATCAGTAACATTAGCCAACTCCTTTCTGAGCCTAGGTTGCCATTTCTTTCAAGAACTTGGGTATCAGGGAGGCATCCCTCGGCCCAATCATTATTTCCCAATCCGGCAGTTCCTCTTCCATTTCCCCGCTGATTGCCGCGGCGTAGCCGGGGATTATGATCTTCTTATGGGCAATCTTGTCGGCGATGCCGCACTTTTTCACGAACATCCCTACTACATCGCCTGAGAACTTGCCGGCAGCCCAAGCGGTCATTACCGAAAGGCCCTCCGTGTCCATAATGAGAAGCCAGCTTGGAATCCTGCTTCCCTCGATTTCACCACTGACGATAAAGTAAGTGAGGGAGAAATTGGTGGTGATCAATACCGGCGAATCCTTACCGGGTTCCCCGATCTCATAGATACCCTGGGTAACTGTCATTGGGCGCTGTGGGTCGGTAAATATATTCAACCTCTCCAACAGGAGCGGGAAGAGGCTGTCTCCCCTGAAATCGGACAAAACCACAATCCCAGCATACTTGGCGATCAACATGGAAGCGAGCATGGTCTCAACGTCGAGATTGCTCGCCATCTCGCACGGGAAGGTAATGGTGGGAAAACCCAATGAACGATTCCCTGCGCGCAAAGGGGCCCTGCGGATAACCACCTGATCCTCAAACACCTTTTTTGGCTCGCGCGATCCCGAATCCAACACCAGGTCCTTAAGCCCCATGCCCGTGAGCTTGTCGCTCAAAGCCGTGAGATCCTCAAGCGTATCGGCCTTTATGGCAAGGGGCAGTCCGTTTTCCTTGGCCAGATTGCCCATGTCGTCGGCGTTTACCTGGGTGGCAGCATAGAGCAGGGGTTTCTTGAAACCGGTTTCCCCAACGGCCGCCTTCATAGAGTCGATATTATCGGTCATGAGGATCAGGTTGAATTCGCTCTCCGCAGCAATCTTTTTTGCGGCAGCGGCAAAGGCAGAGCTGTTCCCATTTGCGTCTTTGAGGGCAACCAGCTCAGGCCTCAAGTTGAGTCCCACCCGTTCGTACTGAAGTGCGTTCCACTCCTTTAGTTTCTTATCGAGGGCCTTCGCGTCCATATCGGAGCTGATCATAGCGGCTATCCCGGTGGGACTGTAGAAGGTCTTTTCATGCCTGAACATGACGGTTTCACCGCCGATCTTAAAGGCCCTTACGCTGGCACCGATGGCAACGGGCCTGATAGGAGGAGCAGAGGCCTCGGCCAGTTGCTCCTTGGCTTCATCTGAGACATAGGGGCACGAAGCCAATTCGGCCTTTCCCGAGGCCAGATTCATGGCAAAGGCCAGGCACGTTGGGTACCCACACTCCTTGCAGTTCGTTTTTGGCAACAATTTAAAGATCTGAATTCCAGTTAATCCCATAGCATACTCCTGACCAGAAGAGGTTAATAGTTGTACGCAACGTATTCACCGGCGCGCCTATAGGTTCGCGCTCGGTAGTTTCAGCTAACCGACAATGGGCTCCATCTTCAGGGCCGGATGATCCTTTTCCTTGAGGAAGGGCAGAATTTCTTCCTCTGTGATCCCCACCGTCTCATCTGCGATCCGGTCGACCAAATCCGGCACGCCCAGCTCTTCTCCCCGTTTGAGCAGCCGTTCCCTGATCTCTTCCTTCAGGGATTTGGGCATCCACACCATGCGCAGAAGACCGCCGTCACCGGTAATGAACTTTCTTTGGGTAATATTGTACTTGGAATGACCCACAAAGCCGGGAGAGGACTGGCCTCCGCCCATTACACCGGCTAAGGTCGTGAACTTCATGCCGCACGGGGTTTCTCCGATGTAATCACGGTGAACCGTCATTACACCGTTACATCCCGGTATCACGGCGGCAATACACTCGCAGCATCCGCACGTGGTCATGGGATCAATGACCACGCTGTAGAAATTGTAGTGGTCTATTGCCTGTCGGGAGGCCTTGTAGACGAATTCGTTGACTCCCTGCCACTGACCCATCTTGGGATCAAGGCATTCGCCAATCTGTACCGGCTGGTTGGGCCCGGTGGGGTTGATCTCGTAAGAGGCCTTGCAATCCATCCAGTTGTACGCACCGCACAGGCCGGTCCGTTCCGGACTGACCATGCAGACGTGGTTGGGGGCAAAGGATTGGCACAGGGTGCAGGAATAGAATATGTCCACACTCTCATCGGTCATCTTCTCTACCCGGTCGTCCCTGGTCTTGTACTCGTCCCTGGCCCGCTTGGTCAGTTTATCCACATCCTCCTTTTTGGTATACAGGGTCACCTGTATCTTATCCAATATGTTTCCGAAGTCCTGATGGAGCTTGGCGTGGAGGATCACCCCGATATCCTTGAGGGTGAATCCCTTCTCAACGGCCTGATCTCCAACCCTGATCCAGGCAATGTCCCGTTGCCCGATGTGCATGATGCCCTGGGCATAGTTGATGAGGTGATGGATCTGCCGTTCCAGGATGGGCTCGAAATCGGTCTGCATCTGTCGACCCGCGACCTGCACGTAAATGCCGAGCGGTAGGGTAGCACCCTTTTTCACATCCTTTATGTCCGGCCCCACGATTTTGACGGCGCCGTCCTCGATCTCGTTCATATCGGCCATCTTGCAGAGCTCGGTGCACTGGCTCTTGCCTCCGCCCATCTCGAGGAACAGATCATCCTTCCGAACCCTCTCACCCTCAAAGGCCGGGCCATATGCCAGAGGGATGTCTACCTTGGCGATGGTTACCTTGAGGCCCCGGACCTCGATGGACTTTGCCGTGAGTTCGTCGTGGGGGATCTCGGAGACCACGTGTTCATAAGTGCAAACGCCGGTGGGCAGGACCTCCGGGATGTCGGTGTCGGCAAGGGTGGGGAAGCCCCAGTTGATGGCACCCGCGGCGTTGGCCGCCCATTCCGCATTCACATCGCCGAGGGCGTTTACAAAGGCGAAGATGCGGTTCTTCTGGTATGCGAGCTGTTTCTTGAAATCACCCGGCTCGATGCCCCCAAAGGACATGCCTGCCCTGTTGGCAAAACCGAGGGCGAACACCGCTGCAGAGATATCCGGTCCGAAGGGGACAAGACGGGTGTTCCACCCGATCTGAACCTTTTCCTGGATGAGCTGCTCGGCAAAGGTGGTTCCGTTCTGATTGGCGGCCATGAAAACATAAATGGTTTTCAGCTGATACTCTTCGGCAATCTTCTTGGCGGTCTGGGAGTCGGGGGCTGCACCGACAATCGCCGCAAATCCCGGCGCAGTGCCGTCCACGAACTCGACACCCCGTTTTCTCATGATGGCATCGTCTGCCGCTCCAAGCCATATCTTACCGTTTTCTATATCCGGATCTTCAACACTGGGCTGATAAAAGTCCGGATCCTCGACATAGCGAATGGCCTCTGCGATCTCCTCCGCAAACAGCGATGCCATCCCTGCATCCAGTAAGGGCCCAAGGTAGGGCAGGTGATAGTCTTTCTTGATGTGGGGCGGCAACAACTTGCGGGCGAATTCCAGTGGCTTTTTCGCTGAATCCAAGTCCGTTACCTTTATCCCGGTTAATGAGTAAATGATTGGCAAGAAATAGGCGGTATTGGGGAATTCCAGTTTCTGGCTACCGCCGTATTTCTCCAGGGCACGTTTATAGGCTCCTTCTACTTTAGAGACGATGTTGTAGGCGCCCTGAATTGCTGCAAACGCTACTAGTTTGGACATAACCTATTCTCCTCCCTTCTTAAGAGGTGTATTTTCAGAAAGTTTATTTCTACATCACGCCGCTTCAAGGTCTCGGCGGGCGGCCATATCGAAGAGGACCCTCTCCCGGGCCTTGTCGATGCCCAAGGCCTTACGCTTCTTATCGATGTGAGCGATCATCTTCTGGGCATGTTTGACCATATCGGGCTCCATATCCCACATCCCGCCGTAGACCTCTTCCAGTTCTCGGTATAGGTGGTTTTCAAAGACCGGCGATCCACTGACAGGGAGGGTTACGCCGAAAACCGTATAAACACCCGATGCTACAAAATAGTGGCCGATACTGATGGCCTTTTCACTCATCCACTCGGGCGCAGAACCGGCGGCAGGCAGGTCGCTGATGTCATCTCCCAGGCCTCCGGCCTTTACCACCTCGGTGGCAGCCATGAGGATCCTGCTGTTATCAACGCAGGAGCCCATGTGCAGGACCGGAGGAATGCCCACGGCCTCGCACACCTCTGCCAGTCCGGGCCCGCAGTACACCTTTGCCGATTCAGGGGTCAAAAGGCCGGCCTTTCCGCAGGCGATAGCGTTACATCCGGTGGTAAGGACGATCACGTCGTTCTTGATCAATTCCTTGACAACGGTGAGGTGACCCTCATCTTGACTGGTCCGCGCGTTGTTGCACCCCACCACGCCTGCAACACCTCGGATGCGACCGTTGATGATATTGTCGTTGAGAGGCACATATGATCCGCGGAAGGTTCCACCCAGGTGATAGTTGATGGCCTCATAGCTGAAGCCAGCCACCAGGTTTGAGGAATAACTGGGAATCATGACCTCTTTTTCCCGTCTGGGGAAATTCTCGATCGCGGTTTTTACGATTGTCTTGGCGTCTTCAAGGGCGGTGTGCTCGTCGAATTCGATATGCACGGTATCTCCCGATGCGATCCTGGCCCTGGGGTTAGTGGTGATGATCTTAGTATGGAAACACTGGGCCACGTTAGCCACATTCTCCATGATGCACTGTACGTCCACTACCATGGCATCCACCGCCCCGGTGATGATAGCCAGTTCCTGCTGCAGGAAGTTTCCTGCCAGAGGCACGCCGTGCCGCATGAGAATCTCGTTGGCCGTACAGCAGATACCGGCTAACTGGATGCCTTGAGCGCCCGCCTTTTTGGCCAGCTCCTGCATCTCGGGCAGTTCCGAGGCAATCACAATCATCTCGGAGAGCAGCGGCTCATGGCCATGGATAATAATGTTGACCATGTTCTCTTTGAGCACTCCCAGGTTGGCCTGACTTTTGAGGGGATAGGGTGTACCGAACAAGATATCCTGCAGATCGGTGGCGATCATGGAACCGCCCCAACCATCCGCGAGGGCTGCACGGGTGCACTGCATAACGATGTTCTCGTAGTCCTGGTCCACACCCATGTGGGTTCTGTGCATGATCTCCACGATCTCCCGGTCGATCCCCCTCGGGACAACCCCGAGTTTTTTCCACAATTCGTAACGGGGCTTTGGGGCCCTCTTGAGCATGAGCACCTCGCCGCTTTGTTGCCCCCACTGTGCGAGGGCCTTTTCGCCTACCTCCACAGCGATCTCATCGATATCCCGGGCGAGGGTTTCCCCATTTTCACCTTCTACGGTGATATCCACATCGAAATCAGGGGCGATCTCGAGGAGTTTCTGCGTATCCTTTATGGTGTAATCCTCTGTCTCTTTGCGGGCTGCCGCGAGGAATGTCTCCGCAATACCCCTGCCGTGGTCGGAGTGGGCTGCTGCACCGGCCGCCACCATCCGGGCGAAATTCCGCGCCGCTATGGTCTCTGGCGTTGCTCCGCACAAACCCTTTCGCGTGTCCTCTCCCTCGATACCACTCTTTGGCAAGGGAAGCCTGCAGGGCCCCTGTGCACAATACTTGCAGCAGGTTCCCTGTGAGCCGATATTACATGGTTTCATGGTCTGAGCCCGGTCGAAGATCGTCTCGATCTCCAGCTCTCTGGACCTCTCGATCATCTGAACAGTCGCTGGGTCAATAGTTACATCCTCGGGCTTGACTATCTTCGCGACCTTTTCCTTGGCTCCGACCGTTTTGTCTTTGTCTTCTTCTGTAGTCATTATGAGGTTCCTCCTCCTTTTTTCTATTTGAACCGCCCTATACACGTCTATGTATACGGTCGAGATTCTGCATGAGAATATCTACCAGAGAGGGCTGCTCGACCGCCGGTGTTTTCGGGATTTCTTTGCCCTCAAGGGCCTTCCGTTTTGCGTCCAGCTGTTCCCTCTCCAATGCTCGTTTCTGTCTCAGGGCTTGTAAGTCATCTTTTTCCTTTGTCTTTGTCTCGACCCGAGCCTTCTCCTCTGCCTCCGCCTTGGCTTCCGCCTCCGCCTTTGCCTTTTCCTCTGCCTCGGCCTTGGCCTTGGCTTCTGCCTCGGCCTTTGCTTTGGCTTCCTGTTCAGCCTTTAGCTTCGCCTCGGCCTCTTCCTCGGCCTTGGCCTTTTCCTCCACCTTGGCCTCTGCCTCCGCCTTGGCCTTCTCCTCTGCTTTGGGCTTTAATTCCACAACCTTTTCTTCTGGCTTGGGAGCTGGTTTCGGTTTTTCCTCCTTAACCTCAGGCTTGGGTGGTGCCTCCTTCTTTTCCGGTTTCGCGGCCGCTGCCTTTGGTGGGGCCTTCTCTTCAGCGATGGTCAGATCTGGTTCAGGTGACGATGAAACGAGGTCTACTTCTTGGAGTTCCAGTGCCTTTGAAATCGCCGTCACATCAGCAGCCATCCCCCCATTGACCATCAGCTCAATGAACGATCGCGTAAGCCTGACACTTTCGGGATGCCTGAGGATGACCACATCTGAGCCGGCCATCAGATAACCCACAGCTGCCACGGTTTCCATCAAAATACCCCGTCTCTCGGGGTCACCGAGAGTAGGTGCTTCCTCAACAGACTGGCCCGCCTCCTTGCATTTCCAGATCTCGTTTGCGATGTTCGAAATCATGGGGATCTGCAGCTTGTCGTCCTCCTGGGTTAACGCGGCCATACGGATGCGCTCCATCACGGAATAAGAGTATTCCAAGCCATAACCCAGCCCGCCTGTGGTGGGATCTATAACGATTTTGTCGCTCTTCACCCCGAGGTTTTCCAGTAACACGTTTAACTGTTTTGCCAGGTTAACGTCGATGGGTGTAGAGGCCACAACCGTATGCTTGTAACCGAGCGCGCTGGCACCCACGCCCTTGTGATTTGCCTCTTCAACCGGTGCAAGGGCTAGGTTTTTTCCCTCGCATGACTCGGAGATCTTCTTCAAGACCTCTTCGTCTTTTTGGTTGTTTGCCGTGCCCCACACAACGAGCGGTACATCAATTGCCTTCAAGACCTTTTTCGCTACCGCCAAGGCCTCGTCAGCGCTCCGATCCATGCCGTTGGGATCGGTGCTCTTGAGCTGCAGCACGATCATGTCCGCTCCGTATTCATCAACGCACTTCTTGGCCCATGCGTCAGGCGAGGAAATAACGTCCTTAAACGGTTCAACTACTGCTGCTGGCCATTCTTCTGAGGGATCGTAATCCCAGATCTCCATAGCGATCTTGGCGGGATTCGGCATATCTCCTTCAAAGAGATGAAACGGATAGGAGGTTTCTCCGCCCAATTTGACCGCGCCACCTCCTGCTCCTAACGTGGTTTCTCCTATTTTTCCGGAATAGTGCTGTTTAGGGATCTCAAAGGCCACTTGTTACCTCCTTCTTGAGTATCTAACACGTCGTGTTGGTTTAACTGATGGGATCACCCCTGGTTCCGAGTATCACTGCTCGAAGATAAAAAACTCATTACCTCTGTTCTATCGGTCTTGATTTATCAGTCGGTACGAAACGAGGGCATGTGAAAATCCAACGCCATGAGGATCGGATACCATGTCAACTGCGGCTCATACAGGGGTAGTACCATACTGAGCAAACTCTCGAGCAAAAAATAGAGATTATTTTAAAGATACGTAGTTGGAATTACCGAGAGAAAGCATGCTCTATCTAATGGAAGGAGAGACCTTTGTCAAGAAAAAATTCCCTTTCTGTCATATTCAAAATGAGATTTCAATCGGGTATTACGCTCAAAACAAAACCCGTCTCATGGCAATATTTCATGGCTGCCTAAATCCATGGAGGCCCTTGGGGGGAACTACCTAGTGGGAAAATTTGATACACTGTGTATGATAAGCTAGCCTGCCATTGTAGATCCTTGATTATTGCGGTGGTTTTGATTTACAATAAGCAACCTTGAAAAGAAAGGATGACGTTAGTGTATATGTTAGAGCGACAGATATTATTTCGATGTTTCAATCCCTGACCCTAAAAAATCTGGCAGAAAGGCAGATCATTGTTATGCGCGAGCCAACCAATACGAGGCCGATTATCCGTTTGGTTGAGGAAGACGGCGTTCGTGGGGTTGTGAAGGATTTCAGCGTCAACGGTTTTGTCTATCGGAACACCATCGGGCGGTTCCTCTTATGGCGGGAAAGCACCGTGTATGAGAGACTGAGGGGAATTAAAGGAATTCCCACGCTCTACCGAAAAGTAGATGGTCTGGCATTGGTCTTTTCACACATCGGAGGCAAGAATCTGGAGCATCTTTCAGCAGGGGAGAAGCCGGATGTGACATTCTTTGAGCGTCTCACTGGGCTCATACGCGAGTGTCATGACCGTGGCGTAGCCCACTGTGACCTCAAACGGTCTGCAAATGTTATGATCGATGAGCAGGGCAGCCCTTGTATAATAGACTGGGCTGCAGCTATCACGGCAAGAGAATTTTGCATTTACCCCTTTACATTAATATATAGAAGGTTTATGAAGGACGACTTCAACGCGGTAACCAAACTCAAGATGCGTTACTACCCGGACTCTATTAGCGATCAGGAGAAAAGGGAGTATATGCATAGGGCAACGGGCGAGCGGGCCATACGGGCTGCGAGGGATTTTGCCAGGAAATGGCTCCAAAAAATTGCGTGAAAACCAAGAAAAAGGTGGAATTACATGATTGATTGGGGTAAAATAGGGTTTAATAGAATTGAATTTGAATTTCGAAAAATATTAGCATAAAATGCTTGACAGAGATAACAAGGAACGTTAATATTGAAAGTTGTTCGTTCTTTGAAAACTAAATAGTGAAAACCGATTATGGGTCCTACGTTCGATTATTCGTTTAGAGTTATATGCGTTTAATTTGAGAGTTTGATCCTGGCTCAGAATGAACGCTGGCGGCGCGCCTAACACATGCAAGTCGAACGAGAAATCTCGAGCTTGCTCGAGAGAGTACAGTGGCGCACGGGTGAGTAACG
>CP070657.1:2757666-2768560 GCA_020355085.1 Deltaproteobacteria bacterium
ATGGTCAAGGACCCCGATGGAAACATCGTGGAATTTGTGGAGCGGAGCTAGAAGAACAACAAGCCAGAAAAAGAGGGCTTCTCACGCCTCTTTGAACGCTGCCGTACAAGAGTTGTCAGCGATGCTTCTGCCTGGAGTTAAGGCCGATTGCGTAGATTGTCAGCAGCCTCCCATTAAGGCATTAAGACTGGCTTTTCATGTTCGAAAGAGAGGATAAGAACGATTAGAGGTCAAGACCGATGCATAAGGGGCATTTTCGTATTGGGGAGGGGTCTGGCGAGGCGATCGAGAGAATCTTCGCGAGAAAAGGCCTACGAGCAAAGCTCCGCGACCTTTCTGAAATCGAGTAGAATCAAAAGAAGGCACCGAACCGTGTCTACTCCTGCACAGCCGATGCCCGGTACTTCTGCATAATTCCTATGCCATCTTGGCGTTTCGTCCCCCGTCCACAACGATGGTCTCACCGCAAATGAACGAGGAGTCGTCAGAGGCAAGGAACAGAGCCACGCTTGCCACTTCCTGAGGATCGGCACCCCTGCCGATAGGAGCTGCCTTGGCCGCGGACAGCCATTGATCTATCTGGGCCTGTGTTCTTCCCTTGCGGTAGAAAGACGTCTCTGTGTTTCCCGGGGCGATGGCATTCACATTGATACCAAAGCGTGTGAACTCCAGTGCTCCTGCCTTGGTCAGCTGGTCTACACCTGCCTTAGAAACACAATATGCCGCGAGCCCCTGGCGCGCTGGGCGCATCCCCCCAATGGAAGATATGTTGACAATCTTACCGTACTTGTGCTCCATCATGTACTCTACCACAGCCTGCATGCAGAAAAAGACCCCCTTGCAGTTGACGTCCATCACAGCATCCCAGTCTTCCTCTGACATATCCACAATGAGGCCTCTGTGACCAATGCCAGCATTGTTGACCAGAATATCGATCTTGCCGAAGGTGTCAATCACCTGCTTCACCATATGCTGCACCTGGTCCTTGACGCTGACATCCACTCTTATCGCAACGGAATTTCTTCCAAGCTTCGCAATCTCCTGCACCACTGCTTCAAGGGAAGCCAGGGTTCGGCCGCACACCGCCATATCGGCTCCTTCCCTGGCAAAACACAACGCAATACTGCGCCCAATCCCCGTACCACCGCCCGTCACTATTGCAACTCTGCCGTCAAGCTTACCCATGCTTCCTCCTTATTCCGTTGTTTGCGTTGCCCACCCGACCCCGAGGGACATCCCGGAAACACCGAGGATGAGACCCACCACCTGAATACATCCGATGGCCGCACGATACCCCGGATCATCTGTCGCTCTCACCCCCTTTCTGTTCAGACCCGAAAATGCTCTCCCGTTGCCTTTCGCTTCCAGCGCACGCGCTGGGTTAGGGGGTGATTCAGTTCAATGGAGCCCGGTCTCGGGCAGGCCCCAACGCAGCAACCCGCATACCAGCATTCCTCGGGGTAGAGGACGATGGGTGGCTTGCCCTTTTCCGGATTCGGGATCATTACATCTACCTGACAGATATCCACGCATATATTGCAGCCGTTGCATATTTCCGGGTCGAATTTCACCGGGCTGCTGGGAGTGCACCGGTTGGGCACAGCGTATACCTTTCTCTTGGCCATGTGTACCTCCTTAGAGACTTTATCAGCGATATTTCTCGTAGTTTTCCGCAAGAGGCTTCCAGAAATCGATGGGTAGCTCTCCTGCCTTCACAGTTTCCTGCTCAAGCCTGACAGTAACCCACTTATGCCAGTCCGGTGGGTCCGTTTCTGGGTAGTCCAACCGAAAGAACCCCAAATACTGACTGCTCGCCCTCCGAGCCATGGAGGCGTGAATGATCATCTCATCGCAGGTGAGGATGTTGAGGACCTCGAGTGTGCGCATGAGCTTGTGGTGGTTTTCCACACATACCCAGGGGCTTTCATTCTGCCTGAGATCATCAAGCCACAGCAGACCCAGCTTCAAGAGCTCCTCATTCTTATATTCGCCGCAGTAGTTCTGCATGACCCTGCACATGGCAGCATTCAACTCTTTCCATTCGATCTCGCCATGGTTGCTTAAAGGGGCATACACCCGGTCTTTTTCCTTGTCTACCTGTCCCCGTGAAACGGGTGACTGTTGCGCCTTCATCGCGTAACCTGCCGCCTTCCTGCCGGCATATCGTCCCGTGGTGGCAGCATGGTAGTGGTAGTTGGCGGCGAACAGGGCGTCTCCGGCTGCAAAAAGGCCTGGCAGATTGGTCATGAGATTCCAATCAGTCACCAATCCGCCGGCATCGCCGATTTCACCCCCCGTTCGATCCTGGGCACGGACGTCTGCCCGCATGGGATCGCTCCCCAGAAACATATAGCTCTGAAGCAGATCCTTGTCCGGTTCAAATCCTGCCTCGGTATAGTAATTGAAAATGGGAATTCTCGTCTTTCCCTCTTCCCCTACCATGAGACCCCAGATCGCCTTCCTCTCGTGCTCGGGCATGCTGGGCAGATCCGCGTACAATGGCAGGACAAATTCCCCCTTCTTGATACGTTCCAGCAGATCGGGTATCAGCTCCGGTCTTCTGTGTTGATAAGCATTGGTCCGCTCGCCCAAAAACCTTTGCCCGGAAGCCGGCCGGGAACGTTCATGCACGTCCTTCAAAACCGTTCCGTCCCGATCGACATAGGGGACTTCCCTGCCTTTGGCATCGACCATGGTGCACGGAAACCAGGTGTTGAGGGCGTTTCCGTGGCTATAGGGCAGAAAGACATTGCCGCTGGCAAATGAGGTGGGTAGGGACTTCTCCATCATGGCGAACTCGGCCCCTGCCCGCCAGGCCATGGCATGGCCGTCCCCCACGATCTGGGTAGGCCTGAAGTTTGCGTTTCCCCTCAGCTCGGTAGAGAAACACCAATTCCGCTGGTGTCGAGACAGGCAGTCGATAACGGCCTTGGCCTTGAAGATGTAAAGTTCCCCGGTCCGGGTATTAAGGCCTATGGCCCCTGTGACACGGCCCCCGGCACTTCCTCCTTGTGTGAGCAGACCGGTAGCCATGGTCCTGTCAAATATGTGAACGCCCAGCCGGTTGCATTCTTCCGAAAGCACTGGTTTAAAGCCATTGCCCCACACGCGAAAATGAATTTTGTTCTCATAATCATAGGTGAACAGAAACTTGGTTTCCTCATCACGGAAGGGGGCACCCTTAAATCTGTCTTCCGTGTCCCTGATCTTTCCGCCCATCTGCTCCAATTCCAGGAGAGTCTCATAGCTTTCCCTGGCAGCGATATACCTGGAAAGGGCGTTGGTATAGCCCCCGCTATATTCAAGCTCCCATTCCACCACCTCTTCGGCAGTAATGGGCGATTTCGGGTGAGGGGTATTCAGCCAGTGATCGCACCCTGCCCCTCCGCTGCCGCTCCTTCTGGTCGCTCCCTTCTCGACCAGCACCACCTTTACTCCCCTGCGAGCAGCGCTGATCGCAGCCCAGCATCCGGCTATGCCTCCACCCAGCACCACCACGTCTGCATCAACCTCCGTCTCCTCTCCGTATCGTATCGGGTAGGGCCACTCGGGTATGCTGTGTTCTTGAATTAGCTTAATCCAATCCATCCCGTACTCCTTGGTTTCTCAGATCAATGTACCATTGAACCCATGCTCCCTCTCTTAGGCGAGCTGTTTTATGATCGCCCTCTGCGATTACCGATCAACGGCGATCTTAGAGAATGAAAAGACTCCGTCCGGCTCCTTGCGAATCGCAAGGAATACGAGCCAGTTTTCGTCGTCTTGCTCAGGAAAGTCAGCCCTGTAAAAACCAAAGGGAATCGGCCGGCTCTCCCTCCGCTCCAGTGAAGATCTCAAGACCAGCTCGGCATTATCGATGATAGACTTCACATCCAGGCACCTCCCCAGCTCATGGGGGTTCTCAGCCTTCATGGGAGCGGCCTTTGCATCTTCCAGGCGTTCCATGCCCCTCTGCAACATCGCCTCACTGCGTACGTCGCCGCAGTAGAAATCCATGAGGTTCTGGACACCGATCTCCACTTCTTTCCAATAAAACCCGACCTTACGGTTCAGCATCTCGGTGCACACCTCATTGCGGGCCTTCATTATCTCCTCGCTTAGCGGCAGGAATCCTTTCTGCTTTCTAGCCCGTTTGGCAGCCACCTCCCCGGCATGCCAGCCCTGCGTGAAGGCCCCTGAAGAGGCCTGCCAGGGTAGGCCGGCAACCTCATCCCCTGCAGCGAAGAGGTTCGTGATCTCCGTTTCCAGATCCTTGCTCACCCACAATCCCTTGGCTGCCGTGCCGGATATCTCGCGGGGCCATAGGCCGGCATACTCTTGCTTGTTCTTCCTCAGGTCTGCCCCTTCCTCCTCTTGAAAGTATCTCATGAACTGATTGCCCTTGCCCTCATTCCTTATTGACCATTCGATATAGTCGATCTCCTGGTCGGTGGCCTCGCTGAAATCCAGATAAAAGGGGCCCTCCCCTTGAGCAAGCCGTTTTGCCAGATCACGTTTGACGCCCCGCGATGCCTTCCGTTCTTCGATCCATCTTCGTCGGACCTCCTCAGTCCACTTCTCCTTACCCAGGTTTTCCCAGTCAAAAAAGCGGGTTCTGGGCACGATGACATTTCCTTGTCCGTCGATGATGCGGGCGGCCGGCTGAACCGTATTTCGCGGGTCGCCGTAATTGGGGTTATAGTTGCCGCAGGCAGCCGGTCCGAGGATGTTACTCAGAAACTCGATATTGATGACCGGTAACCCGGCTCGGATAGCCATTGATGTGCCGTCGCCGCTCATGGGAGAGGGCATCCGGGTGTTGAAGTCAAACCCGGTGGGATTGCGGCTCAGTCGATTTGACCTGCCGCTGGATAACACCACCGCCTTAGCCCTGAAAAAGTGGATATCACCGGTCCGCACGTTTACCCCTACGGCACCGGATATCCGGCCGTCCGCGGTTACCAGATCGGTCATCTGCACCCGGTTGATGATAGCCACCCCCCGGTTTTCCACCTCCTTGGTGAGGATGGGCTTAAGGGGGCCTCCATCGAAGTTGAAAGAAGTGGGCACACTGTGAAACTGAGGCACGATCCGAAATTTGCCCGGTGCCTTACTGTCTTCGTACCTGAAGTTGATGCCCCACCGCTCCAGGTCCAGCACCCGCTCATAGTTGCTGCCGGCCACGAGATGGAAAAGGTCTTTCCTGAAAAAACCGTATGAGATGACCTGGCGATGGTCCTCGGCCATATTCTCAATGGTATAACCCATCTTTTCATGCACCGGCGGGATATAGGCCCAGGTGTGGTCTATCCCGGAGGCCGCGCATCCGCTTCGCTTGGTGTTGGACTTGTCCACAAGGGTCACCCGCAGATCCGGCGATTCAGCTGCTTTTATTGCCGCCATACATCCGGCCAGCCCGCCGCCGATAATCAGAACATCGGTCTCCACGGGGACCACCTTCAATCTTGGCATCGTTCCCTCCTTGAATATTACCTGGTGGTACCGCTCAACGAACCATGCTTCCCTAGCGTTTGAACCCGCCTCTCATCTGAAAAGGCGTTGTAATAGTGAGTGCCCCTGTGCTGCTGTGGGCGCAGTGTGACATGCAGCACCCGCCGAACCAGCATTCTTCAGGATACATGACAAGAGGCGGCTTGCCCTTGTCCGGATTGGGCGCAAACACATCACACATGCAGATCTCAACGCACTCGTTGCATCCATTGCAGAGCTCCTCATCGATAGAGATGTGGTTGAAAGCCATGCTGTTTTCTCCTTTTTATGCAACTCTCCTATATTATGGGACCGCCTCCTCTGTCCGTGCGCCCTTCTTCAACTGTAAAAGGGTTATGATAGCGCACAAAACAAGCCCGACACCAAACAGGGTATGGGCTTTCAGTATGAAGAATATGAGCAGCGCCACTCCCCCTGCCCCTGCTAAAAGCCTTTCGAGTACGGTGCAGTTACGCAAATAGTACCCCACAAATGCCACTTCCAGGGCAAACAGACATGCCACGGCAGCGATAAGACCCATAACAGCCCCAAGGGGATCTTGGGGTTGGAGCAGCAAGAAGGGGCAATAGATGAACATGATGGGAATGATAAAACCCCCTATCGCGGCCTTTGTGGCTTCTATAGCCGATTGCATGTATGAGGCATCGGCCAGCTTTGCCGCGATGAGGGCAACCAGCGCCACCGGCGGTGTGAGGAATGCGAACACCGCGAAAAACATGACGAAGAAGTGGGATTGCTCAAAACCGATGCCCATTTTCATCAGGGCAGGGGCGGCAAACATGGATACGATAAAATATGCCGTCAAAGAAGGCCCGCCAAAACCCATGAGCACGCAAATCGCCGCTATGATGATGAGCGCAACCAAGAGATATCCCCCGCTCCATGTCTGTATGCCGGAGGAGAGCTTTACACCCAGGCCGCTCATGGTTACGGTGGCCATAATGAGCCCCACACAGGCAGCAGATGCACCGATTCCTGCACCGGCCCTGGCACCCCTGACAAAGCCCTGGATCAACTGACCAAGGGAGGGGCGGTCTTTTCGCAGAAATGACACAATTACCGAGCTCACAATAGCCCAGAAAGCAACGTACATGACGCTATAGCCCTTGATAAAGAGGGCTAGGATTACGATGAACGGAGTGATGAACGCCGGAAACGAAAAGAGCAACTCCTTCATATCGACCTTCTCATCGGACATGGCTGAAATCCTGAATTGCCCTGCCCGAAAATAGACATAGAGGCCGACAGCCCAGAAATAGAGCAAGGCAGGGATTACCGCCATGATGATAATCGTCAGATAGGGTATCCCGGTGATGCCCGCCATGCCAAAGGCTACGATCCCCATAACAGGGGGCATGATCTGGCCCCCATTTGAGGCTGCGGCCTCAATGGCAGCCGCATATTTCGGTTTGTAGCCGACCCTTTTCATCAGCGGTATGGTGAATGACCCGGTAATAGCTACATTTGCCGCTGCGCTTCCGGTTATCGACCCAACAAGGGAACTGCTCATAACAGCCATCATGCCTGGGCCTCCCTGCATCCTCCCTGCAACTACTTTTGCAAACAGCATGAAGAACTTGGTCCCTCCCAAGCCCTGGAGCACCCCTCCGAATAACACGAACAAGAAGATGAAATTTGCTGATGTAGGCAGAACAATGCCAAAAATACCGTTTTGAAGCCCTATGGAAAGATTCGATATGGTCTGATCCAGATCCATTGCCTGACATCGAAAAGGCTCCGGAAACGAGCGGCCCACGAACGGATAGAGAACAATAACAAGGGTGATTATGGGCAGCACAATGCCGAAGTCCTTGCGGGTGGCCTCCAGAACCAGGATAATCAATATAACCCCTATGGCGAGGTCCAGATTGGTATTGAAATAGGCCCTATCCTGCAGGTCAGGCCAAAGAAGCTGCACGTATCCGGTGGAAATCAGGGCTAAGATAGCGAGCGCCAAGGGCCACAGACGTCGATAGGTGCCTTTCGCTTTGGCAAAAAGATCCGTGAACAGCACCAACAAACAGAAGCCCAAATGGGTATTGAAATGGGCCTTGGCAGCCTGCAGCAACACCTGTGTGGATACAAGATGATAAATCGCCATTGCCAGGCCAAGAATCACTACCACGATATATGTTTTGTTCTTGCGAATCTCATCTGCCAAGGTCTCCATGTTGCTCGCTCCCTTACAAACTACCGTGTTTGCGTGTTTATGACGGTGCTACTGCACAAGGGTCCTATCTCATCTGCTCCGCTGCCCCTTATTGCCCTTACGGGGCCGGATCCAAAAAGCTCCCCGCTCCCAGCAGGACGTGACGCTCTAACGGCAGATTAATCCGCCATAATTGCGGCAAATAAGTCCTCGCTGCGCTTCCACAAGCCACAGGCTATTCCGGCAACTGCAAATCGACCCAGAGTCATAAGACCGATTTTCATATACGGGAAGTCAAACCGCCGCTTCTCACCGTTCTTCGTAAATCGACAGACGGCTTCGCGAAAGGCCCGCAGCGGACCTTCGCAAAGCCGACAAGACAAGGAAAATGCCCTTACTCCTTTGGTATTAGGTGCCGTGTAGCACTGTCAATGAACATCGAAGCCCGTGATCTTGATGCCTTTTTCCTTAAAAAACGCAACTGCGGCCGGGTGATATGCCTCAGTAGGGATGCTCAAGGAGGCCATTGTCTCCTTGGTGATGATTTCACCAATGGGGTTATATTCCTTGAATTTATGGGCATTTTCGTAAACTACTCGACAGATTTCGATGACCACCCGATCGGGCATGCTGATGTGGGCACAAAAGCCAAGCGGCTTAATAAGAATGCCACATGGTTCAACCTGCTGCGGACTGAGCATCTTGGGAGGTACCATAACCACCCCCAGAGGATGACCGGTTTTTGCCTTATATGCCTTCACAGTTTCCAGATCAAAGGAGATGAAATACACCTTCTTGGTAGCCACGAGCTCCGCCTGAAAAGGGCTATTGGCCCACACATTGGGAAGCTTTTTCAGAACATGGCCGGTATAGATGACATCCACCAGCCCGTCTCTCAGGGTGTCGGCGGACATTTTTCCGGTTGAATATTGGTACTTGATTTTGTCGAGCGGGATACCCATTTCTTCGAGGATACCCGTGTACGTCATTTGACGGCTTTTCCCCGGAGCGGAGTCCAGGATCACCCGCTTGCCCACCAGATCTCTTAGGGTCTTAATGTCTGGATCAAGAGTGCAAAGTCCGTTGCCTGCTACCCCCAAGATACAAACAAAACGGAATTCACTGTAGTCAAAGGGGAAATCCTTATACGCTCCCCATCCGTGGTTTGCTTCCCACACATCCCAGGGCGTATTAAAGAACAGATAATTCTTTCGTTTCTCTGCCTTCTTAACCAGGGTCTTCATGTGTTCGGCAGGGCCTCGCCCCTCCATGGCGGTGGCGTGGAGCCATGTACTGTTCTTGTTGATCTGTTCAGCCATGGCCACACCCATAATATAGGAAGCAAACCCAGCAGGAAGGGTGGATATATCCAGCTCGACTTTTTCCTGTGCCACAACGGGACGAGAGGCCCCCATGGTAAAGGCAATGGCTATCAAACAGGTTACAACACAAAAAAGACCTTTTCGTACTAATGACCTTCTCTTTTTCATATTCCTCCTCCTTTAAATGGTTAATAAAGGTTACCATGATCAACGGTCACCGCGCGCTTCCGTCACACCTTCCGATCGTCATGCCCATCGCATCTCCGGGCATAAGCCAGGAGCAACAGATGCAGCGGGAACCACCTCACCGCAATTCACCAGGGTAGGAAATCATAAGCAGCCTGCCATCCGGAGGCCTCCATATCCCACGGCACTCATATGCCGTTTCTACCGGTTACTAAGTACGGAAACACCTTTTGCAGACCAAGGAGGACAAAACGCGATTGGAATTACATGGGTTTTTCACTGCAATCCCTCTCTGCTAAAACCTGAAAAACTGGAGCAACAATCACAGGCAAACAAAACAAAGAAACCTTGCACACAGCTTTACTTCAGGTTCAATCAGACAACGAGTTTTTTCGTGTGCTCCGGGTCAATAGCCATTGTTTTTTGGCACTGTTCAGCATTTCTCTCTCTCAATGCCCGTATGATGGCCTCGTGCCGTCGGTATGTGTCCCTGATATATTCAGAAGGTTGGCGAGATTGGGGATACAAGGTGTTCAAGAGCTCGATCAAGGATTGGACCATCATCTTTATTAAAGGGTTTCCGGAAATATCCGCAATTGCCATGTGAAACGCCAGATTGTGCTCGCGGAGCTTTGTCTTATCTTCTATATCATCGATGAGCTTCCGGTTTATCGTCTCCAGTCTGCGAATATCCTCCTCAGTCACTCATGTGACCGCTCGCCTTATGCTGGAACACTCAATCGCCTCTCTGACCTCGTAGAAGTGATGCAGGGTGAGTTTTCCTTCGCGGAACAGGTCGTAAATGGAATTGAGAAAGGACTTATAGAGGTTATATGCTACATATGCTCCGCCCAAAGAACCGGGTCGAATTTCGATGAGCCCCGAGAGCGCCAGTGATCTCAAGGCGTCACGCACCACGACTCGGCTGACCCCCCGCTGAACCGCCAGTTCCCGTTCCGAAGGCAGTTTCTGCCCTTCCGCCAAGTTATTGGAGAAGATCAGGGTCTTGATTTGTGATGCTATCGCATCCGGAAGTTTCTCTCGCTTAGGTGGGACTAATGATGGGAATTCTTGCTGGGCCATGTAGTTGGTCTAATAAATAGTCCACTTACACAATAACCCTGCTTTTGCCCTCTGTCAACAATAACCGGACCGACTCTTGTGGTTTTCTTACGGCATTCTGAATAATTCTTTGTCGAGTCTTATAAGTACCCCACACCGCTCCTTGCTGGAGTTTCTCCTTTTGAAAATGCGGTGTTGCGCTTCGCAAGAAAATCGATTAGATTTAGTATCCCTTGGAGCATGTTACCTTCTCATAGAGTTGAAGAAGTAAAAAACCCGTTTGCAAAATCCAACGAAACGTTCGTGAGGTGAAGCATGAAAGCAAAGACCAAGATCGATCTCAATTCAGACGTCGGTGAGAGCTTTGGGGCTTATAAGATTGGCCTCGATGAAGAGGTAATACCGCTGATCAGCTCGGCCAACATCGGTTGCGGATTTCATGGCGGAGATCCAAGCGTAATGAGACAAACCATCGCCCTGGCTCAAGAACATGGAGTGGCACTGGGTGCCCACCCGGGGCTACCCGATCTGATTGGCTTTGGCAGAAGAAAGATAGATGTCACCCTGGAGGAAATCAGAGATTATGTTACCTACCAGATCGGGGCCCTTCAAGCATTTGCCACCATCCAAAACATGAAGCTGCAGCATGTCAAGGCCCATGGTGCGCTCTACAATATGGCGGAGC
>CP070657.1:2768660-2783149 GCA_020355085.1 Deltaproteobacteria bacterium
GTTTCAAACCGACGCACCGCCCCATAAGCCTTAGCACTAAGGTAGCAGCCTGTGTGCGTCGTTTTGAAACGCCCACTGCTCTGAACTATGGGAGGACAGAGGCAAAAAAAGACATCTCCATGCTCACCAGAGCATTTCTTACATGTATAAGCCTCAGACGAAGGGCCGGTGCTAGGTGGTAAGGAGTTCTCGTGACCAAGAAATCGCGAATATCTCATCGGAGAAAACCATTCAGTTATGATCAAGATGCTCCGATAAGTAAAGGATGGGGTATGCTCATGAACGAAAACACTGTAAACCTGCTCGAAGACCTTTTTCAAAGAAAAATAATACTTTACGATGACTTGCTTCACTGTTTAGAGGAAGAGAGAGAGTCCCTGGTTACCATAAATATGGACGCACTTTGGACCATTTCCAAGGAAAAAGAGGAAATTTGCTCGAAGATAGAAGGCATTCGGCAGGAGATTGTTTCCGTTATTGAAGTGGATGGACAAGACAGTTCTTTACCACCTAATAGGATTGTGGGTCTGGTTCCTGAGGAAAAGGTACCTACCTTCCAAAGCTTCTTCCTCACGCTTGACAAACTGAAGAACGAGATTGAGCTGTTGCGCAAAGCAAATATGGCCTTCATGAACGATTCACTTCGTTTTCTGGATGAGATGATATCGATCATAACAGGGGGAAAAGAATCCAACATGGCCTACGACCAGAGAAGCCATCTCGGTAAGTCCGGCATCAATTGCTTCCTGAGCAGGGAGGTCTGATCATGTCAGGTTTAGGTTTGGTATTGGAAATTGCAAAGACCGCCCTCGCGACCCAGCGGTATGGCATTGATGTTACCGGACATAATATTGCCAATGTCAACAACCCGAGCTATTCCAGGCAAAACCCGGTGATCGAGGCAAAAGAGCCTGCATCGTACGGGGGGCTACTTCTTGGCCAGGGTGTGGATACGACGAGTGTCGTTAGGGCTACGGACCAGTTTATTGAAAGCCAGCTCAGGGAGCAAAAGTCCAACGAAGTGGCCTTTGAGGAGATGGAGCAATATATGCAAATACTGGAGGGGTATCTTAATGAAAACTCCGAAACCAGTATCAGTGTCCTGCTAAGCGACTTCTGGAATCGGTGGCACGACATCTCGAATAATCCAGCTGGCTCTGCGGAAAGGGTTGCCATCTATGAGCATAGCATTTTGCTCGCAGAAAGATTTAATAGCCTGGAGGCTGACTTGATACAAATGAAAACGGATTTGACGGGTGCCGTATGTTTCGGTGTTGGCCGAATCAATGAGATAACAGAAGAGATTGCTTACCTTAATACCCAGATCGTTGCCATAGAGGCGTCAACCACTGCCAATGATCTGAGAGACAAACGTACTGCCCTGGTTTCAGAGCTTTCGGAATACCTAGATGTTAAATCGTTTGAACAGAGTAATGGATCATTGACCATTATTACAGCCAGGGGCTGTGTCTTGGTTCAAGGAAACGCGAGCTACGACCTGGAGATGGGCGGAGCTACCGGAGATAGGGTAATATGGCGGAGCTCTGGAACTGCAATCGTTGATATAACGGACTATCTTTCCAACGGGAAGCTCGGTGGATGGCTTACCATGAGGGATGAGGTCATTGCTAAGTGCGAGCTCGACCTGAATGCACTCGCCAAGGAATTCATCTGGGCAGTCAACAACCAGCATAGTCAAGGTGTAGGACTCAAGCTCTTCGAGCCCGACAGCACGCTCACCGGTACATATAAGACCAGTACGGACCTGGATGCCCTCGAGTTCGGGAGTGAAATCCAGTACATTGCAGATGGTTTTAAACTCTGGATTGAAAACAGAACTGCTCCGGCCAACCCTATTATGAATGCGGTTTCCATAGACCTGAGCGGCCTTAGCGGCAGCTCCTCCCTCGCTGATGTAGCCACCGCTATTAACAATCAGATAGCCGCTGCCGGACTGGCTGGCGTCACGGCGAGCGTTTCGGACGATGCAATCCGGTTTACCGCTGGCAGTGATTACGCCTTCGGCTTTTCCGATGATAATAGCAATATGCTCGCAGCGTTAGGCGTCAATACCTTTTTTGAGGGAGCCAGTGCGGGCACCATGGAACTGAATCCGGTTTTGAGCGATAAAGACTATATTGCCGCTGCAACAATAGAGGCGGATGGTAGCTATGCGCCTGGAGATAATACCAATGCCTTGGCCATTACGGACCTGCAATACACGTCCAATCAGATTTCACAGTGGACATGCGATAGGGTAAACGGAAACACACAAAGCACGGTTACAGCGACCTTTGAGCAATACTATCATGGGCTAGTAGGTGCCATGGGAATTATTTCGTCGAGCATCTCAAGGAGTAGAGAGTTCAATGAGGTGATGGTTAACGAATTAAGCCAGATACGGGATAGCATCTCTGCCGTATCGCTTGATGAGGAAATGACGAACCTGATGGAATTCCAGCATGCCTATGAAGCTGCAGCCAAGCTTATTACGGTTGCCGATGAGATGCTGGAGGAATTGCTGAGTGCAAAGTAAGAGAGGTGGAATAGATTGCCATGAGAGTGGCCAGTAAGAGCATTTATGATGCAGCAAGGTTCAATCTAGCCAATATCCAGGAGCAATTGTATAAGGCGAACCAGGTTGTAGCTACCGGTAAGCGAATCACAGCTATCTCCGATGATCCGGTAGGGCTCACCCAATCGCTGCACGTCAAATCCGCACTTTCAAACCTTGAGCAGCTCGGGCGCAACATCAGCATGGGAAAGTCGTGGCTGGCTGCCAGTGAAAGCTCGCTGAGCCAGGTTCAGGATATTATTTCCGATGCAAGGGCCCTGTGTGTTCAGATGGTCAATGGAACAATTGATCCAAGCCAGCAGGCCTCTGCAGCCAGTATTATAGAGAACCATATCGATGAGATGGTTTCTCTAGGGAATACCGAGGTTAACGGCCACTATGTTTTTGCGGGATGGAAGACCGATACCGTACCGTTCGGTCAAGATGGTACCTACCATGGTGATAATCACGCTTTTACCATCAAAATCGGCAATGACACTACCATAGAGATAGGTGCTGATGGCGAGGCCCTCTTTCAGGATCTTTTTACCACACTGAGTGACTTGAAAGACGCTCTTGAGGGCAATGATGTCGATGGCATTAGGGCTGCTATGACAAACCTTGACATCGACCACGATCGAATCACAACGAAGATATCCGACATCGGCTCCAAGGTGCTTCGCGTTGAAACCAACGAGAGGATATTTCAGGACGTGACCGTCAGTAACACGCAGAGGCTTTCCGAGATCGAGGACGCGGATATGGCCGCGGCAATCATCGATCTTGAGTCTCTAGAAGTTGTCTACAAGGCGGCCTTGGCTTCTTCGGCCAGGATCATGCAATTGAGTCTGGTTGATTTTCTATCGTAGTAACCGTTGTCAGGCTGTCAAGGCCTGACTATAATGCCATGGATGGCTCATGCTTATACTAACAAGGAAGTTAGGTGAACGGATCACCATTGGCGGTGATATCTCCGTAACACTGCTTGAAATAAAGGGATCACAGGTCAGGCTGGGGATTGAGGCGCCAAAGGGCATCGGGATTTACCGGCAAGAGGTATATGAGAGGATTCGGGAACAGAACCTGAAAGCATCTGAGGTTACTGCTTACGATCTCTCTGAGGCCGATTCCCTTTTGCACACTTCTGGATGAGAGGGCACGAAACATTGAAGGTTGATACAACGAGATTTGGGCCTATCACTGTTGATGAGCAGAAGATTATCACCATGCCTTTTGGCATGCTCGGTTTTCCCGATGAAAAGCGATATGCAATAGTACAGCATAAAGAGAACTCGCCATTTTTCTGGTACCAGTCCGTTGATGATCCTGCCCTTGCCTTTGTAATTACCAGCCCATTTTTCTTTATGCCCGACTATTCGGTGCCTCTAGATGATGCCATAAAGCAGATGTCATGGGATGATGAAAAAATCGAAGAAAAGGTTGAGCTGTATGTCGTGGTCAATATCCCAAACGGCTCGCCCAATAAAATGACTGCCAATCTCATCGGTCCGATTCTGATAAATACCGATACGTTTCAGGCACTCCAGATGGTTGTTACCGACAGTCCTTACTCCCACAGATTCCCCCTTCTCAAGGATAATTGAGGTCATCAAGCTCAGATCGGTGCTGAGCAGCGGGGTCTCTTTGCTGTCCTGTTTCCGGCGCTGAGAGGGAGTTTATCTATGTTTCGCATAAGGTAGGGATGGAAGGTGCGAGGCATTCCCCTGCTCAATTCTCCATGAGAATGTTCAACGGATGAGCCTAGTCTGCCATTGCGAAAGACGAGGGTTGCGAGAAGCCTTATCAATGGCGAAGCGAAGCTGCTGCGGATAAATGCGGAGGTGGTCTTATAATAACTGTAAGATAGGGGTGGGCAGCGCCCGGGCCATATGCTCGATGCGGGAATAAGAACCAAAAAAGGGGCCTTGAGCATGATCAGCAAGGCAAAAGATCCGATCGACTCAAGGCCCAAGTTGCAATCTCAATTGACTTTGGCGGGGATTTCCGATAATTCCTCGGATCCCGATCCTCTCACCAAACCGGGCAAGAAGCTGCAATTCAGGCGCTGCTGTTGCATTGCAATCGTTTTGACCCGCAAGTGAGAGAGCTTACTCAGCCGGAATATACGGGACTTCGGTTCCCCACCAGCCTTGCTCTTGGGATTTCTTCATTGTTTCTGCTGTGGGATTATTGTAACCCCAAAGGCTGAACTTGAGATGATCCCAATTCTTGAAGTGCGAATCGTGCTTCCAGTACTCAGATTGCTGAGCTGTTGCGCCACAACCATACAGAAAAAGACCCAACATGATTACCACAAGTAACTTTTTCATCCTTTAATCCTCCTGTCTTAGAAACCGTTAGATTTAACAGTTAGTAAAATTACGGCCTTCTTCGGCTCATACCGGTATCGACCGTACCCCAGGGTCAAAAGTAGCAGCCTCCCAAGGGCCCAACGAGCAGCCCTCACAAATTCAACGGAGCAGTACAGACAAGCAGTAATCTAAAACATTCTTATCACAGATAGAAAGAATTGTCAATCCTCTTTTTAATAATGACCTTCAATAACACCCTCTTTTCAATAGGTTATCCCATATTTTTTTCAAGAAACATCCTCGTGTGAGCCCCGGCTGCTTCTAAGAGTCGGATCGACTACTTAGGGAATGTTGCAGTCTTTTAATTAGCCTCCTGTCCTCCTATTCCTCACTAAAGTCCCCTGGCTTTGGTGCCGATACTGTAAGTATCGGCCATCGAAGTCACACGGCATCTGGCGCAGTAAACCAATCGGGCGCCTGAGAAGCGAAATTTGTACTAGCTGCTCTCGAAAGCACCTCGACGGCCAAAACGATATCATGAAAAAAATCCCTGACGATGATCGATTTGGTTTTGCACGGCAGCGGAACTATTTCCCTTTTCTATCTGTTCTGTGTCTCCTGCTCATAACATTTGGATGTGCTTCACCTACCTACAGGGCTCATCCGGACTTCACATCTAGAGCAAGGGGATTACAAAAACCCGCCCTCATGCTGGCCGAAGTTAGAATCTATGAGATTTCGCCCGGAGGTGTTGTGCAGGTACGTGATGACTGGTCAAGGGCGGGAAAAGAGAATCTTATTAAGGCGCTGATAGAAGCTTTCATGGGAAAGGGATCTCGAGTAACGCCCCTCACCGTAAATGAGGAAAGCGCGGAAGACGTGAGAGAGATCAAGGCTCTTTACAAGGCAGTGGACAAATCAATGCGGTTGCACGGATACGGCCCGCAACTGTTTCCGGAAAAAAGGAAGCGGTTCGTATATTCCCTGGGTCCAAGTGAGAAAACCCTGTCGCGGCTCGGAGCGGATTCCATGATCTTCATCAGTGGATCTGGGCAGATCTCCGCCAGCGAACAAAAAACATGTATCAGTATTGCCGTTTCAGATTCGTTTGGGACCATCCTATGGCATTGTGTGAGACATACTGTGGACCAGTATGACCTGAGAGATGTGGAAAGTGCAACAGATTTTGTCGAAGATCTGCTCTCTTCTTTTCCGGAGGTGGGCTGATGAGATATGCCGCCCTGATGCTCATTGGGTGCCTGGTGGCAGTTGCCTGTTCAACCACGAATCCGGGTCTCCTAAAAGAAGACTCCAGTGTTAAAGATGACGAGCAAAGGCTCTGGCAGCGCTCAATTGAGGAGCAACAAGTCCTGGACACCAGCGGATTTGTATACCGTGACGCAGAGCTGCGAGAGTATCTGAATGGAATCGTAAGGAGACTCCAACCAACGGAAACCCATGACACCAGATCATTCAGGATAGTGGTTCTGAAAGATCTCCATCTCAATGCCTTCGCGTATCCGAACGGCGTTATCTACGTCCATGCAGGCATTCTGGCGCGAGTCGATAACGAGGCCCAGCTTGCAACGCTCCTCGCACACGAGATGGCACATTGCACGCATCGGCACGCCCTAAGGGCCTTTCGGAATTTCAAAAGGACAAAGGACAGGATTGCGATTCTCCAGAAACCCGAACCCGCATTGCACCATGAAGACCTCATGTCGCTCCTCGGTTCAACTCGAACTGTAGCAGTGACCGGATATTCCCAGGACCTCGAAACCGAGGCCGATCTCACAGGCCTTGAGTTTGTGCTGAACGCCGGATACGATCTCAAAGAAGCACCCCGCCTTTTTGAACATCTCAAGAGGGAGCTTGTGGAGGAAAAGGCACGGGAGCCGTTTTTCTTCGGGACACATCCAAGGCTTAAGAAACGCATCCAGAACTGCGAAGACTTCCTGAGAGCTCACTGTCAGGGGCAAGAGGAGGGAGTCAAAAACACCGAGATCTTTCTGAGAAAGGTACAAAGGCTCGTGTTGGAGAATGCCTTGCTTGATCTGAAGGCGGGCCGATTTCCGTCGGCACAAAGGGGGTTAGAGAAATACTTGACCATTAACCCCCATGACCCGAAAGCCTACTATCTCCTCGGTGAAGTCTGTAGACAGCGAGCAAAAGAGAACGATATAGCAAGAGCAAAGGAATACTACAAGAAGGCCATTTTGCTCGATCCATTGTATCCGGAACCGTACAAGGCAGTTGGGTTGATCTACTATAAGGAGGGGGAGAAACGACTTGCAAGGAGGTCTTTCGAGTCCTGTTTGGCGCTTTCACCCCATGAACCGGACAGAGCGTATATCAGAGGCTATCTTGAGCAATGTGATGATTAGATACTTACTTATTTTGCTGCTTTTTATCCCGGCCTGCGCACCCTGGATAGGGAGTAGGGGCACCTTTGAGTCACCTTCTCATCATTTCTCTGTTGATATTCCCCAAACATGGATGAGATTGAAGTGCGATCGCTATCTGCTCATAAGCCAGGACGGTCCCTTTCTGCAATATATTCTTGTTCAAGAGCGGCCAATAGCCAGGCCCTTTAGGCATACAAAAAAGAAACTGACGCGGGGAATGTTACCCCAAGAGGCCGCACAGGTTATCGTTGACGAGATCAGCTGTGATCAGTCGGTCTTGGATTTCCAGGTGAAGGAAAATACCCCGGCACGAGTAAACGAATATGACGGTTTTAAGCTCCTCTTTATCCATAAAAACAGAGACGGCTTGACCTTTAAGACCGTCTATTACGGTTTTCTCATAGGGGATCGCTTCTACAGCGCGCGCTACAATGCTGCAAAACGATACTATTTTGATAAGGATAGAGCAACCTTTGAAGAGGTCCTTCAAAGCCTTAGGCTAGAACGCCCCACCTTAGATGCGTTGTGGCTAGCCTACCTTCCACCATCGATCACTTTGCCCCTTTCTAATGCTTAAATGCCCTCTGGCCGGTGAAAACCATAGTCACCTGGGGGTTGGCCTCGTTACACGCCTCGATGGACTCGAAATCCCTCAATGAACCTCCCGGATGAACAATAGCCCTAATTCCCTCCTTTATTGCCACATCAACGCCGTCCCTGAAAGGAAAGAAGGCATCCGATACCATGGTTGCACCGGTAAGTCCGCCGTGGGCATCTCGAGTCGCCCTATCGATCTCATCCTTGAGTGAGGCATCTTTCTGGCCCTTGTGTGTCTCAGTCTCGAGCTGTTTATAGGGAATGCCGTGTCTCTGAAAACAGAGGGCGTCCGCGTATTTGGTGTAGGCCTTGTAAATAGCTATCTCAGCAACCCCAACTCGGTCTTGCTCTCCCGTTCCAATGCCGATGGTTACCCCGTCCTTGACGTAGATAACGGAGTTTGAGGTAATCCCTTGTTCGACCTGCCAGCCAAAGAGCATATCGGCATATTCATCGGCAGACGGTTTTCGGGCGATCTCGTAATGCTTTCCCTTGTATTCGGCAGAGGCCAACGCAAAGTCATCCGGTGATTTTATGAGGTTAATGGGTGATTGCTGTACAATGATCCCGCCATCGATGAGGCTCTTGAAATCAACAAAGCGCTTCTCGCTATAATCGGCTAATTGGTTTATCTTGCTGATTTTCACAATCCTGAGATTCGGGCTCTTTGTAAGGATAGAGATGGCGTTTTCCTCAAAATCAGGGGCGGCCACGACCTCAAGGTAATTACGGCTAATTGACTCCGCTGTGTTCAGGTCGATGGGCCTGTTAAAAACCGCACACCCTCCGAAGGCCGCAATCCGATCAGCCATATTTGCCTTATCATACGCATCGGCAATGGTGGAACCATATGCGACGCCACAGGGGTTGTTGTGCTTCACAATGACAACAGCCGGCCCTCGGGAGAGATACTTCAATATATTCAGGGCATTGTCGATATCGGTGAGGTTGATCTTTCCGGGGTGCTTACCGCTCTGGATCATGTCGTCCTCCGCAATGGCAGAAACCAACCCTTTGCCCGGCTCGATGAAATGACAATCACCCAGAACGAGATTTCCATTCACCAATTCATAGAGGGCTGATTCCTGGCCTGGGTTCTCACCATACCGAAGGCCTTTCTCGATTAATTCACCGGAGCCTTCATCGGGTATCTTCCACGCCCTTTTCCGGTACACCAGTCTTTGATCCCCAAAGCTTATGGTAATCTCAGGGGGAAAATGGTCGTCCATCACCGTTCTGTACATCTTCTTTAGATCTTCAGCCATGCAATCGCTCCCTTTTCGTTTTATTAGATTTTAAAAAACCTGGTCCTCAGGGCCAGGTCAGAGATAGTAGGCTCTGCCTAAAATTTTAGGATACCCAAGCTATCAGCTGTTAGCTACCAGCTTATAGGTCAAGAAAAACAGAATAGCGCCGATGTAACAGGCTAAAAGCCATTTGCGGAGCTACCATAAAACCATGATCAATATATGGTTTTTGATAGCTCAAGGCTGAGAGTTGATAGCTTAGCCAGGACCAATTCGGAAATATGGCATCCCCTTTCAGAAGTGAATCAAAGCGGGGCCCACTGGACTCGGATACTCACTGACATCTTGTAACACGGCATAAGGCTTATCAGTCAGCACGCGTCGCATTGCCACGCTCTATGTATGCGTACGCATTGTGGTTGTGGATGGATTCAAAATTTTCCGACTCAACGGCAAACCATGTGATATTGGGATCTTGATCGAGCTTCTGGGCGATATCCCTGACGATGTCTTCCACGAATTTCGGGTTTTCATATGCCCTTTCGGTTACATATTTCTCGTCCTCTCTCTTGAGTACGGAATATACGTCACAGGAGGCGGCGTCTTCTACCAGCCGAATAAGATCTTCTATCCATATGAATTTCTTGAATCTCACCTGCAATCGAACCTCTCCTCGCTGGTTATGGGCGCCAAAGGAGCTTATCTCACGTGAACACGGACACAGGGTGGTTATGGGAACCGCTATCATGAGGAGTAAGTCCTTGCGCTCGTTCAGATTACCCTTGAAGGTGCACTGATATTCCATAAGCCCCTGGCTGTGGGTGACTGGCGAGGACTTCATCACGAAATAGGGAAAGGTCATCTCAATATGGGCGCTTTCAGCGTCAAGCAGCTTCTTCATGGTTGAAAGAATCTCGTGGAAGTTCTCAATAGAGATCATTCTATCGTGTTCATTCAGGATCTCCACAAACCGGCTCATATGGGTGCCTTTATAATCCCTGGGAAGATTGACGTACATATTGATCAGAGCCACGGTCTGCTGAGTTTTGGTCGCTTTATCGAGCACGGTTATCGGGTATCGTATGTCCTTGACCCCAACCTTGTCTATTGCGATGTTGCGATCATCTTTTTCGTTCTGGATATCTTTCATGACGTCTCAATACCCCTGAATGTTTTGTTGGGAAAAATATTATCTAATCCACTTAAAGTCAACAGAAAGATAGACTGAAGTAAGAGTGCCCACCGCGACTTCTCTATAATTCCCTTGATTTCTTGCGATGAAATACGATATTAATTTTACAGTGTTCGGGGCGTGGCGCAGTCTGGTAGCGCACCTGCTTTGGGAGCAGGGAGTCGGAGGTTCAAATCCTCTCGCCCCGACCAGCCTTCGCTTCGAAATAGAGTGGAGATGCGAAGGCTGCCGCGCCGAAGCAACGGGCGAAGGCGGGCAACATTGACTGTTATTTATCCAAGCTACGGCTCGGCGCGCCTCTTCATCACGACGGAATTTCAATAATCAAGTCGGACCTGTCACGACGGAATTTCATTAATAAAGTCGGATGACATTCTATTACACTTACATTTTGCAATCCGAAAAGATTGACGATCGGTTTTACATCGGCTTTACTGAAGACCTTGAGTCCCGCCTCAAGTCCCATAATCAGGGCCTCAATCCCCATACATCTAGATACAAACCGTGGCGAGTCAAAACAGCAATCGCCTTTTCGGATCGCCAAAGGGCCCTTGATTTTGAGACATACCTAAAGAGTCCTTCCGGCAGGGCATTTGCAAAGAAACGGCTTTAAAAATTTATCGCCCCGACCGGTGGGAGAACCTTCGGATTTCGAAGATGTGACAGTTTTGTGACAGGTATCGTTGGTAGGCTGTTGAAGAACGGTCAGTGCTTTCAAGAGATCGACCGCTTTCTTTTTATGTTCTTTTCGTCTTGTCCGGGTAGATGAACCCGTTCCTGATTTGGCCCCACCTTAGGCTCAGGATTCTCTCCGCCTCCCGTCCGGATCAAAGTAATCAATCTGATAGGAATTACCGCGTTTTCTTATCCGTGCCACAATTACTTACCTTTTTTCTCCACCTCAACATACCCCTCATCCGCATTGATCCTGACAAAGTCTCCAGTACTGATACATTCTAGAGGATCATCCTCCAGTTGATGCATCATCGGCGTACCCGTAATGATGGCGGCAACGGCCACGACACCCTCGGCCTTCACATTGATAATGCCTTTCGGGGCATTACCGCGTTTATAGGTGGCATAGAACTGCCAGGACCCGGTTGTTGACCCCTTTCCCGCAGGAAAGACCAGTATCTTCCCTGCCACACTCTGTCCTTCCAGCTCATGGTTCGGCTCCCTGATGATCCCGCTGTTCGGGTCCATCCCGCCGGTAAAAGATATGGGCATACGGGTAACAATGGCATCGCCTTCTGTCATTCCTCCGGTAACAGATTTGCCCCTGATTTTCGTCATGATCTCCCCCTCCATCTGCCTGAAATGGCCGTTTGCACCAGATCCTGGGTGGAACCGAACCAGGTATCCATACCGGTGACGTTATGGGCATAATAATTGCCCCTGGCGGAATTTATGGCTACTACCCTAATGCCGAGTTCCGGTAAGTAGAGGTAGGGGCCACAGGCAGCACCCGTGTCGGCCACGATCCGGCCTCCACTGCTTCTAATTACATCGAAGAGCCCCATCCTCTTGGACAGGGTTTTGACCCAACGGGATGTGCAAATCCATAGCTCTGTTTCAGGATGAACCTTTTTCCCTTCCAGCAGTTCGGCGATCTCCTGTACCTCCTGAATGGTGCACTGGGGACATCCAAAAATGACGAGGTCCACCTTATCCTCCTGGGTGGTGGAAATCTCTGCGTAGGCCTTTTCGATATCTTCGGGTTTAACCGATATCGTGGATATCGGTTGAACGTCACCCCCAAAGGCGGCTTCCAGAGTCTTTGCTTCAGGGGTTATGCCCACTAAGTGGACCAGGCCGACACTCCCGGTTACGGTTAGGGTATAGAGGAGACCCTTGACGTTTTGAATAGCAAGATCAGGAGGCAGATTGGCAAATACCGGGATCCTGTCTGCTATAATCTTGCCCAGATGCCAGCCCAGGGCCTGGTAATCGGCCGTTGTTAATGCGTTGAAATCCAGCCCCCCTGTATCCACAAGGACCTGGGCCCTTCTATTCTCGGTGAGGTGCAGCCCCCACTCCGGGATAACACCGGTAATGGCTGCGGCAAGGACAACATGATCTCCATCCCGGTTTGATCTGGCCCCGATCACCGAATTAGCATAAACCTGACTGCCGGAGGAGGCCCAAGCAATATGCTCCCCGAAACGCGGCAGATTTCCAACCAGATAATGGTGGCATGAATAGGTGAGGGTCACCCCGAGGGATCTTAGGGCATTATCGATCCTCTTCTGGGCCTCCCTGTAGAACATGGGGACCTTCAGTTCGTCCGCATCTTCAAAATCGAACTGCTCGGGGTTTTTTGTGGTGAGGACCGATACCTTGGTTCCACTCTTGGCCAATGACTCCAGCCACTCAACGCCCTCGTCCATCAACACCGAGTAATTCCCAGCTATATGGGTGCTGATTACTGGAATCATCCTCTCCGCTTCGCAGGCTTCTCCGTATGCGACAAGTATTTCCATGGCCCTTTTGGCACCAGGCCCCTGCTTCCCGCTCAACAAGCTTTCTTCTCTAGGTGAAAGTTCCATATAACTCCCTTTGGATAGGTTGAAAAGACCCCCCAATTGGCTCAGCCTAATCGTGCCTCGGCACAAGTAACCTCCAACGTATTAATATCAGTCGTGGAGGCATCATTCAGGCACCTTCATGGGAATCCTTGCCGTGGCACTTATCTGAAGGTTGAGGTGTTTAAGTACAGCCGATTGCATGATGCAATAAAATAAGTGAAAGTCAAGGGGAATATTGTGTGATGTGAAAATATATTAAGTAATATTAAAATGTTACAAGAAAAGGGTTCATGAGGTAGGCATCACTATATCTTAGGTAGGATGAGTAGAAAAAAGCATATCACGACTTCAGATTACAAGATGTGCCCGTGAGCCTTTCCTTGCTCAAGGCTGATTTGATTCTTTTGCGGCGCAAATAAGGGGATAGATGTCGGCCAACCAGAATTGATTTCGAGATCTCCTAAAGTTTTGACTCCATTCCTCGAATTCTGATATTGTCTCGATAAATGGATCAAAGTTTGGATAAAGCCCATCAGTTGACAACCCAGCGCTTACGTAAGAACTCCGGAGAGAAGGAAATTCCCAACGAGCATGGTGGGGACAGCAAGGATTCCGGCCTGGGCTATTACGAAACGGGTCAATGGGCAGCCTGGCTTTTTGTCGGAAAAGAACTACAGGAGGTTTTTTAAAGACCGTGCCTATGAACTTGATAGAGCAGGTACGCACCTCTTGCAAAGCTGTTGCCCAAAGGGCGGCCCACGTTCGGATTAACCACGATCAAATTGGGCACTATGCGGCGTCATTACCCGTAGATCAAACGTTTTCCCCTGAACTTGATCCCCACATCCACTATCTGGATAAAGGCGATGCCACCGTTGCCTACATTTTGATTCTGGATACCATTAATTTCGGCTCGGGCTATTTCCCCCATCTGCGTAAGGCGCCAGACATGTCCGGATACTTCAGTATTGCCGCCGCGCTTACCGATTTTTTCAGAGCTCAGGGCCCGCCGAGTGCAGAACAATTGACGCAACTCAGCCCCGGGGAGTGTACGAGGATACTCGGGCAGGACCCTGGCAATGAAATCATTCAAGAGCTGATGCAGCTCTTTGCTGGTGCCTTGAGCGAGCTCGGAAAATACGTAATCGCTAATTTCGGAGGTGATTACATTGAACTGGTCAAGGCGGCTGATGCCTCTGCCGAAAACCTCGTTACATTGCTCGTGAAGATGCCTTTCTTCAATGATGTTGCACCCTACGACGATCTGAACGTCCACTTCTACAAGCGGGCACAATTGACAGCCGCGGATTTGTCAATCGCCCTCAAGGGAAAGGGATTGGGGTTTTTTCACGATCTTCATGAAATGACCATGTTCGCGGATAATCTCGTGCCCCACGTTTTGCGTATGGATGGCATTCTGCTTTATGACGAAACCTTGGCCTCGCGGATCGATTCGGAAGAACTGATCGCATCCGGGTCCCCTGAGGAGGTGGAAATCAGGGCCTGTGCTTTGCATGCGGTGGAACTAATAGCAGAGGCACACAAAAAAGCGGGGCTTGACGTAAGCCCTGTGGGACTCGACTATGTGCTCTGGAACCGGGGTCAGCAAGCCTATTACAAAAAGGTTAAACCGAGACACAGAACGAGAACCGTCTTC
>CP070657.1:2783249-2787905 GCA_020355085.1 Deltaproteobacteria bacterium
AGCAAAAGGTGATTGCCCAGCGCCCGTGCAAATCTGTCATCTCCGTGAGGTCTTATCTACATCAAGCTTTTTGCTGTTGACACAGCTTATTTTCGAATTTATGATTTTTAAAAGATGAAGATGTAAGAAGTCATGCCTGAGAATTCCGTAATCCTCGGAGAAGACATTCGGGAGCAGATTGAAGAAGTCAAGGAGGCTGATATCCTCATCGGCGTTCCAAGCTATAACAACGCCCGGACCATTGTGCACGTAGTGAAGGCCGTCGAGGCCGGGCTTTCCAAATATTTTCCCGATAACAAATCCATACTCGTGAACTCTGATGGCGGATCAGTTGATGGGACCATGGAGGTTGTAAAGGAGACTACCGTTGATTTTGCCTCCATGTTAGTGCGCCACCAACTAGGGGGCTATCGCAAATTCGTAACCCCGTATCATGGAGTGCCGGGTAAGGGGAGTGCCTTCAGGACGATCTTCGAAATAGCCAGGGTACTCAAGGTAAAGGCCTGTGCCGTAGTTGACTCTGACCTGAGGAGCATAACCCCTGAATGGATTGAATTGTTGATAAAGCCTATTCTCAATGAGGGCTTCGATTATGTTTCCCCTTATTATCTCAGGCACAAATACGACGGGACCATTACCAATACGATTGTATATCCCATAACCAGGGCACTTTATGGCAAGAGAATCCGGCAGCCCATAGGTGGCGACTTCGGATTCTCAGGAAGGCTTGCATCCTTTTATCTCACCAAAGATGTGTGGGATACGAATGTAGCCCGCTTCGGCATTGATATCTGGATGACCACAACAGCGGTTGCCAATGCCTTCAAGGTATGCCAGGCCTTCTTGGGGGCAAAGATTCATGACGCCAAAGACCCAGGGGCCGACCTGAGCGCTATGCTCCACCAGGTGGTCAGTTCTGTATTTGACCTCACCGAAGAGTATTTTCCGGTATGGAGTAAGGTCTCGAACTCCGAGCCAGTTTCGACATTTGGATTTGTCTACTCTGTCGGTCTCGAACCCATCAAGGTTAACCTCGACGGGATGATTGAAAAATTTAGGCTCGGTGCACAAGAGCTCTCCTCTTTCTATGAGTCCTTTTTGCCGGCTGAGCTACTGCGCCATCTTGCTGAGATGGCTGGAAAAACCAAGGACAGCTTTTCAATACCTGACGATTTATGGGTGGAGATTATATACAACTTTGCCCTCGCTTATCACAGGAGAGTAATGAGCCGGGAGCATTTGCTCAAATCACTTACGCCTCTTTACCTTGGCAAGGTGGCGTCCTTTGTGATCGAGACCTGGGAGAGTACGGCTGAGGAGGTGGAAAAAAGGCTCGAAGAGCTCTGCATCGCCTTTGAGAAGGCAAAAACGCACCTTGCTGAGAAATGGGAACAGCAAGTGTGAGCCGAGCGTAAATCAGGGAGGCTTTTATGAAAAATATATCGGAGCATATCTTAACAGAGCCACGGAAGGATTTTTTACAGAGGCTTGTCGCATTCATGCCGAACCTACTCACCTGTTTAATAATATTTGTCTTTGGTTTCATCGCAGCTTGGATTGTGAAATACATTGTATTAAAAATTGCAAACCTCCTCCGGGTAGACCAATTCTGCGCCAAGGTAGGCATAACCGAGACATTTGGGAAAGTTGGTATAAAAGAACCCCCTGCCAGGCTATTGAGTCGAATATTTTATTGGCTCGTGGTGATCATATTCGTCATTATCGCACTGTATACCCTCAAAGTTCCAGCAATAGAGGTGCTTCTTGAGAAATTCTTTCTCTATCTTCCTGACCTGTTCGTAGCTGCATTACTTATCATCGTCGGATATATACTCGGTAACTTTTTGGGAAGGACAGCCCTTATAGCCAGCGTTAATGCAGGGGTAAAGTTCTCCCGTCTGCTCAGCAAGGGCGTTAAGGCTGTTGTGGTTTTGCTTGCTCTTGTCATGGCTTTGGAACAGCTGGGCATAGGTAGTGGCACCGTTATTGTTGCG
This sequence comes from Deltaproteobacteria bacterium, assembly GCA_020355085.1. Classification (GTDB taxonomy): domain Bacteria; phylum Desulfobacterota; class DSM-4660; order Desulfatiglandales; family B25-G16; genus JADFWK01. Next base: position 2,785,244 of record CP070657.1, read on the forward strand.
TTTACAATATTGTTTGGCGGTTTCGTTTTTGCCCTCTCCCTGTCCTTTGGCCTGGGGGGTAAGGATATAGCGAGACAATATCTGGAGGGAAAGGTTAAGGGAGAGTCCGAGGAAAAAGACGATTTGACCCACGTGTAGCTTTTTTCTGGAAAACATACCTTTAGATGTATGTTCCGATCTGCCCTGCGTTACGGGTAGAGACTACTTTTCCAGCACTCGTTACCTATTAGCAGTATAAAGGTCTGCCTTCGCGGCTACAAGGCCTCGCTTGTTTCGTGAACAGGAGGAGCGGCGTCCCTATGCGCCGTGAAACCATGCCCGGCCGTTTTGGTTCTCCCTTGGTTTTAATCCTTGTCTACCCACGACTAATGCTCGCCCGCATCATGCCGGTTCGCCCGGGGCCTCTGATCAGCAAGCCTCCCAAGCCTTCGAACAAGAGAAAGGAATCATCACGCCAGAGCTTATGTCAACTCGCGGCTACAGCAAGCTCCCGTTCCAAAGGGTTACAGCGGTCTACCCAGACGGGTTCACGAGGAAAATAGGATCTTCAAGCCTTCGCCCGTGTTGAAGGGAATTGTTGAAAGACATTTGACCGAGGAGAGAATTTTGTGGCATCATTAAAGATTATGGCGACCGATTCCAACTCGAGCGGCCTTATAGCAAATGGAGAAAATGGGAAAACCATCATGGCTGATTTTCATCAGGGAGGAGTCGTAACCACGCTTCATGCCCTTTATGAGCCCGTACGCCCTGAGAAATATCCCACAGACCTAGAGGGCAAACTGAACGAGCTGAGGTATTCCTATGCCTGATAATTTGAAGGTGCTGTTTCTATCTCCAGAGGCAGTCCCCTTTGCCAAGACCGGTGGACTTGCCGATGTGGCGGGTTCCTTACCCAATGCCTTGGTGCGTCTCGGGGTAGACGTAGACCTGATGCTTCCCTTCTATCGTGTTGTTCGAGAGGGAGGATTTGAACCTCGCCTGCTCCTCAAAGATCTAAAGGTTGCCCTTCGAAACTCCGAGCTTACGGCCCAAGTGCTGGGTGCCAAGACAGAGGACGGCCTTTCAGTCTATTTTATCGAGCGAGAGGACCTGTACGATAGGCCTAATCTTTATGGGACCCCTCTTGGTGACTATTATGACAACCTGGAGCGTTTCGCCTTTTTTGCTCATGCAGCCATGGAAACTGCCACGACACTTTCCCTTAAACCCGACGTAATCCATTGCCATGACTGGCAGACCGGGTTAGTGCCTGCACTCCTCAAGGGGCCTTATCGGGATTCGACATCCCTTGGAGCACCAGCCACCGTCTTCACCATCCACAATTTAGGTTATCCCGGGCTCTTCCCGGCAGAGAAGCTGTCTTTGACTGGACTCTCAAGAAATGCATTCTTTCATCCTGAGGGGCTCGAATACTATGGGAAGATCAGCCTGCTCAAGGCCGGCATCGTTTACTCCGATGCAATAACGACAGTGAGCCCTGCCTACGCCAAGGAAATCCAGAGTGCAGAATACGGCATGGGCATGGAGGGGATTCTCCGCCACCGTCGAGCACATCTGCAAGGCATCCTTAACGGTGTGGATTACAGCCTGTGGGATCCCTCTCAAGATCTTCATATTCCAGCGCACTATTCGCCTCGCAAAATGGCTGGTAAACAGACCTGTAAGGAATCTCTAATTCTGGAGATGGGCCTCAATCCCGCCCTTGCCAAAAGGCCGGTGCTGGGGATGGTCTCTCGTCTCGACGTTCAAAAGGGGCTCGATCTTCTCGTACAAATCTTAGATGATATCCTGTCGCTGGATGTTGGACTCGTTATCCTGGGCTCCGGGGATGAGCAGATTCAGCAGGCCATTCAGCAGGCTGCCCAGCGCTATCCGGGACGGATTAGTCTAAAAATTGGCTTCGACGAACCCCTTGCCCACCGCATCATGGCAGGGGCCGATATCTTTCTCAGTCCCTCGCGGTACGAACCCTGTGGCCTCACCCAGATGTATGCATTGAAGTACGGGACCGTACCCGTGGTGCGAGCCACGGGCGGGCTAGAAGATACCATTGTGCAATTCATCTCCCGGACAGCAAGAGGCAATGGATTTAAATTTCGCCCTTATAAGGCAGCGGCTTTCCTGCAGGCTATCCGGGAAGCGGTAGCTCTGTTCACGGATCTTAAGGCATGGAGAAAACTCACGGCCAACGGTATGAAGGCCGATTTCTCCTGGGAACAGTCTGCCCGGAAATATCTCGAACTCTATAAATCTCTTTTAGAGGGTTAGCACTGTAAAGCGGAGATCTTGATGGGCAAATTAGGAACAAGGGATATAGATGCGCAGGAGGGAAGAGGAAGGGTAATCATCGAGGCGGTAAAACCGGAAATCGATGGTGGAAGGTTTCCAATCAAGCGGACTCCTGGTGAGAAGGTTGTTGTCGAGGCCGATATGTTTGCTGACGGCCACGACGTGATCTCGTGTGTCCTGCTCTTTCGCAAGGAGGACGAATCTAAATGGACCGAGATCCCCATGGAACATCTAGGAAACGATCGCTGGCGCAGGCAGTTCGAAGTCAGAGAGCTGGGGCGCTACCTTTATACCCTGCGGGCCTGGGTGGATCCATTTAAATCCTGGCGCAGTGGCCTAGAAAAGAAGCTCGAAGCGGATCAAGATATCT
>CP070657.1:2788005-2805489 GCA_020355085.1 Deltaproteobacteria bacterium
AATATACCATGATCGTTTTGGGCACGACTTTTAACTACTGGATGCTCTCATTTTCAGACCATTACTCCAGCACTCCAATACGTCACAAACAATGCCACATCCCCTGAGGCTGTGTTATGAGCGGTTTCTGTCATTTGGGGGGGTCCCGCCTTCCGTCCTGCGGGCAGGTCGCGATGACTTTCTTCCAGTTGCGAGAGAGCCGCTTTGGGTGTGAATCCCTCATTATTGTTTTGCCATTCAGCCGGTGTTCTGTTACCGATAAGATACGATCTATGAGGGAGATTTGCATAAGGCTGGGTGTCACAGTCCAACCACTCAAGTGTCGACCTTTGATTTCGTATAAGAAAGGAGAGGTGTTGCTATGGATCTTGTTCAAACCCTTTATGAAATCGAAAACAGCATTGGCATTATTACGCTGAATCGTCCGGATGAAATGAATGCCCTGACTCACATTATGCGTAAGGAGTTGATTGGCCTTTTCGAAGATGCCGATCGGGATGATTCGATTCGAGCGGTTGTGGCGACTGGTGCAGGAAGAGCGTTCTGTGCTGGTGCGGACCTTGGCTCCGGCGGATCGACCTTCGACCTCTCTCAACAGGAGGGGCGAAAGGTCTCCCTCAGCGAGCATCGCGATGGAGCAGGGCAGATTGCGCTGAGCATCTTCTCGTGCCGAAAGCCCGTTATCGCGGCAATCAACGGACATGCGGTGGGCGCTGGCATTACCATGACACTGCCCATGGATATCCGGATTGTTGCGGAAGATGCTAAGATAGGGTTCGTGTTTACGCGGCGTGGCGTTGTTCCAGAGGCATGCTCCTCATGGTTTTTGCCGCGCGTTGTTGGTATCTCCAAAGCGGCGGAGCTTGTTTATACGGGGCGAGTATTTCGTGCGGCAGAAGAAGCCTCCTCAGGGCTTTTTAGCTACGTAGTCCCACAAGAGCAGGTGGTCTCAACGGCGATGAGGATTGCAGAGGAGATTTCGGAAAATGCTGCCCCTGTATCTGTGGCACTCAGCAAGGCACTTCTGTGGCACGGGCTCACGGAGGATGATCCCCAGTCCGTTCACCTGATAGACTCACGTTGCTTTTACTGGGCTGGCTGTCAGAAGGATGCGCATGAGGGGATTCAAAGCTTCCTGGAAAAGCGGCCACCTGAGTTTACCATGAGCGTCTCGGCCGACATGCCGGACTTCTATCCTTGGTGGAAGGAACCTAACGTATAGACATCCTTATAAGTTCGGGGCGCACAAAGGAAAAGGCCCGCAGATCACCTATGATCTACGGGCCATTCGGTTGGTTGAAAGGTTGACGATTAATCCTATTGCAGACTAAAGGTTAGGCTGATACGTTAACCATCCAACAAGGCCATCTTTATCAAAGGCTTCCCACCATGCCGTTATTTCCCCGGCTCACCCCTAAATCGCCAGTGCATGTGCTATTCTGTTAGAAGCTGGCCAGTAGAAAGATTCACGTACACCCGAGAAACCGAACTCAGCACCACCGCAAACTCTCTCTTCTAAGCTATAACCTTCAGGGACCTTCGGCCCTCATATGGTTTGTCGTAATGGTGTTAAAGTTGGGTGGCATCTGATTGAGCCTTGTCCTATTGTATCTGCCAAAATCGTGCCAGATGGAGGTTTTAAAATATCATTAAAGATCTCAATGAGTTATCCCATCTCAGCAAGAAATTCACTTCCTGAACCTGCCGAAAATTGTCGGAGTTTGACAAAATATGTCAGCCTTATTAGGGGAAGTTGCTAGAATGGAAGGAGATTTAGTATAATATCTTTAAGTTCTACGAGGCCGGTTCCCCAGACCGCGCTTCAGAGTGAAGGAAGCAACAGAATAATACCCGATAGAAGGGAGGAATGGATGGGGACAATGAAACGCACATGGCAATCCGTGTGGCTTGCGGCCGCTGCAGCATTTGCTGTGGCCGGATGTGCCACGGTAATCTCTCAAGAGACCCTCAAAACGGTTGACAAAGACATACGGTTTGAGCAGGTTTTGGAGAACCCTGAGGCCTACCGGGGCAAGGTGGTGCTCTTAGGCGGCGAGATCATCAAGACCGAGAATGTGCCGAATAAAACGGTTATCACCGTGCTCCAGCGATCGCTCGGCTACAATCAGCAGCCTGATTCAGAGGGAGAATCCAAGGGAAGATTCATCGTTTCCACATCCGATTTTCTGGATCCGGCCATCTATCGCCCCCGAAGAAAGATCACGGTAGTGGGTTCGGTTATAGGAAAAGAAGTGCGTCCGCTGGGTGAGCTGGAATATGCTTATCCTGTCATCGAAAAAAAAGAGCTCCATATCTGGCCTGTAGAGGGGGCCCCTGCAACATCTCCCCGGTTTCATTTTGGCATCGGTATCGGAAAAACTTTTTGAAGGTCATGTTGGCATGACAAAAGGATTCTTCATGATCGCCGGAGTTTTCCTCTGTCTATCGGCATGTGCCCACGTCATATCGAGAGACACCTTGCAGCAGGCGGACACGGAACTGACCTTTTCCGCACTGCAAAAGGCGCCCGAGGAATATAAGGGTAAGGCAGTAGTTCTTGGCGGGGTTATCGTCGGGTTGGTGAACAAAAAGGAAGGGAGCTTACTTGAGGTTTATCAGACCGCGATGGACCAGCAAGGCAAACCGGTGAATCTGGATTCATCTGGGGGACGCTTCTTCGCCCTGTATCAGGGCCTTTTGGAGAGCGAGATATACCGTAAGGGGCGGCGGGTGACTCTTGCCGGCATTGTGCAGGGTGAGAAGATAATGAAATTAGGGGAAATCGACTATCGCTACCCCTGTATCGTTATCAAGGAGATTCACCTGTGGAAGGAAGAAAAGCCCCTTCGTTATGAACCGTATCCATGGGGTTTTTGGGATCCGTGGTGGCACCCGTGGTATCCGTGGCCTTATCCCTACCACCGTTACCGGTAGAAGAACTAGCCTCTTTCCTGACCGTATTTCCGCCTCCCGCTCAGATCTTTCTTCTGTCTTCCCGCACAAAAACTAGGAGCAAGATGCATACTGGCCCTCCGCAGGCAAGGGATATCTGTGAGATTTGATATGGACATGGCCCTCACGAAACGGTAATCTCTGGCCGTAACGAGAGCGGAAAGGATAGAGGGTAAGGGAGCAGAAAAGGGATGTTTTGGGATCATCGGGTTTACAGGGCTGATTCGCTTCTGATGGCGGCAGCCATCATCTGGGGCTCCGCGTTTGTCGCACAGCGGGTGGGGATGACCTACGTTGGCCCCCTCACCTTTAATGGGGTGCGCTTTGCCCTGGGGACCATGGTTTTGCTCCCCATAGCCTGGCGGGGTGAGCCGAAGCCCCATATGGAGCAGGGACTCGTAAACTCATTGACGGCGTGGCCAGCCGTATGGGGAGGTGCCGTAACAGGCCTTGTTCTTTTCGTTGCAGCAACACTTCAGCAGGTGGGCCTCGTTTACACAACAGCAGGCAAGGCCGGCTTTATCACGGGCCTCTACGTGATCATTGTGCCTCTCTTGGGGCTGTTTTGGGGCCACCGGCCGGGTTGGGGAGGATGGTTGGGCGCCTGTCTTGCCACTGGAGGGCTTTACCTTCTCAGCGTTACCGGGGTCATGACCTTTGCCCCTGGTGACCTATGGGAACTTGCAGGGGCCTTTTTCTGGGCCGTGCATGTGCTGCTTCTCAGTTGGCTTTCCCCACGGATGAACAGGGTAAAATTGGCCTGTGCCCAGTATGCAGTGTGTTCCCTTTTGAGCCTTATCGGTGCCGGGTTTACTGAGCAGATTGCCCTGGATGGTCTGAGGGGCGCGTTGACGGCTATTCTCTATGGCGGAGTTCTCTCGGTTGGGGTGGCGTACACGTTGCAAGTTATCGCCCAGCGAGATGCTCCCCCAATCCACGCGGCCATTATCCTCAGCCTTGAGGCTGTGTTTGCGGCACTAGCCGGCTGGCTTGTCCTGGACGAAGTGCTCTCGCCCCGCGGTCTGATAGGCTGCATACTCATGTTTTCTGGAATGCTTACCGCCTTGCTACGATCCTGATGTGCTGGAACTCCTTTCTTAAGCTGCCATGTTGGGTTCAGGAGATTGAGGCGGTGCTCGAGGAGGGCTTTTGAAAGAGCAAGGGGTGAGGCACTAAGCAGGAATAATGCGATCAGAATTAACTGCGGTTTTTTCTTCTGTCCACGCCCGATCGGCGCTCGTGCTTAACCGAAAGAGACACGAAGATCCCCTCTCTCACGCTTCTGCGACGATCCTGTTTGTTCTTCCGCCGATCCCTCAGCACTTTCTTGCCCGAATTGGGAGGAGTGCGGTCTTCTGATTTTTCCAATTTGACAGGCGGTGTGCCTCCAATCACGATATCCACGGCAGCATCCTCACTGTGTTTAGTATTTAATCGGTATTTCTGTTCCGATACTTGAGCCTTTATCGAGATGAAGCGAACGGGGAGACCTGAGGGAGAGGACAAAATAGACCCGTAGATCACGTATGATCCACGGGCCATTCGGTTGGTTGAAAGGTTAAGGATTGTGACCCCATTATTTTTTGGGGAAAGACATGCCCGGGATGCCCATCTTCTGGTATCCTCGGGGAACCTCGAACAGGGAGTCTTTGACTTTGCCTTCCTTGATGTTTGTGTATTCGGTCACCATCTCGCCTTGGGGGCCGTGGTAAACTGTTTTAATGGGATAGTTGAGCTTTTTGGCGTACCACTGGGTCATCTTGCCCATGGCTTTGTCGTGGTAAGTGATAAGGTGCTTGTCGCATTTGTAACCGTTGACTTTCTCGGTTCCTATCTTTTTCTTTGTGGCAATCTTAGCCAGTTCTTCGTCGGAATCCGCTGCGGTGGCCGGTGATCCCATGGCAGGCATCTCAATATACATCTTTTCCTCGGGCTGTAATGTGATGGTCTTGCCCGTGGCCATGTCCATGATGATGATCCCCTCCTCGAACTCCGTGCGCATCTTATTGCCCTTGACAAAGAACTTCCCCTTCTTTACCTCGTCGCCCATCTTCTGGATGACGTCGGCCGAAAACTCTGCGGCCAAGACCGGTACGGAGAATGCCATTAGGCAACCTAAAACTGTCAATACAGCAACTAACCTACAGATTGATTCTCTCATGATCTACCCTCCCCTTGTTTAGCTCCCTTGGAGGAGCTGGTTATGGATAAGAGCAAAACCCTGCAGCCTAGCCATGGCCTTGACCCCTCGGCCACGACATATTACAGCAACCCCTCAGCTCCATGTCAAGCAGGTTTTAAAGGTGTGTTTTCCAGGAACAGGGGTGTGATTTAGGTATACACATGATCAGGTATGACTTGAATTATCATCATCTGTGAAGTAATGTCCAGGCTCATGAGTGTATAGCTAATCAATAGTCACACAAAGAAACGCTGATTCGGACCTTGATTTCAGGGATTATGCGGGAGAGAGGCGATGGAGTTCTCATACAACCAAAAGAGGGAGTGGCGCAGCCCTGCCCAGAGATCGGTTACCATGGGGCGCGAGGGTATGGTGGCGTCGAGCCAGCATTTGGCAACCCTTGCGGGGTATAAGATCCTCTGCAAGGGCGGGAACGCCGTAGATGCCTGTGTTGCCATGATCAGCACCCTGAATGTTGTGGAACCGCATTCAGTAGGCCTGGGTGGTGATGCCTTTGCCCTCATCTATAGAGCCAGAGAAAACGACATTATCGGCATGAATGCAAGCGGAAGGGCGCCTTATGGAGCTCGCAGGGACTGGTTTTACGACAGGGGCATGAAAGCCATACCTGAGCATGGCATCCTGTCGATAACCGTGCCTGGTGCCTTGCATGGTTGGGCTCAAGCGGTAGAACGTTACGGAAACCTGAAGCTGGCAGATGCATTTGAGGACGCCATCGGCTACGCGGAGAATGGGTTTCCCGTTACCGAGGTTATCGCTGGCGAGTGGAAGCATATGGAGACAGGCCTTCTCAGCCGGAAAGGCGCTTCAAAGACCTTTCTCATTAATGGTAAGGCGCCCCGGCCGGGACAGGTTTTTCACAATAAGGATCTGGCCCAGGCCTACCGGAAGATTGCTCAGGAGGGCATCGGAACCTTTTATGCTGGTGAAATCGGCAGGGCAATCGCAAATTTCTCGAGGAAAAACGATGGGCTGCTTTCCATGAAGGACCTGGAGGACCATTCGACCACCTGGGTGGAACCGATCTCTACCGATTATCGGGGTTACACGGTTTACGAATTACCTCCAAACGGGCAGGGGGTTACGGCGCTGGAGATGCTCAATATCCTCGAAGGTTTGGATATAGGGCGATTGGGGCACAATAGCGCCGAGTATCTCCACTGCCTCATTGAGGCGAAGAAGATCGCCTTTGCTGATCGCGACTCCTATGTATGTGATCCCGAGTTTGAGAAGATACCCACTGATACCTTGCTCTCAAAGGAATACGCAAGAGAGTGCGGAAAGAAGATCGATCCGAATGAGGCCATGGTCCCCCCGGCACCATCCGCCTGCGCGGGACCATCAGACACGGTGTTCGTTGCAGCTGTAGATCGGGAGGGAAATGCGGTTTCTTTTATCAGCAGCATTTATGAGCCTTTCGGTTCGATGATGGTTGTGGACGGAACCGGTATTGTCTTGCAGAACAGGGGCAAATCATTTACCTTAAATCCTGACCACCCAAACCGAATCGAACCGCACAAGCGTCCCATGCATACTATTATACCGGGAATGGTATTCAAGGATGGTCGGTTTCTCATGAGCTTCGGGGTGATGGGCGGCGATATGCAGCCTCAGGGACACGCGCAGTTTCTGATCAACGTTCTTGATTTCAAGATGAATCTCCAAGAAGCGGTCGACGCGCCGAGAGTAAGGCATATGCAGAACCGAGAAGTGTATCTGGAGGAAGGAATTTCGGGAAAAACTGCGTCAGCGCTCAAGGAGAAAGGCCATCGCATTGTTCGGGTGTCACCGCCGGTGAACCAGGTTGGCGGAGGGCAGGCCATTTATCTGGATCGGGGCCAGGGTGTCCTGCATGGAGCATCCGACAGAAGAAAAGACGGCTTGGCATTGGGATACTAATGAGTTGGCACTTCGTTCACCTCTAACATGGTATGCCCTCTGTCATCTTTATGACTGATGAGTGTTTGTCAAAGCACTGGGGGTCATATGTATCCACGAATGCACGCGAAACTGCTCGGAAAGAAAAAGACCGCGGTGAAACGGTTATTCATCCTAACCGGTTGTCTTGCCTTGCTCATGGCCATGGGTGCACGAGCTCAAGACACCGCGGGCGATGCTGTTTTAGGACAATGGTTCACAGAGGGGGATAAGGCCGTGGTCGAGATCTTTAAATGCGACAACCGATACTGCGGAAAAATTGTGTGGCTCAAGGAACCCACAAACCCCGATGGTTCGGATGTCTTGGATACAGAAAACCCCGATCCATCCAAAAGGAATCGCACGGTTCTTGGCCTTAATCTGGTGTGGGGGTTCAGATATGATGAGAGTCAAGGATGGGTTGACGGCAGCATCTACGATCCCGACAATGGTAAGACCTATTCGTGCAAGATGAATCTTGAGGGCGATACGCTGAAGGTCAGGGGTTACGTGGGCATCTCCCTGTTTGGAAGGACCACGGTCTGGAAGCGCAAGTGATAGAGTCAGCCCCACTGTTAAGTGTGTTCCATTGCACCGAGGGAATCGGATATTTGAAAATCTTTCATGCTGGGGTGCACAGAGGTGATCCCCGTGCACAGGATGCCCATAATTAGGCGGTTAGCAGGTCTACCATGGGTCGATGCCTTTATGTAGCCAAGGTGCTTCTCCTGGGTCTCCTTGTGGGCCAGGTCTTAGCCACCATACAGGTCTATCTCTCAAATATGGCCCTGTATGATACCCTGACCATCATTGGAGAGGCTGGTTATCTCGTGGTGCCCAATGAACGGATCATGCCCCGACTCCAAGAATTCGGTCCCGCCTTTTTTGGAGGCCTCTTTTTTTCCTTGAGTGTGGGCGCCGGCCTTTCACTCGCTTCCTTTGCCCTGGCCTGGATATGGGACCGTGCTTTTCGGCGCAATAGGCTTTTACTGACGTTTTTCTGTTTGCTCTGGGCAGGGCTAATCGTGGCCTTGAACTGGCGCGGGATGTGCCTCATGGCGAGTTCGTATTTCCTGTTAATACCGCCTTTGGCGTGGTTCGCCACCATACGATGGATGCCTCTACCGGCCAAACAAAGGGCATGGGCGAAAAGCTTGATCCATTGCATCCCCATAGCCTTGCTGGCCCTTGTGTGGTCGCCTCAGATGGACAAAGGCCTCTTCACAGGCATTAGAGACAATCTTTTACTATCCAATCCAATAGGCAAGAGGGTCAACGATTTCTATTACACATACACCCTGTACCCGGCAGAGGTCTTCAAATCATTAGACCAGAGGATGCTCAAGGCGTGTACGCATAAATCCGTTGAGGAAGGCTCAGTGGTTTCGCATCTTGAGCGAGCACTGCTCAAACACGATTATCTCATCGTGCCAAAAGGTAAGGCTATATCATTGGAGATAATTCAGGAGGGCAATGAACTCCTGCTCCGCAATCAGAGAGAAGTAATCGTCAGGGCCACTGTGGGGGATTTTGTCTCCAGGACCGGAGCTATTTTGAAGGACTTCTCCGCAAGAAGTGATCCCTATGTCCTTTTTCGCAAACTCACCTTCTTTTCCCTTTTGATTGGTTTCCCCATAGCCTTGTACATCTTGGTCCATGCCTTTTTCTGCATAGTATTATCCCCTTTTTTCGATTCAAATACCTCTTTGGTGGTCGCTTCCCTTGCCTGTCTTTTGGTGGGTGTTGCGCTCCTGGTTCAGGTACACAGGGGCACCGGGATAAGGATCGAGACAAGGGCCCTGAATGCGGCACTGAAATCGGACCGATGGCAGGAAAGGGTTGCGGCTCTGAAGGCCATTGGAGACAAAGGTCTTGAGATAGCAAGGTTTCCCGGCTACCAAGAGATACGCAACAGTCCCCGTGTACCCGAGCGCTACTGGTTAGCACGGTCTTTGGGTGTGAGTCGAAAGGAAGAAACCTATCGGGATCTTTTGGCCTTTCTTGACGATCCCCACCCTAATGTCGTTTTCATGGCCTTCTACGCCTTGGGACAGAGGGGCGATAGGAGAGCAATCGCGGAGATCAAGCAAAGGATTGAAACCTCCGATGACTGGTACAACCAATGGTATGCCTATAAGGCACTGAAGGCCCTCGGATGGAGACAAAGCCGATCGAAATAAAGGTCTTCTTGCTGACCCTTGGGGCAATTATCCTCATTGAGGGGGCTACGCGGTTGCTGATTTCAAGGGGCCTTTATGATTCCATGATTCTCCTTGGGGGTACACGCGTTCTTGAAACGGGGATTATTGTCTCTTGTGTCCTGCTCTGGGGCAAGGGGCTTTCGTCAATAGGGCTGGCTTGGGTACGTATAGCTTACGGCATCAGGAGGGGGCTCATATGGTCCGCCGGCTTTGCACTGGTTGTCGCCCTTGCGTCTGCAGTACTGTACGTGGCAGGAATCGACCTCCTGGTATTACTAAAGGTCCCCTTGCCGGAGAGGTTGAGCCAGATCCTCCTTTTTTTACTGGTTGGCGGGATCGTTGGGCCCATAGCGGAAGAGCTGTTTTTCAGGGGAATGCTTTACGGTTTCCTGCGGCGGTGGGGAGTCGTGGTAGCCATTGTCGTAAGTACTGGGTTATTTGTGCTGGCTCATCCCATTTCACACGGATTCCCCGTGCCTCAGGCAGTAGGGGGTATCGTTTTTGCCCTCGCCTATGAGATCGAAGGAAGCCTCATGACCCCGATTGCTATCCATGTCCTGGGCAATCTGGCGCTCTACACGCTTTCACTTATTGTTTAGAATGATCGCCAACCAAACAGTCCCATGCTGCCTCTAAAAGACAATCTCGATTCCCGCCAGCCAATTCCTTTCCGGTGCCGGGTAGAAGTTGACTCCGGTTGGGGAGCCAACGCCCCGCAGCACCGCATATTCGGAATACTCTTCGTTGGTGATGTTGTTCACGCCGAAGAATGCCTTGAGAGCATTCCACTCGTAAGAGATCCTGGCATTGATGGTTGCCCAGCTGTCTAGTTTTTGGAACTGGTTTGCCTGGTCGCTTATGGCGTAACTGGAGCCCACGTAGTTGTAGTCAGCCGAGAAGGTGAGCCCCGGAACCATGCCGTAGACCCGAAAACCCAGATTGGCCCTGTGCCTGGGCACGGCAGGTATATCGTTGTCTTTGAAGGGATCTTTTTCAAAGGTCGCCTTCTCAAACGTGTAGTTGCCGAAGATCGTCATTTTTTTCAGAAGATCTGCCTTTGCCCCGACCTCTACGCCTTGGTGTAATGTCTCTGGATGATTTTCGTTGCTGAAGGAGGGGAACCGATTCAGAAATATCTCATCCTTGATTTCAGCATGAAAGAGGGTCACATCTGCCCGGATTACAGGGGTAAAGAAATGTCGTACTCCCACTTCATAGTGTTTGCCTTTTTGCGGTTTCAGATCGGTGTTTACCCGAATCATCATACCGATGTAATCAGAGATCACCACCTCATCAGTGAGGGGAAATCGTACGCTTCTGTTTGCACGCACAAACACAGAAGACTTGGCATTATAGAGGTAGGTGAAACCAGCCTCATAAGCATTTTCCCGCTCAGTCACCGTCTCGTCCAGGGGAGCGAGGAAGCCGGTAAGATCCGTCTTTTTGAGATCGTATTGAACTCGTTCCCGCCGAGCCCCAAGGGTGAGGATGAGATTCTCCAGCACCGAGTGCTCATCGTAGATATAGTATCCCAGGGAATCCCTCTCAATAGCGGCAATATCAGACAGGACAGCAACTGGAGTGAAAAAACCTGAAAACGCCTGCAAGTCCTGCTCGGACCAATAGAGGTCCACACCGGCTGTAAAGGTGTTTCCGCGCTGTAAAATTTCTCCACTCCATGTGTATCGTGGCGTGAGAGCCCAGGTCCTCGTCTCGTTATCGGTTATATAAGGAAATGCAGGATCGGGGAATTCAGCCCAGTTTTGTCGCTCTCGGTAGGAAACGTCAGTGACAATACTTCCGCCTTTTCCCAGACCTACATCGAATCCGAGTTTGAGGTACCCATCCCTGCTCTTGCCGTTATCCAGTGGGTCAGCCGTGGCTCTTCGATCGGAAGCCACTTCGATCTCCGTCAGGTCGCCTGCAAGACCGTAGTCATCCGAGTGATATGAACCGCTGAGATTGAGGCTCATGCTTTCGGTTGCGTCAAAAACGAGCTTTCCTCCTATATCCCTGGTACGGAATTCCCCGTTATCCCTGTAGCCATTGCTGGAATCATAGCTCGCGAACAGGGAAGCCCCAATCCTGTCGCTTGCAGCGCTTAAGGAGCCCGCTTCCTTGTGCCGCGAATAGCTGCCAGAAACAGCGCTGCCATTGATGCTCGGTTTTTCGGACGGGATCTTCGTAATGATGTTGACCACTCCGCCGACCGCATTGTCACCGTACAAGACCGTACCGGTCCCGCGCACGATTTCTACGCGCTCCACGTTGTCCAGCGGTATTTGTGTCCAATCCACTCCGCTCAGGTCGATTTCATTAACGCGACGCCCATCCACCAAAACCAAGGTGTTATAAGGGCCGGTTTCGCCGAATCCCCGCAGATCAACCTCTGAGCGTTTACCATTGCCCAAAAGGTCTCTCACAACGATCCCTTCCTCAGAACGCAAGAGATCGACCACGTTTCTTGCGTTCGAATTCTTAATGTCTTTTTCATCGATTACCGTGATATTTGCGGGCACTTTTTCGATACTCTGTTCAGCCCTCGTTGCCGTAACCACTACTTCTTCCAGGGTTACCTCCGGCTCACCTTCCTGGGCGCACACAGTGCTCATCACGGGAACTGAAAGAAAAAACATTGCCAACAAAACTGTTGCCATTCGCTTGCCCATAGCTACACACTCCTTTCCTGAATCCTTGTTTCGTTTTCCAGGCCCGGAGAAAAAAATCCCCGGACCGATTCGAATCGATCCGGGGATTTCCCTTTTTTATCCTCGAAGCCTAAAGGCTAACCGTGTCCGCGAAGGTTACGCCTCACATTCAGGCAGGTCTTCTGACTCCCCCGCCCTTCCAGCGGCCTTCCCATCCCGACGTATCGAAACAGTGGCACACAATGGCCAAAAGAGTTCCCTTTTCAAGAAGAAAAGGGCGGGGTTACAGCGGCGGGCCCATCCCCGACTTCCACGGGGTTCCCTATTAAGCTCCTTCGGAGCACCTGAAACCTTGGTAGATTAGTAATTCAAAGGGTATTCAAAGTCAAGGGAAATTCTTTTCTCGATTGTTTGGGCTCGATTCCTCTACCGGCATGTAAAAAAAATCGAGAAAAGTGCACTTTCTGCAATTTTCAGCGCTGCTTGGTTATTGACTTTATATTGAAGCTCAATTATAGTCTAACACAATATCTTGTGGAAAACTCATGCGAACACTGGTGAGCAGACCGGTCCTCAACCTGTGCTAAACGTGGCCTCGCTCGAATAACCTATCTGACAAGGATATACCTTTGCTATATGAGCCGATGTTGTATAAGATTTCTTTGCCTCAACCCGTTCGTATCTTGATGGTGGAAGGTGTCTGAACCCGTGCAGGATAGAGAAAGGAGTGGAGAGAAGATAGCATGTTTACGGAAATAGAAAAAAGAGACGGCTCCATAGTGCCCTTTGAGGCCCAAAAGATCACCAATGCCATTGCTAAAGCTGGCAAGGCGACAGGGGAATTCGAAGATAAGGCCGCCAAACGGCTTACCCTCAGGGTCCTGACTCTTGCCGAACAACTCATGGGCGAGAAGACCCCAACGGTAGAAGAGATTCAGGATATTGTAGAGGAGGTCTTGCTTTCCTCAACGTATCGAAAAACCGACAAGGCCTATATCATATACCGAGATCAACACGCGAGAATAAGGGAGATTACCAATAACGCAAGCGTGGAGTTGGTGGATCAGTACCTGAACCGAACGGACTGGAGGGTCAATGAGAACAGCAATATGGCCTTTTCTCTGCAAGGGTTGAACAACTACGTTTCCTCGGAACTGAGCAAGGTTTACTGGTTGAATGAGATCTACACCCCTGAAATCCGCGAGGCCCATCTTCAGGGCGATTTTCACATTCATGATCTGAATCTCCTCTCCGTCTATTGTGTTGGGTGGGATTTATTTGATCTTCTGGTTGAAGGTTTCCGAGGGGTTTGGGGGAAGGTAGAGAGCAAGCCGGCCCATCACCTGAGGAGCGCATTAGGACAGATAGTCAACTTCTTTTATACCCTGCAGGGGGAGGCGGCCGGTGCCCAGGCATTCTCCAATTTCGATACCCTGCTGGCGCCCTTCATACGATTCGATGGATTAAACGAGAAAGGGGTGAAACAGGCATTACAGGAGTTCATCTTCAATATCAACGGTCCAACAAGGGTGGGATTCCAGACCCCTTTCACCAATGTCACGCTAGACCTGACGGTTCCCGAATACTACGCAGACCAGGCAGTTATCATTGGAGGCGAGCCACAAAATGTTACCTACGGGGAATTTCAGAACGAGATGAACCTGTTTAACAAGGCCTTCCTCGAGGTGATGGCAGAAGGTGATGCGCGGGGGAGGGTGTTAACCTTTCCCATACCCACCTACAATATTACACGGGAATTCGCCTGGGATAATCCGGTTATCGAAGATCTATGGGAGATGACGGCAAAATACGGGGTGCCCTATTTCTCCAATTTCGTGAACTCGGACATGAACCCTGAGGATGCAAGAAGCATGTGCTGCAGGCTGAGAATAGACAATCGCCAGCTCGAAAAGCGCGGGGGAGGGCTGTTTGGTTCAAATCCGCTTACCGGCTCTATCGGGGTTGTGACCATTAATATGCCCAGGATCGGGTACCTGAGCAACAGCGAAGCGGATTTCTTGAGCAGGCTCAAAAGGGTTATGGTCTTGGCGCAAGAGAGTTTGGAGACCAAGCGGAAGATCTTGGAGCGATTTACGGACGGGGGTCTGTACCCGTATACGAAGTATTACCTGAGGAACGTTAAGCAGAGATTCAATGAGTACTGGAAGAATCATTTTTCAACGATAGGGCTTGTGGGCATGAACGAGGCCTGTCAGAACTTCCTTGGCACGAGCATTGGAGATGCAGACGGGTCAGCGTTTGCCCTGAGAACACTGGACTTTATGAGGGACCTGCTGCTGGATTTTCAGGCGGAAACAGGGAATAACTATAACCTCGAAGCGACTCCTGCCGAGGGAACCTCATACAGTCTGGCCAAGATCGATAAGCATCGCTACCCTGCCATTTTATCCGGAGGGAACGGGGCCGACGGCGAATGCTTCTATACCAACTCCACACAACTCCCCGTCAACTTCACCGACGATATTTTCGAGGCGTTGGATTTGCAGGACAGCATCCAGCAGAAGTACACGGGTGGTACAGTGTTTCATGTCTATGCAGGCGAGAGGATCACGAACGGGGAGTGTGTAAAAACATTGGTCCGAAAGATCTGCGACCACTATCATCTTCCCTATTTTACCTTTACCCCCACCTTCAGCGTTTGCCCTGTTCACGGGTATCTGAACGGAGAGCATGAGGTGTGTTCGAGGTGCGGCCAGGAATGTGAAGTCTACTCCCGGGTCGTCGGCTACCTGAGGCCTCTCAAGCAGTGGAACAGGGGAAAGCAAGAAGAGTTCAAGTTGAGAAGGATGTTTGCGGTGTGAGGCATGGTCATAGGGGGGTTTCAGCGCTTTTCTCTCATCGATTTTCCCGGCAAGATCTGTGCAATCGTTTTCACCCAGGGGTGTAATTTTAGATGCCCCTACTGTCACAACCCGGAGCTCGTAGACACCAAGCTACCAGCCGCTGGTACAGTCAGCGATCAGGAGGTGATATCTTTTTTAGAGAGACGAAAAGGCAAGCTGGATGCCGTGACAATCACCGGCGGAGAGCCACTCATGCAACCAGATCTGGAGGGTTTTTTGTCCAGAGTAAGGGCCCTGGGCTATCTGATAAAACTGGACACCAACGGAAGCTTTCCGCGCAGGCTTGAAGGCATCATACAGTCCGAATCCGTGGACTATCTTGCCATGGACATAAAGGCCACCCCGAAAAAATATCGATCGGTGATCAGAAAAGAGATAGATATCTCCAAGATCCTCGAGAGCATCACCTTAATTAAGAACTCGGGTCTAGACCAAGAATTCAGAACCACGGTGGTAAAACCCCTTTTCGAAAGGAAGGATTTCTACGAGATAGGCAGGCTGGCGGAGAACTGCGAACTCTATGCGCTTCAGAGGTTTGTTCCCTCTAAAACCCTTGACAAGGAGTATCTCAGCAGAGAGACCTATTCCGATGAAGAGCTCGATGACTTCAAGGCAGTAATGGAGACTTTTGTCCAGAAATGCATTGTACGATAGGATGGAACAGGAAGAACCTGCGCTATCCTGAGACTGCCTCCTCGATCTCCTCCAATACCTTTTGTGCCGCCTCGTGCGGTTTTTCCGCTGCCCGTATTGGCCTGCCCACCACGATATGGTCGGCGCCCCTTTTGACTGCCTCGAAGGGAGTGACGATCCTCTTTTGATCGTCCGCCCCCTTCACCGACCATGCAGGCCTTATACCAGGGGTTACAGCTATAAAGTCTCTTCCGAGATCACGTTTAACGCTTTCAACCTCCCAACCGGAGCAAACCACACCGGAACAGCCGGCCTCTTTGGCCATCCTGGCCCTGAGCAGCACCAGTTTTGTCAGGTCGCTCACGTATTGTTCCTGGTAGCCTAGCTCCTGGACGTCGCTGCTGCCGAGGCTGGTGAGAACGGTAATGGCCAGTATCTTGGTGCCTGAAGGGTTATTTTCCACAACGGAGCGAAGCAGCCCCTTTCCCTCGTCGCAGTGTACCGTGGTGAACTGTACCCCATAGTCGCTTGCTGCCAGAAAGGCACCCTTGACCGTGGCAGGTATATCATGAAATTTGAGATCCAGGAATATGCCGGCCTCACTGTTGTCTCGAATTGCCTCCAGGATTTTTGGTCCCACGCTCACAAAGAGCTCCAATCCGACCTTGAAGAAACCGACATGTTCTTTCAAGAGGTCTACATACCTGATTGCATCTTCATAGGTCGATACGTCTAGGGGAAAAATAAGGTAGTCCTTGGGTTTTTTCATGCTTCCATATCCTTATCTAAAGGCATTTCAGAAAATATTGGACAGGTCGGCAAAAAAAGTATACGTATACACTCAGTGGGCCACCGTAGCTCAGTTGGCAGAGCACCTCACTCGTAATGAGGATGTCGACGGTTCGAATCCGCCCGGTGGCTCCAGTAATATCAACAGCTTACCTGGTGGCTGTCCCCAGCACATAGGCGGATGTGACAGTTACCTTTTTCAGGGGCAGTCAGTCCGTTTAAGAGATTGACTACCTTCTTCTTATGTTCTTGGCTGAGATGAGCATACCTCATCGTCCTTGTCAAGTTCTTATGGCCTAGTATCTCTTGTAAATCCTTTAGGGAAACCCTCTCATTATAAAGTGACTTTCAAAGCAATGACAGCGGTCGTCGAACTTGAAATCATCACCAGTGAAAGATTTGAGTCCGTCCCTTGCGCTAGTAGTCACGGGTTCGAAAGAGGTACATTACGTTGTCTGGGATTCTGCAATTGAGTGCTTTGACTTGATGATAAACCGTGACTGAAATATGAATTCAATTAGGATTAAGCATCCGCCTGTCTAACTTACTTATAGCAATCGCAAGTCAAGCGACTTGTCGACCAGCTTCCACTCAGAAATCGTTTGTTTCGGCCTCAATACGGCACATATCGTATATAGTACTCACCCGTTTCGTTTTGCATCCTTTTCCTTTGTCCACAAATTTCTTTTACTCCCTTCTTCGCAGAATCTCTTTACCCCCCAGATCCCACTTGCTGGTCAGGGAGAGGTTTTTTCCGGACATACGGTAGCGCAGGTCTGGCAGAGAATGCATTCGGTTGAAAGAACCCTTCCCCCGTTTTTTATGTATGCGGGAATATTGATGTCCATGGGGCATGCACGAGCACATGCTTCACACTCCTTGCACTTTTCTTTGTCTCCTTCCATCTTGTACAGGGCAAACCGTGAACTTATCTTGAGGATGGTTGGTATGGGGCAGAGATACTTGCAGAAGGCCCTGTTATCCTGTAAGGCAAGGGCAAGGATTATTCCGGAGGCGAAATAGAGTGCATTTCCCGTTATCAGCCACATTAGTTCCATACTGCTTGCGTGTTCGGGCCTGTAACCGAAGTAGAACCACAAGGTCAGGACCAGAGCGAGGCTGAGCCCGAAATGGACGTATCGCAGTTTTTCCCACTTGGAGGAAACCCGTCCCGTTTTGTTCCGTTTATGGGGAAGAAGATCCAGGATCATGGCTGTCCAGCAGGCCCACCCGCACCAGCCCCTTCCAAAAAGGATCGGGGCGAAGAGTTTTGCCAC
>CP070657.1:2805589-2817736 GCA_020355085.1 Deltaproteobacteria bacterium
AATACAAAAGCGCTTGTTTCAAAGGACATCTTTTCTTATGCTAATAGAATGAGCCAACGGACATACGGCTAAAAGGTGACCTGCCAGTGCAGTAAGAGCCGAAATCTCTGAAAAACCGAAAGAACAGACGGCAAGACAAGCAGGGAAGCGTGCTTCCCGATGTAAGTGCTAGAGAAGGCTACGGTTGACAAGAAAAGGGGCGTTTCCTATAAAGGATTTTTGGTTCGCAGGCGCATGGCCGCTATATACAGGAGAGAGGTCTGCGGGCCCTAGAGCCAGGATATCACACTTAACAAAGAAACCGAGGGGGACGAAATGGGAGAGCTGTTTGGTACGGATGGCGTGAGGGGTGTGGCCAATGAACATCCCATGACGGCTGAGATGGCCCTAAACATCGGCAGGGCAACTGCTTGTCTCTTTAAACGCATGGGTCACACGCCTCGGATCATCATCGGCAAAGATACCCGTATCTCGGGATACATGCTTGAAAACGCGCTGGTTTCGGGAATCTGTTCAATGGGGGTGAATGCCCTCCTCGTCGGAGTGCTGCCCACTCCGGGTATTGCCTTTACCACGAACAGCATGCGGGCTGATGCAGGGATCGTGATATCTGCATCTCATAACCCATTTCAAGATAACGGTATTAAGGTATTCTCGAGCGAGGGCTTTAAACTTCCGGACGAAAAGGAACTCGAGATCGAAAGCCTCATCTTTTCCAATAATATGCATACGTTGCATCCTTCTGCCAATGAACTGGGTAAGGCCTATCGAATAGAGGACGCTCGAGGTCGCTACATCGTGTTTTTGAAGAATTCATTCCCCAAGGAATTTACCTTGGAAGGAACCAGGGTCGTGTTGGACTGTGCTCATGGGGCCACTTACAGGGTGGCGCCCGAGACACTCTTTGAGTTAGGGGCCGATGTGACCACTATATACGATGAGCCTAATGGCGAGAACATCAATGCAAACTGTGGCTCACAGCACCCGGAGACCCTCGCCGAAGAGGTGAAAAAGCGGGGCGCTGATGTGGGATTTGCCTTTGACGGAGATGGTGACCGCCTTATCGCGGTCGATGAAGCAGGCACGGTGCTCACCGGTGATCAAATCATGGTCGTTTGCGCCAAGACCATGAAAGAAGAGGGCAAGCTTCCGAACAACTTGCTGATAAGCACCGTGATGAGCAATATCGGGCTTGGCATCGCTCTTGAGGAGCTTGGCATCGAGAATGCCGTGACCAAGGTTGGCGATCGCTACGTGTTGGAAGAGATGCTTGCTAAGGGGGCGGCTATTGGTGGCGAGGAATCGGGACACGTGATCTTCTTAGAACATCACACAACCGGCGATGGCATTATTACCGCCTTGCAGGTTTTGGCGGCCATGAAAAAACAGCAAAAACCCCTATCAGAACTTGCTCAAATGATGAAAGTATTCCCCCAGAAGCTCATTAACGTGGAGGTGAAGAGCAAGCCTGACTTATCCACCATTCCAGAGATAAACGAGGTGATCAAGGCTGTGGAGGCACAACTTGGCACCAAGGGAAGGGTGTTAGTGCGGTACTCGGGCACACAGCCTATGTGCCGTGTAATGGTTGAAGGCCCAACCAACGATGAAACAGAGAATTACTGTACCCAAATTGCCGATGTGCTCCGAGAAAAGCTCGGTTGATTACATTCCAGTGGAGGATCCGCGCATGCCCTTTAAGGTAGTTATCACTAGAGATTTTGATCACATGAGCGAAGTCGCAGCCCGTTTTGTGGTCGATGACATAAAGAAAACCGCGAACACAAAGGATGCCTATGTTTTGGGCCTCGCCACCGGCAATACCCCAACCGGCCTCTACAAATACCTTGCCAAAGCAGCCAATGCCGGGGAATTCGACAGCGCCAAGATTCGGAGCTTTAACCTGGACGAGTACATCGGTCTTCCCGGAGAGAACCCCCAACAGCGCGCCTTGCATCCGGAAAGTTATGGATTCTTCATGGTGCAGGAATTCTTCGGGCTCCTCAAGAACAAGTTTATGGAAACAAACGTACCATGGGGCACCCTCGTGGATCAGGAGAGACTTCTGACCGAACTCAAGGCCCACCCCGATGACTGGACCGAGCAAGGCAAGGATAAGGGCAGGGCCATTGTCATTAAACCTGAGGCCCGATCCGAATACCTCCGGTGGGTGCGCAGAGAACTGCTCGATGGCTACGCGGAAAAAATCGCGCGCAGCGGTGGCATTGATCTCCAGGTTGTAGGGGTCGGGGGGCGCGGCCACGTGGCCTTTCATGAATCGGGCATCCCCTTTGAGGGCCACAACATGCTCCTGGTTAAGCTTGACGAGAATACCGTGGAAAACGCGGTTCGCGACGGGCACTTTCAGAGCACTGAGCAGAGCCCGTGGTACGCTCTTTCCATGGGTGTTGAGCTTGTTTACCGCGCTAAGATAGTCCTGCTTCTGGCCAATGGCGAGCGCAAGGTAGAGCCTGTAGCCGAATCCTTGCTGCGCGACCCCACACCTATGCTACCCATATCGTATGGACAGACCTTTTCCAAGAGAGGCGGAAATATGATCTACGTCGTAGATAAGACAGCAGGGAAAAAGGTGCTGGAGAATGCAAGCAAGGTAATCGATCGCGGCATTGATATCGAGGATATCAGCAATTAGGAGATTTCAGGAAACGGTGGGGTATGCTCGGCCTGGTGAGCAAACGTCAGGTTATTCGAAGAGGTTGTTGGGTCCATGACATCATTGAAACATTTGAAGAGCCCGCGCCCAGTGCGTTGCCGCTTACCCAGGATCTCCATCGGTAAACATATTCGGAGCGTCCCGCCCGGAACTATCGTGCTCTTTCCCCTTCAAGACACAGTGCTGAACTGTGGGTTGACTGGTATCGTTACCGTCAAGCGCAAAGAATCTTCAACAGCAAGCATTTCCATTGAAAAACTCACCTCGCTGGCGCAAGGCCTTGAGCAATTCACCCTCAAGAGGCTCCCGGGGAAGGACAAGGCTCTCACCGAGCGTTATCTCGGAGGGGAGGCCATTGTGGGAAAGCTGAAAGGGTTTGTCTCGGACCTAAAACGCACCGCATCGCTCTATGAGCTCTTCAAAAAGACCTCCGCACAAAACTTGCTCGAAGGCATCTCTCGGAGATTAGAGGCAATAATTACTGGCGAAGAAAGGGAACTGCAACTGCGGCCCGATCTCCAGTCCCTCCGGGAAAACGAGGTAGTGGAGCATAGGATATCCCAGGCCAAAGACCTGGTATGGTCTCTAAGAGAAGAAATACTCGCGAATCTAAAAAAGATAGAGGCCCTTTCCGCCCGTCCGAAGAAAAACATTTCTTTTTTGGCCTTCCAACAGATCAAGAACATAAATACGCTCTTCAACAACCTTGATCGGCTGGAGGTGAGGGGGAGAGACTCAGCGGGCATCTCTATTATTACATGTTTAGACAAAAGACACTATGACGAGCTTGAGAAAGAGCTAAAAAGGAAATCCTTGCTCGAAGAGTTCATCTCCCGGCAGCAAGGGGTAATCCTCTTAAACAGAGGCATTACGGTGAGTGAGGGCGGAGGAGCCATTTCCGTTACCCTTACCTATAAGATCGCTGCCCAGATAGGCCATCTGGGAGACAACGTGGCGTTTCTCAGGGATCAGGTACGCACTGACGACGTATTCCATTGCCTCATCTCCAGGCCCAACCTCTATCAGACGATGCTTGCCCATACCCGCTGGGCATCTGTCGGGGAGATCAGCGAATCGAACTGTCATCCAGTTGATAACCGTATCGGCCCTAACGGTACGGAGCATTCCTATGACGGAAAACATGGGGTCATTCACGCCTGTCTGAACGGAGACATCGACAACTATGTTTCTCTGAAAGGGGACTTCGAAAGGAATACGACACGCTCCATTCCCGAACAGGTTACCACTGACACCAAGATCATACCCTTGCAGATACAGCATTACTGCGATAAGGGGCATCCCCTAGAAGAAGCCTTTCGATTGGCGGTAAATGATTTCAAAGGCTCCCATGCCATAGCAATGCACACGGATATAGCACCGGGTAAGATCTTCCTGGCGCAGAGGGGGAGCGGTCAGACGATCTTCGTGGGCTTGGGAGGAGAGCAGCTTCTTGCTGCATCCGAGATCTACGGCCTTGTGGAAGAAACCGCTCGGTACGTAAAAATGGAGGGTGAAAAAGCCGTTAATGGGGAAAGTCAGGGACAGATATTCATACTGGATCAAGATTCAGCGGGTGAACTCTCCGGCATCAAGGCACTGCACTATGACGGGACTGTGCTGGAACTCGCCGAAGATGCCATACATGAAACCGAAATTGCTTCCAGGGACATAGATCGCCAGGCCTATTCCCACTATTTCCTGAAAGAGATCTTTGAATCCCCCGAGTCGGTGAGAAAAACGGTCCAGACGAGATGGCGCCTCTCCGAGAGAGACGGAAACCGGCATGCCGTGAGCATCCTGGATGATACGGTGATTCCCCGGAAGTTAGCAACTGCATTGACTCAAGGCAAGATTAAGAAGGTGCTGTTTATCGGCCAGGGCACTGCGGGTGTTTCCGCATGCGGGTGCGCCGAGCTGTTACGTTATTATCTGGCCGATACCGACATTCGTATCCTCCCCCTCAAGGCCTCTGAATTCAGCGGCAACCTTTCAGAAGATGACCTGAGCGATACCTTGGTTATTGCGGTAACTCAATCCGGCACAACAACAGATACCAATTTGGCAGTAGACATGGCCAAAGAACGGGGCGCCTATACCCTCGCCCTTGTCAATAGGAGAGATTCAGACATCACCTTCAAGGTGGACGGCGTGCTCTATACCAGCACCGGTCGCGATATCGAGATGTCGGTTGCCTCCACCAAGGCCTACTATTCCCAGATTGCAGCCGGCAGTATCCTCGGCCTCAAGCTGGCGCAAATGACTTCCCGCTTAGACGATGCTGTTATCCTCGGGGAACTCCAGAGGCTTATGAAGCTCCCTTCCATAATGAAAAAAGTGCTCGCCCTTGACGCGGAAATAGCCCAATCAGCGCATCGATTTGCCTCATCAAAGAAGTATTGGGCGGTCGTAGGCAGCGGATACAACAAGATCGCCGCCGACGAGATCAGGATCAAGCTGAGCGAGCTTTGCTACAAAACCATCTCCTCTGATGTGGTTGAAGACAAGAAGCATATAGATCTCTCCTCGGAGCCGCTCATTGTTATCTGCGCAGCCGGTCATAAGGGCACGGTTATCAATGATATTATTAAGGATACAGCCATATTTAAGGCCCACCAGGCGACTACCATCGTGATCGCCACCGAAGGCGAAGAGGGGTTTAAGCCATATGCGGACTCACTGATCTTCGTGCCCCAAATAGAGGAGCGCTTTTCGCCTATCGTAACCACCTTGGCAGGCCATCTGTGGGGCTATCATGCAGCACGGGCAATAGATGCGGAATCCGGTTTCCTCTTCAATTTCAGGGAGGAAATCAACAAGCTCATTGCCGAATCCAAGGGAAAAGGCCTCGACATCTATCAAATCATACTCGACAGGGTCCTACGGGAAAAGGCTGCCCGGTTCTTTGCCGAATTCAAGAAGCGGCTCGAACTGGGGCGCTACACCACAGCCTTGGGACTGGCTGCGGCATCCAGGCTTACCCTTCTGCTGAAGTACCTATCCGGACGGCTCCCCATGTCGGATTTTGAGACAGACTTCGGAGAAAGCGGCACCGCTCCTCATGTGTTCGACATCTTCTTTCGCTGTATCGGAGAAGCAATAAACGATATGGCCAGGCCGATAGATGCGATCAGGCACCAGGCCAAGACAGTTACCGTGGGAACGAGCAGGTCATGGGAACCGGTAACAGGGTTACTCTTCGAGGCTATAATGCGAAATGGATTTGAGATAAGCGACATCACCAATAAGAATGTTCTGGTACTCAAGAATCTGCAGGAGGTAATTTCCGAAATACACGGCGAAACCCTTTACAAGATAAACAACCTGAGTTATTCCGGGGAGCCGGTTGAGGACTCAACCATCGAGCTAGTGAGCAAGAAGGGCAGCTCTTCTCGCCTTGTTTCCCGCGTTGAAGGAGACACGCGGCTTAAGGGAACCAAGAGGATCATCGTCCAGGCCGGAAATGTCTTTATCGGGAAGGGAAGAATCGATGCCAGGAGCGTCCTTATCATCCCCGTAATGCAGCAGGGGCCTAACATCGATCACCTCTTTCTTCTCGATGTTGGCTTCAATCAGGATGCAGAGCTACCCACAAAGGTGCTCGCGCTCGGCGAAAAGGGCACTCACATTAGAAACATTGTCGAAGAGACGGGCTTGGCATGGGCTGATGACTACCTGAACCTCCTTCCGATCCAAGAGCTTTTTGGAAACTCGGCGGAAAAGACGGCTGAATTCATTATTGCCTCTGTCAAAAACAACAGAGCATGAGCGGCTAATCGCCGTCCCGCTTCTCGCCGAGACAGATCTCGGCAAGACACTTACATCCGAGATCCTAGACCAATTTAGAGAGAGACAATGGGCATGCCCTTTGGCATAGAAGAGATCCGCCAAACGCTTCTGTCTCAAATCGAGGAGATTGATACCAACTCGCTTGGTTTCCTTTTCTCTCCTCAGAGGCGCCCATATCTCGACATCGACACGATTACCGCTAACTTTGAGGAAGAATGGGCGTCATTTCGACCCGCGCTTGCACAGAAAAACCGGCATCAGGCCGCAGCATCCCTTCTGCATCCAACAGAGCCCTACGATTTGAAGGTCCTTCAAAGTCAACACGAAGCCTTTCCCGAGTCCACCTCCCACCGCCCTCTCATCTTAATGGATCTGTGCATTGGGAAGATCCTGACCCTATGCTTAGGGAGATACAGGGAAAAGGTATCACCCCAATTATTCCTCGAATTACTCAACCGGTATAAACTGAGGAGCCCGGAATTCCTGATTGCCATTAGGCCTCTCACCCGGATTATCCTAGAAGAAGGCATGCCATCCAATCACATCATTAGATCCCATGCATGCGAGGTGTTGGTCAACAACTATGAGGTTGAATCTATTCTCATATATATGTCCTGTATGTCCGACCTCGGTGAAGGGGAAAAACAGATTCTCTTTCAAAGCATTACGGCCTTTCAAAAGATCTACCGAAGGCTTTTGGAACTGTATGTGGGGGCTCGTGAAAAGGATCTGATTAGTCGGAGGTGGTTTGGGATCTCCTTTAGCCAATTGAAGCAACAAAGAGAATGGAGGGACAGCTTCTCCAACCTGGTCAGGCGGTATGCTGAGCATCTCACCAAGAGAAACAAGGCTGATGCGCTGGACGTGGGCCGATTTCTGGTGCTCCGCTTTAACAACGAAGACATTCTGAGGGTTATTCACTATGAAATCGGCAGAAACCCTGAGATCTCCTCCTCACATTCCTTGGTTCGGTTTGTCTATCGCCAGGTCTTTCAGGTCATGCAGGATTTCCGCAAACAGTATATATCCCAAAAGGTAGATACCCAAGTAACCCAAACTCTTTCCCGTACCGAAGCCGAAGCTATGGATGCCATGCGCTTGGTCACGGTGGGTAAGGTTCCCGCATCTGTTGTCATAGAGAGGTTTTGGCCGAGCACTCCCTCTGCTCAAGACTACCCCATAATCACCGAGTTCATGGAAACCCTGGACAAATTCAACCTGAAGGCCCTTTTTGAGCTTCATTCGATCCCGCCAATATCTCAGGAGGCCTTTAATCTGGTTGCTGAAATTGCCGATAGCGCGAACCTCGGACGGGACGAGTTATTCCATTTCATAACCTATCTGGAAAACCTGCTCACATTCCTTCAAGACCTTGACGCACTCAATATCAAGATCGAAAAAACCCCTGCCTATGGACTCAGCAAAAATCCCTACCAGCTCAAGCTCCTGGGCCTTATCAACGAGGGCGCTTACTTTGCTTCAACCGGGTTGTGGTATCAAAACACCATCCCTCCCAGCGTTATCAGATGTGTAGACCCCAATGCCATCCCCAACTGCCTGGGCATAAAGGATCGCCATATTTTCTCCCGCATATCCCTTTTGACCGGGGGCTTTCGGGGCAACCCCTTTGATTTGGACAGCACCAACAGGTACGATTGGGATGAAGAGCCTGAAACCTGCCTGTTTCGTCCCGGCTACTTTCAAATTGCCATCCCCCAAGCCATTCGATACCGTTGGGAGGAAACCCAGAAGATCCAGAAAGCCATGCTAGAGAGGTTAATCCAGAAAAAACAGTGGAACTAAACCGAGAGGTCTGACCTTTGCGGATAACGCGTTCAGGGCAGACTGTGTGCGCTCTTAACCGGGGAGATTTACAGACGTTTTTGTATCTTTTCTTGCTTTTTTCGACAAAACCGTAATCACCACTCCTAGTTCACCCTACTCCTTAATGAGCATAGCTCTTTGAAAAGCTTAATTTCTTTGCTTCACGGCTAACAAATGAGTAGTTGGTACGCAGCCCGCACTTATGCAATGTGAGTAGTTATATAATCGAAAAGGAGGTAGCTATGGCATTCAATTGGGGTCCGCATTTTATCGTTCCCTCTGAAACGCTGAAGACCTTTTCGGGAATGGTGCTGCTCAGTGAAACACTCGACGAAGAGCTTTTGAAAGAGGAATTGGCGGCGCTCGGCTTGCAAGGTGATCCCATGAGGGCCACCAACCCATGGTATTGCAGGAAAAGGGGGACCGAACCTGGATCAAGATCGGGGAATCTTCCGATAGAAGAGGGGACTTCCCCGTTCCCTGGGATACGGCAAAACTTGAGAACCGTAAATATGAAGTGCTTGGGGTGATGCACATATGGGCCGGTAAAGGAGACCACGAGGTCGCTGTTGCAAGACAGAATATCGTCGAAGTCACGGTCGAAAACTAACGCCGCAAGATTCCTTGCCCTCTGCTTGCGCCAGATGTTCCAAAGCCCGCTCCCTGTCTTCACCTATCAGGCTTAGCCCTAGCTGTCTAGGATTTGCGCTGCCTCATCTTCGTCGCATTCCATAATGTAGTGGATTCCGCTGATCTCGCTTGCCATGGGTGTAAGAGCGGCGATGTCCTTTCTTGAAATGTATTCCAAGGAAAATTTCCTGGCGCCGCACATAAGTTGCCTGATTCCTTGTTCAAGTCTCTGAATGTAAGTATAGAGTCCCATGGCGCCCGTAGGGATTTCGTCAAACTTTTCCTGAAATCTTCGCTTGAGTTCAGGGGCAGTGATGAATACCTGGTCTCTGGTTCGGCCAAACCGCATCACATATACTGGTGTCTCCTGAGCTTCGAGCTTCTTTCCGATGTTTTTTCCCACCATTGCAGCGGTCAAAGGGGCTCTTGCCATGCCAATCATCTTGAAGTATGGCGCGCCCAATGCCAAACCTTTAAAGACTTGATCTTCCAGGGTAAAGCCAGAAGCAATCGCGACATCAGGAAGATAGTTGCCGTTTTTCTCCAATCGACGGAGATATTGATAGAGAAGTGACCAGAGCTCGATTGCCGGCACACCCCATTCATTCATCATTCTCCACGGGCTCATTCCCGTTCCACCGCCGGCTGCATCGACCGTCAAGAAATCTATCTTTGCCTCAGATGCGCATTTGACAGCAAGGGCAAGGTCCCGCGGCCTGTAGGCCCCTGTCTTCAGCGAGACATATCGTGCACCAATCCCTCTAAGCTCTTCTACCCGCCTGCAAAAGCTTTCCAAAGCAACCATCCCAACCCTTGAATGTCTCTCAAATTCATCGAAGGCATGGTTTTCAAAGGCTTCGATAATAGCAGGGTCATAACAATCGGGCAGGACGATATATCCTCTGTCTTTGAGCATCTGGGCTCGCGCCAGGTCTTTTATCTTCACCTCGCCGCCGATGTCTTTTGCGCCCTGTCCCCACTTTAGCTCAACTGCCTCCACACCCAGTTTCTCAATCGCGTATTCATGAAGCCCAAGGCGTGTATCCTCGATGTTGGCCTGCACGACAATGGCACCATAGCCATCTTGTTGCCAGTCTTGAAAGAGCCTTACCCGTTTCTCCAATTCAGGAGAATGCCGCACCCTGCCGTTTTTAATCTCTGCGTCCGGGTCCATGCCACACACATTTTCACCGATAGTAACAATGATCCCTGAAAGGGCAGCACCGATGGCCAGTCCTTCCCAGTTGTTTTTTGCTATGGCAGTAGAACCGAGTCCTGGAATAATAACGGGTAATTTGAGCTTTATGTTTTTGTCATGCCCTACCCGTTGTTCAAGATTAACATTCGTAAAGATGGCCTTGTCAGAATCAGGTTCTATCCCATGTGCACCGCAACAGGTTCCCAGTATCGTGAAATGAGATAAATCTACCGGATACTCTTTCTCGCTTGCTGTAGTGATAATCCCGAATGGCTGAGGGTAGATGACTTCTGGCCCCCTATAAGCCGATTTCCCCACTTCGCACATACCGATGCAGCCGTCTACGCAGGTGGCACACAAGCCGCTCCCCGGGACAACCGCATCCTCTGTCCTGTTCTTGGTTAATGTTGCCGCTGTTGCATTGATCTTTCCGAATGCCATCTTTAGCCCTCCTTCTTGTCTTCTAATTTCTCTCTTGCACAGGTACCGCATTCACCCCTAAGGCCCATCCAGCATGCGAAACTATGGTAGGACTCCAAACAGGTAGGTTGAAGCGCGTTTTCACACCTGCCACATAGAATCTCTTGCGGTGCTTCTCCTTCGCAGCGCACCGTACATGCAGGGCAGATATACATGCATGCGCCACATTTTCTGCAAACCTCCGAGTTCTTGTCAAAGGGTGTGGTGATCTTAAGCTCTTTTCCTCGATTCACGAAACCAATGGCGCTTGCCATCATCTGTTCCTCACACATCCTGACGCACAGACCACAGTAAATGCAGTCATCGAATTTTGCGGTAAAACGTACCTGCTTCAAGCCCATTTTTGCTGCGAGGTCCTGTAATGTTTTGGATGTGGGGCACTGGGCGATCAGCAATTCAAGGATCATCTTTCGTGCAGCGATGACCCGCTCAGTTGCGGTGCGAACCACGAGACCTTCTTCAACCGGGTGCGTACACGAACTGACCAGCCTCACATCGTCACCGTTGCCGATTTCCACCACACACAGGCGGCAGCCGCCTCCTGGCGAAAGTCCCTCGTGAAAACAAATGGCCGGGATATCGATCCCCAAAAACCGTGCCGTCTCGAGTATAGTCCATCCTTCTGGTGCATCAAATCCTATTCCGTCTATCGTAATTCTACACATCCTAGCCCTCTCTGTTTGTCTTAAGAACCGCATCAAACGTGCACAATTCATAGCACATACCGCAGATAACACATGTATCCTGCGCGATCGAGTGTGGTTTCTTGGGCTCCCCTTCTATTGCCCCCTGAGGGCATTTGTTCCTGCATAGCCCGCATCCCGTGCACTTGTCCGCATCTATCGTGTACATTATCAGGGCCTTGCACACCCCGGCAGGACATTTCTTCTCGACTATATGCAAGATATATTCATCCTTGAAATACCGTAGCGTTGAAAGCACCGGGTTAGGGGCGGTCTGCCCAAGCCCGCACATCGAGACGTCTCTGACCACCTTTCCCAGTTCCTCAAGCAAAGCCAAATCCTCTAGTTGACCCCTGCCCTCTGCTATATTTGTGAGGATTTCGTTCATTCTCTGTATTCCCTCCCGGCAGGTAGAGCACGTTCCACAGGATTCTCCTTGCAAGAAATTTGTGTAGTATCGGGCGATATCAACCATACAGGTGGCCTCGTCCATGACGATCATGCCACCGGATCCCATGATGGAACCTGCCTGGGCGAGGCTCTCATAATCAATTGGCAAATCAAACATGACCTCTGGGATACAACCCCCTGATGGCCCTCCGGTTTGCACCGCCTTTATCTTCTTGCTGCCCCGAGGACCGCCTCCAATGCCGTACACTACTTCTCTGATAGTGGTACCAAAGGGCACCTCCACCAGGCCGGTGTTTTTTATCTTTCCAACCAACGAGAAAATTTTGGTGCCTCTATTGTTGGGTATGCCGACTTTTGCGTATTCATCAGCACCCATGTTGATAATGACTGGAATATTTGCCAGCGTTTCCGCATTATTGATACATGTAGGGCATCCCCAAACCCCCTTCTCGACAGGGTAA
>CP070657.1:2817836-2828845 GCA_020355085.1 Deltaproteobacteria bacterium
AGGCCTAGCAATAGGCCAAAGCACGATATTCCAAGGGATGCATGCTGACGGTGCGCTGTTTCCAAGCACTTAGTGCTTTCATCTCGTTTTCAAAAGTAGTACTAATTAGAGGTTTCTAGATCTTGGGATGGATAAGCTCCAGAAAAGGGCCTACGACGAGGGGTCTTAGCAAAAAATACGCGATCCAATGACTGAGCAAGCTAGAGAAAAAGACTGGGCCTATTGCCGGGAGATGCTCCCCAAGGTATCGAGGACGTTTGCACTCAACATAGGTCAGCTGGAGGGAAATACCTTTAGGGCGGTGCTTCTTGGATACCTGCTTTTTCGTATTGCCGACACCTTTGAGGATAACCTGTATCAAGATGAAAGAGAGAAGATAGCGGATCTGCGGAATTTCTCGGAGATCTTTCGGGGTGACAAGGAATTGCGTCGCAGAATGGAGCTTTATGAGCCGCTTAAATTCAGATGGAAAGAGAATTCCCATGAAAAAGATCTCATAGAGAATGGCCGGACAATCCTGCGGTGCTACTTTGATATCCCAGAGATCTATCGAAGAATTATGGACCCCTTGCTTGTGGAGGCGTCAGAGGGGATGGCGGAGTTCCAGAGGAGGAAGCTCCAGAGAGACTGTGCGGTTTTCCAGTTGGCCGATGTCCAAGAATTAGAGGACTACTGCTATTATGTGGCAGGTGTCGTGGGTGTCATGCTTACGAAGATCTTCTGCCTCCATGAGAGCACAAAAAAGAAGAAAACCGAGCTTGAGACCTACCAGATAGAGTTTGGCCTTGCTTTGCAGATGATCAATATCGTTAAGGATTTTCAGAAGGATATTGGTAGGGGGTGGTGCTATATCCCCTCTACTGTCACACAGAGCTGTAACATCGATCTTGATAAGATGGAAGCCCTCTCCCTAGATCAGAGACGGAGAGTTCTTCAGGTAATCATTCCTCGTGTAGTGCAGTATCTCGACTCAACCCTTAAGTATATACAGGCATTGCCGATCGGTGAGAGATCGATTCGGAAATTCTGCATTATCCCGTTTGTAATCGGGTACAGAACCCTTGGTAAGATCGTTGAGATGGGCGAGACTAAGATATCGCGGGAGGAAATCGCATCTATAATGAATGAGGCCCCCGCTTTTGCAAAATCAAATCATGTCCTGGAAGAGGATTACCTGAAAACGAGAAAGCGTTTTCTTGGTATGGCAACGCGCCGGCCCGATTAGGGGGATTTGCCTGAGAAGTCCATGTCTAGCTGGAAGAACTCCCCCGGTTTTCCCTGATCAGGCTTGGGTGAGTAATCGGTAGGCTCCGTACCTTTCTTGAATACCTGAAAGCAGGTCTTCTCCGAGAATGGGCTTGCCAGAAGGCCCGTTTTGGCATCTATCTTTGCTACCACCACGCCTTCGGGATGCTGAAAAGGCTCCTTGGGCGTTCCTTCAAGTATGTCCTGCATAAAATAAAGGAATATGGGGCTCGCTGCTCGAGAACCAGTTTCTCCCTTACCCATTGGTCTCCTGTCGTCATAACCAACCCACACCCCTGTAACGACTGAGGGAGTGAATCCGAGAAACCATGCGTCACGCAGATCATTGGTGGTACCGGTCTTGCCTGCCACGGGCCTTTTGAGCGCCTTCACCCTAAAACCGGTCCCCTCTTGGACTACGGCCTCGAGGAGATCGGTCATGACTGCTGCCGTTTCCGGCGCGATAGCCTCAGTAAAGGAAGGCTGATTCTCTTCGAGGGTTTCTCCGTTTCTGTCCACAATCTTGGTAATGAAGATAGGCTCTAGGAGCATGCCGTTATTGGCGAATACCGAGTAAGCTCTCGTCAGTTCGAGAAGGGATGTGCCTGAAGAACCGAGGGCCAAAGATAAATCAGCATTCAGGGGGGATTCTATGCCCATCTGTCTTGCATAATCGATTGCACGGTTAACCCCGACTTTTTCGAGTATCTTGATGGTAATAACATTTCGAGATTTTATTAGTCCGGTCCTAAAGGGAGTAGGGCCGAAGAATTTTTCCTTATAGTTCCTAGGCTTCCAGAGTTTTTCCTCCTCCTCTCCCCCAATGGGCGATATAAAGGGCGCGTCAATAATTATGGAAGATGGGCTGAATCCATTGTCGAGTGCGGTGGTGTAAATAATCGGTTTAAAGGCGGAGCCTGGCTGCCTCTTTGCCTGAATAGCCCTATTGAACTGGCTTTCGAAGAAATCCAATCCTCCCACCATAGCCTTCACATGGCCGGTCTTTGTATCCAAGCAGATCAATGCTGCTTCTGCCACGGGTGTTTGTTCGAGGGAAAGAATCCAGCCGGGAGAGCCCTCCAGTTTTTCTTCAACCTTCACCAAAATCACGTCTCCGGGGGCGAGCACCTCCGCCGGGTCTTTAAGTTTGGACTCGAAGTAGGCCTTTTCCGGATCGAGCATCCGTGCCCATTCCATGCCCGACAGAGGGAGTAGCCCAAGGTGATCTCCGATTTTGACAAGGGTTTCCTTCTTCACGCTGTCTACCTCTACGACCATGCCTTCGGTAGTTGCGCCCACCTCGAGGGGGTTGTCCTCCAAGCGCTCAACCATGAGCTGTATAAATCCTGCTTCATCCCCTGGGGCAATCTTTCTTATGGGGCCTCTGAATCCCTCCCTCTTGTCAAATTCTTCTATTCCCCTTCGAAGTGCATCCTTGGCTGCTGCCTGCATTTCAAGGTCAACGGTAGTATATATCTTGAGGCCGCCTTTATAAAGGAGATGGCGTCCGTATTTTCGCTCAACAATGCGACGGATGTGCTCTATGAAATGGGCGGCCTTTTCAAGGACTTCGTCTTCTTCTGGCCGTATGTACAGCGGTTCAGCCAATGCCTCTTCATACTCTTGATCGCTTATGAAACCCTCCTCTCGCATCCGTTCGAGAACATACTTCTGTCTTATTTTGGCCCTGTCGAAATGCTTAATCGGTGAGTCCTTGCTGGGTGCTTGAGCGAGTCCGGCCAGCACGGCCGATTCGGCGATACTCAATTCGCTCGCCTTCTTGCCGAAGTAGGTCCTGCTCGCGGCCTCAACGCCGTATTGACCATGACCCAGGTATATCTGGTTGAGGTAGAGGTAAAGGATTTCTTCTTTGGAGAATTCCCTTTCAATCTGAAGTGAGAGCAATGCTTCCCGTACCTTTCGCTTGTAGGTTCTGGCCGGGTTTTTCAGAAGTAAGGATTTGGTAACCTGTTGGGTTATGGTGCTTCCACCCTGCTCAATCTTGCCCGCCATGATATTCTTAAAAAAGGCCCGTGCGATACTCACGAAGTCGATACCCTTGTGCTCAAAAAACCGGTCGTCTTCCGCAGCGATAAACGCCTTGACCGTGTGGTAGGAGACCTGCTCCAGGGGTACCAAGATCCTCTTTTCGTCGGAGAATTGGGTGAGAACCTGGCCTTTATCGTCAAGGATTTCGGTAATGATGGGGGGATTATAGTTCTTGAGGGACCCAATATAGGGAAGGTTGCTGGACCATAGGTACCACAGGGCAACCCCAATGCCTGCAATTGCGAGAAAGACAATAATGAAGCCAAAAAGGCTTATCTTTATAACCAGTTTCATACAATCAACTTCCTATCGAACGTTCTATACTGGATTGCCTCGGCTACGTGAGCCGTTTCTATACTGTCTGCCCCTGCAAGATCCGCTATGGTCTTGGAGATCTTGAGAATCCGCGAAAGGGCCCGGGCGCTGAGCCCAAATTTCTCCATGGCCTTTTCCAATAGAGCATTAGACCGATCCCCTATTTCACAGAATCTTTTGATCTGCCTGGTATTCATCATGGCGTTGCTGTGTATCTTCGTCTTGTGAAACCTTTTTTCCTGGATCGTTTTGGCGGCGAGCGCCCTTTGGTAGATATGTGAAGAGGATTCACCTTGACCGACGCCCGTGAGATCTTTGAAGGGGACGGACGGTACGTCAATGTGGATGTCGATGCGGTCCATGAGGGGCCCGGATATCTTCGCTCTGTATCTCTGTATCTCCCTATAAGAACAGGTGCATTCTCGTTTTTGGTCACCAAAGAACCCACAGGGGCATGGATTCATCGCCCCGACCAGAATAAAATTGGCTGGATATGTTACCGTGGAGTTAGCCCGAGAAATGGTAACGATCCCTGTTTCCATGGGCTGTCTGAGCACCTCGAGAACGTTTTTCCGAAACTCGGGCATCTCGTCTAAAAAGAGCACGCCGTTGTGGGCTAAGCTCACCTCGCCCGGTTTCGGTACCACCCCACCCCCGATCATGCCGGCATCAGATATGGTATGGTGCGGGGCCCTGAACGGCCTACGCACGATCAGTCCTTGGCCTCTGGGCATGAGGCCCATGACGCTGTAAACCTTAGATGTTTCCAAGGCTTCCTCAAAGCTAAGGCTCGGCAAGATAGTGGCAAGACGTTGGGCCAGCATTGTTTTTCCGGCACCCGGCGGGCCGATCATCAAGACGTTATGGCCTCCTGCAGCGGCAATTTCCACGGCCCTCTTCACATTTTCCTGCCCGCAAACGTCGCTAAAATCTATGTCGAAATCGATTTGATCCTTCATGGGGTCTGTTTGTATTTCAAAAGAATCTATCGGGTCTATCCCGTTCAGTGCTTGGACCAACTGCGAAAGCGATCTGGTAGGATAAACGGCTATTCCATCAACCACGGCTGCTTCCGCAACGTTTTCCGACGGCAAGAACATCCCCTGTAACTTGAATTCCTTTGCCATAATGGCCATGGATAAAGCGCCCTTTATCGGTCTCACACTTCCATCTAGGGATAATTCCCCCATGACGAGGTGGCCTTTCAACGCCGTGGGGGAAATGAGGCCGGTTGCAGTCAAGATACCTAAGGCAATTGGAAGATCGAATGCGCTACCCTCCTTTTTTACATCAGCCGGGGCAAGATTTACGGTAATCCTATCGGCAGGAAAATGATAGCCGGAATTCTTGAGCGCTGCCTTTACCCGTTCCTTGCTTTCTCTCACGGCGCCTTCTGCCAAACCCACCGTGGAAAATGAAGGTAGACCTCGTGAGATATCCACCTCTACCTCTACGGTATAGGCATCAATGCCGATAACTGAGCTGCTGTAAACAGTAGCTAACATGACGCGATACAAAAGATGTGGCAGAGCAGGGTACTATTACTACCCTGTATAAATACTACAAAAGCGGTGTAATGAACAAGTTATTAGTGCAGTAATTTTTTCGGGACGAAGGAGTCTGAATAATCGGTGGAAAAGGAGATTTTTGAGTAAATAGGGAGAAATGAAAAGAAATGGCTTTACGTCGATGCATTTGCTGATTATAATAAAAAATTCAAATTTTTAAAGGGAGATCTGGAATGGCGCGAATTACGATCGAAGATGCCTTGAAGCTTGGTTTTAATAAATTTGAATTGGTTCACTTGGCCGCGAAGCGGGTGGTTGAACTGAGGAAGGGTAAGGAAGTCCTGATCCCTACCTCAAACAAAGAGATAGTGAGCGCTTTACGGGAGATCGAAGCGGAAAAGGTCATATTAAGGGAGAGTGCCTCTGTATTGCCGGATGCCTTGACAGACACGCCGAGTCCGGTTGAGGGTGTAATCGCTGAGGAAACAGAGGTTGATGCATCGCCTGAGGACTCAGAGGGCCCAGGGGAACCGGAAGATACGCCTGATGTGCAGGACGAAGATACTGTGGAAGAAACCTCATAACCATGTCAACTCAGAGAGACTATTATGATATCCTTGGTATTCCCAGGGAAGCCAGCGCCGATGAAATAAAGAAGGCCTATCGAAAGACTGCGCTCAAATATCACCCCGACATGAATGCGGGGGATAGGGAAGCGGAGGCACAATTTAAGGAAGCAGCGGAAGCCTATGAGGTGCTCAGCGACAGAGAAAAGAAGAAACTGTACGATCTTTACGGACATGAAGGCTTGAAGGGGATTGGCTTTGCCGGGTTTGGTGGTTTTGAGGATATCTTTTCCGCTTTTGGTGATATTTTCGATGGTTTTTTCGGTTTCGGAGGAGGGCGTTCGAGGACGACAAGGGCAAGGAGGGGAAATGATCTGAGATACGATCTAGATCTGACCCTCGAAGAGGCTTACCAAGGAAAGGAAGAGGAGATTGTTTTTGACAGATTCGATTCATGTGAAATCTGCAACGGAACGGGTATTGCCGCCGGAAGTGAGCCTGCAACATGCCCCAGCTGTAATGGGAGAGGGGAAACGATCCGCTCACAAGGTTTCTTTCAGATCAGAACAACCTGTTCCACCTGTACCGGTACCGGTGAGATTATAGTTGATCCATGTAGCAGCTGTGATGGTAGAGGAAGGGTCAGGGCCGAGAAAAGAGTCCTGGTAAGAATACCGCCTGGTGTGGACACTGGGTCGCAATTGAGAATCAGCGGCGAGGGGGAGAGCGGAGAAAATAGCGGACCGGCAGGAGATCTCTTTGTGGTGATCCACGTGAGGGATCATGTCTTTTTTGAGAGAGAAGGAGATGATTTGAGGTGTCAGATTCCGGTATCTTTTGTAGATGCAGCGCTCGGCACGGAGATATCCATACCGGTTATCGATGGTAGTGAGGACAGAAGAGTTCTCATCCCAGAGGCTACCCAGCCCGGCCACGTGATCAGGATTAAGGGTTGTGGGATGCCAAGCCTCAAGAGAGCGAAGAGGAGAGGCGATCTTTTTGTTCAGGTTATGCTTAAGACACCAACCCATTTGAGCCAAAGACAGCGCGAGCTGCTGATGGAGTTCGAAGAACTCGAAGAAACGGCCCGTGAAGGAAAGACCAATCATATTTGGGATAGAATAAAAGGCATAAAGAGTTCAAGATGACATATAGTTGAGGATTGATCGCATGGATAAGAAAAAGTTAGAGTACTTCAGAGGCTTACTTCAGGACCAACTCGACGAGCTCATTGATGAGGCTCTCAAGACGGTCAATGGAATGACTAATCTAAAGGACACCTTCCCTGATCCGACTGATAGGGCTGCCCTGGAAACAGACAGGAACTTCCTTTTGCGAATTAGGGACAGGGAAAGGAAGCTGATTGAAAAGATCAAGGAAGCCCTCGATAGAATCGATAACGATCAATTCGGTGTATGTGAGGTGTGCGGTAAGGAAATAGGGGAAAAGAGGCTCATGGCGCGGCCCGTGACTACCCTCTGTATTGAGTGCAAGAAAAAACAGGAAGCCCGGGAAAAAGCCCGTGGCTTGTAAGCAAATAACATCAAAATGAGGATAGCCTACCTTGACTGCTTCTCCGGCATAAGCGGGGACATGTTTGTAGGGTCCCTGCTGGATGCCGGCCTTCCTTTTGAGAAACTGGAGGCAACCTTATCCGGACTCAAACTCAGCGGCTACCGGATATCGAATACACCAGAGCAAAGAAATCACATCTTCGGGACACGATTCTCCGTTGCACTGCAGGAGGCGGATCAAGCTGCCCGTCATCTTGATGATATACGGGAGATACTCAAGAACAGCGATTTACCCCTCCCGGTGATTCAGAAGTCCATCCAAATTTTCGAAAACCTAGCAGAGATTGAGGGCGAAATACACCACATTTCTCCCAAGAAGGTGCATTTTCACGAGGTTGGTGCCGTCGACTCCATCGTTGATATTGTAGCCACTGTTGCCGGGATTGAACTGTTAGGTATCGAAAAGGTATTTGCGTCGAGGATTCCGGTCGGGAGCGGAATTATATCCAGTGCTCACGGCAAGATCCCCATACCTTCGCCGGCAACGATAGCGCTTTTGAAGAATATCCCTATCTATTCCAGCGGTCAGGATGTGGAGATGGTTACCCCTACAGGTGCGGCACTTATTTCCTCACTTTGTTCTTCGTTTGGCCCCATGCCTCCCATGGTGGTAGAAAAGGTGGGTTATGGGGTGGGCAGTAGGATATTGTCAGATAGGCCAAACCTATTGCGCATCCTGATCGGAAAAGATGCTGATAAAGAGAGCACGGAGACGGTGGTTCTTTTGGAGGCAAATCTGGATGATATGAGCCCGGAGCTCTCCGGTTACCTCATGGAGACTCTCTTCGAGGCAGGCGCACGCGATGTGAGCTTCTGTCCCGTTTATATGAAAAAGAACAGGCCGGGGATTCAACTCCAGGTAATCGGCCAACCCGAAGACAGGGAACGACTTACCGCAATCATCTTTAGGGAGTCTACTACCCTGGGTGTTCGATACAGCTACGGCCAACGCACTGTGTTGAAGAGAGAAACGGTGGTGGTCGATTCACCTTGGGGAAAGATGAACGTCAAGAAGGTGATCGATCAGGATGGCAGGGCAGTCCTTTTGCCTGAACATGAAGAATGCAAAAGGATAGCTCTTGAGAATAACCTTCCCTTGCGGGATGTTTATGCCTGGGCAGGCGGCCTTTCGAAGATGGGGTAGCCGCCCAGATCGTTGAATACCCCGAAACCTTTCTCGCCATTACCCCCTCTAAATATTCACCGAATGCAAAGGCTATTTGAAGAACCCCTTTGGTACCACTACAATGCCGCGCGGTGTTACGGTGAAGTGCTTATTATCCTCGTCTGGGTTGTATCCGATTTCCGTATATTCGGGGATGGCGTTATGCTTGTCTATAATAGCCTTCTTGATTCTGCAATGGCGACCCACGATTACCTCGTCCATAATGACCGATTCTTCCACCGTTGCCCAGCTCCGGACTATCACGTAATAGGAAATGATTGAGTTTCTCACGATGCCGCTTATTATGGATCCAGGCGCCACAAGGGAGTCGAGGGCCTTACCTACTCGAAAGCCTTCGGGCCTTTCATTGCTGAAGACGAACTTTGCAGGCGGAGCCGGATGTTGGTAGGTGTGTATGGGCCACTTACGGCCATAGAGGTTGAACGAAGGATCTAGGCCGGTGAGATCCATATTGGCATTCCAATAAGCATCCAGTGTTCCCACATCCCTCCAGTAGGAAGAGTCTCGTATTCTGGGCTCCAACCGGAGTCTGAGTTCACCGCTTTCATCGGTATCGTAGACGTAGTCCTCGATTCTGTTTTGTTGCCGAAAGGGATAGGCATACACCCGCGATCCGGAGATCAGATAGGGTATAATGTCTTTGCCGAAGTCATCCTTGTTAATGGCTTTTAAGGCGTCTAAGAGCGTTTCCGTTCTAAAAAGGTAAATGCCCATGGAGGCGAGCACGTGATTTGCGTCCCCAGGGATGGTTTTGGGGTTTTCCTTCGGTTTTTCCTCAAATCCGAGCACACGAAAATCCTCATCAACCTCTGCCACGCCCACCTGAGAGGCCAACTCCTTTTGAACCTCAATGAGGGCGATGCTCATGTCCGCTTGTTTCTCTTGGTGATATCCTAGGAATAGGCTGTAATCCATCTTATAGATGTGGTCACCGGATAAAATGAGAACGTATTCGGGCCTGGTTTGTTCAATAAGGTAGAGGTTTTGGCGAATCGAGTCTGCGGTGCCTCGGTACCAATCTCCACTGATCCGTTGTTGAGGCGGGACAATCTTCAGAAAGTGGCCCAGCTTGTGATTGAATATATTCCAGCCGTCTTCCAGATGATCGGTGAGGGACTGGGATTTATATTGGGGCAGAAGAATAATCTTGTAAAGCTGAGAGTTGACACAATTACTGAGGGTGAGATCCACGACCCGATAAACACCGCCAAAGGGGACTGCCGGCTTGGTTCGGTCCTGGGTGAGTGGCATAAGCCGCTCTCCCCGGCCTCCGGCCATGATGAAGGTAAGCGTGTTTTTCATGATATAGCTGAGTTACCGGTCGGATCCACTTTTTAAGTATGAGAAAGGCGATGGGGTATGTCAAGGGAAATGGAAAGAGTACTGGAAAGACAAATCAGAAGGGAGCTTATAAGGGGC
Organism: Deltaproteobacteria bacterium; assembly: GCA_020355085.1. Lineage (GTDB taxonomy): Bacteria > Desulfobacterota > DSM-4660 > Desulfatiglandales > B25-G16 > JADFWK01. The sequence continues at coordinate 2,827,699 of CP070657.1, forward strand.
TCTGAGAGCCCCCAATCGTTTTCAGAAGCTTATGGTGATGGCCACATATGGCCCGGACATGTCGTAATCGAGGAGAACATCTTCTTCATCAACGTCTATGACGAAGGTCTTGTAACCCCCGTGAATGCCAATAAAAGGAAACGGAGTCCATGATATGTCACCCACAAGCTCATACATTGAATCTCCGGAGTAGGTCATGGCCGTTCCCCTCACCCTGGCCTCAAGGATATCGGCAATAATCCCTATGTGGAGGTTGAGACCGACCATGGGAATCGGCAGGGTAAAGTCCTCTTTTTCGTCGAGCCCGGTGGTTTTGAGGCTCACCTCGCCGTCAAGGTATTTGACCTGGAAGACACCGCCCAAGGAGAAACCGGCGAGCGCATTTTCCAGATTAATGAAATCGTATTGATAGTGAAAATCGATCATCTTATATTCGATTGAAGAGCTCACGAGGTCACCAATCGAATAGGTTTTTCCGTCGAAGACAATATCTCTGGTGAGCACATTGCTGCCCGAGTAGTCAACCTTGGTGTAAGTAAGATCAAGGTGATGTTTACTGACCCCAACAAATGCTTCTACTGAAGGATAGTCTTCGTCTTGTAACGCCAGATCGTGCTCAAAATCTACGGTATCGCCGATGGTGCCAGCCTCATCAACTCGTAGCTTGCCGTCCAGCGATGGGAACCAGTAGTATCCTCTTGCCCCAATCTCAAAGGCCGATGATGTGAAAGGCATGAGCGCAAGGGCCAGAAAAAGGGCTAACGTACAGTATGTCCTCTGCTTGATTTATCTCATAGTGTAGGTTACTCTTTCAGATGCGACTTTGCCAGAGGGAGTAGCGGAGAGTCTTTGAACTGCCCGACAAACTGCTTGAAAACATCCTGTGATCTTTTCGTTTGACCGCTTAATTCATACATCCTGCCCAATGAAAACAGGGCCTCTTCTTTAAGAAAATCGTTTTGGCCTTTGGAGACTCTCTCAAGGGCGGTGGTGGCTGACTGATAGTCTCCCTTGGCCTCGTAAGCAGCTGCGAGCCCAAAGTACGCCATAGAGCGGTAGATCGTGTTCGACTTCTCCTTCTCCAGATAGGTCAGGTACAGAGAGATGGCTTCGTCAAATTTGCCTTGGTCAAACTTCAGGTAGGCCA
>CP070657.1:2828945-2833026 GCA_020355085.1 Deltaproteobacteria bacterium
ACAACATGGCCATTACGTGTTGACTAATTCACTGGTATGCCTATAATAACGATGAATATTTGCGTCCCCATCATCTAGTCAGAGGCCAGTCGAAGATCCCGCACCGCGGGGGACACCCTGCTCTTTGAGCGGGACAGCACCGGTTCTGGATGAGGAGAGGGGTTGCAAAAATAGGGAGTTTAGAGAAGAAGCACATCTCGCGTCCCCATCGTCTAGCCAGGTCCAGGACATCGGCCTTTCACGCCGACAACACCGGTTCAAATCCGGTTGGGGACGCCATTCCCTTTTTTTGAAGAGATCAGTCGAGTATGGTTGGTCTCTTCTATTTTACTGGTCCCGGACACCCCGCTCTTTGAGCGGGACAACACCGGTTCAAATCCGGTTGGGGACGCCATCTGTTTTTTATAGCCTAACTGCTGAGGGTTAGGCTTTTTTGTTGCGCGGGACAACATCCCGCTCATATCGGGATTGGGGACGGCAGTGAATCTGAAGGGATTACCTGAAATAGGGGTAATCTTTTTTTTCTGGGTTATCAAAGAATTAAGAGCTGCTGGGTGCTGACTTTCCCGGCATTCCATCGCTGCCAGTCTTTCTCAGCCTAACATTGGCATTTCCCTTCACATCGTGCACGCGGGCATAGCGTGCAGTCCCGGATAACGAGATATCTATGGCCGATAATTGTGTGGGGATGGACAGGGTGGAGCTCGGGCAATGCCTTAATCTTGGCTCCGCTGATAGGCTTGTTAACCCCATATCGCCTCGGGTAGGGACCAACAGGATCGGATAATTCGGCATAGGGAGGTCCACGGGTCTGGCCGCTGCTTTTTTGGTGAGAAAAGATCTCTAACTCATCCGATAAGGCGCTCGACCATAAGGTCAGCGATGTGGTCGGTGGCGCTTTTCCCGGCAGGCTTATCAGCGTACTTGGTATCCCATTGCACCCCAACCACAGGGCGCGTCTGCAGGAAAAAGACATTGTCAGGGAACGGATAGTCGGCAGCGATCGACCATTCCATATCTTGCGGTATACCCCCATAATAGATCTCGGCAATCTTTGCTAATCTCACCAGTTCTCTCACCTCATCTTCAGTTAAGCAGGCTACAGCCTGTCTTTCGCGAGAAACTGGCCTAGCGACCGTACCCTGAGAAGTCATTATCACCTCTGTCAGCTTTTCATTGATAATTCTTTCCTTTAGCTCGAGCGATTTCTTGTCAATGGTAAATTGATCAGGTGTTACCTTTGCCTGCACGACGCTCTCCCCTAGTCCCCAGCTTCCCTCTATTACTGCCTCATTCAGGTCACCTGTTATGGGATTTACGCTGAATAAGACCCCAGCTGACCTCGCATTTACCATTTGGACAATGACAACGCCAATGTAGTACTCTTCAGCAAGTGATCCTCGTAAGGCCCGATCGGCGATAGCCCGTGGTGCGAATACGCTCGCCCAACTTGCAACAACCTTTTGTTCAAGCTGAGCTTTCCCTTGTACATTCAGATAGGTATCAAACAACCCGGGATGGCTTATAGGGCCACTTGACCTCACAGAGACCGGCACGTTATGAATACCGGTAAACTCACAAAGTCTCTCATAGGCCACAAAAAGCTCACTGCGTATATCTTCAGGCAGTCTAGTGCCTTTCATCATTTTCAGGATATGATTTCCAGTGCTCTGCGAATTCTTAAGGCTCAGTAGATTTGCCTTCTCGAATTTTCCAAGATAACAGCGAATCCTCTCATCCAGGCCTGTTTCATGCATTGTTCTCTCATGTGCCTTTAGCGTCAATGCAAAACCTGACGGAACCCGAATTCCTATGCGTGCCAGTTCTGCCAGGCTAACAGCCTTTCTACCCACCTGGCGAATATGCGCTTTTTGAATATCCCTAAACCAAAGCATCAAATCACTTGCCATCTTTACCCCGGTAGAATCCAGACAGCACCTCGACTGCCATCAATCCTCACCTTTTGTCCATTCTTTAAACTCGCAGTAGCCTTCTTGGTTTGGATCACTACGGGTATGTTGTACTCCCTTCCAACTATCGCCGCATGGGAAAGGCTTGCTCCGCTGTCAAGCACCACACCCTTTAGCAGAGGAAACACGGGGGTCCAGCCTGAATAGGTGGTTGTAGCTACCAGGATGTCACCCGATTTGACTGTAGGAATATCGTTTTCAGAGGAAATCACCCTCACCGTTCCCTCACTGATACCCGGTGCTCCCGGATTTCCGTAGAGATCTGCCTCCAGGTCAGCAGAGGCGCCCGCCTCCTTGCCAACTGTAATCTTCATCATCACATCATCTTTTGTGGCCGACATGAATTCCATGGCGCTATTGGGATCATCCGCGAGTTTCCCGATAAAGGCAGGCCTGTTTAGCCTTTTGGAGTAGTTTTCATAATAGTCCTTTCGTTCGGAAATGACTGAATGATAATCCAAGCAAAGGGAAAATATGTTTTTCTTGATTTCATCGGGCAATAGAAATACAAAATCTTCAGGATCTCCCATGAGTCCTTTGTCTACCATCCTTTTGCCACAGGCCAATCCAGCTCTCCTCATCAACGAATGCGACATATGCTCAAAGTAATAGGTATGCCCTTCGCTGAAAACCCCGGCCTTCTGGGCAACGCGCATAAGCCTTTTTATCCAATTCCTCTCGGAACGAGGAAAATGTTCAACAACCTCCTGTTCGGCCTCTTTTCTTTCCTTCACTATTTCCGGCCTCCGCACGTCCATTTCGAAATAAGCTGATGTTTCAATATACTGTCTGATAAATGAAAACGCGGGTGAGGGATCTTCGATCCATGATTTGCAGTTGAACTCCATCATTCTGGGCATCCGCCAGCCATGCTCTTGCAGAAAATCTCGAAAGCCATCTTCTGACTCCAACCATCTCTCTCCCTTTTCGGTCTCCAGCAGGGCAGGCGCAATTTCGTGTAAGGGATTATCTTTGATAACGCAGTCTACGCCCAGCTCGACAGCTCGTTCGTATAATTTCCAGAGAAGCCGATCCACTTCAAACAGTTTATTGTCAAAACCCCGTATCATCCTGTGCCATATCGGGCTAGTATCATCAATGCCGATCCGTTCTCGACATATGTCTTCAAATAAGGCATATAGCCCCGACAATGTATACATCAACCATGAATGCAATCCCCACACCCTGTTATTGAAATGAAATACGGCATCAAAATGGTCATAGAGTTCGGAGTATGTTGCGCGGTTGACATCGAATGCTTTAAAGCCTTCATAGTTATCCATCAATTCCTTTACAACACGCGACCAAATGCCGTCATAATCGTCAATGAATGGTTTTAGGTGTTCCTTAAACCGGACCGTCCTCTTCTCTTGTTCATCTTTGTCAGTGACAAGGATTGGGCTCATATAACCGCACCCATCTACTTCACGCCAATCCGTGTCTCTGGACGTGGGAAATCCCATAGTTTCAGCTGCCCAAAGGTCGCCATATCGCTGGTGATGCGTCCAACTCCACGCAAAAAGAGGTGTCCATGGGGGAATGCTATGGACTGAATCCAGGTACCAGCAGGGATAGACCTGAAGATCCTGATAGCTCAACACATACTGATGGTATCGCTTCTTAGGTCTCCACTCCTCCCGCCATTTGACCGTTTCACCCTGTCTGCCCACAGCGCTATCTCCAGGAATAGAACAGAACGTGATTCATTCTGCTAATAGTTGGAGAATATGATACTCAATACATAGACGAAATTTCAGGTTGCAAACGATGAACTCATCCGTCCTTTCGGCGGCATACGAGAATTTGCCTTTCTCAATTCCTCAATCTTTCATCTCACCGCTATGCCATGACGCTTTTGCCAATCAGGGCCATATTTTCTATCGAAGTAGGAGGCAAATCTCTCTTGCCAGCGCCACCAAAGGCTTTTCCCTTTCTCCTTTGCCTCTAAGATATCGGTCAAATAGGTGGTAATCTCGGCCATCTTATCCTTGGGCACATAGTGGGCTGCTCCCTCGTTGAAGGATCTCCTTAGGTCGTCGGGACTCAGTGCGTGGGCGGTTAACATAACGGCTATTACGTTTCTCTTGTTGGCAGTATTTAATAATTCATAT
>CP070657.1:2833126-2848807 GCA_020355085.1 Deltaproteobacteria bacterium
AAGACCGATAACTTCGGGGACTTTGAGTTTGAAGGGCTTGAACCTGACACAGAATACACCATAAAGATCGAACATGAAGGATATGCTCCGAAAGAATTCGGTGTCAAGACACGGACGGATGTATACCTGGGAGAGATAGTATTGGACCGAGAGTAAAGATAAATTTGAACAATTTTGTGTGGTGGCTCCGGTAAACGGTTGCTTACATTGTCGAGTGAACCAACAAAAAAATAATTTGAGACCGTTCAATATTAAACCCATTAAGTATTTAATGCAAAAAATGCACAAAAAAGGTAACAATAACGAAGAATAACCCCTTCATATCAAAAAATATTAGGCAAAATTAGCTTGTCAAAGAAAAGAAGGACAAATCCTATCAAAAATGCGGTTACTTTACCCTTTGAAGTGGCGGTTACTTTTGCCTAAATTGCATTCTTTGTATGCCCTAAGCCCCCTAAATGGGGGGTAACTCGTAAAATTAGCCCTCTGGAAGCCTTGCTGTAAGCAGGTTTCAGAGTATTGAACAGTCTTAATTTAGAAAGGATATTGTCATGACAGATCTGAGATTCTACAATTTGTCACAACCTATCGAGATGGGTATCCCCATCTGGCCCTGGGTAGGTCAGATGCAAGACCTTGTTATTGAGAGGATGCTATATCACGAACGGGATGGAAAGCAGTCGGCGGTGTTTCACTGCAAGATGCACACATCCACCCACATGGATGCCCCTTTCCATGTTATCGGTGATGGCAAAGGCATTGATGAAGTCGCTCTAAGCAGTTGCTTTGGCACCGGGGTGATCGTTGATATGCGTCACCGGGGAAAATGGGATATCATCGGCCCAGATGATTTCGAGAAGGCCAGCCCAAAGATCGAAAAGGGCGACTGGGTGATCGTGAATACCGGTTGGCATCACAAATGGGATGACCACTACGTCTATATCAACCATTATCCTGGTCTCTACAAAGAAGGGGCCGAATGGATGCTCGAGAAGGGGATTAAGGGTTTCGGCATAACTGGTGGAGCCCTTGACAGTCCACTTGCCCATGCACCACTTTCCAAGATCATGCCTTGGCTTGATGAGGAGTACAAAAGAGAAACTGGAAAGGACCCCCAAGAGAAATGGCCGATCTATGAACCAGCCCACAAAATCCTGCTCGGCAACGATATTCCCGGTATTGAGAACGTGGGGGGCGAGATTGATGAAGTTACCGGCAAACGGGTTACCATCGCAGCGTTCCCGCTCAGGTGGATAAAAGGTGACGGCTCGATGATCCGAGTCGTCGCTATTGAGGGGCTTGATCTCTAAGGGTCATGAGATTTGGGCAGACAGACGAGCCGGGTGATCACCTACGGCAAAAGCCAAGAACTGTACTCTGGGTACCTCATTGAATAAGGGAAACCTCGTTCTTTATCTATTTGTTTTATCAATCCAAAGAAGGCAGAGAGATGCAGAAGAGTAAAGCTAATCACATTGAAGCGCTATTTCTCATAATAGACCACGGAAATGTTAAAGGTTTAAGACACTGGGCTGATGAATTTGAAAGAAGGGGAATGCCCGCCGTTATTCAGACAAATGAGTATATGCTAACCGAGCAGAGCGGCATGATAAAAAATTTATCCAAGAAAGGATTTGAGATTTGCGGTTCTTACAATGAACAGCCCTTTTGGGATAGACCGTATAGGTTTCAACACGAAGTGATGGCCCGCATAAAGCACAAGGTTGAAGCACGTACAGGTAAACCCATGCGGATATTTGGCTCGAAGTACTCTGCCTACGATGAAGTTACGCTGAAAGCGGCCGATGCACTTGGAGTTGGGTATGTGTTTGCCCGAGGGGCGTCTGGAGCGAGAGCGGTGGTATACAAGCCAAAGGAGTATGATGTCACAATTGTATCTGTGAGCAACGTACCTTCAAAACAGCTGGGTACCGGCTCGTTATGCGACCAATCCTTGTGGAGCAGAGGTGCGACTCCGCAGGATTTCAAAGAGATTCTATTTGGCTTGAAAGAAGAGCGTATCATTCTGGTGGCCCAAACCCACCTCAGCGGAGTTAAGCTACACTGGTGGAATGTTTACCAGGATTTCTTGGATGCAAATATTGTTACTTGGAAATCACTGGATGAATTCGTGAGCAATCCTCTCATTCTGCCAAATGCACAAATCCCCATGAATACCGAGGTCCAGTATCAAACACCTCAGCCAAAGATACCGTTAGAAGAGGAACCCGACTATCCATTTGGTGAGAAGTAGAGACCATGGACATTATAGGCACTTTAGTGGGCATCGCTTGCAACGAGTGGACACGCCCGTAACACCTGTTACCGAAAAAAGGTCTATTCCTCATATTTCCACAGCAACATTGAAGGCATCATGGATTGCCGCCATGAGATTGCGTGGGCTTGAGCAATCCCCGACCACGTAGACCTCAGGTCCTAATCCCCGAAATGAATTCACGGTTTCGCGCCGAGCCTTGAAGCCTGCGGACAACACGACGGTGTCAGCGGGTATTTCAAATCGATTCCCCTGCCTATCAATGACAAGGACACACTTGTCGGTTATTTCTTCCCGTTTCACCTCGGTCTTGAATTCAACGCCGTGCTCACGAAGCAATTGTAATAACACCGGTCTGCTGACAGAGGCGACATCTTTGGCAATTTCCGCTTCACTAATCATATCAAAGATCTTCACGTTTTTGCCTTGCTGAGCAAGGTGCAGCGCAGTTTCGCATCCGGTCAATCCGGCTCCGACTATTAGTACCGTCTCCCCTGTTTTTGCCTTGCCTAACTCCACATCCCCTGCCCATGTAACATGAGGCTTATCCACGCCCGGAATATCCGGACTGATAGGCTCTGCACCAACTGCCACTATGAGCACATCCGGTTTTGCGGCTTTGATGGACACGGCAGTAGCCTCAGTCGATAATTTGATCTCCACGGGCGCCTGCTGTGTCTTCATTATAATGCAATCCAGATACTTCTTCATATCGGATTTAAATGCAGGCCCTGCTGCGTATTGGAGGGCTCCACCCAGCTCTTTTTCCTTTTCATACAGGGCCACCTGATGCCCTCGTGAAGAGGCCACTAAGGCGGCTTCCATGCCTGCTGGCCCACCTCCTGCTATAAGGACAGTCTTCCTCTTTTCCCGCATACGCATATATCTATATTCCAATTCCCTGCCGACTACTGGATTTACCGTACACCGAATTGGCAGGGAAACGGGAGGAGCCACTCTTTCATGACACAGGTTGCAGCGAATGCAAGGCCTTATGTCGTCTAGTTCACCACGGATAGTCTTATTTATGATTTCAGGGTCTGACATATGTGCCCGTCCTATGGCGACTATATCGGCTTTTCCTTCCGCAATAATTCTATCAGCCGTTGCCAGGTCCATAATCGAGCCGACGCATGTCACTGGAGTTCTCAACGCTTTCTTTATCTTTTCCGCTCTTCCCACGTTAAAAGCATGTGCGGAGTAAATAGGCTGGATTATACGAGTTGTGCATCTAGGGTCGCCTATTAGGCCCACTGATGCATGAATGAGATCGACCTTATCTTCTATCATTTTAAGGAACTCGATGGTTTCCTCCTCGTGCATTCCTTCGGGAATAACTTCATCCACACTAACGCGATACTCCAAGGCCAACCTGTTGCCCACTCGCCTCCTGATGGCTGTCAGGAGGTCGACTACGAATTTCGCCCTGTTTTCAGGGCTTCCACCATAGGCATCTTTCCTTTTGTTCGAGTAAGGCGATACAAACTGTCCCAAAAGCCAGCCATGACCGCCGTGCAGCATTACCATATCGAGCCCGGCTTCCAGGCATCGATAACAGGCACTAGCGAAATTATCGATCACCTGGTCTATCATGTCCTGGTTCATCTCCGTAACCTGGGTTTTCCGTCTACCTTCAACCGTAGCTGCTATCTCTTCCGTTTTTGGAGGCAATGGCGAAGGCGCAATAGGATTTCTACCATTGAGAACCCGTGGTGGCGCTAACCTGCCAGCGTGGTTCAGCTCGATGGATATCTTTGCCCCATAGGCATGAATAACCTCTGCCACTGAGCTCAGTCCAGGTATCACCCTCTCATCACCGAGGTTTAACTGGGCAAAATGTCCCCGTGCATACTCGAAGTCTACAGGGGTATCCCCAATAGTAATAATCGCAGCTCCGCCTTTGGCAAATGACCGGTAGAACTCTATCATTTCCCTGGTCATGAAACCATCGGGTGTAGCCGAACATGGCAATATAGGTGGCATCTCAATCCTGTTTTTGAGCTCTACATTCCCAATTTTGAAAGGCGAAAACACATGCTTATACTTTACCACTTCTAGAATCTCCTTAGTTTCGCTGATGTGTGAGGCAGGTTTAGGATATACTCGAACTTATTTATATTCGTGTTGCTCAAGAATAATGCTAGCAAAAAGTTTTTTTATTGACAAAAGATATATATTAGATATTAGGTTATTATAATGTTATTATAAGTCTCTCATCAGATAGTCTGATCTCTTCCTTTGGGAGAAAGGGCATGCTGTTTGATCCTGGACCAACTCCTCTTTATTTTCAACTCAAGAATATCCTCAAATCTAAGATCCTTTCAAATGAACTAAAAGGTCAGGAGCGCCTGCCATCGGAATCCGCGCTCTGCATCGATTATGGACTCAGCCGCGCTACCGTGCGTCAAGCCCTCTCAGAATTGGTGCAGGAGGGCTTTATTTATCGGGAGCGTGGAAAGGGCAGTTTTGTAACCGATAGAACGGGGCTTAAGCAGCTGGCCTTGAAGGGCACGATTGAAAACCTGATCGCTGCGGGGAGAGGCACTCGTCTCAAGGTCTTAGCATACAAGGAATTTCTTCCCCCACCTCATGTGGCCAAGGTATTTAAGTTAAAGGAACACCAAAAGGTTTTTATGGTTGAAGCGGTTCGGTTAGCCACAAAAGGGCCTTTTGGTTATTCCTTTGTCTATCTACCTCCTGATTTGGGGGAAAAGATTTCCCCGGAAGAGCTGTCGGAAAAGATTGACATGATCGTGTTTGTCGAGGAGAAATCGAATACAAGGGCACACCGTGCGAGTCAAACGATCGATGTGGCGGTAGCCGATGAGGTCGTTGCGAGAAACCTATCCATTCCACCAAAGAGCCCTGTTCTTGTTATCGAACGGGAATACTATTCCAGAGATGGTTCGCCCTTGTTTATGTCGTTAACGTATTTCCGGCCTGACTTATACAAATATCGCATAGAGTTGACGAGAACGTGAATTTGCTATGAAATCATAAAGGTGTTCTTATAAGGATGTTTCAATGTCTGCTTGGATGGAAAAACTAGAGCATTGCTTGAGCTAAGATACATAACCGTTTAAAAAAGGAGTATAAAAATGAGTACCAAAATTGTTGATCTAAGCCACCCGTTAGGGCGGAATACACCCATGTGGCCTCACCCTGGGGAAATGCCGGATGTGGAGATCAGACGGGTTGCATACCCCGCTCGTGACAAGGGACGCTACACCACGGTTCTCACCTTAAAGATGCATCACGGCACCCATATGGATGCCGAGATCCACGTAACACCAGGAGGATGGTCAATCGACCAACTGCCGCTCACCAGCTGTTATGGGACCGGTGTGGTCGTGGATATGAGGTACAAGAAGAAATGGGAAGAAATCACCCCAGAAGACCTGGAGAAGGCCAAGCCTAAGATAGAACCGGGAGACTGGGTGGTGATCAACACGGGGTGGCATCATAAATGGAAGGTCTCAGACTATGAGTATTGGAATCACTATCCCGGGCTCTACCGAAAGGGGGCTGAGTGGCTCGTGAAGAAAAAGGTGAAAGGGGTTGCCCAGACTGCCGGCGCCACTGACCTCGCGTTGGGACACTATCCCCTCTCCAAGGTAATGCCCTGGCTGGATGAGGAGTACCGGCGAGAGACGGGACGGGACCCGGATATAGAATACCCTGAAAATGAACCGGCCCACCGGATTCTCTACGGTGCCGGAATCCCCGGTATCGAGAACGCCGGCGGCGACGTTGATGAGGTAACCGGAATGCGCTGTACCATTGCGGCCTTTCCCATCAAGTATGAGGAGGGCGATGCCTCTTTGGTTCGGTTAGTGGCTATTGTGGAGGAGTAGGCGTGAAATTACCTGAAGATAAGGTTATGATCACGGTGGCCACAACCGGTGGGGTTGCAGGAACCAGGGATCGGAATCCCAATGTACCAGAACAGCCTGACGAGATCGCGAAAGCTGTCTATGATTGCTGGAATGAAGGTGCATGTCAACTCCACATCCATGCCCGAGACAAGAACGGAATACCCACCGGAGACCCGGCGGTGTACAGCGAAATACACAGCAAGATACGGTCCCTCGGTTGCGATATCATTATTCAGGATACAACCGGCACCGGCCCCCAGGTATCAGAGGAGGATAAGATACGATGCCTCGGGGCGGATCCGAAACCCGAGGTGGCATCCCTGGATATGGGAACGATGGTCCGCAGCTTCGGTCCCTATGCAGGCACCGGGGACTTGCGATGGGCGAAACACTTCGAAGAATGGGCCGAAAGGATGAGGGAGGCGGGGGTGAAACCCTCCATGGAGGTATTCAATCTCTCTCACCTGCGTGAGGTAAAAAACCTCATTGCCAAGGGCCTGGTAGACAAGCCCTACCTCGTGGAATTCGCGCTCGGTCATGCGTATCATGGAGGTGTGGAAGCGACGCCTCGACATCTATGGATGTTTCTCGAGGATCTTCCCGAACCGGATGATACGATCTGGAGCATCCTCGCCATCGGAAAGGAGGAACTGCCTCTCACTACCATGGGCATGATCCTCGGGGGAGGTATCCGTGTCGGGTTCGAGGATAACCTTTACTACCGCAAGGGTGAGCCTGCTGCGAGCAATGCCCAGGTAGTGGCTCGATCGGTGCGGATTGCCCGGGAGTTGGGCAAAGAGCCCATGAAACCCAATGAGGCCCGGAAACTACTCGGCCTCAAGCCGTTGTGAGGGTAAAATTGAATTGCCCCAAGAGGGGTGAGACAAGGAGGACTAAGATATGGCGGACATGTTTCGATTAGACGGCAAAGTCGCTGTCGTTGTAGGGGGAGCAGGCAGCATCGGTGGATCAATGGCTAGCGGACTGGCTCAGTACGGTGCTCGGCTTGCCATCGCAAGCCGCAACCTGGAGCGGCTCCAGGAGGTGGCCAAAACCATTCAGGCCGATACGGGCTCAGAGGTCACGGCGTTTCAGGTGGACGTGAATGATGAGCAGAGCGTGATGCAGGTAGCCGAGCAAATAGTCTCTCAGTTCGGCACCGTGGACATACTGGTCAATGCCCATGGCTCGGGTTTTCCCAAGGAGCCTGCCGATAAATTCCCCTTGGAGGGTTGGAACTACCTTTTTGATCTCAACGTGAGGGGAGTCATGTTTTGCTGCAGGGAGTTCGGCAAGACCATGATCAACAACAAGAAGGGCAAGATCATCAACCTCTCATCGGTGCGGGGTGCACGGGCCACCCTGTGGGGCGGAAACCTGGGCTACTGTGCCACCAAGGGAGCGGTGGATATGATAACCAGGGCACTTGCCTCTGAGTGGGCGCAATACAACATCACGGTCAATGCTATTGCCCCGTCTCTGGTGGCAACCCCTGAGGTACTGGCGAAACGCACCCCTGAGCAGATTCAGCGATACGTGGGAAATGTGCCCCTCAAGCGGGTAGCCGATCCCAAGGAGGCGGCGGGGCTCTGTGTGTTTCTTGCCTCACCGGCTTCGGATTTTATCACCGGTCAGATCATCTACCTGGATGGCGGGCTGACGGCGATCGGCTAAATCGCACACTATCAAAGAAAGGAGGCTCTGGCAATGAAACTCATTAAAAGAGGAGAAGGTGAACATGTCGAGGTAAAGCGCCACTTCGATCAGTGGGGTCTTCACAAGGTAGGTCCGAAGGACGGAGCACAGCGACTCAGCGCTACGATCTCCCACTTCCTCCCTCAAGGAGGGGCCGAGATGTACGCCTCGCCCACCGAGCGAATCTATTACGGCATCTCTGGCTCTATCATGGTGCGGGGAAAGCAGGGCGACGAATACCTCGTTGAGCCGGGCGATGTGCTCTTTATCCCACCGGGCGAGGAACGCAGCATTGAGGCCATGGGGACCGAGCCGGGTTCCATGCTTGTGATCATTGTCAAGCTTGACTAACGCTCAGCAAGAGGATACCGTTATGAAGCAAGAGAAAAGAAAGATCCTGATTGTTGGTGCGGGGGTAATGGGTCATGGGATCGCGCAGACGTTTGCCCAGGCAGGCTTCCGGGTTTCCGTGGTCGATACCACCCAGCAGGCCCTGGACCGGGGCTTGAACTTGATGAAATCAAGCCTCCAGACCATGGAAGAGGAGGGATTCCTGGAGGAAGCCCGTGATAACATCGTCGAGCGTGTGACCTGGACCACCTCCCTCAAAGAGGGGGCAGAGGATGTTGATATGGCAATAGAGGCGGTGTTTGAGGACGTGGAGGTAAAAAAGGAGATATTCATCCAGCTGGACACCTACTGCCCCCCCAGGGCCCTGTTGGCGAGCAATACCTCTTTTTTGAATATCTTCGATTTCGTAGAGACCTCCCGCCCTGACAAGGTATTGATCACCCACTGGTATGCCCCTCCTCAGTTGATCCCCCTGGTGGATGTGACCGGGGGACCGCAGACGGCTCAGGCGAGCCTTGATTCTGTGGTTCAGACCTTACGGAAGATCGGCAAACGCCCTGTTGTCATGAACAAGTTTATCGCGGGCTACGCGGTCAACCGTATCCAGCACGCACTGAACCGCGAGGTGAACTTCCTCCTGGACAACGATTATATCACGCCCGAGCACCTGGATGAGGCAGTGATAGTGGGCCTTGCCTTTCGCATGATGGTGGTGGGGGTGGTGGCTCGGTATGACTTTGGGGGTATCAGCATGAAGACCCGCCATCCCCCCGGATTTGTGGAGGTTCCGCTGGACTACGAATACAAGAAGCTGCAAGAGTTAGTGGACAAGGGATACCTTGGCGTTAAAACAGGCCGAGGTTTCTTCGAGTATAAGGGAAAGAGCGAACAAGAGCTCTATCGCGAACGAGATAAACGGTTGCTCGAGATGGCACGAACCTTGAGGAGACTGGAAGCACGAGGATCGTTGGTGGGGGATTGAGACTCGAGTCCAGAATCAGCAAGGTCGATGCTCAGAGGCTTATATATCCAAATTAGCCCAGGAAACCTCGATCCCCATAATGCATGCATAGCAGGAAAGGAGGTGAAAACGAAAAGTGCCATAGCAAAATGACTCAGGCATCAAGTCCGAATTCGAACTAAGAAAAAAGTTAGAAGAAGGAGAAAAGCCATGGAAAAGAAAGGATTGACGAGGTTACTTACGAGTATTTTCGTTATTGCAGTGGCGGCGACCCTGATCGTTCTAATGCCAGTTGGCGCAAAACAAGCGCCAGCCAAACCCATATCACTGAACGTCTATTATCATGGATCACCTTCCGGTGGACAGGCTCTTTTTTACCAGGCCTGGATCAAGAAGGTTGAGGAGGCTACTGGCGGTAAGGTAAAGATGACTTTTTACCCGGGCGCCGTTCTCGGTCCGCCAATGGAGGCCTATGAGATGATTAAGCAAGGCGCTGTTCACATGGGTTGTGTTATTCCGGGCTTCTTCCCGGGGCGTTTCCCGCTCACCAACGTGATACAACTCCCCTTTTTGGGCCTCCCCAGTGCCGAGGTTGGGAGCCGCATATTCTGGGCGCTTTACGAAAAAATCCCAGAGTTTAAGAAGGATTACCCAGACGTAAAGGTTCTTAATCTTTACAGTGATGCCCCAACGCCGATCGGAACCAAAAAGCCGGTACGCGTTGCGGGAGATATTAAAGGGATGAAGATAAGGTCCCTTGCCGGTGCCCCAACGGAAATGCTGAAGGAATTGGGGGCATCTCCTACGCTCATGCCTCCAGGCGAGATTTACACCTCAATGGATAGGGGAGTGATAGACGGGTGGATGATTAGCTGGGAGGCTTGTGGTGGGCACAGGCTCTGGGAGGTAACAGACTATTGGACTACCGCATACATGTACCAGCCGGCACTCGTTTTTCTGATGAACCTTGATGCCTGGAAAGGCTTGCCCCCAGACATTCAAAAGATATTTGACGAGCATGCTGGTGCCGCCGGGTCCTTGTTCTTTGGGAAAGAGTTTGATCGTTATAACAACGAGGTCAAGGCGAAAGTAGGGGCAATGAAAGGCAAAGAGATCATAGAGCTTTCACCAGCAGAGGTAAAGAAGTGGAAGCAGATTACTTCCCCCGTCTGGGAAAGGTGGCTGTCTGATATGAAGGCAAAGGGCTTACCGGGAAAAGCGGTTCTCGATGAGGCGGAGCGGCTCTTGAAACAGTACACGAAATAGCGGCGAGTAACGAGGATCATATAACCATGAAATCTGGTTATGCGCATGCTTTGAGGCGGATAATTCACCGTTGTAGCCGGGTGGTTTACATTATAGGTGGCGCAGGCGGCATGGTGGCGTTGATGTTTCTCATTGTGGCGGATGTCTGCCTGCGCTACCTGTTTAATAGCCCTATAGCGAGCAGCAATGAACTTGTTATGTTTCTGATGGCTGTTGTGGTGTTCAGTGCCCTTAGCTACACCGAAACGGCAGATGGACATGTGATCATAGACCTTGTTGTTTCTCGCTTGCCTCGGACGGCCCAAAATGCGCTGAGGGGTGTTATGTCCATTCTCAGCTTGGGCCTCTTTGCCCTAATAGCTCAGCAGAATATAGTGCGGGCCAAGGCCTTACAAATTGAAGGCCTAAGATCTCCAATTTTACATGTGCCTGTGTACCCCTTTTATCTCTTTGCGGCTTTTGGTTGCGCCTTGCTCTGTGTGGTATTGTTAAGACATGTCTTGGTCTCTCTGATACCGAAAGGTGAGGAATAGATGGATTTAACGGTTATTGCCATTATCGCCCTCATGGCCCTGTTTATGCTCTTGTTTTTGGGTATGCCGGTAGGTTTCGGTATGGCCCTCATAGGCTTTTGCGGCGCATTCTATGTCGTTGGCATGAGCGGAGCGCTCAGCATCTTAAAGACATTCCCCTACCAGTATTCGGCCTCTTATACCATGGTGGTCATCCCCCTTTTCGTGCTCATGGGAGAGGTTGCGTTCCGTGCGCGGTTGAGCAGGGATCTTTACTTTGGTATGAACAAAATCCTCGGGGGTATACCGGGCAGTCTAGCCATGGCCACCGTGGGGGGATGTGCGGGCTTTGCCGCTATTTCCGGCTCAAGCTTAGCCACAGCAGCAACCATGGGGTCAGTGGCCTTGGCGGAGATGAGGAAGTTTAGGTACAATCCAAAGTTGGCAACGGGATGCGTTGCTGCCGGTGGGAGCATTGGGATCTTGATACCTCCCAGCGTAGTTCTTGTCCTTTACGCGGTAATGACTGAGGAGTCAATAGGCAGGCTTTTTATGGCTGGCTTTTTCCCTGGAATACTTGAGGCCAGCCTTTATATGCTTACGATCTTTATCATGACCCGTTTTCGTCCCGACTGGGCTCCTCCGGGACCTCAGGTGACCTGGGGAGAAAGGTTCTCCGGATTTAAAAATATCTGGGTGGCAGGTTGTTTGTTTTTGGTGGTAATTGGCGGTATCTATGTGGGGGTCTTCACTCCAACTGAGTCGGCAGCAGTTGGGGCTTTGGGGGGTTTCTTCATCATGGCGGTCAGGGGACTGGCTAATAGGCAAACCGTTATGGACAGCCTTTTTAGTGCGGGGCGGACTACGGGCATGATCTTTGCCATTTTGATTGGCGCCATGCTGTTGAATTTCTTTTTGGGAATAACTAAAGTGCCCATGGCGCTCGCTATGTTTGTGGGTGGGCTCAAGGTGCCCCCCCTTGCGATCATTTTCGCGATTTTATTCATCTATTTGCTCCTCGGCTGTATTATGGATTCTCTGCCGATGATTCTGCTTACCGTGCCTATTTTCTTCCCCCTCATATTGGAAATGGGATTCGATCCGATATGGTTCGGGATATTGATGGTGAGAGTGGTAGAGATAGGGCTGATCACGCCACCCATTGGTTTGAACGTGTTCGTTATCAGCGGAGTGGCTCAAGATGTCCCTCTCTACGATATATTTCGGGGCATCGTGCCTTTCCTCGGCGCCGATATAGTTTGTATCTCCTTGCTGGTAATCTTTCCTCAAATTTCATTGTTTCTACCCAATACCATGTTAGGGTGAAATAACGATTGACTTAGTTAAAATTCCTCCGAAGGTATTTGGGAATAATCCACAGGGTTGCTCTGTTCTCTACCACAACCACTAAGGTAACGAGACAGGAGCCTGGAAACTCAGCCTGTAACCCCTTACAATAAGGGCAATCCAATGAGAAAACTGAGGGACGTTGCAATAGCGGGCGTTGGGCTAACCAGATTTGATAGCTACGACGGAGAGAAGGGTCGTGTATTTCGAGAGGGCTATGAGTTAGGGACCGAGGCAATCCTCCATGCACTGCAAGATGCCGATATGGAGTGGCAGCATATTCAGGCAGCCTTTTGTGGTACCGTTTATCAAAACACCGGATCAGGCCACCAGGCCATCGACCGGATAGGAATGACGGGCATACCCATAGTCAATGTTGAGAATGCATGCTCCAGTGCTGCATCGGCCTTCAGGTTGGCCTACCAGTCGATAGCTGCAGAGCTCTATGATGTGGTGCTCGCATTCGGGTATGAAAAGATGCCCCGGGGTTTTATACGGAGCACCGCGTGGCCCCCATGGCAGCGATACATGGGTTTCAATGTCCAGCCTGCAAACTACGCCAAGGGAGCTGTCAGGTATATGGAGGAGGCCGGCGCCACAGAGGAAGATTTTGCACGGGTAACGGTGAAGAATCGGAAAAATGGGGCACTCAACCCAAATGCGCGCTTTCAGGCAGAGGTCACGCTTGAGGAGGTACTTACGTCTCGACTGATTGCCACACCCATGCGGTTGTTACACTGTTGTCCGCTGGCCGATGGCGGTGCAGCGCTTGTCCTTTGCAGCAAAGAAAAGCTCAGGTCGAGAGACAAGGTGGTCACGGTAGCTGCCTCGATTTTAAATAGCGGAGTTTACGGCTCCGATACTGGGGGGACCGGTACCACATATGGCGGTGGGAGCGTGAGGATTCATGCCGACTTGGTCGAGCTTTCGGCTGCACAGGCATGGGAGATGTCGGGCTATGGCCCTGAGGACATGGAGGTAGTGCAAGCGTACGATACCATGGCCCCTGGCGAGCTATGGGATATCGAGAAGTTGGGCTTTTGCAAAAAGGGAGAAGCTCCCAAGTTACTCCGAGAGGGAGCCCTGGACATAGGTGGCAGGCTTCCGGTAAATACAGACGGAGGGCTCATGGCCAGGGGACATCCACTGGGAGCCACGGCAGGGGCACAGATTGTAGAGATATACAGGCAGCTGCGAGGTGAGGCAGGCCCAAGACAGGTACCCGGGGATCCGAAGATCGGCCTGGCACATGCTATGGGCGCCGGCCCGAACAGCGCCGTGACCATCTTGAAGAGGTAGGTGAGGCTGCCCTTCGAACGAAGTATCCATCTTCCCGGAATTCTCCACCCGAAAGCCCTCTTTTGAATTTAGAGCGCACAGTAAATACTACTCCGGCATAGTTGCACTTCAACATCCCTATTACCTTGAATTTGAAGCACAAAGATGGAAAGAGCACAAAGGTATGGACAGAGCCTTCTGCGAGCCCAATGGTGTGTATCACGAGATCTTGATTTTGGCTACGAAGCGAAGTATTCAGGTTCTGGTATTGGATAGGGTTTGCTGTGCGAACTTTACCAGACCGAAGTCAAAAATGAAACGAGGAGGTTGACATATGAGCAGGTTAGATTCGTATGAGATTGAGGAAAAGCTTATAGATTATATTGTGAATACACAATATGAGGACATACCCACTGAAGTAATCGCCATGGCCAAGAATTTGACATTGACTATTATGGGCACCACTATTGCTGGAGCAATGCTTGAAGGGTGTGAGGCGCTCGTAGAGCAAATCAAAGGTTGGGGCGGAAAAAAGGAAGCAAGCATTCTGCTCCACGGCGGTAAGGTGCCGGCCCATAATGCCGCCCTCGTGAATAGTTACATGGCTCGGGCATTGGATTCTGACGACGGTATTCGGCCGGGAATGCATGTGGGCGCGTCTGCCGTGCCCGCTGCTCTGGCAGCCTCAGAATTGGCAGGTGGTTGCACCGGAAAAGAGTTTCTCACCGCCCTTGTAGTGGGTGCAGAGGTAGCTGACAGGATAAACCTCGTCTCAGATTATGACGGTTTTGATCCTACTGGGATCTGCAGCATATTTGCTGCAACTACAGTTGCCAGCAAGATACTCAAATTAGACCGGGAAAAAGCATGGCATGCCCTAGCTATCGCCTTTAACAAGTCAGGCGGAAGTTTTCAGAGCAATATCGAGGGAGCTCTGTCAGTGAGATTAATACAGGGCTTTGTTGCTCAAGGGGGAATACTTTCAACTCAACTGGCACAAAAGGGATTTACAGGACCTAAGAATTTTCTCGCGGGTATCTACGGTTATTTCCATCTGTATGCTAAGGACAAGCATGATGCCTTTGCAGTAACCGGGGAGTTTGGAAAGAGATTTGAATTCACAAAAACCATGTTCAAGAAATATCCAAGCTGCGGAGGCACTATCTCCAGTACTGAAGCCATCCTAGATCTGGCCAGTGAACACGATATCAAACCGGATGATATTGAGCGAATCAACGTGAAGGTAACGCCCTATGCGTTTAAGTTAGTTGGAGGCCCTTTTTGGTTAGGAGATAATCCAAGGGTAAATGCCCAGTTTAGCATCCGCTACTGTGTGGCGAATGCCCTCGTTAGGAAAAGCTCCAGGTTGGAACATTTCGAGGAACCGTTGATTGGGGATCCAGCGATTATGGACATAGTCCAAAAGGTTCACACCGAAGCGGATCCTGCCTTGGATAAAATAGATGAGACAGCTGTGGAGATGGAGGTGTTGACCAAAAGCGGGGCTATATACAACAAGAAGATAGATTTCGCTGCAGGGTTTGCCGAACGCCCCTTAACCTCAGAGGAAATCATGGAGCGCTTCGAAAATTGTATCAGTTTTTCGAAAGGGATTTTACCGCCGGACAATATTGAAAAGCTGGTTTCGTTACTTAATGCACTCGAGAAGGTGAAAGATGTTCGTGATTCGATTCCGCTGCTTTTGATGGAAAATCCGTAGAATAGGTAGATCCCACAGTACAATTTCTCGCCAGATACCAAGCAAAGCAGCAGTAAGTGCGAAAAAAGGAGTGTATTATCCTAAAGGATACATGAGGATATTGAGATATTAAGGGAAGCAATGAGCCAAGGTCAAAAAGGCGCTATGGGAGGATTAATGAAACAGAACTCCGCTCGGGCACAGAGAATTTGGAACAGCCTGCGAGAAAAGCGGGATGCGGGAATGCTTTCCCTTGCGAGGGCCAGGTTGCTGACCGCCTCGTATAGGGAAACCGAGGGATTGCCTATGCCGATAAGAAGGGCAAAGGCATTCGCCAAGATCCTCTCCGAAATCCCCATATATATAGAGGAGCACCAGCTGCTCGTCGGCGATTTTGCTGCCAAGCCGATGTGGGCTGAGTG
>CP070657.1:2848907-2855030 GCA_020355085.1 Deltaproteobacteria bacterium
AACCGCTCTTTGAATTTTTGATTATTATCACGGTGTGCGATGTAGATGGCACAGACTCCACAATAAAGACCACAAGGTGCAACAAAATCCGGATTCATTTTCATAACTCTATCCCCCCTTTGTATTATCTTTTATGTCGTAAATGTATAACGCTAAACGGAGCTACCGCGTTTTGTAAGCGGGCCGCTTCAGTGACCTGTTAGGCATGATCCCCGTCTTTATAGCACTCCACCTACAAAGATTAATGCGGCTGAGATCGTGAGTATGAATGGACACAACCTGAACGGAAGGAATTTCACTTTAAATCCTGTAAAAAGGGATACAATTGCCAAGGCAAGAAGCCCAGCAACGACAACAGCGTAAGCAGCCTTTGAAAGTCCTCCCAATGGGCCAATGTACGTCAGAACACCGACAAGGGCTCCAATAAATATCAACGAGACACCTTCAACTATCCACTCCATCATGATGATGTTGCGATTGTCTTCATTAATATCGCCGAAACCGGCGACTACATTCTTGGTAGGAATGAGGTGTGAAATCCCCCATATCCCGGTGAGGATCGCACCTAAATACAAAAGAAATTGAGACATTCTGCAAGCCCTCCCGTGTAAGTTGAAAGATAAGATTCTGCTTAACGGCCAGCTTGAGGGGCGTGTGTGAAGCGGCAGCGTAACATACGTCCCTCTTAAAGCCGATGTTGGGCGGTGAATCTTGGCCCAATGAGCTACCTATACAAAACCGTATCGCTTGCGCAAGGTTCCGGACAGTTCGTGTAACAAATCCAGCACTCGCTCAGCTAATGGCACGGTAAGCACACCTCCGGCACCGCAGCTTGGAGTAATAAGAGCTTTTTCCAAGAGTTGATCCCGGTTGAAGCCCTTGCTTACTAAAGAGTCTACACCCTTTTCGAAACGAGCTATTAGCGAGGGAATCGTTTCAGAGGCTGCGGCTTCCCTGTCAAGCGTTGGCACGATACCCCAGCCCAGACAACCACCTCGATCCAAGAATTTTCTAAGCTCTGCAGGATAAAGGGTGATTCCCTGCATATGGTCGTAAGCATCGAAGTCAAGGATATCAAGATCAGTCTCCATTAGCAACGACCAGTCGGTATTCTCCTCGCAGTGGATACCGGCTAGACCACCGCGGCTATGAACAGCTGCTGCCACCTCATTTATGTCTTTTATTACGTCTTCTCGGCTTATGGTGATAAAGGTCTGTTTGCCAAATCCGAGCAACGACGGTTCATCCAGAAAAATCATAACCGGAAGACCGAATTCGCTTAAGCGTGTAACCTGCCAAAGTGCCTTTAGAACTATCGTTTTAACGACCACATCACGGAGTTGATCGTCGTAATAGGAACAGCGGCCATCCTGGTCCAACAGGTTAGTGCCGAGGGTGAACGGCCCGGTAACTTGCCCTTTAAGCATTACCGTTTTGCCCGATGTCATCTGTTCAGGTAGCTGTGTCATGAATTCTGAAAAACCAGCTGCGTATTGTTGTGAAAGACCAAAATCTTCAAGGGCATTAGAATCATTGTCCTCCATTACGGCCAAATATTTCTCGTAGAAATAAGCCATTTGTTCAGGGAAGTCATTAATCGAGGTTGAAAAGTATGTGCGATCTCCATCTTGAACAAGTGCCGGCATTCCTTGGGTAAACTGCACCGTCATATTCTCATACCGATTACGTTTGGGAAACTGCGCCCAGGACGGAATCTCCGGCGTGTTCTTGAACATCAAAGCAGTGCCACGGGCCACATCGGTATGCGGCAAGCTCCCAATCGTGGTAGCTAGACAAAAAGGTTCGAAAACCTGCTGTGATACTTTTGTATATTGCATTTTCACCTTTATTTTATCAAAATCCGTAACTGGTATTATATAGTCTAGCAGGGAGCTCAGCCGCGGGGCAACCCCTTGCGTTTGAAAAAGTGAGGAACTCTTCTTGTACGGCGTAACTTCAGCGAAGCCGTATGCCCCGTTCGACTGCGGCGAGTGGTTAGATCTGATTCACTTCGGTGGCAGAGAATTTACGAATTCCTTGGCTTGATTCAGCCAAACAGCTAAGTCATGATCTGTCTGGAACCCATCCTGCTCCACCATGACCCATCCTTTCATTGGTTTGCCGGTGATGTCAAACGGCCTCACATGTGGCAATGCTAGAGCCTTATCGCCGTTTTCCTTTCCAAGTCGAAGGATGAGGAAGTCTTTGTAGACACCGCTGAACATATTTCCATTCAAAAGGTGGCACACGCCCCCGAACATATTCTTCTGGTCGGTATTTTTCCAACTCGATATGATTTTCTCTATTCTATTCTCAATTTGTTCGTTATACGGCATGCTCTAACCTCCCGGGTCAAATTCAGATCTTCAAGGTCCTACGCGCTGCTCTGCGACGAGTGCACCCAGTCCGTAGCAGCACAAAGTTATAACCTGCCTTTGCACTTTAGGAGTCTCAGCTATAGCCCCCTTATAATGGTAGTTCGGTTTTCCTGCCCAGGGCCGCAATCCAGTTCTTTTCAGCGACTTCATGAACCTTGATGGCTTCGAAGCCTGATGTGGTCATGAATTCTCGGTAGCCTGCGGGAGAGTGGAGCTGCATATTGGCCCAGGCAGCCAACTTTCTATTCCGGTCTCGGAATTTTACACTTTCATAGGCCTGATTAACGAGCAGCAGTTTGCCTCCTGGCTTGAGCACACGTTTGATTTCCTGCAGATCATGAACCAAGTCGGGCCAGAAGTAGTACGCTTCAAAAGCTGTTGCAAGGTCAAAGGTGTTGTCAGAAAACGGTAGGGACGAAACCGAAGCGTGGGTAATTTCTACACGCCGCATTTTTATCAGGCTTTTGTTCACCTTCTTTGCCAATAAGACCATCTCTTGCGAATAGTCAATCCCATATAGCTTTGCGCTCGGGAATCTTGAGGCCATATCCCGAAGAGCGGCGCCGCCCCCACAGCCGACATCAATGACAGCAGAGGGTTCTTCAGATAAATGGCCGAGACCCCAACGTCTGATTCTGGCATGGCCAGTATTCATGGCTCTGCCAACGAATCTGCCAAGCATACCTTGGGGCTTCCTGCACTGCCTAACAAACTTCTCAGCAAATCCCATGAGAGATATTAACCCCTGTGGTCATAACAGTTAGGATATACACCAAACTTTGCTTATATTCCGCTTATATCATGGATTTTTTTGCAGGTAAAATCAGGGTCTTCATTCTTGACTCTTATCGTTTCATTTTGTCAAGAATGAAGACCCTTGTTTCAGCAGGTGGACTGACGACTTAGGCAAATTACCGTTTAATACTTAATTACTTAAGCCTGTCCCGATTTACTATGTCAAGAAATAGGTATGATGTCCCTTGATTAATTAGACGAAACAACAGCATGCTATCAGGTTAGGAGAAAAGGCGTCAAGTTATAAGAGTATTTTGGGACAGACCATATTAAGATTGTTTCGTGACCCTTAGGTTGCTTCAGAACTAACATCCCCTTTCACCTTTACCCTCACAATATATCACCTTGACAGCAGCTCTCTCTTTTGATAGGGCTCCTTACGCAAAGGTGGCCCCTACAGAGCATTGTTGGAAGAGAAGAAGGAATGAGCGGGCCTAGAATGCAGAGATCGTGTATTCCTTCAAAGCCTGGGCGCGCGAGTCTTGGTAATTCGCTATTACTTAAAGAGGTTATGGATATGGCTGGTACCGACAAGGTCGTTGATGGGTTTCGTTTCATGCCTCCTTCCCTGAAAGCATGGATCAGTAAGGATATTCCAGATACAGCATACAGGGGGCATATTCCGTGGACACCTCTTGAAAAGCCCATCAAGGAAACAACCTTCTCGCTGATGACATCTGCCGGGATCAGCATGAAAAGCGATCTCCCCTTTGACGTCGAACGGGAAAAGCGAGAACCTGCTTGGGGTGACCCAACGTACAGGGGTATCCCCAAAACTGCTCGCCAGGAAGATATTCGTGTCAACCATCTCCATATCAACACCGATTACATCAGACAGGATATCAATGTGATCCTCCCTTTGACGAGATTCCGAGAATTTGAACAAGAGGGCGTCATTGCAAGACTTGCACCCACCTGCTACTCATACTACGGTTTCCAGCAGGACCCCAAAGAACTGCTTGAAAAGACCATGCCAGAAGTGGCTTCTAAGATGCACAAAGAGGGAGTTGAGGCAGTGCTGCTTACACCAGCCTGACCTCTCTGTTGCCGGTCCGTTGGACTGGTCGCTCGCTTTCTGGAAGAAAAGGGCTTCTCAACCCTGATCCTCACCATGACGCCCGACTACAACCGAGAGGTCGGCATTCCTAGAGTGGCGGCAATCGAATACCCCTACGGTCGACCGGTTGGACAGGTTAACGATTATGAAGGTCAAAGAAAGGTGCTCTTGGAGGCGCTTTCTGTATTTGGGAAGGCACAAGAGCCAGGGCAGGTTTTTCATCTTCCATTTACATGGCCCGAGGAACCAAAGAATACGAAATGGCATCCGCCCGAGATTTCCCCCATTGTAAAGTTATTTCTGGAAGAAATAAAAAAGGCAGGAGCAGAAGCAAGACAGGGGTAACTTCCTCACGTTTTTCCATTTCGCAGTCTCGATATAGATCTGTAACGCGATAAACTTCAAGGGCTCTGGAGAAGTTCAGGGAGAGACGGGTCATCCGAAATCCCTTCGCTTACGCAGCCTGGTAGCACATTATGAAACCTACCATCTGAAACTTCCCTAAAAAAGGCACAGTATGACTTCTTTGCGAGACTATCCGTAAGTTCAATGGCATTGGGAAAGTCTGTGGAAACTTCAGCGGCAACCGAAATATTCAAGGCAATGAGTCCGATGCACACGATAAAGACATGACGAATCACCACAGCCAGAGATTTTCCTTTCATGGTTTCATTTTCCTTAAAAAAATGAGAGTGAACCTTACTAAGCCCAACGACGCGGCTTAGGCGCGCTGTCAAGCGTCGCCAGCAGCCGAGGGTTCGGAAGTTTTACGTGCCACGATCATGATCTCGATCTCGTCGAGATCAAGGGACCTTCTCCCCCAGTTCCCTGCAGTACCACCCCATATGTGAAGCACTGACATGCCCGCGAGGCGGAAGAGGAGAATGAGCTCCGTTGGTACGAAGGCCCGCTCCCGAAGTGCAACAGCAGGCAGTCCTTCTCGTGGTGGGTGTTCTGACGATTCAACCATAGTCAGGGGGTCAAAGCGTCCCTCCTCTACATCCTTATTCGTGTACCTGCGAAGCATGGCCACTGCGTTGAGAACGGTGAGCACTGCTTTTGCCTGTGGTTTCAGGCTTCTGGAGATATTGCACAGGATGGAAAGCGGCTGACCAATCGGATCATCCCCCCTACCAAGAAGCCCGAAAGCTCCCTCGCACAGGCAAACCGCACTATCGTAACTCCCGGGGAGGGTGAACCGAGTTGCATCTGCATGAATCCAGTTCACATTCACATTGGCAGCCTTGGCGGTATCCGCAGCAATTGCAAGCATTCCCGAAGACAAGTCCAGCCCCGTGACAGCATAGCCGCGCTTGGCCAACTCAATGGAGTGACGTCCTGTCCCGCATCCGACGTCAAGAATCGAGCCGCCTGGTTGCAGTGACAGCTCCTCAAGCAGGAAATCCACTTCCAAGACCGTGTTCTTCGTGAATACGTTATCCTCATAGATTGGTGCATGCTCGTCAAAGAACGCTTCCCATGAGCTCTTTTCTATCACATACTTCTCCTTTCCTTCTGCCGAACGTCGGGCATCAGCAGGCGCGCGCCATTTGCGCTCCGCTGAATGCCCTCGTTGGGCTTTTTTGTCTTTTGGTTAAACCACAAAGAATGAGGTCACGTCCCAGGTCTTCCACGATTTTGTCAATTGTGTAGAAGCAACCCCTATATTCTCGCTGTATATCCCTGATCTGCTTTTGCTTTCTGCGCACAAAGAAAGCCACCGGCATCGATACTTGCACCGAAAGATTGATGGGAATTTCGATAGCCCTCTAACAACGCCAAGCGTAGCGTTTTCAGCGCCGACTAATGCGGGATTCCGAGTTCGATCGTCTTTCCCTCGAGGTTCGTACGGCTAAAACTGAGGTATGCCACCTTAATATCAGTGAACTTGTC
>CP070657.1:2855130-2864470 GCA_020355085.1 Deltaproteobacteria bacterium
CAAGGCCACTCCACCTATACTTTGCTCCTACAAAGGGGTTCTTATCTCTTGCCTAGGAGACCATCGATGAACTACCCGCACCTCTTCCAAGAAGGGACTATAGGAAATGTAAAAATCAAGAACCGTGCCGTGATGGCGGCTATGGGAATTCCGGGCCTCACAGAACACACGGGCACCTTTTCCGACCGCGCCATTGATTACTATGAAAGAAGAGCTATGGGGGACACCGGGTTGATTATTACTGGAGTGTCCCTCGTTAATTCGAAAATCGAACCTTGGGAGATGGACGGTGTAAGTCATTTGGTGACCATGGATGCTGATTGGAAAGTTGTCAATTTCATTCAATTAACGGAAAGGGTGCATGACTGTGGCGCCAAAATATTCGCTCAACTCACAGCAGGTTTTGGACGGGTCTTTCCTCCTAACGTCATTGATGCGGCAGAATCGGAACCCATAGCGCCTTCACCCATGCCCCTGTTCTGGCGGCCCAATAGGATGGCAAGGGAATTGACGACGTCGGAAATTGATGAACTGGTTGGAGCCTTCGGAAACGCCGCATCCATTGTAAAGGCAAGTCAGTTTGATGGCATCGAGCTTCATGGACATGAAGGCTATCTCATGGACCAGTTCAGCACTCCCCTGTGGAACAAAAGGAAAGACGAATACGGAGGAGACTTAACGGGAAGGATGACTTTCGTGCTTTCCATTATCAAGGCCATCCAGGAAGAAGCGGGCCAGGATTTTCCCATCATATACCGCTACGGTGTAGAGCATAGGATAGAGGGTGGTAGAACGGCTAAAGAGGGCATTGAGATAGCAAAGATACTGGAGGACTCTGGTGTTGCTGCACTGCATGTGGATGCTGGGTGTTACGACAACTGGTACTGGCCCCATCCCCCCATTTATCAGCCCCCTGCTTGCATGGTTGATATGGCTGAGACGGTTAAGCCATATGTTAAGATCCCTATCATCACTGTTGGGCGCCTCGGATACCCAGACCTTGCCAACCAGATTATTGGGGACGGGAAGGCTGACTTCATTGCCTTGGGGAGGCCCCTGCTCGCCGACCCTGATTTTGTGCTCAAAGCCAGGAGGGGACAGGATGAGGACATTCGACCATGTATCGGATGCCATGAGTGCTTTATTCGGCTCCACCATCTTCAGTCCATGAGCTGTGCCGTCAACCCGCAGTGCGGTGACGAGAAAAGGCTTGAGATCACGCCTGCCCCTGTGAAAAAGAAAGTCATGGTCGTAGGTGGGGGCATTGGTGGGATGGAGGCTGCTCGCGTCTGTTCTTTGAGAGGACATAATGTCGTTCTCTGGGAAAAGAGCGACCGGGTGGGAGGCTTGCTCCACGTTGCATCCGAAGCTGATTTTAAGCAGGACATAGGCCGCCTCTTTAGCTACCAGTTGCATCAGCTGAGCAAGATGAGAAATATGGAAGTAAGGCTGAACACAGAAGTCACCCAAGAGATCATTCGGAAAGAGAAGCCTGACACAATTTTCATTGCCACAGGTTCTGAACCTCTCCGAAAAACGGATATACAAGGTCTTGAAAGAACACCATTTGTAACCCCGGATGAAGTCTATGAGGGAAAGATCCCCGCGGGATCAAAGGCTTTTGTAATCGGAGGGGGTTCTGTTGGGTGTGAAACCGCCCTCTATCTGAGCCAGAAAAACTGGTCGGTGGTTGTGGCTGAAATGCTCCCAACAGCCGCTGCCGATCTTTTCAGAGCAAACCAGGAAATGCTGCTCGATATGATAAAAGAATCTGGAGTGGAGTTATTGACACAGGCGACGGTTAGCAAAATTGAGCCCGGGAAGGTGTTCGTTAGAACAGATACCGGTGAAAGGGAGTTACTCAGCGATCTTATCGTTTTGGCGGTCGGAAGGCAGCCGGTAAACCAGCTCGCTGCAATAGCCAAGGGCCTTGTGGACGAGGTTTATGTAATCGGAGACAGCCTGTCGCCCCGCAAGATAAAGGATGCCATGTGGGAGGCTTTCAAACTGGCGCGACTTGTTTGACTCCAACATTGCTCGCAATGATTGTTGTCTTTTGGTTTTGGTGGAATAAGCAGAAGAGGCAAGGAGGCATATTACTATGAGTAGACCAATAAGAGTTTTGATAGCGAAACCTGGGCTGGATGGCCACGACAGGGGAGCGCTTACTCTCGCCATGGGTTTGCGAGATGAGGGCATGGAGGTTATTTATACGGGGATACGACAATCGGTGGAAAACATTGTCAGGGCGTGCACTCAGGAATATGTGGATGTACTTGGGTTAAGCTTACTCTCCGGGGGGCATAATTATTATTTCCCAAAGATAATAGACCAGTTAAAAGAGAAGGGAATGGATCATATACTCGTTCTAGGCGGAGGCATAATCTCCAATGAGGATAGGAGTTTCTTAAAGGAAAAGGGCGTGAAAGAAATCTTTGGACCCGGAAGTTCTATATCGGAAATTGCGAAGTTCATTAGAGAAAACGTAACAGGTGAGGATTCGTGAAACATGACATTGACAAACTCATAACGGGCACACTTTCTGGCGTAGAGACTTCGCTCAGCTGTCTTTTGGCTGTCGTGGAAAGAATAATAAACATTAAGGGGGCATATGATGCTGAACGATAATGTATCTCAGATAGCAGCAAAGCAAAAAGAATGGGAGGATGGCGCTCTCAAGCAGTATGTGAAAGAATCTCCCGAAAGGGATATCTTTACTGAACTACCGGCAAAAACCCTGTACACACCTGTAGACAGAGCCAATTCGGATTACGTAGGAGACATTGGTTTCCCGGGAGAATATCCGTTTACGAGAGGCATTACTCCAACAATGTACCGCAGTAAGATTTGGCCGATGTCCGATTATGCAGGGTTTGGTACAGCAAAGGAAGCCGCTGAGCGGCACAAGTATCTTCTCTCCCAAGGCAACACACATATGGCTGTTGCTGCCGATATTCCCACGCAGCTTGGTTATGACGCCGATGACCCTTTGGTGGAGGCCGAAGTCGGCCTTGTAGGGGTATCGCTTTCCTCGCTACGGGATGTAGAGGCTTTGCTGGCTGACATTCCGCTGGATAAGGTAACTATACGAGGGTCGACAAGTTCATTGGTGCTGGTGCTCTGGGCTATGTACACCGTGGCGGCAGAAAAAAAAGGTTTTCCGATCAACAAGATGATGGGTACTGCCAAACCTGATGTTATGGATGAATACCTCGGCAGGGGGACCTATATCTTTCCTCCCGAACACAGCCTTCGATTAAGTCTTGACCTTGTCGAGTACGGTCTGAAAAAAATTCCTGATCTGACTTACGAGATCAATTCCTACACGATTCATGAACAGGGTTCTACGGTGGTCCAGGATGGGGCGTATTCCATTGCTACGGCACTTTTTTATCTAGAGGAAGCCCGCAAGAGAGGTACTATAGATGTAGGTGAACTTGCAGCGCGTATCTCCCAACATACAGCCATTCATACTCACCTTTTTGAAGAAGCAGCTAAGAGTCGTGCTATGAGAAGGCTGTGGGCCAAATTAATCAAGGAACGGTATAATCCGGAGAATCCTAGGGCCTTGCGGTGTGTAATCGATCCTAATACAGGAGGCTCGGTGTTAACCGCTCAACAAGCAGAAATAAACATAATCCGGATCGCATTGGAAATACTTGCAGCGGCTTTGGGAGGCTGCACCGTAATAGCGCCCTGCTCATATGATGAGGCCTTAACAATACCAACGAAGAAGGCTGTTACCATGTCTCTGAGAGCTCAGCAAATCATTGCCTATGAGTCGGGAGTTTGCGACACGGTTGACCCCCTTGCTGGTTCCTATTACGTAGAGACATTGACTGACCAAATTGAGAAAGAGATGCTGGATTTTATCAATAAGATAGATTCCCAGGGTGGCATGATGGAAGTGATCAAATCGGGTTGGTTAAAGAAGGAGATAAGTCGTTCCGCTTATCTTAAACAAAAAGCATTGGAAGATGGAAGGCAAGTGCGGGTGGGCTTGAATAAATTTTGTGTTGACGAAGAGACAATTTTTGAGATGCATAAACCTAACCCGCAGCTATTGGAGATAAGGAAAAAAGACTTAAAACAATTAAGAGCAGAGAGAGATAATGCCACTGTTCAGTCATCTCTGGAAACGCTGAGAAAGGCAGCTCAGGGCAGCGAAAATCTGATGCCGTTCTTGCAGAACGCGGTTAGGAACTACGCCACTATTGGAGAAATAACCAAGGTGTTAAAGGATGTTTTTGGTGAGTATAAACCCGAAGCAATAGCAATTTAGAAGTCACATTTTCCCTCAGGTGCCTTTATTGTAGGAGGTAAAGAGAAAATGGAATTGGAAAAGCGGTTTTTGGATTTCATTATGGACGGCAGGTTTGAGGATATACCTGCAGAATCGGTCGATACTATAAAAAAAGTAATATTGAACAATCTAGGTGCCACTATTGGTGGGGCGACGTCCGAAGGCTGTGAGACAGTGCTCAATATGGTGAGGGACTGGGGAGGCAAGGGGGAGGCAACTGTTCTTATTTATGGGGACAAAGTACCGGCGTATAACGCTGCCCTTGTCAATAGTACGATGGCCCGTGCTTTGGATATTGATGATCACATGCCACCGGGTATGCATGTTGGTGCCTCCGCCTTACCAAGCGCCCTCGCAGCGGCTGAACTGGCCGGCGGCTGCAGCGGAAAGGAGTTCTTGACTGCCCTCGTCCTTGGATTTGACATGGCCATCAGGATAAACTTCGCTTCAGCTTATAATGGTTTTGATCCCAGTGGGGTTTGCGGTATATTCGCTGCGATTGTTGCAGCGGGCAGAATACTTCGCCTTAACTCATCACAAATGTGGGATGCTTTAGCTCTGGGTTTCAATAGACCGATCCAGACATTTCAGAGTATCGTCGATGGAGCAACAGCAGTAAGAGTGGGGCAGGGCCTAATTTCTCAAGGAGCGATCATGTGTATTCAAATGGCGCAAAATGGGATAACGGGTCCAAAGAACTTCCTTGATGGTGTTTATGGCTATTTTCATCTTTATGCAGGGGATAAATGTGACATACCTGCTATAATAGCAGGGTTGGGCACGGAGTTTCAGCTCGACAACGTTTCTTTTAAAACCTATCCCAGCTGTGGAAACACCATAGCCAGTACTGACGCTATTCTCGATTTGATGAGTGAATACAGGCTTACACCCGAGAATGTCGCTGAAATTAATGTCAGAGTGACTCCTTACGCGTATCGTATGGTAGGTGCTCAATTCAAGATTGGAAACAACCCGAGAGTGGACGCACAATTTAGTATTCAGTATTGCGTAGCTAATGCTTTGCTAAGAAAAGGATCTTTAATAAAGCATTTTGATGAATCTTATGTCAGGGAACCCAGGATTATGGAGTTGGTCAAAAAAATCCATGTTTCCGCCGACCCTGCCCTTGAAGGCGAGAAGCAAGGGTTAAGTCTGAGGGCTGATATGGATGTTACTACCACGGCAGGGGATACGTATCACATATCAATACCGATTCCCAGTGGTTTCCCCGGAAACCCTTTGTCAAATGAAAGAATTGCAGAACGTTTTGAAGAAGCTGCGGATTATGGTGACAAACCCATACCAGAGAATAACGTGCAAAAGATCATTTCTATGGTTAATCAGCTTGAGAAGGCCACAAATGTTTGTGATATTATTCCTTTGATGTTAAGCGATCACGATTAAGATTTCTCACCGGCTCTTGCGTAAGGCAAATCGTGACCCTGAGTTCTTTTGGTGATACAAGCAAGGATTAGGTTTATGAGATGAGGGCCCCCACAGCAGGCTACCGTGGGGGCCTGAAGATAGAAGACATCATGAAGGCCAAAGACACCTCCATGTTTTTTTGAATAAAGGGAGAGTGTGAAGCTGTCAAGCAGAAAAGGCGCATGAGCCGGGGCAAATTCTTGCTTTCGCCTGTTTCAGGATCAAACCATTTCTTTTTCACAATCAGCATTCTAGCTCTCAGCCTTTTTTCATAAAATCGCAGGCCGAATAGCCTGTTTTCCTGCGGGAAGATAAAACAGGTGCTCGTTTCTATAGCGAACGAGACCCAGTCTCCTCTCCTTTCTAAGTCCCTGGCAGGCAATTTGCATGTTTCTGCCAACACACAAGATAAGAATACGTTGCAACTGCGTTTCGGATCACTCGAAAGAATTGCCCAAATTGGTGAGATGAAAGATAAAGCAAAGACAAAAATCCAACTCATAAACGAATTGGAAGAGCTCCGTCAAAGGGTATCTGAGTTTGAAACATCAGAGGAGGAGCTCAAGAAGGCGAAAGATGCTCTGAGTATTATATTCGATGCGGTTGACTCAACTGTTGGCGGTGTCGTAATAGCAAACAATGATGGTCAGATTACCTATGTAAACCCTTCGTTTCTCCGTATGTTCGAATATACCGATAAGTGCCAGGTTTTAGGGAAGGACGCGGCCGAGTTGTTCCCTGGAGAAGAAATCAAAACATTTACCGACGTTCAAGCCATCATAGATTTGACAAGTGGCGCGACCGAGGAATTCTCGGTGCAGACCAAGGATAGCAGGGTCTTTACCGTTGAGGTCTCCTGCTCGAACGTAACGAATAGCGACGGCACCATTGTGGGGAGAATGGCCTCATTTGTAGACATTACGAAACATAAGCAATTGGATCAAGAGCGAGAGCAACTTATTCAAAGACTGCAGGATGCTCTTAGTAAAATAAAGGTATTACGGGGGCTCATTCCTATCTGCGCCTCATGCAAAAGCATCCGCGATGATAAAGGCTACTGGCACAAGGTTGAGGAATATATCAGAGATCATTCCGAAGCACAATTAACCCATGGGGTTTGCCCTGCCTGCGCAAGGAAGCTTTACCCGGAATTCTACAAGGCCGAAAAAACCATTAGGGTAATTCACCGCCAAAGGGCGGGCCTGAAAGGAAGGGCTCACCAAAAGGGCTGAGAATCAGGCCCGGCTGAGGCGGGTAAACCATCCGGAAAGCTGCGGGCACGTCTGTGGGAATCCACCGGCGTCACAGATTATGATTGGTTGTGCCCCAAGGCAAGTCCCAACCCAACCCCATGGGCAACCTCATTTCCGTTAGGCTGCCTTTCGTAGCTTAATGTCGCCCTTCTTCGCTTTTCTGTCCAACCAGCCCTCGAAGATTACTAGATCTGGGTGGGCATCAAGGCTTTCATAGTCAGTGACTTTTACCCTTTTCTCCTTTGCGGACCATTCATCAAAAACACGAACATCGCAGACTGAGCCGTTGTCTTTGTGCATGCGTGTCACAGCCTTATAAACCACCCAGTGATCGCTGACTGGTGGGACCTTGGTCCACTCATTGCCGATGATTTCAGTCAACAGACGATCAATCTTGGTTGGACCCTCGCTTGTTTTAGCAGTCTTCTTCTCCCAAAACATCTTCAATCCTCCTTGTTGGATTAAGTACAGTTGTTCCGGTAATTCACTCTTCAACTGGTGTTGCCCTACGGGCACAGCCCATTGCTATGTTTCATTTTAGGCAAAGAACATACCATTTTGATAACTTATTGATATTTCTGGATTATTTCGGCATGCGATAGAAATCAAGCGGAACTGCCGATTCCGATATGGTGCCGGAAACGAATTCTTGGGGGCTTTGGAAGGGCTGAATTGGATATAACCTGTTGAGATAAATAGAATATCCTGAAAAGGAATCTCCAGTTCCGTTTCTTAGAATCGAAGGAAGTGGGAATTCCGAATTCAAGGGAAATGAGGCTGGAGTTTCCGGAGTTCTGATTCTGGGATTTTCACTTCTGTCATGTTTCGAGATCAAACCAGGGTTTTGCCACAATCAGCATTCCAGTCTCTAGCTCTCAGCGATCAGCTCTCAGCATCTCTTGCATTTCTTAGGAGATCGGGTCAACACCTTAAAGGAAACTGGTTATTCTGGTGATACTCATTATTGTGGACATTCGCGGAATAAGTCGTATATTAGGTGGGGCTTTAAGATGAGAGACGCTCATTGGAGTTGAATGTTTTGATGGCCCCACGAGGTTTGCAATTGATTCATTGGGTTGTTCTCTTTGGTAAAGAACCTATTGTCATCGCGAGGTAGGGTTTTCGGCCGTGAAGTCAAAAGCATTTTTCATCTCCTGTCCTTTGTTCGCCTGCCTAGTCCTTTTTAGCCTCAGTTCATTCTGTGCTGAGGTTTATGAGGATGCGCTATATTCCTTGCAGTTTAGAAGTGTCTCGATTTCCGACGCATTGAAACAAATGGCCCAGACCACAGGGATTAAAATAGTCACTCCAAAACAGTTGGGGAACCAAGTCATTACCAGGTCGTACAAAAACCAGACCGTTGAACGCATTTTGAGGGATATGTTCCGTGACATGAACTTCGCCTTGGTCTGGTCTTATGGCGAGAAGGGCATCGACTCTGTCAAAATAGTAACTCTTGATAAAGGCACTGGTACCGTGGCTAGGTATTCACCAAAGGAAGCGAGGCCAACTATCGGAGACTATCGGGCTGCACGGTATCCCGCTCAAAGGCAAGCTCGTCCAGAAAGAGGCCTATCTGCGCCAAGAAGATCCACGGTGGATACTGAACGAGAAGAAGATACCGAGCCGGAGGTTTCAGCTGAGCAGGAAGGAGAAGAGGGCGATCAAGAGGAAGCTGAGCCTGAGGAAGAGGGGGAAGAAACAATGAGGTCTTCTGAAGAATCTGAAAAGGAGGCGCCTTCGGGCAGCGACTGAGAGCGCCGACCATAACCTCCTGGAGATTCACATGGCCGTTAGTGAAGGGGTCAAATGTCCGTTTGGCTCTTGTTAGCGCAATAAGCCACGCCTGAGGCGGATAAGCCCGCCACAAACATGGCGGGTAAACCTTGAGCAGAAATCGGCAAGGAATGATTCACAATTCAAGGAGCAACCCCGCTTTCACCAAGAGGTTCTTCAACGAAATATGACGCATCCTAGAACTCAAGAAATATGTTGAAAAATGCCGTTCCAAAGGCCCCTCTAAACGGGCACCACTCGTACAGTTCTTTAGTGGCCCCAAGCTTACGCAAACTCCATGTTTTGATTGTGCTGATCTTGCTCTTGGGCGTTCGGCAGGCAGGTGCGTACGAGGGGTGGATCGGCAGCATTCATTATCACAGTGAATACAAAGCCAAATCCACCTACAACACGCCCCAGAGGAGCGCCTACCACATCGGGGCCAGTTGTAGCCATAGCCGTGTTGTGGATGCATACGTGAAGGCCTGCTTCGCGGATGGCGCGCTTGTCGATGCCCGCGCGAAGGGCGACTACGACCTCACGCATAAGGAGAGCTGCGACTGGACCCAAGATCACGAGATCT
>CP070657.1:2864570-2882373 GCA_020355085.1 Deltaproteobacteria bacterium
GTTCACTTCCCCATCAATATCGGCACGGTTCGCGCCGTTGAGGGAGTGAGTTTGGAGTTGCACCAAGGGGAGGTGATGGGCCTTGTAGGGGAGTCGGGTTGCGGCAAGTCAACCCTCGGGTTTTCGATTTTGCGGCTCCTCAGACCGCCCGGAAAGATCGTGGGAGGCCGCATCCTGTATCACGATCGGGATATCGTGCAGATGAGCGAGAGGGAGATCTTGTCCCTGCGAGGAAGGAAGATCGCCATGATTTTCCAGGACCCCCTGACCTCTCTGAATCCCCTTTTCCGCATCGACCAGCAGTTTATTGAGACCCTCTTCACCCATGAAAAGGGGATTGACAGAAAGGAGGCCTTTGGCAGGGCTGAGCGCATGCTGGAAAGCCTGGGTATTTCACCGGAACGGCTTCTGGAATATCCCCATCAGATGTCCGGCGGCATGCGGCAACGGATCATGATAGGCATGGGACTCATCATGAACCCGGATCTGTTGATTGCCGATGAACCGACTACATCCCTCGATGTGATCGTTGAGGCCCAGTTTCTGGACCTGCTGAACGATCTGCGCAGGCAGTTTGACCTGACTATCATCCTGATTACCCATAACCTGGGCAACGTTGCCCAGTTGGCGGATCGGATTACGGTCATGTACGGTGGAACGATCGCCGAGATAGGACTGGCGAATGAGATCTTTGATGAGCCGCTTCACCCTTACACCCAGGGCCTTTTAGCGTCCATACCGAATATAAAACTTGACCAGCCAAAACTGGAGACCATGGCGGGGAGTCCCCCCGACCTGGTTACGCCGCCGCCGGGATGCGTGTTTCACCCGCGATGCCCCCATGCCAAGGAAATCTGCAAACACGAAAGGCCGGTGATGACTGAGAGGGACGGCCATCTCGTGTTCTGCTGGCTGTACCGGTGAGAGAGTATATGGAAGAGCTCATAACCGTTACCGATTTAAAGAAACACTTTCCCCTCCAGAAGGGTTTTCTGGATAATCTGTTCGCCAGGGAAAAGGGTTTTGTGAGGGCGGTGGACGGCGTGTCGTTTTCCATCATCAAGGGAGAGGTGTTGGGCCTGGTTGGGGAGAGCGGATGCGGCAAGACTACCACCGGGCGGCTTATCCTGCGCCTGCTCGAACCGAGTGCCGGCGAGGTTTTCTACAAGGGAAGGCCCATATTATCCTATTCGAAAAAGGATATGGAAAAGATGCGGGAGAAGATGCAGATCATCTTTCAGGACCCCTATGCCTCGCTGAGCCCCCGGATGGCTATCGGCAAGGCCATTGGACACCCCCTGGTTATCCACAACAATTATAATAAGGCCGAGTTGCGGCAACGGTGTCTCCAGATCATGGAGAAGGTCGGGCTAACCCCTGCCTCGTTTCTTTACAGGAAGTACCCCCATCAGCTCTCTGGGGGGCAGCGGCAACGGGTTGTAATTGCCCGTGCGCTGGTGACGAATCCCGATTTCGTAGTGGCCGATGAACCGATTGCGATGGCGGATGTTTCTGTGAGGGCCATGATCCTGGAGTTAATGGTACAGCTCAAGGAGGAATTCGACCTCACCTACCTTTTCATTACCCATGACCTGGCAACGTGCAAGTATATCTGTGATCGAGTGGCCATCATGTATCTGGGAAAGATCGTTGAAATCGGGCCCCTGGAGGAAGTATTTAAAAATCCCGTTCATCCATACACTGCGACCCTTCTGGCTGCCGTACCCGTGCCGGATCCCAAGTACCGGAGGACCCACCCTATTCCGAAGGGCGAAATCCCAAGCCCCATCAACCCGCCTCCCGGGTGCCGGTTTCACCCCCGATGTGCATCGGCAAAATCCACATGCAGCGTTCATGAGCCCGAGCTGATAGAAATACGCCCCGGCCACATGGTTGCGTGCTTTCAGTAAGAGACACTCCACACAAGAGCCGCTACAAGAACCCCAGGGCTTTTGAGAACAGGAGCCCTGTACCAGCAACCTTGCACCTAGGCTACCCGAACAGTCGAGCCTCTAAATGGCGCTTTTTCCTGGATTCAGGTTGATTTTGGTGAACCCTTGGGATATATGTAAAAATCGAGTCTGATAAACAGTGGCTTGAATACTCAAGGTATGATCTAGTAATGTACGGTAAAGGAGGTTTCTTGTATGGGAATTAAGACACTTGGTGTTATTGGTGCTGGTCAAATGGGATCTGGAATTGCTCAGGTTGCTGCTGCCTCAGGCCTAGAGGTGATCATGAATGACGTAAGCAGTGATTTCGTGGATAAGGGCTTTGGTGTAATTGAGAAGAACCTCGCTCGAATGGTGGAAAAGGGAAAGATATCCTCCGAAGACAAGGCGGCAATCAGTTCACGGATAAAAGGGTCAACAGCGATTTCCGATATGCAAGAGGCCGATTTTGTGGTCGAGGCGGCAACGGAGCAAGAAGAGCTCAAGTTGCGGTTATTCAGTGAATTGGATGAGATCTGCGGACAGGATGTGATCTTGTCTTCGAATACGTCCTCCATATCCATCACAAGGATTGCCGGGGTTACGAAGAGACCACAAAAGGTAATCGGTATGCATTTCATGAATCCGGTTCCCGTGATGAAATTGGTGGAGATTATCAAGGGGCTCGCAACATCTGAGGAAACCTATGAGATAACCCATCAGTTGGCAATTACCTTGAACAAGGTGCCAGTAGAGGCTAATGATTTCCCCGGCTTTATTAGCAACAGGGTTCTCATGCCCATGATAAACGAGGCCGTTTACGC
The DNA here is from genome assembly GCA_020355085.1 of Deltaproteobacteria bacterium. Lineage (GTDB taxonomy): Bacteria > Desulfobacterota > DSM-4660 > Desulfatiglandales > B25-G16 > JADFWK01. Next base: position 2,867,326 of record CP070657.1, read on the forward strand.
CCTGTTTGAAGGGGTGGGAACGGTAAAGGCCATTGACGATGTTATGACATTGGGCATGAATCATCCCATGGGGCCTTTGACCCTGGCTGACCTTATCGGTTTGGATACGTGCTTGGCAATATTGGAGGTCTTGTATAAGGGTCTCGGTGATTCAAAGTATAGGCCCTGCCCGCTCCTCAAAAAGTATGTCGATGCGGGTTGGTTGGGGAGAAAGACGCGAAAAGGATTCTACGACTACGGAAGCTAAGTCCTTAGATGCATAAGTTCGATGACGAACTTATTTACTCAGGACTTAGTGCTGAGTGAGCAACATTCCTGAAACAGTTCCTCAAAATACGTCAGCGTATTTGGGAATCGAAGCACTAAGGATGAGAAGACAGAAGAAGGGGCGGGAGATTTTATCCCTGGGCAGTGATCTTTCTGGAAAGGAGAAGAGGCTGAGAGATGTTTGAGCCTGAGGTCAATCCTGAAAGTGTAAAGAAGGCCGAATTTGTTGTAGCAATACCATCCTACAACGAGGCAGATTCAATTGCCTTTCCGGTGCAGCAAGCTGATAGAGGTATAGAGACATATTTTGGGGACAGGCAATCCGTCATCATAAACTGTGATAATAACTCAAATGACGGGACGAGGGAGATTTTCTTGGGTATAAGAACGGCTACGCCCAAAATATATATATCCACAGAGCCCGGTGAAAAAGGAAAGGGACGAAATTTCAGAAATCTCTTTCGGAAGGTTGTTGATCTTGAGGCCAGTGGTGTCGTGGTCGTTGATGCTGACTTGAAGAGCATAACCCCCAAGTGGATAAAGCATTTGGGAGAACCCCTCTTTCAGGACTTCGGTTATGTAGCGCCACTTTATGTGAGGCATAAGTATGATGGCACCATCACCAACTCCATCGCCTACCCCTTGACCCGCGCGCTTTACGGCAGAAGGGTAAGGCAGCCAATAGGTGGAGATTTTGGCTTCAGCGGGGAATTGGCACGGGTGTATCTTCAAAACGATGACTGGTCGGATGCCGTGACCAATTTCGGAATTGACATCTGGATGACTACCCTTGCCATGAACCAAAACGTACCAATATGTCAGGCCTTTATGGGCAGGCCGAAGATCCACAGGGCCAAGGACCCTGGTGCTGATCTGGGCCCTATGTTTCGACAAGTGGTTGGCACAATCTTCGAGATGATGATACGGTTCTATCCATTCTGGAGTCAAGTGAAGTGGAGCAAGCCCACTTCGATCTTTGGCTTTGGTCTTGGCGAGACAGAGCTGCCCCCCGCCGTCAACGTCAATACGGAGAACCTATTTCAGAGATTTCAAGAAGCGTCTAAGACCTATGGTCCTGTGTGGGAAAGGGTGATCCAAAAGGAGGTGTTCCATAAACTGCAAGAAGTTAGAAAGATGGATTCTGACCGATTTGACTTCCCCACACCGCTTTGGATCAATATCCTGATCGACTATTCCATCGGCTATCGGGATAAGGTATGGCAAGAGGATGAACTGCTTAACTCCCTTATCCCCCTCTATATGGGCAAGACCCTTTCCTATGTCCAGAAGACTGAGAGGATGTCTATACGGGAATCAGAGGAGTTTATCGAGGAAGAGTGTGTCCAATTTGAGGCCACAAAGAGCCTTATGGTGCAACGGTGGAACAAATAAAACAGTACACAGGCTCGTTTTGATCATTTAATTGTAGGGAGATTGCCTATGGCCAAGATATTAGTTGTAGATGATGAGGAGCATATTAGGCTGCTTTACTCTGAGGAGCTCACTGAGGCGGGCTATGAGGTTATTACGGCCGCAGACGGGTATAAGCTTACGGAGAGGATAGAAAAAGAACAGCCTGATCTCGTTATCTTGGATATTAAGATGATCGATTACAACGGGCTGGATTTACTGCAGGAGATTCGAAATAAGTTTTACGACCTGCCGGTGATACTCTGCACTGCATACGACACCTTCAAGGAGGATATCAAATCCATAGCAGCGGACTTCTACGTTATCAAATCGTTCGATCTAACCGAGCTCAAGAAGAAGATATCAAAGGCCCTGGAGACACATATCCCTGCATCCTGAGATTTCTGCTCAGCCCTGTTCTGCCAGTGTGAGGTAAATCCCAAGGAATAGGAAAAGAAGATTTGCCATCCACGCGCCAAGCAGTGGAGGCAGGGCCCCAGAAATGGCAAGCGACCGTGAAAGGCCGAATGTCAAAAGATACAGAAAACTTATACCGATACCGATAGTGATATTAAAGGGGATCCCGCCTCTTTTCCTTCTCAATGCAAGAGGGACTCCTACGAGGGTGAGCGTGAGAGAAATGAATGGGAAGGCCAGTTTAGTATTCAGGTCTACCTGTGCTTTGGTTGAATCAAAGCCCTCCTTTCTTATTTTTCGCGCATAATTCCTTAGTTCCCAAAAACTCATCTCCTCAGGCGCTTTCATCGAGTGTTTAAAGTTGTCGGGGTTCTCAGGCAGTTGCATAGTATGATGCTCAAAACTCACTGATTTCCACGACCCATCGGGATTGATCGTCTGGATGAGCCCGTGGGCAAGGCTCCATCGATCACCGCTCCAGATCGCCTTTTCAGCGTCGATTCTTTTAATCAAGTTGAGGTTTTCGTCAAAGAGGGAGATTGTCAAACCCTCCATAATGTTCTTCTTGCTGTCGAAAGCCCGGATCTGATATATGGACCGATCTCCTCGATACCAGATGTGCGACAGTTTGTAGGCACCTTTGGCGTCTCTTTTTTCAACGCGGAAGTTCCATATCTCATTGGCTTTCGGGCTGGTGATGGGCACGATGGATTCGGAGAGAAAAAAGGATACAACACCGATGAGAACGGAGATACCTATGAGGGGGTACGACAGGTTGAACAAGTTAAGCCCGGAACCCTTCAACGCCAGGATTTCATTGTGCTTATTCATGAGGCCGAGCATGAGCATTATCGATATGAGCATGGATATTGGCAGCATTTGCTGAATAAAAAGAGGTACTTGATAAAGGAAAAAGCTAAGGGTTGTTTTTATGGGGACGCCGGCTTCGATGAAATTGTCTATCTTTCCGAAAAAATCTATCACCATATAGAGTACCAGAAAGGTGATCAGGGCGATGAGGAAGAAGGTGAAGAACTCCTTGTAGAGGTACCTGGTCAGTATTCTCATCTTTCCGTTATCTTTTCTTTAGACCCAGGATTTTGGCTATCTCACGAGCACTTTCGCGGACAAAACGTTCAAGATCCGCTCCGTGAAGCGGTTTTCCAGGCTCAGGCAGTGTGTCAAGATTAGGTGGCTGGACAGGAACAGGGGCGTTCCTTAACTCCACCTTTGGCCTGACCTCGAATTCGGACGGGAAACTGTCTGAGAAGTACATCTCCTGGAAGGAGGAGAATTTCAGGGCGTGGGCTGTTGCGGCGAGCACTCCTACCTCGCCCCTGGAGACGATGCCGCGGGCTTTGGCTTTTATTAGCCCCGCCATTGATTCGCCTCCCTGTGTGCAGACGAAATGGCCGTGCCTGTTCGCACGTATCATGGCATCCATAATTTCCTGCTCGCTGACCGAAACGAAGAATACCCTATTGCCGCCAGCTGCTTCGTCATATCGCCTCACTAAATCAATGACCCGTGGCATGGAGACCGGATTCCCGATCATGGCTGCTTGGGCAACACTGGGCTCAACCGAAACGGGCTCGAAGTGTCGCTGAGCATTGTCGGGTTCCATGTAATAGCGATACACGGGATCGGCATGATCGGACTGGACGCCGACGATCTTGGGTAAGTGCGTAATAACGTTCGCCTCGAGAAATTTTAGGAATCCGCTCATGATAGCTGTTATGTTGCCGGCGTTGCCCACAGGGACAACGATAATCTTGTTATCTACTTCGTAGTCAAAATCCTGTGTAATTTCGAATGAATACGTTTCCTGGCCCAGAATTCTCCAGCTGTTCTTAGAGTTCAACAAGGCAACATCATAGTTCTCGCTCAACTCCTCAACAACCTTCATGCAGTCATCAAACACGCCAGGTAACTCCAGTACCGTTGCTCCGCTCCCAAGGGGCTGGGAAAGCTGCTGTAAGGTTACCTTTCCTCTTGGGAGGAGAACGACCGATTTCACGAAGTTGGTTAGATAGGCCGAATAGAGTGCCCCAGCGGCTGAGGTATCGCCAGTGGATGCGCAAATCGTCAAGGGATTCCTTATCTTTCTTTCTTTGATCAAGTGATTAAGAAAACTCAACGCACAGGCCATACCCCTGTCTTTGAACGATAGGCTCGGATTCAGCCCTTCATTCTTGAAATAGAAGGGAAGGCCTACGAGCTTTTGGAGATTTTCATTTGCCATAACGAGGGGTGTATGGCCCTCGCCAAGATAAAGTATAGACTCCAAAGGAATGACAGGGGCAATGAATTCATAGTAGCGGAAGATACCTTTGAGAGCGGTCACATTAAGCATTCGCCGGTAGTCAAAGATCTTTCTCCAAAGCGAACCATCGCGATGCTTTGTTTCATCCGTTGCTTGATGATCAAGCATCAATATGGCGTTACAGGAAGGGCATGTATAGAGCAGGCTGTCAGCATCGAAGGTAGTGTTGCAACCCAGGCATCTATAGAACATGGCGCCTGAGGGCTCAGGTAGCAAATAGGCTCTGATATCTTTGGGGAATTCATCCAGGTTCATGCAGATCTCCTATTCTTTCCAACCGTGGACTCCGACGAGGTTCACAAACCGACACCCGCCGAGACCCTCTCGCTCAAAGCTTTCTCCCTTTTTCGTGATCTTTATCAACTCCTGCGTGTATCTGTCGCCCACGGGAATAATCATCCGCCCGTTATTCGCCAGTTGTTCTTTGAGTGGCTCTGGGACGTTTGGAGAACCGGCGGTTACCATAATTGCGTCGAACGGTGCATATTCCTTCCAGCCCAGGGTACCATCAAAGGCCTTGAAGAGGATATTGTTGTAGCCCAGTTTGGCCAGCAGTTTTCTGGCCTTAACGAGTAAGGATTTGATTCTCTCGATAGTATAGACCCTGCTGGATAACTCGGCCAGAATGGCCGTTTGATAGCCCGAACCTGTGCCGATTTCAAGGGTATTTTCCGACCCTTTCAGCTCCAACGCCTCTGTCATGAGGGCTACAATATAAGGCTGCGAGATCGTCTGTTTTTCACCAATGGGAACCGGATGATCGTTATAGGCCTCTCCGGCGAGTGCTTCTTGAATGAAAAGATGCCGTGGGATCTTCTCCATGGCCTGCAGAACCCTTTCATCTTTAATGTCCCTCGCCATTAACTGGTTCTTTACCATCCGTTCTCTTGCAAGTTTGAAATCATGGGCCATGGAATGCAAAACCCTCACCTCATTTTCTGTCGGTTAGCTAATCACGGATGGCTGTTTCTCGGTTAAATCCTTGTGTTCAAGGCGAAAGCCTCTCGGCACCCGCATTCCGTCGACGTAAACATTGCAATGGTCGTCCAGAGAGAAACGCCCTTGTGCAATCATCTCTACGGTTAACGGGAAGATCCTCCAGTCACCGAGTTCTTTCAGGCGTCTCTGGTGTTCATCAACTACTGCCTTGAACGCAGGTTCATCCTTCAGGAGATCAGGCAGGGGAATAGGCAGCTGAACTTGAACGGGGTTCGAGACCATCAGCAGGGGACCAGTATCAACTCCCGCATCCGTCCAGATTGTTGAAGCGCGTAAAGCGGTTTCTCCGTGGGCTATGGCATCGGCAACTGCTTGGTCACCGACGTACTTCCGTTTTCCTTGAGGGGTTAAGATAGAAAGATCGGCTGGGTGCACATTGACGCACCTTTTCAGGGTCAGGACGCTCATGTATCCGGCGAGGGCGATGATATCTACCTGAAAGGCCTTTACGAGGCGAGATGCAACAGAATCGAACTCTCTTCTCGCTTCCAAGCCTCCAGGGGTTGTGATGCTCTTTTTGAGATTCCTTCGCCGATAAAACTGCCGAATGTCGTAACTGAAGTAGGGGATCCCCGCGTTAAGGGCTATGCTTTCTCCGGCCGAATGGCCGTCGGAACGATCACTGAAGACAAAAACGATTTCAAATGGAGGTCCCCCAGGCTCATTTTTCAACTCCTCTTGTTTTTCGAGGAGTCCGATAACATTCGTTCCGGAGCCTGACATAAAGGCGGCCACCCTCATTGGTCTGCCTTGTGATTGCGGATCAAAGATTGGTGTCGGTTTCACGATCCTTCTCCACTGCCCCTTGCTCGATTCAGCTCCGGCCTTTTCTCCCCTGAGATTTGGCTCGGAGCCATACTTTGGGAAGCCCTTGTATAGTAACTCAATAGCAAAACAAAATCAACGGAAGAGGGGGTTTTCTCGCCTATGGCTCGCCCGGTTAGCGGCCATTTCCAACCAAAGGCCAACTTGAGCTTTGTCGCAGATTCTCTTGCAACCGTAAAAGGGTAAGTGCTATGAGTTGAGAAACAGGGCTTGAGGAGCCAGACATCAATTCGACCGGAGCATACAATGAAGATTCGAACAATTACAACAGGATTCAATATAGAACTCCCCTTGAAAGAGGAGCAGATCAAACATATCGCTAATCTCACGCATAAGGCGAGAAGGCTGTTTGAGAGCAGAGGTTACGCCGTTCAGACAGTAAGGATAGCGACCCAACCATGGGAAAGGTATTTTGAATCACGGGATCAGATTGTCAGCCTGGTGAAGGTGCTAGAGGACCTCGCGCATAAATACGGCCTCGATTATTCAAACGTGGGAACAACAGTAAACGAAAAGCTCATTCCCATCATATATGATATGATGAAAAGCACCTCGCATATGTTTTGTACGGTTCTCATTTCCGACGATAGAGCTATAAGCTACGAAAGGGCTACGCAGACGGCGAAACTCATAAAGCGAATATCAAGAATAGGCAAAGATGGATTTTCCAACTTGAGATTTGCGGCCATCTTTAACACAGGGCCGGGAAGCCCCTTTTACCCGGCGGCTTACCACGAAGGACCGACTTCCTTTGCAATTGGAACAGAAAACAGCGACTTAGTGAACAAGGCGTTTGCTCGAGCCAAAACGATTGAAGAGGCAGGGATGTGTCTCAGGGAGGTTCTGGCCGAGGAATTCAAGAGGATTGAGGAGATCGCGGAGGAAATCAGCGTAACGGAAAAGGTCAAGTATGATGGTATTGATGCTTCAATTGCAACCTCAGTAGCGGTAGATGAGAGCATTGCCTATGCCTTTGAGAAGCTTGGATTCGGCAGGTTCGGAGATGTCGGGACCCTTGCCATTGCAAAAATAATCACAGACACGGTTAAAGGTCTCGACGTTAAGAAGTGCGGTTATTCCGGCTTGATGCTGCCCGTCTTGGAAGATTACGGACTGGCCAAAAGAAACGCCGAGGGAGCATATAACTTGGGCAATCTATTGCTTTATTCATCGGTTTGCGGAACCGGCTTAGATACGATCCCTTTGCCGGGCGATATTTCGGAGAAGAAGCTCTTCTCTCTCCTTCTGGATATAGCGTCCCTTTCTATTGCCTTAGATAAGCCGCTCTCTGCGCGGCTGATGCCGATACCGGGTAAAAGAATCGGGGAGATGACTCAGTACCAGTTTGAATATTTTGCCAATAGCAGAATCATGAAAATCTAATACCCCGTCGAGCTTAAAACGTGGGTGTCCTCGAGATAGTACTCTGCCGAATCCCTCTTCAAGAGCTGGTTGCACAGGGATACACACGCCGGTCAGGGAGATTCTCCCTGTATCGGCACATACACAAGAAAGGCCATCGGTTCAGTTATTCCATGTCGAATTCCTTAGAGTCGAACCAGTATCCGGTCTTGCTCAGGTAGTCGATCTCGGCTCGGACAATGGCGAGGTGCCCTTCCTCTATCTCAACAAAGTGAGCGAAGAGCTGTTTGCCTTCTTTGGGCAACTCCTTGACCATTTTCTTGTAGAAGTCATTGGTCTTGACCTCCACGTCCAAGGCCCTGGAGAGCATCTGGAGTTCACCTCCTCGCTCATCACCTGACCTCCGAGCCTCGAGTGCGCTGACTACCTTGCTGATCCTCTCTCTTGAGGGTATTGCCGAGTCCAGCCTTTTTGCAGTAAGCGTACCTGATTTCTTCCATTCATCGAGTCTGCTTCGGAGATATTCAAGATGGCCTTGTTCCTCTTCAGCAAGCACCTTGAAGATGCGTTTGCCCACTGGATCTGAAGTACCTTCCGCGGCATTACGGTAAACGTGTTGAACCTGGGTTTCGAATTCAATAGCGGCCTTGATGGCTTCTTCTATGGTCATTATCTCCCCCTGCTTGGAGGTTTAAATCTGATCTTGTGTTTCCGCTCATAATGAGTATAGGAAAAGGCCTCATTCAAGTCAATGGAGGGGGTTAAGCGCCCTGGCTCGTTTTTTCGGGCTTGAGTTTAATTGCCTGCTGATTTCGTTTTACCTGACAGGGGGTTCGCAATAAGAAATGGGCTGGAGTTGGGATAAATCGAGCAAAACCGGGGGATAAGTAGCTCGCCGTGCCCTTGCCACACTCAGGCCCCGTAGTGGGATAATTCATAGAGCCTCTGGTCGAGTTGGGAGAGCCTTTCAAGGTTTCGAGAGCGATCTTCTTCCGGAACCCTATGAGGACCAAAGATATCCTCATAAATAAGACCCATGGCGTTTTTGAAGGTTAGCTCGGAAAGGGCACCGATGTGATCTATGATGCCCAATTTGTGGAATCTCTTCCCAAGATACATCATATGTTTCACAAGGTTGTCATCTTTAACTGTTTTGTTCTTCTGTTGACTTATTGCCTTTACAGCAATCCAGTATGATTCGAGGAAAGTCTTGGCGAGACCAGCCCAAATGGGCAGTTTATCAAAACCGAGTTTAGTGATCTTGTATCCGCCATCTTCTAGAAACCGGGACAAGAAGCCAGCCTTTTGGAAATATTCAATGAAAGAGATAACTTTTTCAGGCAGATCTTCTTTCTCATCAAAAACAAACTCACCTTTGAAGAGATTTTTCAAGAAGGCGTAATCGGCAATAATTGAGTTTAGTTCTTTCACTTCTTCTCTGCCCGATAGGAGTGATATGGCCACAAGGGAGTGGGGGATGAAAAAATGGATGATGCTGTTTTTTTGATATTCGAGTTCCATTTTTTTATCCTCTTCCACGTAATAGAAAACTTCATCCTCTCCCTCTACGTCTTTCAGGGCGTCGATAACCTTCCAGTCGTTAAGGAGTGATAGAGTCTCCTTAACTGCTTTTGCTGGATCACTTAGTGTGGCAGCGAGAGGAATGTCATGTTTTCGTATGAAGGCCAAGAGAGTGTCTACGGTTTCGCCAAGCTCTGAAAGCTGGAAGCCCTTCCGGTGATTGGCTAAGATGGCCGTGGCAACAACTGAAAGCGGTGTTACGGGAGATACAGCATTGATGGACTTAACCAAATGAATGGCCAACTCACGGTGAACACCATCTTGTGCCTGATTTTGGCGAGATAGGTATTCAGACAATGAAAAAGGATTATTGAATCGTATATAGATTTTCCCGTATCTCATTTTTAAGAACCGCCGAGCCCTAAGCACCTGCCCGAGACTCTCTTTTTCCTTATGATCGCCGCCGAGCTCTTTGAGGTAGGTCTTTTCCTCTATAATTCGGTCGTACGTTATGGAGGCGGGGACGAATATGAGATCCTTGCAAAAACCTTCCTGATAGGCCTGTAGCAGTATGGAGAGAAAGCCTGTCTTGGGAAGCATCAGTTTACCATTCCGACTTCTCCCTCCTTCAATAAAAAACTGAATAGGGTGACCCTCTGCAAGGAGTGCTTTAACGTATCTAACAAGCACCTCTGTGTAGAGTTGAGCACCTTTAAGGGATCTGCGGATGAAGAAGGCACCGCATTGTCTGAAGATATGGCCCATAGGCCAAAATAACAGATTAGCGCCGGCAGCAATCCTCGGAACATGCAGATGATTTTGTAAGAGCACGTGGTTGAGTATCAGGTAGTCTATATGGCTCTTGTGGGAAGGCACATAGATCAGGGGACCCTTCCGGGCCCATTCCCTTATTTTTGCAAGGCCTTGCATATCCACATCCACACCTTCAAAGATCTTTTTCCAGAACCAATTCAGTGCCATAAGAAAGGCCTGAATATAGGTGATGTTGTAATCAGCAGCGATCTCGTCAAAGTATTTGCCCGCGCTTTTTCTGAGTTGTTTGTGTTTCCTGTTATTGCCCTGCGCTGTTTCTTCGATCTCCCGTCTAATTCCTTCATCCCTGAGGACCAATTCCTTGATCTCCTGTTTGGATTTCATGATAGGCCCCAGGATGACCCTTTTCTGCAGATCAACGCTTTCAATAAGTTCTTGTCTAATTTCCGAGGCCGTTTCCTGCAAGGGTTTTGCTGGGGATTGATTGGCTAAATAGTCCTTCAAGTCAAGGGGTTGGCCAAAATCGATAAAAGCCCTGCGACTGTGCCTAAAGAAGAGGACAATCTTTCTGATGGTGCCAGGGTTATCTTTGAACCCAAAAAGGATCTGCCCCAGATTTGAATAGTTTTTCTCAGGTGTTTTCTTGTAGAGAATGAGCTGGGGAACGAGAAAAATGGGGCGATCCATGTCTTTCTGTGTCTCGAGGAGAAATTCCACTTGGTCCTTTTCCGCACGAACAAATTGCTTGGAAAAACCCTTTGGGTCAACGAGGAACAGGAGGGAGGTAGTTCCTTGCTCAACCGCCCTTTTATAAAACCCGGTTCGATAAGGACTCGGAAGGCGACCAGTTCTTAATAAAAAGGAAAGGTGAGATATGAAGACTTTTGCCAGGTACGTGAGCGGTAGGACCATGAACATATTAAGGTCAAAGGCTATTCTGGGATACGGAAGGCGGGCCAAGCGAAAGCTGTAATGATAAAGAAGGTAATCCAGTTGCCCCCTATACTTAGCCGCATAGACCACGGTACCGCGACGGTGCATCTCTTTGAGCTTCTGTTTCATGTTTTCATCGAGGCTTACCTTTTTGAAAAGCCGATACAGAACCCAGCTCAGAAAGAACCCGGGTTTATGCTCAAGCACATAGGGATAAAGGGTCTTTTCCTCTCGACTGCGCATGGCCTTCATGGCTCCCGGTGAATAATAAGACCATAGTTAAACACTTCAGTCAATTAAATCAAGTGGTTTAGTCTCGCTATGAAAAGATAGTGGGATGTTTTCAGTTTATTCGGAGTGGCTTCTCGATTTATCAAACAAGACCTTTTTTGAGGGCTTCATCTAAAGGGCCGAGTTTCCGCTCGTTAGGTTCTGTAGTGCCGCAAAGCGCTTGAGTGTTGATTGTTTCTGTCCTATAAGTATCTTTTTTGATTCGGATCTTTATTGGGATGCGCTTACTCGAGGATACTAAGGAGCCCTTTGCAAAACGTGACAATTCCCGTCATCCTGGAAAAAGACGATGGGCTTTTTTGCAGTGACTGGCGGAAGGGTGCTGTCTTTTCGCAACTTATCAGTGGGGGAAACCGCAGGCCCCGATTAATAGGGGCAATGCGGAGGGGGCAGAACTCCCCCATGGATAAGTTGCTGAAAAGATCCCGCTTTTTAGCGGGAGAGCCTCGGAACTGAGGAAAACCCCATCGTCTTTAAAGAATAGACATAATGCAAAGCTCTCTGAGATTTGAGGATAAAGACCCTATCTATAGCCAGCAAATCATGGGTTTGTGGAAGTTGATAAATGATAGATTGCCACCAGTGTGAGCACTATTATGTAACATGGGATAAACACTTTCCTCATGGTTGCAGGGCGATGAAATTCAAGAGCAAGCACATTCCCGGTCTCGTGGTTTTCTCAAGCTCTCAGATGGACTGTCAGCTATTCAAAGAAAAGAAATCTCTTAAGGGTTCGAGGTCCAAGAAGGTGTAGGAGACCCAGAGTCTCTTCGGAACCTCCTTACGCTCACCTTTCCATCCTCCATACCCCGCCTCAACAGCGAAAATGCTCGCCGGAAACAATGATAGCACGTTTACAAATAGTCATTTCCGGCGAAAGGCGATATTTGGAAAAACCTTGCATGAGGGTCTCATGAAATCAGGGCTTTCAACCGATAGTTACAATAAAGGGCAGCTATATATTTATATGCCACGGTTTATTCAGGAGGCAGTGTCAGGTGGCCAAACCGGATTTAAAGCGAATTATCCAGCCAGCGCAACACCTCGAGCTCCTCTTTGGAGCGCAAGAGGAGGAACATCGGGTGGATATGAGGGATACGGTTATCTATGATGTACATCCTGACATGAAGGGTTTTGTTGTCGCACAGACGGAACCGCCGGTCTTAAAATCTATGACAGGAAACCCCATAGAGTCTACGTTTCTTTGGCTTTCTGCTCCCGGGGAAGACCCCAAGCGGTACGCCTTTGATACGAGGATTCAGGAATTAATCACTCATTATACCCTCTCGCTGGGACAGACTGTGCAGGCTTTTCGTTTGGCCTATCCAAAAGACCTGTATGAGCGAAACATCCGCTTCTCCTATCGTGTTAAGCCAGTGAAGCAATACCCCATCACCCTCTGGGTTGAGGGGCACGAACAACCGCTGCCGATCATCGAGATTTCTGAAGGTGGGGTATGTGTGTCATGCCCTCAATTACGCCGTTTTTCCGCCCTTAAGCCTGGAGACAAGCTCTTTATCACCCTCGACTTCAACAACCAAAGCCAGATGAAGGCGCAACTACAGGTAGTGCGCAGATTTCGAAGGCCACAATTCCCCAGAATGGAATTTATCGGAGCGAGATTTCTCGGCTTGTCGATGAATGAGCAGACCTTGTTGGCAGCAGAGATCAGGAAGTCTCAGCGAGTTATTCTTCGAAAAATGGCAGGGTTAGAGTCCATAAGAGCGGCGTCAGCTAAGCCGTTGAATCGGCGTGAACTTTCGTCATAGCCAAATACCTGCCGCGGGCAACCTCGCGCCAGGGTAAGCCCGAAGGAATTGGAAATCCTCATGTTCAAACACTTCTCACATGCTGAGCAAGTCTTGCTCAAAATATCTCATGTCAGAGAAAGCTCTGGTCATTTCTTGTGATTCCTCTATTCCTTAATTCGATTATTACTTCCACACTGCAAAACATTATCGATTGAAATAGGCGAGACCATGAAACCCTTTCTTTCGTTCCAGGGCTCACGGGCTTGTTTTTTCAGCGGCTTGTTTACGGGGGAGTTTTCCCCCTCCGCATTCCCTTCGACAGGCTAAGGGCTGCGGTTTCCCCCATACCCAAGCCGCGAAAAGAACAGCGCCCTCCCGCCAGTCTCTTCAGAAACGGTTTCATGGTCTCGCCGGTCAGGAGAATTGGCGCCAAAGAAGACACCTATAGTCCTTATGCGGCAGTGGTTACGGAGCTAGAGCAATAATCGATTCCCTAACCACATTTTAATGTACGGCAGGCGGGTACTCGGGTTTGTATAAGGCAAGGTAGGGGATCCCGCTGACGCGCTCTCAGAATTACTTTATGATTTCGCGGCCATGCAGGAGGTTTGTTTCTCGAGGTCCGTAATCATCATATGGGTTTTCCGCAGTTAAAGATTTAAAGGGGCGTGGCCGATAAGGATTAGAGGATTTGAGGTGCTTTCCGACAGTATCACCAGAAAAGTTTGGAGCGGGTTTCAAGTGAGGAGGCTTTTGGGCGATGTATGTCATGGAATGCAGGAAACACGGAGGAAGGAGATCGGGCAAGGACCGCAGAAAATATAGTGATACCCACTACAGCGGTACTGAAAAGCGCAGCGGAATGGAACGAAGAAGCGGCCTGGATCGGAGGAAAGGTGTTTACCAAAAGGATATCAGGGGAGGGCCATGAGGGTTATTTGTCCACAATGTAACACAATCTATCGTATCCCGAGCGCAAAGGTTCCTAAGGGAAAGGCGGGTGCAGTGTGCAAGAAGTGCGGGACCTTAATTATGATTGAACCGCTGGGACCAGCTGCTGCCGATACCATCATGCCATCTGGATTTGCCTCCGGAAGTCCCCCAGACTCTTCAGCCGCACGTGCCTACAATGGAACTTCAGAGAATGAGGCCTTTGGTGACTACCCAGAGCTCTCCGGTTTGTCGTCGGCGAAATTTGATTTTGGGGAGATGTTTGCTCCTAACAAAAAGGGTGGATACAGAAGTAGAAAGAACAAATTCAAGATAAAGATCTTCAAGGCTGTACATGACGTCTTAGGCGAACTGCTTGAGGATGGTGAGAAAGCGATGCGGATTGGTAAAGGCACGGCACATTACCCTGCGGAAATCTTCCTGGGAAATGGTCTTCTTACCATGATGTATAATTATTACGCAATCGTCTGTACCAACAGGAGGATTCTTCTCATAAACATAAACCCCAGAATGACCCGTAGAACCCATCTTCTGTTCCAGGTGCCGTATGAAGACATAAAGAATGTGAAACAGTGCCTTTTTCTGAATCATCTCATAATCTATAGAACCAACGCAAAGCGACGTGTCTTTACATCGGTGAAACGGCATGTGTTGAAAGAGTTGAGAGAATTCATCACGCTGAAGAAAGACGCTGTGAGGCAGCTAGAACCTCGCAATAAATCACTTGAGAACCTCTGTCCCTCGTGCTTTGTTCCCCTCCAAAAAGGGCTCGTTGCTTGCCCTTATTGCAAGGTTCAGCTCAAGGAGCCCAAGAAGGCGTTCTTTAAGTCTTTGTTGTTGCCGGGGTGGGGAGATTTGTATCTCGGACACAGGGCCCTGGGAATCCTAGAAATGCTGGGTTCGGTCATCGTGTGGGTGATTGTGATTACCTTCATGCGGCAAGGAGGGGTCGAAAACCTAGCAGCAGCTCTCTTTGTCCTGCTGCTTTACAATGGTCACGACGGAATGCTTACCTATCATATGGGGAAAAAGGGCTATATGCTTGCCGGTAGGTAACGGACCATCTCTCCCAACAGTAGGTTCTGCCATGATAACAGGACAGAATGCCTGGTTGGGTGCTCATTTTTGGCTTGCATTAGCACCTCATGAAGGCTATAAGTCAACCACGACCAGTGCTTTGTCAGTGAATTTTGTTTTGCGTGCTCAATCTTCGCTTTTGGTTTT
>CP070657.1:2882473-2903324 GCA_020355085.1 Deltaproteobacteria bacterium
ATCTATAGTGCTTAGGTGGGAGCAGGCGCCCGCCTGGATCATCGGGAAAGAGGAGGCTCAAAGCACCTGCCCAGTTCGGTGCAAAAAAAGATATCCATATCCCTCAATGATACTAGCCCAAGAAGAACACATGCCTATCACTGTTTTGCGGAGTCAAGGCAATAATCGAATATCCTTAAAGAACAATGATCGGTCTAGCGCCAGCTTTCAAGTACCCTCTGAGCCTCCTGCTGGGCATGACGAAGCTCCTCTTCCACGTGGCGGCACAGGGCGTCCATTTCATCGGGATTGGCTTTCTCGGAAAAATAGAGTGGTTCGGTAAGGTAAATTACCTGTCGCGAGAAGGGTAGGGGCAGATAGACCTTATTCCACGTCTTTTTGAAGACGAATTTTCGCGAGGCGGCAACGCCCATCGGAAAAAGCGGCGCGCCTGTCTTTTGCGCCAACCTCACAATACCCGGCTTGCACACACCTCTGGGCCCGCGCGGCCCGTCAACCGCTAGAGCGGTGTTGTGCCCGGCTCGCACCTCCTTCAGGAGTGCCAAGAGGCCCCCCACCGCCCCACGACTTGATGAGCCACGGGTAACACGATAGCCAAGCGCGCGAGCTGCCGTGGCCATGATCTCACCGTCCTTGGAATGGCTTACAAGGAGGCTAATCCCCCGGTTGGAAAAGCAGGGCAGGTGCACCAACTCATCACCGTGCCAGTGTGCAAAGAGGGAGACTGAAAACTGTTTGGATCGGTCAAAGCCGATGATCTTTGTCCGAACCAGGCGTGACAAGAACCACAGAAAGCGAGCTGCCCACACGGGCCAGTGGCTGTTAAACCACGTCTTACGAAAAAGGGCCATCACTAGTCGAATTCTTAAGGTACCAGGAGTTTCTGGCCCGGGTAGATAGCCTGATTCGGCGAAATATTGTTAAGGCGACAGAGCTCTTTCACGGAAATTCCGTATTGCTTTGCGATCCGGTACAAGGTTTCACCGCGACGGACGTTGTGATACCGCTCTTTTTCGGCAGACACCGGTTTCTCTGCAGCAGTTCCTGGCGCTGTAGCCTTAACCTTGGCAGGAGCCGTTGGTTTTCCTAGTTCAACCCCACCGAGCTTTTTGGCAATCTCATCCACTCGCTCTGTCAGGGATCTGCCGGATCTATCCAGATCCAAGATCAACTGCTGCAATTCTGCTTCCTGGTTTTCGAGAAAGGCGATTCTCGACTCCAACCCCTGGAGATGTGCCAGTCTCCTCTCAACGAGGTCGAGTTTGGTCTGAAGAGGGGCCAAGTCCCCTTGGGAGAGACCACCACCCCCAAAGAACACGGTTATGAGGACAACGAGAACGACGATGCCGATGACCCCAAGAATAATGGATTTCTTTGAAAGCCGAATATCGCCTGATCCCCCATGTGATTCGCTTCTACGGGACTTGGATGTATACCCTAGGTCATCGTTGATCTCTCGCATGAACTCCTGGATTTCTTCATCCTGGTCTTCAACCATTGCTCCCTCCTTTTAAGAGGCTCGGTTTTCGGTTAGGCATTTCATAATATATTATAGACAAAAACACCAATTACATCAAGGCTTGCATTGAGAGTTTCTTGATTCTGGCGAGATTACACGCCAGCGATCTTGTTTGGACAGGCCGGGGCCAGGGGAAACAAGGGGCTGCCCTTGAGGCAGTTCTCCACGACCGGGGTAGATTCGATTCAGTAAGCGAAACCCACAGATAACCGTGTTCAAAGAAAGAGGCACGCTCCATAGGCCTGCCTTTTCACTGGAGGACTCTTAGCAAAGCGGGCTAAAACTCGATCATGTCGAAACGCGTCAAGGTGCTGCTGCGTCTGGTACCGGGTGCGTTAAGCAAATGCCAGGCCGTGTATTGCTCTGCATACAGGTTTCCGGCCGACATACCGTCCACTG
Source organism: Deltaproteobacteria bacterium (assembly GCA_020355085.1). Lineage (GTDB taxonomy): Bacteria > Desulfobacterota > DSM-4660 > Desulfatiglandales > B25-G16 > JADFWK01. The sequence goes on from CP070657.1 coordinate 2,884,392, forward strand.
GGACAATCACCTTGTATCCCCGCATAGCTGCACCGGTTGCAGTATGCAGTACTGCTCCTTCGGCCGTGGTGCCGGCGATGATAACCGCCTTTATGCCTTTTTCCCGCAGGATCTTGTCCAAATCGGTTTTGAAGAACTTATCCACGCTCGACTGCACGATGGGTTCATCCGCGTTGGGTGTAACCTCAGGCAAGATGGTCTCCTTGGTTCCCCTCCCGGTTAAGCTATAGACGACAGGCATCCCCTTTGCCCGGGCCTGTTGCAGAAAGCCTTGGATCTTGGGAACTGACTCGATGCACCGGGGCCTCCTATCGGGGTTGCAGGTTAACTGTTCGATATCCAAGATCAGAAAAGCTGTTTCTTGGGGGTTTACCTGAACCGGTTTAAGCGCTACCGGGGGCGGCGCCTGCACCTTTGACCATTGCTCAACAATGGTCGCTCCTCCTTGGCCCATGGCTGACGTGGGGAACACTAAGAGCAGCGCTACAAGACCAATCAATCCCATTGAACAAAAAGCCCCGATCTTATGAGAATTTTCTCGTGTGCTCATGGATGCTCCATTACCCTTTCTTGAGTTTCTCGATGAACTCCTCTACCTCCTCAGCGCCTTCGGCGTAAAACTTCTCCTCATCTGGCTCGAGGTATCGCAAAAGCCTGAGGAACTCACCCGCGTGAACCCGTTCCTCGTCGGCTATGTCTTTAAGACATCTATAGTCAACCGGTCGTTAATCGATTCGGCCAGCTGCATGTAAAGCTGAACTGCTTCATATTCTGCGGCAACCATGAACCGATGCTCATACAAAGGTGAAATCACGGGGATAAAAGCACAATACCACCCATTTACCCATGTATTCGGAGAGTTTTACCGAGATGAATTTCCCCTTGTGGTACGCTGGTGCCGTGAAATCGGGCGCCTTTTTTCCAACCTTTATCATAGGACTTACCTCCTTTACTGACGTTTCAGGCTCGGATTCCTCTACTATGACTGCCTCCCCAACAGGACCTCCTGTTGGTCTTGCACAGCCAATCTTTAATTCCTCCGCCATATGCACCTCCTATGACTAGTCGGTAATGTTGTTTTCTTATAAGCCCTCGCGAGGAATTTTGGATGAAAACCATGGAGCTTGCTCTCTTGCTAAGCATGAGTTTAATCGCGGACGCAGTCCTCATCTCGAAGTTCTTTTTGATGCCTATATTTCCAGGATCATACCAGATTAACCCGGCAACTTCCTGGGCAAGATCTAAAGGGCTGAAAGTATGTCTGGTATCAGTCTAAAGAGGCTAAACCAATCAAGTCAAGTGAAATCGGCGGGTTCCTTTCCTGCCGCAGCAAAGGGATCCTCGCCTGCCGGAAAGAGATTGGAAGGGACTCATAGAAAAAGACGTTTTCAAGATGATTCCGCCTAATAAACCCCCCAGAGCTGCTGGGTGGATAGCCATTCCTCACGTGTGCTTCTCTATTTTAAGGATTTCTGAAACCTTGTGCTCTAGGAGTTTGACTTCATCCACCATCATCTGCAGATACTTTTTGTTCGGATCGTTATCGGGCGCTCTTTCATAGACTCTCCGGGCAAAACCGCCCACAACGGTTATGGAATTCCTGAGTTCATGGGCAACCCTGTTTGCCATTGTGCCAAGGGCGGCAAGTCTTTCAGCCTCAACCAGTTTCTCGCTTTGCTCCTGCAATTCCCGAGTTCTTTCTTGAACCTTTCTCTCGAGCTCTTGGCTGAACTCGGATAGGGAGTCGTGGGCCCTGCGTAATTCCTCCTCTGCCTTCTTACGCTCGGTTTCATCGCTGTAAACCGCAACCACCTCCCCGGAAGGCAGTTTATAGACAAAATTGTCTCTCCATCCGACAATCCTTTCGTCCTTGTATAGCGAGATAGGGTGGTGCTCGGGTTTTCCGGTTGACCATACCCTCTGCAAGACTTGGAAGAAGCCAAATTCCTTCACCCCGGGAAACACCTCTAGGATGCTTTTGCCGATGACCTCCTTTCTCTTGATCTTGTCAATTTTCTCAGCAGATCTATTGAAATCTAGGAATATGAAGTCCTTGCCATTATTGACGGCCCTGTATACGGCGATCCCGTTTTTTGTGTAAGCAAATACCCCCTTGTATCTGGCATCGCTATCAACCAGCACCTCTTTCATCCGATTAAGCTCAGAAGATTTCCTTTCTAACTCTTTGACTCTTTTGGTCAATTCCCCGTAAGTAGGCTTTCTTGCCACAAGGAGATCCTCCAGTTGTATCTAGACTGAGAGGGCCTCACCACTGAGATTCAGTCTCCTCCTTGCGAGGCCCTTTTTTTGACCCAAAACTCATAATTATTAATCAGTTCGTGCTTCCATTCATTTCTGGCCTATGGACTGCCTAACCATTGAAAACCTGGAAGTATGCACTAGCTTGTCATCGATAAGGCATACCGTTATGTCTGCCTTGCATTTTTGGCCTTCTCCAGGATTTCTCTTACGAACGGGAGGATATATATCTCTTCCTTGTCAAAGGCAGAAAGGGCTCGGGCCAAGATCTTTATCCGGCCCTGGAGTTTTTCGGACCGGTCGATAAAGACCTTATATTTGCCTTTAACCTTGCAAAGGCCCCCTCGTGTGAAGGGATCTCTTGATTCGAGGTTTGCATACACGACCTCGATATCCAATTTCAAAGCCAGATCCTCAAGATATTCCAAAACCTTTCGAGGTTCCATGCTCATACATTAAATCTATAACTACATTACTTCTGCATCAAGCGTTATTAGCGAGAGCATCATATGGGGCATGTCGTTCGCCTAAAACTTGTCTTTAATAGCACGGGAAATCTTCCCATCACATTGAAGGCATGATCAAAGAGGCTTGATTGTTACGGGTTCATGAGGTGGTTAGGCTCCTTGTCGGGTTGTGTTGCTAATAGAGTTATTTCATCCAAGAAATAGGTCTCTTGGTAGCTGATGCGTGTCAGGTGAGCTGGCTGGTATCGGACCTATTTGCTTTTCCTGATAATGGAGAGTAATTGTCTGGTTTCAGCCCTCCATTCATCGAGCTGCGAAGCCCGTGAGATTATCTTCGTGATTATCTGAAGCGAATCGGAAAGAGAGGTTACATACGACTCTTTTACATTGAACGAAAACCCTTGATTTACGCATTCCTTCAGCGCCTTAAACACGGCTTCAATGAGCAAATCGTCTTCAATGGGTATGTCCAGTGTAAAGGCCCTTGTGTTGACCGACACCATTATTTCTCTTGCTTCCTTCATATCAGCATCCCTCTGTTTTGGTCAGTATCATGCTACAAGGAAGTCCATACGAGAAAAAATCGCAGGTACGTAACTTCGCTCTGTCAAGGCAAAATTCCGCCCCTCATCGGTCCAGTTGAGACGAGAGGTTTCTATTTCCACCCGATCGGGCTCAGTTTCACACTTGTTAGTTATTAATATCACAAAATCTTGGATTTGTCAAAAATTCAAAAGAGTTATGGATTTCAAATCATTGAGGGGAAGAGAACAGCGCTCAAGGGTTTTCCGAGCCTGGTTCATACCACAGTCAGTGACTTTGGGTTGAGCAAAATTGTCTATTTTATTCTAGCTTGCAAAACTAGGTTCTTTAGGGAATGCCACGAATCACTAAGCACAATATAATACTATTTGCATTGGATATAACCGACAAGGCAGTGGGATGGTCATGAGGCCTTTTCTTATGCTCCAAGGCTCTCCCGCTGAAAAGCGGGATCTTTTCAGCGGCTCATCTGCGTCCCGCTTCGGAGAAGCGGGGCTCCGCATTCCCCTCCACAAGCTCGGGGCTGCGGTTTCCCCCACATCTGAGCCACGAAAAGACAACATCCTCCCCCAGTCGCAGCAGAAAAGACCTCATGGCCATCCCCAGAGTGCAGTCAATTTGATGATCTCAGCAGTAATTAGCCCTGTTTTCATTATTCCAGTACTCCACTACTCCATTTCTCCAGAAGAACATCGGCGTGACTTATAATCGTCATGAGCCCGCTCTGTGGACGGATCAAGGCCCCGTTGCTGGATTCTTTACTTTTTGCTTATCCCGTAGTATGAAGAACTGGCCTCACTTCCTCGGAGAGGAGTCTCAGCCTTGCATCTGTGGCATGGAAAGAACTCGTTTAAATACGCTATGGCCGTAGTACGAAAATATACCCTTGCCTTTGCGAGGTATCGTATATGCTGATTCCAGAATTCAAATCAAACGAGACGGTCAACAGATTGTGGTGGCTTCACGACTCGTTTTGGAACGCGGCAGTTGTCAGGGAATTGGGGCCTGTACAGGCAAACAGGCTCAATCTTGCGGTAACGGAGAGAATTTTTCGGATGCTCACCCTCATGTTGCTTAGAGAGAAGACCATTACGCGGCCGCGCTCCATTCAAGAGCTCATGTTGGTTTTTAAGACGGTCTGGAACAACGCCTTTTTTGACGGCCTTTATGTAAACGAGCCGATTATCTATAAAGGCGATACGGCAATTTGGAAGGGAAGCAGATGCCACGCGTATGACTCTGTAAATAAGGCAGACATGTTGGATGGATATGAATGCGCATGCCCGGCACTCAGAAATGGGGTCATGAAGGCATTGCGCCTCAAGCCAATTCACGGAATCAGGGAGAGTCTTGTGAAGGGGGACGGCAGATGCGTCATTACGATTACCTTTTCCCCCAAAAGCTAGCTGTATCCGGGAGATCCGTAAAGAGAGGTGAAGAAAAGTCGGAAATCAATCGGGGAGAGTGCTGCCTGCTCCAGAAAGGAACAGCCTAAGTGAAACGTCTTACAAAGGCTGGCGCAGGGCGGTGAGTTGGGTCGAGAAGAGGAAGGGCATGGACTATATTACCTGTAATGCCAAGAAGAACAGGCCCAGGGTCAATGTGGCCGTGTGCGCGAAGTGCAGGCGAAAGAAGGGGTGCCCCGATTATCGGAACTATTGCCAGTTCCCTTTGTTTCCGGAGCTATTGGAGAAAGCCGGAATAACCAAAGAGGCATTCATAAGGTCCAGCAGACGGGTAAGGACTAAATCCGTACCCAGTGAAATCCTGAATCAACCAGAACAACTTATGCTTGATCTATGAGCGTAATACACGTGCTGAAACCCGATTGTGTGCTATATGAGTAAATTGCGGTTTTTCAGGAGCCAGGCTCTCATCTCTTCTCCTACACCAGGTAGATGCTTTTGTAGGTGTCCTGAATGATCTCTTCCAGATTTTCCCGGCAATACTGAATGGCCTCAGGCAGATAGTCCATGATATCACCGGCTATGATGCCGTCTGCGCCTATGTCTCTCATTGCAAGGTCCCCGGCCATACCGTGGATAAATGCACCCATCCGAGCACTCTCTCCGGCTGAAAATCCCAGGCCGAACATGGCTGCAATGGTTCCTGCAAGCACATCTCCGCTGCCCGCGGTTGCCATGCCCGGGTTTCCGCTCATATTAATGAAGACGCGCTCTTCAGGATAACCGATGAGCGTGTGTGCTCCCTTCAGTATGATAAAGGAGTTTAGGTCTTTGCACGTCCTCGATAAAAGGGGGATTTTATTCCTATTGATCTCTTGAATGTCTGCTTGAGTGATCCGCGACATCTCGCCAAGGTGAGGCGTCAGGATTGTCGGTTCTTTCCTCTTTTTGATTATGTCGATCTCCTTGGAGATGGCCGTGATTCCGTCACCATCTATCACCAGGGGTTTTTCTATCTTTGCCGTGAGCTCCCGCACCAGCTGCTGCGTTTCTTCGTGTACGGATAATCCCGGCCCTATAATAACCATATCAACGCCTTCTGAAAATTCCAGAAGCTCATCTTTTGCCTTGATTGAGATGCTTCCCCTGTCCGTTTCCAGCTGTGGCACAAACACGATTTCACTTCCCTTTGTCGCCAGGAAATTCGTTATTGACCCCGGTGAGGCCAGATAGGAAAGTCCTCCTCCTGCCCTCAGAAAGGAGAGGGCGGAAAAGTACGGTGCACCCAGGTAGTTGGAAGAGCCTGCAATAAAAAGGGCCTTGCCGTAACTGCCTTTGTGGGTATCTTCGCCTCTTTCAGGGATCGGCAGGGGATCATTGGTCTCAACGGTAATGGTGTCGGCCTGGTAGTGGGAAGGGGGAAAGGAGATATGGGTAACATACAATTTGCCGCACAGGTCAAATCCGGGGAAGAGCAGGTTTCCCCGTTTCGGTAGTCCAAATGTCACGGTATAGTCGGCTTTGATGCCGCATCCCATGATCTGGCCTGTGTCACCGTTTACCCCGGAGGGGATATCAACGCTGAATACGGTTTTACGGTTTCGGTTTATCAACTCAATTGTTTCTCTATACAGGCCATCTACTTCCCTGGTAAGTCCCGTACCGAATATGGCATCAACAACAGCATCACAGTGTGAAAGGGCGCGTTGAGCCTGCTGTGCTGAAGTGAGCCGGACAATCTCAATGGGCATGGCGGCAATCATCTCGAAGTTGTCCTTGGCACAACCGGCAAGTTTCTCCTCATCTCCCAGGAGAAATACCGTGACCTGCCCCCTGTTCGAGTGGAGCTTTCTGGCAATAACGAAGCCGTCACCACCATTATTGCCGATTCCGCAAAAGATGCTAAATCTCTTCTCCTCTATGCCGAATTCGCTCTGGATTACGAAGTATACTGCCTGACCGGCATTCTCCATGAGAATCAGGTCGGGGATCTTGAATCCCTCGATTGCCCCTCTGTCGAGATTTCTCATCTCTTCTACCGTTGATACCTTCATCTCTCACCTCTCAAGGGATTATTGCGAGACGGAAATATTACAACTCCAAGGCATGCAGGCCCGTATTTTCAAAGGGCCTGGCCACTTTCACGAACAAGCTACCATTATAGGTGTGCCCAAATCAATCCATTTCTGGTTACTGCCATTTGTGCGGCAGAGGTAACCGGAACAACCCTACGGGGAGAAAGCAAAGGGGATAGGGTGTAAGATTTGGAGCAGCCGGTCAGGCATTTTGAGAAGCTAAGAGGGTGAACCGGTCGTTAGATGATGTTTAGAAGCTTCAGAGACATGATAAGTATGGCCACAACGAGGATGATCCGAATGAACCGCTCTCCCTTTCTTACCGAGAACTTTGCTGACCACCAGCCTCCAAAGGCATTTCCGGCTGCAAGGACCAATCCGAGCTTCAGGTCCACATTGTGGGTGAGAAAAAAAACGAATAGGGCGGGAATTGTATACACAAAGATAATGAATACCTTGTGCATATTCACCTGGACGAGGTCAAGTCTCACCAGATGATAAAGCGCGGCCATAAAGAGGAACCCGACACCGGCCTGGACGAATCCTCCATAGAATCCGATAGCAAGCATGGCCGGATAAATGAGCAAGCTCCGAGCTTGTTGGCGACCGGTTTCCTGTGTTTCTTGATTTGTTCTGGGCAACAAAATGGTGACGATAATCCCGATCAGGACACAGGCCAAGATCTTCTGGAAGAGTTCATCGCTGATCCTTGTGGCGACAACCGCCCCAGCTATGGCTCCCGGCAGGGTGAAAACAGCCAACCACAGGCTCATCTTAAAGTGATGGTACTTCTCTTGTTTAAAGGATATGATCCCGGAAAAGTTTTGGAAAAGCAGTGCGATCCTGTTGGTTCCATTGGCCAGCGAACTATGCAGCCCCAAAAAGATGAGGGTAGGCAAGGTGATCGTGGAGCCACCACCGGCCATGACATTCATGAAACCGGCAATGGAGCCCACCCCAAAGAGAAGCACTATCTTCAACAGTTCTTCCATTATCTATTCACCTTTCCGGCTCACTGCCCAGGCTAACGTCGCCGAAGGAGACTAAGAAGGAAGTCCCCCACCAAAACGAGGGTCAAGCGCTCCTCTCTCTGGAGCATTTCAGCATGAAATCCGGGCTCAGTTTACCTACCTGCCGGGGCTTCAAGGTGGGAGCGAGAATAGAGGAACAGTGCTTCCGTGTCAAGGCATAAGGTTGTCAATCAATCCGTTAGGCCTTATTGCTCAAATCTGGTCAAGTCCAGCACGTGATATCCCGATTTATTCAGAAAGACTATAAGCTCTTCGGCGATTCTTTTGTCCGTTGCCAGAATCATTCGCCCTTCCCCATCTGCAAAGGTGATCCCTGAGAAGGAAAGTATTATGTTCCTTGGCTCAGGTCTTGCTGCGACTGGGAAGCGATGTTCCTTTGACGCAAACGGAATTCCCAGAAATTCCAGGACACGCGCTGTGATCCTGATCGGTGGCCGATCCCTGGAGAGGGGCATAACGCGGATCCGGTGTTTTCTTAACAAAGATACAACATGAGGTGAGAGCCCTGTGAAGTCTATGATGCAATCTTGCCCTTGCCTGTTGAAAAAGATGTCCGCCTTTATGATGACATTAAACCCCGAGTCCTCTCCCCGATAAAGGGGCATCTCTAAGGTCCTTGAGAAGGGTTGGCCGGCTAGGTCCAGGAGGAGCGTGGTGAGAGGAAAGTCAACACCTGCCTTCATCGTTATTCCCTTGAGGGCAGGTACCTCTGCTGTTGCACTATCCCAACCCGAGAGATCGGGATAATCGATCGCAGTGATACCCAATCTCGCCAGGTAAGCTTTCACTATTCGGGGCGTCTGCTCCGATGGACTGCTGATGAAGCTGAGGGCAATAATCCTGTCAGGGATATCCCCTTCTCCTTTCTGGGGTATAATGGCCCAGTCACCGTCAATGGTGATACCCACATCCCCCGTTACCTTGAGATAATCCCCCGATTGCACAACTGTATGGTAATTACACGCGGAGAGAATCTTGCCCGTTGCTGTTTTCAGGTTATCATCCTGAGCGAGATGAACGATTCGGTAATCCTCCCAGTCCGTCTCGATAAGCCGACCGATCTCCTCCGGGAGTTCGTTACTTATGTCCACAATGATCCTTCGACCGTTGTTCAGGCTCAAAATGGGAAAGGAGTCGGCCTGTAAGTTGACCTGACCCCCTGACTTGAGGGGAATAAACTGCTCACCGCTGTCAACCCATTCCTCACCCATCTGATTGAAGATAGCCTTAAGCCCCTGCTTGAGGGCTAGGACCTCGGCACTATCCTTCTTTATCGGGGGTGGAGGTTTCCTTGGGGCAGGCTTCTCAGGTTGCGGCTTAATGGGCATTCTCACCATCTCCGGAGAATAGATAGGAAGCCTGATAACCTGGTTCGGGAATATGAGATCGGGGTTTGTTAGCGCGGGATTAAATTTCTGTACGAGCTTTAAGTAATCTTCATAAGCGAAATCGGACGGCAGGTCGAACTTGTTCTTAATGATCTTCGTTAGACTATCGCCGGGTTTGACCACATAATCCTCAAGATCCTCTTCATCTAGATCAATCAACTCTTTTTCAGGTTCTCGATCGAGCTCTTTTTCCTCTTCGTATCCCTTGGCGGATACGATATTAAGGGGGATCAGTATGGTTTCGCCGGGATGAATCAGGTCCAGATTGGTCAGAGAGGGGTTCAGTTTCTTCACCTCATCGTAGAGCTCAGTGAAATTCGGTTTCTCGAGCAATCCCCTCCGTCGCATGATCTTCCAGATGTAGTCACCCTTCTTTACCTGATAGCGCTCATAAACGACCTCCCTGCCCCGCTCCCTTTTGACGGTTGCCCGTTGGACCAGCGAGATCGAAAAAGTGTCCTTCTCCTCCCCGTTAACACCCGGTGCCGATATAAACCCCAGAGGCATCAGGAGGGCAAAAAGGACAGCTATGCTTCTAAAAAGCCTTTTTTTCACGAGCTTTTCGCACCAGCAACTTATTGTTGAATAAACATTGCTATACTAAGGGTTAATTCGAAATCATGTCAAGATCTTTCGCATGAGGCCCGGGATATACAATATCGATTATTGCTTTAACTCCGTAAGCACTGCCGTACAAAGGCTATAGGTGTCTTTTTTGACGCGAATTCTCCTGACACGCAAGGCCATGAAACCCTTTCTTTCGTTCCAAGGCTCACGGGCTTGTTTTTTCAGCGACTTGTCTACGGGGGATCCTTTCCCCCTCCGCATTCCCCTCGACAGGCTCAGGGCTGCGGTTTCCCCCATACCCAAGTCGCGAAAAGAACGGCGCCCTCCCGCCAGTCTCTCAAGAAACGGTTTCATGGTCTTCGCCTATTTCAGTTGAGAATGTTTTGCGGAGTTAAAGCAATAATCAATATACAATATATTGCAGAATTATTGCTTAAAAATACACTATGTAGTATTTTTTCTTTACAGGTAACGTAATATCTGCTCATAGGTACATGTACTGAGAGAAGCTAGGCGAAATGGAGACGGTAGCGGATGAGACTTAAGAGCATTTCTATGCGCGGCTTCAAGTCCTTTATGGACAAAGCAACCTTCCACATCCATCCGGGGATCAGTGCGTTTGTGGGCCCCAATGGGTGCGGCAAGAGCAATGTAGTGGATGCCATTCGATGGGTCATGGGTGAACAGAGCCCAAAGCAGCTCCGGGGTCGCCAGATGGAGGACATGATCTTTTCGGGAAACGGCTCGTTGAAGCCCGTGGGCATGGCCGAGGTTACCCTGACCCTTGAAGATACAGAGGAACTCAACGGTGCCAGCGAGATATCGGTCACCAGAAAGTTGTACCGGTCCAATGAGAGCGACTACCTTATCAATAACTCCCCGTGCAGATTAAGGGATATCCAAGATCTTTTCATGGGCACGGGATTGGGGAACAGATCCTACTCCATTATCGCCCAAGGGGAGATCGGTTCAATAATTGAGCAAAAACCAGAGGAAACAAGGCGCCTGTTGGAGGAGGCTGCGGGCATTACCAAATACAAGGCGCGGAGGGAAGAAGCTTTAAGAAAGGTATCCCTAACACAGGAAAACCTGAGCAGGGTGCAGGATCTTCTCGAAGAGATCAAACGGGGAATGAATTCCCTCAAGAGGCAGGCACAAAAGGCCAGAAGGTTTAAAGAGGCAAGCTCTGAGATCCACCGCCTAGAACTTGTTGTGAATGCATATACGTATGCCGATTTGGCAGCGGAGAAGGATAAAAGGAAAAAGGTAATCGACGATCTGACGGAAAAGGTGCACCTCCTAGAGACCCGTTTGGCTGAATCCGAGGAGGGCATTGAGACCACGAATATAGAACTGATTGAGGAAGAAAAGCATCTCTCCGGCTTGAAGGAGGCGCTTTTTTCGCTCAGGGAGGAAGGCAGAAAGAACGAAGACGCCCTGAACCACTTGTCTGAAGAGCAGGAAAGGTTGAGAACCGTCGAATTAAAGCTGGGACAGGAAAAGGAAGAGATCGGCCAGAAGCTTCGGGAATTTCACTCTGAGATCGAGGACATCAACTCCAGGGTGGCGGAATTACAGGAATCGATTCAGGAAATCTCAGGCCTCAGTGCTGAACATGATTCTGTTTTCAGGCACAACCGGCTCGCACTTGAGAGTCTGAAACAGGAGCTGAAGACGGGAGAAATCCATTTGATTGAGCTGGCCAGCGAAGAGGCGAGGCTCAATGGCGAGATACGAAATCTTACTGAAGCGGTTAATCAGTCGGGGGTCAGAAAGGATGCCCTTGAAGGCGAATCAAGGGAGATCGCCAAAAAGATTGATGCCTTATCAGGCGCGCTGAATACGAAAAAGGAAAACAGAGATGAGATTGCCGCCAACCTAGGATCCGTTGAAAACGACCTACAGGGGGCCCACGCAAGACGAGACGAGCTGGAGGAGCGGAAGAGGTTAAACGAATCCGAACGATTAGCGGCTGATTCGGAACTGAGCCTGTCTCGTTCTCAGTTAGGAACCATTGAAGGCCTCATCCAAGGCTATGAGGGATATAAATCAGGTGTCCGGGCCATTATGAATTCCGCCGAACTGAAGACCAGCGGGCAAGAGAAGATCCTCGGCGTTGTAGCGGACTTCATTCAGGTTGACCCGGAATTTGAGACTGCCGTTGAAGCAGTGTTGGCGGAGCGGCTGCAATACGTAATCGTTTCCAGGCAGGAGGACGGCAAGGAAGCAGTCGAATACCTGAGATCAAAAGAGGGGGGCCGGAGCTATTTCCTCCCCCTTAAGGATTTTCTGACTGAGAACCCTTTGGGCACGTTTGACGTAAGCCTCAACGGTTATAGACTTCTCAGCGAGCATGTTACTGCGCCGGAACGATTGAGCCCGGTCATAGAATCCTTCCTCGGTAATGCGGCAATGGTGGAGAACCTCTCCGAGGCGCTTTCTGTCTGGAAAAAAGACAAGGGGCAACAGACCCTAGTGACCCCCGAAGGAGATTTGATAGATAAGAGAGGTGTCATTCTTGGCGGGAGACTGGGGAAGGAATCCACAGGGCTTCTGGCCCGGAGGCGAAAACAGAAGGAATTGCAGGGCAGGGTAAGGGAAACCGAAAGATCGATTGCAGCCTTGACCAAGGGCATTGAGGAGCTGGACCTGCAGCTGCAACGTGAAGCAGACCTTATTGAGCGATTGGAGGGTGAAAGGCATTCCTGTTTGCAGGATATTGAAGGCATTGATAAGGACCTGTTTCTGATTGAAAAGGAATCGGAACAGCTCACGAAGCAGTCTGAGTATCTCTTGCAAGAGCTGGAATCGCTCCGTGCGGACAAAGACGAAAAAGCATCTCAGATAAGCGATCTCACCGACAGACTCTCCCGGTGTCAAAGGGAAAAAGAGGCTATTCAGCAGACGGTGGCGGATAAAGGCTCTGAGGTCGAAGCGTTGGAACAGGCCCTTGACGATTCAAAAGAAAGCCTCTCGGAGCTCGCAGTCAGGTATAATCAGCATAAGGAGGAGGAGAAGGGTCTTCTGCGGGAGAGAGAGCGCATTGACCAGTTTACCGAGGAAATGGAGGTACGGGTTAGAAAGATAGAGCAGGAGATAGCAGCAACAAAAGAAGGCCTTAAGAACTGTTTATCAAAGGAAGAGGAGATCAGGGATATCCTTGCCGCTACGGGTCAGAAACAAAGGGAACTAGAAAAGGAGAGCGATGAGGTTGAACAGCAGTGTGATATACTGAAGACAAGGCTCCGCGAAGATGAGAAGGGGGCTGCCCTGGCTCGGGATGAAATGGGCACGGTAAGGGATGAGATTAACGATGCCAGAATACGTGAGGCCGAGGTAGATTTTCGCATAAATAACGTACTCTCGCAGGTAAGCAGAGACACGGGTATTAACCTCCAGAGGGATTACAGAGAGTACCTGGATGATGATTTCTCAAAAGAGCAGCACGAATCCAGGCTGGAAGATTATAAGCTCATGAAAGAGAGGATCGGTGATGTGAACCTTCTGGCCATAGGCGAATATGAGGAACTGAAAGAGCGCTACGATTTTATAACGGCCCAACAGCAAGATCTGCTCGACTCCATTGATTCCCTTAATAAAGCCATCAGGAGGATCAACAGGATCTCGAAGCGGAAATTTCTCCATACCCTCAGCCAAGTAGATGAGCAACTGAAGCGGGTTTTCCCCATCCTGTTTAACGGTGGGAGTGCCCGAGTGCGGTTGGTGGATGAAGATATGCCCTTGGAAAGCGGTGTATTGGTAGAGGTTCAGCCTCCTGGCAAGAGACTCGTACATATGGGGCTCCTCTCTGGAGGTGAAAAGGCCCTGGCAGCTATGGCCTTACTTTTCGCCGTCTATCTCATCAAACCAAGCCCCTTCATTATCATGGACGAGGTGGATGCGCCGCTGGATGAGGCTAACACGGATCGGTTCAACAAGTTATTATTCGAAATCGAGAAGTCATCACAGGTAATCATGGTTACGCACAATCGGAAGACGATGGAGGTCGCTGAGAGGCTGTACGGCCTCGTCATGGGCAAATCGAGTGTTTCACAGGTTGTGTCCGTAGACCTCAAGGATTACCAGCATGACGCATAGGAAGTGAAAAGGATGTGCGAAGCATGTGGTCTGCTGTACGGAAGCTGACCCGATTCGCTTCACCCGCACAGGGAGTTCTGAGAAGTTCCCCTTATCCCGCTGTCTGTCTCCCATCTGAGATATCAGGTGATCCCTCATACTCAATAACGACCTTTATCGCCCGATTTCTCTGAGAACAAACCAGCAACAGGGAGGAATGGTTTGCTTTGAAAGAGCGAGACTCCGCTGAGAACAACGTTGCTTTAACTGGAAGGCTTCGTGATAAACTGTCCAAGACCAGGAGCAGGTTGGCGGGCAGGGTTAATGCGTTGCTAACGGGACGAACGGCAGTTGACCCCCCCTTCTTGGAAGGTCTCGAGGAGGTCCTCTTTACCTCTGATATTGGTGTGGAGACCACCGAACAGCTCATTAGTGACTTAAAGGAGCAGTTAGACCGGAAATCACTTGAAAAACCGGAGCAGGTGAAAACCATGCTCCAGGAGGAGATGGTTTCCCTCTTACAGGTGAGCCAGGAACCTTCTCTTGTTGGATCGCAGGATAGGGTCTCCCAGAGGCTGGAGGTAATCATGTTTATCGGTGTCAACGGAGTGGGAAAGACGACAACCATTGCCAAAATGGCCCACTATTTTCAACAACAAGGGCACACGGTGATGCTGGCGGCGGCGGACACCTTCAGGGCTGCTGCTATCGAACAACTCCAGATATGGGGAACCAGAGTAGGGGCAGAGGTGATCAAACAAAATAGGGGTGCAGATCCGGCAGCAGTCGTATTCGATGCCCTTGCCGCTGCTCAAGCCAAGAACATCAATAGGGTTCTCATCGATACTGCCGGCAGGCTTCACACCAAGTCTAACCTCATGGAAGAGCTCAAGAAAATCAAGAGAATAGCTGGACAACAGCTCTCCGGTGCTCCCCATAAGGTTACCCTCGTGCTCGATAGCACAACCGGTCAGAACGCGATTGCCCAGGCTCAAGAATTTGCCCGGTCCCTGGGGGTAACCGATATCATATTGACCAAACTGGATGGAACGGCAAAGGGTGGGGTGGTAATCGGTATTTCCCAGAAACTCGGGATCCCAATCTCCTTCATCTGCACAGGCGAGGGCCTCGATGATTTTGAGGTATTTCAGCCGCGGGAATTTGTAGAGGCCATCTTCGCGTAAGATCTCACCCAAACCGCAGATAACGTGCGCAGTTCATCACGCCATAGCCGGCCCTTGTTATCCGTTTCACGATAACAGTAAGTGCAATCAGCCAGCCCCTTTCAACGTTACCGAGATTGTCGCCTTCAAAACGCCACGACATCATTGATGCTCAGCTTTGGGTGTCGGTAAACTCCTCGAGGCGGTTTCTAAGTTCTTTTCTGGCTATTTTCTTAGCAGACCTTGTGAAAAACCATTTCTCCAGCTGGGACCGAATCCGGTTGAGTTCCTCCTCATATGTATGGTTGTATCTCTGCATGTCTATGTGAAAAATCTCTTTGGCGTACCTTGATAGTCTGTCAGCGTCCTTCACTAACTTGTCGTTCAGCGAGAGCGGCTCTTCTCTTGAATCATGGCCATCGATTATTTCAAGGATTTCCTCGATTCTTCCGTGGTCATACTGCACTTGTTCAAGTATCTCTTTTGCTATCCTTACACCTTCAACTTCATGAACTCTATTCAATTCCGGGGAAGTCGCTTTGGGGCCGAATGCCGCTAGGTGAAGGTTTTCGGGAATCGCTTTCCAACCGACATCGTGCAGGATAATTGCTGGAATCACAATAGCCGGATCGCCGCCCTCCCTGTCCAAGAGCTGATACGCAAGCCTGACAGATATCCTGGTGTGAATAGTGTTATCTCTCGTGTCGAGATATGGCTCTGCCAGTTCCCAGATTTTCTCGAAGATTCTTTTCAAATGTTCTCAAATATCAAGCATCAAGTAAGCTAATCGAGTATCGCAATAGCCTCAATCTCGATTAACCAATCTTCGCGTAATAGCCCATTAACTACAATCCCTGTGGCTGCTGGATAGGTATCTCCAAAATATTCCCGTCGTACTTTTGCTGTTGCAGCATAATTCGGTAGGGCCTGAGGTGTAATATAGTCTACGGTTTTGACAATGTCATCAAAGGTTGCCCCTGACCTTTCCAAAATCTTCTTGAGCTGCTCGTAAATTTCCCTCATCTGTGCCTCTAGATCACCGGGATGCAACGTATGGTGATTCTCATCCGTACTTACTAACCCCCCTACTGTGATAATCTTTCCTTTTTTAACCGCATCGCTCCATGTATACTGTTTTCGCTGGTAAAGCTCTTCATATACGTTGATAATCTCTTTGGCCATTGCTCGTCCTCCCAAAAGTATTCCTGTGTATTACCTGTAGTTGTGGGGTTTTGATTCCCGAAAATACTGAAGAATGTATGCAGCTTATGATTTCTGCTTATCGGGAAACATGCCGCATTGAAAACACCGATCAGCCTCAGCCAAGGCTTCAAGCTCTGTAAAACCTTGTTCCACTTCCCCGAATCCCCTCACTCTTCTCTTAGGCTGCAGCTCAGACATCCTTTGTCTCTTGCGTTTCTTAAACATGGCTGTGTCCACATCATCCATCCTTATAGTATCTGGTAGCGGAAGTTCGTAATCTAGATTCTCTCCGCGCAGGTACTTGTCAATTGCAATTGCCGCCTTCCTCCCCGCGGCTATAGCCTCAATTACTGTGGCAGGTCCGCTTACGACGTCTCCTCCAGCGAATACGCCATCTACGTTCGTAGCCATAGTAAGGGGATTGACCTTGAGGGTGTTGTTCCGTGTGACCTTGAACTTCCGTGAATCCAGAAATGAGAGATCAGGAACCTCACCGATCGCAGAGATCACCATATTCGCATCAATTACAAACTCGGAACCCTCAATTCGTATTGGTTTCCTTCTTCCACTCTCATCAAACTCTCCCAATTCTGTCTTATAGCATTCAAGGCCCCTGCATTCATCGCCCTCACAAACGACTCGACAAGGACTGGACAAGTAGCGGATCTTGACGCCTTCCTTTTCGGCCGCTTTTACTTCGTCCAAAACGGCTGTCATTTCCTCGCTTGACCTCCGATAAGCAATAGACACCTCCTTTGCACCAAGCCTAAGCGCCGTCCTCGCGGAATCAATGGCCACGTTGCCTCCCCCCACAACAACTACCTTCTCCCCAAGCTTCACCTTCTTCCCTAGGTTGATGTCCTTCAACCAAGAGACCCCATGTACCACACCAGCAACTTCCTCATTGGGGATAGCCAATTGAACAGGTTCATGCGCTCCTGCGGCAATAAAAATAGCTTTGAACCCCTGCCCACGAAAACCTTCTACACTCAGGCCATTCTTACCTACCCGGCTATTCAGTCTTATTTCAATGCCCCGTCTCTGGATATCTTTGATTTCCGCCTGCAGTATCTCCCGTGGTAACCGGTACTCTGGGATACCCATAACCATCATCCCTCCTGGCACTGGCTGCTCTTCAAAAATGGTTACACCATATCCCAACTCTACCAAATAAAAGGCTGCGGACAAACCCGCCGGGCCTGAACCCACAATGGCTATCTTTCCCTCCTTAGTCTGCACTGCCGGTGCTATGTCTTTTCTTTCCTCTTTCGCTGATACCGCATCGGATACAAAGCGTTTGAGGGCATTAATAGCTAGGGGTTCATCGAAGTCACCCCGATTACATTTTGTCTCGCATGGACGCGGACAAATCCGGCCAACAGTGCGGGGTAAAGGTACCTTTTTCTGGATAAGATTGAGTGCCTCCTCATAGCAGCCTTGAGTGATGAGTTCTATATAGCCACGGATGTCAAGTCCAGCCGGGCAGGCAGCCTGACAGGGAGGCATGAGCAACCAAGGAAATGGAGCATTGCTGGCTCCCTTTGGCCACTGTATACAGGTGACCCTCTCGTATCTCTCATCGGCCTCGCTACAAAAACCACACGCAGCACATTTCACGATTTCGCCCGCTTTATCCTCGCGCGCCTTCAAGGGCCAGTCAGGGTCACACAGGAGTGCCCTTGCCATACCGATGAAATCCGCCCTCCCTTCGCTGAGTATTTGCTCGGCCAACTCAGGCGTTCGAATCTTGCCCGCCGTCACAACAGGTATATCATATCCCGCACCTCTTATGGCTTTCCGCACGCCTTCGGCGAGATACACCTGGACCCCATCGGGGTGCCACCATCGTGGGCTCATCCGGTAGCCGCTATAACCGGTACCAGCAAAAGGAGGCAAGTTGGGGAGGGGTGGTTCTGCATCTTCAAACCTCTCTCCTGCCGAGACACTGATATAGTCAACACCCATCTTGGCCAGCCTTATGGCTATGCGAGCGCTTTGCAATAAGGTGTTCCCTTCTTTAGTGAATTCCTCACCATTCAGTCTCAGCCCAACAGGGTAATCACCCACCGCGTCACGAACTTTGAGGATCACTTCCCCAGGCAGCTTCACTCTGCCTTCGAAGTCGCCTCCATACTTATCTTTTCTCTTGTTCACGAGCGAGAGAAAGGAGGCAAGAGTGGTAAAATGGGCCATATGAAGCTCTACGAAATCGAAACCTGCCGCTTTGGCCCGAACGGCTCCGCTGGCAAACTGCTGGGGTATTACTTTGATATCTTGATGAGACAGGTCTTCGACCTTCTGCCTCCAACCGCTCCGAGATAGTTTCAAGAAATGAATGAGTTGCAGGCCTATTTTCACGTCTACATTAACGGCGTGTACTTCATCCGTGAATTTTCTCAATTCAGCTATAAACTGGTCATCACTGACTCGAAGGTTAAAAGAACTCCTTGAGGGAAGAACCACAGCTGCTTCAACCACCATCGCGCCAAGGCCACCTTTTGCCAGCCTCTTGTATCTGTCTGTAAGGGCTGATGTGATATGTCCGTCTTCCGCTGCCAACCTTGTTACCGCAGCTGTTGACATGATCCGATTAGGTAAGGCGCGACCCCTGATACTTATCACGGAAAAAAGGTTAGGGTATTTCATTTGATAAATCTCCTGGCTAGCTTATTAGAGACAGGCTGGACTTTCGCTATTAGAGATATTCAGGACTGTGAACCCACAGAGTCTCGACGGATCGAATTACTTAGGGAA
>CP070657.1:2903424-2912566 GCA_020355085.1 Deltaproteobacteria bacterium
AGTGATGTGGCCGAAAAGGGCAGCGGCTATGTCATGGCAGCCTGAACCGGTTTGGACGAAGTGAAGCGAATACCGTTCATGTCATGACCTCGTTTAACGAAGAATATAGCGTGTACAAGTGACTCAGGGACGGATCAAAATCATAGCCTGTAAAACCGTGATCCATGAGATGCAACACCTGTTTCCATCCGACATGGAACCACTCACCCTTGACTCAGGCCTTCATCTCCATCCGGAAAAACTGCGAGGCACCCTGCAGGCCATGATAGATGACATCACGGCGGATACCGAGACCATCATCCTCGGGTTTGGGCTGTGTTCCATGGGGGTGCTCGGCCTCAAAGCGAGCCACAGCACGCTGGTCATCCCCTGCCTGGACGACTGTATCGCCCTTTTTCTTGGCTCCAGAAGGACCTACTTGAAAGCATTGAGTCAAGAGCCGGGCACCTACTTCTTGTCCAGAGGATGGATCGATGCGGGGATTACCCTTTTAGACGAGTTGAGGAGCATGGAGGAGCGCTATGGCAAGCGGCGTGCAGAACTCGTTATGAGGCGGATGCTGCAACACTACCGGCGCCTCGCCTTTATCGACATGGGCTATCAGGACCAGGAGCGGTACCGCCAATTCTCCCAAGAGGCTGCAAGAAGATTCAATCTTTACTACCAGGAGATCAAGGGTACACCTGAACTCCTCCGAAAAATATGTAACGGTCCATGGGACGATGAATTCGTCGTGGCTCCCCCTGGCCACATAATCCACCTTGAGGATTTTGGAATGGTCCCGGCGAGAGAGCAGCAACCTATTGGTCTGTTCACGGAGCAAGACAGGGTGAGCGAG
The DNA here is from genome assembly GCA_020355085.1 of Deltaproteobacteria bacterium. Classification (GTDB taxonomy): domain Bacteria; phylum Desulfobacterota; class DSM-4660; order Desulfatiglandales; family B25-G16; genus JADFWK01. The sequence goes on from CP070657.1 coordinate 2,904,263, forward strand.
GCGAGTCGCCGCTAGCCAAATCATGGGTAACCACTACGGAAGATTTGCCTATTTCCGCTCACAGGCCCTTCCCTGAAAGAGGAGAGGCCTGATTTCAAGGAGATTACGTATGGAAACAAGGGTGTCAAGCGCCACAACAGAAGTATTAATCACCGATAAAGGTCCGACTGTATTGATAGGGGAGCGGATCAACCCGTCGGGGAAGAAAAAACTGGCTGAGGCCCTGAAGAGCGGAGATTTCGAGGTGGTTCGCAAAGAAGCCATAGCCCAGGTGGAGGCTGGTGCCGATATCCTGGATGTGAATGTGGCGTGCCCCGGGGTGGATGAGATTTCCGCGCTTCCTAAAGCCATTGAAACCATCATGGCTTCCGTGGATGTACCCCTGTGTATTGATATCAACAATCCCGTCGCCCTTAAGGAGGCCCTCAAAGTCTATAAGGGTAAACCCATTGTCAATTCAGTAACCGGCGAAGAGAATTCATTGAATAAGCTATTACCCCTGGTCAAGGAATATGGTGCGGCAGTCATTGGCTTGACCATGGATGATGAGGGCATACCAAAAGAGTCGGACCGGCGGGTAGCCGTTGCCCATAAGATCGTTGAGCGCGCAGGGTCGCTCGGAATCCCAGCCGAAGACGTCATTATAGACTGCCTGGCTTTAACCCTTGGGGCGGACACCAACGCCGGCATGGTGACGCTTGAGGCAATCCGTAAGGTAACGGAGGAACTGGGCGTTAATCAGACCCTTGGCGCGAGCAATATCTCATTCGGCCTACCAGACCGCAATCTGGTCAATAATACATTCCTGGCCCTTGCAATCTCATCAGGGCTCACTTGTCCTACCGTTGACGTGGCAAAGGTGCGGCCATCGGTTTTATCTGTAGACCTGATCTTGGGCCGTGATCGTTTTGCACAGCGATACATAAGGGAGTTCAGACAACGGAAAAGTCAGAATGATTGACGCTTGCAGCGCGGAAAAGCCGAAGCATATCTGTGTTGCCATGTGTCTAAATGGAATGATTAACAGTGAAAAGCGAAAAACGCGGTCTGAAGCTACGCTGATTTAGACACCTGATTCGAGCGTGAACAGGACTAGTCAGGCATCTGAGAGCGTGAAGTGGATAGTGAAAAGATCGACGGAAATGGTATTTGAGCGGGATGAAACTCCAAAGGCCTTCATCGTTCCAATGGATCATGTTGATCTGAAGGGGTTTCTGATTCTGATTGTGCTGACCATGCTTTGGGGTTGCCACTATCCAGCCGTGAAGATCTCGAACATAGGTTTTTCACCCATATTTAATGCATTTCTGCGTTCTGCAATAGCTTCACTGCTGGGCATTGTCTATTGCATCGCCATCAAGAAACCGTTGTTTCATCGGGATAGACGGCTATTTCATGGTTTCATGGTGGGCATGCTCTTTGGGGCGGAGTTTATCTGTATCTATCTGGGCATGTCATATACCGATGCCGCGCGGGCGGTGATACTCGTCAATTTCTCACCCTTTGTCGTAACCGCGGGGGCTTACCTGTTTCTCAGAGAGGAACTGGGAATTGCCAAGATCGTCGGTCTCCTCCTCGGGTTCGCCGGGGCCTATCTCGTGTTCCACGGTAAACCAAAGGCGTGGAACCCCTCCATGCTGTTCGGCGATCTTCTCGAGCTCAGTGCCGCCTTCTTTTGGGGCTCAACCACCGTGTACATCAAGAAATACCTTGCAGGCCGAGTCGATCCCATACACACCTTCCTGTACCAGCTCGTCTTCTCCATTCCGATCATGTTCGTCTGTGCCTGCTGGCTTGAGAACAAATGGATCTTGGATGTCACCACGGCTGCCGTATCAGCCCTCCTTTATGCATCCATTGTCGTCGCCTTTGCCTCCTATCTCACATGGTTCAAGCTGATACATGCCTACCCGGTATCGCAACTGGCGGTCTTCACGTTCCTGTCACCGGTCTTTGGGGTTGCAGCGGGGGTGATTATCCTCGGAGAACAGCTGACCACAGGCCTTATCCTCGGGCTGCTCTCCGTGAGCACGGGAATTTACGTGACCAATTATAGGAAAGACAGGGGTCTTTGACGATCCAAGTGGGCGTCTCCTTAACAATCCTTTAACCGTTTTCGGGAGTAATCGGCTCTGGGGCAGATGCAGACCTCCGAGTCTGTGGCTTAGCCACTTTTCTGTTGACAATTCGGAAACAAAGGATCTAGTTTGTATCCTGATTTCGAGAAATAGCAGAGCAAGAGATCATCTGCCCAGAGATAACAATTCGAGAATCGACTTCTGGGGACAGTTATAATTTCAGGTGGTTAGGTCAAAAAGGGAGTCGGAAGTCCTGGCCCAACAAGGTAAGCCCATTTATCCTCTTCCGAGAAATGCTATTAAGACCCGGGGGTTCTTGTGTTGCCAAACTGTATACGACACGGGATGATTATCCTGAATACGGTTGTGCCCCGCATTAAGAACCAAACGTGACGGCATAATCATTCTGTTTGTACCCGGTGATCTTTCAAATTCTACTCACCTGGCAAGGGCTTGTACTCAGAGGTACTTTCCCGGTTTAGCCGAAAACACAGCATACTCGTGGGCCTCTAAGGGAGCGTTAGTGTCGAAAAATCAACAAGGACCTTCAAGGCTGATAACGCTTGAAATCCCTGATGAAAAGCTGGGACGAGACTTTGAACTCTTTAGGCAGAGAGCTATCGAGCTCGGTGCCTCAATGGCCGAGGTTATTCCTGCCAACTGGGTGGAAATAGATCCAAGGGTAAGACTTAAGTGCTCCATACCTCTGTGTCCATATTATGATAAAAGTATCTTTTGCCCACCTCATGGACCTTCCCTAGAATTGATGAGAGAGGCAGTCGCTCGATACAGTCGGGCGCTACTATTCGCAATTGACATAATACCTGTGGATGAATATGCTGACCGCTCAAAAGAGCGTGGAGCAGTTGTTAAATGGGTGAGGAAGTGTTTTGAAATTACCGGCAAGATTGAAACAATGGCTTTCGGTAATGGTTACTACCTTGCCACTGGATTTAGCCAATTTAGTTGTTTGAAGGCACTCTGCGGACAGGACCGGTGCTCTATTCTCAATGGTGGCAATTGTCCATTCACCCTCAAGGCTCGCCCATCTATGGAAGGAGCGGGAATAGACGTTTTTGGACTGGTAACCAAGGTGGGTTGGGATATATATCCTATATACAGGAGCGTAGATCCAAGAGAAGTACCGAGGGCTCTATCGGTCGGGATAGTCTTTATCTACTGAGACTCCCCCTCTACGAAACTTGTTTGGTAATTTAGTGGCATACTGCTACATTGCCCTTGATAAGCAGAGGCTCTGGTGAGGAATAAATGAGTTAATTGCATTAGCAACTGATTCTTGACTGACCGCGATCCGAAAACCTCTGCAATAGACATCCCAGATAATGTTGGGAGTCACGATGGATAAAGGGTCCAAGCATACCGTAACGATAAAAGCTGAACCACAATCTATCAGAATAGATTTCTCACGGACTGCCATCATCGTCGTGGATATGCAAAATGCATTCGTGCGGAAAGGCGGGTATTTTGATCTGATCGGCATAGACATTTCACCGATCGAAAAGATCCTCGAGCCCTGCGGGAGTATCATCTCCGAGGCGCGCGTTAAAGGGATAAAAATCGTATATCTTCAAATGGCCTACAGCCCGGATCTCTCTGATACGGGGCCGATAGACTCACCAGCCTCCCAAAAATCACGGAGTCTGTCGCTGATTCGCGAGCATCCTGAATTGAGAGATAAGCTCTGCTTTTCTGGTTCTTGGGGCGCGGAAATCATCGAGGAACTGAAACCGGAACCGGGGGATATCATTGTTAGGAAACAAAAATATGACGGGTTCATAGGGACAAACCTCGACATCATTCTGAGAACACTCGGCATCAAGTATTTAATATACATAGGTACGGCGACTAACATTTGCGTTGAGTCCACCCTGAGACGATCTTTCTTCTTGGATTACTTCCCCATCCTTGTTTCAGATGCTGTAATCCAAAAGGGCCCAAAGATGATGCAAGACGCAACCATACTCAATGTTCAGAATACCTTTGGCTGGGTAACGGATTCCATTAGGCTCATGGAGGCGATGGATCGCCTGAAAGGCTGATCCTCCGGTAAGGAATTGGGGTATCCGATGAAAAAGGAGCAGCGGCATGTCCAATAGGTGGGTCTTATGGTTTGAGGAATTAGACCAGGAATGTAACGACCAGGTTGGGAAGAAGTGTGCAAACCTGGGTGAGATGACCAAGATGGGGATGCGTGTCCCCCCGGGCTTTGCCCTCTCATTGGAAGCTTACAAGGATTTTATGTCACTTACAGGGGCTGACAGGGAGACAAAGAAGTATCTGGATAATGTGGGGCATGACTTCGAGAACATTCAACATTTTAATGAGGCGAGTGCCGAGTTGCGAAGGATTGTTGAGTCCAAAGACATGCCCCGCGAGATGAGAGAGACCGTCTTGTCCCATTACCAGCGATTATGCCAAAGGTGTAATATGGAAGAGATGCCTGTCTCCACCCGATCGGCCGGTGCGGCAAGCCACCCCGGTCAATATGAGACCCACCTGAATGTACGAGGAGACCTTGATGTCATCAAAAAGATAAAAAAGGTATGGTCTAGCACTTTCAATCCCAGATCCTTGTCTGCCAGAAAACATGCAGGAGCCCCCTTGGAAACTGACCCTATAGGGGTGGCCGTGCTGAAGATGGTGAATGCGCGGACTGCCGGAGTCCTGTTCACGGCCGACCCCAATACGGGAGATACCTCGAGAATGATCATCGAGGCCAATTGGGGTTTAGGTGAGAGCGTTGTCGGCGGTGAAGCCTTGCCGGACACATACATTCTGGACAAACAGAGCTTAAACATAATTGACAGAAAACTAGGAACCAAGAGCAAATACGTGGCCTTTAAGGAAACGGGCATTGCCGAGATGGATACCCCTACCGAAAAGAGTTGCGCCTTCTGTCTGAGTGATGAGGAAGCAGAGGAAATCGGGAGATTAGGTAAGGTCTTGGAGTCCCACTTCGATGTACCCCAGGACGCCGAATGGGCCGTAGACCAGGACCTCGATTTCCCGGAAAGCGTCATCCTGTTACAGACACGACCAGAGGTTATCGCTCAAAAAAGGACGCCTGCTGACCAGGTAGTCGATTTGATGTTAACTCGACTCTTGAGGAGATGAATAAAAGGTGCATTTTATGAGCTAAGGCAATCAACCTTGAGCCGTGTTCGAGAGAGTTTGGTTCACATGAAAGAAAGGAGGGATGAAAATGTTGCACCCAGCTTATGATCTTACCTTTTACGAATTCGATGATGAAAGGGATACTCAGGTTTACGACGTCCTTTTATGCGATCTTGTTCACGGAAAACCTCCGCTGAAACCCCTCTATTTTGGCATCGGCTGGTACTGGTATGTATACGCGATCACGAATGCTGCTGAGACTCTGCATCTGCCCACCACAAAGGGCTGGGGTTATAGAGTGAGGGATGGGTATCCGTACCTCACCGCAATGCGAACTACTGAAGAAGAGGCAAAGGCCCGAGAACCGATTTTCAGGGAAAAAATCAAGCCCTTTATAGAGGACTTCGATGGGGTCTGGAATCCCCTTAAAACCGAATTGATGGCGGTATATAAAGAGGCCAAGGAATCGCGTGGCCTTCGTGAGTGGGATGATATCAAAAAGCTCAGTAACATCGAACTGCTCAAGTTCTTCTTGGATTATGCCTTCGTCATAAATCGTAAGGAGGCCGAAACACATATGATGATGTTAGTGGCTTCCAATTATATCAATGGTCTGTTCCAACAAATGTGGCGTGAGATATTCGGAAAGGAGGCCCCTATAGATCCGGATTTCGCAAGACTAATGACCGGATATGAGGCCCAAGATACCATCGTGGTCAGGGAGATGTGGCAGCTTTCCAGAAGGGCGGTTGACATGGGTTTGGAAGATGTCTTCAAGATCGAGGATAATGAACAAGTGTTGAAGGAACTTGAAAAAAGCGAGGAGGGCAAGAAATGGTTTAACGCATATCGGGAATTTCTCATGGAGCACGGATGGCGATGTGAACGCATGCATTCCTATGACACCCCTGCATGGGTCGAAAAGCCTAGTCTGGCCATCGGCCGGGTCAAGGTGCTCATGTTCCAGGAGTCCTTTGCCTTTGACGCCGAGCGTGAGCATCTCATTCGAGAGCGGGAAAAAGCGGAAAAGGAGATACTAACCAAGTTACCCGCGGAGCAGAGAGAATGGTTCGGTACCTTAATGAAATCAGCGCAAAAATCGGGTTATTGGAGCGAAGACCATACCTATTTTTGTGATTTCTATGTGGGTGCCATGGGCCATTGGATTGCAACTGAAATCGGAAGGCGCTTTGCAGAGGCCGGATGCATCGATGAGCCTGGGGACATCCATTTCCTGCATGCCCACGAGATCAGGAAGGCTGCCGTACCCCTGGGCGATGTCAACCTGCGCCCTTATGTGCAGAGGAGAAAGGAGGCCTGGGAGAAGAGTTATGACTTAGATCCGCCACCATTTTACGGAAACATTGAGAAGGCCCAGGATGTATTGAGAAGTGATCCTACGCTTTCGGTATCCACCCAACTCCCCATCGTAAGAGAAGAATTGAAGGCCGACCTCTATGGTGCCGCTGCAGCTCCCGGTGTGGTAGAAGGAGTGGCCAGGGTCATCATGGGAGCGGATAGGCTTTCCGAGCTTAAAGAGGGAGACATTCTGGTTGCCCCGGGAACCTCAGCAGCATGGACCGTTGCCTTTAGCCTCATTAAGGGACTCATCACCGATGGTGGGGGTGCCCTATCCCACCCCGTTATCATGGCACGGGAATACGGCATTCCCTGTGTAGCCGGCTGCTTACAAGGGACCCAGAAGATAAAGACCGGTCAGAGGGTAAAAGTCGACGGCAACTTAGGCATCGTCTATATCTTGGATTAGAGAACCTTCTCGCCCTGAAGGGTGTAACTCTATCCCTTCGGGTACATGCCACTCCCTTAGGTAAAAAGCCACTCCGGCCCGCCGGGGTGGCTTCGGCATTTATTGTAAACTCTGCCTACCAACTACTTTCACGCATTAGAATGCACGCATCCACTCCGGCCTGAGCCCGATTTCCCCCCTCACGGCCGCATCAATCATATCCAAGACCTCCTGCTTACCCTCTGGGAGCCGCACCCTCACCGGCAAGTAGTTGGATGCATGATTAGAAGAAAAGATGCCGCAACTCAAGTTGGTGTAGGCGATCATCTCTCTCATCTCAATCAGCAGCCCCCGTTCATCGGGCAGTTCGAAATCACCTCTCTCATATTCTTCCCAAAGGGGCGTGCCCGGAATCAGTATCACGGTTAGGGCGCTGGCGAAGTCGGGATCAATCGCGCTGATGAGTTCTCCGGTCGCCCGGGCATGGGCCAGGGACTTTTCCTTCCCCGCAATTCCCAGAAGTACCGTAACCGTAAGTTTGATCCCAGCGTTCTTCACCCTTTTGCCCATCTCGAGGCAGTGCTGCGCGCTTGAACCTTTATTGATCTTTTTACGGACCTCATCGTCTCCGGTTTCAACACCGAGGTAGAGCATGCCCAATCCGTTCTCCCGCAGTTCTGACAATTCTCGGGGAGATTTCATGCTAATGCTTTTTGTATTGGCGTAGGCCCCGACCCGTCTTACCCAGGGCAGATGTTCCTGAATGCTCTTAAGGATCCACATCAACCTCTTTTGAGGAATAATCAGGGCATCCCCATCCATAAGAAAGACCTGATCCTGCCTCTTCATATGCTTTGAGGCGAACAGGATATCGCTCAGGATGATGTCATCGTCCTTTATCCGAAACCGTTCATCCTTATAGGTCCCGCAAAAAGTACATCTATTGTGGGAACATCCCACCGTAACCTGAAGCAGGATACTATATGCCTCGGGAGGTGGCCGAATGCAATTCCCTTCGTAGTGCATGCCTTCGCTTTCCGTTGTGCTGCCCATCGACTTTCCTTCTCCTTGCCCCTTGTTTTATCGTCCCTTATATTTCGGTTTTCGTTCCTCCGCTAATGCTCGAAGTCCTTCCTGATAATCTTCGCTTTGGAGCATTTCTTCGAAGAAGGCAAGTTCCAGGCTCAATCCATCTTCAAGGGCCATGTTCCTGCCCCGGATCATGGCCTCTTTTGCTCTTCGAATGGCAAGTGGCCCGTTTTCACAGATCTTGGCTGCCCACTCATTAGCTGTGGGCAAAAGCTGAGCTAAAGGAACCACCTTATTGACCAGGCCCACCCGGTA
>CP070657.1:2912666-2939151 GCA_020355085.1 Deltaproteobacteria bacterium
CCTAAAAGAAATGAAATGGGTTCTTCCGTCATACACAGAGGGCAGGGAAGAGTTTCTGGAACGGGAGCGAGCCAACCTAGAGGAATTAGAGCGAATGTTTCAGAATCCCTGAGTGGCAAACTAAGATGTGCAGGCCCGCCTCGTTGGCAAAGGCTTGCATGGCAACCCCGCAAGGGCCAACGTGAAACGAATTACAATCTGCAGGTGTTGTAAAGCAAACATACTTGGGAGCCTAGCATTAGGCTGGTTTACCGAAGCTATTTGAATCGATTCTGGAACACGATTTCCGCCGTGTTGGGCGGAGGCTAGAACAGCAAGCAGATCTTCTTCTTATCGGTTTTTAGACATTTCACGTCTCACTCCCATCTTCCTCAAAGAATTTCCAAAACCCTATCACCAAGAAACCAATCACAGTGCACATCTAATCTCACGTATCTACCCCTCCTAGTTTTGCCAAGCGACCGGCACCTGAAAAGGGTGCGCTGCAAACCTCCTCACAACCTGGTTGTTTAGGCGATGTTGGCCCAATGCCTGATTGCCGAACAGTGGTACAAGTTTTGCTTAAAATCTTAGAATGGCCCCGAGCCGGATCACCTCCAGCGGACAACGGCCTTTGCGTATATTGCGTTTGGTTTGTAAAAGCGATGAATCAGGGAATAAAATTCAATCTTAGACGCAGCACGGTATTACTGGCCCTTCTTGCTATGATTTCACTACTGATCGTCATCCGCCTTATGAGAGGCGATGGAACAGTTGAGCAGGACTTCAAGGGGCATGATACAGTGCCGGACACGTTTCGTGTGTTGGTTACTGAGAGAATCTGTTCAAATGAGAGCCTGAGTGTTAAACGGCTTACGTGGCTTTATAAGGCTGATCGGGAATTTCCTGATAGGGACTGGATGGTATATTCATTCGATGTGCCACCTGGTGAAGGTACGTTTGAACAGCACTCACGAAGGATCGTTTACAGGGTTAAAAGGCTCACCCCTACCAGACAGCTGGTAACAGTAATCGAGTCAGGTAACACGTTCTATTCCGAAAGCCGTTATGAAAAGGAGTTTGAGAACATATATCCCCTATACCATAAACATACGGATACACGGGGCACGGATTTCAACCTTACCCTGATTATCCTGTTTAGCCTAGCCGCGCTTTTTGTTCTGATAAAGACGGGGCTGCCTCATTCCCTCGTGCCGGTTACGGTGTTGAGAGCGATCGGGAACAGGTATTTGAGGTTTGCGATTATCGCATCAGCCTTTTTGGCGCTTCCTTATTCTTGCGCCTTCACCTCTGACATGTTTGGAACAGCGGTAGTAAGCCTTCCAGCCCTGATCTTTCTTGTTGCAAGCCTCATCCTTGGATTGATGAGAATCTTTCAAAAAGAGCAGATGCGATACAATACGATAATCATAGGGTGCTGTCTTATCCTCATCCCTTTGCTGGGGATACCCATAGGAATATCAAATCGCGGTCTTCACGATTTGACCCAGAAACGAGTGAAGATACTTAGGGAGCTGCGGCCGGTATTCATGAAATACAAAATGGAAACCGGCACATATCCAGGCTCACTCGAGGACCTGGTGCCCGACTACATACCCAAGGTACCACCAGAGCTTGTGAACGACGGAAAAGACGACCCTTACAAAAAGATTTCCTATTCGTTAGAGGGAGGGCGACCCTTTTTCTATTTCCGTACCATCCGAGGCCCTGATTCAGCGGCCATCTATAACATGGTAGAGAATACCTTCTGGCACGACCGGTGATAGGGATTTCAAGACACCGAGGATACTATTCTGCTTCGAGCACCGCACTACTTACTAATCGAGAGGGGGAACGGGATCACCGAGGACCGCATCGGGGAAGCCTCTGTAAAGGTCATTCGCTCATCACGACGCTTGTCCCTGCCCTGCCATCACGTATTTTCCGCCACAGGGCGAAGATATGCACGGCAACAATAGCTGCCATAAATCGCGGTACCCAGAGCCAGAAGGGATTGAGCCCAAGGGACATGAATATGGCCGGGTCCTCAATGATTGCATGATTAATGCCTATTGAAAGGTGGAGGTTCTCGAGCTCCGCCCGAGAAAATGTGCCGTTCTTTGTCTCGCCCACAATCACGGCACCACCATATGACAGGCCAAAGACGACTGCCGTGATCCACAACATGCCCACCTTTTTTTCCAGGCCCAGGATCTTCAAAACTGGGTTCAGTGTTCTCACAATGTATCCAATAAGATTGTAATTTCTCATTATTTCCAACACTATCATGATTGCCATGATGATAACCAGTATCCTCACAAGAAGCGATAGCGTGGTAAAGCACCAGACTTTGAGCATGACCAAAAACGGCTGGGTGCCCGAGAGGGTACCTGACATGGCGGCACCCGCCTTGGAACCGTCATCCAGGAACTGTGAGATAACAATCACCGTTGCGATTGAAGCCACCAGGCGGACCAGCGTTGCCTTGACGGCCCCGAGCCCCGACTTTGCCTGGATGATCGCCTCCTGAATGAGGTTGTGTGAGATCAGGAGGAAAACGGCGATGAGCGTCATCTGATCAATAGTCAGGGGAAGGACCACCATGGCTGCTATTCCGGTGTAGATCCCGGTGAGCATCCCCACAACGAGGGGGAGGGCTGCAATGGGCGGGAGATTCAGCACACCCATGGCAGGCTCCAGCACGAGATTCAACGTATTGAGCAGGCCCCTGTATTCCAAGAGGGCGGTGAAAAAGGATACGGGGACAATGATCTTGAACATCCAAAAGAAACCCTCCCAACCCTTCTTGAGTCCGCCTTTTAAGCTATGGTTCAATTTGTCGCTTGCGAAAACCACTTCTACCCCACATACATAACAACTCCATAAACGCGGACACCAATCTGGGAGCAATGTCCTGTAACCCGGCGCGAATGTGCCCTATACCACAAATTTCTCGATTGTGAAAGAAAGTGAAGGCGGGGCAAATTTTCAGGTTTGCCAAGTTTCGAGACTAAATTCGGGCCCTACCCATTGTTGCTCAACCGATTACCATCGAAGAGGGCTGGGCCTTAACTTCAAGATATTCTACCCTCAAAGCGTACTTTCAATGAGCACTTCGACCATGGCTGGCTTGCCTAACCCCAACACTGAGTCGAGCACCTCTCTCAGTTGCTCCGGACGCTCCACTTTCTGCCCGTGAACACCCATAGCTTGGGCTAATTGGCAGAAATCGATTCGCGGCTCATCCAGATCCATGCCCAGATACCTGCCCTTTGCCTTTTCGCCCATCAGGAGGGTCTTCATCAGTTTTACCTGGCAGTAGCTTGCATTGGCACAGATAAGATACGTAACCGGTATATCATAGTGGGCTGCTGTCCACAGACTCTGAATAGACCACATAGAACTACCATCCCCGATTACACCTACTACAGGACGCGCCGGACAAGCCAGCTTCACGCCAAGGGAGCCAGGCATCCCCCAACCAATACTTCCGCCGCGAGTGCGTTGAAAGCTCTGGGGTTCTCTAAAATCAATTGTTCTGCGCAGAATTGGGGAGCAAGACCAGCAATCATCCACAATCACGGTCCCCGGTTTAAGAGAATCTCTTAACTCTTGCATTAATCGTGAAGGGGCAATCGGAACATGGTCTCTTTCTTGCCGGGCTTTCTCAACAAAGGCCTCGGTGATTTTCTGTTTCTCTTTGGCTATCCTTTGTGCTCTGCTTTCAGCCGCCTTGCGGGGTCTTGCCGGCATGCTCTTTCTGAGCGCCTCGTTCAAATCGGCCAGGGATATCTTGATATCACCTTCTACGCCGGCGGCTACCGGGAAGTTCTTACCGATTTCCCAAGGATCATCGTGAATCTGAATGACCTTAGTTTTACTGGTGAGCAGGGGCTTTGAAAAGTACAGTGGCTGCCTGAACAAGGGAACACCGATTGCGATCAGCACATCTGCCGTCTGTAACATTTCTCTTGTTTGAGGTCTGGCAAGATCCAAATCACCGAGATATTGGGGGTGGCTGCCAGGGAAATTCACATCAGCCATCCATGGATCATAGACAGGTGCACCGATTAACTCGGCCAGCTCTACTGCCTCGGCCAGTGCACCACTTTTGGCTATTCCGCTCTCTACAATAATAGCAGGTGTTTGGGCTGTAAGCAGCAGTTCCACTGCCCTGCTGATAGCCTCCCGGTCAGGGCGCAGTCGGGTAAGGGATGGCCCGCGGGGGATATACTCGAAATCAATGTTCTGATCCAGCACGTCTTGCGGCAATGAAACAAATACTGGTCCCGCAGGAGGATGCGCCGCTACCTTGAAGGCGCGCTGTATTGCCAGAGGTATATCGGCGGCGTAGAGCACCTCAGTACTCCATTTGGTAAGGGGCCGTGCCATTCCCACCAAATCTGCTGCCAGGGCAGGCTCTTGCATCAACAGGCGAGTATCTTGCTGCCCTGCAGTGACCAGAAGTGGCGCCCTGTTTAAACGGGCATTAAACAGCATGGGCATGGCAGCCGCTACCCCGGCGCCCGTATGCAAATTCACTACCGCCACCTGGCCTGAGGCTCGGGCATAGCCCTCCGCCATGCCTAATGCGACAACTTCGTGGAGACCGAGGATATAGTTTATTTCAGGATGATCCTCCAGAACATCCATAAACAGGACCTCAGTTGCCCCAGGAATACCGAAAATATACTGTACTCCCTCATTGAGAAAGAGCTCCATCAGCGCTTCCCTGCCAGTCATTTTCATGACGGCTATACCTCCTTTCGCTTCTTTGTTTTCCTTATCAGGCCGGCGCGCAACGCGGATACCTTACCGCCCAAACGCAGATCTGTCGAGACCTTTGCAAAACGTGACAACTCCTGTCATCCCAGAAAAAGACGATGGGCTTTTTTGCAGTGACTGGCGGAAGGGTGCTGTCTTTTCGCAACTTATCAGTGGGGGAAACCGCAGGCCCCGATTTATCGGGGCAATGCGGAGGGGGCAGAACTCCCCCGTGGATAAGTTGCTGAAAAGACCAACCCGGGAGCCTCGGAACTGGGGAAAAGCTCATCGTCTTTAAAGAATAGGCGTTATGCAAAGTTCTCGTTCGCTCTCATAATTCCGCGCGCACCTGCCGCTTATCCCAAACCTATCTTGCACAGATCCCTTATAAAGATCAAACAAAACCGTATCAATCATGGACATTGATCATGCTTGCTTCTCAGCACAACAAAACATCTCTCTTAAAATGCATATTGGCGATTTGGTCCTATTGTTATTGACATGGACCACCTCTATAAGCCATTAAAGGGGGGCTGGGAGCTATACGGTTCTTTTCGAAATTTCGGTATCGATACTGTTACGATGAGAGGAGTTAAATATGATTAGAGTCACCTGTCTGGGTGCTGCCGGGTCGGTAACCGGATCGAATTACCTTGTTGAAAGCACCGGGGGCAAAAAGCTTTTGGTCGACTGCGGCCTTTTTCAGGGCGGCAAGCTTATGGAGAATCGCAACTGGAAGGCTTGGGGTTTCCAGCCTGAGGAGATCAAAACCCTTTTTCTGACCCACGCCCACATCGATCACAGCGGGAGGATTCCGAAATTGGTGAAGGATGGCTTTCACGGTCAGATCGTCACATCTCCTCCCACGGCAGAGCTCTGCCAGATCATGCTCCTCGACTCCGCCCATGTACAGGAGATGGATGCCGAGTGGCAGACACGCAAGAACAGGCGACAGGGCAAGGGCGAAATACTCCCCCTGTATACAACCGAAGATGCGGAGGCCAGCATACAATTCCTGCATCCAGTGGAACGGGACCAAATCATCGAGCCCGAGCCGGGCATCAAGGCCAGGCTCAGGAATGCAGGGCATATCCTGGGCTCATCCATCCTTGAGTTATGGGTAGAAGAGAATGACGAGTCCATCAAGATTGTCTTCTCCGGCGACCTGGGTAAGAAAAACCAGTTGATAGTCAAAGATCCCCATGAGGTGTATGACGCCGACCATCTGTTCATTGAATCCACCTATGGTAATCGGCTCCACCGCCCTTTTGAGGATAGCAAGAAGGAGCTTCTGGAGGCCATCACCTATAGCGCCTCACAAGGGGAAAAGGTGATGATTCCCGCATTCGCCGTTGAGCGGACCCAGGAAATCCTTTATATACTGGGTGAGTTTCAGCGGCAGGGGCTTCTTCCCGATATACCCGTGTATCTGGATAGCCCTCTGGCCATCAAGGCGACGGAAATCTTCCGGAAGAACAAGGAATACTACGATGAGGAGGCTCAGGCTATTGTGGACACTGGTTCTGACCCATTTAACATGCCCAACCTTCAGTTCACGGAGAGCACACAAGAGTCCAAGGCCATTAACGAGAAACCAGGCTCGGCCATCATTATCGCCGGTAACGGCATGTGTACAGCCGGCCGCATTAAACATCACCTCAAGCACAACCTTTGGAGGCCAGGCGCGAGCGTTGTCATTGTGGGTTTCCAGGCACAGGGAACGACCGGCCGAAAGATTGTGGATGGGGCCAAGCAGGTGAAGATATTCCGGGAGAACGTGTCCGTAAAGGCAAAGGTCTTCACCATCGGTGGCTTTTCCGCCCACGCCGACCAGAACGATCTCCTCGAATGGATCGGTAATTTCGAGAGTAAGCCCCGTGTGTTTGTCGTGCATGGTGAGGCCACGGCCAGTCATGCCTTTGCGAGTTTAGTCCAAGAAAGATTCAACTTGACGGCCCACGTCCCGAAGTGGAAGGAACGACTCGTGCTCAAACCCAGAGAGGTTACCTACGAGGAGGCGGGAGAACCCGAGGAGATGCCCGACCTAGAAACCACCTTGTTGAATACCGTTATCGACCTTGAAAAAGAACTCAAGGACCTGAAGCAGCGGATTAAGGCAAAGGGAATCCCAAAGACAATCGAGGAGGACGACCTGGATCGCCTCAAGTTCGTGCAGGAGGAACTCCAGGCCATCCTGTCCCAATAGCCGCGGGAGCTTGAGGTGAGGCCGGATAGCGGGACCTACGCTTCGCTCCGACGGGCGACAGGATGCTAACACAATCTTATCACGGACAAAGCTAATTATATCATCCCGCTTTGCGGGACGGTTTATGATACTAATGTCTAAACCACCATGTTAAGGAGGGATCGGATCATGCGCGAGAGACAATACATCGTTGACGACCTCACCAAGGATGATACCTGGAGGATGTTTAACATCCTCGCAGAATTCGTGGAGGGCTTCGATGTGCTCCCCGAGGTGTACCCGGCTGTGACCATTTTTGGGTCCTCCCGTTCTCACCCTAACAGCGTAAACTACAAGACCACGCAAACAGTAGCCCGGCTGTTGGTGGAGAGCGGCTTTAACGTCATCTCCGGAGGAGGGCCCGGGGTCATGGAGGCCGCCAACAAAGGCGCCGCAGAAGCAGGCGGCAAATCAGTTGGCCTTCATATCCACCTGCCCAACGAGCAACAGGCAAACAAATACGCCAATGTCCGACTTGACTTCAAGTATTTCTTTATTAGAAAGGTTATGTTCGTTAAGTATGCAGTAGCGTACGTCATCATGCCCGGGGGTTTCGGCACCCTTGATGAGCTCTTCGAGGCCCTTACCCTGATTCAAACCAAGCGGATAAAATCCTTCCCAGTCGTTCTCATCGATTCTCAATACTGGCAAGGCCTGATTGACTGGATCAAGGGCACCCTGATCAAGGAGAAGGCCATATCCGAATCCGACCTGGATATCATGACCGTGGTGGATACGCCTCAGGAGGCAGTCAGAATCATCAAGAGGCGAGTGATTGTCTGAGGGTAGCTGCTGCTTGGAAACATAGGGATCTTCATTCTTGACAGAATAAACGTTCGAAGCGAAGAATGAAGACCTCACCATGATTTCATCATCTATAGGCAGCTACTAGGCTGTCTTGTCCACCATCATGATACAACAATGCTTAAATCGCTTTTCAAGTCCCTGACACCGTTGTGGGCGGACACCCCCTATTTCGGAGGCTGTATCAATTCTATCAGCATGTTGCCGACCTTACGGGCGTCGAAGTAAGCCATGTCACCCTCTTCATCCTTCACACTAAACACAACCGGTATGCCTTTCTCAACCAGTTTGGCCCTCTCCTTGGCCAAGTCATCCACGTGAAAGGCAATGTGGTTCACACCTTCACCTCGGCTATCTAAGAACTCCTGCTGGACAGTCTCCCCCCTGACAGGCTGCCAAAACTCAATCTTTAGTAGACCTATGTTGATAGACCTTCCAATGAGCTTGGCCTTTTTGCCCTCCATCGTAATACGGTCCGTGGCTTTATCGACTATACCCAAATATTGATAGCGCTCAACAGCTTCATCCACATCCCTGACTACTGCTCCTATGTGGTCAAATTTCCAATTGCTTTCCATATCTTCTCTCCTATCGCTGAATGTTCGCCTCCCCTATTGAAGATTCATCTTCACCGGGGCAAACCCAGCTCAGCCCGTATGACATATACTATCATACTAGATGGCTCATCCAGCGCTTCTCCAGCCGATGGCTCCCTCACGGTGAGGGGCTGGCTTTTGAGCCAGCGGCAACAGGCGAACCTATTGTCTACACACATAGGAGGAGTCTGCACTAAGGGGAAGGAGGGTCACCGATCTTACTCCCGCTGCGTTGCGGTTTGACCCAAAGTGGACGAGATACCGCTGGCCTCTACCAAGCCGTCTGGTTCTTGTAGTATTGATGATACTCAAAAACCTTTTTTATGTAACGACGCGTTGCCCTGAAGGGCGGAACGCCTCGGTACAGCCTTACCTTCCTACTGCCTGCATTGTAAGCGGCAAGGGCAAGCTTAACATCTCCGTCAAACTGATCCAAGAGGTTCTTAAAGTGCCTGACGCCTGCATTGATATTGTGCTCTGGATCAAAGCTATCCCCTACCCCTAATGCTTTCGCGGTCTTTGGCATGAGTTGCATCAACCCCTTTGCACCCCGCTTTGAAACCGCCTTGGGATTGTAATTCGACTCTGCCATAATAATCGCCTTAATCAATGCCGAATCAACCTGATAGCGGTTTGCCGCTTTCAGGATAAGCGGGTGAAATACCCGCTCCTTTTCTTTTCCAGGAGCCGGCGCCGTGCTGCCTTTGAGAGCGAGGGCACGAGGGTCCACAGACGGGGATGTTGTGATCCTGACCCTTGTGGGTTCATATACCAGAATGGTCAAGGCGGGTTCAGTCTTGGGCTGTCTTTCCGCGGCCATTGCTACCAGGTCTATCCTGGAGATTGTTGGCCCCTCGGATGTTGCTGTTACGATTGTTTCTGTCTCGGCGGCCTCTCTGCTCCCGTAAAGTCGAGGCGTAAACACAAACACCATAATGGCAACAATGGATACCCACAGAATGAGATTGCCTAGGCCCAAGCTTTTGGAACCTGCTCCCCTTTCTCTCAATTTCATCCTTAATCCACCTCAATCTCACATCTCTATCGATAAACCGCAGACAGATGATTCTGACCCAAGAATAAGGCTCTCCCTGTTAACGCCCATTTGCCTCGATTTTCATAAAAGCAGGATAAACAGTCAGTGGTAACGCGCTTATTTTATAAGAGCTGCAAGAACCATGCACAGTGATCTATGGCAAATTCTATATAGATTACAAATAGTTATCATGCCAATAAACGTCCCTTGCGGACCCTGTGTAATACCATTCCGAATAATCAGATAGAAAAATTCATTCTTTTGGCAAAGTTTTGCCTAGATCAAGTTGCACCAGTATCAAGGGAAAAACGTGACAACACCAGACCTCTTCAAACCCTGAGCACGATTCGATTCCTCCGTAACCCTACCCCATATTTTCAGGGCCGCTAGAGAGTTGTGTGGCTACCCAAATGAAAACCCAGGAGGTACGCCGGTATTTTTCATACCTCCTGGGCCACGTTGAAAAACGTGTTGGCGTTCATCGCCCCCCTTCCTCCCGTGGGTTTCGGGTACGGGAGCACCCCGCCCTATTCTGGGAGGTTCAAGGAGAAATGAGTATCGGTTCAATGGGTCTCCTGCTGCTGAACTGTCGAATTCCGATACTCTTTCGTAATTAACTTTATACCAATGCAATAATGAGCATGTCAAGAAAAAATAACAATATATGGAATTTTTTTCTTCTGTTCGTCAATATGTAGTGTTAAGGAGCTTTCTACACCCTTTTCCGGGCTTGAAAATTCTTTCACGTGAATCGGATTGACGAAAGAGGGCACATTGCTGAAGTCCACCGTGAGGGGCGTAGCGAGATCAAATTCGTATTCGCCCAAGGGGGGTATATAGTCTTGGTGCGATTTTGCAGGTTCCCAGCGAACAGCCAAGCATAGGAGGGGAACTTCACCGCGAAAGAAGAGGCTAAGATCGCAAAAAGCCCCGTTGGAGGGTACGAGAAACCCGACGATGAGGACTCATCCCTTCTGAGAAAAACGGGGTTCCTTCTCCGACAAACTCCGTGGGGTGGCCCCAACAGCGATCATGTCAATGTTTACGGGCGACTCGGGAGTGGTTTTAACGATAGGCTGGTCAGATTTGTGGATATCGATCAAGGTGAGGGTTCCGGTTGCCATCTCGCCGATCCTAATGAGATTTGGAGTTGCGGTCTTAGGGTTCCAATTCAAGGTCGTATGTGCCTTTTCTTCATACGTAAATAGGTCGGGCCTATTGAGGTATTCGTAGAGCAAGTCGTACCTGTCATTGGCATTTCCCCACGCCTGATCAAGAAACCACAGAGAATACTCATTGCCGAATTCGACTTGATGTGCATGGTAGGTCTCGGTGCCATATCCCTCTGTGTGGGCCTCGGAATAATGAAGGCAATGGGTGCCAATGCCATCGGCAATGGAGAGATTAAGGTCTTTCCAATTCATCTCAGTATAAACCGGTGTAGGCTCATCAAGCACCAAGAACTCTGATGGAGGAACTGGCTCGTATACCATGCCCAGCTGCATATCTATGCTGAAATGGATGGAAACCGGCAGTGCTGTCTTGCTGTTGTAAACGCAGGTGTCGGTTGATTTGTGGTATTCATATTTGAAGAGATTTAGGATTGTCCCTTTAAAGGTCAGTATTACTTTTTCATCCGGAGACCCCATAAAAGCCAACTCCCATTGAGGGTGAAAGCGAAGCTTTTGGAAATAAATTAGCAGAAATCGTGCCAAAGCAATGTAAAATATTTTCTATTGGAATTCCAAAAAGTTAGATGGGAAACTTCTTGGCCGGCGCTGGTTCTGGCTCACCCGGTTCAGCTTCCATTCATTGCTGACGTCAAACTGTTGACATCTGCACGACCTGCCGTGCTCGGCGCGAGTTCGGTGAATCGCAGAGGCCCCTGCCGGCTGCTTATGTTCCCGTATTTGAGGTCTGCTCCCTGCATTGAACCTCGAAGGTGCCCTCCGAAATCCTAGCACCCCTCACAAAAAATTCTCTATGTTAGTCTCCAAAAAAAGTATGCAAAATTGATAACATTTCTTGATAAATTAAATTATTTTATATCTAATTATAACACAATTTTTTTAACTATATTTAATCGTTATAAAAATACATTCAAAGAACTCGTTGCCCAGCATACCCTTTTATCAACAATACTCTCTGTCTTCGGCCTTGCAACAAGGTTCATCACATGCAAAAGGCCCTCAGCGAAGGCCTTCGACTCTAGTCAGGCAATCCTCTTTGAAGGATAACAGCCCTACTCCTTTCTGGCCCGGAGCAGACAATTTAAGGCGGCGCTATCAGTGAGCACCTTACAATCCGGATACATCGAGAAGAGAACCGTTGGTCGGCGGAAAGAAGACCGGCTTATACGGCAACGGATTCGAAAGCTTAATCAGCTATTCATGGTATGTCAGCTCATCACATCGGAGATGAACTTGCATGCTCTGTTTGAAGTGATTATGGATCAGACCAATCAAATTATGGACATGGAGAGGAGTAGCGTATTTCTCTACGACAGCAAAAACGGAGAGCTCTGGTCCCTCGTGGCAACGGGCATGAAGAAAAATGAGATCCGAATGTCTGCAGATCGTGGTGTGGCCGGCTGGGTTTTTCAAAGCAAGACCCCCGTAATAATCAACGACGCCTATCATGATCCACGTTTTTATTCGGGAATAGACAAGGTATCGGGGTTTGAGACCAGAAACATTCTCTGTGTTCCCCTCATAAACCGCAAGGGGCACTGTATCGGCACCCTGGAGGCGCTCAACAAGTCAAGTGAGGATTTCACGGACGAAGATGTTGAATGGCTCACATCCGTATCCCAATACGTTTCAATCGCATTAGAGAACTCGATCATCTATGAGGGTTTGAAGAGTTATTCTGAAGAACTCGCAGCCTCGCCAGTACGCATCGCAACCCTTGAAAAAGTAAAGGGACAACTGTCTAAGTTCGTACCGACCTCTGTGGCTAAACTGGTTGAACAGAACCCTGACAGGATCACATTCGAAAAAACGCCCATGGACGTCTCCATCCTGTTCATCGACATTGAGGGTTTTTCCAGGATCACCGAAGGCTTTGACCAGATTCTCGTTAATGATATGGTGGAATCTCATTTTTCGAGATATCTTGAACGCCTGAATCGGTATGGGGGCGAGGTAAACGAAATCTCCGGTGACGGCTTGATGGTTATCTTCAAGAATGGCCCTCTAGAAACTAGCGCCAAGAAGGCCGTGGCACCTGGATTAGCGGTGGTTGCCGAAAACAGGCTGCTGAACGATGAACACTTATACCCGTGGGGGGAAGTTGAATTGCACCTGGGGATCAACTCGGGCAAGGCCTGGGTAGGATCTACAAAAATAAGAAGTCAAACCGGAGAACGCTGGACCTACACGGCATCAGGATTGGTAACCGTTTTGGCGGCACGAATCGGTGCACTCTCATGCAAGAATCGCGTATATGTGGGTCCCAAGACATATCAATGCATAAGGAATTTCTGCGAGTGCGAATTCATTGGGCGCCATGAGGTCAAAAACGTGAAAAACCCGATACATATCTATTGGGTGAAGAGCTTCAAAAAGGATTATTCCCCTACTGAATGGACTTAGCAACCCCTCCCGAGAAACCGCTGTCCTTAAGGATTGCGAAATGTGCCTCCTCTCTCACACCGCGTCAGCGTCCCGAGCCCATCTCCCAATACCTTAAAGTGATATTTCCCTCCCTACCAGCGCGAGCTGATAGGATCAAATGGATAGAGGACACCTCTCCTGGGGCAAATCCTTTCCATTTCTTATCATTTTGTAGTATTCTTATTTGGTGAGCCGGAATCTTGTCGAGGAGCTATCTGATCCGCCTTAATATTAAAGATCAGGCCTATCTCTGACACAGGGACAAGTTTTCCCATTCTCTAAAACCTTACCCCGTGAGTCGCTTCACTTACGAGAAAGGAGGCAAAAGACATGGATGTTTTTACCGCTATCAAAGAAAGGCGGAGTTGCAGGGACTTTCTGCCTGAGCCGGTGAGTGAAGATATCATTGAAAGGATTCTGGAAGCAGCTATTTGGGCGCCTTCACCTCTCAACACCCAGCCCTGGGAATTCCTAGTAATCACAAACGAGGAGGTGAAGAAGAAGATCCTTTCCGAGGCGGAGCGATGCCGCAATTGGGCACATGAGAAGAGCGGTTGGAAATGGCTTGAAACCTACCAGATGAGCTTTCTGCAGTCGGCCCCGGTAATTATCGCTGTGATCGGAGACCCCAAAAAGACAGGTATCGATATGTTTCAGGAAGAGGGCAGCGTCGGTTACCAGCACGCCTGTGCCGCTGCCGTGCAAAATATACATCTTGCTGCCCATGCCCTGGGCCTCAGCAGCCTGTGGTTTACCTTCTTCGACAAGAAGCCGCTGAGAGAGATACTCGGAATCGATCCTGACAAGACCCCTCTAGCACTTGTTTGTCTCGGCAAAGCAGGCGCTGAGATAAGCAAAATGCCCAGAAAGGGTGTGAGCGAAAAAGCCAGGTATATCAGATAACCCTCGACCAGTTTCTCCTCTCGAATCATCAGCGGTATCGGACTGTCCCGAGCCTTGGTCTGGGTAAACAACTACCTTAGAGCGCTGCCTGAACAGGGACGGGATTCAGAATTCTGGCCATATCAGCAGGTGCCATCTCCGCAAGCAGCCCTTTTCTTCCGGCATTAATGAATATCTTGGGGAGATCCAGGATGGAAGCTTCGACATAGACTTTGAGCTGCTTCCTTGTTCCGAACGGAGAGGTTCCTCCTACAACGTATCCGGTGTGCCTGTTTGCCACATGAGGCTCGGAGGGCCTTACTGTCTTCACGCCAAGGAACCTGGCAAGGGCCTTGGTGGAAACCTGCTTGTCACCGTGCATTAGGACCAAAAAGGGATTGCCTTTTTCGTCCTCCAGCACCAGGGTCTTTACCGCCAGGTGCTCGTCAATCTGGAGCTCTCGGGCAGCTACCTCGGTCCCTCCTCTTTCTACATATTTGTAGGGATGCAGACGAAAATCGATGCCGTGCTCTTTTAACGTTCGAATAGCCTGCGTCGCGTGAATCCTTTCCATGGCCATCGGTTCTCTCCTTCACAGCCCTTTTGCACGCACTGGTTTTTTCCTCACCGAGCCGAGCCCAGCATTCTTGGTCCCCTGAAGGTTAGGGGTATTCATGAGACTTCAGGTCGCTGGGAGCCATTCATCCTTGAGCGCATTGAATCTTTGCTCCTTTATAGCGGAACGGATCTGCCTCATCAATGACTCCATGAAATAAACATTGTGTACGGTTGCCAGGCTTACTGCCAGGGCTTCCTTCGTCAGGAAGAGATGGCGGAGATAAGCCTTGGAGTAATTGCTGCAGGTCGGGCAGTCGCACCGATCGTCAATAGGAAGAGGATCATCTCGAAATCGCGCATTGAGGATGTGTATCCTGAACCGATGCGCCTCCTTCACAAACAGGGTACCGGTGCGGGCTAACTTTGTCGGTAACACACAATCGAAAAGATCGATCCCGCGGCTCACGATCTCGAAGATATCCTCTATTTCACCGATACCAAGCAAATGCCGGGCCTTATCGTGTGGCAGAAGAGGTATCACCCAATTCAGGACATGGTGCATGTCCTGTTTGGATCTCCCCAGGGAACCACCGATTGCATACCCATCGAAATCCCGGGCGGCAAAAAAACCGGCGCTTTCTTTCCTCAAATCCTCAAACGCCCCGCCTTGCACTATGCCAAAGAGTGCCTGCTCCTCGTTAGCATTGTTCTCAAATTCCCGTAACGAGCGGGCAGCCCAGTCATGGGTCCTGCGCATCGCCGCACTGGTCTGACCATAATCGTCAAGGGGTGAGGTGCATTCATCCAAAGGCAAAATAATATCAGCGCCGAGCCTTCCAGCTATTTCAATAACCCGCTCTGGGGTGAAATGTTTACGTGAACCATCCACATATGAGGTGAATTCAACGCCATCTCCATCAACCCTTACCGAACCCCCGCCGTCTTTCCAACGCAACTGACTTTCATGCGGGCTCTCTCCCGGGAAGATCGGGGCGATCTTTCCCACCCCCTGTCTTTTGCCTGCCCCTAAACTAAATACCTGAAAGCCGCCCGAGTCGGTCATGAGCGGTCCTTCCCACCCCGTGAATTGATGCAGTCCGCCCATCTTCTCTATCAGATCTTCGCCCGGTTTCAGGTGGAGGTGGAGGCAGTTAGCGATAATAACCTGGACTCCCAACCCATGAAGCTCATGAGCGGAGAGTGTATCCACCGTTCCATGTGTGGCCACAGAAACAAATGAAGGCGTGTCAATAGATCCGTGCGGTGTCGTGAGTCTGCCGACCCGCGCTTCCCCATCCTCAGCAATAAGTTCAAACGAAATCATCAGGTTAAGATTATCACGACACAGACCTGAATTCGATATTAAAGTTTTGGCCTCGAGCATTCAAAGATGGTAAAGAGCTTAATAGGATAGGTACCAGGGGTTCAACGCGGCGTTTCTTTGGATTACAAAAAGACCTTTGCAAAACGTGACAATTCCCGTCATCCTGGAAAAAGACGATGGGCCTTTTTGCAGTGACTGGCGGGAGGGCGCAGTTCTTTTCGCGACTTGGGTATGGGGGAAACCGCAGCCCTTAGGCTGTCGAAGGGAATGCGGAGGGGGCAAGACTCCCCCGTAAACAAGTTGCTGAAAAAACCAGCCCGGGAGCCTCGGAACTGAGGAAAAGCCCATCGTCTTTAAAGAATGGGCTTGGTGCTTGATAGGGGCCGTGATATGTATCCGGCGAAAAGGATCGGAGAGGATATGAAATGAAGATACTGCTATGCGGCTCTGATGGACAATTGGGGAGCGACTGTACAGACGTGCTCAAGCCGACGCATGAGGTTTTACCAGTGGATTTGGAAGATCTGGATATTACCGATCCTACGGATGTGGACACCATGGTACGGCAATACAACCCCGATATCATACTCAACTGTGCCGCATATACCAGTGTCGATGAGTGCGAAACAAAGAAAAGCCTATCCTGGAGTGTTAATGCGGAGGGGCCAGGGAATTTGGCTATCACCGCGAAAAAATATGGAGCCCAATTGATCCATATCTCCACCGATTATGTTTTTAGCGGCAAGAAAAAGGTGCCTGAACCTTACGCCGAAGAGGACGAACCCGGTCCCCTATCGTACTACGGCAAAACTAAATTTGCGGGAGAGGAGGTCATTAGAAAGACCATTGACACTTATATAATAGTGCGCACAGCATGGTTATACGGCCTTCAAGGTCACAATTTCTTGAAGACCATGTTACGATTGGCCCTACGAAATCCCCATAAGGGAATTAAGGTGGTACATGATCAGTTCGGGTCCCCCACATGGTCATACCGTCTTGCCCTCCAGATTAAGGAGCTGATTGAGGCGAGGGGCCATGGCACCTATCATGCCACCTCAGAGGGATATTGCACCTGGTATGAAATGGCTTCATGTTTTCTTGAAAAAATGGGAGTGCCGCACTCAATCATTCCCTGTACCACCAAGGAATACCCTACCCCGGCCATAAGACCCAAGAACTCCATCCTGGAAAACCGTCGTCTGAAGGCCGCGGGTATTGATATCATGCCCCACTGGGAAGATGACCTGGATGAATTCGCTTCCACCTATAGGGAGCATCTCATAAACGAGGTGAAACACGAGAGGACCTCTGTCCCCTCGGGATAAAGTCTTGAAGCAGGCGACAGGGTGATTTGCGTTAACATTCCCGGTTATAACCGCTCATGAAAGGGAGAGTATCATGGAAAACGGTAAAGTTTTAGACAAGCCCGTGGCTATTCTTGGCGGAGGTGCAATCGGCCAGACACTGGCGGCGGACTTCGCGCTGGAAGGCTTCACGGTTCGGCTCTGCGATTTGCCGGAGTTTGCCTCTCAATCCTTGGGAGAGGTTATGGAAACCCGAAAAATCGAGTTAGGGGGAGTCCAGTCAAACCTAAAGCACTTCAGCAGGAAAGGCGTCGCGGAGATTACACTCGTAACAACCGACATGTCAGAGGCATTGGAGGGTGCCGGCCTGGTAATCGTGGCCGTTCCGGGGGTCGGACATGAGCTGTTCTTTGAGCACATGATCCCTCGCCTTGAGGATGGCCAGGTGGTGAGCATCTTCCCGGATAACTTCGGCTCATTGGTGCTCAGGGCAATGATGCATCGAAAGGGCTGTAATGCGGCTGTCATCGTCGGGGGATGGCACTCTGCACCCTATGGCACCCGATTGTTAAAACCAGGCATGGTGAACTGCACCATCAGGGAGGTCAACCAGATATATGATGCATTCCCCAGCAAGGACGGTGAAGCATTCTTCACGGCCCTCCGAGATGCCCCCATCTTCAGCGGGGTGTCGGAGTTTATCAGGGCCGACACGGCCATTGGCGTTGGCATTGCAAACGCCAATAGCCTCGTGCACGTCCCCGGGTCCATCCTCAACGTGGGCGCCATGGAGGTCTCCCAGGCCGAGGATATCCTGGCCCCAAAGGGTCAGTGGGATCTCTACAAGCACGGCATGAGCCCGTCGGTATCCCGGGTGCAGAAGGCATTCTACCATGAGGAGCGCACGATCATGGACGCCTTGGGGTTACGCATGGTGCCCGAGTACCCCGATAGACAGTTCTTCTCTAAATTCAGCGTGATGGCGCCCGAGTATTTCATACCCTTTGGTGTGGCTACCCTATCGGGAACCATCGTTGGCCCCAACTCCATCGACCACCGATACTTTACCGAGGATATCCCGATCGGAGCCGTTGCACGATACTCTATCGCCCGGGCACTAAAGGTGGAGGTGCCCGTGATAAAATCCATGATAGACCTGGGCTCGATTATCTGTGAGCGGGACTTCCTTGGGCAAGGACGTTCGCTCGAGAAGATGGGCCTTGAGGGGATGAGCAAGGGGCAGATACTACGCTACCTTAAGGAGGGCAAAAGGGAGAAGTAGCGTTTTTGCCGAGAAAAGCCCTAATCAAGAGGTAAGGCTGATATGTTATGCTCTTGAAATCCGGGCGGAAGCTGGTTTAAGACCAACGTCGGAAGAAGTGATCAGGCCTGCCTCAGTTCTTTCACTGCTGAAACGAGTTCACCTACCCTTTCGCTAGCCTTACCTTGAAGGAAAACATCGGTGATGTGCCCGGTCAGGACCGTTTTCTCCATGTTTATCTCGATTATCGTGGCCCCGGACTGCCGTGCCTGCCGCGGTAATATATTAAAGGGAGAGACCACTGCCGAGGTACCGATTATGAGCAAGGCTTGGCAGGTGGAAGCCAGATGTGTGCTCCTCGTCATGGCCTCCACTGGAATGCCCTCTCCGAAGAAAACCACATTCGGTTTGAGGATCTTCCCGCACACACAATACGGCGGATATTCCCCCCTTTTCTCCAGGTAATCGTATTGTTTGTTGCACCAAAGGCACACCAGCGACCGGGAGTTGCCATGGTATTCGATAACGTCCGTGGAGCCGCCCTCCTGGTGGAGATTGTCCACATTTTGGGTGATAACGGTCTGCAGGAGGCCCATCCCCTCTAACTCGGCCAAACCGATATGTGCTTCATTGGGCTTGGCGCTGTCAACGATTCCTTCCATTTCCTTCAACATCTGCCAGACCTTCTCGGGGTCCTGCCTGAAGGCCCAAATGGTGGCGTACTCCTCCGGATCAAACCGATCCCAGAGTCCACCTTTGCTCCTGAAATCGGGGATTCCCGACTCAACTGAGATGCCGGCTCCGGTGAGCGCTATGGTCAATTTGGAATCAAGAATGGCCTGGGCAGCCTTTTGAATGAGCTCGTCCATTGCTTAACCTCTATGCCTCATTTCTCAATAATCTCCAGGCTGATATCTACGGATCTCGCAGAATGGGTAAGGGCGCCAACCGAAATCAGATCGACGCCGGTCTGAGCTACCTCTCCAATCGTCTCTAAGGTAATGCCTCCAGATGCCTCCAGGAGCGCCCGACCTCCGGCAACGGAGACGGCTTCTTTCATTTCACCTATCGACATATTGTCCAAAAGAACCGCATCGACCCCAACCCTCATAGCCTCCTCCAATCCCCTGAGGTCATCTACCTCCACCTGAATCTTCACCGTGTGGGGAACATTGGCCCTGATCTTCTCCACCGCCTTGGATATGGAACCGGCTGCGGCGATATGGTTATCTTTGATGAGGACCCCGTCAAAGAGCCCCAAGCGATGATTATGCCCGCCCCCCGCCCTAACCGCATATTTTTCCAGTATCCGTAACCCGGGAGTCGTCTTTCTTGTATCAATCACCCGCACCTGAGAGGGACCTGCCTTTTCTACATATCGCTTAGTCAGGGTAGCGATCCCCGAGAGGTGCTGCAGAAAATTGAGGGCCGTCCGCTCGGCGCTCAATATCGCCCGCAAGGATCCCTCAACAAAACCGATATCTCTGCCAGCTGGTACCACGTCTCCATCTCGAAAATTCCTTTCCAGGGCTATATCCGGGTCGAGCCGGGAAAAAACCCGCCCGAATACCTCTATCCCGGCAAGCACTAGCTCCTCCCTGGGCACAAGACGAGCTTTTCCCTTTGCGGACTGATCGATAAGGGTCTCGGTCGTCAAGTCACCGGGCCCCAAATCCTCTGCCAGGGCATTATCGATGATCTTATCAATGAGTGGGCTATTGGGGGCAATCATGCGAGTCCCTCGAGATTAGCGAGGTTTCGATTCAGTTTTTCCAGCTTCAGATCTATCAGCTCGACCCTCTCTCTGACATCGTCTACAATATGGGAAGGCGCCTGATTTATGAAATCCTCATTGGCCAGTTTCTTGCGTGATGTATCGATCTCCCGCTCCATCTTCTCGATTTCCTTGCGTATCCTCTTCCGTTCATCCTCGTAATTTATCAATCCCTTAAGCAAAACGTGCACCTGAATATCGCCAAGTATATAGCCGGCAGAGGATTCGGGTTTCTCGATGCCGGAGACGAGATCCATGGACTCCACCTTTGCCAGGCTGGTAATATAGGCCGAGTTATTTTCAAGGACCTCACGCTCTCTCGAGCCCTTCACGTCGATGATCACTCTTACCGACTTTTTGGGCGGGATGTTCATTTCACCCCGCACATTCCTGATACCGGTGATAACCCCTTTCAGTATATCCATTTCCATGAGCGAGTCCTCGTCGGCCAGAAACTCGGCAGGCTCGGGAAATGGGGCAACCATAATGCTCCCCTTTGTATTCGGAAGCCTTTGCCAGATCTCTTCGGTAATAAATGGCAGGAAGGGATGGAGGAGTCTGACAACGCCACCCAGCATAATTTGCATGGCAGACTGGGCCACCTCCCTCCTGTTCGCATCCTTGCTGTAGAGCTCCAACTTAACCATTTCCAGATACCAGTCGCAGAACTCATGCCACACAAATTGATATGCGGTGCTGGCCGCTTCGTTGAACTTATACGCCTCCATGTGGGCGCCTATCTCTTCAGCAACCTTTCTCATCCTGGTCATGATCCAACGGTCGGCTATGGTGAAGCCCCCGGCTTCAAGAGAGGGCTGCTTACCGTCATCCAGGTTCATGAGGACGAACCTGGCTGCGTTCCAGATCTTGTTGATGAAATTCCTGTAACCAGCTATCCTTTCCTCCGAGAGCCTGATATCTCTTCCCTGTATCGCCAACACTGCAAGGGTAAACCTGAAGGCATCCGTGCCAAACTGGTCCAAAACGTTAAGGGGATCTATAATGTTACCCTTGCTCTTGCTCATCTTCTGGCCCTGCTCATCCTTGACCAGCGCGTGGATATACACGTCTCTAAAGGGGACATCCCCCATGAACCAGATCCCCATCATCATCATACGAGCTACCCAGAAAAAGAGGATGTCAAAGCCCGTTACCAATACGGAGGTCGGGTAAAAGGTTTTCAGTTCATCGGTGACATCGGGCCATCCAAGGGTGGAGAATGGCCAGAGCGCCGAACTGAACCACGTATCGAGCACGTCTGTTTCCTGGTGGAGGTTCTTTCCTTTGCACGAGCGGCATGCCGTTGGCTCCTCTTTGGCGACAATGACCTCCCCGCAGTCCTCACAATACCAGGCCGGGATTCGATGTCCCCACCATATCTGGCGGGATACGCACCAATCCCTGATATTGTTCATCCATTCATAGTAGACGCCCTCCCAGTTGGGCGGCACGATCCTGGTGTTTCCCTCCTTCACCGCGGCAATGGCCTTCTCGGCCAGAGGCCGGACTTTTACAAACCACTGCTTGGAGAGGAGCGGTTCGATCATGGTCTTGCAGCGGTAACAGTGTCCGATGGCGTTTCGGTAGGGTTCTATCCTTTCAAGCAGGCCCGATTCCTTGAGGTCTGCAACGATCTTCTCGCGGCATTCAAATCTGTCCATACCCTCGTAAGGACCTGCCAGCTCGTTCATTCGACCATCATCATCAATCACCCGTATCCGCTCGAGACTATGGGTGTTGCCTATCTCAAAGTCATTGAGATCGTGGGCCGGCGTAATCTTCAGGGCACCGGTACCAAACTCGGTATCAACATAGGCATCATAGATAACCGGAATAGGCCTGTTGAGTATCGGTAACATGACATAAAGACCCGAGAGGTCTTTGTACCGTTCATCTTCCGGGTTTACTGCAACGGCGGTATCCCCCAATAGGGTCTCGGGCCTTGTTGTAGCAACCGTTAGGTGACCCTCTCTCTTCTCAAAGGGATAATGAATGTAATAGAGGAAACTATCCATATCCTCGTGTTCTACCTCAAGGTCAGCCAGCGCGGTATGACACCGAGGGCACCAGTTTATGATGTAATCCCCCTGATATATGAGGTTCTGCTCGTAGAGACTTACAAAGACCTCCCTCACCGCCCTTGAGAGTCCTTCATCCATGGTAAACCGCTCACGGCTCCAGTCACAGGAACTTCCCAGTCTCTTGAGTTGATTGATAATCATCCCGCCGTATTTCTCTCGCCACTCCCAAACCATTTCAATAAACCGTTCCCGGCCAATTTGGTGGCGATCAGTTCCCTTAGAGGCAAGGTCCTTCTCCACGACCTTCTGGGTTGCAATACCTGCATGGTCGGTACCCGGTTGCCACAGTACATTGAAGCCCTTCATTCGTTTGTATCTGCACAGGATATCCTGAAGGGTATTATTCAGGGCGTGACCCATGTGCAGGCTCCCGGTTACATTGGGCGGGGGGATAACTATGGAGAAAGCAGGTCTGTCGGTTTTCGTATCGCCATGAAAGAGGCCGTGTTCCTCCCAGTACGTGTACCATTTCTGCTCTACCTCAGCAGGTTCGTAGGTCTTTGCTAGATTAAAACGTTCGATCACGAGATGCTCCTCACAATTTCGCTCTTTCCCTCAGGCGAGTCACCTTCAAAGCCCATGAGAATGACGTATCCTTTACCTGGGCTTGACTCGGCATTCCGCTTTTTCTGGCAGAAATAACATATAAAAGGGCACAATGACATAGGGAAAAATCCTCTCGCTAACTGCCGTTGTGCCCATTAATAGTATCAAAAAAGTAATGCTCACACGATGCTTTTTTTCAAAACATCTATCTCCTCCCTGATGATCCTTTCAGCTACCTCGGGGATAACCTTTTTGGCTACCCTTTCGAGGACATCGCCAACTACCTTTGTGAGCAATGCCTCAACCCTTTCCTCCGAGATCGGCAGGGCTTCCCCTCCCTTTGCAGCTTCCGCCATTCCCTCAACGGGCGGCATGCCGGCAATTATATCAACCGCAGGTTCCTCTGTCCCTTCTGTCGTATCCTGGGCGGTCTCCTCCCAGAACGGTTCTTCCAAGTCCTCTAACTCAGTTTCTGAAATGAGCTCTTCCAAACCCTCGTCGAGTTTTATCTCCTTATCCAAATCCAGAAACGGTTCCTCTGCCTCCTCTTCAAGGGGCTGCTCTGTCCTCTCCATGCGCACCGTCTCCTCGCTGACGTCCGCCACCTTATCGGGACCGAGGTCAAACGAAGGAGCTAGCTCTTCTGCCGGTTCTTCGACTGCTTCCCCCAACTCAGTCTCCTCTTCGAAATCGAACTCTTCTTCCTCAGGCAAGGCTTGTTCCTCAACATCACTGGTCTCTTCTTCTTCCAAAAGCTCTTCCAGGCCCTCTATTTCTCCTTCCATAGGCCCTGATTCCTCGCCTTCTTCGACGACATCGGTGAGCTCGATGATATCCTCATCCTCTTCCGACGTTAACTCAACCTCCTTTGCCTCGGTCTCATCCCCTAAGAGATCTTCGTCAAAGTCGAAATCCAGCAGATCCTTGTCCCCATTTTCGTCGAGGTCCTTAAAATTGTCATCATCCTTTGCCATGTCGGTCTCCCTAATTGTCACCTTTTATGAGAATAATTTTACTCCTAACACATATCGGCAACAACTGTCAATCTCTTTAGAAGGCAGGCAAATTCAGCCCTTGTCATTGCTGCTTCCTTTGGTATGAAAGAGGTAATCCCTTTTGGCTCTTGCCTGACCCCTGATCGCTGTCCAAAGAGGATTCCCTACGTCTTTGTCAGGTCGTAGCGCCCAGCAGAGATAACGCTCTCTGCGATAGTCCTCCTCAAGGCAACGGTGTTTACCGGGGTAAACCGAGCAAACTTCTTGACACCCATGAGCTGAGTTCTCAACTCCTCGCCCTCGCTAATGGCGGCGAAGATCTGCCTGGCCATGAGATCAACCCGAGGGAATGTATCGTTGATGTAGACGCGTGTGGCAGCGATTTGTATCGTCGATTTCTCTTCGCCCTCCTTTTGAATCTTCTTGAGGGTCCTCAACAGAGCGCTCTCCATGGCGAAGATCTCGATCATAATATCGGCTATTAATGCGACAACCTCCTGCTCATTCGCCAGTTTATCCATGTATTTCTGTGTCGCAGCACCGGCTGCCAGAAGGCCCATCTTCTTTGCATTGCTCACCATTCGTTGCTCGCTTTCGAGGACTCCCTCCTCCTCACCCATCGCCGGGCGGTAACTCATGAGTTCTTCGGTCAATTTCTTAATCGCATCGAGCAGTGGGAGTTCTCCCTTCATGGCAGACCGCATGAGCATATCAACCATCAACAGCCGGTTGATCTCGTTGGTTCCCTCCCAGATCCGGTTGATTCTGGAATCTCTATAGGCGGCTTCCGCCTTGTTGTCCTTGATGTAGCCGTATCCGCCCATGATCTGCACGCATTCATCCGCCGCGAAATCGAGCATCTCAGAGCCGAAGTTCTTATTGATGGAACATTCTAAGGCATATTTCCTGAGGGCTTCGCCCGTTCGCTTGCCAGCGTCCTCTTTGGTGGGATCAATGCCCTCCAAGGCTAGGTTGAGGAGACCTGCGGTCCGGTAAACCATGCTCTCCGTAACGTAGGTTCTGATCACCATCTCTGCGATCTTATGTTTTATCAGGCCGAACTCAGCAATCGGCCTCCCAAACTGAACCCTAGTCTTGGCATATTTGACCCCCTCGGCTAAGAGAAGCTTTGCCCCCCCAACCGTAGCAGGACCCAGTTTGTATCTGCCGATATTGAGGGTATTGAGCGCAACCACATGTCCCCTGCCGATTTCCCCCATGACATTTTCCACCGGCACCTTCACATCTTTGTATATGACCGAGCGCGTCGAGCTGCCATGCACCCCCATCTTTACCTCTTCTTCGTCAACCGAGACACCGTCCCAGGCGCGCTCAACGATAAAGGCCGTGAACTTCGTCCCGTCAACTTGGGCATAGGTGAGAAAGACGTCGGCAAAACCCGCGTTGGTGATGAACTGCTTCTGCCCGTTCAAGATATAGTACTTCCCGTCATCGGATAGAACGGCTGTGGTTTCCGCGGTGAGCGCATCGGAGCCGTGCTCCGGCTCCGTGAGGGCAAAGGCCCCTATCATCTGGCCGGTGCACAGTTTTTCCACATATTTTGTCTTCTGCTCAGGGGTCCCGAAAAGGACAATCGGGAGGCTCCCGATCCCCGTCTGCACGCCCACCGATATATCAAACCCGGATATGCCCCGTGTCATTTTCTCGGTAACCAGAACTGTGCTGATATGGTCCATTTCAGAGCCCCCGTAGATCTCCGGGATATCGGTGGAGAGGAACCCCAGTTCCCCTGCCTTGCGTATGAGGGTCTTAATCAATTCGGGATTCAGCTCTTCTAGCTCTTCCCTTCTGGACTCAACCTCTCCCACGGCAAATTCCTCCGCCGATTTTGCGATCAATCGATGCTCGTTCGTGAAATCCTCAGGGGTGAATATCTCCTCCGGTAATGCGTCTGCTATGAGGAACTCGCCACCTTTAAAAAGCCTTTCTTTTGCCATCTCTATTGCTCCTCTTCAGGTTAATAGTCCTCTATCTCGAAGATTGCAGCAGCTCCCATGCCAAACCCGATGCACATGGAGACCAGTCCCCATCGAAGCTTCCTCTCCTGCATCTCATAGATCAACTGGGTAGTCAGTTTTGCGCCCGTGCAACCGAGGGGATGTCCCAATGCAATAGCACCGCCATTTACATTGGTAATCTCCTCATCGATTCCCAGTTCTCTAATGCAATAGATTGCCTGAGCTGCAAAGGCCTCGTTGAGCTCTATTAGTTCAAACTGGTCAAGGTTCATGCCGGCGACCTTGAGCACCTTGGGAATCGCCACCGAAGGCCCCACGCCCATGTATTCGGGGGGACATCCCTCAGCCACAGGATACCGAAAGGTAGCCATCGGTTCTAGACCCAACCCCTTGGCCTTGTCCTTCGACATCAGCACAACCCCGGCAGCCGCGTCGCTCATTTGAGAGGAATTGCCGGCCGTTACCGTTCCGTTGGCTTTAAAGGCGGGGCGAATCTGAGAGATGTTTTCCTTGGTCGTGCCAAAACGCACACCTTCATCTGTGTCGAAGGTGGTCTCCTCGTACTCAAAATGGCCGTTTGGCAGTTGCTTCTGCCGTTTTACTTTCAGGGGAACGACCTGCGTCTTGAAACGACCCGCTTTAATAGCTGCCTCAGCCCTCTGCTGGCTCCAGGCACCAAACTCATCCTGTTCGTCCCGGGAGATGTTGTACCGCTCAGCAACATTCTCGGCCGTCAACCC
>CP070657.1:2939251-2945957 GCA_020355085.1 Deltaproteobacteria bacterium
GGCCCAGTGGCCTCCTGTAAAGGGAATGAGCATGGAGAGTCCCCTCAAAATGTGCCCACGTTGCTCCTGACAGAACGGCAACTGTTTTGTTGGGGCTCATTAATCGCTTCATGCAAATAGACAGTATTATCTCCCAGAACTTTAACCGAGGGGATCAAAACATGGTAACAATGTGGCGCTCTGATATTGATCGGCGCTCTGGTGCAGATCGACGTATCGCGGTTAGTATTCGGTACTGGTTAAACGGGGGTGTCGAACGAAGGCAGTGGAAAGAACGGAGGGCGGGAATCGAGCGTAGAGCTGATTGGGTGAAATTTGGTCAGTGGCACAGTGTATTTGTTGGAGAGTTAATTCAGCGCAGATAGAGATTGATGCTCCTTTGAGAAAGCCAACTCCTATACAATACTGCAACTAGCAGTGCGGGGTCAGATATGGCCCTGCCTCTCCAATATCAGAACCGCAATATCTTGTGTGCCGCTCTTTTGGCTTCAACTTGCAACTCCTGCTATGAGCCTTTTCCCGTAGAATTTCCGCCTCAGCTTGGGCTTACAAATGCATATCTAAGCCCTTCCAGGCCCAACACAATACAGCCTGCGTTACGTCATCATTTGTTGCTCTGCTGCGCCATCTATGAATTGCTGGGGACTGCAATTACAAGTGGTGTTAATTTGCCTTGAGTCCATCATATCAACGTCCCTCTTTATTGCTGCTATCGGCATGATATACTTAGCCAGACGGTAGAAGGAGAGACTTCAAGAGCGAGGCTTCTGATGGATCGATACCTCCCGGATAATTCATAGCTGATAGCATAATCTCTTGCAAGATCAGGTGGTGCTGGAGCAGAGTATCTCGCGGATTTGCTTTGCCCCTCTGATCAAGATATTGGTTTTGCGGCGATTCTTAAACTGATTTCTCTTGACTTGGGCAAGGCTTTTTGGCATCTCATTAGGACGGTGGTGGTTCCTTTTAATCAGCTAACCTGAATTCAAGCGACTTCTTTCATGGCTGCTTTCGGCAAACAAGTGAATGATTCCGGTATTACCAATGCGGTAAAATTGATCGCAGAAATGTGCCAGAACGCTGAGCGAACCGACTTGGACGCGCTGGAAGAGATTGTATTTAAGGGGAACAGAAAACATGCCAGGAAAAACCTTGTGGCAGTTGTGGATTACGCCACCCAGGACCAAGCCTATAGGGATTTCATCAAAAACATAAGCGCTGGCGGGGTGTTTATTGAAACCAGTGTGCCCGTCTCCCTTGGACAGGAGCTTTCCCTGACCTTTGCGCTCCCTTACCACCAAGCACATATTAAGATTACCGGAGAGGTGGTCAGGATCAGCCCTCAGGGAATTGCGGTAGAATTCAAGGCTGCCAAACGGCATCAAGATACGGGAGAAAAGAAAGTAGTCAGTGAGAAAAGAAGACACAAGCGTTTCCAGCTTAAGGTCAGTGCCTTTGCTTTGCTCAACAGGCCTTTTTCCGAGATGGGTGAAATCATCGATATCAGTATGGGTGGGCTTTCCTTTCGGTATACCTCTGACAGGGCGCTACCAAAGGTATCTCTTGCCCTGGACATTTTATGTGTCGATGATGGATTCCATGTAGCCAAGGTGCCCGTAAATACGGTCGCGGAATCAGTAGTATCTGGGGAAGTGAGAAGACGCGGTGTTCAATTCGACCGACTTACTAATAAGCAGTTATCTCAGGTGAGGTATTTCATCCAGACCTATGCCGAAAAAGGGAAGATTGGTTCTGAATCAACACACTAATAGGCCCTGGGCTCCAACCTATGCATTCCCTCCTCCTGCAACTCAAGAACTCAGGTTATCCGCTAGAATTATCGAATATCCTTAATTTCCTCTGCGGCAATGAAGTTAGCCTGCAATAGCTTTCCTGTCTCTTTTCATAAGATTCAACCAAAACGTGCCCTGTGATCGCTGAAAGAAATGAGAAAACGGTTAAAAATGTAACCTTTTTGTCTGTTATGCGTTATAGAGATGATGTGGATCGATATGGAGCATATTATAGGCAACACAAGGATAAGCTGTTCGCATACCTCATGCGGATGACAGGGGACTACTACCTCTCAAGTGACATTATGCAGGAGAGCTTCACGCGTTACCTTGAGCACTATGGCAAAGAACCTCCCAGCCTCTCCCTGCTTTACACAATTGGCCGCAATGCCCTTCTAGACCACTGGCGCAAAGAACAACGCAGATCGCTCCTTGATGGAGAGCGGGCTGATTGCACCGGTGATCCGGAAGGTGCCCTCATGGTTTGTGAGGAGTATCGCCGCGTGCTCGTTGCCGCGGGGCAGCTGGAGAAGGATGAGAGAGATCTTCTGGCACTGGTCGTGAGTGGTGATCTCTCCTACCGAGAAATCGCCTCCATTTGTTCCATCAGCGAGGCAAACGTTAAGGTAAAGGTCCACCGGGCCCGACTCAAGCTTAAGGAAATCCTCAACAGAGGAGATGGGTGATGGATTACATGATCAGCATGTTCATCGACGACGAGTTGGACATCGATAACAAGATCGAATTCGTGGAGAAGACGCATGAGGATAAGGTTTTTAAGGACGAAACCGTTGAGCTCCTCCACCAGGAAAAGCTCATCCGCTCTCAGGTCGTGGACCATGTTCCCCCGGTGGAGGTCCGGGCAAAAAGAAGGCTTACCTTTTTGCCGCTTCTCCGTCCCCTGGGGTTGTTCGCCTCAGCACTGGCAGCAGCAGTAATTGTCTTATTGCTTCTCCTGCCCTCTCAGATGACTACCTCTACCCCCCATAGGTTCGTGATCTACCGGCCCGATGTAAGCCGGATAGAGATTACCGGTAGCTTCACCGAATGGAGAAGGGTTCACATGAACAGGGTGGAGTCGAGCGGATACTGGGAAGCCACGCTCGATCTCACGCAAGGAGAACACCGGTTTACGTATATCCTTGATGGCCGGCAGAGTTACCCTGACCCGACCGTATTAACCCGGGAGCGGGATGATTTTGGCGGTGAGAACTCAATCCTTTTGGTGGGGTTATAGGATGGGCAGACAGATCCTGCTTATGGCTGGCATCCTGCTCTTCTGTACCGGATGCGCAAGCCACTACTTTCAGCTGAATGGGGACACGCTCCGAATGTATCTCAAAGGTCCTGATGCGGAGATCGTCTACTTCTCTTCCTCCCTTGACGGATATGAGCTCCACAGAGCGAGGCGAGTTGCTGTGAAAACCTGGGAGGTTAGGCTTCCAGCAAATGGCGAGTTCACCTATTATTATATCGTGGATGGGAGTGTGTATCTTCCTCCCTGCAGGCTCAAGGAATGTGACGATTTTGGTTCTGAAAACTGCGTGTATACACGTGACCTGTAACCATTTTCAGGGCCGGACGTTATGAGAGTTAAGGAGATAAGAAAGGAGTGAGAATATGAAGAAGATATGTTTCATCACCTGCGCAATCCTGCTTTGTGCTTCACTGGCCTTTGGAGACGAAGTGGAAGACAAGCTCTCACCTATGGCAACGCAGGAACTAAAGGCAAACACAAGAGAGATGATCCGCTCCGGGATAGACAGCGATGATGCTATTAAGATGACCAAGCTCATGCTGGAGAACCGGTTCAGGCACCAGCTCATACTAGAAGCGCAACACATCATCATGAATGCTCAGAGAGAAGGGTTGCCGTTGGGTCCCATCATGAACAAGGCGCAGGAAGGCATGACAAAACGTGTACAGCACAAAACCATCGTTCAGGCGATGGAAAGAGTAAGATCCCGTTATGCCTTCGCCTATCAGCAGGCGAAAACCATAACCCAAAGCAGAGCTCAAATGCACCAGATTGGAAACACAATAGCCCTGGGTCTTGCAGCTGGCATGAATCAGGAGGACGTAGGCCGCATTATGCAGCGCTTGCAGCACAGGGCGCAAGAGATGACGAGGGCCTATGCTGAAGAGCTTGCGAGAGAAACTTTTATGGCTACCAGGACTATGGCCCGCCTCGGTGTTTCCTCAGAGGCGACAACTGAACTTGTATGTCAGGCCTTGCTGAATCGTTACACGGCACGGGAGATGGAAGCAATGAGGAACTCATTCATGACCCGCTCCAGAAATGAGAATCCCACGAACCTTGCCAAAAGCTACGCTAAAGAGATCCAAGGCGGAAAAGGTGCGGGAAGCCCAGGCTCTTCAGGCATGGGAGGATCAGGACCGTCTGGTAGCCACGGTAGTTCAGGTGGAAATGGTGGTTCAGGTGGAAATGGTGGTTCAGGCGGCGGGCATAAGTGAGCAGTACGCGTGGAGGTGTTCACCGATTGGGGTCTTGCTCTTCCAGGATTGAGAGCCCGACCAAGTAGACTCCCTTGAATCGCCCTTGCTCATCCCTGGTGATGTGCTTGATCTCCGTCCTGAGCAGTTCGATTGGGCGAGATGCATCAACCGGACGGTACCTTAGGTTGAGTACATCACCAACCTTCACGTGATTCAGCAGATCCGAGTCCTCCTTCACTAATACGCATAAACCTTTTTTAGAGATATTCCAGATCTTGTACTGATAGACAAAGGAGCAATCACTGAGCAAGAACTCCACGCTGTGATACGTATCTATAATGCTCCGGGGCTCTGACCTTTTCTCATGTAAGGTATCGGCCATACCCTTTCTCTTATAGGTTTCTCGTACGGGCTGTCACCGGCCCCGTGCCTAGTAGTATGATGATCGGCGTCTCCGCTGCCGCCCAAGCACCAGACCGATGATCAGGCCCGAGAAAAGCACGAGGGCTCCGGTAAGAAACCATCGATTCCTTTTCGAAGAACGCAATTGTTTGACCTCTTCGGCCAACCTATGAACATCTGCCTCAGCGGTCTCCAGCTTGGATAGATTTACCTCGTATGCGGCTTCCAATTTGAGATAGTCAGCGGCACGATTCCTCAGGGAGTCATACTCAGCTCGCACGTCCTTAAGTGCTTCGGTGTTTTCTTTGAGTTTACGGGCGAGGCCCTGTTCCCTGACCGTTGCTTCTTTCAACTGCATTTCAGCGTAAGCCAGTTTTTCTTTCAGGGACGCGTTCTCCGCGTTTAAAGTTTCAGCCTGCACCTCCCATGGAAGACGGGCGCTGAGATAACGGGTCAATACCCAGCCTTCTACGGTGTCACCATCTGGCTTGTGCATGCGGACTTGGGTCCAATCACCCTGAGCATCCAACACCTCCAGAGGCTGACCCGAAGAGGGCATGGCGATGATTTTGTTTTCAGTGCTGGGCCCGGTACGGAGGGTGATCTGAAAGGAATCCGAGACATACACTGTGGCCGCCCAGCTGGACTGAGCCACCATGAATAATACAGGAATGAGCCCCAGGATGAATCGCATTTTGCTCATGGTTTCAACGCCTTCCTGAATTCAGCGGACAATCTTTATGCTGGCAGGCAGCGAATAGGCTACGCGCTGGTTTGGTCAACGCGCTCTCTGATGCACGCAACCAAGGTTTCAAGCTCACCCTTCTTCAGCTGCACCAGGAATCTCAGATCAAGATCGGTCTTCAGGATGCTTTTGATAATCTCAATCAACTCTTCTTTAGTCATGATATATCTCAATAATCTAAATTTCCTCTCTTGTCAATCAAACCGCTAACGGCCTTTCCCCTGTATTTCAGGGATGTCTCATTCTGAAGCTTTGAAGCACGTCATGGAATGCCTCTGCATGGAGTGGGTTATCCTTGCTCCGGAAGAGATGAGTTTTGCAGCCGCAATCGGATGATCCGAAACCGGCGGGACCGTGGGCGAGGATTGAGGAAAGGGCTTTTGCAATACCGCATTCCTCTCTCCGGGACGATCTGATGGGAAGCGCAAGCAAGCTGTCGGCCGCATGAGTAAGATAATCGACGTGCCAGTACTCCTTTTTCCTCATCCTTTTGTGCCGTTCGATCCGTGCCGTGAGGTTAGTCATTGCAGAGCCAACGTAAATATAATAGCCCTTCCGGAACAGCATGGTGCCGAGCCGGCCGGCCCGAACCGGCTTATCGCGGTCGAATCCCAGCACGAGCAGATAGCTCCCCCTGTCTGCTACCTCTCCCTCCAGGTAGCTCCAGGGAACTTCGAGGATCTTGACCTGTTCGCTGATACTCAAATCCGGTTTCCAGTCAATGGCCACCGGCATAACCCTTGCCTCATGTCGTGCCTCGAGCAAAGCGGAGCTGAATGCATAGTCGGTGTGGAAGTCGGGCATGAACCAGTTCACGTGCGGATAGTGGACGATGAAAAGGATCATGGTATTGACCCCTTTTCTGGCCATCTGGGCGAGCTCAAGGAGGTGTTTCCTGCCACGCTCTGTTACCGCGTCAGGAAACATGGCCACACCGTTACCGAACAGCGTACACGATTTCACCTCCAGATAGAGATCTCCTCCATGATCATTCAAAAGAAAATCAAAGCGACTCCTGCCGTATGAGACCTCCTCTCGTACGATCTCAGCCTGCTCGAGGGATGGAATTGATCTCGCTTCAATAAGATACCTGGCTACCTGATTGGTGAGGTGGGTATGGAGAAAGACGGGGGACCCGTTCCTTTCAACAGCCACTGCCGTGTAGCCTGTTTTCCTTTTTACCCTTTGCCCCGCATCTAAGGCCTTATTGGAGGAGAGATAAAGCGTCGCGCCAGGCAACAGAAGTTCCCAGAGCCTTCCCGGGTTTGGGAGGTGGGCCTCAACTTCCC
Source organism: Deltaproteobacteria bacterium (assembly GCA_020355085.1). Classification (GTDB taxonomy): domain Bacteria; phylum Desulfobacterota; class DSM-4660; order Desulfatiglandales; family B25-G16; genus JADFWK01. Next base: position 2,945,938 of record CP070657.1, read on the forward strand.
CTTTCTCCGTGTTGCATCTG
>CP070657.1:2946057-2955265 GCA_020355085.1 Deltaproteobacteria bacterium
CATCTGGATGACCGAGGAATTCCCGCAGGAGCATAACTGGTTCAACGCCGCGCATGATCAATGGAGGCGTCCCCCTGTGGTCAAGGGCCATTGCGTCACCTTCCTTCAGCTGCGCGCAGATCCCCGCAGCTATGGCTTCCTCGCCAATCCCGAGGTGCATTTCACCAGAGATCTTCCCCTCATTCCATATTTTGATAACGGCTTCTTCAAACAGGCGGCTTTTGAGCATTAGTCGATAGAGGGACCATATATCCGGTTCCATGGTATCTTACGCCCCCCAGTTTCCTATAGTCGTCCCGTCCACATCATACGGACATTATATTAGAACGTCTTTTTATGAGCGTACCACACTAGATATTATTTTGACAATTCTTGTCCAGACATTAAAGCCTTCTACTATGTGCCTCTTTCGCTAGGATTTACACTTCAGCTTGCACTTACAAGTGCGGGTCAACAACCACCCCTAAAAAGGGTAGCTTGTTATGACCCTGAAAGGGTCTCTGATCTCTCACAGAGTCCCCAGGGTCTCTGAGTTTCTTGAGCTGAATCCTTGACCCCAGTTAAATAGGCTACGCCCCGATGGAATAGGCTGCGCATTCCATTGGGCAAGCATTTAACGGGGCAGGGTCGCGGATTCACCTCAAACCATAGCGCTTCGCGCGCGGTTTCTAAGTGGCACATGCACCGGCATCAGCATGTGTATCCGAGGCGCCCCGTCAGGGGCTGGCTCTTGCCTGATTTCGGAGGCCTGTCCCGCGTAATTTTCTTTCACAATGAAGCGGGGCTCAAGAAATCGGGCCAACCAAAACATCGCTCTCTGGGAACCCAGCGTGCTCGAGCGAGCCTGAGAAGAGTCGAAGGGGAGCGGGTCAGTTGTATGTGTTAGAGGCACACAGGCCAGACAAAGGTATTGACATTAGAACAAGTGAGTAGTATATTCCTAAAGAGGAATTTACTGAGGGCTATTGAATGAAAGATTTTCTTTATGTCATGAAGGCGCTTTCAGATCCGAATCGCATTAAGATCCTGAAGATGCTGCAACACAAGATGATGTGTGTATGCGAGCTTCAGGCTGCCCTGCAGATAGCCCAGCCAAGTGTATCCAAGCATCTGAAGATCCTGGAGAATGCTGATCTAGTTGATTCCAAGAAGGATGGCATGTGGGTGAACTATCACCTTACTGATGGCAGCAGAAGCCCTTATGCCGCCAGTATCTTGGGTAACCTTAGACACTGGCTGGAGGATGATCGCGAGGTTACCGAACTGGTTCAAAAACTCCCTGAAATCCGGCGGGAGGATATATGTAGAGGATAATTTTTTTGCCCCCAATTAATAGCTATATTGGAATGCAGCTATAAACCTCTGAAAATTCATTCCTCTCCATACCGCCAGGTGAATAAGAAAAAACTTCAATGAAAGAACGGACAAAGTTACTCAGTATCGTGTTAGTTTTTCTCGGTTGTTATTACATCCCGTGGGGTGACGCGGGTATACGACGATCGGGCCTTGAGGCATTCATGATGCTTCAGGAATATGCCCGTGAGCATGTTTTGACATGCCTCATTCCTGCCTTCTTCATCGCTGGAGCAATTGCTGTTTTCGTATCCCAGGCTTCGGTTCTTAAATACTTCGGATCAACGGCAAAGAAGATTTTATCATATTCTGTAGCCTCGGTATCTGGAACAGTGCTGGCGGTCTGTTCCTGCACGGTTCTTCCCTTGTTCGCCGGCATCTATTCTCGTGGGGCTGGAATTGGGCCCGCCACGGCATTTCTTTACTCCGGACCAGCCATTAATGTGCTCGCCATCGTACTTACCGCCAGGATCCTAGGATGGCAGCTGGGGCTTGCGCGGGCAATTGGTGCAGTGCTTTTTGCAGTGATCACCGGGCTGCTCATGGCCTTTATCTTTCGCAAGGACGACGCCTCCCGTGCAACAGGCCAGATCTATCTGCCCGAAGAAGATGAAAAGCGTAGGACTCTTCTGCAAGAGGCCCTATTTATGCTGTCCCTAGTCCTTATCCTCATCTTCGCCGCCTTTGCAAAACCAGCTGAAGGGGCCACGGGTCTCTGGTCACAGATCTTTGCGGCCAAGTGGTATATCACCGGCACACTGCTGCTGGTCCTTGGTTTCATGTTAAAAAGGTGGTTCATCAGAGATGAGCGAGTCAACTGGGTCCAGTCCACCTGGGGATTCATGAAACAGATCTTTCCGCTCCTCGGGGCGGGCGTACTTGTGGCCGGGTTCCTGCTGGGGAGGCCGGGGCATCCGGCCCTGATCCCAGAGCATTACATTCAATCGTTGGTAGGCGGGAATTCTGTGTGGGCCAATCTCTTTGCCTCGGTTTCAGGAGCGCTCATGTATTTTGCCACACTAACCGAAGTGCCCATCCTTCAGGGGCTCTTGGGCGCTGGCATGGGAAAGGGTCCCGCCCTGTCACTGCTGCTGGCAGGGCCTGCTCTGTCGTTACCCAACATGCTGGTTATTGGGGGCGTGATGGGTGTGAGAAAGACAATGACCTTTTGTGTGATCATCGTAGCCCTATCTACCATTGCAGGGATGAGCTATGGCTGGTTGGTGGGTTAAGAGAAGAGACACAAGGTTTGATATAACCCTTAAGGGAGTAAAAGACTATGGAAATCAAGGTATTGGGGCCGGGCTGCGCAAAGTGCGAGCAAACGGAACAAATCGTCAAAGAAGCAGTCGCTGAGACTGGTGTTGATGCCCGGATTACAAAGGTTACCGACGTCATGGAGATTGCCAAGTATGGCGTTTTCGGCACGCCGGCTGTAGTAGTTGACAGTGAAGTCAAGTGCGTGGGGAAAATCCCTACCAAGGACGAAATCAATGGATGGTTAGGGAAAAAATGATTTGAGGAGATGAACCCATGAAGGTTGAAAAAGATCACCAAGATCAGATACGCAAGCTGGTCGTAGACAAATACGCCGATATTGTCAAGGGCCAAAGCAGTGGATGTTCCCCTTCGTGCTGCGACGGCACAGCACCCTCGATCACCATCAAGGAGATGGGAGAAGCTCTTGATTACTCTGAAGAGGATCTCCTCTCGAAACTCGGCGAGGCGAACCTCGGCCTGGGCTGCGGCAATCCCATCAGCATGGCAGACCTGAAGCCGGGAGAAACCGTTTTAGACCTCGGAAGCGGAGCTGGATTCGATGCCCTTCTTGCTGCAAAGGCGGTAGGAGAATCCGGAAAGGTAATCGGAGTGGATATGACCCCGGAAATGGTTCAAAAGGCGAGAACCAATGCGGAAAAACTGAACATCTCCAATGCAGAGTTCCGTATGGGAGAAATTGAGAAACTTCCCGTTTCCGACAGCTCCGTGGATGTGGTCATCTCTAATTGTGTGATCAACCTGTCCCCGGATAAATCAGCTGTTTTCGGGGAGATCTATCGATCCCTGAAACCCGGAGGGCGCATCATTATTTCGGACATTCTTCGGTCCGGAGAGATCCCGGAGGAAATCCGCACCAACCCAGCTGCCTACACCGGATGAGTGTCCGGGGCCATTTCACCCGGTGAGGTGAAAGGGATTCTCTCTGAGCTGGGGTTTCAGGATATTGTTATCACCCCCAAGGAACAAAGTGAAGAGATCATCAGGGCGTGGAATGTCTGCGAAGGTGCAGAGCAAGTTGTATTTTCAGCTTACATCAAGGCTGCTAAGCCCGATGGCCTCGCAAAAAGTCCGAAAACAGCCGATTTGTGATTGCGAGCGAAGCGAAGCAATCCCATACGGTCTGTTTATTGAGGAGATTGCCACGGCGCTTTGCGCCTCGCAATGACGGTGGAGGACTTTATAGAAATGGATCAAGGCTGAAAACCGAGAAAAATTAGACTCGGAACGGATGAACTGAATTCCAATAGAGGAGGGTTGAAACATGGCTGAAGAATGCTGTGTGCCCGGAGCAAACAGCATGATCCTGGCCTGCTCCGGCGGATCCAATGTGGGGCAGATGGCCAATCGAGCCGCAGTCGAGCTAACCCAGGAAGAGTTTGGCAAGATGTTTTGCCTTGCGGGTATCGGAGGGCATCTAAGCGGATTTGTTCAGTCAGCCCGGGATGTGCTCCAGATGATGGCTATTGACGGGTGTGAAACAGGCTGCGCAAAGGCCACCCTTGAACATGCGGAAGTCGCCATGAAGGGATATCTCGTAGTGATCGGGCTTGGGATTGAGAAGAACAAGAACTTCACCCTGAAGAAAGAAGAGGTCCAGAAGGTCAAGGATGCCATCAGGAAAGCATGCAGTGAATCAGCCTAGCCTTAAGCTGAAGCGGGTCAGACGACATGCTGCGGTCAAATCAATTGAAGTCGTACGGGTACGAATCATGATGAAATACAGCAAAATCTTCCTCGGAATTGGGTGCCTTTGCCTTATATGTTTTCACGTCTCTCTCATAATGGCCAAACCGCCTAAGAGTCAGACCGTGGAGCAGGCATACCCATTCCTGGCTTCCAGTATCCTTAAATCAGCCAAAATGCTCAATATGAAAAAGGGGTTGCTTCTCACATTGGATGGGATGGAGATTCCTGAATCCCACCTGACTGAGATCGTTGGAAAGGCGGAGCCCTCAATTCGCCCCGAACTCAGGAAAAATCTCTTCTTCCTGCTGGAGCAAGAAACCATGAAAAAAATCCTTGTAAGAGGGGCTAACCATTCGGCTATCTCTCTCCAAGGGCTGAGCGATGAACAGGCCATTCAGGCCTATCTCAATCACCTTGTCCGGGGAGTGACAGTCTCGGATATGGAGGTAAAGGCCTTTTACGAAGAAAATAAGGAGTTGGTCGGTGGAGTTCCCTTTGAACAGGTCAAAGAGGCCGTCCATCAGGTGCTTCTCGAGCAGAAAAAAGCGCGTGCAGTGGATGACCATATCCGGGATTTGGTCCGGAGGACCGATATCATCATCAATGAGAAATGGGTGAAAGACCAGTACGCCCTTGCCATGGACAACCCGGTGGATAAGGCCCGCTTATCGGGCAAACCCACGATGGTGGAATTTGGCGCTACGGGCTGCATCCCCTGTGACATGATGCAGCCGATCCTGGATAAGCTCCGCAAGGATTACCCTGACAAGCTGAACGTGGTTTTTGTCCATGTCAGAGAGAAACCCATTGTGGGAGCCCGTTTCGGCATCCGGTCGATCCCGGTTCAGGTGTTCTTTGACAGGGACGGCAGCGAGGTCTTCCGGCATGTGGGGTTCTTTCCAGAGTCAAAAGTCACACATCAGCTCAAGACAATGGGAGTCGAGTAAGTGAAGAAGCGACTATGGGTTGCGCCCTTGAGTCTGTTTGCCCTGCTTGCGGTCGTGGGCGCTTTGAGATTTCAATCTGTGAGGGAGACACCTGGAACGGAGACATCGGAATATCAAGGGCCCGGTGGAATTCCTGTCAAGGGCATGGTCACCATGGTGGATCTGGGCTCGGACACCTGCATCCCCTGCAAGCTGATGGCTCCGATCATGGAAAAGGTGGAAAGGAAGTACAGGGGAAAGGCAGCCGTCATTCTCATCGATGTTAGGAAAAACCGGGAGTCGCTAAAACGATTCGGCGTTCGCGCCATCCCTACCCAAATCTTCTTTGACCAACAGGGCAAGGAGGTCTACCGCCACGAAGGGTTCATGAGCGAAGCGGAGATTGATGAGGTCTTCCAGAACATGGAGGTAAGCTAAGCGCTAAAATTGAACAGGAGACATGGTAATGCTGGAAACCTTTTTTCTGACCGTTAACGAGTGGATTGCCGGGGGGACGGCCATTGCCGCCCTGGGTTGTTTATTGTGGGGTATGATCAGCGTGCTCTTTAGTCCCTGCCATCTCGCCTCCATACCCCTCATCGTGGCCTATGTCGGCGGACAGCAGGAAGTACTTAGACCACGCCAGGCGGCACATTACTCTATCGCATTTACCATCGGCCTTTTCATCACCATAGCCCTCATCGGCATCATTTGCGCCCTGCTCGGTCGTATGCTGGGTGACGTGGGTAACTATTGGCAAGTCCTTGTGGGCCTGGTCCTCGTATGGGTCGCCCTTGGAATGTTCGGTATCGAAAAGTGTTCCATGTCCGGCAGCCTTCTTTACCGCCTAAAGCTTAGTGGCCTATTTGGAGCTTTCGTACTTGGGTTGGCCTATGGAATTCTCTCCGGTTCCTGCACCTTCGGCTTTATCGCTCCGATCCTTGCCATTATTACGGTCCAGCAAAGGGTGGCAACCGGTGTTCTTTTTATTCTCTTGTTCGCTATCGGGCACTGTCTTCCCATTGTTGTGGCCGGCAGTTCGGCAGCGGGTGTGAAAAGGCTGCTGGAGAACAGCACGTGGCAAGGTGCCGGCACCTGGTTTCGAAAGGGAGCAGGTGTCATGATCAGCGTCCTGGCCCTTTATTTCATTGTCAGCCCGTTCTTGGCGCTTTAACAGGGACTAACGATGCCGGAAGCGCGGTCAACACATATGCATGGTCTTTGCCGCGAAGATCGCCCGCTTTTAGAGAAAGAAAACAGTATGAAGCTCCAGAAATACGTGGCTCCGCTGCAATGTGATGCATACCATGAGAGTTTGCTCATAGAGGAGGAATGATATGGCAAACAAGACTGATCTCACAAAAGAACCGAGAGGACTGGGTTTCTTTGAAAAATATCTTTACGTGTGGGTGATACTTTGTATTTTGGCAGGCATCGTTCTCGGAAAAATGGCACCGGGTGTTGCCAAGTACCTGGACGGCCTGGCTATTTACGTGGGGGAAGCACCGGTGGTCTCGATCCCCATTGCAGTCTGTCTCTTTTTTATGATGTACCCCATCATGGTCAAGATCGATTTTGGAGAAGTCATTAAGGCCGGCAAGAGTGGAAAACCCGTTTTACTCACGCTTTTCTTGAACTGGGCCGTCAAGCCCTTCACCATGTATGCCATCGCTATCTTCTTCCTCGGCACGCTGTTCCACAGCCTGATCGGACCGGAGGCCGTAGATCATGTTAAAATGCCCTTTGGCCTCGATCTGCCGGTGGGCGCGGCCTACGGTGCAGGCAAGGTCATCATGGCCAACGGGGTCAAGGTGCTGGAGGTTCCCTTGTGGCGAAGCTACCTGGCAGGCTGTATCCTGTTGGGGATTGCGCCTTGCACTGCCATGGTCTTGGTATGGGGCTTTCTGGCCCGGGGAAACGACGGTCTCACTCTGGTCATGGTGGCCATTAACTCGCTTACGATGCTCGTCCTCTACGGAGTGCTCGGGGGATTCTTGCTGGGCGTGGGACGACTTCCGGTTCCCTGGCAGGCACTGGTGCTTTCCATCGGTATCTATGTGGCCTTGCCCTTGGTGGCCGGATACATTTCCCGTAAGGCGATTATTAACGCCAAGGGTGAAGCCTGGTTCAAAGAGAAGTTTCTCCATATTCTGACCCCGATCACTATCATTGCCTTACTCATTACACTGGTATTGCTGTTCAGTTTCAAGGGTGAAGTCATTATATCTAACCCCCTAACGATCCTCTGGATCGCCATCCCGCTCTTTATTCAGACCAACCTGATTTACTGGCTCGGCTACGGCCTAGCCCGATGGCTCAAGCTTGCGTATCGAGACGCAGCTCCGGCTGCAATGATTGGGGCATCCAACCACTTCGAAGTGGCTATTGCCACGGCCACCATGCTCTTCGGGCTTTCATCGGGTGCAGCACTCGCAACTGTGGTTGGCGTGCTCATTGAGGTGCCCGTCATGCTTATGCTGGTGAAGATTTGTTTGAACACAACCCACTGGTTTTCACCTGGAGTCCCGGTGCGGTAAGAAAATGGGGGAGAAGAGAAGATGTTGGAGTTGAAGAAAACCGCTATCGCCTTTGATGAGAAAGAGTTGATGAAACTCGAGCGAATCATCATAGACCGCGACCAGACTGAGGCGCTGAAATTCCTCAGACGAACGGTATATAGCAGGATTGAAAAAGCTCAGAAGAATATACTCCGGTGTCATCTTGATATTTCCGTGGATCCAATTGATGGGGCGAAAAACAAGTAGTCCACTAGGGAACGATAGAAAGGTTACGCCAACAGCTGATTTGGATCTTGACAATTCGGTTTCACTGATTCTAAAGGATGTCAGCAATGACAAGATGACGAGAAGCGCATTACAATGAACAGCATATCTCTTTTAAGAAGACTCCTTACCCATCCATACCTCGCACTCATACTGAGATTATATATCGGCGGGCTCTTTATTTACGCTGGCATGAGCAAGATAAGTAACATCGGAGCGTTTACAGTAGCAATTGCCACCTACGGGATAGTATCCTATTCGACTGCTAAGATCATGGCGATGGTACTTCCGTGGGTTGAGCTCATCGGTGGAATTTTCCTGGTTGCTGGTATTGGCGCCCCCTTTTGCGCAGCAATCATAGCCGTGCTCTTGGCTCTATTTAGCACCGCAATCCTGATAAATCTATTAAGGGGTGCGCCTATAGATTGCGGCTGCTTTCACAGCCCACTAACGAGACCAGGTAGTCCGATAAGTTGGTGGAAATTTGCAGAGGATGTCATTTGGCTCATCATGACACTTCATGTTTTCTTCTTTGACAAATGCTTTCACCTGGAAGGCCGGTCGTCGTTACTTCTCAAGCGAATCAAAGGAAAGACCGAACAGCAGCATGTCAAACAGCCATGATAATAGGGGATGCCCCCGATCAGAGTTCAATGCTTAATGTCATTTATCGTACAGCACTCTGTCTCTTGGTGTGTGTTGAGATAATGTCGGATTGGGCCTTGTGCCGAAAAGAATTTCCTCAACAAACACATAGTTCAAGATGAAATCTGCGAGCAGCTACCTCCACCAATCCCGTTGATTTGCGCTTGAAATCTGGATGGATACCATCTCATGGCTTGAGGTTTTGGTATCTTCATCATACATCCGGTTTTTCTATATTGAATTTCGTGGCAAGATAACCCAGCTTTCCCTAGATACTACCCGCTGATGGGATTTTGCTTGACAAGAACAAGGACTTAGATACTAATAAGACTGAGAATCATCCATTTTTTTCAGTCCCCAAGGAACGTAACAGCGTTAATTCCAAGCTTCAGGAGAGAGCTATGTTAAGAGGTCCCCTGAAGATGCCTATTTAAGACCTCCAAGGGTTTCGCTTGTTACCCCTTGGGGGTTTTTTGGTAAAGCCAAATGATTTTATCGAGCAATACCTGTTATTCCTGATCTCACCTCTCACCA
>CP070657.1:2955365-2958607 GCA_020355085.1 Deltaproteobacteria bacterium
ATATGACACTAGGCTCCGGAAACTATTCACAGTCTATGCTTAAAGCTTAGTGCCTCGCGCCAATGTGGGCTCAATAGGCTAGATTGGCACATCGCTTTGCTTCTCGCAATGACATGATTGCAGAATAGGCAACATGAAATGAATTCGGTTTTCCGAAAGAGACTATAGGAGAGTACGGCTTACTGTGTCAAGGATGGATGGGGTGAAGATCTGCATTGATGGATTTGGGCATTGCGTTAAGAATGGAGACCTAACCCCGAAGATTTCAGGAAACCGCTCGGGGTGTGCACGGCAGTGAGGGTCTTTCTTAATGCAAGTTGAATTAAGCAACCTCAGTGGTTGGGAGTTAACTTAGGAGGTCCAAAATCTTCGCTATGAGAACGGTTTCGAGATATTCAAAATCCACCGGTTTGGTGATATAGTCATACGCCCCTAATGCAATGGCTTTCTTGGCCACGTCAATATTCATAACCCCTGTGATCATAATAACGCCGAGCCTCGGATCGAGCCTCTTTATCTCTTTCAGGACACTCAAGCCCCTCATCCCGGGCATAAGAATGTCGAGCAATACGATATGGGGTCTCTCCATCTTTACCTTTGCTATGGCGGCTCGGCCATTCAAGGCGGTGTGCACTTCATGACCCTTTAAGGTAAGAAACTCTTTCAAAACATCGCATATTACAATCTCGTCATCGACAACCAAAATCCTGGCCATTATGAATCCCCTCCAAAGGGCGTTCGCTTTTACCCGCCCCGCTCGTCTCAGATCAGTCTGCTCTTTTCAGTGTGTATCTCTAGAAGCATTGCAATGGCAAAAACCTTAGATCTCCACTACGTATCGTGCGATACGTGCACAAGTCAGTTCTCGGTATTGTCTTCTTGGTCCAGAATCTGCCGAATAGTATGGCTGATCTCGCGCATGAGAATCGGCTTCATGACCAGTTTCTTTATGCCCAGGGCCGTGGCCTTCTCCTCTGAGATCATCTCGCTGTATCCCGTACACAGGACAATGGGAATATCGGGCCGTATCCGGATAAGTTCTTGGGCCAGCATTTCCCCGGTCATATTGGGCATGGTCTGATCGGACACCACAAGATCGAATTTCTCGGGTTGGTTCCGAAAAGCCTCCAGGGCCTCAATGCTGCTCGTTCTGGCAACGACACGATAGCCCAGGTGCTCGAGCAACTGTACTCCAATGTCAACCAGGGCCTTCTCGTCATCAACAAAAAGGATTCGTTCATTGCCTGAGGGAAAGGGGCTCAGAACTCGCGCTTCCGATGTTACCTTGTTCTCTATTTTCGGAAAGAATACATGGATAGCAGTAACCTCACCCACTATGCTATCAACGGCAATGCTTCCGCCGCTGCCCTTAACGATCCCGTGTACCACCGCAAGCCCCATGCCGGCACCATGCTCCGGCTCTCTGGTGCTGAAATAGGGATCAAAGATCCGATCTACAATCTCAGGTGCTATACCCGAGCCTGTATCCTTTACCGTGAGTTTTACGTACCCTCCGGGCTGCAAATCGGGATTTAAGGCTGTGGCCTCTGAATCAAGGTCTGCGTCTTCAAGGCTGACCTCAAGCACACCTCCCTTCTCCCTCATGGCCTGGGCTGCGTTGGTGCAGAGATTGATTAAGACCTGGTGAATTTGCATGGGATTCGCGAGAATTGTGTCCGACTGGCTCGCAAGGTTCTGCCGAATCTCAATGATGGTAGGCAAAGCGGCCCTCACCAGCGTGAGGGCCTCTCTAACAACAATGCTCATCCGCAGAGGCTTCTTTTCCTCTTCATTCTGACGGCTGAACGTAAGGATCTGTTGTACGAGGTCTTTGGCGCGGATTCCGGCTTCGTATATTGCTTCCACGCTGGATTGCGCCTTGCTGTCCTCAGGCAGGTCGCATCTTAGCAATTCAGTATACCCGATAATTACCGAGAGGATATTGTTGAAGTCGTGTGCAATGCCGCCTGCAAGACTGCCGATGGCCTCTAACCTTTGAGCTCGCAGAAGCTGGGCCTTGCGCTTGTTTTCTTCCTCCTCCCTCCTGTGCTCGGCAATCTCTCCCTGAAGTTGCTGACTTACGTCGATCAGTTCCCCGGTACGCTCTTGAAGATCTCTCACCTGGTTCTCAATTTCAGAATGAAGCCCGCGTTCTCTGAGCAGTTACTTACACATATAGAATTACTATCCGCTGCACACTGGGTCTGTCTTTGCGCCGTACCGATAGAAAGTCATTGGCCCTTGTTTCAAGGGTGCGGCGCAATCGATTTTACCACCACTCAAAACAAGGGTTTCAGCAAAGCCTGAGGTCTTTGCGTTCCGCCAAAGCGCAACAAGAAAACAATAATACCCATTAATCGACGCAATTGGACGGAGATCAATACGTAGATATACTGATTTTTGTATGGGTAAAACTACTTATTCTAAGCGGGCTTGGAGGGCTTACAGGGAAGTGCCTCAAGCGGTAAGCGAAGTATATCCCTTAAGAATAGCATATTTTACTATTTCGGCGGTCGTAGTCAGGTTGAGTTTTCTGGTTATATTGGCTCGATGCTTCTCCACGGTCCGTGGGCTTATGAACAGGAGGTCCCCAATCTCTCTGCCCGACTTTCCTTCTGCAATCAACTTTACGACCTCTCTTTCCCGTGTCGTCAGAGTTTCCAACGGGAAGTCGGTATTCCCCTTGTACATATGTGAAATATCTTCCGCCATTTCACCGGCCAGAAGTCGGCTCACGTAGAAACCACCCTTCCGAATCGTTTTTACGGCAGAAAAAAGCTCCACGTCCGAGTCTTCTTTCAGCAGGTAGCCTTGCGCCCCCGCAGCAATGGCATCGTACAGATATTCCTTTCTCTTATGCATGGTCAGGATCAAGACCTTAATATCAGGATAGAGGCTCCTGATCTCTCGAGTGGCCTCGATACCCCGGATGTGGGGCATGGAAATATCGAGCAGAACCATGTTTGGCTCATGCTTCTTCAAGAGTTCGAGGAGTTCCAAACCATCGTTCGCTTCACCGACGACTTCCAGCCCTTCGGTCTCTTGGATAATCCGCTTGATCCCCTGGCGGAACATAACGTGATCGTCCGCCAAAACAATCCGATACGGCAGCACTAGGACATCCCCCCTTTACCTATCGGAATCGAGAAGCTCACCCTGGTGCCCCCATTTTCTTCACTCCATAAGTCGAGGTTTGCCCCCATCATATGCACTCGCTCCTCCATTGCAGCCAATCCCATGCC
>CP070657.1:2958707-2983297 GCA_020355085.1 Deltaproteobacteria bacterium
CTATGTACCGTGGCGAAACATGCACGCTGGCAGGGGAGTCAGGGTCTCCCCAGTCAGGCATATCCTGAGTACCAAAACACATGAGTATGCCGGTTAGAATCACCGTCAAAAGTGCCAGGGCTCTCAATCCTTGCTCCTCCTTGTGGTCCTGCTCACCGCGGCAATGAAGAGCACGGTTCCTATGCCCGCACTCACCGAGGCCTCGGTAAAGGCGACATCAACCGCCCCCATCTCAGCCCATAAAAGGCACATGAAAAAGCTATAGGCCCCCAGTATAATCACAGCGCTCAGCAGGTCCTTCACGGTAATAGCGGCTATGGCGCATATGAGGACAAAGAGCAAAAGCACGAGGTCAAAGGCTGGGATCATCTTATTCTCTCCTTTCCCTCACCCATGGCTCCAGACCGCATCTCATGGCCGCCCTGGAAATGGCATGGGTAGAGGTAGGCTGAGCCAGAAACATGAACACGGCAATAAAGAGGATCTTCAAGCTGGTAAGGGAAAATCCCTCGTAAATGCTGAGCCCTATCAAGGACATGAGAACTGCCAGGGTATCACCTTTTCCGGTTGCGTGAAGGCGGCAAAAGAAATCGGGAAAGCGCAAGAGCCCCACGGTCGCAGCTACAAAGAAAAAGAAGCCTCCCACCAGAAAGGGGATAGAAACAGCTTGATAGATATTCATCAGACCTCTCCCTTAATCTCCAGATATTTTGCTGCAGTGATAGTGCCGATAAAATTGAGCAGGGCATAGACCATACTGATATCTACGAACATCTCCACCCTATTGTAAATAAATCCCATGAGCAGCAGGATAATAAGCGTCTTAGTACCAATGGCACAGATACCCGCAATCCTGTTGAGAACACCCGGTCCCAATGTGCCCCGGTAAAGGCACAGCAAGACAAGGGTAAATAATCCCATTCCGAGATATAAGAAAAAGGTTGTCATCTGCTCCTCTTCGTTATTCCTGATCCTCTTTAAGTTCGCCACCGGTGGCTATATCAAAAAACAAGGAAAACATAACGGCCATTACCGCAATTCCAACCCCAATCTCAACGCCGAGGATTCCCAGGGACCGTGCCTGAGACGGTATTACCTTTAAGAGAGAGGAGAGCTTTCCGTAATCCAGATAATTGCTCCCCAAAATAAGACAAAGCAGGCCTATACCCGAATAGATCAACAGGCCAAGGGAACTAAAGAGACCGGCCTTGATTTCAGACATCCTGGTTTTGGCCTCTTCAAGACCGTGAGTAATGAGGTAGAGGATGAAACTGGCACCCAAAATAACCCCACCCTGAAAGCCTCCTCCAGGGCTGTGATGGCCATGCATGATCACATACAGGGCATAGAGTTGGATGAATGGTATGAGTATCCTGGCTACTGTTCTGATAATGATATCATCGGTCAAGCGGATCATTGTTTGTTGTTCCTTGCTTGTTTCTCGTTACTGGTTCCTAGGTACTCGCTGCTATAACGAGTAACGAGTAACAAGGAACGAGTAACCACGAATCCCATCACTTGAGTGCCCCAAATATCCGGGATACATCTAATATATCCTGAATATAAACGTGATCTGCCTCCATCAAGACATGGGCGATCTTGTCCTCCATCTCTCCGGTATTGAGGTCGTAGGCAACCTTCTTATCAAGGGCATGTACAAAGAATTCCCCTTCTCGAATATCCACGGTAATGGTGCCGGGGGTAAGGGTAATGGAATTGGCCAAGGCAACCCACGAAATGTCGCTCTCCAGTTTTGTGCGGAACCTTACGATCTGAGGGTCTATCGGCATCTTGGGGGATAGTGCCAGATACGCTACGTGAAGATTAGCCGAAAAAATCTGGCTCAGAAACCAGGGCCCAGCTTGCAAGAACCTTCGAGCCCTTATTCTAAAGTCCCCGAGTCTCACGTTGAAAAACAGCAGATCGTGAGACAGGTAAGCGACAAGAATAGAACAAATGATACCGAGGGTAAGGTGAAATACGTCAAAACGGGCTGAGAGCAGAATCCAGAATGCCAAGAGGGTAAAGAAGGTTATCGTGAAGTTTCGCAGTGCTAATCTGGAACGCTGGGCACCGGATAGAAAAGCCCTGGCCTCTCGTTTTTCCGCTAAAGACTTTGTCTCGCTGGTTAGTTTAGCGGAACTGTATAAGAGCTCACGGGCCTCATCTCTGGCCTTTTCGAGAATCTCAAAGGCCTTATCGGTGGCTTGCACCAATACCGTGACTTCCATAGACCCCCCAATTGGCTGTAGGCTAACGGCTATCTGCAGAATAACGGCAGGCAACCGATCATGTTCTGGAAAAAGATGCTTCCCTCAAAGGGTATTTCATTCGAATTCTGGCCTTACCCGCCTTAGGCAGACTGGCACCGCAATCCTTATCCTTACCCTATGGAATAATGAGAACAGGCACAGATGACTCCTCCGCTACCCGAAAACACGTACTCCCTGAGAAGATCTCCTGAACAGGGCCCTTTGAGTTATAGCCCATCACTATGAGGGTAGCACCATAGTCCTTTGAGGCCAGGATGATCTCCCCTGCAGTCTTACCGGCATAAATATGAGATTCAGCGTCTATCTGCTCTTCCAAACAGATCCTCCTCAACTCCTCAATCCTCTCCTTTAGTTGCCGGATATCCTTAACAGTCGGTTTCTCATTCATGACATATACTATGTCAAGCACCCCTACGATTTCCTTCAAACTGATAATATAAAGAAACGCCTTATTAGCTGAATCCGACCAATCCGTTGCGAGAATGACGCTGTCGAATAAGCCTCTCGTGGAAGACCCTTTTTCCGCGGCATTTTCCTGAATAAGCAGTAACGGATATCGCGTATTCCTGATCAGATCTCTCACCGCACCACCCCGAAAGAGCCTCTTCTTTTCCCTGTTCAGCCGGGTCACGACAAGAGATGCATGCTCCTTGTCGGCGGTCTCCAAGATCGTGGATGGAAGCGGCTTTGATCCCTCAACCGTGCTAAGACTCACTCCATCGTTAGACAATCTCCTTCTCAGCTCTTCCGGTGCCTTCTCAGAGAGAAGAGTGATCCCTTCCAACCCAGTCTTCTTGATAGCAAGCAGGCCTTCGAAGATATCATACGTCGGTTCACGGAGGTCCGTGGCGTAAACAAGCTTCTTTATTTCCATGGCTTCGGATAGCTAGGCATCTGCTGGTATGACGAGAAGCGGCAGTTCAGATCGATCTGCCAGGGCGTGGGAGACACTGCCAGACCATTTCTCTTTCCACACACTTGACTTCTTTGTTCCAACTACAATCATGGTAGCCCTGTGTTCGGCGGCGCCCCTTACAATCTGCTCTTCTGTATTGCCGATATAGAGGTGAGGGCGCGCATCAAATCTCTCCTTGGCAAAGACATCGCATACTTCGTCCAGCCGCTTCTTGTTCTCTCTCTCAACCTTGTGGGCCTCCATCTTCGAGAGCTTTCCAATCTCTTTCTCGCTAAGGACATGAATGATCTCAACGCGCTTCACCGATCCCTTGAGGGCAAGCACAAAGTCAAGGACCTTTTCAGACGAAACCGACCAATCGATGGCCAAGAGAAGTCTTTCAAATGGGTCTTCACCCACTTTTCCCGACACTGATGCGTAGTTATAAATCAAGACAGGTTTAACCGCTCTTCTCAAAAGATCTGACGTTTCAGAGCCCGCAAAAAGCTCCCCAAGCTTGCCCTTCTTAAGACGGGCAGTCACAATGAGGTCAACACGTTCTATCTCGGTAACAGAAAGGATCTTGGGCACCACATTCCCAATGGCTATGTGGGCCCCCACCTCCATACCCTCCTCAAAGAGCGTTTCAGCCCAATCAATAAACCGGATATCAGCTATCTCTCGGAGCTTACGTTCCTCCTGTTTAAGATAGCCGGTACCCCTCCTCATGGCTACCTTCTCTCTCTGTATCACATGGAGGAATACCACATGATTCAGACCAGCCTTTCTGAGCCCCAATAACGATTGCAAGGCATCGAACCATAGTTCCTCGAACTCGGAAACAAACAGCATCGTGGTGATCTTCATCACAACCCCCGCATCTTCTTAACCTTGCTCAACTCAAAATCTTGTTCAGGATTTCACTCAGATCCTCGGGCTCCACTGGTTTTTCGAGATATGCCTCAGGTTCGGGCACGGTTTCATCACCAAATTCGGTCAACGCCACCTGAGACCTGAGAAACGTCCTCTTGGAAACCCCGGAAAGCATAACAACGGGGATATTCTTTAGGGACGGATCGGACTTCAGCTCATGATACATCTTTATGCCGCTCTCCTTTGGCATGAGTATATCGAGGATGATGAGATCTGGTCGTTCCCCTCGTACCTTCTGCATCCCCTCCTCACCATCTTTTGCCAAGATAGGGATATGCCCCGTCTCTTCCACGATAGTTGAGACAAATGTCCTTATATCAGCATCGTCCTCTACATTGAGAACCTTTTTGCCCATGGTCAACCCTCCATTCACAGTTAAAGGCGGTATCACCCGCCCATATTTGCCTTGTTCTGTGCTTCCCTATAGGGCAAGCGAATGGCGAAGCTCGTCCCTTTTCCGAGTTCAGACGCAACGTTTATTACCCCTCCATTTTCCCTGACCACCTTTTCCGTAACCAGTAACCCCAAGCCGGTTCCCCTTTCGCCTTTGGTGCTGAATGGTGAGGAGAAGAGGTTTTCCTTTGTCCTATTATCCATGCCAATTCCATTATCGGCTACTTGGAATCTGATCATGTGGTCTTTTTCCATGGCGGTTTCTACTGTAACCAGCCACCGCTTCTTTGTTGTAGAATCGAAGATGCAGGCATCGATAGCATTGGAAACCAGGTTCAGGAGAGACCTGTGAATGGCCCTTGGGTCCATAAACGCTTCGCCTATCCGGGGGTCAGGTTTTCTCACTATTCTAATATCGTGCTCTCTCGCCCGGCCGTCCATCAAGGCGCACACTTCCTCCATTATTTCATTGGGAAAACAATTCTCCGGTTCGGGTTTTCGATCCTTGGAATAGGCCAGCAAATCGAGCACGAGCTCTGAAATTCTCTCCACGTTTCTCTCGATCATAGCCCAGCCGTCTTTTATCTTATCCGTATTATTCCTGTCAAGCGCAACGTTCAATACATAGGTTCCGCCCTTGAGTCCGTTCAGGATATTCTTGATATAGTGAGCAAGGCTTGCCACAGTTTGCCCGGTGGCCGCCAATCTCTCCGATCTAATCAGCTCCTCCTGTAATCTCTTTATCTCCCTTAGATCCTGAAAAAAGCCAACGCTGCCTACTACCTCGGATTCTGCGAACAGAATAGAGCCCGAGAACCGGGTAGGCACGGCCTCTCCGTCCCTGGCAACAATAGGCACCTCTCGCCACTCCGATAGTTCCACCTGAACACCCTTTTCTAACCCGGCTGCGAATTGCGAAACCAATTCCGGTGGATAGAGGTATTCGATAGACACTTTTCGGATAATTTCAGAGCGAGGGTACCTGAATATGTTTTCCGCGCCCTGATTATAGATGACAACAGTCCCCTTTTCATCAGTAGCGATGATGGCATCATTGGATGTGGTAATGAGTTTGTTTTGGAACTCAGACCTCCTCTTGACCTCCTCGGTAGCAATTTGGACCATGTTCTCCAGGTCATCCGTGTATGACTTAAGCTTCTGCTTTATGGCTATTCTCTGTTCTGCTCTCTTCAAGGCTACTGAGAGTGCATCATCCTTTATCGGCTTGTTCAGGAAATCGGAGGCATCAAGCTTGAGAGCTTCTATGGCCAGATCCATATCTCCATGGCCGGTAATCATTATGACCTCCGCATCGGGATCGAGCTCCTTTACCCGCTTGAGCACCTCGATGCCATCCGCGCCCGGCATCTTGATATCGGTTAATACTATAGGGGGTGATTCATCCTTGAACAGCTCAATGCCCTCCTCACCTCCGGGAGCTGTTAATACCTCATACCCGTCGCTCGACAGCGAAAGGGTCAGCATACGTCTGATCCCTTCTTCATCGTCTATGACAAGGAGTTTAGACATGTTCATAGCCCGATAACCTTTATGGGGTTCAGGGTTCCCAAACCCCGTTAGCTGTTACGCTATTCTGCCGAGGGAAACTTCAGGATGAAGGTAGTGCCGGCATCTACCTCACTTCTGACCTCTATCGTTCCACCATAGTCACTTATGATGCGGTAGCTGATGCTCATCCCCAATCCCGTGCCCTGGCCTACCTCTCTGGTGGTAAAGAAAGGCTCGAATATCTTATCGATTATGTCCTTTGGAATTCCCTTACCGGTGTCGGATACTGATACCACAACGCGACCATCTGCGGAAAAGCTTTTTATCCTAAGCAATCTGCGCCACTTCCTGTCTCCCCAACGCAGACCCTTATCGTCCATGGCATACATGGCATTGGTAACCAAATTAATAAACACCTGCTCCAACCTGTTGTGATCCGCCATAATTGGGGGCACATGCGGGTCAAGATCAAGTTCGACCTCTATTTGATGAACCCTCAACTGCTGGCCCAGAACCTTGAACACGTCCTTAATGGGTTCGTTTATGTTGAGCCTGGTACGGGTGAGGTCAGATTGTCTGGCGAAATCCCTCATATGCTTGATTACCTTCGATGCCCTATCAACATGGCTATCGATTTCCTCGGCAACAGCCTTTAGATCATCCTTGGTGATTTCTTCTTCCTTTTTAATTTTCTTCAAGAAGAAATCACTGGCGACCTGAATCACATTCAGGGGATGCGTTAACTCATGGGCCATTCCTGAGGCAAGTGTACCTAGTGTAGCAAGTTTACTGGCCTGTATTAATTGGGCCTCCTTTTCAACATCCTCGTTAATATCGGTTGTCGTGGCTATGAGACAATCCATGTCCATATGCACGGCGTGACATGCTACGATATTTACATAGAACGGGTCTCCTGCCTTCCTGACATGTCTCCTCCTCGGATAAAACCCGCATTGATGATCGGTAAGCCCTTGCAAACCCCCTTCAAGCTCTGCATCCTTTTCATGGAGGAGTTCCAAGAAGCTCATTTTCAGCAACTCCTCCTTTGATCGCCGGTAACACTCAATGGCAGTTGCATTGACATCTACTATTTTAAAGTTCTTCTGTTCTATAACAAAGATGGAGTTGGGGGCGTTATCAAAGACGGTCTTGTATTTGGCCTCCGATCTTCGTAGTTCCTCATTCACCTTCCTGAGTTCGCCGGTCCGTTCCTCTACCCGCGTCTCCAGCTCATCGCGGGCCCTCTGCAATGCCTCCTGCGCCTCCTTCCGTTCAGTTGTATCCCAGAACGTTTCAATAGAGCCAACCGTCTTCCCGTCAGCATCCTTTATGGGCGCCGCCGTAAAAAAGAGCCACCTCCCCGTTTCTCCTATATGGGGAAAGAATTCCTCCGCTTCATAGGCCCCTTCAATAAGGGCTGATTTCCGCCATCCGTGACCATAGTATTCCCGTATCTTTTTTTCATCCATATCATCGACGATAACATCGGCCATGACAGGCCTTTCTTTTGGCCTGAACGGCAGCCACTGCCTGTTCGTGCCCACGATCTCCTCAGCCTTATGCCCCGTCAGCTTCTCGATGGCTTTGTTCCAATGGGTAACGATATGGTCTTTGTTAATGACAAACGTAGGGATGGTATTACCCTGAATTATTTGCGACAAGGCCCGCTCTCGCTCGACAAGCTTCCGTTCCACGCTCTGCAAATGCCGCGTCCTCTCCTCAACGATCTTTGCCAGCTGCTGGGAATAGAGATCAAACTCCGTCTCTAGCTTCTGTTGCTCGCCGATGTGTTGCCGTAACTCACGCTTAATCGTCACCCGCTTCTCTTCGATCTGGAGGAAATCCCAGACCGACATAGCCTCGAAATGATCGATCAATCTGGCTTGGGCTGGCTTCGTGGCCCTAAGCTCTTCGAGAACCTTGTTGTCGCCCGTCAGCTCGATAATCACATTGAGCCCATCAAGTCCGTAGAGCTCTCGGTAATCATCGGTCGTGTATATCCCTTTCTTCCGCGCATAGAGCAGCCCCTCAGCCGTGTTGTCGATTTCCGCTACCCCGAGGATGTTGATCTTGTAGTTCGAAAAATCCTCTCCCAGAATTATCTTCAAAATCGCCTTACAGACCCTGCCGCCACCCACAATGCCGATATTGGAGTTCTCTAGAATTTCTTTCATTGCATCCCTTAATCAATAATATAAGATTTGATCTGCCTCGAGCATGAGTTTGCAGGCCTCATACAAATTGATTGGCTCAATGAAATCCTCTATGTTGGACTTATCCTTAATCGACTCTGCAAACCCTTCAAGGACATGGTATGTGCTACACGATACAAAAGAGATCTCCATCTTCTCTCTCTCAAAGCGCGCCAACTGTTCCAGATGAACAGGCAACTTTTCTGCCTTCAGGCCCTGAAACTGAGATGCGATTAATTCCCTTACCTCAGTCGTTAGGGTAAACCCCGCCAAGGTACCTTTCTTGGTCATGACAACAGCCTGAGGGCCATACATTATGGTCACCTTTTTCGCCTTGTAGTACTTCTTCGCCACCCAGGCCAGGGTGAAGGCCTCATAATGATTAAACCTCTTTTCAGGCCCTGAGTTTATTACAATAAGGATATAGTTTGCCACCGCCATTATTTTCACCCCCCTCTTCTTTCAACAGTTACTACTGCCCGTGGTACATTACATCCTTCCGTGGGAATATCATATATAGCTATACTGCAGATGAATGGTGAGTAAAAGGCAACAGTGTGCGGTTCGTCTATTGCTGAAGGCTTTGATGCTTTGAGTCCCCACGCTCGTTTTGACAAGGAAGTATAGTATCACGGGCCTTTTCTGTCAAGCCTTGCACCGGATAGCACCCTTCCTAGAAACTGCCCGGTATAGGACTCCTTAATTGCGGCAATCTGTTCAGGGGTGCCAGCTCCCACAACCGTGCCACCCCTATCGCCCCCCTCTGGCCCCAAGTCGATAATGTAATCAGCACACTTAATGACATCCATATTGTGCTCGATAACCACGACGGTATTGTGTATATCAACGAGATGATTGAGCACCTCTAAGAGTTTATGTATATCGGCAAAATGGAGGCCCGTGGTAGGCTCATCCAAGAGATACAGGGTCCTTCCAGTATTCCTTTTTCCCAACTCCTTGGCCAGCTTAATCCTCTGGGCTTCACCTCCAGAAAGGGTGGTAGCAGCTTGCCCTAGCTTTATGTATCCAAGACCAACGTTAAACAACGTCTCGAGTTTACTCCTGATTTGCGGGATGGCAGAAAAAAACAGCATGGCTTCTTTCACAGTTATGTTGAGCACATCTGCGATGTTCTTGCCCCTGTACCGTATCTCAAGGGTATCCCGATTGTATCTCAATCCTTTACAGACATCACAGGTTACAAATACATCGGGGAGAAAATGCATCTCAATCTTGATAATGCCATCACCCTTGCAGGCCTGGCACCTTCCTCCCTCAACGTTAAAACTGAACCTGCCCGATTTGTATCCCCTGACCTTTGACTCGGGCAACCGGACAAAAAGGTCCCGAATATGGCTGAATACCCCGGTGTAGGTAGCCGGATTAGATCGGGGCGTCCTTCCAATAGGACTCTGATCGATATTTATCACCTTGTCCAGATAGTCTATTCCCCTTATCCGACTCACCTTGCCGACCCGTTCCTTTGAGCGGTAAAGCTTTTGCGCCAGGGCAGGATACAAGGTCTGGTTGATCAAGCTGCTCTTACCAGAACCTGAAACGCCGCTAATACAGGTGAAGGCCCCTAGGGGGATTGCAACGTCAATCTTCTTGAGATTGTTCTCTGCAGCTTCCTCGATAACTATTTCTTTGCCGGCACCTTTCCTTCTCTTTTTGGGAGTAGGAATACACAATGCTCCTGAAAGGTACTGGCCTGTCAGTGACCCCTCATCTTTGATAAGCTCATCAGGCCTTCCGGCAAATACAACCCGACCGCCCATTTCGCCAGCCCCCGGTCCCATATCAATGATGTAGTCACCTGAGAGAATGGTTTCCGGATCATGCTCTACCACCAGCACCGTATTACCCAATTCCCTCAGCCGCTTGAGGGTCTGAAGGAGTTTGATGTTGTCCCGATGGTGCAATCCGATACTTGGTTCGTCCAACACATACAATACGCCCGATAGACCTGATCCGATCTGGGTGGCCAGCCTGATTCGCATCTCCTCCCCGCCTGACAGGGTAGCAGTTGACCGATCGATCGAGATATAGTCGAGTCCTACGCTTCCTAAAAACCCAAGCCTCTTGGTAATCTCTTTGAGTATTCGACGAGCGATTATTTTCTCTTTTTCAGTGGGCCGAAGCCTTTCGAAATAGTCAAGGGCTTTTTTAATGGAAAATGAGGTTACTTGAGCAATGGATTTCCCGTCTATTTTTACGGCAAGGCTTTCGGGACGCAACCTTGCTCCACGGCATTGCGGACAGGGCCTGATATTCATGAACCGCTCTATCTCTTCCCGGATTACGGGGGAATTCGTTTCATGATATCTCCTGTTCAGATTTGGTATGACTCCCTCAAAAGGCCTTTTGTAGAAATGGCGCCTATCATCTCGATCGAAGGAGAAACTAATCTCTTCTTCTCCTGAACCGTGGAGCAGGGCCTTTTGCACATGCCCGGGAAGCCTTCCGAAAGGTGTATATATGTCTACGTCGTAGTGGCTGGTTATGGCGTCCAGCATCTGTTGAAAATACAGCGAGTTTCTATTGGCCCACGGTGCAATTGCCCCCTCCCGAATGGAAAGATCCGGATCGGGGACGATGAGGTCGGGATCGAAATACATCTTGCTCCCGAGTCCGCCACATTCTGTGCATGCCCCGAGGGGGTTATTAAACGAGAACATTTGAGGTGTTAATGGCGGAGAACTGAAGCCGCACTGTGGACATGATGCCTTTTGGCTAAAGAAGTACTCCCGATCACCCATAAGATCCACAAGGGCCAGGCCGTCGGATACTGTAAAGGCCAGCTCTATGGAATCGGTAAGCCTTCTTCTTATGGTTTTATTTATGACCAAGCGATCAATGACCACGCGAATGGTGTGTTTCTTGTTTTTATCCGGCTTGATCTCAGAGTCAAGGAGCATGGTATCTCCATCAACCTGAACCCTTACAAAACCTTCCTTTCTCAAGCGCTCAAACAGCTGGCTGTGTTCTCCTTTTCTGGCCGGCACAACAGGCGCTAGAACCTGAATCTTGCTTCCCTCCTCGAACTCCATGACTTGGTCAACAACCTGTTGAACAGATTGGGATACAATGGGTATGTCACAGTGCGGACAAAAGGGATGCCCGATCCGGGCAAAGAGAAGTCGCAAGTAGTCATAGATCTCAGTAACCGTGCCTACTGTTGAGCGGGGGTTTTTGCTGGTTGACCGGTGCTGAATTGAGATAGCAGGAGAAAGCCCCTCAATGGCATCGACATCCGGTTTATCCATCTGTTCCAGAAACTGCCGGGCATAGGTGGACAGTGATTCCACATACCGGCGCTGCCCCTCTGCGTAAATCGTATCAAAGGCAAGGGTTGATTTTCCAGAACCAGAAACCCCAGTAATAACCACCAATTTGTTCCTGGGGATAGCAACATCTATATTCTTCAGATTATGCTCTCTGGCCCCCCGTATGACTATTTCGTCTAAGGACATAGATTTAAGTTGTTCGTTTCTTGTTGCTCGTTACTCGTTGTTAAAAACCATGGCAATAGCAAAGCCCCGCCTCCCCGGCCCGTACCGCACCAGGACGGGCGGTGAGATATTCTCTTTAGCCTTGTGCCTTTCGCCTTGCGCCTACAATTCTTGCCGCCATCTTTATTGCAGCGACCAGGCTGGATGGATCTGCAACCCCCTTTCCAGCGATATCATAGGCCGTGCCATGGTCAACAGAGGTTCGTATGATCGGGAGCCCGAGGGTGATATTTACTGCGTCGGAGAAGTGAAGCAATTTCAGCGCAATGAGTCCCTGATCATGATACATGGCAACAACCGCATCATATCTACCGGTGCTGGCATGGTAAAAGATGGTATCGGATGCAAATGGCCCCTCAACCGATAAACCGCTGTCTCTGGCTGCCCCCACTGCCGGAGCTACGATCGTTTTATCTTCCATGCCAAAAAGGCCTGACTCCCCTGCATGAGGATTTAAGGCAGCTACGGCAATCCTGGGCTTATCGATGCCAAAATCCCTCTCTAAGGCCCGGTAGGTGATACTGATCGTCTTTACGATCAAAGCCTCGCTTAACCGCCCGGGAACTTCCGCTAATGCACAGTGGATAGTTACCAGGGATACCCTGAGCCTGTCACCTGCCAGCATCATCACATAGTCCTTTGTACCGGTAAGGTGGGCCAGCAGCTCGGTATGACCTTCAAACTCATAACCGGCCTGGTGCATAAGCTCTTTACTGATGGGGCAGGTGACCATAGCCGCTACGTTCCGGCCTTCGCAAAGCTTCACAGCCTTCAATACATAGTCAACCATGGCCTTGCCGCCGGTCTTCGTGGGCTGTCCCGGTAAGCATGAGTCTGCTCTGAGCTCTGAGACCGACATCACATCGATGAGCCCTTGCCGGCCGGTAGCCTCAGAAGTATTTGAAATCCGTTGAAATGAGAGGTATCCAACGCCCCTGGAAGCAATTTCAAGACATCCTATATCTCCCAGAACAAGGGGCCTGCAAACCTCATAAATATCAGGCATAAGCAAGGCCTTGGCGATGATCTCAGGACCTATTCCTGCCGGATCCCCCATGGTTATGGCAATTCGCGGTAGATCGGGCATAGAAACTCCCTTCCCTACTGTCGTAATAATCCTACTTTATTCGCCTCTTATTAACTCCCTGTCAATAAAAATGAGAAGCAAATTCTCATTGCTCATCTCATATATGTATGCTAGAAATTCGCAAAATTACCTATACAATTCCTGTTGTTCCCTCAAACAGTTCATAGTCACTGTGATTCCGGTACGCAACACGATACAACAAGACCTGTTCTTCTGTGTTCAAGCATCGATTAAATTCCGAAAATTCCTTTTACGGAACTATAATATACGGATAGTACGCATATATGCCGTAGGTAAATTCGGCGGAGGGAATATTAGAATGCAATTTTGCTGAATCGCCCCCTTCCCGAAAAAAAATGGAAACCTAGACGATTAAGTATCATATCCCCAGAATACGCCAAAAACACCTGAAATGAGGCTCATGAAACCCAAAGGTTCACGATACGACTCATCACAAATCATTGAAAAAGCCAAGGAATTCGGGGCATCTCTGGCGGGCATTGCCAATGTGGAGGCACTCAAAAAGTCACTATCTCATCTCATCTATGGAAAGCTCGACCAATACAAAACAATAGGTAGCAAGGAAGGCAAACTGAAACCGGCTGAAATTGCATGGCCTGAAAATGTCAAGTCAGCAATTGTTATCGCCGTTTGGCACCCTGAGGACAAACCGGAACTGGACTGGTGGAGGCACGTCTCCAGCGGTGGCACATCCGGCAACCGGATGCTTATATCCATCAATTCCAGACTCTCTACATGGTTGGAAAAAGAAAAGGGCATCAAAACCACTCAATTGCCCTACCACATCGAGGACGGGGGGATTTTTCTGAAAGATGCAGCCGTTATAGCCGGACTGGGATGCATCGGCAAAAACAACATGCTGGTGACCCCAGAATACGGACCTCGGGTCAGGCTACGCGCTATGCTCACGCATGAATTGTTGTTGGATACAGGTCCGGTTAATTTCGATCCTTGTACAAATTGCAGCATGCCCTGCACAAATGCCTGTCCGCAGAGCGCATTCAAGAACGGGGATTACAGCAGGGCCCTCTGTAACATCCAAATGGAAAGCGACAGAGCCGATGCCGCTCTGAGCAGAGCACAGGAAAAAACAGAAAATCCGTCCTTATGCATCAAATATTGCAGGGCGTGCGAACTCAGCTGTCCTGTTGGTCAGTAACACAATCGAGCCACATGAAGCTGATGGGCAAGAAGCACGCCCGTAGCTTATACGGTGTGTTAGGAGCCTAAGGAACTGTGTCATGATTCAGATTGCCGAAGCCCACGCAGGCAGAAATCTTCAGGAAGCTCGGAAGCTTTTCGAAGAATATGCCGCAGCATTGGAGATCAGTTTGGATTTCCAGAACTTCGATGACGAATTAGCCAACCTTCCGGGGAGTTATGTTCCACCCACGGGGTGTCTCCTTATCGCGCTCTGGCAAGGGCAAGCGGCTGGATGTGTTGCACTGCAGAAGATTAGCAACGGTATATGCGAGATGAAGAGGTTGTATATCAGGCCGCCGTTACGAGGTTTGAAGATCGGCAGGGCGTTGGCTGAAACAGTAATTAAAAGGGCTCGCGAGATCGGCTACGCGCGCATGCGCCTGGACACCCTGCCATCTATGGAAAGGGCGACAACCCTTTATGCAGCCCTGGGGTTTCGAGAGATCGAACCCTATCGCTATAACCCGATCGAGGGCACGGCCTTCATGGAGTTGGCACTTGATTGACATTGCAAACTCCTAACATGTCAGCCAAGCGGACGTGTAAAGCGCGCCGCTGCTCTTCAACGTTATGCACGCTCTGCACTAACCTCTTATCCTATATATGGAGTTCAACAATATCGCCATCCTGAAGCTCGTGGTCTCTTTGCACCATCTGACCGTCATAGACATCCTTGCCCCACACCCTCGCGTACCGCAATTTGTCAAGGAAATCCTTGTGGATTTTGGAAGCGAGATCTTCCAACTTAGAGCCCTTTTTCAATACGAAAGGAGCAGTGCGGTCCGGGCCCTTACCAGGCGCCTTAGTATAAACCCTTATGATGTCTAGGCTACTGAACACCTCCTGCTTCAACAGATCGAAATTTCGCCCTGTTTTCGCCGATACGGGTATCAAGGGCCAGTCATCTTCTATAAGGGACTTGAAGATCTCAAAGTGCTCTTCGCTGGATTCATCATCGCTCTTATTTGCGACTACTAAGAAAGGTATAGTGGTCAATCGACCTGTGGTTTCGTTGTGCTGAGCCGATCTGGGGGGCTCAATCCTGTTATCTGCAAGAAAGGAGACTGCTTCCTCCAGCTGTTGGATGGGATCCGTTTGCACATCCACTACAATGAGTATTATATCAGCTCTCCGCGCAATATCCAGAAGCCACGGTTCTGTATGCTCTTTGCTTATGGGAGGCGTATCAATCAGTTGAATCTGGACATTCTCAAAATACATCATGCCTGGCGTGGGCTTCCAGGTAGAATGGGGAAAATCTGCAACTTGCGGATCCGCGTTCGTCAGGGCCGAAACCAGTGAGGACTTACCAACATTGGGCGTGCCCATGAGCACCACCTGGCCTACTCCTTCTTTTTCAACCGTGTAACTGCTATCCCGTCTGCTGAGTTTCTTCTTTTGCTGCTGTTTGGATCTGAGCTTGGAAATGCGGCGTCTTAGGTCAGCCTTGAGCTTATCCGTGCCCTTGTGCTTGGGCATAATGGCAAGCATCTCTTCAAGGGCCACTATGGCCTCTGCCGGTGTCTTGGCCTCCCTATATCGTTTTTCTGCCTCAAAATAAGCCGGGGGTAAATTAGCAGGCAATTGGCACCTAACTGTTTGGTTAAGTGATTCTATGGGCAATCAGTCTCCCCGCAGCGAGCTGCGGGGTATCTCAAGCGGAATTGCGCCGAAGCCAACCCGCCTTCGCGCTAAAGCGCTTCGGCGCGGTTCGCCTCGCCATTCATCCCTATAGCAAGCTACAGGGTATTCTGGCGAAGGCGAATAAAGGTTCTGTACGCAGCCGTCAGAGAGACGATAAAGAAATGCCCATTCGGATTATCTGTTTGCCAATACGTGTTCTGTGCACTGCGATCTTCATAGCAATAAGCTGACAGCTAACGCCTCAATGTTTGGCGGCTGCTGCTCCGCTTCTTAGGGTATGGGGAATTATAGGAAAAGGTAAAATCCCGGTCAATACCTATCTATATCCTGCAGATCATCGCCTTTGGTTGCTTTCTGAACCGAAGGCATCTCTGCATCGGCCTTTTACTTTTTTTCCGACACACGACTTTCAACTGACGGCTATCCAAGATACGGTGCCCACTGCCTTGCGGTATCTGCGATATATCCTGGTGGAAGGTCTTGAACAATCCGATTATGACCCGGCAACAGCACCTTTACCCCGAGTTCAGCGAGCCGCAGCAAAGAATTCTTCAAATCAGGGCCTCTCGCCCCATGGAGATCAAAACGCCCGATCGCATAATCCGCATACACCACATCGCCCGGGATGAGAATCTCACCAGCTCTATGGTAAAGGCCGATACTACCGGGTGAATGCCCGGGAATATGGATGATCTCCCAGCTCATATCACCCAGTTCCAAATTCTCGCCATCGGCCAGCTTTCTATCCACAGGGAATCTAAAAACACCCGGTTTGAGATTATACTGCATCTGGCACATGCTCCGGAACATATCCATGCCATAGACAGTTCTTTCGTCGCCCTCTTCCAGGGGCCCTGCCTCTACTTCATGCACCCACAATTCCGCCCATGGAATTTGCTCTTTGATTTCATGAAGACACCCTATGTGGTCCAGGTGTGTATGGGTCATGATAATCCTCTTAATTCTCTTAAGCTCAATTCCCATATCCTGTATGGATTGGATCTTGTAACTTCCCTTCCCCATGAGTCCCGGGTCGATGAGAGAAAGATCCTGAGAACTCGGCTTACCCACCACATAGGTATGAGAATCAGGAATGAATTCATCAAGCCCCTTAATGAAATACACGCCTTCCGTTATCTGAGTCATTGATCACTCCTTCGCTAAATACTAGATCGCGTTGAACCATAGTCCGGTAAAGCTTTTTTGTAAAGAAAAAGCCGACCGTGCGATTCCATCGAGTCTCGCACTGTGAAATTCGTTCTTGTCAGATCACTCATGCTCTTTACACGTACACCTTTCCCTCAATGGCATATGGAGCATTTGTTTCAGAGGTCAGTCCATGGTTCAGCGCCTTAAATGTCGCATAACCTGCAATAACGCTGTCAAGCGCATCTCCACCCCTGTCTTCAATGATCCTCTTTCGCACGCTGGTTTTTCTTACCTTTAGGACGCCGGTCTTCTCCATACTTGTGAGAATCTTCTCCCTTGCGGCCTTCCGATCCCTACCTCTACCTTTGTACGGAAAGCTAAGATTCTTTGTCTTCAGCGTTGCGGCGGGGCAGATCTCAATAGCCCATGGCTTTTCATCTTGAGGCGTTTGCAGGGGCAAAACACAGACTGTCTTCTCCTGTACAAGAGCGCCAAGGACGTCCCTGACGCCGAAATAGGTTTGACGGTAGAGCCTCAGATTATACGGTGAAAACGGGGTCTTAGTCTCAACATCGGTAGCCCTTTTGAGTTCCTTGCCGTTCGAGGCTAGGTAACATAGTCTTTTGAAACCTTCGGGACTGGTGTACCTTTCTGGAAATGCCCTGAGCCACTCCTCCCAGTTTTCTTCTGCAACTAAGATGCGCGGTATACCGAAAGGAAAATCTAGGCCGAAGACGCAATCCCTTTTTTTGCGGATAAAGGCCCTCAGGGCCCTTATGGCTTGATCCCTTCCCAGCCCTGAACCTGGAAGATCCTTTGCCGGAAAACACTCGGAAATGAGGATTACATCGTCCAAGATGCCTCCACAGGCGATCCATATCTTTTTGCCTGCATCCTGTGCACCGCTGAAATCTACGCCACAGACAGTTCGTTGCCGATGGTAAGAGTTCATGGTTTGGCTTCTCTCTCTCAACCTAAACAAGTATAAACAATCTTGACCTCCAGCACATGGAGTCAGCTCACGGCATCTGAATCACATTGAAACATTAGAGCGCTTCTCGACCATCTGGCGGGCGACTCCGCTATGGCAGCCGAATGCTTCTGAATTGCATGAGCCTAGACTATTGATATAACAATAAACACGTGTTTGCACCAACTGATCCGGTCCTTACTTCAAATAGGCATAAAAGATGCATGAAAGTGCCCTCAGAGGACTTAAGACAGCGGCGTTGGCCCTGGGCGAGAATCGGCGAGTTCAAAGACCTTGCCAGCCCTATGGAATTGTGTTTTCATATCTGTTATAGATATGAAGTAGGTTCTGCAAAGCCCTGAGCGGTTTTTCAGGTTTAACACCGTAGGGACAAGCAATCCACTTTCGGCATTTGTGCCACTGGAGGATCAGCATGTTTTCAATGAACAGGGGGGTGAACAAGTAGTTATGCCTAAATCCAAGAATCTTTACAGTGTTATAAAAAACATCGGTTTCATATCCACGCGAATCGCTGGGACAGACGGGGTTTCTCTGGAGATCCAGAAATGGGCAGATGTACTGGAAAGAAACAGATACGATTGTTTCTATTTCGCAGGACTTTCGGATAGACCTTCCGAAAGAACTCACGTGATGAAGGAAGCCTACTTTGAACATCCGGTGATCGAACAAATCAATAACGACCTATTTGGCGTAAAATCGCGAAACCGAGAAACATCGGACACGGTCCACAAAATAACGCGAAAGCTGAAAGGGGCACTCTACGACTTCGTTGAGAAATTCGATATCGATCTTATCATTCCGGAGAATGCCCTTGCCATACCCATGAACATTCCCCTCGGCCTTGCACTCACTGAATTCATTGCCGAGACATGTATCCCAACCATCGCCCATCACCATGATTTTTCCTGGGAGAGACCTCGATTTCTGATAAACGCCTGCAGGGATTATCTCAACATGGCCTTCCCTCCGCATCTGCCATCAATCAGACATGTTGTTATTAACTCCTTGGCATCTGAACAGCTAAGTTTCAGACGGGGGATCTCAAACAGCACAATCCCTAACGTGTTGGACTTCGCCACTCAGCCCCCTTCGCCGGATGACTATTGTGCGGATCTGAGAAAAAGAATGGGATTGAAAAAGGATGACCTTTTTATTCTCCAACCCACGAGGATCGTGCCTCGCAAATGGATAGAACGTTCCATTGAAATCGTAAGGAATCTGAATCTGGAGAACCCTATGCTCGTCATCTCACACGGAATGGAAGATGAAGGCGATGATTATTTTGAGCGGATTGAAGATTATAGCAAAACTATGGGCGTAAAGATCGTCCGCATCGACGAGTTGATTAACTCTGAAAGAACCATCTGTCCGGAAAGAGGGAAGCTCTTTTCGGTTGCAGACATTTACCAGAATGCTGACCTTGTTACGTATCCGAGTGGGTATGAAGGGTTTGGCAACGCCTTTCTAGAAACCATCTATCACAAGAAACCCATTGTCGTGAACCGTTACGCTATCTACATTGCCGACATAGAGCCTATCGGCTTTGACGTAATCGTAATGGACGGGTTTATTTCTTCAAAGGTCATCGCTCAAATCCAGGAGGTGCTCAACAATCAGGATAGGCTCGAAGCCATGGTGGAACGGAATTACCAGATCGGTGAAAAATACTTCTCCTATGAAGTCCTGGAAGAAAAGCTAACCCATCTGATGCATACCTTCTAAGTGGGAGGGTTCAGTTTTCCCCTTTTGAAGTCGTGTATGCTCGAAATATTGATTTTTTTGCTCCCCCATTCCTGCCTTTAGCGAGATTGGCCATCAAATGGAGATCTCATATCTCAAATTCCGCCACAATGAAGGTGTGATCCGAAGGCTTTTCCAGCTGCCGGGGAGCAGCATCGATCCAAGCTCTTGTAGATTTATCAGCAAGGCACTGTGTGGCCCAAATGTGATCCAACCTCCACCCGAGCCTATGGCGAAAGGCTTGGGGAATCCTATAGTCCCAGAAGGTAAATGCCTTTTCGGTAGGGTGGTGCGCCCGAAATACGTCGACAAATCCCCACGATTTAACCTCGGATAGAACCTTGTGTTCCTTCGGGTGAAAACACACACTTCCCAAAAGCTTCACGGGGTCATAGACATCAATTGGCTCAGGGGCTACGTTGAAATCCCCCATCCACAATAGGGGCTCACTCGGCTCAAAGTGTTTCGAAAAATAGTCTCGCAGACGCTGAAACCACTTGAGCTTGTACTGAAATCTCTCTGAATCGGGCGCAGTTCCCTGGGGCACGTAGGTGTTTACAACGGGTATTCCCTCAATGCGCGCTCTCATCATTCTGGGCTCTTCTTTCACATCCCCATCGCCAAACCCAAACGAGACATCCGTTGGCGCGTGTTTACTGATTATAGCAACGCCGTTGAAGGACTTCTGCCCCCGAAAGGTGCAGTGGTAGGCCAGCTCCGCAAAGGGCTGTATGGGAAAATCTTGATCCTGTGCCTTCGTCTCCTGAATGCATAATACATCTGGACTATGCCTCTTTAACCAGTCCTCAATAATATAAATACGGGCCCGTATACCATTGCTGTTAAAACTCGCGACCTTCATGTGAACAGTACCTTCACCTTCGTGGGCTATAGTATCGGATATTCAGCCACCAGGTTCCAAGGGGTTCTATTCTCTCATTTCAATGGAGCTATATGTTAAGAGGAGCCTGAGGCAAGGGCCGCTAAGAACAGTTCAGAAGGATTAGCCTCTTCCTTGGGAGAAAGGCTAAACCGGGCCACGTGGACCTGCTTTGAGAGGCAAAGGAGTGGCCTTTCAAATCCTGTTTGATATGGCCAGCTCTCTCAGCACAAGACTGCCGAGTACAAATGCTTGCTCACGAGGGTAACGTGCCTAACAGCTATGTCTCAGCAGGAATCTCTTTGACGCAGCGAAATCCCAGCCAGTGAGCTCCGTTGACGGGATCCTCGGGAGTCCACCGACAGGTGACCCTCACAAAGGTTGCAGAGCCCAAGAAACATCCTCCCCTCATCGGCGGGAACTCCTCTTGCCACCGGCCCTCACACATTTCCCATACATTGCCGCACATATCATAGCAACCATAGGGACTTACCCCTTCGTGAAAGAGGCCTATTTCTGAGGTTCGCCCCAGGTCGTATTCTCTGGAATTACACCTGCCCGAAAGGAAGTCACGGCCCCAGGCCCACCATCGGCCGTCGGTTCCTCGACCGGCCTTTTCCCACTGGGCCTCATTGGGAAGGGATTTCCCTGCCCACTTGCTGTATGCACGCGCATCATCCCACCCCACAAAGACGACGGGTTGCATAGGTTGGCTCCATGAAGGCTGGCTCCAGAGCAGAGGTTGTCGATGGCCAGTCTCCTCAACGAACCTCCGATACTGGTAGTTGGTCACGGGATACCGATCAATATAGTATGATTCCACGTTCACGGTCCGGGCAGGTATCTCTGTGGCAAATACGGAAGTCCGCCTCTGATCGAGCATGTAGATCTGGGCAAGCTCCTCTTGGGTTATCCCCATGGTGAATGAGCCCTCAGGGACGAGGACCATCTCAGCCCCGTCTCCCGGGCACTCAATGGTTTCGGGCAAGGGCCCACGGCCCAGTTGCGTCCGGATATCCCAACGGTGTTCCGCCATGTAATCGCTTCTTGTTGCTATCAATTAACGCCCTGGTCGAACTCTCGAGGGGAGATTGCCGATACCGCATAATGCTCTCAAGCAAGGAGATTAGGCAACTCTCTCGCGCGCACAGTTAAAACCTGAGATCGGGTGCAGGCGCATTAAGGTATGCCCTCCTCAAGACCGGCCACTTCAATTCCATTGTAGAGACGGGAAAAAGAATTTGTCAAGGATTTCATGCCATTGGGATATCGCTATTGGCGGCCATGTCAAATCGCGCACAGAGGACAGCCTCCTGATCACACTGACCTCCCTGGCAATCCCTTATTAATAGCCTCCACGGCAAATCAGCCCTCCAATGAGCGCAAAGAGCATTGAAAAAAGGTTCGCCAGCAAGGCCGAAAACGCCAAAGATCGAACAGTGATACTTTCTCTTTCCCTCCAGACGATGTGCCAACTGAACGCCATTTTTAGCGTAACCCATGCAAGTATGGCCAGCGCTGTGGCGGACACGTTGAATGCTACGAGAACGGTAAAAAAGGTTCGCTCCACGAGCCCGACAAGCCAAGACGGAACATCGAGAGGTTTCGTGACGTCATCATAGGCTTTCTGCTCGCTGCGCTCGCCCGCTTTGGCTTTGATATGGATGTGTACGATCTCCGAGAAAAAGTAGATTAATAACCAGCCGAGGCCTAACGAGAAAACGCCAAGCCCAAAAAACCATCGAAAAAAAGGCTCCATAAGCTTCACCCTCCTGAGTTTTGGTCCTTACCGGCCAGCAACTACCTTCTTATGAGCATTCCTCCAGCCGCCCTTTCCAGATTAGTAAAAAGCAACCGTCCAACCATGGCCAAACATTCCG
This sequence comes from Deltaproteobacteria bacterium, assembly GCA_020355085.1. Taxonomy (GTDB): domain Bacteria; phylum Desulfobacterota; class DSM-4660; order Desulfatiglandales; family B25-G16; genus JADFWK01. Next base: position 2,981,010 of record CP070657.1, read on the forward strand.
CATCCAGATATCTTTCCGCACGCTTTTCGAAAAGCACTGAGCATTGTGCGGGGAATTCCTCATCGGCGTCGTTATACAGCATTAGAAGGGAAACACGCGGGAGAGCCTCGAATCGCATAGACAGGTCATTGGAGAATCCCATTTCAGGGCGACATCCTCCCAATGCCTTGCCCGCCGTTTCAAGCTCCCTCAGCCTCCCCGAGAACCGCGCGGCGATGGACCGTTCCACGTCATTTGCAAAATACACAGTGAGAGGCCCGGCGTCCTTGAGATCCCTGTAGGCTGTCCATTCAGTCTCTTTTGGGATACTGTCGGGGCATAACAGAAGATACTTGCATAGGATAACGCAGATATCAAAGGATGGTCGTTGCCCCGATTGGTCGATAATGCCCCTTACAGAAACCCGAGTCGGTTTGCCAAATACGGGAATTATGGTGGCATTTCCCTCCACTCGCACGCCGAGCTTTTCCTTGATAGACCTCACGTCTATCTTCTTCACCTGTTCCAGATAATCCTTGTAAGTTCTCTCAAATGCAGGTGATCGGCCTGCCATGATTACTCTTTAACAAGGGCAACGCGTTTTGAGCATTACCTGACATTTTAGTTCATTCTACAGCAGCTTACGGAAAGGGGTTATTCGAATACTGGCTCCCCTGTACGCTGGGAGTATATCGCAAACATTTCCAAAGGGCTAGAAAATTGGATATTCATGTACTTAAGGAGCGTTTCTGCCGAGGCGTTTCGTGGCAAAAGCATGCAAAGCTGAATGCTCTGAGATGAGGTTTTAGGTGTTGTTCCCTATGTGAAGGGGGAAAGCACGAATAGAGTTGGACTTCCCCTATAGATAAATAGGGTTTATTCTTGTTTTTGAGTGAATTGCCTGATTGAAAAACCCTCCTTTCTCAATTAATAAAGCTAACAAAACCGCTAAAGGTTCGAAAAAAGTGGAATTAGGGATTCAAAACCGCTCTTGAGAGTTATTATTGGATCGACTTCGTAGCAATTGTGATTGCGAAACTTTAGAATGTGGCGAACTAATAGGAGGCAAAAAGAGGAAATTGAGCGGATGTTGACAGTGGATCAAGAGCGGTTTGAATCCTTTCGAGAAATCCCTATTACCTCCGACTCGGTCTCCTTCCACTCTCTCTGCCTACCGATTACTTGAGACCCATACACTGTTTCATGCTCCCAGTATAGGCCAGAAAAGGGTGAAAATCAATCTTCCGAAAAGCAGTAATGGGTGAACTACTTCAGGCGAAAGGTAATAGTGAGGAAATGGGTCTTTCTGTAAATCTTTGCGTCTACAGCCTGCTCGCTCTTTGCAAGGGCATCCTTTAGGATCATCACATCATCAACAGCCTGTCCCCCCACCTCAACAATGATATCTCCTCGTTCAATTCCATCCTGTTCTGCCTGGCTTCCCTTCCGAACATCTGAGACCAGCACCCCACTCGTCGACTTAAACGAAAAGGCCTTGGCAAGCTCTTGCGTGAGGTTTTGAAGGCTGAGGCCGTATAGCTCCTCTATGCCTTGCTGTTCCCCGAGGGGGATTGCCATTTCTGCGAACAGGGAATTCGACACAAAGATGGGGGCCTTGAACTTAAGGGCCATGACAATGGAGTCACTCGGCCTGGCGTCAATCTCCAGGAAAACGTCCGCCTTTTGGAGTACAATCGTGGCATAGTAGATATTTCCCTCCACACGTGGAATGACGATGTGGTGGACCTTGCCACTGACCTTCTGAATGATACTCTCAAGCAGGTCGTGCGTTTGGGGTCTTACGGGTTTTATGCCCTGCAGTTCCCTATAGATGGCACTGGCCTCAAAAGAACTTATCCAAATGAGCAGTCCACGCTCCTCAGAGGAGTCGGTGAGGATGACCACCGGCTGTTGGCTTGTCGGGTCCACAATAAGGCGGTGCACCTTTACTTCAAGGAGTCCCCTGTGCTCCGCGTCTCCAGCTGGACTAACGGCTTGAGCGGTTTGTCCGCACGCCCAGGTGAAGACTGCCATAAAAAGCCCAAAAGCGGCCAAGAATTGCATGCTTTTACCATGCTTCATAATGATCGCTCATAGAACTATGATTAAAGCCATAAAGGCGCTCACGAAGGAGAGGCCGACTTCCGTATGCGAGCGCACATGCGGAGAGCTTTGCATAACGCCTAATCTTTGAAGACAATGGGCTTTTCCTCAGTTCCGAGGCTCCCGGGTTGGTCTTTCCAGCAACTTATCCATGGGGGAGTTCTGCCCCCTCCGCATTCCCTTCGACAGGCTCAGGGCTGCGGTTT
>CP070657.1:2983397-2990334 GCA_020355085.1 Deltaproteobacteria bacterium
CTCAGTACCTCCACAGCTACCTCGAGAATCATCGGCTCATCGTCTACAAGGAGGATGGTCTCGCTTCCCTCAGCGGGGTGCCCGGCACGTTTGGAGGCTTCCGCGCTTTTGCTTTCCGATGCAGGCAGATATATCTCAAAGGTAGTCCCGTGGCCTTTCTCAGATTCAACATCAATATAGCCTTGATGGGCCTTAATAATCCCGTAAGCAGAGGCCAAGCCAAGACCAGTGCCTGCACCCAGTCCCTTTGTTGTAAAGAAGGGCTCAAAGATATGCTGTAGAGTCTTCTTGTCCATACCCGTACCCGTATCCTTCACTTTAAGCAAGACATAGGTCCCGGGCCGTACCTTATAAGGCTTTCGGCCCATATCCTTATCGGTGACATTCATCGTTTCCAAGAACAGATCTCCGCCACCGGGCATCGCATCTCCAGCATTGACAAGAACATTCAGGAGGACCTGTTCAATCTGTCCCTGATCTGCCTTTATCCCCAAGAGGTCCTCAGCGAGCGATCGATGGACCCTAATCTCCTTTTTAGCGGCGCCAAAGGTGTCGAAGATCTCTGTTACCAAACGGTTGAAATCAAGAAGTTTGACATCATACCTTCCGCCCCTGGCATATCCGAGAAGCTGGCTGGTCAGTTGAGATCCGCTCTTAACGAGTTTTTCGATTCTCTTGAGATGGTCAAAATGGAGTTGGGTGGGATGTGAGTCTAAGAGCGTCAAGGAAAGATTACCCATGATACCCGCAAGGAGGTTGTTAAAATTATGGGCAATGCCTCCAGCCAGGGTACCGAGGGCCTCCATCCTTTGCGTGTACTGGAGCTGAGCCTCGAGTTTCTTCCGTTCCTCCTCTGCCTTCTTACGCTCGGTCATATCTATAATGAACCCCCTCAAACCAATGGGCGTTCCCTCACGCATTATCGCCGTTGACCGGATCATACAGGGAAATGTGCTCCCGTCCTTTCTCAACGCTGTATACTCGTTAAGGCCAAGCTCTTCCCCTTTGAATATCCTCTTGACGTTTGCCATGGATCTCTGACGGTCGGGTGGGGCAATCATATCATGGGCGTTTAACCCGCGATCAAAATCCTGTTGCGTGTATCCAAAATGAGCGAATGCATTCCGATTCACAAAGGTGAGATTGCCCTTCAGGTCCATCTCATAGATGGTTTCCGGCAACAGTTCGGCTAACTCCTTAAACCTCTCTTTACTTTGTCGAAGCGCCTCCTCTGCCCGTTTGTGGTCGGTAATGTCCACAACTGCGCCTCGTATGGCGGGTTTTCCGCCATAGTCGATGAGACTGGCGATCATCTCAAGCCAGCACACTGTGCCGTCCTTGCGGATTCCGCGATACTCGTAGCGGGGTGGAACCTGTTTGCCTCCCAAACGAGCTTGAAACCGTCCCCAAACGAGATCCTGGTCGTCGGGATGAACCAATGCCCTCACCTCTTCCGGGGAAAAGGAGAGCAGTTCTTCTACAGTAGAGCCTGCGATCTCAGCAAAAGCCTGGTTGGCAAAAACGATGCGGAAGCCCTGCATGATCACCAGCCCCTGGAGTGATTGCTCGACCAACGCACGATAGGCCTCCTCTGTCTCCTTTTGCTCGGTAATATCTCTGCCTAGGGATTGATACTCCGCCACCATGCCATTCCTGTCCAGGAGTGCACAATCGGTCCATTGGTGCCAACGAATCGTCCCGTCCGGAGCAATAACCTTGTGATCATACGTTATTATGGGGTTTTCTTTAGTGAGGGAAATGAATTTGTTCCTTACTCTCCTCTGGTCTTCTTGGGGAATAAATTGAAAAAAGTTCTGACCAATTAACTCTTCACACTTTTTGTTAAAATAGCTACAGTAACTCTCGCTGACAAACGTCAGGGTTCCATCAGGAAGGAAACGACAGAACAGAGCAGGCACGTCTTCCGCCGCTGGATGCAAGCTCCCTCCACGTGCTTGCAGCGCTTTCTTTTTTCGCGTATGCTCAATTGGTGCCTGCTTCAATTTCTTGGTCCCTCGTTCAACTCCTTCATAACTGGGTGCTCCAGGCATGAGAAATCTCCTTTGTGTTTCGTTTGACCTCTCCTAGCAAGGGGATTGAAGTTGTTCAGGTACTAGCCCTCAGGCAAACAGTTGACCCAATAGATCATTACTCCCGATAGTTCCGCGGGTCTTACTCAGATGAGGCTATAGTTCTTTGGGGCACATCAGTATCACCTGACTGTGAAGCAGAAATCATGCCAAGGCATGTGGCAGAAATAACCACGTTTATTCCGAGTGTTTAAAGCCCCTCTGCCCCGGTTTTACCAACGAATTTTGCCCGAGTCTCCCTTTTGACCTGCCAGATCCTTGACACTCGGTCATCTTCCTAACGCATTTGCCTTGGCTTGTAGCTACGGGGTAGTGAGTTCGTAAGGTCTTGTTTATCAGGGCGAGCAGTCACTTGGGAGTTGAGACTTTGCTGTAACATCTTAGAGATCTGGCCACATAATCACGGTCAGGGTTCCGTGATGACCGGCCGCAGAAGTAAAGTCAGTATGACCCCGGCTACAGCGAGTGCGGCCAAAATGAAAAAAACGAGCTGATAGCTGTGAATCACATCAAATACATACCCCGCAAGGGTCGGACCAATCGAGCCTCCAACGGTTAAACCGAAGGAAGCAATGCCAAAAAGAACACCGTGGGAACTGATCCCGAATAGCTCGGCAATGATTGGTGAAATCACCGTAAAGAATCCGCCGTGGCCAAGGGCATATATCGCGCCGAACACGTAAAACATCCAGAGCTCTTTGGAGACTTGCACCCAGAGGAGGCTGGCGATCAAGATAAGGAAGAACACAATCAGCAACTTCTAGGTTCCGACTCTGTCGATCGCGATCCCGGTTACCAGGCGGCCAACCATACTCACGCCACCGATCGTGGATAGAATACCGGCCGCTGCAATTGGGGAGATACCAAGGTCCGTGGCGTGCGGGACGATATGTACCACTACGGTCATTAAACAACAACCAATGAGCAAATATATGACACAAATCATCCAAAACTGCCTGGTGAGGGCTGCTTCACCAAGGGAAACTCCCTGCTCCGGCAGATCTAGATCACTTACCGACGTTTTCGCCTCACCATCCGGCAGCAGCCCCTTTTGCCCCGGATCACGTCGCAGGAGCTGACCGCTGGATATCATCAACAAGAAAACAAGAGCACTAAGCAAAATATAGGAAGTGCGCCAGCCATAGGCAGCGATGAATACACTGCTCATCAATGGCATAATCAATTGGCCGGTGCCGGTCCCGACCTTAACAATGCCGGTCATCATTCCTCTTCTTTTGACAAACCACCGGGCCGTGGTTGTTAACGGGATTACGTCAACTGAGCTCAAGCCGATACCCACGATAACGCTATAGAAGACATAAAGCTGCCAGATAGCACTCAGTTGAGACATGAGCAAAAGGCCTAAACCGTAACTCGAGCCGGTGACTGCCATAATCAGCCGTGGCCCAAATCGGTCATTCATGTTGCCAACCACGATGCCCAACAAGCCTGCGAGGAGAAAGACTCCGGAGGAAGCAGCCGAAATGGCAGCCCTTGACCAGCCAAACTCTGCCAGGAATTCCTTGAAGAAGATGCCGAACGTGTAGAATGCGCCGATGCCCGTGCCCTGAATAGCAAAGCAACCTGCTACCACAAGGTAACCATAAAAGAATTGCGACCTTCTCTTCTCCGCCATCGGTGAGACCTTATCCTTTTGATAATCAAAAACGTAAACCCGGCATTGTTCGGGGGCTTCGAGCTACTGTATCGGGTGAGACAAAATGACCAAGACCTCCCTTCTACATCATCACCATCCAAATAGGGAGGCTTGAAATAAAAGCTAGCGAACCTTACATCAGAGGATAGGGGAATGCAAGCATCAAGGTTACCAAATTACTCCAAACCCACACCTACCAGAACGCCGCTATTCCACCGGGGCATAGCGATCCTCAAATCCTGGCGCGAGCAGGATGCTCCTCACACGAAGTGCTCAAGATGTCTTCTGCTCCTCAAACGAAAGCGCCCCTCAAGTCTCGCGCTGCGAGACGCTTTTCAAACGCAGTCGTCCTTAAGCACCTTGGCCTTATTCTGCTCAACTTTCTCTGTATTGAGGCATAGGCTGGCCTGAGTCAGGGCATCTTGGTTCACCCTAAGAGAGGGTGCTATGCCTCATACGCTGGCAAATACGTTTTTCCGAAAAGCTCCATCACTTCTATGAGTGGGTGGAGCTTTTTCTGTTTGGCAGCACCAGCAGACGAGAGGTCAATTGAGGAAAAAGCGGTAGGAATAATTCAACATTCGAGGCCTGACTCCAAGTCAAGTCACGTTCACAATGACGAGCCGTCCCCCAAGTTTTTTTAGATATTTCTCCCTACCAAGACGAAGGAGGAGCCGGGAATAGTATGCCCCCCATCGATAAATGAGTGTAATCATTTTGCTTTTGAGTATATTACCCCATTGATCTGACTGCCTCTATTAGTGGATAAATAGTAAGGTTCAAAGTCTTGTGGACCCATTGGAACTGGAGGATCTTGTGAGAGGTGCTCACGCATGTCCTCGAAGGCCACCGTGATTTCATAATCGAGGCGATCAAGGAAAGTTTAGACGCGAAAGCAACACTCTTTGAGGAATTGAGCAGAAAATCGATTCAAGCGTGACTATTTCAAGCAATACTCTCGCGATAAGCATAACCAGGCGCAGCCATGGATTGAAGCAGAAGCAAAGATTCTTGGGGACTTATTAAAATAGTCAATCAGCGCGATCTGATCTTACCAAAGATAATAGATCAGGTTTTGCAAGAAGCAGAGAACTCCAAAAGGTAAAAATAGACAACCCGCTAGATCCTATTCTTCAACTCAGGGGAAAGATTTATGAGCGATATCCCGGTGTTCTTCCTTCACGGCCTAGTTTATGCAGGACTCCTCTTTCTGATATCGTCCGGTCTGACCCTTGTCTTCGGTATGATGAATGTGCTGAATTTAGCACACGCTGCGTTCTACATGCTTGGCGCCTATTTCTCTTACTCCCTGCTTAATGCAACGGGTAATTTCTGGCTTTCCCTTATCGTCTGTCCTCCTCTTCTATTCTTGGTTGGTGCGGCAGTAGAGCGTTTCTTGCTACGCCGGGTTCACGTTTACGGCCATGTTCAAGAGCTATTAATCACTTTTGGTGTTGCCTATATTATTACAGAATCGGTCAAGTGGATATGGGGTAATTATCCTCTGGGAGTGAACCTAGGTGGTTTCTTAACGGGGTCCGTAAATCTATTTGGCCTTTTCTATCCCGTTTATCGTCTGTTTATGTTCTTCTGTGCAATCTTGATCAGCCTCATTATGGCAACGGTGCTTTATAAAACCAAGATTGGGATCATTGTCAGGGCCTCTGTGGATGACAGTGAGATGGTGAACGCCCTCGGCGTTAATGTCCCGCTGGTTTTTACTGGTGTCTTTGGCTTTGGCGCTGCCTTATCCGGTTTTGCTGGAGTGATTGCCGGACCCCTTCTGACCACATATCCCGGTATGGCAGCTGAGATTTTGGTCGATGCATTTGTTGTCATCGTAATTGGAGGAATGGGAAGCCTGAGTGGAGCCCTACTGGCTTCTCTGATGATTGGTGAGCTGCAATCTTTTGGAGCACTCTTGTTCCCGAAGTTATCCTTGGCGCTTATGTACATGCTCATGGCGGCAGTGCTGATCATAAGACCCTCTGGCCTCTTCGGCGAGGAGCAATGATAACGCAAAGAAGTCATGCATATTTTTTGGGCTGGGCTATATTCATCCTTATCGTAGGAGTGGTTTTGCCACTGGGGGCAAGGCAGTACCAGCTTGCTTTACTAACTGAAATGATCATCTTTGCTTTGTTTGCGGTGAGTTATAACTTGCTGCTGGGCTATGCGGGGCTGCTGTCGTTCGGTCATGCAATGTTCTTCGGCGTGGGCGCCTATACGGTGGCGGTAGTCTTTAACCGTATCCCGGGACTTCCCTTTTTTGGCGCGGTAATAATTTCCGTGCTGGTGACAACTGCCGCCGGCTTTGCCGTAGGCAGCCTTCTCTTGCGACATAAGGGGGTCCCCTTTGCCCTTCTCACGCTCGCATTTAATGCACTTTTCTATGCCATAGCTACAAAATGGTACTCCATTACCGGTGGTGACGATGGCCTGAGTATTCGTCTTCCCAATATCAACCTCGGCTTCGCACACTTAAAAACCACAGATATTACAGTCTTTTACTACATCACCTTGATAATCATCGGGTCAATGATCCTTTTCTGCTGGTATTTCACGCGTACTGCAATGGGCCAGACAGTTCTACTGATGCGAGAGAATGAGGAGCGTATGAAATTTCTTGGCTACAATACAAATGTAAGCCGTTTGATCCTTTTCGTTTTTACTGGTTTTCTCGCTGGATTAGCCGGCACATTCTATACCCTCCGCTTCCAATTCACCTCCATCACTGCGATCAGTATCGATATGTCAACCATCGTTGTCCTGATGGTCATTATCGGTGGTACAGGCTCCTTTATAGGGCCGATTCTAGGAGCATGTGTCTATATTTATCTACAGGATTTCCTCAGCGACATCACGGATAGGTGGCCATTTATTATGGGGTTGATCTTCATATTCATGATTCTCTACGTGCCAAGAGGATTATCAGGCCTGATTAATTCTTTGATTGAGCGGCAGCGTGGGCGGTGGCATTTGCCAGGCAAAATTGAAACTGAAGAATAAGGGCAATGCAAGAGCCAAAGGACATTTTGCAGGCAAGAGATATACATAAGGATTTTTCGGGCCTGAAGGTGCTGACCGGCGTCGACTTTGAGGTGAAACAGAACGAAAAGCACGCAATTATTGGCCCAAATGGCGCCGGAAAGACAACGCTCTTTAATATCATCAGTGGAAAGTATAAGCC
>CP070657.1:2990434-2993350 GCA_020355085.1 Deltaproteobacteria bacterium
CATGGACTGGGTAGCCGTGCAGACCTACGATGCGGTCGACCTTTTGCTGTGGGCCATAGGACGGGCGGGGGCAGACGCTCCTTCAATCCGAAGCGCCTTGCTGGGCATCAACTCCCATGCCCGTGCCAGACCGGGTCTGGCAGGTCCCATCTATTTCGATGCCTCCGGATCGTTGGCTAGAGAGGTTTCTGTGGCAGTATATACAGGTTCGGGATGGGTATTGCGAGATTATTAACGTACACGGTGCCAATTGACAGGTGTAGGCCTTGAAGACCTTTCTTATGGGCCACCGAAGGTTGGCTTTCCGGTAAGGGTTGGTGTGAGGCTTGGGATTTGCATGAAGCGGGGACCTATGCTAGATTGTGCATTATTCGACATGGCACATGTGCCTGCCTCACCATAGGCTATTTGCCGTTTCACTGGTAAGCCCCAACGGATACGACCAACATACTCATGTTGAGGGAGGTAGAGAATGGAAAAGATCGAGATCGTGTATGCTCGGGAAATACTCGATTCCAGAGGAAATCCTACTGTCGAGGTTGAGGTAGGCCTGTCAGACGGCGGGTGGGGTCAAGCCGCTGTGCCTTCTGGCGCCTCCACTGGTCAATTCGAGGCTTTGGAGCTTAGGGACGGCGACGCGAAAAGATATCTCGGCAAAGGGGTTCTGAAGGCGGTAGACAATGTCAACAGGACTATCGCCCCTGCTATTACAGGCATGGACCCCTTTGATCAGAACCTCATTGACACCTCAATCATCGAACTTGACGGTACACCGAACAAGGAGTCATTGGGGGCAAATGCACTTTTGGGGGTCTCCCTTGCAGTAGCCAGGGCGGCCGCTGATTCCTTGGGCATGCCCTTGTACCGGTATATCGGAGGCACCAATGCGTGCCGGCTTCCCATGCCAATGATGAATATCGTCAACGGGGGCAAACATGCCATGAACAACCTGGACCTGCAGGAGTTTATGATCGTACCGAAAGGCGGCAAGAGCTTCAGGGAGGCCCTCAGAATCGGCGCAGAGGTATTTCATGCCCTTGGCAAGGTTCTCTCAGACAATGGCTTGTCAACAGGGGTTGGCGATGAGGGCGGCTTTGCGCCAGACCTCAAATCCAATGATCAGGGCGTGGAGGTGATCCTGCAGGCCATAGAAAAGGCTGGATACAGGTCGGGTGAGGACGTTATGCTGGCAATAGATGCGGCTGCGTCTTCTTTTTTCAAAACCGGCACATATACCTTTGACAAATCAGACCAATCGATACGGGATAACCGGGAGATGATCACCTTTTACGCCGGGTGGGTTGACCGCTATCCTATCTTCTCCCTCGAAGATGGCCTTGACGAAAACGACTGGGAGGGATGGAAGGCCTTGACCCTGCAATTGGGAGATCGGATTCAACTCGTAGGCGATGATCTCTTTGTTACAAATCCCGAGAGAATCGCCCGAGGCATTGCGGAGAAATCCGCCAATGCCGTTTTGATAAAGCTCAATCAGATCGGGACCCTCACCGAGACTTTGCAAGCGATTGAGTTGACCCACCGGGCCGGATGGAAAACCGTTATCTCCCATCGCTCCGGTGAAACAGAAGATAGTTTTATCGCGGATCTCAGCGTAGCGGTAAACGCTGGGCAAATCAAGACAGGGTCCCTGAGCCGCTCCGAAAGAGTATGCAAATATAACAGGTTGTTGAGAATAGAAGAGGAGTTAGGGGAAGCGGCCACCTTTGAATTTCCTTCCTGATGGGCAGTTTTCACAGTATGAATGCAGGGATTGTGGGATTTTGGATTGTATTGTGGCGTCTGAGATACACGCCGCGTATCGCGTGCGGGCTTTAGGCACTTCGAACTTTAGTTCACTTTAGGCACTCATCATTGACTATACATGCTTTTTGCGACAATCTGTTCCTCGTTGATCTGGACCTACCAGGCAGCCGTTTTACCCAATTCATAGGGAGCTGGGTTATGACTGATGGGGATCGGGCTTTGATCGTCGATCCGGGTCCCGCTGCGTCTGTCAATATCCTGCTCGATTCCCTGCGGGAGCTGGGAATAAACAAGATCGAGAATATCCTGCTCACCCATATTCATCTCGATCACGCCGGTGGATGCGGGGATTTGATACGAAGCTATCCGGATGCCGAAATCGCGTGCCATCCCCGGGCCGTCAGCCACCTTGCCGATTCGCAAAGACTCTGGCAGGGGTCATTAGAAGTACTGGGCGACTTGGCAAGGGCATATGGCCAGCCATATCCCATAGACAAAAACAGGATTCGCCCGGATAGCGATGTGGTGTGGAACGGCTCTCCGGTCATCTCTTTAGAGACGCCCGGGCATGCGGTCCATCACCTGTGCTTCTTTTACAGGGATCTCGTTTTTGCCGGGGAGGCTGCTGGAGTCAGCATTCCTGCAGATAATGACTTTTACCTGAGGCCGGCCGCACCGCCCCCGTTTAAACCTGATATCGCCCTACGCTCTATCTCCCTCGTTGCTGAAAGGAGACCGGAGATCATCTGTTACGGTCACTACGGTCTTCGAAAAAATGCCACTAAACTGTTACACATGGCTCACGATCAGATGCAGTTCTGGCTCTCGGTAATAGAGGCACGGAAGGAGAAGGGTTTGGATATGGATGAGGCTGAAATCTTCGGCGAACTCCTGGCCAAAGACCCTGGGCTCAGCGCCTTCTATCACCTGGACCCAGAGGCAAGAGAGAGGGAGTTATATTTCTGTAAGAACGCCATCAAAGGGATGATGGGATCTTTGAATAGATAAAATCGATTATTGCTTTAGCTCCGTAACCACTGCCATACAAGGGCCATGGACGTCTTTTTTGACGTGGCATTCTCTTGACCGGCGAGATCATGAAATCGTTTCTTGAGAGACTGGCGGGAGGGCGCGGTTCTTTTCGCGACTTGG
>CP070657.1:2993450-2997713 GCA_020355085.1 Deltaproteobacteria bacterium
ATGCACCGTAAACGTCGCATTGTGCAGGGAAGAAGAATTTGAGATCAGGAAAGCGGAACATCCCAGAAAAGTGGCTGTTGCAGGCGGTGGGCCAGCTGGTATGGAGGCCGCAAGAATATGTGCGCTCAGGGGCCACAATGTAACCCTATTTGAAAAACGCCAACTGGGCGGCGCTCTCATTGAAGCCTCCGTTCCCGATTTCAAGGCTGATTTGAAACCTCTCATTAGCTATATGGTCACCCAGATGGACAAACTGAAAATTAACGTAATCTACGAAGAGGCAACGATTGAATCGCTTAGGGATGGCGGTTTTGATGCCGTTATTGTGGCTACGGGATCAACTCTTGCATTGCCGGATGTACCTGGTATTCATAGTAACAACGTGACCGATGCGCTGCTGGTTCTCAATGGTAGTGCGCAGACCGGAAAGAGAGTCGCCGTTATCGGTTCAGGTATGGTGGGTACAGAGGTGGGTTTGTATCTGGCTGAACAGGGTAAAGAAGTCCTATTCATTGAGATGATGGACACCATTATGAATGGCACTACGCCTGATGAAAAGCAGGTCTATGAATTACGGTTTGAGGAATGCAATGTTTCTTTTCATACGGGTCAAAGACTGGAAAGTATATCGGGGAACCATATTATCACAGTGGACCGATTCGGCAGCCGCACTGAGATGTCCGCGGACAGTGTTGTACTTGCAAGTGGCTTCAACCCGAATAGAGGTCTTATTGAAGGCCTGATGGATGAGCCGACCCTGAAGATTTTCGAGGCAGGGGATTGTGTGAGGCCGAGAAAGATACTGGACGCAATACTGGAAGGACATCTTGCAGCCAAGCTCTTGGATTAACGAATCCACAACCCTTACACCCTGCAAGCTATGATAGATTTTAGAAAAATGGGAAAGAAAGGAGATGAAACATGGAACAGAGGACATGGGAAAGAATGTGGCCCCCGGAATTGCCCTATGACCACTCAGGTATGACCCTTGAAAAGGCCCTGATAATCATCGAGGGTGCAAAGAAAAAAGCTACGCAAATGGGCTTTAATATGACTTTGGTGGTTTGCGATGCCTCGGGAAACATGGTAGCCCTCCAGAAAATGGACGATGCAGCGCTTCTGAGTATTGAGGTAGCGGGCAACAAGGCCCGTACGGCCGTGTTCGGCAAGATCCCCACCTATATGTGGCGGGGATTCTTCGGAGGCACCGACCCGGAGATACCACCCCTATGGTTCCATAGTAACTGGATTGCATTTATGGGCGGGTTCCCGGTTGTTATGAAAAATATGATTATCGGGGGATTCGGATCCTCGGGCGCGACCTGGGAGGATGGAGTCATAGCCAGAGCCGGCCTGACCGCCTTGGGCGCTGATACGGGAGCCCTGGATGAATGTCTGAAAATGTATGGAATTCCACGGGAAAAATGGTAGATATCAGAAGGTCTTGATTATCCCCCTCTCTCCATTCGAGGATATTGCCGGATTTAGTTAGTTTCCATCCAGAAATGGCCCTTTTCTCTCCGAGCCCTAGGCCACAATTTCGGTGTCAGTCCGCCGGAAGCGGATAAATCATCGGGGTTTCTATAACGAACTGTACTTTCACGCCTTGTAATGCCACGCCTTTTCTGAACGGAGGGGAAGACCTTATATATTTAAATATCCTCTGGGATGGGCATAAGGTGCCGTTCCCATAAGAAACCGTGGGAGGCAGTGGGAAGATTAACAGAGCAGGAGTCAAACGCAGACTGAACCCCAGTTAAGAATAACTAGAAATAGGTATGGTGTCCCTCGATTGCTTCCCTCTTGCAAATACTCACAGAATATGGTAGAAGGCCCCAATACTTCCTAAACCAGTTTCCTGCGCTGAAGCTGAAGTGAAGCTCGGGCTCAGTTCCCCTCCACAGTACAGAGCCCACATACCCCGCACAATCCAATCTCCTGCTAGACTGACTTCTTACTCTCGAACACTCTGCTGATTCCTGGTCATTGAAAAGGCCTTTAAAGGAATGAAGTCATAGGTGTCCAGGATTCAAAGGTTCGCTCGCACAGCAACAGGTGAACTTCAGCTCAGCAAGAGTCAAACGGAGACTTGATACCTCAACAGCGTGTTTAAAGAGATTCATTCCGGGGATGAAGGTCTTAGCTTGGTCCGAGCCTAGCTGCTTAGTCTGTCTAGAAGGGAGGTGAGAACCATGCCGAAGATTGATACAACCATCACCATAAACGCCCCAGTTGAGAAGGTCTTCAGCTACCTCCAAGACAACCCAATGAACCTATTGGAGATCTGGCCCAACATGGTGGAGATCAAGGACGTCCAACAGTTGCCCAAAGGCGGCACCAGCTTCCGGTGGGTTTACAAGATGGCCGGAATACGCTTCAAAGGCACCAGCGAAGATATCGAGTACATTGCAAACCAGCGCGTCGTCAGTAAGACCAAGGGGGGCATAGAGACCACATACACATGGATATTCCAGCCCAAGGATGGTGGAACAGAGATGAGCGTCGAGGTCGATTGGGCCATCCCGCTCCCGGTACTGGGCAAGTTGGCCGAAGCCTTGATCGTCAAGCAGCAAGAACGCGAGTTTGCTGTAGTCCTGGCTAACCTAAAGGATAGGATGGAAGCCTGAAGGTCAATCCAAGACAGAAGGCTGACCTCGCATAGCAACTTAATCCTGTCGAAGAGAGCGGAAATGGGCTCGGGCCAAGCTAGCTCTCTTGCGTGAAGGGGGACATGCAAAACGTGCTTGACATGAGATTAGGGACACAACTGAGACCACAACTCGCTCTGCTGACAATCGCCTTGAAACCTGAGGGCAAAATCGGACTCGCACATCCAAAAACATTCGTCATTGGTCAGAAACTGCATACTACTTGGTTAGGTATAGGCAGAATAAGTCCTTTGTAAACAAACGGAAAGGAGGTTGGCCATGCAAAGACCACGTGGAGTCAATTTCGTGATTGGTGTCGAATCCTTGATTGTAGTGGTTGTTGTGCTCTTCTGGGCAACCTGGTTTCTTGCACCAGAAAGCATCCAGGCTCGAAGCCCCGATGCACCTGATTACCAAATCTATGTAAATTTTGAGCAGGCATTCATACTTGCAGATTGTTGGGTCGCCATTGCTGCGCTCATAGGCGTTTTGGGACTCTGGAGAATGCGGGATTGGGGGTTCCTATTTTCGCTACTTTGTGGTGGTGGAGGTATTTTCCTTGCCCTCATGGACTTATTGTACGATCTTCAGCACCGCATGTTTGTTCCTTTGACTTCAGAGGCGGCCACCGAATTAATCATTGTCGTCCTGACCCTCTCACTTGCTCCAATATCAATATATTTGCTGTGGCGACACCGTCGAATGTTCATACAGTGATTTCAGGCCCTGTGTGATAAGCCCGGTGTTAATGGGGCTTACCTTACTCTCGAATCTTGAGATAGGTCAGGCCCGCCACAAACGACTGCCTGGGACACAATATGAAAATCCGTGGTCGTTTAATCGCCCCATTGCCGAAAACAAACACGGAAACTCGCTTTATTAAGTATCATGTCCCCGCACTATAAAGCTTGAAGCCTCGGTTCACTGACTGGTTCTGGGTTTAGAGGCTCCGTCCGCCAGATTTGATCTCAAAACTGCTAGATTTGAGATCAAAATCGCGAGATTTGATCTCAAAATCCTTCGATTTGAATGAGAAATCGTTAGATTTGAAGTGAAAAATGGCACATTTGAAGTCAAAATCGCTTGATTTGAACTAGATACTGATAGATTTGACCTGAAAACTGATAGATTCAGGTTCTTTTTGATTTGTTCGGAGCTCAGCAGCGTCGGGCAACAAATGGTGGCGGGCAAGCCCTCCTGAAGGATGGCGGGCAAGAAAGGAGGGCCATCTCGATAAAATTCTTATATGAAACACACGAATCAGGGCTTCACTCTTGATGCTGAAACACTTGGGTCATAAAGAAACACCGGCGATTAAGTCTCCACATCTAAAGATTCATTGGCATGGGATTATCACAACAATGGCATCGCCCGCTAGAAAGGTAGCCATCGAATGCAATTAGATCCTGCTCCTGATCTTGAGGCAAATGAGTATCGAAACGAAGCAGAAGCCCACGATTATAATGGACAAGGGAATCCAGTCGTGAATCTGCTTGAGACTATCCGGAATCACGACCGCACCGCCCAGAGCGCTGAGAGCCAGAGCCATGGCCACTGTCGTGAACTCCAAGGCGACTGCGTGCAAGGGGTCTCTTCCCACGATAATCGGTTGCCA
>CP070657.1:2997813-3000558 GCA_020355085.1 Deltaproteobacteria bacterium
GGATCAATCAACAGACACAATGTCAAATTTTTTAGAGATAGAATGATCGACAGTCGATGCATATTGAATCGTGGCAGACATTGCACTCTCTATCGACGGGCTCCGCTTAAGCATATTCTCGAAGTATCGACTGAAAAGCGGGGTGTTATCATTGGCGCTCACTGCATATGCTAGGTTTACCACTTCTTCTTGCCCTTGCCCTTATCCTTTTTCTTGGTCTGCCCCGGTGGATATCGCTTGACCACATCGGAATGATAGGTATAGGGCCTGCCGGTGTCCATCTCGAGGGTGACATAGCCACCAACGCCAATATGAATGTGCGTCGGGAGCGACACACTCACCTGCCAGGCACCCCCCTCATAATAGAAGTAAAGCCCGCGACCGGTGTCAAAATACACATAAGACGAAGGATAATACCGGTAGTGATGCTTCGCCCTACGCCCATGGGCCGGCGCCCAAGGTGGGGGCGCTTTCTTATAGACCGGGGGGCCGGCGGGAGGGCGCGGAGAATCGCCTATGACGACTCTGCCTCCTGCACACCCCAGTACCATTACAAACACACATGCCAACAAGGCAGCTACGAGCGTCTTTCGTTTTTGCATCAGATACCCTCCAGTGAAATTGAGATATACTACAGGTTTTTTCTGATACGAAATGTTATGCATTATCAGTGCCATGTTACAAAAAATCGGGGAACATAAGGGCTTACCAGCAAAAACTTTTTACCGATTTCCGCTCAAGGCCTGTCCGCCTCAGGCGCGGTTCACCCACCATCAGTATGGAGGGCCTGCCCGCCATGTTTCTGACGGGGATGAACATGATGAAGGCAATTCGCTTGCGCGGAGGTGGTGCCGCAGCAGGTGCCTTCGCTTCATAGTGTAGTGGTCATTGTCACAACTTGCCTTTGGGGTAACTGGCTCAAATCGACTTGAAACCCGTGTAGGAGGGAGCTATAGTTTAGCAATGGACACGCCAACCCATGCACTTGCCGGATATGTTCTCGCCAAGGCGGGGCTCAATAAGGGTACGGGAAAGTGGGGCAGCATTGCGGCAGTGGCCGCTGCCGTTTTTCCGGATATTGACCTTTTGCTCGGTGTATTCGGAACGGATTTCTCCCTCAAGTATCACCGAAGCCTGACAAACTCCGTGTTTCTGATTATTCCATTCTCGTTGCTTTTCGCCTGGCTGTTCGTGAAGATCTCCAAGATACGGAAGTTCTGGAGTTTCTTTTTGATATGGGTGGTCGTCATTTGCGTGCACAACTTCATGGATCTGGCCACATCATATGGCACCATGATTTTGAGCCCATTTTCGGATCATCGCTTCAAGCTGGATTGGGTTTTCATTGTTGACCTCTACCTTGTTGCGGCGCTCCTGATACCTCTCATCACATCGTATCTGTGGAAGAGGAGGGGCCTAACCCTTGTCAGGATCTCCCTCGTGCTGGCAACCCTATACTATGGCCTTTGTGCATACAATCATTCCCGCGCCTTGTCCTTGGTGGACGGGTTTGTGAAGGAACGTGAGCTCACGCCGATTGCTGCAGCATCACTGCCACAGCCGCTCTCCCCCTTTAACTGGGGGAACTACGTGCTTACCGACGATGCCATTTATCAAGGGTTTGTTAGTCTAGTTGCCACCGAAGATCGAAACCCGGGCAGCGAGGGCAGCTCGCTGAGCAGTTTTCTCGCACGATATGAGCCTATCGGCGTTCTTCAATACCAGAGGATAGAGCGCTTTGATGAATCCCCTTGGGTAGCCAGGGCCTTGGAGCTCGAAGAGGTGCAGACGTTTTTCTGGTTTGCCCGATTTCCCGTTGCGAGGGACAGGGGTTTCATAAACGGCAAACGGCGCGTGGAATTCTATGACCTCCGTTTCGGTTCCGTAGACCAAAGTAGACCGTTTGTCTTTGCAGTTGACTACGATGAAGCGGGCAGGGTGGTGTTTCAGGGGTTTCTGTGAGTGCAGCGCTTTTTACCCGTTTCCCCTTAAATCTTGCCCGCCGATTTTGTGGCGGGTTCGGCTGAAGAATGTCGAGGTGCCACGCGCTTGCGCGTGGGGCTTAACAGGAAAGGTGCCAAAGAAAAAGGGACTTAGCCCGAATAAGGGCTAAACCCCTAGGAACAGTCTACGGTCTCCCTCATCTATGACTCATCTATGAAGCTGTCATTTCTCTCATTGCCTCGGGACAGGACATGATAATAAGCTCCTTTGTACTGAATTAGCCAAGGCCTTGCCCGCCAGAATTATGGCGGGCTTGTCTAAACTTCCCGCCTCCTTTTTAATGAGATCTGTAAACGGATAGCACAGCTTAATTCACAATACAAGATGTGACCCCCACGTCATGCTTAAGAAAGCATACTGTATAAGAGACCCAGAGCGTTCCAACGATTAACCACTGATAGGGCCCTCCGTCGGCGTTCACCGTTTCCCTGATTTTGTCTCTGTTTGTCTGCAACAAAGGTACACGAGTTTTGCCGAGTCATTGAGATCTTCGAGGCCATATACGGTCTCAATGACCCCCTCTGCTTTCTTTCGCCCTATTACCGGTTCCGCCAAGTCCATGAATTTCGCCTCGATCTCCTGAAAAGTCATCGGATTGGCTGGTTCGCCCTTGGGACTCGTTACGTGTCTTTCTCTGACACCCCCATCTCTGCGCAGGATCCTAACAAGCGCCTCAGTCTCGCCAAGGGAGGCATCAGCCACCAAGCGCACCCTCTTCATCAGATCCCGCACTGATACGTC
>CP070657.1:3000658-3005841 GCA_020355085.1 Deltaproteobacteria bacterium
ACCCATATCCCAGGATGCTTATGCCTACAAGGTAACGGGGGTTCCTTTCCTTGAGATTTCCCATCACCATGAGCGTGCCAGCGTTCCGAACGGGCACGCCGTTTGCTCCCCGCTCCGCATTCGGATTATGCTGGGTGCCGGGCCCGATCACATAGCCCTGAGCCCCACCCAGGAAGATCCTCGTACCCATGCCAATGGTCTGATAGTAGGGGTCGTTAAAGAGGGGACTCAGGTGTCCCGAGGTGGAATAGTTGGCATTGCCTGCCATGGGGTTTAATACTCCCATATACGTGTATATTGTCTTTTTGGTGAGATTAATCGCACACGGGTAGTTCTGGTACCCGTTTCGTGGATTCAGGAGCATTGCATAGGGCAGTTCTGATAAGGTAATGGTTTTTTCCACCTCCTTATTTGGATAACAGTCAGTACCGTATGCAGTAGCCCTCAGCGTGACCTGCCTGCCGGCAATCAGGTCTTCGATTACATGTCCTCCGCCATACCTGAATTGGCCCGGGTGCACACGGTTGAGCGGGTCATCCTCTTCAGGTTCCGTTGCCCCGATGTAGATATCAACGGCTGCAATCCCTGCATAGGCAGGTACATTGTTCAACCAGACCTTGGATGCCTTGATTGCGGGTTTGGTGTGCCCGAAGTTGATAAATGCGCCTGAAGAACACATGGGTGCAAAGGTCCCTGTGGTTACCACATCAACCTCCCGCGCGGCCCGTTTCGGACCCCCACGTTTTACTATATCCACCATCTCATCAGCAGTCACCACTACTACACTGCCTTTTTTGATCTTTCGGTTAATCTCTTCGATGGTCTTTGTGCTTTTCTCTTTTGCCATGTTCGCTCCTCCGTGCGTCTAATATTCCCTGGTAACGATTCGGCGTTTTTCATATGCATTCATAGCAACATCCTGTGATCATCCCTTAGCGGGTTGGAGATATACTGCATGTACTGCGTTTACCAGCGCCTCTCGTTACCTTCATGAAAAAAAGCCCAAGTGCAAGGGCTGCACTTGGGCTCGGTCGGTCGATTTGCCAGGGAGAACCTATTTCCTCATGATTCCCGAACTGGCGACAGACCAAGCCCGGGACATCATCATATGGGATGTCTGCTCCGGACAATACGGTTCACACCAGTTCGGCATGATACTCCTCTTACAGTTAAAGGATATATGCGATTAACAAATTCCGAGATCTCTTTATAAAGCCAATTTACGCCAATGTCAATGATAATTTAGCCAGGAGTTTCCTGAGTTTTCTGCTAGAGATCTTTGCGACGTATTGGCTTTGCAAAGACTTATTCTTTTCACAAGTAAACCCCATTGTCCCTTTGCTCCTACGCTCTCGCGGCCTTCGACTTTGCACAGGCCGTGAGCTTGTCGAACGGTGACCCTCCCGGGGAATGATGGCACCCGTAACACCCAAACATCACCTAAATGAGCTTATGGCGAACTGCCAAAACGGCGGCCTGGGTTCGATCGTTGGCACCCAGCTTATTGAAAACATGAATGACATGGCTCTTAACCGTATGCGGGCTTATGGCGAGAATCTCGGAAATCTGCGTATTGGTGTAGCCTTCGGTGATGAGCCGGAGCACTTCCTTCTCCCGGCCACTCAGGCGGACCTTGATTGGGACATCGCCCTCGTCCAGGTATACGGCGTGCTCCGTACCCGATTCTCCGTTAAGCTGTTTTGTTAAGTAGTCAGAGTATTGTTTCTGCGTTTCGAGGGCTTTTTTCCTTGCCGTGATATCAAAGACGATCACGATAACAGCGACGAGTGATCTGTCCGAACCTCTTACAGGGTAAGCCTTTACTTCACCCCACCGTCGAATGCCGTCAGGGAAATCAAGCCATTGTTCCTGCACCTGGGTTCTTCCCGTGCGGTAAACCTCCTGAACGGCGCAACCAGGACAGGGTTTCGTATGGTTATAGAAGGCCTCGTAGCACACTTTCCCGATCACATCTTCGCGTTCACTCTGATGTATAGCGGCCAGCGCCTTATTAGCCCATAAGCAAATAAAATCCTTTCCCATAATGCCTAATGGATCTCGTATGCTTTGCAGCAACACCGAGCCTAATCCTGCCAGCAGGTTATCCAGGAAGAAGGCTTCTTCCATTCTCATCGCTCATATACATCTAACTTTCAAACAGCCTGAAAAGCACGGATGCTTGTGTCATGTGATGGGCATCTATTCCATGTAAAGGTTTTTATAACATTTTCAGTGAACCGGCGAAAGCGATAAAGGTTTACCCGTATTGTTAACAGCCAATGCCTCGGCTGGTAAGCGGTGATCATAGCAAAGCAGGTTTGCCGGCACGGAGTCTTGTGTCACCGTTTTCAGTGCGTATCCAGACTTACTTATCGATTACGGGATAACGACATCCCCTCAAAAGACCACCGACCCATTGAAGCACAGATCTCAATGTGGCTGAAACCTTTAATCCTATCTGCTGGAACTCAACAAAGTCGGGATGTATGACAGGCCCTTCACGGTCATCGATTTCAGAAAGCTGAGATCGTAAGGAAGGGTATGTCAAGAATATGTGCAAACGTCTTTCAAAATCTGCCTGCCGGTATTCCTTTATAATATGTTGCTCTGTGCTGTCCATTATTGCGCTCCCTCAAAACTTCCGCCTTAATGACGGCATTAGCCTTATGAAGAACCCTGTACTGGGGAGCATTATACCAGGGAGACTGGTCTTGAAATCCCCCATTTGGGGGATAGGATGTTTTTATCCCGACAAAATCGCGGCCACGCAAAGCCACGCTGACCGGGACACATTGGATATGATTCATCAGGGATGGGTGCTATCCTGAACGGAGATCTCAAAGACAACTGTTCCGCCACCGGTCAGCTCGCAGGGGTCCAGACACTGGAGGTAGGCCACGCCCTCCTTGGGTCCTGAAAGGCCCAGAGCCTCAGGTGCGACTCCCCGGGACAGGGCAACGTAATAGGGCATCAGGGAGGCCAGGGAGTGCATACAGACACGGGCGCTCTTGGATGTGTCGAGGACATAGCCGTCCCGTATGACAATGGAATCTCCGGGGCTGTATACAGGGCACGTTCCCTTTATCTCTTTTACTCTAACAAGTAAGTCCATAGGCCTGACAAGCATTTATTGACAAGATAAACAGGATCAATAGGATTTCTTTTTTTGCATCACTTTCCAGATGAAAGTGATGCAGCACAATCCCGCACGGCGGGAAGGTGAAGCCAGAGTATCTTTTCAAATTCGCCGAAGGCGATTGCACTTCTTGGCTTTCATCCGGAAAGCCAAGAAGCAAGTATCCAAGAAATCCTGTGAATCCTGTCCTAAGAAAGGCAGGTTGTACGTCTCAATTATCAAATGACCGAAACTATCCCAACAATTCAAGGGCAATGCGGCAATAGGTCTCAACACCTGTCAACATTACATCTTCATTCAAGTCGAATTTCGGATTGTGAAGGGGGGCACATCCCTCTCGGCCCACGCCCAGGAAGTAAAAACACCCCTTTGATTTTTCCAGGTAAAACGCCATATCCTCACCGCCCATCGTCTCCTCAGGCTCAAGGACCCCATCTTCGCCTACCACATCTCGTGCGCATTTGCGAACCACCTCAGCCATGGACTCATCATTCAGCAATGGCGGATATCCTTGCGAATACTTCAATTCGTACTCTGCACCCATTGACTCACACACGCCTCGAACAATCCTTTCAACGCGCTCGGGCCACGAGGCCCAAATATCTCGGTCAAAGGTCCTTGTGGTACCGCACATCTGGGCCTCACCGGGGATAACATTAAAGGTGGTGCCGGCCTGGAAACTGCCCACCGTGACAACGGTTGGGCTCAGGGGACTCATGTGCCGGCTTGCAATGCGTTGCAGCGCATTAACAACCTGGGTACCAACCTCGAGCGCATCCACGCAGAGATGGGGCATGGCACCATGGCCTCCTTTGCCGATAATTTTAAGGTCAAAACGGTCCATGGCAGCCATGAGACGGCCGGCCTTCACTCCTATGGTCTTCTCAGGTATGGCAGGCCACACATGACACCCAACGGAATAATCCACGTGGGGATTGTCCATAACACCTTCCTCGATCATGGGCTTGTCGCCTCCGGGGCCCTCTTCAGCAGGCTGAAACAAGAACTTGATATTCCCGTGCAAACTATCCTTAACCTTGTTCAGGACTATTGCAGCACCCAGTACCATGGCCATGTGGGCGTCGTGGCCGCATGCATGCATCGCCCCCTCGTGTGTTGAGGCAAAAGGAAGGCCGGTTGCTTCGGTAACGGGAAGGGCGTCTATGTCGGATCGGATCATCAGGGTCTTTCCAGGACTAGGGAGCTTCATTAACCCCACAACACCGTATTGAGCAATTCCCGTTTGCACTTCAAGACCCTCTCCACGCAGGTACTCGGCTAGATAAGCAGAGGTTTTCTTTTCCGTGTAAGCAGGTTCCGGAATGAGATGCAGGTCTCGACGCACCTTAACGATACGGTCTTTCTGTTCACGCACGAGTTTGGCAAAATCCATCATAGCGCTACCTCCAAGCATTTGAGTTGTTTCAAAACGGAACGCACGAAGTCCTTGGATTCAAGATCTCGAGGACGAACTCGTTCAGTAAGGACTCAGCACGTGTGAAGGGGGTGTTCGCCAGGGCTGCCTGGGTCGTGGTCTCAGAGGACCCCTGTGCCGGTTATCCGGGGTCAAACCTCACCCCTTTCAGGTGCGAAACACCACCATACCCCAAGCAACGTTCGAATTGAAACAAACCGTTAGGCTGTAAAATGAAAAACAGCCGGGCGGGATGAAGTACTCCTTCATCCCGCCGGCAGGTTACAAGGTGACAAACTGACGCACGTGTTCCCTATTCATGGGTTTGGTGAGCAGGGAGACAACGATCAGGACGATGAAATTGAGGACCAGACCCTGAATTCCTGCATGGATGCCCCAAAACTGCGGGATGATTTTGAGCACAATCCCAAAATTATAGAGCACGCCCACCAGGATTCCGCAGATTGCCCCGGCCTTTGTTGCCCTCGGCCAGAAAAATGTTGCCACAGCCAGCGGGAGCAGCTGAACGATAGCTCCGTAAGCCCCCAGCAACAGGGCAACCAAACCCTGTCCACCGAAGATGGCCACCAGATACGAGATCGCCCCAAATCCCACTACGGAGATTCGGATCCA
>CP070657.1:3005941-3012573 GCA_020355085.1 Deltaproteobacteria bacterium
ATGCTCTCGCGGTGACCCTCCCGGGGTTCGCAGGTGAGGAATTCCTGCCCCTTCCCCGCTCTAAAGGCGGGGCTTTCCCCTTCCTGCTCACCCTCGGGGGGTGCCCCACCGCTTCCGCGAATGTCGCTCAGGGACAACGGTGTTCACTTGAAAATCAGGAAACCCGAGTGAAGACACACGCTCTGTTGGCGTGACGAACATGAAACCAGGGTTCAGCCCAAGAGCGGAGTTCGGTAAAGCGATTCCGTCAGATTTCGTGATCCCCCTTTTCCTGATCCAGAACCAGGATAAGTGCGTCATCGTCACCATAATAGCCGGGGATTTTCCCGAGTAAGTTCATGCCCATAGCCTTGTAAAATGCAATTGCAACGCTGTTTCGTGATCTCACCTCCAGCCAGGGCCTTTTTTGCGCACCTGCAACGGCACGGGTGAAGAGCTTTGTACCAAAACCCTTCCTTCTGAAAGCGGGTTTAACCGCAGTGGAATGGATGTGCCCGTCGGGATCAACAATGATGTAACCGGCGATATCCTCATTTGTTTCTAAAATAAAAAAGCCGTCAGGGAATGCACGGGCATACCTGAGAAAAGTTCCTTTTGAGTATGCGGTTTTCGGAAACGCCTGCGCCTCGATCTCGAGGATTGCATGGATATCCCCTCTCTTAAATTCCCGTATTCTCACAGCGTTTCTTTCAGGCATTTTTGTGTCGGTTTTGATGGATGCGTTTGCTATAAGAGGCAGTCTTGTGACGAAGTAAGCACCTCATTATGTGAACATAAAGAGGGCGGAACAGGGAGATAAGCGTTGCCTTTTCCCAAAGCAAGCAGCCCCGCGTTTTACATGGTGGCCAGCGACATAAAGGTCTCCAAAGTCCCCTTGATCACATCTTTTTGCGTGACGATTCCCACTATCTTGCCCTTATCCATAACAGGGAGTCTTCTTACATTTTTGAGGCTCATGAGTGAGGAGGCCTGGCCGAGCCCTGCATCTGCGTTGATGTGGATAAGGGGTTTGCTCATTACCTCGCCCGCAGTTATCTCCTTGGTGCACAGTTGTTGGGGGCACACCTTCTTCAAGATATCCCGCTCCGTCAATATGCCCAAGGGCTTTTCATTCTTGGTGACAAGCACGGAGCCAATATCGTTATCGGTCATAACTTTGATAGCTGCGAACACCTTATCCGTGGACTCAACTGATATGAGGTCCTTGGTCATAACATCTTCTACGGTAAGCGTTGGTGGTATTGCCATAGTTACGCTCCAGTGCTGTTTTTCACGGCAGAGCCCGGTCCAATTCGGCCGCCTTCTGTCTATGAGGCAAACCCCTGTGCCATTGAGAATGCCCGGTTCAAGATCTTTACCTCTGCTGCTTAGGGGCTCTTTGCCAGGGACTTCTGCTCTTTTTTCCGCGCCTTTGCCTCGCTCTTGGCCCTTTTCTTTTCGATCTTCAGGCTTTCCGGTGCAGCTGTTTGAACACCTGGTTTGTCGGTCGGTTGAGATGGCCGATCCGATACTCCTTTTTTGGAGAGGCCCGCCCGATATCTGTACGTATAGAGCACGGCAATGAGGATATAGACGATGAGCAGTGTGCCAAGAGGAATGAATATATAGCGAGGAATCTCAGTTATGAAATACCGCAGGGCCAGTAGTATAGAGAGAAAAGCAGTGCCGGCCCAGGCATGGTGCCTGAATATCTCATACTTCCTCGCGTATTCTGAAAGATCTGCTTTTGCCATATCCCCCGAACGACCCGATTAAGTGCGACGGTTTTCGGTTTGCCCGATTCGCTGCGATGAAGTCTGTAACTCCAATACTATGGCAATACCGATTGTTCGTCAAGGGCACAGGCGCGATTGGCGAAGGGAAGCAGTCGGGGTTACAAGTTCTGTTTCTCGCTGTACAAGTTATCTCAGACCCTGAAACCGAAAACTCCCTTGTTCTTCAGAGCATGAACTATGAGAAAGGTATTCCACCCCCGCTGCGACCGACCCCAGGAACCATCCCTGCGCTGCGTTTCATACAGCCGCTTGAATGCTCGCTCCAGCTGCGTATCGGCTTGACTCAGGTTGAGGTGGGCCAGGGCGTTCACGGTTTGGTAGAACGGCACCTGATCCGGCCATCTGCCCGATGGGTTTTGGACGCGGGCCAGGGCTTCTATTGCCAACGACATGGTTTCGGTGTTTGCGTAGGTGGGATGAACCACAAATGCCCTCAAGATGTTGTTTGAGCCCGACCAGCCGCACCAGCGCCCCTTGTTTTCTTTGCCCAGCCCGTTCAATCGTTCATAGAGCTCTAGCACTCGCTCATCATGCCCCCGGCCGAAGATAGTGGCCAGAAACAAGGTAGTTCCGAGCACGAGATAGCGTGCGGGACCTGGGCTAAAAGGTAGCCCCCTCAGCGCAGCAGCGATGATGGGCTCACCTATGTCTGCCCGGCGAGAGCTGAATACCTCCGACGCCTTCTGGATGAGCCAATCCAGTGCTCTGTCTATGTCTTCACTAGGGTATCGAAGCGTGAGGTGAAGCCCGAAGAGCCTTTGAATGGTCTTGAGGACTGATCGGTCCCACGACCCCTCGGGAGACTGCCCTTTCATGAGCTGGTCCACGGTTATTTGAAAGTCAGCCTTCCATGCGCGGTGGGATTCCTCGTTGAGCCACTTCTGCCGAGCATAAAGACCCCATGGTGTCTTGCTCGCCCTGAAGATCTTGAGAGGATCAAACTGAAGCGTCATTGGCAATCTACATCATTTGGAGCAAGGCCCCCATTAGTGCTTGCTCCCGGGATCCCGCATGATGCAACCTTTACCGTCATTGCTTTATGTATCCCCATTCAACGAGACGGCGATAGGCATATTGGGCCTGTTCACCCTGATTAACGATTTGAAGGTATCGCTGGTATTGAGAGGCCGCTTCCTTTTTCTTTTTCATCCCCTCAAGTGAATATCCCCTGAAGAATATCGTATTGGGGTTTCCGGGTAGCAGTTTCTCATAAGTGCTGAATGCTTCATGGGCGGAATCAAAGTCCTTAAGTTGTATCTCAGCAAATCCGAGCAGATGATACGCCTGCGCCTCCTGTGGATACACCTGTGTGGCACTTTCAGCATACCGTTGTGCTTCCCCGTATTTTTTCTGAAGAAGCTGGCATTTTGACATCATGACAAGGCCGGCGTAATCATTGGGGGCCTGTTTCAGTGCCTTCCGAAAATGGGTCTCGGCATCGCCGTATTTCTTTTGTACCAGGGCGCCCTCTCCATTTTGGAGCCCCTCTATGGCCGATTTCAATTTCCGAAGCCCTGCAGTGTTGTCCATGTAACGTTCCCGATGTGTGGGAAAACCCCTTGCAGAGGCGCGCTTGGTTTGAGATTCTTGCACAGCCGTGCGATAGCGCTCATCGCTCATAGGATGGGTGGCAAACATCAGTTCAATAGCACTGGGCTTACGCTTTGACATGTTTCGGAGCATGTCCATGAGCCCCACCATTCCCTGGGGAGTGTATTCTGAGCGAACCATATACTCCATGCCCAGGGAATCTGCCTCGCGTTCGTTGTCCCGGCTGTAGGAGGCGAGCAATGCGCCTGCCCCCAACATCCCCAGCTGTGATGCCAGCTCACCGTAAACCGCACCCTGGGTGCCAGCAAATATGGCAATCCCGCTTACGAGTGCTGAGGTAACCATGCTCTTGGACATCTGCTGGGCGGTATGACGGGCGTTTACGTGCCCCAGTTCGTGGCCGAGCAGTGCGGTAAGCTCCGCTTCGTTGTTGAGGCTGAGGAGGATCCCTCGGGTAACCCCAACACTGCCGCCCGGAAAGGTGTATGCATTGACGTAGGTGGCATTTACGCCGCGAAAGGAATAGGGCAGGTGCGGACGGTGCGTCAATGACGCCATCCTCTTGCCTGTCCGGTCTAAATAGGCATTCAGGGCGGTGTCCTGCAAGGGGCCGTAGTCTGCAGAGAACTGATGCGGTGAGTGTTGCTTATCGATCTTAAGCTCGTCGTCCTCTGAAACCAGCATGAATTGGCGTTTGCCGGTTACCGGGCTCGTTGCGCAACCAAGGACGAGGCCTGCTCCTGATACGGCTGTGAGGCGCAGAAAATGTCTCCTGGTCATTCCATGATCGTAGGTACTTTGGCTGGCTAGGCTTTCCATGAGTTTGTTCCTCCTCATGATGAGTTCTTTTTAATTATAACAGATCGAACACAGGATAAAAAAAGGGAAAAACGGGCTTAGTAATCGAATTGTTGTCTACGGAACGCAGGCCGTGCCATCGGAGATGATTTCTCTGCCGTTGTTGTCAGAGGGGCCGCACGGAGTATATGGCAACCGACCTCGAGGGAAGATGCTCAACCGGGGTAAGTGATACCGTAACCGGTTTAATCCCCGTCAAGTAGGTCACCCAATGAGCCGAGCAGTGACCCCTCGCCCTTGCGGGTGCCGCCTGCCCTTGGCGCGTGGGCGATAATGCGGTCTGCCATGCGGGAGAAAGGAAGGCTCTGTAAAAGCACTATGCCGGTGCCACTGAGCGTGGCCAAAAAGAGCCCTTCGCCTCCGAAGAACATGGACTTTAGGCTTCCAGCCCGCTCTATATCGTATTCGACTCCGTGGGTAAAGCCAACCAGACATCCGGTGTCGACTCGAAGGGTATCGCCGTTCAGTTTCTTTTTTATCACAGTGCCGCAGGCGTGGATAAAGATCATGCCGTCGCCACGGAGGCGCTGGAGGATGAATCCCTCTCCTCCGAAAAACCCCGTACCCAGCCGCCTGGTAAAGGCGATCCCCACTTCAGTTCCGAGGGCAGCAGCCAGAAAGGCATCCTTTTGACAGAAGAATTCCCCTCCTACCTTTGCCATATCAATTGGGACGATTTTTCCCGGATAAGGCGCTGCAAAGGCGACGCGCCTCTTCGCGCGAGCTTCGTTGGTAAAGTGGGTCAGGAAGATAGATTCGTTTGTTAACACTCGCTTGCCCACATTGAGCATTTTCCCTAAGAGGCCCTCGTTGGCTGCGGATCCGTCGCCCATCCTGGCTTCAAAGGTGATTCCGTCTTCCATGTAATTCATGGCTCCTGCCTCGGCAATTACCGTCTCACTCGGGTCTAACTCAACCTCAACCATCTGCATGTCTTGGCCGAGTATTTCGAAATCTACTTCGTGACATCGCATAGAAAACCCCTTGAAGAATTAAAGGACTAACCCGTCTGGTAAATAGAGTATAGGGGAGGGCGGCACCCCATGTCAAGGAAGGTGCTTTGACTTTCGTCTTGGGGTTATAATTCGGATTGGCATTGAGAAATAGTTGCAAAAATATGATTGCCGAAGTATAAAGACTGGGTTGCACTGTTTTCAAGACCTCGCCGGCGGTGCACACTTCCATTCACAGGAGCGAAGACAAGAAAGCCAAGAAACAACGAAAGGTTCTGAGTCATGAAAAAGAAGAACGAGGTGATCGCTTTTTTGGGCAAGGGCACCAAGTTTGAGGGTACCATGCGCTTTCACGGTACCACAAGGATAGACGGCCATTTCAAAGGGGAGATATCTGCCGACGGAAACCTGATCATCAGCAATCAGGGGCTGGTGGAGGCTAATGTGCACGCCTCTTCGATCATGATCAGCGGAGAGGTGCACGGCAATATCACCGCCGATCAGCGGGTTGACATTCACGCTCCTGCCAAGGTATTCGGCGATATACAGGCCCCCAGTGTGGTGATCGATGAAGGCGTCATCTTTGAGGGAATGACGCGGATGAAACGGCCGAAAAAAACCGAGGAGACCACGCCGGTTGAAACCGAAACCGAAGAGGTCTCACCTGTTCTGAAAACGCTCACCGGAACAATAACCGATCAGGATACGGGCGAACCCGTTTCCGGTGCGGATATCAAGATCAAGGGCAGCGGGAAGAGAGAGACTGAGGCTGATGTTGCCGGGTATTTTCAATTCAGTGATCTGGAGGATGGCACCTGGGAGTTGACAATCAAGGCCGAGGGCTATCACAAGGAAAAGGCGCAGGTTGAGATACAAGGTGAGGGGATGTACGAACGCAACGTGGCCTTAGAGCCAAAGCACTGAAAGAAGCCGAAAGCGGCCAGGACAAAGGCGAATCTCGCGGCGGGGCCCAGATATGGCCCCGCCTTTTTTTTGCGGGTTTTTCTGCTCTATCAATGCTGACTCACAGGCTGTGTCTTTGAGTGCCTTCCGTGAGGTGTTGTAAAACCCTTGGTGGCTTACAAGCCTAGACTGCGAGCTTATTGGCGATGAGAGCGAAAAAAGATAAGCAGGCTCTCTACCAATTCCGCCATAAAGCGGTAATCCAGCTTTTCCATGGTATCCGATGGCAGATGGTAATGAGGATTTCGGTAAAAGGATGAATCGGTGATCATGACTGCCTTGAATCCCTGATCCCAGAATGAGGCATGGTCACTGAGTCTCACGGCAGGCACCGGCCATCCTCTGAGCGGGACGGTGAGTTTAACTGCCGGCAGTTCCGTGTTTTTTTTGAAAGCCTTGAAGAGGGATTTGGTGAACCTGCTTGAGCCCGTATTCCCTACAAGACCGATAAAATTTCCCGCTTTCGGGTAGCCCATAAACATTAGGGGAAACGGGTATCTCTGGCAGCCAGGATCATGACACGAATAGCCCA
>CP070657.1:3012673-3017196 GCA_020355085.1 Deltaproteobacteria bacterium
CAGGAGGCAGTGTATTATAAAAATTCACACAGCATAAGAGGATGTTTCACATGAAAAAGAAGATAACAGTAATCCTCGTTGGTGTCATTTGTTTAGCCTTAATGCTTGCAGCACAATCAATTGCCCCCAGTCCGGCAGCAGCAAACCAGACAATACGGTTGAAATTCGCCAATTTCTTTCCACCGGCAGCTGCTCCAAGCAAGATCTGTAAAGAGTTCGTCGAGGACATAGACAAACGCACCAATGGAAGGGTGAAAATCACGTTCTATCCCGGTGGCTCACTGCTTAAGGACCCGGCAATGTTTATGGGGGTGGTTGAAGGAGCCGCTGATATAGGCTTCGCCCACTGTTTATACACTCCGGGTCGCATGCCGGTTACAGAGGTTTGCACCCTGCCCCTGGGCTACCCCAGCCCCTGGGTAGGTCTCTACGTTCTTAACGACTTCTATGAGAAATTCAGGCCAAAAGAGTGGGATCAGGTGCGTATGCTCTGGATGCACGCCTCCGGTGTCACCATCTTGATGACTAAGAAGCCGGCGCGCCGATTGGAAGATCTTGAGGGAATGATAATAAGGGCACCCGGCCGCATGGGTAAAACCATTAAGGCGCTCGGTGGAACCCCCGCTCCTACCATCATGTCGGAGGTTTATGATGCCTTGTCTAAAGGTGTTATTCATGGAGTTTACACCGGCGTTATGGGCCTTAAGGACTGGCGCTTTGCCGAAGTTGTGGATTATACCACCCTCAATTGGCAGGTCGCGAGTGTTTACCCCTTCTATGTAGTAATGAACAAGGGAAGTTGGAACAAATTGCCTGCAGATGTCCAAGGGGTGTTCACCAAGGCCATTGAGGAGTATAAGGAAAAATTCGCTGTGATGTGGAACATGAGCGAGGTACGAGGAAAAGAATTCGGCAAGGAGCACAACGTAGAATTCATTGAATTGTCTCAACAAGAAGCAGCCAAGTGGAGGCAAGCTGTTAGCCCTGTAATAGATGCATATGAAACGGAGATGGTTGCCAAGGGGTTTTCCAAGCAGGAGATTAGAAGCTGGATTGATTTTCTCCAATAGCGCATTGACTACTGGACCAAAAAGCAAGCGGAGTTAGGGATCAAGTCCGCAACAGGGCCTGCAGAGATTACCAAGTGAGCGCAATCAAGGGCGCTGCGGCATCTTGTTTGTTTGAATTCCCCTTGTTGCCTATTTGCGATAAGCGGGTCGAGGACCAGTCACTTGCCTTGGCCGGGACTCGGCCTTCGTAGCCGAAGGGCTCCTTCGGCGGAGCAGGTTGCCCCGCGCGCTCTCGCCCGACGCCATAGGCCATGGCCGATGGCGTCTGCAAAGGGCAGCTGCGGAGGGTGGAGCAGCGCGGCGAGCTTTACTCGCCGAACAGAGTACAGGGTAAGGCGCATGCGGCAGTATTACCACACTCACCCATGCGCATCACCTGCACGCCCGCCAGTTTTATCGCCACCTTGTGTTTGTGGGAAATCGTGAGGCAAATAACTGCTGGAAAGAACAGAAAGGTACGTGGTTCAGCATGCTGAAAAGACTTGAAAGGATAAACCATTCGGTGAGCGTATGGTTTGAGCGGATAGGGATCGTTGGGCTCCTGGCTATGTTGGGCGTCACCTGTGTAGACGTGCTTGGGACCAAGTGCTTTCGCAGCCCAATTCATGGGGCTATCGACATCGTCATGCTTTGCCAAGTGGTGGCCATTGCTTTTACCATTGCCATTGCTCAGATTGCAGGCAGGCATGTGCGGGTTGAGCTTTTTGTCTCCAGGCTGGCAGAGACCTCGCAGGCGGTCATCGACAGCTTTATCTACCTCTTTCAGTTCATACTGTTCGCTCTGATTGCTTGGCGTACCTACGTGCTCGCTCGTTCATTGCAGATCGCGGGGGAGGTCAGTGCAACCCTCTTCGTACCGCTCTATCCGTTTGTCTTTGCCATAGCCCTCGGGTGTATTCCGGTGTGCATAATATTTCTGCTTAAGTTCGTCAATTCGGTGATTAAGGCGGCAAGAAAATGAACCCAGTTGATGTAGGTTTCATTGGGATCGGCATCCTTCTTCTCTTGTTGTTCCTCCGGATGCCCATTGCCTTTTCAATGGCCTTTGTCGGATTTCTGGGTCTTGCGTATTTGAACGACTTCAGGGCGGCATTCTATACCCTTGCCGTGGATATCTACGAGATATTCTCATCATATCCGCTAAGTGTGGTCACCATGTTTGTGCTCATGGGTAGCTTTGCCTTCGCCTCGGGCATGGGCACCAGGCTTTATAAGGCCGCCTATGTGTGGGTAGGGCAACTGGGCGGCGGTCTTGTTATAGCCACGGTGCTCGCCAGCGCAGGGTTTAGTGCTATCTGCGGGTCAAGTCCGGCTGCAGCAGCTACTATGGGGAGAATAGCCCTTCCGGAGATGAAGAAATATCACTATCATGACGGGATATCCACGGGAGCCATTGCTGCTGCTGGTTCGCTGGGCATCCTCATCCCCCCGAGCACCGTATTGATCATCTACGGGATATTGGTAGAGGAATCCATAGGAAAGCTTTTTGCTGCCGGAATATTACCCGGCGTGGTCCTTACCTTGCTTTTTATGATCACAGTCTTTATCCTGTGCCGACGCAATCCCTCGGTTGCGCCATCAGGCCCTCGAACCGGCTGGAAAGAGAAGGCACGGGCGCTCGCTCTCGTTATTGAAACCCTTGTTCTTTTCCTATTCGTTGTCGGCGGGTTGCTCATTGGGTGGTTCAGCCCCACTCAGGCGGGAGGAATCGGAGCAGGTGGCGCATTGTTCATTGGATTAATCAGAAGAGAGCTTAACTGGAACAAATTCATTTCGGCATGTGAGGATGGCTTGCGAATGGCTTGTATGATCTTCCTCCTCATTGCCGGTGGTACGATTTTTGGACATTTCATGGCTGTGACAACCATACCGTTCACCCTGGTGGACTGGGTAATGGGAATCAATGTGCCACCTACGGTGATTGTGGCGCTTATGGCCTTCATATTCGTTATTGGCGGCATGTTTATGGATTCAATGGCTATGCTCATGCTTCTCGTCCCGATTTTTCTTCCCATACTTGACTATCTTCAACTCAACTTGATCTGGTTTGGGGTACTCGTTGTGCTTTTTGTAGAGAGCGGAACAATTACACCGCCAGTTGGGGTAAACGTGTTCGTAGTAAAGGGAATTGCGCTGAATGTCCCGCTCGAAACCATCTTCAAGGGAATAGTGCCCTTCTTTATGGCAATCATTGCATTGATCCTTATATTAATAATCTTTCCGCAGATCTCGACCTTTCTGCCTTCTTTGATCACTTACTAGAGGGGGCTACTTGGTTCTTCTCTGGACCGCGAGGACTTCACAGGCGTGAGCGCTCCGGCAATCGCCGAACGCAATGACTGCAAATGATCTGCTTTCACAAAAGCTCCACCTTCCATTGGGATGGTGGAGCTTTTTTTCGAACACTTTGACCGGATCTGACAAACGGTGTGATATGTGAAGATGACTTGCCGGATAATGGCAACGGTATTGCCATTTGTGATGAATGGTGAGGCTTTGATCCGATCAGTCAAAGGCGGTAGGTTAAACACTGTGTCAAATGTCGAGACCAGGCACAGGTCCTGCGCGGCGTTTTATGGATTCATCAGCTCGCTCTATCGTAAAAGCGGGTGACCGTGCCTCCTCCAATTTATTATAGTCTTGTAGGTATTGATTTTAAGGTAGCGGACAGCATAAACCCCGCAGAACTGATAGCAGTACCAACCAGAAAAGCCAATCGATAGCTTTCCGTGACATCAAATACATAGCCCGTCAAAAACGGTCCGATGGCGCCTCCGATCGCAACACCTACGCCGGAAATTCCAAAAATAAGCCCGTGTGCCCTCAACCCAAAAAGGAGCGCTACAATGGGTGAATGTGAAACTGCGCAACCTCCGTATGCAATTCCAAAACCCCCTACTATCAGGTGCAATATCCAAAAGTTCTTTACCATCATAAGACAGAATAAGCTTATTGCCATTAGAATAAAGCTAAACATCATCAGCTGCCTGCTTCCCCAAATATCTCCCATTCTTCCAAGCAAAACCTTTCCAATGATAGCCGCTGCCCCAATGGTGGCCAGCATATTTGCAGCCCGAGCACTGGAAAATCCCGATTCAATAGCGTGTGGTACGATATGGACCATGATACTGAAAACACAAAATCCGTAACAAAAACCGGAGGCGAAAAATATCCAGAATCGACCCATGAAGAGTGCCTCCATCAAAGAAACTCCCTCACTGCTCAAACTGGCTTCATGTCTGTCTTCTTGACTCTCACCATAGGGACGTTGCCCAACCTGGGCAGGATCCCGTCTGAGCAGTTGAGCAAACAGAACAATAACCGCGAAAGAGATGCCTCCTAGCACCTCAAAGGATATGCGCCACGAGAATTTAGATATCAAAAGGTTTGCCACTGGTGGTCCGATTAAAGCGCCTGCACCGGTGCTGGCTGCGACAATCCCAGTCATGACGC
>CP070657.1:3017296-3032043 GCA_020355085.1 Deltaproteobacteria bacterium
AGTGGACCGACCGGGCGTTTGTGGTTAATGACTGGTACATAACAGCCTATGAGCCCATTGAGGATATCTTCGGTGAAAGAGTGGGAATGCTGTATGTGGGTGTACTGGAAGCCAAGTATATCGATATGAGGCGAAATGCCCTCTCTATCTTGGTGATAATTACTGTGGCCGGCATGATCTTAGCGATCGGGCTGGGATACATTCTGGCAGACAAGATTATGAATCCAGTGAACCGATTGATAAGGGCGAGCCAGCAGGTATCCGAGGGCGACCTCACGCCGGATATCGGCACGGTATCAAAAGACGAAATAGGCGTATTGCAAAAGACGTTTTTGGATATGGTTGCTGCTATGGGGCGGAGGACGGCGGCGGCCGAAAGCCAGGTGCTCCAATCCGAAAAGCAGGCGAGCGTTGGAAGGCTTGCAGCAGGGGTTGCTCATGAGATCAATAACCCGCTCACCGGTGTTTTGAGTTACGCGCATATGCTCCTGCGACGAAAGGATCTGGCGGATGATATCCGGTCAGACCTTGAGGTAATAATCGATTCCACGGAGCGGGTCAGGAAGGTTGTAAGGGGACTGCTTGAGTTCTCCCGACAGACAAAGCTGACTCCGGAGCCAACCGATGTCAACAATCTCATCAGATCAACCATTTCACTGATGGAAAACCAGGCATTGGTCAAAGGGGTAAGCATAAGATTTAGCCCGGGGGAGAACTTGCCTAAGGTTACCTTGGACCGCGGTCAGTTTCAGAGCGTTTTGCTAAACATGATCATAAACTCCCTTGACGCTACTGAACCGGGGGATAATATCAATATATATACAGCTACAGGCCTATCTTCAAGCGATTCCGGTCACACGGGTGTTGAGATTACCATCGCGGATACCGGTTCCGGCATACCGCCCGAGAACCTCGACAAGCTGTTCGACCCCTTCTTCACCACCAAGGAGGTAGGCAAAGGTACCGGACTCGGCCTTTCGGTTTCGCTCGGGATCGTGCAGAGACACGGTGGAACGATTAGGGTTCAGAGCGAAGTGGGTAAGGGTACGCGGTTCTTCGTATGGTTACCGATAGAGGGGAGCATGCAGGGCCTGGAGGATTCAGTCGAGTGATCGAGAGGAGGAAAACTATGGAAAAGGCAAAGGTCCTCGTGATAGACGACGAAGATATAGTGCTCAAGAGCGTGAGCAAGATACTTTCAGAGGAGGACTACCAGGTGGATGTCTCCTCGAGCGGCAGGCAAGGAATAGACTGGGCGATAGATCGTTCCTATGACGTTGTCCTGACCGACATTCGCATGCCCGATATCGGCGGTATGCGGGTGTTGCGAGACATCAAGCGGGCGAAACCGTCGCTTGCCGTAATCATGATCACCGGTTACGCTTCTGTCCAGTCCGCAGTGCAGGCCATGCAACTGGGGGCAGCGGACTACCTGGAGAAGCCCTTTACCCCTGATCAGCTGCTCAAGGCGGTTGCCTCGGCGCTTGACATCACCATGAGTCAGCCTGCCGAAGAGCAGGCCCTGATTCATAAGCAGGAGGTAGTAAAGGTGCTGGAGCGAGCTGCAAAGGATAGCGAATTCATCGCTCAACTGCTCTATCACGGTGCAGACGCATTAGAAGGCTATGACTTAACGGGCCCCGAAAAGCTGGCCGTGCTCACGGGTGATATCGAATGGATAGAGAAGCATGCCGGGCCACTGACGCCGGTACAGAGGAAATGGCTGGAGCAGCGACTCAGCGCTGAGATCTGGTAGGGATCTATGTCCCGGTTAATGCGTCTCGAACGCATTTTAAAAGATCATCCGGGGACACGGGTTTCTGCAAGAGGACGTCACAGGCAAGCCATTCATCTTGCGGATAAGCCTGCCAAGGTCCCTTCAGATCGACGGAGGTAATCATAATCCTCGGCTTGTCCTTTGTTTCTGTGTTCTCGCTGAGAATCCTGACAATATTCGACCCTTCGCTGTACGTCTCCATCATCAGGTCTATGATATACAGGTCGGGTTTATCGGATTTCGATTTTTCGAGGCCTTCTTTACCGCTCAATGCCTCAAAGACATCATCGCCTGCGGATTTCAAAACGATCCCGGTTGTGCGAACAAAATCGGGATCATCGTCGATAATCAAGATCTTTTTGCCCTTTTCACCCATATGAGCCCCCCATGGTGCCGATCCAAGAGACCGCCTCACAAGCAAGATGCCGGAGCCGCGGCATGGCGTGATTATAAAGGATCTCCAAACTGGTTACAAGTTGTTTAGCTCTTGGATAATCTCTATGGCCCCGAGCCCGACAGGACACGCGTCTGAGCATCTGCCGCAGCCGATACATCCCGATTCATGAAAGTTGATCACATCGTACTTAAGCTTGTGCGCATGTCTCCTTGCCAATCTCGACCCCTCGGTCGGCCTCGGGTTATGTCCACTTGTCTCTCTGCTGAAACCGGCATAAAGACAAGCATCCCAACTCCGCCGACGCACGTGCCCGCCGTCAAAAGGAAGATCGTAGACATTGAAGCAGGTACAGGTTGGGCAAACATAAACACATCCGCCGCAGTTGATGCATCTGCCTGCCAGTGTTTCCCAGAAGCCCTGGCCGGGATCCCCGTCGCGCAGAACCTCAATCGCCCTCTTCGTTCCTGGTCCATTCTTCTGTGAGGCGAGGGCATTCTCCTTTATCGCCAAGAGCTGTACCGTATCATCGGTATCTCCTTTTTCAAAATACTCGCCGGCCAAGATCGTTTTCCCGGCTTTGCTGCCCGCGAGGGCCAAGTAATGGTCCCCGGCATCGAACAATTGAACATCGTATCCTTCTTCCAGATACGGCATTCCCCCAGCATCCGAACAGAAACACGTGGCACTGGGAGGCTCATGGCAGGCAACAACAACGGTAGTCACATTTTCCCTTCTTGCGAAATAATTGGGGTCACGGAAGTTGTTACGGGTCATGAAGCGGTCGACGAACTGAATTGCCTTCATTTCACAGGGCCTTATGCCGAAAACCAGTGTTTTTGAGGAATCAATGATCTTCGAAATCGCATCGCTTTTGAAAAACAAGATCTCTTCGGTCTGCGGAAACAAAACGGTTTTGGCTGAAATCGTTGTTTTGCCGATGTCACCGGTATACTCGCCGTCTCCCAGTGGGATGAGCATGAGATCTCTCTTATCGATCCATTGCGGGCACAATACCGTCTCCTCTTTATTCATTTCATTAAGAAAGGGTGAAACATTCTCTTTTCTGAGCCTTTTCATGAGATCCTCCTAATACTGACCGCACAACTGAATTCCGGTATTTTCGCCACAGGATCAACTGCGTTAATCGTCAAATCATTAATATTCTGTTCGCTGTAATGAAAGGTGCCAAAGACAACAGTCTCCGGTAGGTCAGTCGTTATATGGACCGGCAAATGGAGTTCACCGCGCCTGGATTCCACAGCTACCGTGCTCCCCTCTGTCAGCTTCAACCTTCGTGCGTCCGTTGGGTTTATTGCCAGGACAGATCCAGGGGCTTCTCTATTGAGTACAGAGGTTTTTCGCGTCATTGTTCCCGTATGAAACTGAAAGCCGACCCTTCCGGTTATGAGCGTGAAAGGATACAGTTCATCCGGCGGCTCGGCAGGTGGAATATAGTCCCGGGGATCAAAGAAACCGAGACCTCGGGCAAACTTGTCTTTGTGTAAATACGGTGTCCCCGGATGGTCCTCATCAGGGCAGGGCCAGGACAAGCCCCACGAATCCCTGAGGCGGTCATAGGTAATCCCCCCATAAGAAGGCGTCACCTTGTTTATCTCATCCAAAACCTCCACAGGGCTCTTGTAGCCCATGGCATATCCGCACCGTGACGATAGTTCGCAAATGATCTTCCAGTCAGGCAAAGTCCCCTCGAGAGGGGGCAATGCTTGTCTGCTGAGCTGAACTCGTCTTTCGGTATTTGTAAATGTTCCCATTTTCTCGGCAAAGCTCGAAGCGGGAAGGACTACGTGGGCAAGTCTAGCCGTTTCCGTCAAGAAGATATCCTGCACCACCAGGAAATCTAGCCTTCTCAAGGCCCTCACCACATGGCGTGCATCGGGGTCACTCACAACGGGATTTTCCCCCATGATATAGAGGGCCTTGATATCTCCGCTGAGAGCGGCATCTATCATCTCCGTAAGCGTAAGTCCAGCATGGTCACTCAGGCTATCTACACCCCATGCCTTCTCAAACCCCTGTCGGATTTTTGGGTCTGAAACGGGCTGATAGCCGGAGTATACATTGGGGAGTGCTCCCATGTCACAGGCACCTTGCACGTTGTTCTGGCCCCTCAGCGGGTTAACCCCAGTGGATGGGTAACCGATATGCCCTGTGAGCATGGCGAGATTGGCACACGATTTTACATTATCAGTCCCGGCAATATGCTGTGTGATCCCCATGGCATAAACAAGCATGGCCCGTGGAGCCTTGGCATAGATTTCAGCAACCTTTCGTAGAGCGCTCTTGTCTACGCCGGTTATCTCAGCTACCCTTTCAGGTGTATAAGAGGAAACAACATCCTTTAAGGCATCGAAGTTCTCCGTTCTCTGTTCGATAAACTCTCTTGCCTCCCACCCTTGGTTTAGAATGATGTGCATCAGACCGTTCAGTAAGGCTACGTCGCTGCCCATCTTTTGCTTCAGGTGGTGGGAGGCCAATTTTGCCAGTTTTATTTCACGGGGATCTGCTACGATAAGTTGCGCGTTCTTTTCCCTTACGGCCTCCATGATGCGGGCCCCAATCATCGGGTGCTGTTCTGTGGTGTTCGAGCCGATCACGAAAAAGACCTCAGCGTCGTCAAACTCTTGGATCGAACTTGTCATGGCACCACTGCCGAAACAGGCGGCCAGCCCGGCCACCGTTGAAGCGTGTCAAAGACGGGCACAATGATCGACGTTATTCGTCCGAAAGACTGCCCGAGCCATTTTCATGAAAAGATAGTTCTCTTCATTGGTGAGCTTGGCTGAGGATAAAAATGCCAAGGCATTACTCCCAAATTGTTTCTTGATGCCCATGAACCGGTTTGCCACGAGATCCAACGCCTCATCCCACGTTGCATCTCTCACAAGACCTCCATTTCGAATCATGGGCGATTGAAGCCTTTCGGGGCGATTGATAAACTCATGTGCTTTCCACCCCTTCGCACACAGCGCCCCCTGGTTTACCGGATGATTGCGGCTCGGTGTCACGCCAACCGCCCGCCCTCCTCTCTCCTCAAGGTAGAAATTGCATCCGCACCCACAGAATGGGCATACGACCAATGTGTGTGACACTAGATTGCCTCCCCTATATGACTGACGTCCGAATACCGAAAGACCGGCCCGTCCGTGCAGCAGTAGTATTCACCGATGGCACAGTGTCCGCACTTTCCCACACCGCACTGCATCATCCGTTCTAATGACACAAATATTCGGTCTGTTGGAATGGCCCTCTCAACTAATTCCTTGACCACAAAGCGATACATGACCGGCGGTCCGCACAACGCACAGAAGGTGGTATCAGGATTCAGCTGAACATTCTGAAACAGCCCGGTCACAACACCAATATACTGACGCCAGATCCCTTCATCGTCCACATCAACACTCAAAAGGTACCTAATATCCGTTCTGTTCATCAAACCCAGGAGTTCGTACTTGAAAAGAAGGTCATCGGGATTTCTGGCACCGTACATCAAGACCAAGTCGCCGTAACTCGCTCGGTTATCCAAAACGGCCTGCAGGAGAGAGCGCAGAGGTGCCATTCCAAGGCCTCCCGCGACAAGTAACAGATCCTGACCCTTTAACACATCCAGCGGGAAGCCGCTTCCAAAAGGTCCGCGCAGACCAACCAGATCGCCCTTCTGGAGTTCAAACAGGGCGCTCGTCACCGATCCCGCCTTTCGAACGCACAGTTCGATGACCCCGGGTCGTGTCGGCGGTGATGATATGGATACAGGTGCCTCACCGACGCCGACCAGGGTTACCTCTACAAACTGACCAGGGACATGTGAAAACGCCTCGGCAACGGAATCATCCACGAATCTGAGCTGAAAGAGACGATGGTCCTTAACCTGAGGCAGTATTCTTTCTATCCTGGCCAGGTTAGGCTCAAAGACTAAATCAACGTCTTGTTTCCCCCTTGCGTCGAGATCCATTTCATTATCCTCTGTTAAACGTCTTCGGCAAACTGAGGTGACCTGGGTAAACGTATTGTAACGATTGTTCCCTCTCCCAATCTGCTTTCCACAGCAATGCTGCCCCCGTGGGCATCGACCATCCTCTTGACAATCGCTAAACCGAGCCCTGATCCCTTAATAGGGGCATTTCTCCTGCCATCAACCCGGTAGAACTCATCGAATATTCTCGGCAGATCCTCTTCTTTAATCCCCATACCGCCATCACCGATCTCAATCAATACTTCCTGGTCCCTCTCCTCCACGGTTACTCGCACCCACCCATTCTCTTTATTGTATTTGATGGCATTGCCGATCACATTGTTGAAGATCTCCCCCAGGGATATTTTGTTGCCCTCTATGGGGACCGAATTCCCGATTGTATTGAGCGCAAGACTGACTTTCTTTTCTTCGGCCAGGGATTTCAACCCCTCAATTGATTCCCGGGTCACCTCTACGAGATCAACCTCCGTGAAATGCTCTGCCATTCTCATCGGATCGAAGGAGGCAAGGCTGAGCCATCGGCTCAAAAGGTCCAGCAGCTCTTTAAGCCTGATGCTGCAGCGATCGATCATTTCCTTGGCGTCCAGGGAGATTTCACCGGCCATGCCCCCGAGAATGACTTCCAAGTATTGCACCGCAGCAGCGAGAGGAGCACGTAATTCATGGGAGACGAGGGAGACCATATTTCTCCGCGTTTTTTCCTGCTCCAACCTCAGGGCCTGTTTCTCGAGAAGCAGTTGCCGTCTTTCGAGCCCCCGTGAGATGATGAGGGTCATTTCATCGGGAGTGAACGGCTTCGGTATGAAATCATAGGCTCCTCTTTTCATCGAATCCACTGCTGAAGACACTGTTGCGTACCCGGTAATAACGATCCTGACCACATCCGGATTGGCCTGCTCGATCTCCGCCAGGACTTCAAGACCACTCTTTCCGGGCATCTTCAGATCGACCAATACCAGGTCAGGATGGAATTCATGGAAGAGCCTAATCCCTATTTCACCATTTGCAGCGGTTTTTACGGCGTACCCTTCTTCCGTCAAGATGCGCGTGCAGGAATCGAGGATCACCTTTTCATCATCGATTACCAATATGCGGGCTTTCTCAGCCACCTTCTGTAACTCCGACCGGTATGGAAATTGATACGTTTTCGCCCTCGTGATTCGGACGCCTCTTTTCCGCGAGTCTTAGCTATAGCAAAAGGTGTCTGCCTTTCACAGAACATGAGGGCGGGCAACCAAAGGCTGAACGTACGACAGAAACTAGACGAGCTGTCTAACCTTGGCTAAAAGGGCTTCCGCGCTGATCGGCTTCTGCACATAGTCATCCGCCTCAAGGTACTCGCCATCGGTTTCAGGACTGAACTTCAGGCCGGTGACTTCGGTAACCGCTGTTATGATCAGAATCGGGATGTCTCTGTAGCGATGGTCGTGCTTCAAATCGTAACACATGTTGAAGCCACTATCATAGTTTTCCATCATCACGTCAAGCACGATGAGATCAGGTCTTTTTTTGGCGATCGCTTCCATGCCCTCTGCCACGCTCCCTGCAGTCGCAACTTGATAGTGAGCAGTCGTTAGGATTCTTTGGATGGCCGCCACGAAGTCGGGATCATCATCGATAATGAGAACCGTTTTTCCTTGGGTCATAGCCTTTCCTCCCGGTGGCAAAGCGGGAATCTGAATGTGTGCGGTTCCTCCAAGGCTCGGGCGATGAACGGTTATTCGTCACCTGACCCCAAGACCTACAAGGAGATTCTGGAAGGAAACAGAGAACCGACGGTGAAACGCCATATCAAAGCGACACCTCGATGGTTCTGAGGATCGGTTACCGTACGCGCTCGACACAGAGATCCCTCCGGCTGCGCTCTGCTTGGGATAGAGGTAACCGCACATTAACCCCATTATAACACTCAAGGCCGAATCTGAAACACAGTGTATAGAAATCGGGAAGTAGATTCAATCCGGCATTCTACTCAAAAGTCCTTGTTGGATGTTGGGAATGATACACGCATGCGTTTTAGACTACCTGGAATAGGGCAAAATACCTACTAATTGGAGCTGACCTTGATCGCATCTGTGCGAAACTGCTCCGTGTCGAAATTGAGATAGGAAAGCAAACCCGCGCGTCCCGGCGGCGGAGTATTTACATTCGGTGCTATCCTTGGTATAAAGGTAGTTACATTCACGATATCTCGTTTCTGATACTTCTCTAGGCCCGTGGGTAACACCAAATGCCGTGTCGATCTGCTTGGAGCCCTTGGCGGCATACCTTATTGGGTAGTTCGCCCTACGTGCGATAGGGAGAGGCACCACGAATGACCGCCTCCCATCCTTAAATGGGTGTACTTTTTATCTTTTTGGGTACATTACCTGATTGAACCTCGCTCTTCATTTGAATACCTTGTACCAAGAGAAAACGCAGCCGGTGTCTCGCATTAAATAGGCAAGGAGTAATTATCACCAGGCCGATCCATTGAGCATTCCATGCCTCGGATCACGGGCGGTGTTTTGGTCTGTGATACGGGGCAGGAGAACAGACAGATCCACTAGTGAAACGTGCCGGAATCGCCAAGGGGTCAGTGGTTAAAACGAATGTGTCACACGCCTCGTAAGGGTTGATGATGGTGTGTTGAGAATCGTAGACAAGGAAAGGGGGGAAACATGAGAATACGAGACATCATGAGTACCAATGTGGTGGCAGTGAGCGGGGACACCTCGATCCACGATGCCAGAAAGATAATGAAGGCTCACAAGATCAGGAGACT
The DNA here is from genome assembly GCA_020355085.1 of Deltaproteobacteria bacterium. Taxonomy (GTDB): domain Bacteria; phylum Desulfobacterota; class DSM-4660; order Desulfatiglandales; family B25-G16; genus JADFWK01. The sequence continues at coordinate 3,026,226 of CP070657.1, forward strand.
GCCCGTCCTCAAAAAGGACAAACTGGTAGGGCTTGTAACCGAACGGATGCTTCTGGAGGCATCTCCGTCGCCGGCTACAGCATTGAGCATTCATGAGTTGCATTATCTCCTGGCCAAGATGACCGTCAAAGACATAATGGTGAGGGACCCATTTACGATCTCTCCGGATATGCCGGCTGAAGAGGCCCTACAATTGGGGCAGGAGAAGGGCTTCGGGGCATTTCCCGTTGTGGAAGATGGCAAACTGGTAGGCATTGCCACGGAGTCGGATATCGTGAGGATAATGACAAAAATCTTGGGGGTGAGAGAGGAGGGTACAAGGATCGATATACGGGCCTCAAAGGATTTCGGCAATATGCAAAGTATCATGGAGGTCTTGGACCGGCACAAAACCGTCCTGTTGAGCCTGATGACCTTCCCCCCTGAGGAGGGCAGCGAAGAATGGCTGATCGTGTTGCGCCTCAAGTCTGAGAACGCCGATCAGGTGGTAAAAGAGCTCACGTCTGCCGGTTTCGATGTGGTCGATGTGGACTAAGTGCTGTGGGAATGCGTAATACATCAGGAGGAAACCCATGGAAACACACAAAGCCCTAGTGATCGATGACGAGCAGATCGTCCTGGATAGCGTCAGCAAGATCTTACGTGAAGAGGACTACAGCGTAGATATCACCTTAAGCGGCCGTGAGGGACGGGATAAGGCCATCCAAGGAAACTACGACATCGTTCTCACTGATATCCGCATGCCCGATATCGGCGGGATGCGGGTATTGAGAGATGTCAAACGGGCCAAGCCATCCCTGCCCGTGGTCATCATCACCGGCTATGCCACGGTCCGCTCAGCAGTCCAGGCCATGAAACTAGGAGCAGCGGATTATCTGGAGAAACCCTTTACCCCTGATCAGCTGCTCAAGGCCTGTGCCTCGGCACTCAATCTGGCAGCCACCCAGGCCCCCGAGGACCAGGAGCTCATCCACCAAGAGGAGATCATCAAGGTGCTGGAGAAGGCCGCATCCGATCCCCACTTCTTCACCAGCCTCCTGGAGGATGCAGCCGATGCCCTGGATGACTACGATCTCACCGGTCCTGAGAAACTGGCCCTCTTAACCGGCGATGTGGAGTGGATCGAAGGGCAGATCGGCCCCCTCACCCGATCTCAGAGACGCTGGCTCGATGTGAGGAGGAGTGCGGAGATCTGGTGACGAGAGGAGAGGATAAAGGCATGGCGTTGAGCAGGGCGCTCCCCGAAGGCCGCACATGAGATCTTTTTCAACTGTTAAGACAGTAGAGAGCGAAAAAGGCCATCTCATAACCATAATACCGTATGAGGAGCACTACTTCGCATCGCTAACAGGCATGTACGATAGGTACAGCCCGCTTGGGTCCGTGCAGGGGCTACCGCCCATGGACCGGGAAAAACGACACCAATGGACGCAGGGTATGATCAGCAATGGTACGAATCTCCTGGCCCTGCATGAGGATGCCGTGATCGGACACGCCAGCCTTTTTTCTATGCCGGTGAACTGGGCGGAGTACTTTATCTTTGTCCACCAAGATTATCAGAGCCAAGGGATTGGTACTGCCATTACGCTCTACGTCATAGACTGGGCACGTAAGGAGAAGCTCTCCACCCTCTGGCTGAGTGTGGAGAGAAACAACTTCATTGCAATCGCCCTTTACCGTAAGGTTGGTTTTAAACGCATTGGCACGTCCGGCAATTGCTGGGAAATGATTCTAACCATAACAGAGGAACAATAATACCCAGGTCACAACAAAGGATGGTGAAAGGAGGGCAGGAAGAGATGGGAAAAGGTGAATTGTTGCAAGGGTGTGACCTGTATAGTTGCTCAAGGATTTACCAGTCACTTGAAGATCATTCTAGTAAGGAGGATAAAATATGAACACAGAGGTATCTCTCGAAGGAAAGGTTTTTCCGGTATCTGATTACTGGAAGAAGCGAGCGCATATTAATAGCATGGAACAATACCAGAAGATGTGGAAGCGCTCTGTTGATGATCCCGCAGGTTATTGGGGTGAAGTGGCCGAGGAGTATGTGTCCTGGTTCAAGAAGTGGGATAAGGTCTGTGAATATGATTGGAACAAATCCCCCGAACATAAATGGTTTATCAATGGAAAGTTGAATGTCTCCTATAACTGCCTTGACCGGCAGCTCGAAAAGAGAGGCGATAAGATCGCCATCATTTTCGAGGGCAATGATCCGTCAGACACCAAAACCTTCACCTACAAGCAGCTCCATGAAGAGGTGTGTAAGTTCGCAAATGTGCTCAAGAAAAAAGGGGTCAAGAAGGGCGATCGGGTGTCTATTTATCTGCCGATGATTCCGGAACTTGCGATTACCATGCTGGCTTGCACGCGGATTGGGGCCATCCACAGCATCGTATTCGGTGGATTCTCCGCAGACTCCCTTCGTGACAGGGTCCAGGACTGTGAAGCAAAGGTACTGATTTCCTGTGACGGGACCTTTCGAGGTGCAAAGGCGGTTCCTACCAAACAGAACGCCGATGAGGCACTCAAGGCGTGTCCGAGCGTGGAGACCAATATCGTGGTTAAGCGGGCTAATGTGGAGGTAAAATGGAACGACAAGATTGATACCTGGTATCACGAGGAAATGGCTCAGGTAGATGCCGATTGTCCGCCCGAGGAGATGGATGCCGAAGATACGCTCTTCATCCTCTATACCTCAGGCTCAACAGGAAAGCCCAAGGGGGTATTGCATACTACGGGCGGTTATCTCGTTTTTGTGGCAGTAACCCACAAGCTCATTTTCGACTACCACGAAGAGGATATCTTCTGGTGTACCGCCGATATCGGCTGGGTTACGGGCCACTCCTATATCGTGTACGGGCCGCTGTGTAACGGCGCAACCAGTATTATCTTCGAGGGAGTTCCCACGTACCCGGATGCCGGAAGGTTCTGGGAGGTGGTTGAAAAACACAAGGTCAATCTCTTCTACACTGCTCCGACTGCCATTCGTGCGATCGCCAAGGAGGGTGATGACTATGTGAAGAAACACGATACCAGCACGCTTGAGCTCCTCGGAACCGTGGGTGAGCCCATTAACCCAGAGGCCTGGTTGTGGTATTACAACACCGTGGGCGGCGGGCGCTGCCCCATTGTAGATACCTGGTGGCAGACCGAGACGGGCGGTGTTCTTATAACACCCCTTCCCGGTGCTATACCCATCAAACCGGGCTCGGCAACCCTTCCGTTCTTCGGCGTTAACCCCTGTATTGTGGACGATGACGGCAACGAACTCGAAGGCCCGTGTTCAGGGGCCTTGTGTATAAAACAACCATGGCCGGGACTCATGAGAAGGGTGTATGGTGACCCGGAACGATTCAAGGAGACCTACTTCGTCCAGTTCCCGGGCAAATACACGGCCGGGGACGGCTCCCGCAGGGATGAAGACGGTTACTACTGGATCACCGGGCGTATAGATGACGTTATTAACGTGTCCGGTCACCGGATGGGAACCGCAGAGATCGAGAGCGCCCTTGTTTCCCACCCCACGGTCGCCGAGGCAGCAGTGGTGGGCTACCCCCATGAAATCAAAGGCACCTCCATCTACGCCTTTGTTACCTTGAACAGCGGCGTGGAGAAAACAGACGAGCTCAAGAAGCAACTCGTGCAGCACGTGAGAACCGAGATCGGGCCGATTGCAACACCTGAGAAGCTCCAGTGGGCCGATGGTCTACCCAAGACCAGAAGCGGAAAAATCATGCGGCGGATCCTCAAGAAGATCGCGGCCGGGGATATCGGTGATCTGGGTGACACGACCACGCTCGCTGATCCGAGCGTCGTTGATAAGCTGGTAGCCGAACGGGTCGTTTAAGAGAACGGGGGACTTTCGGTTTGACGTTTTCTCCTTTTGAGGGCATGATACAGGGGATAGCTTCCATGCTTGCCACGTAAGGAGAGACGTAAACAGATGGCTGCTCCCGGGGTTTTGAACAGCATACTGGATTCTGCAACGCATACCGCGATTATTGTTACGGGATTTGATGGTACTATTAAGCTGTTCAGCCGGGGTGCAGCCAATCTGTTTGGATATACGGAAGATGAGGCAAAGGATCGGTATCTGCCGGAACTCACGTTCTCAGAAGACGATCAGAATACCCGCCTGTTCGAACATATCGCTGAAACTGTGAAGGGCGAGGGTTGGGCCGAGGAGCGATTGCTGCGCCGTCATAAGGACGGAGATCTCTTCCCGGCTGTCTCCGTATTTACCCGCCTGAAAAACTCAAAAGGTCAATCTAAGGGTATCCTTGAAATTACCCAAATTACGCCCAGTCTCCTGCGGTTGGAAAAAGAGCTCACGAACTCCAGAAATTTCCTTGAAAACATACTCGAAAGCTCTATTGACGCCATCGTTACCACAGACACCAAGGGGTATATTACCTATGCCAACCGGTCGCTCAGAGAGCTCATTGGATTGCGCGGTCACCAGATTATCGGACAACATATATCTAACTATTACAAAGGAGGCATTGACCAAGCACGTGAAATCATGCGCAAGCTGAGGGAATTTGGCCGGATCAGGGATTATGAGTTTGACATGCGTGTTGGAGGTAAGATTATCACCATTAGAACCTCCGACACACTCCTGTATGATGACTATGGCGAAGTTGTTGGGACGATGGGTGTATTTCAGGATATTACTGCCAGGAAAAAGCTGTCGGAAAAACTGTTGGCAACGCAAGCAGAACTGATTCAGGCGGTCAAGATGAGGGCACTCGGCGACCTGGTAACCGGCGTGGCCCATGAGATTAACAATCCCCTCATGGCATCGGATACCTACCTCCATTTACTGGAGAGCGAAGCAGATGATAACTCCGAGTTGAAAAGGAGAGTCCTGCTGCTCAAAGAGTGTAACCAACGGATTCAAAAGATTGTAAAGAAACTTAAAGAATTCTCTCGGCAATCAGAGTTCGAATTCACTGCAATGGATGCGAATGAAGCGGTATTGTCAGTGATGGCGCTCACTCGCCAACAGCTTCTCAATATGGGCATAGAGGTGGAGCTGAACTTAGCCGAGAACGTGCCCAAGGTGTTGGGAGATAAGAATCAAATCGAGCAGGTTCTATTGAATCTAATCTCCAACGCGCGGGATGCCATGGAAAAGAGCTCGCCAAAAGTGCTCACCATCCAAACAGCCTTGAATAAGAAAAACGAGCAGGTAGAGTTCAGGGTCAGTGATACCGGGGTGGGCATGACACCGGAAGAGATCGAACAGATCTTCAATCCCTTCTTCACCACCAAGGATTCCGACAAGGGGATAGGCCTTGGGCTTTCAATCAGTTACCGCATCGTGGAGGCTCATCAGGGGAAAATCAAGGTCAAGAGCCAGCCGAATAAAGGCACGACATTTATCTTAGGCCTGCCCGTCTATCTGGACGGACATGGGAGAACTGGTATCAAGCAAGAGCCAAGGGGGAACAATGGCGCATAGGATTCTGGTTGTTGACGACGATGTACTGGTGCTCGAGGCCCTCAAGGAGCTCCTTGCATCCTCAGGCTATGAGGTTCGGGTTGCCACCCGGGGGCAGGAGGCGTTGGAGATATTGGATAAGGAACGCTTTGATCTCTTGATCCTGGATGTGGTGATGCCCAAAATGACCGGTTTCGATCTCTGCAAAGAGGTGCGAGAGAGGGCTGACGAGATGAGCGCGGTAAAAATCATTATGCTTACCGCGAAAACCGAGGCAAGGGATCTCCAGAGCGAAGAAGGATGCGGTTGCGAGCTCTATCTCACCAAACCCATAGACCCGGGCAGGCTTAAGGAATTGATCAGAGACACGTT
>CP070657.1:3032143-3040603 GCA_020355085.1 Deltaproteobacteria bacterium
TTGCGAAAAGACAGCACCCTTCCGCCAGTCACTGCAAAAAAGCCCATCGTCTTTTTCTAGGATGACGGGAATTGTCACGTTTTGTAAAGGTCTCCGAACATGGAAGATCGGAAAGAGGAATCATGTGCCTTTTACTAATGGCCCTCAATACACATGCAACCTATCCACTGATACTCCTGGCTAACAGGGATGAATACTACGAGCGACCGAGCGCTTCCGCTTATTTTTGGGATGAGGCGCCTTCCGTGCTTGCAGGCAAGGATCTTCGGGCAGGCGGCACGTGGCTGGGCATTACCAGGAAAGGCAGCATCGGTGCGGTCACCAACTACCGCGATCCAGCATCAATAAGAGATGGCGCTCCTTCGCGGGGCAAGCTCGTCAGCGACTTTTTGCTTGGTGAATTAGGCCCTGAGGAATATATCGAAAAACTAGACAGGGAGGCGGAGAAGTACAACGGATTCAATCTCATCGTTGGAAAGAAGGGGCAATACTACTGGTACTCCAATCGAGGTGATGGGGTTCGGTCCCTGTCTGCCGGCATTTACGGCCTGGGCAACCACTTACTAGATACCCCATGGCCAAAGGTTGTCAAGTCTAAAGATGCCTTGGTGCACCTCCTTTCGGAGCAGGAAGCCCCTTCTCTGGAAGAGCTATTTCTTATACTGGCGGACCACACCATTGCTGGCGATGAAGACCTTCCGGATACCGGCGTTGGTCTTGAATGGGAGCGCATCCTGTCTCCCATCTTTATTGTGAGCCCCACGTATGGCACCCGGTCTTCCACAGTCATGCTCATAGACGCGGACAATCGGGTAACCTTTGTTGAGAAAACCTTCAATGCCGACCTGGATCACCCCGCCATTACCCGACATGTATTTAGAATAGAGTCAATATAGACAATCAGTCCTTGCGTATACGACCAGTGCCACTAGCTCGGTGCGATCAGGAGCAATGCTCCTGGCACTATCTCGATACTCACCGGCAGCTGGCCCGGTTGCTCGCCATCCACATCCAAGAGGACCCGCTGATTGGAATGGGCCTCTATTCTCTTCCCCGTGAGGCTGAATACCTTCTTAACTTCGAGGATCTTTCCGTTGTATAGCTTCGGCAGGTTCAAGAATACCTGGGGCAGGCTCAGATCGCCGATAACCGTAATGTGAAACAGGCCATCGTCCACAGCGGCGTCGGGGGCTACCCACATCCCGCCCCCATGATACTGCCCGTTGGCCACCGCTATATTCCACGTTACGACTTCCTGGTCGAAACTGTTATCCACTGTGAGGTGCACCTTCTTTTTATCGTATATCAGCAGGGAGATCAAAGTCGCCCAGATGAATGAGACAAACCCCCCCAAGGCCTTGGTGGTCTTGTTAACGCGTTCGTCCACCTCACCTCCCAGGCCAAAGCTGGTGAGATTGTGAAAGTACCGGGATGCGGGCCGACCCTGATGGTCCCTGTACCGCAGCAGCCCCAAATCGACGGCCCGGGCACGGGAGTCCAAAATCAAATCGAAGACCCTGTTTGCATCCCGCGGTATGGAAACGGTTCTTATAAAATCACACCCCGTACCCATGGGAATGAAGGCAAGGAGGGCATCCTGCCGAAGGGGACCGCCCTCTTGCATGAAACCGTTGACAACCTCGTTGAGCGTTCCGTCACCTCCGATACAAACCACGATCTCGGTGCCTTCCAGGAGGGCCTGGCGGGTGAGGTTTGTAGCGTCTCCCGGACCGGCAGTGTGCAAGGCTTGAAATGACCCTAATCGATTCTTGGCGAGGGCTTCGATTCGTGGCCATGCCTTGTTCACCGCGCCCATTGCTGCATTTGGGTTAAGGATAAAGGTCAGCTTTTTTGATACCATAAGAGCTACCTCAACGGTGATTCAATTGAAATCAATCGCGCACTGCCTGATTATCCTTCGGGCCTTCTTCCGCAGATCAAGGGCATATTCATCGCCCTCCGCTATACCATGTTCAATGGCTGAAAGGGTATCATAGTAAAGGTTCCACCCGAAGCGTTCTTTTTCGTATTGGTCCGTGAGCCTGCTGTTTTTACCGTATATGAAATCGAGTGCGGCCGTGATCCGGTTCGCACCCAAACGTATGAAATCGAGTTCCCGGTCGCTATGACCCTCGACAAGAAGAGATGCCGCCTTAAAGGTGAAGCGCAGATAGACAACCGTTATGGGGATCGTGGATACAAAGCAGCCGGTGAACGGATCTATGAGGTCCTTTAGGCTTGCTATATCATCGGTAAGCGCTCTTGCATATGCGGAGAAGTAGAGGATTCGGTTGTAATCGCCGATAAGTTTGGCTGTGGAGGCTGCATCAATTGCCTCTTGGGCAAAGGCCCCCTTGTCATGGCGCATGATAAGACCGTCCTTATGCGCGTATGCCAGTTTTGTGCCCGCATTGGGAAAGGTTGAGAGGATATAGGCCTGGTCCTCAGCCCTGCCGATAAAAGAGGGAGTGAAGGGACGATAACGGCGTAGGCTGTCAATGAGTATGCCGTTCGTGCCCCCGGTGACATGTATTCGCTGGATGCAAGAACTGCGGCCGTTCAGTTTGTCCGTATGGTAGCGAGTCATTATCTCGGCCTCAGTTGAGAGGGCCTGGGGCAAGGTGCTGTAGAAGATGAATTCATCCGGAGCAAGTGCCCGGTTTGGAAAGGGGACATCAGGAGTAAAAAGGGATTTGGCGATATCCGCTTCGTTGACCAAAGCGCCGGCGATCATTCCCAGCTCCACAGGCCGGCCGCTCGAATCAATGCCCCTAGCTCCCCAGAGTGGCGTCATGAAATGCTCAAGAGCGGATGCGCCGCTTTGCTCACCAAGCTCCTTTTGCGGAAAGATCTGATCGAGGTCGATCTTGAAGGTGGCCCGTATTGCAGGTTGCATGAGAATGCTCCAGAAGGGGGCAATTGCCTTCAGGAAGCTGTAGTGCCTGCCATATTCGCCGTCCACACCGAACACGGCCAGGTGCTCCTTTGCATCCCTGCAATCCAAATAATGGGTAGCCGCAGGGGCCAGGATATCATCGAGTATGAACCGGGTGTCGGCCTCGGTGAAAACATAAGCATCGAGATTCTTTAAGCGGGCTGACCGGTGAAATTCTTCTTCAAGGTGCTTTTTGGCCATACCCTGGAGACCTCGGTGCGTTACAGAGACCGAGAGGATACAGGTTACTTTTGCGTTGGGTGCCATGTTGCCCCGACTCCGTTCGAACTCAAGAGCTTCATCGAGGCCCCTGAGACCATGGAGGACTTCATTGTTTTTCGGGTCAACACCGATCTGAATGGGGTGATCGTACCAGTGGAGTTGCGGCTCATGGCTTACTTGGATGAGCTGTTCTCTCAGCTCCGGGCTCACCGGGAGCTCATATGGTGATTTCGCTGAGCCCGGCAGCGTAAGCAGGACGTTCGAGGTAACGAGTATTTGCCGGGCTGGATCCGTAATAGGGGCGGTATTGAGGCTGGTAACGGTGACTTCCCTTTTAGCCCGCAAGGCCTCAATCAGCTCACTTCTGTAGGCCCGGACCCCATGACCCTCAGGGAAAAAGAGGGCCCACATGCTTTCGGCGGTCTCCTCGTTTCGCAAGGGACCTTGATTCTGTGATAGCCAGCTGGAAAGGCTTTTAAGGCGGTGGGCAAAATCAGGGTGCTCCTTGCATGCGCCCTCGATTTCGTCGTGAACCAGACCAACCCCGTTCAGATAGAAGGAGGCTATGTTTGACCATTCGGGTTTTTCCGAGAGATGGTTCAAAAGGTCCTTTGCCCGGGCGAATGACGGATGTGTCTTACCGGCAAGAACGATAAGGAACGCGCTGTTGAGTGCCCGCGCAATATCCAGATCCTCCGTCAATGGTTTGGCGATCTGTTCGGCAGGATCAAAACCGAGAAAGGAGTTCGCCCCAGCTCCTTGCCGGATCAGGGTGGCGATGATGGATTCAACGTGTTCGTTCATCTGTTGCCTCGAAAACAAGGACTAGTGCTGTCTACTATCTTTCTTTCGACGGTTTGTACATTTTATCGCCATTTTTGCCACCCGTTCATAATGATCGTTGTGCTTGAGTTGAGGTGGCTTATCATCGATCCCTGCTTCGCGCCGGTCTTTACCCCACTCACGGACATAGTCTCGAAGATCCTGATCTTGCAGGATATAGGTAAGAAGCTCATTTTGCACCTCCAGAGGTGGCTCCCTTTTTCCGAGTGCCTTTGCGCAAACCGCCCGCAGGTAGGTGACGGTATCAAGGATCAAGGCTGCCTCTTCAAAGCTCCAGTCTCCGGATGGCTGGAACAGGTTAGTTCCAGGGCCGTGATTTGCTCCTGGGTGATGGTTCTCGGAACACCGATACGAGGCATCTCCCTGCTTTTATCAGGCTGCTGAGACGAGGACGAATCAGGCGAGGAAGGCAGTCTTTGAAAGCCGCCGGTGCGTTGTCGGAGCTTTATGAAGATCCAGACGGCTAGAGCTACAAATATGCCAATAAGGAGGCTATTCATGCTGCGGCCTTGCCGTAACAGTCAGGAGAATGCTCAGCGGATGCAAGCAATTAAATGTTCTCCCCAGCGAACTGACCATCAAGCGCATCCCATCCGCCATGATGAATGAGGGGTGATTTTACAAAAGAAATGATAGAAAAAAGACTCTTGTGTGTCAAAAGGAATCTCCCGGAAAGGTTCGCTCTTTGAAGCCGCATGTTCTCGGGGATGTTGCTAGAGGAAAGTCGATATTATGTGGGATACGATTACGAGATTGGATATGGTTTCTTGAGCCACCTCATCACATAAGCGCCGTACGCTGCTGCCCCAGCACAAATTCCCAGTATTAGCAGCATATGAGCCAGATCCGAAAGAAAGTAAATCTGAAATGCCTTGCCCAGCATCATACTCAAGACAGCATAGGCATACAGATGAACCTTTACTCTTCCGGCAAGGGCGGGCCTTGTTCGGGCAAGGATGGCATCAGCTCCATCTCCTTTCAAGCTTGGATAGGAAGACCTTCCAGCTCTTTGGCCCACCAAAGAATCGCGGATCAAGGAAAGGAGTGGCGTGATGATTATGTGTGTCTCCATGAATGCCATCAACAGAAGGTAGCGTAGATCGAGTGCCCTTTTTGCCACGAGGATATAGAGTATGGTGAGCATAAGAAGCTTATCTGCGAGCGGATCAATGAGTACTCCCAGCCTTGTCTTCTTTGACGCAGATCGTGCAAAGGCCCCATCAAAGAAATCAGTTACCCCGCCGAGTGCGGCTAGGGTGAGAATCTGAAGATAGGAAAGCTGGCCAAAGGAAAAAAGCAGGAACAGACAAACGGCAACCCTGAGATACGTAATGTGATTTGGTTCAACAAAGTCCTGCTTTCGCAAGAATGAAGTTGCAGCCCTTTCAAAGGCGATGTAGCGCTTGTTCAGCAAGGGGTAATCATCTTCATCTGCCGGCAGGAATTCCGTCCAGGATCCCCTGTGATGGTTTATGCGGGCGATTGTCTCCCCAGAAGCTGCGCGTCGTTTTGGTACAATACCCATATTGCTGTGTTGCGGGTCGGTCAAAGCAGAGAAGACCTCATGCCCCTCACACCCTCTCGTTTTTCATGTTCAACATAAATGATACAATACTCTCGTTAGCGAGGATTACTAGAAGTTAACCACGAGCGTGACTGACAGGATCGTATCTGTCTCCTTTAGCGTTGCGGGAACAGGCTCGTTATCATGCTTGATCTCATAGCTCGTTTTCAGCGAGAGATAATTGCTTAATGCAGTTATGAATGCCGTCTCTGAGTTGATCCTATAGTTGTCGCTGTCGTCGAAGTCGTACAAGAACTCCAAGGACTGAGAGAACTTGTTCTTCTCTGAGAAGGAGTACTGGTATAGGCCGTAAAGACGACCCTCCAGGAACTCTTCTTCGGTATTATTAGTATAGTCCTCTGTGACGAAGTTGATTCCTGCCTCGGCATCGAGGAAGTGCTTGGGCCCGGCGAGAAACCTATAACCCACTCCGGGGCCAATGAAGTATCGCGATTCAATACCGGTGAATTCATCTTGAAGCCAACCTCCCATGCCGAAAAAGTAGATCTTGTCAGAAAACGAGTAATCAAGACGTAAATCGGTGAAATACCGCTCCGCAGTCTTGACATCATCGGTTTCCCCATACAGGGCACCGAGCCTCCAGGTTCCAAGCAGTTTGTCAGTAAGGGTATACTTCAGAAGGTTCTTGCCTGACAGGCTGACGACTTCCGTGTTCCCTCCGGTACTAACAAATGAAAGTTCCGCCTCGTCAGCCCACCTTTTTTCCTCCCCATATGCGGCACTGACCACGGCAACGCAAATACACAGTGCCGCAAAAAGTTTCGCTACTCTCACGTATCCCTCCTTATCCTGAGATTCGTCGTTTATTCCTATACGATGATGATATAACCTCACCTAATATTATGGTATGAAAATGGCAATAAGACATCAACTTTTTTCGATACCTTAGCCCCTTAATGCCGTAGTGACAGAGGCAGAAGCAATATAGCGATAAGAGCATAACATTGCTTCCCGTACATGTAACCGATAAGGGCGCAAGATGGTCATGAGGTACCCCCTTTCTTGCTGGTTGGGGTTTTTCCTAGGCGGTACCCCCTTTTCTTCTCTGACACAATTTGTAATACGCCAACAAACACATGAAGGCTTTGATTTTATCGGCTTGACGAGTTATAGTTAGCGAGTTTAATCCGTTACAAAGGAGCGGCGTCGAGATATGACCTTTTTCTCAGAGATGTGAGGGAGGTGAGGTCTATGGCAGTTATTACTATATCCAGGCAGATCTATAGCGATGGCAGCTACATCGGTGAGAAGACAGCACAGGCCCTTGGCTATCATTTCGCGGGCAAGAATACCATCGAAAAGGTATTCCTTGAGTACGGTCTCTTTGAATTCAAAAAGGTGTATGAATCCACAGAGGGTTTCTGGTCTCGGTTTGAAGATATGAGAGCGACGACCATCGAATTCTTGAAACAGGTGATTCTCGCGCTTGCAAGCCACGGGAACATGGTGATCGCAGGCCGGGGGGCGTTTACCGTTCTGGCCGGCTTTGCCGATGTGCTCAATGTATGGGTGCAGGCCCCTTTCGGCATCAGGGTTAAGCGGGCCATGAAAGGGGAAGAGATGCTGGATCTGGCCAAGGCAGAGGAATTCTTGCGAGAAAGTGATAGGGCTCGGGATGCCTTTGTCGAATCCTTCTATAATGTCCGATTAAAAGATGCCGTGCCCCGGGCATTCGATCTGGCCATTAACACAGGCAAAGTCTCTCCGGAGACGGCAATAGCCTGGCTGGTTGAGGCACATAAGGCCCTGAAAGAGAGAGAAAAGGCAAATGAGCCTACTACGAGTACGATTGTGGTGGAGCCCGGCCTGGCAAGCACCGTTTCTGAAGTGCTCGGCTGCCGCCTCGCGCATGAATCCTGAGCCATTTGAGGGAGGCTTCTGTTTCCTTAAAATCGCGGTATTATTTGCCTCGTGTTTTTGATGCCTTCAGGGTCAAGACCCAAGGCATTTTTGACTGGAGCAGAAAATGCTACGAGCTTATTTGATTGCGCTTGTCCTGTGGGGAGGCTTCGGCCTTTTCGGGTGTGCAGGTATTGATCAGCCAGATCGGGATGTCAAGGCGGAACCAATGGCTCAGGCCACACAAGGAACGAAAGATGAGGCATGGATTGAGAAAGAACGCCTCAGACTCGAGAATGCTGAGCTCCAGAGGCAGATTGCCGTCTTAAACGCGGAAAACCAAAGGATCATACATGAACACGAAAACAAGATGGCCCGTTTGAAGACGTTGAACCAGCTGCTGAACAAGGAGATAGAAGCCCTGAGGGAGGAGAACCGGGGAACTATGAGCGAAAACCTTTTGGTTAAGAGAAAACAGTCTCAGCTTCAGAGCCAGAAAGAACTCGCTACACATGAGCATGAAGAATCGCGGGCAGATGTCGGGTCATTGAAGATTAAGGTGCTTAGCGGAGATGGAAATCTGGCGTCGGCTCAAGAGATGGCAAAGAGGCTTGGAGGGATGGGTTACAAGATTAAGGCGATCGATTTAGCTCCTCAATCCAGCTTCTCGCGGGATACCGTGTATTTTACATCCAAATCCCGCCAGCAGGCCAAACGTCTCCTGTCCCGTCTTGGGAGCAATGCTGTTCTCAAGCCATTAACCTGGCCTTCGGTATTCGACCTGATCATCGTTACCGGCCGAAACCAGTAAGGGTTTTAAACAAGTGAATTGCAAGCCGATCTTGCTCGGGTGGGATTGCATCAAAGCGTTATCCATGTATCTTCTTGAGCGGCCAGGCCATATTCTGCCCGAGGGTCTTCATGATCTTTAGCCCTTCTTCGTCTCCTTCCACCTCTCCCTTATTCAAGCCGAAGCCCATATTCCAATAACGGGACCCGGGAACAAGCATCTGAGTGATAAGGAAGAAGTGGTTGA
>CP070657.1:3040703-3048691 GCA_020355085.1 Deltaproteobacteria bacterium
AAGCCCAGGCATGCCCGAACAGGATCGGAAACAGACCGTCAATAATCCCCAGACTCATCCCTGCTATGATGGCGCCAGGCAAGCTGCCCAAGCCTCCTAGGACGATGATGAGCAGCCCCTTGACCAAGGATAAGAGGCCCATGTAGGGGCCCATTTGAAACATTGACCCTGCCAGTACCCCTCCTGCGGCGGCAAGGGCGCAGCCGATGCCCATGGATAAAGCAGCCATTTTGTTCGGACCGATGCCCTGAAGGATAGCGCCATCCGGGTTCTGCGCGCTGGCCACCATGGCCTGGCCATATTTGGTTGCCTTGAGGAAGAGATACAAAACCAGGCTCAAAAACACAGCCACCACGACGGCAACTATCCTGTCCTTGGGTACGATGATGCTACCCATAATATTAAAGGGTCCCTCAGCCAGCACGGGGAGATTCCGATGATGCAGACCGAACATGGCTATAGCGCCGCTCTGAAGGATTAGGGTCAAACCAACAGCAGCCACGACGGCAGATAGCCAATCTTCTTTTAACGGACGAAATAGAGACCTTTCCAGGATCAGGCCTAGCATCCCGATAAAGAGCATACCTAAACAGGTTCCTAAAAATAACGGCAACTTAAGGGAGACTGTCAAATAGTAAACGGCATATGCCCCCAGCATGTAGATTTCGCCGTGGGCGAATTGCATAATGCGCATGATGCCGAAGATGAGGGTCAGACCAAGGGCCATGAGGACATAGATCCATCCCAAGGCCAGCCCGTTTATCAAACCCTGCCAGAATTCTTGTGCTGTAATATCCAAACCTAAACCCCTACCGATATTCAGCTATGCTCAGCATTGTTCCATTCCCACAATTTTAGGGTGGGCCCCTCGCTTGGGGGGGAGGAGAACAAACGTTCCCCTCCCCCGTTTTTTCTGAGATCCAAATTCAGAATTCTTGATTTTAAGGATCGAATATCGAGTATTACTGAAGCGCAGGCATCTTGAGCCCCAAAAACTCTATCTTCCCGTTCATCAGACGTGTTTGGGGAACCGGCCTGTTCAAAACCCGATTCACGCCAAACGTCTTTTTCCCACTCATGTGGGCCGGGCCCCAGCAGGTGTTAAAACTTCCCGGCGCGGTCATGGACTCAAAGGCTGCGATAACTTTTTCAACCTTAACGCTATTCGCCTTCTTAAGGGCCTGAACAAAGGCTTCTGCCTGGGCATAGGTAACGGGAGTGTCCTCAAAGTAAGGATCCTTAGTCACCTTGGCCCACCGATCCATACTTTCTTTGATGCCCGGGGTGGGGTGCGCAAAATCCATCCCGTTTGTGAGGACGTCATGGGAGCCCTCCTTCCCGACGATGGAAAGAATAATTGCCGGCGCGAGGGGGGAATCGGAAATAAAGATACCCTTGAAACCAAGTTGCCGTGCGGTCCTGAGTTGAAATCCCGCCTGGGCACTATTCGCGCCCTGAATAATATCCGGGTTGGTAGCCAGGGCCTTGGTGTAATATGGCGTGAAATCTTCGATTCCTATTGGCCAGATATTATGACCAACCAGGGTTAATCCCCTCTCCTCGGCTAACTTCTTGGCCTTCGTTTCAATAGGAAGGCCCACATCCGGGGCCACGATGAACAGCCTTTTTGCCTGAGGGTAGTTCTCCTTGAGAAAATCATAATTCATCTCCCAATTGGTATCGGACGTGGGATTCAGTCTAATGGCGTAATGCTTCTGGGGGCTTACGTCCCCCGGTGTAGCCGGTGCGTCGATCCAGGTAATGATATGGAGGGCCTTGGCCCTTTCGCACACCTGGTAAATAGCCGCTGCAACAGGAGGCGTAATAGCTCCGAAGACGAAATTGGCCTCATCTTTGTAAACGAGTTTCTTGGTCGCCGTGGACGCAACGGTCGGATCCGTCTTGCTATCCTCGGCTATCAGATCGATCATGTAGGTATCACCGCCAAGCTCAAGGCCCCCTTCCTCATTGACCTTGTCAAAGTAAAGCCTAACGGCCCTCGTCAACCCAACGCCAACAAAGCTGATAGGCCCTGATAAGGGCATTATTATTCCCACCTTTAAGGTTTTTTCACCGGCAAGAGTTGAACCTGTAAAAGCGCCCAGCAACATGACAGATGTAACTGTGACCACACATAACGCAACCCAGTTAGTTCTTTTCTTATTCATAGCATGCCCTCCCCAATAAAAGTGATTAAGTGAAAATTATCTTCCCCAATGAAGATAAAATGACCCCGTCTAATCTGTGTTTAGGGATCTAAATTCATTCCGTTTGCGGTAATAGTTTATCGGCTCAGATTATCGAAAACGATTTTTCCGCCTGCAATGGTCATCAATACCGGTATATCATGCAGTTCATGAGGGTCCACACTGAATAAATCCTTCTCAAGGATACACAGGTCCGCCAGTTTTCCGACTTCAATGGAGCCTTTGACGTGCTCCATATGATCCTGCCAGGCGCCGTTAATAGTGTACATTTTCACCGCTTCCTCAAGAGAAATACATTGATCGGGTCCGCCTACACGACCTGAAGTCAGGCTTTCTCTCAGTACCGCGGATTGCATTCCAAGCCTCCAGTTAAGCGGTGTCATGGGCGCATCCGAACTGCCTGTCAAATTGATGCCGGCGTCAAGAACCATACGCATGGGGAACTGATGATCGGTCCTGTCTTTACCTACTAATGCCGGTAAAATATCGGCTAGCCATGATTTGATGTACGGCTGCATAGCCACCCCGAAGTTATATTTCGCCATTCTTTCCGCTGTTGATCTGCTGAGGAAATCCCCGTGAATGACATAGTGCCGAAGATCATCAATAGGTTTTTCCATGTAACCTTTAATGAATCCATCCACGGTTGCGTCAATGGCCCTGTCACCTGTAGCGTGGACACCTATCTGCTTTCCGTTCTTATGCGCGTGTGCAATGAGTTTAACCAGTTCATTATATTGTTCTTCATCCGTTGCGCCCGGTACGCTCGCTGACCCATGTCCACCGTCCAAGTAGCCCTCATTCATCCACGCGGTCTTTGTCGGAGGTATGCCATCGGCGAAAACCTTAACTCCCGGAATTCGCACCCATAATGGATCTAAATCGGATGGGACCTGAAATGTTTCAAGCCCGTTTTTCATGTCATCAAAGCTTAGCGTGCCGTATTCTCCAAATAGAAGTAGGATGGTCATGCGCACAGACAGGTGTCCTTCTTCGTATAACTCTCGGTACAGCTCAATTATTTCGCTGCTCATTACCCCATAAACATATGAATCGCCTCCAGGCCCAATGGCCGCATCCGTAAAGCTTGTTATGCCGTTTGCGTTGAGTTCTTTCATCGAGGTTTTAATAGCCTCTTTTTTCTCTTTGCGGGAGTAGACCGGGACATGGGAGCTGATCAAAACATGGGCAGCCAGTTCTTTTAATATGCCGGTTGGTTCACCGGTATTTGGGTCTCGTTCGATCACCCCTCCTACAGGATCGGTTGTTTCTTTATTTATTCCTGCCAGCGAAAGGGCCTTACTGTTAACCAAAAGTGTATGCCCTGTATGATCTGCCAGTGCGACCGGGTTCTCCGGTGATACTTCGTCTATATCTGTTTTCCTTGGAAGTATGGAAGGGTCATTTTTGCATTCTTCAATAAAACACTGATCCCAGCCAAACCCCCGAATCCATTCCCCAGGCTGTATTGACTTTGCTTTTTCGTGGATAGCGTCTCTAAGATCCTTTATGGATTTTATTGATGGGTAACTGAGATCAAGGGCCAGGGGAGGCCTCACGCCTCCCAGATATGTGGGGTGCCCGTGTGAATCATTGATTCCCGGAAGAACCGCTTTGCCTTTGAGATCCAACACTTCGGTGTCATGAGAGGATATGAACCCCTTTATCTCTTCATTTGAGCCCACAGCGACTATTTTATCACCCTTGATTGCAACGGCTTCCGCAAAATGAAAACTAGCGTCGACTGTTACTATCTTTCCATTTATGAGAGCTAAATCGGAGATAGTTCCCGCCCAATCAGAATCTCTTTTCATTTGCCTAGTCCCTCTTTGTTCTTAATAGAAGGCTAAAGGTTCGATTCTTTCAGCCGCGGTATCCGACCGTTTGATGGATAGAATCGTTGAGTTCCAAGTCAAATTCAAAGTCTTCTGATAATTAGGGAGCAATCAATATACCACGCTAAAAGATTAAAACATACAACATGGGATTGCAAGTACCATCTCATTTGGATACCCAATTACCGGAGAAAAGTATTATAGTGACACCTCCAAAAACATCTCGGAGAGGTGTTTCGAGCTCTCTGGTTAAAAAAAGGAGCAGCGTGGTTGCTGGTCATCTCATGCGGATCATGCCAAAGCAAATACCGCAAAAACGCATACAGCGATATCCACTATAGAAATTCAAGCCAGGCTTTATCGCGCATCCATTTTTGACCACCACCTTCAATTGGCTCATTATAAATTGCAGTAGCAATCATCTTATCTAAATCTGCGACGATAGCAATATTGAAACCCTCGCTACGCTTCTCAGCCGTTGCAGACGGACGGGTTTCCTGCTCAAACCATGCCAAAAAATAAACATTATCAGCTACTTTATATACTACTTTTTTTTCAGTCTGCCCATATCCGACATGGGGTCCCTCTATTCCAGTCCAGATAATTATTCCTTTCTGATACTCTTGGTCATAGGTCATACCGGATTCATAGTGAAACCGAATTTTCTTCCCATCCAAATCATCTGTTTCAGGATGCCCAAGATTCTTTTGCATTTTCATACCTCCCATTGCTTTTGAATTAGGATGTTCCATTTCTTTTCCAATGATAACATCATAATCTACCGGCCTAATGGCATATCCTAAGATCTCCCCATCTCCCAAAATGACAGTCTTGGCAGTTGCTGCCCCTATATCTATCCCAGCCACTAACATGTCTGTGTCCCTCTCTATCATCTATTGTTTACCTTCTCCAGCTTTATCAAGTCCGCAGAGTTCTCTATTCGCATTTACATATGCCAAGAAGCATGATTCCCTACTCTCATAATGAACATAGGGCAGTTACGATCAGCTAGTCTTTTCCCCTATATAACCTTTTCACTAGGTTGCTGATTTCTTTGTTGCTTTGAGCATCTCAGCAAATGTCTCTACCTTTGTTCTTAAAGAGGCAGCACTATAGGTTCTGCTGTCAAAACAATCTATCTCCAGTGACAAGACCGGAAGACCGGTTTTCTCCTCCAGATATTTCTTTGTAGTGTGGGATAATGTTGCATCAGGACGGCAGTTATAAAGGTAATTCATACTGAAACCATCCAGTTTCATTACCTTGGCACCCGTCTCGAACGCTTTAATAGCACCATCAGTGCCATGATACATTCCCATTGCAAGCTCACTGTTGGCTATTATCTCACCAGGCGTGGTGTAATTCCCTTTGGGTTCGACCGTGGGGCCAGCAACCCAGGATAATGTTAAAGTAAGCGGAACAGCGAGCCCCACATCCTCTACCAACCGTGTCACCCTGGGGTCCGTGCAGTGCCCAACCCAAGTCATGACCCGCGGAGCCCCTCTCTCCGTCGCACCTACGCTTGCTTTGAACCTCTCCTCAAGCTCCTGGATCAATATTTCCATGGCCTTGATGCCTTCTTGTATCCCCCTGCCTGTTGAAGTGCCGGAAAGCGCTTCCAGAAGCTCAAGTTCGACTATGCTTACCGGAACTGGATCAGCCTTCATAAGCTCAAGCAGTTTCAGCAGGTTATTGATAAAAGCCTGGCTGTCTTGCTGTGACTTCTCCCAGGCGTCGGAAGCTATCTTGATATCAAGGACTTTTTCGGCCATCTTTAAGGCTTGATTTATCTGACCGCCCAGGTAACGCACTCTTTCCGGTAAGTAGTCAGGGAATTCTCCCCATTTAGAATCCATAACGCCATCAATATAGGCTATGGGCACACCGTATAGGGCCGTGACAAGGTCATCAGCCTTGGAGCCCATATCGCAATAATAGCTACTGGCTAAAGCCAGATCAGGCACGGGGATCATGCCTTTGACAGTGCCGCCTATCTTTGCCTGCCACAAAGAGCACAGCGCGTGCCCGGGAGGAAGCCCATTCTTCTCACCCTCCTCGAGTATGGGAGTAAGCTTATTGAAAATGTGCCCCATGGTATGATCCAGAACCATATCCGGAGCGCTGAGAAACACATCATTTGAAGAAGCGCTTATCATAAGGCCCGGCCCGAGTATGGAAGGGAACCCAAAGTACACAACTTTTTTACCCTCATCCTTGGCCAAAACAAGATCAATCAGCTCTTTAAGCCATGCACCTAAAAGCTTCCTCACCCCTTGTAGTGATATATCATGGTTTTGACTGACCCAGCTCTCAGCGGTCTCCATATCCTCCGGCCCTATTCCCAACCTCTCAAAGGATGCATCTATCCTGGGCCGTTCCTCTCCAATATCTTCGTCTTCAAATCCGCAAAGCCTGAGAAGTCCATCGTAATAATTCGCCATGGTTTACCTCGTTAACATTTCCATGAATGTCTCAATGCGTGTTTTCATACGACCGGTCTCCTTAGCATCGTACTCTGATTCTACAACAAGCATAGGAAGTCCGGTCTCCTTTTTCAGTTTGTCGGGGAAGAAATAGGACTCAACTTTATATGATTCCCGATACATTAATTGGTACCAGATCAGCCCCGCCGCACTGTAGTCCCTGGCCAGCTTCACCAGAAAGTCGAGGCGCTCGGTGCCGGGCCTGAACCAGCCCGGGCATACGCGTTCCATAAAGTATGATTCAGCCAGATTGGCCATAAGATCGCCCTCAGTTTTTACCTCACCCCAGTAAGGGCGAATACCCTCGGCAAATTCCTCCATTACTATCACTCCCCCTGTATCTTCTATTATGTCCATTACTTTCGAGTCTCCCTGAGCGAGAGTTGGCCCGGTCAGTAGGATTCTGGGGCCATTATTGGATAGGGGAGGACTGCCCTTGAATTCTTTGATAAAAGACTCAAGAATATCTATCATGGTCTCTTTATCGGCAAGAAATGACCCATGATTCAGGGCAACAAAGTCTTTACTGGTTGCGGCAAAATTTTCAGATTTTCTCATTATGCTTATCTCTCTGAAAAGTTCCCTCTCCCTATTGCACAACTCTATTGATCGCCTGATTCTTGAGTCGGTGATTTCAATCCCTGTGAGCTCCTCAAGTTTTTTCTTGAGCCTATTTATACCTTGAAGATAATAATCAAGGGCTAGCTTGTCCTTGACGTGAGGAACACCGAAGACAAATGATTGCACCTCAGGAGTATAACAGCCCGCGGTATTCGAAAAAGCTCGGACATGATTGTCGGTTATAGGAATTGCAATAAGATCAACAATTTCATAATATGGATCTTTCCTGGAGGTGAGGTAACCTATCTGACTTCGCCAAAATGGGTCAAACCATCTGCACACATAATTTCCGGCATCCCTTAGTACGGCATTATCTCCAGCCTGGATAAAACATATGGGTATGGCGTCACAGGCTAACACAAGTTCCTCCGGCAAATAACCCCCAGCAGGATATCCTATAACCTTACGCCCCTGCTCCTTTGCTTTACTCAAATCACGGAGTCGAGTCTTTAAATGTGAATCAAGCTTGTCAAGAGATTTCATTTACCCCCCTTCTTTTCAGAAACGATATTCAGACCAAATGTTTTCCCATTAGACCTCTTTTCTCTCAGATTGATCACAACTGCACCGAGGGTTGGCATAATATCTTCACACCGAGTGAAGGTGAGCAATGAGAGAATATCACTTACCAAGGTTTTGCGTTGTTATGGCCAGCTCCTTCTTACCTTTACAAGCCATTCTCTTATCCTCAGAAGCTGGTGGGAACATCAGGCTCGATCTCTAGACCCCACAACAAGTCAGGTGATTCAAAGACCCATGTCTTTCTATCTAGTTCAGAAAGGGGTTGCGTACAGCTTTGCCGTACGGTTTTTACAATCGGGAAAGATGCGTCATGAATTCAG
>CP070657.1:3048791-3054432 GCA_020355085.1 Deltaproteobacteria bacterium
GGAGGATCAGGATCTTGGTAATCCGTTCTGTATCTATGGCGAAATCGCTGAACTGCCTAAGGAGCGCGGGCACAAGATAATTCATGCCGCCGCTTATGAGCATGGACTCATCGTGACCCTCCAAAAGATAAACTGCAGATTCCTCGCTCCCCAGATACCACAGGTTATCTCGTATTTTACCAGGTTCCCGGATTCTCACTGTGATCCCCGCAAGATTTGACTTTTTTCAGGTCGTGAAACCGCGTTCTCCCCCGCATAGTGTGGTTCTCCACAGGCGTGGTCAAACTCAGCAAGTAGGGTATAGCAGTGTCTACATTGGACATGACTGTCAAGTCTCTAGGAGGGCCATAAGGTCTTCTCTTCTGTTCCAAGGCTCCCGGTCTTGTCTTTTCTACGACGTCTCAACGGGGGATTCTTACCCCCTCCGCATTCCCTTCGACAGGCTCAGGGCTGCGGCTTCCCCCATTGATACGCCGTGAAAATGACAGCGTCCTCCCGCCAGTCACAGCAGAGAAGACCTTATGGCCCTCCCGACAGTGCAGATTATTTGCTGCGCTCAGTAGTAACCTCAGTCGCGGCTAGGATTTCAGCAAACAGGTGCTCTGGCCCCGGGTGGGCACAGTCTAGGGATCGGGTTGGGTCGTGTCAAGTTGAAAAGCGCCTTGGGATGGGCTTTTTAGAGGCAATACGGTTGTGATGGGGATTACGGCATCGTGAATTTTCGGGAGGGGTTCAAGAGGATGGGTGAAAAAGCCTGAGGAAACATGCGCCGGGCACAAGGGATCAGATGGCCAGTTCGGCATTTTTCTGGTAGATGCTTCTGAGCTGAGGGTGTTTTTCCACAAGGTTGTTCAGTTCAACGTGAATGCGCTGATCATGGGGTTCTTTCTCTGCGAGCATTGCGAATATCTCTGCTGCCCTGTCGATGTCGTTTCGCCTGGCGTGGATTCTGGCAATTCCCAGGTATGCATACTTGTCGTAGCCGAGCGCCAAGGCCTTCTGGTAGTTAAGCTCCGCTTCCACGAGATCGTCGAGCCTCAGGTAGGCATCGCCGATTCTGGTAAACACGATGCGCGGCTCCATTCCGTACTTCAGGGCCATCCGCCATGCACTAATGGCAGAAAGGTAGTCTTTCATGCCCCTGAAGCAATCTGCCTTTCCATGCCAGGCGTAGGAATTCTTAGGGTTGGCCTTGAGAGCTCGTTCGTAATACCTCATGGCCTGCTCATATCGCTTCCGTCTTCGGTAAATATTAGCGGCAGAAGTGAGTGCCAGGACTGCATCATCTGATTTACGGATGAGTTTTTCGAAACAGTCGAGCGCTTGATCCGCGTTGTTTTCTTTACTATAGACCTCTCCCAGGCCCATAAGGGCATACGGATCATCGTGTTTTTGCTTGAGGCATCGAGAAAAATACTCCTTGGCTGTTGCAAAATCCCCTTTTCTCTTATAGCCATCTCCAACCCTGGTCATAACCTTATAGTCATGGGGGTTTAAGGATAGATGACGGAGCCACACCTCAAGGGCTTTATCTATTTCCCCGAGGCCCCTGTATGCGTCACCCAATCCTGCAAGGGCGAACCTGTTGTCTTTGTCGATGTCGAGGCACTTCTGATAGTAGTGCAGGGCCTCTGCAAATTGCTTTTTCCTTCGCTTTAGATCTCCGAGCCCCACCAAGGCGTAAGCGTCATTGGGCTCCATGTTCAAGGCCACGGTGAATCTGTGCTCCGCCTCCTCATAGCTGCCTTGTCTGGTCATTTTGTATGCAAGCCTGTCAAGGCCTACGAGATTGCGTTTCGTCGTGGACTTCTTCTTTTTATGCGTCATAAGAGCTTACCGTCATATTCCGAGCCCTTTTGCTTAAGGGAACTCATGCCATCTGTATCTATATCGGATGAAATCCCCGTTACCTTAACGATTTCGATGACAGTGCTCACCTGGCGGCGGCCACGTGGCAGGGCCGACCGCGGGCCGGAAACGCTGCACCTGACGAAAGAAGGGTGTCCGGTTTCAGGTGAGAAAGGATCAGTATGAGATTTGGTCTGGTGTACCAGAGATAATTCGGTGTAATCGGTGCTTGAAAAGCGGCGGTATCGTTGCTAATATTCACAAAATACGCGCGTGACGCCATGGTAAGGGTTTTGCGGCGGTATGGAGCTGCTCATGAGCATGAGACTACTTGAGAGGAGGCTTTGAGGAGCAGTATACAATGCCAGATCATGAAAAAGATGAAAGTAACGGTGAAGAGCAGAGCTTTGCTGATCTCCTAGAATCCTACAGCCCTGGCAAGAAGGAAGAGCTGCAGGTCGGGGATAAGGTCAAGGGGGAAATTATTTCCATTGGCAGGGAGAGCGTGTTTGTCGATACGGGAGTCAAGACTGACGGTGTGGTGGACAAAGAGGAGCTTCTGGATGACAAAGGAGAATTGCCTTTCAAGCAAGGCGATGAGCTCGAGCTGTATGTGGTGTCGGTGACCGAGCATGAAATCAGGCTTTCCAAGGCCCTGTCCGGCATGGGCGGACTTAGTGTTTTGCGGGATGCGTTTGAAGCAGGAGTCCCTGTAGAGGGCAAGGTCAAGGAGTTGTGCAAGGGTGGGTTTCGCGTTGAAATCATGCGCAGGAGGGCCTTTTGCCCGGCAGGTCAGATCGATGTGCGCTATGCCGAGGATCCTGGTGAATATGTGG
This sequence comes from Deltaproteobacteria bacterium, assembly GCA_020355085.1. Taxonomy (GTDB): domain Bacteria; phylum Desulfobacterota; class DSM-4660; order Desulfatiglandales; family B25-G16; genus JADFWK01. The sequence continues at coordinate 3,051,476 of CP070657.1, forward strand.
GGAAAGAATACCAATTCCTGATTACCCAATTTGAGGAACATGGGAAAAACATCGTTGTTTCGAGGCGTGAGCTTGTTGACAGGGAGCTGAAAAAGGCTCGAGAGGAATTCCTCGAAAACACTGCGGTTGGCTCTGATCTGGAGGGGAAGGTTACCAAGCTGCTGCCCTTTGGCGCATTTGTCGAGGTTTTTCCAGGCATTGAGGGAATGGTTCACCTTTCTGAACTGAGCTGGTCACGGGTGGAAAAACCCGAAGACGTCCTCGCGGTGGGAGATTCAATCAAGGTCAAGGTGATAGGCATTGATAGGGATGAAGCCTCCGGCCAGATAAAAATAAGCCTATCGATTAAATGGGTCACCGAGGATCCTTGGAAAACCGTTGCCGAGAGATTTCATGAGGGAGATGAGGCTACCGGAGTTGTGAGGCGATGTGCCCGTTTCGGGGCCTTCGTGGAGATAGCGCCCGGTATCGAGGGGCTAGTTCACATCAGTGAAATGAGCTACTTGCAGCGAGTTCTGAAGCCTGAAGACATGGTACGACCCGGGGACACCGTTCACGTGATCGTCAAGGAAGTTGATGCCGTGGGCAGGAAGGTCTCGCTCAGTATGCGGGATGTTGAGGGAGACCCCTGGATGGACGTAGAGGAAAAGTACCACAGAGGTCAGTCACTCGCGGGCGTAATTGATAAGAAAGAACAGTTTGGGTATTTCATTTCCTTGGAGCCGGGCATCACGGGGCTGCTTCCAAAGTCGAAAATAAGGCAGTCCTTTCAGTCTGCATCGATCGAAAAACTGAAAGAGGGCGATGCAATCCCTGTTATTATTGAGGAAATCCGTCCGGATGCGCGGCAGATTACCCTTGCCGTTGGTGACTCACGGGATGAGCAAAAGTGGCAGCGTTTTTCTCAGGACGCAGCAAAGCCGCTGGGTACACTGGGAGAAAAGCTGCAAAAGGCCCTCAATAAAGGGAAGAAGGACACCTGAGCCGACAGCATGCCTGATAGTGCACAAGACCCGCAGGTCCGAATAACCTGCGGGTCTTGTGCGGTTTAACTGCGACGGCTTTCCGATTGGAAGACCTGTGGTTAAGCTAGTTGTTGCATCTCCAGCGTTTCGCAGCTCCCAAATAGGCTTCCCATGGTGCCGATACTACCTTCAAGAGATACACGAACACCTGAGAAGCCTCTTACATGCAGCAACGAACTCACTTTTGGCAAAGTTCAACCGTTCAAATCTGCAAATACCGGACGGTTTAGTATATTTGTGTTAGAGCCGTGCTGCACTCTGTTTGTTTTGGCGATTTTTTTGAATACCTGTTGCCAGGTGTTTAAACGAATTATTCATTCATTACTTTCATTATAAGATAATCCGAAAACGACAATTGTAAAGGCCACGTCGGCACGTCTATTCGCCTTCGCCAGAAAACCTTGCAACTTGCTGCAGGGATAAATGGTGAGACGACCGCGCCGTAGCTCATAGAGCGAAGTCGGATTGGCTTCGGCGCAATTCCGCTTGGTACCCTGCAGTTTACTGCAGAGAGCTTCATTGCTGCCCGCTCAAGAGCTTCCCTATCTCCTCAAGCCCGGGAATACCCCTTCGGGCACCCACTTCCTTGCACTTGAGGGCTGCAGTTGCAGAGGCGAAACGCATGCACCGTGCCATATCCCATCCCTGGAGCAGTCCGAATATGTACGCACCGTGATAGACATCACCGGCTCCCGTGGTATCAACTACGTCTGTGGGAAAGGCTTCTTGAGCAATGACCCGCTGATCTCTCAGGCCCACGCTCCCCTTTGAGCCACGGGTTATAACCACCTCCCGGGGCCCCAGTCGATGAAGCACCTCCAGGGCCTCCTCAACAGGCGCATCTTTACCCACAAGGGTCTGCGGGAAACCCTCTGAAGCAATCAGGATATCCACGAGAGACACTAATTCCAGTGACCCATCCCTCATGGTCCCGGCGTCCATGACAACGGTAAGCCCTTTTTCTCTGGCCTGGCGCGCTGCTTCGATAGATGCCTCGATCATGAGGCCGTCCAGGTGGAGGATCCTGGCCGCTGAAAAAGGGCTCAGGTCGACATCAGCAGGCCTCAGAGGGGGTACGGTTCCGCGGTGCCAGAACACCGTCCTGTTTCCGGCCGCTTCGGTTATGGCAATAAAGGCAAACTGTGAGGTATATCCGGGGGTAATCTTTAAGAAGGTGTGGTCTACCTTCTCTTCCTGGAGCCCCTTGACGATTTCAATGCCGAATTGATCATCCGATATGGAACCGAGAAATGACGTTGGTATACCAAGGCGAGAGAGGGTAACCATGGCGGTGGAGGCCGGCCCGCCGCACTGGATATGCAGGTCGACAAGCTCGCACTTGCCGTCTTCTTCAGGATAGACGGTGAGCCGTCCCAGGAAATCAAGGCAGGCCTGCCCGAGACCGATAACGGGTATATTGTTGAGGATGGCTGTGTGCTTCTTGGTCAACGGGAGGTCTCTTTTCCGAAGCTGGTAATGGGTTTTGGGAATACCTTTATAACTTACTAAACAAATCCCCGCAACACAAGGTGCAAATAGGATGCGGAGAGTACGGCAAAGGTGCCGTAGCACGAGAGAAGGCTTGGGGATGGTCCAGACTATTTGATGCTCTCAGTAATAATTGGCTCTGTCTGTCTTAGAGTAAGGCGGACCAGTGGACGCAGGGATAGTGTTGCGAAATAGGTAATTATCGTCTATGATGCATGAGAGTGCTGGCCTCTATACGGAGTACGTATGGGTAATACACCAGTCTGCACCGTGCGGGAGCCGTATCACGCGCAGCCACCAAGAACCGGCATCTGTCGGGTGGTAGGCGTCTTTCTTCTCTTCTTTATCATCCCCCTGTCATTTCACGACCAGACGCATGGCTTTTCCTCCAAAGTGACCAAGGAGGGATACGAGAAACGCAGATATGACATGGTTGCTACGCAG
>CP070657.1:3054532-3062906 GCA_020355085.1 Deltaproteobacteria bacterium
AGAAGCCGTCAGCGGTGAAGGCCTTCTCGTTTTCCTCTGGATTTTTCAAGTATCCGGCGAATATGCCTGGTCCCTTGGTTGCCAATTCACCGTCGGTGCTAGCAGGAAGCTCGTTTCCGTCCCGATCGATTATCCTGGTTTGATCGTATGGGCAGCATGGCATCCCAATGGTGGTGCAGATGGTGTCGAGGTCATAATCGATCCTGGTCCGACAGAGCAGCCCCTCGCTCATCCCGAATTCGTTTATATATTTGCAGCCCAGTTTTTCGGTTACGCTTTTGATGAGCTCGGGAGTACTGGCCTCGCCGCCGGCGGATATCTTTCTCAAGGATTTGACATCATAGTTAGCCAATTCCTCGAAATCGATAATTCTCTTGAGCAAGCTGGGCACAATCGGCATAAAGGTTATCCTCTCTCTCTGGATAGCCTCACATACATCACCCAGTCTCGTAGAGTCCAGCAAAACCAACTTGCCGCCGGTGAAGAGACAGCCGGTAACCCCCACGAGCAGTCCCAAATTATGGCCCACCGGCACGGTTACCATCCAGATGTCATCAGTGCACATCTCTCCCGCTCGTGCTACGTATTCAATATTACAGATATAGTCGTTGTGGGTGCGGGGGATGGCCTTGGGTAGACCGGTTGTTCCTCCAGAGGGCAGTATGTGGGCGAGATCACTTGGTAAAGGCCTTCTGTCAGCCAAGTCCTGCCTATCTTGAGCGGTAAGGTCTCTATCCATGAGGGTTTCAAGACTGGTGGTGAAGTTGTCATTGTCGCCAGCTACCCGTACCGAGATGATGTAATCCAGCTGGGGGTTTGCCTCCTTCACCTCCCCCATAAACGACGTATAATCTATCTTGCGGTAAGCATCCGGCACAATCCACGCCCTGGCCTCGGTCAACTGGCAGAGATGACTCACCTCTAATTGTCGGTACCCGGAAATCAATAGCACCGGAACACTGCCGATCTTCTGCAGCGCAAAATACGAATACACATATTCAGCCCAGTTGGGGAGCTGCAAGAGAACGGTGTCGCCTTCCTCGATGCCCAATTTGATAAATCCCATGGCGAGCTTGTCCACTCGCTCTCGGAGCTCTGAGTATGAGAGCCGAACCCTGTCGTCCACGAGCGCTTCTTTTCTGGGATACAGGTCAGCTGTCTTATCAAGCATGTCACCGAGGGTTATGCCGAGCCACCACCTCTTGGTGCTATATTCTTGGGCATCTTCGTGTTTGTGCCGTGGAAAATCGAGTTTAGACACGGTCATAGCCTCCATTCGCCTGAAGTTATCAACAGGCTATCCTTCGGCAATTTCAACGTGCCAATGAAATCACCTGTCTTCCTTCTTAATCTTGCCGGGACGGGCCGCTTTTGGAGTAAACGGGTCAGGAGCAACCAGGCTCCCCTCGGGCCACCTGCAGCAATTCACCTTTTCATATCGGGAGTCGGCCTCAAGGCACCAGTTGCAGGCCACGCACTTCACGATTTCCTTGTCTTTGCCTTCCTTTGCCTTAATCGGCCAGTCGGGATCGCACAGAAGTGCCCTGCACAGGCCTATCATATCTGCCTTCTCCTCCCGCAAGATTTCCTCGGCATGTTTGGGCTCCCTGATCTTGCCGGCAATCACTATTGGCGTATCGAACCCACCCTTTCTGACGGCCTTTCTTACGCCCTCCGCCAGGTACACATGGGTTCCATCTGGCCACCACCACCACGGGCTCATCCGGTGACCACTGTAGCCGGACATAGGATCAGGGGGGTTTCCCTCTTCCGGGATGGCAGCGTCTTCAAAGCGATCGCCTGCGGTTACGCTAATATAGTCAGCGCCCAGTTCCGCGAACCTTCTGGCAATCCGGGTGCTCTGTTCCAGCGTGTTGCCTTGGACGATGAAATCCTCTCCGTTGATTCTGATACCCAGCGGGTAGTCTTCTCCTACCGTCTGACGTACCGCCTTGTACACCTCGACAGGGAGCCTCATCCTGTTTTCAAAGCTGCCCCCGTACTCGTCAGTCCTTTTGTTAACCCGTGACAAGAAGGAGGCAAGGACAAATGCATGGGCCATGTGTAGTTCGATAAAGTCGAAACCCGCGGTCAAAGCACGCTTGGCAGCATCTACGTGATCTTGCACTATCTTCGGCAGATCCTCCTTCTTGAAGTCCTCGACTTTCTGTCGCCATCCGCTTCTGGCGATCTTGAGGAATTGCATGATCTGAATCCCAATTCGCGTATCCGCGTTCGCTGAGCGGATCGTGTTGACCACCTCGGTAAAGCCGGGCACAAAGCTGTCGTCGCTGATCCGGAGGTTATAGGGGCTCTTGGAGGCTATGACAACGGATGCCTCTACCACAATTGCTCCGACTCCTCCTTTTGCCTCCCGTTGGTATCTTTGCTTCAATACATCCGTTACCGCCCCATCCTCAGTGGCGAGCCCTGAGACCATTGAGGTGCGCATAATCCGGTTGGAAAAGGTCACTCCCCGCATAGTGATTGGCGAGAAAAGCTTTTCATATTTCATGTCTTACCTCCTTAAACATTCACTTCACCTGCATCGTCTTGGGGGCCCTTAATCACCGTCCAGGGTAGAGACAGGTCGGGCATTATTTTCCAGCCTTTTTGAGCACCTCCACTATGCCTGCGTTCCCATCTACCCTTATGGTGTCACCATCCTTAATTGACCTAGTAGCCCGCCAGGTGCCAACTACAGCGGGAATCCTGTATTCCCTAGCGGTGATGGCAGCATGGGTTAACATGCCGCCTGTATCAGTAACGACTGCTTTGATCTTGGGAAAGAGGGGGGTCCATGCAGTGGCTGTATAGGGACATACCAGAATATCTCCCATTTTTAGTTTAGGGAAATCCTCAAAGCTGGTAATAACACGTGCTACACCTTCTGCAACTCCAGGAGCCCCAGAATAACCCTCAAACCGGTCCATCACTTCTAACTCTTCAACCTTACCAGCCTTTATGAGTTCATCTATCATCCCAAATACCTTAATCATAATGGGGTCTTTCACCTCTTCTGGAACAGCGCCAATGGTCAATGGGGCTTCCTGCAGTTCTTTCGCCTGTTCCCAGCCCCATTTTCTCTCTTTGATTAAGCTAGGGACCATTCGATGGTAATGATATACAGCGGCTTCTGTGTTGCGCGCCAATCCGGATATCACTTCCTCAAGATCATTAAAGGTTAAGAAAAATACATCTTCAGGCTGTTCGAGCAACCCATAATGGGTTAGCCTTCTTCCGCAAGCCATAAGAACATGGTGCAGATCCGCGGTCGAAGACCCATCTATATAAAAACCATGATCTTCTTGAAAATGGTAGATTCTTTTACCTATCTCAAGGAACTCCTCAAACTCCTTTTTGTTTTCAGGTGGAAGCTTCGCCATAAATTGATCAGCTGCATTTTGAGCCTCTTTGAGCATATGCTCCCTTTCAGCTTTGATGTCCCAATCCTGCTTTATTTTCGGGATATACGTCTTAATTGTAGTGAATACGGGTGTTGGGTCCTCTATCCATGTGGAAAAGATAACGTCTAGATGCGCAGCAGTAATCCGATGGCCGTAGAGATCGAGGAATTCCCTAAAGGATTCTAACCATTTTGCGGCTCTCGGATCTCCTTCCAGCTTCCGGAGAAGCCCCTTTTCATCTTCTTCCAAAATCAGCTTGCTAATTCCTGAATCCTCGGCCAGTCTCGTGAGGCCCCAAAGAGCTTCATCTGTCCTTGTCGCCATTGTGTCAAGACCCTGGAGCATAATGGTAAAATCTTTCTCCTTGAGCCCATGTTGCCGACAGAAATTCTCAAATTCAAAATAGAGCGCATCAGCGGGGTACATGAGCGTGAAGTGGATCTCCCAGTTCCTCTTATTGATCTGCTCACTTCTGCAAAGCATATGATGTAAATCGATATTGGACATAAGGTCATTCACGCTGCGCATGAAGGTTAAACCCTGCTTAACTTCGTCAATGTAACGCGCATAATAGGCATCCCAATTCGTTTTTAGGTGATTCAGGAGCCTACCAAATTCTGCAGCCCTTCTCTCGATCTCTTTTGCATCTTTAATCTCCTCGAACCCTAATAGAACTCTTCCCTTGTAAATCTTGACATGGCCGCCCTTCGAGAGTGGCAATTTCAACTCTTCAGCCGCCACATGGTAGCCCCAGGAATGATGTTTTTGTATGGTAGTCATCCCTAAGGGAGATATGGGATAGGGCTGATGTAGATCGTCTCGGAACCAGAAGATATCTTCGTCCTCAGGCATCCGAAGGCTTCTCAAGCCAGAAATACTCCTGTCAATTGCATTGAGGCCCAATTCTTCAGACATCGATCATACCCTCCTTTCTTGTTCTAAGCTTCAAATCATTTTACCGACCAAAAATGAAGCATTTTTAAAGCTCTTACGTCCCGGAATTAGCCAAGTTTTCTGTCATCAATTGTATAAAACCGTAAACATCCTCCTGCTTTTCCGTCGCCCTTATGCCTACTGCCCTTGCGAGCTTTTTGTATTCTGCAACCCTCGGAGCTTGATCCATGGCCAGAAGTTTCTCAGCCGTGAGGCCGCTCTTATCGAACTCCCTTTGTAAGGTATCCGTTATTGCTTTAACTCTGTCTTGAGCAGTCTCTTCAGGTTCATGCTGGAAATGACGTTCTGCCTTATCGTATTCGACGTGCTCTACTTTCCCTCCTTCCTCGTTCCGTAACTTCGGTTCCAAGCCAAAGACCTTTGAACCACCACCCCCGATTATTGTCAGGCTCTCTAGTTTTTTCGGCATTCGCCGTATCAACAGGAGCACTGGATAATCACCTTCGACCTCGAGCGCCATCCTACCCACCTCTTCCATTCTCTCAATAACGTAATATCGCAACAATTCAACGGAACCATTGTCTACCCCGAAGACTTCCTGCCATCCATCTTTCCACCGGAGCAAAAGGTAATATTTTGAAGGTGAGGGTATAGCCGAAGGCGGAGCACAGAGCCCCAATTTTGAGAGTTCAAGCCGATTCAGCCGGCTCAAATGAAAGAATTCAATCCCTTTCATGGAACCGTCTTCATATTCAATGATTAATCGCTTCGGCTCGCTCATCTTTTGACCCCTTTTATTATCTCTTTCAATTCACCGAAATGAGATATCACGAAATCCGCTTCAGATGACCCATAGTTGATGTAGCCAATGAATTGAATCGTTTTGAAACCTCTTTCGTTCGCGGGATTGATATCAGTCCACGGCTTGTCGCCAATCATTACTGCGTCTGATGTCTGGATACCCCGCATGAGCAGTTCTTGAGCGAGCTCATCGTACAATAAACCTTCTTCCTTAGTTTTTCCCTTATACCGCATATCAGATGAGCCATCATGTAGATCTATTTTACCCTGAGGTGTAAACATTTCATCGAAATACTGCAGCAAACCTTTGTGTTTCAGGAACCGTGTAGCTATGTCTGAACCGATCGGCCCGAGGGTCTTCTTCAGCTCGGCTACGACAGCCTTTTGTATGCCTTGGTCTCTTAAATACGCCAATGCGTCTTCAGCGCCTTCCGCTACATTCAGGTGTTCTTGTTCCTTAGTGGAGAAGATTTCCATGGCAAAGGAATGGTCATCGAATACGTAACGCAATATTTCGTCTCTGTGTCCTTCCTTTATGGCGCCATAGCTACCATACTTCTCCTTTAACACTCGGTACCTGTGGATCCTTTCCTCAATAAGCTCAGGCTCACCAAGCTCTTTGCATACGTCGCCCACTACCAGGTAATTTCGCAGTCCTGAGGGGTCCATTAAGCATTGTCCAAAGTCAAACCCGCACCACTTTACTCCGGTGATCATAGTTTCCCCCTCAACTTACCCCAAATTTAGCAGTTGCATAGCATTCTCCCGGAAAACTCTGCCAGTACTTATCCTGATGAGCGGTTCTGGGGGTAAAGTGATCTCTCTCCAGGAAATACAAAATGTGTTTGTTTTATTACGCTGGTGGCAGCTTAAAGAGCCTTTCAACGTTTTTTCCAAGGATGAGATCGATCTCATCCTGGCTCAGGCCCACCTGCTCTCCCACGTCTTTAACTGCCTTGATCGCTCCTTCTGGATCGCCGACCCTATGCGCATAATCGGTGCCGATGCACATATGATCCGGACCCACCCACTCTAAACAGCATTTCATGGCTGGAACATAAAAGGATGTTGTATCAGGATATACCCTGTTCTTGTAAGTGATGTCAGGAGACTCATCCAACTCAACGCCCCATTCCTTGGCATATCCCTTATAGGAGTCCTGCAATCTACGAACAAAATAGGGGACCATGCCTCCCAGGTGTCCATGAATAATGGTCAATTTGGGGAATTTTGCCATTACTCCCTGAAAGATCAGGCTGACCACAGCAAGGCTTGTATCCAGGGTATAACCCCAGAGCTGATAAGGGATCTTAACTTTATCCATAACTTCACGCGTGAGTGGAACAGCGGGATGCATTAACACGGGAAGCTCCCACTTATTAACAAGCTCATAAATGCCATGGTATTTTTCCAAGAAAATGGGTTCGCCATTGAAGTTGGAGAACAACTGGATCCCCACGCAACCCATCTCGTGACACCTTTCCAGCTCCTTACAAGCCTCATCGGGATCTTGATAGGGCAGACTTGCCAAGAAATAGAACCTCCCTGGATAATCCTCGGTTGCCTTTTTCAGGGCGTCGTTACACTTTTTGGCCCAATAGATGCCCTTGTCTCGTTCAAGGGTCTCGGGGCCCGGAATAGTTACGCTTATCAGTTGCGTGTCCAGACCTCCCGCATCGAGATCTTTTATCCTCTCTTTCAAATCATAATGACCGGCCCGATCTATGTGGGCCACACATACCCCCTTGTACCACATGCGGTAATGTGTACCTCCATCGTGAGTGCCAGTCGGAGACTCCTTCGAGCCCCTACTCACAAGATACTCAAGATACTCTTTTGGATACCAATGATTGTGTACATCAATTGTTCTTTGTCCCATTTCATTATCCTCCTCTTTCAAATTTGGTGACACTTTATTCTCCAGCCACGCGGGCCCTTCTAGCCTGCAGGATATAGAGATCACCTTTTTCGTATGCCCACTCGATGTCTTGAGGATACCCGTAATGATCTTCAATCATGCAAGCTGTCCCGCAGATTTCGGCGATACGTGCCTCGGTAAGCGTTGGCTCATTGACCTTGTCAGGTTCAACTTCAACCCACTCGCCCCCGCCTCCTTCCGCCTGAATAAATTTCTGCTCTTTTCGTGCAATCTTCTCTTCTTTGACACTATGAAGCTTCTTTCCGGCTACGTAAAAATCACACAAACACTTGCCACTAACCACGGACTCTCCTAACCCCCAGTTTGCCTCAATGACTATTTCGTCCCCTCGGCCACTCACCGGATTTACTGTAAAAGCCACGCCGGCGATTTCTGAGTTAATCATAAGCTGGATGGTTGGTGCAATCACGGACTTTTTGTAATCTATCTTCTTGTTGTAACGAGAGAATGAAGCACGTCCTGACCATACTGAGGCCCAGCAGTTCTTCACGTTCTCAACAACGTCTTTGGCGCCCCGGATGTAGTGATAGGTGTCCATCATCCCGGGGAAGGAAGATATGTCGGAATCTTTCACTGCCACTGATGAACGGATGGCTACAAATGGAGCAGATGTTTCTTTGGAAAGACACTCATAGGTTGCGATGATTTCCTTTTCGATCTCTTTGGGCATTGGGGCCTGCTCGATCAGTGATCGAATGCGGCTCGTCTTTTCTTCCATGTCCTGAAAATCCTCAAAATTGATGCCGTTTGCTATTGTGGCTATCTGGTTTTCAAGGTTGCTGGCTTTCAGGTGATGGGAGTAGGCTTTATCCACAACGCAAAAACCTCTAGGAACGTTGAGCTTCAAGGAGGTCAGTTCACCTAAGTGCGCCGCCTTGCCACCGCATTCCTGAAACATGTCCTTGTTGATTTCTTCAAAATTCTTGGTGAACATGGCAAGTTACTCCTCTTGAGGAATCTTTTCAGGCCCTACCGATGGGTCTCATGAATATCCTTTGTTGTTGATTATTTCACACCTCTAAAGCATTCGCCCTGTTCCAGGTCTTTCAGACTTTCTCTTTAAGACTTCTACAACATAGACAATCACTTCGTATGTTTTATTAAATGAAATTCTATTTCATTTAATGAATTAAACCACAAATATATACCTTTATCAAATCATAAAAGGGAAGGTTTTTCACCATCAGTTCGCCCTCGGCTGAGAAATGTGGTTTACGATAGTTTTCAGTGCAGCTTGTTGTAGTTCGATCACCTTCCCTTAAATACTGTGGCTTTTTTTTCCAGAAAGGCCGCAATGCCCTCCTCTGCGTCAACCGAACGAGCCACCTTGTCA
>CP070657.1:3063006-3076989 GCA_020355085.1 Deltaproteobacteria bacterium
AGCAATAATCAAAGGTTTGTCGGATTGCCCGATACGTTGCAGATATCACATGCGTTGACTGCAGACTTCTTATCGCAGTATATTGTTTTGAGGCACAGGATTTTCTTGGGATTACAGTTTGTAATGTTGAAAATTGGGGGATTCAAGTATTATAGCAGTATCCTTCAAGATGAGCTAAAAAGCTGCGACCACAGCATCTGGTATTGATAGAGAAGCAGGGCTTTAATTTAATAAGCCTCCCTCCTTTATTCATTTTCTAGTTTGCCATACGGAACCTAAGTCACAAGGTGCTAATGAAACACCTACTTCAGTCTCCATTAAGCGATGGCCATGCTCCAGGAAAATGTCGGGAGCCAATATCTAGCATCCGAAGTCACAAGCAAGAGGTCAAAGGGAGACTTGAGCCCATTCCCACCATCTAATCTCCTAATTTGCCCCTTCATCTACCGGAATTTCAATAATGAATTTTGCTCCTCCCAATACGCTGGCACCGACGCGTAGGGAACCACCGTGGTCTCTAATAATCCTATGGCTGAGACTCAGCCCGAGCCCTGTGCTGCCATTTTTGGTGGTATAAAAGGGGTCAAATATTTGTTCTCTGAGATTTAACGGCACGCCTGGACCAGAGTCGGAGACTGTTACCAGAAGGCGCCTTTTCTTGAGGGATGAGGTTATCTCAATCTTCTTGACCTTGTCCATACCTTCCATGGCTTCGGCGGCATTGGTAATCAGGTTTAGTATCACCTGTTCGATCAAGCGGGGGTCTGCACGGCAAGGGGGCAGATCTTCGGCGAGAATCTTTTCAATCGCTATGCCGCTTTTCCGCAACGTGACTGAGGCAAGGTCAATGGCCTCTTTGATAGGCAGGCTCATGTTGGTCATAGTGAACCGAGGCTCGCTCGGTCTCGAAAAGTCCATTACTCTTCTGATAATAGATTCGATCTTCTCCGAAGCCGACTGGATTTTGTCAAAGATCTCTCTGGTCTTCTCTAAGCCTTGAGCGTGTTCGTAATTTCTTTGCAACGTGCTCAAGTAAACGTTGATACCTGAAAGAGGATTTCGTATTTCGTGGGCAATTCCAGCTGCCACATGCCCCAGGGAGCGCATCTTATCCTCAATATAGAGAAGACGCTCCAGCTCTTTGGCCTTGGTAACATCCATCAAAGTAACCAATAACGCCGGCTTTCCCCGGTATTCTATCACACTGGTCCGGCAGTAAACCCACTTCAAGTCAGCTCTGACGTTTTTCTTTCCGGGCGGGTAAAACCTGAAGTCTATGTCAGCGGTAAGCATTTCTCCGGAGAGCATCTTTTGATAGCTCTCGTTCACCTTTTCAGCATCGTCGGGATGTATTCTTTCAAGATCCACAAGTATAGGCGAGTCGGTTAGAGCGCCGAAAAGCTTTTGATGTTCTGGGTTTTGGTACACTACGTGACCGTCTTGGACAATTGAGACGCAGGTGAGAGAATTTTCGACCAAGTCGCGAAATCTCTTCTCGCTTCTCCGAAGAGTCTCCACTGTTCTTCTGTGTTCTTCTATCTCCAATGCCAACTGTTTATTTGCTTCGGCCAGTTCGGAAGTACGTTCGAGCACTCTTTGCTCCAGTTCATCCCGAGCCTTTCGCAGTTCCTCCTCTACATGCTTAAGCTCAGTGATATCCCTGGAAATAGTCATTTTTGAAACAGAGCCGTCAGGGTGAAATATGGGTAAGTGGGAAACGAGGTAATGCCTGTTGTCTTTCGGATTGAGCGTTACTGTCTCGACCTGTTCGCCTTCTTGCACTCTCTCGTGCACACACCAGGGGCATCTATCGTCCAGCTCATAGATTGCCTTGTGACACGGTTCCCCAACAGCATCGCGTCCTATCCTTCGGATCATGGCAGGGTTCATGAAAGCCAACCGGAAATCTGGTGAGCAAATATATACGCCCGCTTTCATGGCCTCAACCATAGAGCGATACTTTTCCTCGCTTTCCCTGAGAGCCTCTTCCGCCTTTTTGTGCTCGGTAATGTCCGTCCCTAAGGATTGATATTCAACCACCCCGCCCTGGTCATCAAAGATGGCTCGATCGGTCCAGCGTTGCCACCGAGTAGTCCCATCGGGGGCAATGACCTGGTGTTCATAGGTTATCATGGGGGTTTCCTTGGTAAGGGACATGAATTGGTTTCTTACGCTTTCTTGGTCTTGTTCGGGAATAAATCGGAAGAAATTGTGACCGATCAAATCTTCCCTTCTTTTGTTAAAATAGCTGCAATAACTAGTGTTCACGTAGGTTAACGTTCCATCCGGCAAGAAACGACAAATCAGAGCGGGTATGTCTTCAACAACCATACGGTACCGGTCCTCACTCTCCTTCAGGTTTCTGAAAAGCAGGTCATATGGTCTGACAAGACCAGTCTGGATAATAGCCCTGTACATAAGGTAAAAGGAAATGATCTTAAAGAAGTGCCCAATCAGATTGGAGAGACCGTAGGCGTGCACATAGAAAGTAAAAAATAGCTCCGATAAAACGGTTAGAAGGAGCGATCCAACCAGCAGGTGCAACACCTGCCTGTCAAAGGCTTCACGTCTTTGAATGAGAAGGCCGGTGGAAATCAGAAGAATTACAGCAATGACGTACTCGCTGAATTTCTTGAAGGGAGTCAAACCTGTTCCTTCAATAAAACAGTCGGGGAAAACGTTCCAAACAAAAACGGAACACAGTAACAGGATAGTAGCGGTGATATATCCGGCAAATACGAAACCCGTATTCAATTTGCGGCGAACAAAAAGAGGGGCAAGAACAAAGGAAACGCTCTCCGTGTACCGGGCAGCGATCCAGAGCTGGGTCGGCAAGTTTGTGGTATGCCCCGGAAACACTCCCATGCCCGTATAAGCAAAGGTGTGGATCAGGTCCAGGAGTGCGATAAACAGATAGGCAATCCCTACGAACAGTAGATAGTGGTTATCAAGAAACCGTCGTGAGTTCCAGGCGACCATGAAGATGCCGCAAGCAACCACAACACCGAATATTTCAGCAATACCGTGGAACAGGAGGTAGCCGAAATGGCTCGTGAGATAGAGCCCGAGCAGGATCAATACCCAAGAGAGTACGATGCGGCCGTATCGGGAAAAAGGTTCTTGTTGTCCCATGATCACTGGTTCCTTGTTCAGAACGGATGCAGCGCTTCAATTTACTGAGTCGCAGGAAGTCCCCGGCAGCAACCGGAATCTGTGACGACAGAAAACTGCGGGGTCGATACTACCTTATATAAAACTGTGAAAAGTTTCAAGAAAAAGACCCGGTGCACCCTTCGTTTTCAAGTGCTATGATAACTGGAGCTTCCTAAGTTTGCAGTGAACACCGTTGTCCCTGAGCGACATTCGCGGAAGCGGTGGGGCACCCCCCGAGGGTGAGCAGGAAGGGGAAAGCCCCGTCTTTAGAGCGGGGAAGGGGCAGGCATTCCTCACCTGCGAACCCCGGGAGGGTCACCGCGAGAGCATGGGAGCAAAGGGACAATGGTGTTCACTTGTCAAAGACATAAGTCTTTGCAGAGCCAATACGTTGCAGACACGTCGCGGAAAACTCAGGAAACTAAAGCTATAATAACCCCTGAAAGGGCAAGCGCCGTATGGGTGTAAGGTGGACGTTCATCTAGCGGGGTCAGGAAGCGCAGGAGATCCGCATCGACTTTGCCTGGAGGTCGGCTTTCATGAAAGGCCGACAATTGTATTGACATCGGAGCGGTTTTCTATTAATGTCTGCAACCTTGAATAACAAGCCCTTGATTGGGCTTGCGATAGATTATCCGACCAAACCCAAGGAGGAACACCATGACAACAAGAGTATCGAGCACCCTGTGGATCCTGTTCGTGATCCTAACCTTTGCCCTCGGCACTGCAGTGCTGTGCCCTGCTTCTGCCGCCGAGCAGACGGACAAGAAAGACACCCGCCCCGACCGCGGCCTCTCCGTTGCCTTCGAGTACCCGGGCGTGGTGATCAACGAAGGAGACGATGCCAGTGTGGATCTCATCGTTAAAAACAAGGGAAAACAGGATGAGTCCATTCTGTTCACCATCACCCAATCGCCCAAGGGATGGGATACGCGCATCAAGACCTATAGCTTCGGCATCTCGGGTGTATACGTGCCCGAGGACGATGACAAAAGGGTCCAGTTTAACGCCAAGCCCGAAAAGGATACCAAACCAGGTACCTACACCTTTAAGGTATCCGCCCAAAGTGCTGACGGCACCCTGACTGCCTCCCCCACCCTCACGATCACCCTCACCGAAAAGGAAGCGGAGAAAGGCGAGATAGAGCTCACCACCTCCTATCCGGTGCTCAGGGGCCCCAACGATGCCAAGTTCGAGTTCTCCCTGGATGTGAAAAACAAGATCGACAAGGAGGCCCTCTTTAACCTCACCGCTACCGTGCCCAAGAACTGGCAGGCCAACTTCAAGCCCCCCTATGAGGACAAATACATCTCATCTCTGCGGCTCAAAGACGATGAGAGCAAGAGTCTGAACGTGGAGGTTACCCCTGACCGGTTCGCCACTGCCGGCGAGTACCGCATACCCGTCACCATCGGCGCTGGTGAGGCAAAGGCAGAGGCAGAGCTTAAGGTCATCATCACCGGCCCTTACACCATCGAAACCGGTACGGCCAGCGGTCTTTTATCTTTAACCACGGAAAAGGGAAGCCCCGGCAGCATGTCGGTCTATATCAAAAACACCGGCTCAGCCCCTGCCAGCAATATCGAATTTCTCTCCATCAAACCGGAGAATTGGAAGGTGGAGTTCGACCCAGAGACCATCCCCACCATCGAGCCCGGGGACCTCAAGCAGGTAGAGGTGAGCATCACCCCTGCTGCCGAGGCCCTGGTGGGAGACTATGCCGTGGGGGTGAACATCAAGGGCGAGAAGAGCAGTGATGATCTGGAGTTCAGGGTCACGGTCAAGGCATCGGCTGCCTGGGGCTGGATCGGCATTGGCATTATCATCCTCGTGATCCTGGGCCTGTTTGCCCTGTTCGTGACCTTCGGAAGGAGGTAGGCATGGCAGCACAACCCGTTATCGAGACCCAGAGCTTAACCAAGCGCTACGGCACTACCACGGCGGTGGATGATCTGAGCTTGACCATTAAGGCAGGGGAGATCTTCGGGTTTCTGGGGCCCAATGGCTCGGGCAAGACCACGACCCTTCTCATGCTTCTGGGCTTAACCGAGGCAACCAGTGGGAGCGCAACGGTGGCCGGATTCAACCCCACCAAGGAGGCCATCAAGGTCAAGCGCATGGTTGGCTATATCCCCGAAAATATCGGCTTCTACGAGGATATGAACGGCATCGAGAACCTCCGGTTCATCGCCCGGCTCAACAGTATCCCCGATGAGACCAGCAGCCCCAAGATCGATGAGGCCCTGGAGCGGGTGGGATTGAAAGACGATGCCTTCAAGAAGGTAGCCGCCTTCTCCCGGGGCATGCGCCAGAGACTGGCCATCGCCGAGATCCTGATCAAGGAGCCCCAGATCGCCTTTCTGGATGAGCCCACCTTAGGGCTGGACCCGGAGGGCACCACCTTGATCATCGACTACATCAAATCGTTGAGCCGGGAGCACCATATCACCATTCTCCTCTCTTCCCACGACCTCACCCAGGTCCAGAGGATCGCCGATCGGATCGGGATCATGATCCACGGCAAGCTCATCGCCGAAGGGCCCCTGAAAAAACTGGCCCACGAGAAGCTGGGGGTGGAGGATAAGGAGATCTCTCTCGATGAGGTATACATGAAATACTTTCAGGAGGTGTCAGCATGAACGGGATCAACGCCATTGTCAGAAAGGAGCTGGCCGATCACTTCAGCAGCTACCGGTTCATCATCCTCTTTGCCCTCATCGCCATGGTGAGTCTGATCACCACCTACATGGTGGGCATGGGGTTAAAAGAAGAGCTCGCAGGGGTTGCCAAGCCCAGCTTTGTCTTTCTCATGCTCTTTACCTCAACGGGCCCCCTGTTCTCCCTGGTCCAGTTCGTGGCCTTCTTCGGGCCCTTAATTGGATTAGTTCTGGGCTTTGACTCCATCAACCGGGAGCGCTCTACCGGCACCCTCTCGAAACTCGCCTCCCAGCCCATCTACCGGGATGCCATCATCAACGGGAAGTTCCTCTCCGGAGTGGTAACTATCTCTATCATGCTCGTCTCCATTCTCTTGGTAGTCACCGGTCTGGGGCTGACCTTGATCGGGGTGGTGCCCGGGGTTGAGGAGGTGTGGCGGCTGATTATTTATCTCGTGATCTCTATCTTCTATATCGCCTTCTGGCTGGGGATCAGTATCTTATTCTCAATCCTCTTTCGCGGTATTGCCACCTCTGCCCTGGCCACCTTGGCCATCTGGATCTTCTTCTCCTTTTTCATCTCCATGGGTGCCACGGTGGTGGCCAATGCGGTGGTGCCGATTGATCAGACAAACCAGGACAACCCCCAGGTGGTGCTCAAACACCTCAAGGTCCAGCGCGTGGTCTCCCTTATCTCCCCCATGCAACTGTATAACGATTCCACGGCCATCGTTATCGATCCCACCAGGAAGACCACCCGGTCCTTCGTGCTCATGGGCCCCATGGAGCGGCTGTCTCTGTCCAGATTCAATCGTCCCTTGGCCTTGGCTCAGAGTATCTACGTGGTCATCCCCCATATCATCAGCCTCATCGCCATCACGGTGATCTGCTTTGGGGTGTCGTATACCGTGTTCATGAGGCAGGAGATACGGTCGGCATAAGGGGTACTCCGCAACGTCAAGCGCTGCTTTGGTTTTTTGTGAAATAAGATATGAGGCGCAGCGGAGATTATGGCAACACAGATTACGGATGAGGTGTGGCAGGTCGGCGGAGGTAGTTTGACTGATCCTGCGGATGCTGCCATCTACCTGGTGTGCTTTGGTGATCGTGCGGCCCTCATTGATGCCGGTACGGGCAGGAGACATGATAGACTGCGGTCGAATATTTTAGAGTGCGGTGTGGATGCGTTGGAAATCGAGTATCTCTTGTTAACACATTGCCACTTTGATCACACCGGTGGAGCCGAGCAGGCAAGGGAGGCATTTGGGTGTAAGATCGTAGCACACGAATTAGATGCCCCGTATCTGGAAACGGGCGATAATGATGTTACCGGAGCCCGGTGGTATGGTGCAGCGCTTAAGCCCTTTCAGGTGGACCACAAGATTACCTCTTCTCGAGAATCATTTGTACTCGGCAACGGCACAATCGAATCCTTCCATACCCCGGGACATTCACCGGGCTCGGTAGTATACCTAGTGGAGTCTTCTGGCAAGAAGATCCTATTCGGCCAGGATGTTCACGGTCCATTAGATGCCACCCTTTTGTCTGACAGGGGAGACTATATCAGATCCCTCGAATTCCTCCTTACTCTCAAGGCCGACATCCTCTGTGAAGGTCATTTTGGGATATTCCAGGGCCGGGAAGACATCAATGATTACATAACGTCATTTCTATAACCGCTCTCTGTTTCAGCTGTTAGGTCCTGTAACGGGCAGGTAAGGTCCCTAGATTCTCTTGCTGTGAATAAGACCATAAGCCAACAGGATTCTCTACTCCAAAGCCGGGCCAACCAGGCCAGCTTTTCCGCATGATTTATGACTGCACTAACTGAAGGGAAATAATGATATGCCCCAATAGTGCCGATAACACAGGTAACACTGATCAGATGAAGAGTGATTTCTCTATTCTTCTCCCTGACCTCATGTACACTTACTGGGAAGGCTGGAGAACTCCGGCTTGATATAATGTGGAGACTAATATCAGGCATTTTTCTGGGCTGGACCTTGGGCAGTAATGATGCTGCCAATGTCTTCGGTACCGCGGTGGCTGCCAAGATTGTTCGGTATCGCACAGCGATTATGCTGACCTCGGTATTCGTGATTCTGGGGGCATTGGCAGAGGGAGAGAAGTGCTTTTCCACGGTGGGGGGGCTTTCTTACCTGACACCGCAGACTGCCTTTTGCGCTGCACTGGCAGCTGGTGTAGTCATGTTCGTCTTGACCTATTTTGCCCTACCTAGCTCCACTTCCCAGGCGATTATTGGGGCTATCTTGGGGGCCGGGCTGGTTTCAGGAACACCTGATCTCTCTGTTCTGCTAAAAATCACCATATGCTGGGTGCTCACCCCGATAGGCGGCATCATGTTCAGCTTTGCCCTCTATCACCTGGTGGGATTCTGCATTGCCCGGTATATCGTCAGCCTGCAGAAGCGGTCTTTCGTCATTTTCTGGAGCCTCATATTGGCGGGATGTCTGGGTGCCTATGCCCTGGGGTCCAATAACGTGGCCAATGTCACCGGAGTGTACGTGGGTACCGGTATGCTCACCCCTTTCGAAGGGTTGCTCATCGGTAGCTTGAGCATTGCTGGCGGCGCCATGACTTACAGCAAGAAGGTCATGATGACGGTAGGGAGTAAGATCACTGCCCTTGATGAATATTCAGCATTGATTGCCCAGCTCTCAGGCGCTCTCACGGTTGAGATATTTACCCAGGTGGGAGTACCGGTTTCTTCGTCTCAAGCCATTGTAGGGGGAGTCGCCGGAGTCGGTTTGGTGAAGGGCGCAAGAACTGTCAGCACGCGGACGCTGCTTGAGATAGCCATCGGCTGGGTATGCACACCGATTTCGGCCGGCATCATCTCCTATGTTTTGACAGCACTATATTATGTTTAGAGGAGGTAACCACTATGCCATTTAAAAAAGAGAAAGAGATAAACAAGCTAATCCTGAAACACCTAGATAGTGTGTGCAGCTGCCTCCAGCTTGCACGCGAGACGGTCAAGGAATATCTCAACGATAATCTAGAAGAGTCAAAGTCGCTGGCACTCAAGGTGGACAAATGTGAAACGGAAACAGATGGCATCCTGCGCGAGATAATGAGCCGACTTTACTCGGGTGCCTATCTTCCCTCGCTCAGGTCGGATATCTTTCACCTCATCCAGTATCTCGACGGCGTGGCCAATGCTGCCGAGGCCTGTTGTGATTTCTTCCTCGACCAGCGACCTGATATCCCCGATACTATGAAACCTCGATTTCAAAGCATCATGGAAAAATCAATCGCATCCTGTACCCCATTGAGTGAATCAGTAAGCTCGTTTTTCAAGAATGAGGATATCGAAACAATCCGGGAAAGGGCAAAAGAGGTGGGGATTATGGAGTCAGATGTGGATAAGGAGGAATGGGATTTGACCCGGGATATCTTTAAGACCGATCTGGACTACGGCCACAAGATTCACCTGAAACAATGCCTTGAGGGTATCGTGACGATCTCCGACCGGGCCGAAGATACGTCAGACCAGCTGCAACTGATTATCATAAAGGGTGGTTTGTAAACAATGAGTAGGGGAGAGGCCCTGAGGTATATGCTTTAAACTAAGCCCTTTAAACGCCATTAACGGTCACAACGATCTCGCCCCAGTCCATTGAGAAGAAATGCCTCTCAAATGCTGGACAGCATCGCCTAAAGCGCTAACCGTGTAAGTCACCTCTTCCTCGGTATTTTCCCTGCCAAAGGAGATACGTATCGATCCTTGTGCAAGCTCTGGCGATACGCCCATTGCGGTCAAGACATGTGACGGTTCGGGATCACCGGTTGTGCAAGCCGACCCAGAAGATGCGGCAATGCCTTTGAGATCTAGATGAAGAAGGATGGACTCGGCCTCGACCGAGGCAAAACCGATACAACTAGTATGGGGAAGCCTTTCTCCCTGAGCGCTATGGATTACCACCCCATCAAGGGCATGTAACAATCCTGATTCCAGTTTATTTCGCAAGGACTTAAACATTTTCCGGTAGGTATCTATTTCATTTACCGCGATCTTTACGGCACGGGCGAAACCTACAATAGCGGCGATATTCTCGGTGCCCGCCCTTAAACCTCGTTCGTGATGCCCTCCTGTAATCATGGGTGCTAGCCCAATACCATCCCTCACATAGAGGGCGCCTATTCCCTGGGGTCCGTATATCTTGTGTGAAGAAAGCGTGAGCAGATCGATGTTCAGCTTCTCTAGCTCTACAGGGCATTTTCCAATAGCCTGAACTGCATCGCAGTGAAACGGAATACCATATTCCCGTGCAATCCTGCCTAGTTCCGCAACGGGTTGGATTACGCCGGTTTCGTTATTTGCAAACATCACGCTTATAAGAACGGTATCTTTCCTGATGGCCTTGTGCACCTCATGAGGATCAATGCTTCCCTGACTATCTACGGGGAGGTATGTTGCGGAAAAGCCCTCTTTTTCTAAGGCAGCACACGTCCTTAAGACGGCATGGTGTTCGATGGAGGAGGTGATGACATGCCCTTTTCTTTTTCCCGCGTGATAGGCAATTCCTCGCAGTGCCAGATTGTCGGCCTCTGTTCCGCCGCTCGTGAAAACGATCTCCTCCGGCTTACAACCTATGGTGTTGGCTATTATTCCCCTCGATTCCTCCAAGGCCTGCTTTGCAAGACGGCCATATGAATGTGGGCTGGAGGCATTTCCGAAAGCCCCCGTCATATAAGGCCTCATCACCTCGAAAACGCGCGCATCCAAAGGAGTAGTGGCATTATGATCCAGATATATCCTTCTCATGAACGGGCTCGACTTCTGGCTTTTGCTTTCTCAAATAATCCTGTATGGCCTGCTGCACCGCCTGAACCCCCAAAAGTGAACAGTGCTTCTTGTGTGCCGGGATGCCGCCCAGGGCCAGGACGACATCATCGTCCGTTATCATCAGCGCGTCAACGGTGCTTTTTCCCTTGGCCAATTCCGTGACCATGCTGCTGGTTGAAATGGCACCCGGGCAACCAAAGGACTTAAACTTGATGTCGGAAATTATTCCGTTATCAACTCTTATGGAGACCTTCATCTGGTCGCCGCACGTGGGGTCTCCCACTACTGCCTCACCGTCGGGGTTTTCCAATTACCCTACGTTACGGGGGTGCATGAAATGCTCAATGACAATCTCGTTATAGAAGAGTATAGGCCCTGCAGGAAGCGAATCAGATGCCGGGTCTTTTTCAGGCAGATCCCGAGAAGACTCCTCGCCCATTTCAGTTTCTCCTCTCAACTCATCGTAAGACAAATCATGCTATGGTCATGAAAGGCAGTATAATCAATTTGCCAAAGTCAGGAAAAGTAGTCTGTACAGGTTTCGATTCTCGCCCTTGGAATTGCTTTCTTTGCCTTTCAATCCCTGCTGCACGTTCCCTCAGTTGAGCATGGCGGTTTATCACAGCGTTCTTCTTTTCCGCAGCAGGTTCTACCGCTGGGTCGCGAAGGACTTGTAACGAATGAGGCAAGGGTGGGGAGCTTACTCAATGCGGTGCCTCCACAATGTTTACACTGTAAAGAATCGCTTTGGCGACCAATTCCCACCATAACTTCTGACACTTTCCCACAATCGTCACAGTGATATTCGTAAATAGGCATAGCCTCTCTCCATTTTTCCTAGAGGTTGCTCAAGGCGAAAGGCCTTCTCCTCAACAGTGATCATGGCCTCCCGGGTGATCGTGCTGGCATGCCTCGACTCCGCTAATCTCCCCTCTCAAGTATGCGTGAAGTACTTCTCCCGCATTTCCTGTTGCACCACTTACTACCTCTATGCCCATACTCGCAAACAAATCAATTGCCCTCGGTCCGATGCCTCCGGCAATCATGACATTTACACCCTGTTCATTGATGAATTTCGGAACCATCCCGGGAACATGGTTGTGGTAATAGGGATTACTGATGCTGTCAGTGCCGATTACATTCTCTCCCTCAACATCGACTATGAGATAGTAAGGGCAACGACCAAAGTGCTGGCTGAGCTGGCCACTCAATCCGTGGCTGTCTTCACATGCCATTGCAATTCTCCGCATTTCCTTTACCTCCTGTATTAGTTTTACTTCCTTTTTCTTATCTCCCTTTCTTGCCTATTCTTTACTCCAGTTAACCTTTTTGGAGGCAAAATCCAGCAACAAGCTTTTCCCATATCTCAATAACTACCTCGGCACCTTGCGACCTTCTGTCATACTCAACGATCGTCTGGTTTTGTACCATGGCCTTGGTGAATATGGGATCAAAGGGAATTGTGCCCAAAATGGGCAAACCGCGCTCCTTTGCGTATTGTTCGATAACTCCGGTCATATCCGGATTAAGGTCGTATTTGTTGACACAAATGCTCGCCGGAATCTCAAAATGGTTGGCCAACTCGACCACCCTGTCCATATCGTGATGGCCGGAGAGGGTCGGTTCGGTCACAATGAGTACCGCGGCAGCACCGGCTATTGCTGCAATGACGGGACAGGCCAGGCCAGGTGGTCCGTCGGTGAGAATGAGGCCCAGGCCTCTATTCTTTGCCAGCTCTCGTGCCTCTTTGCGGGTGAGCGTTACCAGCTTTCCGGAATTATCCTCGGCAATGCCGAGTCTGGCGTGTACCATGGGCCCGCAGCGGGTCTCCGATATAAACAGCTCGCCACAGGTCTTTATGGGGAAATCAATTGCCTCAACCGGACAAAAGTGCACACAAACCCCGCAGCCCTCACACTCAATGGGATCAACTTTGAAGTCGGGGCTAATGGCATGAAACCGGCAGAGGTCTCGGCACAGGCCACATTCAGTGCATCTGTCCTGGTCTATTACGGCCCTATGACCCTCTTGAAAATCCTGCCGCTTTCGTATCTCCGGCTCCAGGATGAGATAGAGATCGGCGGCATCCACATCAGCATCACACAGGGCCTTGTCGGTGGCCAGCGATGCAAAGGCACCCAGCAAACTGGTCTTGCCGGTTCCGCCCTTGCCGCTTATGACAATGAGCTCCTTAATGTCATGGTTTCGTTGCATGGTCTTTGATTTCCTCGTAGAGCTGAACGAATCTGTCTTTCCAGTCAGGCAGCTCCTCCACCAGAAGCTTTCCGTTGGAGTAGGTCTGCGCTATGAGGCGGTTAAAGGGTATCTCCATGAGAATCGGGATATTCTCTTTCTCGGCGTATTCGGTAACGCCGGTGTCTCCAAGATCAGAACGGTTTATGATGATGCCATGGGGAATACCCAGGATCTTCACCATGCCGACGGCGAGCTTGAGGTCATTCAGGCCAAACGGCGTGGGTTCGGTCACCAGGACCACGAAATCAGTGCCCTTTACCGAACTGATCACCGGGCATGAGGTACCCGGCGGGGCATCGATGATGTTTATCTTGTCCGGTTCCGCGGCAGCCCTGACCCTGTCGATCAGGGGAACAGCCATGACCTGGCCCACAAAAAGTCGCGCATGGGCAAATCCAAGGCTGTCTCTGTTGCCGCTCTCGAAGATCCCCATCTCTTTGTCTATCTCGGCAATGGCATCTTCGGGGCACACCTGTACGCATCCGCCGCAGCTGTGGCACAGTTCGGGAAAAGTTAGCGCTGTCTTGCCCACCACAACGATGGCCTGGAATTGACAGATCTCCTGGCATCTCCCACACAGGGTGCATTTGTTCATATCCACCTGGGGAACCTTTGTGCTGACCGTTTCAGTGTGGTTCACGTGCGGACGGATAAAAATATGGTCATTGGGCTCCTCTACATCACAGTCCAGGAGTCTCGCCTTGGAACCGAGGGCCACTGCCAGGTTAGTCGCTATGGTGGTTTTCCCCGTTCCACCCTTTCCGCTTGCTATGCTTATGATCATGTTCTTCTTCGTATTTCGCGAGCAATCAGCATTGAGTTCAACGCCTTTAGCGGGAAATGCCCGCGAAGCCTTACTCGGCTGTTGATCGTGAACTAAGATGCCCGCGGCAACAATGAGGGACTGCTCCTCCCGACTGCTCCTTGAATCACCCTTTGGAACCGTACCGGAATGCCCCACCCCTGGGCAGGAAGGTTTCACTTCGAGAGCTTAGCCACCGCATCCACAATTTTGGCGAAACCGATCGTATAGGGCAAATCCTTCTTATCCATCCACTCCACGGTACCGTTGTCGCCCTCTGTCACGATTTCCGGCTCCAATGGGAG
>CP070657.1:3077089-3094475 GCA_020355085.1 Deltaproteobacteria bacterium
ATAATGTGCCGGATTGAAGGTCTGGATGATCACCTTTCCGGGTGAGCTCCCCCTGCCGGTTCTGCCTGCTACCTGAGAAAGGAGCTGAAAGGTGGTCTCGCCGGCCCGAAAATCGGGAGTATTGAGGGAAAGATCAGCGGATAGCACCCCAACCAGGGTTACATGGGGAAAATCATGGCCCTTTGTCACCATCTGTGTGCCAACGAGGATATCGGTTTGCCGGTCGAAGAATCTTCTCAACACCCTTTGGACCTCACCCTTGTGCCTCATGGTATCCCGGTCCATTCTCTCTGCTCGCGCATCTGGAAACAAACGCGCCAATGTCTCTACCACCTTTTCGGTTCCGAATCCATAGGGAATGAGAGGTGCCCTGTTACAAGAAGGGCAACTGTTTGGAGGTCTGATCCTGAAGCCGCAGTAATGACAGAGGAGATTATCGGTGTCTCTATGGTATGTGAGGCTTACCTCGCAGTTCGGACACTTGAGGGCCTCCCCGCAGAACCTGCACAGGTAAAAGGCATTGAACCCCCTCCTGTTCAAGAACAGGATTGCCTGCTTCCCCGAGGAAAGGTTTTCTCCAAGTGCCTGTCTGAGGGGAGGGCTGACAATGCCGGAACCCTCTTCGTCCCCTTCCAGGTTCTTCATATCGACAATGGTGATATCCGGAAGCTCCCTTTTCTGTACCCTTGTTGGCATGGCAAGAAGGCCATATCTACCGCTCGCGGCATTCCGGTAGGACTGGACCGACGGGGTTCCGGAGCCAAGGATGACAACGGCACTGCTGAGTTTGGCCCTGACGGTAGCACTATCCCGTGCCTGGTAGCGGAATTGTTCCTCTTGTTTATAAGACGCATCGTGCTCCTCGTCTACGATTATGAGCCCCAGTCCTGAAACAGGAGCGAAAATGGCTGATCGAGCTCCGATTACGATGTCGGCCTGGCCTTGTGCGATCTTGAGCCACTGGTCGTAGCGTTCACCCGGCGAAAGGGCACTGTGAAGAATAGCCACCCTATCTCCCAAACGGGTCTTGAAAAAGGAGGCCATTGCAAGGGTCAGGGCAATCTCCGGTACCATTATTATGGACCGGCGGCCGAGCTCCAGGGCAGCCTTGACCGCATGGTAATAAACCTCTGTCTTGCCGCTGCCCGTTACACCGTGCAAGAGATATACAAAAAAGGTAGTCTCTTTGATCTTCGCTGTTATTTCCCCTACGGCCTTTCTCTGAAAGGCATTGAGGAGGGGCGGTGTGGTTGAGATTGGCAGGGTTTCACCGGATATCTCCCGAACCACAGGCTTGCGGGTCTTTTTCAACAGGCCTTTTTTCACCCACTTGTCCACGAGGTAGGGGCCGTTTTTAAATATCTTCCCTACTTCGGTGAGGGAAAGCTCTCCCCTTTGGAACATCATCTCCAGGAACGCACGTTCGTTCCTTGGCTGACCATCACCCAGGGGCTCGGGCGGGTGCATCACACCTTCCGCTGGTGCAATGAAAACCCTCTTCAGGACACCGACCTTGTCCACGTATCCCCCAGGGGGGAAGTATTTATCCTTAGGGGTTTTCACGTTGAGACCGGAAGGCAGCGCTGTCTTAATTACGAGGCCGATTGGATAATGGTAGTAGTCTGAAAGCCATTCGAAGAAGGGGACCATGTCGGAAGGGAACAAGGGGTGAAAATCGATAATACTCGTAACATCACGTAATCCCTTTCGATTCTCCGCTGAGATGACCCTGAGGATGTAGCCGGTTACGTTTCGGCTCGAGAAGGGCACAATCACCCTCTTTCCAACCGGGGACCCGTTTGTCAGGTCGGCTGGGAGGATATAGGTGAAGGTCCCGTTGACGGGCAACGAAACGGCAACCTGAACGAATATATTTTTTAGCTCTTCTTTCATGAGGTTGATGGTATCACGGCCTGCCCCGGTGCGCATTCGGCCCGATCCACGGCCAGCCTGACGTTTCAGATCACGGGACAGTGCCTGTCCCTTTATGAGGAGGAAGTCTCCCCGTCACAGATATACGTAAGCGGTCGTGAACCTCAAGGCCCGCTCTTGCTAAATTGAGCGCGAATAAGGGGAATGCTGAACTGCGTCACATCGAGAGGCGGGTTTACCGTGACATCCTGAACCGAATACTCCTCTGCAGTTGACCCGTATAATGAGTACACAGTCTGGTAGGGATACCACGTCTGCTCTGCTATTTCCCGGTAATCCGAAAATCGGACGGAGAAATCGTCAAGCGCTAGAAGCAGTGGCAAAAAGCGGTCTTTTTCTACGAGGAGCCGGGGATTCCCATCCTCTTTATCGCCGATCACGTAAGCGATCTTGCCCTCGAACCTCGTGAGAGATACCGTATTAATGCTAATATTTTCATGTTGTAAGGCCTTGAGAATTCGCCGCGGATCTTGAGCGACGAAAAGAAAATGATATTGGAAATGATCTGGCCCCAGGCCGGTGACAATCGTTCCGTTTATGACTCTTAAGGTCTTGGAACCGCTGTGAACTTTAAGACGAGTGCCGGGTTGTCCTGCAACGTCTGCCCGATAGAGATCGGGTGACATAACCTCAATGATCTCGCCAAAGACCTTGTCGGGTTGGCCATAGAAGTCCTTGATCGTAGTAACCCGCTGCAATCTTAGTGTCTTGAGGGCAGCGAATCGATGTGCCATGAATTCGATGATCTTATCAGAGGGCAGCACATACGAAAGACCGTGACAGGGAGACATCACGAGAAACAAAAGTGCAATCAGGATGCCCCATGTTCTTGCCATATCTTCTCCATACGCTTGACGACCTCGTTGAAACTTGTTTTGTCGCTCCCTCTTAAGGTCTTTGCAGAAGGAGATTTAACGGTAAGGGGATTTACGAATTTCCCATTCCTGATCATGCTGAAGTCAAGATGAGGCCCGGTTGCCAGTCCGGACGACCCAACGTATCCGATGACATCTCCCTGCCCGACTTTCGAACCCTTCTTTAAGCCCCTTGCAAACTTGCCCAGATGCCCGTACCCGGTTTGATAGACGTGGTTATGCCTTACCCTTATATAGCGGCCGTAACCCCCCTTCCACCCGATGAAGGTTACCCGGCCGTCGGCCACAGATTCAACCGGCGTGCTTACAGGTGCGGCATAATCGACCCCGTAATGTGGTCGATAAATCTTAAGAATTGGATGGAATCTCCGGGAAGAGAAATACGAGCTGATCCTCCTGTACCTGAGCGGTGATTTCAAGAAGGCCTTTCTCAGGCTTTTTCCATTCTTGTCGTAATACCCTGCTCTCCCATTAGTGTCAATGAAATAAAAGGATTCGTGAGGCCTTTCCCGGTTGACAAACTTGGCCGCAATCACGTTCCCATAACCGACGCAGTCTCCCTTTGTGTAGTACCGATCAAAGATGGCATGAAAGGAATCTCCAGGCCTGATGTCGACCAGAAAATCGATATCCCACGCAAAGATATCGGCGATTTCCATGGCAAGTTCGGAGGGCAAATCCCTCTCAAGGGCCGACTCGTAGAAGCAAGAAGAAACCTCTCCCGAAATCACCGTGGGGATAGATAAAGGCGCGGAAAGAGCGAGGCTTGAGAAGAATTCATCTCCCACTCTGATAATGTGAAGTACCTCCTTCGCAGATACGTGAAGGGAGATTTTTTCTACTTTGCCCTCCTTTCCGCTGAGCCAGACGTCGATTATCTGGCCGGGTTTGGCCCTCGATAGATCAAAAACCGGCTTGGCTGCTTGACTAATCCTGAAAATATCCTGATCTGAGAGACCATGCCGAGACCCAATCTCGTAGAACGTTTCACCCGCATTGAACGACTCTCGTATTCGTCTGGTGCCTGTCAGCCACTCCTGTCTGGCCTCAAAATAATCGTCATAGGTAGCTGCGGGGGGAACCACCAATTCGTCCGTAGCTACCGTATCGCGGCCGGTTTGTAAAAGGATGATGGAGGCTAGAAAAATCAGTGCAGCGGTAAGAAAGCAAAGGGAGATCCTTTTCCATCGAAGGGTGCTGCTGGTTTTGTTGATCCTACGGTTCAACTTCTGAGTCCCAAGGGTAAGAGGGTTACCTCGGCTTATACATAATTATTTAATAAAAATAGTTGACATATATATTTCTTTATAGTATAAAATATAAAAAATTATAATAAAAGTGTAGTTACTTGTAAAGTGCTTTGTTGCTAGAAAGGATTATATATGGCCGATTATATTTACTGCCTCAGGAAGAAGAATAATCCCCGAATAGACGTTCGAATATGCGAGGCGAAGTGCCCTTTCAGGGAAGAGTGTCCGGAATTTATCGCATATCAGGAGCGGTCTGGCAGTCAGTCTGCGATCTTGAATTCCGAATTAATCATGCCGCCTCTCTTAAACACCATGGAATCAAAGAATTGAAGAAAACCCCGGCCCCGCCAGTTTACCGGAATATAGATGGTATCAACCCCACCTTTTTCATGTTGTTGAGCATCACTAAACAGCGCCATATTTTTATTGACAAATCAGAGCAACTTTGTTTAATTCAGGGCTAATCTCATGTGAGATCGATAACAACGGTTATGGGGAAAGCTGTTTGAAATGAGGCGGTTACTTTTCGTTCTGATCCTATCCTTTTTCTCTGTCACGGCGTTCCTTCAAATCCCTGCAGAGGCTCAGGAACCAAAGGACATCTTGTCTATTGAAGCATATGACATGCTCAATACGGTTCCCGACACCTACTTGATCGATGTAAGGACACGTGCAGAATATCAGTTCATAGGTCATGCACCGATGGCGCACCTGTTTCCTCTTTATTTCATGAGCGACCAATTGGTACAAAAAGACGAGCAGTGGGAGTATCAACTAACCAATAACAATAAGGCGTTCGTCGAAGAAATAAGCAAGAAGTTTCAGAAGGACAATAACCTCCTCATCATATCCAGGGACGGTACCAGGAGCATCTTGGCAGCCAGACAGCTTATCAAGGCGGGCTTTAAGAACGTTTATAACGTAAAGGACGGGTTCGAGGGACCACCGTTTCCCACCTACGAAGATCAGAACAGGCACAAGTTCTACCGCCAACTGGCTAAGAGGAACAAGATTCCTGCATACAATCATCGCCGGTTTTACGGGTGGCAATGGTGGGGCCTCCCGTGGACCTATGAGATAGATCCTAAGTATATCTACCCTCCTGATACAGTTGTTAAAGAAAAGAAATAGCTTCCTCTATCCTAACGCCCCAATGAGGGCCAGGGATATGATGGTTTTGCTGTCGAGAATCTTCTTGTCTTGAATCATCCTTGAGACCTCTTCCAAGGTATAGATCTCAACGGATGATATCTCATGTTCGTCAACGGGTTTTTCCAGCTTATGCAGATCCCTGCTCACATAGAGGTGAATGAGCTCATTAGAGTACCCGATAGCAGGGGCGTAGGTATAAAGCCATTCAATGGATTGAGCTCTAAAACCGGTTTCCTCAATTAACTCCCTCTTGATGCACTCTTCAGGGCTCTCACCCTTGTCGACCTTACCTGCAGGGATCTCAAGCGTCTCTCTCCCGAGAGCATAGCGGTGCTGCCTGACCATGATAAGTTCCTTGTCAGAGACAAAAGGAACCACTGCTGCCGCTTGTGGATGGTCGACGCGGATCCTCTTGCCTATCCGCCCGTTTTTCAGCTTCACCTCATCCAGATAGACGGTAAAGTTCTGTGTACCGAGACTCGCCAAGCTCTGTATCTTTTGTTCCATAACAAATACCTCTTTTCGATTATTGCTTTCACTCCACAGAACATTGATGGGCATGTGTTCTGCTTGAGCCAGTATTATTGAGGGATATGGATATCTTTTTTTGCACTTCAGCCTGTTGAATACCCGTTTTAAAATACCAATGGAGGAATAACAAGCTCCCATTCAACAGGGCGGGCTGGGCAGGTGCTTTGAGCCTGCTTTTTGCCTTTACCCGCCTCAGGCGAGGATGATCCAGGCGGGCGCGAGAAGGCGGAGAGATTCACTCTACGTCACGAATTACCTTGGTTCCAACGAGAGATTCGATCTGCTGGATCAGGGTTTCCTCGGGCATAATGCTGTAACGGTTGTGAGCGGCAATAGTGGACTGGGTGTTTCCGTCAAGGTTGATCTTAAATATGAGTTTGCATTCCCCGGGATACCGAAACACGAGGTCCTTGAGCTTCATGAGGCTTGACCGGCTCAGGCCTTCCTGTGAAATGGGAATTGAGATTGCCGTGATTGCCTTCTGTTTTACCGTTTCCAAGGGGACAATATCCTGAGCCCTGATCTTAGCGATATTCTCGCCGACCTCGGCCTCTCCTGTTACCAAAAGGGGTCGGTCATCGCTCAGGATTGAAGCGCATCGAGTGAACACATCCGGGAATACAACTACCTCGGTGAAACCGTGCTTGTCTTCTAGGCGAATGATCGCCATCTTATCCCCTTTTCTGGTTCTTTTGATACGCAGAGTGTTGACGAGCCCCGATAGCCTTACCGTCTCCTTATCCTTAACTCCGGCAAGATCCTGCGTTGTTGTAATAGCGAACCTGGATATCACATCTCCGTAACGATCAAGGGGATGTCCGGTAATATAGAATCCGAGGGATTCCTTTTCCTTACGCAACTTCTCATCATCGTCCCATTCCTCCAGATCGGCATGATCAGGTGTCTCTTCCTCTTCTTCGGACGGGAGGAGGGCGAACATGTTCAGCTGGTTTGGATCTTCACTCATGCCTCCGAGGGCCAGGGCATCGTTCAGGGACGCAAACAACTGCGACCGAAATGCACTAGTAAAGTCAAAAGCCCCGCACTGGATCAGACTTTCCAACACCCTCTTATTTACCTTTGCCTTGTCCACGCGCTTACAAAAGTCGGTAAGTGACTTAAATGAACCGCTCACCTCTCTTTCACAAACGATTGCTTCCACGGCCTTGATGCCCACGTTCTTCACCGCGGCCAGACCAAAACGGATACTATCCCCGACAACGGCAAAATCTACCTGACTCTCATTGATGTCAGGGGGGAGAATGGGTATGCCCATCTCCTTACACTCGGCAATGTTCTTGATGGTTTTATCCTGACTTCCCATGTCTTCGGTGAGTAACGCAGCCATGAACTGGACCGGGTAGTGGGCCTTGAGAAAGGCGGTAATATAAGCGATCATGGCATAGGCTACCGAATGAGATTTGTTAAAACCGTAACCGCCAAATTTTTCTATCAAGTCAAAAACATGCGCCGCCTTATGTCTATCCAGGTTGTTCTGGCTTGTCCCATCCAGAAAACGTTCTTTCTGCTGTGCCATCTCTTCAGCCTGCTTTTTGCTGATGACCTTTCGGAGCACATCCGCCTCTGAGAGGGTGTAGTTGGCCAGCACCTGGGCGATTCGCATAACCTGCTCTTGATAGACAATGACCCCGTAGGTTTCGGTGAGAATATCCTCCAGTTCGGGCAAGGGAAAGGTTATCTTAATTTCACCGTGCTTTCTTCGAATAAAATCGGCAACCATATTGCTGCCCAAGGGCCCCGGCCGAAACAGCGCAACCGATGCCACGACATCATCGAAGACATTTGGCTTGAGGTTCCTGAGGAGTTCCTTCATCCCCGTGCTTTCCAGTTGAAAAACCCCGGTGGTCCTGCCTTCGCTGATCAGTTGGAAGGTCTTATCATCATCCATTGCTATTTCATCGAGCTTAACGAGGTTGCCAGTCGTCTCTTTAACGAGGTCTACGGTGTCTTGTATGACGGTCAGGGTCTTGAGCCCTAAGAAGTCGAATTTTATGAGGCCCAGTTTTGCCACTTGATCCATGGTGAACTGGGTCATTACTTCCCCATTGGGCCCCCTGAAGAGCGGCAGGTAGTCAACCAGAGGTCTGTCGGATATGACGATGCCGGAGGCGTGGGTCGAGGCGTGTCTGGTGAGGCCCTCCAGGGATCTGCTGATACGTAAGAGCTTCTCTTCTTCATCGCTTCCTTCCTCCAGGGCCTTGAGCTGGGGCTCCGTCTCTATTGCCTCGTCAAGGGTGATATTGAGGCCTTCGGGGATCAGTTTGGCTATCCTGTCGGCTTCGGCGTATGACATGTTCAGGGAACGGCCCACATCTCGAATAACGGCACGGGCCTTCATGGTACCGAACGTTATGATCTGGGAGACATTTTCCCGCCCATATTTCTCGCTGACATAATCGATGACCCCATCTCGATTCTTGATGCAGAAGTCTATGTCAATATCGGGCATACTGATGCGGCCCGGATTGAGAAAGCGCTCGAAGAGAAGACCGTGTTTGATCGGGTCAATGTCGGTAATCTTGAGCGCATAGGCTGTCAGGGACCCGGCAGCAGAACCCCTACCGGGGCCCACGGGGATGCCTGATTTCCTCGCATAGTCTATGAAATCGGCCACGATTAGGAAGTAGCCCGCGAAGCCCATTTCGGTAATGACTTCGATTTCGTAAGTCAAACGGTCTTCATATTCGGCTTTGAGTTCTTGGCGCACACGGCCTTCGAGAACCTCCTTGCGCGCAAGCCTCTCTTCCATACCTTCTCTGGCCGCCTTTTCGAATGTTTCTTCTAGCGTAGCCTTTCCGGCTACCTGAAAAACTGGATACTTGTACTTGCCAAACTCCATCTCGTAGCAGCATCGTTTGGCTAGGTGCACGGTATTGTCCAGGGCCTCTTGAAACTCGGCAAGATCGCGGTCCATCTCTTGACGGGATTTGAAATAGAACTCATCATTGGAAAGCTTCAGCCTGTTGGGATCATCCACGCTTTTTCCCGTCTGGATGCACAGGAGGATATCGTGAGCTTCAGCGTCATCTTTATTCAAATAGTGACAGTCGTTGGTGGCAACAAGGGGAAGTGACATCTCGTGGGCCAGCTCTTTAAGGAGCCCGTTTACTTCGATCTGCTCGGGCATTTTATTGGCCATTACCTCCAGGTAGAAACGGTCCTGATCAAAAATGGACGAAAGCTGACGAGCATATTCTTTTGCCTCCTCGATCCTTCCCCTCCTCAAGAAGTAAGGGATATGACCCTTGAGGCACGCTGACAGGGCAATGAGTCCTTCGTTATGGTGCCTCAATAGGTCCATATCGATTCGGGGATTGTAGTAAAAGCCCTCAAGGTTCCCGAGCGTTACCAACTTGCTGAGATTCCTGTACCCATGCTCATTCATCACGAGCAGAACCAGATGGTACGCAGTTGGCTGCCCATCAGGCGAGGGGGACTTCTCGGTCCTGCTGCCGGGTGCTACGTATGCCTCGCACCCGATGATCGGTTTGATACCTGCCTTGTGGGCCTGGGAGTAAAACTCTACTGCTCCGAACATGTTGCCGTGATCGGTAATCGCAACGGTATCCATGCCTAAGGTCGCAGCCTTCTTAAGCAGTCTATCGATACGGATTGCTCCGTCGAGTAAGCTGAATTCGGTGTGAGTATGTAAGTGGACGAAGGGGCGTCCGTCTTTTACTTCGGCCTTATTGCGAGATTTTGCAGACATATGTATTTGACGAAATTCCTTGAATTAGATACGATTAATAAGAACATGCTGTGAGCGATAACGAAAGAAGCCGCTGAAATGAGCCGGTGTCTTTTTCGTGTTATCATAAGGCAAAGAAAAGAGAGCATCAAGTCTTTTTAGAAAAACCCGCCAACACGTACGGGGTTGTTCAAGTAAAATAAATACCTGTGAAACACCTTCCAGGTATTCCAGTAACAGCCATTTTCTTTCTCCTAAATCTGGTATCTCTCCATGGCGAGAAGGGCTACTCAAATGAAAAAAGAGGCGCATATACTCCTTATTGTATACGAGCATATCATCAGGGATATACTAGCCAGAATGCTGACCGAGAGGGGACACGAGGTAGTTACTTGTTCAGCAGCTACGGCCGGAATACGAATGTTTGGAAAGAGCAAGAAGAAGTTTGATGTGGTCATGAGCGATATCGCCCTGCCCGGCATCAGCGGTTTTGGCGTGGCAAAACAGATCAAGGAAATGAGCGAAAGAACGCCGATCATACTCATGAAGGGGCCGGACAAAGAATTGGACCTGACCCAGTTCAAGGAATCCGGCGCAGATCTTGTCATAAGCAGGCCCTTCTCCATGCACAACACCGTGCATCTTGTTGAAGGGCTCGTTGAAATGGAGACAGGGTGAGGTAATGGATCTGAAGATTTCGCCGCTTGCCACCCGGCTCAGACCCGAAAGAATCGAAGATGTTGTGGGCCAGGATCACCTTTTGGGTCCGGGAAGGGCGCTTAGGAGGTCTCTTGAGACCGGCAATCTGTTTTCGGTAATATTCTGGGGGCCACCGGGTTCAGGCAAAACGACCATTGCACGATTGATGGCACAGTACAGCAATTGCCCCTTTGAGTCGTTCTCGGCGGTTCTATCCGGCGTTAAGGAACTGAGAGAGATAATCGATTCGGCAAAAAGGACCTATCGCTATGAGGAAAGACCAACCATTCTTTTCGTGGATGAGATCCATCGTTTCAATAAGGCCCAGCAGGATGCATTTCTCCCCCATGTGGAAAGCGGGCTGATCATCCTTATTGGGGCAACAACTCAGAATCCGTCATTTGAAATCATTCCGCCGTTGCTCTCTAGAGCCCGGGTTATGACTTTAAGACCTTTAGAATTCGAAGATATGGCCACGATAGTAAACAGGGCTCTTAAAGATAGGGAACGTGGGCTTGGGGATCTGAGTATCGATATTGAACAAGAGGCGTTGGAATACATCGTCAGTATTTCCCATGGAGATGCGCGGGCGGCCCTTAATAATCTGGAGTCGGCCAGCTATTTCGTCCAGGCTGACAAAGACAATAAGAGGCTGCTCACAAAGTCTGCTGTTGCCCTTGCCCTGGACAAGAAGCCCCTCCTCTATGATAAGAACGGTGAGGAGCATTACAATCTCATATCGGCCTTGCACAAGAGCATGCGGGGAAGCGATACCCAGGCCTCGATCTACTGGCTCTATAGGATGCTGGAGGCAGGGGAAGACCCGCTTTTTATCGCCAGACGGCTGATTCGATTTGCCTCCGAGGACGTCGGCCTCGCCGATCCCAAGGCCCTTGAAATAGCCTTGACGGCTTATCAGGCCTGGGAGCGGGTTGGCCCGCCTGAGGCCAAGCTTTGTTTGGCCCAGGCTGTGGTGTATTTAGCCACGGCGCCGAAGAGTAATTCGCTATATGTGGCGGAGAGATCCGTGAGGAAAGAGATCGAGGAATCGGGCCCGCTGCCGGTGCCCTTACACCTCCGTAACGCCCCCACAGGATTGATGAAGCAAATGGGCTACGGCGAGGGGTACCGCTACCCCCATGATTACCCCGACGGTCAGGTAAGGCAGGAATACTTCCCGGAAAAGATGAAGCAGAAGGTGTTCTATCGTCCGGGCAACCGGGCCTTTGAGAGGGAGATACGGAACAAGATGATAGAACAACATAAATCGAGGAGTCGAAATACCAAGATCGATAAGTCGCCGTCGAAGCGGGGATAAACCGCTATAAGAATTCTAGGGGTCAATATCCAAATCGATTTCCAAAGGAGGTCATGGCTGTTTTCGAAAGGCGATATCTTAAAAGAGAATTCCACCGGGTCTTGCAGTGGCCACAGAGGTGGGGTTTTCACCGTGGGAGCCCTGGGAGTCCCAGTCTAGCTCGCCTATACCCCACCTCCGTGGCCACATCCCGTGAGGCCAATAGATATCGCTTTGAGGAAATGGGCATGACCGGATAATGCGGAGTATGTATAGCTCTCTAATCACTACACCATTGAGGGAACATTTTCTTGGCGATGCTAAGGGGGCGGATGATGCTTGAGCCCCTTTACCTGCAATTACACAGAGAAGGCGAGCTAGCAAAGCGGGTGGAAGAGGCCGTTTTGTTGTTAGGGGAGTGCCGGCTTTGCCCGCGGGAATGTAAGGTTGACCGTTTGAATGATGAAAAGGGTTACTGTCGGACGGGCAGAAAGGCAATAGTCTCCAGCTATAACGCCCATTTCGGGGAAGAAGCGCCCCTGGTCGGCAGACACGGTTCAGGGACCATCTTTTTCACCTACTGCAGTCTTCGTTGTTCTTTTTGTCAGAATTTCGAGATCAGCCATTTGGGGGAGGGTGCACCGATAGACCCACCAGAGCTGGCGGCGATAATGCTGCAACTCCAAGGACGCGGCTGCCATAATATTAATTTGGTTACTCCCACCCATGTCGTGCCGCAGGTGCTTGAAGCCCTTATGCTAGCAGTACAGAGTGGCCTGGCTATCCCCATAGTCTATAACAGCAGCGGTTATGATCGTGTCGAGACCATTCGGCTTTTAAGAGGCGTTGTGGATATCTACATGCCGGATTTCAAATTCTGGGACGAAAAATGGGCTGAGCGATATTGTAACGCACCTGATTATAGAGTGAGGGCGGTAAGCGCGATCAAAGAGATGCATGCCCAGGTGGGTGATCTGAAAATAGACGAGAACGGTGTAGCTCAAAGAGGGCTGCTCGTGAGACACCTGGTAATGCCGCACGGGATCGCCGGCACCGACGAGGTAATGGAGTTTATATCCAGGGAGCTGTCACCAAACACGTATGTGAATATCATGGATCAGTACAGGCCGTGCGGAACGGCCCATGATGACCACTATATCGGCCGGCGACTTTCGTCCAAGGAATACGCAGCGGCCCTGAAAAGCGCTGAAAAAGTGGGCCTCAAGCGATTGGATCAAAGGCAGGGAGCGCGGTTGCTTTTTCGTTTTTGATCGTAAGGTCTCTGTCAGGGGCCGTTAAAGCCCGTGCTCAATTGCCCGCAGGCTGCCGAGATATCCCGTCCCTTGCTCTGCCTGATAATAGCGGTATAGTTTGCCCGGATGAGCTCATCTTGAAAGGCCCGAATCGTTTCTTCATGAGGCGCCTCAAAACCGCCTCCTTCGAAGGGATTGAACGGAATCAGGTTTACCTTGGCCTTAAGCCTTGAGAGAAGGCGGGCAAGGTTAGAGGCATCACTGAGCCGGTCGTTCATATCCTTAATCAGGATGTATTCGATGGTGATTCTCCTTCCCTTTTGGAGAGGGAACGCCATGAGGGCGCCGATCAATTGCTTGAGAGGATATCTTTTGTTGATAGGCATCAGGCGGTTTCTCGTGTCATCATCGGCCGCATTCAGGGAAACAGCGAGATTGATGGGAAGCTCTTCGCCAAGCCGCTGGATTTCAGGCACGAGACCGCAGGTTGAGAGGGTCACCCGTCGGCGGGAGAAATTGAGCCCGTCCGAGGAGATGATATTTCGGATTGCCCTGGTTACGGCCCTGTAATTGGCAAGGGGCTCACCCATCCCCATTAAGACGATGTTGGTGAGTTTTTGCGGCTGACCCATTAACTGCCGGATATGAATGACCTGATTTACGATCTCGGAGCTCCTCAGGTTCCGGCTAAGCCCTTGCCTCGCGGTGAGGCAAAACCTGCATCCCATGGCACATCCGACCTGGGACGATATGCACGCAGTAACGTGATCCCGCTCGGGAATCAGAACCGATTCGATCCTGTTGCCATCGTCGAGTTCGAACAGGAATTTCTCGGTGCCGTCAACAGATTCCTCAGTTTTCACGAGAGCGAGCTGGCTGATCACAGCATGGGTGTCAAGGAATTTCCTCAACTCCTTTGAAAGCGTGGTCATACTCTGGAACGATTGAGCCTGATGCCGAAAAACCCATCGCCTGATCTGTTCGGCCCGGTAAGCTTCGAGTCCGCGTTCCTTCACCCACAACTTAGTTTCTTCTAGGTCAAGATTTTTAAAGTCCACTTTGGCCATCATCGTTAGTTTTATAGGCTAGTGTCCTATAATCCAGGTCAAACCGAAATTCCCTGTCACTTTAGCCTCTTCGAGTTCTATCAAAGGGATCACGGAACCCTTTCTGGAGTGACTGGCGGGAGAGTGCCGTCTTTTCGTGATTTATCAGTGGGGGAAACCGCAGCCCTGAGCCTGTCGAAGGGAATGCGGAGGGGGCAAGACTCCCCCGCAGATAAATCGCAGAAAAGACCAGTTCGGGAGCCTCGGAACGAAAGAAAGGCTGCCGTGATTCCGAGATGCTCTGTACAAAGATCGAAATTGCTACCGAAATTCAAATCTGCAAAATCAGAAGCAGGGCAAAGCTAACTTATTCTGGGCCCAGGATTTCAACCTGCCTGGCACCTGTGCAATTGTGTTATACACCAGCAACTAGTTCAAAGTGGCCCGTCCGAGACCTTTCAGCTATTCGACAGCTCAGGCCATGCATCACTAGTGACTGCCTACGATTTCATGGTCCTCAATTTAGCCAATTCCCAGATGTAATCGTAGAGATGAAGCCCCTTACTCGCAGCTATGAGTTCCCCGTCCTTAACGCCGATGCTGTCAGCCATGTATTCTTTCAGAAGTTGAATGGCACCTAGGTTGGCGGGAAACCCATTCCACAGGTCCCATGAGCGAAAATAGACGATAAAATGCAGTCTATCATCTCTTATCCTGGTATCAATACCCCTGAGGCAAGGAGGATCGTCGAGGTAGATGGTCTCGGGATTTCCGACGGTCATGTAGGCCTGGTTCGTGCCGTAACCGTTTTCCCGATACATCCTGATTACTTCACTGATCTGAGGTTCGAGATACTGGCCGTAGGTATACTCTTCCCCTTCCTTTTTGGCCGAAGTCATCAGGTACGGTAGGTATTGATCCAGATAATCGTCGGCAACAGGGTTTGGTATTCCAAGGGCAGGGGGTATATCGGGTAAGAGAGATCTGGTGCCTGGGTATTTTATGTGTATTGTTATGTAGTCGAATTCGAGCCTCTTCTGCCCCTCATAGCTCCCCCTCTCTATGACGTATGTTCTCCCGTGCTCGAGTATCTGGTAAACGCACTGAAACCAGGCATCAGGCAAATCCCGTGCCTCGATGAACTCAAGTTTCATATCCCATCACCCCCTCACAGCAGCCACGATGGTATCAATCATTTTCGAGACCCTTCCCCACACAATCTCGAATGCAGTTGCGGGAATAGCATTTCGCAGCTGCGATTTCAAAAATTCAGTCCTCTCTTGACTATGATCGGGCACATGATAGAAGAATGCCCTCAGCCTGCCTTCCTTGCTGAGTTCGTGCACCGAGGTAATGAATTCCTTCTGCTTTTTCAGCAGCTTCTCTGGTAGGTCAGGCGTTGCGTATTCTCCACGAATATAGGGTGCTGGGTAGAGAAAGATAATCTGCCCGCCCTTATGGAGACCGAATTCTTCAAAGGCCTTTACGGGAAAGCGGAATTCCTGGCATCCTCCATCATCGTTTACCAAATCCGAGAAGATTATCACCCTTTCTCCAGCCCTCTCCGGGAGTATCTCTCCGAGAAAATAGAATAGGGGAGTAGTCAAGGGAGTTGGGTCGCCTATGCCTTCCGGTCTCCTGGAGATTGAAATGCTTCTTATCCTTTCATCAATCGTTCGTCTAAATGTTTCGTGGTCTTGTGGTGAGCTGGTTGAAAGGATGTGGGAAATGGTTTCCTTCCCGCAGCCGGGAAGGCCGAAAACGGCTATACGACAGGAGACTTCACCATGACCTACGAAGTTTTGAAGCCGTGAGATAAGGGCGTCCTCAAAATCGGAGAGGATATCCGGTCGCATCGTCTGAGAGACGTCGATTCCCAAAAAGAACCGGTTTGGCCTGGGCTGCCTGATCTGCCTCACTTCACTGGCAAAATCCTTTTTCATAAAGTAAAAGGCGGGCCCTGATACAAGGACGGCAAGAAGGACAACCCAAAATGCAGCAGTTAGAAACAGATATTTTCGAGAGATCTTACTTTCATGCGGTTCGGTTATCTTATAGGATCTCTTCTTTGCCATTATCGATCTGGTAATCCACTACACCTATCCTATTCGTTCGACCCAACCGTAGGGATCAGGTTTTTCACTGTACTGGACAGCCACAATCTCATCATACAGCTTTTGAGAAAGCTCCCCCATGTTGCCGCCGGCCACTACGTAATCTTTGTCCTTATAGGTTATCTGGCCAACGGGTGAAATAACGGCTGCGGTTCCGGTGCCAAAGGCCTCCTTGAGGCGGCCGTTCGTAGCCGCAGCAATAACTTCATCGATAGCCAGGAGTTTTTCTTTCACCGTAATACCCCAGTTTCTGAGAATCGTGATTGCTGAATCCCTGGTGATGCCTCCTAGTATACTTCCGGTAAGAGGGGCTGTGATGACTTCGTCATCCAGGACAAAGAACATGTTCATGGTGCCCACTTCCTCTACCCACATTCTTTCGCATCCGTCCAGCCAGAGAACCTGGGCAAACCCCTTTTTCTTGGCTTCCTCTGCAGCCAAAAGGCTTGCAGCATAATTGCCTGCCGTCTTTGCCTCTCCGGTACCGCCGGGGATGGCCCTGACATACGTGCATTCCACATAAATCTTCACGGGATTCAGGCCTTCGGGATAATATGATCCAACCGGTCCGAGGATAACGTAGAAGAGGTATCGAGTTGCCGGCCGGACACCGAGAAACGCCTCAGTCGCAATCATGGTGGGCCTGATGTAGAGTGAAGTTCCGGGGCTTTTCGGGATCCACTCCCTGTCCAAAAGGATCAATTTCTTCATGGCCGTTAAGGCGAAGTCAACATCCAGCTCGGGCATGCATACCCTTCGTGCCGATTGGTTGAGCCTTTTGAAATTGTCCGCAGCCCGAAACAGGTATATTCCTCCATCCTTCCCATGATAGGCCTTCAAACCCTCAAAAACCAACTGCCCATAATGGAGACAGGTTGCGGCGGGGTCCAGCACAAGGGAGGCATATGGTTCGATGCGCGCATTGTGCCAACCCGTAGTATTCTCAAAATCAACAAGGAGCATGTGATCCGTGAAGATTTGGCCGAACCCTAGGTTTGATTCGTCCTCCGGTTTATCTTTGGGCTGAACAGCTGCTGTTACACGTATTTCCATGGGTATCCCCCCATTTCTTAAATAATTTTAGTCTATTAAGCATGGTGCGTACATCCTAGGCAAATTAAGAGATAAAGAAACCCATGTCAAGGATTTTGATGAGGGATTTTC
The DNA here is from genome assembly GCA_020355085.1 of Deltaproteobacteria bacterium. Lineage (GTDB taxonomy): Bacteria > Desulfobacterota > DSM-4660 > Desulfatiglandales > B25-G16 > JADFWK01. The sequence goes on from CP070657.1 coordinate 3,094,112, forward strand.
AGAAAGAGGTGGCAAGTGGAGGGGTTTGAGTTATGATTTAATTCTTATCGATTATTACTTTAACTCCGCAAAGCATTCTCATTTGAAATAAGCGCACACCATGAAACCCTTTCTTTCGTTCCAAGGCTCCTGGGCTTGTTTTTTCAGCGACTTGTTTACGGGGGATCCTTGCTCCCTCCGCATTCCCTTCGACAGGCTCAGGGCTGCGGTTTCCCCCTTACCCAAGTCGCGAAAAGAACGGCGCCCTCCCGCCAGTCTCTCAAGAAAAGATTTCATGGTCTCGCCGGTCAGGAGAATTCCACGTCAAAAAAGGCATCCAAATTGTTCGGGGCAAGTCAGTTACGGAGTTAAGTCAAGAATCAAT
>CP070657.1:3094575-3102419 GCA_020355085.1 Deltaproteobacteria bacterium
GTATTTCGCAGGATGCCGAAGGATATTTTGTGGCAGATTTGGATTACTGCAAAGGCTGTGGCATCTGTGCCCATGAATGTTGGCCGGGGGCCATAACAATGGTTGGGGAGGGCTAGGTAATGGCGAAAAGAATTGGCATGGAAATAGCGCTTGCGGCCGCTGAAGCGGCAGCGCTGTGCAATCCTGATGTAATAGCCGCGTATCCCATTACGCCCAACACCCATATCCCGGAACACCTATCGGATATTGTCGCGGACGGGAGGATTGATGCTGAGTTTATTTGCGTTGAATCTGAGCATTCTGCATTAAGTGCGTGCTGTGGCGCATCGGCAGCCGGCGCACGGGTCTTCACGGCCACGAGCTCACAAGGCCTTCTCTTCATGGGTGAGGTCATGCCGATCGTGTCGGCTATGAGGCTCCCCGTTGTGATGGCGATCGGTAATAGGGCATTATCGGCTCCTATTAACATATGGAATGATCACAGTGACATTATGTCACAGCGAGACATGGGTTGGATTTCACTGTTTGCAGCAGATGGGCAAGAAGTGATCGATATGATCATCCAGGCCTTCAAGATCGCCGAGCATAGAGAGGTCATGCTTCCTTTGAATGTCAATCTGGACGGCTTTCAGTTGACTCACGTGGTGGAGCCCATGGTCCTGCCGGATCAAAAGGAGGTGGACGACTTTCTTCCCGTATACGAACCCTATGCCGCACTTCATCCCGACAATGTGGTTTCCATGGGCACGTTAGGTTCGCCGGAGGTCTTCAATGAGGCCATGAAGGCAAAGGACGAGGCCCTTATAAACTCCAAGAAGATCATAGCGCAGGTATGGAAAGAGTGGGAGGAGAAGTTCGGCCGCAGGTATGAGCCCATAGAGGCCTACCAAACTGAGGGGGCTGAAGTGATATTGGTCACCATGGGTTCCATGGGGGATACAGCGGAGGTTGCCGTAGACGAGTTGCGCAAACGGAAGGTACCTGTCGGGTTGCTCAGGTTGAAGCTTTGGAGGCCGTTTCCCAGTGAGGAGTTGCGGAAGGCCGTTAAGGGTGCAAAGGTTCTGGCTGTTATGGACAGGGCCATTTCCTTTGGAGGCGCAACAGGACCTCTCGGGGCGGAGATCAGATCAGTATTGTATGACGCTCCTGACCGCCCTACAATCGTTAATGACGTAATCGGTCTCGGCGGGCGTGACGTTACCGTGGAGGATTTTATTCGGATCGTCGAAAATGCAGCCCGGGCGGAGAAAGTCAAACCCGAGAGAGGGTATGCAATCTATGGAGTGAGGGCATCATGAGTATTGTAGAAAGCTTCGAACTCTATGCACCGAGGTTGGTTGACAAAGAGGAGTACTTCAGCTTTGGACACCGCGCCTGCCAGGGATGTGGAGAGGCCCTTGCCATCCGCTTGATGTGCAAGGCCCTTGGTAAGGACACGGTGATCGCTAATGCAACGGGTTGCATGGAGGTCGTTTCAAGTTTCTATCCTACAACCGCGTGGAGGCTACCGTGGATACATGTGGCATTCCCCAACGCTGCAGCAGTGGGATCGGGCGTTGAGGCCGGTCTGAAGGTCCTGCGGCGGAAAGGAAGGATTGCGAATCGGGATATAAAGACCGTTTCTATCGGTGGAGACGGCGGTACCGTTGACATAGGAATTCAGGCGCTCTCCGGTGCAATGGAGCGGGGCCATAATCTGCTGTATGTCTGTTTTGACAATGAAGCATATATGAATACCGGTATTCAGCGTTCCGGCGCCACCCCCTTCGGGGCTTCTACCACTACTGACCCTGCCGGCTCGGCCAGTTTTGGAAAAAAGGCATGGAAGAAGAATGTTGCCGAGATCATGGTGGCCCACAACGTACCCTATGTGGCCACCGCCTGCCATAGCTACCCTCTCGATTTCATGAACAAGGTAAAAAAGGCAGTAAAGGTAAAGGGCCCCAGTTACATTCACTGTTTATCGGTTTGCCCCACCGGATGGAGGCTTCCGCCGGAGCAATGCATCAAGGCAGGGCGAATGGCTGTTCAAACGGGCATTTTTCCGCTGTATGAGGTGGAAGACGGAAAATACAGGATAACGGTTGAAATGCCTGAAAAACTGAGACCAGTAGAGGATTATATAAAAATTCAGGGTAGGTTCCGACATCTAGCAGAGGATGAGATAAAGGCGTTCCAGGAGAGAGTGATCCAGGAGTTGAATAAGTTACTCGAGAAGGTAAATTGTTTACGTTCTTGGTCGGATTTGAAGGAATAATACCTACGATAAGGTGGCTTGAGAATGGGAAAAGTTATATTTAGCTGTTGGAATGGCAAGATTGTAGATAACAGAAAGGCTAAGACATCCAAGGCCTCTAAACCGGCAGATATTACATTTCCTAAACCCCCGGAGCTGGAAAAGGTATTGGCCCTTATAGGATGGAACGGCCTTGTCGTGATGAATCCAGAGGCGGATATCGTGTCCCTTACTCTACATTATTTAAAACAGATAAGGAAACTTTCATGTGGTGAATGTTCTGTCTGTATGATTGGGATTGATAAGCTTTTGCACATTATCAGGCAGATGGATGAAGGGAAGGGAAGTAAGGCAGATATTGCAGAGATGAAAGCCATTATCAAGCAGGTATCTGTCAACAGCAAATGTGGTTTTGGCCAATCTGCGCTTTTTCCCGTACTGGATTCTATCAGATATTACAGGTCTGATTTCCTTGCCCTGATCAAGGGGGAAAGGGAGCTGGAGGACAAGGATTATTCATACGCTGTAACAGCCCCCTGTATGGACGCCTGTCCAGCAGGCCTTGACGTTCCGGGCTACATTGAACTGGTCAGAAATGATAAGTTCGAAGAGTCTCTCGACCTCATTCGTGAAAACTGTATCCTTCCAGGTGTTGTGGGGCGGGTGTGCACCCATCCCTGTGAGGATGCCTGTGTGCGCAAGGAGATAGATGAGCCCGTGTCTATCAGGTTACTAAAAAGGGCAGCTGCGGACTATAACCTACAGCACGGTGGCAGTCCTCTTAACGGCCTGCAAAAGGAGAGAGAGGAGAAGATTGCAATTATCGGTGCCGGACCAGCAGGACTTGCTGCTGCATATAATCTTCGGCTAATGGGATATGGTGTGACTATCTTTGAGTCATTGCCTCATGCTGGCGGAATGGCCGCTGTAGGCATACCTGAATATCGTCTGCCTAGGGACATTCTCAATCATGAGGTAGACCTTATCAAGCGGATAGGGGTTGAGATAAAGGTAAACGCCAAAGTGGAAAAGCTGAGCCTGAAGGATCTGAAAAAAAGGGGGTATGCTGCGGTATTTGTTGCTGTTGGTGCCCACAGAGGGACTAAGATTGGTGCCGAGGGGGAAGACAAGGGATATGAAGGTTTTGTTGATGGTGTGGAGTTCTTGAGGGATCTGAACCTTGGCAAGAAGGTTCAGCCTCGAAAGAAGGTAATCGTTATAGGTGGAGGCAATACCGCTTTGGACTGTGCTCGTAGTTGTGCCAGGATCGGCTTTGACGATGTGGAAATCATCTACAGAAGGTCGAGGGTCGAAATGCCGGCGAGTGACGAAGAGATAGAAGAAGCGGAAAGGGAAGGTGTGAAGTTCAATTATCTCATGACTCCTGTAAAGATACTGGCAAAAGACGGAAAGGCCACCGGTGTAGTGTGTATCAAAATGAAGCTTGGAGAGCCTGATGAAACTGGAAGGAGAAGGCCTGTTCCGATTAAAGGTTCCGAGCTCACTATGGATACCGATATGATCATACCGGCCATTGGTCAACGCCCCGAACTCCCAGTGATCCCTGGTACGGAGAAGATTGAGATCACAAAGTGGGGGACCATAAAGGTCCATCCTCTCACGTATATGACCGATGTTGAAGGTGTGTTTGCCGGGGGAGATTGTGTTACTGGCCCGGCAATCCTTATTGATGCACTGCATACGGGGAACCAGGTTGCAAGAAGTATTGACTGCTATTTACAGGGTAACAGTCTCGCTGGGAGGATTTCCTTTGAAGGTGTCGATCTAAAAAAGCAGAGGGGGCATGGTTTTATCATAAATAGAGCTGCTGAAAAGGTTGATTTCCTCGATGTAAAGAAGAGAGCGCGTAGCTTTGAAGAGGTAGAGGGTGGATTTGCTGCTATGGAGGCTATAAGCGAGGCCCAGCGCTGCCTGAGATGTTACAGAGTCGTAGTCTATGAAAAAGCCCCATAGAAATATCATAAGCAAGAGGTTCGGAATTGTTACTATAGTAATAGAAGGGCATAAGGTTAAAGCAAAACAGAGCTCGACTATACTGGAAAATACTCAGGAGTTGAACATAGATATTCCCACCCTTTGCTACCACATGGATCTCAGCCCATTCGGCGGTTGTCGCCTCTGTACGGTAGAGGTAAGAACAAATGGAAAATGGCAACTTACCACATCCTGCAATACACCTGTGGAAGATGAGATGGAGATTCGGACCGACTCGGATCTGGTGAAGGAGAGCCGGAAGTTAACTGCGGAATTGCTCTATTATAAATATCCCACGACAGAGGCGGTGAGGGAAGTCGCGAGAAAGTTGGGAGTGCAGACTCTCGAGGAAAAGGGTGAAGGCCATGATTGTATTCTATGCGGTTTGTGTGTGAGGACATGTCGAGAGATCGTTGGTGTCAATGCCCTTACCTTTCATGACAGGGGGCTTAATCGCAATATTGATGAGCCGGAAATTGAATTTGATCCAAATTCTTGTATAGGGTGTGGATCTTGTGCTTACGTGTGCCCTACTGTCTACGTAAAGATGGAAATGGTGGATGACAAGAGGATTATCTGGAATAAGGTATTTAAGATGGCTGCCTGCAAGGTGTGCGGGAGGTACTATGCCCCACAGGAACAGCTGGAATACATAAGCAAAACAACGGGCGTGTCCCTGGACGTGCTCAGTGTCTGCGTAGACTGCAGATAGGTTACAATCACACTCCGCCAAACACATTCTTTGTCCTGATTCGAGCAATAGCTGAACACGACTACTATCTGATTGCCGGACACTCCAGGGATGATGCTGCCCGAGAAGAATACCCGCCTTTTAAAAACATGAAGCGACAGGAAAGACGATATGGACTGCATTTTCTGCAAAATTGTCAAGGGAGAGATACCTGCAATAAAGGTATTGGATGAAGAACGGGTTCTCGCCTTTATGGATATCAATCCCGCATCTCGCGGCCATATGTTGATTATTCCCAAGAATCATGCGGAGAACATCTTCGAGATCTCGGAGGCTGATCTCTCGGCTGTCATGGGGGCGGTAAAGAGGTGCGCGGTTGCGGTGAAAAAGGCACTAGGGGCCGAGGGGGTAACCGTGCTCCAGCTCAACGGCAAAGCATCTGACCAGATAGTACCTCATCTCCATGTACATATCATGCCCAGATGGGAAAACGACGGATTATCAGTATCCCAGTGGGAGATGAAGGCCGGGGATATGGATGAGCTACAGGATATTGCCGAAAAGGTGAAAGAGCATCTTAAAGCCTAAGAAATCCCCTTCTGAATCGGAAGCAGCTTAGTGTCCATTATGGTATTTATGGATGGACAACCTCCCCGCCTATTATTGGTGATCTTTCCACATGCCGTATTTTTCTCTCAGCATTCTGTGGAGTATTTTGCCCGTACCTGATCTCGGCATCTCCTCGTCCTTTATGAAGATGATGTTCTTCGGCACTTTGTACCCCGCGATCTTGCCCCTACAATAATCCGAGATCTCTTCAGGTGTTGCCGCTTGGCCCTCATGGAGCACTACAACGGCAGTCACCTGCTCGCCCCATTTCTCGTGGGGAACGCCGATGACCGCCACGTCTTTGACCTTGGGATGACCGCCCACAAGATTTTCAACCTCCGATGGGAAGATATTCTCACCGCCTGAGATGATCATGTTCGCCTTCCTGTCAACGAGGAATACGTACCCGTCTTCATCCTTGTACGCCATGTCGCCTGCGCTGAAATATTCGTCTTTCATGGCTGCTGCCGATTTTTCCGGCTCCTTCCAGTATCCCTCAAAGAGCATCGGACTTCTCGAATAAAGCTCACCAACCACATTCGGTTCCGTAACGAGATTTCCCTCCTCATCGTAAAGCCTTATCAAATCCGTACCGATGGCCTCACGTCCGCAGGAGCCGAGTTTTGTGAGCTGTTCCTCCGGCTTCAAGATGGTTACAATACCCGCTTCTGTTGAACCATAGGCCTCGTCAAGCTTTGAATTGGGAAACATTTCGAGAATAGCAAGCTTTGTATCCCTTCGCGCCGGTGCAGACGAGATAAGCAATTTCTTGATAGAGGTGAGATCGTATTTTTTCTTCACCTCATCGGCCAGGGAAAGCATCATGATGTAGTGAGTCGGCACAAGTGAGGTAAAGGTAATCCCGTGATCAGAGAATGTCTTGAGCAGGTCTTCAGGATCAAAACTTACCATATTGTATGCCATTATCGTTGCGCCTACCCAGGTGTTGACAAATGAGTAATTAAGCGAGTTGATGTGGCAGCAGGGCATGACAAGGAGTGTGCAATCATCGACATCGAACTGGTGATCGTAGATCATGAACAGGTATTGTGCGAACATGGATGCATGGCTTTTCATGACCCCTTTTGGCGTGCCAGTGGTACCGCCTGTGTACATGATGACCCAAATGTCATCAGCATCCACTTCTGTGGTTGGTTCTTCCGGGCTCGCCGCCGCCATCGCATCCTCATAGGAAATGAAGCCGTCGTAATGGGGATTATCCACGGCAAAGGAGATATATTTCTCCACGGTAGGGAGATTTTTTCTCATCCCATTGACATGGTCTATCCAGGGAAAATCTTTCCCGGCTCGCACATCCTTCCCGCCCTGCACGATAAAGACTTTTGCCTCGGAGTGATTGATGTTGTACTCCATCTCCGGCGCCGATAGCCTGAACATAATAGGGACACAGATAAATCCTCCCTTTGCAGCAGCCGCGTAAATCTCAAGCCATTCAACGCAGTTATAGGCGAGCACCGCAAACCTGTCGCCCTTTTTCATGCCGAGATCGGCAAGGGCATTCGCCAGCCTACATGACCTCTCGTTCCACTGCTTGAAGGTGTACTCCTTATAGAGGTCCTTAATACCTATCTTATTCGGCCATTTGAAGGCGTTTACCCTCAATACATCTTTTGCTGTCATCCAGTTACCGTACTTCATAATAAAACCTCCTTCCTTTTTTCTGGTAACGGGTCATCGGCGATTGGTCATTCCAATACCCAGTAACGCCTGATCTGGTATCGGGAATCAGCGAAATCGAAGCCCCTTGTTTCCAAGCATTTACAATTGCTGATGGCCGATTCCCGGTCAGTTGAGCGCCCCATCAAATTTGTCAGGAGCAGGCAGGTAGGATATGGTTCCCACAGGGGCATTCGCTTCCATAACTGGCTCGTTAGATCGCCAAGCAAGCCCTGTAATTTTGTTCAGTATTCAGACTAGTATGCTATAGCAGGATTTTATTAACCAGGTAGGGAAGTTTGTCAACAAGAATCGTGAATCGGGGTAAGACCTTCAGTTTCAGGGTGTAAGGATCAGATTCGGGACGGTGGATGCCCGGGGTGATCACGGCCGAGGCCCATAAACAGGAACAGGTTGACCCTCCTCCAGTGCCCCAAGATCCGGCGCTTCTCCGGTAAAATCATCGTTTATATTGGGTAGAATGCATCCGGCATCAACTGCTGCGGAGGCTGGCTGGAGCCGAAAATCCAGGTCTTCAGCCGCGTAAATCTTCGTGGGATAATCCGGATCGGGGGGCGCCACGTTCAAGAATATATCATGATCTACCAGAATACTGTGTCTGTCTTGGCCTGTGCC
>CP070657.1:3102519-3108823 GCA_020355085.1 Deltaproteobacteria bacterium
CCAAAACAGCCACAATGAGGAATTGATTTTTTATCGTTACAAGCTCTTGGGCCGGCAGGGCGATCTGAATCCGACCAATCGTGGTGCCGGAATAGGTAACGTCTGATGAAAAACCGAAGATTTTATTATGGTCCGGCAGCTCACCTTCCCAGAAGGATGTTTGGTCCCCGGGATGTTCATCAGGATTCGGGGCGGGAATGACCTTTTCGGCACCTGCAAACGTTACAATCTCTTCCTGATGATCCAGAACCGCTGCATGAACCATAGGTGTTTCTCGAGCAGCGTAAATGAGCATTGCGTTGATAGTCTGAGCGTTGGAATCTAAAAGGGGCAGGCTGACGAGCTTAGATAATGCCTGGATCGTCTCGATTCCGGAATCCTTGATCCTTGCCCTAGCATGGTTAGTCCGAACGCTCGTGATGATATATGCAATACATATAACTACTACCCAGACTACAAGACTGATAATCACGTGGCGCAATCGCATACGGTCACCTTATCGCCGGGTTGAGGCCTTGCTCAGATTTCGCTTCACAGCAGAACCCTGCATGGTCTCATTATCCAGCCGTTTGAATAGAAAAGGGGCACCCATTTCGAAAATCACACTCTGACTCTTTGAAGAATCGCGATTAACCTACTACAGCCAACGCGCTGAGTCAAGGAAATAACGTTCTGGAATTCCTTGTAATTTCCCTTGAGCCAGGGGCATCAGGTGAGCGGCTTGCATTGAAGAGAGTAATTCTATGCAGACCATATTTGATTTGACAATGCGGCGGTAAACAAAGTAATAATAATTGGTTATGTGCTCTAGGGTTTAGCTGTTCGAAAAGCGTGAAAAAAAAGGCGCTTATGTCTAGTCCCTCAACCACCCGTGGTTAAAGGAAGAGCTCTCTCATCTGCGTGACATAATTCAGCCGACATGCATAAACGTGCCTAAAGATCTTGTGCTTCTTACTCATCGTGCTTCAGGAGATTGACATGCGCTGTTGCTCTACCGCTCAAACCAGGACAGGCCGGTTTTCAAGGATCTGCAAATCTCTTTTAGTTTTCATGCTTATGGGGTTAGGTGCGCTGATTTCCCTTTACTCATGTGTACCCACCACAACTGGCATTCATACACGGGGAAAAGGCGTTTTCCGATCTGACGACTATGTTGTTTATAAACTGGAACAGGGGGAAACACCGGCCACGCTAGCCGGTAGGTTTTTGGGAGATGAAAGGAGGTCATGGGTTATTGAGGAGGCGAATGACGGCATGACCTTCGGTAGCGGTGATTTTATCGTTATTCCCCTGAAAGATAAAAACAAGGGGGGATTAAGCCCTGAAGGGTACCAGACTATACCCATACTCACCTATCACCAATTCGGCCCTGATTGCAAATCTCCTCTTTGCGTTCCAACCCCCGTTTTTGAACGTCAGATGAGGCACTTGAAAGAAAACGGATACAGCGCGATCGGACCCGAGGAGCTCCGTGCGTTTCTGGAGTATCGTCAGTCGCTTCCGAAGAAGTCAGTGCTGATCACTATGGATGACGGGTATCGCTCGGTGTACAGTATTGCCTCCCCGATCCTCCAGAAATACGGCTTCAAGGCGATAATCTTCATCTATACGGATTTTGTTGGTGTGTCATCCTCGGCAATTACGTGGGACCAGCTGAGAGAGATGAAGGCGAACGGTTTCACAATCGGTTCCCACACTATGTTCCATAGCGATCTTACCAAGAAGAAGGAGGGGGAAACAGAGGCTGAATTTGACGCCAGGGTCAGAAAGGAGCTCTTTGGCGCCAAGGAAATCATAGATAAGAAACTGGGCCAGGACACCTGCATTTTGGCCTACCCATTCGGCAGGTATGATCAAAGGGCGATCGAGTGCACCAGACAGGCGGGATACACGATTGCAATGTCCGTAAAAAGAGGCGGCAATCCTTTTTTTGCTGACCCCCTTACCCTGAGAAGGGATCAGATATTGAAGCGGGAGATGCAAAGATTTATTTCGAGGCTAAAAACCTTCTATCATCTGCAATTGGAGTGAGAGAACCATGAAAACTAAGGCACGAATCATCGGCGTCCTTTTTGTATTTGCCCTCGTTGCCGGGTGCGCAGAAGCTCCCACCAGGCCCCCAGCAGAGCTTCCGGACACGTACATTATCAAAGCACAGGAACTCGAAGCTCAAGGGGATCTGGTAAAAGCGCTTGAGCAGTACAAGGTGGCCCTGACGGTGGACCCAGAAAACCAAATGGCCAAGGAGAAAGTGGGCCAGCTCGAATCCAAGCTCGGCGAACTGGCAGAAAAACACTATCAGGACGGCGTGGCTTTTCGTCGAAAGGGTGAATACAACCGCGCCCAACAGGAGTTCCTGACGGCACTCAGGTATAACCCGGATCACTCGGAAGCAAGGAAAATGCTTCAAGAACGAGCGATAGAACCCCAACAGGTAAAGGGTTATGTGCTCCATACCATCCAACCGGATGAAAGCGTCTCCATGGTGGCCAAAAAATACTACGGGGATTACAAGAAATTCCAGATCATCGCTGAATACAACCAGCTGGAGGATGCTACCAAGGTCAGGGTGGGCCAGGAGATCAAGGTGCCGGTCATCGAGGGCATACCGTTTTTGGGAAGCCAGGACGAGATAGTCACGGTAGCCGGAATGGCGCCTGAGCGGCCGGTCACTGGGGTAACACCAGCAGAGAAATACGTGCTTCATACCGTTGAATCCGGTGAGAGCCTCTCAAAGCTTGCACTGCGCTATTATGGCGATTACAAGAAGTTTCCCATTATAGCCCGTTATAATCAACTGGATGAGAATGTCGGCCTCACGGTTGGCCAGGAGATCAAGATTCCCGAGATCGAGGGTATGTCATTCGCGGAAAAACCGAAGGAGGAGGTGGTGCAACCGGCGGCACCGCCCGTAATCACTGCTGCAGGTGAGGAGCCTAAAGCAGTGGAAGAAGAGGTGGAAGAAGAAAAGCCGGAAGCAGAGGAATTGGAAAAGGAGGAACCGAAGGAAGAAGAGATGGAGCTCGCCGCGGTTGACCAAAGCGCCAATTACCGGGAGCTTGGCATCGAGTTTTTCGACGCAAAGGATTATCGGGCGGCTATCAGCGAATTCGAGAAGGTTCTCAATGTAAATCCTGCTGATGAGATCGCCCTGAAATACATCTCAGACTCACATTTCGAGCAGGGGCTTGTGGTCTTTGCCAAGGAGGAGTATCTAACCGCTCGAGATGAGTTTAGGGCATCCCTTGAATACAACCCGGAGTGTGAGAAGTGCGAGGAGTACATCAAGAAATCCGAAGAGACATATCTGGAAATTCATTATAACAAAGGAGTCTCGTATTTCGGAGACGAGAAATTGGCCGAAGCTGTTCAGGAATGGGAGTTGGTTTCCGAAATTAATCCCGAATATAAAGATGTGAACAGCAACCTCAATAAGGCTAAAAAACTCCTTGAACGCCTGGAAAGCATAAAACGAAGCAAGATGAAGCAGTAGGGCTTGTAGCCAAACTCCGCATCAAACAGACGAGTTGAGAGAAACCATATTCCAGTATATGAGGACAAGCGAGGTTGGCTGCGTCTAACGTTATACGGTTGCGCTACTGGTTTCGTATGACGTTGACCGTTAACCGTTTCGAGCTGCGCAACCACAACCGTTACACGATACCAATTATCATTTGAATCTTAGTGCTATTACAGAAACCTGACTTTGATCTGCCCGAAGTCTGGCGGATAATGAGATATGACCACTATACCGACCATTGTTGTGCAGCTCGTACATATTGACGGCCCTTTAAAAGGGGAGATACAGGAGTTTCTTGATCAGGAAATATCCATAGGCCGCCTTCCTGCCTGCCAGGTCCAATTTCCGAAGGACTTCACCATGATTTCGCGCAACCATGCCCGGATCGTCAGGGAGGGGAACCGCTTCAAGCTAGTAGATCAGAGCGCCAACGGCACGTTTGTGAACGGAAAGCGAGTGACTGAGGCCTATCTGAAATCAGGTGATGTTCTCATCCTTGCGGAAGGCGGGCCCAAGGTTAGTTTCCTGACGAGGGTTGAAGAAGGTCGAGAGCAGCCCGAGCCGGTCGTCGCGCCGGATACGCCGGCAGAACCCCAAATTACGCCAACCCCACAGCCACCTGCCCAGCAGGCACAGCCAGCCCCGGAAGCGCCGGTGCAGGTGTCGGTTCAAAAGGTCCAAGCCCCTTTGGTTGTGCAATACGGCCCAACCCTTCGCTCGTTCAAGGAGTTGCCCGTAACCATCGGCAAAAACCCAAGCTGCGATCTGAGCCTTGAACATCCCCAGATATTGGACAAGCACGCCCAGTTCTTTTTTGATCAGGGTCAATACTGGGTGAAGGATTTGACGGGGCGGAACTTGATCCTGATTGATGGGCAACCTGTAAGCCTCCAGGGGCCGTTGAATCCGAACAGCACATTGTCCCTCAGCCCACAAGGCCCTACCTTTCGGTTTCTGGGCGGGGGCAGGCTGGCTGAATTCGAGGAAGGTGAGACACAGGAACCCGAAGGCGAGGGGTTGTGAACGGGCCACACATACCCTTTAAGATCTTGGCACTGGCGCCGTTCCTCGGGCCGGAGTGCCCTGTCTGGGAAAAAACACCTCTGCCTGTTGAGCCTTCAAATCTCGATCAGGTGATGGAGCAGCTTAAGCCGGCCTGCGCTGTATCCGTCTTTGGGGACCTGCACCCGGATGAGCGAATAGAACTCACGTTTTCAAAAATCAAGGACTTCCATCCGGATGGTTTAGTTCAGAACAACCCTACCTTAAGGAATCTGTGGGAGGCAAAATCATGGGTGGAGGAGGCCGGGAATCAGAATCTCTCCCCCCAGGAAATTAATGCTCGCCTGGTAGGGTGGCCGAATCTGCCTCCCATCAGGGTAGAAACTGCCCCGAAAAAACCACGCACGACTTCCAAGAATTCCGTGGATAAGATTCTCGATATGGTGGCGCTGCCGGAGGAGCAATCAGGCGCTTCACAGGAAGGGCAGGATGCCGCACGACAGATTGAAGGCATCCTGAAGCGAACCCTGCAATTTGTTTTTTCGGACGAAACGTTCAGAACCCTTGAGGCCTCGTGGCGCGGGCTGGAACTGCTCTCGGGTCAGGTGAATTCAAGGGACGCCGATCTCAGGATTGAGATCGTACCTGTTTCGTTGGATTCGCTGGATGAAACCCTTGCTGCATTGACGGCAGAGGTGATCGATGCGCTCCCGTCGCTGATCCTGGTGGACCTGGGTTTTGACAGTAGCCCCAGGTGCCTGGATCTTCTGGAAAGGGTCGGGCAATTTGCAGAAACCCTTCTGGTTCCGGCGATCACGTGGATTCGTCCGGAATTCTTTCGCATCGATGCCTGGGAGGATATCAAGAAGCTCGGTTTTCTCCCGCACTATCTGGAAGAAGCGCCCTATGCTAAATGGCAGAGCCTGAAAAAGAGCTCCTCGAGCGGTTGGCTTGCTGTCACCTGCAACGGCTTCTTAGCGCGTTATCCATACGGAAAGGACAACAAACCACGCCGGATTCCGTTTGCAGAGGCAAATCCCCTGTGGATCAGCCCGGTGTGGGCGCTCGGAAGCCTCATCGCCCGGAGCTTCTCTGAGGCCGGATGGCCAACGCGCTTCACCGACTGGCAGCAGATCCGGCTCGAGGATCTCCCGTTGAACACCGTTGACCCCTCTAAACCGCTACCTATTGAGGTCAACTTCGATCGGGAACGGATCGATCAGTTTATCAGCAGCAGCATGGTGCCCCTTGCCACGGCGCAAGGCAAGGATATCGCCTTTGTCCCCGACGAAACAACCATAGCGGGCGTTTCGCTGCGTTATGGGCTGCTCGTCTCAAGGATTACCCAGCTCGTCTTGTGGTGCCGGGATCATTTCGAGAAGGGCCTTGGAGGTTCGGATCTGGAGGATTTACTGCGAAAGGCGTTTCGAGCGTTCTGGGAAAAGAGCGGACACATGGGTCCGGAGTCCCTGGAGGTTTCGGCAGGTCAACCCGATTCGGATGGCCGGATTCCGATCCGGATCTCGCTGGAACCCTCGCGGGAGATTCTGCCCTCCCGAAAACAGGTTGAGCTGAATTTTATGTGGTAGGATCGGGCAGGCACTCGCTCATTTACTTCAGCCGGACGACAAACACATCTGCTGCTTCCTCGGTCGAAAAAGGGCCGAACACAATCGACTCGGGAAATCCCTCTACCTTAACAAAATAAGAGGTTTTCGCATCCAGCTTGTTTTGGGCGGCCCAGGCCGTGTACTCTTTGTCTCCCATTTCCAGTTTCAGCCC
>CP070657.1:3108923-3116166 GCA_020355085.1 Deltaproteobacteria bacterium
CGATCACGAGCCCCTCCTGGGGTTTCTCTTTGGCGGTATCGGGGATGATGATGCCCCCTTTGGTCTTGTCTTCCTCTTCCACTCGCTTGACAATGACGCGGTCGTGTAACGGTTGAATGTTCATGGTGTTGTTCCTCCTTAGTGATTTATTTAGAATTCACGACAGATTACAAATAATGCATAAAGCGGAAATGTCAAGCCCTCATGCCGAAAAAATATTCCGTCCGAGGTTGGTGCCAGAATCATGAATGTGAGAAAACCAATGGGTACCTACCATAAATCCTTTGTTGATGCAAGGAGGCTATTGTCTTCCATTTGTTGCCCATCTTCTTTCGCCCTCTCCCCGTCAAAGTTTTGGCATCCAAATCGATTCTTCATCTCCGGCTGCTGCCACCGAGCAAAAATTCTGCCGGTGATTCTAATCAGGTGACCTATCTTATTGATTTACCACAGTTTTTTGACTATTATCTTAATTGCCCGGAATGGACGTGACGATCTATACATCCCTTTTTCTCTTACCCTGTGACGTCCGCCAAAGGTGGTCTCTTGCAAGGGGGAAATTTCATAGGGTTTCAGCTAAACCGGCTCAGTCGGTTTTACCGGCCCGAGATGGGTTAATCGAACTTAACCGCATGGGCCTATTCAGTGTCAAAAGAGGGCATCCAGATCCCAGGTAACGAAGCACTCTCGGAGTGAGGTCAATAGGCGCAAGAATTTCCCCGGCAAAGGCATGAGTTTCCCTTGTCCTTTTGATTTTGGCACGGGTATTGCTCATTGACTAATAAGGATAATTCTGAGTTAAGATTAAAGCATGTAAACCAATATTTCAGGTGAGCACATTACTATAACAGGCCTCGCCTTTTGTACCCGTAACAAGTTGAGACTCTCTTGAGCAGTGTTTCGGCCGCGAGAAAGAGATTTCTTGACTTAGTTTTTTAATATAATTAAGCTGAATTCTGCTAAGGTTATTTTGTGGAATGACGAAAAGGATAGATATAAAGACCTAATGTAAGGGAAAGACTCGGGAGGATAGAGCATGCCTACGTATATCTATGCTGGCAGGACAAGAAAGGGACGTGTCACAAAGGGGCAACTGGATGCTGCTGATGAAAGAATAGCCAGGATACAGCTCAAGCGCAGAAACATCGATGTTACGAAACTTAAGCAGAAACCCAAAGACCTCTTCGAAAGTGTCACATTTCTTCAGCCAAAGGTTACCTCAAAGGATGTAGTTGTATTTACCAGACAGTTTTCCACCATGATCGACGCGGGCCTTCCCCTTGTGCAGGGTCTAAATATGCTCACGGATCAGTCACAGAATAGGACCTTCAAACGTATTCTGAGCCAGGTGACCAGGGACGTGGAGGGTGGCTCTACCTTGGCTGATGCCTTAGGCAAGCATCCCAAAGTGTTCGATTCCCTCTATGTGAACCTGGTTGCAGCAGGGGAGGTCGGGGGCATTCTTGACACTATCTTGCAGCGGCTCGCTGCCTATATTGAAAAGACACAAAAGCTAAAAGCACAAATTAAAGGCGCTCTCACCTATCCTGCGGTTGTGGTGGCCATCGCGATTATTGTCATCGCCGTCATAATGATCTTCGTTATCCCCGTTTTCCAAGACATGTTTTCCAGTTTTGGGAAGGCACTGCCAGCACCTACGCAACTGGTGGTCAACATGAGCGATTTTACCAAGAGCAATATCCATTGGATAATCCTTGCCATAATCATTCTCGCTTTCGCCTTTAAGAGATATCGCGCAACACCTTCTGGAAGAAGAAGGGTGGACAGCGTCATGTTGAGACTGCCCATTATTGGTGAGCTCATCAGGAAGGTAGCGGTCGCAAGGTTTACGAGAACGCTGGGCACGATGGTCAAAAGCGGAGTGCCCATCCTTGACGCCTTGGAGATCACTGCTAGGACAGCAGGGAACGTAATCGTAGAAGAAGTGGTGATGGATGCGAGATCAAGCATCGCCGAAGGGCAGACAATTGCCGAACCCCTCGCTGAGTCGATCATCTTCCCCGGTATGGTAACTCAGATGATTTCAGTCGGCGAGTCAACAGGCGCCTTGGATGCTATGTTGGAAAAGATCGCGGATTTCTACGATGACGAGGTCGACGCTACGGTCGCTGCCATGACGTCCATGCTGGAACCACTCTTGATGCTGTTCTTGGGTGGCTCGATCGGAGGCCTTGTCATTGCTATGTACCTTCCCATATTCCAGATGGCTGCGGCAATGGGCTAACCTTGCATAACAATGGCCAACCCAGACCTAGACGCTTCACCTGAGCAGACCTCCTCTCGGCTTCACCTGCTGGTGTTTCTGAGGGTGATCCTCGTATCACTTCTGTTGGGCGTGGCCATTATTATTCGGGTACGGGAAACGAGTAACTTTTTTGGCCCCATTGTCAATGCCCACTATTTCCTTATTATTGCAACTTATATCCTCACGTTCACCTATCTCATTGCATTCAAATACATTAAGAACCTTGCCAAGTTCGCCTACTTTCAAATCCTTCTGGACACCGTTCTCATAACCGCTATCATCTATACGACAGGTGGGATCGAGAGCATGTTTTCCCTGTTGTATCTCCTGAACATAATCTCAGCAGGCATTATCTTATATCGCCGGGGAGGAGTGATGGTTGCCTCTTTTAGCACCATACTCTACGGCGCACTTCTCGATCTCAGCTACTATGGATTAATCAGCCCGATGGGGTCCGATTTCTCCTATGGCTTTGGCTACCAAAGCGGCGATATCTTCTACCGGATACTCGTCAATGGGGCAGCCTTCTATTTGATGGGCTTCTTGAGCAGCTTTCTCTCCGAGCAGACGCGGAAGAGCGAGACTGAACTCAAAGCGAGACAGAAGGATATAGCCAATTTGGAGATACTGAATGAAAACATAATACAGAGCATTTCCTCGGGACTTGTCGCATTGGATGAACACGGCCGAATCATGGTGTTCAATAGGGGGGCCGAGGCCTTATTCAATATCGACTCCAAAGATGCCATCCAGAGGAATGTTCGGGAGGTGATCCCCTTTGTACAGCCGTATCTCGACAGCAGCAACCCAAATAAGATCCATCAACTTACGTATAAAGGAAATAATGGCACTCGACGTGACCTTTTGCTGAACATTTCGCCTCTAGCCGATCAGGACGGGAGCAAGAAAGGAGAGATATTGTTCTTTCAGGACACAACCCGCATGAAGGAGATGGAGCGGGAGGTAAAGCGAATGGAAGACCTGGCCATGCTCGGTGAGATGGCGGCTGGTATCGCCCATGAGATAAGGAATCCGTTGGCATCCATAAGTGGTTCAATACAGGTTTTAAACGATAGCCTGTCAAGAGAAGATGCCCTCATAAATGAAAGGCTGATGGATATTATTTCCAGAGAGATAAACCGCCTAAACCATATGGTGAATGATTTCCTGCAATTTGCCCGACCCCAAGATAGCGAGATTGAGCGATTCGATCTCAACCAACTCATTAGTGATACACTTTTCATCTTTCAAAACAGCCAGAGCTGGTCGTCTCAGCTAAAGGTGGAAAAGGTTTTTTCAACACCCTTGGAGATTGCTTCGGATCAGCGACAGTTAAAACAGGTGTTATGGAACATCTTCCTTAACGCGTCTGAGGTCATGCCCAAAGGCGGGGTGATCCGCGTGAGTACGGACAGGATAGACCAATCTGATAGATCGGGAACTACCCGTGAGTCAGTCCGCATAAGGGTTGAGGACAATGGCCCTGGAATAAGCCCGAAGGTAATCAAAGACATGTTTAAGCCCTTTTCAACCACCAAAAAGGGGGGCTCCGGTCTTGGCTTGGCAATCGTCAAGAGGGTTGTGGAGAGCCTGGAAGGTGAAGTTGCAGGCGAAAACCTTGCCCAAGGCGGGGCAGTCATAACCATTGTCCTACCTACTGAGCTGAAGGAGATGTCAAAGGAATCGGTCGAGGAAGACTGAGCGTTTACCGGGACATGCTTCTTCCACCTATGACAGAGGGTGCAGGCGTTAAGTAAGGCCCTGGACGCAACCGCTTCGATGGAACGGAGTCTCGTTACCAAAAGCAACGCACCTGGTTTGTCATTCTCAGCCCAAACCCCCCATGGTAGAAGCCCATCGCGTATCCCAACGAAACTAGTCCTTGAACGAAAAACCATTCATGCTTATAATCCTTTCAAAAGACTATTGTCTCGCCTCAGCAGAACCGCGGTGAAAGCAAGGCATCTCCTGGGTATTGCCTGGGTCCTCTGGCTTATAAGGGGAGATGCCTCTTGTTTTTTTGTTGAGATTTGAGGGGGCTATGGATATTTGGCAGCACGAATGGTTTTCCAAAATACTGCGTCCCAGTCGATACCTGGGTGGGGAGGTCAACGCTATCAGAAAAGACTCCGGCGCTGTGGAAGTTACAATAGCTCTTGCCTTTCCCGATGTTTATGAAATAGGGATGTCCCATAGCGGCCTCAAGATCCTCTATCACATCCTGAATGCGCAGAGCTGGATAGCGGCAGAGAGGGTATTTGCCCCTTGGGTTGACTTGGAGGCAGAGCTCAGAGCGAGAGATCTTCACCTCACCTCGCTGGAGTCATGCAGGCCGCTCGGTGAGTTTGATATCATTGGTTTCAGTTTGCAGCATGAACTCTGTTACACGAATGTCTTGACCATGCTCGATCTCGCGCACATACCAATTCTGTCAGGGGAGAGAAGACCCCATGACCCATTGATTATTGCAGGGGGCCCGGCATGCTTTAATCCGGAGCCCGTAGCCGGGATTTTTGATGCCATGGTCATTGGTGATGGAGAGGAAGCAGCGCTTTCGATCTGTGAAAGGGTACGAGAGTATAAACTGCAAGGGCCACCAACAAGCAAGCACGAGTTACTCAAGGAGCTCTCAAGGCTGAAGGGGATCTATGTGCCATCTTTCTTTGAAGTCCACTACGATCAATGCGGTGTGGTTCGTTCTATAGAGGCTTTGGAGCAGGGATATACAGCCGTTGAAAAAGCCCTGGTGCCTGATATTAACTCGTACCCCTTTCCTTCCCGGCAGATCGTTCCTTATACCGAATTGGTACATGATCGATTCACCGTTGAGATCGCCAGGGGATGTAGCAGAGGTTGCCGCTTCTGTCAGGCTGGCATGATCTATAGGCCTGTTAGGGAACGGAGGCCTTTAGAGGTTGTACACACAGCAGAAAAGGGTTTGCTGGAAACAGGGTTTGAGGATCTTTCTCTCCTCTCCCTCAGTTCGGGTGATTATAGCTGTGTTGTCCCCTTATTACAGGAGCTGATGGCGAGGGCAGCCCACAGACACGTGGCTGTCAGCTTCTCCTCGTTACGAGCGGACAGCATCTTTTCTCAACTAATGAAAGAGATAAAGAAGGTAAGAAAAACGAGTTTTACCGTGGCACCGGAAGCAGGGAGCCAGAGGCTGCGGGATAGTATCAATAAGGGTTTAACAGAGGAGCAGATACTCCAAACTGCGGCACAGATATACGATGGGGGCTGGAACCTGATCAAGCTATACTTCATGATAGGACTCCCGTATGAGAAGGAAGATGACCTAGCGGCCATTGTGGAACTCAGCAAAGAGATTGCCAGTATGGCGCCGCGGAGGAGCAAGAAGAATGTTCTTAACGTCAGTGTTGCCACCTTTGTCCCCAAGGCCCACACCCCTTTTCAATGGATGCCGCAGCTGAGCCTTGAAGAGAGTACACGAAGAATCAATGCAATCAGGGAAAGGCTTGACAGTGGAAGAGTGAGGGTGAAATGGAACAGGCCCGAGGCTAGCTGGCTGGAGGGTATCTTTTCGAGAGGCGACAGGAGATTAACTGGCGTGTTACTCAACGCCTGGCAGCAGGGCGCCCGTTTCGACAGCTGGACGGAATGCTTCAATATAGATATCTGGAGAAAGGCTTTGGAAGGACACGGTCTGGACCCGGACCTCTTGCTTCGTCGACAGCGTGATCAGGATGAGATGTTTCCGTGGGAGCATATTAAGGCCGGAGTGACTAAGGATTTCCTGGCGGGAGAGCTGGAGAGAGCTGGAAAGACTGAAAGAACTCCTGATTGCAGGGAGCGCTGTTCGGGCTGTGGTGTCTGCAACGATCTCGGCATTTCACCGATACTATTCGATGGCCAGGGCCAGTTTACAGAGAGAGCCAATCGCCTTCCAGAAGAAGATCGCCATAGGATCAAGAGATATCGACTCCGCTTCACAAAACTCGATAAGGCCCAGTATCTGAGCCATTTGGAACTTTCGAGATTGTTCATAAGGGCATTTGGGAGGATCGAGTTAGACCTAGTTTATTCTGGCGGTTACCATCCCATGCCAAAGGTGTCCTTTGCGACCGCTCTGCCGGTGGGATTAGAAAGCATGGGGGAGATCATGGATATTTACGTTAAGAAGACCGAGGATTCGTCCTTACCAATCGAGCGGCTGAACAAAGAGCTACCGTCAGGGATCAGGGTGGTTTCCGTGGAGGAGGTATCGAGCGACAGGCCCCCACCCCAAATCAAGGAAAGCCATTTTCTGCTTACGATACATGGTTCTTTCAAAAGGGATGATTTGGATCGATTCACAAAGCTGCGTTCATATGTAGCGATTAAGAGGCACGGGAACCGCAAAAGAACGGTTGACATTCGCTCCCAGGTAAAGCTATTGCATTTGCTATCGCCTCACGAACTGGAGCTTGTTACCAGACACGGTATAGGCCCAGAGATGAGGCCCGCAGAGATCATACAGGAGATATGCTATCTTTCGGAGGACGAACTTGTGGGAATGAGGATATTGAAGACAAAAGGTGTTCTCGTGTGAGGCCGTACCATGACCAATGAACTGGTAATAAATGCGAGACCCCATGAGACACGGGTCGCGTTGGTGGAGAATGGCGTTGTTGTTGAGCTTTATGTCAACCGGGGATCCGAACAGGAGCTGATGGGTAACATCTATCTTGGTCGGGTGGTGCGGGTTCTGCCTGGAATGCAGGCCGCCTTTGTTGATATTGGTACAGACAAACCGGCCTTCCTATACGTAACTGATGTCTATAATGATGCGCGCCACTGGGAACAGGTTATGGTCCAAGAAGGCGAAGAGGAGAACAACGAGAAAGGCGAAAGACCGGTTCGAATGAGAGACTTGAAGAACTTCGATATCAACATCGAAGGCCTCCTGCAAGAGGGTCAGGAAATAATGGTCCAAGTCTCAAAGGAGCCTATTGGTACAAAGGGTGCCAGGTTAAC
>CP070657.1:3116266-3145883 GCA_020355085.1 Deltaproteobacteria bacterium
CATGTCTTCCAATATGCCCAACTAGGTTGAACAAATGCTCAGGTATTATTGTGAATGCAGCAACATCTCTCGGGGAAGTCGGAAGAATGTGGACCAGGATGGATTCGTACCTTGCGACCTTAAGTCGAGTAAGGAAAGGGGTCAAAATCTACGTTTGACTTTTCTGTACAGAATGAGCGAAGGTGAAGAGACATTAGTGATTCGGTATCCCCAAATTCATGATTCCTCCGGTTGCGGGAGATTTCAGACATCTTGCCACTACATTCGATATAGAAAAACCGGATGTATGATGTAATACCAAAGCCCAAAGCCTTGAGATGGTATCGACCCAGATTTCAAATGCAAATCAACAAATTCAGTAGAGGTGCCTGGTGGTAGATTTCATCTTGAAGTATGGTTTTTCTATTGAGATTTTTTCTGCCAATCCGGTATTAAACTTGCAGCTATACCGCAAAGTTTTTTAGGAAATTCACCTTCTGGCAAGTCGCTACTTTTCGAGCATTGTTGCCCACCGCAACATCCGGGGGATAAGCCTTCTGCATTAAGGTAGAGTGGAATCTTCCACAGGCCTCGCTATTTTTCTTCTTGATCGGATAGATTTCCTTTTGGTTAAATTAATTAAGGGAGTTCGTTTAAATGAGCCAACCTCTATACCGAAGTTATGGACCGGAGGCCTCAGAAGAAAGAGGCCCTTTCTTAATATCATGCTAAAGCAAAAGGGGGTGATCGCTATGGAACAGGTTAAGAGATATGCCTTCAGCAACGTTTTAAGTACCTCTTATGATAACGCAATCTCTTTGGTTAAAGATGCTTTGAAAGAGGAGGGCTTTGGGGTTCTGACCGAGATCGATGTGAAGGCAACATTGAAGAAAAAACTGGATAAAGAATTCAGAAAGTACGTCATATTGGGTGCGTGTAACCCGCCGTATGCATACCGATCCCTTGAGGCTGATCTGGACGTCGGGCTTCTTTTACCCTGCAACGTCATCGTCTATGAAACTGATGAAAAGAAGGCCTATGTCGCAGCCATTAATCCTATCTCTGCCCTCGAGGCGATCCAAAGTCAGGAGCTGAAGAGCATCGCTCAGGAGGTTTCGGAGAAGTTGAAGAAGGTCGTTGAGAGACTTCGCACATCATGAGGAAAGCATCAGGCTCAAATCTGACGCGAAGAAGATATGACCGCCTGGCCTTTCTTTACGATTACATAGAGAAACCTATGGAGTGGCTTCGGTTTGCCTCCTGGAGAGCCAGACTGACGGATCGGATTGTTGGAGCCCAAGCCTTGGAAGTAGGTGTTGGAACTGGAAAGAACCTTCCGTACCACCCACAGGATACGAAGATAATTGCCATTGATATCAGCTTCCCCATGTTGAAGCGCGCCCAGAAGAAAACTGCATCACTCAATCGGGAGGTGTGCCTTGTGCTAATGGATGTCGAAAACTTGGGCTTCCCAGACAATTCCTTTGATTCAATCTTTGCCAGTTTCGTTTTCTGTTCGGTACCGGATCCTGTGCAAGGCCTTCGTGAGCTCCGAAGGGTTTGTAAGCCCGGGGGAAGGCTCCTACTTCTCGAACACATGCGGCCAGCTAACCCTTTCCTGGGGCTTCTCTTCGATCTGCTCAATCCCTTGGTGGTACGAATGATAGGTGCCAACATTAATAGGAGGACCATAGAGAATATCGTAAGGGCTGGATGGCGAGTTAATGCAGAGGTACACCTTTCTTCCGACATAGTCCGGTGGATCGAGGCTGACGGGTAAATAGCCTTCCCGTTTTCGCGCAGCTTATCCGGGTCGGTTAAAAGCTTTCATTTCCTCTATAATTTTGGCCCCCTAATAGAAAAGTTAATAATGGCTTTTCAATCATTTCCTTTGATTAACCGCAAGATATGGTATGAGATTTCTTTTGATTGAACCTGGGTTATCTTGCCACGACATTCAATATAGAAAAACGGATGTATGATAAAGATACCCAAACCTCAAGCCATGAGATGGTAGCAAAACTTCGATGTGACAATCATACAACCAGACGTCATCTACTTTGAGAATTGCTCTTTTTTTGTTCCTAATCCTCTGCGCTATTTCGTTGTGATCTCTGGTTACAATCCAGTTACATGGGTCCAAAAAGCCACAACAGCAAAAGTCTTTAAAGGGCGCAGGGGATTGCTAGTCCCTGATCCTCACCAATCTTATGCAAAGTTAAGCTTGACGAATGGATGAGAATATAGTAATATGGATAAATAATACGAAAGAAAGCACATCTCTTTTACGGTTTGCTTTGCTCTGCTAAGATATTCGCTATCCGTAGTGGGCGGTATTTCGGCTCGGCGAGGCATTTTAAGGATGGAGGCAGGTTCTCTAAGGACCTGCCCTTTCTTTTTGGAGGTTGACGATTTACTTCCCAATCGCCTTCAAGATCTCCTGAGCGAACTCGATCTCCGAAGGTGCCCCCACCAGGGGATAGTCTTCGTTGATCACCGTGTGGGGAACGCCCTGGACGTTGTATTTGTTAACCAGATGGGGGAACTCCGAGCCCTCGATCATATCGGCGGTAATATAATCGCTGGCCATGGCGAACTTATGGGCGGTGCGAACTGCACTGGGGCAATACGGTCAGGTGGGGGAGATGATGGTCTGGAGGTGCACAGGCTGATCGATTGCAGCAAGCTCGGAGCGCACCGTGTCAGGCAGGTTGGGATCCCGCTTACCCACATCCCTGATATCCTGAACCAAGACATTGAACTCATAGCCGGCAGGTACCCCGTAAAAGCGGATGCCGTAGTCCTTTTCACCAACCAGTATTGTAGCCGGAATCTTATCGACGCCATGTTGGGTGGCCAGTTCTTTGTCGGCCACGAAGTCGTGAACCTCAAGGGTGATTCTATCCGAGAGGCTGGAAACCTCCTCAAGCAGAGTCCTTGTCATCTCGCAGTGTTGACACTCGGTCTCCTGGGTGAACATGACGATAGTCACATCATCGGTAATCTCTTTAAGTGCGGTGGCCACCTTTTTCTTGTCCTTATCCTTGAGCAGTGCCATGGTACACCTCGCTAGAGTAAAGATTTTCGCATCAGGTAATCATAGGCCGACAAGGCTGCCTTGGCCCCCTCGCCGGCGGCAATGACGATCTGCTTGTGAGGCACAGTGGTCACATCCCCGGCTGCGTAAAGGCCTTCTACGCTGGTTCGCGATGAACAATCGACAACCACCTCGCCGTGTTCGTTGAGTTCAACAAGCTCTTTAACGGGGTCACTGTTGGGCAGAAGCCCGATCTCAACAAAGATCCCATTGGCGGCCAGGTGCTCCTCTGTGCCGCTCTGACGATCTTTTACCACAACCCCGGTCACCTGATCGGCACCCTCAATCTTGACGATCTCGTGGTTGTCCAGCAGCTTTACCGTTCCCGCCCGTTTGACCCGCTCAACCAATGAGGCATCGGCCTGCCAACCCTTAATAGCGTTTACCAGGGTGACCTCTGCCTCTACCTTTAAAAGGTCGAGCGTGGTGGTAAAGGCCGAGTTGCCCCCTCCGGCAACGACCACCTTCTTCTTTTTGAAGAAGGGGGCGTCACAGGTGGCACAGTAGGCAAGGCCCCTTCCTACAAGCTCTTTTTCACCGGGGACATTCAGCGGGCGATGACGTTTACCCGTAGAGAGAAGGAGCGCATGGCTGTGATAGGTAACAGCGTCGTCGGTTGTAACAAGAAAGGTGTCTTTCTCCTTAGTGATTGTAGTGATAGCGGTGCCGAGCTTCACGGGGATATCGAAGCTCTTGACGTGCTCCTCAAAGCTATCGGCAAGATCTTTGGCGTTGATGTTCTGAAACCCGAGCCAGTTTTCCACTTCTGAGGTCTCTCTGACCTGCCCGCCAAAATCCTTGGTGATCATGGCACAGGTCATCATCTTTCGGGCGGCATAGACGGCCGCGCTCATGGCGGCAGGGCCACCTCCCAGGATGAGGAGATCATAGGTGAACTCCGGATCCGGCTCAGGTGCCTCTTCCAACATCGAGGTATCGAGGGTGAAGTTTGGGAAACCCATGCGTTGTCTCCAGATTCTAGTTAGCCACAGACCCTAGACTGTCGGAACTGGATTATACCCGATAGACACCCGAATTTCTTGGTTTTCTTAGCCCCCCCACGGCATCTTTGCATAGGTTTCAGAAAGCTTATCACGATATTCCCGAAAGAACTTTTCATGTTCCTTTTCCCAGTTTGAGAGCATCTTTAAGGCCTCGCTGGCTTTACCCTCGCTCTTGTCGGCCATGTCCGCGTAGAACTCGCTTAGGTCTTTCTCGATGAGCCAGGCGGTATTGAAAACCGTTACATCGGGGACCATGGATCCCTGGATACACTGTTCAAGGAACTCCGACTTTTCCCGTGCGCTGAAATAATCGGTGGGTTCGAGGATCTCCGCTTTCATCTCCGTCGGATTGATTTCATTACCCTTCTTCAGATCCTTGAGTATCTGGTTAATGAAAAGGATATGCCTCTGCTCTTCCTCTATGATCCGCTTAAAAGCACTGATAGCAGCGCCAATGCCCATCCTCGACAAAGAGTGTTCGAAGAACGACTTTCCGGTCTCTTCCTGGTTCAGGGCATATTCAAAGATTCTTATCAAGTTTTCGTTTCCCGACATAACAGTCCCCTGTTGACAAGCCTACGATTTCAGATCATACAGCCGTTTTCCGTCATTGATCCGAGTATCCTGCCGAGAACTACCCTTAGCGTGATCCCGTCATGTTTTCGGATCAGGCCCGCTAGATGCTCACGACCTCTTTAACCTCGGGGACTTCCTGCTTCAGGGTCTTTTCTATACCCATCTTGAGCGTCATCTGGCTCATGGGGCATCCTCCACAGGCTCCTGTTAATTGCACCTTTACGATCCCGTCGTCAGAGACATCTATCAGTTTCACATCTCCGCCGTCCGCGTTAAGCGCAGGCCTTATCTTGTTCAGAGCAGCTTCCACTTGTTCTTTCATCGTGTTATCTCCTTTCTTTCATAATACCTTACTGCTGGGCAACTCCCACCTACTCTTATCCTCTGCCCTCCTGCTCCCTGGTAGAAAATAAGGTAGAAATATGGTTTGTCAAGAATGAAACCAGAACCAGCATTATTCTATTTAATGCTAAGTTACGTTTCTATGGCAATTTCACTACAATAGCAGAACCCATACAACAAAAGCAAGGCAAGACTTCCAGGAGATTCCTGAGTTTGCAGTCAACACCGTTGTCCCTGAGCGACATTCGCGGAAGCGGTGGGGCACCCCCCGAGGGTGAGCAGGAAGGGGAAAGCCCCGCCTTTAGAGCGGGGAAGGGGCAGGAATTCCTCACCTGCGAACCCCGGGAGGGTCACCGCGAGAGCATCGGAGCAAAGGGACAATGGTGTGCACTTGTAAAAAGAATAAGTCGCTGCAAAAGGCAATACGTTGCGGAGATGTTTCGCGGAAAATTCGGGAAACCCCTGGTGTCTTCATCATTGACGCCGCGGTGCCTTTTCTCTATAATCACCTTATCCAAAGCATAAGATCGGCAATCAATTATGAAGATCGGCCCGTGAGGCAATACCGGTCTTTAGTTAGGGGGAAAGGAGGGAACTACAATGAAGGCAAAGGTTCTTGTCTTATTGATGATTCTGAGCCTCATAGCGGTTATCGCAGGATGTGGGGGTAGCAGGACCTATCTGATCGATGTAAGGTATCTTCCTGCGACTGAGGCACCGGCCGCGTCTGAGGTTACGCAGAAAGCGGTTGTAGGGGTGTGTTCGTTTGACGACGTTAGAAAGGAGAAAGTCAAGGACACAATCGGCATCAGGCAACGGAGGGGAAAGCAAGTTGACTTCGTGAAAGTGGCCGGGACCAGTGTCTCTGATTCAGTTACCAGGGCTGTAAAGGATTATTTCTCGGAGAGGGGATTTCAGGTCACCGATTGCAAGGGCTGGGATCAGACCGCAGAGGGACTGGATCGTTTGCCCCAAGATATTTTCCTGGCAGTGGGAGGGAAGATTGAATCCTTTATGGTAGAGGCAAAAGCGGGTCTCGCAACCACCGAGATTCAATACAGGATTAAGGTTGCCGCCTCCATCGGTTATCCAGGCCAACGGAGGGTTGTCATCCGCACCATGGACAGCGCGCCTCAGGTCAAAAAGATCACCTTTAATCCGGAAGAACTCCAGGCTACCCTTAATGAGACCTTGACCGAGGTGATCCGGAATCTCTTCAAATAAGGTTATTTTTCCCTTGCCAGTGGCGGCTGTCTTCAAGGGATCCTGACTCAGTCAGCCCTTTGTCAACTATGGCACCGGGCCTATATTTAAGTATCATCTCGGGCTTTCGTGCACCTTTTATGAATGCTGCTCTTATGTAACACAATACCGGCCAGGAAAGGAGAGTTACAATGGCGGAAAAGATACCGACTCGAGAAGAGGCGTTGGCGATTTTACAAGAGTACAACAAGAGCGATAGCTTACTCAAACATGCCTTTGCCGTAGAAGGGGTGATGCGCTCTGTGGCGAGAAAGCGCGGAGAAGATGAGGATAAGTGGGGGATCATCGGCCTGATTCATGATCTGGATTACGAAAAATACCCGGATCAGCACTGCACCAAAACGAGAGAGATCCTCCAAGAGCACAACTGGCCAGAGGAATACATTCGTGCCGCTGTGTCTCATGGCTGGGGAATATGCTCAGATGAGGAGCCGCAGAGCGTCCTGGAGAAGACGCTCTATGCCATAGCTGAGCTAACAGGGCTTGTCACCGCCAGTGTTCTGGTCCGGCCCTCGAAAAGCGTGATGGATCTGACCGTGAAATCGGTCAAAAAGAAGTGGAAATCACCTGCCTTTGCAGCCGGTGTAGACAGATCGATTATCGAAAAAGGTGCCGAAATGCTGGGAGTAGAGGTCGGAGAACTCATCGAGGATACTATAAAGGGTATGCAGGAGGTCGCAGAGGCAATAGGTCTCAAAGGAGAGCCGGACTAGGGGTCTGGGGGTGGCGAGCTATGACGAACACAACCGACTCCATAAAAATGAATCCGGCGTATGTTGAAGGCGTCATTTCACAGGTGAATGATTGCCCCTATTTCCGCCTTTTGTCTATGGAAATCAAGTCGCTTGAATGGGGAACATCCCTCCTTGAAATCCTCTTGGAGAAAAAGCATCTCCAGCCCTTTGGCATGGCACACGGCGGAGTCTACGCATCCTTAATCGACGCCGCTGCCTTCTGGGCAGTCCATACGCAGCTAGAGGCAAACTCCGAAATGACTACGGTTGAACTCAAGGTGAACTACCTAGCGCCCGCTTCCGAAGGGCGTTTTATTGCCAGGGGAAGAAGTCTTAAGGTCGGGGAGCGCCTTTGCCTTGGTGAAGCCCTCATTGAAAACGAAGAGGGGAGGTTGTTGGCACATGGAACCTCCACCATGATGATTATTGATTCAGTGAAGATGGAGGGCCGATCCCAACTCCCGCCCAAGTTCTTAAACCCATAAGGTCCTGCCCATACTCCTTGACACAAAACCTCGCCTTTTCTATACTTGGTATGAAAAATGCAAGTGTTCATATCACTTAACTATATGGATTATTGCTTCAACTCCGCAAAACATTCTCGATTGAAATAGGCGAATACCATGAAACCCTTTCTTTCGTTCCAAGGCTTACGGGCTTGTTTTTTCAGCGCCCTCCCGCCAGTCTCTCAGGAAACGGTTTCATGGCCTTACCGGTCAGGAGAATTCGCGTCAAAAAAGACATCCATAGCCTCTGTATGGCAGTGGTTACGGAGCTAAAGCAATAATCGATTAACTATACTGAAAGGTGTAATATTTGTTATGGCCTATCTTCAAAGAACCAAAAGGTGGCAAAAGTTATTATTTGGTGTATTTTTCTCGATATCCCTGGTCGGCCTCTACCTCGCAACAGGTTGGGCGCAACAGGCTCGCGGCCCAAAGATGGTTTTGCCAGAAAAGCTCTATGAGGCCCAAGCGGTCAAGCAAGGGGATATCGTTACACATGACTTTCCCGTTCTTAACGAGGGAGACCAGCCCCTGGAGATTAAAAGAGTGCAACCTGGTTGAGGTTGCGCCGTGGCCCATTACGACAGGGTCATCCCCCCCGGAGGGGAGGGAAAGATCAGCTTGAAGATAAATACCAGAGGCTATCGGGGATACGTATCAAAAAGGGCACGAATATATACTAATGAACCGGGAAACAGGTATCAGGCCGTTGGCATTAAGGTATTTGTGAAAGTCCCCGTCTACGTGACATCACAGCACGTCTATCTCAGGGGACCGGCAGACCGAAAGGCAATGGCCACAGTCACGGTCAAAGGCGATGGAACCAAGGATCTGAAACTCGATGAGGCCGAATTTACCCTCAGTGAAAAAGTCACCTATACCATAGAAGAGGTCGAATCGGGCAAGCTCTATCGGATACATTTTACCCGTCTGCCTGGCGAGGTCGGCGTGTATCGTGGTATCCTGAAGCTAAAAACCACCTATCCCGAAAAGCCGGAGCTCGCCATCAGGCTTACGGCTCAATTCTATAAAGTCAGCGAACCTCAAAACAAGAAGCTGGGCACGACAGCCTTCTGCCGCTCGGCCCATCGCGTGAGCAGGTTCTGAACTAACTGATGACATCCATGATGCATCTCTGAACCTGCCTTAAAGCTGTATCCCCGTCTGCGTCAGCCGAAACTCAGCAGAACTTCCGGTTATAAGGAACGATCTGAGTATGGTCCCAAGGGCAGAAACCGAAAGCATCGGCCCCGGCAGCTTCACAGCAAACTATTTGTCACTGACACACCATTGCGATCCAGTACTTTCAGGGAACATGCGGTCATGTTTCAAAAAACCGTTTGTACCAAATCGCACAAGGTGCACAAAAGCTTGACTTTAAGCGAACGTTTCTGTACCATCCAGCCATGGGATTAGCCAGACAAAGGGCAATAGATGCTATCAGGAAAAAAGGAGGAACGATCCGTACCCATGAAGCTTTTGAAGAGGGCATACACAGACGCACCTTTTATGGCCTTCGCGATGAGGGAGTTCTTGTCACAATCTCTCGTGGCCTTTATCAGCTTGCAGACATGAAGGCCCCATCCTCCGATGTATCTGATCGCTTGATCGAACTCATCCTCAGCATGCCCGAGGCGGAGCAACACAAGCTCCTGAAGGACCTGGAGGGAAAGCTCTTACACACGAGAAGAAGGCATACACGAAAACCCTTCTTCATGGTTGTTGACTATGCTACCGAAGATCGGGCTTATAAGGATTTTATTCAAAACATCAGTGCCGGCGGTGTGTTTATCGAAACACCGATGCCCTTCTCTGCCGGGCAAGAGATTTCCCTCACCTTTCCGCTACCCAATTATCAAAAATATATCAAGATTAACGGTGAAGTTGTGTGGACCAGCGCTAAGGGCATTGGCGTGTCATTCAGATTGGCTAACCAGGACCAGGAGGCCACTATTAGGTCGCTCCTTGATATGATCTAGCTTTCTCAACGTTTGTTCAGTGCTCATCCGCCCCTCCTTGTTTCGATTTATTGCACCCATTCCCATCAAAAGCCCAGTCTTCTTACGCCCCTGTATATGCACTCCCTTGTGCGGCGGATAGAGCCCCGTGGCAGAGACCATTTTACCAAGGATCTGCTCTTGCGCACCTTTACTTTGCTTCAATTATAGTCTAATATGCGCATGTGGAGAAGGTCACCTGTAGCAGGACCAACCAAAGCGCATCAAGGAGCTCACGAAATACCCTTTGCCGACTGCTGACCGGTGGCCCTTTTCTCCCAGGTGGCACCTTATGTGCCAGGCCCGTGGGTTTTTCTTGGCAAACAATATGTAGAAAGGAGGCTAAATATGAAGTATTTCCTTGTTATTGTTACATCACTGTTCATCCTAATTTCACTCGGTTGGGCGTTGCAAACCGGCAGTGATGCAACTGCGCCTGCAGCCCAAGAAACCGAAAAACCATGCGCTACCAAACCAGGTGCTGCGCCAGAGAGTTCAGCAACCGATCGGGTCTACCCCATTGCGCCCGGAGTTTGGTATCCCGGCCAAGGCCCTCTCCCTGAAAAGCCGGTCCGTTACTATCGGGCCAGATGCTGGCCCGGCTGTCACCGCGGAAGTACACATGGCATGTACCCGGATAAGCCGTTAAACATGGAGCCCATTTTCCCCACATCGACAATCGATCTTGAACCAGACATGCCGGCCAAGAAATAGCTATCTTCTTATTCATTTTCGGAATGTCGATTTGCTCGATTTCGGATAATGGACTAAGAGGGATGTAGCGGGTAATCCCTTCATACGGTGTACTGCTGAGTGAAGCCTTGCTCCTGCATGAGCTGATCTAGCTCCTTCCCCAAATTCCTAATCGCCCAACGAGCATTGCTTGGCGTGCCTCTCACCGCAAATCGCCAACAATACTGAAGGCCTGCAGGGTCTTTGCTTGGCCAAGATTGGCGCTCGTGTGGGCTCAGCGATACGATTCTCTTTCCTAGCCATCACCAAATCGTTAATGCTATGAATATTATTATATAATTATGTCAAGAAATAAAAGACATATTAGTCATGCAAATTCAATTAATTACATTCAATATGATATTTTTACAACTGATTTAGGTTGACATGCTGAAATACTGTGAATAATTTATTACTAGTATGAACAATGTGTACGTAAAAACAGATGAAGAGCTTGCGGAGTATCAAATCTCGCGCCTGCAGGATCTTATCAATGAAATCGTTCATTGCTGCGAAGACAAGAGGTTGTACGAATCGCAAAGATTTGAGTTGCCGTATGCCGAGCTAAGATGCCTGATGCTCTTTGAGGGGGAACGATACCTTACGGTAAAGGGCATTGCTCAGAGGTTGGAGGTGGCTAAAAGCAGGGTAACGAAACTCGTAAACGGACTCACAGAAAAGGGCCTCGTAGAGACGATCGAAGATCCTCGAGACGCGCGTATCAAACTGATTAGCCTCACGCCAGCGGGGAAAGCAAAATCAGGGGAAATAGCCGCTTTTCACAGTGAAATCCATGCAAAAATACTTGCAAATATAGCGACGGACGAGAGATTAAACACACTCTCTTATTTGGAGGTGCTCAGGTCAGCTATGGAGGCTGCGAAAGCGGAAGTCATGTAGCGTCGGCCATGCATTGCTCGGCGAAACAAAAAAATAAACAGGCCATCTTCTGAAATGCAAGTGTTAATGCACTTACCAGACAAAAGGAATTGAGAAAAAGGAGTTAAGCAATGAAAGAAAGTACTGCTAAAAAACAAGAGGTGCTCCAGCAAGGAGACCATCTTGAAAAGATGGAAGATCTTGAAAAACAGATCGGGGAACTCAAAACCCAGTTCGAATCCCTTTCTAAGGCAAGCCCGGAAAATAAGGTTTCGCTTATTGTGTTTAGCGGCGATCTGGATAAGGTGATGGCTTCCTTCATTATTGCAACCGGGGCTGCTGCGATGGGCATGGATGTGGTAATGTTTTTTACTTTTTGGGGAACGCCGATCCTCAGAGATAAGGGAAAGAAGGTTCGCGGAAAGGACTTTATGGGAAAGATGTTCAGCGCTATGCTACCAAAAGGTGCCTGTGAGGTGAAACTCTCCAAGATGAATATGGCAGGTATGGGCACGGCAATGATGAAATCCCTCATGAAAAAGAAAAACGTGGCATCCTTAGAGCAAATGCTTAAATTGGCCGCAGAACTGGGTGTGAGGATTCACATCTGTGAGATGTCCATGGACCTCATGGGCTTCAAGCGGGAAGAAATGATCGAGTACCCTAATCTGACATTCTGCGGTGTTGCGAAGTTCATGGAAGAAGCGCAGAACAGCAAGGTTCAACTCTTCATATAAGCAAAAGAAATTTAAGGAGGTTGAAAATGGGCGAGGAGATTACTGTTGACAAGGTAATGGACCTAAAGGGTTTGGCTTGCCCCATGCCGGTAGTAAAGGTGAGCAAAGGCATCAAGGAGGTGGAGATTGGCCAAGTGATTGAGGCCGTAACCACCGATCCTGGATCACTGGCAGATTTTCCCGCATGGGCCAGAACCAGCGGAAATGAGATCCTGAAGACCGATCAAGAAGGAGGGGTAATAAAATTCTACATCAAGCGGAAGGCATAGGGCCGTTTGCCGGTGCCCCCTCGATGGGGCGCCGCGTTTAATCCCTAATGAGAGGGGGCTTCCGTGGAGACGATCTACTATATCATCCTTATTCCAATGGCGTACCTCGCCTTTGCGGTCTTCATTGTGGGAATTATCTTAAGACTCGTAAAGCTCTTTCGCGAACCCAGGAATCCGACAACCCTTCAGATCTATCCTGTAAGGCGTCCCCAGTGGCTTTGGGCGCTCTACGATACGTTCTTTCTTCCCACCGTGAGAAGGCATAACCCGGTGTTTTGGGTCTTTCTCATGTTCTTTCATATCTGCTTCCTCCTTCTCATCATCGGGCATCTGGAACTGATTGGAGAATTCAGCATATTCCAGCTCATTCCCCATGAGGTTTTTTTAGGAAGGGGCTTTGTTGGATTGATTCTTTCTATTTGCCTGCTCTTTTTTCTCTTTAGACGGTTCCTTTCTCCCTACCGGGACCTATCGGTTCCCGAGGACTACTACCTCCTCATCTTGCTCTTTCTCACCGTTCTTTTTGGGAGCCAGATGGATTGGGCTAGGAGGTGGTACGAGTACGGCAACTTATCGGTCGTGGAATATCGAGAATATCTTGCCGGCCTTTTCTCTCTGAGGCCGGAGTTATCTCCTGATCTGACATCATCGGGCCATTCCTTCATGCTGGTCCTGCACGTCTTCTTTGCGAACCTGTTTCTCATGTTCTTTCCCTTCAGCCAGCTTATGCACTCGTTTCTCTCTCTGCCGATGAATAAACTGAGGAGGGGGTAGCCATGGACAAGAAAACACGGGATAATCTGCTGAAGCTCTTTCACGGCAAATTGAACGAGGCAATGAGGTTCTACTTGGAAACCTGCACCAGATGTGGAATCTGTACGGAGGCCTGCCATGTCTATGCATCCATGGGCCACATTAAGTATATCGCCGCGTACCGGCACGAAATCGTGCGTAGAATCTACAAAAGATACTTCAAGGGCCGAGGAAGGCTGTGGCCATCCGTAGGGGAGGCGAAGGAGTTGAGCGAGATGGCCCTTGAAGAATTATACGAGGCCGCTTACTCATGCACAGGGTGCAGGCGCTGCATGGTCTATTGTCCCTTTGGGATCGATACCCAGATGCTCATGTCCATCGCCAAGCTTTTGCTAATCGGTGCCCATGCAGAACCGGAAATCCTGACGATGCTGGCGGACACCTCCGTCGAGAAGGGTAAATCACTTGATCTTTTTAAGGAAGGCTTTCTGACCGGTATTAAAAACCTCGAAAAGGAGGTTGTTAAGAAGTGGAAGATCGAGGCTAAAGAGACAGCCATCCCCGTGGACGTTAAAGGCGCAGATCTGCTCTATGTGGCTCTTGCCGGTGCACATTCTATTGTTCCGGCCGCAGCCGTTTTTAATGCAGCAGGCGAAAACTGGACCTTGAGCTTTTTTGAGGCAGTGAATTTCGGCGCTTTTGTGGGAGATCCAACCAAGACAAAGCTCATTTTGGATCGCATCATTAATGAGGCCAAACGACTGAAGGTTAAGGAGGTCTGCATTTGTGAATGCGGGACGGCATTCCGCGTAATGAAGGATCTCTCGGGCAACCAACCCTTCCGGGTCTCCTCTATCACCGGGGTTCACGCCCGATACCTGAGGGAAGGCCGAATCAAGGTGGACAAGTCGAAAGTCCCAGGACCGATCACCTACCATGATCCCTGCCAGATAGCACGAAACGGCGGCGTTATTGACGAACCACGCTTTATCCTGCAGCACCTGACTGATGACTATCGGGAGATGTCTCCGGAGCCGAAGTATAACTGGTGTTGCGGCGGAGGAGGAGGACTCGTCGCTTTGGGCGAGGAGACCCTTGATTTCAGAATGAAATCAGCCAAGGTAAAGGTTGATCAAGTGAAAGATACCGACGCAAAGGTGCTCGCTACAGCTTGCGAGAACTGCCACACACAACTCAGCGATCTCAATAAGCACTACAAGATGGACGTGGATGTGAGGTTCCTTTCCTCCATGGTAGCCGATGCCTTGGTGCATTAGGCGGTGAAGCCAGGAATGGGGACATGATCACAGACGCAGCGTTTTCCCGAGAGTGCCTGAGTATCCGGGCGCCCATCAAACCTTTTTTCCGTTTGCAAAGGAGGAAATCATGGATAAAAGGATGACTCGGTTCAAACATTGTGACCCGCGTTTTCTGCCGTACCTGGAAAAGGTGCTGGACCGATTGCCCGAAAGCATCGGAGAAAATATCTTGAATAGCACTGTGCTTCAAGTGGTAGCAGGGGAAGACCTTCACCGAAGTTGCGCCCTGCGCGTTGAGTTTGATGATCCGGTGAAGACCTTACTATGCTTCAACCCCAAGGTACTCTTTGAGCCCGAGCACCAGATCCTTCACACCATAGCTCATGAGTTCGCCCTTTACGTCGCTCGTGAGGTGGGGTCCGCAAAAGCTGAGCAAAGGGCCGAAGACCTCCTTCTTGAATGGGGGTTCGAGATGGAGATCGAAGCGGTACGATACTGCGAGGCTATGTCCGAATCGGAGGGGTACCAGATCGGCTACGAATGGGCGAGAAAGCAGAGCAAGGACTATTTGCTGCAGCATTTTGGCCTTTATTTCGACGAATGGAACCAGAAGGGCCTCAGGAGAATGTCACGTGAACAACTAGAGGAAGTCAAGTCGAAGGCGGGAACAAGGGCGCTCCTCAAGGATCGGATCGAAACAGGAGGTGCCGGAGAAACGGGGGAACCTGAAGCAACCGCGCTTCCAAGAGATGAAGCAATAATCGCCGGTATTATGGCTGCTGTCAAAGAAATAAGATCTCAAGATCTTTAGGCGCGCAACAGATGTACCTCCCATGACTCCCTCTCTGTTCAATGCATATTGATCCCGGTTCTGATCCCTTGATATCAGTACCCTCGTTTGACACGTACTCTCACACACTGCCAGGGGCATTCTCGCTTGACCGCCGAGCCGATCTCCCTTATACTCCCCCGCACAACGACTCAGAGCGCATTACCTCTTTTCCACAGATCGGACACAAACTCCGACGGAGAAGGTATAGTCTGCAAGAAATTGCAGGAGGAATTGTGTTGCTGCAACCGAGCTGGGTCTCGTCGTCATTCTCGGCTGTGCGCACCGATGTCTCATTAACACACTGTACCATGCGCAGAACCTAACGGGTATCAAGCGAATTCATACCGTCGTAGGAGGCTGTCACCTGATGGATGCATCTGAGGAACGGATCATGAAAACAATTGCTGCCTTGAAAGACCTGGATGTTCAAAATGTCGGCGTATCCCATTGCACTGGATTGAAAGCTCGCGCCATGATGGCAGGTGAGCTGGGAAGCCGCTTCTTTTTTAACACGGCAGGCAGCGTGATCACCGTGCCCTAGTGTAGCCCTAACCGGGCTCTCAAACGATGAGTGAGTCTACTCAAAAGCCCGATCAACAAGAGCGTGAGAGAAGAATCATGACAGGAGAAAGGAGAAACACAAAAATGCTCATTCCAACCGTGGTCATGGGGGCGCTTGCAGCCTCCCTTTTGACCATAGGCTACGTTAAGGGGCAAGAGCAGCACATCACCGGCTTGAAATCAGCCCTCAGCATGACAGTCGAGATCCTACCCTTACTCCTTTGTGCATTTATTGTGGCTGGCATGGTTCAGGTACTCCTTCCCAGGGAGCTGTTATCAAAGTGGGTGGGTGCGGAATCAGGCCTTCGGGGACTACTCATTGGTACCGCTGCCGGCGGTTTCTCTCCTGGAGGCCCTTTTGTCAGTTTACCCATTGTTGCGGGACTCTTGCGCTCTGGCGCAAGCGTTGGTACCATGGTGGCCTTTCTTACCGGATGGTCACTGTGGGCAATTTCTCGATTGCCTTTGGAGGTAGGGATATTGGGTTGGAAATTTACCAGCATTCGTATTGCGTGCACCTTCTTTTTTCCGCCCATCGCTGGATTGCTGGCTCAATATCTCTTTGGTCGTTTTCAGTAGTCTCTTTGTGGCCAAGCCTTAAAGCCCCCAAGGGAAACCTCGGCATGACCTCTTGAAGGTCTTCCCTATCTCTCAACGTGCAAAAGGCACGAGTGAGGGGGCTGGGTTTCTGCCTCAGATGGTAAGATGGAATTGAGAACGAGGCTTTGAGCAGTGAAGAAAGAGACTGATCCCCGTATGCATTCGGCAGAGCACATCCTCAACCAGACAATGGTCAGGATGTTCAACTGCAATCGCTCCTTCAACGCCCACATCGAAAAGAAGAAATCCAAATGTGATTACCACCTGGGTCATGCCTTGACGAAACGGGAAATCAATCGAATCGAGAAACAGGTAAATGCGGTAATAAAGGCTGATCTGCCGATTGCGGAGGAGTATCAAAGCAGAGAGATAGCCCAGGAGCAGTACAATCTGAAACGGTTGCCACCCGATACAGGCGATGATATCAGAATCGTGAGAATCGGGGACTATGATGCCTGCCCCTGCATCGGTTCCCACGTTTCGTCAACAAAGGAAATCGGTACCTTTCGGATAATTTCAGCCAGTTTTGAAACAGGCGTGTTACGGATACGGTTCAAACTTGGGGAGCCAGGTGCCCCCTAAGGGCAACGCGCGGCCTTGCCACCAGCTCTACCATTCTCCTGGTATGTCCGGGAGCTGAAATTTAGAATTTCGGCACAATCCCCGTAACAGCAATCGATTATTGCTTTAACTTGGCAGAGTATTCTCAATTGAAATAGGCAAGACCATGAAACCCTTTCTTTCGTTCCAAGGCTCACGGGCTTGTTTTTTCAGCGACTTGTTTACGGGGGATACTTGCCCCCTCCGCATTCCCTTCGACAGGCTCAGGGCTGCGGTTTCCCCCATACCCAAGTCGCGAAAATAACAGTGCCCTCCCGCCAGTCTCTCAAGAAACGATTTCATGGCCTTGCCGATCAGATGAATTCAACGATAAAAATGGCTATCCATATCTCTCGGGTGAGCCTGGTTATGGAGCTAAAGCTACTATTGATTTCGCAATAATTCGGGCTTGTATTTTTTCCGGGTTTTTGGCATTATATAGTATATGCTTTCAGGCAACTCCTAAACCTTACCAAGAGGGTGCCTTCGAAATATACCAAAGCCCCATTTCCGAGTGCGAGAGGTGGGGTCTTTCCTTCTCAAGCCCAATGGGTATTCTATGCCTGCTAAGCCAACCTACGAAGAATTGGAAAGAAGGCTCAGGGAATTTGAGCGACAAGGTGTTTCGCCTAAGGTGTCAGAGGAAGTAATCCTAGAGAGTGAGCGGAAATACCGTACCTTATTTAACGATTCCAGAGACGCAATCTATATTACCAGCCGAGAGGGAAAATTCCTCGATGTCAACCCAGCCCTATTGGAGCTTCTGGGTTACACTAAGGAGGAAATGATAGACAAGATTAATGTCAGGAACATATATGTTGATCCGGCTGACAGGGACAGGTTTCAGCGGGAAATAGAGAAAAAGGGATCGGTTAGAGACTATGAGGTGGAGTTCTGCAAGAAAAACGGGAGTGAGATGGACTGTCTCCTTACCAGCACGGTGCGACGGTCGCCTGATGGCACTGTTTTGGGGTACCAGGGCATCATACGGGACGTCACCGCGCGCAAGCGAGCGGAAAGGGCCTTGCAGGAGAGCGAGGCGCGCTATCGCGCCATCGTTGAAGATCAGACTGAGCTCATCTGTCGTTTCCTCCCCGACGGTAAATTAACCTTTGTCAATGACGCATACTGTAAATACTTCGGAAAGAAAAGGAAGGATCTAATCGGGCACACATTTATGCCTCTCATCCCCGAAGAAGACCATAAAAGGCTCGAAGAACATTTAGCCTCCCTAAATCCGAAGAATCCAGTGGCAACCCATGAGCATCGCGTAATTGGCTCCCATGGTGAGATACGATGGCAACAGTGGACCAACCGAATGGTCCTGGACGAGGAAGGCCAATTGATCGAATTTCAATCGGTTGGACGGGACATCACCGAGCGCAAGCTCATGGAAGAGGTCCTGAAAAACAGTTCTGAAAAGATAAAGCAATTTGCCTACTCGGTCTCACATGATCTGAAAAGCCCGGCTATTGGTATTCACGGACTGACAAAGCTCCTCCATAAACGCTGCAGGCATTTGCTCGATGATAAGTCAAAGGACTACTGCGATCGAATCCTTGAAGCTGCTGAGCAAATCTCGGCACTGGTGGAACAGATCAATGTTTACATCAAAACGACTGAAACACCGATAAAGATCCAATCCGTTACATTGCAGGAGATCTTCGACACGGTCAGAGCTGAATTCTCCGCTCAGCTTGACGATCGCCACATACGGTGGCTTCAACCAAAAGCCGGCATTCCTATCAAGGGGGACAGGATGTCCATCTTGAGGGTCATGAGAAACCTCGTGGATAATGCATTGAAACACGGTGGCGATGAGCTAACCGAGATCAGGCTTGGTTATGAGGGATCCAACAAATACCACACGCTTTCCGTAAGCGATGACGGTGTTGCCATAAAGAGCGAAGATTCGGAAAAGATCTTTGGGCCTTTTCAAAGACAGGAGGCATCGGGCGGGGTCGAAGGTTCGGGCTTGGGATTGGCGATTGTAAAGGAGATCGCTGAACAACACGGCGGCACGGTGTGGGTGAAATCGGGTCCCGAGAAAGGCGCAAGTTTCTATGTGTCTATTTCCAAATCCCTGTAAGGTTCTCTTCGGGGGACCGCGAAAGCCCCTCCATAACTGGCTGCAAACACGATAGTTCGCGTATAAGGTTACTGAGGGCGAGATGTCCCTTCAAAGGAAACTTCTGTTATCTTATCTCTTGCTTATTGTGATTGTGGCAGGCCTTTTTATCGCGATTGAAGGGTTTATCTCCCACCATAACTGGAGCTCCAACCTCCTATACCCGGCAGTATTCATCATCCTGTTTGTATCCGGCCTTATCTCCCTTTTCTTAGCTCGCTATTTTTTATCACCCATCATTGGGTTGCAGAACATCCTGAGAAAGACCGAGGGGGAGAGCCAACAGAAGCTCCCCGCCTCATACGATGATGAGACTGGTGGCCTTTCTGAGCTCGCAAGCAGAATCTCTCGGCAAATGAAAGAGAGCGAGCAAAAACTGCGCGTGCTCTTTGAGATTGGAAAAATCGTTTCTTCCCTTCTTCACCTGCAACACGTGCTCGACGCTATCGTTGATTTGCTTACCAGAGAATACAGGCTCGACGCGTGTTCAATACGATTACTGGATGAGGGCGGAAACTTGAAAATCATGAGCCACAAAGGTTTAAGCAAGGCTTTTGTGGAAACGGCCACCAGAAAGCCGACTATTGATAGTTATTCGGGAGAGGTTTTTCTCACCGGGAAAATCGTTATGATCAACGATGCGGAAGAGATTGACAAACCCATTTCAACCACCCTCCTCGTGGGTGAGGATATCAAGTCTTTTGCCGTCGTTCCGATACAGGTGGAGGAAAAAACGATCGGCGTGCTGGTAACTGCCTCAAGGCGCAAGAATTACTTTCACAAACGATTCAATGACGTAATCTACATAATTGCCAATCAGATTGGGGCCGCCATAACGATTTCTCGGTTGTATGATGAGAGTCGCAAGTTCAGTCAAGAGCTTGAGGAAAGGCTCCGGGAGAGAACAGAGAAGTTAGAGGAGAAGGCAAAGCAGTTGGTTCAGGCCGAAAGGCTCGCCGCTCGGGGTAAACTCGCGAACAGGG
Organism: Deltaproteobacteria bacterium; assembly: GCA_020355085.1. Classification (GTDB taxonomy): domain Bacteria; phylum Desulfobacterota; class DSM-4660; order Desulfatiglandales; family B25-G16; genus JADFWK01. The sequence continues at coordinate 3,136,098 of CP070657.1, forward strand.
TAGCAGATGAATGCAGGAATTCACTCACCATAGTTGGCGGCTTTGCCCGGCGACTCTATGAGAACGCTCCCGATCATGATCCGGACAAGGAACATCTTGAGATAATTGTTCGGGAGGTCAAGAATTTGGAAGACAAGGTTTCAGAGATAACCAAGATCCCTTCTGAAGACTAGAGAGGCTTTGTTCCCATCAGGCACCGCTCTAGATTGATGCCCTCTCAGCAGAGCAAGATTATTCAGTTTTTCCTTTGGAACTCCGGGTGGCCCCTGCTAGAATAGAGTTGAGATTAACCGCGCAGAGAATTAATGGGCAATAGCCCTCATCCCTGAAACCCCTTGCAACGAGAAAGTGGAGCGATATGTCGTTTTCAAAGAAGATCGCGTGGAATAGGCAAAACGCACTTGGATTTATATGTCTCTGCGCGTTTGCAATTTGTCTGGTAGGTATCATCACGGGTGCTGGTTGTTCAAAACCAATATCGACTAAGAAACCTCCTTCTGAGAAAACCTGGACCTGCGACACCGCGGCCGATGATGCCATGAAACGCGGAGATTACCACGCAGCCTTGCTTCTTCACAAACGCCTGCTGGAACAGGACCCTGATAATGCACGTGCCCTTTATCACCTTGGATATGCCTATGGGCAAACGGGAAACCACGAGGCCGAAGCGCTCTATTACGAAAAGGCCATAGCCCTTGGATTCACCAAAGATTCTATCTTTTTTAACCTGGGCATGGCATATGGCGAGTTGAACCAGATCGAACAGTCCCTTAAGGCCTTTAAGAAAGCGGTATCCCTTGACCCCGACAACGCGGATAACCACTTCGGATTGGCCTTGAGCTATCAAAGGCGCCTTGCAGACGAACTCGCCGAAGCTGAGTTCTTGAAGGCCATTGAACTTGACCAGAATCACGTAGATGCTCGATTGCATCTCAGTTTACTCTATGCCGATATGGGGGAATTACAGAAGGCCAGCCAGCAATTGCGCACGATTCTGGAAATAGATCCAAACCACGCTGCTGCCCGTGATTTCCTGGAAAGAATTGAGAAGGAGTAAACGGGCCTATTGTGTAAGAGAAAGCGAGGATAGGCCGGCCCTAAACCAAATCGCACACTATTTCATCACACGGAAATCCTTCAGGGAGGGTTTCTTCGGCTCTCGCCTGCTCTCATCAGCTTATTCAACCACATTGAAAGCCTCTCAAGTGACCTGGGAGATTACACCTTGCTTGACAGAATTTTTTTCGAGCGGGGTTGTCTAACTGAGCTATGATAGTTATTTTATGATCACCTAATATGATTTTAAAAAAGGGGGATAATCTATGGAAGCACAGGTGAAAAAGGTTATTATCCTGGTCGAGGAAATGTACAATGATCTCGAGTTCTGGTACCCCTATTACCGCCTTAAGGAGGCTGGGACAGAGGTCGTTGTCGTAGGATCGGGAAGTGCTGAACAGTATGCGGGAAAATCCGGGATTCCCTGCAAACCCGATGCAATCGCTGACGAGATTTCAGCAGCGGATTTTGACGGAATCGTTATTCCCGGTGGTTATGCCCCCGACCATATGCGCCGCCACCCATCCATGGTCAAATTGGTAAAGGATCTCTTTGGCGCTGGCAAGGTGGTGGCCGCAATCTGTCATGCGGGATGGATGCTGGCCTCTGCAGAAATCGTGAAAGGCCGGACCGTAACCTCATTTTTCGCCATAAAAGACGACCTGGTCCATGCCGGAGCACACTGGGTAGACCAAGAGGTGGTTGTGGACGGAAACCTGATTACCAGTCGAAAACCAGATGATCTTCCGGCGTTTATGCAAGCACTATTGACAGCGCTGCTCAAGTAGCGCTCAGAGGTCGAGCAAATCAAAGGACTCAAATAACGAGATCCGTATTGTAAATATCACTAAGCCCCGCCCACTTCTAGTAGGGTGAGGCTTTTGATTTCTCATGCGTATATCGCCCAAAGCAAGAGGGGCAGCATCGAGAACGAGGGGAATGTGCGATGAATTTTGACGACTCAATCACGAGAAGAGAAACGCTAAAGCGACTGATCACCATCTCCGGCGTCGTGGGCTTTTACGGCGCCAGCGGGATTCCTTTTACTGCCTTTTCTCCCGCCCAGGCCAAAGCGGCACCGAGGCGGTTCATTATAGAGGGGATTGGACAAACGGAGGGATACTCCATTAAGGAACTGGCGACAAGGGTTTTTGATGCCGCTGGAGGCATGAAGCACTTTGTCTCAAAGGGGGACGTAGTGGCTATCAAACCCAATATTTCCTGGGCGCGGCAACCCGCTCTAGCTGCCACAACAAACCCTGTGGTTCTTGAGGCGGTGATTGAGCTCTGCTACGAGGCGGGGGCCAAAAAGGTGAGGATCGTGGATAATACCATTAATGATGTCCGTCGGTGTTTCGCTATCACCGGTGCAGGCACCGTGGCTAAGAAGACAAATGCAGACCTGGTGTTTCCAAGCTCTTCTCTGATGAGGCGAATGAAGATCAATGGCGACCGCCTTGATGTCTGGCCGGTGTTCACGCCTCTCATAGAAGCCGACAAGCTCATCAACCTGCCTATAGCAAAAACTCATAGCCTGAGTTCTCTCACCCTGGGCATCAAGAACTGGATCGGAGGCGTTGGCGGCAGGAGGTATGCACTTCACCAGGATATACACCGGACCATTGTCGATCTGGCTCAGTTCTTCAAGCCCACGGTGACCCTCATCGATGGCATCAGTATCTTGGTAAAGAACGGGCCTTCAGGCGGAAGTCCTTCAGATGTGGCGATGAAGAATACTCTCATCTTGAGTGACGACCCGGTTGCAGCAGATGCCTTTGCTGCAAGGCTCTTCGGCTACAGTCCGGATAAAATTGGCTTCATCAGCTTGGGAGATAAGTCGGGCCTCGGTACCAAGGAATTCCTAAAACTTGACCAGAAAAAGGTGATCGTATGAGGGCAAGACAACTCGTCTGGATACGGAGAATCAGTCAAACTTTCTTCCTGCTGTTCTTCCTCTTTCTCCTGGTGGAAAGCCGCCTTCCGAGAGATGTGTTTGTGGATTATTCCGTCGTCTTTTCCGCTGAACCGGATCTAGCGATCGACTATCCGGTAGGGTTTTTCTTTCAGCTTGATCCTCTGGTCTGGCTCTCTTCTCTCATATCGGGTCATCAGCTCATAAAGGGATTTTGGTGGGCACTGGTCCTGCTTGCTGTAACCCTCTTCATGGGTAGGATCTTCTGCGGCTTTGTCTGTCCGCTCGGCACCCTCCACCATGCGGTGAGCTGGTTCCGGCCGTCATTGAAAGCTGATGCCATGATTCGGGCTAATGAAAAGGCCTCGAGTCAGAAGATAAAATATTTTCTCCTGATTACCGTACTCGTGGGAGCAGTTCTTGGCCTCAATATGGCGGGGTTGATGGATCCCCTCTCCGTGTTCTTTCGCTCCCTCGCACTGGCCTTATTCCCCGGCGCTGCTATGGGCTTGCGGGAATTCTCCGAAGTAATTGCCAACAGCGATAGTACGGCTCTCCGCCTACTGAGTTATGGAGGAGAGGTTATCGCGCAATTCCTCTTCGGTTTCGGCTATAAGGCATACACAACTGCCTGGTTTATTGGGATTATCTTTCTGGGTATCGTGTTCTTGAACAGAATCAGACCCCGCTTCTGGTGCCGGGTCCTGTGTCCTCTTGGGGCATTGCTGGGAATATGCTCCCGGTTGAGCATTCTCAGGCTCGAAAAGGACCGGGCAAAGTGCACAGACTGTGAACTCTGCGCAAAGAGCTGCCAGGGCGCCGCCTCGCCGAAACCCGGCAACGATTGGGAGAACGCGGAATGTCTTATGTGCTTTAACTGCTTTGACTCTTGCCCTGCAAGTGCCCTCTTCTTCCGTTTCAGGTGGTCATCGCTTCGTTTAAACAGGGGTCCGGACATGGGCAGGCGCGCCCTGCTGGCAGGTTTGGTGGGAGGCATTTCGCTCCCCCTTTTTGGAAGGCTCGACGGCCGGGTGCACAAGGTAGCGGACCCCCGCCTGATAAGACCTCCGGGGGCTTTACCGGAGAAGGATTTCCTAACCCTCTGTCAACGCTGCGGTCTGTGCATGAAGGCCTGTCCCACTAACGTCATCAACCCGACCCTTACTGAAGCGGGCATGGCGGGGTTCTGGACTCCCCACCTCATCATGACCCAGGGCTATTGCGAGTACACCTGCACCTTGTGCGGAGATGTTTGCCCTACAGGTGCCATTCGAGTGTTTTCAGCCAAAGAGAAGATCGAAACGCCCATAGTAATTGGTTCAGCATACATCGACCGGGGAAGATGTCTTCCCTGGTCTGGGAACGGCCCCTGCATTGTGTGTGAGGAGCATTGTCCCACATCACCGAAGGCCATATTCTTCCACAAAGATATGGTGCCGGGTCCTAACGGCAAACAGCAAATGGCACAACTTCCCCATGTGGATCTTAGGAAGTGTGTGGGCTGCGGGATCTGCGAGTTTAAATGCCCGGTGAAAGGACGGCCTGCCATACGGGTTATTTCCGCAGGTGAATCGCGATCTCTGGAAAACCAGATCTTGCTTTAGGGGGAGAGCCTTTCTCTCCGCGCTTTCACCACAGTGCCTTGACGAAACAGCATGTCACGCTGCGTTCTCTTACTTTTCGCATAATCGATTGAGCTTCTTCCTCTGAGCTGAAAACCATCAATCATGAACGCCCTAACGGGCCCGCCACGGGTTCTCACCTCTTGAAGCAATCCTATCGCTCGCGCCCCTCTCCCCGCTCAAGGTGAAAGGATCAAAGCGGGGGATTACAGGATCTCACGTCTGCGGATTTCACCACTATTCCCTTGACAAATAGGCGATGCAGTATACTCTATAGCTAAGAAAGAGCAAGCTTCCGATCGTTCTCAGGATTCAATTAGTAGCGGTGAGATTCCGTGAGTCGTTAAGGGGGATGTAAAATGGAAACAGAAAAAGTGCTTCGAGGGAAAAGGGTGTTGATCGTCGATGACGAACCCGACATTCTTGATCTTTTGACTGAGCTTCTGAGTGACTGTATGATTGACCGAGCCTCTACGTTCGAGCAAGCAAAGGAGTTGCTCGAAACCGAGTATTACGACATTGCAGTCCTGGATATTATGGGCGTTAAGGGATTCGAACTCCTTGAAATTGCCAATAAACGGAATATTCCCGCCCTCATGCTTACCGCCCATGCCTTGAACGAAGAGAGCCTGAAGAAATCTGCAGAAGATGGCGCTTCCTACTACGTTCCTAAAGATGAAATAGGCAATATCGAAGTCTTTGTTGCAGATGTTATAGAGGCCAGAGAAAAGAAGAAGAATCCGTGGCTCAGGTGGTATGAGAGGCTCGGCGGTTTCTTTGACAAGAAGTTTAGCGGACCAAATTGGAGAGAGCAACATAAAGAGTTCTGGGATAAGAAGATGAAGAGTATTCCCGACATCTGATACTTGTCCAGAAGAAGGCAGAATACCTAAAGGGATCGTCCGCAAATCACTTTTTACGACGAGCTGTTGATACTGCGGATGCGCAATCCTCCGCAGATTCAAGCGCCATCAGCTGTTACATTTCCTGATGGCGGCTAGCTCAAGCAGTGAAAGCCAAATCATTCCATATGCCCCAACCTTGAGACACATAACACATGTTTTGTGTCCTGGTTTCCATGAGCCTGATACCCCCTTGACAGATTGCTGTAATAGAGGTAGCCTATCTTATGTTCAGGCTCGCCCATCTATCCTTTCCCCAAATGAACTGATAGAGCGAGCAACGTGGTTCATTTGCACTCTCACCAACCAATGCCAGCGTGAAGGTCTGATCCGTTATGCTGCATATCACCGCATGTGGGCTTTCAAGACCTTGCTCAACCATTTTGTCACGTTCAGCCCTAATCCGATCTGTGGAGGGATTGCCATGACGGTCTCAAGAATCAGAAAACCGAGCCTCCTGCTCCTTTTTTTACTGCTTATCCTCATGTCTGCTCAAGTGGGAACTGCCCAGGCTGATAGGAGATACGTATCGGACAGGCTCATTATTTCGCTTCGAGAAGCCCCGAATTCGGACGGCAAGGCACTGGGCACCATCAAGACAGATGACCCGGTCGAAGTACTCGAGGAAAGCGGGCCGTACCTTCGGGTAAAGACTGGGGCAGGTGAAGAGGGGTGGTTACCTGGGCAATACATCACCGCCGAAACCCCCAAACCAATTATCATAGCCCAGTTGAAGGATGAGATGAATCGTTTGCGGGAGAAAATCAGGGAGTATGAGGGAGCCGAGAACCCGTTTCTTGATAAGCTCAAGGCGGCAGAGGAGAGTTACCTTCAAAAAGTCAAGGAACTCGAACAAAACGCATCCAAGTTGGTAGATGAACGAAACGAGCTTAAGGCGGCAAATGCTGCACTGAATAGGGAACTGAGGAATCTTCAAAAACGAATAGAAACCGTTAGGGGTTCAGGAAAGCTCCAGTGGTTCTTGGCGGGAGCCGCCGTGTTCTGCTTGGGATTGTTCGTCGGGCAGGTTTCCAAGAGAAAGAAGAGATACTATATTGACCTTTAGTTCTCAGCCCACCATTTGGGCCAATATCCGGGCCCTGGCCTTTGCGGGGCGGGCATTTTGCTTCGCTCTGCTTGACACAAAGGCCATTGGATTTAACTTTTGGATATATGAAGTTCCTTGCTATTAACTGCAGGGTAAGGTAGTGTGGCAAAGGAGATTGAAATAATCATGACGAAAATTCAGCACCTTTATACATCGATAAAAAACAAACTTTAGGCCAGTCGAAAGGAGGCGTAATAATGGATCCGAAAAAGCTACTGAAAGGCAAAAGGCTGCTCATCGTGGATGACGAAAAGGATGTTCTCAACCTTCTCATAGAACTCCTTGATATGTGCAAGATAGACTCCGCTTCTTCATTTGAGGAGGCCAAGGATCTGTTTGAAACCGAGTATTACGACCTTGCAATCCTTGATATTATGGGGGTAAAGGGGTTTGAACTTCTCAAAATAGCAACGGAAAAAAATGTCCCTGCTCTCATGCTTACCGCTCACTCACTCAATGAAGAGAGTCTCGAAAGATCCGTTGACGATGGAGCCGCATACTTCGTGCCTAAAGATGAAATAGGCAATATTGAGGTATTTGCCGCAGACGTTATCGAGGCAATTGAAAACAAAAAGAACCCATGGGTCAGGTGGCTCGAGAGGCTCGGTGGTTTCTTTGATAGAAGATTCACCGGGCCAAACTGGAGAGAGAAAGAGAAGGAATACTGGCTGGACAAAGCGAGCCGCTGGTCCGCCTGATGAACAGGCGTTCATAAAACTGATCGAAATCCTGTAAAAGATGCTTATGATTAGGCGGTTCTTCACAACACTCGGCAAGTGATAGGAAGCTTTAATGTATATCATGGTGAGCTGCACAACCAAGAGGCCAATTCGTTTTTTGTTTGATAAATCGGCATTATGATGGTATGAAAAAGTTGAAAAGCATCAATCATTTATGAGTTATCGGGGAGGTTGGCAAAGGCCGTTTCCAATTCATCAGACGCCGGGGCTGGAAATGCTGAATAAGAGGCATTCTCGTATTGATCGTCGCTGTGGTCACGACAGGCGCAGGGTACACAACCTGGATTACTTCCTGAAAGGCGGAATCGAGAGAAGAAGCTGGAACGAACGAAGATCCAATCTGGAGCGACGAAGTGGCTGGCTGCGCGTGGAGGACTGGTACAGCGTACTAGTGCACCAGTAGAGTAACTACAGAAAAACTATATTCTTCTCGATATAATCTCCTCTCCTCCTCTGTTAAGCGCAAAAGGCAGGGTCGGAACCTCGCCTTTTGTCGCTTGAAATGCGGATATCAACGAGACGTTAAAGCACGACAAGGGGTCAAGTCTGCTCTTGACTCTTGCTCAATCGACTGATGATGTTCCCAACCCTATCCTTCGGTCTTGAATCCTCGCTGATCAACGCTTTTACTCTCTCAATAACGCTGCTCACCGAACTGTACTTATTCATCTGAAACTGATCTCCGATTTCCTTCAAGCTGTCCCCTCGCAACCGGCGGATCAGGTAGATCGCCGCATTGCGAGGCTCGTTGAACACACCCCTTCTTGATCGCAATAGAGCTGCTTCATCGATCCCATGCAATTCATGCACCGTTTTCTTGATTGGTTCCGGGTCACTAAGAGTCAAAAGAAGGCTTGACCCATTTTTGAAGGCTCCTGCCGGAAAAAACGGTTGATGTTCTGACGAGCATATGTCATGTATGTGCAGGTGAAATGGATATACTTGGTTGGCTGTGAGGCATGAAAAAGTTATTTCTTGAGTGGATAAAAAAGTACTTATCCGATCCCCAGGTGATCATCCTTGGATTACTGCTCATCCTGGGATTCGTTACAATTTTGCTCCTGGGAAAAATGCTGCTCCCGGTCTTTGCCGGGATTGTGATCGCCTTCTTGCTGGACAGCTTCGTATCTCTGTTCGTGCGCGCACACATCCCACGGAGAATCTCAGTAGTAGTGATATTTGTGGGCTTCTTGGTCGTTCTGGTCGTGCTGGTGGTGGTTTTCCTCCCTTTGCTGTCGGATCAGATTCGCCAGCTTTTTCAGCAGCTGCCTTCCATGATTGGCGGAATACAGAAGGCATTGATGCTTCTGCCGGAGCGGTACCCGGATTTCATTTCCGAGGCACAGATCAGAAACATCATAATCTTTTTGAGCTCTGAGCTCACCAGTGCTGGCCAGCGCCTGCTCTCGCTCTCTGTGGCATCGGTGCGCGGTGTAATTTCCATTATCGTCTACCTGATTCTCGTACCCTTTCTCGTGTTCTTTTTCCTGAAGGACAAGGCAGCCATCCTGCACTGGCTGGGCGGTCTCTTGCCCGAGAATCGGGGCTTGGCAACAGAAGTCTGGCACGAGGTGAACCAACAAATTGCAAACTATATTCGGGGCAAGATCTGGGAGATCATAATCGTCTGGGTAGTAACCTATGTCACGTTCTTGGCACTGAAGATTCAGTTTGCCATGCTGCTCGCCCTTCTTGTTGGCCTGTCGGTTCTCATCCCTTATATCGGCGCCGCTGTCATGTATCTGCCGGTGGCATTGGTAGCCTACTTCCAGTGGGGCCTGTCTGCCGAGTTTGTTTGGGCCCTGATTGCGTACAGCATCATACAGCTTTTGGACGGAAACCTGCTGGCCCCCTTGCTGCTTTCCGGGGTGGTAAATTTGCACCCGGTAGCTATCATCTCGGCGGTGCTCGTGTTCGGAGGGTTATGGGGGTTCTGGGGATTGATCTTTGCGGTGCCCCTCGCCACTCTGGTACATGCTGTTATTAAAGCCTTCTTTAGCAGGAGAGAGGAATCACAAGGCTGAGATTATATGCCTTTAGGAAATTGGGCATGAATCCAGCTAGATTGGGACGCATCTCTCCCGCTGGCGAAAGGACAACAAGGCAATTTACACGATAAGCTAACTATTCTATCCAAAGGTCTGCAGAGAATCAAATCCTGCTCTTAACAAAGCCTATGAAAAACGACTCCAAATACACTTGTGTAGATTACCGAGAGGAAATGACAATACTCGGGCTGAAGAGACGGTTAAGAGAAGAGAATATCTCGGAAGAAGAGAAGCAGGCCATCATCCTAGAGATGAAACGACTTGAATCGCTGATGCAGATCGACTAGACAACCTTTGTGAAGACGGGCGTTAAGACGAAAGAGATTTACTGTTTTGGTCTCTGCGTTCGACTTTATTCATGGAGGTCTCAAGAAAACCGGATCTTTTCGATAGGCGCT
>CP070657.1:3145983-3161386 GCA_020355085.1 Deltaproteobacteria bacterium
CCCCATGCAGGCGGGCAGACTCTCCCATTGCCTGGGGCTCAGCGATGAACTGGCAGAAATCGAGATGTATAAAGCCATACTGGTGCGCTCTCCCCTCAGAGATCTCCATCCCGAGGCCGCACAATGGCTCAAGAAACGGGACATCGAACCTCCCAGACCGAGGTCGAAGAAGAAGGGAAGAGGGCGGAGATACGGTTAATTGCTTATGGCGATGATGAAGAAGTGGGACGATCAGGAAACGCCGAACTCCTGATCAAGCAGTTGGTTTTAGTTCATGGACGAAGTAATCCTCGATGACCCCCTTGGCCTTGAGCTCTTTTCCCGCGGCTAATGCCTCATCCCTGGTATGGTGCTTTCCGACGTACAGCCTGAACCACTCGCCTTTCCCTTGAATGGCAACCTTTTTCCAAAAGGCATCGATCCCGCTCGATTTCAAGCGTTCTGCCTCCGCACTCGCGTTTTGTAGCTCCCGAAAAGAGCCGACGTGAAGGCTAAAGTACGGTTGCTCTACCTTCTCGGCCACACTATCTTCGGGCCCCTTCTTAGGAGAATCAGTCGGTTTCTGGGTCTCCAGTGCCTGCTGGCTAGCGGTTAAAGGCTCAACAGCAGGGCTGGGGCTTTCCGTACGGGGCACTTCATTGGCCTCTTGGGGTTCTGCCGGTGCCGGAGGCAGTTCACGGGCTGCATCTATCTTTATGGATGCTCGATTTACGATATGTTCAGTTTCTTCTTTTGGGGGCTCCGATTGAGAACCCAATCCCGTGACCCGATGGACCAGCCTTTTCAGATCAGGAGACGCCAACCACATGCTGAAAAAAAGAAGGGCACAAAAGCATACCAGAAAAATGGATCTGAGTGAAATTCGTCTCCAGTACATATGAAAACCCACCGCCTTTGAGGCCTTTTCGGTCCGTCAGTAATAAGAAAGGTCCTTAGAAACTCCTTCTTGTACCAGAATATTAATGAAAGAAGCCTCGTGGGTCAAAGAAAAAAACGTATTCAGGACAAATGCCGGTGATTTTCACCTTGCTGAGGCCGGGAGCCTGCTCTCAGGAGGGAACCTTTTCATGCCCACGCACGCCTTTTTCCGAAGGATAACTCCCGGTCCTGCCGCGTACTAGTGAGGCAAATATTCCTCCAAAACAGAGCAGTGAGAAGGCGCACCGGACAATCCTTTCCATGAGAAACCCAACAGAGAAGACTACCAGACCACAAGGGTGGTCGAACAATCACCGGATCAATCATATTCTAACCTGTCCGCACCATAAGGTCAACGGCCGCTCGGAGTATTGAACGGAAGGGACCGATCGAATAGAACAGTATCAAGCTGGTAGCAGCTACCGCCACGTTTCTTTTGTATTTTCAATATCAACTGTGTTATGTACTAACACTCTGAATAGAGCTACTCATCCTATACCCCGGTGTTTGACCTTACAGCAACGGGCGGCGGTGTGGAAAATTGATGGGCGCTTTAGCTTTTTTAAAGACTGGCATGTTTTTCCCTTTTGCAGTAGCCTGGCTGCGCGCTATGGTAAAGGTCGGATTCAGAGCATTAGAGAGGAGCCCGCTATATGCTGAAAAAAATTGCCCTGTGTTTATCCTTCGCACTGGGCATGCTTTTTTCCCTTTACGCTGATTCCGCTGCACAGAACGCCCAAGTCCTGGTGGAGGCCAGCTTCAACTACATGCGAGGCAAAACCTCTACCGCAACCGTCGAAATGGTTATCCATCGCCCCGAGTGGGAGCGAGTGGTTACCATCAAGGCATGGACCAAGGGCGAGCAGGACAGCATTTTCTGGATTACGGCCCCGCCCAAGGATAAGGGTAACGGGACCCTTAAGAGGGGCCGGGAGATGTGGCTGTACAATCCCAAGGTCAATCGGGTAATCAAGATTCCCCCCTCCATGATGGCCCAGGCCTGGATGGGATCTGATTTCTCCAACGATGATCTCTCCAAAACCGACAGCCTCCTGCATGATTACTCACATACCGTTATCGGCACCGAGACCCATGAGGGAAAAACCGTCTACCTCATTCAGTCAATCCCGAAACCCGATGCACCGGTGATATGGGGCATGCAAAAGCTCAAAATACGGGAAGACTCTATCTTCCTGCAACAGGACTTCTATGACGAGGACCACGAGTTGGTCAAGGCCCTTACGACCTCCCAGATCCAGATGTTAGGGGGCAGGTTGTTACCACGGGTATGGAAAATGCAAAAGGCCGACGTGCAGGGCGAGTACACCCTTCTAAAATACAGGGAGATCACCTTTGATCAGCCCCTTTCAGACAACCTCTTCAGCCTGTCTTCTCTAAAGAGGCCGAAAAGATAAGGAACCATGTCAATAGATTTCAAGATAGCCTGGCGAAATATCTGGCGAAATCCTCGGCGTTCCGTTCTCACCATATCGGCAATTGCATTTGCGTGCGTGTTGTTGGTGTTCATGTTGTCTTGGCAGCTGGGCTCGTATGATTCGATGATCAATTTTGCAACCAGAATCCACACGGGCCACCTGCAGGTTCAGGCCGAGGGCTATAATGATAAGCAGGACATCCGCCTGACGGTGCCCGATCCCAATAGAGTTGCCGGCGTTTTGGAAAGCAGCCCAGGAGTACGTACGTATAGCTTTCGAGCCAAGGCCTTCTCCCTAGCCTCCTCAAAGGAACGGACTTACGGAATCCTGGTAATCGGTATCGAGCCGGAGAGGGAGGCCCAGGTCTCTACCATCAAAGACCTGATTCGCCGCGGGAACTATCTTTCCCAAGATGACACCAATGAGGCACTCATCGGGGAACTTCTTGCCAAAAACCTCCGCGTAGACCTTGGGGATGAGGTAGTTCTTCTGGGCCAAGGACGTGATGGTGCCATTGCAGCCACGGTCATACGGGTAAAGGGGATTTACAGTTCAGGCCAGGATGACTTCGATCGCTCCTCTCTGCAGATGCCGCTCAAGGTCTTTCAAGAAGTATACAACATGGGAGCATCGGTCCATGAGGTTGTGGCCCTTGTGAATTCACTTGAAGGTCTTGAGGAGGTGAAAAAAGCTATCACGGAAGGCATCAAGAAGTTAGACAGAGAAAATCGTCTCGTTACGCTTGACTGGATGGAGCTTATGCCTGGCCTCATACAGGGGATTCAAATGGACCTGGTGAGCGGCCTGATCTTTTATTTCATTCTGATTGTGGTGGTTGCCTTTAGTATCCTGAATACATTCCTCATGTCCGTGCTTGAGCGGACCAGGGAATTCGGCGTTCTCATGGCCATCGGCACCACCCCCTGGCGGTTGACTAGGTTGCTGTTGCTCGAATCAACAACTATGGCAGTCCTTGGCATTATCATCGGCATTATCGCCGGAGGCATCATCACCTGGTATTTTCAGGTACACGGCATATTCATTTCAGGCGCATCGGAGCTGATGCGGCAGTATGGTATACCCGAGCGAATGTGGCCAAAGCTTTCGTTGTTGTCACTGTCAATTGGACCAGGTGCCGTGCTCATCATCACCCTACTGACGGCCCTTTATCCGGCACTGAAAGTAAGGCGCCTTCGACCGGTGGAGGCCATGAGCGCGGTGTAAGTGCTAATGAATATTGATAATTGAATGTTTTAGATTTTTTTAAATAGGCGATTTTCAACCTTAAATTTTCAATTGTGTGAGGGATTTTCGTGTACCTCCAACTCGGGTGGCGAAACATCTGGCGAAACCCCAGGCGCACCGTGGTCATATTGACCGCCGTGGTTATCGGTGTTTGGTGCATGATTACGCTCGGTGCCCTGATGCGAGGGATGGTTGACCAAATGATCCGAAACGGCATTGCCACGCTCACCGGACACATCCAGGTGCACAGCCGGGGCTATCGGCATGATCCGGTAATCGAACATAGCATTGTCGATCCCCAGCCACTGGAACATGCTCTCAAAGAGATTCTCCCGGCGGGTGCCCGCTGGAGTTTACGAGTTAGGGTCAGTGCCGTTGCAAGTAACGCCCGGCATTCGGGTGGTGTTGTTCTCGTGGGAATTGACCCAGCAGCTGAGGCTGCCGTTTCCTTTATCGGAGATGCGATCGCCCAGGGAAGGTACCTCAAGGCCGAGGATAAAAACGGAATTATTATCGGTAACGCCTTGGCGGATGAGTTCGAGACCGGATTGGGCCGCAAACTCGTTATTATGTCTCAGGGTTCGGACCGGGAGATTGCGTCTCGCGCCTTCCGTATCATAGGGATCTTTAGGGCCGAATTGGAGGCAACTGAGAAACAGTTCGTTTTCGTCACCGGTGGTGCGACCCAGCAGATGCTCAAACTGAAAAAGGGCATCTCTGAAGTATCGATTCTCTTGCCTGACCATCAGAAAGCCGATGAGGTCACGGCTGCCCTGCAGGACACGTTGCCCTCTGAAGACTATGAAATCAATACGTGGAAAGAACTCTTGCCTTTGCTCACCGCGTATCTGGCTATTTCCGAGAACTTCCTCTATTTGTGGTTCTTGGTAGTTTTTATTGCCATGGGCTTTGGCGTTGTTAACACCACGCTCATGGCGGTTTTTGAGCGAATGAGGGAGTTCGGCCTCCTCAAGGCGTTGGGTATGAAACCCCGGTGGATAGTCAGAGAAGTCCTCACTGAATCGTGCTTGCTCCTTATTCTGGGCATGGCAATCGGGAACATATTCGGTCTCCTGACGAGCTTCGCGCTTTCCGGAGGCGGCATCGACCTCTCTGCCCTTGCCGCGGGCATGGAGTACTTCGGTGCGCCCCGGATCATATATCCGGTCATTTCCGGAAAAGACCTCGTTATGGCTAATGCGGTTGTGTTTATTTTGGGCTTGCTGGTCAGCTGTTATCCGGCCCTTAAGGCAGCTCGATTCACCCCGGTCGAAGCACTGGCGCAGACGTGATGAGGAGCGCCCTGCTTGAGGACCGCTTCGCTTGAGGCCGTAGGGCTTAGGCCGATCCTTTTGAAGGAGTTAACCCATGAACATAGTTGAATTGGTCGACATTAAGAAATCATACCGACAGGGAAACGTAGAGGTCAAGGCCTTGAACGGCGTGAGCCTTTCCGTTCAAAAGGGGGGCTTTCTCGCTTTGGCCGGACCGTCCGGCTCCGGTAAGACCACCTTGCTTAATATTATCGGCGGATTAGACGTACCTGACTCGGGCCGCATCACCGTAAACGGGAACATCCTGAATGAAATGACCCAGTCCGAGCTCGCCAGCTTGCGCTTGCACAAGGTGGGATTCGTGTTTCAATCATACAATCTCGTCCCGGTGCTCTCGGCACTAGAGAACGTGGAATTCGTCATGCTCCTCCAGGGCATACCACCTGCTGAGCGACGGGAGCTAGCAAGGACTATATTAGATGATGTGGGCTTAGAGGGAACATACGGCCGGCGTCCAGCCGAATTATCCGGGGGTCAGCAGCAGCGTGTTGCCGTTGCCCGGGCCATCGTGTCCAGCCCTTCAATTGTGCTGGCGGACGAACCGACCGCGAACCTGGATTCAACGACGGGAAAGGGGTTGCTGGAGATGATGGTCGAGTTAAACCAGAAAAAGAAGGTCACCTTTATCTTTTCCACACACGATCCCATGGTTATGGACTATGCACGTCGTCTGGTCCTGATTAGGGATGGACTCGTGGCCGATGATCAGATCCGTGAAAACTAGTGATCCAGATTATGAGGTAACACATCCCAGACCTCACACCCCGAGTCCCAGCCTGTGGAGCAATGCCCTCCTGCTCAGTTGCTCATTCCTCCTGGTTTTTTGGATCATCGAAATGACCCACAGGGCGTCGTGGGCCCAAACCGATGCCGTGGCCAGATCCGCATCCGATGTATCGAATACCGCCACACGATCCTCAACGCTTTGGCCTAAGGACCTTGAGAGCGAGTGGGGAGGATATTTCAAGGTACGGGGGTCGGCTTCGTGGCCCGAAGATGAATCGTATTTCCAGCCCGTTGGTACTGATCCGCTGTATGATGGCACGATCGAGGCCCGGCTCACGAGCAGGCTTTTCTTCGGGACCTGGGGGACGTTCGAAACCCACTATGAGAATATCCTCTCTGGCGGCGACACCCGACGAAGGCTCACGGCTTTGGAGCACACGTACCCCGATCTTTTCGCCAGCACTTCCTTACGCGTCGGGCCATTGGAAGACGACCGGCGTTTCATGGACCTAACCAAGACGATCAAAGAAGATAGCGACTCTGTTTGGTATCACCGTCTGGATCGGCTGTTTCTGACAATACTTCCCAAATGGGGTGCGCTCAGCGTTGGTCGGCAGGCGATCACCTGGGGGAACGGGTTGCTCTTTAACCCGATGGACCTGTTCAACCCCTTTTCTCCGGCAGACATCGAGCGTGACTACAAGGTGGGCGACGACTTGGTTTTTACCCAGTTCTCAATGGAGCGAATCGGCAATTTCCAGTTCCTGTACGTACCGCGGAGAGACCCGATAAGCAAAGACGTACAATGGGCCCAGTCCTCCCTGGCCGGTAAACTACACGTTGCGCGGGGAACCACCGAGTTCGATATTATGACCGCCATACACTATGAAGACACAGTAGTCGGCTTTGGCAGTGCAGGATACCTGGGCGGGGCGGCGTGGCGAATCGATGCCCTATGGACCTTTCTCGAAGAAGATAGAGGCACAGAAGACTATCTCTCCCTAGTGGCAAACATGGATTACTCATGGGTGTGGTGGGAAAGGAATTTGTATGGGTTTATAGAGTTCTATCTTAACGGGCTGGGCGAAGATCAGTATACTGCAGCCCTTGTCGATCCTGACCTTTCCGAACGGCTTGAGCGGGGAGAGCTGTATACCCTCGGAAGGGCCTACCTGAGCGGCCACATCAGGGTAGAAGTTCACCCCCTGTTTAACCTCTACCTCACCGTGATCAACAATCTTGCCGATCCTTCGGGGATTCTCCAACCCCGGGCTGTGTGGGACGCTGCCGAAGATATCCAGCTAACCCTCGGGGGTACCCTTTATTATGGCCAAGAGGGTACGGAGTACGGTGGATTCCCGCTTTCCGGTACCTCCTTACTCAGTACGCCCCCGAACACCGCATTTCTCTGGCTGACCTATTTTTTCTAACTATCCGGCACTAGCGGATCCTGGCCTCCCTTTAGCCCCCCATAATCTTTACTGGTGAAATCTCCCTAGACGCTCGAATGATATTTTCCTCTTGACCGCTGGTCTCAATACTGGGAGACTATAGGCTATCTCAAGGATCGCCTGCACAATGTCATCTGCGCATTGCCATCAAAAATACCTGGAAAGAGCACATGGCAGTATTCGTTAGCACGCTCGAGTCGGTAGCAGTCCTCCTCGGCATAGGGATAATAGGCTTCTGGATTATCAGGAAACGAATCGTGCCCGGCGACATCCTTGGTTTTCTCTCCCCCCTCGCCCTTGACATCGCGCTGCCGAGCCTCATTTTCGTGACGATCATCCGAGACTTCTCGCCGGCTGAATCTCAGGACTGGTGGCAGTTACCGCTCTGGTGTTTCTTTTTCATGGCCTGCGCCGGGGCCTTAACCTTCGTGGCGACATTTCTGTCCAAAAGGGATACCCGGCGAGAATTCGCGATTAGTCTCTTCTACCAGAATGCTATCTTCTTCCCCCTCGCCATACTGGCGGGAATGTATGGGGACGAGTCGCCCTATGTCGTGTTCCTGTTCCTGTTTACCATCTTTTATCCGGCGCTCTTCTTCAGCACACATCCTTTCTTCTTTAAGAGAAGCAGCAAGGGAACCCTGAACTGGAGAAAGATAATCCATCCTGTATTGATCGCGACCCTCCTCGCAATTGCTATTCGGTTGTTCGGGGTGCAGCAGATTATCCCAAATTTCGTGCTTTCCATCCTGGCGCTGGTGGGCGGTATGACGCTACCACTTCTCATGCTTATACTCGGCGGCAGCATTTACGTAGATTTCCAACAAAAGGGTAAACTCCAGCTGGCAGAAATTGCAAAATTCGTAACCGTCAAGAATATTCTTTTCCCCCTCGTCTTTCTTGGGATATTAATGATACTGCGACCCCCATACCACATTGCCCTGATCATGCTCCTACAGAGTGCCATACCCCCCGTCACCGCAGTTCCCCTGGTGACAGAACGGTTTGGGGGAAACAGGGCTATTGTGAACCAGTTTCTCGTTGCCAGTTTCGTTTTCTCCCTTGTTTCCATATCCTTTATGGTCTGGCTGTTTTCCCTGTTCTTCACCCCTCCGTGAGATAAGGTTCTCTGATACCAGCTGTCTTCATAGCTCAAGATCTTGAGATTTATATCATGTTTTGTTACTCACTTATGATGATCTTCCGACTGGCCAGAGGCGTAAGGCACAAGGCATAAGGCCATGCGCCCGGCGCCAATGCCAAATGACTAAAGCAATGCGGATCATGTCTTAATCCAAGCGGTACTTTTCGGCTTGAGGCCGAGCTTCGTTAGCACTTTCGTGAATCTCCTTTGTAATAGACCAGGAATGTGGTAATGAACCAGCATGAGGCCGAGACCTCTTCATGTATAGGGTTGCAGGGTGGTACTACAGCGAAATCTAAGGATTTTCTTAATCCTTTGGTAGGTGAAAGGCATTGGTTCACTCCTATGTCAAAACGTGACTATCCAACCAGCCCTCGTGTTGCTGTGGGGGCAGTAGTATTTAAGGAAAACAGGGTCCTTCTCGTCAAGCGGGAGAATCCTCCAGGCAAAGGGTTATGGGCAATTCCCGGCGGCCGCGTCCAGTTGGGAGAAACCTTACAGGTAGCTGCCGAGCGAGAGACCAGAGAAGAGACCGGTGTCATCATACGGGCCAAAGACCCGGTATACACCTTTGACGTTATCGAACGCGATGCCCGCGGGCGCATCCGGTTCCACTACGTGATAGTAGACCTACTGGCCGACTATATCAGTGGCCAGCCGAATCCGGGCAGTGATGCTTGCGATGCCCGCTGGATTGCTCACCCCGAGCTCGACGAAATTGCCTTAAGCCCGAGCACAAGGAAATTCCTGAAAGAAAAAATCCAAATCGATTATTACTTTAACTCCGCAAAGCATTCTCATTTGAAATAAGCGCACACCATGAAACCCTTTCTTTCGTTCCAAGACTCCCGGGCTTGTTTTTTCAGCGACTTGTTTACGGGGGATACTTGCCCCCTCCGCATTCCCTTCGACAGGCTCAGGGCTGCGGTTTCCCCCATACCCAAGTCGCGAAAAGAACGGCGCCCTCCCGCCAGTCTCTCAATAAACGATTTCATGGTCGCGCCAGTCATGAGAATTCCACGCCAAAAAAAGACATTTATATACCTCGGGACGCGATAGTTGTAACCGTAAAGCAATAATCGAATTCACCTATTTTCTGTAAGCCCATTGTAACCTGTTACGTGTTGCGGGAGCCAGTCTATTTGGTGGCCATGACATACACCCCATCCCAGTCCGCGGACGGAGGATTCCTTTTAAAACTAAGGCACCGTTCGATATAGACCTGCGTCGCATAGAGGCTGGGTTCCCTGGCTGCAATAGTCTCAAAAATGCGGATTGCCTCATCCCATTGTTTTTCCTTATACGCATATACTCCCTGATTAAACTGATCCACCGTCTCCAGCCGGATTTCAGGTGAATCCTTATATCCTACCAGACTGTAGATCCTTACCGGCCGTTTTTTCCCTTTCACCCTTACAGAGTCCAGCTCCATGCATATGAATTCATCCTTTACGTGCTCATAGGTTGATTCAGCGATTATTATGTTGGTCTTATAGCTCTTATTTGCACCCTCCAGCCTGGAGCCAAGGTTGACCGAATCCCCCATAGCGCCCCATAGCGGTAAAATCGAACCTTTGCTTCGATCCCATATTGCCAACCATCATAGGACCGGTGTTTATGCCAATACGGATATCGATAGGATTGCGGCCCTCATCAATCCATTTGTTGTTTAGACTCCCTAACGCGTGTATCATCTCAAGGGCAGACCGGCACGCATTGGCAGGGTGATCGGGCAAATCGAGCGGTGCGCCGTATAAAGCCATTATTGCATCTCCGATATACTTGTCCAGGGTTCCACCATATTTGAAGACAACATCAGTCATCACCGTCAAGTACTCGTTGAGAAGACTTACCAATTCCTCGGGTGTCAATCCTTCAGCGATCGTGGTAAAGCCCTTTATATCGGAAAAGAGGACCGTCATTTCCTTTCTCTCTCCGCCCAATTTCAATTTCTCAGGGTGTTTCAACATCTCATTAACCACGGAAGAAGACACGTAGTAGGTGAAAGCACCTTTGATCTTCTTTCTCTCCCGCTCCTCGGTCATGTACCTATAGAGCGTATGAGAAACATAGAGGACAACCAAGGCCGTGAGAGGATAGGTGGTACTAATCAGGAGACCGTAACTGACGAAGAAAAGCCTGCTCAGCAATATATATGCTATGAAAAGGGCTACGGCAAACAGGATTCCTCTTACTGCATTCAGGCGGGGAATAATGAGCCCAATAATAACGCCAATGAGGATAATAGCCAGAATATCGAAGATCTTGATCCACGCAGGGTGTATCAAGAAATCCTGCCTCAAGATATTATCAATTATGGTAGCGTGCGCTTCGAGCCCGGGATATACCGGTGAGAAAGGAGTGTTTCGCATATCATAGATAGCCTGCGCAGTAGCGCCTACGAGCACTATCTTGTCCTTAAATGCTCCCTTTGCTATTTCGCCATTGATTATTTCAGTTATAGGGTAATGAGGAAAGGTTTTGGGGGGACCCAAATAGTTAATCAGCATTTGCCCTCTCTCATCAGTTGGTATAAAAGTGGTGCCCATTTGAATCCCCTTCACCCCATAGCTGGCAATCTTGGCAATGAGGGGAGGCCAGCCTAAATAATGCCATGCACACTGAATCGAGAAGGGAGAAAGAAACTGATCTCGGCACTTGATAATGAGGGGGAGCCACCGCACAGCTCCATCCAGGTCAGGGATCATATTAAAATAGCCTGACGAGTCGGCAGCCTGTGTCAGGATGGGAATATCGACCTCGGAGGCATATGCCTCAATAATGAGCTTAACATCAAAATCCTCACCAGGAGGAAACTGGACAACCGGATACTTGGATTTACGTATCTGTTCGATTCTGCTATCGATCTCTTTGCTGCTGATCTCGTAACCGAGATCCTTCTGGCTCATGTGCAGGAAGTGGCCCAGTATAACGTTGGCTCTTGATCGCTTCAAGGAGCGAGCCAGTATAAGGTCGTTGTCGGCAAGGATTTTCGACTCGGCCAAGAATCTTTCCAAATCCTTGTTTTCAAGTGCGAGCTTCTTTAGCCGGGATTCAAGTTGCCGGATAAACAAGATGTTGCTGTTTTCATCAGGTTCCAGAAAACCAATATCAAAACCTATGACTTTTGCCCCGTCATCCGAAAGGTAGTCAACAAGGTGAGCAATCTTGGAGCGGGGCCATGGCCATCTGCCCTCCGTATCAAGGCTTTTCTCGTCTATGACGGCAAGAGCGACGGCATCAGTTCCCTGGAGAACACCCCGTGACTTGAACCTCAGTTCCAGCGTCTTGAGCTCGACGATCTCAAGAAACGAAGGGGCAACAAGAAACACCACAATGACCAGAAGGGTAAGGTAGAGGGTGATGGTAAGGGGATTGATTGTGGTCAGAGACTTAATTCTCTTAGTCATATTATGCCCCTTTTAAAAGGGCCTTTGCCGCGTAATGTTCGAGGATCTGAAAAAGCTTCATATTTCCGTAAGCTTAACCATATATGGCAAATAGATGGCGAAGTCAAGTAAGCACAACCATCCGGGCGAGACTGCGATTGACAAGTTTCGAGTCAAACTGTTAGATTAAAGCCGTTTGGCTTGGTTGCCGCTTTCCTGCTTTGCAATTTACTTACCAATGTACTGCAGTGTCCGCAAATAGTTTGTAATGGAATGAGATGAGATCTCTTTCAAAGAGCAAGAGCGTGAACCGACCCCCCCTGCTGATATTCACCGACTTAGATGGTACGTTGCTCGACGCTCAGACGTACGATTTCAGCCCAGCCCTGCCTGCCCTCAACCTTATTCGATCGCTTAAAATACCCCTTATTTTGGTGAGCAGCAAGACCCGAGCCGAGATAGAGGATTTGAGAAAAAGGCTGTCGCTCGAAGCCCCTTTTATAGTTGAGAATGGAGGAGGCGTGTTTTTCCCTGACACCTTTAGCCTGCCGGAAGACCAGGATTATCATCAGGTTGAAGACTATAAATTGGTGTTAACGGGGAGGCCGATCGATGAGGTGCTCAGCAAGGCAATTCCCTTGAAGAGGGAATATGATTATACGGGTTTCTCAGAGATGTCGGCACGGGCGATTGCCGCTCAAACAGGCCTCAGTTTACGGGAGGCCGGCCTGGCGGCAAGGCGTGAGTTTGACGAGCCAATTCTATTGAAAAATCCGGTCCATCGAGAGATGTTCTGCAAAAGGGCGAATGACCTCGGACTCGAGTGTGTGGAAGGGGGGCGATTTATTCATCTTTTTATCGGTGGAGATAAGGGAAAGGCCGTACAGATAGTGTTAGGTCTCTACACAAGGCTCTGGGGATCCCTTCTTTCCATAGGCCTGGGAGACAGCCCCAATGATTTTCCCATGTTGGACGTGGTAGACAAGCCCGTTTTAATGCGGCAGAAAGATGGGATATATAGAGGGGATCTTGCACATTCGGATTATCTTATGGCCGATGGGTTCGGACCCGAAGCATGGAATAGAATAGTATTGTCGCTTGTCGCCGATTTTTTCCCTAACCTCAGTCCTAGCGACCCGTGAGGTGCTGATAGAACTGTCATGTGATTTCGGCACAAGATTGTGCCCCAAACGTTGAGATCTGGGGCCGAGAACCGATCTAGAAGGATGTGGGTGATTGCCATGGTACCAACGATAAAATGGGAAGGGGACAGTGTCTACCTAATTGACCAGAGAAAGCTTCCTCAAACGAAGGAGTGGTTTGTTTGCCATAGCATAGACGATGTTATTGCCGCAATCAGGGATATGGCCATAAGAGGTGCCCCGGCTATTGGCATAGCTGCAGGTATGGGCCTGGCGCTGGGGTCTCAATCCGTTAACACAAACGACTATATCATTTTCAGGAAAGAATTCCTTGAAATGACCCGGCGCATGAAATCTACGCGACCCACTGCAAGTAACGTGGGCTGGGCTGTTGATAGGATGGCTAAGATCGTTGATGAGATGCGTAATCACGAAGTTTCCGCGATTAAAGAGGCAGTTAGAAGGGAATCGGAGATCATGTTGGAGCGGGATATCGAGGCCAACCGAAACATAGGTCAAAACGGGATGAGACTCGTCCCGGACGAAGCGAATATCCTTACCCACTGTAACGCCGGAGCCCTGGCCACCGGCGGTTATGGCACTGCCCTTGGCATTATCAGGGCTGCTTTCGAGGCCGGGAAACAGATTCACGTGTACGTCGATGAGACGAGGCCGCTGCTCCAGGGGATGCGCCTTACCTCGTTTGAGCTTATGGAGGATGGTATTCCAGTCACCGTAATAGTTGATTGTGCAGCCGGTTATCTCATGCAAAAAAAGAGGATAGACTTGGTGATAACGGGAGCGGATAGGATAGCCTTAAATGGTGATACGGCGAACAAGATCGGCACGTACCAGTTGGCTGTGCTGGCAAAGGAGAACGAAATACCCTTTTATGTTGCCGCACCTATTTCAAGCTTTGATCCTGATTTGGAAAATGGCGATCGTATTCCCATTGAGGAGAGGGGGCATGAAGAGGTGGTTTCCTTAGCTGGTCAACAAATAGGACCGGATCATGTGAGGGCCTATAATCCCGCCTTTGATGTAACCCCGTGCCAGTACATTTCAGCCATCATAACCGAAAAAGGCGTCGTTACGCCGCCGTACGGGAACAGCATCAAGAGTTTGTTCAAGGGTCCGGAGACTTAGTTGGGTTAGCTTACTAGAAATCCCGTTTTCCAAGGCTTTTCGTTAAAGCCAGGTAGAGAACCGCAGCGACTACGAAGCTGGGAATGGCCCCTCCAACCTGTGTGTACCTGCCAAGCCAGAACACCAATGCTCCAATCACCCACGAGATAACTGCGGTCCAATGTATTCCCCTTGTATACCAGTAGGTGCCTTGCGTAAAGAGCTGATCGGTCAGCAGTGTTTTCCTTTTCGCAAAAAAGTAGTCTGTTAATACAACCCCGAATAGGGGGCAGAAGATAAAGCCGATTATTTCTAGAAAATGCACATATGTTCCTGGATAGCCGACAAAGATGAGCGCGATTATGGTGCCAAGGGCCCCACCGAAAATAACCCCCTTTTTCTCTCCCAATTTTGGATAGATATTCAAGGCTGACACGGATGTGGAGTATATATCCAAAAATGTCGTGGTAAAGGTGGAAAAGAGCACGATGATCATGGCTGGCACAACAAGACCGAAGGAGACCATGAGCTCCAGTACCATTGCTTCAGGGGTAGGTGATTTGGTGGCAAGGGCCGCGCTCAACCCGATGAAATACATCCAGGAACTGACGAAGAAATACCCGATCCAGGTGCCCCAAAAACTGCCGCTATCACTTTTTGCATACCGGGAGTAGTCACAGACCAACGGCAGCCAAGAGATCGGCATGATAATAACGTAATCGAGCCCGAGCATAAACGGAAGCTCACCAGTGGCGCGTATTTGAGACAATGTGGAGATCCCATACTCCTTGAACACCACATAGGTCATAACGATGCACAGAATCACCAGGGCCGTTATTGCTATTCGATGCAGCCATTTCCAGAATCTGTGTCCAACAAGGGCCCACAGGGTTGTCACGACACCAAGCAAAACAATCCAAAACTGAGGCGTGTAAAGGGAAGAGCCCTTGGTAAATGTGGCGGCAGTTTGTCCGCCAATCCAGACCATAACAGCGGTCCAGCCAAGCAACTGGAAGATATTCAGCGCTGCAGGTACATAGGACCCATGCACACCAAAAGCCGGACGGGTGCTGACCATGGTTGGTATACCCCATTTACTGCCGATAAGCCCGCCCAAGGCAAGTGGTGTGTTTCCGATCAGGTGACCTAAGAGGATGACGATTAACCCGGCAGCATACCCCATTGGTACGAGAATCCCTCCGGCCCATATCTCCGCCAGGGAAACAGCTGCCCCTGCCCAGAGGAGAAAGAAGTCAAAACCTGCTAAGGTTCTTTGATCCTTTGGAACTGGTTGGATGCCGTTCATGACTAACCTCCGACTCTTTTTGATGGACTCAGTGCATTGGCTTCATTGCAGGAAACCACGTCTTCTTAGCCTGGCACATAATTGCTCTTTGGATTATTGCTTTAACTCCGGAAAACAGTCTACATTGTAATAGGCGCAGACCATGAAACCCTTTCTTTCGTTCCAAGGCTCACGGGCTTGTTTTTTC
>CP070657.1:3161486-3176266 GCA_020355085.1 Deltaproteobacteria bacterium
GATGATTATGACAAGTTTATCAAGTAGGGTGCCCGATGAGCGATAAGATCATTAAGAAGGACCGGTTCCGAGAGGTCTTGAAGTCTCTTCAGGAGGACCATGAAGTAGTTGTCCCTGTTAAGGATGGGGAGTTCTATACCTTCAAACCCTTGACATATGAAAAGGACATAGATCTTGATCTCTTGAACACGCGTCTCTCGCCAAAATCGTTACTGTTCCCCCAGTCGGAGCGAATGTTCGAGTATACCCTCGATGAAGAAAGCGAAGATGCACATATCGTGAAGGAGTCGAACAAAGACCGCCCGGCTACGGCAGTAGTCGGCATACGACCCTGTGATGCCAAGGCCTTGAGACTCGTGAACGTTAACTTCGATAACCCGGAATTCAGAGACCCCTGGTGGGCACAGCGACTGGAGGCGATGGCCTTTATCGGTCTCGGATGCAATGATCCGTGCAGCACCTGCTTTTGCACCTCTGTCGGGTGCGGCCCCTTTCATGAAGAAGGCCTGGACGTTCTGCTCTTTGACCTTGGGGATGAATATCTGGCGCGATCGATCACGGAAAAAGGCGCTCAACTCTTGAAAAAGGCAGGGGTGAGCGAGGATGCCACGGCCGATACCCAGAAAAAGGCTGACGAGCTCAAGGCAAAGGCCGAGCAGAAGATCAGCAGTCGTGTACCCACCGACAAACTCAAGGGAAAAAAGGTCCTTGACCTCTTCGATGCTCCGTTCTGGGATGATGTGGCCTTTGCCTGCATAAACTGCGGAACCTGCACTTTTCTATGCCCCACGTGCTGGTGCTTTGACATACAGGACGAAGTACACAGGAGCGATGGAGATAGGATCAGAAACTGGGATAGCTGCATGTTCCCGCTCTTCACCCTCCACGCCTCCGGACACAACCCCAGAAGCGAAAAGGTGCAGAGGGTCAGGCAGCGATTCATGCACAAGCTCAAGTATTATGTTGATAAATATAGTAATGGAGTTGCCTGTGTCGGCTGTGGAAGGTGTGTTAAGCACTGCCCGGTGAATATTGACATACGTGAGGTCTTCAAACTCATGAATGAGTTATAGGCACTTTCATTGAGGAGGTTTAATTGCCAGATAATCCATATCTCCCATACCCTGTGAGGATTGAGCAGATCATTACCGAGACCGAGGACAGAAACCTCAAGACCTTTAAGCTGGTCTTCCTTAACAAGGAGGATGAGGAGCAGTTCAGCTATATACCCGGGCAGTTTTGTGAGCTTAGCATAGCCGGAAAGGGCGAGATACCCATCGGCATAGCTTCTTCACCAACGGAGCAGGGTTTCCTGCTTTTTACCGTGAACAAGACCGGCGTTGTAACCAGATACCTCCATATTATGAAAGAAGGAGACATTATCGGCGTCAGGGGTCCCTTGGGTAATTGGTACCCGTGGGAGGAGATGGAAGGCAAGAATGTGGTGGTCATTGGCGGGGGATTTGCATTCACCACCTTGAGATCCAGCATTGTGTATATGCTCCATCCTGATAACAGAAGCAGGTTTAAGGATATCACCGTTGTGTATGGGGCTCGATCTCCCGGCCTGCTGCTCTACCGAGACGAGCTTTCCGAATGGGAAAAGCGAGATGATGTCAATGTCCACATCACCGTTGATGCAACGGACGATCCTGACTGGCCTTACAACGTGGGCTTTGTGCCTACCGTTACGGAGCAGAAGATCACAACGAGCGAGAATTCCTATGCCCTGGTCTGCGGCCCACCCATTATGATCAAATTCACGCAACCGGTACTCGAGAAGGTGGGGTTTACGCCTGAGCAGATCATCATGTCTTTGGAGATGAGGATGAAGTGTGGGATCGGGATCTGCGGCAGGTGCAACATCGGTGATCAGTATGTGTGCAAGGACGGTCCCGTTTTCTCCCTCGCCAAACTCAATGAGCTGCCGCCGGAATACTGAGAATTCAAGTGCCTAAAATTCTAAGTGCATAAAGTACTTAAAGTCTAGAAGAGTCGAAATAAACTAACTTCGTTAGATCACTGATTGGTTAAATAGCTTGCTTTTGGCCACCAAACCCAAAGGATGCAAGTCCGGACGGCTTTGCCGGAAACTGACGGCTGGCTAGGTTACCGCCTATTCGAATTTGACCTTCGGTGCCTCCTTTGCCTCGGCCGGCGCCTCGAAGAACTCGGCCCGGGCAAACCCGAACATGCCGGCCAGGATATTGGTCGGGAAACTCCTGATCTTCACGTTGTATGCCCTTACCGCCTCGTTGTACCGTCTTCTCTCAACGGCGATCCGGTTTTCCGTGCCCGCTAATTCATCCTGCAAGCGTATGAAATTCTGATTTGCCTTGAGATCCGGGTATCGCTCCACCACAACCAGAAGCCGCGATAAGGCGGAGGAAAGCTCGTTGTTGGCATCTATCTTTTCCTTCACGCTGCCCGCCCCTCCAACCCGCGCACGGGCCTCCGTCACCTTCAAAAGCACGTCCTTCTCGAATTTGGCATACCCTTTGACCGTTTCCACGTAATTGGGTATGAGGTCATATCTTCTCTGGAGCTGGTTTTCAACCTGAGCCCAAGCGCCTTTTATGCCCTCGTCCAATCGAACCAACGAGTTGTACATGCCTTTAATGGACAGGAAGAAGATGAGAAGGATAACGACAACAACGATGCCCCCAATTGCCAGTGCCTTACCTGTTTTTCCCATAATGCCCTCCAAGGGTACGTACTAAACCGCCTGACTTATAACTCCATCTGATCAACCACCCTGGACAAATTTCTGATCTCCTTGATATAGTTCTGAACGGTTTCCTTCAGCTCGTCTTTACCGGGTTTTTCCTCACCTCTCTTGATACGCCAGAGGCCCTGAAAAAGGTCTGCATCAAGCCCAAATCCCTGGGCCGTGGCGGAGAGGACAGCCTCGACCTTTTCCGGAACATCCTCACCTTTCAGGTACAGCAATGCCTTGAATATGGAAACAAATGCAGAAACCGATTGGCCAACGAGCTCTCGCAGCAGATGGCTCTTGTCGTCTGCCTCCAGAAACGACTCCCGCAGCAGAAGAAGCTTGGCCTTGAGCTCCCGCTCGCATTGAAGGCGGAGGTCATCCTTCCTGATAGCGAGATCCTTAAGCACATCCTGACCGCACACCACCTGATAGGCGGATTTGATATTGAAGAATTCCAGGGGAAATGCGTCTAAGGAGGATTCTATGTAGCCTTCCGTCATGACAAGGGGGGTCCGCACGTTTCTCTTCCGCCATTTAGCCACGGTTTTAACCGCACCGCCCAGACGCTCAATACCGCTATCGGAGAGGACAATCAGGAAATTGATATCCGATTTCTTGGGTACGTATTCGCCCCGGGCGCCGCTCCCGTAAAGGATGATGGAAACCAGATCATCGCCAAACAGGGCAGTATAGTCCTCACGAATCTCATCGAATATGTGCTCAGGCCTATCAGGTATTTTTGTCATGTTCGTTTACCTCTCTCCCCTAAAAGCTCCCGCTTGCACCACCGCCCCCGCTCATTCCTCCTCCAAAACCTCCGAACCCGCCTCCGAATCCTCCAAACCCGCCGCTTCCGCGAAATCCTCCTCTGCCGCCACCGAGCAACAGCAACGCAAGCAGGCCCAAACCGCCTCTCCTCCCAGATCTCGCCAGGATCAAGAAGATGAACAGCAAAAAGAGGAACGGGAAGATCCCAAAGGAGTACCCTCGCCCACGAGACGAAACCGTTTTGGGAGCAGGAGGCAACCCGGTCAAGGTAATCCCCTTGTCCTTGGCAATAATACCGGCCACGGCAGAGAGACCGTTAAGGAGGCCCAACCCATAGTCTCCCTTACTCAAATAGGGAACCATGGCCCTATCCCGTATCTGCCCTGCAAGGCCGTCGGGTATGATACCTTCCAGGCCATAACCAACCTCGATCCGAACCTTTCGCTCCTTGAGTGCGATCAGGAGCATAATACCTCTGTCTTCCCCTTTTTTCCCTACCCCCCACTGCTCATAGAGTCGGTTGGTAAACTCGTCTACGTTGGCGCCGCCGATGTCCTTGAGAGTAACGACGGTAACGGTTGCCCCGGTCTTGTTCAGGAGCTCACGAGCGAGGAGATTCATCTTTTCCTCGTGATCAGGGGATATGACGCCTGCAAAATCGTTGATCAGCCCCACAGGGGCAGGGAGATTCTCCTCGGACCGGGCAAGAGGAAAGAGAATGGCGAGCGTGAGGATAAGCAGGCCGGTTATACGCGCAACGTATGTTAGTCCCTCAAGAATAGGATTCGCGCTTTTTCTGGTAGGAATTACTTTCATATCCAGAACATCGCATGAAAATCGGGGTATTAAATTCGAAATCCGAATGTCGAAATCCGAAACAAATCTTCAATTTTCAAAATTCCAATAACAAAACTGGATGTACCATGAGGGGTATCACAGGTGTCCAAAGTTCACTGTTTCGAGCATTCGAGTATTAGTATTTTGTATTTGTTTGTTGCTTCGGATTTCGTGCTTCGAGATTCCCGTTTATCCGGATTAGGATCTCTGGTATCACAGATCTAGTTCTTTCAGCTCGTTTATGGCTGCTTGTTGTTTTTTATCCAGTTTTTTTGGAACGGCAACTTGGATCTTTACGTAGGTATCTCCTCGCGCTCCCATACCCATCTTCGGCAAACCCTGCCCCCTCAGCCTCATCTTTGAGCCGCTCTGGGTTCCGGCAGGAACCTTGAGGTTGAGCCTTTTGCCGTCGATGGTTGGTATCTCAATCTGAGTACCCAATATGGCCTCCGAGTATTTTATCTCTTTATTCACGTACAGATCGTCGCCTTCCCTTTGAAACACGGGGTGATTCAAGATCCTTATCTTTACGTAAAGATCTCCTGGAGGGCCCCCCTGGGGCGCGGGCTGCCCTTTACCGGCAAGCCTCAGCTTCTTGCCGTCACCGATGCCGGCAGGTATCTTAACCTTAACTTGGTGTGTTACCCCATTCAGGTTGTATGAGATGGCCTTTTCCTGGGTCTTGGCAATATCCTCAAGATGGACTGCAAGCTCATACACGAGGTCCTGTCCTTTCAGACTCCGCGTGCGATCACCGTGGCCACCGTAAAATGAGGTGAAGGGATCACCCTTAGTCCGATACCGCTGGCCCTGACCGGCGCCGGAGAAGATATTGTTAAATATGCTCGAACCCCTGCCGCGCTTCCCGCCGCCGAAGTTCCCAAATCCGAACTCGCGGAATATGTCACTAAAATCAAAGCTGCTAAAGATATCCTCTTGGCTGTACCGCTGCTGGAAACCCTCGGATCCGAACATATCGTACTGTTTTCTCTTTTCCGCATCACTCAGAACGGCATAGGCCTCGCTGATTTCCTTGAATTTCGACTCAGCTGCCTTATCACCCTTGTTCCTGTCAGGGTGGTATTGCATAGCCAGCTTCCGATAAGCCTTTTTAATCTCATCGGCGCTGGCGGACTTATTCAGTCCAAGTATCTTGTAGTAATCCTTGCCTGACATCTCTCTTGGTGGATAGCATTGCTTGATGAATAGTGATATAAATCAACGGAAAATTATAGAGAATATAAACAGACTTACGGGTAAAGTCAAGGAAGCGGGCCTTTCATTGCCCGTATCCTGAAGGTCTTTCCAGGCGAGAAATTGAAATACGAAGGTATTACGGTTTGTTGACTATGGCCGATCCTGTTTTCCCCTTTCCGCGGTAGTCTTGGCCAGTATTCCACCCCGTGCTGACCAGCTTATGATCACAGTCAGCCACTCGGGCTCACAGCTCTTGTAAAGAACATCGGCGATCTCCTCGGTGATGTATTCCTGCCAGTTTCTCTTATTTCTCCACATCATTAGATAATCCCGCAATGACTTGCCTTCCAGGATCTTATCCCCTGGCTTGTACCGTATCGTTACCACGCCTTGATCATGCCGCTCCGAAATAGGGCAGAGGGATTGGAATTCCGGGTACTCCAGCTCAATCAGCGGAGCATGCCCTCTTGCCGGAAAGGTGGTAATCGTGACCCCGTTTGGGATTTCAACCGTGGCATCGGATGCCTTGGAATAGTCGACCATACGATTATCCTCGAATCTGATAGAGCTTAACAGGTGATCGAATAAACACCCATATTCTGAGAAATTCCTCGCCAAATGTCAAGGTAAGAAGGAATTTGATTTTACTTGCGAGGGAAAAGATATTATATGTAACTAGTTGAGACTATTTTATTATTTCAGGAGGGTGAAGCACAGTGAAGTCTGCCCGCAGGCACTTTGTGCTAGCCAGCTTAATCACCGCATGTCTTCTTGTAGTCCTAATCGGAAGGTGGGGTGCAACATCTTGGGCCGAAAGGGCCAGGAGAGAAGCTCTACACACCGTAAAGATAGAAAAGTCCGCCATCCGTCCGGATGACGGAGATACGTTCTTTTACCGGGATCTGACCATACGAATCCTTGGTATAGACACACCGGAGATCATCCATGAGGAGCACGGAATATTCGAAGATCAGCCGTACGGCCGAGTCGCTGCAGCATTCACTGACCGTGCCTTGAAAAACGCTGAAGTCGTTGAATACCTGGCTTTTCAGCCCGATAAATACGGCCGCCTGCTTGCCCACGTATTTGTGGATAAGCAACTCCTGGCGGTTCTCCTGATCAGAGCTGGTCTGGCATATGAGACCGTATCCCATTACGGAGACAATGGGTTTCCCGAGCTCGCTGAGGAAATTCTCAACGCTGCTCGGCAATCCCCTCGGCCTTGTTTTGAGGAACCATACCGATGGCGCCGGAAGCATCAAGTG
Source organism: Deltaproteobacteria bacterium (assembly GCA_020355085.1). Taxonomy (GTDB): domain Bacteria; phylum Desulfobacterota; class DSM-4660; order Desulfatiglandales; family B25-G16; genus JADFWK01. The sequence continues at coordinate 3,168,270 of CP070657.1, forward strand.
AAAAAGTGAAAAAGGATGCCCCGAACCTGGAGGTAATAACAACTCACATGAATGCCGATTTCGATGCACTGGCATCCATGTTGGCCGCCAAAAAGTTGTATCCCGATGCAAAAATGGTGTTTCCTGGGGCCCAGGAAAAGAATCTGAGGAATTTCTTTCTTCACTCAACCTCGTATCTCTTCGACTTCGCACGGATTAAGGATGTTGATCTGAGCCAAATCAAGAGGCTCATCCTGGTTGATACCCGTCAGAAGAAACGGATTGGCAAGTTCAAGCAACTCTTGGGCAAGAGGGGCCTGGAGATCCACATATATGATCATCACCCTCCTTCAGATGACGATATAACCGGGGATGTTGAGGTTATCAAGGAGATGGGGGCTGGGGTATCGATACTCGCCGATATCTTGCGGGAAAAGGGCATCACTATTACCCCTGATGAGGCAACCTTGATGGCGATGGGCATTTATGAAGATACTGGCTCATTTACCTTTTCCTCAACCAAGGCAGAGGACCATGAAGCTGCCGCCTGGCTCTTGGAGCAAGGGGCGTCGCTCAATACGATCTCCGATATGTTGACCAGGGAGCTGACCGCTGAACAGGTGTGGCTGCTGAATGATCTCATGGCCTCTGCAACCAGGAATACCATTAATGGCTTAGAGGTGGTTATAACCAAGGCCAAAAGGGATCGCTACATAGGGGATTTTGCCGTATTGGTTCAAAAGCTCATGGAGATGGAAAACCTCAATGTGTTATTTGCCCTCACACAGATGGAAAACCGCGTCTACCTTGTGGCCAGGAGCAGGCTCCCAGAGGTGAACGTGGCTGAAATTGCCATGGATTTTGGCGGTGGCGGGCATCCACAGGCAGCCTCCGCCACGATCACTGACAAGACGCTCATCCAGGTGGAAGAAGATCTGAACGTTTTTCTCCGGAATCGAATCAATTTCGAGAGACTGGCCAAGGATATGATGACCTATCCGGTTATCACCATATCACCTGATGCATCCATCAAAGAAGCAGGCGATACCTTGACAAGGTACAATATTAACGTGCTGATGGTTCTGGATGATGACGGAATCCTTAAAGGATACATCTCCCGACACGTAGTGGATCGAGCTATATTCCTAGGCCTGGAAACAAGGCCCATCAAAGAGTATATGAGCCTGGAGTTCAACTCTGTCAGCCCTGAAACAAGCTTGAATGAAATACAGGAACTCATTATCACTAACAATATCCGAATTCTCCCGGTCATGAAAGACAGCCAACTGCTCGGGGTCATTACCAGGACCGACCTCTTGAATATACTAATAGAACGATCATCCACACCCGAGTTTCTCTACGATACCCAGGATGTAGCGAGCCCTCTCCGGATGAAGAATATCAGGAGCTTACTCAGAGAACGGTTACCGGCAAAGATCGTAACGCTCTTAAGGGAACTTGGAGCAATAGCCGATGACCTGGACTTCAACGCCTATTTGGTCGGTGGCGTGGTGCGGGATGTTATCTTGAAGCGAAAGAACCTCGATCTGGATATCGTTACCGAAGGAGACGCTATTAAGCTGGCCAAGACCTTTGCACGGAAAAAGGAGGCTCGGGTCAAAAGTTACCCTAAGTTCGGAACTGCGGTCGTGGTAATGCCCGATGGCTTTAAGATCGATATTGCAACCGCCAGGATAGAGCACTACGAATCGCCTGCCGCTCCCCCCGAGGTAAAGCTGAGTTCGCTGAAGCGCGATCTGTATCGGAGAGATTTTACCATCAACACCCTGGCCGTTCACCTCAATAAGGGGCATTACGGCACCCTCATTGATCATTTTGGTGCCATGAAGGACATTAAGGAGCGAGTTCTGCGGGTAATACACAGCCTCAGTTTTGTTGAAGATCCGACCAGGATTTTGCGGGCCATCAGGTTTGAGCAGCGATTCGGCTTCAGGATCGGCAAACTCACCGAAAGCCTTATCCACAATGCCGTGAATATAAACTCCTTTGAGAATCTCTCCGGGCAGCGGTTTTTTGCTGAGCTTAAATTGATCTTGCATGAAGAGGATCCCGTTGGGGCCATAGAAAGAATGGATGACTTTGGCCTTCTCAAGTTCATTTCGCCGGATCTGAAGCTCACAGAGCAGCTTAGGGGTAGCCTTGAAAGGATAAAGGGCATTCTGGTATGGTTTGACCTCCTTTACCTGGGTATTGGTTACGAGCCTTGGAAGGTGTATTTCATGGGGCTGACCGCCTCTCTCAGCACCGATTCCTTCACAAAGTTAGTGGAGCGAATGCAGATCCAAGATCGTGATATCGTACATGCTATTTCCACACGACAGGAGGTCGGAAAGGCATTGAGGGAGGTCTCCCAGTTAAAGGACAAAAAGAACTATCCCCTGTACGAGCTCCTCTCACCTTTCAGCGCTGAGATCTTGCTGTGCAGCATGGCAAAAACCAAAAGCGACAAGATACAAAAATCCATATCGACCTTCTTTTCTCGGCTCAAAGGCACGAAGGTGCTCTTAAAGGGCAAGGATCTCATTGCCATGGGTTATGAGCCCGGTCCTCTCTTTAAGGACATATTCGACACCATCCTCCAGGCAAGACTGGAGGGCGCTATCAGCACCAGGGAGGATGAGATTCAATTATTGAAGGAGAGATTTGGTGGACGCGCCCAGTAGATGGTGCCCTACGCTTGTCTCTTGAACCTGGGAAAGAGAAATGGTATGTGAACACGTTCGTTCCACATTGCAGGTGCCACCCCGATGGCATTGCGGCTGCAGGAAGGAAGGCGTCTTTTCATACGGTGTTTGATGCCCGATTGTAAGTGTTTTCGCGCTAGCCTGTTCATGTGGCAGAGCAGATTTGTTATGTATACGCGGAGGATATAAGTAATGCAGAAAAAGAGAATCGTAAGCGGCATGAGACCGACTGGCAAACTCCATCTCGGGCATGTACACGGGGCTTTAAATAATTGGCGCTCGCTTCAGGACGATTACGAGTGCTTCTATTTTATTGCAGACTGGCACGCCTTAACCAGTGAGTACGAACATACCGAGATCATTAGGGAAACCACGAGGGATATCATTATAGACTGGATTTCCGTTGGGCTCGACCCCAAGAAATCGGTTTTCTTTGTTCAGTCAAGCATAAAAGAGCATGCCGAGCTGCACCTTATTTTCTCCATGGTCACGCCGTTGTCATGGCTCGAGAGAAATCCAACCTATAAAGAGCAGCTCAAGGAGATGGCTCAGAAGAACCTCTATACCTATGGATTTCTCGGTTATCCGGTTTTACAGGCAGCGGATATCCTCATGTATAAGGCGAACGGTGTTCCCGTCGGTGAGGATCAGAGTCCCCATGTCGAGTTGACGAGGGAGATAGCGCGCCGCTTCAATCACTTCTATGGAGAGGTCTTCCCCCTGCCGGACGTGCTCTTAACCCCGGAGGCAAAGATACTCGGTATAGACAGAAGGAAGATGAGCAAGGGCTACGATAATGCCATATTCATCTCCGACCCGAAGGAGGTAATCGAAAAAAGGGTAAGTGAAATGATCACCGACCCCCAGCGGGCCAGGAGATCAGATCCGGGCAGACCCGACTACTGTAACGTGTTTACCTTTCACGAATTGTACACCGCCAAGGAAAAGGTTCAGGAGATCGATACGGCCTGTCGGAAAGCCACCATCGGTTGCGTGGAATGCAAACAGATAATGGCCGCAAGCCTTAACGCTGCGCTTGAGCCGATAAGGCAAAAAAGGAGAGAGCTTGAGGCCAATCCCGAGACCATTGATGCCATTATGGAAGCAGGGAATCGAAAGGCACGGAAGATTGCCCGAGGAACCTTGGAAGAGGTGAGAGAGGTAGTGAAGATCTAACCATGTCATTTGAGGCAAAACTCCAGATATTCGAGGGGCCCCTCGATTTGCTGTTGCACCTCGTTCGCGCAAACGAGGTGGATATATCGGATATTCCGATCGCCATTATTACCGATCAGTATCTGGAGTATCTTGACCTCATGAGGGCTTTGGACATCAATGTGGCTGGGGATTTCCTGGTAATGGCATCCACCCTGATGCACATCAAATCCAAGATGCTCCTTCCGAGGGCTGCGGAAGACGGAGAAGAACTGGAAGATCCCAGGGATGAGATTGTCAGGCCGCTCATGGCATATGTGCAGCTCAAAGAGGCTGCTGATGAACTCGTGGGTCGTGATATTCTGGACAGAGATGTGTTCACGCGTGGCATTGAAGAGGACGAGAGCGACGACGATGAAGATCTCAATGCAACCGATGTTAACCTCTACCAATTAATGGAGGCCTTCAAGCGGGTAATCAAGAGGAGATATCCCGATGTCGTTCTGAGCTTCACGGTAGAAACGTGGTCCGTCAAACAGAAGATGGCCGAGATCAGGGACAGGCTCAAAGGGAAGAAGCGTATCCTATTCAGGGAGCTTTTCACCGAGGCCGCGTCTCTATCGGAGATGATCGCCACGTTCCTGGCCCTCTTGGAGCTCGTAAAGATCGGCTTTATGAATGTCCTTCAGGAGCACCCGGACAAGGATATTCTGCTTGAGGCCTTTGCATAAAAGAACACGGAGGAACCAGACCGTTTTTCAATCACGAACCTGCATAAGGAACCTCTATAGAAAACGAGCAACGAAACTCACCAGCAAATGAGGCGACTGACGTGGACAACTCTCTTAAACTCATTGTTGAATCAATTCTTTTTGCATCCAGCGAGCCCCTTACACCTCAGCAGATCAATTCGATTTTGCCGGAAAAGGACCTGAAGGAAATAAGAACCGTCCTTGCGGAGCTGCAAGGTGAATACGAGGCAATGAATCGGAGCTTCACTATTAGAGAGGTGGCCAAGGGCTTTCAGTTCTGCACCTTACCCCGGTTTCGACCATACATCGCAAGCTTGCTGAGCTCGCGGCAATTCAGATTGAGTAGGCCAGCGCTGGAGACTCTGGCCATCATTGCCTACCGGCAGCCAATCATTAGGCAGGAGATCGAGCAATTGCGGGGTGTGGACGTGGGCGGAATACTCAAGATGCTGCTCAAGAGGGAATTAATCCGGATTGTGGGGAGAAAACCCCTGCCGGGCAGGCCGATTATCTATGGTACCACGAGGAAGTTTCTCGAGGTGTTCGATCTCAAGGACTTGTCATCACTTCCGACCTTAAAGGAGATTGAAGAGCTCGGCGGTGAAGAAGAGGAGCGGTAACAAGGCGGAACGGCTGAACAAGATACTCGCCGCAGCAGGCATTGCCTCCAGAAGGCGCGCCGACGAACTGATATCACAGGGCCTGGTAACGGTGAACGGCCGAAAGGAGACCAAGCTTGGCTCGCAAGCGATCTGGGGAATCGATGCTATTGCGGTGAACGGGCAACCGATACCCGCTCCGCCCAAAAAAACCTACTTGCTACTCAACAAACCCTTCGGGTATGTGTGCACCCTCCACGATCCTGAGGGCAGGCCGACCGTCCGTGATCTGACCGAAAGGGTCAAAGAACGGATCTTCCCGGTAGGAAGGCTCGATTTCGACAGCCAGGGCCTTTTGATCCTTACGAATGACGGCCAGCTTTCCTACAGGCTCATGCACCCCAAATACCACATCCCCAGGACCTATAAGGCCATTATCGGTGGTTCGATATCCAATGCATCGGTTGAACAGCTGAAAAGGGGCATCCTGCTCGATGATGGGCCCACCGGTCCGGCCCGCGTTCGAGTAATCAAGAGGCAACACGAGAGGAGTGTCGTGCGGATTACCATCTTTGAGGGACGATCCAGGGAGATCCGGAGGATGTTCGAGGCCCTGGGTCACAAGACCCTACAACTCATCAGAATCGGCTATGGTACCCTCCAACTGGGGGATCTCAAGGTGGGGCGATATCGCCACCTCAAGGATACAGAGGTAAAAGCTTTGCGCACCGCAGTTGGCCTTGACTAACGACCAACTTCATGCAAGTCTAGCCAGTCTCACTGAGCTTCTTAGCTGTATACTTCCTGGTTCGGGCTATTTTTCACTACCATCATCGCCCCTCTCACATCGCGCTCAGCGAAAAACAACGCCGGACAACATACAATATATATAAGCTGTGCACAAATGCAAAACTGGTTTCCGCGTATAGCGTAAGGGTGATAGGTCTGAGCCAGGGATTCTCAGATCTCACCTAGTGAGGGTCACCTCTGTAAAGATCCTTATTATCCAATTGAGACGTATACTGCTTAATTTCAAAGACGACCATGGGAGTCAATGGAGGGCTTTAACCAGATTTGGCCAAAAATGACACAATTGCCAATAAATTCCATCGTTGAAGAGATATTCCTCCCAGCCCTTCACAGCAATCATAGGCCCTCCCGTCATGGCCTATCCCAATAACGGCATAAGTTTTAGCGCTTTCCCGTTGACATACAATGCCATTCCACCTATACTTCCTTTCCAACAAAAGGTGTTCTTACCATTTCATACTACACAAAAAGACACCTTAAACTTATGGGTTTGTCTGCTGACCTGGGGACCCATATCCTTACATCGATACCATCTTTTCATAACCACACTAAAACAATCGAAGATATTATCCATCAGACCATTGAGAGGGTCTTTCTTTATTTTGGAATTGAAACCATCTTTCTAACAGAAGCGGGAGTCAATAGCAGAGGGAGAAGGCAGATTGCTCTTTTAATAACAACCCCACGTCCCATAAGTCCATAGGCTCTAGAACTTGATCGCCCTTATAAAACCGGCGAGTGCCTTGCTATTTTGCTCCTATCAAAGACGCATAATATCTGAAGACGTTAGGAGCCCTGTTCTCGTCAACCTTCCTATAATAATCCCGACAATAATCCTCATTAAGTGGTTTAGGCTCTCCCAGCAGGGAAGCATGAAACTGCCACAAAGCCGCCCTCTCCAGATAGATTGCGTTAACCACAGCCGATTCAATGCTTCCGCCTACCACCACCACCCCGTGACCCCTGAGAAGAAGAGCATTGTGCCCGCCCAATGCCTCTGCCACCTCCTCCGCCAACTCCGGGGTAGTGATGAGATCGGATTTTTCATAGATTGGGGTTGCCGGGGAAAAAGCTGAAAACTCATTATGAAGTGGTAGGATTTTCTTACCCGCTATCCCAAAAATCGTCGCAAGAGGTTGATGTGAATGGACAACACTCATTACGTCCATCCTTTTTTGATACACGGAAATATGCAGGATGGTCTCTAATGGAGCCGTTGGTTTTTCTCCCATATCCTTATCCGTGACATCCGCTGATAATGTATAAGTCTCCATATCAACTGTGACAATATCTTCCGGTGTCGTATCTTTAAGTGGTTTTATGAGTGCTTTAATCAGCAATTTATTGGTGTTGGGAATTCGTGCACTGACATGCCCAAAAATGTCAGCAAGTCCTTCCTGGTATAATATTCGATTACCTAAAGCCACCTTATGCTTCAATCCGGCCATATCCATATCTGCCTTTCCATTCATCCCATGTCCTCCTTCTGGAAGCTTTCATTAAATGATCACAAGGCAAAACAAAATAAACGCACACCCAAAGTTCTTGGTTTTTGCGTTCACGGTCGTAGGTCTTTGCATAGGCACAAATGAATCCAACGATTCTTGAGTTGATCAAAACATACTTCTCTAGTGGGGGATTGTAAAGGAATTCCCCTTGTGAGTCAAAAAAGCAAACCATAACATGTACGGTATCAGGCTGTATTGCGGCACAGAGGTAAGCCATGTATACATCGCCGCTCCTTATCCCACGAGATCACGCTCTACCCCCTTACCGTATGCAGTGGTCAGAGGGCAGGCCGACCGTCCGTGATCTGACCGAAGGGGTCAAAGAGTGGATCTTCCCGATAGGAAGGCTCGATTTCGACAGCCAGGGCCTTTTGATCCTTACGAATGACGGCCAGCTTTCCTACAGGCTCATGCACCCCAAATACCACATCCCCAGGACCTATAAGGCCATCATCGGTGGTTCGATAACCAATGCATCGATCGACCAAC
>CP070657.1:3176366-3184496 GCA_020355085.1 Deltaproteobacteria bacterium
CATATTTATGGTAACCAGGGACTCTCTCTCTTCCTCTAAACAGTGAAGCAAGTCATCGTAAAGTATTATTTCTCTTTGAAAAAGGTCTTCGAGCAGGTTTACAGTGTTTTCGTTCATGAGCATACCCCATCCTTTATTTATCGGTACATCTTGACCATAACTGAATGGTTTTTTCCGATGAGATATTCGCCATTTCTTGGTCACGAGAACTCGTTGGTTTTCATATTGAAACAGGATTCCCCATCTCCCTTCAACATGCAGTCACACCACTCGCACCGGCTAGCTAGCGGGCAATTGGTTGTCTAAGCCCTGATATCGCCCCTTGAGTTGTTCGAAGAGCATAGCTCCCAGGCCTATGCCCCCGCTGTTTGCAATACTCAAAGCGAGCTTCTCATCAAACATGGATTTATAGATCTTTCCCTCATTGCTTTCCCGAATCAGGCCGCCATTTTCCACGGTTTTCCGCATAGATTTCAGCATAGAAGCTATGAACAGGGATTCAAATTGCGAGCAAGCCCGCTTTAGCCTGAGGCTTTCGAGTTCCGCCTTTTGTCCAGCCACACCGGGGGTGGATTCTACCCCGTGTATCATATCCATCTCCTTCTCAGATAATCTCCAGTTCCGCCTGGAGTGCTCCGGCTGCCTTCATGGCCTGGAGGATCGTTATCAGATCCCTGGGGGTAACACCGATCGCATTCAATGCACGCACCAGATCACCGATTGTCCTGCCTTTTGGAACTAAGAGAAGTCGGTTGCCCTCCTCCTCAACTGTTACTTCGCTTTCGGGAGTGACCACGGTACTCCCGCCCGGTGCCACGATAACGCCTTCCTGGGTTTGACTCGGAAGGGCCCCCTCAGCAGGCGGTCGCGGTGCGAAGGGAAGCGGTTGTGAAACATTCTTCGTTTCCTTTATCTGAATGCTTAAGTTTCCGTGGGCAACGGCAACGGTCTGCACCCGCACGTTTTCCCCGATCACAACGGTGCCTGTTTTCTCGCTGACGATTACTTTGGCCACCGAATCAGGTATGACCTCCACATCCTCGACAGCTGCAAGCAACTGCACAACCTTGTCTCTGTAATTATCGGGTATCTTTATGGCTATGGTGCCCGAATCTATCGGCTCGGCGAAGCTGTGTCCCAATCTCTCGTTAATGGTGCGTGCGACCCTGTCAGCGGTAGTAAAATCGGGACTATTCAGCATGACGGTCAATTCGCTCCTTTGTTTGAGGGACAAGGGGATCTCTCTCTCCACTGTCGCACCCCCACTGATACGACCAACAGTGGGATGATTCTTGGTAACCCCGCCTCCGGCTGCGCCGCCCGTGCTGAAACCGCCGGTGGAAAGCGGACCCTGAGCAAGTGCATAAATTTTGCCGTCAACCCCTTTGAGGGGTGTCAGGAGAAGGGTACCCCCTTGCAGGCTCTTGGCATCGCCGATGGATGATACGGTCACATCTATCTTCTTCCCTATCCGGGCAAAGGGAGGGAGCGTGGCATTAACCATGACTGCAGCAACGTTATTTACCTTGAGATCTTCAGCGCTTACCCGGATTCCCATCCTTTCGAGCATATTGGCGAGGCCTTGAATGGTGAAGTTCGTTCCACCTCTGTCGCCGCTGCCATTGAGCCCGATGACCAACCCGTAACCAATCAACTGATTTGTCCTGATCCCTTTAATGGACGCAATGTCCTTTAATCGTGCGCCAAAAGCTGCCGTAAACCAAAAGATAGTCACAACAAAGATAATCAAGAATGAGAACTTAAAACGGCCACACATGATCCACTATCCTCCCCAACCAGCCCGGTTTCTGTTTGTCTGCAATTGGACCCAGACCCGAATACGTGATATTGGCATTTGCTACGAACGTAGAGGATATCTCATTCGTGGGAGAAATATCCTCGGGTCGTATGATCCCTGAAAGAGTTATATACTGCGTTTCGTTATTTACCTTTATCTCTCGCTTCCCGTTAATATATAGGTTCTCATTGGGAAGCACCCGGATCACCACGGCAGAGACATAGGCCTTTACATGTCCGTTTCTGTCGCTCGAACCCTGTCCGTCAAAACCCATCCCCAGTCCCGCCTTTATAAGGTCGTCCTCACCGGGGTTCTGGGCCAGCCTCGAATTCTTATCAGCTAAGGCCTTCATATACCCCAAGAACTTCAGTTGTGCAGCTATGGACGAGGATCTGCTTGTCTTGGTGTCGGCATTGAGCTCCGCCTCCGGATCTTCAACAATTCTGACCGTCACGATGTCGCCTACCCTTCTTGCCCGCCGGTCCGGATAAAGCATGATCCCCATTTCATCCGACCACAACGAACCCTCTTCTCTCTGAGGAGCCGTAAACTCCGGAAATTCCGGACCCTTAATAGCCTGAACCTCGGGTATATCGGAAGTTTTGGTGGGCCCAATGGCACACCCGGTAAGAAAAACAAACACTACCCATAGTAAACAGTATTTCTTGAAGCCCATTTTACCCTCTAAAAATCAACCGTTACTGTTGAGCCATTGACTACCGTAGCGTAGATCTCTTTTCTGCTCATTACGTTTTGAACCCTGATGAGGGAACCCTTGTATCCTTTTTCCAAAACCCTTCCGGGCACCGTCACGCGCAAATCGCCCGATTCGGCCAGAATAGTTACCACGTCCCCTCGAGCAAGGGTTGGGCGTCTTTCTACCATCCAATCCTTGAGCCAGGTGCCTTGCCTGATGGAATGCTTGGCAATGCGACCGACAGCGCCGTCCATATCACACAGAATGTCGGTGGAAAGACGCGAGATATTTTTTCTTTCCATATAAAGGTCATCAGCGTTTATAACCTCACCCTTTTTGAGGTTTCTCGCCGCACAAATCACTGGGCCGAATACATCAACCCAACCAGAAAGTCTCACCTTATTCTCCACCACGCCGTTCACACTGATAGCGACTACGAGCCGTACATATCCCCCAAGCCTTCTCTTGTCCTTTTGATAGACGTGATACTTTATGGTGCCTCGAGGAAGGGATTTGTTGCCATCGACCTCGAACTTGGATACTAGAACATCGGGAGCCTCTTTTTCCAGCCGCCCCAAGAGATACTGCCTGAAGATCTCGTAGAACCTTGTCTCTGGGATCGTTTGCCGCCCTTGGTTAATCGTTGCCCTGCCCGTACCCTGACCTGGGCTTGCTGCCTCAAGGGGCAAACAGGCTCCGAAAAGGAACCCGAGCAGTATGAGAATACCGACGATCTTCTTCATGATCTCTACCGCTTGATGTTATTGGCTATCTGAAGCATATTATCAGCTGTCTGTATGGCCTTGCTATTTATCTCATAGGCCCTCTGGGCCATGATCATGGAAACCATCTCTTCCACCACGTCGACATTTGACATCTCCAGAAACCCCTGGACTATGGTTCCTACCCCATCCGAGCCTGCTGTTCCCGCAATGGGGTCCCCAGAGGCATCTGTCGGTCTGTAGAGATTGTGGCCCAGGCTAAAAAGGCCTGCGGCGTTAGGGAATGTATATATCTCGATAACACCGAGCGAGCTCCCTGTTCCTGCCTGATCAAAGACCGTAACCGTGCCGGTCTTGTCGATACTGATGGAGACCGTGTCTATGGGAATGGTAAATTCCGGCTGAAGGATGTCACCGGAAGAGGTCACGACGTTCCCCTCACTATCCAGCTTGAAGTTGCCGGACCTCGTGTAGAATTCCTCTCCGTTACTTAAGACCTTGAAGAAACCGTTCCCCTCGATTGCCAGATCGAGTTCATTTTTTGTTTCCGTAAAGTCCCCTTGCATGAACACCTTTTGCACGCCAGCGGGCATTGCTCCCATGCCCACATGAATGCCGGTGGCGACTTGCCCGCCGGTTGAGGTGATTGAGCCCGCCTGGCGTATGGTCTGATACATGAGGTCCTCAAAATCGGGTCTGCTCTTCTTAAACCCCGTTGTATTTACGTTTGCCAGGTTATTGGCGATAACGTCGATGGTCAATTTCTGGGCGGCCATTCCGCTTGCTGCCGACCAAAGTCCTCTTAACATAGTTCTTCCCTCCTTCGCCTATTCCAATCGGCCAACTTGATTAACCATTTTATCGTTCATTTCATCTATGCACTGGATTGCCTTCTGTGCAGATTCATATACCCTGAGTGATTCCACCATCTTGACCATTTCTACGGTAGCATTGACGTTTGAGCTCTCTATATAACCGTTTTGAACACTAATACGCTCCGGATCAACGATACCAGTTTCTTCTCCCTCAAATGCATAATAGGAACTTCCCTCCTTTCTTAGAAGCCGGGGTTCCCTAAAATCCACCACAACAAGGGTATCGACCGGTTCGTTCGCCGCTAGCACCGTCCCGTCGGACTCTACCGTTACCGTGCTCCCGTTAATGACAATTGGCCCGTTTTCGCCCACCACCGGATCACCATTGTTGGTTACTAATACTCGCTCTGCATTAAGCGTAAATGAGCCATCCCTCGTGTATCTTATCCCTCTCGGTGTCTGTACCTTAAAGAAACCGGGCGTTTCCAGTGCCATGTCGAGCTCATTTCCCGTATATCTCAGTGGGCCGGGGGACAAGTCGATATTTGCGCTGTTCTGCATGCTCAACGCTTCACGAAACGAAATAGTATCCTTTTTGAAGGCATTCGTATTAATATTTGCAAGGTTATTGGAGATAGTATCGAATCTGAGCTTTTGTACCAACGAACCGTCGATAAGCTTATACATACCTGAAATCAATTGCTTTCACCTCGCTTCTCATCACACGGAACTTTTACATGCCTAATTGAGCAATATTGATGCCAGAGCGCCTTGGGAGCATTATATAATATAACATACTGATAATACTATATATTTCAGTTTAGCATATTTCAGGCGGTGGAGTGCATGAAGGGGAAAAAAATGCCTACTGGAATTTTTCTCCCCTGTTCAGCGAATACACAAAGGCGAGCAATTCTGCGACAACAACATAGAGGTGTGGCGGGATTTCCTGGTTGATATCGAGGCAGGACAAAACCTCTATGAGATCAGGGTCATTCTTAACGTAGATATTGTGCTCCCTGGCTATCTGGATGATCTTCTCAGCGATCTCCCCCTTTCCCTTGGCTATCACCTGGGGAGCATTGTCTTTTCTTGGCTTATACTTGAGTGCTACAGCCCTCTTTTGTCTGTTTTTCGTCTTCATCGTGCACAGCGATTAGGCAAACAAGTTCAACGTACCCACTTCATCCGGGATTATCTCCCTGATGAGCGATTCTGTAACGATCTCAGGCTCCTTGAGATAACATTCCAGGAACGTGACTGAAAAACCACTTTCCACCAACCTGTCGATCAAGAAATGAATAGCTCCTTCGACTCGCGATTTGGCCTCCTCATTGGTGAGCAGAAACCGCCCCTCTATACTCCGGCCATGGATGGTCAGATCAGCCCTCAGCGGTCCAAGAATGGACAACTCCAGCAAGAAGGTTATCCTTGAGACATCCTTGCCTACCTTCTTGTTTTCCTTTTCATGCTGTCTCTCATAGGGCAGCTGTATCAACAATTGGCCAGCGGTAAACAGGCCACCGGGAAACTGCATGGGAATCGGGAGAAAGATCTTTCTGCCATGGTTCAGCCCAAGGTGATTAAGAATCTGAAGGTTCTCCAGGGTTGATACAAGCCTTTTCAGAGAAACTGCTTCATCCCCTTTTTCTGCCAGCAATCTTGAGGCCAAGCCTTTTAAATCGCCGCTCATGAGTTCATTAAGATGCCTCGTACTAATACTCTGATCGGTTAGAGCCTTTTTTACCTTTCCCTCCCACATGATACCTGATTTGTCAATGAGGCGGTTCAGGAGCTCTGGCGTTGATTTTGAAAACAATCGAAATGATAGCGTATCAATCAGCTCCTTGAATCTCGAAGCCGATTCCCTCGAAAGCCCATAGGTATGTACGTCTTCAAGAATGGATTGCCACAGGTTTTCCTTTACTGCAGAAACTATCAGGGCGCTGTTTACAGCATCTGTATCCGTTGCCCTTACTCCGACGAGTTTCAGGATCGGGAGTAGCCCCGTTTGTTCTACCCTGAGGGCCAAAACACTCCCTTCGCTGAAAGGTATGGCACTCTGAGCCACTACTTGTCTTCCTTTGATCGCCAAGAGGGCCTTTTCGGAAGAGAGGACCTTCAAAACCCTTCCTTCAACGATTTCGTTCTTTGATAGGGCGAGAAAAGGCTGATGGGAGGTTTCTGGCTGGAGGGATATCCTAGACGTGGAAGAAGATAGTAGAAAACTGACCGGATTCAAGAGACACCTTCTGTACTACCTATCTGGGAGAGCTTTTCCCTTAAATCCAAAATGAGTTTAACCTCTTCTTTCGGAATTGAAAGCCTTTCTGCTATTTCTTCCAACCCGGACCCGCTATTTGCCAGGCCGATAATCTCCTGGGCTTGTGTATTGAGGGAATGGAGCGTGCCTTGAGAATCAGCAACGCCCCGAAGGGGCGCTGAAAGCATTGTATCCGCGCGCTGCAGCAACATGGTCAAAACGTTCATCCTGCTCTCAAGCTCCTCATTGAGTTTCTTGATCAGTCGGTGTTTCTCTTCCAGTCGATCATTGAATTGCTTTGCTAGCTTTTCCGCCTCAGTGAGCAGGGATTCGAGTATCTTTGATCCCTTATCGAACGCATTTGCTCCGCTCCTATGCCTGAATCTCCGGATCACGAAAAGAAGCAAAACGATAATGGCAATATCGATACCAAATTGTGCAAAAATCAGGATGTGCGAGTCAATAACCGGCATAACTAGTAGTACGATTCTAAGATGACATTGGCGTTTCGTGTCATTGCCAGGAGCGCAGCGACGAAGCAATCTTAATGCAATTCCAGGGTGTTAGAGATTGCTTCGCTTCGCTCGCAATGACTGCATATATTGAAAGCATATTCAGGAATCACTGTTTTAGACCTTGATGTCTATCAGGCTCCCTCCAGGCTGATCAGATTCCTCGCCTGATTGTTTCTCCTTTGAATCCCTTTGATCATCCCCGAAGTTTTTCTTATCCCTTTTATCCTCTTGTTCCTCCTCTTCAATGCCAATTCTCTGTGGACCCTCAAACTCCTGAACCGTCACCCTATCCTCCTTTTTCTTCTGCTCCGTCTGCTGTGCAACGAATTGCTGATTCAACTCCAGGCTCTGCTTCCGGACATTGTGCACTTCCTTTATGGCGTTTCCCTGCCCTATCACAATATTCATGTCTGTCGTGCTTGCCATTTTTCGCCTGCACTTGGGAAAAGATCAAAGTGCCAAGAATTTGCTTATGAATACTTCGCTAATCCTTCCGGTTGATAGCGCACCGTTCACACCCCTAATTATGAACTCCTTGAGGCTCTCCGGGGGGGGAACGTCTCTTGTGTTGGCTATCTCTCGTACCAGGGTATCGTAAATGATGCCCCTCAGCGAACTTTCCTTTTCAGCGACTTCCCTCTTTACCTCTTTATTCGGCAACTTTACGGAAATACTTAAAAAGACATAGGTGAAGTCCTTATTCCCCTCTGCTGGGATAACAAAAGAGTCGAGCGTTAGGATCTCCTCGCGAGGGATTGAAATGCTAACACTTTGCCCCGGTCCCGTTCCTTGATTGGGTGATCCAGCAATCCTCTCTTGTTTCAAATAAAGATAGCCCGCTCCTATTCCTATGAGGGCAATGAGCACGATTGCAACGCTAGCTACTACCCTTCTTCCGCCCTTCTTCCTCTTTTTTTTGGGCCGAAGGTTTATCTCTTGCGTATCGGCTTCACCTTCACCTTCCCCTGCTTGCTCCGGACCTTCTTTAAAAGGGTAATCCTCTTTAAGCTCCCCTAAGTGCTCCTGATCCGAACCTGGCTGTGACTCTTGTTCCTGCAATTCATCTGGTACAGGTGGTTCCCATCCTTTGTCTTCAAAAAGGTGCTCCTCTTTAGGTTCTTCTAAGCTCTTCTGATCCGAACTTGGGTGTAACTCTTGCTCCTGCGGCTCATCTAGTACTAATGGCTCCCATGCTTTGTCTTCCAAAAGGTGCTCCTCTTCAAGCGCTCCTAAGCTCTCTTCATCTGAACTCGGCTCTGACTCTTTTTTCTGCGGTTCATCTGGTACAGCTGGTTTCGGTGCCTTTGTTTCAAAAAGGGG